>CAVXYO010000001.1:0-132015 GCA_963766105.1 uncultured Solirubrobacteraceae bacterium
TAAAGCGGCGGAACCTGGTTGTTCACCTGGGTCCCGTGATAGAGCCGGTCCTGCTCCCTGCAGGGCGCAGGGAAGAAGAACTGCACGCTGTCGCTGCGCACGCCGTTGTAACTGGCGTAGAGCGTCGCGCGACCGACGGTGCCGACGGCGCATTTGCTGTCGGTGCTGCTCGTGACCCGGAACTTGATCTTCATGATGTTCCCGGGGTAGCCCCACATCGTCGCGTAGTGAGAGTGGTAGCCGAGGTGGTGCTCTACCGACATGACGATCACGCCGGACCGATCCTGCTGGCACATGATCCCCGAGACCGTGCTGGCGCCGAGGTCGATGTTCCCGTGGCCCTTGGCGAAGCTGCTTTCCCCGGTGTAGCTGCCGGTGTGAAAGCCCCACGGAGGGATCCCGTAGACGGTTGGCACCTGAGAGCACGACGTCGAGGCGGCGGCCGTGCCGGTCATGCCCAGCGTCGCCAGCATGGCCGCCGACGTCGCGAGCACCAGCCCGATGCGCGCCCTTGTTCGCGTCCGCAACATGCAGGCGCGACTATAGGTGCCGTCTCCCGGCGCTCTGGGCCTTGCGGACGTATTGGCTACGGCGTCAGTTCGGCGCTTCTCGCGTAGAAGTCTTCCATCCCTTCTTTCTGTGCCGCCCGCAGATGCCGCGGGAGCGGCGCGCGGATCTCGCTGGGGATCACCTGGCTCTGCAACAGCGCCGACATTTCCGCCTGGAGCGGCGAGCCTTTACCGGCGATGTTGTCCAGCTCGAGCTGCCCACCGCTGCTGGAGTAGTCGTAGAGCTCGAAGTCCTGATCGGAGGTGTCCACTTCGATCGTGCCGTCCTTCCACGGCGAGTAGACGGCGTACTTCGCCGATGGCGTTCGCACGGCGGCCACGTGGTGAGGCGCTTCGTTGGCGAAGCTGTAGGTGTAGGAGAGCTCCTCGACGGTCGTCTCGTCGGTGATGTGAGCGATCCACGGGCGCCCGGCCGCCGAGGGATTGGCAGCGATCTGTGCGATGTCCGCGCGCGAGGCGAGGTGTGCGTAGCGTGCCTTGGAGCGCCAGCTGGAGGATCCGGTGGCGATGGTGAGAAGCATCGGCGCGAGGTCGACAGTCGACGTCAGCTGTGTCCGCACGCTGGGTCCGTTGGAGAGCTGTCCGCGCGGGTCGTAGACGTACAGCGGCACGTTGATCGCCTCCTCGTAGGCGCCGCCGCCCTTCGCACGCAGCCCGTGCGAGCCGGCGTACTCGCCGTGATCGGCGGTGAAGACGACGATCGTGTTCTCCTCCAGGTCCGGGCGCGCGTGCAGCGCGTCGAGCACGCGGCCGATCTGTGCGTCGACTTCCTGCTGGTAGATCAGGTACATCGTGCGGTTCTCCGCCCAGCTCGCTTCTTCGAGCGGGCCGCCTTCGTTGGGCACCGGTCCGCTCGCCATCGCGATCGTCTGCTCCAGAGCGGTCTGCAGGCGCGGCTTGTTGGCGAGCAGCTGCGCCGCCGTCTCGACGTTCGCCGGACTCCCGCCGAAGCGGTAGTCGGCGTTCGCGGTCACTTCGTCGGCGCTCGTGAAGCGCGGCCACCAATTGATGTCGTGCGGGTTGACGAGTGAGACGGTCGTGCACCAGGGCTTGTGGCCGGACACGCCGTCGATCCATTCGATGAACTGATCGGCGATCGCCGGGTCCTTTTCTTTGCCCTGCTCGGGATTGCCGTTCGGCGAGGGGTAGGTGCCGCCATCGAAGCCGTAGGGCTCCAGGCCGCCTTCGGTCTTGTCGGGAACCGGGCCGAGGTGCCACTTGCCCCACCACGTGGTCCTGTAGCCATGCTGGCGCAGCATCGTGCCCCAGGTGGGGAACTTGTCGCTCAGCGTGCTGCTGTCGGCAACCGCCTTGGTCAGCATGCAGCCCGTCTGGTGCCCGTACAGGCCGGTCAGCATCGTGCCGCGCGCGGCTACGCACATGTTGGCGGCCGTGTAGTGGTTCTCGAACGACGTCGCGCGGCTGCGAATCCGCGCCAGGTTCGGCAGCAGCGTGTCGAGCGCTTCCTGCGAAGGAAACCATTGGGGCGTGCGCATCTCGTCGACGACGATCACCAGGATGTTCGGCCGCCGCTGCGACTTCGCGGCCGCCGCGAACGGCGCGAGCGCCTGCGCGCCCACGAGGCCCGCTCCGGCGGCGGCGGACTTCTTGATGAACGACCGTCGGTCCATTCTCGACGACACTCGCGCTCCAATCATTACTAACCCGGTGAATAAAGTGAGGAGAGTAGCGTACGATGCTCCGCTTCGCGACGAGATTCCGCGCGAGGACGTCGCGGCGGGCGCAGGCCATGGGTCGTCCAGCGCCTCGCCGCGAGCGCGCTGGGGGACGTGCAGAAGAAGCGCGCCCCGAAGTGCGTTCATGGAAGCGATGGCAGCCCTCCAGCGAACGCGATCGACCGACGGTCCGACAGCTCGCCTGCGTGAGCGCCGCTCGTACGTCGGTGTGGCCTTCGCAGCGCTGGGTTGTGTCCTGCTGCTGCTCGGCGGATCGCTCGCACAGGCGACTGCAGCGCCCGCCGCGCCGATCGAAGCGGTGTGGTCGTTCAACGGCGGCGAGGTGGCGATTCAGCCTCAGCCCGACGGCTCCTTCCTCGGGACGGTCGTCGAACCCACGAAATTCGCGCAGTGCTCGCATGCTGTCGGCGAACACATGTGGACGGGCATGCGCCTGCAGCCCGACGGCTCCTACTGGGGCTTTCATCAGTGGTACTTCGAAGGCAACCCGTGCCGGGCGAACCCTGTGCTCGGCCCGACTGCATGGCGGGTGCTCAAAGCGCCCGACGGAGCTAGGACGCTGATCGTCTGCTTCAGCTCGCCCGGCAGCAGCCAGCCGACGATCAGCGCGAGCGATGTGCGCCTGAACGTCACCTACGGCTGCTTCGAATCGGCGCTCATCGGAGCGCTGCCGGCCGAAACGAAGACGCTCGCGTTCAAGCGCGCGGTGTCGCTGCCGAGCTCGCGCAGGTGCTTCAGCGCCCGCGCGTTCCCGATCCATCTGAAAGACCCCAAGCGCGATCCGCTCAAGAGCGTCGTCGTCACGCTCGGCGCACGCAAGATCACCGTCCTGCGCCACGGGCGCACGTTCACCGCGACGATCAACCTCAGGGGGCTGCCGCGCGGGACCTTCACGGTCCACATCGTTGCCTCGACGGTCCTCGGCCGGCGCCTCGCGGGCAGTCGCACCTACCACACGTGCAGAACCAAGCGCCTCGACCACGGGCCGCCGAAGCCGTTGCACCCGCGCCGGCGCGGGCGACGCCCCTGACGCCGGACGCCACCCGATCCGCACCATCGGCGAGCGCCGCAGAGCCGGGCGAAAGAATGCTCGCGGCGGGCCAGTTATAGAAGTTGATGGACGCTCGCTACGTCGCCCATGGCCTGGATCTGCGCTGTGACTTCGCGCTGCCGGGGATGACCCCCGCGGCGGCCGACGACCTACCGACGGTCACGATGCGCCTGGCCGCGCCGGCACAGCTCGCCGACTACTGGAGTGGGTCGCGCGCGGGGCCTCTGTGGCGCGGCCGGCTCGGCGACGGCTGCGAGTTGCTCGTCGAGCGCGGTGGAGCGGGCGACATGCTCTTCACCTACGACCAGCGCGCGCGCTTTCACCTGGACGCGGCCAAGAGCTCGCTGACGTGTGCGCCTCGCGCCGCCGGCCTGCACTGGCAGCGCGTGCTGCTGACGAAGGTGCTTGCGGACATCGGCCTCGTGCGTGGCTCGGAGGCGCTGCACGCCAGCGCCGTCGACTCGCCGAACGGCGCGATCGCGATCGTCGCGCCTCCCGGCGCGGGCAAGACGACGCTCGCCCTGGAGCTGATGCGCCGAGGGCATGCGCTGCTGAGCGACGACGTGGTCACGCTCGGCGACGGCCCGCGCGGGCCGCTTGCGCGCCCCGCGACGCCGCACATGAACCTCGCCCCCGAGCACCACGGGGCTGCGGCCTCGCTCGTCGACACACTTGGGCGTCTGGGACACGAGCGCTGGGTCGCGGCCCGCTCGGTCGCGCGCGCATCGCGGCGCGTGCACGGCATCTGCCTGCTCGACAGGCGCCCCGGGCTGACGCTGAGCGCGCATACGCTGCCGCCGAGCCCGCAAGCCCTCGCGCCGTACATGCTCGGCCTGGACAACGACCTCGCGCGCCAGCGGGCGCGCTTCGCGCTGTATGCCGAGCTGACGGCGTCGGCAAGGTTGTTGCGGCTGAGCTGCGACAGCGGCGACCGGCCGGCCGACGTCGCCGATCTGATCGAGCGTGCCCTGGTGGACGAGCCGTGCCTCGCTGCGGCGGGAAGCCCGGCATGACCCTGCGCTCGCTCGACGCAGACGTCGCGCCCGCTCTCGCCCGCCCCGAAGCGCTCGCCGCAGGGACCGCGTCGGTGCAAGCCGGCGAGGGGAGCCGCCACGAGGCGTTCCCGCTGGCCCTGCGAGGGGTGAGCAAGCGCTGGCGCACCGGCCAGGCGCCGGTGCTCGACGAGCTCGAGCTCGTGCTCGGCGAGGGTACGGCGACGTGGGTCGGCGGACGCAACGGCGCGGGCAAGACGACGATGCTGCGGGTCGCGGCCGGCTTGATCGAGCCCGAGTGCGGCCGTGCGGAGGTGTGGGGCGTCACCGCGGCCGAGAACCGCGTTCGCTACCAGCGCCTCGTGTCGTTTCTCCCCGCCGGGGACAGGGGCCTCTACGCGCGCTTGACGGTGCGCCGCCAGCTCGAGTTCTGGGCGAGGATCACGATGATCCCGCGCCCGCTCTTTCGCCGCGCGGTGGAGCAGTCGATCGCGTCGTTCGACCTGCGCGAGCTGGCCGACCAGCGCGTCGACCGGATGTCGATGGGTCAGCGCCAGCGCCTGCGTGTCGCGATGACCTTCCTGCCGCGCCCGGAGATCGTGCTGCTCGACGAGCCGCTGACGAGCCTCGACGGCGAGGGCGCCGCGCTGCTGCGCCAAGCGATCGACGAGCTGCTCGCTCGCGACGGAGCGGTCCTCTGGTGCTCGCCCAGCGGCGAGCACCTCGACATGGCCTTCGACGCCCGGTGGGTGCTCGAAGCAGGCAGGCTGGAGCGAGCATGACGATCTGCCGGCGCCGCGGCGAGGCGGTAGCGAGATGAGCGCAGCACTGACCGCCGGGCAGGCCTTCTTCGCGGTGATGCGCCGCGATCTCAGCGTCTACCTCTCCTACCGCACGCGCATCGTCAGCCAGCTGCTCACGTCGGTCTTCAGCCTGACGCTCTTCTACTACGTCTCGCGGCTCGTGCACGTCAACGGCTTCAAGTCCTCCAGCGGCTACTTCGGCTTCGTCGTCGTCGGTATCTCCATGGTCAGCGTCATGTACTCGTGCTTCTCGATCCCCGAACTCGTTCGCCAGGAGCTCGTCGCCGGCACCTTCGACCGCCTCCTGCTCTCCCCCTTCGGAGCGGTGCGCAGCGTGATGGCGATGACGCTGTTTCCCTTGCTGCTCTCCTTCGTCCTCGCTTCGCTCACGCTCGGGCTGGGCTGCGTTCTGTTCGGCTTGCGCCTGCAGTGGTCGACCGTCCCCTTGAGCGTGCCCGTGATGGCGCTCGCGCTGCTCGCCTTCCTGCCCTTCGGCCTGCTGTTCGCCGCCCTCACCGTCGTCATCAAGCAGGGCAACGTCGGCACGAGCTGGGTGATCGCGCTGCTGTCGATCATCGGCGGCCTGTACTTCCCCGTCACGCTGTTGCCCCACTGGGCGCAAACCGCCGCCAAGCTGCAGCCGTTCACGGCAGCCACCTCCGCGCTGCGCCACCTGCTCGTGGGTGGGCCGCTCGGCGAATCGATGAGCGGGCCGCTGCTCAAGCTGGGGTTGTTCGCGGCGGTGCTCCTGCCACTGTCCACCTACGCACTGGCGAGCGCGATTCGTCTCGGCCAGCGGCGCGGAACGATCATCGAGTACTAGGCGATCGACGTGAGCCGCAAGACGATGCCCGAGACCACCGTGACGGCGACCGCCCGCGTGACGGTGCCTCAGCACGTCGTCTATCGCAGCTTTCCCTCCGAGACGGTCCTGCTGAATCTGCACACCGGCCGCTACCACGGGCTCAACGCGACCGCCGGGCGCATGCTCGAGGCGCTCGAGCAAGCCGTCAGCCTGCGCCAGGCAGCCGCGACCGTGGCCACCGGTTACCGCCAGGAGCAGGGCGTCGTCGAGCGCGACATGTGCGAGCTGTGCACCCTGCTGCTCGACCGCGACTTGATCGAGGTCGACGATGGCCTCGCCGGCTGAGGCGCGCGGCGCTCGCCGGCCGGCGGTGTTGGCCGAACGCCCGCTCAGCCGGCTCGATCGCGTGCGGCTCGCGCTGGAGATCGTGCTGGCCTACCTGCTCGCCTGGAGGGCGCTGCGCCGCGCACCGATCGCCTCCGTGCTCGCCACGCTGCGCGCCCCGGAATCGCACGGCGGCGCCGGCGATCCCGGCGCGACTCCGGGCGAGCCGGCCGATGTCGTTCTCGCGCGGGCACGGCGCCTCGGTCGCGCAGTCTCGCGCACGCTTTCGCCGCTGCCGGGCGACACGCGCTGTCTCATACGCTCGCTCGTGCTCGTGCGGCTGCTCGCGCGCCGCGGCGTTCCCGCCAAGCTGGTCATCGGCGCGCGCACGGTGCCAGAGTTCCTCGCGCACGCCTGGGTCGAGTACGCGGGCGATCCCGTGCTGTCGCCCGGCGACGGTTCCTTCGGCCGCCTCGTAGAGCTGTAGGCGCGCCGGTGGCCTGTCATCGCGCGGCCGCCTCATCCGCCTCGGCGACCGCACCGGCGCCGCCGGCCACGGCGACGGTGTTCGGAATCGACGTCTGCGCCGACAGGCTTCCACCGGTGCTGGCCCGAGCGCGCGCCGCGGCGACCGGGCGGCGACTGCGTCTGGATGTCCGCATCCTTGGCGAGGGGAGCGCACTCGACTGGCCCGACGACGCGCAGCTGATCAGCGAGCAGCTGGCACCGGACGGCAGCTCCGTGCTGCGCATCGAAGCCCACCCGGCGGCCGGCTATCTGATCGGCGGCGCGGGCTACGGAACGCACAGGCTGTCGGGCGACGGGCGCCAGGTGGCGTGCAGCCGCCGAGGCGGCGACGATGACGGCTGGGAACGCCTGCTGATCGCCCAGGTGCTGCCCTTCGCCGCCTTGCTGCACGGGCTGGAGGTGTTCCACGCAAGCGCAGTCGTCGCCGGTCAGCGCGCGGTCGCGCTGGCCGGTCCCTCGCGCGCCGGCAAGTCCTCCGTCGCGTACGAGCTGTGCCGGCGGGGTGCCGCCTTCCTCGCCGACGACGTGCTCGCGCTGGAGCGCAGCGGCGAGGAGCTGCTCGCGCATGCGGGCGCTGCGGTGACGAGCCTCGATCCAGCCGGGCTCGAGGCTGACGCGCCGCACAAGCCGCGCGACGACGACCGCGAGGTGCTCAGCATCACCCCGCGCGAACGGCTCGTGCGCACCGAGGGCGCCGGTGGACCGGCCCCGCTGGCGGCGCTGTTCCTGCTCGACAGGCATCCCGACGGGCCGTCGCAACCCCGCTTCCAGCCCGTCGCAGACGCCCGCCTGCTGCTCGCCGCGACGTTCAACTTCGTGCTCGCCGAGCCCGAGCGCCTGCGGCGCTTGCTCGACGTGTGCGCGCTCGCCGCCGCGCAGCGCGTCGAGCGCGTGTCGTTCGGCGCGGCGGTCGATGCGGCGCAGCTGGCCGTTGCCATCGACCTCCGGCTAGGCGGTCTGACATGACCCGGCACATCGCCGGCGTGTTCGACCGTCGCGGCTTCGATGCGAGCCGGCGCCTCGCCGGTGCGCTGGCTTGTGCCGATACGACGCTGCTCGAGCTCGGCCCGCTGCATCTGGTGTGCAGCGGCCCGCGACCTGCAGAGCAAGAGCCGCGCTGCCTGCTCGGCGGGTTCGTCGACAACGCCGACGAGCTCGCTCGGGAGCTCGCGCTCCCCGAGCCGGGCGTGGACCTGCCGGCACGCGAGCGGGTGCTCGCCGCCGGCTACAGGCGCTGGGGGCGCGACCTTGTCGCGCGGCTGCGCGGCGACTTCGTGCTGATGATCTGGGACGACGAGCGTCAAGAGGGAGTGCTCGCGCGCGACCAGCTCGGCGTGCGTTGCGCATATCTGCACGGCGATGACGGCGCCCTGAGCTTCGCGACGGAGCTCGGCGAGCTGCTGGCGCTGCTGCCGGCTCGACCGCAGCCCGACCGCGCGGGCGTCGCTCACTGGCTGGCGATGAGCAATCGCCCCGGGCCGCACACCTTGTTCGCCGGCATCCACCGCCTCGACCCCGGCTCGATGCTGCTGCTCGACCGCCACGGCGCGCGCGCGCACGCCTACTGGGCACCGCGTTTCGTCGAGCCCCAGCCACTGCCGGCGGCGCAGCTCGCCGAGCGCGTGCAGGCGGCCCTCGAGCGCGCGGTCGCTCGCCGCGTCGATCCTGGAGCGCGGACCGGTGTGCTGATGAGCGGCGGCCTGGACTCGGCCGCTGTCGCGGCGGTCGCGGCTGGGCTGGCGCCCGGCGCGATCTCGGCATATGCCGGTGTGTTCCCCGAGCACCCCGCGGTCGACGAGTCGAGCCTGATCGCGGAGCTGCGCGAAAGGCTCGCGCTGTCCGGAGCCACCGCGCACGTTCGCGCGGGAGGGCTGCTCGCAGGCGTGCTCGATGCGGTCACCGAGTGGAGCGCCCCGCCCGCCGCCTGGGGCGACTTCTGGACGCTGCCGCTGCTGCGCGTCGCGGCATCCGACGGCGTGCTCGTCGCGCTCGGCGGAGACGGCGGCGACGAGCTGTTCGCGGCGCGCGGCTACCTGCTCGCCGACGACGTGCGTCGCGGGCGCCTGCGCGCGGCGCACGCTCACTCGCTCGAGCTGCCCGGAGCCGGCGAACGTCCTTCGCGTCGGCAGGTCGCGCGAGTGCTCGCCCGCTTCGGCCTGGCCGGTGCGGCCCCGTATCGTCTGCACGATGCGCTCTCGCGGCCGTTCGCTACGCGCAGGCTGCCGCCGTGGCTCAGGCGTGGCGCGGCCCGCGCGGTCGCCCAGACCGACGATCCGCTCGCGTGGAAGCGGCTGGACGGGCCGCGCTGGTGGGCGCATGCCGCCCACGGTCTCACGCGCGGGGTGGAGGAGGCAGGCGTCTTCGAGCACCATCGCCGGCGGGCCGCGCTCGCCGGGCTGCACTCGCGCCACCCGCTGTTCGACCTCGATCTCGTCGAGCTCGTCCTCGCCGCGCAGCCCGAGTCGAGCCTCGACCCTCGCCGAAATCGCCCGCTGCTGCGCGGGAGCATGGCCGGGCGGCTGCCCGACAGCGTGCGTCTGCGCCCTGCCAAGGCGTGGTTCGACTCGCTGATCGTCGATTGCCTGATGGGCGACGGCGTGGCGGTGCGCCGCATCTTGACCGAACCGGGCGCCGAGCTCGGCGCCTACGTGGATCAGCGCGCGATGAGACGAGCGCTGTTCGATGCCGGCTCGCGAGCGCCGGCCCCGGGCTTCGCCTGGATGCACCAGGTGTGGCGCCTGCTCACGGCCGAGTGCTGGCTGCGCTGTGAGGCGGCGGGCGGCGCGAGGCCAGATCTGCCCGTGGGGCTCACGACGACGACGACGGCGATCGACGTCGAACGGGCTCCCGAGAGACCGCGTCTGCGCGTCTGAGCGCCGTCTCGCGCCGGGCGCGCATTCATACGTTTTTCCACCCTGGACGCCCGGGTGCTTGGTTTACGCTCCCAAGTGTCATCGGGCTGTCTCGCTGACGGCGGGTCAGACATCAATCGATAAGGACCAACCGACATGGACGATCAAGTTGTTTCAGAGCGCTACGAGACGCCGCAGGTCGTGGACTACGGCGATCTGCAGGACTTGACCGCAGCGTGTCTCGGCGGCACCGGGGGAGACGCGGGCTTTCCCGGGGAAGTCGGCGGATACACCGTCGGCCCCAGCAACCCTGCCGTCGGCTGCAAATCGAATCCGTGAAGTAGGCGCCTCCGGCCGTATGGCTGGAGGCTCGCCGAGTAGCAACCGAAAGCCGCCTCCACGGGCGGCTTTCGCGCGTCCGTGAGCCGTCCGGCCACCTAGTGCCCGGACGCGCGGCCACCGGCTGCGGCTCGCGGCTCGCGCTGAAAGTCCGCCGTCGCCGATGCCGTTAGTCGTGCATGTCAAAGCCGCGCATCGCATCCCGCCGCGCGCTGCCCGCGGCGGTCGCGCTGATCTCAGCCGACGAGCAGATCGCCGAGATCCTGCACGGCGACGGGTGTGCGGTCGAGGCCTTCGACACGGCCGACTCGCTGCCCGCGCGCGAGCACGACGAAGACTGGGCGGCGGTCGTCCTGCAGGTCGCCGGCACGGCCGCGCCGATGGCCCAGCTCATCGAGCCGGTCATGCAGCGGTCGCAGGCGCCGCTCGTGCTCGTGTGCGAGCGGATCGATCGCTGGGAGGTGCGCACTGCGCTGGCTGCCGGCGCCTGCGGGGTCGTCGGCCGCGCTGATCTGCGCCTGGCGCTCGTGCCCTGCCTGCGGGCGGTCGTCGCCGGGCAGGTTTGCGTGCCGCGCGCACAGTCGCGCCAGATCGAGCCGCCGGCGCTGTCGGCCAGGGAGAAGCAGGTGCTCGGGCTCGTCGTCATGGGCTACATGAACAGCCAGATCGCCGAGCAGCTGTTCCTCGCCGAGAGCACCGTCAAGAGTCATCTCTCCTCCGCGTTCGGCAAGCTGGGCGTGCGTTCGCGCAACGAGGCCGTGAGCCTGATCCTCGACCCGGATCGAGGTCTCGGCATGGGCATCCTCGGGCTCGGCGGGGAGCGGCTGGACTCGCCGGTGGCGGTCGCGCGATGAGCGCTGCCACCGCCGGCGTCCCGCTGACCGTCATGGACCAGCACGATCCGCAGCTGCTCGACGAGCTGCTGACCGCGGTAGGTCGCGTCGCGGCGGCCGGCGCGTTCACCGGCGGTGCCGCGGTGGAGGAGTTCGAGGCCGACTACGCGCGCTGGTGTGGGGCAACCCACGCGGTGGGCGTGGCCTCCGGCACCGAAGCGCTCGTCCTCTCGCTGCGCGCGCTGGGTATCGGCCCCGGCGACGAGGTCGTCGTCCCTGCCAACTCGTTCATCGCGACTGCCGAGGCCGTGAGCCTCGTCGGCGCGCGACCGCGATTCGCCGACGTCGAGCCCGAGACCCAGCTGGTCACCGCCGAGACGATCCAGGCGGCGCTCACCCCCGCGGTGCGGTGTGTGATCCCCGTCCACCTGTTCGGCCGCACGGTCGACATGTACCCGGTCGCCGAGCTCGCGCGCTCGCGCGGGCTGCTGCTCGTCGAGGACGCCGCGCAGGCTCACGGCGCGGTCTACCGCGGCCGCCACGCCGGGACGATCGGCGACGCCGGCACGTTCTCGTTCTACCCGGCCAAGAACCTCGGCGCCTGGGGCGACGGCGGCGCCGTGGTGACGTCGCGCCCGGAGATCGCCGAGCGCGTGCGTCTGCTGCGCTCGCACGGCGAGAGCCCGCGCTACTGCCATCGCATCGTCGGCACCACGGGCAGGCTCGACGCGATTCAAGCGGCGGTCCTGCGCGTCAAGCTTTCGCGGCTGGACGACTGCAACCGCGCGCGGCGTGCAGCAGCCGGTCGCCTGCGCACGGCCCTCGAGGACATCGAGCAGGTCGCCGCGCCGGCGCCCGTCGATCCCGGCGGCGATCACGTCTACCACCAGTTCGTCATCCGAACGCCCCGGCGCGACGCCGTCCGTGAGCTGCTCGCTCGCCAGGGAGTTGCCACCGGCGTCCACTACCCGACGCCGATCCATCGCTCCGAGGCCTACGCCGGGATTTGCGAGGGGCACGACGTCGCGCCGCAGTGCACACGGCTGTCCGGCGAGATCCTCTCCCTGCCGATGTTCCCGGCGATCACCGATGCGCAGATCGAGCGGGTCGCACACGCCGTGAGCGCCTGCGTCGCAAATGCCGCCGAGCTCGCGCCCGTGGTGGGCTGATCGGGCGAGGACATGTCCACGATCGCTTTCGAGGAAGAGCAGAGCGCAGTCCGCCAGAGGGTGGCGACGCTGGCCGCCTACCGCGCGCTCGATCTGCTGATCGCCTCGCTCGGCCTGCTCGCCGCCCTGCCCGTGCTGGCCGGCGCCTGCGTCGCCATCCGCCTGGAACGCGGCGGCCCGGCGATCTTCAGCCAGCGCCGTCTGGGGCTCGGCAAGCGCGCGTTCACGGTCCACAAGTTCCGCACGATGCGCCTGCAGGCCGACCCGCGTGTCCATCGCGAGTACGTACGCGCGCTGATCGGCGGCAGCGAGAGCACGCACGCCGGGGAGGACGGCCGCGATCTCTACAAGCTGGCGTCCGACGATCGCGTGACGCGCGTCGGGCGCTTTCTCCGCAAGACGAGCCTCGACGAGCTGCCGCAGCTCTACGACGTGCTCGTCGGGCGAATGTCGATCGTCGGGCCGCGCCCGGTGATCCCTTACGAGGCCGAGCTGTATCCCGCGAGCTTTCGACCGCCGCTTCGACGTCAAGCCGGGCATGACCGGGCTGTGGCAGGTCAGCGGGCGCAGCGAACGCACCTACCGCGAGATGATCGCGCTCGACCTCGAGTGGGTGCAGCGGCGCTCGCTGAAGCTCTACCTGTCGATCCTCGTGCGCACTCCGTGGGTGCTGCTGCTGCGTCGCGGGGTCGCCTAGCGATGTGCCGCCGCCGACCCGCGCGCAAGCCGGCGGCCGATCGCCGCGTTGATCTTGGCAGTGGCGTCATGCCGAGCACGGCAGGAGCCGCTGCCTACAACGATCGAGCGGAGGCACGAACGAGATGATCACGACGCCGATAGGGGTCGCAGTCGTGGGCTACGGCTACTGGGGCCCCAACGTCGTGCGCAACATCCTCGAGTGCCCGCAGCTGCGCCTGATGGGGCTCTGCGAGCGCGACCCGGCCCGCGCGGAGGAATTCAGCCGTCGCTACCCGGCGAGGGCGGCCGAGCCCGATCTCGACGCGCTGCTGCTCGATCCGCGCGTGCAGGCCGTGTCGATCGCCACGCCGCCGCGCACGCACTACGACCTCGTGCGCCGCGCTCTTCAGGCCGGCAAGCACGTGCTCGTCGAGAAGCCGCTGGCAACCAGCGTCGCACAGGCCGAAGAGCTGATCGCGCTCGCGGCGCAGGTCGACCGCGTGCTGATGCCCGGGCACACGTTCGTCTACAGCCCGCCCGTCAACAAGGTGCGCGAGCTGATTCGCTCGGGCGAGCTCGGCGACGTCTACTTCGTCACCTCCTCGCGCATGAACCTCGGCCTGTACCAGGCCGACGGAGTGATCAGCGACCTCGCGCCGCACGACCTTTCGATCCTGCTCTACTGGCTCGGCCGGCCGGTCGTGCAGATTGCCGCCTCCGCGCAGAGCATCTTCCAGAACGGCGTGCCCGAGACGGCCTTCCTGACGGTCACGTTCGCCGGCGGGACGACCGCCAACGTGCAGATTTCCTGGCTGGCGCCGCGCAAGGTGCGCCAGATGGTCGTCGTCGGCTCCAAGCGCATGGTGCAGTACGAGGACACCTCATCCGACGAGGCCGTGCGCATCTACGACCGCGGTCTCGACGTCTCGCTGGCCGAGGCGCCCGCGACGTTCGGCGAGTACCAGCTGACCTATCGCAGCGGCGACATCGTCGTACCGCGCATCGAAGCCGCCGAGCCGCTCGGCCTGGAGCTCGCCGACTTCGCCAACGCGATCCGCACCGGCCAGGAGCCGCGCTCGAACAGCGCACTTGGGCTGGAGATCGTCCGTGCACTCGAGGCCGCCCACCTCTCGATTCAGCGTGCGGGCGATCCGGTCACGCTGGCCGGCGCCGATCGGCTCGGCGATGTCGCAGGCGAGGGCGACATGTCCGCCCGCATGCGTGTACTGCCGATCGACGGAGCCGCCCTGCCCGGGACGCCCGCGCCTTCGGCCGCACCGCCGGCCGTGACCGCTCCCTGACCTAGACGCCTGGGGCGCCCAGGGGTGCTCAGCCGCCCGCGTTCCCGCCCAGCGGTGCGTCTGGGAGCGGGACCGCTGCGGCATTGGCCGCGCGCCTTGCGCGCCACGCTTGGAGCTTTGCGAGCGCTTCGCTGAGGCGGTCGCGATCGCGACCGTTGAGGCCGCCGATCGTCAGGAACACGCCGAGGAACGCAACCGTCCCGGCGGCCAGGCTCAGCGGCAGCCCGGCGGCCGTGCCGATGGCGCGCTCCACGCCGTTGGCGGCGGCGAAGCCGCCGGCATACGCTCCGCCCAGCGCCAGGCGCTCGCGCAACGGCCACGTGGCTCGCAGCGGACGAGCCAGCGAGCGGCGCAGCGCGAGGCCGCTCAGCAGCACGACCGCCAGGTAACCGGCGAGGAGCGCGACGGCGGGACCGTCGATGCCGATGCGCGGCGTCAGGATCGCCAGCAGGCCGAGCGTGAGCGCGGTGCGTGCGATCGCGATCAGGCTCGTGATGCCGGGCCGGTTGGTCGCCCATAGGGCCTGCGTCTGCGTGACGGTCGCCGAAGCCAGCGCGGGGTACAGCGCCAGCAGCGCGAGCGCGGTCGTCGCGCGTGCGAAGCCCGGTCCGAAGAGTGCCAGGACCGATCGCGCGGCGCCGCCGATCGTCGCCGCGATCAGCAGCATGCCGATCGCTTCGTAGCGGATCGAGTCGATCAGCGCGCGGTCGAAGCCGTGGCTGTCGCCGCTGGCGTGCCGCCCGACGAGCGTCGGGTAGAGCACTTCGCTGATCCGCATGCTCGCCTGCTGCAGGCGCTGCGGGATCATCTGCGCGCGGCTGTAGGCGCCGACCACGGCAACCGGTGCGAGCGTGCCGAGAACCCAGATCCCGCCCTGCTGGCTGACGCCCTGCGCGACCTGCCCCGGCGTGGCCTTCAGGCCGAAGCGCAGTAGCTCCGGCAGGACCGCGAGCCCGTGACGGTATTCCCGGCGGCTCAGGCGAGGCCGCGCGAACGCGCGCGCCGACACGACACGGTGCGCGAGCGCGGTCAGCGAAGCGCCGAGCGTGGCGATCACCAGTCCCCACACCGATCGCCAGAGCGAGCCGACGACCACTGCGATCGCGATGAAGCTGAGCACTTCGTGCAGGCGCACCCAGAAGATCTGCCGGCCGGCCACGAACGCCGAGAGAATCGAATCGAGGTTCCAGGCGGTGTTCGTGATCAGCACGTAACCCGCAATGCTCACGAGCGCCGGCGCGAGCAGCTTCGGTGCGTGCAGCGGACCGCGAAAGACCAGCCAGCACGCGACTGCGTCGAATATCGCGACCAGCGCCGTGAGGGCGGCCGAGAACGTGAACACCGCTGCGAACAGCTGCGTGACGCGCGGCTCGCGCGGAGCCAGGCCGGTGATCTCCCTGATCAGCGCCTGCTGCTCTTTGACCGTCGAAAGCACCCACAGGGCGCCGACCGGCGCCGAGACGAGCGCGAACTGCCCGATAACGCGGACGCCGTACAGGCGCGAAGTGGCGAGCATCGAGAGAATCCCCAGCAGCGTCGCGAGCACGAATCCCAGCCCGCCGAAGAAGAAGCCCGCGCGATAGCTGCCGCGCTGCGTGCGCGCCTGCTCGCCTGCGGCGATCTCGCTCTGCTCGGGGTTGGCCATGGCTACCTGTCAAGGCAACGGTCGCCACCCACCGGCGCTTGCGCCGGGCGCAAGTTCGGCCCCGGCCGCGCCGTTGACTCGGTGATGGGCGGCTAGCGGCGCGCAGCACGAGCATGGCACTACCAACGTTCTTCATCATCGGCGCGCCCAAGGCCGGCACCACCAGCCTGCATCTCTACCTGGACCGCCATCCGGAGATCCAGATGTCGGCCAACAAGGAGCCGCGTTTCTTCGCCGGACCGGAGGGCGATGTCCCCTACGCACCCGGCCGTGTGAGCCGGCTGGCCGACTACGAAGCGCTGTTCGACCCGGCGGTTGCGGTGCGCGGCGAGGCGTCGACTGACTATGCGATCCACCCGCGCCGCCGCGGCGCTCCCGCGCGCATCAAGGAGCTCGTGCCCGGGGCGCGCTTCTTGTATCTCGTTCGCGACCCCGTCGCGCGCACGATCTCCCACTACAGGATGCGCGCCGCTTTTCTCGGCGAGCGCCGCCCGATCGAGCAGGCGCTGGGCGACTTCACCGACCGCCGCTCGCCCTACATCTGGCCGAGCCTGTATGCATCGCAGCTGGAGCGCTACTTCGAGCAGTTCTCACAGGAGCGGGTGCTCGTGATCGATCAGGCCGACCTGCTCGCCGATCGGCGCACGACGCTCAACGAGATCTTCTCGTTCTTGTCCGTAGACGCGGCGGCCGAGTCCCTGCGCGTGGATGAGCAACTCTCCGACAGCAGCGACTGGCGCGCCTACTCCCCTGCATATACGAAGCTCGTCGATCGACTGGTCGTTCCCTGCACGCGGTGGGTCCCGCAGCGCCTGCGCCGGGCGACGCGCCGCGCCGTCGAGGCGCGCATGTGGCCGGCGCTGGAGACGCCGGCGCTCGACGAGCAGCTGCTCGAGCGGCTGAACGAGCTCTACCGCCCGCAGGCCGAACGCCTGCGCGCGCTGACCGGCAAGGCGTTCTCCAGTTGGGCGGTGTGAGCGCGATGGCCAGGCTGCCGGCGGTCTTGCTGCTTTGCCTCTGCTTGGCGTGCGCAGGCTGTGGAGGCGCCTCTCGAGGCCATGCGGATCTCGCCGGGCGCGACGGCCCGGCGGCCGGGCACGCCGTCGCTTCGACGGTCGCGTTCAGCCGCTCGGCCACCGCACGACACCGCCTGTTCTCGCCGTCGAGCTTCTGGAATCGGCCCGTGCCGAGCGATGCCGCGCTCGACCCCGGCTCGGCACAGATCGTCGCCGCGTTCAGCGCGCAGCTCGCGGGCGAACGAGCGCCCGGCCACTGGCCGTGGATCAACACGACCTCCTCGAGCGTTCCCGTCTACACCGTCGGGCGCGATCAGCCGACCGTCCGCGTGACGCTCGATCGTCCCTCGCGCTCGCCGGCATTGCAGGCGGCCTGGAACGCCGTGCCGCTGCCTGCCGCGGCGCGTCCCGCGGCCGGCAACGAAAAAGTCCTCGTGGTCGTGCAGCCGAGCCGCGACAGGCTCTGGGAGTTCTGGCGCATGTCGCACGGACCGTCGGGCTGGCACGCGATCTGGGGCGGAGCGATGCGTCACGTGTCCGAGAACCCGGGCGTATACGGACCGAGGGCGTGGCCCGGTGCGAGACCCGGTTGGGGGGTCTCGGCATCTTCGCTGGAGCTGCTCGGCGGTCTGATCACCCTCGAAGACCTCGCTCGCGGCAGCATCGACCACGCACTCGCGATTGCCATTCCGAACGTGCGCGCGGGGGTCTTCGCGTCGCCGGCCCAGCGCAGCGACGGGAGCTCGCCCGACCCGCTGGCCCTCCCCGAGGGCGCGCATCTGCGCCTCGACCCGCACCTGAACCTGGCGGCGCTGCACCTGCCCCGCCTGACGGCCATGATCGCGCGGGCGGCGCAGCGCTACGGCCTGATCGTGCGCGATTACTCGCCCAACCTCGCCTTCTACGCACAGGACCCCACCCTGACCGGCGCCGACCCCTACACCGGGCCCGGCGGCTACTTCGAAGGCATGTCTCCCCGGGAACTGCTGATGAACTTCCCCTGGAGCAGCTTGCAGCTGCTGCCCATGCAGCTGCAAGCCAACCGCGTCGCCGCAGGGGGCGCGTGATGGCGCTGCCGACGTTCTTCATCATCGGCGCGGCGAAGGCCGGCACGACGAGCCTTCACTTCTATCTGAGCCTGCATCCGGAGATCCAGATGTCGGCCAACAAGGAGCCCAACTTCTTCGGCGGACCGGAGAACGGCATCCCCTATCCGCCGCGGCGAGTCGGCCGCCTGCGCGACTACGAAGAGCTGTTCGATCCCAGCTTCGCCGTGCGCGGCGAGGCGTCGGCCGGCTACACCAACCACCCGCGCCGCCGCGGCGTCCCCGAGCGGATCAAGCAGCTGATACCCGACGCGAAGTTCCTCTACATCGTGCGCGATCCGATCGCACGCACGGTGTCTCATTACCAGGACGCGTTTGCGATCGGAAAACAGCGCCGCCCCTTGAACGAGGCGCTCGGCGCGCTCGACGACCCGTACTCGCCACTGACCTGCCACAGCCGCTACGCGACGCAGCTGGAGCTCTACAGGCAGACCTTCGCGCCGCAGCGGATCATGGTGATCGATCAGGCCGAGCTGCTCTGCGACAGGCGCGCGACGCTGCGTGACGTCTTTCGCTTTCTCGCCGTCGACGACACGTTCGACACACCGGCGTTCGACGAGCAGCTCTACCGCTCCGAGGATCGGCCGGTCTACTCGGCCGCCTACTGGCACTTCGTCGAACGCTTCGTCTCGCCGGCCACCCGGCGAATACCCGCCGCCGTTCGCACGACGGCCCGGCGAGGCCTCGAGCGCGCACTGCTGCCCAGGCTCGCCGAGCCGACGCTCGACGCCGATCGCCGCGCGGCACTCGAGGAGCTCTACCGCGGCGAGGTCGCTCGCCTGCGCGAGCTGACCGGCAAGCCGTTCTCGACGTGGAGCATCTGAGCGATGCCGCGTGGCAGGCCGGCGGCGAAGCCCGAGCACCAGTTGATCCTGCTCAGCGCCGGCACCGCGGCCCGCCGCCTGGCGCTCGCCGAGCACGCGCGCCGGCTCGCGGCCGCCGTCGACTGGCCGGCGCTCGCGCAGCTGCTTCGCTCACGCGGGCTGCTCACGCTGCTCGGCCCGCGCATCCGCGAGCTGTCCGGCGGCTGTGCGGGGGGCGACGAATTCGCAGACGGCCTCGACCGGGCCTTGGCCGCCAGGCGCCGCCAGAGCACGTTCCTGCAGCTCGTCTCGGCACAGACGATCCGGCTGCTCGCCGACGCCGGCATCCGCTGCAGCCCGTTGAAGGGCCCTCAGCTGGGCGAGCGGCTCTACGGCGATCTCGGCCGGCGCCCCTCCAGCGACGTCGACCTGCTCGTCGTGCCCGAGCAGCTGCACGCTGCCGTGGAGGTGGTGCGCCGGCTCGGCTACGGCCCGCCGACCGATCGTCTGGACGCCGCAGGACTGCCGGCCCTGCACCTCACGCTGGCCCACGAACGCGACGAACTGCCGCCGGTGGAGCTGCACTGGCGCATCCACTGGTATGAGGCGAGCTTCGCTCGCGACCGGCTGCTCGCGCCGGCGGGCCGCCGGCTCGAGGATTGGCGTCCGCTGCCCGAGGACGAGCTGGCTTCGCTGCTGCTGTTCTACGCGCGCGACGGCTTCGTCGACCTGCGACTGGCGGCGGATCTGGGTGCATGGTGGGACGCCTACGGCGACAGCTTGCGGGCAGGTGCGCTCGCCGACGCCTGCGACGCCCACCCCGCGCTTGCCAGGGCTCTGCGCACCGGCGCGCACGTCGCCGGGAGGCTGATCGGGCTGCCCGTGGGGCGGCTGCTCGGCGGCTCGGCGCGACTCGGGCTCCGCGAGCGGGCAGCGCTGCGCTTGGCCAACCCCAACCCGCGGGCCAGCCTGCCTCAGCTTTACGCCGATATCGGCATGATCGACGCGCTGCTGCTGCCCGCGGGAGAGAAGCGGGCGTTCGTGCGGCGTCAACTTCTGCCCTCTCGCCAGGTACTCGAGGAGCGCGCCCGCGCCGTCGGCCAGGGGCGCGTCGCGACACCTCCCGGCCACGCCCTGCGCGTAGTCGCCAGGTATGCCGTGAGCGCCGCGCGGATCACACGCGCGCCGGAAAGCCTGCCGAGCTGACATGCAGACGCTGCTCGTCAGCAGTGTGGGGGGCCATCTGACCCAGCTGCACCGGCTCGTCGGGGTGCTGGAGGGTATCGAGCGCCAGCGTCTGTGGGTGACCTTCGACACGCCGCAGAGCCGCTCGATGCTCGCCGGCGAAGATGTGATCTTCCTCGACTACACCGGGCCGCGCGACGTTGCGAACATCCTGCGTCACACGCGCACCGCAAGGCGGCTGTTCCGTGGCGAGCACCCGTTCTCGACGGTCGTCAGCACCGGGTCGGGGATCGCCCTGTCCTTCCTGCCGCTCGCGCGCCTGCGAGGGGCCTCCTGTCACTACATCGAGTCCTTCACGCGCACGACCGGCCCTTCGGCCACCGGCCGCGTCCTCAGCCACCTGCCCGGTATCGCCATGTACACCCAGTATCCCGGCTGGGCCTCCTCGAACTGGACGCACGCGGGCTCGGTGTTCGACGTCTTCGCCGCGGAGGCGTCGCGCGAGCACGATCGTGAGATCCGCCGCGCGGTCGTCACGCTCGGGACGATGCGCGACTACTCGTTCCGCCGCCTGGTCGAGCGTGCGCTCGACGTCCTGCCGACACGCGCCGAGGTGCTGTGGCAGGTGGGCTGCACCGACGTCTCGGACCTGCCGATCAGCGCGCGCGTCGGCCTTCCCGCCGACGAGCTTCAGCAGGCGATGGCCGATGCCGATGTGGTCATCGCGCACGCCGGGTGCGGCTCCGCCGTCGCCGCGCTGGAAGCCGGCAAAAAGCCGTTGCTCGTGCCGCGCCGTGCCGCGCACGCAGAGAACGTCGACGATCACCAGACGCTCCTCGCGCAGGAGCTCGCGCGGCGCGGGCTGGCGGTCGTCTGCCCGGTCGACGAGCTGGGGGCCGACCACCTGCGAAGCGCAGCGCGCGGGAGCGTGCACGTCGCGCCGCGCTCGACGCCGTTTCGCCTGAGGGTCTGAGCCGGTGGGGCGCGAGGCCGACGCCGGCGCAGGCAAGCCGGCCGAGATGAGCAGCACGGTGGGGGTGGTGCCGGCGATCGAGCTGCGCCGGCGCCCGGCCCTGTTCGGCGCGCTGAGCGCGGCGTTTCCCGTGCGCTTCGAGGCCAGGGACAGGCTCGGCGAACTCGACGGCCTCGACGGCCAGCTCGTGTTCGGCGATCGGCATCCGAGCGAGCCCATGGCCGCGGCGCAGGTCGCAGACGGGTGTCCGCGCCTGGTCGTCGCGGCACCTGGAGGCCGGGCGAGCACCCGTGGCGCGCAGATCGAGTTCGGCGACGACGCGGATATCGCAAAGCCGCTGCGAGGGCGCACGCTGACGGAGCTGGCGCTGAGCACTGCGGCGAGCGCACGTCCCAGCGGGCGCGACCGCGTGCTGGCGGTCTCGGGCGCGACGCCTCTGTGGTGGGCGTGCGCAGGTGCGGCCTGGTCGCAGTTCAGCGCCTGCACGCTGGACGAGCTGCGAGACGGGGAGACGCTGCGCGAGCGCCTCAGCGTCGGGCGCTTCATGGCGCTCGTCCCACTGATCCACTTCCTGCGGCAGGCCACCGCGGGCCTTGCATGGGAGCAGCAGCCGCTGCGGGCGTCGTTCGTGATCGACGACCCCAACCTTCACTGGCCGTCGTATGGATACCTCGACTACGCCGAGATGGTCGCGCACGCCGGCGAGCACGGCTATCACGTGGGGCTGGCGATGGTCCCGCTGGACGGCTGGCTGTGCAACCGGCGCGCCGCCTCGCTGGTCGAGCGCAACCCCGCGGCCGTCTCATTGCTGATGCACGGCAACGACCACCTCGCCCGCGAGCTCGGCGCCCTGCGCGACGACCGCCGTGCCGAGGCTGTGCTCGCCCAGGCGCTGCGCCGCACGCACGCGTTCGAGCGACGCTCGGGCTTGGACGTGCAGCGCGTGATGGTGCCTCCGCACGAGGCCTGCTCTGCGAAGGCCCTGAAAGCCATGGCGCGGCTCGGATTCGACGCGGCGTGCATCGGGCGGGCACGTCCGTGGGGCGAGCGCGAGCGGCCGTCGCCGCCCAGCCGGCCGCTGGCGAGGTGGGGTCCGGCGGACATGGTCGACGGCGTCCTGCCCGTCCTCCCGCGCTATTTGATCGATCGCCCGCGCGAGGAGCTCGTACTGCGCGCGCTGCTCGGACAGCCGCTGATCCTGTTCGGCCATCACTGGGACTTCGCCGACGGCCTGGAGCCGCTCGCCGAGGCCGCCGGCTTCATCGACGGCCTCGGCGACGTGCGCTGGGAAGCGGTCGGCCAGATCGCGCGCCGCGGCTTTCGCGTGAGACGCGACGGCGAGGCGCTGCACGTGCAGACGCACGCGCGCCGTGTGAACGTCGAGGTGCCCGAGGGAGTGCGCGCGGTGCACGTCGTGGCCGGCGAGGGCTGGGGCACGCGCCCGGCGCAGCTGCGCGCGCGCCAAGGCGGCCGTGCAAACGCCGTGCAGCCGGATCGCGACGGCGCGTTCGCAGCGCTGGAGGTCGTGCCGGGGGGACGCTTGGAGCTGGAGCTTCTGCCGCTGCGCCCCGTCGACCCTGCGGCGGTCGCGCCGGCGCGCACGGCGGCGTGGCCGATCGGCAGGCGCGCGCTGGTGGAGCTGCGCGACAGGATGCGGCCGCTGACCGGCCGCAAGTTCGCGGCTTAGGGCAGCGTTCAATGGGCGTGCAAGGCATTTCCGAAGCCGCATAGGTCGCTGGGCATGTGTGGGATCTGCGGACTGGCGGGCCGTGCGGTCGATCGACCGCCGCTGCAGCTCGCGCCGCTGCGCGCGATGACGGCGGCGATCGAGCACCGCGGGCCCGACGAGGACGGTCATCACCTCGGCCCCGGCGTGGCAATCGGCATGCGCCGTCTGAGCGTCATCGACCTGGCGTGCAGCCACCAGCCGCTGTGCAACGAGCGCGGCGACGTGTGGACTGTGTTCAACGGCGAGATCTTCAACTTCGCAGAGCTGCGCCGCGAGCTGCAGGACCGCGGGCACCGTCTGCGCAGCGCCGGCGACACGGAGACGATCGTGCACCTGTACGAGGAGCACGGCGATCGCTTCGCCACGCGCCTGCGCGGGATGTTCGCGATCGCGGTGTGGGACGCGGTCCACAGGCGGCTCGTGCTCAGCCGCGATCGCATGGGCGTCAAGCCGCTGTACTACGCGATCACGCCCCGCGGGCTGGCGTTCGCGTCGGAGGTCAAGTCGCTGCTCGCGGGCGGCCTGGTTCGCGCGCAGCTGGACCCGTTCGCCGCCGAGCTGTTCCTCGCCTACGGCTACGTCCCCGGGCCGCGGACGCTGTTCGCGGGCGTGAGAAAGCTCGCCCCCGCGACGACGATGGTCTGGGAGAACGGCTCGCTCGCCCGCGAATACGAGTACTGGACTCCGTGGGATGACCCGCCGGCGACGGGCGGGTCCTGGCAGGAGGACGAGGAGATCCTGCAGGGCCTGCTGCGCAAGTCCGTGGGCGACCGCATGGTCAGCGACGTGCCGCTGGGTGTGATGCTGAGCGGAGGGCTCGACTCGAGCCTGATCACCGCCTTGATGGCAGAGCAGAGCAGCGCGGCGGTGAAGACGTTCTCCGTCGGCTTCACCGAGGACGCGCAGGCCAACGAGCTGGCCGATGCGCGTGCCGTGGCGCAGCGCTTGGGCACCGACCATCACGAGCTGCTTACCAGCGCCTCCGATCACCCGTCGCTGATCGAGCACGCCCTCTGGCATCTGGAGGAGCCCGTCGTCGACCTGTCCTTCCTCGGCTTTCTGCTGTTGAGCCGCTTGGCGCGCGAGCACGTGACGGTCGCCCTCAGCGGCCAGGCGGCGGACGAGCTGCTCGGCGGCTACTCCAAGCATGCGATCGCACACGCGGCAGATCGGCTCGCACGACTGCCTGGCGCGCGCCACGGCGCCGCGGCCGCCGGCCGCGGCCTGTCGCAGGCGTCCAGGGTCGGGCGTGGACTGCGTGCGCTGGGCGCCGAGGACGATGCCGAGCGGATGTTCGAGATGAGCCGCGTGATCCTCGAGGGGCAGCGCCGCGCGCTGTTGAGTCGCGAGTTCCGCGCCACTCACGATCCGTCGCGGCTGCGAGACCCGATCCGCGCGCGAGCCAGCGGGCGTTCGGCGAGCGTGCTGTGCGAGACGCTTCACCTGGACAGCAAGCTCGCGCTCGTCGACCTGATGTTCCTGTACTTCGACAAGATGTCGATGGCGACGTCGCTGGAGGTGCGGGTGCCGTTCGCGGATCACGACGTGGTCGCCTTCTGCATGGCGCTGCCCGACGACCGCCGCATCCACCGCGGCCGGCGCAAGGAGCTGCTGCGCCGCGCCAGCCGCGGCCTGGTCGACGAGGCGACGATCGACAAGAAGAAGCGTGGCTTCTTCCGCGCGGCCTCGTCGACCTGGCTGAGCACCCATCGCGACGGCCTGGTGCGCGATGTCCTGCTCGACCCCGCCGCACGTGCACGCGGCATCTTCGACCCGAAGGCGGTCGAGCGCCTGGTCGATGCGCCGATCGGCGGCGGGCGCTCGGGCGAGCCGCTGCTCGCCGTCCTGCTGCTGGAGCTCTGGCACCGGCAGTTCGTCGACGCCCCCGGCGCGGACGTGCGCCCTTTGGCGGCGGTAGCCGGGGCGTGATGGCTGCCGCGTGCGCTGTGCCACGCAGCGGCGAAGGGGCGGCCGTGCGGCGCATCGTCCATCACTTCGGCCCCGACCCCGCCTACGCGGGCGGGATGGGCAGCGTCATCCGGGTGCTCGGCGAGCACGACGTGGGCGGGCGCAGCGTCGAGAGCCGCCCCACGTGGCGACCGCGCTCGCGCTTGGCGAGCGTCCCGCTGGCGCTGCGCGCCGCCCTGGCGATCCCGTCCATCGGTCGCGACGAGATCGTGCACGTGCACCTCGCGGAAAACGGCGCGTTCGTGCGCGAGGGGGCAATCGTCGCGTTCGCGAGACTGCTCGGCCGGGTCACCGTCGTGACGATCCACGGCGCGGACTTCCTGGCGTTCGCGAGCGCACACCGGAGGCTTGCGGGCAGCGTGCTGCGCCGCGCGCACCTCGTCACGTGCCTGGATGCCGGCGTGCTGGAGGCGGTCCGCTCGCTTGCGCCACGGTCGGGCGTCGAGCTGCTCGCCAACCCGGTCGCGATGGACGACCGCTCGCCGCCGGCCGACGCGACCGAGGAGCTCGTTCTGTTCGCCGGGGAGATCGGCACGCGCAAGGGTGCGGACGTGCTCTGCGACGCGTGGCGGCTGGTCAGCGAGTCGCACCCGAACGCTCGCTGCATCATGGTCGGTCCGGTACGCGACTTCGCCGTGCCCGCGCTCGAGCGCCTGGAGGTACGCAGGCCGGTCGGCGCTCAGGCGATGGCCGAGCTCGTGCGCCGCGCGCGCGTCGTCGCGCTGCCGTCGCGCTCGGAGGGGATGCCGATGATCCTGACCGAGGCGATGGCCGCCGGGCGCCCGTTCGTGAGCACCGCGGTCGGCGCGATACCCGCGCTCGCGGGCGAGGGAGGCGGCACGCTCGTGCCGGTCGGCGACCACGTCGAGCTCGCGCGGTGCCTGGGCGCCTTCCTCGGCGACAGCGCGCTCGCGGCGGCGGCCGGCGAGCGTGGCCGGCGCTGGTGCCGGCAAACGCGCAGCGTCGAGGTGATCGACGTTCGCCTCGGCGAGCTTTATGCCGACGCGGCGCGGGCGGCGGCGCGATGAGCCGCACAGCTTCAGCGGCCGGCTCGCCCCGCCGGATCGCGCTCGTGCTGTGGAACGGCGACGTGGGCGGCGCCGAGGTGCTGACCGCTTCGCTTGCCAAGCACATGCGCTTGCAAGGCGTCGATGCGAGCGTCGTGTTCGTCGGCCGCGGCGAGCCGCTGGCCACACGACTGCGTGACAGTGCCATCCCGTACCGCGCTCTCGGCTTCGCGCGCGGGCGCGAGATCCTCCGCCACCCCCGCGCCTACGCGGCGGCGGTCGCGCGCGCCGGGCGCGACGGAGCGGTGCTCGTCGAGAGCGGGTTCATGGGCGCGGCGTTGCGCGCGGGCGGCTACGGCGCCACGATCGTCGCCGCCGAGCACGGCGCGATCCTCGAGCTGCCCGGATACCGGCGGCGGCGGCGAGCGTCGTGGTGGCTCTCGCGACTGGGCGGCGCGTGGGCCGACGACGTCGAGGTGGCAGTGTCGGACTTCATCCTGCAGCGCATGCAGCGCCACCCTCACGCTTCCCGCGCACTGTGCATCTACAACGGCATCGACACGCAGCGGTTCTCCACAGCCGAGCCGGGCGATCCCCCCCGCGCGCGGGAAGGCGAGTGCGTGGTGGGATTCGCCGGCCGGCTCATTCACGGCAAGGGGCACGACCACCTGATCCAGGCGCTGGCTCGTGCGAGGTCCTCGCGGCCGCTGCACGTGCGGATCGCCGGGGAAGGACCGCAGCGAGCGCGCCTACGAGCGCTCGCGCGCTCGCTGCGCGTCGAGGATCGCGTCGAGCTCGTGGGCCTGACGCACGACATGCCGGCCTTCTGGCGCAGCGTCGACGTCGCCGTCGTCCCGTCGGCCGAGTTCACCGAGGCGTGCCCGATGACACCGCTGGAGGCGATGGCGGCCGGCAAGCCGGTCGTCGCGACGCGCAACGGCGGCCTCCCCGAGATCGTCCTCGACGGCGTGACCGGGCGGCTCGTCGCGCCGGGCGACCCGCAGGCGCTCGCACAAGCGCTCGTGCATTACGCCGAGAACGAGCAGTCGGCCGCGCGTCACGGCGCGGCCGGCCGCACGCGAATCGAGCAGTGCTTCGACATCGGGCGCTGCGCCCGCGCGTATCTGGACCTGCTCGGCCACGAGGCCGGACAGGGCGTGTCGGCGAAGGTCAGCGCTCCGGCCCGTCAAGCCACGGGATCTCTCGGTTGAGCATCGCGGCGAGCGCTTCGCCGTCCGGGCGGAAGTGCTCGCGAAGCTTCGCGAAGGCCGCCTCGGGAACGTCGTCGGGAGCTTCGCCGCGCCGCGCGTTCCACATTTCCACGCGGTAGTTCGCCACGTTGTAGGAGCGGTCCAGCGTGGCCCGCACGCCGCCCGGCAGGGCGTGCCAGAGGCCACGAACGGCGGTCGTCTGCGCGAGCCGTTCCTGCCAGGTGACGAGGTTGAGCCCGGGTATCCGCTGCTCGACCGCCGCAGCGCGATAGCGCGTGTCGATGTTCGGCGGCACGAAATCCGCGTCGACGCCGATGAAGCGAAAGACGCCGGCGAGCGTCTCGGCCGGGCGGTCGCGCAGCTCCTCGGAGAAGAGCACCTCGAGCTGCTCGTCTGCGAAGACGCGCAGGAACCCGCCGAGCAGGCGCGCGTATTCGCCGTTGACGACGTATCCGTTAACTCTGGTGCGCACCAGGCGTGCCTGCTCGAGCGCCGCCGGCTCGATCAGCTCGTCGACCGCCTGCTCGAAGGAGCGCGACTCCACTTTGCCGAGCGCCATCATCCGGTAGTGCGAGTACGCGCGCTCGACGGGGTCGCGCAGGACGCACAGCAGCCTGACGCCGGGAAACGCCTCGCGAATGCGGCGGGGTATCTCCTCCTCCAGAGCTGTTCTGTCAGGCGAGGCGAGGCCCAGGCGCGCCTCGGAACCGACGTCGCGGTAGGGGACGCCGCTCATGTACTCGGTCGTCGCCTCGCCCCACACCGTGCCGGGCGCGGCATCTCGCGAGACGGTCTGCAGATACCAGTCGACCCCGCGACGGTAGTTGCGATCGATGTTGAAGAAGTAGAGCTCCTTCTCGGCGGGCAGGTGCAGCTGGGGATGTACGCGCATGTACTCGAACAGCGAGGTGGTGCCCGCCTTCGGCGCGCCGACGATCAGAAAGCCCAGGCCGTCGCGCGCGGGCGGCCGCGGAGCAGCGATTTCGGGCGCGGCGCCGGCGGCGCCCCCGCCCCCGCTGCCGGCGTGCGCGTACGTCGCCGTCAGGACATTCGCTCCGGCGCGCGCCCGGGCGGGGGCAGGCATGGCGCCGAGCGCGACGCCGGCCCAGCTCCACAGCAGCAGCAGCGAGAAGGCCTGTTCGTGGGGGTCGACGAATGCGACGACCAGGTAGAAGACCGCGAGCGCCAGCAGCGAGAGTTTCCACATCGGCAGGTCGCCCGAGGCCGGCGAGAGGATCGCGCCGCCGACGCCGCAGAGCAGCACGGCGAGCCAGAGCAGCGCGCCGACCAGCCCCAGTTCGACGGCGAAGGCCAGGTAGGTGTTGTGCAGCGGCAGCGGCGGCACGGCTGTCCCCACGGCTTCGCTGAGCACGTAGCCGTTCTGTGGGTAGCCGGCCGACTGGCGGAAGTAGGCGAGGCTGTCGCGCTTGTAGCGTTCCCAGCCGAAGCCTACGAGCGGCCGGGCGGCGACCATGCGCAGCCCGGCGGATGTCTGGTTCTGACGCGCCCACACGCTGTTCTCGTTGTTCACGCGGTTGGAGGTTTTGTGCGAGAGCGCCGGCGACAGCAGCAGCGCCCCGCCGATCGCCAGCGCGCACGCGACCGCCGCGGGCACGAGCAGCCGGCGCCCGCGGCGGGTAGCCAGGGCGGCGGCGGCGGTGGCGAGGATCGCGGCGATCCACACCCCGCGCTCGAGCGTGACGAAGCAGCCGAAGACGCACACGACAGCGACGATCCCCGCCAACACGCGCGCGCCGCGTCGTCGCCAGTGCGTGAGCGCGATCGCGGCGGCGACCGCGCATGCGTACGTCGCGAACCCCTCCACGACCGAGCTCTGAAAGGGGCCGCCCGCGCGTTCGTCGGGCAGTTCGGCGTCGACTCGGACGATGTAGTGGGGGAACACCAGGCCGTGCGGGCCGAGCGACTCGAAGATCGCCGTCAGCCCGAGGTAGCCGCCGAGCGCGACGAGCGTCACGAGCAAGAGCTCGCGCTCGCGCTCGCCCGAGAACACCGCGGGCGCCAGCAGGAAGGCGAGGTAGGGCGCGACGCCGAACATGTCGACGAGGGGCAGGAAGCCGCTCTGCAGCGTCCCGGAGGCGGCCGCCGACACCAGGACGTAGATCACCGCCAGCGCCATCAGCAGGTGCACGTTGCCGATGCGCAGGCGCGGCGAGTGCGCGACGCCGGGCGCGCGCAGCAGGAACTGCAACAGCACGACGAGCAGCAGCAGCCGGTCCAGGGGCAGGCCTCCGAGCCCGATCTGAAACCACGCCCCCGAGAAGATCGAGAGGACGATCGCGGCGCACATGTTGACCGCAGGGTTCAGCTCCCACAACCGCCGCACGAGCAGTATGCCCAGGCAGATGCAGATCGGCGTGACGATCAGCCAGTGCCCGCGAAGGCGCTGTGGCGCCGCCGCGTAGACGAGCAGCAGCGCGGGTATCGCCAGCGCGGCCCAGGCCCGCCCGGGGGGACGCCACACGGCGCGTGGGGGCGCTTGCAAGCCGTACGCCGCGAGCGCTTGCGCCCTCAAGCTTGCGCCCTCAAGCTAACCGGTGGGTTCGCGCCTGACGGTGCGCCGCGCAAGCGCGAGCGCGACCAGGCAGCCGATCACGACGCCGACGAGCAGGCCGATCAGCGCGAACTTCTGCACCTTGGCGCTGTGATCGCTGCTCGCGCTCTGGGCGCCGGCGAGCAGCGAGACGAGCCCGCTGCTCGGACCGCGCGTGGAGATTGCGCTCGTGTACGCGACGCCGATCGCCCGCAGCTTGACCGAGGCCGCGTTCTTCTGCGCTTCGGCGGCCGCGAGCGCGGGCGAGTACCCGCGCTTGTGACGGCTCGCGCGCGCGACTTCGGCAACGGTGCGTCGCAGCGCAATCGATGCGTCGCGGTATTCGTGCAGCAGCGATTCGGCCTGCGGGTTGGTGCTGTTGCTGTGCCCCTCGTAGGCGATCAGCGCAGCAGACGCGGTATTGGCGAGCTGGACGGCCGCGAGTTCGCTCGGTCCGGTGGCAATCACGCGAAATGCCGGGCTGGTGGGGATCGGTGAGGAGGAGAGGCGCCCGGCTGCGTCGCGCGGCGGTACGCGCAGCTTGTCCTGCACCGCGGCGAGCACCGGTTCGGCGTCGATCGCCCGGCTGAACGCGGTCGCCAGCGAGGCGGCGGACTGCACGTAGCCGAAGAAGCCCGGCGAGTTCGGGTTCACCTGCCCGACCTGAAGCGTCGCCGAGGCCGTGTAGGTGGCCGGCCTCGAAAGGCCGTACGCACCGCCCGCGAGCGCGAGCAGGAGCGCGCACAGCCCGACGATCCACCTGTGGCGGACGATCGCGCCGTAGGCGAAGCTGTCGGGCGGCTCGAAGATCCCGTGAATCGCATGCTCGCGCCCGTTGGTGGCCGCCGTGGGCGACTCGGCGCTTCTGGGGGCGGTGATCATGGAGTCCTCGATCAGTGGCACTGGTTCGCGTTGCGTCCCGATTGCGGAGCTACAGCTAGAACGACCCATGTGCGCCCAAACTTGCGCTCGGGCGGAGCGGTCGCCGGGGGAGTTGCCCCGCGCCGGCGGCGGCTTGAGGTTAAGTACGAGCAGACGAATTATTCGACATTGACGATTACGAGGTGTCTCTAGAAGTCTGTTAGAGACACTTGTCCGCCAAGCCGATCTTGCTTAGTACGATTGCGCGGCTTTGCGCAGGGACGCGCAGCGACTGCTGCCGGTGACACGCCAATCCGATGCTCGATCCTCACACGGCCAATGCGCGCGGAGAGCGCAGGTAGCTCCGACGGGGGAGACAGACCCATGGCTACGGCAGCGGTCGATCGATCGAACACGCGCAGCAAGGTGCCGAGAACCTCGCGCGCCACGATCGAGCGCGAAGCGTTCGCGGCATTTCCCTACGGCCTGCTGGTGCTCGACCGCGACGGCAGGGTCCTCTGCCAGAATCGCGAGGCAGCTCGCCTGATCGAGGTCGCGGGGGGCCGCAAGGCGGGGCTGTCGTGCTGCACGTTGCTGGGATGCCGGGCGGCCGGAAGCGTGCTCGCGGGAGTGTGCGTGACCGAGCTGGCAATCACCCGCCGCGAGACGCTGCCGGAGGTGCGCGTCGACCTGCCCGGCCCGGCGGGGCCGATCGCGACGTGGGTGACCGCCGCGGCGATCGACGACGAGCTCGGCGCCAGGGTCTTGCTGCAGTTGCGTCCCGGCGTAGCCAACGACCGGCGACGCCGGACGACGCCGCACTGGATGACCGGGCCGCGCCTGCGTGTCCAGAGCCTCGGCCGTACGGTCGTCGAATCGGCGGAGGGGCCGATTGCGGGAGCTTGGCTGGACCAGCGCACCGGGCAGCTGTTGAAGTTCCTCGTAGCCGAGCGCCAGCGCGCTGTGCCGACGGAGGAGATCGGCGAGAACCTCTGGCCCGGCGCCGACTACGCCGTCGGTGGCAGCGTCCGCTACTACATACACGCGCTGCGCCGCAAGATCGAACCGCAGCGAGGCAGCCGCGCGCCCTCCGCTTTCATCGTCTCGCGCGCCGGCAGCTACCGGCTGAACCTCGACCAGGTGCAGGTCGACGCCGACGACTTCGAGGAGCACGTGAACGCCGGCCTGCGTGTGCTCGATGCCGACCCGGGAACGGCAGCGGCGGCGATCGAGCGGGGTCTCGCCGTCTACCGCGGTGACTTCCTCGCCGACCTTCCCTACGCCGAGTGGGCGATGCTCGAGCGACACCGCTTGCACGATCTGGCGTGCACCGCGCTGCGCGCGCTCGCCCGCCTGCATCTGCAGCGGGCCGCGGTCGACGAGGCCGTCGGCTGCCTGGAGCGACTGACCCGCTTGCAGCCCTATGACGAAGACGTGCACCGCCGTTTGATGGAACTGGACATCGCCCAGGGACGCCGCAGCGATGCGGTGCGACGTTATGAGGTGCTGCGTTCTAGGATTCGCCGCACGTTCGGCCATGACCTGGACTTCACACCTGCCGACCTCGCACCGCTCACACCGCCGGCCACGCGCCCCTGAGCGCCTTGGCGCGTCGTTCGGTCTTTCGTACTTTTCTCGACCCCGCGCAACGTGAGCTTCGCTTCGCGCCGAGCGTTGAAGGAGAGTGTGCCCTCGTTCGATCGAAGCGAATCGTGAGCGACGCCGATCGTCCCCGGGTCAGTCCCTCGCGAAGCGTCGAGGTCGCGCTGGGCGAGTTCGCCTGGGAGGCGCTGGACGCCGAAAGCGCCCGGCTCGGCGTCGATGCGCGCGAGCTGTTCGAGTTCGCGCTGCTGTACTACCTGGCAGATGTCGACAGCGGGCGCATCGCCCGCGAGATCCGCAGGAGCCTGCCACCCGCCGGCCCATAACGGGCAACCGCGTCGCGCTAGCTTCCCGGCCCGGCCGCCGTCGCGGGCGCCGCTCCGCGTTCTCTCAGGTCGGCCGTCAGAGCCCGCCTGCCGCGGTGGTGCAGCCCATGCACGGAGCCCTCCGAGCGCCCGGTGCGCTCGGCGATCTCGGTCGGCGACAGGCCGGCGAGATGACGCAGCACGAGCACTTCGCGCTGCTCGCACGGCAGCGTCGAGAGCGCCTCTCGCAGGTCGTTGAGGCGCGTCGCGCCCGCCGGGTCGCCGCCGCCTTCGTCGCTGGTCCTGATGTCTTCGACCGGGACGGGGCGGGGGCGGCGCACGTAGTCGAGCGCGACGTTTCGCGACACGCGCAGAACCCAGGCGAGGAAGGGCACCTCGCGCTCCTCGTACTTGCCGATCACGTGCATCAACTTGGCGAACACGTGCTGTGTGATGTCCTCGGCGTCGTGCGGATCGTGGACGATGCTGCGCACGTAGCCGTACACGTTGTCCGCGTAGCGTGCGTAGAGGAACCCCATCGCCGCGCGGTCGCCTTGCTGGGCGCGCTTGACCGCGCGCGAGACCATTCGCCTGGCCGCGAGCTCGTCCTCGCCGAGTGCCTTGGGCTCGGGCGACCTACGGGCGGCGCTTCGCTGCCCCGTTGTCCCGGTCGCGACCCTCACGACGCAAACCGCGCTGTTGTACCGACTATCCCCGTAACCCACCGCATCGCTTGTCTCCTCCTTGGTCTGACGTCTCCTCTAGTCCACGAGGAGAAGCAAAGCGAGCGTTTGTTGTGAGGCGGTTTACAAGTGCGTTTGATTACTGTTAGAAGACCGAAATAGCGGTGTTCCGAGCATGAAAACGCACAAATCGTCTAGTTCATGCTTTTAGTGCAATTTGTGAAGTACGCCAATTCTCAGCGCACCTTGACGGTCGCCTTCGCGCCGATGTTGCCGGCCTCGTCGACCGCCTGCAGCGACAGCTGACGGGCGCCCGCCGGCAGCGAAACTTCGCGGCTGAATGCGCTGCCGCCTGCAACGGGCGCGCCGATACCGATCCCGGCCGGCTTGTTGTTGACCTTTGTCAGATAGGAGCTCGGGGTGCCGCACGCGCCGTCGTCGCCGGGAGCGGTGAACGTGAGGCGATATTTGCCGCCGCCGAGTGACGCGAGCGCCACGTTCGCGGGAGCGTTCGGCGGCGTGCCGTCGTGGTCGTAGTTGCCACTGCTCTGCTGGTCGTGGCGGAAGCTCGGCCACTGGCTCTGGCAGGCGGGCGCCTGCGTCTGCCACTCGAACAGGTAGCCCTCGCGCGTGAGATCGGCCATGCGCCCGTCGGCGGCGAGCGCGGGTGGCGCGTACAGCCAGCCGCCGGTCTGCTTGGGGAAGCCCGGGATGTCCCGGCCGGTTGCGCCGTCGTAGGCGTGCAGGAGCCCCAGCCCGGTGCCGCCGACCACCTGGCTCGTCGGCAGCGTCGGATCGAGTTTGGCGACGTTGTTCGCCGACAAGAGCTGGTAGTCGTCGGTGACCGTCGGGAACGCGGGCAGCGTCACGCCGGTCGCGCCGTCGAAGGCGCCGATCAGATGGTTGTAGGGGAAGTTCTGACCGACCAGCAGCAGGTTGGCGGCCTGGCTGAGCGACAGCTCGTACTTGACCACGTCCGGCGTGCCGGTGCCGAGCAGGTCGCCGATCGACGCCGACTCGAACAGGTTGATCGCGCCCGACCGGTCGGTCGCATCGGACGCCGCCCCGAACGCCTCCGGGCCGACCTGCTGCAGCGTGCGCACGACCTGGCCGGCGGGGCTGAGCTCCTCCAGCGAGCCGCCGGTCGCCGAAGCGACGATCACCGTCTGCCCGCCGATCTTGACGATCGAGGCGTCCTGACCGGGGCCGATGAAGGGCAGCGTGTCCTGGATGATCCCCGGCATCGCGACCGGCCAGCCGGCGAGCAGTTTGCCGCTCGCGCCATCGACTGCATACAGGCGTCCGCTGGTGCCAGCCGCGGCGGAGGTGACGCCGGCGAAGCTCACGTCGCCGCTGTTGCTCACCGCGCCGTACACCTCGTTGCTCGCCACGACGACGTCGTCGTGGCCGGAGTTGGTCAGGTCGGCGATTGCCGGCTCGTTGATCGACTCGGCGACCATCGCTTTGCCGGCGGCAGCTTCGACCGGGTCGACGAGCGCCACCGGGTACCCCTTGACGGGCTTGCCGTTCGCGCGCCAGGCGTACAGATGCCCGTCGAGGCTCGGCTCGACGATGTCCGGCTTGGCGGAGAAGCCTTCCAGGTGAGCGATCGCCGGCGTCGCCAAGAAGCCGCACTTCGGATGGCTGCTGTCGGTCTCCAGCGCCGGCGCGCAGAACGCAGGGTTGGCCGAAACGGGGAAGTGGGCGACGGGCTTGCCGTTGGCGTGCCACGCATACAGATGTGTGCCGGCCGCGGTGATCACGTCGGCGCTGCCGTTGCCGGCGAGGTCGGCGATCACTGGCCCGCGCGGAGCCTCGCGCGGCAGCCCCAGCGCCGCCAGCGCGGGGGAGCCCGAGTGACCGAGCGCCGACTGCTGCACTTCGGTCTGCACCGGCCAGCCCTTCAGCTCGCTGCCGTCCGGCTCATACGCGTGCACCTTGCCGTCCTCGCTGGGGACGATCAGCTCCTGGACGTTGTCGCCGTTGAGATCGGCGTAGCGCGTCGGCGCCTCGCCGCCCGAGCCGATCCGCTTGGGATAGCCGGGCTTCAGCGTGGGGTCGGTGAAGGTCGTGAACACGCGGCGGTCGATGCCGGTCATGGCGATTCCAGGCCCGCTGACCTCCAGCTGCACGGTGAACTGCTTTTCAAACGGATTGGCGCCGCCGGCGGCGAACGTCGGGCCGCCTGCGTCCGGCGGCACCACGTAGCTCGCCAGCGCGCTGCGAACGGCGTTGAGGTCGATCGAGCCGAAGTCGGTGACGGTGCCGTTGGAGTCGCCTTCGCGCACGGTCGACCACGTCGACGGCGTCTCGCCGGCGCCCCACATGAGCTTCCAGTGCAGCTGGGTGCCGGCCGTGAAGCGCGCCCGCGCAAGCCCTTCGATCTCGGTGCTCGATCCGGTCAGCGGCGCGTACCAGTCCGGCGAGTCGATTGCGGCCTCCGGCGGGATGTTCCCGGCGGCGACCGCCCCGACGGCCGCGCCGATGTCGGCGCGTCCCCAGCCGAAGTGAGGCGACCACTGCTCGTCGCTCGGCAGCGTCGCGTCGGCGCCCGGGTCGGCGACACCGGCCCCTTCGGTGTTCGCGCCGAGCACGCGCTCGGCCGTCTGCTCGAGCAGCTCACGCGTCTCGTCGGGGCGCAGCGAGATCCCGTGGTCGAGGCCCGCGCTGACGACCAGCGCCGCGGCGCCGGAGGCCTTGCTCGTGTTGACCGAGCCTGTCGGCCCCTCCATCGCGATCGAGCTCTTGCCGCCGTACTGCGTCGTGTTGGCGCCGCGGAAGAAGGTGCCGACGGGCACGTTCGAGCCGAGGCACGCCGGCTGACCGGCGAGCCCGCACAGTTTCTGCGCCTGCACCCACTGGCTCGATTCTTCGCCGAGGCCGACGCTGTCGGGCACCGTGCCCTGGATCAACATCGCGTGCCCGTAGTTGGCCGGGTAGTTGTGGTCGCCGGTGTTCAGGTCGTCGCCGGAGAACGTCTGCACGACGCCGTGGTCGTAGGCGTACTGCGAGGCCGCCTCGGCGAACGCCGAGTGATACAGGCTCCCGTTCGCGCCCTCGATCACCTTCGCGCCGTTGTCGGTCGCGTAGGTGATCCCCAGTGCGAAGTCGTTGGCATCGGAGACGAACGTGTCCCAGGTGCGTACGGGCATGACCTGGCAGTGCGGGCAGACGCCGATCGATCCCTGGCCGTCGTTGCCCTGCTCGACCGCGTCGACGGCGCGCCCGGTCCCGTGGTGGTGTGCAGCGAAGTAGCTGGAGGTGTCCGTCGGGTCGTTGGTGTTGTCGAAGAAGTTCCAGCCGGCGATGTCGTTTGCATAACCGTTGCCGTCATTGTCGAAATGCCCGCCGGCCGGACACTGCACGATCAGGTGGCTGTCGCCGTCGATCTGGCAGTTGCCGAAGACGTGCAGCAGATCCTGTGCGGTGATCAGCGAGGCCGGCCCGGTGCGCCCCGTGTAGGAAAGGCTCACGCGCGGGTCTTGTGCGTAGTCGTCGACGTTGACCACGCCGTTGCCGTCGCAGTCGTAGGCTGCGCACGAGGAGCCGTCGGCACGCTCGGGATAGGGGAGCTCGCCTGTGCTCAGGTGAATCTGATCGCGCAGCCCGCGCTCGCTCCAATCGAAGCCGTCGTCGAGGATCGCGATCACCGCGTCGGCTCGCCCGCGCTCGCCCTTCCACGCGCCCGCCGCGTTGAAGCCGGCGACCATCGGCTTGCCGGCGTGCGGGCCGGCTTTGTAGATCGCGTTCGGCGTCAGCTGCGAGGGGAACCCGAACAGGTCGAAGCGCTCGGCGTAGAAGTTCGATGAGCGATTGGCTTCGGGTTGCTGGGTGTCGGGCTCTGCCTGGTCGTAGGCCGGGTCGTTGGGCGTGTCCTGGCGCTGCACGCTGCCGTAGGTGAACTGCTGGGCGGTTTCCGCCGAGCAGGGGTTCTCAAAGCCGCCGCAGCTCGACGCGCTTGCGCCGCCCGCAGGAAGCGCTCCCAACAAGACCAGCGCGCACGCTGCCACCAGCGATCGCGCGAAGGCGCGCAGCCCGCGCCGAGTCCCCTCCCGTTTCACATCAACCTCCCTTTCTGCCGCGAGCCTCTCACACGTCTTCTACGTGCGTCAAGAGTTAAAATTGAGTTGTTGCAATGTGCACCGCGCCCCGGTGAACTCCTCGTCCTAGGCCGCCGCCGGGACGCCACGCGCACTCACTCGCCGGCCGACTGTGTGGGCACAACGCCCTGCTGTGGCGCCAGCCCCTGCATCAGGCGCGTCGCGGTGATCAGGTCGAGCAGGTCCGGCAGCAGGTGCGGGTTCAGGCCCGTGTGCTCGGCCACGCGCTGGAGGCGGTAGAGCACGGTGTTGCGGTGCACGAACAGCGCGGCCGCGGCTCGGCTGGCGTTGAGGTCGCAGGCTGCGTACTCGCCGATCGTCGCGATCAGCTGACCGTGCTTGGCGAGGTCGTCGGCGATGAACGCGCGCACGCGATCGGGCACCAAACGCCGCGGTGTGGCGCCGGTCGTGAGCATCACCGTCAGCCGGTCGACGAGCGAGGCGTGTGCGAGCGTCAGCGTGTTGCCCGGCCCCGCCGCACCGGCTGCCGCACTCGCCTCGCGATAGGCCTCGCGTACCTGCTCGGGTCCGCGAGCGGGCAGCCCCACGCCGAGCGCCGGATCGCAGCCGAGCTTGGTCGTCGACAGGCGCATCTCCTGCGCGATCAGCGCGCTGATCGCCAGCGGATCGTCATGCGCGAGGGCGACCAGTGCGATCAGGTCGTCGTCGCGTACGTGCACCGCGCTGGCGCGCACGTGGCGTACGTCGCTCAGATGGCGCGACGAGGTCCGCAGTGCCGCCGCGGCGCGATCGGGAAAGCCGTGCAGGACCATCACCAGGTATGTCTCCTCGGGGCCGACGGGGAAGTTCCCCGCTTGCAGGCGAACGCCCTCGGAGGTGACGCGCCCGTCGATCATCGCCTCCACCAGGCGGCTCTGCCCACGGTCGAGATCTGCCGCCAGCCGTCGCTCGGCGCGGATGTAGCTCTTGGCAACCTCCGACCATGCGGCCTCGATGTAGCGCATCATCGGCAGCGCCAGCGAGGCCATCACGTCCTCGCCCGCGCCGACGCGATCGCTCGCCTGTTCGATGATCTCCGACAGCACACGGTGGCCCACGCGATAGGCATCGAGGATCTGCTCGGCGGGTATTCCCTGGTCGATGCGCCGCGCCACGGTCACGCGTATGAACGGCAGCCCCTCCGGCCCCGGCGCGGCCCCGCTGCGCGCGCATTGCACGAACGCGCCGATGTGCTCGGAGACCTGCTCGCCGATTTCCTGTGCGAGCGTTGAGTCGGGGCTGGTGGCGTATGCCGGCAGCTCGGAGAGGATCGAATCGGTCGCCGTCCGCACGAATTCCTCGCGCTGCTCGACGAGGATCTCCAGCACACGTTCCTGCGCTTCGTTCAGGACAGCGCGAGCGGCGATGTTCACACCGCCCAAATCTCGAGATCGCAAAGCATGACCGGGCATTACCCCGCACGCGAGGTTCTCATTCTGTGCAACTCGCACAAAGGCGCTGACGAAAGTCAGTGCGCGTCAGACAGGTTGGCGATCGGCGGCGCGGGTAATCACGACAACGGCGGGATACAGAGCGAGCGAGGGGAATGCAGTGACGGCCAAGGGTGGGAGTGCAGTGCGCGCCGGGCGCGAGTGGATGGGGACGAGGTTCCGCGCCGGCGCGCCTGCGTTGTGGGGGCGCGTGGCGGTGCTGGCGACCGCCTGTGTGCTGGCCAGCGGCGTCACGGCTTCGAGTGCCGCCGCAGAAGTCGCACCACAGCCATACGCGACCAACGACGCCGGCGGCTTTCGCAATGTGCTGCCGGCCGGCGAGAACGGGCTGGACAACGCACAGCAGCTCGCCGAATTCCAGCTCAACGGCACCTACCCACCGCACTTCACCGACCAGCTCCCGCTGTACGCCAACCTGCTTCACGCCTCGCCGACATTGACGCACGAGCAGATCGGCGACTACTTCAAGGACGCCACGTTCGGCGTCAAGGAAGGCGACCTCGCTTCGACGCTGAGCCCGCGCGCCGACGTGACGATCGAGCGCGACAAGGGCTTTGGCATACCCCACGTCTACGGCAGCTCTCGCGCCGGCGTGATGTTCGGCGCGGGGTATGCCGGCGCGCAGGACCGCCTGTTCCTGATGGACGTGCTGCGGCACACGGCGAAAGCGGAACTGTCCTCCTTCGTCGGCGGCTCGGCGGGTAATCGCGCGATGGATCAGGTGCAGTGGACGATCGCGCCGTACACGCAGGCCGATCTGCAGTCCCAGCTGGACAACGCGCCGACGCTTTACGGCGCCAAAGGCACGCAGGTCGTCGAAGACGTGCGCGAATTCTGCGCCGGCATCAACGCCTACATCGCCGAAGCGCGGCTGGACCCGAACAAGCTTCCGGCCGAGTACGCGGCGCTCGGCAAGCTGCCCGAAGAATGGCAGCCGACAGACGTGATCGCCGAGGCCTCGCTGATCGGCGGCATCTTCGGCAAGGGCGGCGGCGCGGAGGTGCGCTCGGCGCTCACGCTGGAGTCCTTCGAAGCGAAGTTCGGCAAGACGGCCGGACGCAAGGCGTGGAAGGACTTCCGCGAGCAGAACGACCCCGAGGCGCCGACCACGGTGTCCAAGTCGTTCCCCTACGAGACCGGCTCGCCCTTCGCCAAGAACGGCCTGGCGATGCCCGACCCAGGTTCGGTCAGCTTCGTCCAGGACGGCTCGTCGGCGGCTCCAGCGCCGAGCGGCGCGGCGGTCAGCGACACACCCGACCCGGTGGCGATCCCCAGCGACGGATCGATCGGCGCGGGCTTCCTGCACGACGCGGTCGCCGGCCCGGCGCTGATGTCCAACTGGGAGCTCGTCAACGCCAAGCACTCGACCAACGGTCACGCGATCGCGGTGATGGGCCCGCAGGTCGGCTACTACAACCCGCAGATCCTCATGGAGGAGGACCTGCACGGCCCGGGCATCGACGCACGCGGAGCCTCTTTCCCGGGGGTCAACCTGTACGTCGAGCTCGGCCACGGGCGCGACTACGCGTGGAGCGCGACGACCGCCACCGCGGACAACGTCGACACGTTCGCAGAGGTGCTCTGCCAGGACGAATTCCACTACCTGTACAAGGGCGAATGTCTGCCCATGGAAAAGCTGGAACGGACGAACACATGGACGCCTAACGGCTCTGACCAGACGCCGCCGGGCTCGGAAACGCTGACCGTTTACCGCACGGTTCACGGCATCGTCTACGCGCGCGGCACCGTCAAGGGCCGGCAGGTCGCCTTCGCAAGCGCGCGCAGCACGTACTTCCACGAGGCCGACTCGGCGATCGGCTTCTCCGAGTTCAACGAACCGGGCTTCGTCACGAGCCCGCAGCAGTTCCAGCGTGGCCGCGTCGAACGTCAACTTCGGTTTCAACTGGTCCTACGTCGACGCCAACCACATCGCCTACTACCTCTCCGGCTGGTACCCGCAGCGAGCTGCCAAGACCTCGCCCGACTTCCCGGTCCTCGGCACCGGCGAATACGACTGGCAGGGCTTTGAACCGAAATTGCACATCAGCGAACGCATCCCCTTCGAAGCGCACCCCAACGCGCTGGACCCCACGTTCCTCGTCTCGTGGAACAACAAGCAGGCACCGCGCTTCTCCGCCGCCGACGACAAGTACTCCTTCGGCTCGGTCTACCGCATGCAGCTGATCCGCAACTTCATCGAAGCGGATCTGGCGGGGGGCAGGAAGATGGAACCCGCCCAGCTCGTGAGCGCGATGGACGAGGCCGCCACGCAGGACATCCGCAGCGTTCAGCTGTGGCCGATCCTCAAGCAGGCGCTCGGCAGCCCGAGCGATCCGCAGTTGCAGGACGCGATCGCCAAGCTCGACGCGTGGTACGCCGACGGCGGCCACCGCCGCGACCTGAACAACACGAGCATCTCCAGCCCCGGCACCTACCAGCACAACGAAGCGATCACGATCATGGACGCGTGGTGGCCGAAACTGCTCGAAGCGGAGTTCCGCCCGGCGCTCGGCGAAGCGGCTTTCGGCGAACTGCACGGCATGCTCGAATTCGGCCAGCCCAACCCGGGCGGGGAACCGACCGCCCCCGATTTCGCCGACGGCTGGTACGGCTACGTCAGCAAGGACCTGCGCGACCTGCTGTCGGCAAACGGCGAAGGCTCCAAGCCCAGAGGTGCCTACTCGCAGACCTACTGCGGCAACGGCTCGCTGCAAGCCTGCCGCCAGGCGCTGCAGAGCTCGCTGGCGCAAGCGCTCAGCGTCACGCCACAGCAGATCTACGGACACGGCGAATGCGCCGAAAACCCCCAGGCCAGCTGCTTTGACATGAACCGCTTCGTCAGCGCCAGTGGCATCTCGCTGCCGCCCTTCCCCTTCCAGAACCGCCCGACCTTCCAGCAGGTCGTGGAACTGACGACGACGGTCGCCCACTGATGCGTCGCTTGGCCGGCCGATTCCTCGTCCCGGCGCTGCTGGTCATCGCCTTCGCGACGCTCCCCGGCCAGGCGCAAGCGGCCTTCCCCTACTACGGAACGGGCAGCCCGGGCGAACCGGCGAGCTGGCGGCTCGCGCCGGGAGAAGTCCCCAGCAACCTCAACGGCCTGGGGTGGAAGTTCGCTGCGACGCCGGCGACGCCGTCGGCGACCAACCCCGCCGAAGCGCTGCTGACGCAGAAGAACAACTCACAGACCGACGAGCTGTGCGGCGTGACCGGAATGAGCCTCGTCGACGCGCGCGCGACGATGCCGGCGGGCACCGGATCGTGCATCGCCGCCGGCACGCCGACGCACACGGCGTTCACCCTGAGCGTCGGGCGCCCCGACGTGTCGATCGGCGAGCTCGACTCGGGCATCGAGTGGAACAACGCCGGCGACATGTCCAGCCTGCGCGCGAAGGTGATGCTCAACGTCGGCGAGCTGCCTGCGCCGCGGACCGATCTGAGTTCGACGTTCGACCCCTCCACGCATGCCAATTGCGCCACCGCGCGTGCAGCGACCGGTGGCGACTACGACGTGCACGGTGCGATGCCCGGTGGCAAACCCGGCGGGACCGGGCCGATCCCCTACGACGTGCTCGAACAGGGCGTGTTCAACGTGCTCGACTACGCGTGCGACTCGCGCGTGGCCAACGTCGTCGAGAACTACCCGAAGTGCACAAACCCGCCGACGACGCGCGATTGCCGCAACGGGCCGGCGGGGATGCTCACGCCCGAGGATCTGATCATCGCCTTCTCCGACGGGGTGGACCACGACGGCAACGGCTACGTCAACGACATCGCCGGCTGGAACTTCGTCGACAACGACAACGATGCCTACGACGAGGTGCAGTACGGCCACGGCACCGGCGAGGACGAGGACTCCACGGCCGAAGCGAACAACAGCGCCGGCGACACCGGCACGTGCCCCAACTGCGAGGTGCTGCCGCTGCGCGTCGGCGAGTCCTTCGTCGCCGAGGCAAACCGCTTCGGCGAGGCGACGATCTACGCGACAGACCGCGGCGTGGACATCGTGCAGGAGGCGCTCGGCTCGCTCAACGACCCCGTTTTCGCGCGCGAAGCGATCGACTACGCCTACGACCACGGCGTCGCCGTGATCGCCTCGGCGGCAGACGAGGCGGCAGAGCACCACAACCAGCCCGGCGCGCTGCCGCATACGATCGTCGTCAACGCCGTCGAAGGCCCCGCGAGCCTCGGCGGCGTGCCCGTGACGAACGTCCCGCCGTCCTATTTGCAGCTCGACGGCTGCACGAACTTCGGCACGCGCATCGACGTATCGGTGCCGGCCACGTCGTGCTCCTCGGAGGCGACGGGCAAGAGCTCGGGCGTCGTCGGGCTGATCTACAGCGCCGCGCTGAACGCCTGCGGCGCGGGGCTGTACGGCGAATGCTCCGGCGGCTCGCAGGCCAAGCTCAAACCCGCCAAGAACTGCACGCGCGTCGATGGCTCGCCGTGCCCGATCACCGCCGACGAGGTGCGCCAGCTGATGGCCTCGGGCAACATCGAAGGCACCGCCGTCGACGGCTCCTCGACGCTGGGGAGCAATCCGCCGAGCGCCGGCAAAGCGCCCGCCGACCGCGGCGAAGGCGGCCAGGCCGACGACGTCGACACGGCCGCCGCGCCGGAAAGCGCGTGCAGCGTGGGCATGGCGCCGACGTGCACCGACCCCAACCTCAACTCGACGTTCGCCGCCGACGAGAACGGCGGCACGATCGGGCCGCTGCCCGATACCTCGCGCTACCCGTCGCGCAAGGGCTGGGACGAGTTCTTCGGCTACGGGCGCCTGGACGCCTACAAGTCGGTCGACGCCGCGGCGGAAGGGTGGATCCCGCCCGAAGCGGACATCACCTCGCCCGAATGGTTCCAGCAAATGGACCCAGGACAGGAATCTTTCGCGCTCGACGGCTCGGTCGACGCGCGCACCAAATACACCTGCCGCGTGGAAGCGGCGCCCGGCGCGCAGCCCAACAACGCACCGACGTCCTCCAGCGGCGACTTCGCCGCCGTCCCGTCGAGCTACTGCGACGGCGCGACCGTGCACGCCAAAGCATTCAGCGGGCTGCTCGCGACCGTGAGCACGGCGACGCTCGCGGCGATGTTCCCCAAAGGCGCCCCGACGTCGTTCACCGGCAACGAGAACGGCGGCACCGCGCAGAGCTCCAACGGCCGCCCCAACACGCTGCCCTACGCGTTCACCGTGCGCGTCGTCGTGACCACCGCCCCGGGCGTGCCGGGCCCGGCGATGACCGGCCAGGACCGCCGCCAGCTGTTCCTGCACCGCGACGCGGACATGCTCAAAGGCTTTCCGCTGGAGATGAAAGGCGACGGCGACGCCAGCCCGGTGCTCGCCGACCTCGCCGGCGAAGACGCCAATCAGCTGATCGTCGCCAACTCGGACGGCTGGATCCACGCCTACCGGTACGGCCCCGCCGGCGGGACGCTCGAAGACCTTCCAGGCTGGCCCGTGCACACCGACGCGCTGCCGCTGCACGGCGGCGAGCACGCCTTCAGCGGCGGCGGGCTGACGACTGCGCACTACGACCCGGTGATCGAGGCTCCCGCGGTCGGCGACCTCTCCGGCGACGGCGAACTGGACGTCGTCGCCGACGATGTGCAGGGCAACGTCTACGCGTGGAACGCCAAGGGCGAACGGATCTTCCACGAGACGTCGGACCCGGCCTACTCCGGCGCGCCGCTGCCGGGCGACCCTGCCTGGGAGGCGCAACGCGCCGGCGTGCGCGAGCGCACGGAGGCCGGCTTCGTCACCTCGCCGGTGCTCGCCGACCTGGAACCGCAGAACGGCTCCGGCCTGGACATCGTCGCCGCAGGCGAGGATCGCCACGTCTACGCCTGGCACCCCCACGGCGAAGCCGTCAAAGGCTTCCCCGTGCTCGTCGAGGATCCCGGCAAGGTCGCGTCCGTCGATCCCACCAGCAACCAGCCGACGTTCAATGCCAACGTCCCTGCCAACCAAGACAAATCCGAAGACCAGGGCAAGATCGTCGACACGCCCGCGATCGCCCAGCTCGACGGGCCGGGCAGGCCGCCGAGCATCATCGTCGGAACCAACGAGGAGTACCTCGCCAACACCGGCAACGAAGGCGAACTCAATGCCAGCGGCGTCAACACCGCGTCGCTCGGCGTGGTCGGCGCGTCGGGACTGCTCAGCTTCGCCAACGGCCGCGTGTACGCGATCGACGCAAACGGCTGCTCGGCCGATCCGTCCTCGTGCGCGACCGGAGGCCTGAAATGCGCCGGCTCGAAATGCAGCTCGAGCGCCTTCCGCGAAGGCTGGCCGGCGAAGATCGGGATCATCGACGCGGGCCTGCTGCCGGACGTAGGCGAGGGCATCAACGGCTCGCCGGTGGTCGCCCCCGTGCTCTGCTCCGAAGGCGGCGAAGGGCTGAAGGTCGGCGTCACGCCCGACGCAGGGCCCGGCTACGTGCTCAACGCCGATGGCACGTCCTGCTACGGCTCGGCCAACGGGCAGGACAACGCGCTGCAGACCGACGCCAGCGCGAGCACGAGCAAAACCGACACGCCCACGTTCCCGACCGTCGGCGAGCCGGCATTCGGCACGCTCGACGGGACGACGACGAGCATGTTCGCCCCGACCGCAGGATTGCTGCGCGCGCTGGACGTCGTCGCGCCGGACTACCAGAAGGGCAGCCAGGACTTCATCGCCGGCTGGAACGCCAACTCCGGGCAGTTCTCGCCGGGCTTCCCGGCGGTCGACAACGACCTGTCGTTCATCACCGGCGAGACGGTTGGCGACGTGACCGGCGAAGCGCCCAAACAGGAGGTCGTCGCGGGAACCGCGTCGCAGGACCTGCAGGCCTACAACAGCGCGGGGGCGCCCGCCAGTGGCGCATGGCCGAAGCTCACCGGCGGCTGGACGGTCGCCACGCCGACGCTCGGCTCGCTGGGCACGATCGACACCGCGTCGAGTGCCAAGAAGGACGTCGTGTCGATCACGCGCGAAGGGACCGTCTCGGTGTACACGACCCCGGCGGCGGCCTGCTCGCCGAGCTCATGGCCGAACTTCCACCATGACATCGCCAACTCGGGCGACTACACGCGCGACGCCGTGCCGCCCGGCAAGCCGCTGAACACGAGCGTCTCCGAAAACACGCTGCACTTCACAGCGCCGGGCGACGACCTGCTGTGCGGCAAAGCGACGCGCTATGAAATCGTCACCGCCGAAAGCCCCGTCACCGCCGAGAGCTTCGCGAGCGCGACGCCGCTGTCCGGCGCGCCCGAACCGGCTGCGGCGGGCACCGCTCAGACCTACGCGCTGCCGGCCGGCGTCGAGACCTACGTGGCGATCCGCGCGGTCGACGACCAGGGCAACGTCGGCCTGCCCGCCTCGGCGGAATACAACCCCGGCGCGCCGCTGCCCGCGCTCGGGCGCTGCGTGAAGGCGGCTGTGAAGAAAACGGGCGAATGGCGCGGCGCGCACTGCGTCGGCTTCGCGCACGGCAAAGGCGCCGACAACTTCCTGCCTGGGCCGGGCGCCGCCAACAAGTTCACCGGGCATCTCGGCGCCGTCACGCTGGAAACGGTCGGCCAGGCGAAGATCGCGTGCAGCTCGGGCTCGGCGCAGGGCGAATACACGGGCTCGAAGACGCTCGCGGCCACGATCACGCTGGCGGGCTGCGAACGCCCGAGCACCCACGAGCCCTGCCAAAGCGTCGGCGGAGCCTCCGGGCAGATCGCCACGAACGCGCTGGAAGGCGAATACGGCTTCATCTCGAGCGCCAGGAAGCTCTCGGTCGGCCTGGACCTCAGGCACGAACCGGCGCTCGCGACCTTCGAATGCACGACGGCGGCGCTGCCCGGCAAAGAACTCGTCAACCTCGAAGGATCGGTGATCGGCTCGATCAAGAAGTTCGACTCGATGGTCTCGGCCTTCACGGTCACGTACAAGGCGACGGCGGGCAAGCAGCTTCCCGAAGCGTTCGAAGGCGCCGCCAAAGACACGCTCGTCACCTCGGTCGTCGGCGGCAGCGCCGAACAGACGGGCCTCACCGCCACGCTCACGCTGACCAACGAAGAACGCTTGGAGATCAAAGCCAAGACGCGGGGCGGCAAATAGCGCCAGGCGCTCGCGTCCGAGCGCACGCCGCTGAAGGCTAAGGTGCCGCCATGGAGTCGCCGGTCAGCCTGCCGGTCGCGCGCGAGATCTCCCTCGAGCAGACGCGCGAGCTGCGCCGGTCGATCCTGCGCCCGCACGAGTCGCTCGAGGAGATGGCCGCCGGCGAGGCCGACGGCGCCTACGCCGCCGGCGTGTTCGACGGTGCGAAGCTGATCGCGGTCGGCCTGATCGCGCCGAGTCCCGAGCGCGGCGGATGGCGCGTGCGCGGGATGGCGACGGCTGCCGATGCGCGCAGCCGCGGCGCGGGCGGCGCCGTGCTGCAGGAGCTGCTGGCCCACGCACGTGCACGCGGAGCGTCGCGCGTGTGGTGCAACGCGCGCACGCCCGCGCGGCGCTTCTACGAGCGCGCCGGGTTCGGCGTCTGCTCGGAGGTGTTCGAGATCGCGCCGATCGGCCCGCACGTCGTGATGGAACGCGCGCTGGCCTGAACGGGCGAGACTCAACCCTCCCGCTGTGCAGCCGATAAGCGAACATGGCTCCGCAGCGAGGATCTTTCGATGCCCGGGACGCCCCGACGAGGCGCGTGGCCGGGCTGCTCTATCTGATCGGGTGCGTGACGACGGTCGTCGCGATCGTGCTGCCCCACTCGCCGCAGGCGGATCTGACTGCGTTCGCGCTGCTCGCGGTCGCAATGGCGGCAGTCGCGGCGCTGCTGCTCGCCTATCCGCGAGCGCTGCCGCAGAGGACCTGCGAGGCGGTGATGTTCCTCGGCACGGCGATCGTCTCGCTGACGCTGTACTTCAACGGCGAGCGCCACGGAGGCCCGTCGGCCGACAACGAGGTGCTGTATCTGTGGATCGCGCTGTACGCCGGCTACTTCTTCACGCGCGCGCAGATGATCTGCCAGCTGTTCGTGCTCGCGGCGTGCTACGCGGGCGCTCTCGTCGCCATCGCTCCCGGGCAGGTGGGCTTCACGCGCTGGCTGATAACGGTCGGCATGGTCTCCACGGCCGCCGGCGTCGTGCACGTTCTCAAGCTGCACAACGAGCGCCTCGTGGCGAGGCTGTCGGCGGCCGTGCGAACGGACTCGCTGACCGGGCTGATCAATCGCCTGGGCTTCGACGAATCGCTGACGCGCGAGCTGGCGCACGCGGGCAGGACGGGCCGTCCGCTGGCGCTGATCATCGCCGACATCGACGACTTCAAGGGGCTCAACGACGAGCTCGGTCATCCGGCCGGCGACGCTGCGCTGAGGGCATTCGGCACGACGGCGACCGCCGTCGCGCGAGCGACCGACACGATGTCGCGGATCGGCGGCGACGAGTTCGCGGCGATCCTTCCCGAAACAGATGCCGGCGGCGCATTCGAGTTCGCCGAGCGATTGCGCCTTGCGATCGGCGACCTGGAGGCGGAGCTCGGCTTGCGGCTGACGATGAGCGTCGGCGTGGTCGCGGCGCAGCTTCCCGGCGCCACGCCGGAGGCGCTGATCCGAGCGGCGGATCGCGCGCTCTACGAGGCCAAGCGCCTGGGACGCGACCAGAGCGTGCTCGTCGACGGCGACACGCAGCAGCCGGCACCGCAGCTTCCGCGTTCCGGCGCGCCACGCGCGCCGCGCGCAGGGCAAGCGCCCGCGCCGCGAGTCCTTCACGACGCGATCGGCGAGAGGTTCGCGGGGTCGCGCGGCGGGCGGCGATAGCGGCGAGCCTGCAGCGCCCGCGCCAGCGCGTAGGAGCCGTAGACGATCAGCAGCGCGGCGAGCTGTGCGCCGATGCCCTGCCACGTCGCGTACGCGCCGAGCCACTGCCCCCACCACGGTTGGAGCGTGAAGCCGGTCGGCGTGCTCGGCACCCAGCCGAGCCCCTGCAGGCTGTGCACGGTCGTGCCGACCATCACGCCGAGCACCAGCCCGATCAGGATGCCGGTGGCGATGAGCATTTTCCTGTACGGGAGCTTGCGCTCGAGCTTGAAGGTGACGAAGCCGACGGCGAACGTCGCGCCGAGGCCGATGAGGATGCCCAGCGCGGTCGCCCCGCCGCCGGCGCTGACCTGCAGGTTCTGCAGGAACAGCACCGTCTCGAAGCCCTCGCGATACACGCTCGTCAGCCCGAGCAGGCCGAAGCCGAGGAGCTCGCCGGAGAGGAAGCCGAGGCGATCGACGCGCTCCAGCGCGCGCCGGCGCTTGTGAAAGCGCCCGAGCCACTCGCTCCAGTAGACGCGATGGAAGAACCAGTTGGTCACGAGCAGCAGAACGGCGATCGCTATCAGCCCGGTGATCGCCTGCAAACGCAGGCCGCCGTCGCCGAGCGCGTCGACGAGCGCCTGCGCGAGCGCGTACGTCAGCGCCGTGGCGCCGAGGCCGGCGAGCGCCCCGAGCAGCACCGGCCGGCGCAGCCTGCGGCGCTCGCCGACGAACGATGCGGTGATCGCGGCGAGGATCAGCACCGCCTCCAGGCCCTCGCGAAAGACGATCACGGCGGCGTCGGCGACGACCGTGTCCTTGCCGATCGTGCGGTCGCCGAGCACCGTCGCAGCCGTGTCCACACCCGCCTGCGCACGCTCGTTCGCGCGCCCGACCTCCTCCGCGCCCGCACCTGTGCTCAGCGCCGCGATCAGCCCCGGCTCGTGGCGGCCCTGGCGCCAGAAGGCATCGTCCACGCTGCTCGCGACGGCCGGCTCGCGCGCGCTCAGGCGCTTGCCGGGACCGGCCGCGTAGAGCGCGTAGGCCTCTGCCGCGAACGTCGTCGCTCGCGACCTGCGCCCGTTGCCGTCCGCTTCGCGCGAGTCGCCGAGCAGCGCGTCGATCGACGCGTAGGGCGTCGACGCGGGCGCTCGCCGCGGGCTCACGGCCAGCCCCGCCTGCGTGAGCTGTGCGCTCACGCGCCGGGCGAGCGTATCGACCGACAACGGCACGGGCCATGGCTGCAGGCGCTCGCGCGTCGCGCCGAGAGCGCCCGACAGCTCGCGCGTGCCGCTCGCCGCCGCGTCGAGCCGGCCACGCGCGGCGCTCGGGCGCCAGAGCACGACCTGCTGCGCCAGCGCGGCGGCCATCGTCCGCACGCGCGCTGCCCCGGCGAGGTCGTGCGTGGCGTCGGCGGCCCGGTAGGTCGCGGCGAGCACGTCCAGCAGCGCGTACGTCGCGTCCACCTCGCGCGTGGCCGGGGCGCCGGCCGTCCCGGCGCCCGCCGCAGCGGGCGCGCCGGCAGCGATCGGCGACAGCGCCGCACACACGCCGAGCAGCAGCAGGCGGGTGCGAGGCGGTGTTCGCAAGGCGCGCGAACGTGGGCGTAGGGCGCCGATTGCCGTCTCCCTAGGCGCCGGTGACCTTCGCCGCGACGGTCGACAGCGGTTCGTCGAGCGCCGCGACCTCGGCGGCGAGCTTCTGCCGGTCCGGCTGGGTCAACTCGCCGTAGGGCGCGAAGCCGAGCGGCGTGTCGCGCCTGTAGGAGTCCAGGCCGCGCTGCACGCCGGCGAAGCGCCGTTCGATCGTCTGAACGAGGGCGGCGTTGCCCGTCTGTCGCAGCGCCGGGCGCAGCAGCTCGAACGCCTTGCGCGAGCCGGCGAGGTTGCCCTGGAAGTCGGACAGGTCGGTGTGCGAGTAGCGGTCCTCCTCGCCGGTGATCTTCGAGTTGGTGACCTCGTTCATCAGCTCGACGGCACCGTTGGCAAGCTGCGCGGGCTGAAGCGCGAGCGCCGTGACCTTGCGCTGCAGCGTGCGCACGTCGCGCAACAGCTTGGCGGCGTAGGACTCGGTCCCGCGCGTGGTGCCCTGCTGCCAGAGCGTGCGCTCGATGCGGTGAAAGCCCGTCCATTCGCCTTCGTGTTCGACGTCGTTGATGCGCGCGTCGATTTCCGGGTCGAGCTTGCCGAAGCTCTCGGCGACCGGCTCGATCGCCTCGTAGTGCTCGCGCACGGGACCGAACAGCGCCTTGGCGCGCGCGAGGTCGCCCGCTCGAAGCGCCGCCACGAACCGCTCGGTCCCGGCCGCCAGCAGCGCGACTTCGCCTTCGACGTAGCGCTTGTAGGCGGCGGTCGCCTGCGTGAGCAGCGCCGTCGAGGCCGCGTCGGTCTTGACCTGCGCGGTCCCCGTTGCCTGCAGCGTTCCCTGGTCTTCGCTGTCGCCGCTGGGGCAGTTGACGACGTAGGAGCCGGGAGCGAGGTTCAGCGAGAACTTGCCGTGCAGGCCTTCGACGACGTTCTCGGACTCGCCGAGGATCACGCCGGAGGCGTTCTTCAGCTCCATCTCGGAGACCTTGGAGGTGCCGCCGTTGGCGACCTCGAAGGTGACCGCGCCGGCGGCGACGCTGATGTGCTCGGGCGTGCAGCCGCCGTCGGTCAGCGTCACCGCGACCGACCTGCCGCTCTTGCTGGCCGAGCTGCCGCACGCCGTCAGCGTGAGGGCCGCGATGGCACCGACGACGAGGGCTCCTCTGATCATGCTCGCTCCGTTCTCGTTTGCTGGGTTTCACTCCATGAAGATTTCGATGAGGCGCTTACGCGCCCGGATTGGCCGGTCGGTGGCTTGGCCGGGGCGCGGCGCTGCGGCCACAGCACGAACGCGAGCATCGGCACGGCGTAGGCGAGGTAGGCGCCGGCCTCGCCGTACGTCGGCAGCGGCTGCAGGCCGAGCATTCCCGTCAACAGCGACGACGTGACGGTGCCGGGCACGACCAGCCAGCTGAGATCGAGCGCCTGACCCTGCAGGCCGTTGAACCAGCCGCCCTCATGTGCGGTGTGCACCGCCGTGGCGAGCAGCCCGCCGGCGATCAGCACGAGAAAGACGGCCGTGACCTTGAAGAAGCGCGCGAGGTCGATGCGAATGCCTCCGCGATAGAGCCCAGCGCCGACGACGACCGCGGTGAGGATCCCCAGCAGCGCGCCGAAGCCCGCGGCGAGCGCGTTGCCCGACGCCTGGAACGCCGCGAGCAGGAACACGGCGGTCTCCAGGCCCTCGCGCAGAACCGCGAAGAACGCCATCGCGACGAGCCCGGCCACCGAGCCGGCGGCGAGCGCCGCCGCCGCATTGCGCTCGATCTCCCCGCGCAGCCCGGCGGCGTTGCGGCGCATCCACACGATCATGAAGCTGACGATCGCCACAGCGCACAGGCCGACGACGGTCTCGAGCTGCTCCTGCTCGGCCTGCGGCAGCTGTTCGTCGAAAAGCTGCAGGGCGATCCCGACGGCCGTGCACAGCACAACGGCGAGCGCGACGCCGATCCACACGTAGCGCAGCGCCTCGCGGTTGCCCTGGCGGCGCAGGAACGCCGCGACGATGCTCACGATCAGCGCCGCCTCCAGCCCCTCGCGCAGACCGATCACGTACGTCGCGATCAACGCTCGGTCCTCGGTGTGTCGTGTCGAATGGGCTGTTGTTGCGGGGTCATCTGGCGATATCCGAGCTGCAAGATCGAGAATGCGCGGCGCACCGTATCATTAATTAGGGTTCCCTAATTAGGCGACCCGAACTGCAGGTGCGATGAGGCACGCGACGCGGCGCGTGAGAATGGGGCGCGATGCTCGCGGCGGCGCTAGACTCGCGGTCATGGCCGGTCCCGACGACGAGCTGTTCGGCGAGGAGCACGTCCGCGTCTATCGCGAGACCGGCGGCGAGCACGGCTACGAGTGGCGTGGCACGACGATCCTGCTGCTGAGCACCGTCGGGCGCAAGTCCGGCGAGCAGCGCACGACGCCGCTGATCCACCGCACCGACGGCGAGCACTGGATCGTCGTCGCCTCCAAGGGCGGGGCCCCCGAGCACCCGAGCTGGTACGAGAACCTGCTGGCCGACCCCGACGCGACGATCCAGGTCAAGGGCGAGCGCATCGACGTGCGCGCTTCGACCGCCGCCGGCGCCGAGCGAGCCCGCCTGTGGTCGCTGATGGCCGAGGTGTGGCCCGCCTACGACGAATACCAGGCGAGGACCGACCGCGAGATCCCGGTCGTCGTCTTCGCGCGCCGCTGAGCGCTAGCCGAGCTCGCCGGGGTCCGGCGGATTGGGGTCCAGCGCGCGCAGCGTGGCGGCGACGCGATGGACGACGACGTCGCTCGGGCGCGCCAGCAGCGGCCCGACCTGCTCGCGGTAGCGCCGGTAGTGCGGCGTCGAGTAGTGCGCGCTCAGCGCTGCCTCGCCGGCCCAGCCCGACAGCAGCACGAACTCCCCCGGCTGCTCGGCAGCGAGCACGAGGAAGCTCACGCATCCGGGCTCCTCGCGGGCGCCCGCGGCCAGCTCGTCCAGCAGCACGCGCAGTTCCCGCTCACGTCCGGCGAGGCCGTGCAGCTCGGCGACGAGGAGGCGCTCGGGGTCGCTCACGAGCTCTCAGCCCACCCAGCGGTCCAGCAGCGGATCGGCTTCGGCTCCTTCGCGCATGCGCACGAGCGCCGCGGCGCGCAGGTCGCGCTTGGTGCGCGCGTAGACCTCCGGTGCGAGCGCGGCCAGGCGCGCGGCCACGTGCAGCGAGCGGTCGAGCACGTCGTCGGGCGCGAGCACCTCGTCGAACACGCCGAGCCTCTCGCATTCGCCGGCGTCGGTGAGCTCTGAGCCGAGCGCGAGCACGCGCGCGGCCTGCGGGGTCAGCTCGGCCTGCGTGACGCCGAGCGCCGCCTGCGGGTAGGGCACGCCAACCTTCACCTCCGTCAGCCCGTAGCGCCCGGCACTGGAGGCGACGCGGATGTCCGTGCACAGCGCGAGCACGAGCCCGCCGGCGATCGCGTGCCCGGTGATCGCGCCGACGACCGGGAACTGCAGCTCGTACACGCCGAGCGCCATCTCGTTGATGCCGTCGACCATCTCGCGCTGCTGTGCCGGCCCGTAGCCGGGGACCGCCTTGAGGTCGGCGCCGGCCGAGAAGCAGCCCGGGCGCCCGGCGAGCACGAGCGCGCGCGGTGCGTCGGCCGCGACCTGTGCGACCGCGTCGACCAGCTCGCCCAGCAGCGTCACGTCCATCGCGTTGGCCGGCGGCCGGTCGATCGCCAGCACGACCACGCCGTCGTCATGCTCGTCGATGCTCACGTGGTCCATCGGCGCAGCCTATTGAACGCGCCGAGGCGGTCGCCGGGCGGCGCCGTTGCCGAAGGCGCGCGCCTCGTCGCGGCTAGCATCGCCGCATGACCGACGTTCGCGTGCTGCGCGTGTTCACCGACTGCAACGGAGCGTCGGGCAACCTGCTCGGTGTCGTGCGCGACGGCTCGCGCGAGCTCTCGCACGCGCGCCGGCAGGCGATCGCCGCTGCGCTCGGCTACTCGGAGACCGTGTTCGTCGAGCGCGGCGCGCGCGTGCAGATCTTCACGCCGGCGGCCGAGCTGCCGTTCGCCGGGCACCCGGCGGTCGGCGCGGCGTGGCTGCTGCGCGAGCCGGTGCTGCGCGTCGCGGCGGGCGACGTGGCCACGCGCGTAGAGGAGGATCGCGCGTGGGTGCTCGCGCGCGCCGAGTGGTGCCCGGCGTTCGAGCGGCGCCGGCTTGCCACGCCGGCCGACGTCGACGCCTTCGCGCCGCCGGCCCGCGGCAGCCTGCACGTGTGGGCGTGGGCCGACGAGCCGCGCGGGCGCATTCGCGCGCGTGTGTTCGCACCGGACCTCGGCGTCCCCGAGGACCCGGCCACCGGCTCTGCCACCGTCGCGCTGTGTGCCGAGCTCGGCCGTGCGATCGCCGTCGAGCAGGGACCGCGCTGTGAGATCGAAGCGCAGCCGCTCGCCGACGGGCTGATCGAGCTCGGCGGGCGCGTGGCCGACGACGGCGTGCGCCGCCTCTAGCGCCGGGCCGCTCGCAGCCGCTCAGTCCTCGCGCGCCTGCTCGCGCGCGAAGCTCGCCTGGCGCTCGCGGATCGCCGCGTGGCGCTCGCCGAGCATCTCGCGAAACGTCTCGAACGCCGCGCGCTCGGCGAGCGCGTGGGCCTCGCGCAGCGAGAGCTTGCCCTTGCGCGCGGCCTTCCACGTCTGCTCGCCGGCCTTCGACGCGGCGCGCTTGGCCGCCTTGCGCTCGCTCGCCGAGGCGCGCTTGGCGGCCTGCTTCAGCTCGCGGTGGTCGCGCTTGCGGTCCTCGGCCTCCGACCCGCGCAGCTCCTGCCACGCCGCGCGCGCGTGCTTGAGCGCGTCGATCACCTGCGTACGCGCCTCCTCCGCGGCGATCGCCGCCTCGCGCAGCTGCTTGCGCGTGCGCGCGCCCTGCGTCAAGAGGCCGAACGACCACAGACCGGTGTCGAGCATCCGCGCGGCACGCTCGAGGTCGTCGTTGACCGCCGCGCGCAGCTCCGCCCCGCGCAGGCCCGCTTCGATGTGACGGATGCGCGAGGCGTACTCGACCTCCAGCAGCCCGACGATCGCGCGCGCCGCGATCATCGGCTCCGGGTCGCGCGGATCGACCTCCGCGTGCTCGGCCAGCGCCTGCGTCGCGACCTCGACGAGGCGTGCGTGCAGCGCCAGCCACGCCGCGTTCAGCGCCGGCGTCGCGGCGACCATCTCGCTGAACAGCGGCATGAACATGTGGATCGCATCGGGCAGCTCCTCCAGCTCCTCGGGCTCCTCGCTGAGCGCGCGCAGCATCGCCTTCGTCGGCGACTCGCCCGCGTCGCGCTCGCGCAGCGCCGCCGCCAGCCGCTCGACGCCTTCGTCGGCGCGGTCGAACACCAGCGACTCCTTCGTCGGGAAGTAGTTGAACACCGTCTTCTCCGACACGCCGACGATGCGCGCGATCTCGGAGACCGTGACGTGCTCGAAGCCGCGCACCAGGAACAGCGTCGTGGCGACGTCGGAGATGCGCTGGCGCGTCAGGCGCTTCTTGCGCTCGCGCAGCCCCTCGCCAGGATGCCGGCGACGGGCGAGCCGCTCCTGCAGCACGCGCACCTGCGCAAATGCGTCGGCCATCTCCTCGCCGAGCTCCTGCGCGAGCAGCTTGTGGATACGCGCCGAGCTCGACAGCTCGTCAAAGCCGTCGCCTTCGTCCAGCGGCGCCGCCCCGCTGTCAGCCAAGCTCGCCATCGATCACATCTTAATATAAATCTTTAGTTGCACGATTTTTTCAGTTACTGTAGGATTCTCGCCATGCCCGAGAACCCGAACCCCAGACGCACCCGCGATCGAGGCGCACGGCCTGACCAAGCGCTTCGGCGACTTCACCGCCGTCGACGCGCTCGACCTGCGCGTCGACACCGGTACCGTCGTGTCGCTGCTCGGGCCGAACGGCGCCGGCAAGACGACGATGGTGCGGATGCTGGCCACGCTGCTGCGCCCCGACGCCGGCAGCGCGCGCGTCGCCGGCCACGACGTCGTCGCCGAAGCCGACCGCGTGCGCAGCACGATCTCGCTCACCGGCCAGTTCGCCGCGCTGGACAGGCACCTCACGGCGGAGGAGAACCTGCGCCTGATGGCCCGCCTGCGCGGACACCGGGGCCGCTCCGTGCGCGCGCTCGTCGACGGCCTGATCGAGCGCTTCGACATCGGCGAGTTCCGCGGCCGTCTGGTCAAGAACCTGTCCGGCGGCCAGCGCCGCCGCGTCGATCTCGCCGCCGGCCTGATCGACCGCCCGCAGCTGCTCGTGCTCGACGAGCCGACGACCGGGCTGGACCCGCGCAGCCGTCAGGTCGTGTGGGCGACCGTGCGCGAGCTCGTCGGCGAAGGCGTCACGCTGCTGCTGACCACGCAGTACCTCGATGAGGCCGACGCGCTCGCCGATCGCGTCGTGCTGATCGACCACGGTCGCGAGGTCGCCGCCGGGACGCCCGCGCAGCTGAAGGCGCAGGTCGGTGAGCAGCGCGTCGACGTGATCGCCGCCGACGGCGGCGCGCTCGACCGGCTCGCCGAGCTGCTCGGCGCGCAGTTCGACACGAGCGTCGCGCGCGAGCAGCGCACCGTCTCGGTGCCCGCGCCCGACGAGGCCGCCGACCTCGCGCGCGTCGCCGCGATCGTGCGCGACAGCCGCGTCGCCGTCGACGAGGTCGCGCTGCGCCGCCCCACGCTCGACGACGCCTTCCTCGCGCTCACCGGTCACACGGCCGGCGAGGACGGGGAGGCCGCCGCAGAGCCTGACCGCGAGCCGGCCCAGGAGGTGGCGGCATGAACGCGAGCGCGCTCGCTCCCCACGCCTCCGCGCCCGGCCCGGAGGGCTTCGCCGCGCAGCGCTACATACGCGACACGCTGCTGCTGACCGCCCGCAGCCTGCGCGCGATCCCGCGCGTGCCCGAGCGACTGCTCGACGTGACGATCCAGCCGATCGTCTTCATCCTGCTGTTCCTGTACGTGTTCGGCTCGGCGATCCACGTGCACGGGATCAGCTACAAGGACTACCTGTTCCCCGGCATCATCGCCCAGTCGCTCGCCTTCGGGATCATCGGCGCCGGCGTCGCCACGTCCAACGACATGACCGAGGGGGTCGTCGATCGCTTCCGCTCGATGCCGATCAGCCGCCTGTCGATCATCACCGGGCAGGTCATGGGCCAGTTCTGCGAGGCGGCGCTGGGCATGACGATCGTCGTCGGCTTCGGCCTCGCGCTCGGCTGGCACCCGCACCTGACGCTCGCGCACGGCTTCGAGCTGGCCGGGCTGATGATCCTCGCGATGTTCGCCTTCACGTGGGCCGGCGTGCTGTTCGGGATGCTCGTGCGCTCACCCGACGCGATGCAGGGGATCGGCTTCATCGTGATCTTCCCGCTCAGCTTCATGGCCGGGACGTTCGTGCCGATCTCCGGCATGGACGCGGTCCCCCGGGCGATCGCCCAGTGGGACCCGATCTCCGCGCTCGTCGCCAGCGTCCGCGGGCTCACGCAGGGCACGCACTCGACCGGCTCCTGGCAGCTCGAACACCCGCAACTCGCGATGGCGCTGTGGTGCGTCGCGATCCTCGCGATCGCCATGCCGCTCGCGCTGCGGCGCTTCAACCGCACGCTCGCGGCCTGAGCCGACGTTCGGCGCCGGCGCCGGAAGGCCGGCTCACGCGACGGGGAAGCGCGCCGCCCACGGCTCACGCTGCACGCGCGCGCCGTTGATCACGTATGCGATCAGCCGGTACCAGCCGGCGATCGCGAGCAGCTCGAGCAGCTGATCCTCGGCATAGCGGGCAGCGAGCTTGCGCCACAGCTCGTCGGAGACCGTCGCGGTGTCGTGCAGCTCGTCGCACAGCGCGATCAGCAGCGCGTCGTGCTCGCTCCACGCCGGGTCGCTCGCGTCGCCGTTGACGGTTGCCGCGAGCTGCTCGTCGCTGAGGCCGAGCGGCTTGCCGAATGCCAATGCGTGCACGCCCCACTCGTACTCCGCGCCGCTGCGCGCGCACGTGCGGTGGATGACGATCTCGCGCTCGCGCGGCGGCACGCGCCCGTGGCCGAGGATGCCGGCGCCGAGCGGGCGCATGCGCGCGGCGAGCTCGGCGTGCACGTTGAGCGTGCGAAACAGCTTCAGCGGCTCGGCGTCGCTGCCCGGAGGCATCCACTTGCGCAGCGACGCCTCCATCTCCGGTGCGTATGGCGGCTGCAACGGGGCGATGCGCGGCTGTGCGGCGATCTGCGACATGGCGTCCTCTCTGCTTCGGAAGTAGATGCACTAACAGTGTAGCTTCTAAATCCAAAGCAATCCTCACCGATGAATTCGCCGCGCGCAGGCCGTCGTAAGGGGCATCGCTACGCTAAGCCACCGATGAACAGCCAAGCTCCCGCCATCGAGGTCGAGCAGCTGGTGCGCGAGTTCCGCAAGGGGCCACGTGCCGTCGACGGCATCGACCTCGCCGTCTCGCCGGGCGAGATCTACGGATTTCTCGGCCCCAACGGCGCCGGCAAGTCGACGACCGTGCTGATGCTCACCACGCTTTTGCCGCCCACGAGCGGGCGCGCGACGGTCGGCGGCTATGACATCGTGCGCGACGGCGCGCACGTGCGCGCGTCGATCGGCGCAGCGCTGCAGGAGGCCGCACTGGACGCGATCCTCACCGCGCGCGAGCACCTGATGCTGCAGGCCACGCTGCAGGGCATGCCCAAGGCAGAACGCTCCAAACGTGCGCAGGAGCTGCTCGAGCGCGTCGGCCTGACCGAAGCCGCCGACCGGCGCGTCGGCGGGTACTCGGGGGGCATGAAGCGCCGCCTGGACCTCGCGCTGGCGCTCGTGCACCGCCCGCGCATCCTGTTCCTCGACGAGCCGACGACGGGGCTGGACCTGCAGAGCCGCAGTGCGCTGTGGGAGGAGGTCGCGCGCCTGGCGCGCGACGAGGGCATGACGGTCTTCCTGACGACGCAGTACCTCGAGGAGGCCGATGCGCTGGCCGACCGCGTGGGCATCATCGATCACGGCAAGATCGTCGCCGAGGGGACGCCCGAGCAGCTCAAGGGGGAGATCGGCAGCCCGAGCGTGGAGGTCGTGCCCGACGACCCGAGCACCGGCGATGCGCTCGCCGAGCAGCTCAAGCGCTTCGGCGAGGTCGCGCGCGACGGAGGCAGCGCGGTCAGCGTGCAGCTGCCCGACGGCGCGCTGGCGCTCGCCGAGATCGTGCGCGTGCTCGATCAGGCCAGCATCAAGGTCGCGTCGCTGCAGCTGCACCAGCCGTCGCTCGACGACGTCTTCATCGCCAAGACCGGCCGCAAGCTCGAGGGCGCCGGCGACGCCGCCGATGAGCAGTAGCCGACTGACGCCGGCCGCCGCCGCAGCGGGCGGCGCAGGCCTCGCACTGGCGGCGCCGAGCCTGGTCGAGCAGATCGGCGCGATCGCGCGGCGCTCGGTCGTGCGCACGTTTCGCCAGCGTGCGCTGCTGGCCTTCCCGCTGATCTTCCCGCTGATCTTGTTCGCGATCAACGGCAGCTCGCTCAGCGCCGCGCGCAAAATCCCCGGCTTTCCCGACGTCAGCTATCGCGACTTCGCGCTCGCCGTGCCGTTCATCCAAGGCGCGCTGTTCGTCGCCGTAAGCACCGGCACCGACCTCGCGCGCGACATCCAGTCGGGCTTCTTCGACCGCCTCGCGCTGACGCCGCTGCGCGGGTCGGCGCTGCTCGCCGGGCAGCTCGGCGGCGCGGTCGTCGTGGCCTGCGTACAGTCGCTGGTCTACCTCGGCGTCGGCCTGGCCACGGGCGTCGGCATCGCCAGCGGCTTCGGCGGCGCGCTCGTGCTGCTGGCGCTGTCGATCCTGATCTCCTTCGGCTTCGCCGGCCTCGGCGCGCTGCTGGCGCTGCGCCTCGGCTCGGGCGAAGCCGTGCAGGGCTTCTTCCCGCTGCTGTTCGTGACCGTCTTCCTCAGCTCCTCCAGCCTGCCGCGCAACCTGATCAAGGCCGACTGGTTTCGCGAGGTCGCCACCTACAACCCCGTCTCCTATCTGATCGAGGGCATCCGCAGCCTGATCATCACCGGCTGGGACGGCAAAGCGCTGGCGCTCGGCTTCGGCTTCGCGCTGGCGCTCAGCGTGCTCACGCTCGGCTTGGCCGGCGCCGCGATGAAGAACCGGCTGGTGCGCACGTGAGGCGCTTCTACTACGTCGCGCGCGGGGTCGCCTGGCGCTCGGTGCACAACACGGTCGTCAACCCGGCGATCCTGCTTCCCTCGCTGATCTTCCCGCTGTTCTTCCTGGCCGCGTTCGCCGGCGGGCTGTCGCGCATCTCAGACGTGCCCAACTTCAACTACGCGCCCGGTTACACGGCCTTCCAGTACGCCTTCGTGTTCCTGCAGTCGGCGGCCTTCGGCGGCGTGTTCACGGGCTTTGCCGTCGCGCGCGACTTCGACTCCGGCTTTGCCCGGCGGCTGCTGCTGTGCGCGCCGCAGCGCAGCGGCATCATCGCCGGCTACGCGCTCGGCGCTCTCGGGCGCTGGCTGATCACCGCGAGCGTGATCACCGTCGCCGCGCTGATCGCCGGCATGGATGTCGCCGGCAACGGCGTCGAACTGGTCGGCCTGGTCGGGCTGGGCGTGATGATGAACCTCGCCGCCGCGCTGTGGGCCTGCGGCGTGGCGATGTTCCTGCGCACCGAACAGGCCGGCGCGCTGATCCAGATGCCCGTCTTCATCGTGCTGTTCCTCGCGCCCGTCTACGTCCCGCTGAGCCTGCTCACGGGCTGGATCCACGCGGTGGCCCGCTACAACCCCGCGACCGTCGCGCTGGAGGCCGCGCGCGGGCTGATCGCCGGATCGCCGGTCAAACTGCTGCTGGCCTTCGCGGTGCTCGCCGCGGGCGCGGCCGTGATGTCGCTGTGGGCGCGGCGCGGGCTGGCCTCCGCCGAGCGCGCGGGGTAGTCGCCGGCCTCGCGCTCAGGCGTCCGAGCCGGCGAGCTTGCGCAGCAGCGCGTGCAGCGTCTTTCGCTCCTCGGTCGTCAGCGCCGCGAAGAACTCCCGCTGCAGGCCGCCGGCGAGCGTGCGGATGCGCTGCAGCGTCTGCTCGCCGGGCTCGGTGAGAAAGACCTGGCGCGCGCGCCGGTCGGCCGGGTGCAGGCGGCGCTCGGCGAGACCGCGCGCTTCGAGCTCGTCGATCACGGCGACCATCGAGCTGGGATCGATCGCCGTCTTCTCGTGCAGCTGCTGCTGGCTCATCCCCGGGTGGGCTGAGAGCACCGTCATCACGCCGAAGTGCCGCGGGTGCAGCCCCTCGGGCTCGAGCGCCTTGTGAAAGCGCCGTCGCGAGGCCTCGCCGAGCCGCGCCATCAGGTAGCCCGGAAACTCGCCCAGCTCACCCGGTATCGGCCCTCCGTCCCACATGGCGAGCATTCTACGCGGCCAACATTATTTGTGATAAAAATTATTTAGAAGTCAAACGAACGAGCGATGAGTTCGGCATCGGCAGCTCGTCTCAGGGGTGGAAGCACAAGCGACCGAAGGAGACGCACGCATGGCATCGTTGACACGCTGGGTCCTGGCGCACAAGCGCATCGTCGTCGTCTTCTGGGTGCTGCTGACGCTCGTCGGGATCGCCTCGGCCGGGTCCTCCACGAAAGCGCTCAAACAGAAATTCTCCGTGCCCGGCAAGGAAGGCTGGGTGACCAACGAGCAGATCGCGCACCGCTTCCACAACACCGGCGGCGACACCTCGCCGCTGGTCCCCGTCGTCACGCTGCCGGCCGGCAAGACGGTCTCCTCGCCGGGCGTCAAGCAGGAACTCGCCGCGCTGGAAGGACGCGTCGCAAAGGCGCTGCCGGGCGCGCGCGTCGCCGGCTACGCCGCGACGGGCAGCGACGCGCTCGTCTCCAAGGACCGGCGCACGACGTTCATCCTCGCCTACCCGACCGCGGACCTCAAAGAATCCTTCGGCAACAACCCCGATGCCGCCCGCCACGCGACGGCGGCGCTGAAGGGCGCGACGATCGCCGGCGCGCCCGTGCACGTGACCGGCTACGACGCGCTGTCGGTGCAGAGCGGCGGCGACAGCGGCCCCGGCGTGCTGCTCGAGGCGCTGCTCGGCGGCTTCGGCGCGCTGCTCGTGCTCGCCTTCGTGTTCGCCTCGTTTTTGGCGATCGTGCCGCTGATGATGGCCGTCGTCTCGATCATGACGACGTTCCTGCTCGTCTGGGGGCTGACGACGATCACCGAAGTCTCGCCGATCGTGCAGTTCCTGATCGCGCTGATCGGCCTGGGCGTGTCGATCGACTACGCGCTGATCGTCGTCGTGCGCTGGCGCGAGGAGCGCGCCCACGGCCTGCAGGGCGATGAAGCGATCCAGCGCGCGATGGAGACGGCCGGCCGCGCCGTCGTGTTCAGCGGCACGACCGTCGCGATCGGGCTGCTCGCGCTCGTCGCGCTGCCGCTGCCGTTCCTGCGCTCGGTCGGCTATGGCGGCATGCTGATCCCGCTCGTCAGCGTGATCGTCGCCACGACCCTGCTGCCCGTCGTGCTCGCCAAGCTCGGTCCGCGCCTGGACTGGCCGCACATTCGCGACGACGACAAGGCGAGCCGTGCCTGGACGTCATGGGCCAATGCGATCGTGCGACGCCGCTGGTTCGCCGCCGGCGGCGCCGTGCTGATCCTCGCCGCGCTCGTGCTCGCAGCGGGCAGCCTCCAGCTCGGCCTTTCCAATCTCAACGCGGTCGCCCGGGAGGGAGACGCCAAGCAGGGACTCGTCGCGCTGGAGCGCGCGGGCATCGGCTCCGGGGCGCTGCTCCCGCACGAGGTGCTCGTGGAAGGCTCCAACTCACCCGATGCGGTCGCTCGCTCGCTCGCCGGCGTCGCCGGCATCCATGGCGCGGTCGCGCCGGCTTCCGCCTCCTGGCGCCGGCCGGGCGCCGCCGTGGTCGACGCGCTCGCCGTCGCCGACGGCTCCTCGGCCGCCGGGCGCGACACGCTCGACCGCGTGCGCGGGGTCGTGCGCGCCGACGGGCCCGACGTGCGCCTCGGCGGTCTCGCCGCGCAGAACCACGACTTCATCGAAGCCGTGTACGGCAACTTCCCGCTGATGATCGCGCTGATCACGCTGATCACGTTCGTCCTGCTCGCCCGCGCGTTCCGTTCGCTGCTGCTGCCGCTGAAGGCGGTCGTGCTCAACGTGATCTCCGTCGGCGCGGCATGGGGCGTGCTGGACCTCGTGTGGCAGCGCGGGCACGGCTCGGATCTGATCTGGGGCATCTCCGCGACCGGTTCTGTGACCGCGTGGATCCCGTTGATGGTGTTCGCCTTCCTGTTCGGCCTGTCGATGGATTACGAGGTGTTCATCCTCGCGCGCATGCGCGAGGAGTTCGACGCGACCGGCTCGACCGACACGGCGGTCGTGCGCGGGATCGGGCGCACCGGCCGGCTCGTCACGAGCGCCGCGCTGATCCTGTTCCTCGCGTTCGTCTCGCTCGCCTCGGGCCCGGAAACGGAAGTCAAAGTCCTCGCGACCGGCCTGGCGGCGGGAATCCTGCTCGACGCGACCGTGATCCGCGCGCTGCTCGTGCCGGCCGTCGTGTCGCTGTTCGGCCGCTGGAACTGGTGGCTGCCGCGACTGCCCGCGCGGCTGCTGCGCGTCGAGCCGTCGCTGCCGCCGCGCTCGCAGCCGCGCGAGGTCTGAGAGGTCACGCGTCACGCGGGCTCGGGCGGCGCCCGGGCTCGCTCACGCGCCGGCCGGAACCTCGCGCAGGATCATCCCGAGCACCTCGTCGCGGATCTGCTCTCCGCTGAGGGCGGTCTCGGACGTCAGCGCGCGGATCGCCAGGCCGTTGAGCAGCGCGTCCAGGCGCCAGCTCCACGGGATCTCGCCCTCGCGCTGGGGCGGCGTCAGGCCCTCCAGTGCGTGATCGAGCAGCGAGTACCAGCTGGTCAGGCGCGCCTCGATCGTGTGGCGCAGCTCGGGCAGGCGCACGGCCTCGCCGTAGGCGTTGATCCACACGCGCCACGTCTCGCCCGCCTCGTCGTCCTCGCCGTCGGCGAGCATGCTGTCGAGCAGCGCGACGATCCGCTCGCGGCCCGCAGGGATGCCGTCGAGCGCCTGCACCATCCTCGCGTGCGCGCGCTCGGAGACGAACGTCAGCGCGTGCATCAGCAGGTCCTGACGGTTTGCGAAGTAGTGGTTGAGCATGCCCGTACTCACGCCCGCCTCTTCGGCGACCGTGCGCATCGTCGTCCCTGAGAAACCCTCCCGCGCGATCACCGCCGTCGCCGCTCGGCAGATCTGCTCGCGTCGTATAGGCCCCATCCCAAGCTTAGGCACAGCCGCCGAATCGTCGCACATCGGCCGCGCAATTCGCAACGACAGAATCGCAGCCGTTGATGTCAACCGCCGCGACCGGATAACATCCCATCTAGTCGGCTGATTTGACTATGAACGGGTGGGAGACAAGCAGCGCCGGAGTCGGCGCGGCGCGCGGCGCCGCCCGACCGATCGCGCGAAATCTACGCCGCTGGCGCAGCGCGCGAGAAATGACCCTGTCGGCGCTGGCCGAGCAGGCCGGTGTCGCGAAGTCAACCGTCTCGCTGATCGAGCACGGCCGCGGCAACCCCTCGATCGACACTGTCGGCGCGCTCGCCGAGGCCCTCGGTGTCCCGTTCGCGAGCCTGCTGCACGACGAGGCGCCCGCCGAGAGCATGTCGCTCGTGCGCGAGAGCGAAAGCCCGGTGATCGCAGTCGACGCGGCGGGCGTCGAGGGCGAGGGGCTGGTCGCGCGCCACCTGCTCACGCGCACCGGCGGCGCGCTGATCGAGATCTACACGCTCGTGCTGGCGCACGGCGCTGTGCGTCACGCCGAGCCGCACGTGACCGGCCTGTTCGAGCACGTCACCGTCGCCGAGGGCAAGGTGCGCATCGCCACCGACTCGTTCAGCGAGGTGCTCGAGCGTGGCGACCTGATCAGCTTCCGCGCCGACCGCCCGCACAGCTATCGCGCGATCGAAGGCCCGGCCAGGCTGATCGCGGTGCACGAATACCCGCGCCGCGCACCGGCCGACTGACAGCGTCGGCACCGCCGCTGAGATCGGCCGTATCCTGCGGACGTGCCCGAGCCATCGATGCCCTCCTCCGGCGACCCGCGCGAGCGCAATCGCCCCGCCGCGCCCGGCGCGATCTCGCGCCTGCTGATCTCCTGCGCCGACCGCCCCGGCATCGTCGCCGCCAGCTCGCGCCTGCTGACCGACGTGGGGGCGAACATCGTGCGCTCCGATCAGCACACGACCGACCCGCGCGGCGGCACGTTCTTCATGCGCATGGAGTTCGACCTCGCGCTTGACCAGGCTGCGCGCGAGGAGCTGCAGCTGCGCTTCGCGCGGGAGGTCGCAGAGCCGCTGGACATGCAGTGGCGGATGTGGGACGCGGCGATCCCCAAGCGCGTGGCAATCCTCGTCTCGCGCCAGGATCACTGCCTGCTGGACCTGCTGTGGCGATGGCGGCGCGGGCAGCTGGAGATGGACGTCGGCGTCGTCGTCTCCAACCATCCCGACCTGCGCGAGGACGTCGAGTCCTTCGGCCTGCCCTACGTGCACATTCCCGTCGATGCCGCGAGCAAGCCCGAGGCAGAGCGGCGGCTGCTGGAGCTGCTCGTCGCCGAGCGCATCGACTTGGTCGTGCTCGCGCGCTACATGCAGATCCTCAGCAGCGATCTGCTCGACGCCCTGGCGGCCCCGGCGATCAACATCCATCACTCCTTCCTGCCCGCGTTCGCCGGCGCGAGCCCCTACGAACAGGCCAAGCAGCGTGGCGTGAAGCTGATCGGCGCGACCGCCCACTACGTGACCGAGGGCCTCGACGAGGGGCCGATCATCGAGCAGGACACCGTGCGCGTGACACACCGCGACGACATCGCCGCGCTGATGCGCCTGGGCGCCGACATCGAGCGCACGGTGCTCGCGCGCGCGGTGCAGTGGCACTGCGAAGACCGCGTGCTGCGCGCGGGCGCGACGACCGTGGTGTTCTGAGCGCGCATGGCTGCCGACACCGGCCTGTACTTCTCACACCCGTCCTCGCTGGAGCACGACCCGCGCCCGCTGATGCCCGGGCACCCGGACACGCCCGAGCGCCTGGAGGCGATCGAGCGCCTGCTCGGCGCGGAGGACTGGCTGGGCTGGCAGCGGCGCGCGGCACCGCCGGCGCCCGAGCGCCGGCTGGAGCTCGTGCACCGCCCGTCGCAGATCGCCCAGGTCAAGCGCCTGGCCGAGGGCGGCGGCGGAGCGGTCGACATGGACACGATGGTCGGCGAGGCCTCCTATCGCGCTGCGCTGCATGCCGCCGGCGGCGCCTGCGCGATGGTCACGGCGCTGCTCGCCGGCGAGGCAAGGCTCGGCTTCTCCGCGATGCGCCCTCCCGGCCACCATGCAGAGCCGGCGCGCGCGATGGGCTTCTGCCTGTTCAACAGCGCGGCGATCGCCGCCGCGCTGGCGATCGCCGAGCTGGGCGCGGCACGCGTGCTGATCCTCGACTGGGACGTGCACCACGGCAACGGCACCGCGGCGGCGTTCGCCGAGCGCGCCGATGTGCTCTACGCGAGCATTCATCAGCAGGGCATCTACCCGGGCACCGGCGCGCTCTCGGACATCGGCTCCGGCGAGGGCGCCGGCTACACGCTCAACCTGCCCGTGCCCGGCGGCTCGCGCGAGGACGAATGGCTGTCGCTCGTCGAGCATGTCGTGCTGCCGGTCGGCCGCGCGTTCGACGCCGCAGCTCGTGCTGATCTCCGCAGGCTTCGATGCACACCGCGCCGACCCGCTCGCCGGCTGTGAGCTCGAGTCGCGCTCGTTCGGCGAGCTCGCGCGACACGTGCGCGCGTTCGCGCACGAGCTGGAGATACCGATTGGCGTGGTGCTCGAGGGCGGCTACGAACCCGTCGCGCTGGCAGAGTCGGTACGCGAGACGCTGCTGGCGCTCGGCGACGATCGCGCGCCGCGGCCGGTCTCCGCGCAGCCGGCGCCCACCGAGCGCGCGATCGAGCAGCTGCGCGGCCACTGGCCGCTGTAGTTCTTGCGGCGGGCCGGGCCGCCCGCGGGACGTAGGATGAGCGCAGTGCCCGACCAGCCGCCAGCCGAGCCCACGCCGCCGAGCTCCAATCGCACCGATGCCCACCCGCCGATGCCGCGCGACAAGCGCGGCTGGCAGGTCGCGCCGGCGCCCGACGGCCGCGGCATGCCCGAGCAGCCGCCGAGCGGGCCGCCTGCTCACCGTCGGCCCGGCTTCATCTGGTTCGTGGTCATCCTGCTGGCGATCAACTGGCTGTCGCTGCTGCTGATCCACCCGACGACCGGACAGCCGCGGGTCGCGGTGCAGTTCAAACCGTTCTTCCTGGCGGAGGTGCAGGCGGGCAACGTCAAGTCGGTCAACAGCAAGGGCAACACGATCCAAGGGACGCTGAAGGCGAAGGTCCGCTACCCGGCGCACGACAAGAGCTCCAAGCCGACGACGCTGTTCGCGACGGAGATCCCGACCTACTGGGACCGCGGCCAGCTCACCGCGCTGCTGAAAGAAAAGAACGTAAACATCACCGCCAAACCGACGGGCGAAAGCAAATCGCTGCTCGCCGAGCTGCTGCTCGGGTTCGGCCCGACGCTGCTGATCGTCGGGCTGTTCGTGCTGCTCGCGCGCCGCGCCGCCAAAGCGGGCGGCGGGATGGGGGCGCTGGGCAACTTCGGGCGCTCGCAGGCGCGCCGCGTCGATCCGGAGAAGATCCGCGTGACGTTCGCCGACGTCGCGGGCATCGACGAGGCCAAGGCCGAGCTGGCGGAGATCGTCGACTTCCTGCGCGATCCGCAGAAGTACGGGCGCCTCGGCGGGCGCATGCCCCACGGCGTGCTGCTGTCGGGCGCGCCGGGCACCGGCAAGACGCTGCTCGCCCGCGCCGTCGCCGGGGAGGCGCACGCGGCCTTCTTCTCGATCTCCGCGTCTGAGTTCATCGAGGCGATCGTCGGCGTCGGCGCGTCGCGCGTTCGCGACCTCTTCACCAAGGCCAAGGAGGCCGAGCCGGCGATCATCTTCATCGACGAGCTCGACGCGATCGGCCGTTCGCGCCAGGGATCGGTGTCGGTGACCGGCGCCAACGACGAGCGCGAGCAGACGCTCGACCAGATCCTGACCGAAATGGACGGCTTCGAGAGCTCCGAGGCCGTCGTCGTGCTGGCGGCGACCAACCGCCCCGACGTGCTCGACTCGGCGCTGCTGCGCCCGGGGCGCTTCGACCGTCGCGTGGCGGTGCAGGCGCCGGACCGCAAAGGCCGGCGCGAAATCCTCGAAGTGCACACGCGCTCGATCCCGCTCGCCGACGGCGCCGACCTCGACGCGCTCGCGGCGAGCACGCCGGGAATGGTCGGCGCCGACCTCGCGAACCTCGCCAACGAGGCCGCGCTGCTTGCAGCGCGCCGCGGCCACGACAAGGTCGAGATGAGCGACTTCACCGACTCGCTGGAGAAGATCATGCTCGGCTCGCCTCGCGGCATCCTGCTGTCGCCGGCCGACCGCGAACGCACCGCTTTCCACGAGTCCGGTCACGCGCTCGTCGGCATGCTCACGCCCGGCGCCGACCCGGTGCGCAAGGTGTCGATCATCCCGCGCGGCATGGCGCTCGGCGTGACGCTCTCCACGCCCGATGCCGACCGCGTGTCCTACTCGCGCGAGGAGCTTCAGGCGAAGATCCGCGTGGCGCTCGGCGGGCGCGTCGCCGAGGAGGTCGTGTTCGGCTCGATCACCTCAGGCGCCGAGTCCGACATCCAGCAGCTCACGCAGATCGCGCGCCAGATGGTCGGGCGCTGGGGCATGAGCGACGCGATCGGCCCGATCGCCGTGCTGAGCGCCGACGGCCAGGGCCCGCTGCTGCCCGGCGTCAGCGAGACCTCCGAGGAGACCCAGCGACAGATCGACGAGGAGGTGCACCGCCTGGTGGAGGACGCCCATGCGACTGTCACGCGCCTGCTCACCGAGCACCGTTCCCAGCTCGACGATCTCGCGCACGCGCTGCTGGACAAGGAGACGCTCGACGCGCTGGAAGCCTACGGCGCGGCCGGCGTTCCGGCGCACGTGGAAGAGCCACCCGCCGTCGCAGAAACGGCGCTCAGCAAGCGCACGAGCGCCTAGCGCCCCTCAACCGTGGGTGCCGTGCGCCGCGGCTGCGTGAGCGCCTGCTCGCGCTGGCGCTCGCGCCCGGCATCGACGAGCGCACAAACCTCGTCCGGATCCTCGGCGCAGTGCAGCAGCTGCAGGTCGGCGCCCGAGATGCGCCCGTCGGCGAGCGCACGCTCGCGCAGCCAGGCGATCAGCCCGTCCCACTCGCCACCGATCAAGATCACCGGGAAGTGGCGGATCGTGCCCGTCTGGATCAGCGTCAGCGCCTCGAAGCACTCGTCGAGCGTGCCGTAGCCGCCCGGCGCGATCACGAACGCGCTCGCGTAGCGCACGAACATCACCTTGCGCGCGAAGAAGTGCCCGAAGCGCACGCTGATATCCAGGTACTCGTTGGAGGCCTGCTCGTGCGGAAGCTCGATGTTGCAGCCGACCGACGTCGCGCCGGCGTCGCGCGCGCCGCGATTCGCCGCCTCCATCAGGCCGGGGCCGCCGCCCGTGACGATCGCATAGCCGCGCCGGCCGAGGCGCGCGGCGACCTCGCGCACGAGCGCGTAGTCGGGGTGCTCGCGCGGGGTGCGCGCCGAGCCGAACACGCTGACCGCTGGGCCGACGTGCGCGAGCGCATCGAACCCGCGCGCGAACTCGGCGGCGATCTCGCGCACGCGCTCGGCGTCGGCCGCGCGCACGCTTGCCGGCTCGTCGCCAAGCCACAGCAGCAGCTCCTCGTCGAGTGTCGGGCCGCCGACGCCTTCAGGCGCCTCGGGCAGCGGTTCGCCCGGCGCTTGGCGCCCGTCGGCCGGCTGCTCGTCGCTGCTCACTGCGCACGCGTAGGGGCCGCGCGCGCCGGCCGCGCGACCAGCCGGTCGACGCCGATCGTGCAGATCGCCAGGCTGACGACCGACGCGGCGACGATCGCCGTCGCAACTTCGCCGGAGAGCACGCCCTCGGCGAGCCCGAGCGACGCCACCGCGGCAGGCACGCCGAGCTGCGCGCACGCCGCCAGGCCGGCGCCCGGCGTGAGCCTTCCCGCCAGCGCCGCAACGAGGTGGATCGCCACGTTCAGCACAGCCAGCGCAGAGGCCAGCGCGATCATCGCCGGATGTGAGAACAGGCCGCTGAGATCGAGCTGGGCGCCCAGCGTGACGAAGTACAGCGGCACGAAGAAGCCGTCGGCGACGCCGCGGATCTGCGTGGAGAGGCGTTTGGGGCCGCCGACGAGCGCAACCGTGACCCCCGCGCCGAACCCGGCGATGAGCACGCTCGTACCGCTGCGCTGCGCCAGCCATGCGAGCAGGAACAGCATCAGCAGCGCGACGCGCAGGTCGAGCGCCCAATGGCGCTGCTTGGAGAGGTGGCGGACGTGCTCGACCCAGCTCTGGCCGGCGACGCTGCGGGCGGCGCCGAGCAGCAGCGCGGCCGCGGCGGCGACGAGCGCGCAGCCGAGCAGTACGTGGCCGGTGCGCCCCGGCTGCAGGACGATCGGCACCGAGACGATCGTCACGACGTCGGCGATCGTCACCTGGGCCATCACCGTGAGCGCATCGCGCCCGTCGCTGCGGGTCTCCTGCAGCGCCGGCAGCAGCACTGCGGCCGAGCCCGACGCGAGCACGACGGCGTAGACCGCCGCGTGCGCGGTTCCCGCGAGCGCGGCCGCGGCCAGCCCGGCCGGCACGGCGAGCACGCCGACGATCGCCGCCAGCAGCGCTCCCTGGCGCAGCGACGCGAACAGGCGCCGGTCGCTCAGCGGCAGGTGCATCCCGGCGGTCAGCATCAGCATCGCGAAGCCGACCTGACTGAGGAACGAGAGCGTCGCGTTGGACGGGTGCACGGCCCCGAGCCCGGTCTTGCCGAGCAGCACGCCGCCGGCGATCTCGCCGATCACCACGGGCACGAAGTAGCGCGGCGTGAGCGCGATCAGAGGGCCGGCCAGACCGGCGAGCACGATCACCAGGAGGTCTCCGAAGCTCACGCAGCGCAGCCTACGCCGGGCGGCCCGCGCGCACGCTTGGCCGGTGTGCTGGGATCATGCGCGGATGCCCGCGACGCGCAAGCTCGATGCCAAGCAGTACGACAAGGAGCTGCTGCGCCTGCAGACCGAGTTGGTGTTCATGCAGGAGTGGGTCGTCGCCAACGACCGCCGGCTGGTCGTGCTGTTCGAGGGACGCGACACCGCCGGCAAGGGGGGCGTGATCAAGCGCATCACCGAGTACCTGAACCCGCGCCGGTGCCGCATCGCCGCGGTGCCGACGCCGAACGAGCGCGAGCGCTCGCAGTGGTACTTCCAGCGCTACGTCTCGCACCTGCCGGCGGCCGGCGAGATCGTGCTGTTCGATCGCAGCTGGTACAACCGCGCCGGCGTCGAGCACGTGATGGGCTATTGCACGCAGGAGGAGTACGAGGAGTTCCTGCGCTTCTGCACGCAGTTCGAGCAGACGCTGCAGAACGACGGGATCATGCTCGTCAAGTACTGGCTGTCGGTCTCCGACGAGGAGCAGGAGCGGCGCTTCGAGAAACGGCTGTCGGACCCGCGCAAGCGCTGGAAGTTCAGCCCCACCGACGTGCAGGCTCGCGCGCGCTGGGTCGACTACGCCGAGGCCAAGGACCGCATGTTCGCGCGCACCGACAGCGAGCGGAGCCCGTGGTACGTCGTCGAGGCCGACGACAAGCGCACGGCGCGCCTGAACCTGATCAGCCACCTGCTGTCGCTCGTGCCCTACGAGCACCCGGACGAGCCTAAGCGCGTCAAGCTGCCGGCGCGCCAGCGGCGTAAGTACAAGCGCCCGCCGCGGGGCAGCGAACGCTTCGTGCCCGAGCGCTACGCGGTGGACTGAACGCCGGAGGGCCTGGCCGCAGGCGCTGTGCCGCCCGGTAGGCTTGCCCGATGCCGCCCGCAGAGGCCTTCGCGCAGAAGCTCAACGAGCAGATCGCCAACGAGTTCGCCGCCCATCAGCAGTACGTGGCGTGCGCCGTTTACTACGACTCCGAGGCGCTGCCGCAGCTCGCGCGCTTCTTCTACCGCCAGGCGCTGGAGGAGCGCGGCCACGCGATGATGATGGTCAAGTTCCTGCTCGACACGGGCGCAGAGGCGACCACGCCCGGCGTGGCCGAGCCGCGCTCGCGCTTCGGCGACCTTGTCGAGCCGATCGCGCTTGCGCTGGAGCAGGAGCAGCGTGTGTCCGAGCAGATCAACGCGCTCGCGGCGACCGCGCGCGAGGCGCACGACTACACCTCCGAGCAGTTCGTGCAGTGGTTCATCAAGGAGCAGACCGAGGAGGTCGCGACGATGAGCGCCCTGCTGCGCGTCGCCGAGCGCGCCGGCGCCGACGCAGCCAGCGTCGAGGACTTCCTCGCGCGCGAGCAGCCCGGCGAGGCGGGCGGCGACCCGACCGCGCCGCAGGCCGCCGGCGAAGGCTGAGGCGTCCGCCGCCGGCGCCCGCGCGCTACAGGTGAACGACGACGCCCTCGGTCGCCACGCTGACGGCAGGCACGTCGCGTGCCAGGCGCGCGGCGAGCTCGTCGAGCTCGTCGTCGGTGCGATTGAGCCGGTGATGGAAGAGCGCCACCGAGCGCGCGCCCGCGCGCTGGGCGAGCGCGACGGGATAGTCGGCCACGGCGTGGCCGAAGTCGCCCTCGGCTTCCAGCTCGTGCGGCAAGAGCTGCGCGTCGTGCACGAGCAGGTCTGCGTCGCGCGCGAGCTCGAGCGCTGCCGGGTGATACGCGCCGAAGCCGTCCTCGCCCATCCCGAGCGCGGTCGGGTTGTGGTCGGGCATGTAGGCGATCGTGCTGTGACCGTCGCTGACGCGGTAGCCGAACGTGCGCCCGCCCTTGTGCGGGATCTCGCGCGCCAGCACGGCGAAGCCCTCGAGCTCGGACTCGCCCGGGCCGATCGACTGGCAGGACCAGCGCCCGCGCAGCTCGGTCGGCCCGACGGGGAAGTACGGCGGCTTCATCAACCCGCCGAGCACCATCGCCGCCTCGACGCCGGTCTGCTGGTCGGGGAGGATCACCGTGACGCGCGCGTCGACGCGGTCGCCGGAGGAGAAGAACGGCAGCCCCATCGTGTGGTCCCAATGCAGGTGGGTGAGCAGGATCGTGCCGTCGAACGGCTCACCCGCGAACAGCCTGATCGCGCGCCGTACGCCCGTGCCGGCGTCGAGGATCAGCGAGGGCGAGCTCGCGCCGTCGGCGGTTAGCGCCAGGCACGACGTGTGCCCGCCGTAGCGAACGTACTCGAGGCCGGCCGCGGGAAGCGATCCCCGCACGCCGCAGAAGTCGACCCGCAAGCGGCTCAGCTCCGGCCGGGGCGCCACCCGCGGCGTTCGTGCGAACGTGGCCTGATCGGGCGGCTGCCTCGGCGCATCGCGTTCATTATCTGTCAAGCGCGGCGCGTGTCAAGCGCGGGCACGGCGCGTCAGGCGGCGGCGAGCTTGTTCAGGTCGTAGTCGAAGCCAGCCTTGCGCAGCTGCAGCAGGAGCTTCGGCTGCCAGGTGCCGGCCATGTCCAGTCGCACGTACGCGATGTCCTGCAGATCGCACGGCAGCTGCACGCCTTCCTCGTAGAGCACGCAAACGCTGCCCGGCGTGAGCGCGGCGACGAGAAAGCCCATCTCGAACACGACCGCCTGGTGCGCCCGCGGGGAGTAGTAGGGCTCGTCCTCGGAGTCCACGCGCGGAGCGCCGATGTCGTCGGCGGTGAGCAGCACGATCGCGTAGCGCGAGCCGGGCTCGCCGAACTGCTCGGCCAGCGCGCTGCGGCCCCCGGAGGGCTCGTTGAGGACGGTGACCTCGTGCGGGCCGGCGTGTTCGAGCAGCTGCGCCACGGCCTCCATCCAGCGCTCGTTGCGCCCGTGGGCGAGCAGCACCTGCTTGGCAGTCGCCGACGTCGCGCCCGGCGCCCCGGCACGCTCACCCGGCACGGCGCCGGCGCCCGGCGGCCTGCGCTCGGGCGCGAGCGCCGCCGCCGGTGCCAGCTCGGCACTGACGGCGGGGCGCTCCTCGCGGCGCTCGCGCAGCTCGTCGTCGTCGAACCGCGACGCTGCGATCGGTTCGTGCTGCAGGTCGCGCTCGCCGTCCGGCTCGCGCTGACGCCGGGGGGCGAGATCGGGCACGTCCACCGGCGCTTGCTCGCCCGGCGCTTCGGGTTGGCCCTCGGAGAACGGCCCGTTACCGGCGGCGATGTCCAGCTCAGGCTCTTGCGGCGCCGGGATCTGCGCGGGCGGAGTCGGCTCCTCGGCCTGGGATCGCGGGAGCTCGGACGGTGCCGGATCCTCCCTTACGAAGGCCAGCTCGCCCTGCAACACCTGGAGCAGCTCGATCGCCGCCTTGACTGCGTCGAGGTCGCCGGCGTACTGCTGTTGCCAGCGCTGCGGTGCGCCGGAGGTCGCGCAGGCCTGCGTGAACTCGCCGGCCTGCGCCGGTCCGGCGTACATGTGCTCGAGCGCCTGCACGGTCGGCTCGACCCACTGGTTGCGCGCCGCCTTCCAGCTCTCGTAGTCGGAGAAGTCGCCGACGAGGCTCGCCCGCTGCACGAGCGCCTGGCCCTGCTTGATGCACTGGGCGAGCAGCTCGTTTGCGATCGGGATGGAGACCTCGAGCGCGGGCATGCCTAGGCCGGTCCCGGCAGGCCGGTCGACCCGCGACGGTCCAGCCCGGCGCGCAGCACGTACGGCCTGAAGGAACGGATGTGCGTGCTGGGCCTGAACGAGCGCACGACGCTGGCAGCGCGGATGTCGTTGCGAAAGCTCGCATCGGCGAGCACGCGGCGCGCCGCGGCTCGCGCGAGGATCGCGGCCGCGACGACGTGCTCGTCGATCACGTATTGCGAGTCGAGCACGAGCTGTCGGATGAGGAGTGCTCGGCGCATAGCTTGTCTGCGAGGCCTATCGGCAGCGTGCGCCGATGCCCCACTTCCGCGCCACAGCCTTAGACGAGGGTATGAACGACGTTGTACGGTGGCGCCTTACGAGCGGGAGGGAACGATGAGCCGACGAGTGTTGCTACGTGGCGGATACGTGCTGTCGATGGACGAGCAGATCGGCGAGCTGGCGGCGGGCGACGTGCTGATCGAGGACGGCGCCATCGCCGCGGTTGGCGAGCGCGTGGATGGCGGCGACGCAGAGGTCCTCGACGTCACCGGTCACGTCGTCATGCCGGGTTTCGTCGACACGCACCGGCACACCTGGCAGAGCCCGTTTCGCGGCGTCTGCGCCGACTGGACGCTGGAGGACTACTTCCGCGGGATCCGCATGTCGATCTCGCCGAACTGCTCGGCGCAGGACGTGTACGCCGGCAATCTGCTCGGCGCGCTGGAGGCGCTGGAAGCGGGCGTGACGACGATCCTCGACTTCTCGCATTGCAACAACACGCCCGAGCACGCAGACGCGGCGCTGGCGGGCCTGCGCGATGCGGGTATTCGCGCGATGTTCGCCTACGGCTACTACCCGGCGCCGAGCGACCCGCCGGGCTTCGCCGACCATGCCGAGCGCCTTGCCGATGCGCGCCGGCTGCGCGAGGGCGAGCTCTCCAGCGACGACGCGCTGGTCACGATGGGCGTCGCGCTGACGGAGGTCGGGCTGCTGCCGTTCGAGCAGACGATCGCCGAGGCGCGCTCGGCGCAGGAGCTGGCGATTCCCAGCGTGCTGCACACCGGCTGCACGTGGGGCTCGCCGCTGACCGGCGGCATCGCCGAGCTCGCCCATCACGGCCTGCTGGCCGCCGAGCAAGTGCACGTGCACTGCAACACGCTCGACGAGCGCAACCTACGCCGCCTGGCCGAGCACGACTGCAAGGTGTCGGCGAGTCCCGAGACGGAGCTGCAGATGGGCATGGGGCGCCCGGTGATCGGCCGCGCGCTGGCGCTGGGGATGCGCCCGAGCCTGTCCTGCGACGTCGCCTCGTCGAACTCCGGCGACATGTTCAGCCAGATGCGCCTCGGCCTGCAGTTCGAACGCAGCCTGCGCAACGACGCCTTCCATGCGCGCAACGCGATGCCCGACAAGCTCGACCTGGGCGTGCGCGACGCGCTGCGCTGGGGCACCGCCAACGGCGCGCACGCGATGGGGCTGGAGGACCGCATCGGCTCGCTGACGCCGGGCAAGCAGGCCGACGTGATCGTCGTCGGCGGCAACCGCCTGAACGTCGTGCCGATGGCCGACCCGGTCGGCTGCTTGGTGGCGCAGGCCAACGCATCGAACGTGCGGCACGTGCTCGTCGGCGGGCGCTTCGTCAAGCGCGACGGCGAGCTCGCCGGCCAGGATGTCGCGCGGGCAATCGAGCTGGCGCGGGCGGCGTCCGAGCGCGTGCTGGGCGCGATCACCGCCGGCGACACGCCGTTGCTGCCGCCGGCGCCGGAGGGCTTCGCCGACGTGCTCGCCGAGATGGCGGCACAGAACATCGCGCGCGCGTGGGCGATCGACGCGGGGAGCTGACATCGGCGCAGCGCTGTGCCGTATCGGCGAGCTGCGCGTCTAGCTGTCGATCGAGCCGCGCGCTGCAGTCAGCGGGCTGTCTGCGCGGCAACGCGAGCGAGCAGCTCATGGACGCCGTCGACCGCGGCGATCAGCGCTGCTTTCTGCAGGCGGACATAGATCGGGGCGAGCCGCCCGCCGAGCTGGGCGCGGTAGGTGACCTGCACTTGGTCGTCGGGGCCGTCGTCCAAGCGGTGCTCGAGCAGGAATCGCGCGCCCGGCAGGCGCGTCACCGTCACCCAGCGCACATTGGGCTCCAGCTCGACGATCTCGATCGAGCCCGTCGGTCCGCTGGCGGGGCGCAGACGTCCCTTCGTGCCTGCAGCGAATGGTCCGTCCAGCGACGCGGAGCGCACGCCCGAGTTCCACTCGCTCCAGTGCTCGGCATCGCTCCAAACCGCCCAGATCTGATCGCGCGTCGCTGAGCACATGGCGCTTCGCTGCTGTTCCCACGTAGACATCGCAGGCATCCTAACCGAGGCCCGAATCCACGCCGAGGCGCGTCATCGGCGCGACCAAAGCCTTCGGCGCGTCTTATGCGGACTTAACTTCCCCGGCATAGCTTCACCGAGCCCGACGATGCCTCAGACGATTGGAGTTGCGCCGTCCCGATGCCCGACAGACGCTGGTTGCCCAGACGCCCGCAGAGCAAACGCTCGTTGCTGACGACGATCGCCGCGACGATCGTGGTGGTCGGCGTGGGCGGCTTCGCATTCGTCTATTTCGTGCTCTTCCCAACATCCTCGCCGCCGAAGCTGAGCCTCACTGCGAGCTCGTCCAGCGAAGCGGCGCAGACAGCCGTGACCTCGGCCACGCCGGTCGCGGGCACCTGGAAGATCGCCTCGGGATCCGTCGCCGGCTACCGCGTGCGCGAGAAGCTCGCGTTCCTCCCGGCCCAGAGCCAGGCCGTCGGGCGCACCTCGTCGATCACCGGCTCGGCGACGCTGACCGGCCCGAGCAAGAGCGTGAAGGTGACGAAGGCCTCGTTCGTGATCGACGTCAGCACGCTGAAAAGCGACAAGAGCATGCGGGACGAAAAAATCCACACGATCGGCCTGGAAAGCGACCGCTACCCGAAGGCGACGTTCGTGCTCGCCAAGCCGGTGGAACTGCCCTCGAGCGCGTCCGGCGGCAAGGTCTTCGACGTTCCGGCGACCGGAGCGATGACGATACACGGCAGCACGCAGGAGGTGACGATCCCGCTGGAAATGCGACTGACGACGGACAAGCTGGAAGCCGCCGGCTCGATCACGTTCCCTTGGAGCAAGTTCGCGATGACCGCGCCGAGCGTCGGTGGCTTCGTCAACGTGACGAACAGCGCGACGATGGAGTTCGATCTCAAGCTCGCGCGCTCCTAGGGCACGGTGCCGCACGCCGGCGCAGGCGTTAGGCGATGATGTAGTCATGAGAGCGGCTGTCGTGCATGAGCTGGGCGTCCCCCGGGCGGACGACTTCGCGGAGCCGCAGGCCGCAGACGGCCAGGCCGTCGTCGAGGTGCTGGCGGCCGGTCTGAACCCGGTCGATGTGGCGATCTGCGCCGGGCGCTTCTACGCCGGCGCGCCGGCGGTGCCGTTCGTCGCCGGGCGCGAGGGCGTCGGGCTGCTCGGCGACAGGCGCGTGTACTTCGACGCGCCGGTGCTGCCCCACGGCTCGATGGCCGAGCGCACGCTGATCGAGGCTCGGGCGGGATACGACGTTCCCGACGGCGTGGACGACGGCGTCGCGGTTGCGCTGGGCATTTCCGGGCTCGCGGCGTGGCTGGCGCTGACGTGGCGCGCATCGCTGAAAGGCGGCGAGCACGTGCTCGTGCTGGCAGCCAGCGGCGTGCTCGGGCAGATCGCCGTGCAGGTGGCAAGGTCGCTCGGTGCGGCGCGTGTCGTCGCGGCGGCGCGCTCGAGCGAGGGACTGGCTCGCTGCCTGGAGCTGGGCGCCGATGCGGCGGTCGAGCTCGACGACTCCGAGGATCTTGCAGAGAAGCTCGCGCAGGCGGGCGGCGGTCGTATCGACGTGGTCGTCGATCCGCTGTTCGGCAAGCCGTTCGCGGCGGCCGTCGAGGCGGCGAGCTTCGGCGCGCGGATCGTGCAGCTCGGCGCCGGCGCGGGCGCCGAGAGCACCGTCTCCTCGGCTTCGATCCGCGGCAAGATGCTCGTGATCATGGGCCACACGAACTTCGCCGCGCCGCCGGAGGTCAAGCGCGAGGCCTACGCGAACCTGTCGGCACTGGCCGCGTCGGGCGAGCTGGAGGTAGCGAGCGAGCGCATCGAGCTGGAGCACGTGCAGCAGGCGTGGGAGCGCCTGCAGGCGGGCTCGCACCGCAAGATCGTGCTCGTGCCCCCAGGGCATAGCCCCAGCCGTGATTGCTAAACAGGTACTAACTCGGAATACGAGAGGGCGAGGATATCCTCGCCCTCTGTCTGTTCTAGAAGCTCATGCTAACGAGACGTCCCAGCCTTTGCCTTTGTTGCCCCCGCTGAGTTCGACTTCCGATTTGCACGTAAATGTGGCGGGGTTTTCGCCAAGCGTGAGTTCACTGCCCGCCGGGGCGCATTCTCCAGTATGGACGACTTTATTCACTTCGGCTTCTGTAGTCGTGCATAAGTCTTTGCCAGCAACGTTCCTGGTTCCTTTAAGCGTCGCTGGACAGACTTCCGTGCCATTATTTTCGAATGTGATCGAGATGATGAGGGTGCCTTCTTCAGGTTTGACGATGCCAGCGCTCACAGGCATTTCATCTAGTACGGTTCCTACGAGATTGCGCGTGGTCAATTCCGCCGGAAGTTTGCACTTTTTGCCGAGCGCTCCTAATAGCGTGCACCCCGAGAATTTTAATACTCCTTTCCGGCTCGTTACCGCTGTAACTAAAGGTTCGGTTTGAACGATTTCGCCTGAGCTGACGTCCGCGGTACAAGCGATATTGACTTCTTCGCCAAGTATCGCTTTTAGCGACGCTTCTGTGCCGGGAACGAGTTTTCCACTATAGGTTTCAGTTCCTTTCGCCTCGAATAATTTTCCTCCGGCTCCTTCGAGACAGAGCGTAGGCACGCCTTCTTTACATTCTATTTCGGTCGTCGTGAACGACGCCGAGGCGGTTGACGTCAGGCCTGCGCAGAATGCGACCGCAGCTACCACGGCCAGCGCGACCGAAATCGGCTTTTCGATTGGCATAATTGTCGATCTCTTTCGATTGGAGCGATACGCCAGTGACAGGAGCCGCTCGAAAGTTGAACGCGAACTCTGAGCACGGCGAGCTAGCAAAGGTGAACGCCGATCATGCCTCTGATTTCGTGCCTGCGCAAACGGCTTAGCGTCCAGCCCCACCGCAGGCGAACGGCTTCGCAGGCAAACAGGCCCTTTTAGCTAGTGGTTCGCAAATACGAAATTTGCAAACTATTAGGAAACAGTTAGCTACTTGCGCTTGGCCTGGTGCTCGATGACCTTGCCGAAGGCCTGTTCGAGCTGGGCGGTCATGCGCAGCTTGAACAGCGCCAGCAGCGCCTCGGAGGCGAGCGGGCGCAGCGAGTCGACGCCCTCGATCAGCTCGTCCCAGCCCTCGTCCGGCTGGCCGGCCTCGTCGAACGGCTGCCACAGCTCGCGCAGGAACAGCTTGGTGAAGTCGCGTGAGATCGAGTCGCAGTCGCGGCTCATGCGCTCGACGAGCACGAGCGCCGAGTGCATCGGGATACCCAGCGCGACGACCTGCTCGGCCGCGCGCAGCAGTGCCGGGCTCGGTGCTTCGAAGCGGTCGTCGCCGAGCGCCACGAGCAGCTTGAGCTTGCGCACGCGCTCGGCGTCCTTGGCGCTCAGCTCGCCGAAGCGCTCGGTGAGTTCGCTCGCGGTTATCAGCTCGGGCTGCTCGGGCTCGAACGGCGTCGTGACGGCCTTGCGCAGCCCGAGCAGGCGCTCGGCCAGGCCGTCGGAGCCGCTGAGCAGCCGCTCGATCGCGGCGAGGTTGAAGCCGTCGGCCTGCAGGTCGAGGATCAGCCGCAGGCGCGCGACGTGCTCGGCGTTGTAGTAGCCCACCCGCGCGCGGACGTCCGGCGGCGGCAGCAGCCCCCGCGTGTGGTGGTTGCGTATGTTGCGCACCGACATTCCCACCGCCGCGGCGAGCTGCTCGACGGTCAGGTCCGCACGCGGGGCGGCGTCGCGGTGTGGCGCCGGTGCGCTGTTCGCGCCGTTGTGCGCGGCCTTCGCCTTCGCCGTGGCTGTGGCGCTCGGCTTGCTCTTCTCGGCGGACGTCTGTGCCATCCCTCACGCAAGGCTACCATGTTTGATGTAACCTCGTTTGAGGTAATGGTTATCTCAAGCACGATGATTCGCCCGCCGCTCATCCCCAGCCTCGCGCCGCTGCGCGCTACCGCACCGCGGGGCGGCGGCGATGTCTGAACGCGGAGCCGTGCCGCAGGTGTCGCCGGTCCGCCGGCGCGTGCTCGGCATGATCCGCTCGTTCACCTCGCCGCTGCTGCCCGACGACTATCTCGAGCTCGTCAACCCTCTGTGGTCGACGCGCGAGCTGCGCGGTCGCATCGAACGCATCGAGCGCGAGACGCCCGAAGCGGCAACCGTGACGATCAAGCCAGGCTGGGAGTGGCCGGGTCACCGCCCCGGCCAGTACCTGCGCCTGGGCATCGAGGTCGACGGCATTCATCACTGGCGCGCCTACTCGCTGACCTCCGACCCGCGCCGTCACGACGGCTGCATCTCGATCACGCCAAAGCTCGTCGAGGGCGGCAAGGTGTCGCCGTTCCTGTTCGCCGGTGTGCGCCCGGGCGCGATCGTGCGCCTCGGCGGCGTGGAAGGGACGTTCGTGCTGCCCGACCCGCTGCCGCAGCGGATGCTGTTCATCAGCGCCGGCAGCGGCATCACGCCGATCATGAGCATGCTGCGCTCGCTGGCCCGCGAGGACGCGCTGCGCGACGTCGCGCACGTGCACAGTGCGCGCACAGCCGAGGGCGTTATCTTCGGCGACGAGCTGCGCCGGCTGCACGCACGTCACCCCGGCTATCGCCTGCACGAGCGGCGCACGGGCGAGCAGGGCCGCTTCACCGCCGAGCACCTCGACGAGTTGTGCCCGGACTGGCGCGAGCGCGAGACGTTCCTGTGCGGTCCCGCCGGGCTGCTGGAGGCGATCGGCGAGCGCTTCGAGCGCGACGGCGACCCCGCGCGCCTGCACCGCGAGCACTTCCAGCCCGACGCGCGCGTCGGCGACGGCGAGCGCGGCACCGGCGGCACGATCCGCTTCGCCAAGAGCGACATCGAGACCGTGTCCGACGGCGAGCAGCCCATCCTCGCGGCCGGCGAGAGCGCCGGCGCGCAGCTGGCGTTCGGCTGTCGCATGGGCATCTGCCACACGTGCGTCGGCAAGCTGTGCTCCGGGCAGGTGCGCGACCTGCGCACCGGCCGCGTGCACGGCCAGCCGGGAGAAATGATCCAGACCTGCATCAACGCCCCCGAGGGCGCCGTGGAGATCGCGCTCTAACCCGTCCTGCTGTAAACCGAAGGAGCACAAGTGTCCGCAACCCAGACCGACAGCCCGCCGCACACCCAAGACTTCGACGAGCCCCTGAGCCCGCTCGCCGCGCTCACGCCCGAGCAGATCGAGCAGCTCGGCCGCGAGTTCGACGCGATCCACGACGAGGTGTACGCAGACCTCGGCGACCGCGACTCGCGCTACATCCGCAGCACGATCAAACTGCACCGCCAGCTCGTGCTCGCCGCGCGCGCGATGCTGATGGGATCACAGCGAAGGCCGCTGTGGGTGGCCGGCACGGCCGCGCTGTCGCTGGCGAAGATCCTCGAGAACATGGAGATCGGCCACAACGTGATGCACGGGCAGTGGGACTGGATGAACGACCCGGACATCAACTCGCAGAATTGGGACTGGGACACGGCCTCGCCGGCCGACGCGTGGCGCCACTCGCACAACTACGAGCACCACACGTTCACGAACATCCGCGGCAAGGACCGCGACCTGGGCTACGAGATCATGCGCATCGACCCACACCAGAAGTGGCACCCGGCGTATCTCGCCCAGCCCCTCTACAACCTGCTGCTGATGGGCTTCTTCGAGTGGGGCGTGGCCGTGCACGACCTCAACCGCGGCGCGATCCACTCCGGCGAGAAGTCAAAGGAGCAGGTCGTCGAAGAGCTGAAGGCGATCGGCAAGAAGGCGCGCGATCAGATCGTCAAGGACTACGTCGCCTTCCCGGCGCTCGCGGCGCTCGGCGCGTTCGTATCCGGCCGCGGCTCGGCGAAGGCCGCCCGCCGCTCGTTCAAGTCGACGCTCGCGGCGAACTTCACGGCGAACATCGTGCGCAACGTGTGGTCCTACTCGATCATCTTCTGCGGGCACTTCCCCGACCAGACGTACACGTTCTCCGAGGAGGAGGTCGCCGACGAGACGCGCGGCGGCTTCTACGTGCGCCAGCTGCTCGGCGCGGCGAACATCGACGGTGGCCCGCTGTTTCACCTGCTCGCCGGCAACCTCAGCTTCCAGGTCGAGCACCACCTCTACCCGGACATGCCGTCCTCGCGCTACGCCGAGATCGCCCCCCGCGTGCGCGACATCTGCCGCCGCTACGGACTGCCCTACAACACCGGCCCGCTGCACAAGCAGCTCGGCACCGTCCACCGCACGATCCTGCGCCTGGCCTTCCCCGGCGGCAAGGTGCGCCCCAAGCCGGGGCCGTACGTGCCGTCGTCGTGACCGCGCGCTAGTCGTCCGTCTCGCCCCACACGGTCGCCAGCAGCGAGCGCGGTCCGCCGCGGTCGCGGTGCTCGCACAGGTAGATGCCCTGCCACGTGCCCAGCGCCAGGTGCCCGCCGGCGATCGGCAGCGACAGCGACGGTCCCAGCAGCGATGCCTTGATGTGCGCGGGCATGTCGTCGGCACCCTCCAGCGTGTGCGTCCAGTACGGCGCGTCCTCGGGCACCGCGCGGTCGAAGTACGCCGCGAAGTCGCGGCGCACGTCGGGACTGGCGTTCTCGTTGAGCGTCAGCGAAGCCGACGTGTGGCGCAGGAACAGGTGCAGCAGCCCGACGCGCACGCCGGCGATCTCGGGCAGCGCCGTGAGCACCTCGCGCGTGATCAGGTGAAAGCCGCGCGGCAGCGGCTGCAGGGAGATCTCGCGCTGGGCCCACACCGCTAAACACCGTAGCGGCGCCGACCTGGGCGCACGACGCCGCCGCGACGCATGCGCGAGACTAAAGCGATCGATCTATTCAGAGGAGGGAGCCCCCGATGCAGCAGCTCACCTACACCGCGCCGCACGAGCTGCAGTGGCGCGAGGCGCCGCAGCCGCAACTGAGCGGTGACGGCGCAGCGCTCGTGCGGCCGGTGGCAGTCGCCACGTGCGACCTCGACGCGCTGATCGTCGCCGGCGAATCGCCGTTTCCCCCGCCCTTCGCCGTCGGCCACGAGTGCGTCGCGGAGATCGTCGACGCCGGCGACGCGGTCGGCTCGTTCGAGGCCGGCCAGCTCGTCAGCGTGCCCTTCCAGATCTCCTGCGGGCAGTGCGCGCCGTGCCGGCGCGGCCGGTCGAGCAACTGCGCGAGCGTCGACTTCATGTCCACGTACGGCTTCGGCCCGGCCGTCGCGCGCTGGGGCGGCTTCCTCTCCGACCTCGTGTGCGTGCCCTATGCCGAGCACATGCTCGTTGCGCTGCCCGACGGCGTCGAGGCCGCGTCGGTCGCCAGCGCCTCGGACAACATCGCCGACGCATGGCGCGCGGTCGCACCGCCGTTGCAGCAGGAGCCGGGTGCGCCGGTGCTGATCGTCGGCGGCGCGAGCTCCGGCTCGATCGGGCTGTACGCGGTGTCGCTGGCGCTCGCGCTCGGTGCGGAGTCGGTCACTTACGTCGACGCCGGCGCGCAGCGGCGCGAGATCGCCGAGGCCTTCGGCGCGCAGACGCTCGCCGACACGCCGCAGCGGCTCGGCCCGTTCCCCGTGACGGTCGACTCCAGCGCCGATCCCGAGGGCCTGGCGCTCGCGCTGCGCTCCACTGCGCCCGACGGCACGTGCACGAGCACGGCGATCTACTTCGGCGAGCAGCCGTCGCTGCCGCTGCTGGAGATGTACACGAAGGGCATCGTGTTCAAGACCGGCCGCGCCAACGCGCGCGAGGCGATGCCGCACGTGCTCGCGCTGGCCGCCGCCGGGGCGATCCATCCCGAGCGAGTGACCACGCGAACGGTCGCCTGGGACGACGCCGCCGACGCGCTCGCCGAGGGCGAGTGGTGCAAGCTCGTGTTCGAGCGCTGAGCTGCGATGCTCCGCAGATGACCGGCGCCGAGCCGCAAGCCGCCGCAGCCGCAGCCGCAGACGCCGCGACAACGGCCGCGACACTCGACGAGCTGGTGCTCGCCGAAGAGCCGGATCGCTGGGCGGAGCTCGGCTTCACGGTGGAGGACGGCGTCGTGCAGCTCGGCTCGGTGCGCGTGCGGCTCGCCGGGCCCGGCGCCGGGCGCGGGATCGTCGGCTGGTCGCTGCGCGGCCTCGCCGCCACCGAGCCTCGACGGCCTGCCCACCGCGCGCTCGCGCCAGCCGCCGCCCGGCGCTGCGCCGGGGCATCGCAACGGAATAGTAGGGATCGACCACGTCGTGGCGATGACGCCGGACCTCGACCGCAGCGTGCGCGCGCTGCAGCACGCGGGCCTCGATCTGCGCAGGATCCGCGAGGAGCCGACGCCCGCGGGCGCTCCTCGCCAGGCGTTCTTCCGCCTCGGCGCGGAGATCCTCGAGGTGGTGCAGGAGCCCGCGCAGGTCGTCGCCGAGCACGGCGGCAGCGAGCGCCCGGCGCGCCTGTGGGGCCTCGCCCTGCTGGCACCCGACATCGACGCGAGCGCCGCGGCGCTGTCGCCGCACGCCGGCGAGGTGCGCGATGCCGTGCAGCCGGGGCGGCGCATCGTGACGCTCAAACGCTCGGCCGGCCTGGCCGTGCCGGTGGCGCTGATGAGCCCGCGAAGCAGCTAGGCGCGGGCGCTCGTCTTCGCGCGCTTGGCGCGCGGGCGGTCGGCCGCGATGCGCGCTGCCTCCTCGCCGCCGAGGAACGGGGCGAGCGCGATGTACGTCGCCGACGGCGTCAGCTCGGGCAGCTCGCGCAGCCTGCCCGACAGCGCGTAGTGCAGGCACAGGTCGAACAGGCCGCCGGCGATCGCCTCGACCGCCACCGCCGGCGGGCTCAGGCCGTCGATCTCCTCGAGCCCGGGCGTGAGCATCTGCGCGAAGCCGTCGACGCCCATGCTGGAGCGCAGCGCCGTGTGCTCGGTGGCGACGAGCGCGTCCAGTAGCGCGATGTGCGCGAACGCCGGCTCGGTCGCGAGGAAGTCGAACAGCGCGGCGATGCCCGCGCGCACCGACTGGCGCCAGTCGTCTTGTGCCGCGTACGCGCGTTCGACAGTCCCGAGCGCCTTGTTGTTGCCGACCTCGAAGGCGACCATGAAGGCGTCTTCCTTGTCGGCGAACTGCTCGTAAAAGGCGACCAGCGACACCGCCGCCTGCTCGGCGATCGCTTCCACACGCAACGAGGCATAGCCCTCGGCGGCGGTCAGGTTGGTGACCGCGTCGAGGATCCGTTCGCGCTGGCTCTGCACGACGTAGCTGCGCGAGACGTTCTGATCGCCACGCGGCAGGCCGCGACGGCCTCCGAGCAATGGGTGGGGCGCCAGCGTGCCGGGCGCGCGCCCGCCGTCCAGCGCCGTCGCCCGGCGGCGCGCGCGCGACATGCGCGCCGGCTCGGAGAGCATCGACGCGGGCGACGGGTAATACGACGCCGCCCAGCGTGCCAGCTCGGGGACGAGCGCCGCCAGGTCGGTCGGCTCGCCGCGCAGCACGCGCCGGTAGAGCACCCTGCTGAAGCCGCCCACGATCGCCTTCAGCGTCATCTCCGACAGCGCCCCTTCGCCGGGAGCGAGCTCCAGCGCGTCGCGGATGAACGCCTCGAAGCGCAGCACCACGCGGTCGCGGCGCTCGATCCCAGCCGGCCCGATGGCCGGTATCTCCAGCAGGCTCAGGCGCAGCGCGCCAGGGTTCTCCAGAGCCGAAGACAGCAGCGCCTCGATCGCCGCTTCGACGCGCCCGGGCCAGCCGGTGCTCTCCCGGTAGGCCAGCTCGATCCGCCGGATCGCCTCGTTGGAGACCACGTCGTACGTGAACAGCAGGCAGTGCTGCTTGTTGTCGAACAGCTCGTAGAACGTCTTGCGCGAGACGCCCGCCCGCGCGATCACGTCGGCCACGCGCGTCTCGCGATAGCCGTCCTCGCCGACCGCGTCGATCATCGCCAGCGCCAGGCGCAGGCGCTGGCCCAGGCGCGTCTGCTCGCGGGCCACCGGACCGGACGGGCGACGCGAGCGTTCGCGCGTCTCATCGGCCGGTTTTGCGCCGTTTGGCTCGACGGCCGGGCCTCTTCGCGGTTTGGCGTTCGTCGGCATCAGGCGGTGGGCGCGTCGTCTGACGAGCGCGCTCTCGGTGCTGCCATCGCCGGCGGCCTCGAACTAAGCGAACCCATACACGTTTAATCGATCAGTTGTTTTATAAACAGCTCTCTACTTTACCCTTGACAGGGCACTTTAGCTATGCGATGTTGAACATTCAGGAGTGACCTCCCTCGTCCGGTCACCTTGAAGACGCTCGGCGCCGCTCCCTCCCTGGCGTGGGCGTCAACGCCGGTGGGCGTCGTGACCTGGCTCGGTCACGACGCCCAGCGGCGACCTTCGCGCTCGCGCACGCGGCGACGGCGTAGGCTTAGGCCACGCCACCGATCGAACTTCGCCCCGCGCCTGACCGAAAGGACGCCGCATGAGCTGGGACTTCTCCACCGACCCCGACTTCCAGGAGCAGCTTGACTGGATGTCCGAGTTCGTTCGCAGCGAGATCTGGCCGCTGGAGGCGATCTGGCACGACCTCGGGCTGGATGGCCTGGCGGAGGCGATCGCGCCGCTGCAGGAGCAGGTCAAGCAGCGCGGGCTGTGGGCCACACACCTGCCGCCCGAGCTCGGCGGCCAGGGCATGGGCCAGGTGCGCCTCGGCCTGATGCACGAGATCCTCGGCAGCTCGCCGATCGCGCCGCTGGCCTTCGGCAACGCCGCGCCCGACTCGGGCAACTCGGAGATCCTCGCGATGGCCGGCACCGACGAGCAGAAGGAGCGCTGGCTGCATCCGCTGCTCGCCGGCGACCTGCGCAGCGCCTTCAGCATGACCGAGCCCGACAGCCCCGGCTCGGACCCGACGCAGCTGAAGACGCGCGCGGTCCGCGACGGCGACGGATGGGTGATCGACGGGCACAAGTGGTTCTCTTCCAACGGCTCGATCGCCGACTTCTTGATCGTCATGGCCGTCACCGATCCCGAGGCCCGCGGACGCCAGCGCGCGTCGATGTTCATCGTGCCGCGCGACACGCCCGGCGTGGACGTCGTGCGCGACGTGCCCACGATGGAGCACCCGTGGGAGCAGTTCGGCGCCTACGGCGGGCACTCGGAGATCCTCTACGAGGACGTGCGCGTTCCAGGCGACGCGCTGCTCGGCGGCGTCGGCGACGGCTTCATGCTCGCCCAGCAGCGCCTCGGGCCCGGGCGCATCCATCACTGCATGCGCTGGCTCGGCGTCGCGCGGCGCGCCTTCGACATGATGTGCGAGCGCGCCACCTACCGCCAGGCGCACGGCTCGCTGCTCGCCGACAAGCAGACCGTGCAGAACTGGATCGCCGACAGCGCCGCCGAGATGCAGGCCGCGCGGCTGATGACGCTGCACGCCGCCTGGGTGATGGACACGCAGGGCGCGCGCGCGGCGATGGTCGACATCGCGCTGATCAAGTTCTACGGCGCCAAGGTGCTGCACGACGTCGTCGACCGCGCGCTGCAGACGCACGGCTCGCTCGGCTACTCCACCGACCTGCCGCTCGAGCAGATGTACCGCTTCGCGCGCGCCGCGCGGATCTACGACGGTCCCGACGAGGTGCACCGGCAGACCGTCGCGCGGCGCATCCTCAACGGCTACTCGCCGCCGCCCGGCGACCTCCCTTCAGAGCACCTGCCGACCCGCCGCGAGCAGTCGCGCGAGCGCTTCGCGCATTTGCTCGGCGCGCTGAGCGCCAACGACTGACCGGCGCCGCCGCCCCTGAGGGGGGAGGCGGCGGCACCGGTGCAGCGAGCCGGCTAGGACCGCCTCTCGCGGACGGCGGCGCGGCTCAGGCTCATTGACAGAGCGGGTTGTAGGGCACGCCCTGACATGGGTTGGGCATCGTCGGCTGCGCCGGCGGCGCCGGCTGCGGCGTCGGCGTGCGCGCTTCTGACTCCCCCTGCAGCAGCAGCAGGTATTCCACCGCGCCGAAACCGTTTTCGGGGTTCGGTGTGGTGGTGTTCTGACAGCCCCACGTCGTTTCGATGTTCGCCGGATACGTCGCCGCGGTGAACGAATTGCCCGACACGCAGTTGTTCAGCGACTGCGTGAACAGTCCGCCCTGCAGCACGAGGTCGCCCGCGAATTCGCCGGGGTTGGTCCCGTTGCCGGAGAACGTGTTGCTGCTGATCCGGTTGCCCGACAGGGCGAAGTAGATCGTGTCTTCCTGCACCGGGAACGGGTTGGGGTACTCGAAACCGAACAGGCCGACGTTGACGTTGTTCTTGATCGTGTTTTTTTCGACCAGGTCGGCATAGGTGCCGGGAAGCTCGACGCCGATTCCCCAGCCACCGGCCTCGGTCGCGTTGTTGCCCGGTGCGTCGATGTTGTTGTTTTCTTCAAAGCGGTCGCCGCGGAAGATCGTGCAGCGTTCGATGTTCGTCGAGCTGAACGTCGGCGTCGCCTTGCGGTTCTTGCCCGAGTTGCACGCGCCGTCCTGCGGCGGCGGCGGGTCGCTCGGGTTTTCGGAGTTGGGCACGAAGCCGATCGAGTTGTTGTTGAACGTCGAGTTTTCGATCAGCAGCCGCCCGCCGGAGTTCGAGCCCGAGTAGCCGAGCGCGTTGTTTTCGGCGACGACGTTATACACGCGCGTCTGGCAGTCGCGGCACGCGCCGATGTACAGCCCCGAGTCGTTGAAGCCGGAGGCGTACGAGTTTTCCAGCGATCCTTTGACGGAGTTCGACGCGAACAGCCCGTAGCCGCCGTTGAGTCCGGTGTCGTAGGTGGTCAGGTAGTTGCCGTACCACTTGTGCGCGCCGATTTTGCCCGTCTCGTCACCGCCGTTCCACCAGATCTCGTTGCCGTTCTCGCCGTTGGCGCCGGCACGATCGAAGTTGCGCACCGTGAGGTTTTCGATCCAGATGTTGTTCGCCTGGAACGCTTCGATGCCGTTGGCGCCTTCCGGCGTGACTTTGTTTTCGCCGTCGATGATCACGCCGTTGCGGTCCATGCCGCGCAGGTGAAGGCCCTTCTGCGCGTTTGTGATCTTGACTTCTTCGGGGTAGACCCCCGGTTCGATCAGCACCCAGGCGTTCTTGCCCGAGGCGTTGACCGCGGCCTGGATCGTTTTGAAGTAGTGCGTGTTGGCCGGGATGTTTTCCGGCGGTTCGCCCTGGCTGACGATGTTGACGCTCTTGCTCGCCCACGCGGTGCCCGTCAGCGCGCCGAACGCGACGAGCGTGAGCGCGAGTGACCACCGCGCTGCGCAACCTCGGGGACTTCAGGCGCGAGCGGGTCCGATACCGATCCATCGATGACATCTCGTCATCCCCTCTGCTCGATCTGGATGGGCGCTGACCCGCGATCGCAAAGGCTGAGAGGCCCGAAAGCCATACCGATCCCTGCACTCCCAGACACACAGTCCTCCCGACCGCGGTCAACCCCCCGACTAGTACCGCGACCCTACATCCGCCGGGCGCTCGCGTGGGGTATTTGGCCCGGTCGGGAGATGAGAATCCTCTTAGGGAACTCCACCGCGCGTGCCGGCTCGCAGGCATCCCGCGAGTAGGGTTCTCGCACCCGACCAGGAGAGATCGCATGGCCGACCTGACCCCGATGCAGCAGGAGTTGTGCGCGCAGTCGCGCTGGGACTTCTCCGACCTGCGGGCGCTGTATGTCAACTGCACGCTCAAGCGCTCGCCGGAGGTCTCGAACACGCAGGCGCTCGCCGACCGCTCGATGCAGATCATGCGGTCGAACGGCGTGTCCGTGCACTCGGTCCGCGCGATCGACCACGAAATCGCCACCGGCGTTCAGCCGGACATGACCGAGCATGGCTGGGAGCGCGACGGCTGGCCGGCGATCTTCGAGCAGGTGATGGCCGCCGACATCCTCGTGCTGCTCTGCCCGATCTGGCTCGGCGAGAAATCGTCGGTCTGCACGCAGGTCATCGAGCGTCTCTACGGCAACAGCCACCTGCTCAACGACGACGGCCAGTACGCCTACTACGGGCGTACGGGCGGCTGTCTGATCACCGGCAACGAGGACGGCGCCAAGCACTGCGCGATGAACATCCTCTACTCGCTGCAGCACCTCGGCTACACGATCCCGCCGCAGGCCGATGCCGCCTGGCTGGGCGAGGTCGGCCCCGGCCCGAGCTATCTCGACGAAGGCTCCGGCGGTCCGGAGAACGACTTCACCAACCGCAACACGACGTTCATGACATGGAACCTGCTGCACCTCGCGCGCATGCTCAAGGACGCCGGCGGCATCCCCGCGCACGGCAACCAGCGCAGCGCGTGGGACGCCGGCTGTCGTTTTGACTACCCCAACCCCGACTATCGCTGACCTCGCGACCTTGGACGGCAGCGGCCGGTCGCCCGCCGGCTCTGGTCGCGGGCGGGTCCGCGACATACCGCACAAGCTCCTTAGAGGACTCTCATTCGATTCTCGGTTTGGCCTGAGGATCGCCGGGAACACTGTGTCCATGACCCTCACATCGATCATCATCCTCAACGTAGTGCTCGACGTCGCCCTGCTCGGCGGGCTCGCCTTCGCGATGACGCGGGCGATCAAGCTGACCCCGCACCGCCCCGGCATCACCGGCAACGTCTGGCGGTTGCGCCGCCCTCACCGGCGCGCCGTGCGCAGCGCGCACGAGGAGCGTCTCACCGGCCGCCTCGCGCGCGCCTACGACTGAACCCGCTCCAGTCGCACCATCCGCCTGGGCGCCGGCGATCAGCGTTCGCCGGCGCCGCCGCGCAGCAGGTAGACGTACCACAGGGCTACCACGATCAGCACGCCCAGCGGCAGCGCCAGCGTGAGGATCGAGCCCGCGAGGAACGACGCGGCGAGTGCGATGGCGAGCGGCGGCATGGATCCTCCTAGTGGTCGCTCGCGAGTCGCGCGCCCCCGGCGGTCGCCGGCGGCGCCGGCGCGAGCCAGCGGTGGACATATACGAAGATAACGATCACGAACGTGATCGACCCGGGGACCCACATGATCCCCGCGGCGATGCGCTGGTCGCTGAGCGCCGAGATGCCGCCCGGCCGCCCGGCCTCGTGCGCGTAGGCCGAGTACAGCGGGTGCGTGGCCAGCGCGAGCACGATCGCCAGCAGCCAGCTGACGACCATCGCGCCGACCAGGTAGGCCACCCGCGCCATCGCGCTCAGGCGCGCGTGCAAGGGCGGCGAGTCGATCACCTGCTTCCAGAACATCACCGCCGTCGTGAAGAACAGCGTGTGCTCCAGCGCATGCAGCGCCGACGAGCGCAGCGTTGCATCGAACAGCGCGGGGATGTGCCAGGTCAGCAGCACCGCGCTGAAGGCGACGAACGCCACCTGCGGGCTGCCGAGCACGCGGTTGACAGCGCGCAGCCAGCGCGTGCGCGGGCTCTGCCCGAGGCCGCGCGCGAGCCGGCGGCGCAGGTCCAGCGGCAGCGAGCGCCACAGGCGGATCCACGGGCGCCCGAGCACCAGCAGCGGTGGCGCGACGACCAGCAGCAGCACGTGCTGGGTCATGTGCGCCCAGAACAGCTGCTCGGAGAGGATCTCAAGCGGCGAGCTCAGCGCGATCGCCAGCACCGCCAGCGCGCCGTAGAAGCACGCGCGCTGCCACTGGCGCTCGCGGTGCGCACGCACCGGCGTGACCGTGCGCCTGTCGCCGAGCCAGTAGAGGATCGCCAGGTCGATCACCAGCACCAGCGGCGGATCGAAGGACCAGTCCCAGAAGCCGGGGGCGACTGTCGTCGCGGCGAGCATCACAGCAGGTACAGCACGACGTAGGCGATCGCGCCGATCGCTGCGAGGTAGGACCAGTAGAAGACGCACGCGTCGAGCCCCGGCGCGATCAGACGGTCGGGGTCCTTGATGTCGTCCTCCGGTTTCGTTCGCGCCGGCGAGCGCCGCGCGCGCAGCTCGGTCGCGACTTGCGTCTCCAGCCAGTACATCGTCGCCAGCGCCGCGATCGCGAAGAACGCCGTCCATGCGCAGAAGACGCTGGCATAGGCGCCGTCGGTCGGGCCGAAATGCTGCACGGTGTACTCCACGCACTGCAGCGCGACCGCCGCGAGCCCGAGCACGAGCGAGCCGACCGCCGGGCCCAGCCAGCTGCGCGATTCGGACTTCATCTGGCGCCCGGCGACGATCGCCAGCGCAGCGCTGATCAGCACGCACGCGACGATCGCCGCGCCCAGGCCCTGATCGGCTTTGACGTGCCCCGGGTGCCACATGTGGTTCTGGTTGAGCGAGCGCAGGTAGAAGTACGCGAACACGAAGGCGAGGAAGAAGAACGTCGTCGCCCCCGCCAGCAGGCGCCCGGCGATGTACAGCGCGCGCGCGCCGACGTCCGGCGGCTCGGGCGGGATCTCCACGCCCGGCTCGACGGGCGGCACCATCAGGCCCAGCGGCCGTTCTTCGCGCGAGGCCTCCATGTCAGGTCCCCGCCGGCGCGGGCGTGGCGCCGGCGCCGCCGACATTCAGCGGCGTGCCGTAGTCGTAGGGATCGGAGTCGATCACCGGGATCTGCTCGAAGTTGTTCACCGGCACCGGCGTCGGCACCTGCCACTCGAGCGACTTCGAGCGCCACGGGTTGGCCGCGGCGGGCAGGCGCACGACGATCAGCGAGCAGACGACGTTGAACAGGAAGATCAGCATCGAGAAGCCGAGCACGAAGGCCGAGATCGACACCCACACGTTCAGGCCGTGCAGGTTCGGCGCGTAGCTGGAGACGCGCCGCGGCATGCCTTTCATGCCGAGCACGAACAGCGGCATGAACGTCGAGTTGAACGCGACGAACATCAGCCAGAAGTGCCATTTGGCCAGGCGCTCGTTGAAGCGCAGGCCGGTCATCTTCGGCACCCAGTAGTAGATCGCCGCGAAGAACGTGAAGATCAGCCCGCCCATGATCGTGTAGTGGAAGTGCGCCATCACGAAGAAGCTGCCGTGCGTGTCGGTGTCGCTCGGCGTGTCCGACAGGAACACGCCGGACAGCCCGCCGATCAGGAAGTTGAACGTCCAGCCCAGGCAGAACAGCATCGGCACGGTGAACGAGCTTCGCGCCTTCCACAGCGTGCCCATCACGCACAGGAAGATGAAGCCCGTCGGTATCGAGATGATCTCCGTGGAGAGCATGTAGAAGGGGCGCAGGTCGGCGTTGATGCCGCTGACGAACAGGTGGTGCTGCCACACGAAGAAGCTCAGCAGCGCGACGCCGAGCATCCCCGAGACGGCCAGGCGGTAGCCCCACAACGGCTTGCGCGTGAAAACAGGCAGCAGCTCGAGCACGATGCCGAAGCCGGGCAGCGCGAGGATGTAGACCTCGGGGTGGCCGAAGAACCAGAACAGGTTCTCGAACAGGTACGGGCTGCCGCCCGCGCCGGCCACGAAGAACGACGTGTTGATCGTGCGGTCGAGCGCGGCCATCGCCAGCGTGGCGATCAGCATCGGCGCGGAGAGCACCATCAGCACCGATGTCGCGAGCACCGACCAGACGAAGATCGGCAGGCGCGACCAGGTCAGCCCCGGCGCGCGCATGGTGATGATCGTGGCGATCATGTTCAGCCCCAGCAGCGTCATCGACAGGCCCACGAGCGCGAAGAAGATGATGTAGGAGTCCATCCCCATGACCGCCTGGTCGTTGAGCGGCTCATAGCCCGTCCAGCCGGTCGGGAAGCCACCGAAGAAGATCGACGAGGTCAGGATGAAGCCGGCTGCCATCAGCAGCCAGAAGGTCAGCGCCTCGATCCGCGGGAAGGCCATCCGCCGGGCGCCGATCATGATCGGCACGAAGTAGTTGGCGAACGGGCCGAGCACGCCCGAGGTCATCACGCCCATCATCATCGCGCCGTGCATGCCGACCAGCGAGAGGTACTGGTTGGGGGCGATCGTCGTCGGCGTGTCGTGCAGCAGCTCGGTGCGGATCAGCATCGCGTTGAGCCCGGCGATGAAGAAGAACAACCCGATGCCGACGAGGTACTGGATGCCGACGACCTTGTGGTCGGTGCACAGGCCGAAGTAGCGCCCGATCCCCTCGTCCTCCTTCTCGCGCAGCGACGGCCGGCTTGCCGAGCAGGCGGCTGACCGGGTAGTTGGCGAAGCCCAGCCCGATCAGGAAGCCGGCCACGCCGAACAGGTAGGCCAGCAGCAGCGCGACATCGTTCTCGTCGGTGGCCGAGAAGAATTCGAAGCTTTTCCCGGAGGAGATCTGGTGGCCGATGAACCAGCCGAGGTAGTAGCCGGCGACGCCGAGGATCAGCGCGCTGAGCAGGTTGAAGCCGATCAGCCGGCGCAGCAGTGGGCGGCGGACCGGTGCGGGCTGGGCGTGGGACTCGATCGTCGTGCTCATTCGGCGCGCCTCGTCGGTTCGGGGAGGTAGGTCTTTTTGTACGGCGGCAGCGCCTTCGTCGCCGCGGCGTACCTCGTCTGCTGTTCGGCGATCCACGTGGCGAACGCCGCGCGGCTGACGACGTGGCCGTGGTCGAACATCGCGCCGTGCCAGATGCCGCAGAGCTCGGCGCAGCGCACTTCAAAGGTCTGTTCGCGGGTCGGCTTGACGTACACGACGTTGTCGACGTTCGGGTTGGCGTCCGCCTTGACGCCGAGCTGGTAGGCCCAGAAGGAGTGGATGACGTCGAGCGAGGTGACGTGCAGTTCGACCATCTGGCCGACCGGCAGCTCCAGGTGCGGAACCTCGACGCCGCCATATTCGGGGAAGCGGTAGGTGAACTCCCACTGCTGGGCGATCACCTGCACCTGCAGCTTCTTGCCGTGCGGCACGACGACCGGCGAGGGCCCGCCTCCCGAGCCTGCGCCGTCTTCCTCCAGGCGCACCGTGCCGTACACCGCCAGCGAGAGCACCAGCGCCGAGGTGATCACGATCCACCAGGTCTGCAGGCGCACGTTGCCGCGCACCGCCGGGCCTTCGAGCATGCCGCCCTTGGGCTGGCGAAAGACGATCACCGCGTAGATCAGGTACAGCACGACGAGCAGCAGGACCGGCGTCGCCATCGCCAGCAGCACGGTGTTGTCGGTGACGTGCCCGGAGGCCTGCGCCGAGCCGTTGCCCGGTGGCAGGATCGGGCCGAGCAGCACGATCACCAGCGGCGTCGCGATCAGCGAAGCGACGACCCACAGGATCGTGAAGCGTCGTGCGTGATTCGGTTCGGCCATGGTCAGACTACGTCGAGGAAGCCGTCCATATAGCCGAGCGTCTGCATCGGCCCGCCGCCCCCGGTGAGGAAGCCGGCCGCGCACGGCACGAAGCACTGCCAGTGGTAGCGGCCCTTCTTACCGGTGCGGATCGTGAAGGTGATCGTCCGGTGCGCCTCGGCCATCGTGCACGGCGCGAATTCGCACTGGTTCTTGGCTTCTTCTTCGACCCCCGGCAGCGCCACGAGGATGCCCATTTCGGGCACCGCGAAGGTGTGTGAGGCTTCTTCGGGGTCGATCCCGTGGATCGTCTTGCCGTCGACCGTCTCGGTGCCGCCGACCGTGCCCTGCACCTGCGAGAGGAACGGGTTGCGCAGGCCGCTGTCGCCGTCGTACTGCAGCACGGTGATCTGCACGAGCGAGTTGGCGGGCACCTTGTAGTCGGTGCTGTGGATCCACTTGCCGTGGCTCTGCACCAGGTAGGAGACCCAGTCGGGGTGCTCGGGGCTGTATTTGGAGCCGACGGCCGCGACCGTCTGCAGCGTCAGGTGCGTGCTAACGCCCGTCGTCGTGCTCGCGCTCGAAGCAGCCACCGTGCGCGGGAAGCTCGTGGCCCAGTTGGCCACGTACAGGGCGATCAGCACGGCGACCACGGCTACCGCGGTGCCAATTCCCAAAGCCTTCTTAGCCATCAGGTTCACGTCGATCCCCCGCTCACCCTTATGTCTCCGCCCCTACGCGGGCGACTCTACATCCGCGCGCCGCCCGTGTGGTGGATTTCGATTGGTCGATATATGAGAATCCTCTTAGAAGCGCCTGTAGGACACGTGTCCAGAAATGCCGCACATCCGAACGTAGAGGCGCCCGCTGCCCGAAAGGGACGACATGAGTTGCCCGATAGGAGCACAAGGGACGACACCAAGTTGCCCCCTAGGTGCAGAACGCGAAGCGGAGGCAGTTGCCATGAGTGCAGTGGGTACGGACTTGCTGGTGCTTGACGGGGGGACGGGGCACGGACGCGAAACGCCCGAGACGATCGGACAGGCGCCCGGCGCGTACGCCGAACTGCCGCTGCGCTGCGTGGCGAGCGACATGCACGACGGCTGTAGCTGTCGGTCGCGCATCCCCAGGGCGGTCGTCGAGCGCGCCTGGCGTCGTGAGCTGGAGGCCAGCGGCGATCGCGAAGGACGCTTCTTCCACCTGATCCACGACGGCGGCGTGTGGCAGGCCTACGGGCTGGGCGACGGCCAAGTGCGCGGCGTGTACTGCCCCGCGCACAACAGCCGGCGCGCGGCGCGCTCGCGCGCGGCCGTGTGCGAGGCCGGCGACGTCGTCTACGAGCTCCCGCTCGCGGCGTAGTCGCGGCACGGCGCCGAGCAGTCCGCTCGCGAGGGGAAGGGGCGTAAGGCGCTCGGTCGAGGCCCGCCGCGCCCACCGCGGCGCGGCGTGCGGATACGATCATCTGCTTGGCGCCCGACCGCACAATCTCCCCGCCTGACGCGCCCGCGCAGGTTCCCGATCGCCCTACGCTCGACGGCCTGGAGGCCAAGTGGAGCGATGCCTGGGAGCGCGACGGCTGCTACCGCTTCGACCGTTCGGCGACGCGCGAGAGCGTGTACTCGATCGACACGCCGCCGCCCACCGTCAGCGGCTCGCTGCACGTCGGGCACGTGTTCTCCTACACGCACACGGACGCGATCGCGCGCTACCAGCGCATGCGCGGCAAAGCCGTCTTCTACCCGATGGGCTGGGACGACAACGGGCTTCCCACCGAGCGGCGCGTGCAGAACCACTTCGGCGTGCGCTGCGACCCGTCGGTCGCGTATGACCCGGACTTCGCGCCGCCGCAGGAGCCCTCGGAGAAGGAGCCCGTGTCGATCTCGCGGCCGAACTTCGTGCAGCTTTGCCTGCGCCTGACCGAGACCGACGAGCGAGCCTTCGAGGAGCTGTGGCGCGGGCTGGGCCTGTCGGTCGACTGGTCGATGAACTACACGACGATCGGCGAGCGCGCCCAGCGCATCTCCCAGCGCTCGTTCCTGTCGCTGCTGGCACGCGACGAGGCCTACCAGCTCGAGGCGCCGACGCTGTGGGACGTGGACTTCCAGACGGCCGTCGCGCAGGCCGAGCTCGAGGACCGCGAGCGCCCAGGCGCGATGAACCGCGTGCGCTTTCGCCTCGCGGACGACGCCGCGGAGGCCCCGCGCGCCAACGGCGCGAGCGCCGCCGCGCGCGAAGCGCTGATCGAGACGACGCGCCCGGAGCTGATCCCGGCGTGCGTGGCGCTGCTCGCGCACCCCGACGACGAGCGCCAGCGCGAGCTCGTCGGCGCGGAGGTGCTGACGCCGCTTTTCGGCACGCGCGTCCCGGTTCTCACGCACCCGCTCGTCGACCCGGAGAAGGGCACGGGGCTGGTGATGGTGTGCACGTTCGGCGATCTCACCGACGTCGTCTGGTGGCGCGAGCTGGCCCTGCCCGTGCGCTCGGTGCTCGGCCCCGACGGACGTCTGACGGAAGTGCCGTGGGGCGGCGCGGGCTGGGAGTCCGAGGACGTCGAGCGCGCCAGGCACGAGTACGGCGAGCTGGCCGGGCGCACGGTCAACCAGGCGCGCAAGCGGATCCTCGAGCTGCTGGGCGAGTCCGGCGACCTCGTCGGCGAGCCGACGCAGGTCACGCGCGCGGTGAAGTTCTTCGAGAAGGGCGAGCGCCCGGTGGAGATCGTCACCAGCCGCCAGTGGTTCATCCGCACGATGGCCCACCGCGACGAGCTGCTCGCGCGCGGGCGCGAGCTGCAGTGGCACCCGCCTTACATGCGCGCGCGCTATGAGGACTGGGTGAACGGGCTGACCGGCGACTGGTGCGTCAGCCGCCAGCGCTTCTTCGGCGTGCCGTTTCCGCTGTGGTACCCGCTCGATGCCGCGGGCGCGGTGCTCTACGACCAGCCGATCCCCGCGCGCGAGGAGCAGCTTCCGGTCGATCCGTCGACCGACGTCCCCGACGGCTATGAGGAGTCCCAGCGCGGGCGGCCCGACGGCTTCGCCGGCGACCCCGACGTGATGGACACGTGGGCGACGTCCTCGCTGACTCCGCAGATCGCCGGAGGCGCGGGCGAGGACGACGAGCTGTTCGCGAAGATCTTCCCGATGGACGTGCGCCCGCAGGCGCACGACATCATCCGCACGTGGCTGTTCTCGACGATCCTGCGCTCGCAGCTCGACCACGACGAGCTGCCGTGGGCCAACGCGGCGATCTCCGGCTGGGTGCTCGACCCCGACCGCAAGAAGATGTCCAAGTCCAAGGGCAACGTGGTCACGCCGATGCACCTGCTCGAGGAGTACGGCGCCGACGCCGTGCGCTACTGGGCGGCCAACGGCCGGCCGGGCACCGACACGGCGTTCGACGCGCAGCAGATGAAGGTCGGCCGGCGCCTGGCGGTGAAGCTGCTGAACGCGTCCAAGTTCGCGCTCGCAGACCTGCCGGCGGAGGGCGACGCTCTGACCAACCCGCTCGACCGCGCGATGATCGCGCGCCTGGGCAACGTCGTCGCCGAGGCGACGGAGAGCTTCGAGCAGTACGACTACGCGCGCGCGCTGGAGCGCGTGGAGAGCTTCTTCTGGTGGTACTGCGACTACTACCTGGAGCTCGTCAAGGGCCGTCGTTACGACTCGCGCGACGGCGAGAGCGGCGACGCGACGGCCGAGCGCGACGGGCAGGCGTCGGTCAGCCGCGCGCTGCGCCGCTCGCTGTCGGTCTTCCAGCGACTGCTCGCTCCGTTCCTGCCGTTCGTCTGCGAGGAGGTTTGGTCGTGGTGGCAGCAGGGCTCGGTGCACCGCGCGAGCTGGCCCGACGCCGAGGAGATGGCGCTTGCGCTGGGCGACGCGCAGGCGACCGACGCCGTCGCCGAGGACGCCGCGCTGGCGATCGCGGCCGACGTGCTCAAGGAAGTGCGCAAGGCCAAGTCCGAGGCACGCCGCCCGATGCGCGCGCCGGTCAGCCGCGTCGTCGTCCATGACAGCAGCGAGCGTCTCGCCGCGCTCGCGCTCGGCGTCGAGGATCTGCGCTTGGCCGGCTCGATAGACAGCGTCGCGACGGTCGAGGCGGAGGAGTTCGCGGTGGAGGTCGAGCTCGTCGACGAGCCGCCCGAAGGCGCATAGGCCGGGCGGGCCGGCAACCGCATCCCCCGGCGCAGGATTGGCGAGTGGGCGCGTGGAATACCCGCGCATGACAACTCCAAGAAAGCAGCACTACCTACCGGCGAGCGCGCTGCTCGCCGCTGCGATTGCGTTCGCAGCCTTTGCGATGTCCGCCTCGGCGGCGTCTCCCATGAAGCTCACCAACTGCGACAAGGCGGCCAGTCGCCCGAAACTGCTGACGCTGACATGCGGCGATGGCAACACGGTCCTCAAAGGCATGACCTGGTCGAGCTTCGGCGGCGCGACGGCCGCGGGCAAAGGCACGTTCACGTCGAACACGTGTAATCCCAACTGCGCGGAAGGCAAGGACGTCAGCTACCCGGTGAGCGTCAAGGCGGAAGGCTCGAAAAAATGCAAAGGGGCGACCGTCTACGCAAAACTCTCGCTGACCTATCCAGGCGCCAGGAAACCGCCGCCGAGCGAACCTCGCAAATGGTTCTTCCGCTGCCCTTCGTGAGCCGGGCCGACTCCGGCGATTGATCTCCGCGCTCGCGGCGCCGCACGTGCTCAGGCGTGCGGCGCCGGGCGTGCCGTAGGGCTCAGACCGGAGCCGCCGGCCTCGCTTGGATAGGGTCCGCCGCGTGGACCGCACGTTGATATCCGAGCTGCCGCAGCTGATCGGAGAGCGCGTGCGCGTGCGCGGCTGGGTCAACGCGCTGCGCGACCAGAAGCGCGTGCAGTTCATCGTGCTGCGCGACGAATCGGGGCTCGCGCAGGTCGTGCTGGCCAAGGGCGATCCGCCGAACGAGCTCAACGAGCGGGTGTCGGCGCTGACGGTCGAGTCGGCGGTGACGATCGTCGGGACGGTGGCGGCGGACGAGCGCGTCAACCTCGGTGGCCTGGAGCTGAAGCTCGAGGAGCTGGAGGTGGACTCGCCGGCCGAGCCGGAGGTGCCGATCGCGCCCGACTCGGCGCTGGACAAGCGCATGGACTGGCGCTATCTCGACCTGCGCCGCCCCGATCGCAAGCTGATCTTCGAAGTGCAGACCGCCACCGAGCGCGCGATGCGCGACTTCTGGGCGAAAGAGGGCTTCATCGAGCTGCACTCGCCGAAGCTCACCGGCGCGGCGACCGAGTCCGGCGCCGAGCTGTTCAAACTCGAGTACTTCGACCGCATGGCGACGCTCGCGCAGTCGCCGCAGTTCTACAAGCAGATGGCGATGGCGGCCGGCTTCGGCAAGGTGTTCGAGGTCGGCCCGGTGTTCCGCGCCAACCCGTCCTTCACTTCGCGCCACGACACCGAGTTCACGAGCGTTGACACGGAGATCTCGTGGATCGACTCGCACGAGGACGTGATGAGCTTCGAGGAGCGCTGGCTGGCGCACGTGCTCGCGGCGGTCAAGGAGTCCTTCGGCGAGCAGATCGCCGAGACGTTCGACACGGCGCTCGTCGTGCCCGAGCTGCCGTTCCCGCGAATCACGCTCGAGGACGCCAAGGAGCTGCTGCGCGAAGCGGGTCACGACGCGCCGCCGGCCGGGCACGATCTGGACCCGCCGAGCGAGCGCGCGCTGTCGGCGATCGTCAAGGAGCGCCACGGCAACGAGTTCACGTTCGTCACCGACTACCCGACGTCCGTGCGGCCCTTCTACCACATGCGCTATGAGGACCGGCCGACCGTGACCAAGAGCTTCGACCTGCTGTGGCGCGGCATCGAGCTGACGACCGGCGCCCAGCGCGAGCACCGCTACGACAGGCTGCTCGCGCAGGCGGACGAGAAGAAAGTGGACACCGAGGCGATCGGTTACTACCTCGACTTCTTCCGCTTCGGCGCACCGCCGCACGGCGGCTTCGGCTTCGGCCTCACGCGCCTGCTGATGCAGATGCTCGGCCAGGACAACGTGCGCGAGGTGACGTTCCTGTATCGCGGGCCGCACAGGCTCGAGCCATAGCCGGCCGACGTCCTCGCGCTCCCGATTCTCGCTGCTCGCCGCGGCGAGGGCTGCGGCGACAGCGCGAGCCATTAATTTCGGTGCCGGGGTTGGGACACCCGAACACTGGGTAAACACTGTCTAAATCAGCTGGACGAATGTTTGAGGAGTTATGGATGGCTCGGATCGCTCGCTTTCGCAGGACGCTGACGTTGGTCTGCGCCGTAATGGTCGCCAGTCTGCTCGTCGGTGCAGGTGTGGCCGTGCCGGCGCTCTCGCTGAGCCTCCCACTGGAAACGCCGAGCGTCTCCGTGCAGACGCCCTCCGTGTCGGTCGGCGCCTCGGCGCCGCCCGTCAAAACGCCCACGCTGCCCGTCAAGACGCCGACCGTCCCGGTCAGCCCGCCCAAGGTGGCGGTCAAGACGCACACCGTCACGGTCACGACCCCGGCCAAAGCCCCGGCGTCGCCCGCGAGGACCACGACGACGGCGGCCAGGGCACCGTCCGTCCCGGTCAAAGCGCCGTCGGTGACGATCCGCACGCCGCCTGTCGCAGTCAAGGCCCCCACCGTGCAAGCGAGCACTCCGGCAGGCTCGGCCGGGGCGAGGGGTGGAGCGGTCGGGGTCACGCCCGGCTCGGTGAGCACGTCGTCGGACAGCGGCCGCCGGCCATCGTCGCCCGCCGGGAGCGCGCCCGGTGGCTCGCAGGTTGCGACGCCGCCGAGCCCGTCGTCCGCCGCGAGCGGCGGTTCGGGCACTTCCGCGGCGCCGTTGCAAACGTACGGCGGAGCAGGTGCCGGCTACGAAGAACCCCCATTGCCGCAGAGCGTTTCGCCGAGCGTGCGGGCACGGATCGCGCGTCGTGAACGTGCACTGCAGACGACGGTGGAACGCTTCCACGGTTGTCTCGATGCGCTGCCTGCCGGACAGCGCGAACTGCTCGAACTGAGGACCGGCTATGGCGACGGCAAGCGTCTCGGCCCGCGCGCCGCAGCGGCGCGTCTGCACGTTGCCACGGCGCGCATTGCCCGCTTGGAAGCGCGCGCCGTGAGCGAACTGCGCGCAGCGGCGAGCGCACATGGCTGCAACCAGGCCAGCGAGGTGGTCAGCGGCGTGATGTCGCTGATCGGCACGAAGTTCGGCGGCGAGGAAGCGCACGCCGCCGGAGGCGTGGAGGCTGTCAGCTACATCTCCTCGCCGGTCAAACCGAGCCCGGGGGGCTCATCGACACTCGGGCGCGTGCTCGGAGCCGACATCTCCCCGGTCGCAAGCGACCTGATCCTCATTCTGCTGATGCTCGCCGGACTGGGAATGGCCGTGCTTCTCGTCGTCGCCGATGCGGGGGGGCAGGGGCCGCGCCACGAGCAGTGGCGCCAGCGGGTCGTGAATCGGCTGCGGTCGTTGCGCTGAGGGTTCACTGCTGCTGCACCGCTGAAGCGCAACGCTAGCCTGGGCCGCGATGGCCGACTGGGACGATGTCAAGCGCCTCGCGCTGGCGCTGCCGCAGACCGACGAACGCATCTCGCGCGAGAAACGCCAGTGGCGCGTGAAGGACAAGCTGTTCGTGTGGGAACGGCCGTTGCGAGCGAAGGAAATCGAGGAGCTCGGCGACGCCGCGCCTGACGGCCCGGTGCTCGGCGCGCGCGTCGAGCACCTGGTTGCCAAGGAGGCGCTGCTCGCCGACGACCCCAGCGTGTACTTCACGACGTCGCACTTCAAGGGTTATGCGGCGATCCTCGTGCGTCTCGATCGCATCTCGCTCGACGATCTCGACGAGGTGGTGACCGAGGCTTGGCTGGCGCGGGCGCCGAAGCGGGCGGCGGAGGCGTTTGTCGCCGCGCCGCCCTCTGGGGCCTTAGCTCGAGCTGTCGCGAGGGCGACTGCAACAAGAGATGCGTCGGATGCCCGCCGGCCCGGCTCTAGCGGCGCTTAGACCCGCGAATCGTCGACCCGGACGCCCGTCGGGCCGCCGCCTTGGCCGGTCGGCCGGTGACCTTGCGAGTGTCCATCACCTTGCCCATCTCGTTCATCACCTGGACCCGGCCGCCGCCCTCGCGTTGAACAAGGTCACTCGCTCGCGCTACGGCCTTCTGCTTGCTCGGCGCCTGGATCGCAGAGCGTCGGTGGCCCTCCTTGAGAACGTCCCAGCCGCCAGAGGCATTCTGCTTGACATATCGCTTGGCGGGCATGCGCGTCTCCTTTCCTCGAACTCGGTCGAACCGACAATACGGGCTTATGCGGATACAAATCTAGCGTCGCGTCGTTCGCCTCACGACCCACAGCGAAGCTCTCGAGCGCCGAGCGGGTGGGTCGTGGCATCGAAGAAGCACAGATCCTCAGCGTCTATCCGGCCGTAGATGTCGTTTTGATGTGGAGCAAGCTCGCGCTTGGACCCGGGCAGCATTGAGATCGCGACGGGCCTTCCAGATGTCTCGTTCAAGGCATCGATCAGATGTTGGTCGTTGTCTCTCAGGTGGCTGCCAAAAACCACCGCCGGCAGCTCGATCGTGCGTAGACGTTCGAGAGCATGCGAGAGGTAGCCGTTGCCTTCGATCGCCCGAAGCTTGTCGTGTGCGGATCCCTCGGTGACCAGCAGGGGTCGCGCTTGCGGGTCACCGTCGATCGCCTCTCCGAACTGGTCCAGGATCGTCTGTAGATCGCCCCGGCGGAGCTTCCAAGTGGCACCAGAGCCGCCAACCATCAGGTGAAGGGCGCCATGCAGGAAGTAGACGGGTATCTCCCCTTCGTAGACCTCCTCGCGCGCGGGGTCGAACTCCAGCCGATCGCCGTACTTGAAGCCGTCGACGAAAGGCTTCCAGAGGCCGCGGTAGCCCATAGCCCAGTAGACGAGCAGGTCGTAGGAGGTCGTGAAGATCCACTCATAGCGCGTGAGCTCGTTGCGGATCGCCTTAAGCTTGGTATCGGATATGTCGCTTCTGCTCAGATGGACCTCGCGAATGGCTTGCCCGAGTACGCGCTGGATGCTTCTGTAGCGCTTGTAAATGGGGGCGGCATTGAGCTTCAGCGCCTCGGTTACGCGGATCGCCGTGTTCAGATCAGCAAGGATCGTCTCGAAGTTCGGTGTCTTATCGAACAGGACGAGATCCTCAGAAGTCAGGCCGGTGGCTCTGGCGTGATCGAAGAGCGAGCCGTAGGCGAAACGCGGCCAGATGTTGATGCTCAGGCCGTTACCGAGCAGCAGCACGGAGCCGTCGAAATCATTGTGAATGTCCTCCCACGCGCGCAACGTCCCGTCGGGCGGAGAGCTTGCCATCCCGTACTTCGTAACATGTGCGCTGGTCGGAATAGGGAACCCTGACCCGTGTCTGTGGCTAGCGAGCCACACTGGACACCGTGACTCAACCGCAGCTCGCGATCTTCGACTGCGACGGCGTGCTCGTCGACAGCGAGGTCATCTCGAACACGCTTCTCGCGCAGGCGCTGACGGCGCACGGCCTGCCGACGACGCTGGCGCAGGCGCGCGCGACCTACCAGGGCATGCTGCTGGAGGAGATCGACGAGCGGGCGGCGTTGCTGCTGGGGCGGGCGCTGCCCGCGGACTGGCTCGACCGCTACCAGCGCGAGCGCGCGGAGGTTTTCCGCCGCGAGCTGCAGCCGGTCGCAGGCGCCGGCGAGGCCGTCGCGACGATCGCGGCCGCGGATATCGCGGTGTGCGTGGCCTCGCAGGGCCGCCTGGAGAAGATCGGGCTGTCGCTGGCGCTGACCGGTCTGGGCTCGCTGTTCGACCCGGACGCGCGCTTCTCTGCCGAGCAGGTGCCGCGGGGCAAGCCGCACCCCGACCTGTTCCTGCACGCGGCTGCGCAGATGGGTCGGCAGCCGCGCGAATGCGTGGTCGTGGAGGACACGCCGTCGGGCGTGCAGGCTGCGGTCGCAGCCGGAATGCGCGTCGTTGGCTATTACGCCGACAGCGACGAGCGAGCACTGCGCGAAGCGGGAGCCAAGCAGCGCATAGCGACGATGTCCGAGCTGCCGCGTTTGCTGGGCATCAACTGACGACGCGCCGCCGAGCGCTCAGCTGCCGACGAGACCGGCGGGCGCGGCAGCCATGTCGAACACCTCGGCGAGCAGCTCATACGAGCGGCGGCGCGCCTGGTGGTCGTAGAGGATGTTGACGGCGATCAGCTCGTCGGCGCCGTATTTGGCGGCGACGTCCTCCAGCTCGGCGCGCACGGCGTCGGGCGTGCCGACGACGGCGCGGCGCTGGCCGCGCGACTGCCCAGGTGTGGGCCGGTCGCTGGCGAGGAACTCGAGCGCCTTGTCGGGCGGCGGCACGGCGATCAGTTCTCCTCGCCGCAGCAGCGTGAACGTCATGCGCCCGCTGGCGGCGAGCCGCTTGGCCTCGTCGTCGGACTCGGCGACGATCACCCACACGGCGACGGCGGTGCGGGGCTTGAGCCCGTCGGTGTGTTCGTGTTCGGCGAAGCGTTCGCGATACAGCGAGGCGATCTCCGCGCCGGCGGCGTTGATGAAGTCGGCGAAGGCGTAGGGCATGCCCAGCTCGGCGGCCCAGATGGCGCTCTGCTGGGAGGAGCCGAGCAGCCAGCGCTCGGGGCCCTCGGGCCGGCCGGGGAGCGTCTTGGCCAGCCGCGCGAACGGGTGATCGTCGGGCATGCGGTCGTCGAGATAGGCCAGCAGCTCGGCTAGCTGTTGGGGGAAGTCGTCGGGCGCAGCCTGGCGGCGGTCGCGCTGCAGGGCGAAGGTGGTCATCGGGTCGGTGCCGGCGGCGCGCCCGAGCGCGAGGTCGATGCGCCCGGGGAACAGGCCGGACAGCAGGCTGAACGTCTCGGCGACCTTGAAGGGGCTGTAGTGGGGGAGCATGACGCCGCCGCTGCCGACGCGGATGCGCGAGGTGGCGGCGGCGATCGGGCCGATCAGCGCCTCGGGGCTGGGGCCGGCGAGCATCGGGCCGCCGTGGTGCTCGGCGACCCAGTAGCGGCGGTAGCCGAGCTCGTCGCACAGGCGCGCGAGGTCGATCGTGTTGCGCAGCGCCTGCGCGCCGGTGGAGCCCTCGGCGATGGGCGACTGGTCGAGCACGGATAGCGCGAAGGGTGGGGACATGACCGCATAGCCCTTCTAGCAGACGCGCCACCGACGCTAAAGGCGCCTTTCGCGGGGGCCGAACAGATATCGATGAGCCTTCGCCGCACAACGGCCGCGGCTGTGGACGCGCGCCTGCGCATCCCGCTGACGATCGCCGCGGTGCTGGTGATCCCCGATCTGATCCTGCTGGAGCAGCCGCTGCGCAGGTCGTGGCACGACGTGGCGGTGATCGGCGATTGGGCGATCTGGCTGGCGTTCCTGGTGGAGTTCTTGGCGATCGTGCTGCTGGCGAAGGACTGGCGCCAGTGGATGCGCCAGTTCCCGCTGGCGTTGCCGATGCTCGTGCTGACGCCGCCATTCGCCCCGGCCGCGCTGCAAGGGCTGCGGGCCTTCCGCATGCTGCGGCTGCTGCGGGTCGCGCGCGGCTTTCAGTTCCTCTCGAAGGGGCTGCTGTCGCTGGAGGGCGTTCGCTACGTGGCGGCGCTGGCGGTGTTCCTCGTGCTCGGCGGCGGCGTGGCGCTGGCGCAGGTCGAAACGACGGCGGCCAAGTCGGTGTCCGACTGGGACGGCATCTGGTGGGCGATCGGCTTCGTGACGACGAACGGCGAAAGCTCGAACGTGCACACGGACGCGGGGCGAACGATCGCGATCGTGCTGATGCTGACGGGGATCGGCGTGTTCAGCGTGCTGACGGCGGCGGTCGCGCAGCGCTTCGTCGCCAGCCGCGAGGAGCCGCAGGCCGCGCAGGCGGCGGCGGAGGCAGAGCGGATCAGCGACGGCGAGCGGGCGATCATGTCGCGCCTGGACGAGCTCTCGGCGCGCCTGCGCGAGCTCGAGCCTCTCGCCGGCGCGCAGTCGCGGCGCTGACCGGCGCGCGCCGGCATCGAAGCATCTCGTCCGCACCCACATCTACCTTCAGGCAATGCTCGTCAACGAGCTCACAGACGGCCTCGAGATCGACCAGGTTCTGCTCGTTCGCACGGCCGAGCGGCGCCAGCGGCGGGACGGCGGCGACTACCTGCGCCTGCAGCTGGGCGACCGCACGGGCGCGCTGGCGTGCATGGTGTGGGAGGAGCTGACGGAGGTCGAGCAGCTGGCGTGCGCGGGGTCGCCCGTGCGCGTGCGCGGCCGTTACACGGTTCATCCGCGCTTCGGCCCGCAGATCAACCTGCGCGGTCTCGAGCCGGCGGAGCCTGGAACTTTTTCTATTGATGATTTGTTGGATGGCCCGGTACGCGGTGTGGAGCAGATGGAGCGTGAGGTGCGCGAGCTGATCGCGACCGTCCAGGAGCCACACTTGGGCGTGCTGCTCGACGGGGTGTTCGGCGAGGGCTCGGCGCTGTGGGCCGGCTACCGCGAGGCGCCGGCGGCGAAGTACTACCACCAGGCCTACCGCCACGGGCTGCTCGAGCACTGCCTCGGCGTCGCGCAGGCGGTGAGCGCGATCAGCGCGACGTTCCCGGGCATCGACCGCGACGTGGCGGTGACGGGTGCGCTGCTGCACGACATCGGCAAGCTGGAGGCCTACACCGACGACCCGCAGAACATCGACCTGACCGACGCGGGGCGCCTGCAGGGCGAGATCCCGCTCGGCTACTACCGCATCCGCCGCGCGATCGAGGACATCGAGGGCTTCCCGGCGGAGCTGGCGCAGGCGGTGCTGCACATCATCCTCTCCCACCACGGCACGCTGGAGCACGGCAGCCCGGTCGTGCCGTGCACGCGCGAGGCGACGCTCGTCCACATGATCGACAACCTGGGCGGGCGCCTGGGCAGCTTCGACCGCCTGGAGAAGGAGCTCGCGCCGGGCAAGCGCTGGTCGAGCTTCGACCGCGCGATCGGCGGCGGTGCGTTCTTCGCCGAGCGCGCGGGTCCAGACCTCGAGCGCCCTGAGCAGCCACCGGCCGTGTTGCCCGAAGTCGAAGACGAGCCGCTGGACCCAGGCGCGCAAGCCGGAGGCCAGATCGCGTTGCCCACCTCACCGGAGCGGGAAGCGGCCTAAGAACAACAGAGCTATGTGCTACGTTGTCGCACATGGACATCGGCGTTCGAGAGCTGCGCAACCAGACCGGTCGCGTGATCGACGCCGTGCAGGCCGGCGAGCGCGTGACGCTCACCGTCCACGGTGAGCCTGTTGCCGATGTCGTGCCGCACGGTCGCCGCGCACGCTGGCTCTCCGGGCCCCACCTGCGCGAGCAGCTCGCCAGTCGCGCCGCCGATCCGGCCCTCAGCAGAGAGCTGGACGAGCTTGCGGGCCAGACACTCGACGAGCTTTGAGCACGCCCGAGAGCGGGCTGCTGGATACCTCGGTGTTCATCGCACAGGAGACAGGGCGATCGCTTGGTGAGCTTCCCGCGCACGTCGCCGTGTCGGTCGTCACGATCGGCGAGCTTCAGCTCGGCGTACTGGCTGCAGCAGAGGATCGCGTACGGGCACGCCGCGCCGACACGCTGGCGCTCGCTCGGGCCGCCGATCCGATCCCGATCAGCGAGGCGGTGATGGTGGCGTGGGCACGACTGGTAGTCGACTGTCGCCACGCCGACATCCACCGAGCCGTCAAGCTCACCGATGCGCTGATAGCCGCGACGGCGATCGAGCATGGGCTCCCGGTCATAACGCAAGACGACGACTACGGCCGGATCGCGGACGCGCATCCTGCGCTGCGGGTCGTTGCCGTCTAGGAGCTGAAACTCCGCAAATAGCGGTTCGGCGAGGGCCTCGCGCGTGAACCGTCTCGCCCTCGGGTTCTAAGGTGTCCTGTTCATGGCCAAGGACACCGAGAAGCTGATCCGCCAGCTGTCGCTGATCTCCTACCTGATGGCCGAGCGCCGTCCGGTCACCGCACTGGAGATCCGCCGCGACGTGGAGGGCTACAGCGGGATGAACGAAGACGCCTTCGCGCGGCGCTTCTACGCGGACCGCTCGGAGCTGGAATCTCTGCGCATCCAGCTGACGGTCGACCGCCCGGCCGACGGCGCTGCCGAGCAGGAGAACTACTCGCTGCGCCCGGAGAACTTCCACCTGCCGGCGATTGCCTTCACCGACAAGGAGCTGGCGGCGCTGCAGACGTCGCTGAGCCTGCTGGACGGGGAATTCGCCTACGCCGAGCCGCTGCGCCTGGCGCTGCAGCAGATCACGTGGGGCCGCCCGAGCCCGCTGCGCGCGCCGGAGCAGCGCTCGGTCGCGCTGGGCATCACGGCCTCGGCCGGCGGGCACGAGCTGTCGGCGCGCCTGGCGAAGGTGGAGACGGCGATCTTCCGCAACAAGACGATCCTTTTCGAGTACTACACGATGGAGCGCGACGAGGTCGGCCCTCGGCGCGTGGACCCATATCACCTGCTTTTCCAGGGTGGGCAGTTCTACCTGCTGGGCTACTCGCACGAGCGCGAGGCGATCCGCGTGTTCCGCCTGACGCGCATCCGCGGCAAGGTCTCCTACGCGACGAAGGCCGAGCACGACTTCCGCCGCCCGGCGGAGTTCGACCCGCGCGCGTACGCCAACCGCGCCGACTGGCAGCTAGGCGACGAGTTGGGTGTCGCCGAGGTGCTGATCTCCGAGCGCATCGCCTGGCAGGTCGAGCGCCACTTCGGCCGCTACGGCGAGATTCGCGATGCCGACAACGGCGACAAGCTCTTCTCGACCGGCTACTCAAATCCGCGCGGGGTCATCTCGTGGGTGCTCGGCCTCGGCGCGAACGCGCGGCTGCAGGGCCCGCCGGAGCTGAGCAAGGAGATGGCGCGGCGGTTGAAGCTGCTGAAGGACCGCCACGGGCGCACGCTCCCCGGCGCCGATGCGACGGCCACGCCGAGCAACGGGGCGAACGGGTCGGCCTCGGCGACGCGCGGTCGCGGCGGGCGGCGCGGCGCCGCCGAAGCGGACGCCGAGGACGCGCAGTCCGGGCGCCCGGACACGGCGATCCGCCCCGAGCGCTTCGCGCGCCTGGTGACGCTCGCGAGCATCCTGATCCGCGCAGGCCGCGCGGGCGAGCGCGTGAAGATCGCCGAGGTGTGCGAGCGCCTGCAGCTCTCAGAGGAGGAGCTGATCGAGGACGTCAACGTGCTCAACGTCGTGAACTTCGGCGGCGGCTCCTACGTGCTGTACGCGGAGATCGACGAGCAGGCGGGCGAGATCGAGGTCGACCCGGAGCCCTACAGCGACAACTTCGACCGCCCGGCGCGACTCTTGCCGGTCGAGGCGAAGGCGCTGATCGCGGCGATCGACCTGATCGGCGAGCACATCCCCGAGGGATCGCTGACGTCGGCGCGAGAGAAGATCGTCGCGGCGCTCGGCGAGGACCCAATGGAGCAGGGCCTGCAGGTGGCGAGCGCCGTAGGCGACGACTCGGGCGTGGCGCGCCAGATCTCCGACGCGATCGTCGAGAACAAGCTCGTGGAGCTCGACTACTACAAGGAGAACGAGGACGAAGTGGTCAAGCGGCTGGTCGAGCCCTACGCGCTGACGAACGGCCGCGAGGGCTGGTACGTAGCCTCGTTTGACCCGGCGCGCGACGGCATGCGCCACTTCCGTCTGGACCGGATCAAGCAGGCGACGGTGACCGACGAGACGTTCGCGCCTCGCCCGGAGGTGGATCCGGCGGCGGAGGTCGACGGCTGGCTGCGCACGGGCGAGGTGGAGACCTCGCGCAGCGCGCGCGTGTGGGTGTCTCCCGAGCGCGCGCGCTGGGCGCGCGAGGCACGGCGCGTGGTCGAGGAGCGAAGCGACGGCGCGGTCGTCGTCGAGCTGAGCTTCGCCGGCGTCGACTGGCTGGTGCGCGAGATCCTGCGCGAAGCGGGCGACGCGGCGGTGCTCGAGCCGAAGGACGCGCGCGAAGCGGTGCGCGAGGCGGTCGGGCGCCTGAGCGAGGCGCAGGGGAAGCCGGCGCGCCCGCGCGCCAAGGACCGGCGCGCGAAGCTTCAGCCCGCTTGACAGTAGTGTCCAGCCGATGAACCGCCGGGAGCAGATCAAGATGACGGCTGCCGAGGTGGCCAACTTCCTGGCCGAAGAGCGCACGGTCACGTGCGCGACTATGGGCAAGGACGGCTGGCCGCACCTGATGCCGCTGTGGTACGTGCTGCGCGGGCACTCGGCAGGCGAACCGGGACCGCGCCTCTGGTCGTGGACGTACGCCTCCTCGCAGAAGGTGCGCAACATCGAACGCGAGCCACGCGCGACGCTGCAGGTCGAGGCCGGCGAGGAGTACGGCGTGCTGCGCGGCGTGATGCTCGAATGCGACGTGGTCGTGCACCGCGACATCGCCGAGGTCGTGCGCCTGGGCGCGGAGATCATGACGCGCAACTCGGTTCCGCGCGACGTCCCGGCGCCGAGCGAGCTGCCGCCGGAGGCGCGCGACGCGGTCGCCGCGCAGGCCGGCAAACGCGTCGGCCTGGAGTTCGTCGAGCTGCGGCGTGTGAGCTGGGACCACCGCAAGCTCGGCGGCGTCTACTGAGACGATCGTCTTAGACGTCCTGCCGACTGGTCGCTCAACCTAAAAAGACTCCCCATTTATCCGGTCCCGCGTACATCAAATGGATCAACGCGTTTTTGAGGTCGAATTCGGCTGTGCTTTCTCCGAGTTTCAGTTTGCTCCCGGTTGTCGCGCAGTCGATTTCATGTTCAGATAAGAGCGTTTCTGGTTCCACGTTCTGACAGCTTTGTTCGCCGGTCAGTTTCTTTTCGCCCGCAACTGTCGCAGGACAGGTTTCTGCACCGTTGTTGCTGAACGCAACGACGAGCCAAGATGTCCCGGATTCGGGCCGGTATGTCGTGGTTTTGACCGGTTCTTCGTTGGCCAGTTCCCCGACAAGTGAGTTCATTTTGAGTTCTGAGGGAACTTTACATTTGGTGGCGAGGCCTCCTTGAAGTGCACATTCTGTCAGAACCAGCACCACGCTCTTCTCGCTTGCAGCCACCGCTAACGGCGCAGTCTGCTTGGCCATGCCACTGATGCTGCTTGCTTTACATAGCAGTTCGACCATGTTGGCGCCGAGCGTAGCCTGAAGTAGAGCTTTTCCTCCGGCAGTGAGGCTCCCCACGAAGAGTTCTTCGCCGACAAACTCACGTAAACTAGAACCTTCTTCATAGCAAAACGTTGGAATGGCTCCCGGTAAGCATTCGGTTTTTAGTAATTCGAAGCCAGCAGGCGACGCGAATAGACCCCATTTATCGGTCGAGGCGTTTTCGAGCTGAATCGTCTCATTTTCGATTGCCATTTCCGCCGACTGTTCGCCGAGCAACTGGAGTTTGCTGCCGGACGCTAAACAGTCGAGCTGATGTTCAAGTTGCATACTCTCCGGTTCAACATTTGTGCAAACTTGTTCACCGGTCAGTTTTTTTTCGCCTTTGATAGTTGCCGGACACGTTTCGGTGCCGTTATTGGTGAAAGAGAAGCTAAGCCACGTTGTTCCGGTTTCGGGCTTGAGCGTAGTCGCTTTCGACGGTTCTTCGTGCGTAAACGACCCTACTAGTGCAACTGTTGTTACTTCTGCCGGAAATAAACACTTTTTGGCAAATTCACCTTCAAGTGCACATTCTTTCAGGCTCAAGACGGCGGCTTTGATCGACGCGCTTTCAGCTAATGGAGATATCTGTGAAAAGCTGCCTTGAAGTTTGACTATTTTGCAAGTAATTTGAATGCCAGTGCTTCCAATTAACATAATGCCGCCGGTTGTTAGGCTGCCTAAAAAGCTTTCTGTACCGCTGAACTCGCGTAATTGTTTTGTAGCTTCATCTTCGTAGCAAAGTGTGGGCAGAGTGCGAGGGAGACATTCGCTTTCGGTTAAAGTAAAGAGAGCTGCGGCGGAGGTAGCCTGCCCGCCGTTCGCGATTGCAAAGACGGCCGCAGCCAAAAAACCCATAGCGAGTCTTAACACTGGCCTACTCCCTGTCGTGTGACCGTCGGCCGTTCACCCTGACGATTAAGGATCGGATGCGCCGGCATGTCAAGGGCGGAGCCCGCCTGCGATGGCCGACCCATGTGGAGCATCGTAAGGAGCCCGGCCGCTTGAGTTCATCGGCTAGCCGATATTTCCCGATGGGTTAGAAACGATTCTGGCCTACCCACCCTGAGGGCTTGTTATTTCTCGTGCTGGGGGTTCGGGATGGTGGTTGTGGCTATGTTCTGTCGCTTGCGTGAGTCGCCGTCCCGGGGTGGGCGCTTGCCTGGGCGCGGAGACCCCGACGGCCCCGCTAGGCTGCCCGGCAATGGAGCCGCTGAAGGGGCTGATCCTCTCGGGGGGCAAGGGCACGCGCCTGCGCCCGATCACGCACACGAGCGCCAAGCAGCTGGTGCCGGTGGCGAACAAGCCGGTGCTGTTCTACGGCATCGAGGCCATGGCGGCCGCCGGTATCGAGGAGGTCGGCATCATCATCGCGCCGGAGACCGGACCGGAGATCGAACAGGTCGCCGGCGACGGCTCGCGCTTTGGCGTGCGCATCACCTACATCTTGCAGGACGAGCCGCTGGGTCTAGCGCACGCGGTGCTGACGGCCGAGGCGTTCCTGGCGGGGAGCCCGTTCGTCATGTACCTCGGCGACAACCTGCTGCAGGGCGGCATCGCCGATCTGGTGGCGGCCTTTCGCGAGCACGAGCCCGACGCGCTGATCCTGCTTACGCCGGTGCCCGACCCTGAGAACTACGGTGTGGCCGAGCTGGCGTCGGCCCCTGCGGGCGAGACGGGGTCCGTCGTGCGCCTGGTCGAGAAGCCGCAGCAGCCGGCGACCGACCTGGCGCTCGTCGGCGTGTACATGTTCACCGCGCAGATCCACGATGCTGCGCGGGCGATCGAGCCGTCGGCGCGCGGCGAGCTGGAGATCACCGACGCGATCCAGTATCTCGTCGACGGCGGCATGCGCGTAGAGCCGCACATCGTGCGAGGCTGGTGGAAGGACACGGGGCGCCTGGAGGACATGCTGGAGGCCAACCGGCTGATCCTCGACAACCTCTCAGAGCGCCACGACGGCGAGCTGATCGACTCGCGCCTGGACGGGCGCGTGGTGATCGAGGCTGGCGCGCGGCTGGAGCGCACGACGGTGCGCGGCCCGGCGATCATCGGTGCGGATGCGCGGCTGATCGACTGCTACGTCGGCCCGTACACGGCGATCGGCGAGCGCTGTGAGATCGTCTCCTCGGAGGTCGAGCATTCGATCCTGCTGGCGGGCTGCACGGTCTCAGACCTCGACGGGCGCATGGAGTCCTCTCTGTTGGGACGCAACGTGAGCGTTCGCCGCGGCGACAGCCAGCCGCGCGCCTACCGCTTCATGGTCGGGGACAACTCCGACATCTCGATCCTGTGAGGCTGCTCGTCACAGGCGCCGCGGGGATGCTCGGCCACGACGTGCAGCGCGCGGGCGAGCGCTCGGGCCACGAGCTCGTGCTCGTCGACCTGCCGGAGATCGACATCACCGACCCGCCGGCCGTCGACACGCTTCTCAACCGGCTCAGCGCCGAGCCGGGTGGCCTGGACGCGGTCGTCAACTGCGCCGCGTGGACCGACGTGGACGGCGCCGAGTCAAAGTCCGAGCAGGCAAAAGCGGTCAACGCAGACGGCGCGGGCATCCTCGCGCGCAGCGCCGCGCGGATCGGCGTGCCGTTGCTGCACATCTCCACCGATTACGTGTTCGACGGCACGGCGCCACTCGACGCTGATGGACGAGTGCGCCCGTACGTCGAGTCCGACCCGACGGGCCCACGCTCCGTGTATGGCTCGACGAAGCTCGAGGGCGAGCACCAGGTGCTCGCCGCGTCGCCGAGCCACCTGGTCGTGCGCACGGCGTGGCTGTACGGCGTTGACGGGCCGAACTTCGTGGAGACTATGCTGCGCCTGTCCGGCGAGCGCGACGCGGTGCAGGTCGTCACCGACCAGGTCGGCTCGCCGACCTGGTCGGGACACCTCGCGCCGGCGATCCTCGGGCTGTTGGAGCGCGGCGTGGGAGGCCTCGTCCACCTGACGGGGTCGGGCGAGGTCTCGTGGAACGGCTTCGCGACGGAGATCTTCCGCCAGGCCGAGGTGCAGTGCGCCGTCGAGCCCAGCACGAGCGAGCAGATGGCCCGCCCGGCGCCGCGCCCGGCGTGGTCGGCGCTGGCGACCGAGCGCGACGACGTGCTGGCGATGCCCGACTGGCGCGACGGGCTGGCGGGGTATCTCGCTGCCAGGGCTGGGATGATGAGGCCATGAAACTGCTCGTCTGCGGTGGTGCCGGGTTCATCGGCTCGACGTTCGCGCGCCAGCGCCTGCTGGAGCACGGCGACGAGGTGACGGTGCTCGACAAGCTGACGTACGCCGGGCGCGAGGAGAACTTCCGCGACTTCGCCGACCACGCTGCGTTTCGCTTCCTGCGAGGCGCGATCGAGGACCCGGCGGCGGTATCCGGCGCGATTGAGGCGGCGGTGCCCGAGGCAATCGTGAACTTCGCCGCGGAGACGCACGTCGACCGCTCGATCGCCGAACCGGACGCGTTCGTCCGCACGCACGCGCTGGGCACCTACGTGCTGCTGGAGGCGGCGCGCGCGGCGCAGCTGCGCTACGTGCAGGTCTCGACCGACGAGGTGTACGGCTCGATCGAGCAGGGCTCGTTCACCGAGGAGTCGCCGCTGGCGCCATCGTCGCCGTACTCGGCGACGAAGACGGGCGCCGACCTGCTCGTGCAGAGCTACTTCCACACGTATGAGCTGCCGGCGGTGATCGCGCGCGGCTCGAACAACTACGGGCCCAATCAGTACCCGGAGAAGCTGATCCCGCTGATGATCCTCAACGCGCTGCACGGCGACGCGCTGCCTGTCTACGGCGACGGCATGCAGGTGCGCAACTGGATCCACTCGACGGATTTCGCGCGCGCGATCGGGCACGTGCTCGAGCACGGCGTGCCGGGCGAGGTCTACAACGCCGGCGGCCCGGACGAGGAGGCGAACATCGATGTGGTCAAGCGGATCATCGCAGCGACGGGAGCGGCGGAGTCGCAGATCGAGTACGTCGCCGACCGCCCGGGCCACGACCGCCGCTACTCGCTTTCGTCGGAGAAGGTGCGCGCGCTGGGGTGGAGCCCACAGGTTCGCTTCGCCGAGGGCCTGGAGGCGACGGTTGCGTGGTATCGCGAGAACTCGTGGTGGTGGGAGCCGATCCGCTCGGGCGACTATCGCGCCTACTACGAGCGCCAGTACGGCCGCTCGCTGGCCTAGTCGCGCGCTCGAGACGACCACACAAAGTCGTGAGACAACTGTCTGTGGAACTTGTTGTCCGTCATACACGAGACTGCGGCCATGCCAACTACACGTGAACAGTTCGCCGAGAACCTGCGCCGGCAGCGCGACCTCGCGGGCCTCTCCCAGGAGGCCCTCGCGGATGTGTGCGACCTGCACCGCACGGAGATCAGCCTGCTCGAGCGCAGCAAGCGCTCCCCGCGCCTGGAGACGATCGTGATCCTCGCGCGCGGCCTCGGGTTGAAGTCCGCGGGCGAGTTGCTCGACGGCGTCCGCTAGCGAGCCGCGCTCAGCTCAGCTGAGCTTCGCGACCTTCCAGCGCTTGCCTTCCTTGACGAGCGAGATCGTGGAGATGCGGTTCTTGCCCGAGTACTTGCTCTTGACCTTGGCGCTGGCGGCGTGCCCGGCGGCGGTGATCTGGATCGATTGGACGTCGACTTCGAAGGAGGCGATCTCGGCGAGCTGATCTTTGATCGCCTGCCGGCAGCCGCCCTTGGCGGACCCGAGGCTCTTGACGATCGGGGCCGCGAGGTCGTTGTTGCAAACCTTCTTCTCTTCGCCGGCGGTGACGTCGGCCTGCAGGTCCTTGATCGTCTGCGCGACTTCCTTAGATTCGCCTTTGTATCCGGACGTCGAGACGGTCGTGGCGCAGGCCGACAGGCCGATCACGAGCAGCACGGCGCACGACTGCAGCGAGGCGCGCTTGAAGAGGGCGGGCATACGGCGCCAGAGAGTACGCGACGCGCCCGGAGGACGGGCGCACCCCGCGCTCGGCCCTAGTCGGTCATCGTTCAGCTCTGCTCGTCGTCGCGGCGGTAGCCCAAGCGCGCCGAGATGCGATCGGCGGTGGATACGAGGTGTGGGCCGAGCGCGTCGACGAGCTCACCGATGGAGATCATCGAGCTGGGCACGGCGATGTCCACGGCGGCGACCACCTCGCGCGCCTCGTTGCGAACCGGCGCGGCGATCGAGTAGAGATCCTTGGCGAGCTCTTCGTCATCGACGGCGAAGCTTGCCTCGAGCACCTCGGCTAGCTCGTCCTTGAGCGCTTTCTTGGAGGTGATCGTGTTGGGTCCGCTTTTGTTCAGCTTCATCGCAGCGATCAGCTCGCGCTGGTCTGACTCGGGCAGGTTGGCGAGCAGCAGCTTGCCCATCGCAGTGTTGTGGGCGGGGAGGCGCGAGCCGATGCGCACCTCGGGGCCGGCTTGGTCTTGCCCGCGCCGGAAGCTGCGCGCGCGGTCGACGTAGAGGATCTCCGGGCCGTCCAGCACGGCGAGGCCAATCGAGTAGGAGGTGCGCTGGCGCAGCTCTTCCAGATAGGGCTGGGCGTGCTCGCGCAGGCCGGTGGAGTTGAGCGCCGACATGCCCAGGTCGGTGACGCGCAGACCGAGGCGGTACTTGCGCGAGGCGCCCTGCTCGAGGTAGCCGAGCGCGAGCAGCGTGATCACGTAGCGGTGGGTTGTCGAGCGGCTCATGCCGAGCTCGTCGGCGATGTCGGCGATGCCGAGCACGGGGCGCTTGGGCGTGAAGCAGCTGAGAATCGCCAGCCCGCGCTCGAGCGACTGCGAGTAGCGCGGTTCGCGCAGGCTGGGGATCGACCACGCCGGCTCGAGCGTGGATGCGGGGGCTTTCGGAGCTTTGGAGCTGGTTTTGGGCATGTGGGCTCGTTCCCGTCCTTTGCTGGGGGCAAGCGGCTCGTCCCGTCCTCGTCCCTTCTTCAGGGAAGAGCCGCCGATCAAAATCGCGGCCTCGGCCGCGAGCTAGACGATGATAAACAGTCTGGTTTTCCGCGCGAATGATAGAGCGGTCGCTGGTCGTTTATTTCGTACGACCTGACGCAGACCACCAAGTGCGCTTGCGACCTGGCGACGCAGGTCAGTCGTCGCTGTCAGCCGGCCGCCCGAGGAAGTGCTTGCTGAGCATTGTCTGCTGGCCTTGGTAGTTGGAGCCGACGTCCTCGCCGTACAGCACGTCGGGCTCCTCGGCCATGCGCTCGAAGGCCAGCTTGCATACGGGCTGGCCGTGCTCGACCATGAACGACACGTCGCGGGCGCGCACCTCGAGCGCCGCCCTGCTGCCCTGTGTATCGCGCTTTCGCGAGTAGCCGAAGCCGGGGTCGAAGAAGCCGGCGTAGTGCGTGCGCAGCTCGCCGGCGGTGGGGTCGTAGGCGAGCATCTCGGCGGCGTAGGAGGGCGGGATGCTGACGCCCTCGGCGGAGAGCAGCAGGTAGAAGACCTCGGGCTCGAGCACGATGCGCTGCTTGGCCTCGGGGTGCACGGGCTCCCAGTACTCCTGCCAGCGCAGCGCGCCGACCTTCGTCAGATCGATCGGCAGGCTGTTCTTCTTGGCGCGGTAGCCGACCGTGCTGTCGGGCCCGCCGGAGGCGTCGAGGCTGAGGAACAGGCCGTCGCCGAGCGACAGCGAACCCGCCGCAAGCGCTTGGGAGTCGCGAAACAGCAAGGGAACCTGACCGTGCAGGTCGATCAACTCGCGATCGGCCAGCCGCCCGTCGCCGTCGATCAGGCGCACCTGATTGAGCGCGAGGCCGGTCTTCACGCGGATCGCAAACGTGCGCGGCACGACCTCTAGGTAGAGCTTGCCGCGGTAGCCGGCGGAGATCTCGTCGAAGCGGTGGTTTCGGTCCGTGAGCACGCGCGTGAAAACGTCCAGGCGGCCGGTCGAGCTCTTCGGGTTGGCCTTGGCCCGCACGCCGTCGGGCAGGCGCAGCTCCTCGATCAGCGGCACGAGATACGGCCGGTCGCGCTCGAGCGTGGCGCCGTCGCGCAGGTCGATCTCTTCAAAGGCCAGATCCTGCGCCTTGTCCTCGACGGTCGAGTCGCTGTCGGGCAGGAAGCTGCAGCGCAGCGCCCACGCGCGCTCGCCGAGGCGCAGGTCGACGCTCGCCGGCTGGACCGACTCGGACGGGATGCGCCACGAGCCGGCGACGAGCCACTCGTTAGCGATCGCCTCGCGCAGGCGCTGGGCCGGCAGCACGCCGGTCTGCCGCCCTGAGTGAGGGTCGGCCAGTTGCGATTGACCGCTGGCTGATGCAGTCATCGATGCGGTGCGAGGTCGCCCATCTGCGCGAAGTCTATGGCGCGCGAACCGACTCACCGTGCCGGCCGAAAGTAGGAAACGACCCTGGCGACGACGCATACGCGGAAGTAGCGTGCTGGGCGGAATGTCGCGGCACCGGGGCCGACGGTTCGTGGCTGGATCTCTCCAAAGGGGGCGCGCAGGCTTGGGCATCGTTATCCCTCTCCGACGATGCTCGAGAAGAGATCGAGGTGTCACCCCTCGATGCCGGGTCTCCGCGGGCGCCGCAGCTTCGCCCAGCCGCGGTGTCCGTGAAGGCCCGGGCCCAGCTCACTGCACGGCGTCGAGCAGCTCGCAGAGCGACAACGGCTGAAGTCCGCCAGTCCTACGGACGACTGTCGCGCGGCAACGAATCGAGCAGGCGTTTGGCGATCGAGCGCTTGCCCGAGAAGTGCAGCCCCGAGATGTCAGCTTGCGGTCCGAACGCTGCGACCCATGCGGCCTCGTCGCCGTCGATGCGCGCCACGGCTCGCGCCTCGGAGCTCGCACACGCACGCACCCGCCCGTCAACTATCTCGAAATGATGCCGGGCGTGCTCGGCGTCGTTCATCTCGGCGCCGGAATCGGAATCACTGGTGCACACAGCCACCTCGACTACACCATCGGGGAGGTCGGTGGCCTCTTCGAGCAGGGCTGGCAGCTGTCGCAGGATCGCGTCCGCTCGCACGTGAGCTTGGCTCTCGGGCATCGGCCACTCATGGCGCATGCCCCAGCGTGCCAGTGCGGCGGCGATCGGCAGCAGCTCGGCTCCGCTCTCGGTGAGCGCCACTTCCACGCGCGGCGGCATTTCGCGGAAGCGCTCGCGCGAGAGCAGGCCGAGCGCGACCATCTGCCCGAGATGGTGGTCCAGCACACCCGAGCTGACGCCCGGCAACCGCGTGCGCAGTGCATTGAGCCGCAACCGCTCGTCGGCGAGGGCGAGCACGATCAGCAACGTCCAGCGGTCGCCTGCCGCCCCGAGAGCGCGCGCCAGCGGCGTCCACTGGCGGTGGGCGCGGATGGGTTCCGACATACCCGACATACCCACCCCGTGCTCCATGCTGGGACCGTAGTCCTTGTGGGGCCGGCAGTTGGCCGATCTTCGAGACCGACCGAGCGTTGTAAGAAACCGCACGCCCGGCCGTTTATCGCGATCTAGAACACAGGGTTCAAGTAGTCGGAATTAGCCAAAGATGTTTCCGACGAGCTCGCGGTAGCCTGAACGCGTGCCCTTCTCCAGCTTCACGCCGCGCGTCCAGGAGTGGTTCGAGCGAGCCTTCGACGCGCCCACGCCCGCTCAGACGAAGGCCTGGCCGGCGATCGCGGCCGGCGAGAATGTGCTGCTGTCGGCGCCGACCGGATCGGGCAAGACACTTGCCGCGTTCCTGTGGGCGCTCGATCGTCTGAGCGCGGAGAAATGGACGAAGGCAACGGGCAAGTCGTCTGAGCCGAACGATGGATGCACGCCCTGTGTGCGCGTCGTCTACATCAGCCCGCTGAAGGCCCTCGCATACGACATCGAGCGCAACCTGCGCACGCCGCTGCGCGGGATCGGCGCCGACGACGTCACGGTCGGCATCCGCACGGGCGACACACCGCAGAAGGAGCGCGCGGCGATGGCGCGCAAGCCGCCGGACATCCTGATCACGACGCCGGAGTCGCTGTACCTGATCCTCACGTCGCAGGCGCGCGAGATGCTGAGCGGCGTCGAGGCGGTGATCGTCGACGAGATCCATGCCGTCGCGGCGACCAAGCGCGGCTCGCACCTGGCGCTGACGCTCGAGCGCCTGGAGAAGCAGGCCGAGCGACCGCTCCAGCGCATCGGCCTGAGCGCGACGCAGAATCCGCTGGAGGAGATCGGCCGCTACCTCGTCGGCCCGCGACGCGAGGTGACGATCGTCGACGCCGGCCATCGCAAGGAGCTCGACCTGCGCATCGAGGTGCCGGTCGAGTCGATGAGCGAACCGAACGGACCGGTCGACGCGAGCGCCGACCCGCTGGAGCCGGTGGCCGGCGGTGAGTCCACCCGCGGCTCGATCTGGCCGGCGATCTACCCCGAGCTGCTCGGGCAGGTGCAGGCGCACAACTCGACGATCGTGTTCGTCAACAACCGGCGCTCGGCCGAGCGCGTCGCGCTGCGCCTGAACGAGCTGGCCGGTAAGCAGCAGGCGGAAGCGGAGGGCGGCGAAGCCCCCCGCGGACGGCCCGGTCGTGCCGCTGGAAATCGCGCGCGCCCACCACGGCTCGCTCGCGCGCGAGGAGCGTACGAAGGTGGAGGAGCTGCTGAAGGCGGGCGAGCTGCCGTGCCTGGTCGCCACGAGCTCGCTGGAGCTGGGCATCGACATGGGCGCGGTGGACCTGGTGTTGCAGATCGAGTCGCCGAAGTCGGTCGCACGCGGGCTGCAGCGCATCGGCCGTGCGGGACACGGCGTCGACGAGGTCAGCCGCGGGCGCATCTTCCCGAAGTTCCGCGGCGATCTGCTGGAGTGCGCGGTCGTCGCGCGGCGCATGCACGAAGGCAAGATCGAGCCGACTGTCGTCCCGCGCAACGCGCTCGACGTGCTTGCGCAGCAGATCGTCGCGATCGCCGTTTCTGTCGAACCAGAGGGCATCGCGGTCGACGAGCTTCACGCGCTCGTCACGCGCTGCCACTCCTACTCCGAGCTGTCGCTGGAGCTGCTGGAGAACGTGCTCGACATGCTCGACGGTCGTTACCCGTCCAAAGACTTCGGCGAGCTGCGCGCTCGCATCGTGTGGGATCGCGTCGCCGGGACGATCCGCGCGCGCAAGGGGTCGCGCCAGCTGGCCGTGGCCAACGCCGGCACGATCCCCGACCGCGGGCTGTACGCGGTAACGCTGCCCGACGGCCGACGCGTCGGCGAGCTCGACGAGGAGATGGTTTACGAGGCGCGTCCCGGTCAGGCGTTTCTGCTCGGCGCCTCGACCTGGCGCATCGAGGAAATCGGCCGCGACAGGGTGATCGTCACGCCTGCCCCCGGCGCGCCCGGGGCGGTGCCCTTCTGGAAGGGCGACTCGGTGGGGCGCCCGAAGGAGCTGGGCGAGGCGATCGGCGCGTTCTCGCGCTGGGCGGTCGAGCAGGAGCCTGACACGCTGCAGCGCGACTACGACCTCGACGAGCGCGCGGCGCGCAATTTGCTGGCCTACCTGCGCGAGCAGCAGGAGGCGACGCGCGTGCTGCCGAGCGAGCGCACGATCGTGCTCGAGCGCTTCCGCGACGAGATCGGCGACTGGCGCCTGTGCGTGCTGTCGCCGTTCGGCGGGCGCGTGCACTCTGCGTGGGGCCTTGCGATCTCCGCGCGCATCCGCGAGCGCATGGGCCTGGAGGCCGACGCGATCACCTCCGACGACGGCATCGTGCTGCACCTCCCCGACCTCGACGCCGACGAGGCCGAGGCGCTGCCCTCGGCCGCCGAGCTGATCATGCTCGAGCCCGAGGACGTCGAGGCGGCGATCACCGCTGAGCTGGGCGGCTCGGCGCTGTTCGGCGCGCGCTTTCGCGAGAACGCCTCGCGCGCGCTTCTCATCCCGCGCGCGTATCCGGGCAAACGCACGCCGCTGTGGCAGCAGCGCCTGAAGGCGCAGAACCTGCTGGAGGTGGCGCGCCGCTACGCCGACTTCCCGATCGTGCTGGAGACCTACCGCGAGTGCCTGCGCGACGTGCTCGACGTGCCCGGCCTGGAAGCGCTGCTGCACTCGCTGCACTCGCGCGAGGTGTCGCTCGTGGAGGTCGAGACGCCGACGGCCTCGCCGTTTGCCTCGTCGCTGCTGTTCGACTACGTCGCGACGTACATGTACGAGGGCGACACGCCGAGCGCCGAGCGCCGCGCCGCCGCGCTGTCGCTCGACCGCGATCTGCTGCGCGAGCTGCTCGGCCAGGAGGAGCTGCGCGAGCTGCTCGACCCCGACGCGCTGCAGCGTGTCGAAGACGACCTGCAGCATCGCTCGGAGATCACGCGCGCGACCGGGCTCGACGGCCTGCACGACGTGCTGCGCCACGTCGGCGATCTGAACAGCGAAGAGATCGCCGCGCGCGTGTTCGAGGGAGTGGACCCGGTGCCGTTGCTGGCCGAGCTGGAGCGCGAACGCCGCGCGATCAGACTGCGCATCGGCGGCGAACAGCGCTACGTGGCGGCCGACGAGGCGGGGCTGTACCGCGACGCCCTCTCGGCGGCGCCGCCCGGCGGGCTGCCGGAAGCCTTCCTGGCCGACGTGCCCGATGCGCTGCGTGTGCTGGTCGCGCGCTACGCGCGCACGCACGGCCCGTTCACGACCGACGAGCTGCGCGAGCGCTACGGCGTGGACGCAGCGCCGTGCTGCGCGAGCTCGAGCGCGACGGTGACGTCGTGCGCGGCGAGCTGCGCCCGGGCGGCAGCGGGCGCGAGTGGTGTGACGTTGAGGTGCTGCGCCGCCTGCGCCGCGCGTCGCTGGCCGCTCTGCGCAAGGAAATCGAGCCGGCCGACCAGCGCAGCCTTGCCGCGTTCCTGCCGTCGCTGGCAGGGCGTCGATCGCCATGCGCGCGGCGGGCGCCGGTATCGATCGCCTGCGCGAGGTACTCGTGCCGCTGCAGGGCCTGGCGCTGCCGGCGGAGATCTGGGAGCGCGACGTGCTGCCGCGGCGCACGGGCGCGTACTCGACGTCATGGCTGGACATGCTGTGCGCGAGCGGCGAGCTCGTGTGGGTCGGCGCCGGGCCACTGGGGCGCTCCGGGCGCGTCGCGCTGTACTTCCGCGAGGACGCGCCGCTGATCGGGCCGCCGCCGACCGATCGAAGATCGGCCAGCGATCGGCGCGCCGGTGCTGCGGCCAAGTCGACCGACACCCGCGAGCACGAACTGCTGCGCGAGCGACTGAGGACGCCGTGCTTCTTCAGCGACCTGATCGCCGAGCTGGACGTGCCGGCGGAGGCGCTGCGCGAGGCGCTGTGGGACCTCGTGTGGGCGGGGGAGGCGACCAACGACGCGTGGGCTCCTCTGCGCGCGCCGCATCTGTCGCTCGCACGGGCATCGAGTCGTGCGCAACGTCGAACATCTGTCCGGCGCTTCGGCTCGCGGCGCACCGGCGCGCAGTCTCAGGTGCAGGGTCGCTGGGGGCTGACCGAGCCGATCTTCCGCGTGGGCGCAGCGGCTGCGGACGGCTCCTCGGCACCTGACCTCGCGTCAGCCCCGGAGCGCCGTCGCGTGCTCGCCGAGCTGCTGCTCGAGCGCTACGGAATCGTCACGCGCGAGCAGGTGCTCGCAGAGGGAATCAAGGGCGGCTTCGCGATGCTCTACGACACGCTGTCCAACCTGGAGACGCTCGGCATCTGCCGGCGCGGCTACTTCGTCGAGGGCATGGGCGGTGCACAATTCGCACTGCCCGGCGCGGTAGAGCGACTGCGCTCGGCGCGCGGCTCCACGGCTGGTCCGTCCGGCACCTCGTCGGAGCGCCCACGCGCACGAGTGCTAGCCGCGGCAGACCCCGCACAGCCTTATGGCGCAGCGCTTTCCTGGCCCAAACGCGAGGGCCAGGACCGCCGGCCTTCGCGTGTGGCGGGCGCGTACGTCGTGTCGGTCGACGACGAGCCCGTGCTGTACGTGGAGCGCGGCGGGCGGGGCCTGCTGACGCTCGCCGAAGCGCGCGACGGCGATGGCGACCCTGTCGGCGATGGGCTGCGTGCGCTCGCCGAAGCGGTGCGCGCCGGGCGCGTGCCAAAGCTCGCGCTGGAGCGGATCGACGGCGGGCCGGCGATCGCTTCGGGCCTCGCCGCCGTTCTGCTCGAGCTGGGCTTCAGCCCCGGGCCGCGCAAGCTCACCCTGAGCGCCTGACGAGTCCTCGTCGCGGTCGTCGAGCCGCGCCTGCAGGCACGCTGAAACGGACCTGCGTTCGCTGTTTCGGTCAACAGGAGACACCCGCCACAGGGTGCGAGACATTCCGGTATAAAGAATCAGCGAGCAAATCAAAGTAGACTTGCGTTTCCAGGGAGGATCATCTAGTGTCTCGAATCGTGGGGATGAGTGAAACTCACAGGGGGCCTTCACCGATCTACCGCCGGTTGCCTCACGGCCCTAACGGGATGTCACGTGAGGATGTAGCGCGCAACCAGCGCGCACGGATGTACGGCGGCATGATCGAGGCGGTTGCCGAGCGCGGCTACGCGCGCACGACGGTTGCTGACGTGATTGGCCTGGCCGGCGTGTCTCGTCGCGCCTTCTACGAGCAGTTCGCCAACAAGGAAGCGTGCTTCCTCGCGACATACGACATCGTCGTGGCGCGGGCGCGCAAGGTGATGCTCGACGGATGGTCGGCCGAGCGCGGCTGGGCCAACCGCGTGCACGGCGCTTGCCGGGGTCTGCTCGACGATGTCGCCGGCTCGCCGAACGGCCCACGGCTGGTGCTCGTCGACTCGCTCGGCGTCGGTCCCAACGTGCGCCCACGCATGGCGCTTGCGGCGACGACGTTCGAGCGCGTGGTCGCGCTGGCCTTCCAAGCCGACCCCGACGGCGAAGAGCTCTCGCCGCTGACGGTCAAGGCTCTGGTCGCCGGTATTCGCCACGTCGCCTTCACGCGCATGTACGAAGGGCGCGAGAAGGAGCTGCGCACGCTGGCCGACGAGGTGCTCGACTGGATCGAGTCCTACCGCTCGCCGGTGGCCAAGCGCCTGAACGTGTCCGGGCTGATCGTGCCCGATGCCGTGGAGCCCCAGCCGGCCGCCTTCCTGGCCAGCGAGGACAAGCGCACGCGCGCGCTCAGCGCGATGGTGCACCTGACGCTCGACGAGCGCTACGCGGAGATCAGCGACCCGCAGATCGCGCAGTTCGCGGGCATCTCCACCGAGGCCTTCCACAAGCAGTTCGCCAACAAGGAGGCCTGCTTCTTGGCAGTGCTCGACGAATTCGTCGCCGAAGCGATGCAGGCGGTCAAAGGCGCGATCGACCAGGCCGACAACTGGCCCGAAGCCGTGCATGTCGCCGTTCGCACGCTCGTCGAGTACTTCGCCTCGCACGAGGCGCTGAGCCGCCTGGCGTTCATCGACATCTTCGATGTGGGGCCGGGGATGATCGGTCGCATGACGCGCTCGATCGAAGACTTCACGAAGCTGCTCGACGATCTCGGTCCGGACGCCCGCCGCGGTCCGCTGGTGGCGCGCGAAGCGGTGACCGGAGCGATCTGGGGAATCGTCTCCAGCTACACCGCGCACGACCGCGTGCGCCAGCTGCCGCGGCTGGTGGATCAGCTGACGTTCATCGTGCTCGCTCCGTACATCGGCCCGAAGCCGGCGATGGAGACGATCGAGGCGGCGCGTAAACCGCTGCCCAGCGACTACTAGCCGCGTCTGCGATCGTGAGGCTCGATGGCCGAGCCTCCGCCGATGACTACCGGACGCGCCGCGCCGCGGCGCGTCGGCCACAAGGGCGCGGCGCACATCGAGCCGGGCAACACGCTGGCGAGCTTCGACGCCGCGCTGCGCCACGGCGTGGACATGATCGAGCTGGACGTGCTCTCCGAGCACGCCAACGGCGATGGGCGGCTGGTGGTCGCGCACGACTACGAGGACATGCACTCACGCAAGCCGCTGCGCTTCGAGCAGGCGCTCGAGCATCTCGCCGGCGAGGCGTTCGCGGGCGTGGAACTGGATGTCGACGTGAAGCTGCCGGGCTACGAGTTGCGGGTGGTGCAGGCTCTGCGTGAGCACGGCTCGGTGCAGCGCACGTTGGTCAGCGGGATGTTCACGCGATGCTCTGGCCCGCATCCGCGCCGAGGAGCCCGCGTTGCGCCTGGGCTGGTCGGTGCCGCGTGTGCGCCGCGACTACACGACCGACATGCTCACGGCGATCCCCGCGCTGGCGATCCTCACCGGCTACCGCGCGACGCTCCCGCGCCGCGCGCGCACGGCGCTGCGCGAGGGGCGCTTCGACGCGATCATGGCGCACTGGCGCGTGGTCACGCCGGCGCTCGTGCGCGCGGTGCGCGAAGGCGGCGGCGAGCTGTACGTGTGGACGGTGGACGATGCTGCGCGCATCGCCAAGCTGACGGCGATGGGCGTCGACGGGATCATCACGAACGACCCTCGCCTGTTCTGAGGCTCAGCCGATCAGGCAGCTTGCGGCGGAGAAGCCGGCAGGATCGGCGCCGGCAAGGCTGTCGCGTCCCGCGCTCGTCGGGCGCGAGATCTGCGCGAGCACCGTCTTGCCGTGCCGCCACTGGAAGCTGACGACCCCGCGCAGCGTGAACGCCGGCTGGCCGGCGACCGGGCTGAGCTGGAAGCTGCGCCCCGCTTGGCGCGGATCGGCACCGGTGCCGACGTCGACATAGCTGGCGGCCGACCCCTTCATCAGATCCGTCCACGCTTTGGTCGACGGGTTCATGTACTGGATGCGAAAGCGCATGTACATCGTGTCGTGGGTCTGATGGTCTCCGGGCATCGAGCCGCGAACGCCGACGGTGTCGGGCTGGTCTGAAGGGTTGCAGACGTCGATCGTCGCCCACAGCAGGCGCGAGCGAAACAACGGCTGCGTGTCGACGGCGGGCTTGGCGTGCTTGCTCGCCGACCGGGCAAGCGCTCGCGACACGGGCAGGGCAGCCAGCGCGACCGTCATACAGAGCGCCAGCAGTACCATCGCCCGGCCTGTTCGGCGAGAAACCATATGTCTGAAGATACCGCCGCAGCAGCCGCAGTTGCGGCGTGTGATATGCCTGCCGGATGGCCGGGATGAGTTCACAGGAGGTGGTCGAGCTTCTCGGCGGTGTCCCGGTGTTCTCGACGCTCGTGCGCGACGATCTGCAGCGGATCGCGCAGTTCGCCGTGCCCCGCGAGTTCGAGCCGGGCGAGGTGGTGTTCCGCGAGGGCGACGCCAGCGACACGTGTTACGTCGTTCGCGACGGCCGTGCGCGAGCGCTGCGCACGCATACCGACGGGCGCACGCTGACGCTGGCGACGTTCGGCCCGGGCGACATCTTCGGCGAGCTGGCGCTGTTCGAGGACGAGCGCCGCTCGGCGACCGTCGAGGCGATCGAGCAGACCGGTACGGTGGCCGTGCTCGGGCCGGACATGCGTCGCCTGATGGCAGAACACGCGGAGATCTCCTCGCGCCTGGTGATCGCGCTGGGAAGGCGGCTGCGCGAGACCAACGAACGGCTGGCGCGCCAGTCCTTTCAGACGGTGCAGAGCCGCGTTGCGGTCGTGCTCAGCCAGCTCGTCGAGCAGCAGTCCGCCGACGGCGACCACGACGGCGCGTCCGCCGAGCAGCCGGGCGACGTGCTGGTGACGGCGACGCAGGCCGACCTGGCGCAGCTGGCGGGCTCCTCGCGCGAGTCGGCCAGCCGCTTTCTGGCGGTGCTCGAGCGCGCCGGCGTGATCTCGCAGGGGAGGGGGCGGCTGATCGTGCACGACGCCGACGCGCTCAAGCAATATGTCTTCTAGGAGGCCGAGGACGCGCAGGCGCGGCGGCAAACGTCCGGCGCGTGAGCTGTCGGCCGGCGGCGTGGTCGTGCGCGGCGAGGAGATCGTCGTGATCGTGCCGACGCGGCGCGCGTCTGACGGCTCGCGCGTGCTTGCGCTGCCGAAGGGTCACATCGATCCCGGCGAGAACGCATTGGAAGCGGCGACGCGCGAGGTGCGCGAGGAGACGGGCGTCGTCGGCGAGCCGGTGCGCGAGCTCGGTGAGGCACGCTACTGGTACCGACGCGACGGGCAGACGATCCCCAAGTCGGTGTCGTTCTTCCTGTTCTCCTACGTGGAAGGCGACACCGCAGACCACGACGACGAGGTGGAGGAGGCGCGCTGGATCGCGCTGAAGGACGCCGAGGACGAGCTCAGCCACGCCGCCGAGCGCGAAATGGTTGCGCGTGCAGCGGAGTTCTTGGAGGAAGAGCGCAAAGCTCGATAGCCTGCCGTCCGTGCAGGTGCTCAACTTCTACTCGACGATCTTCGCCGACGAGCTCAAGCGGGGCCGCAAGACGGCGACGATCCGCCTCGGCGACAAGTCGGGCAAGTACCGCAAGAACCAGCTCGTGCTGGTGACGATCGGCTACCAGCACTCGCCGCGCGAGCGCATCTTCGAGGCGGTCATCGACACGGTCGAGGTGATGAAACTGGCCGACCTGTCGCCGCGCGACATCAAGCACGACAACCCCGAGTTCCGTCGCCACGAGGAGCTGATCAGCTTCCTCGAACAGATCTACGGCCGCAGCATCTCGCCGGAGGAGGTCGTGACGGTCGTGCGCTTCTCGCAGATCCGCGACACGCCGACCGGCATGACCGAGGCGATGAAGGGCTTCGGCGGCGCGCAGAACTAGGGCCTGGCAGTTTCCCGTTCAACTGCCGATTTCCCTTGAAGAACCCCCAAATAATCTATATATATAGATAACCGTTGGCACTCTCTGCGGAGAGTGCCAGAGGCGTTTCGCCCCCCGGCAGAGGGCTGAGGACCACGCGAGACGCCCGAAGCACTCTCTAGATGGAGGTATCACCGATGAAGCTGAAGCCCCTGGGCGATCGTCTGATCGTCAAGGCGATCGAGGAGGAGCTGACCACGGCCAGCGGCCTGGTCCTCCCCGACACCGCGAAGGAGAAGCCGCAGAAGGGCGAGGTCGTCGCCGCCGGCGACGGCAGGCTCGACGACGACGGCAAGCGCATCCCGCTGGACGTGAAGAAGGGCGACGAGGTCCTCTACAGCAAGTACGGCGGGACCGAGATCAAGATCGACGGGGAGGACCTGCTCGTGTTGCGCGAGTCAGACGTCCTGGCCCTCGTCGAGGCATAAGGAGAACTGAGAACACATGGCTCAAAAGGAGATCAAGTACAGCTCCGAGGCGCGCAGCGCGCTTGAGGCGGGTGTCGACGCGGTCGCGAATGCGGTCAAGGTCACGCTCGGTCCCAAGGGTCGCTACGTCGTACTCGACAAGAAGTTCGGCGCCCCCACGATCACCAACGACGGTGTCACGATCGCTCGTGAGATCGAGGTCGAGGACGTCTTCGAGAACCAGGGCGCACAGCTCGTGCGCGAGGTCGCCACGGCGACCAACGACGTCGCCGGCGACGGCACGACGACGGCGACGGTGCTCGCCCAGGCGATCGTTCGCCAGGGCCTGAAGAACGTCGCCGCGGGCGCGAACCCGCTGGCGCTCAAGCGCGGCATCGAGAAAGCCGTCGACGAGGTCGTCAAGAACATCGCATCGCAGTCCAAGGAGGTCTCCGGCAAGGACCAGATCGCCCGCGTCGCGACGATCTCCGCCGGCGACGAAGAGATCGGCGACGTCATCGCCGACGCGATCGAGAAGGTCGGCAAGGACGGCGTCGTAAACGTCGAGGAGGGCCAGACGTTCGGCATGGACCTCGAGTTCACCGAGGGCATGCAGTTCGACAAGGGCTACATCTCGCCGTACATGGTCACCGACCAGGACCGCATGGAGGCGACGCTTGAGGACCCTTACGTCCTCATCGCCAACTCCAAGATCGGCTCGGTGCGCGACGTGCTGCCGGTGCTCGAGCAGGTCATCCAGTCGGGCAAGTCGATCCTGATCATCGCCGAGGACGTCGAGGGCGAGACGCTCGCGACGCTGGTGGTGAACAAGCTCCGTGGGACGTTCACGGGCGTGGCCGTCAAGGCTCCTGGCTTCGGCGACCGCCGCAAGCGGATGCTCGAGGACATTGCGATCCTCACCGGCGGCGAGGTGATCACCGAGGAGATGGGCTTGAAGCTGGAGAACACGCAGCTCACCCAGCTCGGACGCGCGCGTCGCGTAGTCGTCACGAAGGACACGACGACGATCGTCGACGGTGCCGGTGAGGGCGAGGGCATCAAAGGCCGCATCAACCAGATCAAAGCCGAAATCGAGAACACCGACTCGGACTTCGACCGCGAGAAGCTGCAGGAGCGCCTGGCAAAGCTCTCCGGCGGCGTCGCCGTGGTGAAGGTCGGAGCGGCAACCGAGACGGAGATGAAGGAGAAGAAGCACCGCGTCGAGGACGCGCTGCAGGCAACCCGCGCTGCTCTCGAGGAGGGCATCGTTCCGGGCGGCGGCGTTGCATTGCTGCAGGCCTCATCGGCCATCAGCATCAGCGACAACGG
>CAVXYO010000002.1:0-1280678 GCA_963766105.1 uncultured Solirubrobacteraceae bacterium
GCTTGCGCAGCTCCAGGCGCTGCTTGACGCTGAGGTTGCTCGTGCGCCCGCGCGATTCGCCGACCAGCTCGATCAGCCGCGCGCGCTCCTTGCCCGACAGAGCGTTCCAGCGCTTGCTGACGATCATCGCGCCGCGCACCAGCACCAGCCACGGCACGGCTGCGACTGTGTTCTTCAGGCGCGACTTGGGCTCACGGTGCTTGGACACAGGGCGATAGTAGCGAGCGCGACAGCCGCGCGAGCGCCGTCGGCGCTAGGCCGACTCCTCGCGCAGCGACGAGTCCTGCGCCTCTTCCGGCGCGGCTTCGGTGACGAGCGTCGGCGTGAGCCCCTTCTCGACGGTCTCCTTGGTGACGACGCACTTCTTCACGTCGCGGCGCGAGGGCAGCTCGAACTGCACCTCCAGCAGGATCTCCTCGATGATCGAGCGCAACCCGCGCGCGCCGGTCTCGCGCTCCAGGCCCTTCTCGGCGATCGCGGTGAGCGAGTCCTCGGAGAACACGAGCTCGATGCCGTCGAAGGAGAAGAAGCGCTGGAACTGCTTGACGAGCGCGTTGCGCGGCTCGACGAGGATCGACACGAGATCCTCGCGCGTGAGCTGGTGAACCGCCGAGACGACCGGCAGGCGGCCGATGAACTCGGGGATCAGCCCGTACTCGATGAGATCCTCGGGCAGGCAGTGCTCGAAGGCTTCGCCTGTGTCGCGCTCGGCCTTGGCCTCGATCGCCGCGGCGAAGCCGACGCCCTTGTGGCCGATGCGCCGCTCGATCACCTTGTCGAGGTTGGCGAACGCGCCGCCGCAGATGAACAGCACGTTGGTCGTGTCGATCGTCAGGAACTCCTGGTGGGGGTGCTTGCGCCCGCCCTGCGGGGGAACGGAGGCCTGCGTGCCCTCGAGGATCTTCAGCAGCGCCTGCTGCACGCCCTCGCCGGACACGTCGCGCGTGATCGACGGGTTGTCGGCCTTGCGCGCGATCTTGTCGACCTCGTCGATGTAGATGATGCCCGTCTCGGCCTTCTTGACGTCGTAGTCGGCCGCCTGGATCAGCTTCAGCAGGATGTTCTCGACGTCCTCGCCGACGTAGCCGGCCTCGGTCAGCGCCGTCGCGTCGGCGATCGCGAAGGGCACGTTGAGGATCCGCGCGAGCGTCTGCGCGAGCAGCGTCTTGCCGCAGCCGGTCGGGCCGAGCAGCAGGATGTTGGACTTCTGCAGCTCGATGTCGGTCTCGCCGGACATCATCATCTGCACGCGCTTGTAGTGGTTGTAGACGGCCACCGACAGCGTGCGCTTGGACGGGTCCTGGCCGACGACGTACTCGTCGAGCACGTCGTAGATCTCACGTGGCTTGGGCAGGTTCTCCAGGTCGAACGCCGGCGGCGCGGACAGCTCCTCGTCGATGATCTCGTTGCACAGGTCGATGCACTCGTCGCAGATGTACACGCCCGGGCCGGCGATCAGCTTCTTGACCTGGCGCTGGGACTTGCCGCAGAAGCTGCACAGCAGCTGCTCGTTGGAGTCGGTCGGTCGCGCCACGTCAGCCCATTCTCAATGCTCGGAGATGACCCTGTCGATGATGCCGTACTCCTTGGCCTCCTCGGAGGACATGAAGTAGTCGCGGTCGGTGTCTTTGCTGATGACCGCCAGGTCTTTGTTGGTGTGCTTGGCGATGATTTCGTCCAGGCGCTTGCGTACGTCGATGATCTCTTTGGCGTGGATCTCGATGTCGGTGGCCTGGCCTTCGAAGCTCGAGGAGACCTGGTGGATGAGGATCTTCGCGTTGGGCAGCGCCATGCGCTTGCCCGCGGCGCCGCCGGCGAGCAGCAGCGCGCCCATCGACATCGCGATTCCGACGCAGATCGTCTGCACGTCGGGCTTGATGAACTGCATCGTGTCGTAGATCGCCAGGCCCGCGTACACCGACCCACCGGGCGAGTTGATGTAGATCGAGACGTCCTTCTCGGGGTCCTCGGACTCCAGGTGCAGCAGCTGCGCGACGATCAGGTTGGCGATCTGATCGTCTACGGGCGTGCCGAGGAAGATGATCCGCTCGTTGAGCAGCCTGCTGTAGATGTCGAACGCTCGCTCGCCTCGCGAGGTCTGCTCTACGACCATTGGAACAAGTGGGCTCATAGTCCTCGCTTTGGTTTCGCTTCGCGTGCCAGATTCCTCTAGAGGCTAGCTGGCCGATCCCTCTCCGGTGGGTGTCCACAGCTTGCCGGACCCCGCACCGGAGCCGCCTGCGACGGCCTCCGCGGGCTCTGCATCCTTATCCGGCGTCCACAGCGCATCGCGCGCCTGCGCCTGTCCGACGGAGATCGGCTTGGCGCGCTCGGCGATCAGCTCGACGGCCTGGCGTGCGGCGAGGTCCTCGCTCAGCTCCTCCAGCCGTCCGCCGGCACGCAGGTCGGCGAGCAGCTTGTCCGGCTCCACGCCCTCGCGCTCGGCCGTCGGCGCCAGCGCCTCGATCACTTGCTGCTCGGTCGGCGTGATCTGCTCGGCGGCAACTATCGCCGTCAGCACGGCCTCGCGGCGCAGCGCCTGCTCGGCGTCGGCCTGCATGTCGGCGAGGATCTCCGGCTCCTCGCGCCCGGCGATCTGCAGGTAGGCCTCGCGCGTGATGCCGCGGTGCGAAAGCGAGTGCAGCATGCGCTCCCACATCTCACGCGCCCTGGACTCGACGAGCTGCGGCGTGACCGGCACGGTGGACTGCGCGACCGCGGCGTCGAGCGCGGCCTCGCGAAACTCGGCGTCGACGCGCGCCTCGTCGGCCTCGCGCAGGCGCGTGCGAATGTCCTCGCGCAGCTCGTCGACCGAGTCGAAGCCGACGTCGCTTGCCAGGTCCTCATCGACCTCGGGAAGCTGCTTGAGCTTGACCTCCTTGACCGTCACGTCGAAGCTCGCGTCGCGCCCGGCCAGCTGCTCGGCGGGGTAGTCGCCGGGGAACGTCAGCGCCACCGTTCGCTGTTCGCCGGCGCTCGCGCCGACGAGCGCCTCCTCGAAGCCGGGGATGAGGTTGCCGCCGCCCAGCTCGATCAGCTGGTCGCGGCCCTCGCCGCCCTCGAAGGGGACGAGGGCCGGCTCCTGCTCGGGGTCGTCCTGGGGCTCGGGCAGCGAGCCGACGTAGTCGATCACCACGAAGTCGCCCTCGGCGGCAGCGCGCTCGGCGGTCTCGAGCTTGGCCAGGCGCTCGCGCACGCCGTCGATCTCCTGCTCGACTTGCGCCTCGTCGACAACGGCCTCGCGACGCGGCACCTCGAGGCCGTCGTAGTCGCCGAGCTCGGCCTTCGGCAGCACGCCGATCTCGATCGAGAACTCCAGCTCCTCGCCCTCGGCGGGCAGGTCCGACAGGTCGAGCTGCGGGTCGCCGACGGGGACGATCTGCGAGTCCTGGATGGCCTCGGCGTACCAGCTGCCGAGCGAGTCGCGCACCGCCTGGTCGAGCACCGCCTCGCGCCCGACGCGCTGGATGACCAGCGCCGGCGGCACCTTGCCGCGGCGAAATCCGGGGAGCTTGAGCTCGCGCCCGAGCTGCTTGGCCTTGCTCTCCAGGCGCCGCTCGATCTCCTCCGGTGCGACCTGCACGCTCACGCGCACGCGCGACTCTCCCAGCTCGGCGACGGTGGTCTGCAGGGCGTCGGTCACCGCTGCCACGATACCGTGCCGCCCCGTGAAGACCCGCCGAGGCGCCACCCCGCAAAGGCGTCTGGAGACGTGGCTGTGGACCGGGCCGGTCGGGCATCTGCTCGGCGGGGCGCTCGATCTCGCGCAGGCGCTGATCGCCTATCGACGCAAACGGCGGGCGGATGACGGTCAGCCCCCTCGCTGAGCCCGCCGCCCACCCGCCGTGGGCACTTCGTGAGTCGTCCGGGCGCTAGCCGCTGACGGCCACCCTCTGGCCGAACGGCACGGCGCTGCCGCGCGGCAGCACGAGCACCGAGCACGTGGCGATCTCGACGAGGTGCGCAGCCGAGGCGCTGATCGCGACGCGACCCTGCTCGGCCTCGGGGCGGGAGTCGACGACGAGCAGGCCGGCCTCGTCGTTGGCGACCGGCGCAACGGATGCGCCGAGCGCGCCGGCGAGCGAGTCGGCGGTGGCGCGGGCGCCGCCGTCGGCGTCGCCGATGGCGACGATCGACTGCACGTTGACCTCGCCGTCGGCCAGGCCGACCGGCGCGATCGCGACGGCCACGGGGCCGCCTTCGAGCAGCTGCTGTGCGGAGTTGCCGACGGCAACGTGCCCGTTGGCGGTGTGCGAGTCCGAGCAGAACACGACGACGCTCGCGCCCTCGCTGGCGGCAAGCGCGCTGAGGCCGCGCGGCGTCGAGCGGTCGGTCACGACGTGACGCGCGACGCTCTCGTCGCCGAACAGCTTGGCGCCGCGGCCGAGCAGCTCCTCGGCCTCGCTCTGAGCGAGCTTCTCACGGTCGAGGTCGGGCTCCTGGCTGTGGCGCACGTAGGCGAGTGCCACCTCTGCGCCGGCCTTGGCGAAGACGCGGCCGAGCGCGATCGCGTCGTCCTCGTTTGCAGTGCCGTCGTAGGAAACGATGATCTTCGTGGACATGGTTGCTCTCCTTGGGTCTGGGCTCTGCCTTCGGTGGCCGAGCGGAAGGTTCGATGTTTCGTTCTCGCTCATAGTGCCACGCTCCTGCCATCAGCTCCAGTGATCTTTTTTATTGATAATATTAGTTGCACTTATGCTTAACGTTGCCCGCTTGAAGGTCCTCAAGGAGGTCGCCTACCGCGGCTCGCTGTCCAGCGCCGCCGATGCGCTGTCCTACACGCAGTCGGCTATCTCCCAGCAGATCGCCGCGCTGGAGGCCGAAGCCGGGATGACGCTGCTCGAGCGCCACCCCCGCGGCGTCAGCCTGACGGCGGCCGGGCAGACGCTCGTGGGGCACGCCGAGGGCATCCTCGCGCGGCTGGACACCGCCGAGGCCGCGCTGTCGGCGATCGCCGGGCTGCGCGGAGGGCGCCTGCGCATGGCCTCCTTCCCCACCGCCGGCTCGACGCTGATGCCGGTGGCGATAGCCAACTTCCGCTCGGCGCACCCGGAGGTCGAGCTGACGCTCGCCGAGGGCGAGCCCGAGGAGATCGTGCCGCGCCTGCGCGCGGGCGAGCTCGACCTGGCCTTGCTGTTCGAGTTCGACGAGGACACGCCGCTGCTGGCCGGCATGACGCGCGCGCCGCTGCTCGAGGACCCGATGTACCTGGCCCTGCCGCGCGAGCACCGCCTCGCTCGGAAATCCAAGTTGCGCCTTTCTGAGCTGCAGGGCGAGGCATGGGTGCAGACGTCGAGCTCGAGCCCGTGCGCGCGCCACGTCGTGCGCTGCTGCCACGCGGCCGGCTTCGAGCCGGTCGTGTCGTTCGAGAGCGACGACTACCAGACCGTCCAGGGGCTGGTCGCCGCCGGCGTCGGCGTCGCGCTGATCCCCGAGCTGGCGCTGTCGGTCGTGCGCGAGGACGTGGCGATCCGCGCCCTCTCCCCCAACCCGCCGGTACGCCAGGTGATCGCCGCGACCCCCGAGGGCGCCCGCCTGGTGCCGGCGGCGCCGGCGATGCTCGCCGTGCTCGGCCGTGCGGCCGACGAGCTCAAGCAAACGGGGCGCCTGGCCGGTTAGGCCAGGCGCCCCGAGAGCGCTGCTTACTGCTCTAGCTGCGTCGGACTAGTGACCGAGTGCGTGCCAGAGGACGATCGCCAGCTGCTTGTAACCGGCAGGCGTCGGGTGAATGTCGCCTTCGCATCCGGGGTCTGCGCCCGTCTGGAAGCTCTGGACATTCGGGTTGCACTCTTCGGTGTACTTGGCTATTGCCGCTTTCTCCTTGGAGGCCTTCGTCGGGTTGAACTTCGGGAACGGGTTCGCGAAGACGACACCCGGACCGAATTTACCTGCGCCGATCGTGCCTTCAACTGCTTCGTTGAGTTTTTTCTGCAGCGCGTCGCTGCCGGGCAGGATGAACGCCTGCGGGTTGTAGAACCCGAGGACGGCCACCGGGCCGGCGTAACCGAAGTTACGCAGCACGCCGATCGCGGTGCCCATGTTCGTGACGATGTGCTTGAACAGGCCGCCGCTGTAGTAATAGCCTTCTTCGCCCGCTTCGTGGATCAGGCATTCGAACGCGCCGCCGGCAAAGCCGTGGGCTTCGAGGTATTCCGGCGTCGAGCAAGCTTTCACGACAGCGAGCTCGTCGTTGGAGCCGATGTTCAGCGTGACGACGTTGGTCGTTCCGAACGTGGCCGGGGTGGTGACAATGCCGATCGCCGCTTCAAGCTGCGATCCCGAGCCGATGTTGAAGTGCAGCGGGAAGCCGGCTTTGTGGTAGGCGCACGGCGACGAGTCGTTTTTGCCGTTGCCTTCGCCACCGCCACCGAGGGCTTTGTTTTCGCCGATCAGCCCGTCGCTGACCTCGCCCGGGCAGCCCAGGTTGATCAGGCTCAGCTGGTTACCGGCTTTTTTTTCTACTTTGGCGAGTTTGGCCGCCAGGATGTTCGTGTACCCACCTTCGAAGTTGGCCGGGTTCTCTTCGGGGTAGTTGTTGTTGAATTTTTCCGCCGTGTAACCGAACGCGAGCGAGTCGCCCAGCGCGGTGTAGTTGGTCGGAACCAGCGGTGCTTTTGCGGCGCTCGCGCTCGACGCGAAAAGCGCCGCGACGACGAGCACTACTGCCATACACAAGCCGATGATGCGTCCCTTGCGGAACGACACGGCTGAGCCATTCATGGCTGGCATCTCACATCCTCCTCGTACGGGGCCCGCCGGCAACGAATCCGGTACGAGCGCAGCCCCCTCTATGGAATTGTCCCTCTACTGAGCTGCTCCAAGCCGAGGCTCGGAGCGTCCGGCAAGGATAGCCAGGGGCAGTCCACGTGTCAAGCGGGGTTTATCGTCAGCGTTTGCAGGGGATTTGCGCGATCTGCGCGATTCGCCGACGACTCGCCGGAGAAGCTGCGGTGACGGCTGCAGACAGCTTGCACCGACCCGCCGAGCCGTCGGCGTCCGGGGCGAATGTCACCTTTGATGGCCGCATGAGCATCCTGTTGCTGATCCTCGGACTCGCCCTCGGCGCCGCGTGCGCGGCGTTCCTGCTGCGGCCCAACCGCGGCCGCATGCGCGACGAACTGAAGGCGATCTCCGCCGACGTGCTCGCACAGACCGGCGAGTCGCTGGCCCAGCGCCTGGCCGAGCAGCGCCAGGCCGAGCAGGACCGCGCGAGCGGCGAGATGGCGATGCGCGCGCAGGAGTTCAAGGGACTGGTCGGTCCCGTGCAGGAGAAGCTCGGGCGCATGGAGTCGGAGATCGGTCGCCTGGAGCGCGAGCGCCGCCAGGCGCACGGCGAGCTGGCGGCGATGGTGCGCACGCTGGGCGACGGCGTCGGCACGCTGCGCCAGGAGACGGGCAACCTCGTGACGGCGCTCAAGCGCCCGGCGACGCGCGGCTCTTGGGGAGAGATCCAACTGCGCAATGTCGTCGAGATGGCGGGCATGCTGGCGCACTGCGACTTCCTCGAGCAGAGCACGATCCGCACCGACGGCGGCGCGCTGCGCCCGGACATGCTCGTGCGCCTGCCCGGCGGCAAGCTGATCGTGGTCGACTCGAAGGTTCCCCTCGACGCCTATCTGTCGGCGCTCGAGGCGTCCACCGAGGACGAGCGCGAGACGCACATCGCGCGCCACGCCCGTCAGACGCGAGAGCACATCGTCAAACTCGCGGCGAAGGGCTACCACGGACAGCTGGAGGCGACGCCGGAGTTCGTCGTGATGTTCGTGCCCTCCGACGGCATCTACCAGGCCGCGCTGGCCGGCGACCCGGCTTTGATCGAGTACGGCGTGCAGCAGCAGGTGCTGATGGCCACGCCGACGACGCTGATCGGGCTGCTGTGGGCCGCGCACCACGGCTGGCGAGAAGAGCGCATCGCCGAGTCCGCGCGTGACATCGCCGAGTCCGCGCGCGAGCTTCACCGCCGCTTGGGGCGTTTCGTCGAGCCGCTGGCCAAGGTCGGGCGCCAGCTCGACTCGGCGGTCGGCGCCTACAACGAGGCGGTCGGCTCGTTCGACACGCGCGTCGTGCCGCAGGTGCGCCGCATCGAGGAAGCCGGGGCGGCGTCCGATCGCGAAGTGAGCGCGCCGGCGGCAGTCGAGACCACAGCGCGCGCCGTCACGGCGCGGCTGGCGAGCGCCGAGGCGCAGGGCGAGGAGCCGGCGCCGCAGACGCTGCAGGCGCTGGAGCTGACCCCGTCGGCACGGATCTCCGCCGGCGCGCGAGCGCCAAGACGATCAGCGTGAGCGCGACCGGCACGGTGGCCGGGAGCTCGTCGACGGCGAAGAACAGCAGGTCGAAGCCGAGGGCGAGCACGGCGCAAAGCACGGCGCCGCGCAACTGCGTGCGACGGCCCCAGGCGACCGCGAGCAACGCGCCGAGCGCGCCGGCGACGAACAGGTCGCCGTAGCCGATCACGGCGGAGCCGAGTTGCGCGCTCTGCAGCCGCGGCAGTCCGGCGGCCGGGTGAGCTGCGTTGAGCGCGTTGTTGGGACGTTGCAGCAGGTCGGAGATCACGAGCACCGCATCGGCCACGGCCATCGCGACGATTCCCGCGCCGAGCCAGCGCGGCGGAGTGACGAGCGCGAGCAGCACGCCGAGCGTGACGCAGCTGAGCGCCGAGAGGGCCAGCGCCGCGGCCTGCCCGGGCAGCGCGGCGCGGTCGGCCCACGCGAGCGCGAACAGCCCGGCGGCCACCAGCGCTGCGGGCGGCCGGGCGGCCGGCACCAGCCAGCCGAGCGCGGCGGCAGCGAGCAGCGGCACGGCGAACAGCGCCAGGTACGTGAGCGCTTGCGCGCTGGCACGTTCGGCGGCGCCGGCGACGAGCACGAAGCCGGCAACCGACAGCGGCGGGACGACCGCCCAGCGCCGTCCGCGCAGCCGCGCGAGCGCCTCGACGCGGGGCACGCGCGCGAGCGCGACGATCGCGCCCTGCGACAGCGAGAGCAGGCCGATCGAGATCGAGAACGGCAGCACCCGCTCAAGATACGATGAGCGGGTGAACGCGGCGGCAACGCAGGCGCCCCCCATCCTGCACCTGTCGGCGGTGGTGGGCAGCCCGCTCAGAGACGCCGACGGCGAGCGCCTGGGCAAGGTCGAGGACCTGATCGTGCGCTTGGGCGGCGTCGGCTATCCGCCGATCACCGGGTTCCTCGTGACGGTGGCCGGGAAAACGTCCTACCTCGGCGACGAGCGCGTGTCGGACATGGGCGCGCACGGCGTGGTGCTGCGCAAGGCCAAGCTCGACCTGCGCCGCTTCGAGCGCCGGCCCGAGGAGGTGCTGCTCAAGCGCGACCTGCTCGACCGCCAGCTGATCAACGTGGAGGGCGCGCGCCTGGTGCGCGCCAACGAGATCGAGCTGGCGCTGGTCGCCGGCTCGTGGCGCGTCGTGGGCGTCGACACGGGTCCGCGCGGCGGCCTGCGACGCCTGCTGCCGAAGGGCCTGGGCTCGCACATCGCGACGGGCGAGTTCCTCGACTGGGCGGGCGTCGAGCCGTTCGTCGGCCACGTGCCGACGGTGCGCCTGCGCGTGCCGCACCCCAAGCTGGCCAAGCTTCACCCGGCGCAGATCGCCGACCTCGTCGAGGCCGCGTCGCGGCGCGAGGGCGAGGAGATCATCCAGGCGGTCGGCGACGACGACCGCGAGCTGGAGGCGGACGTGTTCGAGGAGCTCGACGACCACCACCAGCAGGAGTTCCTGGAGGACCGCCCCGACGCGCAGGTCGCGGAGATCCTCTCGCGAATGGCGCCCGACGACGCCGCGGACATCGTCGGCGAGCTCGACGAGGAGCGCCGCGAGCCGGTGCTCTCGCTGCTGCCGGTCAGCCATCGCGTGAAGGTCCGCGCACTGCTCGGCTACGATCCGGCGCAGGCCGGCGGGCTGATGAGCCCGGAGTTCGTGCAGCTGCGCGGCGCCACGTCGGCCGGAGATGCGCTGGAAGCGGTGCGCCGCTCACCGATCGCGCCGGAGCTGCTGACGATGGTGTTCGTCACCTCGGCGGAGGGCTCGCTGGAAGGCAGCGTGCCGGTCACGGCGCTGGTGCGCGCCGACGCGGGTGCGCGCCTGGAGTCGTTCGTCAAGCACGAGACACCGTGCCTGTCGCCGGACGCCGACTTCGAGGAGGTCGCGCGCCAGATGGCCGACTACAACCTGACGTCGATCCCGGTCGCCGACGAGCACCGCATGGTCGGCGTGGTTACGGTCGACGATGTGCTCGAGGCGATGCTCCCGCGCGGCTGGCGGCGGCGTTTCGGCCTGCTCGGCGAGGACTGAATACACTGCGCAGCGTGAGCACCCCTGGCGGACAGTTCGATGGCGGTCCGAGTACCGCCCGTCATGCGTCGTATCCGGTCGGCCACGCGTGGCCGACCGCGCCTGCCTGCTCGGCTTAGCTCTCGCCGAGTCCGCCTGTTCGCCTTCCTGGGCCTGCTCGGGCCGGGGCTGATCGCCGCCAACGCGGGCAATGACGCAGGCGGCATCGCCACGTACTCGTCGGTCGGCGCGAAGTACGGCTACACGCTGCTGTGGACGATGGTGCTGATCACGATCTCGCTGGCGATCGTGCAGCGCCTGGCCGCGCGCATGGGCGTCGTGACCGGCAAGGGCCTTGCCGAGCTCGTGCGCGAGGAGTACGGCATCCGCTGGTCGGTGTTCGCCACCAGCGCAGTGCTGATCGCCAACGTCGGCATCTGCATCTCGGACTTCGTCGGCATCGGCGCGGCGGTCGGCCTGACGGGGATCCCCGTGCAGGTCTCCGTGCCGATCGCCGCCGTGGGCATCTGGCTGATCATCGTGCGCGGCTCCTACCGCTCGGCCGAGCGCATCTTCATCTGGTTCACGATCCCCTTCTTCGCCTACCCGATCGCCGCGATCCTCGCCCACCCCAAGTGGGCCGACGTGGGCAAAGCGATCGCCGTCCCGCACCTGCACTCGAGCTCGGCCTTCATCGTGCTGCTGATCGCGCTCGCCGGCACGACGATCACGCCGTACATGCAGCTCTACCTGCAGTCGGCCGTAGTCGAGCGCGGCGTGCGCGAGGAGGACCTGCCGCACGAGGAACGCGAGGCGGTCGCCGGCGCGGTGTTCGCGAACCTGATCGCAGCGTTCATCATCGTCGCCACGGGGGCGACGCTGTTCACGCACGGCATCCACGAAATCTCCTCGGCCGCCGACGCAGCGCGCGCGCTGACGCCGTTCGCCGGGCACTACGCCGAGGTGCTGTTCGGCGTCGGGCTGCTCGGCGCCAGCCTGCTCGCCGCGGCGATCCTGCCGATCGCCACCTCCTACGTGGTCTCCGAGTCGCTCGGCTACGAGAAGGGCGTCGGTCGCCGCCGCGAGGAGGCGCCCGTGTTCGTGAACATCATTACCGGCATGATCATGCTCAGCGCCTTCGTCGCGATGATCCCCGGCGTGCCGGTGATCTCGCTGCTCGTCGGCGTGCAGGTCGTCAACGGCCTGCTGCTGCCGATCAACCTGTTCTTCATCTGGCGCCTGGCGCGCTCGGCCAACGTGATGGGCGAGCACCGCAGCCGCGGCGTCCTCGACGCCACCGCGGCGATCACGGTGGCCGTCACGTCGACGCTGTCGCTTGCGCTCGTCGTGATCACCGTCGGCGGGCTCTGAGCGCGGCGGCGCTCAGGAGGCGCCGCCGGTGCGCTCGCCCTGCACGAGCAGCGCCGCGCCGATCGCGCCGCCGAGATCGCCGAGCGCGGCGACATGCACGTCGGGCGGGTGAAAGTCGGCGAACAGGTGGGGCATCATCTCCTGCTCGATGCGCTTGGCATAGGGGTCGCCGAGTCGCACGCCCAGGCCGCCGCCGATGATCACGCAGTCGACGTCAAGCACGTTCAGCGCCGAGGCGACTCCGGCGCCGAGCGCTCGCAGCGCGCGCTCGATCAGGTGGGTCGCCAGCTCGTCCTCGTGCTCGAGCGCACGCGCCCAGATGCCGCTCGTCAGGCGCGTGCGCTTGCGCTCCTTCATCAGCTTGAAGAGGTCTGTCTTGCGGCCCTTCTCCACGAGCTTGCTCGCATGCGCTTCCATCGCCGAGCGCCCGGCGTATGCCTCCATGCAACCGCGCCGCCCGCACGTGCAGCGCGCGCCGTCGAGCTCCACGACGATGTGGCCGATCTCGCCGGCCGCGCCGCGACCGTTCCACGGCTTGCCGTCGAGCACGATCCCGCCGCCGACGCCCGTGCCCCAGAACACCCCCAGCAGCGAGCCGTATGGCTTGCCTGCGCCCAGCTCGAACTCCGCGTCGGTGGCGACCTGCACGTCGTTGCCCAGCGCGACCGGGCAGCCGAGCGCCTCTTCGAGCGTCTTCGCCAGCGGGAAGCTGCCTTCCCAGTCGGGCAGGTTGCGCGCGCTGGTCACGACGCCGTCGTCGATCGTTCCCGGCGAGCCCACACCCACGCCGGCGAGCTGGGAGAGCTCGACGTGCGCCGCCTCGGCCGCATCGCGCAGCGCCCCCTCCATCGCCTCGGCCACGTCCGCCGGGCCGCCCGTCGTCGGGGTGGGGCGGCGAGCCGAGCCGAGCACCGTCTGATCCTCGCTGACGATCGCCGTCTGGATCTTCGTGCCGCCGAGATCGATGCCGCCGCGGTTGGCCATGGCCGCGGATCATGGCAGACGCCCCAGCGGCCGGATGGGGCCTTTGCGGTCAGATCCTCACCCACCGCAGCGTCCGCGCGCGCGGAGCTTCTGCGCGCCTCTTCGGCCGCTCAGCCCTTCGGCTTGGACTGCTTGGGGTCCTTGATCGCCGAGGCGCTGGGCTTGGCGGCGACCTTCGGCGCGGGCAGCGCGCCGATGCGTGTGACGAGCTGGTTCCACTGGGTGCTGCTGAGGGCGCTGGGCACGACGATCGGTGCCGGTGCGGGCGTGCCGGCGCCGGCCGAATGCGCGGCCTTGGCTGCCGTGGCGGCGTCGGCGGCGACAGGGCGGAAACCGACGTGGATGTGATTCCAGTGTTCGGGCATGGCGAGCGTGTTCGGCGCCCCCGGGTACTGCATCAGGCTGATGATCTGGTGCGGGACGAATTCGCCCTGCAGCGTGAGCAGCGCACGGATCGTCAGGTCGGTGATGCTGCCCGCGCCCTGGTGGCCGGCGATCGGCGTGCCGTTGATCGCCGAGATGTCCACGGCGTCGCCGGTGTAGTGCTCGGAGACGTATCCGGAGACGGTGATCTCGCTGTGCCCGCACTCCAGGGCGCTGACGGTGGGCTTGAGCCCGATGCGCGAGAGGAAGGCGAGCACCGAGAGCACGCGCTTGTCGATCTTGCCGGCGGCGATGTCCTGGCGGCCGCACGCGTAGATCTGGATGCCGGGGTCGGAGAGAACCGTGCGCTCGAGTTCTTCCTGGGTCATCAAGAAGACGCCGCTGGCGGTCGCGCCGAGCAGGTTCGTGTCGCCGGTCGCGCCCTGCGGGTGCAATGCCACGCCGAGCTGAGCCCAGTTGCGCAGGATCGGCCGGGGGTCGATGCTGCTCTGGTCGCCGCCTGGGCGGATGGCGAAGCGCAGGTGTCCGTTGTGCGCGTTGGGCGGCGTGCGCACGCTTCCCAGCACGGTCCCCTGGGAGACGATCGAGCCGGCGCGCAGCTTGAGCATGTGACCGGCGCTCGTGGAGCGCGCGGCGCGCTTGCGCTTGCTCGCCGCAGAGGCGAGCGCATCGGGGTTGCCGGGGTGGGCGAACAGGCGCACCTTGCCGGTGCTCGCCAGCGCCGCTTCGCCGGTTGGCACCGAGACGCTCTGCGCCGCCGCCTTCGCGTGCTTGGCGAGCGGCTTCTTCACCTTCAGCGTGACGGGCGGGTGGACGCCCGCGGTCGCCGGGAGCTTGGGTTTCGGTTCGGCGCTGGAGACGGCCGGCAGCGCGGGCGTCGAGGAGGCTGCAGCGGTGTGTGACTTGGGCTTGGCGTAGTGCGAGGCGATGCTGCCGAGGCCGGCGTAGGTGAACACGTCGCCATAGACGTCGCGCAGGATCAGGTACTTGCCGAGCTTGTGCGAGCTGCCGAGCTTGACCACGCGACCGTCCTGCGCGGCCACGACTTTCGCGTTCGGCGCGCTCATCAGGTCCACCAGTTGCAGCACCGCATGCTTGGCGGCCTTGGCGGAGCTCGCGGCAGCTGCGGCCGGCGCGGGCGCGGGCGAGCTGCCCGGCGTCGCGGCGGCGGCGGCGGCTGCGGACGGCGTCTTGGCCGTCTTGGCCGCGACCGCTCCGGCGGTCGCGCTGGAGGTGGTCGACACGCTCGACAGCGAGCCCCACGACACCTGCTTGCCGCTGACGGGAAGGCGCCCGTCGGTCAGGCCGGTGAGCGTGGCGATCACTCCCTTGGGGTAGCTGGAGATGAGTTTGGCGCGCAGCAGCACCGACTGCGCGTATTCCTCGGAGTGGTTGTAGGCGAGGATCGCCGCGTGCAGGTTCGTCGCCGCGCCTGCCGCGCGTAGATAGCGAGCCGCGGCGAAGATCGCGTCGACCGGGTTGTATGGGTCGGCGTAGCCGGCGTTCAGCGCGTCCACCCCGTACTGGATCCACGTGGCCGGCATGAACTGCATCCAGCCGACCGCCCCGGCGGTCGAGACCGACTGATCGGTCCCGTAGTTGGTCTCGATTTCGTTGATCGCCGCGAGGATCTGCCACGGCACGCCGTACTGGACGGCCGCGGCCTGGTAGATCGGCAGCAAGAACAGCGGTATGCGATAGAAGGAGAGCGCCTGCGTGGAGGCGGCCGACCCGGCGAGCGCGGCGGCGAACGCTTCGGCCTGCGCTGCGACGACCTGCGGCGCGACGGCGACGTTGTTCGGGCCCTGGGCGGCCGCGGGTGCCCCGGTCGTGGTGCTCGTGCCGGTGCTGGTGTTCTTCGAAGCGCTCGTTTTCTGCCTGCGCTGCAGCACCACCGCCGGGCCTTTCGCGGTCGGCTTGGCCGGCGCGGGGACTTCAGCGGTCGTTTCGCCCGGTGTAGTGGTGGTCGCGGCGGGGGCCGGCGTCGTCGTCGGCGTGCTCGCCGGCGCGGGCGCCGCGGAGGTGGACGTCGAGGTCGTCGTCGTCGTTTCGGTCTCGGGCGCTTCGGTCGTCGTCAGTTCTTCGGTCGTCACGGTGCCCTTGGCACCGGAGCCTTCGACCGCGAGCGCGCCAGCGGTCACGGGGCCGAGCCCAGCCGCGGTGATACCGCTGCCGGCAAGCGCGGAGACGAGCGCGCGCCAGATCCAGCGCCGCGAGCGGGCCGGGGGCGTCATGCGCCTTTCTTGGTCATCGTTTGGTCGTCCCATTCTCGTTGTCGGCGCAGCTTGCCCACAAACGCGGGGTACGCCCACCGGGATTCATATCGGCAGGCAAGCACGAAGGCGTAAAGGATTCGTAATCGCGTCCAGACGGCTTCGCTCGGGCAAATGCCCGCCACGCACCGGAGATCATGGAGATACCCGAGGCGCAGGCGCCCGAAACCCAACCGCATGACCGGCCACTTCAGCCTTCTTCGCTACCCCCCGGGGGCCTCCTGCCCGTCGTCGCTGTTGCAAACAGTCCTTCCCTCGCATTGCGCACCGCTTCATTCTCGCCGATGGCCCGTGAAGGTTGTCAAAGGCGCCCGCACGATGCCGGGCGATCGGGTGCAGCGCGAGGGCACCTGAAACACGACTGCGCCTTGTGACGATAGGCTTAACGCGTGGAAACGATCCTCTCGGTGCTGCAGGTGGTGATCTCCGTGGTCGTCGTGTTCCTGGTGCTGATGCACTCGGGCAAGGACGCGGGGCTGTCGGGCGCGTTCGGCGTCGGCAGCGGGACGGGCCCGCTCGGCGGCGGCTCGATGGTCGAGCGCAACCTGAACCGCTGGACGATCTTCTTCGCGGTGCTGTTCATCGTGAACGCGGTCATCCTGCTCAAGCGTCCCTGGGCCTGAGCTAATCCGCGGCGGGCGGCGCAGCGTCGCCGTCGCCGTCGAGCGCCTGCAGCCGGTCGAGGATCGCCAGCGCCTCGGCACGCAGCGCGCCGTCGATCGCCTCGTAGTCCGAGCGCGAGAGCTTGCCCGTGCGCATGTCCAGCTCCGCGTCGCGGATCTCGCGGTACTTGGCCTCGCGTGCAGCCTCCAGCTCGGTGCGCTCGTGCGAAGGCGCCGAGGCCTGCTCGCGGCGGGCCTCCGCCGGATCGGCGCGCAGCGGCCCGCTGATCACGAACAGCACGACCGCGAGCAGCGCGAAGGCGAGGATCACACCCGCGATCTGCACTCAGCGCCTCGCGCACGCGCGGTGGCCGGCGGGCCGCGTCATGCAGCTCGTCAGGCGCGCGCCAGGCCGTGCGCGCTGCGCGCACGCGAGCGCAGCGCGACGCGCCGGCGAATGGCGCTCGGTGCCGGCCAGATCGCGATCAGCCCGCCGCCGAAGACGATCAGCCCGCCGATCCAGATCCACATGACCAGCGGCGAGACGATGAAATGAAACTGCGCCGGCGGAGGGTTCTTGAGGTATTCGCGCGCCAGGAAGCCGAGCGCGACGGTCGCCTCGTCGGCTGGCAGCGTACGGTTGCCGACGCTGACGATGCGCGCAAGCGCAGGCGCTGAGATATCCGGCGCGATCGCGCTCCACACATCGCGCGTGACGCCGCCACTCATGCTGATATGGCTGACGGCCTGGCCGCCGATCAGATGCCCGACCGTGCCTTGCGACGGTTCGCCGGAGTCGTAGAAGCCCTCGCTGGGGTGCAGCGTCGCCACGTGATGCCCGTGCTTCGAGACGTCGATCACCGCGCCGAGCGCGAGCGTGGAGCCGGTGTGCTCGGCGTCGTTTCGCGGCGTGACCGTGGCTGTCGGGCGCTGGTAGCGCAGCGTGTAGGCGCCGACGCGCGCGGAGGAGCCCGGCGTCAGGCGCTGCTCGACGGCGTGCTGGAAGGAGGACGAGGCCGCCACCCCCACGAACAGGACGGCGATGCCGATGTGCACGACATAGCCGCCGTAGCGGCGGCGGTTGCGCTGGACGAGCGCCACCAGCGCGACCGGCGGCGACTCGCGGGCGATCGCGCGCCGGGCGCGCACGCCGCGCACGAACTCCTGCCCGACGGCGCCGAGCACGAACGCCGCGCAGCAGAACATCGCCAGCGCGAACGTCTTGTGCGCGACGCCCGCGGCGAGCAGCGCGATCAGTGCGATCAGCGCGCTGAGCAGCGGCACGACGAAGTTGCGCCGGGCGTTGGCGAACGTCGCGCGGCGCCAGGCGATCACCGGCCCGATGCCGCTGAGCAGCACGAGGATCAGCGCCAGCGGAACGGTGTAGCGGTCGAACCACGGCGGGCCGACCGACGCTTCGTTGCCGGTCAGAGCCTCGGATATGAGCGGGAAGTAGGTGCCCCAGAAGATCACGAAGCAGAGCGCCACGAGCACCACGTTGTTGGCCAGGAACGCCGATTCGCGAGACAGCAGGGAGTCCAGCCGGTGCTCGGAGCGCAGCATGTCGCGCCGCGAGACGACGAGGTAGATCGAGCCGGCGATGAGCACGCCGATCAGCACGACGAACGGCACGCCGAGCGTCGCGCCGCCGAAAGCGTGGATCGAGTTGAGCACGCCGCTGCGCACGAGGAACGTGCCCATGATCGCCAGCGTCCCCGTGGCCAGCACGAGCGAGACGTTCCACACCTTCAGCATCCCGCGTTTCTCCTGGATCATCAGCGAGTGCAGGAACGCCGTGCCGGTGAGCCACGGCATCAGCGAGGCGTTCTCCACGGCGTCCCAGCCCCAGTAGCCGCCCCAGCCGAGCTCGGAGTAGGACCAGCGCGCGCCGAGCAGGATGCCGATACCGAGAAACAGCCACGCGGCGAAGGCGAAGCGCCGGGTGGCGCGAATCCAGTCGGCATCCACGCGACGCGCCAGCAGCGCCCCCATCGCGAACGCGAGCGGGATCGTGCACAGCGTGTAGCCGGAGTAGAGCATCGGCGGGTGGATCATCATCGTCGGGAAGCGCAGCAGCGGGTCCAGCCCGACGCCTTCCGCGGGCGCCGGATTGGTCGTCGCAAACGGCTGCGCGTAGAAGATCATCAGCGAGATGAAGAAGCCGCCGAAGCCGAGCAGGATGGCCTGCGCGTAGGCGGCCACGTCACGCATGCGCTTGCGCACGAGAAACAGCGCGAGGCTCGACCACAGCGACAGCAGCCAGGCCCACAGCAGCAGCGAGCCTTCCTGCGAGGACCACACCGCCGCTGCGCGGTAGAAGGTCGGCGTCGTGCGGCTGGAGGTGTCGGCGACGGTGTTGAACGCGAAGTCGTCGCGCAGGAAGGCGATCTCGAGGATCGCGAAGGCGACCGTGAGCACGATCGCCAGCGCGTACACCGCGCGGCGCCCGGACTCCGAGTACTCGGTGCGCCCGCTGCGCACGCCGTAGATCGACGCGACGATGCCGTAAACGCAGACGGCGAGCGCCAGCAGCAGGCAGATGCGGCCGAGATCGGCCACCTAGAAGTTCTGCTTCTCGCCCGACGGAGCGGTCTTGTACTTCGACGGGCACTTGGTGATCAGCGAGTCGCGTTCGCCCACGTAGCGCCCGCCCTGCTTGTCGACCGTGACGATCACCTCGCGGCCTTCGCGGAAGGGGTCGGGCACGGTGCCCGTGTAGGCGACGGGGATCTTCGTCGCCCCGCCGCGGTCGGCGACGCTGAAGTCGAGCGTGTTGCCGACGTGGCGGACCGAGCCGTGCACGACCGTGCCGGTCACCTGGTAGGAGCGGCCGGGCTGGGCTTGGCGCAGCAGCTGGCTCGGAGAGAGCGCCGGGCTGGCGGCGCTGAAGCTCGTGTAGATCAGCGCCGACGCCAGCACGACGGCTGCGCTCAGCGCCACGACCAAGCGCACCGTTCGCTTACGCGCGGGGTTCATCGACAGCATTATCTCAAACCGCCCACCGCGCCGTGCCGCAGGGCGCCGGCGCCGGCGATCGTCCAGCCGCGGGCAATCGACCAGGAAATCCCGCTTGCAAAGCGAAACCTTTGACGGTGAGCAGAGTCTTTGTTCCTAGAGGCATGAGAACGAAACTCCCCCACACCCTGCGCGAACGTCGCCGCGCGCGCGCCGACCAGCACCGCCGCCACACCATGCGCCCGGCAGCGAGCGCCCCGGCACGCGTGGCCGACCTCGCCGCCGCCCGCGTGCGCAGTTCGGGAGGGCCGCTCGACGAGGCGTGCTATGCATGCGCCTGCGGCTTCGTGTTCCGCGCGCCGGTGTCCACGACGGTCGCCTGCCCGCACTGCCGCGCCACCCAGGCCTGGTAGCCGCCCGCCCGGCAAGGCCGGAAGGCGAGCCCGCGAGACGGTTCCGGACGCCGCACTTGATTTTGTAGATATTGTCGATATACTTACTGAACAATGTCCGTTCGCGTGCCTCCTGCCACCTCGCATGACCGCATCCGTGCGGGTGGTCTGACCGGTGCTTTCTCGGCGCCGGTCCACGCGCACGGGCGATGTAGAGGCGCCTGACAGGTCCCTCGTCCCTCTCCCCGAAGACCGATCCACTCTTCGGGAACCCCCCTAGCGATCGGGCCGGGTCCCCAGCCCGGCCCGATCGTGTCTTTCGCCGACAGGCGGGCCGCGGCCCGCTCGCCCCTCCCCCGCGGCGTCGCTGTTTCAGCCACAGCGCTGGCGGTGGCGCTGGAGGTCCGCTACTGTCGCCCGCGGGAGGAGGGCAATGCACGTCGATCCGTACATAGTTCTGGGGAGCGCGATCATCGGCTTTCTCGTCGGCATGACCGGCGCGGGCGGCGGTGCGCTGATGACGCCGATGCTGATCCTGCTGTTCGGCGTGAAGCCGTCCTCGGCGATCTCCAGCGACCTGGTGGCGGCCGTGATGATGCGACCGATCGGCGCCGCGGTGCACCTGCGCCAGAAAACGGTCAACCTGCGCCTCGTCGGCTGGATGGTGCTCGGCTCGGTGCCAATGGCGTTCGTCGGCTCCTACCTGTTGAGCCTGATGGGCCATGCGAAAACGGCGCAGAGCAACATCGAGCTGGCGCTGGGCATCGCGCTGCTGATCGGCGCGAGCGCGATGGTGCTGCGCTACATCCTCGACCGGCGCTCGGGCCAGGTTCGCCTTGGAGTCGTCCACGACATCGCGCCCAAGCCGCTGCGGACGATCGCAATCGGCATGCTCGGCGGCGTCGTCGTCGGCATAACGTCGGTCGGCTCGGGCTCGCTGATGATCATCATGCTGCTGTTCCTCTACCCGATGCTGGGCGCCAACCAGCTCGTCGGCACGGACCTGACGCAGGCGGTGCCGCTGACGCTGGCGGCCGCGCTGGGCGCGCTGGCCTTCGGCCACGTCGAGTTCGGGGTGACGATCTCGCTGATCATCGGCAGCGTGCCCGCCGTGTTCATCGGCTCGCTGCTCTCCTCCAGCGCGCCCGATCGTCTGATCCGCCCGGTGATTACCTTCGTGATCGCCGCGTCGGGGCTGAAGTACGTGGGCGTCGGCACGACGGCGCTTGGCTGGATCCTCTGCGTTGCGCTGCTCGCCGGCGCCACGAGCTGGCTGATCGTCAAGCGTCCGTGGCGCAGGCTGAAGGTGCCGGGCGAAGCGGCGCCACCGCCCGAGGAACCGGCGCTGCTGCGCACCGACGCCCCCGAGATCGAGCAGATCTGACCGCGGCCGCGCCGATCGCGCCGGTGCTACGGCCTGGCGCCTACTTGATGTGCATCCCGGAGATCGCCCGCGAGATGACCAGCTGCTGGATCTCCGCGGTGCCCTCGAAGATGTCGTAGATCTTCGCGTCGCGGTGCCAGCGCTCGACGGGGAACTCGCGCGTGTAGCCGTTGCCACCGAGGATCTGAATCGCGCGCTCGGTCACCCACACGGCGACCTCGCCGGCCTTGAGCTTCGACATCGAGCCCTCGGCGTTCTTGAACGGCACCTGGTTGCGCCCCATCCACGATGCACGCCACACGAGCAGCCGCGCGGCGTCGATCTCCAGCTTCATACGCGCGAGCGTGAAGGCGATCGCCTGGTTCTCGATGATCTTGCGCCCGAACTGCTCGCGCTCCTTGGCGTAGTCGAGCGAGTACTCATAAGCCGCGCGAGCGATGCCGAGCGCCTGCGAGCCGACGGTCGGGCGCGAGGACTCGAACGTCGCCATCGCCGCCTGCGAGTTGGATTTCTTGCCCTCGCGCACGCGCGCCAGGCGCTCGTCGAGCTTCTCCTTGCCGCCGAGCACGTATCCGGCGGGCACGCGGCAGTCGTCGAGGAACACGTCGGCGGTGTGCGAAGCGCGCAGGCCATGCTTGGAGACCTTGGAGCCTTGAGAGATGCCCTTGGCCTCGGACATCGGCACGACGAACGCGGCGTGGCCTTTGGAGCCCAGCTCGCGATCGACGGAGGCGATCACGACGTGCACGTCGGAGATGCCGCCGTTGGTCGCCCAGGCCTTCTGGCCGTTGAGCACCCACTCGCCGGCGGCCTCGTCGAACTTGGCCGTCGTGCGCACGCCCGAGACGTCCGAGCCGGCGTTGGGCTCCGAGGCGCAGAAGGCCGCGACCTTCACGTCGTCGACCGTGCCGAAGCAGCGCGGGATCCATTCGCCGATCTGCTCGCCGGAGCCCTGCCCGAAGATCGCGGCGACGGCAAGCGCGGTGCCCATGATCGACATGCCGATCCCCGCGTCGCCCCAGAACAGCTCCTCGTTGACCAGCGGCAGACCTAGCCCGCTGGGGTCGGCGAAGAACTGCGCCATGCCTTCGAAGCCATAGAGGCCGATCTTCGCCGCCTCCTGGATGATCGGCCAGGGCGTCTCCTCGCGCTCGTCCCACTCGTGTGCGGCGGGACGCACGACGTCTGCGGCGAAGCCGTGCACCCAGTCGCGGATGTCCTTCTGATCCTGGCTGAGTTCCAGCGAGAAGCTCGTGTCCTGCCCCGCGGCGCCCGAGATCGCGTCAACGGCGGCCTCGGCGGCCTCGGTCGAGGCGGGCGTGTCAACGGCGGATGGTGCAGATGCAGACATCGAGAGGGATCTCCTGAGGTAGACGTCGTGGGGATGGATCGCAGGGCCGGCGGACCCGCTGGAGCTTCGTTGAGATTACCCGCACGCGCCGCGGCCAAACGACGGCGAGCGTGCGAGAGGTCACACACAGTCAAGGCGTCGGTGGGTCACTGCGCAACGCATGTCTCTTATTCCGCCTCCGGAAAGGGGCTAATCCTGATCTTGTTTATCTTGTTTGTTTGCTCTACGATCACCGCTTCGACTCACTCAATGTCTTCGATGCGGAAAGTGGATATGACCAAAAAGACTCTTGTTGTGCTCGCGTCGCTGTGCGCGGCGGCGATCGGTCTGAGCGCCTGCGGCTCCTCGAGCTCTTCCTCCGGCGGATCGAGCAGCAGCCTGACGCTCGTCGCCTACTCGACGCCGCAGGCGGCCTTCGAAAAGCTGATCCCCGCGTTCGGCGCGACACCCGGGGGCAAGGGCGTGAGCTTCAAGCAGTCATACGGCCCCTCCGGCGAACAGAGCCGCGCGGTGTCCAACGGCCTGCACGCCGACGTCGTCGACTTCTCGCTGGAACCGGACGTCGAACGCCTCGTCAAGGCCGGTCTGGTCTCTTCCGACTGGAACCAGAACGCCACGCACGGCTTCGTGACCAACTCGGTCGCCGTGATCATCGTGCGCAAGGGCAACCCCAAGCACATCAAAGACTGGGCCGACCTGATCAAGCCGGGCGTGCAGGTCGTCACGCCCAACCCGTTCACGTCGGGCAGCGCGCGCTGGAACGTGATGGCCGCCTACGGCGCGCAGATCAAGGAAGGCAAGACGCCCGCGCAGGGCCAGGAATACCTCAAGGCGCTGTTCCACAACGTCGTCAGCCAGGACAGCTCGGCGCGCAACGCGCTGCAGACGTTCGTCTCCGGCCGCGGAGACGCGCTGATCGACTACGAGAACGAGGCGATCACCGACAAGAAGAAGGGCGAGCCGATCGAATACGTGATCCCGAAGAGCACGATCCTGATCCAGAACCCGGTCGCGGTCGTCGGCAAAGGCTCGTCCGCGACGACGGCGCAGAAGTTCGTCGACTACCTGGTGTCGCCCGCCGGACAGGCGATCTGGGCGGCACAGGGCTACCGGCCGGTGATCTCGGGCGTCGCCGGCGCGAGCTTCCCGACACCGCCGGGCCTGTTCACGATCGACACGCTCGGCGGCTGGAAGAAGGCGACCAAGGAATTCTTCGAACCGGAAACGGGGATCGTCACGAAGATCGAGGAATCCCAGGGGGTCTCCACTGCCAAATAGCAGCGCAACCGTCGCCGTAAAACGCCCGCCGCGCGCGTCCATGCTGGGCGCGCGCGGCGGCGGCGTGCTCGGCAAGGGGCTGCTCGGCATCTACCTGTCGGTGCTCGTGCTGCTGCCGGTGGCGGCGCTATTGGCGAAGTCGGGCACCGGTGGCTGGAGTCAGTTCTGGCGTGAGGTCTCCAGCCCGGAGGCCGTCGCGGCGATCAAGCTGACGCTGATCGTCTCGGCGATCGTCGTCACCATCAACGCGGTGTTCGGGACGATCATCGCGTGGGTGCTCGTGCGCGACGAGTTCCCCGGCAAGAAGATCGTCAACGCGCTGATCGACCTGCCGTTCGCGCTGCCGACGATCGTCGCCGGCGTGGTGCTGCTGGCGCTGTACGGCAAAGGCAGCCCCGTCGGCATCGACGTCGCCTTCACGCGCACGGCGATCGGGCTGGCGCTGCTGTTCGTCACGCTGCCGTTCGTCGTGCGCTCGGTGCAGCCGGTCCTGCACGAGCTCGACGTGTCGATGGAGGAAGCCGCCGAGTCGCTCGGCGCCGGCCCGCTGACCGTGCTGCGGCGCGTCGTGCTTCCCAGCCTCACGCCGGCGATCATCTCGGGGGTTGCGCTCAGCTTCGCCCGCGCGGTCGGCGAGTTCGGCTCGCTCGTGCTGATCACGGGCAACCTGCCGTTCAAGACGGAGGTCGGCTCGGTGTACGTGTTCGGCCAGATCCAGAACGAAAACCTGCCCGCCGCAGCCGCCGTCTCGGTCGTCCTCTTGGCCGCCGCTCTGGTCGTGCTCGCGGCGCTCACGGCACTCTCGCGCTGGCGGTCCAAGCATGTCCTCTAGCGGATCGGGATCGCTGGCCCTCTCCCCCGCGCCCGCGCAACGTGCCGCGTCGCGTCGCGGCGGTCCCAGCCCGGAGCGCGCCGTGCGCATGCGCCGGTACGGCGTTCGCACGATCGCGCTCGGCTACCTGGCGCTGCTGCTGCTCGCGCCGGTGGCGATGATCTTCTACCGCACGTTCGAACACGGCCTGACGCCGGTTTTCAACGCGATCGGCGAACCCAACGCGCAGCACGCCTTCTGGCTTTCGCTGGAGATCGTCGCGATCTCGGTGCCGCTGAACACGGTCTTCGGTATCGGCATGGCGCTGCTGCTGGAGCGCGGCCGCTTCAGAGGCAAGGCGCTGCTGGGCCTGCTGATCGACCTGCCGTTCGCGATCTCGCCCGTCGTGATCGGGCTCGCGCTCGTGCTCGCCTACGGGAAAACGGGCTGGCTGGGCGACTGGCTTGCCGAAAACGGCATCCAGGTGATCTTCTCGGTTCCCGGCATGGTGCTGGCAACGGCGATCGTGTCGCTGCCGTTCGTCGCGCGCGAGACGATGCCCGTGCTGCGCGAGCTCGGCACCGATGCCGAGCAGGCCGCGTCGACGCTCGGCGCGAGTGGCTGGCAGACGTTCTGGCGCATCACCCTGCCGGGCATCCGCTGGGGCGTGGTCTACGGCGTCGTGCTGACGACCGCGCGCGCGCTGGGCGAGTTCGGCGCCGTGAGCATCGTCTCCGGGCGTATCGAGGGCGAGACGCAGACGCTGCCGCTGTACGTGCAGGCACGCTTCGAGAACTTCGATGTGACCGGCGCTTACACGGCCGCCGTGGTGCTCGCGCTGCTTGCGTTTGCCACACTCGTGCTGATGAACCTGCTCACCAGGCGCACACGCTCGGACACGGCCGTCTGATGGCGATCGAAGCGCGACACGTCAGCAAGCACTTCGGCGATTTCGCTGCGCTCGACGACGTCACTGTGACGGTCGGCGACGGCGCCCTGATGGCGCTGCTCGGGCCGAGCGGCAGCGGCAAGTCGACGCTGCTGCGAATCATCGCCGGTCTGGAGACGCCCGACGAGGGCGAGGTGGTGATCGGCGAGGAGGACGTCACCGACACGCCGGCACGCAGCCGCGGGGTCGGCTTCGTCTTCCAGCACTACGCGCCGTTCAAGCACATGACCGTGCACAACAACGTCGCCTTCGGGCTCAGCGTGCGCAAGCGGCCGAAGACGGAGATCGACGCCCGCGTCAAAGAGCTGCTCGGCCTCGTGCGCCTGGACGGGCTCGCCGAGCGCTACCCCTCGCAGCTCTCCGGCGGCCAGCTTCAGCGCATGGCGCTTGCACGCGCGCTCGCCGTGCAGCCGAAAGTCCTGCTGCTCGACGAGCCGTTCGGCGCGCTGGACGCGCAAGTGCGAGGCGAGCTGCGCGAGTGGCTGCGCCGTCTGCACGACGAGATCCACGTGACGACGATCTTCGTCACGCACGACCAGGAGGAGGCGATGGAGGTCGCCGAGCAGATCGTCGTGATGAACAAGGGCCGCATCGAGCAGACCGGCACGCCGCGCGAGCTGTACGAGACCCCGAGCAACGAGTTCGTGATGTCGTTCATCGGCCCCGTCAACCGCATCGGCGACGCCTTCGTTCGCCCGCACGACGTGGAGATCCTCGCCCACGACGACGGCACGGCGACCGAGGCGCTGATCAAGCGCGTCGTGCACCTCGGCTTCGAGGTGCGCGTCGAGCTGACGCTCCCCGACGGCCGCGACATCTGGGCGCAGGTCACCCGCAGCACCGCCAGCGAGCTGGAGCTGCACGAGGGCCAGATCCTCCCAGTGCGCCTCCCCCAGCCCCGCGTCTTCGCCGCTTAGCGCGTTTCCCAGGCTTCGTCGGTCTTGGTCAGCGCGATCACGGCTTTCGGCAGCTTCCCGGCGGCGACGTCGGCGACGGTGACGTTCTCGAGCACGCTGCGCAGGTTGGCGCGCAGGGCGATCCACACCTGCTGCAGCGCCTCGGCGGAGCCGACGTACTCGATCTCCTCGGGGCGCTGTCCGCGCACGCCGACGAGCGGGCCCTCGACGGCGCGGATGATCTGCGCGAGGTTGACCTCGCCGGCGGGCTTGGCCAGCCAGTAGCCGCCTTCGGGGCCGCGCTGGCTGCGCACGATGCCCGTCGAGCGCAGCTGCGTGAGGATGTTCTCCAGGAAGGAGACGGGGATGCCCTGCGCCTGCGCGACGTCGTCGACCTTGCGCGGCGCGTCCTGCGCGCTGTCGGCGAGCTCGATGACGGCGCGAACTGCGTAGTCGGCCTTGGCGGTTACGTGCATTGGGTGATTCTCCTGGAAACGGCGGCGGAGGGTGTCGGCGCAGCGGCCCGGCGGGTGATCCTAGTCGCCGCTGTCGCCTGGCGCCGCGCGCCACCGTGCGACGGCCGCGAACGCGAGCTGCCCCGAGCCGCCCGCAACGCAGACGGGGCGGGCCAAGCGGCCCGCCCCGTGCGCTGCGAAGGATCTGTCAGCGGTCTATTTTTTTTCTTTTTTCGGTTTTTTGGTCTTCGGTTTGTACTTCGCCGCCCACACCGAGGCCGTTTCCTCGAGTTCGCCGTTCATGATCGCCGTGTTCAGGCCGGCCGGCGCGGGAATGCCCACGCCCGCGTCCACGACGAGGTCGATCAACGGGTTTTCGCCGCAGCCGTTGGCACCCGGCACGGCGAAGTTGTTGTCGACCAGCGAGTTGCCTTTGATTTTGACGATCTTGCCTTTGCCGGCGCCTTCGAGCGTGCCGCGGCTACCGGTGATCGGCTGGTTGGGGAACGACGGGCTGGTCGTGCCGGTCGTCAGGTGCAGCACAATCGGTTCGCTGTCGGAGCCGATGTAGCAGTTGGCGCCGAGGATTTCGTTGTCCAGTTTGACCTTGATCGGCAGGACGACGGCGGTGCCGCTCTGACTGAGCAGGTTGCTCTTGTTGATGATCACCGAGCTGGCGGGGCCGGCCAGTTCGGCCGTCGCGAAGACCGGGCCGCCGATCGCTTCGCTGAGGCCGGTCAGGCCGCCGGGCACTTCCTGCGGCGTTTTCGACAGCGCTTCGACGCCGATCGGGGCGATCAGCGGCTGGTCGGTGAAGGCTTCGCTGGCGAGACCGCCCTGCAGGACGACGGGGTGTTCGATTTTCGTCGTCTTCAGGTCGAGCTTGAATTCTCCGCTGGTCGTCGTGGCGACCGTGCAGATCGCCGCCGTTTCGACCGGGCAGTTGGTGAACGGCGCGAATTCCTGGCGGAACGTCGACACGCCGAACGCCGAGGACGCGGCGCTGAGCGCGGCGATCGGCACCACGACGGCGAGCGTCGCGACAAGCGCGCGCCTGCGCGCGTGCATCTGAGGGAGTGCTCCCAGTACCCGTCTCATCTATCTCCAGACCCCTTTTTCGATTAGCCGTGTGCCCCGCCCGCCGCTTACCGGCAACGCTCGGAGCTTCTTTCCCGCAAAAGTCGAAACATGGTGTACCCCGATGACTACCCGTCCAAACGTGTTTTTTGTTGAAGCTGCACAGGCGGTCTTGGAGGGCGAGCACAATCATGCGACGCGGCGGGTGTCTAGCATCCGCCCATGAGCCCGCGCTGGAACTGGGATTTCGAGGACGGCGAGCGGGCCACGCGCAGGTCGCCGATCGCGCCGTTTCAGGCGCCGGCCGGCGACGGCGGCCCGCGGCCGCCCGGCAGCGCGCGCATCCGCCGCCGGCGGCTGGGAGCTGCACTGGCCTTCGCGGTGCTCGTGATCGTGCTCGTCGTCGCGCTGTCGAGCTCGCACCACGGCGGCTCGGGCTCCTCGGCAGGCGCGAGCGCGCGCGCGTCGCATGCCGCCTCGCCGCGCGCCGTCGCACCCGTCGACGCGTTGCAACGAGGCGAAAAGGCCGTCGACTCGGTGCTCGGCTACACGCCGTTCGTGCGCGTCGGTGGCAGCCAGGGCCGCGACGTCGCGCTCACGTTCGACGACGGCCCCGGGCCGTACACGCCGGGCGTGCTCGACGTGCTCGAACGCGAACACGCCCCGGCGACGTTCTTCCCCGTGGGACAGGAGATCCCCGACTTCCGCGCGTCGGCCGAACGCGAGATCCGCGACGGCTTCGTGCTCGGCGACCACACCGAGAACCATCCGATGCTCGCGCACCTCTCGGCGCACGACCAGTACGAACAGCTCTTCGAACAGGCGGCGCGCATCGAACTGCTCGGCGGGCACCGCCCGCGCCTGTTCCGGCCCCCGTATGGCTCGTTCAACGCGACGACGTTTCGCCTGCTGCGCGGGATGCACATGCTGATGGTGCTGTGGTCGGTCGACACCGACGACTACGAGCGCCCGGGCGTGGAAGTGATCGTCCAGCGCGCGCTCGAAGGCGCCAAGCCCGGTGCGATCATCCTCATGCACGACGCTGGCGGCGATCGCTCGCAGACGATCGCCGCGCTGCCTCAGGTGATCCATCGGATCCGCGCGCGCGGGCTGCACTTGGTGACGGTCCCGCAGCTGCTCGCCGACGACCCACCGCCGGCCGGCCAGCCGCTGCCGCAGAACCTCAGCGGCGACTGACGCCGGCGGGCCCGGGCCGTTCGGCGCCGCTCAGCCGCCGGCGCACGTCTCGCACGCTCCGTGCAAGACGATCTCGTGCTCGGACACGCGCAGCGGCAGGCGCTCGGCGACGCGGCGAATCGTCCGCTCGAGCTCGTCGTCGGTGAACGGCTCCAGGCGCCCGCAACTGTCGCACACCAGATGGTGGTGATGACCGGGGCCGTGCCTGACGGGCTCGTAGCGAACCATCCCCTGGCCGATCTCCACGCGCTGCACGAGACCGATCTCCTCGAGCTCGTCCATCACGCGGTAGACGCTCGCACGCGACACCTCTCGCCGGCGCGAGGTCAGCGCGTGCTCGATCTCCACCGCCGACAGCGCGCACGGCTGCTCGTCGAGCAGTTCGAGGATCGCCCGGCGAGCGCCGCCGCGGCGGTAGCCGGCGTCGCTGAGCGCCTGTTCGGCGTCGGTGGCCCAGGTCGAGCCTGTGGCGGGCGCGGTCATGTCGCCAATTGTACGAGCGCGCATCGGCTGCTCATCGCCCACGCTCATCGCCCGGTCGCCCGGTGCAGTGCGCGCGAGAGAGCTTCCAACTCGGCAACCTGCCACTGCTGGAAGCTGTCGGACGCAGGCGAGAGCGTCTCTGTGACCGTCGCCACCGGGATCCCGTGCGCGCGCGCGAGCTCGTTGACGCGCTGCACGTCGGGCGTCGCGTTCTGGCTGTTGAACACCCACACGGCGATCAGCCGCTTGCTCGCCTGCGCGTCGACCGCCTGCTTGTCCTGCGCGGTCACGTCGGTACCCTCGGCGATCGCCTTGGCGAAGCTGTACGGCGTGAGCAGGCGCAGGCCGAGGTCGTCGCCGAGCGGCTGGAAGATGCTCTCGCTGTAGCCGACCGGCACGCCGGCGTAACGTGCGCGGATCTGGCGGCGCAGAGCGTCATAGCGCGCCAGGTCGTGCCGTTCGAAGTCCTGCCTGCGCCCGGCGAAGTACGCGGCGTCGCGCGGGTCCAGCCGGTCATAGGCCGCGACGATCGCCGCGATCACGCGGCGCACGCTGCGCGGCGAGTACCACTGGTGCGGGTTGTCGCCTTCGTGCAGGCCGAGCACGCTGCCGACGTTCAGCACACTGCGCCCGCTCGACGGGCTGGCGTGCAGCAGCTTCGGCGCCCAGTTGTCATAGCCGATGCCGTTGACGATCGCCAGCCGCGCCCCGGCCAGCGTGCGCGCGTCCTGCGCGTTCGGTTCGTAGCTGTGCGGGTCGGTGGCGGGGTTGACGACGATGCTCGTCACGCCGCCGCGGTCGCCCGCCAGCTGCTTGGCGATGCTGCCCCAGAAGTTCTCCGCCGCGACGACGTCCAGGCCGTGGGTGCCCGCCGGAGCGCCCGAGCGCCCGCAGCCCACCGCCACGACCGCGAGCACCATGCACGCTGCAAGTGCGAGCGATAGCGATCTTCCGCGCCTCATCACGGTCACACCCTAACATCAAACAAGATTTAATCTTATAAAAGACGTTGTCTCATTGGTCGGTCAACGTATGCTGCGCTGCGACCTGGCACGACACCCTCGGAGCGCCGATGGACATCGAGACACTGCACACCCGACGCGAGGACAGGCGCCGGGCGCTGCGCGCGCGCAGGCGGCGCGCGGGCGCTGCGCTCGTCGCAGCCCTCGCGATCGTCGCGGTGCTGCTCGTCGCGCTCGGCGGGTCGGGCACGAGCGAGCACCCGGCCGCGCGCCCCCGCGCCGCGGGCTCGCAGGCCAAGCGCGCAGGCAGCACCGGCGCTGCCTCGGCGACCGCCAAACGAGGGGGCGGCGTGCGCACCGGGCGGCCCGGGCAGGAGCCCGTGCCGATCCTCATGTACCACGTGATCGCCGCCCCACCCGCCGGCGCGCCGTTTCCAGGTCTGTACGTCACCCCCGGCGAATTCGCCGCGCAGATGCACGCGCTCGAGCATGCCGGCTGGACGGCTGTGACGCTCGACGAGGTCGCCGCGTACTGGCGCGAGGGCGTCTCGCTGCCGCCCGGCAAACCGATCGTCGTGAGCTTCGACAACGGCTACCACTCGCAGTTCTCACAGGCGCTGCCGGTGCTGCGAAGGCTCGGCTGGGTGGGCGACGAGAACATCCAGCTCACCGGCCTGCCACCGTCGCAGGGCGGCCTCTCGCAACGCGAAGTCCGCGGCCTGATCGCCGCAGGCTGGGAGCTGGATACGCAGGGCACCGATCACGCCGACCTGATCACGCTCGACGCGGCTGCCCTGCGCGCGCAGGTGGCCGGCACGCGCACGATCCTGCAGCAGCGCTACCACGTGCCCGTGAACTGGTTCTGCTACCCGTCCGGCCATTACGACGCGACGGTCGTCGCGGCGGTTCGCGCGGCCGGCTACGCAGGCTCGACGACCGTCGTGCCCGGTTGGGCGCACCGCGACGACGACCCTTACCGGCTACATCGGCTGCGCGTGCTCGGCGGCACCTCCGCGCCTGCGCTGCTCTCGCAGATCGCCGCGATCCGCGACGACCCACCGGCGCCCCCCTCTTACAACGGAACCTGAGCGGGAAGTCCCGCCTTCCATTCTCGGTAGGCGCCGGCCATGCACGCCGCGCATGGCCGGTAGCCGGCGGCGAGCGCCGCCGGCTCGTTGGCGAAGAAGACGCGATGCGCGACGTAACCGCCTCGCGCGATCGCCCTCGCCGCGCCGGCGCAGTCGAGCCGGCCGTAGATGCGCGAGCGCCGGTGACCGCCAAGAGCTCCGGGGACCGTGCTGAGGAAGGGCTCGCCGTCGCCTCCCAGCAAGGTCCACGTGCGTTTCACAGCAGAGCGATCTGGCGCTCTGCCCACGCCGCCTTCGGCTCGGCAGCTGCCGGCAGCGCCCCCTCCAGCTGCAGCAGTGCCTGCTTGCGCGCCAGGCCGCCGCCGTAGCCGGTCAACGAGCCGTCGGCGCCGATCACCCGGTGGCACGGCACGAGGATCGGAGTGGGCGTGCGCCCGACGGCCGCGCCGACGAGCCGCGCGCGCAGGTACGGCTCGACATCCGCCGGATAGGCGCTGTCGTCAATGCTGCGCGCCAGCTCGCCGTAGGACGTCGTCGAGCCGTAGCCGATCCGCAGCAACCGCTGCCACACCAGCTTCTGCAGCGGCGTTCCACGCAGGTCGAGCTCCAGCGTGAAGCCGCGCCGCTCGCCGGCGAAGTACTCGCCAAGCTGCGCGACCGCCTGCGGCAGCGGGCGTTTCGCCGCCTGCGGCGGACTCGCCGAGCGGCCAGGGAAGCGCACCTCGCGGATGCCTGCCGGCCCGGCGAGCAGCGTCAACGCGCCGATCGGGCTGTCGTACACCGTCCAGCTGAGTTGCTCTGCGCTCACTGCGTCCCCTTGCTCGATCGTGGGCTGTCGATGCTAAGACGACCGCCGGAGGGGTTTCGTGAGATCGCAGGCCAATCGAGAGCGGCGAGCGGGTCTCGAACCCGCGACCTCGAGCTTGGGAAGCTCGCGCTCTACCAACTGAGCTATCGCCGCGTTGCGCAGATAGTACGCGACCGCCTCTACCCTCTCTGACTGTGAGACGCCGCTTGCTGCCGATCCTCGCGACGCTGGCCGGGGCCGGCCTGATCGGCCTGCTCGTGTACGGCGTCACGGCGACCTCCGCCAGCCGCACGCTCGACGAGCAGGTCGCGCAAGGCCACCAGCCGCCCGCCCCCGACGCGCGGAGGGCGCTGCCGATCATCGGCGGGCACGGTAAGAGCTCGCTGGCCTCGCTGAAAGGCAGGGTCGTCGTGCTCAACTTCTGGGCGTCGTGGTGTGAACCGTGCCAGGTCGAGGCGCCGTTGCTGGAGCGCTACTCGAAGACGCTCGCGCGCCATGGCGGCAGCGTGCTCGGGGTCACGTACCTGGACGCGGCGCCCGATTCGCAGAGCTTCATCCGCCACTATCGCCTGACGTACCTCAACCTGCGCGACAACGACGGCGACTTCGCCCATTCCTACGGGACCGACAAGCTCCCCGAGACGTTCGTGATCGATCGCATGGGCGAGGTCGTCGCGCTCTCGCGCGGCGAGATCGACGAACGGTTCCTCAAGCGCGCGGTCGCGCTGGCGGAGCACTCGTGACGGCTCGCCGGCAGGCCCTCGCGCTGGGCGCTGGGCTGACGTTGCTCGCGGCGGGGCTGTGCGCGACGGCGGCGTCCGCCGCGCCGCGCGCATCGCTGCCGACGATCGAGCGCCAGGTGATGTGCGTGACGTGCAAGATCCCGCTCAACGTCGCGCAGTCGCCGCAGGCCGACCGCGAGCGTGCGTTCATCCAGAGCCTGATCGACCGCGGCGGCGACGAAGCGTCGATCAAGCGCGCGCTCGTCGGCCAGTACGGCCCGACGGTGCTCGCGCTGCCGAGCGACAGCGGCTTCGATGCAGCCGCCTACCTCGTGCCGCTGGCGGCCGTGCTCGTGCTCGTCGGCGCGCTGATCGTACTGCTGCCTCGCTGGCGCCAGCGTGCCCGCGCACAGGCCGAGCGGGCGGCGCCGGCGACCGCGCTGAGCACGGCCGACGCTCAGCGCCTGGACGCAGACCTCGAACGCTTCGACTGATGCGCTACATGTGCTCGGGCGCGCTCACGCCGAGCAAGTCCAGGCAGCGTGCGATCGTGCGCCTGCTGGCGACGCACAGCGCGATGCGCCGGGACTCGACGGCGCGTGGCTCGGCCCCGACGACGCGACAGTCGCGATAGAAGGCCGTGAAGCCCTGCGCGAGCTCCAGCGCGTACGCGGCGATGCGGTGCGGTGCGCGCCGCGCCGTCGCCGACGCGAGCTCGACTGGGAAGTCGAGCAACTGCTCGATCAGCGCGCGCTCGGAGGCGTGCAGCGGCTCGTCGAGCTCCGCCCCGAGCTCCTCGGCGACCGCGCTCACCCGTTCCTCTCCGGCCTTCGCGAGCATCGACACGATGCGCGCGTGCGCGTACTGCACGTAGTACACGGGGTTCTCAGCCGACTGGCTGCGCGCCAGGTCCAGGTCGAGATCGACGGTCGTGTCGTGCGAGCGCGCCAGCAGATACCAGCGCGCGGCGTCCACGCCGATCTCCGAGACGAGCTCGTCGAGCGTGACGAACTCGCCGGCGCGCTTTGACATCTGCGCACGCTCGCCCGAGCGCACGAGGTGCACGAGCTGCATGATCAGCAGCTCGATGTCCTCCGGATCGCCGCCGAGCGCGGCGTAGGCCGCCTTCAAGCGCAGCACGTACCCGTGGTGGTCGGCGCCCCACACGTCGATCAGGCGATCGAAGCCGCGCTCGCGCTTGTCCTCGTGGTAGGCGACGTCGGAGGCCAGGTAGGTGAACTCGCCGTTGGAGCGCACCAGCACGCGGTCCTTGTCGTCGCCGAAGGTCGTGCTGCGCAGCCACAGCGCACCGTCGGAGGTGTACGTGTGCCCCAGCTCCTCCAGTCGCTCCAGCGCGCGATCGACGAGGCTCGGCCGTCCTTCGTGCAGCGCGCTCTCGTAGGCCCAGTAGTCGAAGCCGCCGACGCCGAAGGCCGCCAGCGAGGCCTTGATCTGCTCGATCATCAGCGCCACCGCCTCGCGCCCGACGTCCGCCGCGTCGCGCTCGGCGGCGTTGTCGATGCGCGTGGCGAGCTCCGCCACGTAATCGCCCTGGTAGCCGTCCTCGGAGACCTGCTCGCCGCGCGCGAGTGCCTGGATCGACTCGCCGAACGTGCGCACCTGCGAGCCCGCGTCGTTGACGTAGAACTCGCGCTCGACGCGCGCGCCGCCCAGCGCGAGCATGCGCGCCAGCGCATCGCCGTAGGCGGCGTTGCGCGCGTGGCCGACGTGCATCGGCCCGGTCGGGTTGGCCGAGACGAATTCCACCATCACCCGCTCGGCTCGATCCTCGCCACCCGCTCCGTGGGAGTCGCCCGCCGCGAGCACGGCGGCGAGCCCGCGGCGCAGCCACTCGTCGGCGACGAACAGGTTCACGAAGCCCGGCCCGGCGACCTCGAAGCGCTGCAGGCTCGCGCCCAGGTCCTCGGCTAGCTGCGCCCCCAGGCGCTCGGCGACCTCGCGCGCCGGCGCGCCCAGGCGCGGTGCCAGCAGCAGCGCGGCGTTCGTCGAGTAGTCGCCGAAGTCGGCGCGCGGCGGGCGCTCCAGCGTGATCCCGCCGCGCTTGCCCGTGGGCGGCGCATCGTCGGTGCCGGCCGCCCGCAGCAGCGTCGCCGCGGCGCCCAGCACGGCCTGACGCAGCGCGTGCAGCGAGGCCTGCTCGCCCGAAACGACGGGCGCTGAGGGCGTCTGCTGCTCGCTGGAGGAAGGCTCGGTCATGATTCCCGCTCGGCGGTTGCGATACTAGCTGCGTGACCGACCAAGACTCAGGCGCCGAGCGCCACATCAACATCCATCTGTCTCCCGAGATCATGGGCGGCGTCTACGCGAACTTCGCGAACGTCAGCCACTCCGACTACGAGTTCACCGTGACGTTCGCGCGCGTCGACCACGAGGTCGAGGCCGAGGAGGTTCCCGGGGTCGTCGTCTCGCGCGTCAACCTCTCGCCGCGCTTCATGCGCGAGCTGATCGACGCGATGGAGGACAACTACTCCAAGTGGCGCACCCGCGAGGGAATCAAGAACCTGCCCGAGTACGGCGGCGCGGAGGCCGGGCCCGAGGAGGAGTAGGACCGCGCCACCGCCCATTGCGGACACGATGAAGGTCGCGGTCATCTCCGACATCCACGCCAACCGGCAGGCGTTCGAGGCCACGCTGGAGGCGGTCGCGGCGAGCGACGCCGCCGAGCTGTGGTGCCTGGGCGACCTCGTCGGCTACGGCGCCGACCCGAACGCATGCGTGCAGCTGGCGCGCGAGCACGCGGCGGTGTGCCTGTCGGGCAACCACGACCTCGCGGTCACCGGCGAGATCGCCCTCGACGAGTTCTCGCGCGGCGCGAGCCTCGCCGCGCAGTGGACCCGCGAGGTGATCGATGCAGAGAACCTGGAGTTCCTGTCGGGCCTGCGGCCGCAGGGCGAGGAGGGTCCCGTCGGCCTCTACCACGCAAGCCCGCGCGACCCCGTGTGGGAGTACGTGCTCTCCACGCTGCTCGCCGAGCTGTGCCTCGATCGCCAGGCGCACCGCATCTGCCTCGTCGGGCACTCGCACGTGGCGTTGTCGTTCGTGCGCCAGGAGGGCCGGCTGGCGACCGGCGAGCCCCAGCGCGAGGGCACCGAGCTGGACATCGCCGGCGGCGAGTGGCTGCTGAACCCCGGCAGCGTCGGGCAGCCGCGCGACGGCGACCCGCGCGCGTCGTGGCTGCTGCTCGACCTCGACGGCCTGACGGCGTCGTTCATGCGCACCGACTACGACATCGCCGGAGCCGCAGCCGCGATCCGCGCGGCGCGCCTGCCGGACTCTCTCGCCGAGCGCCTGGAGTACGGTCAGTGAGCATGCATCGCGCCTCCTCGCCGACCGATCGCCGATCGCGCAGTGCGCGACGTGTACGGTCGGCCCGCGCGACCGCCCTGCGCATCGCATTGCCGGCGCTGCTCGGCCTGCTGGCAGCACTGCTGGTGGCCTGCGGAGGCTCGGCCAAGGGGCTGATCCCAACCGGCGACGCGGGACCCCTGCAGAGCGACTTCGAAGCGGTCGCGCACGCCGCCGAAAACGGCGACGGCAACTGCAGCGAGACGGAAAGCGCGCTGCTGAAGACCGACCAGGACTTCGCGGCGCTCCCGGCGAGCATCGACGCGGGGCTGCACACCACGTTGCGCCAGGGCATCGAAAATCTGCGCACGCGCGCACTGGCCCTGTGTGCGCAGCCACTGCCCCAGTCGACCGTCACGACGACCACGCCGAAGACGACGAGCAGCACGACGACCACCGCGCCGCCGGAAACGCAGACGACGACCACCCAGTCGACGCCGACGACGCCGACGACGCCGAGCCCCTCCGGCCCGGGCGGCGGCACGCCGGCGCCGGGAGAAGGCACGCCGGGCGCCGGCAGCGAAGAAACGCCCAGCGAAGGCAACAGCGGCGGAGTCGGGGGGGCCAAAGTGCTGGGCCCGCAGGAAGGCGGCAAATGAGCGCCGCGGAGATCGGCGGGCGCTATCGCCTCGAGGGCCGCCTCGGCTACGGTGGCATGTCGACCGTGCACCTGGCACTCGACCTGCGCCTGGAGCGCCAGGTGGCCGTCAAGCTGCTCGCCGAGCATCTCGCCGAGGATCCGACGTTCATCTCGCGCTTTCAGCGCGAGGCGCAGGCCGCCGCTCGCCTGGTGCATCCAAACATCGTGCAGGTGTTCGACTCCGGCCAGGACGAGAGCACCGGCCAGTACTACATCGTGATGGAGTACATCGAGGGACAGTCCTGCGCGGAGATCCTGCGCGACGACGGCTGGATGGAGGTCGACGAGGCGATCGCCGTGATCGACCAAGCGTGCGAGGGCCTGCATTACGCCCACCGCCATGGCGTCGTGCACCGCGACGTCAAGCCCGGCAACCTGCTGCGCGCGCGCGAAGGCGACGTCAAGCTGGCCGACTTCGGCATCGCCAAGGCGACCGAGCAGTCGAGCATCACGCAGGTCGGATCGGTGCTCGGCACCGCCGCCTACCTGGCGCCCGAGCAGGCGCGCGGAGAAGAGGCCGGCCCGCGCGCCGACCTGTACGCGCTCGGTGTCGTGACCTACCAGCTGATCTCCGGCCGCTTGCCCTATGAGGCCAGCTCGCTGACCGAGCTGGCGCTCAAGCAGCAGCAGGAGGCGCCGCCGCTGCTCGACACGCTCGTCGCGGCGGTCAGTCCGGAGCTCGCCGAGGCGGTCGCGATCTCGCTCGCGCTGGACCCGCGCGAGCGCTATCAAACAGCGCGCGAGATGGGTCGCGCGCTCGGCGACGGAGCCAACGGCATCGCCCCCGGCGACCGCCCGCAGAGCGCCCGCCAGGCCCCCGCCACGCAGGCCACAACCGTGCTCGGCGCCGGCAGCCGCGCCGGCGCACGCGACAGTGAGCGCGAGCGCACGGTCGTCGCCGGCGCGGTCACGCCGCGCCGCCCGCGCGCAGGTTCGCCGCGGCGCCAGCCGGCCGTCGCGCAGCCGGCGCAGAGCGCCCCCCCACGCTCGGGCCGGCGCCGGCGCGGGCGCCTGCTGGCAGTGCTGCTCGCGCTGCTGGTGATCGTCGTCGCGATCGTCGCGATCGTCGTCGCGACCGCTCCCGCGCCCACGCAGATCAAGCTGCGCAACGTCGTCTACTCAGACGTGCAGCAGGCGACCAGCGCGCTCAAGCAGCTCGTCTCCGAAAACACCAAATAGCGCTCCGCCGGCGCTCCTCGCCGACTGCGCAATGCTAAGTGCCGGCGATGCTCGCATCTTTCCTCAACGTCGACCACCTGATCCAGGTAGCCGGCTACCCGTTGCTGTTCGTGCTCGTGATGGGCGAGTCCAGTGGCGTCCCGATACCCGGCGAGACCGCACTGATCACGGCCGCCGTGCTGGCCAGCCGCGGCAAGCTGAGCATCGAGCTGGTGATCGTGCTCGCCGCAGCCGGCGCGATCGTCGGCGACAACATCGGCTATCTGATCGGGCGCAAGGGCGGGCGCTGGATCCTCGAACGCCCCGGGCGCTTCCATCGCCAGCGCCTGGACGTGCTGCGCACCGGCGAGCCCTTCTTCAAGCGCCATGGACCCAAGGCGGTCTACTTCGGGCGCTTCGTGCTCGGGCTGCGCGTGTGGGCGTCCTGGCTTGCCGGCGCGACGCGAATGCACTGGCGCTCGTTCGTCGTGTGGAACGCCCTCGGCGGGATCTCCTGGGCGGTCGCGATCGGCCTGCTCGCGTACTTCCTCGGCAGCTCCGCCGGCAATGCAATCGAAACGTTCGGCATCTTCGGCCTCGTCGCAGCGCTCGTCGCGGTCGTCAGCTTCGTGCTGCTGCACCGGCGCACACGGCGTCGCAACGACGAGCGCCGAGACGATGACGAGGCGACGCCGGCGGCGGCGCAGACACCGGCAGGCGCCGGCGAGCGCCCGCACTCGGACCGCTGAGCGCCGGCCCCGAGCTCAGCTCAGCAGGAAGGCGAGTCGGCGCCGTTGGCGTTGCCGTTGCACGGCGCGACGCGCTGGCACATGTCGGCCAGCAGGCTCAGCTCGAGCTCTGAGAAGCGCGAGAAGAACTGCTCGCGCACTACGGCCAAGTGCGTGACCCTCGCTTCGGCGAGGCGTTCTCGCCCAGCCCCCGTGAGGCAGGCGAACGATCCGCGAGCATCCTGTTCGCACGAGCATCGCTCCAGCAGCTGCTCGCGCTCCAGGCGGTCGACGAGCCGCGTCAGGCCGCTGCGCGAGAGCTGGGCCTGCTCGGCGAGGTCGCACATGCGCATACGTCCGCCGTTGGAGTCCTCGAGGCGGTCGAGCACCTCATAGGAGGTGAGCGGCAGCCCGTGCGCTTGCTCGAGCGCCGCGTCGAGCCGCTTGGACAGGCACGCGTGCGCTCGCAAGCAGCCCGCGCCACGCCTGGTGACCCGCCTCGGTGCGGTCACCCGCGGTGAGGCTCTCCGGATCCCCGTTTTCGATCTTGACGGCGGTTGCGGTCGACATAGTGTGGTGTACCCCTGTCCTCCTCAACCGAATGTAGCAGCGAAAAGCGCCGCCGCGCGGGCGCCGGCGGTCAATCGCGCGTCGCGCGCCAGGCCCACCACATCATCAGCGGCTGCAGCGGCAGGCGCGCATACAGCGCCCAGCGCGGGACCTGCGAGAAGCGCTCGGGCTCGCGCGCCATGTACAGGTTCGCGGGAAACACGGCCGCCAGCAGCGCGATCAGCGCGACACCCGACACGCGCTTTGTCGGCCCCACCAGCACGCCCACGCCGCCGAGCACCTCCGCCACGCCGCTCACCTCGACGACCCGCTCGGCGTCGTCTGCAAGCTGCGGCGGGACGATCGCGCGGTAGAAGCGCGGCGAGACGAAGTGGTTGACACCCGAGCCGATGAAGAACGCGCCCAGCAGCTTGCGCGAGATGCTCATGTCGCGCTCCCCTCGGCGGCGATGAGCGTGCGGCCGGTCATCTCTGCCGGCTGGGCGATTGCGAGCAGGTCGAGGATCGTCGGCGCCACATCCGCGAGTATGCCGCCTTCGCCGCGAAGCGCGATGCCCGCAAGCGTGACGATCAGCGGCACCGGGTTCAGCGAGTGTGCCGTGTTGGGGCTGCCGTCGGGCTCGAGCATGTGGTCGGCGTTGCCGTGGTCGGCCGTCACCACACACACGCCGCCCTGCTCGCGCACCGCCGCAACGACCTCGCCGAGGCACTCGTCGACCGTCTCGATCGCCTCGACGGCCGCCTCGACGATGCCGGTGTGGCCGACCATGTCGGCGTTGGCGAAGTTGACGATCGCGAAGGCCGGACGGTCCTCCCGCCATGCCTGCACGAACGCGCGAGCCGCCTCGCGCGCGCTCATCTGCGGCTTGTGGTCGTATGTCGGCACGTCACGCGGCGAGGCGACGAGCTCGCGCCGCTCGCCCTGCAGCTCGGCCTCCTCGCCACCGTTGAAGAAGTACGTCACGTGCGGGTACTTCTCCGTCTCGGCGACGTGCAACTGGCGCACGCCCGCCTGCGCAAGCACAGCGCCGAGCGTCGTGGCCGGGCGCTCGGGAGCGAACACGACCGGATACGGCCAGCCCTGCTCGTACTCGGTGAGCGTCGTGTAGCGCTCGATCGGCGCTGCGCCGCCTCGCCCCTGCCAGCCGGGCAGATCGGCGTGCTGGGAAGCCGGCTCGGCGTCGTCGGTGCCGTGACGCGGGCCGCCTTCGCCCGGGTCGGCGTGCTCGCCGAAGCCGGGCTCGGCCAGCGCGCGTGTGAGCTGGCGCATGCGGTCGGGGCGGAAGTTGAAGGCGATCACGCTGTCGCCGGGCGCGATCGGCGCGCAGTCGCCGACGAGCGTCGGCTCGATGAACTCGTCCGTCTCGCCGCGCTCGTAGGCGTCGCGCACGGCCTGCTCGCCGCCGGCGGCGCCGAACGGCGCACGACCGTGCACGAGCAGGTCATAGGCGCGCTGCGTGCGGTCCCAGCGGCGGTCGCGGTCCATCGCCCAATAGCGGCCGATCACCGAGCCCACGCGCACGCCGGGCGTCGCGTCGAGCTCGGCCAGATAGCCGGCGCCCGCGTGCGGCAGCGTGTCGCGCCCGTCGGTGAACGCGTGCACGACCGTCTCGCCGACGCCCCGCTCGCGCGCGAGCGCGATCAGCGCCTGCAGGTGCTCCAGCGAGGAGTGCACGCCGCCGTCGGAGACCAATCCCAGCAGGTGCACGCGCCCGCCGGCGGGGAGCGCGTTCAGCAGCACGTCGTTGTGCGCCAGCGTGCCGTCGGCGATCGCATCGTCGATGCGCACGAGGTCCTGGCGCACGACCGCGCCGGCGCCGAGGTTGAGGTGGCCGACCTCGGAGTTGCCCATCTGCCCGTCGGGCAGCCCCACCGCACGCCCGCACGCCGCGAGCGTGGTGTGCGGGTACTCGCGCCACAGCGCGTCGAATTCGGGTGTGTCGGCCAGCGAGACGGCGTTGCCCGGCCCGGGCTCGGCAAGGCCCCACCCGTCGAGCACGATCAGGCACGCGCTGCCGACCGGCGCCCGCGCCGCGGCGCCGTCGCTCATTGCGCGGCGGCGGCGTCCACGATCTGCGCGAACGAGTCGGCCTGCAGCGAGGCACCGCCGACGAGCGCACCGTCGACGTCGGGCAGCGCGAGCAGCTCGGCTGCGTTGTCAGGCTTGACCGAGCCGCCGTAGAGGATGCGCACGCTCTGCGCAGCCTGTGCGTCGCGGTCGCCGACGAGCGCGCGGATGAACGCGATCGCCTCCTGCGCCTGCTCGGGCGCAGCCACCTTGCCCGTGCCGATCGCCCAGATCGGCTCGTAAGCGATGACGACCTCGGTCAGCTGCTCGGTCGCGACATTGACGAGGTCGTCCTTGATCTGCTGGCGCAGCTTGCGGTCGGTGTCCTCGTTCTCGCGCTCTGACTCGGACTCCCCCACGCAAAGGATCGGCGTCAGCCCCGCGGCGAGCGCCGCCGGCACCTTCAGCGCAAGAGCCCGGTCGCTCTCGCCGAACAGCTCGCGCCGCTCGGAGTGGCCGAGCACCACGCCTTGCGCGCCCACGTCGCAGAGCATCGCCGGCGAGACCTCGCCGGTGAACGCGCCCTCGTGCTCGTGGTGCATGTTCTGCGCATAGACCTCCACGCGCGAGCCGCGCGCGCTGTCGACCATCGCGCGCAGATCGGTGAACGGCACGCAGATCGCCACGTCCGTCCCATCCACCGCGGAGACCTGCGGCAGCAGGGCCTGGATGTAGTCCTCGGCCTCGCGCTCGGTCTTGTACATCTTCCAGTTGCCCGCGATCAGCGGCGTGCGATCGCTCACGCTGCGGCCCCGGCGCCGGCGCCCTCGAGCGCCTGCACGCCCGGCAGCGCGCGGCCCTCGACGAGCTCGAGCGTCGCTCCGCCGCCCGTCGAGAGATGGTCGACCGACGCATCCAGGCCGAATCGAGCGAGCGCAGCCGCCGAATCGCCCCCGCCGACGACGGTCACGCCGGGCGCGGCAGCCACCGCTTCGGCCACGCGGCGGGTCCCGGCGGCGAACGGCTCGAGCTCGAACGCGCCCATCGGCCCGTTCCAGAAGACCGAGCCCGCACGTGCGATCTCCGACGCGTAGCGCTCGGCGCTGCGCGGGCCGATGTCCAGCCCCATCCAGCCGGGCGGTACCTCGATGCCGTCGAGCACGCGGTGCTCCGCGTCGGCGGCCAGGCGATCGCCGATGACGAGGTCCGTCGGCAGCTCCACGCTCGCGCGTCCCGGATCGGTCGCCTTGGCCAGCGCGCGCCGCGCGTGCTCGACATCCTCGTCGCCGCACAGCGACTCGCCGACGCCGTGACCCTGCGCGCAGAGGAACGGGAAGCACATCGCCCCGCCGATGATCACCACGTCTGCGAGGTCGAGGAAGCGGTCGATCACGCCGATCTTGTCGGCGACCTTCGCACCGCCGATCACCGCGACGAGCGGCCGCGGCGGGCTTTGAAGAATCTTCGTCAGCGTCCGCACCTCGCGCTCCAGCAGCCTGCCGGCCGCACTCGGCAGCAGGTGCGCGACGCCCTCGGTGCTCGCGTGCGCACGGTGCGCCGCGCCGAAGGCGTCGTCGACGTACACGTCGGCGAGCTCGGCGAGCGCTCGCGCAAGCGCCGGGTCGTTGGTCGTCTCGCCGGGCTCGAAGCGCACGTTCTCGAGCACCAGCAGCTCGCCCTCGGCGAGCTGCTCGGCCAGCTCCTTGGCGCGCTCGCCGACGACCTCCGGCGCGAGCGTCACGCGAGCGCCGGTCAGCTCGCGCAGGCGCTCGACGACGGGCGCCAGCGACAGGTCCTCCTCGCGGCGCCCCTCGGGGCGGCCGAGATGCGAGACGAGCACGAGGCTCGCGCCGCGCTCGCGCAGCTCCTCGATCGTCGCCAGCGCCGCGGCGATGCGCGTGTCGTCGGCGACGAGCGGCCGCCCTTCGGCGTCCTTGCCGAGTGGGACGTTGAAGTCCACCCGCACGAGCACGCGCTTGCCCTCGACGTCCAGGTCCTCGAGCGTCCTCATCGCCACACCGCCCTCATCCGCTTGCGCTCCTTCACGATAGCCCCCTCCACAGTCCTCATCGGCTGCAACGACGTCTACAGGACCCTCTGCACCAGGTCCACCAGGCGGTTGGAGTAACCCCACTCGTTGTCGTACCAGGCGACGACCTTCAGCATCGTGCCGTCGACGACAGACGTCAGCAGCGAGTCGACGATGGAGGAGTACTGCGACTTGACGATGTCCGTGGAGACGATCGGGTCTTCGGTGTACTGCATGATCCCCGCGAGCGGCCCGCTCTCGCTGGCGGCTTTCAGCGCCGCGTTGACCTCCTCGGCGGTCGTCTCGCGCGCGCACTCGACCGTCAGGTCGACGACCGAGCCCGTCGGCACGGGCGCCCGCACGGCGAAGCCGTGCAGCTTGCCCTGCAGCTCGGGGATCACCAGGCCGATCGCCTTCGCCGCGCCCGTCGAGGCGGGAATCAGGTTGATCGCCGCCGCGCGCGCGCGGCGCAGGTCCTTGTGCGGCAGGTCCTGCAGGCGCTGGTCGGCCGTGTAGGCGTGGATCGTCGTCATCAGCCCGTGCTTGATGCCGACCGTGTCGTGGACGACCTTCGCCACGGGCGCCAGGCAGTTGGTCGTGCAGGAGGCGTTTGAGATCACCTGGTGGTTTGCGCGATCGTACGCCTCGTCGAAGTTCACGCCGAGCACGATCGTCGCGTCGGGGTTCGTGGCGGGCGCAGAGATGACGACCTTCTTGGCGCCGTTGCCGAGGTGCTTGGCGGCGCTGTCGCGATCGGTGAACAGCCCCGTGGACTCGATCACCACATCAACGCCCAGCTCGCCCCACGGCAGCGCGCCGGGGTCGCGCTCGGCGAGCACCTTGATCTGCTGCCCGTCCACCTCCAGCGCGCCGTCGAGCGGCTGCACAGAGCCCGGGTACGGGCCGAGGATCGAGTCGTACTTGAGCAGGTGCGCGAGCGTCGCCTCGTCCGTCAGGTCGTTGACCGCGACCCACTCGATCGCCTGATCGGTTTCCTGCGCACGAGCCTTTGCGGCGCGGAACACGTTCCGGCCGATTCGGCCGAATCCGTTGATCCCAACGCGAACTGGCATTCAATCCTCCTGAAGCGAAAATGAACGATGCCGGGTCTCAGGAGCGCTGGCTCCGTCGCCCGGCGTGCCCGCGGGAGGCTATCAATGCGCCTTTATCCGCGAAACGGCAGGTCGCTGGTGCCTAGGAACCGCGCGGGCGCTTGTCGATGTCGCGGTGGGCGACCGCCACGTCGAGATCGTCGTTGTCGCGGTAGCGCTCGGTCAGATGCTCGGCAATCGCCACCGAGCGGTGCCGGCCGCCGGTGCAGCCGATCGCGATCACCAGATGCGACTTGCCCTCCGAGACGTACTGCGGCAGCAGGAAGTCCAGCAGCGCGTGCAGGCGCTCGTAGAACTCCTCCAGGCGACCGTCGCGCGCGATGTACTCGACCACGCGCGGGTCCTCGCCGGTGAGTTCGCGCAGGTCGGACTCGTAGTGCGGGTTGGCCAGGAAGCGCACGTCGAAGGCCAGGTCCTCCTCGCGCGGCGGCCCGTGCTTGAAGCCGAAGCTCATGAACGTCAGCGCGAGGCGCCCGGCCGTCTGACGCGGCAGGAACTCGTCGGCGATCTTGCCGCGCAGCGTCGCCGCCGACATGCCCGTCGTGTCGATCACCATGTCGGCCTCCTCGCGCAATGGAGCCAGCAGCGCGCGCTCTTCGCCCACGCCGGCGGCCACGCTGCCCTCCGGCGCCAGGGGATGGCGCCGGCGCGTCTCCTTGTATCGGGTGACGAGCTCCTGCTCGGCGGCCTCGAGGAACAGCACGTGGTGGCTCAACCCGAGCGCATCGAGGTCCTCGACGACCGCGCGCAGCGCCTCGAAGTACACGCCGCCGCGCACGTCGGAGACGACCGCCGCGCGCTCCACCTTGGAGCCCTGGTGGACGAACAGCTCGACCAGCGAGCGGATCATCTCCGGCGGCAGGTTGTCCACGCAGAAGTAGCCGGCGTCCTCGAACACGTTCATCGCCGTCGACTTACCCGCGCCGGAGAAGCCGGTGATCACGACGAGGTCCTGCAGGCGCGTCTGCACGACCGGCTGGACCGCTTTCGCGGCCTTGCGCTCCGCGCCCCCGCGCAACGGGCGCAACGGTCTGATCACGGCCATGCACACATTTTGCTGCACGCAGGGGCGACAGTGTCAATTTCCCGATATTGCAGGCAAAGTCCCAGCATCGCGCCCGCCGCGCGTCTCTGAGCTGCTCAGCCTGCTCTGTGCAGCCGCGCGTGCAGTTCGCGCGCGATCTTCGCCGGCAGCCCCGGCACGGCCTGCAGCTCCTCGCTGGAGGCCGAGACGACCGCGTCGGGCGAGCCGAAGTGCGCAAGCAGGGCACGCTTGCGCGCGGGGCCGACGCCCGGCAGCTCGTCTAGCAGCGAGCCGGTCATCGCTCGGTCGCGCCTGCTGCGGTGATGGGTGATCGCGAAGCGGTGCGCCTCGTCGCGCACGCGCTGCAGCAACTGCAGCTCGGGCGTGGAGTGATCGAGCACCAGCGGCGCGCTGCGGCCGGGCACGAACAGCTCCTCGATGCGCTTGGCGAGGGACACGACCGCCACGCCGCGATCGCGAAAGCCGCGCAGCGGCCCCAGCCCGGCGGAGAGCTGGCCCTTGCCGCCGTCGATCACGACGACGTTCGGCAGCGCGGCGAAGCTCGCGTCGTAGTCGGGATCGTGCGGCGACAGGTCGGCCTGGCGCTCCCACTGCGCGAAGCGCCGTGCGAGCACCTCCGCCATCGCGGCGAAGTCGTCCGATTCGCCTTCGGCCAGGCCGCGGATCTTGAAGCGCCGGTAGTCGGACTTCTTCGGCGCGCCACCCTCGAACACGACCATCGAGGCGACCGTCTGCGTGCCGCCGAGATGAGAGATGTCAAAGCACTCGATGCGGATCGGCGGCACGTCGAGGCCGAGCGCCTGCTGCAGCCCGTCCAGCGCCTCCACGCGACTCTGGCGGCGGCGCTCGGATTTCAGGCGCTCCTGGTCGAGCGCGAGGCGTGCGTTGCGCTCGGCGAGCTCGAGGATGCGCCGCTTCTCGCCGCGCTCGGCCGCGCGCAGTTCCACCGAGCCGCCACGCCGGCTGGCCAGCGCGTCGGTCAGCGCCGGGCGCTCGTCGAGCTCGCTCTGCACGATCAACAGCGCCGGGATCGATATGTGCCCGGCGTAGTACTGCAACATGAACTCCTCGCCGACCTCGGCGACGCTTCGCTCGGTCTCGTTGGCGAGGTAGAAGGACTGGCGGTCCGACAGCACGCCGTCGCGCACCTGGAAGACCTGTGCGTTGGCCTCGCGCCCGTCCAGCGCCACCGCGACGGCGTCGAACGTGCCGACCGACTCGTTGGCCACGCGGCGGCGCTCCAGCAGCGAGTGTACGGCGCGCAGGCGGTTGCGCTCGACCGTCGCCTGCTCGAACTCTTCGGCTTCCGCCGCGGCGCGCATGCGCTGCTCGAGCTCGCGCTCGATGTCCTTGAAGCGCCCCGAGAGGAAGTCGCGCACGCCGTCGATGCTCGCGCGGTACTCCTGCTTGGACACGTATCCCACGCAGGGCGCCTCGCAGCGCTTGATGTAGTAGTCCAGGCATGGGCTGCCGCTGCGCCGCCCCGGCTCCGCGCCGGTGCACGAGCGAAACATGAACACCTTGGCCAGCACCTCCAGTGTGCCGCGCACGCGCTTGGCATTGGAGTAGGGGCCGAAGTACGCACGCCCCGGACGATGGCGCTCGCGTGTGAAGTACACGCGCGGGTAGTCCTCGTCCAGCGAGATCGCGATGAACGGATAGGACTTGTCGTCGCGCAGGCGGATGTTGAAGCGCGGCCGGTACTGCTTGATGAAGCTCTGCTCGGCCAGCAGCGCCTCGGCCTCCGTCGCCACGATCACGCACTCGACGTTCTCCACCGCGGCGACCATCTCCGCGTGGCCCGGGCTGCTCGGCACCTGCGCTTTGGAGAAGTGCGAAGCCACGCGCTTGCGCACCGACTTGGCCTTGCCGACGTAGATGACGCGGCCTTTGGCGTCGCGGAACAGGTACACGCCGGGCTGATCGGGCAGCGCCCGGCGCTGGCCGATAAGGGGATGCTCGCTCAAGCGAGTGTCCCCCCGCTTCGGTCGGCAAGGCTTGTCCGGCGCTCTCCTTCGCTCGTGGCTGTCTCGGCGGGCATCACACCCGAGGATAGGAGGCGCCCAACGCGCGGCTGCGACCCCTCAGTAGCTGCGCCAGCGGCGGTAAACGATGCCGAAGCCGTACAGCGCGAGCAGCAGCAGCGCGAACCACGCGAGCGTGCCGAGACTCGTTTCCCAGAGGTGTTTCTGCCCCAGCACGAGGAACGCGACGAGCGCCACCGCGCCATACAGCGCGGCGCGGTAGCGGTCGCCCAGGCCGTGCAGCGTCACGCGGTATTCGCGGTACATGCGCAGCCCGAGATAGCCGAAGCCGACGCCGAAGCCGACCAGCAGGACGCCTTCGAAGGTGCCCGCCGCACGGCCACCGCCGGGGATCAAGAACACCGCAGCCGCGATCAGCAGCACGATCGCCACGTTGATCGCCGGGCGGTAGCGGTCCATCGCCGGATTGTAAGCGCGACGGGGCGAATCGATCGTTAGACGAGCGGCGCGCCGGGTAAGCAAGGACGATGCGCATCACAACATCTGCAAGATCGGCTGTCTTCTGGGTCGTCGCCGCCGGGCTGGGCGTCGCGGCCGGCTTGAGCTTTCGCCCGGCGCAGATCGCGCTGAGCGTGCTGTTCGTGCTCTGGCTGATGTTCGTCGCGTTGCCGTGGCTCGTCGCGCAAGTGGCGCCGCTGAGCCAGCGCTGACGAGCCTCTAGTCGACCAGCGACTCCAGCCGCGCGTATGCGTCCTCGATCGCGCGCTTGGCCGCCGTGTGGCGCGCCTCTGACTTGGCCGACTCGTACTTCGTCGCCCAGGCGGCCGGCTCGGCCAGCTCGTCCTCGAGCGCGCGGAGCGCCGCCTCGGCCTCTTCCACCGCTCGCTCGGCCTGCTGCTGGGCATTGAGGCGGTTCTTCGACGGGCCCTTCGCCTTGGCTTTGCCTGTGCGTGACTTCGCGCTCGCCGGCGCCTCGGCGGGCGCGCTGCCGTTGATCCTCGCCCCGTTTGCCGCGGCCGTGTCCGCGGCGGAGTCGTCGTGGCCACCCCGGCGAACCGGTGCCACGGGCGACGCCGGTCCGCTGTCGCCGGCGGCACGGCGCTCTTCGCGCACGCGCACGTACTCGGGCCAGCCACCGACGTAGCTGTGCAGGGTGTGCTGCTCGACCGACACCGTGCGCGTGCCCACCGCATCGAGCAATGCACGGTCGTGCGAGACGAGCAGCACGGCCCCCGTGAAAGCGCGCAACGCGTCCTCCAGCGCCTCGCGGCTCTCGATGTCCAGGTGGTTGGTCGGCTCGTCGAGGATCAGCACGTTCGCTCCCGAGTGCACGAGGATCGCCAGCGAAAGACGTCTGCGCTCGCCGCCGGAGAGCCCTTCCAGCGGCTTTTCCGCATCCTCGCCGGAGAACAGGAAGCGGCCGAGCAGCGCGCGCGCCTTGCCCTGCGTCAGGCCGGTGGCGCGCTGCGCCGCATCGAGCACGCTCTGACCCGGATCGCCGCCCGCGCCTAGCTCGTCGGCGTGCTGGGAGAGGTAGCCGACCTTCACGTTGTGCCCGGTGCTCAGCTTCCCCGCGGCCAGTTGCCGGCGGCCGGCGAGCGTCTCGATCAGCGTCGTCTTGCCCGAGCCGTTGGGACCCGACCAGCGACACGTGCTCGCCGCGTTCCAGCCACAGCTCGGCCCGCTCCAGCAGCAGCACCCTCTCGGCGCCGATCTCCACGCGGCCGTCGCTCAGCTCGAAGATCACCCGCCCCGAACGCTGCGGCGCGGCGAACTCGAAGTCCAGCCCGCGCCCGGCCGCCGGGTCGCGCTCGATGCGCTCGATCTTCGCCAGTTTCTTCACGCGCGACTGTGCCTGTTTTGCCTTGGAGGCCTTGTAGCGGAAGCGCTCGATGAAGCGTTCCATGCGCGCGATCTCCGCCTGCTGGGAGTCGATCGCGCGGCCCAGCGCGATCTCCCGTGCCGCCTGCTCCTTGCGCCACTGATGCCACGTTCCCGCGAAGAAGCGCGAGCGCCCGGCCTCGAGCTCCAGCACCGCCGTTCCCACGGCCTCCAGGAACCAGCGGTCGTGCGCGACGAGCACGATCGCCGCGTCGAGCTCCACGAGCGTCTGCTCCAGCCACTCCAGCGACTCGATGTCCAGGTGGTTCGTCGGCTCGTCCAGCAGCAGCACGTCGGCTCCCGTCGCCAGCGCGCGCGCCAGCGACGCGCGCGTAAGCTGACCGCCGGAGAAGGTGTCAAGCGGGCGGTCCAGGTCGGCGTCGCTGAAGCGCAGGCCGTGCGCCATCGCCGTCGCGCGGTCGCGCCACAGGTACCCGCCGCGCGCCTCCAAGCGAGCCTGCGCGCGCGAGTAGCGAGCCAGCAGCGCCTCGTCGGAGTCGCCGGCCGTCATCCGCCGCTCGAGGTCGGCCAGCTCGCCCTCTATCTGCAGCTCCTCCACGCACCCCGACAGCACGTAATCGCGCAGTGCCATCGCGCGCTCACGCGGCGGGCGCTGATCGTGCAGCGCGATGCGCACCCCCTTGGCCACGCTCAGCTCGCCGCGGTCGATCGACGTCTCCCCCGCGAGCATCCGCAGCAGCGTCGTCTTGCCCGCCCCGTTGCGCCCGGCGATCGTCATGCGTTCGCGCCGCTCGAGCTTGAACGAGACCCCGCGCAGCAGCGGCTGCCCAGCCATGTCCTTGTGCATGTCCGATGCGATCAACAGCGCCATGCGACTGATACTACGGCCGCAAAATCAGCTTGCCCGCCGGGCGGCGGGCGGGCGGCGGGCGCGGATGCGGGCGCGGATCGGCGGGCGAGGGTCGTGTGCCCATTTCCGTCGAGCGATAGCGATGGTATTCACGCAGCGGCCACGATCGCGCGTTTCTCCGTCCGCAAGGAACATCGCCGGCGACGCGCGGGCGCAGCGACCCACGTGGCAAGAGGCGTATATACGATGGCTACCGCCCGCCACGCGCCAGAAGCCGAGCGCCCGTGCCCTCAGATACGATCCTCAGACATGCGCCACCTGAAGACCGCCGTGTTCCTGTGGGCTCTGCTCGTTTCGCTCGTGCTCGCCTCGGCCGCGCAGGCTCACAACGACGGCCGTGGCTTCTACGGCGCGACGGACGACAAAGTCGTCACCGACGCGGGGTTCATCCTGATCGTCTTCTTCCCGCTGTTCGTCTTCACGATGAGCATGCTGCAGCGGCATCTGGACAAGCGCAAGGAAGCTCGCAAGGCCGGCCACAAAGCGCAGCTGAGCAACGCTCAGTGGCGCGGCGGCTGGTAGCGGCGAGTAGCGACGATCCGCCCGGGCAGCTGCGCATGAGCGAGCAGCGGGCGAGCGGTGACGAGCAGGCCGTGCGCTACGAGCGGCGCGGCGCCGCCGCGCTCGTGACGATCGATCGCCAGCACAGGCGAAACGCCGTCGACGGGCCGACGGCCGAGCAGCTTCACGACGCCTACCGCCGCTTCGAGGCCGACGACGAGGCGCGCGCGATGGTGCTCACCGGCGCCGGCGACATCGCCTTCTGCGCCGGTGCGGACCTGAAGGCAACGGAGACGTTCGTGCCGCGGCTGATGAGCGAGGAGGGGCCGATGGGCTTCACCCGCCTGACGCCGAGCAAGCCGACGATCGCCGCGATCTCAGGCTTCGCGCTGGCCGGCGGGCTGGAGCTCGCCCTGTGGTGCGACCTGCGCATCGCCACCGCAGGCTCGACGCTCGGCTATCCCGAGCGCCGCTGGGGCGTTCCGCTGATCGACGGCGGCACGCAGCGGCTGCCGCGCATCGTCGGCCTCGGCCGTGCGCTCGACTTGATCCTCACCGGGCGCCTCGTTGGCGCCGAGGAGGCGCTGGCGATGGGCCTGCTCACCGAGCTCGTCGCTCCGGGCGAGCACCTGACGCGCGCGCTGGCGCTCGCCGAGGGGCTCGCGCGCTTTCCCCAGCGGACGATGCTCGCCGATCGCCGCGCTGCGATCGACGGCTTCGGCCTGCCGCTCGACGAGGCGCTCGCGCTCGAGGCCAAGGCGGGACCGGAGGTGTTCGAGGACGGCGCGCGCGGCGCGGCGCGCTTCGCCGCCGGCGAGGGCCGAGGCGGCGCCGGCGCCGGCGCCTAGGAGCGCGCGCGGGTCGCGCGGCTCGACCGCAACGCCGCACGCGTACAGCAAGGGCAAGCCCTCCCGGCAGCCGGTCGCGCTCAGCAGGTAGGCTCTGCAGCGCGATGGCCTACTTCGTTACAGGAGCGACCGGCTTCATCGGGCGTCGACTCGTCGAGCAGCTGCTCGACAAACGCCAGGGCAAGGTCTACGTGCTCGTGCGCGAGACCTCGCTCGAGCGCCTCGCGGACCTGGTCGAGCGCTGGAGCGCGGTCGCCGGTGCGGCGGCGGGCAAACGCGTCGAACCGGTGATCGGCGACCTGCGGCGTCCGCTGCTCGGCGTAGAGCAGGAGCAGGTCACCGAGCTGCGCGGCAAGATCAAGCACTTCTTCCACCTCGCGGCCGTCTACGACATGACGGCGGCGCCCGAGCTGAACACCGCCGTGAACGTCGGCGGCACCACGCACGCCGTCGAACTGGCGCGCGCGATCAACGCCGAGCGCCTGCACCACGTCTCCTCGATCGCCGTCGCGGGCGAGTACAAGGGCACCTTCGAAGAGGAGATGTTCGACGAGGGCCAGAAGCTGCCCTCGCCGTATCACCGAACGAAGTTCGAGTCCGAGCGGATCGTGCGCGAGCAGGCCTACGTGCCATGGCGCGTCTACCGCCCGGGCATCGTCGTCGGCGACTCGCGCACCGGTGAGATGGACAAGGTCGACGGCCCGTACTACTTCTTCAAGGCGATCCAGCGCGCACGCCAGCTGCTGCCCGAGTGGGCGCCGCTCGTGGGGCCCGACCTCGGCAACACCAACCTGGTTCCCGTCGACTGGGTGGTCGACGCACTCGAGCACATCGCCCACGAGCCCGACCTCGACGGCAAAGCCTTCCACCTGACCGATCCGCGTCGCCAGCGCGTCGACGAGATGATCAACGAGTTCGCCTCGGCGGCGCACGCGCCGCGCGTCGCCGTGAGCATCGACAAACGCCTCACCGACCCGCTGCCGAAGTGGCCGCTGGTGCTCGCACTGGACCTACCGCCCTGGCGCCAGCTGCGCAAACTCGCGCTGCGCGAGCTCGGCATCCCCGAAGAGGTGCTCGCGCACATGGAGCTCGTGCCGCGCTTTGACACGCGGGCCACCGGGCGCGCGCTCGCGGGCACGCCGCTGGAGCGCCCGCCGGCGCTGCACGACTACGCCGGGCGCCTGTGGGACTACTGGGAGCGCGAGATGGACCCGAGCATGTCGACCAGTCGCACGCTCAAGGAGGCGCTGGAGGGCAAGCACGTGATGATCACCGGCGCATCGTCGGGCATCGGGCGCTCGACCGCGCTGAAGGTCGCCCAGGCCGGCGGCGTGCCGCTGCTGGTCGCGCGCAACGTCGAGAAGCTCGAGGAGGCGCGCGCGGAGATCGTCGCCGCCGGCGGGACGGCGTACGTGTACGCGGCCGACATCTCCGACATGGAGTCCGTCGAACGGCTGATCGAGCGCGTGCTCGCCGACCACCGCAACGTCGACATGCTCGTCAACAACGCCGGACGGTCCATCCGCCGCTCGATCGCACTCAGCTACGACCGTTTCCACGACTTCGAACGCACGATGCAGCTCAACTACTTCGGCGCCGTCAAGCTGATCATCGGGCTGCTGCCGCACATGCGCGAGCGCGGCTCCGGGCACATCGTCAACATCTCGTCGATCGGCGTGCAGACCAACCCGCCGCGCTTCTCCGCCTACGTCGCCTCGAAGTCCGCGCTGGACGCCTTCACGCGCGTCGTCGCCTCGGAGGTCGTCGGTGACGGCGTGACGTTCACGACGATCCACATGCCGCTCGTGCGTACGCCGATGATCGCGCCGACGAAGATGTACGACGCGTTCCCGGCGATCACGCCCGACGAGGCGGGCGACATGATCCTCGAGGCGATGCGCGGGCGGCCCAAGCACATGGGCACCCGCCTTGGCACTGTGGGCGAGATCGCCTACGCGCTGTCGCCCAAGACGGTCGACCGCCTGCTGCACCTGGCCTACCGCGTGTTCCCGGACTCCGCCGCGTCCAAGGGCCAGAAGAACGAAGAGGAGAAGGCCTCCTTCGAGCAGATCGCCATGGCCACGCTGACGCGCGGCGTGCACTGGTAACAGAGCGCGGATCGCGCCCGCCGGCGACAGCGGCGACGCTTGCGGCACGCCGTCCGAGCGCGCCCGCAAACGCATGGCTGGGATGATTGACGCCCAGTGAGCGATGCGACCCCGGCCATCGAAGTACGAGCACTGAGCAAGCGCTACGGCGAGTTCGAGGCCGTGCGCGGCATCGATATCAGCGTGCAGCGAGGCGAGGTCTTCGGCCTGCTCGGGCCCAATGGAGCGGGCAAGACGACGACCGTCGAGATCCTCGAGGGATATCGCGCGCGCAGCGGCGGAGAGGTCTCCGTGCTCGGGCACGATCCCGGCAGGCGCAGCCAGTCGCTGCGCCGGCGCATCGGCATCGTGCTGCAGTCGGGCGGCATCTACGGCCACATCACGCCGCGCGAGGCGCTGCGCCACTGGGCTGGCTTCTACCCCGAGCCGCGCGACGTGGAGGAGGTGCTAACGCTGGCCGGGCTGCAAGACAAGGCCGACGTACGCAGCCGCAAGCTCTCCGGCGGGCAGCTTCGCCGGCTTGACTTCGCGCTCGCACTCGTCGGCGATCCTGAGCTGATCTTCCTCGACGAGCCCACCACTGGCTTTGACCCTGAGGCGCGGCGCAGCGCCTGGGATACGGTGCGCAAGCTGCGCGATCTCGGCAAGACGATCCTGCTGACGACCCACTACCTCGACGAGGCCCAAGAGCTCGCCGACCGCGTGGCGATCGTCAAGGACGGTCGCATCCTCGCGATCGGGCCGCCGCGCGAGCTGGGTGTCGGCGCGTCGCATTACCGCGTCGCCTACCGCGACCGGGACGGGCGCTTCGTCGAGCGGCAGACCGACGACCCGACGGCGCTGCTGGCCGAGCTGACCGCAGAGGCGCTCGCGCGCGGCGAGAAGCTCGAGGAGCTCAGCGTCGGGCGCCCGACGCTAGAGGACGTCTACCTGGAGCTGACCGCCGATGGCTGACGCGCTCGTGCTCGGCTGGCGCCAGTACCGCCTGGAGCGGCGCATGTTCTGGCGCAACCCGAGCGCCGCCTTCTTCAACTTCCTGCTGCCGCTGCTGTTCCTCGGCGGCGGCGGCGCGATCCTCGCGGGAAACCAGCACGAGCTCAACCGGCTGATCCCGGCGATCGCCGCAATGAGCGTGATGTCCACGACGTTCACCGCGCTGGCCTACAACATCGTCTTCCTGCGCGAGCGCGGCGTGCTCAAGCGCATCCGCGGGACGCCGCTGCCGACCGGCTCCTACTTCGGCGGCGTCGCCGCCAACGCCGTCACCAACACCGTGCTGCAGATCGCGATCGTCGTCATCGCCGGCAAGCTGATCTTCGGCATCGGCTGGCCACGCGACTGGGGCGAGCTGATCGTGTTCGTCATCGTCGGCGTCGTCTGCATGGCCGCGCTTGGCGTCGCCTTCGCGCACGCGATCCCCAACTTCGAGTCGACCGCCGCGTACGTCAACGCCGTGTTCCTGCCGGTGGTCTTCGTGTCCTTCTACGTGTTCGACTCGAAGAGCGCGCCCGGCTTCCTGCGCCAGATCGCCGAAGCACTGCCATTGAAGCCGCTGATCGACGGGCTCTATGGCGCGATCGTCACCGGCTCGGGGCTCGGCAACCACCTCGACGCGCTCGCGGTGATCGCGCTGTGGGGGGTCTTCGGCGCGTTCTTCGCCGTTCGCGGATTCTCCTGGGAGTCAAAGCACTAGTGCCGACGAAGGAGACCACATGAAGCAGCTCGCCGACGACCTGTTCCTGCTGAACGGCTTTCCGCCCAACGCGATCAACGTATATCTGCTGCAGGACGTGCTGATCGACGCCGGCACGCGCCAGGCCGAGCGGCGGATCATGCGCCAGCTACGCGGGCGCGAGGTCAACGCACACGCACTCACGCACGCCCACCCCGACCACCAGGGCGCCAGCCATGCGATCTGCGAGCGCCTGGAGATCCCGCTGTGGTGCGGGCGCGACGACGTCCACGCGATGCAGACGCCCGGAGCAATCTCCAACAGCCAGGCGCCTGGAGTGGTCAACCGATTCCAGGCGCGCTTCTGGACCGGCCCGCCGCACCCGGTCGCCCGGCCATTGCAGGAGGGCGACGAGGTCGGCGGGTTCACGTTGCTCGAGGTTCCCGGCCACTCGATCGGGCACGTCGCCTACTGGCGCGAGTCCGACCGCGCGCTGATCCTCGGCGACGTGCTCAACGGGATGAATCTGATGACCGGCAGGCGCGGGCTGCAGGAGCCGCCGGCCGTCTTCACGCCGGACCCCGCGCGCAACCGCCAGTCCGCGCGCAGGCTGGCCGCGCTGGAGCCCGAGCTGGTGTGCTTCGGCCACGGCCCACCGCTGCGCGACCCGCAGCAGTTGCAGGACTTCATCGCGGGCATGCCCGGCTGAGCGCGCGATGGCCGAGAGCATCTTCACCGCCGACGGCGACCGCTTCGTCCCGACCGAGCAGGCGCGCGGCCCGTGGGATCCGCGCGCGCTGCACGGCGGCGCACCCGCCGCGCTGATCGTCTCCGCCTTCGAGAGCATGCAACCGGGCGCCGAGCTGCGCATCGGGCGCCTGTCGTTCGAGTTCCTGCGCCCGATCCCGCTCGCGCCGCTGACGCTGGCCACGCAAGTCGTACGTCCCGGCCGTCGCGTGCAGGAGCTCGCCGCCGAGCTGATCGCTGACGGTCAGACGATCGTGCGAGCGAGCGCGCTGCGCGTAACCTCCGTGCCCGGCGACGCCGCAGCCGCCGCGCCGGCCGGCTCGCGCGCGCTCGGAGATCCCCTCCCCCCGCCTTCGGACGGCGCGCCGATTCGCTTCGCGCTGGACGGCGGCAAGAACGCCAGCTTCGCCGGAACGGCAATGGAGATGCGCTGGCTGAGCGATCCCAAGGAGCTTGGCCCGGGACGCGTGTGGATGCGCCTGCGCCACCCGCTGCTGCCCGGCGAGCCGCTCACGTCGCTGGCCCGGCTGGCGGCGACCGCCGACTTCGGCAACGGCGTCAGCGCTGCGCTGGCGTTCGATCGCTTCGTGTTCATCAACGCCGACCTGACGATCCACCTGCAGCGCGCGCCGCGCGGGGAGTGGATCGGGCTCGACGCCCGCACACTGCTGCTGGACGGCGGCGCGGCGACCGCCGAAGGCGTGCTGCACGACGAGCTCGGTCCGCTCGGGCGCGCGTTTCAGACGCTCGTCGTGCAGGCCCGCTGAGAGCGACGTCGAGGCTCTCGCGCGAGGCGGCGAAGTCGCGAGCGGCGCAAGGCGCAGCTGTCGGCGGGCGTGGCCGCTCAGCGTACGCTGACGCCGGAGAGCGCGTCGTCGATCGCTGCGAGCGTTGCCTCGTCGAGCTGGATGCCCGATGCGGAGGCGTTTGCGTGAACCTGCTCGGGCCGCGTCGCGCCGACGATCGCCGACGCGACGTTCGCCTGACGCAGCACCCACGCGAGCGCCAGCTGGGGCAGCGTCAGGCCGGCGCCCTCGGCGATCGGCTTCAGCCGCTGCACCGCTTCGAGCACCGGCGGGGCGATCAGCCGGTCGATGAAGCCGCTCATGCTCTCGCTGGCGGCGCGCGAGTCCGCCGGCGGCGGCTCGCCCGGCAGGTACTTGCCCGTGAGCACGCCCTGCGCCAGCGGCGACCACACGATCTGCGAGATCTGCTCGCGTTCGCACAGCCCGATCAGCTCGGCCTCGGGCTTGCGCCAGAGCATCGAGTACTGCGGCTGGCTGGAGACCCACCGCTCGGCGTCGGCCATCGCCAGCGACTCCTGCACGCGGGCGACCGGCCACTCGCTGAAGCCGATGTAGCGCGCCTTGCCTGCGCGCACGACCTCCGTCAGCGCCGTCATCGTCTCCTGCAGCGGCGTGTCGTCGTCGTAGCGGTGGCATTGGTAGAGGTCGACGTGGTCGGTGCGCAGGCGCTTCAGCGACGCGTCGATCTGCTTGTGGATCTGCTGCGCGGACAGGCCGCGATCGCTTGCGGACATCGGGAAGTAGACCTTCGTGGCGAGCACGTAGGAGGAGCGATCGCGCCCCGCGAGCACCTCGCCGAGCACCTCCTCGGCGGCGCCCTGGCCGTACACGTTCGCCGTGTCGATGAAGTTGATGCCCGCGTCGAAGGCCGCATCGACACACGCGCGCGCCTGTTCGTGCTCGACCCCGCCCGAGTAGGTCAGCCACGAGCCGAGGCTGATCTCCGAGACCTGCAGATCGCTGCTGCCGAGTTTGCGCAGGTTCATCGTGCGAGCTTATCCACCGCGGCGTGCCTCGCGGCGCTAGCCTCATGGCATGCCGTCGGCAGAAGCGATCGACCCGTCGCTGCGCATCTCCTCGGTGCGCCTGGACGTGGGCGATCTCGACCGCAGCGCGGAGTTCTACGAGCGCGTGCTCGGCTTGCCGGCGATCGCGCGCGAGCACGACAGGGCGCAGCTGGGCGCCGACCCTCAGCACCCTGCGCTGGCGCTGCACGCGATCGCCGAGCCGACGCTCGTCTCGCCGCACAGCACGGGCCTGTTCCACGTCGCGTGGCTGCACCCCTCGCGCGCCGCGCTGGCGGACACCGTGCGCAGGGTCGCGCGCGCCGGCTGGCCGATCGACGGGGCATCCGACCACGGCGTGTCGGAGGCGCTGTACCTGAGCGATCCGGACGGGCTCGGCATCGAGATCTACGCCGATCGTCCGCGCGAGCGCTGGGAACGCCCTGCCGACGGACGTGGTGTGCGCATGTTCACGCTGCCGCTCGATCTCGACGACCTGATGGCTCAGTCGCCCGGTGAGCCCGACGACGCCGTCGCGCCGGGAACGTCGATCGGGCACGTGCATCTGAAGGTCGCAGACGTCCCCCGCGCGGACTCCTTCTACCGCCAAGCGCTCGGCTTCGAGGAGCAGGCGCAGCTGCCGTCTGCGGCATTCGTCTCAGCCGGCGGCTATCACCACCACATCGGCCTGAACTCCTGGCAGAGCGCCGGATCGCAGCCGCCGCCGGACACCGCGCCGCGCCTGCGCTCGATCGAGTTCGAGCTGTCGGGTGCCGCCGCGCTCGACGCGCTGCGCGAGCGCGCCGGCGATGTCGCAGCCGATGCCGCGCTCGCGTCCTCGCCCGCGCAGCCGGGCGGAGAGGCCCCGCCGGCGCTCGCCTTCGCAGACCCCGACGGCAACCGCCTGGACTTCGCGGCCCGCTCAGCCTGAGGCGGCGGCGAGGCGCTCGCGCTCGGCGCCGGACAGCGTGAGACGGGTGGAGGCAACCAGCTCGTCGACCTGCTCGGGAGATGTAGCGCTGGCGATCGGCGCGAGCACGGTCGGCTGTTCGCGCAGCCACGCAAGCGCCACCGCCGCGACCGCGACGTCGTGCGCGGCGGCGATCTCGTCGAGCTCCTTGAGCACCGCGAAGCCGCGGTCGTTGAGGTACTGCTCGCGCACGCCGTCGGCGCGCGGGCTGTCTAGCTGCTGGGTGTCGTCGGGGCGGTACTTGCCGGTGAGAAAGCCCTGCGCGAGAGCGAAATAGGGAAGGCATGCCAGGCCGTGGCGCTCGCACACCGGCGCCAGCTCGCGCTCGTAGGACTCGCGCTCCATCAGGTTGTAGTGGGGCTGCAGCGCGACATACGACGCCATGTCCTCGCGCTCGCCGATAGCGAGCGCCTGCTCCAGGCGCTCGGCGCTGTAGTTGGAAGCGGCCGCATGGCCGATCAACCCATCCTCGATCAGCTCGGCGAACGTGCCCAGCGTCTGCTCGAGCGGCGTCTGCGGGTCGTCCTTGTGCGCGTAGTACAGGTCGATCCGCTCGACGCCTAGCCGTTGCAGCGAGCTCACCGCGCCCTGCTTGATCGTCGCCGGCGACAATCCGGACAGGTCGGGCGCCATGCCCACCTTCGTCGCCAGCACGAGCTCGTCGCGATTGCCGCGCGCCTGCATCCAGCGCCCGATGATCCGCTCGGACTCGCCCGGTCCGCCGGGACCGCGCCGCCCGTAGGAGTCGGCCGTGTCGATGAAGTTACCGCCCGCCGCCACATATGCGTCGAGCACGGCGAACGACCGCCGTTCGTCGAGCGTCCAGCCGAACACGTTGCCGCCGAGGCACAGCTCGAAGACGTCCAGGTCGGTGTTCGCAAGCGGTGCGATCGCACCAGCCTAGCCGCACATTCGTCCGCCACGGGCACAGATTCGCGCCTGAACACAACTTTTAAGCCTGCCTTCATGCACGAGGAGCAACACTGTCGGTGGGAGGACATGACCCCGATCCCGAGGAGGGAGTTATGCCCAGAATCATCGTCACAACCGACCCGAGCGACCAGCGTGGCGACGAGCCGCCGGTGCTGCTCGACGAGAGCGTGTCCTCGCTGCATCTCTGCGACGACCACGCCGCAGAGCAGCTGATCGAGCGACTCGCCTGGGCGGTCAGCGACGCCGAGGACACGCAGAAGCGCCTGCTGCACGCCTGATCACCCCGGAGCCCCCGCGCCGCGCGTCCCCCCCGCGCGGCGCGAGCGGCCCGGAGCCGCGAGGCGCGGCCTCGGCCAGCACGCATCTAGACGCGCGCGGGCCAAGCCTCGCAAGGACGCAGGGAGCGTGGCGTACAACGTACGCGAGCGACCGAGGACGCAGCGAGGCGCCGGCCCGCGTGCGTCTAGCGCCGGCGTCCCATCGCGAAGCTCTGGATCGGCGGCGCAACCGCGCGCATGCTCGATCCGACCTCGGCCGCCTCGTCCTCCTGCTCGGAACCGGCGGGCTCGCCGGCCGGCAGCCGGTGCACGCTGGCGGCGGCCGCCTCGCGCTCGGTGCCCTCCACGCCGCCGGAGACGAAGCGCTCCAGCGCCGCCAGCTCGCGCACGATCAGGTTGACGACGCCTTCCGAGCGCTCCACGCGCCCACGCGCGAGCAGCAGCGGCTCGGCGCGCGCGAGGTAGCGATGGCGCTCGTACACCACCCTCGGCACGACCAGGTTGACCGTCCCCCACTCGTCCTCGAACAGCAGGAACATCGTCCCGTTGGCCGTGCCCGGGCGCTGACGGGCGATCACCAGCCCGGCCATCGCCACCGCGCCGCCGCTCGGCAGGCGCGCAAGCTGCGCGCTCGTCGCGAGCATCGGCACGTGCAGGCGCTCACGCAGGATCGCCATCGCATGGTCGCCCACCGTCACGCCGCTGGTCGCGTAGTCGGCGATCAGCCGCTGCCAGCGCCCGAGCGAGCGCAGGCGCGGAGCGGCCGGCAGCTCCAGCGGCAGCGCGAGCTGCGTCCCTGCGTCTGCGCCGAGACCCGGCGCGGCGATCCCCAGTTGCCACAGCGCCGAGCGCCTGCCGTTCTCGCCGATGATCTCGTCGCACGCTCCCGACCAGGCGAGCTGCTCGAGCGTCCTCTGGCGCGCGCCGATGCGGCCGGCCAGTTCGCCGAGGTCGGCGAACGGCCCGTTTCGCTCGCGCTCGGCGACCAGTTCATGCATCTCTGCGCTCGCCACATCCTTGATGTAGCCCAGGCCGAGGCGCACGGCGCCTTGCTGCACAGCGCACTCCACCTCCGAGGCATTCACATCGAGGCGCAGGATGGCGATCTTGCGGTGCTCGGCCTCGTGCACGAGGCTGTCCGGCGCGTAGAAGCCCATCGGCTGCTCGTTGAGCAGCGCGCACAGGAACTCCGGCCCGTAGTGCACGCGCAGCCACGTCGACTGATAGGCCAGCAGGCCGAAGGCCGCGCTGTGCGCCTTGGGAAAGCCAAAGCCGGCGAAGCCCTCGACCATCTGCCACACGCGCTCGGCCATCTCGCGCTCGACCCCGCGATGGCGCACGGCGCCCTCCACGAAGCGCTCGCGGTGGCGCTGGAGCACCTCCAGCGAGCGCTTGCGGCTCATCGCCCGGCGCAGGCCGTCCGCCTCTCCGGGGGTGAAGCCGGCCAGCGCTTCGGCCACTTCCATCACCTGGTCCTGGAAGATGATCGTGCCCAGCGTGTCCTTCAGCACCGGCTCCAGCGATGGGTGCTCATAGGGGATCTCGTAGCCGGGGTCCTCGCGCAGTCGCCTGCGCCGCTCGATGTACGGATTTACCGCCCCGCCCTGGATCGGCCCTGGGCGGATGATCGCCACCTGCACCGTCAGGTCGTCGAGGCTGTCCGGGCGCGTGCGCAGCAGCGACTGCATCTGCGCGCGGCTCTCGATCTGAAAGACGCCGACCGTGTCTGCCTCGCGGATCGCCGCGAACGTCTGCGCGTCGTCGAACGGGATGCGCGAGAGATCGACGCGTTCGCCGCGCACGCGCGCGATCGTCTCCACGCAGCGCTCGACCGCCGAGAGCATCCCCAGCCCGAGCAGATCGATCTTCAGAAAGCCGGCGTCCGAGCAGGAGTCCTTGTCCCACTGCACCATCTGGCGGCCCTCCATCGCCGCCGGCACGACCGGGCAGCAGTCGATCAGCGGCCGCGTCGCCACGATCATCCCGCCCGAGTGCTGGGAGAGGTGGCGTGGCAGGCCGTGCGCCTCCTCGACCAGCCGCGCCAGCCAGCGCCATCGCCCCGGAGCAGCCGTCGCCGGGCCGTCGCCGTGTCCCTCCCCCGCGCCGGCCCCCGCCGCCATGTCGTGCTCTGCGCCGGACCCGTAGCGCTCGGCGCCGCGCGCCATGCGCTCGATCTCGCCGGCCGGCAGGCCGAGCACCTTGCCCAGCTCGCGGATCGCACCGCGCGCGCGGAACGTCGGGAAGGCCGCCACCAGCGCCGCGTGCTCGCGCCCGAAGCGCTCGTGCACGCGCGGGATCAGCACCGCACGGATGTCGCGCGGGAAATCGAGGTCGATGTCGGGCAGGCCGCGCAGGTCCTCGTGCAGGAAGCGCCCGAGCGTCAGCCCGCTCGCGAGCGGGTCGATGTGCGACAGCCCGATCAGGTAACAGACCAGCGAGGAGACCGACGACCCGCGCCCGCGCCCGGGCGCCAGCAGCGCTCGCACCGAATCGGGGCCGCGCACCTCCACGGCCACCTCGCGCGAGAGCTCGAGCATCTCGTGGTGCAGCAGGAAGAAGCCCGACAGACCGAGCCTGCCGATCACGTTCAGCTCCTGCATCAGGCGTGCCTGCGCCTCGCCATGCATCGACGAGGACGCATAGCGCTCCTGCATGCGCACAGCGCACAGCTCTGCCAGCTTGCGCTCCGCGCCGTCGTCCTCGGCGCCCGGATAGCGGTAGCCGAGGTCCCTGTCGAGGTTGAACGTCAGCCGCTCGGCGAGCGCCAGCGTCTCGGCGACCGCCTCGGGGTGATCGGCGAAACGGCTGGCCATCGCCTGCGGTGTCGTCATCACATGGCTGAAGTTGCCGCGCCGCAGCGGCTCTGAGGCGTCGAGCGTCGTATGGTTGCGCAGCGCGACGAACGCATCCTGCAGCTCGGCCCGGCAGCGCGCGTGCGCATGCACGTTGCCGGTCGCCACGCACGCAACCCCCAAGCGCCGGGCGAACGCCGCGAGCGCGCGATTGCGAGCGCGATCGCTGCGGGCGTAGGGGCGCTGCAGCTCCACGCGCAGGTTCTCGGCGCCAAACGCATCCAGCAGCCTCCGCGCGACCGGCTCGTCGGCGACGCCGCTGCCGATCGCCCCGCGCGCGGCGCAGCCGGTCAGGCAGACCAGCCCCTCGGCGTGGTCGAGCACCGCCTGCAAGCCAACCGCCGGCTCGCCCAGCGTGCGCCGCGCAGACCCGTCGCGGGTGTGCGCATGGGCGAGCGTGAGGATGCGGCAGAGGTTGCGCCAGCCACGCTCGTCGCGCACCAGCAATGTGAGGTGCCGGGTGCCGTCGCCAGGGCCGCAGGCTGCAGCGAGGTCCACCTCGGCCCCGTGGATCGTGCGCAGGCCGTGGTCTGAGCCGGCCTGAGCGAGCTCCATCGAGCCGCTGACCGAGTTGTGATCGGTCAGCGCCAGCGCTCGATGGCCAAGCTCGCGAGCGCTCTGCGCCAGCTCCTGCGGCAACGACACGCCATCCAGGAACGAGTAGGCCGAGTGGCAGTGCAGCTCCACGTACGGCGGCGTGGATGTCATCTCGTCCCCACTGTCGTTCGCACGCTCGCCTCACGCTCCTTGCGCGAACCAGCCACCGGCACGTCCCGCGCCCAGGTCATGGAAGACGACCAGATTGCGCCCGTTCGTCGTCACCACCTCCCAGTAGCGCCGGCGCAGCGGTTGCGCTGTCCACCAGCGGTCCTCCACCAGCCAGGACTCCCGCACCAGCTCGATCGCCCGCCCGTCCACGCGCAGCGGCACCCCTCCCGCCCCCGCGCGCACGCGCGCCGGATGGGGCAGGTTCAGCTGCACGCGCGCGGCGGGCGCCATCAGCCCGGCAGCGGCGTCAGCACGACTCGCCGCTCGGGCACGCGCGAGTCCGGGTCGACGCACACCGCCCGCATCGCCGCGTTCTCCCCCGCAACCGTGCGCACCTGCGCGACGGCTTCGCGCAGGCGCCCGACACGCGCCGCGTGGCCTTCGTCCAGCAGCGCCTGCTGCTCGCCCGCCGGCGGGCCGAAGCGCTCCACGGCCAGCCCCAGCGATGCGGCCGGCGCCGGCAGCAGCAACAGCCGCAGCGACAGCGCCAGGGCGATGCGCTCGCGATCTGCCAGCGGCTGGCGAAAGACCACGCGCTCGCGCCAGCCGCCCCCCGACAGCAATCGCGCCGACAGCGTGACCGCGCGCAACGTGCGCCCCCGGCGGTCGCTGCGCGCCAGCAGGCGGTCCACCAGCACGCCGAGCACGCGCTCGATCGCCGGCCCGGAGCTGGCGTCGCCGACGCTCATCGTCTCCTGCATGCGCTCCTGCGCCGAGCGCGGGCGCAGCGCGGCGTCCTCGCCGCAGGCCAGGCGGTGCGCGAGCACGCCCGGCTCCCCGAAGCGATCTGCAAGCTCGTCGCGTCCCAGGCGAACCAGCTCACCCAGCGTGCGCACGCCCAAGCGCGTGAGCGGCTCGAGCAGCTGCTCGGTCTGACGGCGATAGCCGAGCAGCTCGACCGGGCGCCCGGCCAGCCAGCGCAGGGCCTGCGAGCCGTCGAGCACGAGCGGCCGGCGCGAGCGCACCGCCAGCGCCGCCGCCAGCGAGCAGAAGCGCGTCGGCCCCGCCCCCATGCGCGCGTGGCGATCGCCACCGCCTCGGCCGGCCGGGCTCGGCGCGCCTGTCCGCGCGGCGCCTGCCCCACTCCCGACGGCGCGCTGCGCCGCGGCGATCACGCCCGCATCGGCGCCGTGCAGCGAGCGCAGCGGACCGGTCTCGAAATAGGCCAGGCCGGGACGCGCCGGCTCGACGGTCGCCCCGATCGCCTCAAGCGAATCCAGCACCGCCTCCCAGGCCTCGTCGATGCCCACCGGGTCGGCGGGCACGACGGCCAGGTCCGGGCAGCGCGCAAGCGCCTCGCCGAGCGCCATGCCCCTGCGCACTCCCTGCGCCTCGGCCGCGCCGGAGACTTCCCCCAGGCGCTGGTCGGAACCGGCGGCAGGCGCGATCGCCAGAGCGCGGCCCACCAGCGCCTGCGCTCCGCCGGCGGCGAGCACCAGCTCGAAGCGCGGGAAATGGACGCAGACGACCATACGAACGTATGTTCGCATATGCCCAGGACGAACGCACGCGACCCGTCCGCCACCGGCAAGCCGGCTCGCAGCCGCCCGCTACGGCGCGCGGGTGGCTGCTCAGTCCATCGTCAGCGGCCCCTCCGCGGAGCCGCTGAGGAACTGGCGCACGAAGGCGTTGTCCGAGGAGAACATGCGCTCGGCGTCGCCGGCTTCGACGATGCGCCCCTTCCACAGCACGGCGATGTATTCGCCGATCTGCCGAGCCGAGGCGATGTTGTGCGTGACGACGATGTAGGTGCCGCCGTGGATCGAGTGCATCTCCTGGATCAGTTCGCACAGCAGCGCCGTGCGCACCGGGTCAAGGCCCGAGTCGGGCTCGTCGAAGATCACCACGTCGGGTTCCATCACCAGCGCGCGCGCGAAGCCGGCGCGCTTGCGCATGCCGCCGGAGAGCTGCGAGGGCGCGTCGTCCATCGCGTCGGCGAGTCCCACGTCGGTCAGGCGCTCGGTGACCGTCTCGGCGATCTGCGCCTCGCTCTGGTCGGTGTGCTGGCGCAGCGGGAAAGCGACGTTGTCGAACACCGACATCGAGCCGAACAGCGCGCCGTCCTGGAACAGCACGCCGATCCGCTGGCGCAGCGCGAGCAGCTTGGGCATCGTCAGCTGCGGCACGTGTTCGCCGTGCACGACGACATCGCCCGAGTCGGGGAACATCAGCCCGATCAGGTGCTTGATCAGCACGCTCTTGCCCGTGCCGGAGGGGCCGAGCACGACGGTGATCGTGTCGTCGGGGATCGCCACGGTGAGCCCGTTGAGCACCGAAACGCCGCCCAGGCGCTTGTGCACGTCGGTGCAGCGGATCGACCAGTTGCCCTCAGCCGGGTCGCCGGAGAGGTCCAGGTCGCTCGTGTGCCACTGGTAGTCGTGCTCCTCCTCGCTCATCATTTCCCACCGTAGACGACGTGCGGGAACTGCGACGTCTGGCCGTTGAACGTGAACGTGCCCTGCTGGTTGCAGCCGGGCGCGGCGATCGAGTTGGGCGTTTCCGGCGCGTTGGCGACCTTGAACTGGATGATCTCTTCGATCAGGCTCTGCGAGATCGTCGCGTTGGCAGGCCCGCTGACCGACGGCACGGGGTTGGAGCAGTTGCTGTTGCTGAACACCTGCAGGCCGCCGTTGCCCAGCGCGCGGAAGGCGCCGGGCTTGAAGTACGGGTTGGAGCGGTCGGTGCCGATGCGCTGAGCGTAGACCGACAGGCTCTCCGGGCTGAGCACCTGCATCGAGCGCAAGTAGTGCTGCTGGGGGCCGCCGGGCGTGTTGGTGTTGTTGCCGTGAGCCTGCGTCGCGGCGGTGAAGTTGGCGAAGAACGCCTGCAGCTCGGGCACGTATTCGCCGAGGTTCTGCAGGAACGGATCGAGGTTGTGCAGCACCGGGCGGATTTCCTGCAGCTGCGTGGTCGTCAGGTCGAGCGTCTTGCCGACGTCGGGCAGGCCCTTCTTCGCGGCCGCCGACAGCGGGCCGAGCGAGGTCAGGAAGCTGTCGAACTGCGGCGCGAACGGCTTGGCCGCGGTCAGCGTGGCTGAGAGCTTGCGCTCGACGGGGCGGAATTCGTCGAGGAACGGGCTGGCGTCGTCGGCGAAGCGGTCAAGTTCTTTGAGCGCCGTTTTCGAGCGCTTCTCGAATTCGGGCAGCGCGCGGAAGGCGGCGGCGAACGACTGGCTGCCTTCGCTGAGCGCATGGAAGGTGTGCTCGCCGTTGACGATCAGGCCTTCGAGCTGGTGATCGCGGCTGCCGAGCGCGTTGAACACGACGCCGGTGTTCTTGACCAGCGCGCGCACCGCTCCCTCCTGGGAGGCGAGCAGGCCGACGAGCGTGTTCGCGTGCTGCACGAACGGGTTGATCTGCGAGAAGCCGGCGTTGATCTGTTCGCCGCGCCCTTCGATGCCTTCGGCCAGCGACTGCTGCCAGATCTGGAAGTCGCGCCGCGTCTTTGGGTCGAACGCCGAGAGGATGCCGTCGAGCGTCACCGACGGTTCGACCTGCGCGTCGGCGAGCTGGCCGTTGTCGGGCACGAACGGCCCGGTGCGCCCGTTGCCCTGTGGGATCAGCTGCACGTAGGTCTCGCCGAGCAGCGTCTTCTGGCGCAGGATCGCGTGCATGTTCGCGCGGATCGGCGCGTACTTCTGGTTGATTTCCAGTTCCGCGCGCGTGCGCCCGCCGTCGCCGAGCTTCAGCGCGACGACGCGCCCGATGTCCACCCCGCTGATGCGGACTTCGGACTGTTCGGCGAGCGCCAGCGATTTGGGGAAGGCCACGGTCATGCGGTAGCCCTTGGGCTTCAGCGGCAACGGGCCGCCGAAGGACTCCCACAGGAACAGCAGCAGGCCGAAGCAGCTCAGCACGAACAGGATGATCACGAGCATGTTGCCGAGGGTGGGCGCGCGCTTTTGCATCTCTAGCGGCTGCCTTCCCGCGCCTTGGCTTCGGACTTCGGCCCGCTGGCCGTCTTGGCCCTGCGCGCCGCTTTGGAGCCGGGCTTCGCCGAGCCCTTCGAGCCGCCAGCCGTCCTGCCGAACGCCGACGACAGGCCGGAGAGCACTTTCGAGCCGGGCGCCTTCGGCGGCGTCACCTTGTGGGCGGCCGCGCCCTTGATGATGCCCTGGCTCTGGCAGTCGGCCCTCGTCGGCGGGTTGAGCAGGCCGACGAGCAGGTTCACGTTGGGGTTGACTTCGGCGACGCCTTTGAGCAGCGGCGCGACTTCGCAGTTGAAGTACACGAGCGTGCGCCCGAGGATGCCGTGCGCGTCAGAGGAGCTGAGCACGCTGTTGAGGTTGTGGTTGGCCCAGTCCAGGAAGAACAGGAAGCCGCCCTGGCTCTTGCCGGGGTTGTTGGCGAGCTCGTTGAAGAATTCGTTGAACACCGAGAAGGTCGTGGCGAGCTTGGGGAACGCTTCGGCCAGTTCCTTGGTCGCCGGCGCGACCAGGTTGAGCGTCGGCAGGATTTCGCGTGCGAACGGGCGGATTTCGTTCTTGATGATCGGCGTGGTCTCGATCGCCAGCTTGCGCGTCGCGTTGTTGGCGGGACCGAGCGCTTTGGCGAACGGGTCCAGTTTGTGCAGCGTGGGCCCGACCAGGTGGGCGGCCGTGGCCAGCTTGCCAAGGCCCGTCTTGGTCTTGCTCAGGGCGCCCGGCAGCAGCTGGATCGTCTGTTCGACGGCCTTGTCCTCTTTGGCGAACGTCGCGAACACCGCGTTGGAGGCGTCGACGAGCTGTGCGAGCTCCTTGTCCTTGCCCCCCAGCGCTTCGGTCAGCAGCCTGAAGTTGTGGATCGCGCGCGCGGTGTTGGCATGTCGCTGTTCCAGCTGCGAGGAGATCTTCTGGATCTCGCGCGCTGTCGGATCGAAGCGCTTGAGCGTCGCCGAGAAGGCCTTGCCGTTGTTCTTGAACGCCCCGCCGGCGCCCGCCAGCAGCTCCTGCAGATACGCCCGCGTTTCGGCGTCCAGCGAGGAGAGGAATTCGTCGAAGTTGACGTTCGGAGCGGTCTGCGACAGCGGCAGCGTGGAGCCACTGGGCAACTTGCCCGCGGAGGGCGTGCCGGGGTTGATCTCCACGGTGATGTCCTGCAGCTGCGTCTTGGGGCGCAGCAGCATCGTCGCGTTGCGGTAGATGCGCGCGTACTTCGGCGTGACTTTCATCGACACCGTGGCGATCCCGTTGTGCAGTTCGACGCTCTGCACTTCGCCGATCTTCGCGCCGGCGATCGTCACCGCCTGACCCTGTCCCGGCGTGACCGCCTGCGCGGTCTGGATCTCGGCCTTCAGCGAGTAGTAGCTGCGCCCGAGCACCGGCACCCAGCCGGGGAGCTTCAGGTTCTCGTGGGCGAGGATGTAGCCGCCGACGGCCGCCGCGATGATGATCATCACGATTATCGAGATGAACGCCGTGCGGTAACGCTCGATCTGATCGCGGACGGTAAGCCCGCCCTCGTGTTTGTGGTCGTGGTGCTTGGGCTCGCTCGTGGCCATCAGCCGTTCCCGTCCGCGGGGCCCTGTGAGAGCGGGCCGTTGAAGTCAGGTACCGCCTGCGTGTAGCAGGGGACGAGCGGCTTGTACGCCGGCTCGGTTTTGGGGAACGCCGGGTGCGTGCCCAATGGCTGCAGCGAGGCATGCGCGAGCAGCTTCAGCCCCGTCGTGCTGCTGCCCTGCACGGAGGCCGGCTGCGAGCGCAGCGTCGGGCCGCCGCTGCCGAGCAGGAAGTGCGTCATCGTGCCGTTGCCGTCGAAGCTCTGGCCGATGCCCGACAGGCCCGTCAGGCCGTACCAGAACTCCTTGTAGTCCTCGACCCCGCTCGTCGCGGCGCCGTCCTGCAGCTTGGTGTTGCCGGCCGGATAGAGGACTTTGCTCAGGCACTTGTTGAAGAGTTCGGTCTGTTTGTAGAACGGCGTCTGTTCGGCGGTCAGCTGTGCCAGCTGCGGCGTCGCCGCCTGCAGCGCCTTGGCCACGCCGCCCAGCTCGTTCGGCGCGAGCGACGCTTCGACCTGCGCGATCCACGGCAGTGTCGCCGTGACGGTCTGCGGCGTGTTTTTGACGCCCGGCAGGATGTCCGTGGCAAACGTCTTGACAGACGGGAACGCGCGGTCCAGTTCGCGCAGGCCGTTGTCGATGTTGCGCAAGGAGCTCGGCAGCACGGCCACGGCGGCGCGCAGGCTCGACGAGCGGTTGGCGAACGAGCGGAAGAACGTGTTGAAGTTGCCGATCAGTTCTCCGAGCTGTTGCTCGTGGACGTTCAGCGCGGAGGTCACTTTGCCGATGCTCAGCACGAGCTTGGACAGGTCGTGCGGTTCTGTGCCGCCGATCGCCTGGTTGATGATCGCGCCGCCGCGCTCGGCGGCCGGTGCGCGCGCGTACGCTTTGTTGAGCGCTTCGGCGGCATTGACGCCTCGCACCTCCGGGTCCTGTTCGGCATCGTCGGCCTTGGACGGCTTGCGCGTGAGGCCGTCGCCGTAGCCGATCAGGAAGTCCTGCAGGTTGGCCCGCGTGTCCGTGTTCAGCGCGTCGAGCACCTGGTCGAGCTGCACGGGGTCCGAGGACTGCGTGCTCGGCAGCGTCGCGCCCGAGGAGAGCGTCTTGGTCGACGGGCTGCCGGGCTGCAGTTCGACGAACCAGTTGCCTTCCAGGAAGATCCGCGGGCGGATCTTCACCGTCGCGTCGGAGTGCAGCGGCAGGCCGCGCGATTCGATTTCCATGCTCACCAGCCCGGTCGACCCCTGTCGCTTGATGTGCGTCACCTTGCCGACGTCGACGCCCGCGATGCGCACGGGCGACTTCGGTTTGATGTTGATCGCGCTGGCGAACTGCGCGTTGAGACGGAAGGCGTGTTTGAACGGGATGTGCTTGGTGAAGCCGAAGTAGACGGCGACGATCACGATCACCAGGAAGACGATCGCGAAGCGGACCGGGCTAGTGCGGTTGAGCTCGCGGACGGGGATCTCGTCGTGGCGGCGCCAGCGCTTGGGGCGAAGAGGGCTCATTTCTTCTTCCCTTTGCTCGCGGCTTTCTTCTTCGCCGGTTTCTTCGTGGCGGTGGAGATGCCAAGGTTCTTGAGCTGTTCGGCGGAGTACTTCTGGCCGAACAGGTTTTCTTCGCGGCTGGTGATTTCGCGCTGGGTGGCGACGCTCGCGGCGGGCAGGTTGCCGAGCACGGCCTTGCCTTTTTCGTAGGTCTCGTTGGCGGCTTCGCAGACGCGCGCCTGCCCGGGCCCGGCGACGTTCGGGTACGGGTTGGCGTGCACGTGGTTGTTGTCGACGATCGTGCTCGAGCCGACGAACGCTTTTTCGATCGACGGGCCGTTTGCGGGCGCCGACGAGGGGAAGCCCTCGTTGTTGGGGCCGCTCGGCGCGAGCACCAGGCCTGCGCGCGCCAGCGTGCCGAGGCCGATGTTCTCCGACTGCAGGCTCGCCACGTTGCGGAAGGTCAGCGTCAGGTAGTTGCAGAAGGCCTGCTCGGGCGCCAGTCCCGCCAGCACGGGGTTGCCGTACTGCAGCGTCTGCGTGAAGTCTTCCAGGCCGGCGGTGACGATCGGGTCTTCGGTGAACTTCTGCAGGGCCTGCGAGGAGGCGGCCAGTTTTGTGTTCAGCGCGGTCGCAGCCTTGAGGTTGACCGCGCCCGCCGCGAAGGCGTCGCCGAGCGGCTTGGCGACCGTCGTCAGCGTTTTCGCGCTCGGGCGCAGCAAGCGCATGAACTCGGTGCTCTTTTCGGTGAACGCCGCCTCATGGGGAAGCGAGTAGATCGCCTGTTCCAGCGATGCCGGCCCGCCCTCGGTCGCTTCTTCCAGCGATTTCGCGACGCTCGCGAAGGCCGTGAAGAAGGTGTCCTGCTCGGTGAACAGCGCCGCGTTCTGCGCGGCCACCGGCGCCGTCTGTTCGGCCGGCCGGTCGAGCCCTTTGAACAGGCCGCGCAGGTCGGTCTGCGGCGAGGCGAGGTTGCGCAGCACCGGGATCGCGTTGGTGACCAGCGGCTTGAGCGTGTGCAGCGCTTCGTTGATTTCCAGCCCGCGGCCGGCCAGCCCGTCGCCGAAGTTGTTCGTGTTCACCTGGATCGCCGTACGCGTCTTTTCGTCGAACATGTTGAAAAGCTGGTCGATGTCCACCGGTTCGGTCGTCTGACTGACGGGAATCTCGTGCCCCGCCTTGATCGTTTCGCTGGACTTGCCCTTTTCCAGTTCGAGGTACTTCAGGCCGATCGCCGAGACCGACAGCACCGTCGCTTTGGTGTCCTTGGGCAGCGGTTCGACCTTCTTTTCCAGGTGCAGGTTGGCGATCGCCGTGACCCTGCCGGTCGACGGGTCCAGATGCGGCGTCAGCGAGCCGACGATGCCGACGCGCGTGCCGGCGACGCGCACCTGGTTGGACGGCTGCAGGCCGGAGCCCTCGGGCAGGACGACTTTGATGTTGTACGTCGGCACGAACGGCAGGCCGTTGTTCGCGTTGTAGGAGAGGAACACCGCGACGACGACGATCAGCGTCGTCACCGCTCCGATCAGCAGCGGGCTGCCCGCCAGCGAGGTGTTGCGCCGGCGGTTCATGGGTGCTGGGTGGGGTCGCAGGTCAACAGGCCCGAGTCTTCGAACGGCGAGGAGCCGTCCGCTGCCGGCTGGGTGGCAGCGCCCGGGCACTTGCGCAGCTGGCCGGACTTCAGCGGCGCGAGCGCTTCCGAAGCGCCGGCCGGCGTGAGCGTGTTTTTGCTGTTGAGCGAGAAGTCGGGGAAGACCGGGCTGATGCGCGCGTAGTGGCCGTTGGCGTCGTAGTAGGCGGTCGTCTGCCCGAACTCGCGCAGCGTGCCCTGCAGGTCGGGCGAGTAGGGCCCGAAGAACGCCGTGATCGGCACCGATTCGCGGTCTGCGGGGATCGCGGCGGCGGTGCTCGATTCCAGCGAGGTGGCCAGCGCGGGCAGCGCGCGCACGAAGTCCGTCAGGTCGTTGTTGGGCCCGGGCTGGCTGAACGCGGTGGAGAAGTTCTTCACCACCGGGGTCGCCGTGGTCAGCAGCGGCTTCAGCCTGGTGAGCAGTTTCGTCAGCGGCTGGACGGTCGGCTTGGACGCGTCTACGAGCTTTTTCAGCGCGGTGAACGTGGAGGGCAGCGCTGCGAACGTGCGGTTGCCCTGGCGCAGCGTCACCGGCAGCAGCTTGAGCCCTTTCGCCAGGTTCGTCTGCTCGTCGCCGATCGCCGTGAACGTCGAGTTGGCGTTTTCGACGAGGTCTGAGAGCTGTTCCTTGCGCGCGCCGATCGTCGTCACGGCCTTGGCCGTTTCGACGAGGAACTTCGTGAACGTCGACTGATCGCGCACGAGCTCGGCGAAGAAGTGGTCTGTGGCCGATAGCGAAGGGGCGAAGTATTCGGTCGCGCCCTGCAGCGACTTGCCTTGGCCTACGTACTGTTCGGCGGTGCCCTGGATGAACTGCTGCAGGCCCTTGCGCGTCTTCGGGTTGAGCGTGTTGAAGAGCTGGTCGAGGTCGGTCACGTCTTTCGTCGCACTCGCCGGCAGACGCGCGCCCGAGGACAGCGCCGGCGCGTTGTTCGGGCCGGGGCTGAGCGCGACGTAGCGGTTGGCGACGCTGGACAGCGAGGGCACCCGCACCTGCGCGGTCGTGCCGGCGTGCAGCGGCGCCAGCGACGACTCGACGGTGATCGTCACGAGCGCTTTGAAGTCGTGGGTGAGTTCGATGTCCTTGACGCTGCCGACGGGAACGCCGCCGACCTGCACTTGGTCGCCCCTGACCAGCTGGTCGCCTTCGGCGAATTCGAGCTTGTACGTCGAGCTGCCGCCGCCGGCGAAGACGATGTAGAGGATCACCAGCACCACGATCACCAGCGACCCGACCGCGAGCGGGCGCACGTAGCGCCCGCGCGACGGGCCCACCGGGCGCGGCGGCGGATTGCCCGGAGGCGGTGTGGTCGGCGGTTTGGGAGGAGTCGTCGTGGCCATCGCTACCTGCCCCCTCCCGAGGTCGTCGCCGCGTGGACGGGGATCGCAGCCGCCGAGGGCCCGCTGGACACGGTCGGGTCGGGGATTTCACCCAGGCGCGCGATCAGCTTGATCCACTGGCTCGGCGTGATCGACGAGCTGAGCGAGCCGGCGAGGCTCGCGCTCTGGGCGAACAACGGCCGGAAGCCGACGTGGATGTGGTTGTAGTGGTCGGCCATCGCGAGCGTGTTGTCGGCGCCGGGGTAGGTCATCAGGCTGATGATCTGGTGAGGCTTCATCGAGCCCTGCAACGTCAGCAGCTTGCGGATCGTCGTGTCGGTGATCGACCCGGGGCCCTGGTGGCCGACGATCGGGATGCCGTTGATCTGCGAGATGTCCACGGCGTCGCCGGTGGAGTGCTCGGAGACGTTGCCTTCGGTCGTCAGGTCGGAGTGCCCGCATTTCAGCGCCGAGACGGTCGGCTTCAGGTCCGACACGGCGAGGAACTCGAGCGTCGCCAGCACGCGGCGGTCGATCTGCCCGGTCTGGATGTCCTGGCGCCCGCACGGGTAGATGTCGATGTCGGGGTTGGCCAGCACCTGCTGCTGCAGCTGTTCCTTTGACTCCAGCAGCACCTGGCCGACGGTCGGGGCGGTCGCCAGGAAGGGGTTCTGACCTTTGGCCCTGAACACCGAGCTGTTCTCCAGCTGCACCCAGCCGTCGAGGATCGGCTTGGGGTCGATCTGCGGTGCGCCGACGCCGGCGGGCCTGATCTGGAAGAGCATGTGCGGTTCGGCGCCTTCGCTGCCACTGCCTTCGCCGTCTCCCACGTGTCCGAGCACGGTGCCTGCGATCACGCGAGCGCCCGTGTGCAGTTCATGCAGGTAGACGTCGTTGGGGCCGTCTCGGAACACCCGCTGCGCCGGGTCGCCTGAGGGTGTCGCAGCTTCGCCCGGCGTGGCCTGCGCTTCGCCGGAGGCTGAGGCCCCCGCGCTTTCGCCGCTCGGCGCGTCGGTGCCGGCAGCGGGCGCGGGCGATTGCGACGGCACGGCGTCGGCGCCGGGCTGGGGCGCGGCGGCCGAGCCCGGAGCCGTCGCTTCCAGCGCACTGGAGGAGCCCAGCGATAGAGCCGCGGTCCCAGCCCCTTCGCCGGCGGCCGGCTGCGAGGCTGCCTGGGTGCCTGCGCTCGCCGGCCCGGTCGGGCGCGGTTCGGCCGGTTCCTGTGCCTTGGCCGCACTCTTGCCGCCGGTCTGCCCATCGTGGGGGCGGAGCACCGGATAGAGCTCGGCGACGCTGGCCAGTTTGGCGTAGGTGTAGGTGTTGCCGTAGGCGTCGCGCAGCGACACGAAGCGGCCCAGCTGTGGCGAATCGCCGATCTGCACGACCTCGCCGTCCTGCACCGCGATCACCGGCGCGTTGGCTTCGGAGTAGATGACCGTTCCCGGCAGCGACTTGACGGCGTTCGACGCGCTGCCGGCGACGGCCGGGAAGCCGTCGCTGAAATGCGCTTTGGCGTGCACCGGGAAGCGCGCCTCGGTCAGCCCCGTGATCGCGCCGAGCAGGCCGGACGGCGTGCCGCCGAGCAGCTTCGCGCGCAGCATCACCGATTCGACGTAGGCCTGGGAGTGGTTGTAGGAGAACACCGCGCCGCGCAGGCTCGTCGCAGCGCCCGCGGCGCGCAGGTAGCGCGCGGCGGCGAAGATCGCGTCCGCCGGGTTGTAGGGGTCCTTGAAGCCGTCGCCGTTGGCGTCGACGCCGTACGTCGCCCATGAGGAGGGAAGGAACTGCATCCAGCCCTCGGCACCTGCGCTGGAGACGTTGAGATCGCGCCCGTAATCGGTCTCGACCTCGTTGATCGCCGCGAGCAGCTGCCAGGGCACCCCGTAGGCCGTGCCCGCCGCCTGGTAGATCGGCAGCAGGAACGGCGGTATGCGAAAGCTTTCGATGAAGAACGCAGGGACGCCGGCGATCGACGACGACAGCGAGAGCGGCAGCGGCGGCGTCAGCGCCGAGGGCTTGGGCGCCTTCTTGCCGCGCTTGGGCTTGCCCGTGGCGCCCGCTTCGGCCGGTTTTGTGCCCGCCTTGCCGGCTCCGCTCGCGGGAGACGGCGTGGCGCCCTGTGCGCTCTGCCCGCTGACCTTCGGCGCCGTCGTGGCGGGCGCCTGGGTCGTCGTGCTCGGCGCCGGCGACTGCGTCGTCGAGCCGGTCGTCGGCGCGGAGCCGGACGGCGCGGTGGGTTCCGCCGGCGCCGGCGTTTCGGCGGGCGCGGTGACGATTTCCGTCGTCGTCGCCGTCGGCGCCGCTTCGTCGGCCGGCGAGGCTGCGGGCGCGAGCAGCGCCAACAGCGCCAGGCCCGCGAGCAGAAGGACGATCAGTGCGCTTGGCCGAGTCATCGGCGTCTCAGTTGCCGAGGAGGTAGTTGAGCAACATGCCGTCCGCCCCCGAGCTTTCCGCCGAAGGCGCGTAGTAGGTCGTTCCGGCGCTGGCGCCACCGACGGGCTTGGCGACCGCCGCGGGTTCGCCACCCGCGGGCGTCCCCGTGCCATTGGCCACCGTGGTAGCTCCCGGGTATTTGGCCGTCGCTTCGGCGGGTGTCGCGCCCTTCAGGACAGCGAGCGTGCGCGCCATCACGACGCTCGTGGAGCTCGGGCTCTTGTGCGCCGAGGCCGCCGTCGCGGCTTTGCCTTCGCTCGTGGCGCTGTTGAAGAGTTTGGCGTTGGCGCACGCCGAAGCCGTCGTGACGGCGTAGGTCAGGCAAACCGTGCCGACAGCTTCCGAGCGCAGGAAGTGCCCGAGCGAGTCGTAGCCGTTGGTCGACCCGGCGCCGAGGAAGATGAAGTCGAGGATCCGCTCCAGGCCGCCCGTCGAGCGCAGGCTGGAGAGCAGTTCGGCCGCGTTGAAGGAAAACGGCTTGCCTTCCTTGCCGAGCTTTTCCAGACGGGCGAGCAGCGGCTGGATCGACGTCAGCGCCGGACCGGAGACCTTCGAGGTCGCGCCGAGGTTCTTGAAGAACGCAGCCGAGCTGTTGGAGAACGCCGGCAGGCTCGTGAACGCCTTGTCGATCCCCGGCGCGGCGACTTTCAGGTCGGTGAACGCAGGCGTCGTCTGATCGGCGAAGCGGGCCAGCCGTTCCATCGAGGGGCCGAGCTGCGCGAGGAACTTCGGGAATAGCGCGAGGTTGCGCGCGAGCGCTCCGCGATGGCGCGCCGTCGCCTGGGCGACCGTGTTGCTCTGCACGACGAAGTCGGCGACCTTTTCGCGCACTGCGGCGAACGGCTGCAGCGCCTGGTCGGAGTCGACGGCCAGTTTCGCCAGCACCTTGTTCTCGCTGCTGAGGATCGCCAGCACGCGATCGAGTTCCTGCAGGGCGGGGTTGGCACGCCGGATCACCACGTTCAGATCGCTGCCGCGCCCGGCCAAGCCCGCGCCGAGCTCGTTGATCAGGATCGTGAAGCGCTGGCGCTCGGGGAGCCGGGAGATGTCGCCGAGCAGGTCGACGTCGACGGGGCTGTGCGTGTTCTGCACCGGCAGCAGGTACTGGCCGGAGCCTTCGTGGCCCTTGCCGATCTTCTTCAGCGCGGGCGGCAGCGGCGTTCCGGCGACGCGCGGTTGCGTGGGCAGGCAGTCGACGAACTTCTCGCCGATCAGCGCCTGCGGGCGCACCGTGCAGCTCGCGTCCGCGCGGAAGTCCTTGAAGCCCGGGTTGGAGATGTTCAGCACGACCGCCGCCTTGGCCTGCGGCGTCGCTGTGACCGACCCGACAGTGCCGATCTTGACGCCGCCGATCTTCACGTTCTCGCCGGGGATGATGTTCCCGGCGTCGTCGAAGATCGCACGCACGGTGTAGCTGCCGTTGGAGCCACCCGCGGAGGTGGCCAGCAGAACGACGGCCGTAATCGCGGCCATGGCGAGGATCGCCGCGACCGCGGCCGCACCTCTCCTCCACCCGACGGTCTGCGCTCTCACCCTTTCCTTCCTTGATGTCTAACAACGAGCCGGGCGGCCCCACCCTCTTCGATGGAGCCGCCCGTCTCAACTCCCTACCGGCGAGTCTACGCCCCTAGAGGCGCAGCCTCACCGTCCATGGGGCTCTATGCCGGAGGGCACGGAGCCTTGTATGTCACCGGCACGGTTTCCGCGGGGATCCCGAATTCACGTTCGCCGCCGTAGGAGCCGCCGAAGATCAGTTCGGCCTTCACCGGGAAGCCGCCCTTCGGGCAGGTCTTCGGCAGAGTGCCGTACGAGATCAGCTTCTTGCCCTTTTTGATCGCTGCGCCGACCTTGACGTTGATGTTTTTCGTCGAGGCCAGAGCGGCGCCGGGCACCGTCGCGATCGCGGGGACCGTCGTCTTGAGCTCGAGGCCGTAAGGCGCCACGCCCGAGTTGACGTAGGTACCCGACGAGACGAATTCGAGCGACACGGGGCTGCTGCCCTGCACGTAGAACAGGAGTCCTTTGTTGGGACCGAAGAACGCCTGCAGCTTCGCTTCCTCAGGGACACGTTCTGAGCCGAACGTCACTTCGCCGAGGGCGTTGCCCACGGGGCTGGCGACGGCCTTCTTGCAGGCGGTCGGGCCCGTGTTCTTCAGGACCGCTTCCGTGCACGTCGGGAAGCCGGCCGAGTTGATCTTCGCGCCCGCGGGCAGGAAGAAGTTCACGGCCGCCAGCGGCGGGATGCCTCCGGCCGGGTTCTGCGGCGTGGCGCCGTAGCCCGAGCCGCTGATCACGAAGTTGGCTTCGAGCGCCGCTCCGAGTCCGCCATGCTTGGCGAGGATGTTGCCGGTGTGCGGGTAGGTGCCGCCGCCCGGCTTGGGGATCGGTACGGCCTTCGCTTTGAAGGTCACAGTCGGCGCGGCGGAAGCCGCTGCCGGCAGGCCAAGGACGGCAAGCGAGCCGAGCAAGGCCAGACAGGTGGATGCTCTGCGCATCAGGTTTCTCTCCTCTGTTGATGGACAGGTCCGCCTCGATCCGGGTAGCTCCGGAACCTTTGCCGGTCCGGCGATATCGAGATCTCCGGCAACTCACCGGAGAACAGTGGCGACTCTGAGGGCAACATTATCCATAGCGGTCGGTACCCGCAAGTGCGAACGGTCAATCGAAGCCGCGTTTGCAGGGGATGTTGCAGAAGCAGGATCGCGCCGCCCGCCGTCAATCGGGCTTCGCAGCAGCGTCCCGTCCGCCACAATGAGGCGACGCCGCGAACAAACCATAAAGCTACAGTCGAGGCTGAGGTCAGCCGGCCGAGAACTCGAGCTCGGCGTCCTCGAAGCGAACGCCCACCGGCTCGAGGACGACCTGGCGCGGGCCCTGCTCGACGCGACCGGCGAGCAGCGCGTCGAGCCCGAGCTCGGCGGCGAGCGCAACCAGCTCCCGCCCCCCGCCCGCCGGGCAGTACAGCGCGTAGCCGGAGCCCATGTTGAACGTCGAGTAGGCCGCATGCGCGTCCAGCCCCGCGCGCTCGGCCAGGAAGGCAAGCACCTCGGGCACGTCGGGCAGTCGCTCGATGCGATAGGTCAGCGGCTTGGGCGGGCGCATCAGCTTCAGCAGGCCATGGCCGGTGACGTGGCTTATGTACGTCAGCCGCAGTCCGCGCCCGATCGCCGCCGCGACCAGCGGCGCGTACATCACCGACGGCTCCAGCAGCGCCTCGCCGAGCGTCGTGCCGCTGTCCAGACGCGTCGCATAGCCGTCGGGCAGGCGGCCCGCCAGCAGCCGCGCCAGCGAGGCGCCGTTTGCGTGCAGGCCGCTGGAGGCGACCAGCACGATCTCGTCTCCCGGCGCAAGCTGCTCGCCGAGGATCGCCGAGTGGCCCTGCGGCACGGCGCCGACCGCCGCGCCCGCGAGCTCGATGTCGCGCTCGTCGACGAGGCCCGCGAGCGAAGGCGACTCGCCCCCGCCCCACGTGCAGCCTGCGTCGTCGCAGGCCTTGCGCCATCCCTCCAGCAGCGCACCGGCGCGCTCGGCGTCGCGGTACCACTCCGAGGCGCCCGTGGCGAAGTAAGCGTTGACGACCAGCGGCAGCGCCCCCACGCAGCACAGGTCGTTGAGGATCGCCGCGACCGTGTCGTAGGCGACGTCCGCGAAGCGGTTGATCCCCTGGCCTTCGAGCACCTGGCGGGCGATGATCGACTTCGTCCCCAGGCCCTCGACGACGAACGCGAACGCGCGGCCGTCCAGCTCGAACACGAAAGCCGGCTCGCCGCGCGACGCGTCCAGCGCCCTTCCCCCGCGTGCCGCCAGCAGCTCGGAGGTCGACAGCGCCTTGGCGATCGCCAGCCGCTTGCCCGCGTCGAGGGCGTCGTAGTCCACGCCCGCCTCGCGGTAGCTCGCCGTGGCGCGGTCTTCGCTCATCGGCTCAGCCTATGGCCTCTGCCGCGCGAGGGCCGCGCGGCGCGGGCACCGTGCCGTCGCGTGCCAACGCACCGCGACCGTCACGCCGTGCGGCTCTGCGCGCGCCAGCACGCCCGGCGGCCGTGGCAACGCTCGATCCCTGCGAGCGTGCGATGCAGCCGGCGCAGGTGCGCGCGCGAGAAGCCGCCCGCCAGGTTGTCCAGCTCGAAGGGGTCGCGACGCAGGTCGTAGTACTCGCGTTCGCCGGTAGCGTACTCGACGTACAGCGCGCTGCTGGAGCGCAGCGCCTCGTAGCTGGGCGGGTTGCCCGAGCCGCGCGACGGCAGGTCCGGGTCGCCGTGGTCGTACACGCGCCCGTGGTGCTCGACGAGGATCTCCTTGCGCCATTCGCCCGCCGGCTTGTCGTGCAGCAGCGCCACCAGGCTGTGCCCGTCTACGCTCGGCGCGACCGGCGCCCCGGCGAGCTGCTCGAAGCTCGGGCACAGATCGACGTTCTCTGTCATCTGATCGAGCGTGCGCGCATGCCCGACGCCTGGACCGGCGATGACGAGCGGGACGTGGATGTCGGTGTCGAAGGCCGTCAGCTTGCCCGGGCGCAGCCTGTGCTCGCCCATGTGCAGGCCGTTGTCGGAGCTGAACACGATGTAGGTGTTGCGCGCCACACCGTCGGCGAGCAGGTGAGCTTCGATCTGGCCGATCATGCGATCGACCGCCTGCACGGCCTCGGCGCGCTTGCGGAACTTCGCGTCGATCGTCGCGATCTGAAACGGGCCGAGTGGCGCGAAGGAGCGCAGCCATGCCGGCTCGTTGGCGCCGACCGTGTTGAACGCGGGCGTGCGCGGAGCGCCGACGCCGGGAAGCGTGCCGTAGTCGCGCGGAGCGGGCGTGTACGGGGCGTGCGGCGCGAACGTCGCGAGCTCGAGCATGAACGGCCGCCGCTGCGCGGCCGAGCGATCGATGAACGAGAGGCCCTTGCGTGCCAGCACGTCGGTCAGATATTCCGATGGCCGATAGCCGTACGCGCGCACGCGCCCGTTGCTGTTCATGCGGTAGCCGTACTCGGGATAGCCGTCGCCGGCCACGTCCCACTCGCTCCACCCGGGAGGCACATAGGGGCCCTCGCCGCCTTCGCGCGCGCCGGGCTTGTAGCCGTTGAGGTACTTGCCCATCAGCGCCGTGCGATAGCCCCGGCGCTGCAGCGCGACGGCGAACGTCTGCGACTCCTCGCCGCGTTCGTGAAAGACGCTGTAGCCCCCTTCCGGCGGGCTGTTGTCGAACACGCGCGTATCGTGCGGGAAGCGCCCGGTGAGGATCGAGGCGCGCGAGGGACAGCACAGCGAGTCGCTGACGAAGTAATTGGCGAAGGTCGCGCCGCGGCGCTCCATCCCCAGCACGTGCGGCATGTAGCGCACGAGGTTCGCCGACAGGTCGTCGGTCAGCACGAACACGATGTTCGGCCGCTCGCCCGCGCGGCCCGGGAGGGCGCCGCGCGCCGGATGGGCCGCGGGCCCCGTCCCGGGTTGCGGGGAGCCGCCGCCGCAGCCGGCCAGCGCGCCGAGCGCCAGGGCGGCGAGCAGCGCGAGTAGGTAAGGGCGGCGACGCGCGCGGGTCCGCGCGCACCCGCGGTGAGCTTTGCTCTGCGCCATCGGCGCCGCACACCGTAGCGGCTGCGCCCGGCGCCGACCACGCGCATCGGAGACCCGATATACACCGTGTGTTCCGCGGGACCAAAGGAGAGACATGGACTTTCAGCCGAGCGAGCGCTGTGCGGAGTTCAAGGAGCGCCTGACGGCGTTCATGGACGAACACGTCTACCCCGCCGAGGAGGTCTATGAGCGCCAGCTGCTGGAGTCCGGCGACCCCCACCACCAGCCGGCGATCATGGAGGAACTGAAGAAGCGCGCCCGCGACGCCGGCCTGTGGAACATGTTCCTGCCCGACGAGCAGCACGGCGCCGGGCTGTCCAACAGCGACTACGCACCGCTCGCGGAGATCCTCGGGCGCTCGCACATCGCCTCGGAGGCGTGCAACTGCTCGGCGCCGGACACCGGCAATATGGAGGTGCTGCACCAGTTCGGCTCGCCGGAGCAGAAGGAGCGCTGGCTGGTGCCGCTGCTCGACGGCGAGATCCGCTCGGCGTTCGCGATGACCGAGCCCGACGTCGCCAGCTCCGACGCCACGAACATCGAGCTGCGCATCGACCGCGACGGCGACGACTACGTGCTCAACGGGCGCAAGTGGTGGACCTCCAACGCTCTGCACCCGCACTGCCGGATCATGATCGTGATGGGCAAGACCCAGCCCGACGCGCCGACCTACAAACAGCAGAGCCAGATCCTCGTGCCGATCGACGCGCCGGGCGTGACGATCATGCGCGGGCTGCCGGTGTTCGGCTACCAGGACCAGGAGGGCCACGCCGAAGTCGACTTCGCCGACGTGCGCGTGCCCGTGTCGAACCTGATCGCCGGCGAGGGCGACGGCTTCATGATCGCCCAGGCGCGCCTCGGCCCCGGGCGCATCCACCACTGCATGCGCGCGATCGGCGCCGCCGAGCGCGCGCTGGAGCAGATGTGCCGGCGCGCTGTCTCGCGCGTCACGTTCGGCCAGCCGATCGCCATGCGCGGCAACGTCCAGGACTGGATCGCCGAGTCGCGCATCGAAATCGAGATGGCACGGCTGCTGACGCTGAAGGCCGCCTGGCTGATGGACACGGTTGGCAACCGCCACGCACGAATCGAGATCTCGGCGATCAAGGTCGCGGCCCCGAATGTCGCGCTGAAGGTGCTCGACCGCGCGATCCAAGCTCACGGCGGCGGCGGCGTCTCCGATGATTTCGGCCTGGCCAGTGCCTACGCGCACCTGCGCACGCTGCGCCTGGCAGATGGCCCCGATGAGGTGCACAAGCTGTCGATCGCGCGGCGCGAGCTCGCGCCCTACGTGCCGCAACAGAAGTAACGCTGCCGCGCGCGCGGCAGCCCGCCGACAGCGGTCCAGAGGACCCCCGCGGGCGGTCGATTCGGCCGGCCGCGCTCGTCGCGGTGCGTAGAGCGGGCCAAAGCGGGTATGTGCCTTGTGCTCGAGGTACGCCCGCCTGGCCGGGCACCGCGGTCCGCCGAATCGGGCCCGGACCTACAGGGAGGTAGAGGAATGAGGTTGACATCGCCATGAAGCTGCACGTCCGCACCGCCCTCGCAGGGCTGCTCACGCTCGCGTCCATCGCACTGTTCGCGCCTGCCGCGCAGGCCGCGTTCGGCGTCACCGAACCGGGTTTCGAAGCCGGCACCTGCAACAACCCCAACTGCGTGTACTCGAGCCCCCAAAATCAGTTCTTCACGCAGGCGGCCGGACACCCCGAATGGGGCATCACCTCGGTCGAACTCAACTCAAAAGAAAACATCCTCAAACAACGCGAACCGGAAGGTTCGCTGAAACGCCTTCGCGTCGATGTCCCGCCTGGGCTGGCCGCCAACCCTGAGGCGTTGCCGAAGTGCTCGGTGGCTCAGTTCAACAGCGACACTTGCCCCGCCAACACCGAAGTCGGGGAAACCAAGCTGACAGCCTTCGTCGCTCTCGTCGACACCGAATTCACCGGTCAGGTCTACAACCTGCAACCCGAAGCGGGCTTGCCGCTGGAGTTCGGAATCCACGTCAACGTGCAGCCAGTCGCCAACGAACACATCCTGCTCAAGGGCCACGTCGAATGGAACGGCGACTACCACGAGTGGTTCGAAATCGACAACATCTCCAAAGCGATCCCGGTCCTCAAGTCCAAGCTGCTGTTCAAAGGCCACGCCGGGATCGGCAACTTCCTCACACTGCCGAGCGTCTGCGCGCCGAGCACGACCTCGCACGTCGAAGTCGAATCGTATGAAGGCCAGGTCTCCAAGGCCGACACGCACACGCCCGTCGGCGTAACCGGCTGCGGCGAAGTGCCCTTCAAACCGACGACGACCGTGACGCCCGAAGGCAACTCCGCCAGCTCGGACAAGACAGACGGTGCCACCACGGTCGTGGCGGTTCCGCAGAACGTCGGCGCCAACGAAATCAACACGGCCGACATCAAAGACGCGCACGTCACGCTGCCGGAAGGCCTCACGCTGAACCCCTCGGCGGCGCACGGCCTGGAAGCCTGCACGCCGTCGCAGATCGGCATCGGCACGCGCAACCCGGTGAGCTGCCCGGCGGCCTCTCGGGTCGGCTCGGTGGCGATCGAAACCGATCTGCCCAAAGGCGCGCTGAGCGGCGCGGTGTATCTGGGCGGCCCGGAACCGAAAGGCACGAAGATCACCGACCCGCCGTTCACGATCTACATCGACGCCGAGTCGAGCCTCGACGTGTCCGTGCGACTGCGCGGACAGGTCAGCCCCAACCCCGACACCGGTCGCCTGGAAGTCAGCTTCCTCGGCAACCCCCAGCTCCCGTTCAGCGAACTGCGCCTGACGCTCAACGGCGGCGAACACGCCCCGCTGGCCAACCCGCTGGGGTGCAGCGGCACGACCGCGTTCAACTTCAGCGCCTACACCGGCGCGAGCATTGCCGGGACCACTCCCTTCACGGCGAGCGGCTGCCCCGGCACGATCCCCTTCGCGCTGGGCCAGAGCACGACCGACAGCACGCACAAGGCCGGTGCGTACACCAACTACACGTTCAACCTGACGCGCGGCGAAGGCCAGCAGTACCTGCAGCGTTTGACGACGACTTTGCCCGCCGGCTTGGTCGGCGCGATCCCGTCGGTGCCGCTGTGCGGCGAACCGCAGGCCTCCCAGGGAAGCTGCTCGTCGACCAGCCAGATCGGCGTTGCGAACGTCAGCGCCGGCTCTGGCGACCCGTACGGCTTCAGCGGGCCGGTCTACCTCACAGGCCCCTACAACGGCGCCCCCTACGGCCTGTCGATCCCAGTCGAGGCAGCCGCCGGGCCGTTCGACCTCGGACGGCTGGTCACGCGCGTATCGATCGGCGTGGACCCGCACAGCGCGCGAGTGATCGCGGCGTCCACGCTGCCGACGATCTTCAAGGGCGTGCCGCTGCGCCTGCGCAATATCAGCGTGCTCGTCAACCGAGCGAACTTCCTGTTCAACCCGACCAACTGCGGCGCGCTGTCGCAGGACACGTCGCTGACCTCGACGTCGGGGACCGGCCAGAACCTGTCGAGCGCCTTCCCGATCGAAAGCTGCACCTCGCTGCCCTTCAAACCGAAGTTCGAAGCCTCGACGAGCGCGTCCACGGATCCGACGGCGGCGAAAGCCAACGGTGCGAGCCTTCGCGTGAACCTGCTGCAAGGCGCGCACGAGGCGAACATCCGCTCGGTCGTCGCCTCGCTGCCCAAACAGCTCCCGTCGCGCCTGACGACGCTGCAGAAAGCGTGTCCCGAAGCGACCTACGCGGCCAACCCGTTCGCCTGCCCGCCGGGCTCGAAGGTCGGCAGCGCGACCGTCTCCACGCCGGTCTTGCCCGACCACCTGACCGGGCCGGCGTACCTCGTCTCGCATGGCGGCGCGGCGTTCCCCGACCTCGACCTGCTGCTCGAAGGCGACGGGGTGCGCGTGATCCTCAACGGCACCACGCAGATCAAGAACGGCATCACCACCTCCACGTTCGGTGCGATTCCCGATGTCCCGGTGACGAGCTTCGTGCTCGACCTGCCGCAGGGACCGAACTCGGCACTGGCCGTCAACGGCAAAGAATTCTGCACGCAGACGCTGACCATGCCGACGATCATCACCGCCCAGAGCGGAACGGTCGTCAAACAGGAAACCAACGTCGGTGTCGCCAATTGCACCGGCGGCAAGGGCAAGACACGTTTCAAGATCCTCAGCAAAAAGGTCGTGCACAACAAGCTCGTCGTACGCGTGCAGGCGTTCGCGCCCGGACGCATCAGCATCAAAAGCCGCTACCTGCGCACGACGTTCAAGCACATCGGCAAGGCGGGCAAGTTCACGATCAAGGCGCCGCTGTCGCACAAAGGCATCAAAGGCCAGCGCGCGCACAAGCTGAAGTTCAAGGCACGTGTCGGCTTCCTGCCGAAGAACAGAGCCGAAGCGATCTCGGCCGTGTTCGCGCGCGTCGGCTTCAAGCACAAGTCCAAGGGCAAGAAGAAGCACAAGTAGTCGCCTCGAACGCGGGCGCCGGCAGGACGGACCGGCGCCCGCGCTAGCCTGCCGGCGAGTGACGCCGACCAGACGTCTGACACTGCTCGCCGCGCTGCTCGCGGCGGGGCTCGGGGCTGCCGTGGCGGCCTGGGCCACCGGCACCGACCCGGGCAACACGCCGACGCCGCAACCGACGACCACGGCTGCCGTCACGAAGCCGGCACCGCGCCCAATCGCCTACCCGTCGCGCGCGGCGATCGCCGCGGCGGTGCGCTACCTAGACGCGCGCGCGGGACGAACGTCGCTCGCGGTGCTCGACAGCGACGAACGCCTGAGCGGAATCCGGCTGCGCGAGCACTTCCAGAGCGCGAGCGTCGTCAAGGTGATGTTCCTGACGGCGTTCCTGCAACGTCTCGACGCCGACCGCCGCGGCATCAGCGCGCTGGACAAAAACCTGCTGTACCCGATGATCCACGAATCGAACAACGACGCGGCCTCGGCCGTGCTCGATCGCGTGGGGCTCGGCGCGATTGCCCGCGTCGCGCGCGAAGCCGGCATGCGCGACTACGCGCCGGGCGTCGGCTGGTGGGCTTTCACGCAGACCTCGGCGGCCGATCAGGCGCGCTTCTTCTTCGCGCTGCCGCGGCTGATCCCGCATCGGTTCTGGCCCTACGCGCGCGGGCTGATGGCAGGCATCGAGCCGGAGCAGAGCTGGGGCATCCCACAGATCGCGCGCCCTCGCTGGCAGGTCTTCTTCAAGACCGGCGCACTGCCGTCGGAGGGCCTGTTCAACGAGACGGCGCGCCTGGAGCGCCCCGGCGTGACGTTCACGATCTCGGTGTTCACGACCGCCGACCCGTCGATGGCCTACGGCGAAGAAACGATGCGCGGCGTGGCTCGCGCGCTGCTCGCGCACGCCCCACCGTCATAGCGTCGCGCCATCCGCCCGCACACGCCTCCCCAAGGCGCCGGGCGACGCGCTGCACGCGCGAGCGCAAAGGTGGACAATGACCTCGCAAACGCAGGGAGGGAGAGCCGTGTCCGCCGCAACCGCCGCGCAACCGCAGGGCGCCCCGAGCAGACCGCCTTCGGTCGCGATCGTCGGCGCGGGCTTCGGCGGCGTCGCCGCGGCGATCGAGCTCAAGCGCCACGGGATCGAGGACGTGACGATCCTCGAGCGCGCTCCGCAGATGGGCGGCACGTGGCACTACAACAGCTACCCGGGCGCCGCCTGCGACGTACCCAGCCACCTCTACTCCTTCTCCTTCGCGCAGCGGCGCGACTGGTCGCGCCTGTGCTCCCCGCAGGCGGAGATCCACAGCTACCTGCAGCAGGTCGCCCGTGCCTACGACATCGAGCGCCACATCGTCTGTGACCGCACGGTCAGCTCGTGCACGTGGGACGAGCAACGGGCGCGCTGGCACATCGAGACCGCCGAGGGCGAGCGCCGCGAAGCCGACGCGCTGATCCTTGCGACCGGGCAGCTGCACCAAGCGGCGCTGCCGGCGATCGAGGGCATCGACACGTTCGCCGGGCACAGCTTCCACTCCGCGCAGTGGGATCACTCCTACCCGCTGGCGGGCAAGCGCGTGGCGGTCGTCGGCACGGGCGCGAGCGCCGTGCAGTTCATCCCGGAGATAGCCGAGCAGGCCGCACGCCTGACGGTCTTTCAGCGAACCGGCAACTGGATGCTGCCGCGCCGAAACCGCCGCTACCCGCGCGCGGTCAGGGCGGCGATCGAACACGTCCCCGGCCTGCAGGACTTCCGGCGCAATTTCATGTACCAGTACTGCGAGGCGATCACCGCCGCGATCCGGCACCCGCGCACGATCGGGCGCTTGGCCGGCCTGCGCTCGGCCGCCTTCATGCGCTGGCAGCTCAAAGACCCCGAGGTGCGCCGCAAGGCGTGGCCGGACTACACGTTCGGCTGCAAGCGCGTGCTGTTCAGCTCCGCCTACCTGCCCGCACTGCAACGCCCCAATGTCGAGCTCGTGACCGAGGCGATCGAGCGCGTGACGCCGCAGGGGCTCGTCACGACCGACGGCACGCTGCACGAGGCCGACTGCATCGTGTGGGGCACCGGCTTCAAGACCAACGACTTCATGTTCCCGATGCGCGTCGTCGGCTCGGCCGCCGGTGAGCTGAGCGACGCGTGGGCGCAAGGAGCGCACGCGCACCTCGGCATGACGGTGCCGGGCTTTCCCAATATGTTCGTGATGTACGGCCCGAATACCAACACCTCGGGTGGCTCGATCATCGTGTACCTAGAGGCGCAGGCGTCCTACATCCGCCAGGCGCTGGCACAGCTGCGCATCCGCGGCGCAAGCGCGCTGGAGGTTCGCGAGGAAGTGGAGCGCGCCAGCGATCGCGAGCTGCAAGCCCGCTTCGCGGGCACCGCGTGGACGCGCTGTGACTCGTGGTATCGCGACGAGCGCGGGCGGATCGTCGCCAACTGGCCGGGCTACATGCGCGAGTACCTGCAGCAGACGCGCACGCTGGACTCTCGTGAGTACAGCTTCACCTCGCCGCACACCGCGCCCGCGATCGCGCCGAACGCCGGCGAGCCCGAAGCCGCGCAAACCACCTGAGGAGGATGCATCGATGCACGACTACGTGATCGTCGGAGCCGGATCGGCGGGGTGCGTGCTCGCCAACCGGCTGTCGGAGGACCCGTCGGTGCGCGTGCTGCTGCTCGAGGCGGGCAGGCGCGATCGCTCGATGAACATCAAGATCCCCGCGGCCTTCCCCAACCAGTTTCACACCAAGCTGGACTGGGACTACGCGACCGAGCCAGAGCCGCACGTCGACAACCGCTCGCTGTACATCCCGCGCGGCAAGAGCCTCGGCGGATCGAGCTCGATGAACGCGATGCTGTATGTGCGCGGGCGCCCGCTCGACTACGACGCATGGGAGGCGCAGGGTGCGCCCGGCTGGGGATATCGCGACGTGCTGCCCTACTTCGTCAAGTCCGAGGACAACGCCCGCGGAGCCTCGGAGTTCCACGGCGCCGGCGGCCCGCTGCGCGTGTCCGAGCAGCGCTCGCCGCGGCCGATGGACAAGCGCCTGCTGACGGCCGCCGCGGCCGCGGGGATCCCGACGATCGCCGACTACAACGGCCCCGAGCAGGACGGCGCGTCGATGTTCCAGGTGACGCAGCGAGACGGCCGACGCTTCAGCGCGGCCGACGCGTTCCTGCGCCCGGCGCTCGCGCGGCCGAACCTGGAGGTGCGCACGAACGTCACCGTGCTCGGCATCGAGCTGGAGGGCGACCGGGCGGTCGGCGTGCGCGTGCGCAAGGGGCGCAGCGGCGAGCAGGTGCTGCGCGCCGAGCGCGAGGTGCTGCTGTCGGCGGGCTCGATCAACTCGCCGCAGCTGCTGCTGTTGTCGGGCATCGGACCGGCCGACGAGCTGCGCGCGGCGGGCGTGCAGGTGCGCCACGACCTGCCGGGCGTCGGGCGCAACCTGCAGGACCACCCGTTCGTGACGGTCATCTGGGAGGTCTCCGATCCGGCGACGCTGTACGGCGCCGACAAGCCCAAGGCGCTGGCGGAGTGGCTGCTGCGCCGCTCGGGCAAGCTCAGCTCGACGGTCGCCGAGGTCGTCGCGTTCACGCGCACGCGCGGCGGCCTGCCGGCGGCGGACATCCAGTTCCACATGGGCGCCGCCTACTACGAAGACCACGGCGCCGAGACCTACGACGGTCATTGCATGGTGATCGCCCCCGTGCTCGTCTCGCCGAAGGCACGCGGACAGGTGTGGCTGCGCTCGGCCGATCCGACCGACAAGCCGCGCATCGTGACCAACTCGCTGTCCGAGCCCGACGACGTCGACTCGCTGATCGCGAGCATGCAGCTGGCGCGCGAGATCGCCGCACAGTCGCCGCTGCGCGAGACGCTCGTCGCCGAGCTCAAGCCGGGCAGCGCGACGTCCACGCGCGAGGATCTGGAAGCTGACCTGCGCCGCCGCCTGATGCTGATCTACCACCCCGTGGGCACAGCGCGCATGAGCGACACGCACGAGCAGGCGGTCGTCGACTCGCAGCTTCGCGTGCACGGCCTGCAGGGCCTGCGCGTGATCGACGCGTCGGTTATGCCGGTGATCCCCGGCGGCAACACCAACGCGCCGACGATCATGGTCGCCGAGCGCGGCGCCGACCTGATCCGCGGGCGCGCCCCGGCGACGAGCGCGACGCCGGTCGCCGCATGAGCCCGGCGCGACGAACTGCTCTGTGGCCGCTGCACTGAGCGACGCGGTGTCGATCGACCACCACCGCCAGGGCGACGGCCCGCCGCTCGTGCTGATCCACGGGATCGGCCTGCGCTGGCAGATCTTCGCGCCGGTGATCGGACCGCTCGCGCGCGACTTCCAGGTGATCGCGTGCGACTCGCCGGGCTTTGGCAAGTCGCCGCCGCTCGCCGATGGCGTCTCGCCGACGATCCCGGCCTACGCCGACGCGTTCGAGCGTTTCTTCGCCGCGGAAGGGCTCGGCCGCCCGCATGTCGCGGGCAACTCGATGGGTGGCGCGATCGCGCTCGAGCTGGCGCGCCGAGGCGCCGTCGCGACGGCCACGGCGATCTCCCCCGCAGGCTTCTGGACCTCGGCCGAGCGGCGCTTCTGCCAGGCCTCGCTGGTATCGCTGGCGCAGACGCCGCGCGCCGCGCGGCCGGCGCTGGAGGCCGCCATCGCGACGCGCGCCGGGCGCACCGCGCTGCTGTGGCAGACGTTCGGACGCCCGACGCGGCTGCCTGCAGACGAGGCTGTCGCGACGCTGCGCGCAGCTTGGGCGGCGCCCGCCTTCGCGGCGGCGCTGGCGGCGTTCGACCAGTACACGTTCGGCGCAGGCGAGCAGCTCTCGGGCACGCCGCTGACGGTCCTGTGGGGCAAGCAGGACCGCCTTCTCCCCTACCGCCTGCAGGCCCCGCGCGCCCGCGCGCAACTTCCGCACGCGCGCCACGTGACGCTCGGCGCCGGCCACGTTCCCTTCTACGACGATCCGCCGGCCGTCGCGGAGGCGATCCGCGTCGGCGCGTGCGCGGATCAGCACTCGGGCGGCCCGATCGCCGCCGCCGCCGCACCGAACTCCTCGACATAGCCCGGGTGAACCTCGCGCCAGTCGGTCATACTTCGCGTGTGGACCCCGCAGCGGCACGAGACCTGTTGGCGGCCGAGCGCGAGCGCATCGAGCGCGAGCTTGCGGCGCTGGCCGCGCCGGAGACCGATCCCAAGGCCGATCCGGCGGACGCCGGCGACAACGCGCCGGAGCTGCTCGATGCGGAGATCGACAGTGGGCTGGCGGCGCCGCTGCACGAGGAGCTGGCCGCGATCGGCCGCGCCGAGGCGCGTCTGGGCGAAGGCAAGTACGGCCTGTCGGTGGACAGCGGCGAGCCGATCCCCGACGCTCGCCTGCAGGCGATCCCGTGGGCCGAGCGCACCGCCGAGGAGCAGGCGCGCTACGAGGCCTCCGGCGGCTAGCCCGCCGCGTGCGGCCGGATCCTGCGGCCTGTCCATTTTCGAGAGCCCCGTTCGTCTTTGAGACGACCGTTCATATCATCGTCCTGACGCCGGAGAAGATCGCATGAGCACAGACACAAATCGCGCCAAGAACCTCGCCCTCGCACTGCTGGCGATGACGCAGTTCGTCGTCGTCATCGACGCGTCGATCGTCAACATCGCGCTGCCGTCGATCGGCCGCGCGCTGAAGTTCTCACAGGACGACCTCTCGTGGGTCGTCAACGCCTACACGCTCACGTTCGGCGGCTTCTTGCTGCTCGGCGGGCGCCTCGCGGACCTGATGGGAAGGCGCAAGATGTTCATGCTCGGCCTGGTCGTCTTCTCGCTCGCCTCGCTGCTCGGCGGGCTCGCGCAGTCCGAGCCGTGGCTGATCGCCGCACGCGCCGTGCAGGGGCTCGGCGCCGCGATCGTCTCCCCCGCGGCGCTTTCGATCATCACGACGACGTTCTCCGAAGGGGCCGAGCGCAACCGCGCGCTCGGCGTGTGGGGCGCCGTCGCGGGCGCCGGCGGCGCGGCGGGCGTGCTGCTCGGCGGCGTGCTGACCAGCGGCCTCTCCTGGCGCTGGGTGCTGTTCGTCAACGTGCCGATCGGCGTCGTTTGCGCGCTGCTCGCGCCGCGTCTGCTGCAGGAGAGCCGCTCCGAAGAGGAGAACCGCAGCTTCGACATCCCGGGCGCTGTGACGGTCACGGCGGGGCTCGCGCTGCTCGTCTACGCGCTCGTCGACGCCGTCAACGTCGGCTGGGGCTCGAGCGCAACGCTGTTGAAGATCGCCGGCGCGGTCGTGCTGCTGATCGCCTTCCTGGCGATCGAGCGCCGCTCGCGTGCACCGCTGATGCCGTTCTCGATCTTCCGCTTGCGCACGCTGCGCGGCGCCGACACGGTCGCGCTGCTGATCGGCATGTCGCTGTTCTCGATGTTCTTCTTCATCTCGCTGTACATGCAGCAGGTGCTGCACTACTCCGCGCTCAAGGCCGGGCTCTCATACCTGCCACTGGCGATCGCGATCATTCTGTCGGCCGGCGCCGCCTCGGCGGGAGTGACGCGCTTCGGCTTCAAGCCGGTCCTCGTGACGGGGATGCTGTTCGTAGCCGGCGGCCTGTTCTGGTTCTCGCGCGTGCCAGGCACCGGCGGGACGTTCGCCGCCAACGTGCTCGGCCCGTCGATCCTCGCCGCGATCGGGCTGGGGCTGTCCTTCGTGCCCGTGACGATCGCCGCCGTGACCGGCACGCGCCCACACGAGGCCGGGCTCGCGTCCGGCTTGGTCAACACCGCACAGCAGGTCGGCGGCGCGCTCGGGCTCGCGATCCTCGCGACGATCGCCAACAGCCGCACCAAGGACGTGATCCACGGCGGGCAGCACAACGCCGCGATCGCACTTACGAAGGGCTTCGAGCGCGCGTTCCTCGTCGGCACCGGCTTCGCGCTCGCCGGCGCGCTGCTCGCGGCCGTGCTGATCTCCTCGCGCGACAGCCGCGAGCACTCGGCCTCGGCGCGCGCCGAGGGCGCCGACGCGCCCGCCGCAAGCCCCGTTACCTAAGCTTCAACCCGCGTATAGGTGAGCACGGCGATGCCGTCGCCGACCGTTTTGCTGTCGGTGAGGCGCAGCGGCTTCTTGTCGCTCGTCGTCGCGAACAGGCGCTTGCCGCTGCCGAGCACGACTGGGAACACCATCAAGCGCAGCTCGTCAGCGAGGTCGTGCTCGATCAGCGCTTGCGCGAGCTGGGCGCTGCCGTGCACGACGATGTCGCCGTCGATCGAGTCCTTGAGCTTGGAGACCTCCACGACCAAGTCGCCACCGAGCACCGTCGAGTTGGCCCACTGCGGGTCGTCGAGCGTCGAGGAGATGACGTACTTGGGCATCGTGTTGAACTTGTCGGCGAACTCGCCCTGCATCGACGGCCACGCCGCCGCGAAACCTTCATAGGTCTTGCGCCCCAGCAGGAGTGCCTCGGCCGCGTCGCCCTCGTCGCCCTTGAACTTGTCGCCGTCGGCCCCGCGGTCGATCGCGAACGTCCAGCCTCCGTACTCGAAGTCCTCGGCTCCGCCCGGGTCCTCCATCACGCCGTCCAGCGAGACGAACTCGGTGATCACGATCTTCCCCATTGCGTGCTCCTTTCCGATAGTCGTTGCTGAACAGACGCGCGGCCGCCACGAAACTCATCGCGTGCGGGGCGAAGCCCGACCGTCATCCGGTGAAGCCGAGGATCAGCTGCGCCGCCTCCAGCGGCACGTCGAGCTGCGGGCAGTGCCCGATGCCGTCCAGCTGCACCCAGTCGGCGTGCGGCAGCCAGTCCTCGCGAAAGCGCCTGGCGGCCGACGGCCACAGCAGCAGCCGGTCGTCCGTGCCCCAAACGATGCGCACCGGGCACGCGATGCTCTGCGCGTCGAGATCCCAGCCAGTGCGCACGGCGTGCTCGACGAACGCGCCCGCGCCCTCGCACGCGACGACGCCGCGCAGCTGATGGGCGAGCAGCTCAGCCGGGATGTGCTCGTAGTTGGTGGCGATGAACTGCGTTGCCCGGCGTCGCGCCTGTGGGGTCGACAGCATCGCCTCGGCATGCGGCGCGACGAGCTTCAGCTGTCGCTGCATCCTCGTGAAGTGCGGCGCGAGCGTGTCGCGGAAGTACTCGTCGCCGCGCGCCCAGCCGCCGGCGGGCGCGAACGCGACGACGCTCTCGGCGCGCCCGCGCGCGGCCAACTGCAGGGCGATGAAGCCGCCGAGCGAGTTGCCGACGATGTGCGCAGTCGCAAAGCCCGCCGCATCCATCGCGCGCTCGACCCCGTCGGCAATCTCTGCGGCGCTGGCCTCGCCCCGCACGGGCGGGCCGCCCGCGTGTCCGGCGAGCGTCGGCGCAAGCACGTCATGGCGGCGTTGCAGCGACGCCAGCACGAGCTCCCACGTGCGCCACGTGTCGGTGAAGCCGTGCAGGCAGACCAGCGGGGGACCGCTGCCGCCGCGGTGAGCCGGCGTGAAGGCGTCGTACACGCCGCGCACGCTAGCGCGCCAATCGTGCGAGGCGACCGATGCCGCGGCGCGCGCGGCGCTGGTGGCGTGCGCGCTGGTGGCGTCGGCGCTTGCGCCGGGCGATAGCGTCGGCGTTTGCGATGAAAGCTCTCACCGACCGCCCGCGCATCACGATGGTCCTGTCGGCGCTGATCGCCGGCGGCACGGTCGTCGCGATCGCCGCTTCGGACAGCCCCCGCGCGCTGTGGCGCACGTTCGAGCACATGCAGCCGATCTGGCTGCTGGCGGCATTGGGGTTCGAGCTGCTGTCGTACGTCGGCTACGTGCTCGCCTACCGCGCGACCGTGCTCGCCGCCGGCCGGCCCGGGATCTCACTGCTGCTGACGGTGCGCCTGGTCGTCGCCGGCTTCGGCCCATTCGTGCCGCTCGGAGGCTTCTCCTTCGACCGGCACGCGCTGAGCGCGGTCCACCGCAACCGCCGCGAAGCGCGCCGGCAGGTGCTCGCTCTCGGCGTCATCGAGTACCTGCTGCTCGCGCCGGCGGCGTGCGTGTGCGCGTTGATCCTGCTGCTGGAATCGCGCAGCGCGTCGCTGGTGCTGACGCTGCCTTGGGTGTTCGCCGTGCCGCCGGGGTTCGCGCTGGCGTGGTGGGCAACGCAGCCGCGCATCCTGCACTACTTCCAGCGCTCGCGCGGACGCCTGCGGCGCTGGATCGGCGAGCTGCTCGCGGGCGCGCAGATCCTGCGCCACGTCGTGCTGCGCCCGCTCGAGCACCCGCTTGCAGTGGTCGGCATGGCCGTCTACTGGGCCGCGGAGATCGCCTGCCTGGCATTCGCGCTGCTGTGCTTCGGCGTCGAGCTGTCGGTGCCCGCGCTCGTCGTCGCCTACGCCACCGGCTACGCCGCCAGCCGCCGCTCGCTGCCGCTCGGCGGTGCGGGCATCACAGAGGCGCTGCTCACGTTCGCACTGATCGAGGTCCACGTCAAACCGGCGCACGCGCTGCTGTCGGTCGCCGCCTACCGCCTGGTCAACTTCCTCGCGCCGGTGCTGCCCGGCCTGCTCGCGCACTCCTCGCTCTCGCCGATGATCGACGAGCACGCCGCCCGCGAGGACACGCGGACGGGCAGCGCCTGAGACCGACCGGCGAACCTGCTCAGCTCGCGGGCTTGACTGCCTGCAGCGTGTAGCTGTGCGCGAGGCGCCAGGGGCGCTCGGCGAGGCGATACTCGCCACCCGTCAGACGCTCGGTCCGGCCGGGCAGGAAGTCCCACGGAACGCTTTCGTGCTCGGCCAGCCCGGCGAGCGTCAGCCCGCGCGCGAGCAGCGCGCTTGCGACCTCGCCGAGACCGTGGTTCCACGTGTGCGTCGTGTTGTTGGCGAACTTCGCGTCCGTGCTGACGTACGTGCCCTCCTCGACGAACACGTCGGGCTGCTCGCGCTGGAAGTACGGGTACTCGATCGCGATCGTTCCGTCGGTCGAGGTGTCCGAGAGCGACCAGAGCATCGGATGGCCCTCGCGGATGAACAGGCGCCCGCCCGGAGCGAGCAGCTCGTCGACGACTGCCGCCCAGCGCTCGATGTCAGGCAGCCAGCACAGGGCGCCGACGCCCGTGTACACCAGATCGAAGCCCCCCGCGCCGAGCGCCTGCACGGCGTCGTACAGGTCCGCCTGCACGAACTGGGCATCGGCGCTCGCGGCGGCGGCCAGCGCGCGCGCAGACTCCAGCGCCGGCTCTGAGAAGTCCAGCCCCTTCATGTGCGCTCCCAGCCGCGCAAGCGAGACGGTATCGGTGCCGATATGGCACTGCAGGTGCACGCCGCGCAGCCCCGCCACGTCGCCGAGCAGCGGCCGGTCGAAGCGCACCACGTCGCTGATGAACGAGGGGTCCTCGGCGAAGCGCCGCACCCCGTAGTCGGGCGAGGCGACGTGCGCGGGCACGCGCTCATCCCAGTTGGCACGGTTGATCGAGCGGTAATCGTCCACCGCCGCAGGTTCTCACAGCGCGCGATCGGGGAGACTTCTCGGATATTGCCCGAGCCGACCGCCGCCCTACGGCGAGAGGAGGACGCGTGAAGGTAGAGAGGCTGAACGTCGGATGGTTCTCAGCGCCCGCCGGGATCTTTCGTGCCGGCGACGATCTCGATCGGACCATCCGCTATCCGGTGCCCGCATACGTGATCGAGACCGACAGCGAGCGCATCCTCGTCGACACCGGCCTCAACCCGCAGGCGATCGCCGACCCGGCGGCGCACTACGACCGGCCGGACGTGTTCGCGGTGTTCGCCCTCGAGCAGGAGCAGAGCGTCGCCGAGCAGCTCGACGTGAGCACGCTGACCAAGGTGGTGCTCACCCACCTGCACTGGGACCACGTAGGCGGGCTGGGGCTGATTCCCGACTCGGTCCCGCTGGTGATCCAGCGCAGCGAATGGCAAGCGGGCCACGACGATGCGGCGATGCAACGCAACGTCTTCCTGCCCGGCGACTACGCCGGGGGCGAGCGCGAGGTGATCCTCGTCGACGGCGACTGCGACCTGCTCGGCGACGGGAGCATCGAGCTGCTGTCGACCCCCGGGCACACCCCCGGACACCAGTCCGTGCGCATCGGCGAGCTCGTGCTCGGCGCCGACGTGACGCACTTCGCGTCGGGCCTGGACGACCACCGCTTCCCGATCTTCGCCGACGACCACGCCCAGCAGGGACGCTCGGCCGAGCGTCTGCGAGCGCTGCGCGAAGCCGGCGCGCAGGTCGTCCCGGGCCACGACCCGGAGCTTCTGCACCCCGGGCCGCTTGGCCCCTGACGTTGCGGCGACGTCAGCCGTCGATCGTGTTGTGCACGTGTGCCACCATCGGCGTGCCCGGATCGACTCCGAGCGCGGTGAGAATCGGCATCAACGTCTCCCCGAAGGCGTCGAACGAAGCCTGGGAGTCCCAAACGTCGAAGACATTGATCTGACCATCCGTGTCCAGAGCCACGTGATAGATGCGACCGGCCGGCGCCCCCGCACCCGCCGCGTCGAGCTGCTTGATCGCTTCGTCGTACTGGCTTGCAGAGAACTTGCTTTCTGCGAAGTAGATCCCGATCGCCATTGGTCCCCGGTCCTTTCCACGCGGCTCGCCGCGCGGTCGCTTGTCGAGAGCTGCCCGGCGAGTCTAAGGTCTTCTGGCGGGCCTTTGCGCTTGCGCCGCGAAGGGCCACCGTCCCGAAGAACGCACGAGGAGACGTCCATGTAGATCACCAGGAACTCCCTGCAGACCACGCCTGGCCCAGCCGACTGGTTCACCGGTGCGGTCTACATCGATGCTGTCGCCGCACCGTCGGAGCCCTCGCGCGTGGCCGCGGCCAGCGTGCATTTCACGCCGGGCGCCCGTACCGCATGGCACACCCACCCCAATGGCCAGACGATCTACGTCACCGAGGGCGTCGGCCTCTGTCAGCGCGAGGGCGGCCCGATCGAGGTCATCCGGCCCGGCGACCGCGTGTTCTTCGAGCCCGGCGAGAACCACTGGCACGGGGCCACTGCCGAGCGCTTGATGACCCATCTGGCGATGCAGCAGACAGACGACCAGGGCAGCGCCGTCGCCTGGGGAGAGCACGTGACCGACGAGCAGTATCGCGCCGCTCCGCAGCCATAGAGCGGCGCAGCAGGCGCCGCAGTTCGCTTCGCGCGGAATGTGAGACGCTGTTTCGATGCCATGGGCTCCCGAGCTGTTCTCCGCGCGGGCGCTCGAGCGCCTGCAGGAGCAGCGAGGCCGCGAGCTCCTGGCCGTCCCCTACTTCGACGGCTTGCTGGCCGGCGAGCCCGATGCGTTGATCGACTCGTTCGCCTCCGTGCCGGAGCTGCACGTTCCCCTGCGCGGGCGCGTGAAGGGCAAAGCGGCCTTCGCAGCGTTCGCTTCCGAGACGAGCTCCTGGCTGAAGCAGCACAACGTCGCTGTCGAGGAGGTGGAGCACCTGGTCGCCGAGCGGCACGGCTTCGAGGAGGTGATACTCCACCTCGACGGTCACGCCGGGCGAGTCGATCTTCCCGTCGCGATCGTCGCCGATCGCCGTGCCGACGGGCGGATCGAGGAGCTGCGGATCTACTTCAGCGACTGGCCGCTCGCCGGGCGTCACGCCGTCCGTCCGCCACTGCTGCAGGCCGACCCGCAACTGCATGAGTCAGACGTCGTGGGCGAGTACCAGCGAGCGCTCGCCGCCGGAGATGCCGAGGCCGTCGTGGCGGCATTCGAGCCCGGCGGTTACGCCCGCGAGCCGGCCGGCGGCAGCCACGTGCATAGAGGCCGCGACCAGCTTCGCGCGTTCTATGAGCAGTTGTTCTCCAACGGTGGCGGAATCACACTGGAGCATTGCTCGGTGCTCGACGACGGGCGCTTGTGCGTGCTGGAGTACAACGTCGTCAGCTGGGGCACGACGGAGCTGATGCCGCAGGCCGGGGTCGCCGCCTATGCGCGGGGCGACAGCGGCAAGCTCGCCGCGGCGCGCATCTACGACGACACCGATCCTCCGCTCAGTCCTCGCTCCTAGCGACGCGCGACCGCGTCTTACCAGTGCGCGCGCCGAGTCTCCCGTCGTGGTCAGTCGAAGCCGTGGAAGGGCGAGCGATCGCCCCTGTTCCAGGCGTCGCGAAGCCCGGCGGCAGCAAGGTCCCAGTCGGGCCTTATCTCGCTCGTCGCAGCGCGCAGGTCGCGCCGCAGATCGTCGACCGAGGGGCGCCCCCAGAACCAATAGCCGTTGTAGATGCTGTGGACGATCAGGCCGGGCTTGAGAACCAGCGTGTGTGGGATCATCGGGTCGTGGTCGGGGTCGGTGTACTCCTGGATGTCCAGGTCCTTCTGCACCGTGCGGCCGGGGTCCGATAGAAACGGCCACTGCGCACCCACCGACGCGCGGAACTCTTTGAGCTCGTTATCGGCATCGGTGGAGATCGTGGCGATCTGCGTGTACGCCACTGCCACCTGCGGGTAGGCCGCAGCCAATTCGAGGTGCTGCTGGTGCTCCTTCGGGCAATAGTGGCCACGGGCGAGCGTGAGGATCAGCGGGTCGTCGCCCTGCAGCTCGCTGAGCTTGCGGGGCTCTTTGCTGTGATCGGGCAGCTCGTAGTCTGGGAACGTGGCACCGGGAACGATGTCTGAGCGCAAGGTTGGACCGCCTTTCAGGTTGACGCGCGAGCGGCCACGAGCTGCCGGCCGCCGTCGATGACGTAGGGCGCGCCGGTGAGCGCCGTGTTGGACATGATGCAGAAAGCGGCGTGTCGACGAGCCCCGCTGCGATCACCGCGACGGTCTGTCCCGCAGCGCCGGCTCGCGCACGCTCGTCGGGACGGCTGTTTCGATGCTCATCTCTCCCCTCCTCTGGTCAGCCCGCCACCGGCGGTTCCGTGCCGAGCGCCTTGGACACCGCCGCGATCTCGCCGCGCAGCGCCTTCAGCGCGGCGACGTAGATCTCCGAGAAGGTCGGGAAGGGCTGGATAGTGTCAGACAGGATGTCCAGTGGCACGTGCGCGCGGATCGCGAGCGTGGCCTGCTGCAGCCACTCGCCCGCCTCGGGGCCGAGCGCATATGCGCCGGTCAGACGCTCGCCGTCGCTGAGCAGCGTCAGAAAGCCGTTCTGCTGGGCGTACGCATGCGTGTAGGTGGCGGTCTTCGCCACCTCCGAAAGCGCGACCATGGCGCTGAAGCGCCCGGCGCCGGCGCCCACCGACGCGGCTTGCGGATCGGTGTAGACGACACGTGGAACGGCCTCGTAGTCGGCCTTACGCGGATCGCCGAGGATGTTCGCGGCCACCACCTCGCCCTGGTACTTGCCGACGTGCGTGAGCGGCCAGAGCCCGTTGACGTCGCCGATTGCCCACAGACGCTCTGCCGCGCGCAGGTGCGCGTCGACCGGCACTCCGTGCGCATCGGGCTCGACGCCGACGGTCTCCAGGCCGAGCCCGTTCACGCGCGGGCGCCGCCCAGTGGCAACGAGCAGCCGGTCGCCTCGCAGTTCGCGCCCGTCGTCGAACTCGAGCACGTACTCCTCGCCATCGCGACGCGCGGCGGTCGCGTTGGCCGACAGAGCGAGCTCGATCCCCTCGCCGCGCAGGGCCTCGCCGAGCGCCTCGCCCAGCGGCGCCGGCTCGCGCGCGAGCACGCGCTCGGCCATGTCGACGATCGTCGCTTGGCCATCCAGCCGACGGACCGCCTGGGCCATCTCCACCCCGACCGGCCCACCGCCGAGGATGAGCAGCCGACGCGGCACGGCCTTCATCGAGGTCGCCTCGCGATTCGTCCAGACGCCGTCGAGCTCGCGCAGGCCCGGCACGGGCGGAACCACGGGGTCGGCGCCGTTGGCGAGGACCACGTGGTCTGCGGTGTGTCGCACACCGTCGACCTCGACGACGCCGGGGCCGGCGAGCCGCCCGCTGCCGCGCAGCAGCTCGATGCCGCGATCGGCCAGCCAGCGCTCCTGCCCGGCGTCGGAGTGACCGGAGACCATGAAGTCGCGCCAGGCCAGTGCCGCCTCGACGTCGACCTCGGCGCTCGCCGCGGCCTCCCGCGCACCGTGGACCGCCTCGCCGGGACGCAGCAGCGTCTTGGACGGGATGCAGGCCCAGTAGGAGCACTCCCCTCCCACCAGCTCGCGCTCGACGACAGCCACGCGCAGGCCGCCCTCCGCCAGAGCGCCCGCGCAGTGCTCGCCGGGCGACCCGCCGCCGAGCACGATCACGTCATAGTCGCTGCTCATGTCGGCAGCTCCTCGCCGGCGCGCTCGCGCACCATGTAGAGCGCGTACCAGTCCGGCCAGTCCGGGTCCGCCTGGCCGGTTCGCTGCTCGTGCTCGCCGTGTGCCGCGGCCGCGCGCCTGAGCGCCTCCGCGAGGTCCTCTACGGACTCATATGCCGTGACCATCAGCTCTCCTTTCAGCGGCCCGGAAGCCGGGCGGTTATCTCCTGCAGCAGCCAGCCGTTGCCATCCGGGTCGCTGAAGGTGGCGAACGAGCCATAGGTGCTGTGATCGGGCGACGGCCCGGCTACGCGCCCGGCTTCGCGGAAGCGACCGCCGAGCACGCCCTCGTGGAACACCTCGCTCACCTGCACGCCGCGCGTCAGGAGCTCATCGCGCGCCGCATCGATGTCGGCGACGATCAGGTACAGCGACTGCAGCGAACCGGGCGCGGCCGACGTCATGTTCTTGCCGAACTGAATCGAGCATTCCGAGCCGGGAGGCGTCAGCTGGACGATGCGGAAGTCCTCATCGGGCGCGACGTCGGCGTCGAGCCTCCAGCCGAGCATCTCGTAGAACCGCTTTGCCCGATCCACGTCGGAGACCGGCAGGACGACGACCTCCAGCTTCAACTCGCCCGCTTTCACCGGCGGCGCGCCCGGCGCGGCCGCACTGCTCGCATCGACACTGCTCATGTCGACCTCCCATCCGTCGTTGCCGCCGCGATGAGGCGGCGCGTTGTCGCCGACCGGGGCAGCGGAAGGCGACGACGGCGGTGACGCCGGCGCTACGGGCCTGCGCTGCGCAAGAGATCGGCACGAGTCCCCTTCGTGGGTCGCACCCCGGCCGTGTTTCGACCGAGCGCGCTCCCGGGTCGCACGCATTCTTATCAATGTCGGCGAGCCACCGGGGTCCGCTCGGAGCCCGCTTGCCGGCGAGCAGGAGTAGGGTCGAGAGGTGGCGACAGAGGACGTCGGGGGTGTCGTAGTCGTGCCGCAGCCGCCTGAGCGGCCGATTCGTGCTGCGGAGATCGTCGGCGCCCTGTCCATCGCGACCGACCTCGGGACAGGACAACCGCTTGAGCACGCCCTGCGGACCGCCGTGCTGGCGGTTGCACTCGGCGAGCTCGCCGGGGCATCCGCCGAGGAGTTGTCCGACACCTATTACGTCGCGCTCCTGCACGCCTCCGGTTGCACGGCCAACGGGCACGAGGCCGCGCAGCTGTTCGGCGACGACATCGCTCATCGCGCCGCCTTCTACCTGGTCGATCCGACTAACCCGGCCGAGGTCCTCGAGTTCTACAGGTCGAACGTCGGTCTCGGCCGCTCACCGGAGGTCCGCTCGCGGCTGATCGAGGATGCGATCGCCAACGCGGCCCCGAGGGCGCGAGAATCGTTCGCGACGATGTGCGAGGTGGCACAACGCTTCGCGGGATGGCTTGACCTGCCCGTCAGTGTCGAGGCGGCGCTGGAGTACATCTTCTCGCGCTGGGACGGGCTCGGATTCCCAGCCGTCGCGGGCGATGCTACGCCGCTGCCGATGCGGCTCGTGCACGTCGCCAAAGACGCTTCGCTGTTCCTGTCGGCGGGCGGCATCGAGCGGGCCAGAGACATCGTCGAACGCCGCTCCGGCGCCGCATATGAGCCGAGGCTCGCCAAGCTCGCGGCGCAGAACCTCGACGAGATGCTGGGCGGGCTGGACGAGGCGAGGATGTGGCAGCACGCGCTCGACAGCGAGCCGACCCCACTGGTCTGGCTTTCGGGTGAGCGAATCGACGCCGCATTCGCGACCATCGCCGCGATCACCGGCCTGAAGTCTCCGTGGCTGCGCGAGCACTCGACCAGCGTCGCCGACATCGCCGAGAGCGCCGGCTGGCGCATGGGCCTGGAGTCCGAGTCCATCGTTTTCCTGCGACGCGCCGCGCTCGCCCAGGACCTCGGCCGCGTGGGAGTCTCGAACGCGATCTGGGAGAAGCCGGGGGCACTGGGCTTCGGCGAGTGGGAGCGCGTCCGCCTGCACGCCCACTACAGCGAGCGCGCGTTCGCGCAGTCGCCGACACTCGCGGCGATCGGCCAGCTGGCCGGCTCGCATCACGAGCGCCTGGACGGCTCCGGATATCACCGCGGCGCCAGGGCACCGGCGCTGGACCCTGCCGCCCGCATCCTCGCCGCCGCCGACTGCTACGTCGCGATGCGCCAGGCCCGGCCGCACAGAGCGGCGCTCGAGGCGCCGGCGGCAGAGCAGCAGCTGCTGCGCGAGGCGCGCGAGGGGCGTCTCGACGACGAGGCGGTCGGCGCGGTGCTCACGGCTGCGGGGCATCACGTCGCCAACCGCCCGCGCGAGCTTCCCGCGGGTCTCACGCCGCGCGAGCACGAGGTGTTGCTCGCTCTTGCGCGGGGGGCGTCCAACCAGGGGATCGCCGACGGCCTGGGTATCTCCGTCAAGACCGCCGGGCATCACGTGCAGCACATCTACGAGAAGGCCGGCGTGCGCACGCGCGCGGCCGCGACGCTCTGGGCGTTCGAGCACGACCTGATGCGCGCCGCCGCATAGGGCATTCGCCCGATGCGCACCCGGTAGCCCGCACGGATACTCGCCGCAACATCGGAGCCGAGAAGCGGCACCGAGAGCGACACAGGAGGACAGCGATGCTTCTGGCAACGACACAGGTCGAGGACTTCGAGCGCTTCAAGGCGATCTTCTCGACGAAGGGCGCCGACAAGCGGCGCGAGCACGGGTCCAAGGGAGCGCTGGTGTTTCGCGACCCCAACGAGGACGGCCGCGTCTGGGTGATCTTCGACTGGGACGCGGAGGGCTGGCAGCAGTTCGCCTCCGATCCGGAGGTCCCGCCGATCATGCAGGAGGCCGGGCACAAGGGGCCGCCGCAGGTGGCCGAGCTCGGCGGTCGGTTCGACGCGTAGGCCATCGGAAATCGAGATCGGAGGAACGTGATGCAAGGATCAACAGACAGTCCGATAAAGGTGGGCGTGATCGCCGACCAGACGGGTCCGCTGTCGTTCATGGGCGTCGCCGACGCCAACGTCGCCAAGATGGTGATCGACGAAATCAACGCCGGCGGCGGCCTGCTCGGGCGCCAGATCGAGCTGTGCCTCCAGGACGGTGAGACCGACGACAGCGCCGCGGAGGCCTGCGCAACCAGGCTCGTGCAGCAGGGAGTCGACGTCATCCTCGGCGGTATCTACAGCTCGACGCGGCAGGCCATCAAGAAGCCCGCCGTGGTCGAGGGCAAGACGCTGTACATCTACCCCGAGCAGTACGAGGGACAGGAGAGCGACCCGCTGATCTTCTGCACCGGGCCGGTGCCGGCGCAGCAGGTCGACCCGCTGATCCCGTGGCTGATGCAGCGGACGGGCGCGAAGAAGTTCGCGCTGCCGTCGGCGGACTACATCTGGCCGCGGGTGCTCAACGAGAAGGTCCGTCTCCTCGTCGCAGCCGAAGGCGGTGAGATCGTCGCGGAGAAGTACCACCCGCTCGACCACACCGACTTCGCAGAGATCGTCGAGCAGATCATGTCCAGCGGCGCCGAGGTGGTGTTCAACACGATCGTCCCCCCGGGCCTGACGCCGTTCATGCAGCAGCTCCACGACGCCGGCTTCGGCGAGCGCGGTGGGCAGCTCGTCTGCACGTACTTCGACGAGAACTGCCTCGGCCTCGTGCCGGCGGAGCAGGTGGAGGGCCTGTACGGCTGCCTCGATTACTACCAGGACGCCGGCGACCCCCTCAGCAAGGAGCTGCTGGCTCGCTACGACGAGCTGTTCCCCGGTAGCGCGATGTTCACCGGTGGCAGCGCGTGCTCGGGCATGTACCGCGGTCTGAGGTTGTGGGAGGCCGCAGTCAGGGAGGCGGGCTCGCTCGAGCAGGACGACGTCATCGCTGCGCTGGATCACGCGAAGATCGCGGTCGGCCCCGGTGGTCCGGCGGAGATGGTGCCGGGACAGCACCACGTTCGTATGAACATGTACATCGCCCAGGTGCGCAGCGGTGAGCTGAAGATCGTCGAGCGCCTCGGCGCCGTCGATCCCGGCGAGCAGCTCGTGCAGCAAGGCAGCGCCGTCACGGCATGAGCGGTTGGAGAGCCGCCCGGTCCCGCTCGGCGAAGCGCGGGCCGGGCCGCTCTCCGCGCCCGCCCGCGACAGCTGCGGTCCGCTGCAGTGGCCCGCGGGCGAAGGCCCGCGGGCTAAGCAGCCGGCTCGCCGTCAGGAGCCGTTATTCGCGAATGCTTGATAGGACCGGCAGGGCTCGTTGCGCAAGCTCGGGCACGGCGGCTGTCCGGTAGGCACGCTGACACCGGGCACGATCGGAAGCGTGAGGCTGGCGGGCATGCCGGGCCCGAACGCGATCGACACATTGGCGGTGGTGCCTTCCGGCTGCGTCTGGTCAAACGACCACACCGGCTGGCTGCCGTTGGGCGCAGCGATCGTAACCCTGATGCGCGAGCCCGCACGGTAGGCGTGCCCCTCGAAGTACAGCGGAATCGTCACCGGGACGAATTCGCCGGCGGGCATCGGTTGCACGTCGGACGCGAGGAAGGTCGGGATCGGTTCTACTGCGGTGGGGGTCTCGCCGAACATGTTCGTCGAGGTCGTGGCGAGCTTGCGCTCGCTGGCGCGGATCCAGCCGTTCTGCACGAAGGTCTCGTTGCCGCCGGGGCTCACCTCGCTGACCGTCGCCTGTAGGTCGACGTCCGGAGTCGATGACTGAACCCACAGGTTGACGGCACCGCCACCGATTGCGACGGTGTCCGCCGACAGCGGCGCGGACACGTACGACACCGCCGAACCGGCCGGAGGCTGTACCCAGTTCCACTGCCACTGCGACGCGACGCCCCATAGTCCGCCCGGGCCCGGGCTGCCGGTGTAATCCGTCAGCGGCGTGGCGCTCGCGTCGGAGGTGTAGGTGTCGGTCCCATCGGACGGCGCCGGTTCTTCATTGAGCGCACCGGCCGACCCGAGGTACCACGAGCGAGCGACGGTGCCGGGGATCGGGAACGCCGAGAACGACCGTTCGAATCCGGGATAGGGATTGCCGGGCAACGTCGTGCCCCCGCTCGGCGCGGATCCCGCGCCGTTGTCGAACAGCACGCGAATCTGCGGCAGCGCCGTGAACGCGGAAAGCGCTTCGGCGTAGGTCGTCTTTTCCTGGATCGGGTCTGTCGGCAGCGTGACCTGGTCGCCCGATGGGAGGCCCAAGGCGGCCTGATAGACGATTGGCGCCGCAGCATGCAGGAATCCTCGGTTGTTGATCGGCGCCTGACGCGCGACGTACAGCTCCAAGAAGTCATCCAGGCGATTGAGGGTGTACGGATCGAGCGAGTCGATATGCGCACCGTTGGTGAACGTGAACCACTTCTGTTCGGTGCCGGTGAAGTGCTCTGCCAGATCGGCGCAGTGCCCGCCGGTCTGCTCGTCCTGCCACTGGCACGCCATGAAGGTCGGAACGTCGATGTTGTGGACGAACGAGACGGGGTCCAGCGGGTCGGCCACCGGCGGGTTGTAGGTCGCGTTTTCTTTGATTTCCGACAGCAGGTTCGTCGCCTTTTCATGCAGATCCTGGTTGGCCGCGCAGGTTTCATCGCCTTTCTGGATCTGTTCGTAGGCCCAGTGCTCGCCAGTGGACGGCCCGGCCGGCTCGGCATCGAACTGGCGGTCTTCGGCCCATGGCACGGCGAAACCGGTGTTCAGGATGCCACCGGCATAGAGGGTCGTCGCCGTCGCATCGACCACCGACAGCGGCGCGATGGCCGCGAGGTGGGGCGGCCGAGTCTGGGCGGTGAAGAGTTGGCTGATGCCGCCGTAGGACACGCCGAACATGCCGACTTTGTGGTGCAGCACCCAGGGCTGGCGGGCGATCGTCTCGATGACGTCGTATCCATCGAGGTTCTGCAGCGGTTCGAAGTAGTTGAAGGCGCCACCGGAACATCCGGTGCCGCGTATGTTCACGTCGACGACTGCGAAGCCGAGCTGGTTGGCGACCTGCGCAAGCCCGCTTTCCGGACCGGCGGGGTTCGCGTAGCCGTATCCGGAGTATTCGATCAGCGTCGGAACGGCGCCTTTGTGTTTCGTCGACGCAAAGGCCGGCGGGTGGACATCGATGGCCAGCTTCGTGCCGTCGCGCGTCGTCAGGTACGTGTATCCGGAGGATGGGATCGACTGTTTGTAGGTGGCCTTGTTCCACGACGACGACTTCTGCGTGTGGACGGTGATAGGCCCGGATTCTTCGCTCGTTGAGCTCAGTCTCACCTTGTAGAGCTTTCCCGGTGTGACTTTGCGGAACAGCAAGCCGCCGAGCGCATCCGCGGTCTGCGTGGAGACCGTTTCGCCTTTCTTGCCCAGGAGCGACATTTCAGCGCCCGGGGCCAGGCCGGTCACGTAGACCTGTTCCACGCTTCCTTGCGCGTTGAAGGCAGAGGCCATCGCTGCCGTCACGAGCCAGACGGCCAGCACGGCGAGCACGGGGACGACGCGGATCAGCGCGCGGCGCCACGCTGCAGATGCCGTCGCCGCGAAGCCGGCGCCTCCCGAGCTGTACACGGCCGGACCACCATCGCTGCCATCCCCGATACGCAACATACTTCCCCTCCCCGCGATTCACGATGCACGAAACTGCGCACGCGCATACTAAACACCAGCAGGCGCTAACTGCAACCCCGTTGGAGCCGGTCGCGCAGCAGCCACTCGGCCAAACGACGTGACGATGCGCTCAGCCGGCTGCTATCCGATCGGGACCGTAGGCGTGGTAGAGCAGGAGTCGCGTTGTCGCTGGACCAACCAACCGCACTGGCGGGCCTTGCTGACAGTTGTCTATGGAGACGGTGGGAATCGAACCCACGTCCGCAATCGCGTGAGAATGGCTTCTACGAGCGTATCCGGCGCTCTGGTCTCATCTTCAGCTCGCCTCGCCGGCGGGGTTGCTGAAGACCAGCCCCATGAAATTTTCCCGGATCGGCTGAGGCGGACCTCACCGGGTGAGCCTGCTTTCTGATTCCGGCCTTCCCCGCCGCAGGCAAGCGGGGCCCGGAACCTCACTCACCTAGTGTTAGCTAGGCAGCGAGGGCGTACTCGTGAGAGTCCGCACTTATGGTTTTCCCGGGTGTTTTACGAGGCCGCCCGGGACCTCGACTCGCCACCATCCTCACGAGCCGACCACGTCGAAGCCTGTCGTCCCCGAGGATGTTGCTGCAGGACTATTCTAGACCCCGCGGAGAAAAAAAACGACGCGGTCCCGGGCCGCTTGAGGAACCCGCTCCGTCCGGTCCGAAGACCTTCCTTCGTGGGTGGCGCGGCCTCACACCTCAGTGGCCTCGCTCTTTGCGGCTCGGTTCCGCGTCTGGATTCAAAGTAGCTCGACCGCTTGCGACGTGCAAGCCCCGCGCGACGTCCATCCCGCACTTTCCAGAAAAAAGTCCGAGCCGAATCCGCAGAGCTCGATCGCCCGCCGCTCCCAGACGCCGTCGCGGCGGTTCGCAGGCCTCGGACCGGGCTCGTGCATCGTTAGGCGGCGCTTATCGCTGCTGCCACAATGGAGCTATGGACAGCGGCGACGTTTCGGTGCATCCGCCGGCTCCTGCGCTGCCCGCCACGGCTCAGCCGGCGAGCGTTTCCCCTCAGGAGAACCCATTCGGCGAGCCGGCGCACCGGCGCGCCCCGGCGCAGAACCTGCGCAAGCGCATCGGCAGCGCGCTCGCGGCCGTCGCCGCGCTCGTGGCGAAGTTCTTCGCCGCGATCAAAGGCGGCTTGCTGCTGCTGCCGAAACTCAAGCTGCTGACGACCTCCGCGACGGCGCTCGTGTCAGTCGCCGCGTACAGCCTGTTCTTCGGCTGGCCGCTCGCGGCGGGCTTCGTGCTGCTGCTGTTCGTGCACGAGATGGGGCACGTGATCGCGCTGCGGCGCGAGGGCATCAAAGCGAGCGCGCCGATGTTCATCCCCTTCCTCGGGGCTGCGATCTTCTCCAAGTCGCTCGGCGACAACGCGCTCGCCGAGGCGCGCGTCGGCCTGGCCGGCCCGCTGCTCGGCAGCCTGGGCGCTGCGGCCGTCGCGATCGTCGGCGCGATCGTCGGCAGCCCGCTGCTGCTCGCGCTGGCCTACATCGGCTTCTTCTTGAACCTCTTCAACCTTCTGCCGGTCGTGCCGCTCGACGGCGGGCGCGCGATGGCGGCGATGGCCCCCTCGATGTGGTTTCTCGGCTTCGCCGCGCTCGTCGCCCTGGAGCTTTGGCGGCCGAACCCGATCCTGCTGATCATCATCGTCTTCGGCGGTCTGGAGACGTGGCGGCGATGGAAGCAGCGCAAGTCGCGCTCGCTCGAGCAGGCGGCCTACTACCGCGTGTCGCCGCGTAACCGGCTGATCGTCAGCGCCGTGTACATCGGCCTGATCGTCGCGCTGGTGATCGGCATGGAGGCGTCCTACGTGCACTACGCCTCCGGGCACGACTTCGCCCACTACTTCTAGCGCCGCGCTTCGCGCACCGCGCGTTCCATGTCGCGCTTGGTCTCGCGCTCGCGAATCGAGTGGCGCTTGTCGTACAGGTCCTTGCCGCGCGCGAGCGCGATCTCGGCCTTCGCGTGCGCGCCGGAGAAGTAGATGCGCGTCGGCACCAGCGTCAGCCCGCGCTCGGAGGCGCGCGCGGCGATGCGGTCGAGCTCGCGGCGGTGCAGCAGCAGCTTGCGCGGGCGCTCGGGGTCGTGGTTCTCTCGCGACGCTGGGGCGTACGGCGGGATGTGCACCGAGTGCAGCCACATCTCGCCGTCGCGAATCGCCGCGTAGCCGTCCTTCAGCTGCGCGCCGGACTCGCGCAGCGCCTTGACCTCCGTGCCCTCCAGCGCGATGCCGCACTCCAGCCGCTCGAGCAGCTCGTAGCGGTGGGAGGCGTAGCGGTTGGACGCCACGTCGCCCGCACCGATCTTGCGCTTGCCTTTCGCTTTGGCCATCGTCTGTCGAGCCTAGCCGTCCGCGCCCTCCTCGACCACGGGCAGCAGGTCCACCCGCCCGCGCGGCGTGTCCACGCGTGCGACACGCACGGCGATCGGATCGCCCAGGCGCAGCGTCGTGCCGGTGCGCTCGCCATGCAGGATCGTGCCCTGCTCGTTGATCTCCCACCAGTCGCGCTCGCCGCCCGGCGCGTGCATGTTGCGCACCGCGAGCATCCCCTCGTAGACGGGTTCGTCCGACCGCTGGCTAGCGGGCCCCTCTGCCTGCGGGAAGCCGAAGGCGACGAACGCGCCGGCGGCGATCAGGCCGACGACTTCGCCGGCGAACTCCTGCTCCCAGCCGGCTTCGTACAGGCGTCCCTCGAGGTGAAAGCAGGCGGCGACGTCGTCTGCGTCGCGCTCGATCTTCATCGCGTCGCGCTCGCGTTCGGAGACCCACTCCCCCAGCTCGGCCAGCTCGCCGCCGCGTGGCGCGCGCTCGCCGGCGGCGACCGCCGACAGCAGCGCACGGTGGCACACCAGGTCGGGGTAGCGGCGGATCGGCGAGGTGAAGTGGCAGTAGTTGCGCGAGCGCAGTCCCGCGTGCCCGAGGTTCTTGGGCGAGTAGTACGCCTGCTTGAGCGAGCGCAGGACGAGCGCGTTGAGCGCGCGCGAGCCGCGTCCGGTGCGGCGCACGTGCTCCTCCACGCGCTGTGAGATCGTGCCGAGCAGCTCGCCGGCCTGCTCGGAGGACATGCGCTTGGGCAGCGGCGGCGTGGGCACGTCGAGCGATGCCAGCTGTGCGACAAGGCGCTCCACGCGTTCCTGCTCGGGGCGCTCGTGCACGCGATACAGGCACGGCACGCGCCGGCGGCCCAGCAGCGACGCGACCGCCTCGTTGGTGGCGATCATCAGGTGCTCGATCAGCCGGTGCGACTCGGTCTGGGCGCGCGCACGGATCTCGGCGATGTTGCCGCGCTCGTCGAAGACGAACTCGGGCTCCTCGGAGTCGACGGCCAGCGCTCCGCGCTGCTCGCGAGCTTGCTGCAGCGCTGCGGCCGCAGCGCGCGCGGCCGCAAGCGGCGCGGCCCACGGCTGCTCGGCGGGCTCCTCGCCGGCGAAGATGCGGTCGACGCGCTCGTAGTCCAGACGCTCGTCCGAGCGGATCACCGAGCGATAGAACTGCGCACTGCGAAGCTCCGCGCCGTCGAGCTCCAGCTCGGTCGTCACCGCCAGGCGCTCGCACTGGGGCACGAGCGAGCAGGCGTCGCTGGACAGCTCGGGCGGCAGCATCGGCTCCACGGCGCCGGGGACGTACACGCTCGTCGCACGCTCGCGCGCCTGCACGTCGACCGGCGAGCCGGCCGGGACGTAGGCGCTGACGTCGGCGATGTGCACCCATACGCGCGTGACCCCGCCGGGCAGCGCCTCCGCAGAGATCGCGTCGTCGAAGTCGCGGGCGCTGACCGGGTCGATCGTGAACGTCGCAAGCTCGGTCAGGTCGCGCCGAGCATCCAGGTCGCCGCGCACGTCCAGCCCGCGGTCGCGCGCCCGTTTGGCGGCGCGCTGGACGTGTCGCTCGAAACCGCGGGCGAGGCCGCGCTCGCGCATCAGCGCCTCGATCGCCGCGCGCGCGCTCTGGCGCTCCTGCGGCGGCCACACGACGCGCGCATCGTCGCGTGTGGAGCGCCCGTGACGTCGCTTCGGCGGCGGGCGCCGGCCGCTCACTTGACCTTCGCGGCGAGCGTGCTCAGGGCGACGTCGAGCCCGTGATTGGAGTCGACGCCGTGGCCCACGAGAACTTCGGGGGCGATGCCCGCGCCCTGCTTGACGCCGCCGCCGCCGAGGTTGCGGCCGTTGGGCGTGAAGTACTCGCCGACGGTGATGTCCAGCGCGCCCCCGTTGGACAGCGGCTCCTCCTCCTGGAAGACGCCCTTGCCGAACGTGTGCGTGCCGACGACCGTGGCGCGGTGATGGTCCTGCAGCGCGGCCGTGACGATCTCCGCCGCCGAGGCCGTGTTGGAGTCGACGAGCACGACGACCGGTATCGATGGCGAGATCGCTCCGCCCGTCGCGGTCAGCGTCTCGCTCGGCTGGGTGCGCCCGCGGGTGGAGACGATCGTCCCCTTCTCGATGAAGATGCTCGCGATCAGCCGCGCCTCCTCCACCAGCCCGCCGCCGTTGGAGCGCAGGTCGAGCACGATGCCGCGGGCGTGCGCACGCAGCTCGCGTTCGACGCCTTCGCGCACTTCGCCGTGCGCCCCCGGGCTGAACGTCGCCAGCTCGACGACGCCGAGCTTCTTGGCGCCGACGGTCTTCGTCGTAGACGCGACGACGGGCTCGGAGATCGTCGCGCGCGTGAGCGTCAGCGTGTTCAGCACCGCGTGGCCGGACCGCCGCTGCTGCACGCCGAGCTTGACGTCGGTGCCGGGCGGTCCCTTGATCAGCGCGATCGCCTTCTCGGCGGGGACTCCGGCGAGCTTGCGCCCGTTCGCCGAGACGATCAGATCGCCCTCCTGCATTCCCGCGCGGGCAGCGGGCGAGGCGTCGAACACCCGGCCCACGCGAAGGCCGCGTGGGTCGGGGCCGACGGACACGCCGATTCCGGTGAAGCTCGGCGGTTGGTTGAATTCGCGGTATTCGTGCGGCGAGAGATAGTGCGAGAAGCGGTCGCCGAGGCTCGCGACGGCGCCCGACACCGAGGCGTTGGTGAGCCGGCCCTTGGCCACCGGCCGGTAGTAGTCGCTGGCGATCCGGTTGATCGCTTCGCTGACCACGCGCGTTTCGTGATCGGCGACGAAGGCGTTGCGCGCGAACTGCGGCAGGTCTTCGGGATGGCCGCCGAGATACACGCCGAGGATCAGCAGGATCGGCAGCGCGGCTGCGAGCACCGCCAGCAGCGGGTGACGTCGTCTGGAGGGCATCGCCCCCGCAGACTACGGATCAGACCCTGAGAAAGCGCCGCAGCGAGATGCCCGATCCGGCGGCCGACACGGCGATCGCGCAGCCCATCAGGATCGCGATGAGCAACGGGAAGGCGATCATGTCCGGCTGGGAGATCAGCTTGACCGTGTTGGCCAGCGGGTCGACGAGCGTGACCTTCGCGAGCGCCAGCAGGCCGATCGCCGCGGCACCGCCGATCGCACCGAGGAACAGCCCCTCCAGCACGAACGGCCAGCGGATGAACCAGTCGGTCGCGCCGACCAGCTTCATCACCTCGACCTCCCGGCGGCGCGAGAACAGCGACAGGCGGATCGTGTTCGAGATCAGCAGGATCGACGCGATCACCAGCAGCGCCGCCAGCAGCGCCATCGTGATCTTGATTACGCGCGTGGCCGAGAGGATCGTGTTCGTCTGTGCTTGGCGGTTCTGCACAGCCGCGATCGCGGTGTCTGTCACCAGGCGTGTGCCGAGCGGGCTGGACTGGTCGAGCTCGGCGCGCACGGCGCCCGAGTTCTCCGGGCGATCGGGCGTGATGCGGAAGATATCGGGCAGCGGGTTGTAGCCGATCAGCGCGAAGGCCTGCGGGTTGGCCTTCTTCTCGGTTTCGAAGCCCTGCTGCTTGGAGACGTACTGGATGCTCTTGACGTGGGGCGCACGCTGCAGCTCGCCACGCACGCGCGCGACTTCGGCCGGAGTCGCGCTGGTCGTCATGTCGACGTCCACGAGCACGCGCCCGCGCACGTCGTTGGCCGCGCCGTTGGTGGCCTCGACGACAGGGATGAACACGCCGAGCACGAGCGTCGTCACGAGCACCGATGCCAGCGCCGCGAAGCTCGGCACGGCGTTTCGCTGCATCGAGCGGAACGCTTCTTTGAGGAAGAAGGCCGGCTTCACGAGGTTTCTTTTTTCAGGCGCTCGCCGAGCTCGTCGGTGTTCTCCTCGCGCGCGCCGTAGAAGCCGGAGGCCTCGTCGCGCACGATCCGTCCGCGCTTGAGCTCGATCACGCGGCGGCGCATGCGGTCGACCATCTCGTTGTCGTGCGAAGCGACGATCACCGTCGTGCCCGCGCGGTTGATGCGATAGAGCAGCTGCATGATCCCGATCGACGTCTCGGGGTCGAGGTTCCCGGTGGGCTCGTCGGCGAGCAGCAGCGGCGGGTGGCTGGCGAACGCCCGCGCGACGGCCACGCGCTGCTGCTCTCCGCCGGAGAGCTGATGCGGGTAGTTGTGCAGCTTCGTCGACAGGCCGGTGAGGCGCAGGATGTCGGGCAGCGTCGAGCGGATCTGCTTGCGCGAGGCGCCTGTCACCTGCAGCGCGTAGGCGACGTTGTCGTAAACCGTTCGCGTCGGCAGCAGCTTGAAGTCCTGGAAGACGACGCCGACGTTGCGCCGGTAATAGGGAACCTTCTTGCGCTCGATGTCGGCCAGGTCGCGTCCGGCGACGCGGATGCGCCCGTCGGAGGGCTCGAGCTCCTTGATCAGCAGGCGCATGATCGTCGACTTGCCCGACCCGGTCGGCCCGACGAGGAAGACCATCTCCTGGCGGCGCACGGCGAACGTCGCGCGCTCCAGGCCGATTCCACCGGGGCCGTAGAGCTTGGACACGCCACGGAACTCGACGACCGTGTCGCGGTCGTCACGGATGGGAGGCGCCGAGCGGCGCGGCTTTGCATGAGCGCCACGGCGCTGGCGCTCGAGGATCTGAAGTCGCGCCACGGATGCCTCGCCGACGGCGAGATCCTCCTGCGGCACGGCGATTGTGTCGGTCGCTCGCACGGCCTGGGAGAGTACCGCGGGCAGGCGTGCCCGCCGAGCAAAACGCCTGCATGCAAGGTGTTTTGCAGTTGCCTCTCGCGAGGAGCCTCCCAAGCGCCGCTTTCGGGCGGATATCGTGAGCCGGGCGATGGCGAGCATCCTCACGACGACCGTCCCGGCCAACGATCTGCCGATCCACCGCATCGCGCTGCCGGGCACGCGCGCACTGACCGTGCTCGTCGCCTTCGACGCCGGAGCGCGCAACGAGCGCCCGCAGGAGAACGGCATGGCGCACTTCCTCGAGCACCTCGTGTTCAAGGGCGGCGAGAAGTACCCCACCTACTCCGACGTCAACGAGACAGCCGAGCGCCTCGGCGGCGTGCTCAACGCCTACACCAGCCACGACCTCGTCGCCTTCCACATCACCGTCCGCGCGGAGAGCGCCCCGGCGGCGATCGACCTGCTGTCGGATTTCGTCGGCCGGCCGCGGATCGACGCCGAGGAGCTCGACCGCGAGCGCGGCGTGGTCATCCAGGAGATCAACCGCGCGTTCGATCAGCCTTCGATGATCGCCGAGTACCTGATCGACAAGGCGGCGTTCGGCGAGCACCCGCTCGGACGGACCGTGCTCGGGCCCGAGGAGAACCTGCGCAGCTTCACGCGCGAGGGGATCGTCGCCTTCCGCCAACGTCGCTGGGCCGGCGCCGCCGGCGGCGCGTTCCTCGTCGGCAACCTCGACCACCTGCCCGGCGAGGAGCAGCTGCAGGACTGCTTCGCGCGCTTCCCCTCGCTGGCGGCGCCGGACGCCTACGAGCCGGCGCCGGGCTTCGCGCCGCAGACGCTCGTCGAGGAGCGCGACACCAACCAGTCGCACCTGCGCATGATCTACCGCCCGCAGATCGCCGTGTCAGACACGCGCCAGCGCGCGGCGCTGTCGATCTACTCGACGCTGCTCGGCGGCTCGATGGGCTCGCGGCTGTTCGACGAGATCCGCGAGAAACGCGGCCTGTGCTACTCGGTCTACGCGATCGCCCACGCCTTCGCCGACGTGCCGATCCTGCAGCTTGGCTCGGGTCTTGACTCGGCAAAGTGCATCGAGGCCTATACGCGCATGCGCGAGATCGTCGGCGAGCTGCGCGACGACGGCCCGACCGATGAGGAGGTGCAGCGCGCTCGCGCGTACGCCGCCGGACGGCTGGTGCTGTCGTTCGAGAACACCAACGCCGTCGCCCGTTACGCGGCCAACCAGACGATCGTGCACGGCGAGTCGATCGACCCCGACGAGGCGATCGCAGCGCTGGACGCCGTCACGTTCGACGAGGTGCGCGAGGTAGCTGCGAACGTCGCCGACGACCTGGCGATCGCCTGCGTCGGGCCGCACACGGCCGACGAGTTCTAGTCGGCGCAGCGAGTACAATAAGTCTCATGTCCGCCACCTCCAAGGCACCGCTACTTCGTCCTGATGATGAGCGCTGGACCGAGATCAACGCCGAGCAAGAGGCAGAAACAGTTGCCCGATATCGGGCCATGACGGTGTCGGAACGACTTGATCTTGGCCTAGATCTCTCTTGCTTCGCTGCAGAGCTACGGCGCTCTGCCTGGGAGGCCCGGTATGGGCGCCCCGCCACCTGATGGACCCGATCTCGTTGGAGTAATCACCGCCGCAAACAAAGTCGGCCTGCCTTTCCGTAGTCATCGGCGGCTTCGCGGTGATCGCCAATCAGTACGTCCGAGGAACCGAGGACGTGGATCTCTTGATAAGCGGGAATCACGCGACCTCACCGAACTCGAACGAATCCACGGTGAGCTGCCGATCCAACCGATTCCTGGACTCGATAGCTGACGCCCCGTCAGCCCAGCGCGACCATCCGGTCGATCGGCACGCGAGCCCTCACGGCGATCTCCTCGGGCACGCGCACCTCGTACTTCATCTCGCGCAACGCGTCGCGCAGCTTGGGCAGCGTGATCATCTTCATATACACACACGAGGCCTCGGCGTTGGCGGGGATGAAGTCGATGTCCGGCGCGGCCATCTGCAGCGGGTGCAGCATGCCGATCTCGGTCGCCACGACGACCTCGTGCGCCCCGTGCGCCGCCGCGTCGATCGCGCCGGTGTCCAAACCCGGTTCGCTGACCTGCTCCTGCGCGTCGCCATCGCGCCCGGCTATCGCCGACTCGGCGTCCTCGGCGTAGCGCAGCATGCCGCCGGTCGAGAGCATGTGCACGCCCTCGGCTGAGATGTCGCCCGAGGCGACGTACTCCATGACGCTCGTCGAGCAGCCGCACTCGGGGTGGATCAGGAAGTCCGCGCCGGGGTGCGCCGCGCGCGTGGCCTCGATGTCGGCGGGCCGGATGCCCGCGTGCACGTGGCACTCGCCGTCCCACACGTGCATACGCCGCCCAAGCTGCTTCTCCACGTACGCGCCCAGCCACATGTCCGGGCCGAACAGGATCTGCGTGTCCTCGCCGTGCGTCTCGTAGATGTGGCGCACGACGTCGACGGCGTTGGCCGAGGTGCAGCAGTAGTCGGTCAGCGACTTGACCTCGGCCGTCGTGTTGACGTACATCACTACGACACCGCCGGGGTACTCGGCGCGCCACGCGGCCAGCTGCTCGGCGTCGATCGACGCGGCCAGTGAGCAGCCGGCGTCGAGGTCGGGGATCAGCACGGTCTTGTCCGGGCACAGGATCGAGGCGGTCTCGGCCATGAAGTGCACGCCGCAGAAGACGATCGCCTCGCCCTCGCTCGCCGCCGCCTGGCGCGACAGGCCGAGCGAGTCGCCGACGTAGTGGGCCACGTCCTGCACCTCGGGCACCTGGTAGTTGTGCGCGAGGATCACCGCGTTGCGCTCGCTCGCCAGCGCACGCACTTCTGCCTGCATGGCCACGATCTCCTCGGGCGAGAGACCGCCCTGCACCGCCGGCGAGGGAGCCATCGGGAGCGTCAAAGCCATCCTCTCGATTCTATCTCGCCGCACGCCCACGGCCCGGTGGCGTGCGGTAGAGCGGCCGGGCCGCTCGCTAGGTCAGATCCAGCAGCAGCGACAGGTCCAGCGCGGGCGCCGAGTGCGTCAGCGCGCCCATCGAGACCCATTGCACGCCGGTCTGCGCGCGGGAGGCGAGCGTCTGCAATGTCACGCCCCCGCTGGCCTCCAGCTCCGCGCGCCCGGCGACCTGCGCGACGGCGGCGCGCAGCTGCTCGTCGTCCATGTTGTCCAGCAGCAGCCGCGGCGCGCCGACCGCCAGAGCCTGCTCGATCTCGTCCTCGTCGCGAACCTCCACCTCGAGCGTCTGTGCGAGCGCCGGCGCGGCGGCGCGAGCGCGCTGCACCGCCGCGGCGATGCCTCCGGCGGCGGCGATGTGGTTCTCCTTGATCAGGATCGCGTCGTAGAGCCCGGCGCGGTGGTTGCTCGCGCCTCCGGCCGCCACCGCCGCCTTCTCCAGCGCGCGCAGGCCGGGCGTCGTCTTTCGCGTGTCGAGCACGCGCGCACCGGTCCCCTGCACTGCGCGCGCCGCGCGCGCCGCCATCGTCGCCACACCAGACAGGCGTGCGAGGAAGTTCAGCGCCGTTCGCTCGCCCGTCAGGAGCGCCCGCGCGCGGCCGTCCACGGACAGCACGGGACCGCCGTCCTCGCGCCAGTGCCCCTCTGCCACATGACGCTGCAAGCGCACGTCCGGGTCGAGCTGCGCGAACGTCAGCTCGGCGAGCGCCAGCCCGTAGACCGCGCCGGGCGCCTTCTGCGTGATCAGCCCGTGCGCGCGGACGTCCTCGCCGACCGTCGCCGTCGTCGTCACGTCGCCCGAGCCGACGTCCTCGGCCAGCGCGCACCGCACCAGCTCGTTCAGGTCATCCATCGCTAGCCCTCCGGCGAAGAGGCCGAGGCGAGCAGGTAGGCGCGCACGAAGGAATCGAGATCGCCCTCGAGCACACGCTGCACATCGCCCATCTCGACGCCCGTGCGATGGTCCTTGACGAGCGTGTACGGGTGCAGCACGTACGAGCGGATCTGCGAGCCGAAGTTGACGTCCTGGGCCTCGCCCTTCTCGCGCGCGATCTCCTCCTGGCGTTCGCGCTCGCGCTGCTCGAGCAGCTTCGCGCGCAGCATCGCCATCGCCGTCGCGCGGTTCGACGACTGCGAGCGCTCGTTCTGGCACTGCACGACGATCCCGCTCGGGCGGTGCGTGATGCGCACCGCCGAGTCGGTCTTGTTGACGTGCTGCCCGCCGGCGCCGGACGCCCGGTAGGTGTCCACCTGCAGGTCGTCCTCGACGATCTCGATCTCGCCGGTGTCCTGCACGACCGGCGCGACCTCGACTCCCGCGAAGCTCGTCTGACGGCGGTGCGCCGAATCGAACGGCGACAGGCGCACGAGGCGGTGCACGCCGCGCTCGGCGCCGAACAGCCCGTAGGCGTTCTCACCCGACGCGCGGAACGTCGCCGACTTGATGCCCGCTTCTTCGCCCGCGCTCACCTCCAGCAGCTCGACCGAGAAGCCGCGGCTCTCCGCCCAGCGCATCTCCATGCGCAGCACCATCTCCGCCCAATCTTGCGCGTCGGTCCCCCCCGCTCCCGCGTTCACCGTGACGAGGGCGTCGCCCGTGTCGTACTTGCCCGAGAACAGGCGCTGCTCCTCCAGCTCGGCCAGCCGCGCTTCGACCGACGCGATCTGCTCCTCCACCTCGGCCTGCAGCGACGCCTCCTCTGCGGCCATCTCGACGAGCGCGTCGAGGTCCTCCACGTCGCCGCTCAGCGCCGTGAAGCCCTCAAGGCGCCTGCTCGCGCGGGCGTGCTCGCCCGACACGGCCGCGGCGCGGTCGGAGTCGTCCCAGAAGCCGGGTGCTCCCATCTCTGCCTCGAGCGCCGCCACGCGCTCGCCCAGCTCAGCCGGGTCAAAGATAATCCGCGAGCAGCTTCATCTGCTCGCGGATGGAGGCCAGCCGCTCGGGAATCGACTCGCTGGGAACGACCGTGGCCATGCCTCCACGCTATCAACCCCATATCGTGGCGCCGTGCCCGCGTCCTCGCCCGAGCAGCTCTCCGAGGCGTTCGCCGCCGCGATCGACGCGCGCGACCTGACGGCGGCACTCGACCTGTGGAGCGAGGACGCCGCGATCGTCGCGCCCGACGGCGGGCTGACGCGCGGCAGGCAGGCGATCGCCGCGGCCCTGCAGGCGCTGTTCGACAACGGCGTCACGCTGCACATCGAGCTCGGCGCGATCTTCGCCGCCGGCGACGTCGCCACCGCCGTCGGCACGCTCACGCTGAACGGAACCGGTCACGACGGCGAGCCCTACGAGCAATCCAGCAGCTCCGTGGTCGTCTACTCGCGCGCCGCCGACGGCTGGCGCATCGCGCTCGATGCGCCGTGGGGGCTGCCGGCCCGATGAGAAGCGCCCGGCGAGACGGCGGGCGGCACGCCGACTGCAGGCCGCGATAGCCATCGTATCTACTTCAAATTAATCTGTATATACGTTTGCGCACACTCCACGCAGTACGCGTCCAACAAGCCCGCGTCTTTATCTACAGAGGCGACCCGGCTCGGGCAACTACGCGCCGTGGCACTTCTTGAACTTCTTGCCCGACCCGCACCAGCACGGGTCGTTGCGCCCGACGGTGTGCTCCTCGTCGACCACGCGCTGCTCGACTACAGGCATCAGCACTTCGCCTTCGCCGTCCTCGTAGCCGGCGCCCTGGACGCCGGCCTCGGCGGCTGCGGCGGCCAGCGCTCCCGCCCCCGCTGCGCTCTGCCCGCCGGAGTATGAGACGCGCCCGGCGCGCGTCGAGCTGCCGGCGGGGGCGAACGGAGCCATCTGCTCGGCAGCGGCGCCCGCGCCGTTCTCGCCCTCGACGTTGACTTCGACGTTGAAGATCATCCGCGCGTAGTCGGTCCACACGCTGTTCATCAAGTCGCCGAACAGCGTGAAGGCCTCGTTCTTGTAGGCGACCAGCGGATCGATCTGCGCGAAGCCGCGAAGGTGGATGCCCTCGCGCAGGTAGTCCATGTCGAACAGATGCTCGCGCCAGCGTTCGTCGATGATCTGCAGGAGCAGGAAGCGCTCCAGCGCGCCCATCAGCTCCTCGCCGAGCGCCTGCTCGCGCGCGTCGTAGCGCTCGGCGGCCATGCCGGTAATACGCTCGGTCAGCGCAGCGCGGTCGACCGACTCGGGATCGAGGTCGGAGTCCTCGAGGTCGAGTGGGAAGAACTGCCCGAGCGCCGTGAACAGGCCGTCGAGGTCCCAGTCCTCCATGAAGTCGCCCGGCGTGTACTGGTCGACGGTGCGCTCGATCACGTTGGCGACTTCGCGGCGCGCCTCCTCGCCGATCGCCTGCCCTTCGAGCACCTCGTCGCGGTAGGCGTAGATCACGCGGCGCTGCTCGTTCATCACGTCGTCGTACTCGAGCACGCGTTTTCTGATCAGGAAGTTCTGCTCCTCGACCTTCTTCTGCGCTTTCTCGATCTGCTTGGAGAGCATGCCCGCCTCGATCGGCTCCTCGTTGCCCTCCTCGTCGACGCCGCCGAGTTTGTCGAGGATCTTGTAGATGCGGTCGCCGGCGAACAGGCGCACGAGATCGTCCTCGGCCGACAGGAAGAAGCGGCTCTCGCCCGGGTCGCCCTGGCGGCCGGCACGGCCACGCAGCTGGTTGTCGATGCGCCGCGACTCGTGGCGCTCGGTGCCGCAGATGAACAGCCCGCCGGCGGCCATCACGTGCTCGTGGTTCTCGGCGACCGTGCGTTCGAGCGCCGGCAGCACCTCGGCCATGCGCTTGTCGTACTCGTCGGCGTCGGGGTCGACGTTCTGGCGCGCGAGCTCCAGGCGCGCGAGGTGCTCGGGGTTGCCGCCGAGCTTGATGTCCACGCCACGGCCGGCCATGTTCGTAGCGATCGTCACGGCGCCGGGTTGACCGGCCTCGGCGACGATCTCGGCCTCGCGCGCAGCGTGCTCGGGCTTGGCGTTGAGCACCGTGTGGGCGATCCCGCGCTGCTTCAGGCGCTCACCGAGCAGCTCTGAGACCTCCACGGAGATCGTGCCCACGAGCACCGGCTGGCCGTTCTCGTGGCGCGCGGCGATCTCTTTGACGACCGCGTTCCACTTGCCCTCCTTGGTCTTGTAGATCTGGTCGTTGCGGTCGTCGCGAACCATCGCCATATTCGTCGGCACCTGCACGACCGGCAGCTCGTAGATCTTCATGAACTCGGTGGCCTCGGTGAGCGCCGTGCCGGTCATGCCGGAGAGCTTCTCGTAGAGGCGGAAGAAGTTCTGGTAGGTGATCGTCGCGAGCGTCTGGTTCTCCTCCTGCACGGAGACGCCCTCCTTGGCCTCGACGGCCTGGTGCAGCCCCTCCGACCAGCGACGCCCGTCGAGGATGCGCCCGGTGAACTCGTCGATGATCTTCACCTCGCCGTCGATCACCGCGTAGTCGACGTCGCGCTTGTACAGCGACTCGGCGCGCAGCGCCTGGTTGAGGTGGTTTACGAGGTGGCCGTTCTCGGCGCGGTAGAGGTGGTCGATGCCGAGGAACTTCTCCGCCTTGGCGACGCCCTGCTCGGTGATCGAGACCGTCTTGTGCTTCTCCTCGAACTCGTAGTCGAAGTCGGCCACGAACTGCTTCTTGGAGCGCGGGTCCATCCCTTCGGGCGTCTTGCCGGAGACGAGTTTCGGCGCCAGGCGCGCGAAGCGCACGTACAGGTCGGCGGCCTGTTCGGGCGCGCCGGAGATGATCAGCGGCGTGCGCGCCTCGTCGATCAGGATGTTGTCGACCTCGTCGACGATCGCGAACGGATGGCCGCGCTGGACCTTTTCGGAAAGATCGGTGGCCATGTTGTCGCGCAGGTAGTCGAAGCCGAACTCCGAGTTGGTGCCGTACACGACGTCGCACGCATACGCCACGTGCTTGTCCTCGAAGGCCTGCTGGTTCTGCAGCACGCCGACGCTCACGCCGAGCGCGTCGTAGATCGGGCTCATCCATTCGGCGTCGCGCCGCGCCAGGTAGTCGTTGACGGTGACGAGGTGCACGCCCTTGCGACGCGGCTCCTGCTCGCCGTCGCGCAGCTCGTGCACGGCCAGCGAGTTCAGCACGACGGCAAGCGTCGCCGTGAGCGTCTTTCCCTCGCCGGTCTTCATCTCGGCGATCTGCCCGTCGTGCAGCGCCATCGCGCCGATCAGCTGCACGTCGAAGTGGCGCATGCCCATCTGGCGTTTGCCCGTCTCGCGCACGACCGCGAAGCACTCCGGCAGCAGCGCATCCAGCGACTCGCCGTCGCGCGCGCGCTCACGCAGCACGTCCATGCGCTCGCGCAGCTCGGCGTCGGAGTCGTGTTCGAGCTCGCCCTCGAACGCGTTGATCAGCGCCACGCGCTTCTGATAGGTCTTGTACTTCTTCGCCTCGCCGACGTTCAGCGCGCGATCGAGCAGGGAAGGCATGGGCCAAGGATAGCTCTCGCGCCTGCGCCGCCCACCCACCGCCGGCGCGCGCGGCGGCGGTGCGGCGGCTCAGCCGAAGCTCTGGGTGATCGTCTTGCGACCGCCTCCGTGGCAGTCCTCCAGCGTGACCGTCAGCGGTCCGTCGGTGGTCACGTTCAGCTGCGCCTTGCAGTCGACCTTCGCGCGCGCGGCGTCGATCGTCACGTGCGCGACGTTCGCCGCGGAGATGTTCAGCGCGTCGTGCGCAGGTTCGCTCGGCGCCGGGCCCCACGCCTTGCTCTGGCTGGTGTACGGGATCGCCGGGATCGTCCCGCCGGTCAGCGCGCCCGCGCCGTGCTGGGTTTCGCCGGGCACCGGATCGCCCGTGCCGAAGCCCTGCGAGCGCACGTCGACCTTGCCGAGCGGCGCGGTGCCGCCGGCGTCGCGCAACGACACCCCGTAGACCCAGTAGGCGTGCCCGGCACTCGTGCCGTCGGCGGCGAAGTCCATCGTCGGGTTGTAGACGTACGTCACGTGCGCCGGATCGCTGTCGACCGTTTCCGTCCCGAGGAACGCCGCGGCGGGCGCGTATTCGTCGTTGAGCGCGAGCGTCAGGTGCTCGCCCGCCTGGAACTGGTCGAACTCATAGCGGTAGCCGAGTTCGTCGAACGCTTTGCCCTGTTCCAGCACGCCGGCGATCGGCACGAGCTCGTCGGTCGTCTCGTCCCAGATCAGAAACGGCACGTTGCGCACCGAGCCGAGCATGCGCTCTGTGAGCGACTGCTCGCCTCCGGTCGGTTCGCCCGGCGGGACCCAGATGCCCAAGGCGGGAGGCCCGACGGTCGGCTGCGCGCGCGCGAACAGGTCGGGGAACTGGCTGGCGAACTTGTACGTGCCATAGCCGCCCATCGAGTAGCCGGCGATGTCGGTGAACGACGGGTTCAGCGCATAGTGCGCCGCCACGTCGGCCCACACTTCGAACGTGTCGGCGCCCGCGTGGTCGTAGTACCAGCCATCCGGCCCGCGCCCGGAGGGCGTGAAGACGATCGAGCCGCCGCCGCGCGCGGCGAACTGCGCCTGGTTCTTCGTGCCGGCGAACTGGTTGTAGTTGGCCGACAGCGAGTGCAGCAGCAGCGTCGCCCCCCAGCCGGCGCTCGGCTGCGTGCCGCTCGGCACGTAGATCGCATACGGCAGAAGCTGCCCGCGCATCGCGCCGATGCATTCGGCCGAGCTGCCGCACCCGCCGGTCGCGTAGTCGGCCCCCTGGCCGTCGGCGAAGTGCGACGCGAGGATGCGGTCGAACACGCCGGTCTGCGGCACGCCGGTCGGCTGACCGGGCATGTCGTCTTCGCTCTTCGCCTTCAGCTTGGCGAAATCGACTTCGGCGTGGAACTCGCTGATGTCGCCGCCGGCCAGCGCCTGCGCCTGCGCGGACTCGCGCCAGTAGGCCGGGCTGGTCTCGGTCTGCGGGCCGGGCGTGCCGGGCACCGGCTCCTGCGCGTTGAAGCGGAAGGCCACGTCGAAGAACGCCGGCGGCGTCGTGTCCGTGCCCGCGCCGCCCGGCTGCGTCGCGCCGGCGACGGCACCCGGCAGCAGGTAGCTGTTCGACGCGGAGTCCCACAGGCCGACACCGGCGGCCAGGCGCACCGTCGACGTCCCGGGGTTCCACTCGCTGTGCGGCACTTCGACGGTGATCTGCCGGCGCGCGAGGTCCACGCCGACGCTCGGCGCCGGGCCGGGTACTTCTGCACCGGTGGCCGCGTCGGTGAGCGTCGCGGTCGTGCCGTGCACGGTGAGGAAGTACTGCGCCGGCGCGCTGACGTTCGCGCCGAACGGGAACGGGTGCGTTTCGCCCGGCGTGCCGCCGATCGCGATTGCCGTGGCGACGAGGTCGGGGTTCTCCAGCGTGTTCAGCGTGATGCGAAAGGCCGTCGATTTGCCCTTCGGGCGCACGCGCAGCTCGACGAGGTTGGCAGCGTTCTCGTCATAGCCGGGGCCCGTCGGGTAGGTGTACGTCCCGTCGGGTTCGGAGAACGTGTCGCCGCCGGAGGAGTCGCCGCCGGGCGAGATCATCGGGTTGGTCGGGTCGGTCACCTCTTTGGCGCCGTGGTCGTCGTAGATGTAGCCCTGATAGAGGAACTCGCCGTGGCGGTATGCGCTCGCGCCCGACACGAGGATCGGCTTGGCGCGCCAGCCGCTGCCGGGCGCGTTTTCCAGCTGCGGCGACTGCGCGAGCGGCTCGTAGAGCACTTCCGGGCCGGGTCGCGGCGCGCTGCCCTCTTTGGCCGGCAGCGACGGCGAGACACGCGCAGCCTGCGCCGCGCCTGCTGCGATCGACGCGATCGCGAGCACGAGCACGACCGAGACAGCCGATACGGCGCCGCGCACGCGCGAACGCTCCCCTACCCGACGAGCAACCGAACCCAAGCGACTCACCCCTCCAAATGAGACAACCGAACGTGGCTGTCTCTACCCATCAGGACAAGCAGGTAAACATGACGCGCGCCGGCGGCAGGCCGTCGCGCGCCATGCGCGGCGCTCGAAAGGCGCGCTAGGTGGCCGGCAGGCCCATCGTCGGCGGCGGTGCCGTCGGCAGGCTCATCGCGCGAGCGGCCTCGGCGGCCGTGCGCCTGTCGGCGGCGGCGGCGCGCGCCTCGCGCCGGTGGCGGCGTTTGTCGCGGTGGCGCTTCACCTGTCGCGCGAGCTCGTCGACCATCAAGTTCAGCGAGTGCAGCATCTCGGGCGAGCGATCGCGCGCGCGCAGCGTGACGCCCTTGAGGTACAGCGTTGCCTCGGCGACGTGGCAGTCGGACACCCGGGGGTTGGGCTCCTTGAAGATCTCGATCTCGATGCGTGCGAGCTCGGAGACCTGCCGCGCGACCTTGTCCAGGCGACGGGCCGCGTGCTCGCGGATCTCGTCGGTTACCGGGACATTGCGACCCTTGATGTCAATCTGCATCACAGGCTCCTTTGGTCGGCTGTTGTCTGGCGCTGATCGAATGCTACGCCCGCACCTGGCGGATGTCCATCGCGTTACCCGTTTTCAGCCGTTCGTCCACACGCGCCCGGCGTGCCCGGTGCGCTCACGCCGTCCCGGGCCGACGATGAGCGCGACTGCGACAATCCCAGCCGTGAGTGCAAACCTGTCGTGGACGCTCGAGCCGGGCGTGCTGGCCGGCGTGGCGATCGTCGGCGGCGCGTACGTCACACGCTGGCGCCAGGTGCGCACGGGCGACTCGCCGAGGCCGCAGGCCGACGCGCCGGTGTGGCGGCTGTGCTGCTTTCTCGCCTCGCTGCTGGGCGTGCTGATCGCGCTCGTGTCGCCGATCGACGCGCTCGCCGACCAGCTTTTCCTGATGCACATGCTCCAGCACATGCTGCTGCTCGACGTCGTGCCGATCCTCGCGATCCTCGGCTTCACGAAGGTCATCCTGCGCCCGGTCACGCGCGCCGTGCAGGACCTCGAGCAGCGCGCCGGCGGCCTCGCCAGCCCGGCCTTCGCGGTCGTGCTGTACGTCGGCGTGATCTGGACGTGGCACATCCCCGCCGCCTACGACGAGGCGCTGCGCCACCCGGTCGTGCACGTGCTCGAGCACATCACGTTCCTGATCGCCGGCTCGCTGTACTGGTGGCACCTGCTGTCGCCGATCCGCGCGCGGCTGCGACTCGGCGGCATGGGACCGGTCGTGTACATGGCCTCGACCAAGCTGTTCGTCGGCGCGCTCGGAATGGGCCTCGCGTTCGCCCCCACCGCGATCTACTCCTACTACGTCCACCACGCGCGCGTATGGGGGCTCTCCGCGCACGACGACCAGTCGATCGCCGGCTTCATCATGGCCGTCGAGCAGTCGCTGGTGATGGGCGTCGCGCTCGTCGTGCTGTTCATGCGCGCGCTCGCCGAGTCAGAGCGAGAGCAGCAACGCCGCGAGCGCTTTCAGGGCGCGTGAGTGCTATGCTGACAACTGTCACATGACTCACTTTCCGTGAAGGGGCTCGCTTCGGCGGGCCTCTTCGCGTTAAGGCCCGCGGGGCGGGGGCGCCGTGGGGCGGGAGCGCCGCCTCAGGAGTCGCGGCGCAGGCTCTGAAGGATGCCGCCGTGCCCGGCGATCGCGCCGATGAGGATCGAGTCGGCTGCGACCTCGGTGCCGGGGAAGAGGATGCTCTCGCGCAGCTGCGCGCCGTCGCCCACGCGCGCGCCGTCGCCGAGCACGATCGGCCCCATCAGGCGAACGTTCGCGCCGATGTGCACGTCGCGCCCGATCCACACGGCGCCGTCGACGTCGGTGTCCTCGCGCAGCGGCGACGAGCCGGCGACCGTCACGCCGGGCTGGACCTCCTCACCGCGCATCTGCAGGTGCAGCGCGCCGTCGAGCGCGTCGAAGGTGCCCTGGCGCAGCTCGCTCAGCGAGCCGACGTCGTTCCAGTACTCGCGCACCTCGTGGATGTGAAACGGGACGTCGTTGTCCAGCAGCGCCGGGAACACGTCTTTGGCCCAATCGACGAACGGGCGGTCGGGGAAGTAGTCGAAGATCGCCGGCTCGAACATGTAGATCCCGCAGTTGCCTAGATCGGACAGCGCCTCGTCGGGCGCCGGCTTCTCCTGAAAGCCCGTGATGCGCCCCTCGCGGTCGTGCAGCACGACGCCGTACTCGCGCGTGTCGGCGACCTTCTTGACGGCCAGCGTGGCGATCCCGCCGGCCTCGCGGTGCCTGGCGGCGAAGGCCGTCAGGTCGATGTCCGTGAGCGCGTCGCCGGAGATCACCAGGAACGGCTCGTCGCCGAAGAACTCCGCGCACGCGCGCACTCCCCCCGCGGTGCCCAGCAGCTGCTCCTCGAAGCGGTAGGAGATGCGCTGCCCGAAGTACTCGCGGATCGTCTCGGGGAAGTAGTGCAGGTTGGCGATCACCCCGTCGAAGGAGTGCCGGTCGATCAGGTCGAGGATGTGCTCCATCACCGGCCTGTCGAGCACCGGCACCATCGGCTTGGTGATCTCGTATGTGAGCGGGCGCAGGCGCGTGCCGAGTCCGGCCGCCAAAACCATCGCCTTCATCGACTCGCGCCTGTCCGCTTCGTCCGGCTAGTACCGGTAGTGATCCGGCTTGTAGGGGCCGTCCACCGGGACGCCGATGTAGGCGGCCTGCTCGGGGCTCAGCTTGGTCAGCTTCACGCCGAGCGCGTCGAGGTGCAGCCTGGCGACCTTCTCGTCGAGGTGCTTGGGCAGCACGTAGACCTTCTTCTCGTACTCGTCGTTCTTGCTGAACAGCTCGATCTGCGCGATCGTCTGGTTGGAGAACGAGTTGCTCATCACGAAGCTCGGGTGCCCGGTGGCGTTGCCGAGGTTCAGCAGGCGGCCCTCCGAGAGCATGATGATCGCGTGGCCCGACCGCTCCGCGGTGCCCGGGAAGACCCACTTGTCGACCTGCGGCTTGATGTTCACGCGCTCGATGCCCGCGATGCGCCCGAGGCCGGCGATGTCGATCTCGTTGTCGAAGTGCCCGATGTTGCCGACGATCGCCTGGTGCTTCATGCGGCTCATGTCGTCGGCGGTGATGATGTCCTTGTTGCCGGTCGTGGTGATGAAGATGTCGGCGGTGTCGATCACGTCGTGCAGCGTCTTGACCTCGTAGCCCTGCATCGAGGCCTGCAGCGCGCAGATCGGGTCGATCTCGGTGACGATCACGCGCGCTCCCTGGCCGCGCAGCGATTCCGCGCAACCCTTGCCGACGTCGCCGAAGCCGCACACGACGGCGACCTTGCCGCCGATCATCACGTCGGTCGCGCGGTTGATGCCGTCGATCAGCGAGTGCCGGCAGCCGTACAGGTTGTCGAACTTGGACTTGGTGACCGAGTCGTTGACGTTGATCGCCGGGAACAGCAGCTCGCCGGTCTCGACCATCTCATAGAGACGGTGCACGCCCGTCGTGGTCTCCTCGGTGACGCCTTTGATGTCCTGCCCGACGCGCGTCCAGCGCTGCGGGTCTTCGCCGAGCGAGCGCGTGAGCGTCTGAAGGATCACCTGCAGCTCCTCGGAGTCGGCACCGGCCGGGTCCGGCACGGCGCCGGCCTTCTCGTACTCGGTGCCCTTGTGCACGAGCAGCGTGGCGTCGCCGCCGTCGTCGAGGATCATGTTCGGCCCAGTCGAGCCGTCGTCGCCCTCGGGCCAGCGCAGCACCTGCTCGGTGCACCACCAGTACTCCTCGAGCGTCTCGCCCTTCCACGCGTACACGGGCACGCCCTGCGGGTCCTCGGCGCTACCGTCGGGGCCGACGGCGACCGCGGCGGCGGCGTGGTCCTGCGTGGAGAAGATGTTGCAGCTGCACCAGCGCACGTCGGCGCCGAGCGCGGTGAGCGTCTCGATCAGCACGGCGGTCTGGATGGTCATGTGCAGCGAGCCGGTTATGCGCGCCCCCTTCAGCGGCTGCGCGTCGGCGTACTCGCGGCGAATCGACATCAGGCCGGGCATCTCGTGCTCGGCGAGCACGATCTCCTTGCGCCCGAACTCGGCAAGCGAGAGGTCGGCGACCTTGAAGTCGGTGTCCGTTGCTACGGCAGTGGGAGTCATTGCTGACTGTTCTCCTGTCCGGTCAGGTGAGCGCCCTTGCTTCAGGGAAACGGGCCGAGCGTGGCGGGACCGGAGCCCGTCGCAGCGCTCCTCGGCCGTCGCCTCGACGGTATCACAGCCTCCGGCCCGCACCTGGCGGTGCTCGACGACCGTCCGGCGCTGCTCAGCGCTGCTCGAGCGCGGCCTTGAGATCGTCGATCGTCTTCACGGGACCGGGGTCGACGCCGCGCAGCGCGGCGAGGTAGATCGACACGAGATCGCCGAGCAGCACCAGCGAGATGACCCGCTCGATGGTCGTTTCGCCGCGCGTCTCCAGGCGGAAGCTGGCGACGGCGTTGGCGGCGATCGTCTGCTCGGTCAGATCCATGCGCTCCTTCACGCGCGGGTGCGCGTCGGAGTCGTCGAGGAACACCGCCGAGAAGCGCCCGGCGTCCTGTGCGCCTTCCCAGCCGGCGATCTCGTTGTGGTCGAGCTCGGGCAGTTCGTTGTAGAAGGCCGGCTGCTTGGCGTTCTCGTTGATCTGCGTCTTCCAGCGGTAGGCGATCGGCGTCGTCAGCCCGGCGCCGGCGATCACGGGCGTCGTGCCGAGCAGGCCGCGCGCGACCTCCTTGGCCAGCGAGTCCTCCGGCGCGTCGGGGCCCCACTCGGCGACGAGCTGCTCGGTGTGCGAGGCGGCGACGTCGATCTCCGAGGTCAGGCGCGGGCCGGCACCGCACAGGGCGGCGACCTCGAGCGCGGCGACGGTCATGTAGGCGACGGCGGCGCGGGGCTGAAAGCCGCCGGGCAGCGGGATCACGGGCACGCCGTCGGCGCGCGCCATCTCGGCCAGGCGGCCGCCGGTCGTGGCGACGGTGCGCCGCGCGCCGAGCGCTCCGGCGGACTCGTAGCAGGCGAGCGTCTCCTCGGTGTCGCCGGAGTAGCTGGCACACAGCACCATCGTGTCGGGCGTCGTCCACGGTGGCAGGCCATAGGCGCGCGTGACGAAGATCGGGCGCGTGGCGTGGTCGGACAGCGCGGCGCGCGCGAGCGCGCCGCCGATCGCCGAGCCGCCCATGCCGGCGACGACGAGGCCGGCCGACGTGTCGAAGTCCTGCATGATCGCCGACTCCACGCGCCACAGGGCGTCGCGCAGGTGCTCGGGCAGCGCGAGCACGTCGCCGAGCTGGTCGGACAGGTCGACGCGCGCGATCGCCTCGCGCGAGAGCGCCTCGGCGGTGGGTGCGGCGCTGGCGGCGCCTTCGCTCATCTGCTGCCCTCCTGTCGGAATCTCGTTAGAACTTGATCGCGCCGTCGGGCAACGACACACCCGGGAAGATACGCGCCCCGTGGGCGATCGCGTTGTCTGCCCCGATCGTGACGCCCTCGCCGAGCACCGCACCGCCGGTCACCGTGGTGCGCGGGCCGATGCGACAGCCGGCGGCGACGATGCAGTCGCGCAGGCGACAATCCTCGCCGATCTGCGCTCCTTTGAGGATAACCGACCGCTCGACGGTCGCGCCGGCGCCGATCGAGACGTCTTCGCCGAGCACGACGAGGCTGCCGACCTGCGCGCCGGCGGCCACGCGCACGCCGCGCTCGAGCACCGCGGGCGGGATCGCGCGGCCGTCCACCTGCGCGCCGTCGTCGATCGCCAGCCAGTCGCTGCCGAGGCGCTCGCCGACGGCCGTCTGCACGTTGCCCTCGATGATGTCGAAGGTGCCCTGCAGGTAGCGCTCGGGCGAGCCGATGTCCAGCCAGTAGCTCTCGGACTCGAAGCCGTACAGCCCGGCGCCGACGAGCAGCGGCCACACCTCACGCTCGATCGACACGTTGCGGTCGGCCGGCACGAGCGCGAGGACCTCGCGGTTGAGCACGTAGGCGCCCGCGCTGATCAGGTTCGTGTCGATCGCATCGGGGCTGGGCTTCTCGACGAAATCGCGCACCGAGCGGTCCTCGTTGAGGTGCACGAGGCCATACGCGCTGGGGTCGGCGACGGGCACGAGCGCCAGCGTGGCCTTCGCGCCGGTGGCGTCGTGCTGGGCGATCTGCGCGGTCAGGTCGATGTCGGTGAGCACGTCGCCGTTGAGCATCAGGAAGCGCTCGTCGAGCATCGACTCGGCGAACTTCAGCGCGCCGGCGGTGCCGCGCGGGTCGGGCTCCTCGACGAAGCGCAGGCGGATGCCCAGCCCGGAGCCGTCGCCGAGCACGTTGCGCACGCTCGTGGCGAGAAAGCCGCAGGACATGATCACGTCGTCGATGCCGTGCTGCTTGAGCCACTCGAGCATGAACGAGATGAACGGGCGGTCGACGAGCGGGACGACCGGCTTGGGCACGGTCGAGGTCAGCGGGCGCAGGCGCGTTCCCTCGCCGCCGACGAGGATCACCGCCTGCATCAGCCGGTGGCCCGCACGCCGCGCCCGACGCCCTCGTAGACCAGGCCGGCGGCGCGCACGGCATCGGCGTCGAGCGCGTTGCGCCCGTCGATCACGAGGTTGCCGCGCATCGTCTCAGCGACCTGCTGCCAGTCGAGCTCCAGGAACTCGGGCCACTCGGTGACGAGCACGACCGCGTCGACGCCTGCGGCGGCCTCCAGCGGCGAGGCGGCGAAGGAGATGCCGCTGACGAGCTTGCGCGCCTGCTCCTCGGCGACCGGGTCGTAGGCGGAGACGGCGGCGCCGTCTGCGTTCAGGCGCGCGGAGAGCACCAGCGAGGACGCCTCGCGCATGTCGTCGGTGTTCGGCTTGAAGGCCAGCCCGAACAGCGCGACGCGCTTGCCGACGAGCCCGGAGAGGTGCTTGTGCAGCTTGCCGATCACGCGGCGCTTCTGCAGTTCGTTGACCTCGATGACCGACGTGAGCAACTGGAAGTGATAGCCGGAGTTGCCGGCGAGCTGCTTGAGCGCGTCGACGTCCTTGGGGAAGCAGCTGCCGCCGAAGCCGATGCCGGCCTGCAGGAACTTCGGGCCGATGCGGTCGTCCAGCCCCATGCCGCGTGCCACCTCGACCACGTCGGCGCCGGTCTCCTCGCACACGTTGGCGATCTCGTTGATGAAGGAGATCTTCGTCGCCAGGAAGGCGTTCGAGGCGAGCTTGACCATCTCGGCGCTGGCGATGTCGGTGCGCACGAGCTGCGCGTCGAGCGGCGCGTAGAGCTCGACGACGGCGTCGCCGGCCCAGTCGCCGACATCGCCGATGACGACGCGGTCGGGATGCATGAAGTCCTTGATCGCCGAGCCCTCCTTGAGGAACTCGGGGCAGGAGACGTAGGCCAGCCCGCCCTTGCCCTGCTCCTCGAACATGCGCCTGACCGACACGCCGGTACCCGAGGGAACTGTCGACTTCATCACCAGCGCGTGATCCTTGGAGGCGGGAATCGCGTCGATCACCGCGTTGACGGCCGACAGGTCGGCGTCGCCGGAGTAGGTGGGCGGCGTGCCGACGGCGACGAACAGCAGGCGTGCGTGCGCCAGCGCGTCGGCCAGCGACGTGGAGAAGTGCAGGCGCTCTGAGTTTCGCGCCAGCATCTCCTTCAGGCCGGGCTCGTAGATCGGCACCTCGCCGGCGCGCAGGCGCTCGATCTTCTCCGCGTCGATGTCCACGCACCACACTTCGCTGCCCAGCTCGGCGAAACCGGCAGCGGTCACCAGCCCGACGTAGCCGGTGCCGATCACGCCGATCGGTTGTCGCGAGTCGCTCATCGGCGGGGAAGGCTAGCCGGTGCGCGAGCGGCTTGAGACGACCGCCGCCGCACGCCGCGCAACGGCGGGCCTGCGTGCCGCGCAAGCGCGCTCAGCCCGCGGGCGCTCCGAGGCGGAAGATCGGGTGCTTGGGCGCCGCCTGCTGCATCTCGGCATCTGAGGAATCGGGCCCGACGCCGTCGAAGAACACGCCCACCTCGGCCTTCCAGCGCTTCAGGTAGGCGCGCAGGATCGGCGGCTTGTCGGCGTCGGCGAGCTCGACCGCGGCGAACGGCTCGCCGCGGCGCCCGAGCAGCAGGCGCCCGCCGCCGCTGGCGCGCAGGTTGCGCACCCACTGAGTCTCGCCGCGCGGGGCGACGAGGTAGCGCTGCCCGTCGAGCACGAGCAGGTTGACGGGCGTGCGCCGCGGCTGGCCGGTCGAGCGACCCGGCACCTCCAGCACGCGCGAGCCGAGCACGCTGATACCCAGGCGCATGGGCAGCGTCACCAGCGGGTTGAAGACCCGGCGCGTGAACCAGCCGGGGCGCTTGCTGTCGAAATGGGCGGAGGCGGGACTCGCGCTGTCCACGCGACGAGCCTACTCGCCGACTGCGAGAAAGGCCTCGTAGCGGCGGATGTCGCGCAGCGCCCGGGCGTGCGCCTCGGTGCCCTCCTCGGTGTCGTCGGCCGCCTTGCGCGCCTCGTCGAGGCGCGTCTGGAAGGTCTGACGATCCAGCGACTGCGGGGCGATCGCCTCCTCGACGAGCACGAGCGCGCGGTTGTCGGAGAACTGCAGGTAGCCCTCGGCTTGGGCGAAGCGCACGATGTCCGACTCCGAGCGATACAGCCGCAGCTCGGTCGGTTCGAGCATCGCGAGCACCGGCTCGTGGTTGGCGAGCACGCCGATCGTGCCGACCGACGTGCGCGTGGAGAGCATTTCCACCTCGTCGGAGAACACCTCGCCCTCCGGTGTGAGCACTTCGACGGGGAACTTCGAGTGGGCCATTATTTCTTCGCTGCCTCGACTACCTCGTCGATGGTTCCCTTGAGGAAGAACGCGCTCTCCGGAACCTCGTCGTGCTTGCCGGCGATGATCTCTTCGAAGCCGCGGATCGTCTCGGCGATCGGCACGTACGCGCCGGGCGTGCCGGTGAACTCTTCGGCGACGAAGAACGGCTGGGAGAGGAAGCGCTCGATCTTGCGCGCACGCTGGACGGTGAGCTTGTCCTCGTCGGAGAGCTCGTCGATGCCGAGGATGGCGATGATGTCCTGGAGCTCCTTGTAGCGCTGCAGGATCTCCTTCACTTCGTTGGCGACGCGGAAGTGGTCCTCGCCGAGGATGTCGGCCTTGAGGATCGTCGACGTCGAGTCCAGCGGGTCGACCGCCGGGTAGATGCCTTTTTCGGAGATCGAGCGCGACAGCGCGGTGGTGGCGTTGAGGTGCGCGAACACCGACGCCGGCGCCGGGTCGGTGTAGTCGTCGGCGGGCACGTAGATCGCCTGGATCGAGGTGACCGAGCCGGTCTTCGTCGAGGTGATGCGCTCCTGCAGGCCGCCCATCTCGGTCTCCAGCGTCGGCTGGTAGCCGACCTGCGAGGGCATGCGCCCGAGCAGCGCGGAGACCTCGGAGCCGGCCTGCACGAAACGGAAGATGTTGTCCACGAACAGCAGCACGTCCTGGCCCTGGTCGCGGAAGTATTCGGCCATCGTCAGGCCCGACAGCGCGACGCGCATGCGCGCCCCGGGCGGCTCGTTCATCTGCCCGAACACGAGCATCGTCTTGTCGAGCACGCCCGACTCCTTCATCTCCAGCCACAGGTCGTTGCCCTCGCGCGAGCGCTCGCCGACGCCGCAGAAGGCCGACAGGCCGCCGTGCTCCTTGGCGAGGTTGTGGATTAGCTCCTGGATGAGCACGGTCTTGCCGACGCCGGCGCCGCCGAACAGGCCGACCTTGCCGCCCTTGGCATACGGGGCGAGCAGGTCGATGACCTTGATGCCCGTCTCGAACATCTCGGTCGTCGGCGTGAGGTCCTCGACGCGCGGAGCGGGCTGGTGGATGCCGCGCCGCGGCGTGTCGGCGGGCAGCGGCTCGCCGAGGTCGATCGGGTCGCCGAGCAGGTTGAAGATCCGCCCGAGCGTGGCCTCGCCGACCGGCACGGTGATCGCGGCGCCCGTGTCGAGCACCTCCAGGCCGCGCGAAAGGCCGTCGGTCGTGTCCATGGCGACCGCGCGCACGCGGTCGTCGCCGAGGTGCTGCAGGACCTCGCACACGAGCAGCTCCTCCTCCGCTCCGGCGCTGATGCCCGGCGCCTCCTCCTCGCGGTTGGCCGCGGGGCGGACGATCGTGATCGCGTGGTTGATCTCCGGCAGGCGCTCGGTGAAGACGGCCTCGATGACGACGCCCTGGATCTCCTCGATGCGCCCGACGTTGCGCGCGGCAGCGTCCCCGTTGCCGGAGGCCTGGGTGGGCTCAGTGGCGATGCTGGCGTCCATTTGCTTTCGAATCTCCTCTTTAACTCTTAATCATTAAAAATTGATGTTAGGTGGGTGGCGGCTGCGCCGGTCTAGGTGAGGCCCTCGGCCCCGGCCACGACCTCCATGATCTCCTGCGTGATCTCGGCCTGGCGGGCGCGGTTCATCTGCAGCGTCAAGTCGGTGATGATTTCGCCCGCGTTGTCGGATGCGCTGCGCATCGCGGTCATCTGGGCGCCGAAGAAGCCGGCCGTGGACTCCACGAGCGCCCGGTATATCGAGATCTCCACGTAGTCGGGCACGAGGCGCTTGAGGATCTCTTCGGGGTCGGGCTCGTAGGCGACAAGCGCGCGGGGGCCGCTCGCCTCGGGCGCGTCGGGCGACTGCTCATCCTCGGGCTCCTCCGCGGAGATCGTCGCGTGCGACAGCGGCAGCAGCGTCTCGCGCGTGACCTGCTGGGTGAGCGGCGAGATGTAGGCGTTGTAGACGATCTCCACGCGGTCGAGCCGGCCGTCGGCGTAGCCGGTGATCAGGTCGTCGGCGATCGAGCGCGCGTCCGCGTAGGCCGGTTTGTCGGCGAAGCCGGTGTAGCTGCCGCCGAGCTCGTAGCCGCGGAAGGTCAGCGAGGAGACGCCGCGGCGCCCGGCGGCGAACCACGCGCTCTGCACGTTCTCCTCCTCGTACTCGCCGGAGATGCGAACGCCGGCGCGGATGATCTGCGAGTTGAAGCCGCCGGCAAGACCACGGTCGCCGGTCACCAGCAGCAGGCCGACCTTGTCCATCGAGTCATGCTCCGAAAGCAGCGGCAGGCGCGAGGCCTCGGCGCCGGCCGCCTGCGCGGCCTGGCGCGTCATCCGGCGCAGCGCGTCGGCGTACGGGCGCAGCGCGGCGATGCGCTGCTCGGCGCGGCGCAGGCGCGCGCCCGCGACCATCTCCATCGCACGCGTGATCTTCTGGATGTTCTTGACCGAGGAGATCCGGTTCTTGACGTCGCGCTGGGATGCCATGGCGTGTCGCTGGGGCCGGCACTAGGCCGGCTGCGGCTCCTCCTCGCGCTGCTGCGTGTCGGCCTGCGAGGCATCTGCGCCGTCGCTGGCGCCGTCGCGACGGGCCGCGGGCGGCGCGTCGTCGTCGAGCGGGTGGCCCTCCTCGTCGAGGTCGTAGCCGAAGTCCGAGGCGAACGTCTCGACGGCCTGCTTGACGGCGTCCTGCGTGCCGTCGGACCAGTCGCCGCCGGCGATCTTCTCGCGCACGTCTGAGTGCTGGGAGTGCATGCGTTCGGTCAGCTCGGCGAGGAACTCGCCGACGCGCTCGCTGTTGAGCCGGTCGAGGTAGCCGTTGGTGGCGGCGTAGATCTGCACCACCTGGTCCTCGACGGCCAGCGGCTCGCGCTCGTGCTGGTTGAGCGTCGCCACCAGGCGCTCGCCGCGCGCGAGCGTCTTCTGCGTGTCGGCGTCGAGGTCTGAGCCGAACTGCGCGAACGCCTCGAGGTCGCGGAACTGCGAGAGCTCGAGCTTGATCCGCCCGGCGACTTTCTTCATCGGCCCGATCTGCGCGTTGCCGCCGACGCGCGAGACCGAGATGCCGACGTTGATCGCCGGGCGCACGCCGGAGTTGAACAGTTTGGACTCCAGGAAGATCTGCCCGTCGGTGATCGAGATGACGTTCGTGGGGATGTAGGCCGACACGTCGCCGGCCTGCGTCTCGATCACCGGCAGCGCCGTCAGCGAGCCGCCGCCGAGATCGTCGTTGAGCTTGACCGCGCGCTCGAGCAGGCGCGAGTGCAGGTAGAACACGTCGCCCGGGTAGGCCTCGCGACCGGGCGGACGGCGCAGCAGCAGCGACATCTGCCGGTAGGCGTAGGCGTGCTTGGTCAGGTCGTCGTAGACGATCAGCGCGTGTTTGCCGTTGTAGAGGAAGTGCTCGCCCATCGCGCAGCCGGCGTACGGCGCCATGAACTTGATCGGCGCGGCCTCGTCGGCCGGCGCGGCGACGATGATCGTGTTGTCCAGCGCGCCGTTTTCGTCGAGCGTCTGCGCAAGCGCGACGACGGTGGACATGCGCTGTCCGATCGCCACGTACACCGACACGACGCCGGTGTCCTTGTTGTTGATGATCGCGTCGATGGCGATCGCCGTCTTGCCGGTCTGACGGTCGCCGATGATCAGCTCTCGCTGGCCTCGCCCGATCGGGATCATCGCGTCGATCGCCTTCAGGCCGATCTGCATCGGTTCCTTGACCGGCTGGCGCTGCACGACGCCGGGCGCCTTGAACTCGGCGGGGCGCCGCTCGGAGGTGTCGATGTCGCCCTTGCCGTCGAGCGGGCGCCCGAGCGGGTCGACGATGCGCCCGAGCAGGCCTTCGCCGACGGGGATGTCGAGCAGGCGCCCGGTGCGCTTGACGGTGTCGCCCTCGGAGACGTGCTCCCACTCGCCGAACAGCACGGCGCCGACGTTGTCGGACTCGAGGTTGAGCGCCAGCCCGGTGACGCCGTGCGGCAGCTCGAGCAACTCGAAGGACATGCAGTTCTCCAGGCCGTGCAGGCGCGCGATGCCGTCGGCGACCGACAGCACGGTGCCGACCTCGGTCAGCTCGGCGTTGCCGCCGTCGAGTCCCTCGATGCGGCTCTTCAGGATGCTTGTGATCTCGTCTGGATTGATCTGCATGTCTACTCCTAGGAAGTTCCTTGGGCAACGTGCCTGCGCAGCTGCTCCAGTCGGTTGCGAATTGAGGCGTCGAGAATCGAGTTACCCACTCTCAGCACGATGCCGCCGATGATGTCCGGGTCGACGTGCGCGGCGAGGCGCACCTTGCGCCCGGCACGCTCGCCGATGCGCCGGCCGAGGCTCTCGGTCGTCGCCTGGTCGAGCTCGACGGCGCTGGTGATGTCGACCGGGAGCAGCTTGTTGGCGCGCTCCCACATCTGCTCGAACTGCTGGCGCGTGCGGAAGATCACCGGCATCCGGTGATTGTCGATCAGCAGCTTGAGGAAGTTCACGAACAGCTCGTCGGCCCCCTCGAGGATCCGCTCCAGCGCGTCCTGCTTCTCCTTGGAGGAGAAGTACGGCGAGAAGAAGAACACCGCGAGCTGGCGGTTGGAGTCCAGCGCGTCGGCGAACTGGCTGAGCTGCTCGCGCAGCTCGTCGAGCTTGTCGTGTTCGCGCGCGACGTCGAACAGCGAGCGGGCGTATACCTCGGCGAGCTCGTCCATCAGTTGTTCGGCGCCCCGTCGGAGATGCTCGAGAAGTCCAGCTCCGACAGCGCCTCTTCGACCAGCCGCTTCTGGTCGGCGTCGGTGAGCGTCTTGCGCGTGACCTTCTCCGTGGCGAGGATCGTCAGGTCGGCGACCTCCTTGCGGATGTCGGCGAGCGCACGTTTGCTGGCGGCATCGATGTCGCGCTCCGCACGCTTCGCGGCCTCGGCGAGGATCTCCTGGCCCTGCTGCTTTGCCTCTGACTCGTGCGTGTCGGCGTTCTGGCGTGCGCGCTGCACGATCTCTTCGGCCTGCGTGCGCGCCTCCTTCAGCCGCTCGCGGTATTCGGCGAGCAGCTCGTCGGCCTCCTTGCGCGTGCGCTCGGCCGTGTCGATCGACTCTTCGATCCCGCGCTTGCGTCGTTCCAGCGCGTCGGAGATGCGCGGGAAGGCGAGCTTGGACAGCAGCAGCATCGTGATGCCGAACACGAGCAGCGTCCAGATCATCAGGCCGATGCCCGGCTTGATCAGGAAGCTGCCGTTGGACGCGGCGAGCACGGTGTGGGTCGTTGGGGTCAGCGCGGCGAGCATGGCGTCAGACGATGAACGCCGCGAGCAGGCCGGCGACCAGGCCGTAGAAGAAGCACGCCTCGGTCAGCGCGAAACCCAGCCACTGCAGCTGGGTGATCTCGTCGCGCATCTCCGGCTGGCGCGTGATCGCTTCGATTGCCTTGCCGAAGATGATGCCGATGCCGACGCCGGCGCCGACGGCGCCGAGGCCACCGCCCACGCCGAGGCCGATCGACTTGCCGGCCTTGGCGGTTTCTTCGGTTGCGGCCGCCAGAAAGGTGATCAAAGCTATGTGCACGACTATTGGCTCCTTTTAGTGGTCCTCGGCGACCGCGCCGCCGAGGTAGATAGCGGTGAGGGTGGCAAAAATGAACGCCTGCAGGGCTGCCACCAGGCCCACCTCGAAGGCGAACAGCGCCACGCCGAACGGCAACGTGAACCAGCCCAGTGCGGTGATGCCGAGGATCACGGCCAGCGCTCCGGCCATGAACAAGATGATCAGGTGCCCCGCGAGGATGTTGGCAAAAAGTCGAATCGTCAGCGAGAGGATGCGCATCAGGTTGGAGAGCACCTCGAGGAAGAAGATCGCGACGGCCATGCCGCCTTCCACGCCGCCGGGGACGAGCCCTTTGAGGTAGCCGATCGGCCCCTTCGCGCGCACTCCTTCGAAGGTGTATGAGAAGAACACGACGAGCGCCAGCACGAGCGGAATCGACAGGTTGGCGGTGGCGGCGTACAGCGAGAAGGACGGGATGTGCAGGCCCGCCACGTCGATCTTGTGCTCGGTGTTCGTCGGCAGCGGTATGTAGCCGACGAGGTTGGAGAACATGATGAACAAGAACAGCGCGCCGATGAACGGGAACCACTTGGCGGCCATCTTCTCGCTCATCGCGCTGCCGGTGATGTTGTCGCGCATCAGTTCGTAGAGCAGCTCGACGGCAGCCTGCACCTTGTTCGGGCGCTGCTGCATGCGCCGCGCGATGTAGATCATGCTCACGCACGTCGCGAGCGCCGCCAGCACCAGGTACAGCACCGCCTTGTTGATCGAGAAGACGCCGAGGTGCACCCAGTTGTCGAGCTTGAACTCGTTCTGCGGCTTGAAGTCGTTGTTGCGCGTGCCGTGCACGCCGTAGATCGCCGCGAGCACGACGACGCCGCCGATCCAGATCCCGGCGATGACCCGCAGAGTGCGCTTGGTGCTGCTCTTCTTCTTGGTTCCCCCCTCCGTGGCGTTCATCGCCCGACGGCACCTGCCCCGGTCGGCGGGAGTCCCAGCTTGTGGCGGCTCACGAGGGGCTCGCCCTTCGCGGCGCGGCGGCCGGTGCGCGCAGCCCTTCGCGCGTGAAGAAGGACATCACGAAGTACACGGTGAACGCGGCCAGCACGATCGCGGCGGCCATGATCCCGTCGTCCTTGCCGCCGGCGACGCGCGCGAGGATGATCGCCAGCGCTACGAGCCACACGCGGCCCATCATGCCGGCGACCTGCAGGCCGGCCCTCAGCTTGGCCTCGCCGACGCGACTCGCCCGGGCGTGCACGTAGCCCGTTCCCAGGCGCGTCAGCAGCCACGCGCCCGCGCCGATCAGATAGCCGGCGACCGGCAGGTTGCCGAGCAGCACGAACGGAGCTGTCGCGAGCACCAGGCACACGTCGAGGTAGCGCAAGGTGAACACGTCAGCTGACGGATCCGGGGGGTCGCCCGTGGCACTGCGTCCATAGACGCCGGCGCCGGCGCGGCGGGGTTCCCAAGAGCGCGATCCGCGGGGCGCATCCATGGCGTGCGGCGTGCCTGCCACGGGCCAGCAGCAGCGGCCCCACGTGGAGTCGCGGGCTCGGCCGGCGGGCGAAGCAGCGCCTGACGGCGAGGTGGCGCGTACGCGGCGCAAAGCGCGGCGTCAGCTTCGGCAGGTCGATGGAATCGTCCCTACCGGGGCCGCTCAGGCGCGGCGGATCGTCGTTGGTATCGAAGTCTTGCATGTGCGCGAGCCACCCTACAGACCCGACAAAAAGTCCGCACGCCAAATTGCGGCGGACCCCTCCAAACGCCTTTTCACTGTCATTTTCAGGCGCTTCTTGAGCGTCCGGGGCAGCGCGAGCAGTCTACCGTGTCTTGGACTTCGTAACAACTTTGTGACATACGCAACGGTGATTATCCCTTTCACGCAGGAAGTAGTGATATTCTCGGCGCGTGGCAAGGGGACAAAGCTCGATTGCGGGCGTCTCTAGCGTGACCTTCGGGGCTGGCACGGCCGCTGCCGAGGGCCTACACGCACCACAAGGCGTCTGGATAGCGCTCGCAGGCGTAGCAGGGGTCTCGTTCCTCTGGCTTGTCTGCCTTCTCTGGCAGCACAAGCAATCTAAAAACAATGCAAGAAGACGAAGGCCACGACCTCCCAGATCGTTTCCACGTTTGCCGATGGCCTACGAGCAGCCCAAACCGCCTACCGAGGCCGAACAGGCGCTCAAAACCCAACGCCTACGCAATAGCCGCCTCAAGGCGGCAGCCAAATATCTTCAGACGGAGCGTGAGCGCGAAGTGCATGAGGACGAGCAGCGCGAGCGCATCAAGCGAGAGCTACTGGAACAGGTAGCTCAACGAACCCACGGCAAAGAGCAAGGTGAGCAGGTAGAAGCCCCACCCCTCGTCTCTAGCGATCTTGAAGAAGAACAGCGCGCCCACTCCGCACAACACGGCGTCGAGCAAATAGGTACGCCCGTGAAACAAGGCGATAACGAAGTAGAGGAAGAGGTAGATCGCTCCCACCGTTAGCGCCAAGGCACTAACCAGGGCAAGCAAAACGCCGGGCACGAGCAGGAAGTCCTTTATCCGTGCCATTGTGCGGGAAAACCGTATCACACGATTAGGCTGTAGAAGCTAACACGGTTGGGCTGCAACGTGCAGTCCTGTGCCGACAGATGGACTCCTGCTAGACGCCTTGGGCGACACGCTACGAGCGATCCGCCGAGAACGCGGACTCTCCCAAGAGCGGCTGAGCCTTGAATCAGGCGTGCATCGCAACTACATCGGTGGCATCGAGCGAGCTGAGCGTCAGCCCAGCATCACAACGCTCGCCGTTCTCGCAGATGCGCTAGGCGTCCAGCTCTCGGAGTTGATCGCTCGCGCTGAGCAGCTTATGCCTGTCGAGCCTGACGCTTAGCCTCACGCCGCATCAGAGCATCGTTCTCGCGCTTGCGCTGGCCTGGATCGACCCGCTCGATCAACACGCGGTAGGGCATCGCCTCGCCGTGCAGGAGGACAAGCAGCGTGTCCCTGAACAGGTAGGGGTTGTCGCGGCCGTTGAAGCGAAACTCCATCTCGTCCAGATAGGCCGGCAGATGCTTGACCGACATGTGATGGTAGGTACCCACGACAGAGCGCTTGAGCAGACTCCAAGCCGACTCGACAGTGTTGGTGTGGACATTGCCACGCACCCATTCTTCGCTGCTGTGCTCGACGGTTTGATGCTCTTTGCCTGCAATTCCCCGATAAGAAGCCAGCTCGTCGGTATAGATCGCCGCATCGTCGTCCACGGAGGACGTAATGAAGGTCTCCAAGCTGTTGCGGCGCGTATTTGCGACCAAGCGAAGGCGAATCTCCCCGCCACGCTCCACAGCACCGGCAATCGTCGCCTTGTTGCCGCGATAGCCGTGCCCGTAGCCCTTGCGTTTGCCGCCTAGAAGCGTCTCATCGACCTCGACGATCCCACGCAGCAGCGGTTGTTCGTCATCGCCCATCGCCTCGCGTATGCGGTGGCAGAGATACCAAGCCGTCTTGTAGGAGACCTTGAGCATGCGCTGGACCTGCTTGGCGCTGATGCCCTTCTTTGACTCAGCCATCAGGTAGACAGCCAGAAACCACTTCCACAACGGCAGATGGGAGTCGTGAAACAGCGTCCCAGCCGTGACCGAGAACTGATAGCGACACGCACCGCACTCGTACTGGCGGCGCTTCTCGATGTAGGAGATCGTCGTAGCGACCTCACAACGAGGGCACTGCACGCCATCAGGCCAGCGCAGTTCCTCCAGATAGGCCCTGCACTTCTCCTCAGAGCCAAAGCGCTCGATCAGACCGACGAGGTTCGTAGTCTCCATTACAAGCCGCCCTTACGACGGCGCAACCTAAGGATCATCTCCACCGAATGCAGCCAATCGAAGCCACAGTTACGGCAGGTGACGACAAGGGAGTCGGTGACGCTGCGGCCTTCGTGTCCTGCGAGCGGGATAGCAGCGATCCCGACCGCGAGCCAATCGACTACGCCGCAGAACGGGCAAGCCTTATCCGGGAACTCCCGGCGAAGGACACGCCAAAGATCGTCCGGGTGATCGTCGATATCCACCTAGATCCCCATGCCTAGACACCAGCCCAAAGCCCACGAGCTGACGACCAAAGAGGCAATGCGCAAGATGTTCCCCAAGAAAGCCCGCGAGAAGCTAACGCAAGAAGCCGAAAAAGCCCGCAAACCAAAGAAGAACGCGTCCACTAAGAGCAAGCCTAGCTGAGTGCGTTGCCTGTGTCAAGGGGATAATCCCCTACGCAACGCCGTCGTTGCGGGCTTTGCCGCTAAGCCGGCGCTCGTCGCAACGCTCGCACGCGCGCCAGCGCGCCACCTCGCATGCCGCGCCCCGCCCGGTCGACGATCAGCACCGCGAGCGCGAGCGCCGCCAGCCCGCCAACGATGTCCAGCAGGAAGTGGTTGCCGGTGGCCAGCACCGCCAGCGCGGTCAGGCAGGGATAGGCGACGGCGAGCACGCGCACGACGGCGCGCCGGCTGGCTCGCCACAGCGCGAGCGTGCACCAGGCGGCCCATGCCATGTGCAGCGAGGGCATCGCCGCGAGCTGGTTGGCGGCCGACGCGAGCGCACCGGTGTGCCAGGAGCCGAAGGCGTGCGTGGAGGCGACGACGTCGGTGAAGCCGTCGAGCATGCGCGGCGGTGCGACCGGGAAGAACCAGAACACGACGAAGCCGATCACGTTGACGAGTACGAGCGTGTTGCGCAGCGGCCGGTACAGGTCGGCGCGGCGCCACCACAGCCAGCCGAGCACCGACAGCGTGACGACGAAGTGCGCGTTGTCGTAGTAGTTGGCGAGAATCGTCGCGAGCGTGTGATGCGACGCCAGCCAGCGGTCAAGCGACAGCTCGGGGTCGAAGTGCAGCACGCGCTCCACGTGCAGGATCCCGCGCGCGTTGCCCAGCGCGACCGACATGCGCAGCGGGGCGAGGTTGTTGACCGCGTCGTACAGAAACAGCAGCCAGCCAATCGCCAGCAGCTCGACCCACCAGCGCGAGCGCGCAGCCGCGCGCGGACGCGCCGCGAGCGTGCCTGCAGTGCCGGGCGAGCCCCCCGGGTCGATCGAAACCGCACTGGACAAGCGATCGATGTTACCCCGCGCGCCAGCGTGGACAGGGGCGAACGCGCCCGGCGCGCCGCTCAGGGAACGACCGCTCGCAGGCCGCGATCGGCGAGCGTCGCGAGGACCTGCGGGAGCGCGGCGAGCGTGCGCCGCCAAGAGCCGGGCGCCGAGTAGTCGTCGGCGTCGTGCAGCAGCAGCACCGAGCCCTCGCCGGCGCCCGCCGTGACGCGCCTGGCGATCGACTCGGGCGTCGCGCTCCGCTCCCAGTCGCGCCCCCAGTGGCTCCACAGCAGCGTGCGCCAGCCGCGCGCGTTGGCCAGGCGCAGCGCCGACGCGTTGAGCACGCCGTACGGCGGGCGGTAGAGCATCGGCGCAGTGCCGGTGGCGTCCTCGATCGCCGCGGTCGCACGCCCGATGTCGGCGCGCACCTGCGCGGGTGCCAGGCGCAGCAGGTTGCGGTGGCGGTGGCAGTGAACGCCCACGATGTGCCCCGCCGAGACGATCTCGCCGGCCAGCGAAGGGTTGCGCTCGATCTGCTCGCCGACGAGGAAGAACGTCGCCTGCACGCCCGCGCCGGCAAGCAGCTCGAGCACCGCAGGCGTGCCCTGCGCGTGCGGGCCGTCGTCGAACGTCAATGCGAAGCCGTGCCCGCTCGCCGTGCGATCCTCGACGCCGAGCGGTCCCCGCAGCGCCGGCAGCGCGCCGGCGAGACCCGGCAGCAGGTAGCCGGCGACCCCCAGAGCGGCCATCGCTCCGGCGATCGGTGCGACGGGGGTGCGATGATCGAGGGCGGACATGGTCGATCTGGTGCTTGGCATAGGGGCGGCCGTGGGCGCCTCCACCCTGTACAGCCTAGGGATCGCCCTGCAGGCGATGGACGCCAAGGAGGCGCCGCACGATCAGCACCTGCGCCTGGCGCTCGCCTGGCGCCTGGTGCGCCGCGCGCGCTGGCTGCTCGGAACGGGCCTGTCGATCCTCGGCTGGCCGCTGCAGATCGTCGCGCTGCTGCTCGCGCCGCTGGTCGTCGTGCAGCCGGCGCTCGCCGCGGGCCTGCTGGTGCTGATGTTCCTTGCACAGCGCATGCTCCACGAGCACGCCGGCCGCACGGAGTACGTGGCGATGGCGGCGATCGTGACCGGCGTGATCGGCGCGGGGCTGGCCGCTCCACCGCGCCACACCGGACATGGATCGGAGAACCTGGCGATTGCGATCGTGCTCGCCGGGCTGGCCGTTGCCAGCCTGCTCCCTTACGTGCTGCGGCTGTTCGCGCATCCGCCCGCCGGGATCACGATGGTCGGCGCCGGGATCGCCGGCGGCTGGAGCGGCGTGGCGACGAAGCTCGCCTCAGACGATCTCGCGCAGGGTCACGTGCTGCTCGCGGCGCTGTGGGGCCTGTCCACGGCGGCCGCCTCGGGCGTCGGCGTGCTGAGCGAGATGAGCGCGCTGCAGGAGCGACCGGCGATCCAGGTGGCGCCGGTCGTGTTCGTCACTCAGACGGTGATCCCGATCGTCGTCGCGCCGCTGCTGTTCGGCGAGAGCTTCGCCGACACGCCGCTCGGCGGCGTGCCGCTGTCGGCCTCGCTGGCGCTGCTCGTCGCAGGCGCGGCCCTGCTCGCGCGCTCGCCGCTGCTCGTGGCGCTGATGGAGGGCGAGCGCGTCAGCCACGCCAGCGGCTCGGCGCCGAGCCCTTTGCCGCCGAGCGAGGCGATGATGCGCTCCAGCCCGGAGACCGAGTCGGGCGATCCGTCGAGCTCGACCACGAGCACGTCGCCGGCGCGCGTCGAGCGCTGAGGCATCCCGCCGTCGGCTTTCAGGCGCTGTGCGCCGCACACCGGCGTCGCGCCGTCGGTGCGCGCGAGCACGAGCTGACCGACGGTCAGCCCGCCGGGCGGCTGCAGGTAGTAGAAGCGGTGGTGCAGGCCGAGCGCGCGAGCCTGCGCATGCAGGAGCCCGCGCGTGCGCACCCAGCGCAGGACCGACGAGCCGGGCACTTCCGGCACGACCTCGTCGCCCAGCGCGCGCAGCTTGGCGACCATCACCGGCGAGGGGACGCCACCGTCGTCGGCGAACGAGGCGTGGATGCCGCGGCGCGCGAGTTCCAGCGCAACCTGCGATACGTCTCCCGGCGGGACGTGCACGATCAGCCCGACGTCGGGCTGATCGGTCTTGACCGTCGCCAGCGGGTGCACGTGCAGGATCTTGCTCGCCAGCGCCGTGACCTCGTCGGTGGACATCATCCACGTGCCGACGCCGAGCAGCAGCACCAGCTGCGTCGCCAGCGCCACCGTGCGCAGCCGCCAGCGGGGGATCACGCGCACCCGATGCGGCGCCGCGAGCACGACGTCGGCCGCGGCAAGGTCGTTGGCGGCCGCGCTGTCGCCGTCGGCCGGCTTGGCCTGTGCGTCGGGCTCGCCGGCAAAGCTCGCGCGAACGTGCTCGCGCAGCTCGGTCGTGTCGTTGGCCAGCCGCAGGAGGTCCAGCGCGGCCATTGCCCGCGTGTTCACCCTGGCGTGGCCGACGGGCAGGCCGTAGGACACCACCGGCGTCCCGGCCGCCATCGCCTCCAGGCACGTGACGCCTCCCGTGGAGTGAACGAGCACGTCGGCGGCGGCCAGCAGCTCGGGCATCTTGTCGGTGAACTCGTAGATGTGCACGCGACGCTCGCGCTCGAAGCTGCGCCGCAGCTTCTGCGCCAGCTGCTCGTTGCGCCCGGCCAGCACGACGATGCTGCTGGCCTCCGGTACCTCGATGAACTCGCGCACGGCGCCCTCGACGTCGCCGACGCCCCAGCCGCCGCCCGAGACGACGACCATGCGCCCCTCCTCGGGCAGGCCGAGCGCTCGGCGCGCCTGGACCGGGCAGCGCTTCTGCAGGAACTCGTCGGAGATCAGCGGCGCGACCAGGCGCACGCTGTCGCGCCCGGCGATTCGCTCGACCGACGAGAGCGACTCGCCGTACATGACCATGTGCATATCGATCCCCGGCTGCGCCCAGAAGAACAGGCCCGTGAGGTCGGTGATCGTGGCCACGGTCGGGCACTGCACCTCGCCGGTGCGACGCAGCCGTGCGAGCACCACCGTCACCGCCGGATACGTCGACACGACGACGTCGGGGTCGTGTTCGGCGATCGTGCGCGCGAGCGGGCGCGACCCGAACAGGCGCAGCAGGCGCGTGGCCAGCGCGCGGATCGGCGGAACGTGGTTGAGCAGGCCGTAGACGACCGTGTAGGTCCACGGGATGAAGCGAAGCTGCACGCGGTAGCCGTCCTCGACGACCGGTTTGAGCACCCGTCCCATCGCCGCCAGGCCGTCGATCACCGTGACCTCGGTCGGCTGCGGCGCGTGCTTGAGCTGCGCGGCCAGCGCGCGGGCAGCGGCCGCATGCCCCTCGCCGACATCGGCAGAGAGGATCAGAACACGACGCGGCCCTGGAGCCCGGCGCGATGTCGGTTTGCGGCGGCGAAGTCGCATTTGAGAAAAGCCGCGCACCCTGCGCGGGCGCCTGGCATGCAGCACACACATACACCGTCAAGACCCCCAGGGCACGCGCTTTCGCGGCTGCAAATAGATTCTACATTGGCCACCACACGCCTGCCCGCGCGCTAGACGTAACAATGAGCCGATGCCGCCCGCCCCGGCCCTGCCGAGCGCGCTCGTCGCGGGCACCCGCCGCGCCGACGGTCGCCTGAGCGCCGCGCGCCGCCCACCTGTGCGGCGCACGAGCGCCGCGATCCCGCGCGCGCTGGGCCTGCTCGGGCTCGCGGGCGTCGTCGTGACGGTGTTCCTCGTCGCCGCCGGGGCGGCCGGCGAGCCATCGCAGTACGTGCCCGGGCGCAGCGGCGGGTGGCCTCCCTGGCTGGCCGGGCCGCTGGAGGGCCTGGGCATGAGCATCGGCTCGGGCGGCTTTCAGACGCTCACGCTGATCATGTGCGCGAGCTACCTGCTCGCGCTGGCCTTCGCGCGGGCGCTGCCGCTGCGCGCGCTCGTGGCGGCGGTCCTCGCCGCGCACGCGATCCTGCTGCTCGGGCCGCCGCTGATCTCCCAGGACGTGTTCGGCTACCTCGGCTTCGCGCGCCTCGGCGCGCTGCACGGACTCGATCCCTATACGCACGTGGCCGCACAGGCCTCCGGCGACGAAGTCTTCTGGTTCGTCGGCTGGCCCTACCAGCACTCGCCGTACGGCCCGCTGTTCACGCTGCTCAGCTACGCCACCGCGCCGCTTGGCCTTGCGGGCGGGCTGTGGGCGCTGAAGGCGGTGGCGGTGGCCTCGAGCCTCGCGGCCGTGGCTCTCGTCGCGCGCGCCGCCGGCAAGCTCGGCCAGTCGCGGCGCTGGGCGATCGCGTTCGTCGGGCTGAACCCCGTGCTGCTCGTGTTGGCGGTCGGCGGCGCGCACAACGACACGCTGATCGCGATGATGCTCGCCGCCGCGCTGGCGCTCACCGCCGGCACCAGCCCGCGCTTTCGCGCCGCCGCCGGCGCGCTCGTGGTCGGCATCGGCATCAAGGTCACGGCGGGGCTGGCGCTGGCGTTCCTCGTGCTCGCACCCGAGCGCTGGCGCGAACGGCGCCGGGTGCTCGGCGCCGCCGTGCTCAGCCTGCTGGCGCTCGGCGCGCTCGGGCTGGTCGGCTTCGGCTCGCACGCGCTCGGCTTCCTCAACGCCGTCGGCGAGCAGCAGCAGCTCGTCGCCGTGCACAGCGTGCCCGCCGAGACGGCACGCCTGGCCGGCCTGCACGGCACGCCCGACTGGTGGCGCAACGTGTTCGTCGTGCTGTTCGTCGCCGTGCTCGGCTACGCGCTGTGGCGCACCGCGCGCGGCGCCGACTGGCGCGTGGCCGCCGGCTGGACGACACTCGCGCTGCTGCTGTCGACCGCCTGGCTGCTGCCGTGGTACGCGATCTGGGTGCTGCCGCTAGCCGCGGTCGGCGGCGATCGGCGGCTGCGTGCCGCGACGCTGCTGTTCTGCGCGTATGCCGTCCTCATCCACCTGCCGTTCGCCGACCCGCTGCTCGTCCCCGCGCGGGCGCGCATTCACAAGCCCGTCCTCGTCGTCCACCGCGATCGCGTCGATCTCGCCCGTTTCCAGGTCGTGCACGACCCCCTGCTCGATCTCGGTCGCTGAGGCGTCGGGCCGCAGCAGCCGCAGGCGCATCGCGTCCAGCCGGCGGAACTTGAGGATCTCCAGCACGTACACGAGGTATACGCTCGCCGCGGCGGCGATCAGCCCGAGGCCGATCATCACGAGCGTCCAGCCGGTGTGCAGATGGCCTTTGTGGTCTGAGTAGGGGACGAAGCGCAGGGCCAGAGCCAGGCCGGCGAGCATCAACGTCCACGCGTACAGATAGGCGATCGTACGCCGGCTGGAGAAGCCGATGCGCGCCATGCGGTGGTGGAAGTGCTCGCTGTCGGGCCGGTAGATCGGCTGGCGGTACTTCAGCCGCTTGAGCACGACGAACGTCGTGTCGAGAACCGGCACGGCGAGCAGTATCAGCGGCAGCACGAACGACACGACCGCAGCCGTCTTGACCGCAGCCTCGACGGTGATCACGCCCATCATCAGGCCGAGCAGGTTGGCGCCGCAATCGCCCATGAAGCTCGACGCGGGCGGGAAGTTGTAGATCAGAAAGCCCAGCGCCGCGCCCGCGGTCAGCGCCGCGAGCACGCCCGGCTGCGCGCGTCCGAGGTCGAAAGCGATGACCGTCATCGCGGCGGCGATGATCGTGCACACCCCCGCCGCCAGCCCGTCGACGCCGTCGGAGAAGTTCACCACGTTCATCATCGCCACCAGGCCGACGACCGTCAGCAGCGGTCCCGCGTTCGTGACGCCGGCATTGGGGAAAGCAAGCGTGCCGACGAACGGCAGCGTGATCGCCTTCACCGCGACGCCGAAGTGCACGACGATCACCGCCGCGACTATTTGCCCGGCGAGCTTGACGATCGGCGGCAGCTCGAAGCGGTCGTCGAGCGCGCCTACCAGCGTGATCACCGCCGCCGCCAGCAGCACCCCGTGCCAGAGCTCGTGTTCGGAGGCGTAGCCGGCGGGCAGCCACACCAGCCCGGCGACGAGCGTGCCGGCGAAGATCGCCAGGCCGCCCAGCAGCGGCGTCGCGCTGTCGGACAGCCCGCGCTCGCGCGGTTCGTCGATCGCGCCGACGGCGCTCGCGAAGCGCATCGTGAGCGGCGTGAGCAGCGCCGTGACGGCGGCCGCCACGAGGAACGCATAGAGCGCGTCTAGCTCTGTCGGATGCCTCATGTAGTCCGCGAAAGCATCGCAGGCATGGGGGTCGCGTACCACTCGCCGGCTGCCGCGTGCGCCATGGTAGCTACCGGACGGGGATGCGGTGTCGGCGTTCGACGGCAGTGTGCGCCATGGTAGCTACCGGGCGGCTATCTGGTGTCCGCGTCCGCGCGCAGCGTGCGCCATCGTATCTACCGCGTATATACGGTGGCTATCGCGCCGGTGAAATCCGCGACAACAGTTCAGACGGCGGTGCGAACGGCCGTCTGAGCGAGTCCCTCGTACAGCGGGTAGCGCTCGGCGACCTCGCGCACGCGCTCGGCGAGCTCGGCTACGCGCGAGGGGTACTCGGGCGTGAGCGCGCTGGCCATGATGCGGCCCACCTCGACGAAGTCATCGTGCTGCAGGCCGCGAGTCGCCAGCGCGGGCGTGCCGATACGCAGCCCCGAAGCCTCCATCGGCGGACGCGGGTCGAAGGGCACGGCGTTGCGATTGACGGTGATGTCGATCGCGTGCAGGCGGTCCTCGGCCTGCTTGCCGGTGAGCTCGGGCTCGGACTCGCGCAGGTCGACGAGCACGAGGTGCACGTCGGTCCCACCGGTCAGCACGTTGATACCGTGCCCCGCGCCGAGCAGCTCCTGGGCCCACGCCCGCGCTCCGTCGAGCGTGCGCTGCTGGCGCTCGGCGAACAGCTCGCTGGCGGCGATCTTGAACGTGACGGCCTTGGCGGCGATGACGTGCTCGAGCGGCCCGCCCTGCTGACCGGGGAAGACCGCGGAATCGATCTTCTTCGCGTGCTCTGCCTTGCACAGGATCACGCCGGCGCGTGGACCGCCGAGCGTCTTGTGCGTGGTCGTCGTGACGACGTCCGCGCCGAACTCGATCGGGTTGGGGTGAAGGCCGGCGGCGACGAGCCCGGCGAAGTGCGCCATGTCGACCATCAGCAGCGCGCCGACCTCGTCGGCGATCTCGCGAAAGCGTGCGAAGTCCAGCTGGCGCGGGTACGCCGACCAGCCGGCAAGCAGCATCTTCGGGCGGCGCTCGCGGGCGATGCGTGCGACCTCGTCCATGTCGATCAGGCTGCTCTCGCGATCGACCTCGTACGGGGCGATGTCGTATAGGCGCCCGGAGACGTTGATTTTCATGCCGTGCGTGAGGTGCCCCCCGTGCGCGAGCGACAGGCCCATGATCGTGTCGCCCGGCGCCAGCAGCGCGTGGTAGACGGCCGTGTTGGCCTGCGCGCCGGAGTGCGGCTGCACGTTGGCGTGCTCGGCGCCGAACAACGCCTTGGCGCGGTCGATCGCCAGCTGCTCGGAGACGTCCACCCACTCACAGCCGCCGTAGTAGCGCCTGCCGGGATAGCCCTCGGCGTACTTGTTGGTCAGCACGGAGCCCTGGCACTCGAGAACGGCTCGCGGCACGAAGTTCTCCGAGGCGATCGCCTCCAGCGTGCGCTGCTCGCGCCCCAGCTCTCCGCTCAGCACCTCGGCGATCTCTGGATCGACCTCGCTCAGCGGGCGGTTGAAGTAATCGGGACTCAGCTCGGACACGGCGACCTCCTCGATCAGGCGGTGACTGTTGGTGCCCAGGCGCGCGGCGATTACGCTGGCCGCTTCCCGGTGGTCGATCCCACCTCAGGCGCCAGTCGCGGCAGCTGCGACGAGGCTAGCACGGGCACGCGAGCTCCGTTCAGCCTGCCTGCGCCAGCAGCTCGCCGACAGCGTCGGTGGCGAGCGCACCCTCGCGCAGCACGTACCACGCGCCGGCAGACTTGTACTCGCGCAGATCGACGACCGTCGAGGCGACCCCCGGCAGCGTGCCGCCGTCGAGCACCACGTCGGCGCCCTCGCGCACGCTCGCCGGAACCGCCTGCAGCGTGCGCGCGTCGGGCTGTCCGGAGATGTTGGCGCTGGACTGCATCACGGCGATATCCAGCGCGCACAGCGCGTGCTGCTCCTCGGGCAGCCAGGGAACGCGCAGGCCGAGCGTCGCGCGGTCGCTGCGGCAGGCTGCGCCGAAGCGAGCCCGGCGGTTCTCCAGCAACAGCGTCACGGGACCGGGCAGCAGCGCCGAAAGCGCGGCACGCTCGGCGTCGTCGAGCTCGGGCAGCGCGTGCAGCGCGGCGTCGAGCGTGAAGAACATCACAGCCGAAGGCTGCATCGGCGAGCGCCCCTTCAGCGCGTACAGCCGGTGCGCGGCAGCCTCGTCGTCGGGGTCGCAGCAGACCCCGTAGACGGTGTCCGTCGGGAACACGGCGACGCCTCCGCCGGCGACGCACTCGCGCAGGCGGTCGGCATCCTCTTGCGCGAGAACCTGCGTCATCGCCGTGGGCGCGCTCCTGTCACCACACGGTCCATACCCGCAAGGTCGGCGATGCATGCGACATCCGCGAAACTGGCGTCGCGGACGAGCTCGCCGACCGCCTGCGCCTGCGTCGCGCCGATCTCCAGCGCGATCGTGCTCACGCGCGGGCGCTGCCCAAGCTGTCTCAGCAGCAGACGGATCTGCGACAGGCCGTCGGCACCGGCGAACAGCGCCGCCGGCGGCTCGTGGCGAACGATCTCCGGTGCCAGCGACGCCCGTTCGGAGTCCGCGACATAGGGCAGGTTCGCGAGCACCGCGTCGAAGTCTTCGCCGATCCCCGCGAGCAGGTCCGCGTGCAGCCAGGTCACCTCCAGGCCGAGCCGCTCGGAGTTCGCCCGCGCCAGCGCCAGCGCGTCCTCGCTGACATCGCTGCCGGCAACCCGAAGGTCCGGGCGCTCGTCCTTGCAGGCGAGCGCGATCGCCCCGCTGCCGGTGCCGACGTCGAGCAAGCCGGCGCCGGCGGGCAGGCCCAGAGCCTGTTCGACCAGCAGCTCGCTCTCCGGGCGCGGCACGAGCGCGCGCCGGTCGACGTGCAGCTCCAGCCGGCGAAAGCCGCGCCGGCCGACGATGTAGGCGACCGGCTCGCGCAGCACCGCGCGGCGGCGCACGGCGTCCTGAAAGGCGCGCACGTCGGCACCGGCGACGGTCAGCTCGCTGTCGATCAGCAGCCGCTCGCGTGCGACGCCAAGCACGTGGGCGAGCAGCAGTTCGGCGTCCAGACGCGGCGTTTGACACCCTGCGGCGCCGATCGCCGTGACCGCTCCGTCGAGCGCGTCGCGCACGCTCGTACCGCGGATGCGCCGCGGCGAGCCGGCGGCCGGGGCGATCACGCGGCTGTCTGCGCCTGCAAGCGCCGGCGCTTCTCGTCGGCCTGCAGCGCCGCGGTGATCTCGTCGAGCTGGCCCTCGAGCACGTCGTCGAGGTTGTGCACGGTCAGCTTGATGCGGTGATCGGTCACGCGGCGCTCGCCGTAGTTGTACGTGCGGATCTTCTCCGCACGATCGCCCGTGCCGACCTGCGAGCGGCGGTCGGCCGCGAGCTCTGCCTGCTGCTCGGCTAGCGCGCGCTCGTACACGCGCGCGCGCAGCACGCGCAGCGCCTTCTCACGATTCTGCAGCTGGGACTTCTCGTCCTGCATCGAGACGATGATGCCGGTCGGCTTGTGCGTCACGCGCACGGCCGAGTCGGTCGTGTTGACCGACTGCCCGCCCGGGCCCGACGAGCGGTACACGTCGATCTGCAGGTCGTTGGGGTCGATCTGCACGTCCACGTCCTCGGCCTCGGGCAGCACCGCGACGGTCGCCGTCGAGGTGTGCACACGGCCTTGGGACTCGGTCTGCGGCACGCGCTGCACGCGATGCGTTCCGCCCTCGAACTTGAACACCGAGTACGCGCCGTCGCCCTTGACCGCGAAGGTGTACTTGCCGTCGCCGACGTCCATCGCCTCGGACTGCCAGCCCCGCCGCTCGGCGTACTTGACGAGCATGCGGTACAGATCGCCGGCCCACAGCCCGGCCTCGTCGCCGCCCGCGCCACCCTGGATTTCGACGATCACGCTCTTGTCGTCATTGGGGTCGCGCTCGACCATCGCCATACGGATCTCCTCCTCGAGCTCCTCGATGCGCTCGCGTGCCGCCGTCAGCTCGTCGCGCAGCTCTGAGTCCTCGCCCTCCTCGGAGAGCAGTTCCTCGGCGCCGCCGGCGGTTTCCTGCGCCTCGCGCCACTGCGCTGCGAGCTTGGCCGCGGGCTCGAGCTGGCGGTAGGCGCGCCCGACTTCCGCGTAGCGTTCGCGGTCTGAGATGACCTCGGCATCGGTCATCTGCTCGCCGAGCTCGGCAAAGCGCGTCTCGATCTGCTTGACGAGGTCTTCGATCATCGCGACCTCAGTCTATGGACCGCCTGTGCCGGGACTGCAAGGCCGCCCGGCAGGCGACGCGGCGCGCATTCGCGCGCGCCACGGCCCGGTGGCCGCTAGGCCACGACCTCCACGCCCACGAGATCCTCGGCCGACAGGTCGCCTGGCGTCTCGCGATCGAGCACCGCGCGCAGCGCGGCGATTGCGACGGCGAGCTGGTCGAGGTCGGGCTCGCGCGTGGTCAGCAGCTGCAGCTTCAGCCCGGGCCACATCACCGCGCGCACCCAGGGGCGGCTACGGTTGCGCCCGGCGAACTTGATCAGCTCGAAGGACAGGCCGGCGATGATCGGCACGCCGAGGATGCGCGTCGCCACCAGCCAGTACCAGGCGGGCAGGCCGATCGGCGCGAACACAAAGATCGCGACGATCATCACCACCAGCAGGAAGCTCGTGCCACAGCGCGGGTGCAGCCGCGAGAAGCGCTGCGCGTTGACCGGCGTCAGCGGCAGGCCGGCCTCGAAGCAGGAGATCGTCTTGTGCTCGGCGCCGTGGTACTCGAACACGCGGCGCAGGTCGCGCAGGCGCGACAGCAGCAGCATGTAGCCGAGGAAGATGCTCGTGCGCACGACCCCCTCGATCAGCCAGAACAGGAACGACGAGCCGAGCTGGTCCTTGATCAGGCTCGTCAAGCCGACCGGGATGAGGAAGAACAGCACGATCGCCACGGCGAGCGCGACGACCACCGTCCCGGCCCACACGCCCTTGGGGATCTCTTCGACCGAACCGTCGGTCTCGTCGGGCGGAAGCTGTGCGTTGGCGGAGACCTCCAGCGCGCGGAAGCCGATCGCCAGCGACCCACCGAGCGCAACGATGCCTCGCACGATCGGCAGGCGCAGCAGCCGGTGGCGTTTGAGCGCCGAATCCAGCGGGAAAGCCGTCACCTCGATCTCGCCGAGCGCCGCCTCCTCGGGCGAGCGCTCGCCCTCGGCCAGCTGCTCGGCGGTCGGCTTGCGCACGGCCACCGCCCAGTTGGAGACGCCACGCATCATCACGCCCTCCAGCACCGCCTGGCCGCCCACAGGGGCGTCGCGCCTGGCGTTCAGCTGGCCGTCTGCACCGGCGTCGGCGCCGGGTGCGCTCGGCAGCGCCGAGTCCGCCTGCGCACCTGCCAAGCCGGGGGCCGCGGCGTCGCTCGGCGGGATTTCCGGCGCAACCGTCGTCGAACCGGCGGCCACGCGCGAGGACATCGGACTGCTAGGCGGACCGAGTCTGGGCCGTGTGCATCCGGCCCTTGGCCACGCGGCGCTGGAAGCGCTCGACGCGCCCACCGCTGTCCACGAGCTTCTGGCGTCCGGTGTAGAACGGGTGGCAGTTCGAGCACACCTCGACGCGCAGCTCGTCCTGCGTGGCGCGAGTGATGAACTCGTTGCCGCACGTGCAATGCACGCGCGCCCGGGCATACGTTGGGTGGATCTTGGCCTTCATCGTTCGTTCATTCTAGCGGCCCGGCGCCGCGCGGTCGCACGTGTCCCCCACTGCGCGCTCGGCGCGTCAGGCACCTGGGGCCGTCGCGCCGCTCGACGGCTGGGCCGGTTCGTCGCCTGCCGGCGGCAGCGGGCTCGGTTCCGCCGGCAGGGCCGGTTGCAGGCAGCGCGTGGTCAGCCGTTCGGCGCGCTTGATGACGTGTCCTCTGGCGTTGATCCAGCGGAAGCGCACCAGCCCGCGGTAGGAGGCCGGCGCAGACAGGTTGGTCACCTGCTTGAGGTACTTGTAGACCTTCACCTTCGGATCGGCCGCACGCCACACGCCCAGGCCAGGTGCGCTGACCGGATGAAATTCCGCTTCGCCGGGCGCGCGCTCCTCGACGTCGATTCGCATGGACATCTTCGCCGCGCCGGGGACCGAGTTCATTTCGCCCGTGAACGTCGCCGAGCGTTCTGCCTGCCCCCCCGAGGCGACGCACTGTTCGAGCGTCGCCGTCACGACGGTCGCGTCCGGCGTCGTCGCCTGCGCGAGCGCTCGCGGGGCGCCGATCGAGGCGAGCGCCAGCGTGCATGAGAGCGCCGCGAACGCTCGCGACGCGCTCTGCCGCCCGCCCGCCGATTTGAGAGACATCGTGTTCATGCATCCCCCTAACACCGGCGCGGCTCGGTTGTTTCGCGCCGGTGCGAGCGCTCGCCCGGCCGTGCCTAGAGGATCTGGTAGAGCGGGCCGTCGCCGCCCTCGGGCGTCGTCAGCCGCCCGCCCTTGGCGGTGATCGCGCCGCACTGCACGCAGTTGGTGTAGTTGACGATCACGTCGACGTCGCCGTGATCGGGAGCGTCCTCGGGGATCTCATAGACACCCGCCGGACACATCCACCGCCACGTCTCGGCGACCTCGCGCGGGACGCGTTTCTGCACGCGGATGTGGTTGGGCGCGTCGTCGCGCGTCGCGTTGCCCGTGATGAACACCGAGGAGAGCTTGTCGAAGGTGTACTTGCCGTCCGGCTTGGGGTAGCGGTCCTTGGTGTCGCCGACGAACATCGGCTCGTCGTCGTCGCGGTGCCACTCCTGGCGACCGGGCGGCAGCTTGCCTTTGGACATGATCGACGGACCCGCGAGCAGGCTTCCGACGAGGAACCCTTTCTGGAAGGCCTGGCGAGTGTTGCGCACCTCGTAGAGCTCTTTGCCCACGGATGACTGCTCGATCGCCTCCTCGTAGTCGGAGAAGTCGCTGCTGCCGCGCTTGAGCGCTGCGTAGATCGACTCGGCGGCGAGTATCCCCGACCTGATGCAGTGGTGCACGCCCTTCAGCGCCGCCGTGTCGACCATGCCACCCGCGTCGCCCACGAGCACGGCGCCCGGCATCGACAGCTTCGGCATCGACCAGTAGCCACCGCCGGGGAGCGCCTTCGCCCCCCACGCGACTCGCTCGCCGCCCTCGAGGATCTTGCGCACGAGCGGATGCGTCTTGAACGTCTGCAGCAGATCGTGAGCCGACGTCGTCGCGTCCTTGTAGTTGAGGTCGACGACGAAGCCGATCGAGACGAGGTCCTCACCGGTCTTCTCGTCCTTCATCGGGTACATCCACGTGCCGCCTAGCTGCCCGTATTTCGGCGACACCTTCAGCGGCCACGGCTGTACGAACGTGTGGATCACGCGATCGAGCGGCTTGGAGACCTTCCACACCTCCTTGACGCCGAGCTCCCACACTTGCGGCTCACGGTCCTTGGCGAGGTCGAACTCACGGATCGCCGCGCCCGTCAGGTGGCCCCAGCAGCCCTCGGCGAGGACGGTCGCCTTGGCCTTGATGTCGGTGCCGGGCTCGAAGTTGCCCAGCGGCTCGCCGTCCTTGCCCCGCCCCTTGTCGCCCGAGCGCACGCCGACGACGCGGCCGTCCTCGACGACCAGCTGCGTGGCCGAGGTCTCCGTGAGGATGTACGCGCCCGCCTCCTCGGCCTGACGCTGCTGATAGCGCGCCAGCGCCGAGACGGAGATGACCTCGTTGCCGTGATTCTTGAAGTTCGGCACGGCTGCAATCGGGACCGGCAGCTTGCTTTTCGGGCCAGTCAGCATGTACACCGACTCCTTCGTCACCTCACCGAATGCGAAGCCCTCCTCGCGCCACTGCTCGCGGGTCATGTCCGGGAACAGCTCTTCCAACGGCCCCGGGCGCACGACCGCGCCGGACAGGTTGTGCCCGCCGCACGTCTTCGCCTTCTCGATCACCGCGACGGGCACTTCGCCCAGGCGCTCCAGCGTCTCGGGATCGTCCGCCAGCAGTTGCAGCAGGCGATTGGCGCACGCCAGGCCGGCCGTGCCGCCGCCGACGATCGCGACGCCGACCTCGATCAGCTCGTCCTCGTCGTCCAGCCCTCGCTTGATGAACTCCTTCTGGGAGTCCACCGGGGGCGGGAACGCGGCGGGCGCGACCTTCCCGTTGTGCGCCGACATCGCTAGCTGCCCTTCTTCGCTTTGACCGCCTCGGTCAGCTTCGGCAGGATCTTGTTCAGATCGCCGACGATGCCCAGGTCGGAGAATTCGAAGATCGGCGCGTTTGCGTCCTTGTTGATCGCGACGATGTTCTCCGAGGCCTGCATGCCGACCTTGTGCTGGATCGCGCCCGAGATGCCCGCCGCGAGGTACAGCTTCGGCGCGACGGTCTTACCCGTCTGGCCGATCTGCGCGGCATACGGGTACCACCCGGCATCCACCACGGCACGCGTGGCGGCGACGGCGCTGTTGCCGCCGAACGCGTTGGCGAGCGCCTCCGCGAGCTCGAAGCCCTCGGCCTTGCCCAGCCCGCGGCCGCCGGCCACGAGGATGTCCGCACCCTCGATGTCGACGTCGGCGCCGCGCTGTTCGCCGCGCGTGACCATCGTCGCCTGCGAGGCGTGCGGGCTGAGCTCGAAGTCGAGCTTCTCCACGGGCGCGGCAGCATCGCCGCTCTCGACGATCTCGAACGCGTTGAGGCGCCCGATTATGATGCCGACGTCGGAGCGGTACTTGATCTCCGAGATCGCCGAGTCGCCGAGGATCGGGCGCTCGGCGATCAGCTCGCCGCCCTCCGCGCGCACGCTCGTGACCTCCATCGCCACGCCGGCGCCCAGCCGCGCGGCCAGGCCGGCGCCGATCTCGAAGCCGAGCAGGCCGCCGCCGAACAGCGCGTACTTGTAGTCGCCGCCCGAGATAGCCGCCGCCATCGCGTCGACGAGCGGCTGCGCGAGCCCCTCCGGGCCCTCGGCCACGAGCACCTTCTTCGCGCCGTATTTGCCCAGCGAGCCCGCGAGGTCCTCCGGCACGTTCTCGCCGAGCAGGACCGCGTGCGCCTCGCCGCCCAGCTCGGCTGCCAGCTTCGCAGCCTCAGAGACCGCGCCCTGGGAGTTCTTGTTGATCGCACCGTCGTAGTGCAGCGCGTAAACCAGGATGTTCGCCATCTAGATCAGCTTCCTCTCGTCGAGCCAGGCGACGATCTTCTCGACCGTCTCGCCGGTGTCCTCGTCCTCGATGATCTCGCCCGCAGCCTTCGCCGGCGGTGCCTTCGCGGCGACCCACTGCGCGGCGGAGTTGTCGCCGCCGACTTTGCTCGCGTCGATCTCCACGTCGCTCGCGGTGACGCTGTCCAGCGGCTTCTTCTTCGCGCCCATGATCGCCTTGAGCGACGGGTAGCGCGGCTCGTTGATCGCGTCGCCGACGGAGATCACGGCGGGCAGCTTGATCTGCACCGTGTCGTAGCCGTACTCGGCCTGGCGCTCGCAGCGCAGGGCGTCGGACTCGACGTCCATCTTGATCACCTGCGTCAGCGACGGCATGCCCAGGTGCTCGGCCACCACGGCGCCGATCGTGTAGCACTCGCCGTCGTCCGATTGCTGTCCCAGCAGCACCAGGTCGGGGCTCTCGCGCTGCAGCGTCTTGGCCAGCGCGTAGCCGGTCGCGGCCACGTCGGAGCCCGCGACGACCTCGTCGGAGAGGTGCACCGAGCGGTCGGCGCCGAGCGAGACGGCCTTGTGCAGGGCGCGAACGGCGCTGTCGGGGCCCATCGTCACAGCGACGATCTCCTCGACGGGCACGGCTCCGCCCTCTTTGATCTGCATCGCAGCCTCGATGGCGTGCGTGTCATACGGGTTGAGGTTCTTCTCCCCGTTTCGGTCCATGCGCCCCGTCGAGGGGTTGATTTTCTTCTCGACGGCGGCGTCCGGGACCTCCTTCACCAGGACGCATATCTTCATTCTCAGGTAACTCCTTGGGTTCTGTTGAGGGAGATTCTACTTGTTTACCCGGTTGACTGACGAGTCAATCAGTCACGATCGGCGGTTGCTTGGCGGATGAAATCGACGATCGCCTGCGTCGGCGCGCCGGGCGTGAAGACCTCCGCCACGCCGAGATCCTTCAGCTCCGGGATGTCCTCGGCGGGAATCGTCCCGCCGACGGTGACGACCACGTCGTCGATGTCCTGCGCGCGCAGCAGCTCGACCACGCGCGGCACAAGGGTCATGTGCGCGCCCGACAGGATCGACAGCCCGACCGCGTCGGCGTCCTCCTGGATCACCGTCTCGACGATCTGTTCGGGCGTCTGGTGCAGGCCCGTGTAGATGACCTCCATGCCGGCGTCGCGAAGGGCGCGCGCGATGATCTTCGCGCCGCGGTCGTGGCCGTCGAGGCCCGGCTTGGCCACGACGACGCGAATCTTTCCGTGAGTCTTCGTGCTCATTGCCTGCGCAGCCTATGCTCGGCGCGCCGAGCGCGCTGCCACGTGCCCTCGCGCGCGACCGCCGAGACCGCCGAGCGCGGCGACCGCGCCCACCGCGGCGAGCACCTTCAGGCGCTGGCCCAGCCGGTCCAGGCGCAGCACCTCCCAGCCTTCCTCGGAGGCGATTCGCCTCAGCTCGGCGTCGGGGTTGACGACGACCGGCTGACCGACGGCGCGCAGCATCGGCAGGTCGGACTCCGAGTCCGAGTAGGCGAAGGAGGCGCCGAGGTCGATCGCCTCGCGCTCGGCGAGCTCGCGCATCGACAGGACCTTTCCCTCGCGGTAGTTGAACGGCCCCGCGGGCCTGCCCGTGTAGCGACCGTCGACGACCTCCGAGCGTGACCCCAGGCCGCCGTCGAAGGCGAGCACGTGGGCCAGCAGATCGGCCATCTCCTGCGACGCGGCCGTGAGGATGTACACGGGCACGCCGGCGTCCTGATGCGCGTAGGCGCGCGCGAGCATCTGCGGGTAAAGGCGCGGCAGAACCCCCGCGAGCACCCGCGGCGACAGCCGCTGCAGGTCGCGCACCGCGACGCCGGCGATCATCTCGCCGACCCGCTTGCGCACGTCGTCGGCACGATCGTCGGTCGAGCCGCGCAGGCGAAAGCGCAGGTTCTCGTAGGCATCGCGCGCCAGGCGGGTGCGCGTGATCATTCCCGTTTCATATGCCGCGCGGGCGAAGAAGATGCCCGACGAGCCGGCCATCAGTGTCTTGTCGAGATCGAAGAACGCCGCCGCGCGCAGACGCCCGTTGTGCTCGCCAGCGCCCGCGATGGGCCCGCCGGACGCCGTTGCCGGCCCACCGGCGGTCGTGTCTATGTGAGCGGCGTCGGGGCTGCGCACCGGCGATCTCCCGCGGTCAGGGAGCTACTCCCCCACCTTCAGAATCACCGCGTCGCCCTGGCCGCCGCCCGAGCAGATCGCCGCGCAGCCGTAGCCGCCTCCGCGCCGGCGCAGCTCGTGCACGAGGCTGCCGAGGATGCGCGCCCCGGACGCGCCGATCGGGTGCCCGAGTGCCACCGCGCCGCCGTTGACGTTGACGCGGTCCTCGTCGATGCCGAGCATGCGGATCGAGTTCAGCGTGACCGAAGCGAACGCCTCGTTGATCTCCCACAGGTCGATGTCGCCGGGCTGCAGCCCTGCCTTCTCCAGCGCCTTCTTGGCCGCGCTCGCGGGCGTCGTCGCGAGGTAGGCGAAGTCGTTGGCGCTCTGCGCGTGCGCGACGATCTCCGCCAGCGCCTCCTTGCCGTTGGCCTGCGCCCACTCGTCCGAAGACAACACCAGCGCGCCGCCCCCGTCGTTGACGCCGGGCGAGTTGCCCGCCGTGTGCGAGCCCTCCTTGCCGACCAGCCCCGGCAGCTTGGACAGCGCCTCCAGCGAGCTGCCCCTGCGCGGCCCCTCGTCGACCTCGACGACCGTGTCGCCCTTGCGGCCCTTGACCGTCACCGAGACGGTCTCCTCGGACATGCGGCCCTCGTCGATCGCCGCCAGCGCGCGTTCGTGCGAGCGCAGCGCCCAGCGGTCGAGGTCCGCGCGCGTCATCTCCAGCTCGTCGCCGACCTCCGTCGCCTCGACGAACATCTGCTTGCCCGAGAAGGGGTTGGTCAGCCCGTCGTGGACCATCGCGTCGAGCATCTTGGCGTCGCCCATGCGATAGCCGAAACGCGCCTGCGGCAGCAGATAGGGCGCCTTGGACATCGACTCCATGCCGCCGCCCACGCCGACCTGCATGTCGCCCGCGCGAATCGCCTGGTCGAGCAGCACCGAGGCACGCAGCCCCGAGGCGCAGACCTTGTTGATCGTCTCCGAGGAGACCTCCTTGGGGATACCGGCTTTGATCTGCGCCTGGCGCGAGGGGATCTGCCCCTGGCCGGCTTGCAGCACCTGCCCCATGATCACGTGCTCGACCTGCTCGGGCTCGACCGCGGCGCGCTCCAGCGCGGCCTCGATGGCGGCGCTGCCCAGCTCGGTGGCTTCCAGCGTCGAGAGCCCGCCGCCCATCTTGCCGATCGGGGTGCGCGCGCTGCCGAGGATCACGGTCTTGGGCATGAGAACAGGGCTCTCCAGTGTCGAAGGGAAAGTGCTGAGAGGACGGCAATGCTAGCGATCCGGCTATCGTGCTCGGCCGAATGGACGTCTCAGCGACGACGCAGCCAGGCAGCGCCAGCGGCGCCGACACGATCGTCGTAGGCGTCGCCGGGGGACGCCTGGCGAGCGCCGACGCACCGCCCGAGCTCGCCGAGCTGCTGTCCAGCGGCGAGGCTCGCGACTCGTTCAAGTCGCTCGCGCTGACACACGCCGCCGGCAAGCGCTGGCTGGCCGTCGGGCTCGGCGAGCTGGACGAGTTCACGCCCGAGCGGGCACGGGTTCTCGCGGCCGTCGTGCGCGACCGCTCGCGCGAGCTGGCGACCAAGACGCTCTGCTGGGAGCTGCCCGAGGACTCCGGCGAGGAGATCGCCGCAGCGCTGGTCGAGGGAACGGTGCTCGCCGACTACCGCTTCGATCGCCACAAGTCGGCGCCCGCCGCCGACGGCCCGCCCGCCCCCAGACAGCTCGATGCGCTGATCGTGCAGGCCCCGCGCGACCTGTCCGACGCCGTCGCCGAGGCCGCGGTGGTGGCCGACGCGGTCAACGCGGCTCGCGACCTGCAGAACCGCCCGGCAAACGACCTCACGCCGGCCGCGCTCGCCGCGCATGCCCAGGCGCTCGCGCGAGACATCGACGGCCTGTCGGTCGAGGTGGAGGGCCGCGAGGAGATCGCCGCCCGCGGAATGGGCGCCTTCGCCGCCGTCGCGCAAGGCTCCGATCAGGAGCCGGCGCTGATCACGCTGCGCTACGAGGGCGACGGTGCGAGTGGGCCGGTGCTCGGCTTCGTCGGCAAGGCGGTGACGTTCGACAGCGGCGGCATCTCGCTGAAGCCGGGGGCGAAAATGGCAGAGATGAAGTTCGACATGTCCGGCGGCGCCGCGGTGATCGAGGCCGTGGCGGCGATCGCGCGCCTGCGGCTTCCGGTCAAGCTCGTGGCAGTCGTCGGCGCGACCGAGAACCTGCCAAGCGGCCACGCGGTCAAGCCGGGCGACATCGTCACGGCCTCCAACGGCAAGACCATCGAGGTCAACAACACCGACGCCGAGGGTCGGCTGGTGCTCGCCGACTGCCTCTGCCATGCGGTCGGCGAGGGCGCCGAGCGGCTCGTCGACCTGGCGACCCTCACCGGCGCGGTGATCGTCGCGCTGGGCTCGACGTACGCCGGGCTGATGAGCAACGACGACTCGCTGGCAGAGGAGGTCTCGGCCGCCGGCGAGCGCAGCGGCGAGATCGTCTGGCGCCTGCCGCTGCACGCCGAGTACGACGAGCTGATCAAGGGCACGTACGGCGATCTCGACAACGCCCCCGAAGGGCGCAAGGCCGGCACGATCGTCGGCGCCGCTTTCCTGTCGAACTTCGTCGCAGGCGTGCCGTGGGTGCACCTGGACATCGCCGGATCGGCGTGGGAACTCGGCCGCACCTACGCGCCGAAGGGCGCCTCGGGCTACGGCGTGCGCCTGCTCGTCGAGCTCGCGCGCGCGTTCAGCTCCTAGTAGCCGCGGCGCGCCGTACGGGCGTCTCGGCGGCCTGCAGTTCCAAGCGAGCGGCGACGGGTGCCCACGCCGCGCCGCGCGGGTCGACGAATGCGCGATGGCGCCCGGCCTCGCCCTCGATCTCCACGAGCTCCACCTCGCCGCCGGCGGCGCTCGCGGCAGCCGCGTAGGCCTGGCTCAAGCGCAGCGAGACGGTTTCGTCGAGCACGCCGTGCACGAGCAGGACGGGCATCGCCAGCGGCACGCGGCGCAGCGGGTCGGCGATCTCATAGCGCTCGGGCAATCGATCGGACGAGCCGCCCATCAGCTCGCGCACCGCGCCGCCATGCCATTCGCGGTAGGCGCCGGCGAGGTCGCACACGCCCGCCAGTGAGATCGCCCGGGCGATCGGCACGCGCGGCCGGCCGGCGATCGCCCCCGGCGCACCCGTCGGCAGCGCCGTGCGCCCGGCGGCCCACAGCGCGAGGTGCCCGCCCGCGGAGTGGCCGAGCACGTCCACGCGGCCGAGGTCGAGCGCCGGGTGCAGGCCGTCGAGATGGTCGATCGCCGCGGCGACGTCGGCGAACGTCTCCGGCCAGCCGCCGCCGTTGCCGATGCGCCGGTACTCGATGTTCCACACCGCCCACCCGCGCATCACGAGGTCCGCGGCGAGCGCGCGCATGACCGCGCGGCCGTAGCGCTTGTGCCACGAACCGCCGTGGATCAACACGGTCACCGGATGCGGCCCGTCGCCGGGCGGCAGATGCAGGTCGCCGGCCTGCGAGCGGTCCGAGCCGTAGCTGTAGGAGCGCCCGCGCGTGAAGAGGTAGTGCTGGATCCAGCGAGCTCTGCTCATGCGCGGCCATCGTAGACGGGCGCGAGCTGTGAGAATGCCGGGCCGATGGATTTCGACCTCTCCCCCGACCACGAGCTGATCCGCCGCACGGTGCGCGAATTCGCCGAGGCCGAGGTTGCGCCGGTCGCCGAGGAGCTCGACCGGACGAAGTCCTTTCCGTATGAGATCGTCGCCAAGCTGGGCGCACTGAACCTGATGGGGATCCCCTTCCCCGAGGAGTACGGCGGCGGCGGCGGCGACACGCTCGCCTATGCGCTGGCTGTGGAGGAGCTCACGCGCATCGACTCGTCGGTGGCGATCACGCTGTGCGCGCACACGTCGCTGGGCACGCAGCCGATCTACCTGTTCGGCACAGAGGAGCAGAAGCGCGAGTGGATGCCGCGACTGTGCGCCGGCGAGCTGCTCGGCGCCTTCGGGCTGACCGAGCCGGAGGCCGGCTCGGATGCCGGAAACACTCGCACGCGTGCGCGCCTGGACGACGGCGACTGGGTGATCGACGGCGCCAAGCAGTTCATCACCAACGCCGGCACAGACATCTCCGGCGTGGTCTGCATCACGGCCGTCACCGGCGACGCGGCGGGCGGCGACACGAACGGCGCCAACAGAGAGATATCCAACATAATCGTCCCCAACGGCACGCCCGGCTACGGCCAGGGAGAGCCGTATCGCAAGATGGGCTGGAACGCCTCGGACACCCGGCCGCTCGCCTTCGAGGAATGCCGCGTGCCGCAGGAGAACCTGCTGGGACCGCGCGGCGCCGGCTTCAAGCAGTTCCTGCACATCCTCGACATCGGCCGCATCGGCGTCGCCGCGATGGGAGTCGGCCTGGCCCAGGGGGCGCTCGACGAGGCGCTGAAATACGCCAAGGAGCGCCGCGCCTTCGGCAAGCCGATCTCCAAGTTCCAGGCGATCCAATCGAAGCTCGCCGACATGGCCACCGAGATCGAGGCCGCGCGGCTGCTCGTCTACAAGGCCGCGCGCGAGAAGGACGCCGGGCGCAACTTCACGCTGACCGCCGCCCAGGCGAAGCTGAAGACCGGCAGGCTCGCCGTGCGCTGCAGCGAGGAGGCGGTGCAGATCCACGGCGGCTACGGCTATATCGAGGAGTACCCGGTGTGCCGCTTCTACCGCGACGCGAAGATCCTCACGATCGGCGAGGGCACCGACGAGGTGCAGCAGATGGTCATCGCGCGCGCGCTCGGCGCGTAGCGCGTCTGAGCGCTCGGCGCTTAGCGCGGCTCCAGCACGACGACGGGGATCTCGCGGTCGGTGCGCTTGCGATAGCCGTCATAGCCCGAGTACACGCCGACCATCAGCTTCCACAGACGCTCGCGCTCGGAGCCCTCGGCGACGCGTGCGCGCACGTTGCGGATCTGCGAGCCGACCTGTACGCGCGTGTCCGGGTTGGCCACGAGGTTGTGCAGCCACGCCGGGTTCTTCGGGTAGCCGCCCTTGGAGGCGATCAGCACGAGGTTCTCGCCGTCGCGCCCGTAGACGAGCGGGCTCGTGCGCTTGACGCCGCTGCGCGCGCCGACGTGATCGAGCAGCAGCATCGGCGGCGCACCGGGGAAGCGGTGGCCGATCAAGCCGTTGCTCGCGCGGTAGATCGCAGTGTGGCCGCCCATCGCGCGACGCAGCAGCGGCCAGTTGCGGTCTGCCAGCTTGAGGTAGTCCATGCCGACGAGCCTAGCTCCTGGCGCGCGGTGCGGTCTCGCGCTCCAGCAGCGTGGCGGCGGCGCTCGCGGGGTCCAGGCGCCGCTCGATCACCTGATCGATCAGCGATTGGAACTCGGCGTCCTCGTGCAGCTCCTCCTCCAGGCGGCGGCGCATCCGCGCCGTGGCGATCGCCAGCACCTCGTTGCGCAGGTTGCGCGCACGGCGCTCGCTGAGCTGTCCCTCGGCGAGGATGTGCGCACGGTGCTCGTCCAGGCGCTCGACGAGCTCGTCCAGGCCCTTGCCGTGGCTGGCCTCCGTCTTGACGATCGGCACGCGCCAGCTTCCTCGCACCTGCTCCGGCGTGCGGTCCAGATTGGCCAGCGACAGCACGCCGCGGATCTCGCGCACCATCGTGTCGGTCAGCGGGTGATCTGCCTTGTTGATCACGATCACGTCGGGGATCTCCATCACGCCGGCCTTCAGCGCCTGGATCGAGTCGCCCGAGCCGGGCATCAGCACGAGCACGATCGTGTCCGCGTGATCGATGATGTCGATCTCCGCCTGCCCCACGCCGACGGTCTCCACGAACACGTCCTCGCGCCCGGCCGCGTCGAGCAGCAACGCAGCCTGCAGCGCGGCCTCGGAGAGGCCGCCCAGCGCGCCGCGGTTGGCCATCGAGCGGATGAACACGCCCTGGTCGAGGAAGTGCTCGGTCAGGCGGATGCGGTCGCCGAGCAGCGCGCCCTGGGTAAATGGCGACGACGGGTCGATCGACAGCACGCCCACGCTGCGCCCGGCCTCGCGCCGCGCCTTGGTCAGCGCGCCGATCAGCGTCGACTTGCCCACGCCCGGCGGCCCGGTGAAGCCGACGACCGCCGCTTTGCCGGTGTGCGGGTAGACCTCCTTGACCAGCTCCCAGCCCTCCGGGCGATCGTCCTCGACCAGCGAGATCGCGCGCGCCAGGGCGCGGCGGTCGCCGTCGAGCAGGCGTTGGGCGAGGTTCGCGTCGGCCATCGAGGGCGCAATCATCGCAGGGCAATACGATTTGACCGCGATGGAGCTACTCGCCGACCGGCAGGTGCCGGACAGCCCCGAGGCGATCGCCGACATGGTCCGCCGAGCCCCCGAGCCGCTGCACGGCGGGCCGCTCGCGCTGCTGCGCTTCATGCGCGCCAATCACATGCTCGACCGCCGCTATGCGCGCCTGATCGCGCGCTTCGTGCTGCTGAAGCTGCGTTACCGCGGACGCCTGCAGACCGACGGCCTGTGCTTCATCTGCCCGCGCGTGCAGCTGGAGATCGGGCGCGGCGCCACGCTGCGCGTCGGGCGCTGGGCGTGGATCGGCCACGGCTGCAAGATCCGCGTGCACGAGGGCGAAGTGGAGATCGGCGCGAAGACGGTGATGGGCCAGGAGTGCACCATCTCCGCCTTCCAGCACGTGTCGATCGGGCGCGAGTGCATCCTCGCCGACCGCGTCATGCTGATCGACTTCGACCACGGCGTCACCGAGGTCGATCGCCCGATCCGCCTGCAGGGCATCTACAAGCGCGACGTGCGCGTCGGGCACAACGTGTGGATCGGCTACGGCGCCTGCGTGCTGCGTGGCGTCAGCGTTGGCGACAACAGCGTCGTCGGCACGAACGCCGTGCTCCCCTCAGACGTGCCCGCCAACGCCGTCGTCGGCGGCGTGCCGGCGCGCGTTATCCGCATGCGCGATGCGCCGCGGTCGATGCGCTGGGAGTGAGCGTCGCGCACGGCCCGCGCGGCGTCCACGGCCATGCGGCGTCAGTGCTTGCGCTTCGTCGCGGCCTTGACGAGCACCGCCTGCCTGGTCGTCCTGCCGCCTTTGACCGTCAGCACGAGCGTCGCCAGCAGCTTGTGGCCGCGCGCGTGCGCGAGCCTGCGCCTGCCCACCGCGGTCAGGCGCAGCGTGACCGCGCCGTCGCGCCCGCCGGCCAGGGCATAGGAGCCGCTTGCCAGCTCGATCGTGCGGCGATGCACGATCGTGCGATGACCTTTGCGCGTCCTCGTGACGACCTGTTGCAGCAGCTGCAGCGTGCCGGCACAACGCGCCGCCTTGCAGCTCACGGGCACGCGTGCCGTGGCCCCCGAGACGAGCACTTTCGACACGAGCAGCTTGGCGACCGGAACCGGGAAGGAGACGGTCAGGTTCGGGTTGGGCAATGGCGGCACGGCGAGCGTCGCGCTCATCGCCGTCGCACGACCGGCGCCGTTGGTCGCCGTGACCTGACAGGCCAGGCCGTGACCCGCGTCGCCGGCCTGCGGTACGTAGGAACTCGAGGTCGCATTGGCGATGGCCGCGCCGTCGTGCGTCCACTGATAGCTGTATTTGAGCGTCGCCCGCCCGGTCCAGCTGCCGGTCGAGCAGCTCAGCGCCGAGCCGCCCACGGCTGGCGTGCCCGCGACGACCGGAGCCGAGATGTTCACGGGCGCCGCCCGCGTGAGCGACACGCCCACGCCACTCGTCGTGCCCGGCTGCGTCACGCCGATCGGACCCGTCGTCAGCGACAGATATTCGGTTGCGCCTTCGGCGAACAGTTCGAGGCTGTAGGAGCCGGTCGCCAGGCCGGGAATCGTGAAGTGGCCGTTCGCGTCGGTTTCCGCGTCCCCGCCGAAGAATTCGACTCCGCGTGCATTGTCGGCGATCACGAAGACGTTGGTCAAGGGCTGATGCGTGGCAGCGTCCGTGACGGTCCCCGAGATCTGCCCGCCGACGCGCAGGTTCGCGCCGATGTTCGCGATTTCGCCTTCGCCACTGACGACGACGTGCGTGGCATCTGCGAACGAGTCCTCGTCGTTCCACAGCTGCGGCACGAGGTTTTCGCCGAAGCGCGGGCTGAACAGGACAGTGTATTCGCCCGGTGGCACGCCCGGGATCGAGTATGCGCCCAGCGCTTTGCTCGAGGCGAACCCGAAGAACGCCGGTTCGCCCGCGCCGGCCGGCAGCACCACGACTTCGGCGCCTTGCAGCCCCGCGCCTTCGGCCTGCACGTTCCCGGAGATCGTCGCGCCGCGCACCAGTTCGGCGCTTACGCCGGTCGAGATCGCACCGTCGGTGACGAGCACCGGTTCGGCGGCGGCGAACGTGGGCTTCGCTTTGTAGAACTGCGCGATGAACGGCGATCCGAACGGCAGCCCGAAATGCACCTTGTATGAGCCGGCCGCTACGCCTTCCACTTTGTATTCGCCCGCCGAGTCGGTCGTCGCAGACGCCGCCGGTTCGTGGCTCGTCGCTGTCAGGATTTCGACTTCCACCCCTTCGACGGGACTTTTCGAGCCGCCCGCTTCGGTGACGAGCCCCTGGATCGAACCGGCAGCCTGAGCACCGGCGATCGGCGCCATCGCCAGCAGCGCAACCGCACCGAGCACGAGCGCCAGCGGCGTGCGCAAACGCGCGCCACGCCTGCACCGCTGCGAACGCAGCTCGGCGCTCGCCCCTTCCTCGGAAGCGCGGCGATCGGTTGAGACGTGCTCGTTCATGCGGCTGCTCCCTCTACGGTTGGTGCGCGCCCCGTCGCGTCCCTTCAGAACAGGCGGCAGGCTAGCAAGGCCACCCAGAATCGGGCCTCTTCAAGTAGTTACGAAATGCGCGAGGTTGCGCAGGGCAGCCTCATCGCCATCGCCCGGCGCGGCGAGAGCGCGCCGCAGCGCCTCCCCGTGCTCGTCGACACGCTCGCGCGCGTACGGCGCCGCGATGCCACGGGCGAGCATGAACGCCCAATCGCTGGACTGCAGGGCCAGCAGCTCGCGCACTGCCGTGCGATCGCCCAGCGCACCGGCCGCGACCACCTGCAGCTCGGCGCGCCGCAGCGAGAACGCGACATCGGCGACCGCCGGGCCCGACCACGTCGATAGGTCTCCGTGCGCCCCCCACGACGTCGCACCGCTCGGCCGACGGTCCATGCCCGGCGGCGCAGGCGGGGCTTTCGCGGCCGGCTCGCAGCGCTCCAGCGCGTCGTCGAGCGCCACCAGCTCGAGCCCTTGGCGCGAAGCCTCCTGCACGACCGCGCTCAACCAATCGATCCCCTCGTACCACCAGTGTCCGAGCAGCTCGGTGTCCAGCGCGCACACCGCGAGCCCGCCGCCGGGCAACCCCGCGCCCGCATCGCCAAGGCGCTCGATCGTCCGCGCGACGAAGTCCGCGGCGTGCTCGTGTGCCCTGGCGAGGGCGCGCGCATGGTCGTAGGGCTCGCCGTCGTTGCCCCACGGCGTGTGGTGATGGATCGTGTGGTGGTGGTAGTCGCGATAGGCGGCGTCGGAGGGGTAGCCGCCGTCGCTCCACACGAGGTCCATCGTCGCGCGGTCGATCGGCACGAGCAAGATGCCCGCATCGCCGACGAAAGGGCGCAGGTGCTCGCTCGCGCCGAGACCGAAGCGGTTGGTCAGCTCGACGCATGTGGCATGCACGCCCGCGTCGGCCAGCAGCGGCTCAAGGCGCCGGTCGTGCGCGCACTCCGGCAGCCAGAAGCCGCCGCGCCAGCGCTCACCGAAGCGCGCACGATGAGAGTCGATGCCGCTCTGCACCTGCGCGCGCACGCCGGCGTCCGTGGCCAGCAGCGGCAGTACCGCATGCGTCGCCGCCGACGTCCATCGAGCGTGCGGCTCAAGCGCCGCCAGCAGATCGCCGCCGCGCCGGCCGAGCGCCTGCATTGCGCGCTCGTAGTCCGTCCACGAGCGGTCCAGCTCGCGCGCGAGCTCGTCGTGGCCGGCCCTGCGCATTCCCTCGGCGTCCTCGGCGTGCGTGTGGCGGCGCACCCCGTCGACGAATCCGGCGAAGCGATCCTGCCACCCCTCTGCTTCCAGCTGGTCGCACAGCACGGGCGTCAGCGACAGCGTCAGCGCAGCACCGCCATCGAGCAGGTCGAGCAGCGGCAGGTAGCTGCCGGCGATCGCCTCCCACAGCCACTCCTCGCCGAACGGCCACGTGCCGAAGCCCTCGACATAGGGCATGTGCGTATGCAGGACGATCGCCAGCGCGCCGCGGTCGCCGGCCCTGCCCGCGCGCGCGCTTACGGCCGGCACACCGCGACGAAGTCGAGCGCAGAGTCCAGCTGAGCCGTCTCGGCTCCGCGCAGGACGAAGTCGTCGACCGAGATCGCCGGCGTGAACCAGTCGTAGAAACGTTTGGTCAGGCCCAGGCGCGCGTGCACGGAATCCCAGCCGAGGCGCAGTGCCAGCTCGTGAGCACGCAGCTTGCGCGCGTGAAAGAGCCCGTACAGCTGCACCTCCGAGAAGCAGGAGCGGCACAGCTGCCCGAACTCCTCGGCGCGGTACTCGCGAACGTGCCACGGATTGCCCGACCGCTCCGCGCCCTTGGGTGCGAGAGTGAGCACGTTGGGCGTCGAGACGAACACAGCCGCGCCCGCATTGGGGCGCTCCGCCGCTTCCGCGACGAGCGCCGAGAAGTGCGCGAGCGTCGCGCGAGGGTCGGTCAGGTGCTCGACCGTCTGCAGGAACACGACCGCATCGGCCGGCTCGGAGAAGCTGTCGACGAGGTCGCGGGCGAAGCGCAGGTTGTCGCGGCGGTAGCGCAAGCGCGCGTGATCGTGAGCCTCGGGGTTGGCGTCGACGCCGACCACGCTGCCGGCAGAGCGCGCGAGCACGTCCGAGCCGTAGCCCTCGCCGCAGGCCATGTCGATCACGCGCAGCCCGCCCACGCGGGCGGCGATCCATTCGTAGACGACCAGGTGGCGGCGAAACCAGTAGTTCTCCTCGGGCACATCCGGGAGGGTTCGCTCGCCCGTCAGCGCGAGCGGCGGGACGCCCTCGGGCTGGTCGCGCTGGGCGAAGTCGACTGAGGTCAATAGATGCTCTCGATCGGGGCGGTCAAGCCGCGGGAGAAAGGCAACGGCACGGCGCGCGAGTATATGGTGCCCCACCGTGCCGCCAGCCCTGAGCGCCGAGGAGATCCGCGATGTGAACACCCGCTACCACGACGTCGCGGCGGGCCACTACGACGCCAAGTGGGGCATCGACTTCGGCGAGGTGGGCCGCGAGCAGGTGCTCGCGAAGATCGACAAGGCCGTCGGCCACCGGCCCGACGGCTGGGCGCGCTCCCTGGAGATCGGCTCCGGCACCGGCTACTTCACCCTGAACCTGCTGCGCGCCGGGCTGATCGGCAAGGCCACGTGCACCGACATCTCCCCCGGCATGCTCGCCGCGCTGCGCGCCAACGCCGAGCAGCTCGGGCTGGAGGTGCAGACCGAGCAGGTCGACGCCGAGCGACTGCCGTTCGCCGACGCGAGCTTCGACCTCGTGCTCGGGCACGCGATCCTGCATCACATACCCGACCTCGACCGCGCCTTCGCGGAGTTCGAGCGGGTGCTCGCCCCGGGCGGGACGGTGCTGTTCGCGGGAGAGCCCTCGCGCTACGGCGATCGTCTTGCGCGCGTGCCCAAGCGCGCCGCCGGCGCGCTCGCCCCGCTGTGGCGGCGCGCGATCGGCGCACGCCCCGCGCCGGCGGATTCCACGAGCGACCCCGACGCCGGGCTGGAGGGCTTTGTCGACGTGCACGCGTTCGCCCCGGGAGAACTCGAGCGCGCGGCAGCCGGCGCGGGGCTGGTCGATGTGCGCATCACCGGCGAGGAGCTGCTGGCCAACTGGTTCGGCTGGACCAACCGCACGCTCGAGGCGACCGCCGAGCCCGCCGACGTGCCGTGGGCCTGGCGCCAGTACGCATATCGCGGCTACCTGATGCTGCAGGGTCTCGATCGCCGCCTGCTCGAGTCGCGCCTGCCGCCGGCGGTCTTCTACAACCTGCTGATCGCCGCGCGCAAGCCCCGCCGGGCCTGACGCGGCGGCGCTCCCAGCGCCTTCCGCCGGCCATTCGGCGGCCGATCGGCGAACGGCGGACGCCTAGACTGCCGCCATGGCCGAGCAAGTCTCAAGCGGCTTCCCGCTGTTCCCCCTGGGGATCGTGGCCCTGCCGACCGAGAGCGTCCCGCTGCACGTCTTCGAGGATCGCTACAAGCGCATGATCGAGCGGTGTCTGCAAGCCGAGCCCGGGTCGCCCGAGCGCGAGTTCGGCATCGTATGGCTGTCCGACGAGGAGCTCAAGCAGGTGGGCTGCGCCTGCGACGTCGAGCGCGTAGTCGAGCGCATGGAGGACGGGCGCCTGAACATCGTCGCCCGCGGGACGCGCCCATTCCGGCTGCTCGATCGCCAGGACGACCTGCCGTATCCCGCGGGCGTGGTCGAGTTCCTCGACGACGCCGGCGAGCAGGTAGACGCGGTGGCCGCCGACAGCGCGCACGAGCTCTACCGCGACCTCGTCGAGCAAGCCACCGATCGTCGCCTAGGCGACGAGGAGCTCGCGCTGATGGACGCCTACCAGATGGCCGCCACGGTCGAGTTCGACAAGGACGCCAAGCAGGAACTGCTCGAGCTGCGCTCGGAGAGCGCGCGCCTGCGACTGCTGGCGATGCTGCTGACGGCGGCGATCAAGCGCCTGGAGCTGATCGACCGGGCGCAGACGCGCGCTCGCTCGAACGGGAAGGTGCGCTTCGGCTAGCCGCGCTGCGGTCACTCCGGCAGATGGCAGACCTGTTGCGCGGCGCGCAGCACGAACAACGCCAGTTGCCTGAAGACCGGCGGCTGGCCGGCCGAGTTGTCGCTGAAGCTCACCGAGCCGTCTTCGTCGCGCACGCGGTAGCTGAGCACGGAATTGGCTGCCGGTGCCAGCGCGAGGTGCATTGTGGCTGGATCGTGCAGGTCTTCCTGGATCGCGCGTGCCTGCACCAGTTGCGGGTCGCTCAATTTGAGCTTGCGCCCGGACGAGGCGCCGACGCCGTTGCAGCTCACCCCGCCTTCTTCGTTGACGAGCAGCGTCAGCTTCGCGCTGGGGCCGCTGCCGCTGCGCTGCACGATGAACAGATCCGGCGCCGCGATCCCGCCGCAGCCACTCAGCATGGCGGCCGCCGCGAGCACGCCCGGTGCGAGCGTCCGCCGGACGCGCGACGTCCCCGGCAGCCGAAGGGCGCGTGGCGTCACGCGCTCACCGCCACGCCACCGCGCCGCGGGTCGCCCGCGCCGGTGAGCACGCGCCCACGGCGGCGCACGGCCTGCACGCCACCGAAGAACAGGTTCAGCTCGGGGAAGTGCACGACCGGGACGCCCTCGTGCTCCATCTCCTCCAGCGCTATTCCCGGCTCCGCGTAGATCACGCCGGCCTCGAAGTGCACACGCGGGGCATCGACGGCCTCGCGCGCGTCTAGATCGCGATCGACCGCGCCGACGATCGTCTGCAGCAGCGCCGAGCGGATGCGATTGGAGCCGGCGCTGCCCAGCACGAGCTCGACCTCGCCTTCGTGCATGACGATCGACGGGGCCATCATGCTCGGCATGCGCCGCCCGGCGGGGTGGCGATGAAAGCCGAATGGGTTCAGATCCTCCTCGCCCATCACATTGTTCAGGTGCAGCCCCGTGCCCGGCACGACCACGCCCGAGCCCTCGCCATTGGTGCACGTCGCGCTGCACGCGCGGCCCTCGCGGTCGAGCACCGAGATGTGCGTCGTCGACCCCAGGCGCGTCGAGAGGAAGCGCTCGAGAAACCCATCGTCGCCGAGGCCCTCCAGGAAGTCGGGCGTGCGCTCTGCCTGCGCGGCGCCCATCGCGTCGAGCACCCCGTCGAGAGTCGGCGGCGCCGGGCCGCGGTCGAGCAGCGCAAGCGCGTAGGCGAGCAACGTCCCGCCGGCAGAGGGCGGCGGGTTGGTCAGCACCTCGCGATCGCGGTATGCCATCCGCGCAGGCTCGCGCTCGAGCGCCCGGTAGCCCGCGAGATCGCCCGCCGTAAGCGAGCTTCCGCGCGCGCTCAGCCAATCGCACACCGCCGTCGCGACTTCGCCGTCGTAGAACGGGCGTGCGCCCTGCTCGCCGAGCAGGTCCAGCGCATCGCCCAGCTCGCCGTTGCGCAGCACCTCGCCCTCGCGCAGGATGCGTCCGCCGGGCGCCCACAGAGCCGCGCACTCCGGCGTGGAGGTGAGCAGGTCGGCGAGGATCTCCGCCACGTAGGCCTGACCGTGGTTGAGCGCGACGCCGTCGCGTGCAAGCCGCGCCGCCGGCGCCGCCAGGTCGGCGAGCGGGACCGTTCCCCACCGGCTCGCCGCCTCGCACACCCCCGCCGGCACGCCGTACACCCCGCACGACGCCGGCCCGATGTGAAACACCTGCTGCGCCGCATCGCCGAACGACACGTCAACGGCCTGCAGCTCCGCCGGCGCGACCGCGTGAGTCCCCTCGCCGCTCGCCGGCCCGCTCGCGTCTCCCGGCCGGCTGGGCGCCTGCACGAAGAAGTCCAGCAGCGCCGGCTGCTGCCCCCCGCCGGCAACCAGCATGTACCCGCCCGCCCCCAATCCCGTCAACAGCGGCTCAGCAGCGAACGACGCGAGCATCGCCGCCAGCGCCGCATCCACCGCGTTGCCCCCTTCGCGCAGCACCCGCGCACCGGCTTGCGCCGTCACCGGATGCCCGGCAGCGACCACCCCATGCTCTCCCTCAGCCATGCGACAGCGATAGCACAGGTGCGCGCGAACCAAGTCCGCCGCGTTCTGCCGGCCTAATCAACGCGCCGCTGAGTGCCGTCAGTCGAGCCATACAAGGACGCAGGGAGCGAAGTGTGCTTCGCACACGAGCGACCGAGGACGCAGTAGGGCGAAGCGCTGACGGGGCTCAGCGGGAAGGCATGAACTCGGGCACGTCTAGTTCATCGACGGACAGCCCGCCGCGGCGCTGCGCCGGACGCGGCGGTCCCGCGCGCTGCACCTTCGGCTCGCCGGCCGGTTCCTTGAGCATGTTGACGCTCTTGCGCCGGCCCTCGTCGCCGTAGCCGGTCGCCACGACGGTCACCCACACCTGGTCGTCGAGCTTCTCGTCGACCATCGCGCCGAAGATGATGTTGGCGTCGGGATGGGCCGCCTCGGAGACCGCCTTGGCGGCCTCGTTGACCTCCCACAGCGAGAGGTTCTCGCCGCCCGTGATCGACAGCAGAATCGAACGCGCACCGGTCATCGACGTTTCCAGCAGCGGCGAGGAGACGGCCTGCATGGCGGCCTCCGTCGCGCGATTCTCACCGACGCCCATGCCGATACCGAGCAGCGCGTTCCCGGCCTGGCTCATGATCGTGCGCACGTCGGCGAAGTCGAGGTTGATCAGCCCGGGGAGCGTGACCAGGTCGGAGATGCCCTGCACGCCCTGGCGCAGCACATCGTCGGCGACGCGGAAGGCCTCGACCATCGCGGTCTGCTTGTCGAGCACCGACAGCAGCCTGTTGTTGGGCACGACGATCAGCGTGTCGACCTCGGCGGCGAGCGCGTCGACGCCCTGCTCGGCCTGCCCGCTGCGGCGAGAGCCCTCGAAGCCGAAGGGCTTGGTCACGATGGCGACCGTCAGCGCGCCGACTTCACGCGAGATGCGCGCGACGATCGGCGCCGCGCCGGTGCCCGTGCCACCTCCCGCGCCGGCTGTGATGAAGATCATGTCCGAGCCCTTCAGCAGGGCCTTCAGCCGGTCGTAGTCCTCCATCGCCGACTGGCGTCCCACGTTCGCGTCCGAGCCGGCGCCGAGACCGCGTGTCAGCTCGGCGCCGATGTGCAGCGTGATGTCGGCGGTCGACTGCTGCAGCGATTGAACGTCGGTGTTGACGGCGAGGAACTCGACGCCCTCGACTTCGGCCTCGACCATGCGGTTGACGGCGTTCACGCCTGCCCCGCCCACGCCGACGACGCGGATCACCGGCTGGCCGGTCGGCCCTGCGGTGCCTGCTGCATCGTGGCGGTGCTGTGTGTAGTCGTCCATCACCGGGCGCGTGGGCGCCGGCTCCATCACGTTCTCGGGGATCTCCGAGGAGAAGGCGTGACGCAGACGCTCCTGCGGGCTGGGGATGTGCGCGGGCTCCTGCGGCGCCTGAGCCGACGCGCTGAGCCCCGGGTGCGGCAGGCCGGTCTCGCGTGGGTGCTCCGGTGGGGAGGCCGTCTTCGCCTCGGCGCGCGGCGCCGCGGCCGGCTTGCTCTCGGCAGGCTGGGCCTGCTCCTCCTCGTCACCTTCGGTCTTGCGAAAAAGCGCCGCGAGCGGCCCTTCGCGCATGCTCGCGCGTTTAGCGTTTGCCATGGTCTAGAACCTCCTGCGCGAGTTGTCGGTAGGACTGGGCCGCAACCCCATCCGGCTCGTACTTCAGGACCGACATACCCTTCACGGGCGCCTCGGCGAAGCGGACGGTCTTGCGGATGCGCGAGGCAAAGACCCGGTCTCCGAAGTTTTCCTCGAGGATCTCGATCGCCTCCTTGGCGTGGATCGTCCGAGAGTCCACCAGCGTCGGCAGGATACCCTCGATGTCGACGCCGGGATTGAGATTCTCGCGGATCATCGCGAGAGTGTTCTGCAGCTGGATCAGGCCGCGCATCGACAGATACTCGCACTGCACGGGGACGATCACCTTGTCGGCGGCCGTGAGCGCGTTGATCGTCAGCAGACCGAGGCTCGGCGGCGTGTCGATGCAGATGAAGTCGTAGTCCTCGAGGATCGGCTCGAACGCCTTCTGCAGCGAGCGCTCGCGGCCGATCATCGTCGACATCGCGATCTCCGCTCCGGCCAGATCGATCGACGCGCAGGCGATGTCGATCTCGCGCTTGCGAATGACCTCGCGGATCGAGACCTTGTGCACGAGTACGTCGTACATCGATTTGTCGAGCGTGTCGGGGTCGATGCCCTGGGACATCGTCAGGTTGCCCTGCGGGTCCATGTCGACGCACAGCACGCGGTGACCCTCCTCCGCGAAAGCGGCGGCGAGGTTGAGCGTTGTCGTCGTCTTTGCCACGCCGCCCTTCTGATTGGCGAACGCGATGACCTTGGCCTTGCCTTCCACGGGGGGCTCCGATACTCGATTGATGGGAAAGCCGTCCGGTGGGTATTCGCATGCGACCGGGCGATTCCTGCACGGGAACTACGATCCGGGGATGGCCACGGCCGACGCGAAGCTTCGGCGCGATGGCGCCCTGATCAAACGCCTGGCGGGAAAGCGCGTCTGCATCTGCCTCGGCTCGGGCGGCGTCGGCAAGACGACCACCTCCGCGGCGCTCGCGCTGGGCCTCGCCGCGCGTGGGCAGAAGGTGGCCGTGGTGACGATCGATCCGGCGGCGCGCCTGGCCAGTGCGCTCGGGCTGGAGCGCCTGTCCGGCGAGCCTCGCCTGGTCGAGCCGGCGCTGCTGGCCGAGCAAGGTGTGCAGTGCAAGGGCGAGCTGTGGGCGATGATGCTCGACAGCAAGGGCACCTTCGACGAGATCGTCGCCCGCCTGGCGCCCGACGATCACGAGCGCGAGCAGATCCTCGCCAACCCGATCTACCGCGAGCTGTCCTCGGCCGTCGCCGGCTCGCAGGAGCTCAGCGCGATGGCCAAGCTCTACGAGCTGCGCCACGAACGCGACTTCGACGTGATCGTGCTCGACACGCCGCCGTCGCGCAACGCCGTCGACTTCCTCGATACGCCCACCAGGCTGCTGGGCTTCCTCGAAGGGCGCGCGCTGAAGGTCTTTCTCTCTCCCGGCGGCCTCGCGGCGCGCGTGTTCGGGCGCTCCACGGGCATCGTCTTCGCGATCTTCGCGCGCGTGACAGGCGTCGACATGCTCAGCGACCTGTCGACCTTCTTTCGCTCGCTGTCGGGCATCCTCGACGGCTTCAAAGACGTCACCAGGGGAGTCTCCGAACTGCTGCGCGATCCGACGACGACCTTCTTCATCGTCACCTCCCCCGAGCCCGAGCCCGCGCGCGAGGCCGAGTACCTCGCCGAGCGGCTGGCCGGCCGCGACATGTCACGCGGAGGGCTGATCGTCAATCGCGTCCACTTCGACGGTCTCGGCAGCAACTCCGCCGAGCAGGTGCAGGCGCTGCTCGCGCCCGACCTCGGCGAGCGCCTGGCCAAGCGCGTCGCCGGCAACCTCGCCGACTTCGACGTGCTCGTTCAGCGCGACGGCGACACGGTCGAGCGACTGTCGCGCGAGCTTGGCGAGCGCCGGCCGATCCTCGTGCCGCATCTGGACGAAGACGTGCGCGACCTGTCGGGGCTGGCGCGGCTGTCCGAGCACCTGTTCGACTGAGGCGCAGCCGGCCCCGCGTCGCGGCGAACGCCACCCGGCGCGTCGCGGGCGCTCAGCCGAGTGGTGCGACGGCGTCTACTTCGGCGACGCCGTCGGAAGGCAACGGCGGCGTCTGTGAGCGCTGGGCGGTGAGGATCTCGTGGTCGGCCTCCGGCACTTCCGCGCCGGCCATCTCCGCTCCCGCCGTGAGTCGCTCGCGCTCGGAGAACTCGGCCTCCTGCAGCTCCGCATCGCCGCCGACGAGCTCCTCGTCGGCGAACTCGTCCCCGATCGGCTCGTCGTCGAGCCGCTCCTGCTCGACGAGGTCGTCGGGCACGCCTGGCGACCGCCCCGCGAACTCGGGCTCGAAGTCCGCATCGGCCGCCTCGTCGGCGTGCAGCAGCTCGTCCGGTTCGAGCAGCTCGTCGGCGATCACCGCAAGGTCGGGGTCGAGATGGCCGCAGATCACGTCGCGCAGCAGCGAACGCAGATGGTTGGCCACGTCGTCTGCGAGCGCCTGGCTGGAAGCGTCCTTGCGCGCCGTGCCGGCGATCAGCGAACGCTCCAGCGCGATCGCGCGCGTCATCCGCCCGGTCAGCTCGGGGCGCTGCTCGGCGGTTGCGCACAGCGCGGCGAGACGGCCGGCGAGCTGTCCGCTGGCCGGGCCCTCGGGCTCCAGTAGCGCGCGCAGCGCGAGCAGGTTGTCGGTCAGCGCCTCGAACGGGCTCTCGCGCTCGCAGCCGAGCTCGAAGCGCCGCAGCGCCCACGCGAGATCGTTGTCGTGCGGGGCTCGGCGCGACACGAGGTTGCAGAACGCACGCAGCTCGTCCTCCTGCTCGCCGGTCACGACGAGCATCCCGTGCGGTCGTCCTCCCGCGCCGAGCGCGAGCGGGTTCCACGGGCCGGCTCCGACGCGCGCCCATGCCAGCGCGCCGAGCGTCACGCGGCCGTCGCCGAACAGCCGCAGCGCGGAGAGCAGATCGCGCATCACCGCACGGCCGTTGCGCAGCGCCTCCTGCACGTCGTCGAGCTCGATCGTGTGGGCGACGATCAGGTGGCCGTGCTCGCCCTCGCCGGGCGCCGGCGCAGAGGCCTCGTCGGGAACTTCCTCCAGGGCGTCGCGCTGTGCGATGCGCAGGCCCTTGGTCAACTGCAGCTCGGCCGAGGCGATCGTCACGCCGTGCAGCGTCGCCACGAGGCTCACCTCGCCCGCGCTGGCCAGCGTCGAGTTCTGCAGGCGCTCCAGCGCGAACTGCACGCGCTCGGCTCGCAGCTCGAAGTCCGTCTGCTCGTCGAACACTTCTTCGAGCAGCGCTTTCACCGCCGCGCGCACCCGTGTACGCCCTCTGGCGCGCGCGGCATCGCCGCCGACGCTCGCCAGATAGCGGTCGAGGCCCTCGAACTGCTCGAGCAGCTTCGCCGCCTCGGCGTGGCCCGGCAAGCGTTTCAGCGAGGCGTCACGCTCGCTGATGAACGGCCCTGTCAGCGCGCGATACGTATAGAGGGGCGTCCCGGCCCCACCTCTGCGTGCCGTCTGCGCTCCCAACTCGAAAGGCACCTCCGCGCCGGCCGTTATCTCGGCGCGCAGGTATGTCGATGCCGCCCCGAAGAACTCCGTGAGCGACGTTTCGAGTTGTCTTGAACGCATCGCGCACTGACTTCGCGCAACGCACGGGCCCTCCTGCTCGGCGCAGGGCTTCTTGCAGCCGGCTAGGCGAGCGCGAGCGCGTCCGGGCGAGGCGGCTCGGCGCCGGAGGCGCCGTCGGCGGTCGAGCACAGCCAGTCTTCGCCGTACTCGCGCATGTCCTCGATGATCGGCAGCAGCGCCCGGCCCTTGCCGGTCAGCGCGTACTCCACGCGCGGGGGAACCTCCGGGAACGTCTGTCGCTCGACAATCGACTCCTCCTCCAGCACCCGCAGGCGCAGCGACAGCGTGCGCGGGCTGATCCCCGCCAGCGAGCGTTCCAGCTCACAGAAGCGCGAGCATCCTTCGGCCAGTTCGCGAACCAGCAGCAGCGTCCACTTGCCGCAGACGATCTCCGCGGTCTTGCACACCGGACATGTCTCATCGACGGCCATTTCAATCTTTACTTTACCAAATGAAGTGAGGCTGGAACCGGGCCGCAGACCCGCGATGCGGGTGTATCGTGTCGCGCTTGCTCGTACTCGCCTCCATCGGGCCGGTCGTCGAGGGAGTCGTGATCGTCGTGGCGCTGGCGCTCGTGGCGATCCTCGTTCGCAACCCACCTTGAGCACGGCGGTCGCGCGCTATCAACCCGGCGGTATCCTGCGGTCATGGCGACAAACGTGCCTGCACGCACACGGGAGGGTGCGGATTCGCCACTGAAGGACCCGATCAAGCTGGTCGTGTGGGACCTGGACGACACGCTCTGGCGCGGCACGCTCAGCGAGGGCGAGGTCGAGCTCCAGCCGGCACATGCAGAGATCGTGCGCGAGCTCAACCGCCGCGGCATCGTCAACTCGATCTGCTCGAAGAACGACCTGCAGACAGCGCGCGAGCGACTGGAGCATTACGAGCTGTGGGGCGAGTTCGTGTTCGCATCGATCGACTGGTCGCCGAAGGGCCCGCGCATCGCGCAGCTCCTCGGGGACATGCAGTTGCGCGCGCCCAACGTGCTGTTCGTCGACGACAACGTAGGCAACCTGCAGGAGGCACTGCATTACGCCCCCGGCCTGCAGATCGCAGACGAGCGGCTGCTCGGCGAGCTGCTCTCGCTGCCGCAGGCGGCCGGCAAGGACGATCGCGGCCTGACCCGCCTGGGCCACTATCGGCTGCTCGAGCGAAAGCTCTCCGACCGCCAGCAGGTGACGGGCTCAAACGAGGACTTCCTGCGCTCCTGCGACATACGCGTCGAGCTCGCGCCGGTGGCGCGCGAGGACGCCGAGCGCCTGCTGGAGCTGGTCAACCGCTCCAACCAGCTGAACTTCACCAAGAGCCGCCTGACCGAGCAGCAGCTGGGCGCGCTGCTCGACGAGGCGCCGAACCGCGAAACCGGCTATGTCCGCGTGCGCGACCGCTACGGCGACTACGGCGTCTGCGGCTTCTACTCGCTGCGCGACGGGCGCCTGACGGACTTCGTGTTCTCCTGTCGCATCTTGCACATGGGCGTCGAGCAGTGGCTGTACGAGCGCCTCGGCGAGCCTGAGATCGCAGTCGTCGGCGACGTCGCCTCCTCGCTGGCGCGCAGCGAGCCGGTCGACTGGATCACGCTCGCCGATCGGACCGGTGCCGGCGCCGGAAGCGGCGCAACGGCGTCAGACGAGCGGCGAGCGGCGCGCAACTCGCGCATCCTGCTGAAGGGCGGCTGTGACCTGTTCCTGCTCAACGGGTTTCTCGGCGGAGCGATCAAAACGGAGTTCACCTACCCGTCCTCGACGGGCGCCGAAGTGCACAGCGACCACACCGAGGTGCTGCGGCGCAGCTCACGCGAGGAGGTCGCCCTGCACGGTCAGGCGATCGACCGCCTGCCGTTCCTCGACCGCGCCGCATACGGGTCGCGCATCGTGCGTAAACCGAAGTCCTTCGGCACGCTGATCTTCAGTGTGCTGATGGACTACACACAGGGTCTCTATCGCCTGCGCGACAGCGACTTCGTCGTCGGCTACGGCCAGCACGACGTCGATGCGACCGATCGCGCCAACTGGGCGGCGCTCGCGAAACGCTGGGGCTACGTCGGCATCGACGAGGCGTTCCTGAAGTGGTTCGCCGAGAACTTCGAGTTCCAGGGCCCGCTGTCGCCCGAGCGCTTCAAGGACAACGTTCGCTGGCTGGCCGACGCGCTGCCGCGCAGCACGCGCCTGGTGCTGATCAACGGCTCGGAGGTCGCAGGCGTCAGCGACAGCGAGGTCGACCGCCACCTTCACCACCGGCGCATGAACCGGGCGCTGGAGGAGGTCGTCGCAGAGATACCCAACGCCGTCATCTGCGACGTCCGCCCGTTCGTCGTCTCGCGCGAGGACGTGACCGACAACCTGCGCCACTACACGCGTCAGACCTACCTGCGCATGGCCGAGGCGCTGAAGGAGATCGTCGGCGACGACCTCGGCATCGAGCAGCGGCCGTTCGTCATGCGCCTGCACCGCGCCCAGCGCCGCGCCGAGCGCACGGTGCAGCGCGCGTACGCCAGGTTCAGGCTGCGTTAGCCCGGCGGAGCTCGGCATGCAGACAGCACCCGACGAGCGGCCGCAAGAGGGCCGGGTGCCCGACTTCTTCGTCGTCGGGCACGCCAAGAGCGGCACCACGGCGCTGTACGCGATGCTGTCCCAGCACCCTCAGCTGTTCCTCGGGATCAAGGAGCCGCGCTACTTCGCCACCGAGCTGCATTTCCGCGACCGTCCCGGCGGCACGCCCAAGACGCTGTCCGATTACAAGGCTTGGTTCGCCGCCGCCGCGCCCGGTCAGCTCGTCGGCGACGTGTCGCCCGACTACCTGTGGTCCGAGCATGCTCCGCAGTTGATCGCCGAAGCCCAGCCGCAGGCGCGGATCGTCGCGATCCTGCGCGAGCCCGCCGGCTTTCTGCATTCGCTGCACCGCCAGTGGCTGCGCCACTACGTCGAGACCGAGAGTGACTTTCGCAAGGCGATCGAGCTCGAGCAGCCTCGCCGCGAAGGCCGCGAGATCCCGCCGGACACCTACTGGCCGAAGGGCCTCTTCTACACCGAGCACGCGCGCTATCTGCAGCAGCTGCGCCGCTATCACGAGCTGTTCGGGCGCGAGCGGGTGCTCGTGCTGATCTACGACGACTACCGCCGCGACAACGAGGCCACCGTGCGCTCGGTGCTGCGCTTCCTGCAGGTCGACGAGGACGTGCCGATCCGCGCACGCGAGTTCAACGAGAGCGTGCAGGTGCAGGCGCCGCGACTGCACGGGCTGCTGCGCAAGCTGACGATCGCCGACAGCCCGGCATTCCGCGCCGCCAACCGATCGCTGAAGGCGATCACCCCGAAGGGCCTGCGCCAGCAGGCCCTGAGCACCGTGCGCAAACGCGTCGTGTTCGGCGAGCCCGAGGCGCCGGATGAGCGGTTCATGGCAGAGCTGCGCAGCCGCTTCAAGCCGGAAGTGGCCGCGCTCAGCGAGTACCTCGAGCGCGACCTCGTCGGGCTCTGGGGCTATGACGACGTCGAAGGCTGAGCGCGCGGGCTAGCGCACGCTTGCCGGCTGACCGACGGCGGGCGGACCGCCGGACGGTGCAGCGGGCGATGGTGCGGCGGGCTCCGCCGCACGGCGATCCTCGACGGAGGCGACGTCGTCCATCGTCGTGCCCTTGCGCCCGTCGGCCTGCATCAGCAGCTTGAAGTCGTGCGGGCTGGAGGCGACGCTCATGGCGTCCTCGAACGTCACTCGCCCGGCCTTGACGTGGCCGAACAGCGCCTGGTCGAAGGTCTGCATGCCGTAGTAGCCGCCCGAGGCGATCACTTCGACGAGCTTGCCCGTCTGAGAGGGATCGACGATCATGTCGCGCACCCGGCCGGTCATGCGCAGGATCTCGCACACGGCCACCCGGCCACCTTCGGCGCCCGGAACCAGACGCTGGCTGATCACGCCCTTGACCGTCCCGGCGATCATGCTACGCGCCTGCTGGTGCTGGTGGGGCGGGAAGAAGTCGAGCATGCGGTTGATCGACTCGGTGGCGTCGACGGTGTGGATCGTCGACAGCACGAGATGCCCGGTCTCGGCGGCTGACAGCGCCGCCTGCACGGTCTCCTCGTCGCGCATCTCCCCGATCAGGATCACGTCGGGGTCCTGGCGCAGCACGCGCCGCAGCGCGCGCTTGAACGAGGCGGTGTCCATGCCGACCTCGCGCTGGTTGATCGCCGAGCGTTTGTCGGAGTGCACGAACTCGATCGGGTCCTCGATCGTCACGATGTGCTTGCTCGTCGTGTAGTTCATGTGGTCGATCATCGCCGCGAGCGTCGTGGACTTTCCCGAGCCGGTGGTGCCGGTGAGCAGCACGATGCCGCGCTCCTCCTCGGCCAGTTCGGTGACGACCTCCGGCAGCGAGAGCTCTTCGATCGTGCTGATCTTGTGCGGGATCGCGCGGCATGCCATCGAGATCACGCCGCGCTGCTGAAAGGCGTTGATGCGATAGCGCGCGACGTCGGGCAGTTCGAAGGAGAAGTCGACCTCGTGCTCTTTGGCGAATTCGTCGAGCTTGGAGTCGTCGGTGAGCAACTGTTTGAGCGCGCCTTCGGTGTCCTGCGCGGTCAGCGGCTCGGCGCCCTCGGTGCCCGCCAGCTCGCCGTTCACGCGAAACAGCGGTGCGGCGTCCACCTTCAGATGAAGGTCCGAGCCACCTTTGTCGACGAGCTCCTGCAGAGCCTGCTTGACGTCGATCATGAATTGCTGATCGGCAGCCCGCGCGCTCGGCTTGAGTCCCGGCGCGACCGTTGGACGGGCCTAGCGCCCGGCCGCGGCTTCTCGCTCTGCCAGCGCCTTGAGCGTGAGCAGCTGCTTACGCATCATCAGCAGGTCGCCGAGCGCCAGCGCGCGAGCGACCAGCGCTGCTCCCACACGACCGCCCGGAGGGTCGAACAGCACGCGTGCAAGCAGGCGCGTGGAGCCCTGCTGCGAGATCGCCGCATATGTCACGGCCGTGCGGCGGCTGCGCAGCGTGATGTGCTCGCCGTCCGCGTAGGAGACCAGCGAGAAGATCGACATGAAACGCTGGCCGACAGCCAGGCGATCGGCGCCGGGCGTCAGCTCGCGCGGGCTGCGGCGGGCGAAGTTGTCGATCAGGTCATAGCTGTACGGGGCCCGCTTGAGCTGGCACAGCCAGCGAAACACGACGGCCGGCGGGGCGTCGACGGACACCGCGCGGTGCAGGCGCACGGCCGCCGGCCCCAGCAGCCCATCGCAGGCGAGCGCCGTCGCGCGCTCCTGCTCGGTGGCCCCCCAGCTCGCGCCCGCGATCATGCCCGCCGCGCGATGTCCGCCAGCATCCGCCGCACCATCGCCCTGTGACCGCCGGTGCCGATCACCAGCGCCCGGTAGGCGCGGCCTTTGAGGCCGGGAAACTCCGCGTAGGAGCGCGCGCTAAGCGTGCAGCCCGGCCCGGCCGTCTCGTCGAGCTCGAACACCAGCGCGTACCGCGAGAAGCGATGACGCCCGCACAGCGCTAGCTCGCGCGGCGGCCGGGAGCGCTCGACAGCGAACCCGGGCAGGCAGTCGCCGGCCTGCGGCGTGGCGCTCCAGTCGCCTCGTGCGCGCGGCGGCTGCAGGCCCCACGGCCCAGCGAGCGCGGCCGGCACCGCACGCTCCAGGCCACGCAGGTTCGCGATGAGCGCGGTCCACGCACGCTCGCGCGTCGCGCCGATCTCCGTGGCATGCTCATCTATGTAAGGCAATCGTTCTATATAGAATAAACGTACTACATCATGGCCCCTCCACGCAAGCACGACAGCGACGGCATCCTCGATGCGGCGCGCACGCTCGTTCTGCGCGACGGCCCTCGCGCGGCCTCCGTCGCGGCGATCGCACGTGAGAGCGGCGCGCCCGTCGGCACGCTCTACCACCGCTTCGGCAGTCGCGACGCCGTGCTGGCCGCCGCCTGGCTGCGCGCGCTGGAACGCTTTCAGCAGGGCGCGCTGGCCGCCGGCGCCGATCCGGACCCGCTGGACGCCGCCGTCGCGATGGCCGCGTCGCAGGTCGCCTTCGCGCGCGAGCAGCCCGAGGACGCGCGGTTGCTGTTGACGCTGCGCCGCGACGACCTGCTCGACGGCGAGCCCGCTCACGACATGCGTGCGCGCCTCGACGCGATCAACGCACCGCTGGCAGCGCGCCTGCGCGAGCTGACCGAGGCACTGCACGCGAACGCCGATGCCCGCGCCGGCGACGCCGTCACGCGCGCCGTCGTGGACCTGCCCAACGCCGCCGTGCGCCGCCACGCCCGCGACGGCAAGCCTCCGCCGGCCTGGCTGCAGGACGACGTCGCAGCAGCCGCGCACAGGCTGCTGACGACCGAGCACGAGTCAGCGACCGATCCAACACAGCGCTCCTGACGAGCGGATCGGGTTTCCTGGCAAGGACGCACGGAGCGTGGCGCGCGGTAGCCCGCGAGCGACGAGGACGCCGCCAGGGAGCCCGAGGCGCTCGTCAGGCGACGTCGCGGAGCTTCTGTGCCTCAGCCAGCGACTGCAGCTTCTTCAGCGACTGGTTCTCGATCTGGCGGATGCGCTCGCGCGTCACGTTGAACGTGCGCCCCACCTCGTCGAGCGTGCGCGGGTGCTCGCCGCCCAGGCCGTAGCGCAGCTCGAGCACGCGCCGTTCGCGGTAGGAGAGGTTCTCCAGCGCCTCGCGCAGCGCCTCCTTGGTGAGGATCTCCGCCGCGCGCTCGTACGGCGACTCGGCGCGCTCGTCGGCGATGAACTGCCCGAACTCCGACTCCTCCTCGTCGCCCACCGGCTTCTCCAGCGAGACGGGAGCCTGCGCGGATCGCTTGATCGAATCGACCTCCTCGGGGTCGATGCCCGTCACCTCGGCGATCTCGTCGGCCGTCGGCTCGCGTCCGAGCTCGGTGACCAGCTTGCGCTCTGCGCGGCCGATCTTGTTGAGCTTCTCGACCACGTGCACGGGGATGCGGATCGTGCGTGCCTTGTCGGCGAGCGCGCGGGCGATCGCCTGGCGGATCCACCACGTCGCGTAGGTGGAGAACTTGAAGCCCTTGCGGTAGTCGAACTTCTCTGCCGCGCGCACCAGGCCGAGCGTGCCCTCCTGGATCAGGTCGAGGAACGGAAGCCCCTGGTTGCGGTAGTTCTTGGCGATCGACACGACCAGTCGCAGGTTGGACTCGACCATCTTCTGCTTGGCGTCGAGGTCGCCGCGCTCGATGCGCTTGGCGAGATCGACCTCCTCCTGTGCGGTGAGCAGACGCACCTTGCCGATGTCCTTGAGGAACAGCTGCAGCGAGTCGGTCGTCATGTCCGGCTTGAGGTCGAGCGTCGCTTTCGCTTTGCGCCGGCCGCGTTTGTCGGGCGCGCGCTCCACCTGTGAGGAAGCGGTCGTCGCCGGGTCGATGTCCTCGACCAGCTCGATCTCTGCCTTCTCGAGGAACCCGTGCAGTTCTTCGACGTCTGACTCGTCCAAGTCGAGCTCGGACATGGCCTTCGTTATCTCCGTGAAGGAGAGCACTCCGACCTGCTGGCCTTTGGCGAGCAGACCCTTGACCTCATCCAACTCCTGCAGCTCAACTACTGACATCTGTTCCCGTTTCTTCCGTCGGTCGACAACCCGCGGCCCACGCCGCGGCCCTGGCGGATGCTGGCTGAGACAGCCCTCCGTCAGACATACGGCGGGGCTGCGCCCAGCGTTACAGCTCGCACTTCTTTTCCAGGCACCCATGCTAACGCGTAGTTGCGGTCGATCACAAAGCTTTGCCGCTCGACTTGCAGCTCGGCCGCAAGGTTCTCGCAGCGACCGTTAAGCAATGATGTGCATCGATGGCCGATACGAAGACCAGCCAGGACGCACAGCGCGACGGCGGTGTGCTGGCGAACCTGCCACGCACGCGCCCGCAGCGCTCCAGCGCACGCCGTGCGGCGGCGCGCGGGCCAGCGGCGCCTCCGAGGCGAACACGCAAAGCCGCTTCCGCCAAACGCACGCCGGCCGAGTCCAACGGGACGGCGGCAAGCGCCTCACCGGCCGCGGCGGCCGGCCGCAGCGGCTCGGCTGAGCGTTCTTCCAAAGCGAAGTCGCGCGTGCGCGCCACGCGTCCCGCGGCCGCCACGAAGCGCAGCAGCGCGCCGCGCGCGGCCGCGCGCAAGAGCCGTGCGCAGGCGGCCGACGAGGCGGCTCCGCGCCAGGGCTTCGAGTGCGACGGCGAAACCTCCGGCGGCTCCGTGCAGCCGCCCGGCGGCGCCGAGTTCGTGGCGACCGCCGCGGAGATCGTCGGCGAGCTGGCGAAAGCCGGCGTATCGACCGGCGAGCGGCTGCTCAGAGACGTCCTCTCGCGCCTGCCGCTGTCCTGACGCGGCAGCGGCGCCCTTCCTCCAGCGCCCGCAACCGCGGCACGCAAAGCTGCGCAGGGCTCGCCAAAGGTCTTCTGTATACTTGCGGCCACGCCGAGCTCCCGTGACCCAGGTCGCAGGAGACGGGGGACCCAATGCGAGCCGGAAGCGTCGGCCCGCCGGGGCGAATCGACCGATCTAGGTCGTAGCGCCATTTCAGGCGCGAGCCCGTCAGCTCACCCCGTAGGCGCCGAAGCCGATGCGAATCCAGTCTTTGACGACATATCTGCTCGTGCTGCTCGCTGTCGCCGCGTGTGCCGGTGGCGCGACCGCCGACGCGCTCGCGGAAACCGGCGGCGTAGCCAGCGCGCCGAGTGCGCCTGCGACCGCGGTCAAGCCGGTTGCCCTGGCGACGTGGTTCGGCCCGGGCTTCTACGGCCAGCGGACCGCCTGCGGGCAGACGCTCACGCCTGCCGTCGTCGGCGTCGCCAATCGCACGCTGCCGTGCGGGACGCTCGTGCGCTTCGGCTACAAAGGCCGCACGGCCACCGTCCCGGTCATCGACCGCGGCCCCTACGCGCACAACGGCGCCCAGTGGGACCTGACGACCGGGGCGGCGAGCGCGCTCGGCATGGCCGACACCGCGCGCCTGCACACGAGGGTCGTCGGCAGCGTCCCCAACACGCCGACGCTCGGCCTGCCGCCCGCCTCCGCCGCACCCGAAGCCACGCTCGTCGCCACCGGCGGCGCACCGGCCACCTGATCCGCAGGCGAAGCTAGGCGCGCTCGTCGACCGGCGAGCCAGGGCCCCGCGTGACGCGCATCGCCGGCCCGTCCTGCGGCTCGGGCACCGTCGGCCGTGAGGCCGAGCCCTGTCGTCGCGACCGCACGTCCGTTGTCGGCGCGGCGCTCAGCGGCGTATCCCACGGCCGCGCGCGCGGTGTCGCCTGCGCTGGAGCCGTGCGCTGCGCCCGCGAGGCCGGCGACGAGGCCTCGGCGTCCGCGTCCACGGTGAACGGCTCGCCCGCAGCGGCGTCGCGCCGCAGCGGCGCGCCGGCGCCAGCGGGCTCGGCGGACGCCTCGGCAACTTCGTCGATCAGCACCGCCCGCCTGCCGCTCGGCACGCTCGGCGGCGAGCTGTAGAGGACCTGCTCGGCGCGCCGCGGCGCGCTCGGCGGGATAGCGCCCGCGCCGGCGCTCGGCGGCGAGTGGGCGAGCACCGCCGCCAGCACGCAACTGCATACGAACGACAGACGGTCGGCGAGGTCGGCCACCTGGCTCGGTGGCGGGTCGCGCAGCTCGCCCAGCACGGCAGCCCACAGGACGCTGCGAAGCGCCTCGACGTCGTGCACCGCAGCGCTCGCGTCGCCGCCCGATGCAACCCACGCCCACAGCGCCGCGGAGGGCTCTGCGCCGCCGCGCTCGCGCGCGCCGGGGGCCTCCAGCAGCTGCGCCAGCTCCGCGTCGGAGCGCAGCGCCCGCGACAGTCCCGCGCACAGCCGCGGCGCCTCGCGTGCGAGCTGCGCCAGCGGGACGTCGGCCATCTGCGGCAGGGCACGAGCGGCGAGCAGCGACACTGCCCAGCGCCGCGCAAGCTCGTCGGCGTGCCCCACCAGCTCGTCGACGGGGGCATCGGCCACCGGGCGCGCGCGCCCCGGGCGATCTGCCAAGAGGTCTGGACTCACGTGCCTGTGAATAGCAGCAACGGAGGACAAGAGCCACGCCGCTCACGCGACGGCTGCGCTGACTAGCCTGCTGTCGATGAGCGCCATCCTGCTTGCCGCGGTGGCGGCCGTCGCCGCGATTGCGGTGGCTGTCGTAGCGACGCTTTGGCGGCTGTCGCACCACACATCGCGCGGTGTCGTGATCGCCGACTCGCGCAGCCTGACCTCGCTCGACGACGCGACCGGCGCGGTGCGCTCGGTGCAATCCGCGGTGGTCACACTGCCGCCGCTGGAGCTCGAACGCGTGTGGACGGCCGAATACCTGGAGCGACTGGCGCGCACCTACTGGCGGTTTCTCTCGCGCGTGACGCTCGGGCTCATCCAGGTTCACTACTCCGAGCACGAGCGCTCGATCGTGCTCGTGTTCGCAGCGCTGAAGCTGCTGACCTTCCAGGCGCCCGAATACGAGATGGACCGCGTGCACGGCCTGGTGCGCTGGCGCATCGCGCGGGGAGTGCTCGTCGCCAAGCGCGGGCGCGACGGCGGCGGCTACCTGCAGATCGAGGTACGCCGCAACCCCGCCGAGCAGGGCGAGCAGGCGCATCTGCACGTGACCGTCGAGGTCGCCAACTTCTATCCGGCGATCTCCTCTCACCTGGGCCGGCGCGTCTACGACGCGACGCAGTCGCGCATCCACGTGATCGTCACCAACCGCTTCCTACGCTCGCTCGTGCGCCTCGACCTGGCCGAGTCGCGCGTCGGGCGCTATCGCACCTAGTAGGCCGCGTCAAGAGACGTGTCGCGTCCCGACCCCAAGCGCGTTTGACGACCGTCTTCCCGTCCCGGACACAGATGCGCTCCTCGCAGCGTCGAAGATGCTGCCGGCCAAGTACTGCGCCGGGCCGCCGTACGCCAGTTCACACGCCACCAGCACGTCCGAGGCACCGACGCCGTGAAATGAAACCAGGCGTTGGCGCGTGAACTCTTTCGCAAAACGCGCCAACGGGCGCCCGTTCACCAACGCCGAAGATGCGCCTCCGATCCATTCGCCGGCGCCCTTCGCCGCCGACTTCGCCACCGGCGATTCCCGCAGGCGGCCTAGAAGCGTTCTACAGCCAACACCTTCATCTTCCCTTGACGACGAATATCGCAATCGCGTCTACCACAATGATCGTCCCGTAGAAGCTCCAGAGGTGGGGGCGCCAGCAGGTTATAAACCACCGTGAGAACGCGTGGCTGGTATTCAGCTTCATAGAGAAGTCGATATCCCCCTCGCTCTTCTCGGCGACTTCGTTGTGAAGTTGGACGAAACCTCGCTCAAGCCACAGGTAGTAGCCATCGAGACCCCAAAACATGACGGTAGCGATCAGGGCAATCGCGAGTAGGGCCGTCTTGGTATCTAGAGCAGCAAACCCTGACAGTGCGGCTGCGATGGTGATAGCCCAGCCCTTGAATAGGGCCGAGCTGGTAGCCATACGCCCGATCGCAGCCTGTATGAATTCTAGATGCTTGAGCTTCGCCTCCATATCAGACGACGTGCAACTTCTCTCAGGCACGCGAGCGCGCACGAGGGCCGACCAGGCCCTTACGTATGTCGGCCATCGCAGGATCGTCGAGGTCAATCCCGCACATCTGAAGTGCTAGATCGAAGAAGGCTCTGAAGTAGGCTGCATCGGACGTGAGGTCGGCGTACGCCTTGCCACGCAATAGCGGGGGGAAGGCCGACACGCGGTCTCCCTTGCGTAGGAGTGGTATCACCGTTCGCTTTTCCTGCTCTGTCCCCATCAATCGCTGGTTGTAGAGATCCGCCTCTGCTGCCACAATGCGGCCGACATCAGAATCCGGATTCTCGTATCCCTCCAGGTAGTCCGGGGTGCCGACAACAAGCACGAAATCGCAATCCGTGACCTGACTCACAAAGCGAGCGATGTCGCTCCCAGGCAGCGAACTGCGTCGATCGAATACGACGTCAAATCCAACGTCCTCCAGATCAGGCTTGAGGCTGCGTTCAACCCACTGCTCGTGGTCACCATCTCCCCACGCATAGCTTATGAAACAGGACACACGTGGATCACGATCTTCACTGTATGCGCGCAGCTGTGCGATCGCTACAGACAGGCCCGTCCGGTGTGCGGCTACCTCGGACTCGTCGGTGACGGCAGCGAGCTCAGTCTCGGTGAGTGATACCGACTCGGCCTCAGTGGGAACCGCAATCCGATCACCGCTCTTAGGGCAAAAGGTGACGCCACTCCCTTCATCTATGAAGGCGATGATCTGTTCCGTTGGGAGCGTAAAGCCACAGACGCACGCTATGCGCGGGTATAGCCGCACGGTGACTCTTCGCCGCTGCAGGAATCGCTCGACGAGTCCCTGAAATAGTCGAAGCTTGCTTGCGTCGACCGTCGTGTGGTGATAAACCGTTAGCTCGAGGCGATCGTCGCGCACGCGAGACTGCTGGAGGCCAACGCGAACGCCGTCGATCTCATACTCCGCACGGTTCTGCCACTGATTTACCCTTAGCAATACGTTCGTGTATCCAAGGAGCACTACGAGCGAGGAGTAGACGTTCTGCACGTTGCCTTCTGCGACGTATGTCACGCTCTCCACATACCCCTCGCTGGGAGCAAGAATCGGCGCCTTCTCGTTGATGAGCTCGGGAAATATGAGGAGATTGCGTCCAGACAACGTCTCCCTAAAGCACACATTGTGCTCAAGGAGAAGAACAATCGCCGCCTCCGTCAGCACCTGACCATACGGCGCCGGTAGCTCCTTAACCTCTGGCAAGTTATATCCCTCTGCAAGCGCTTGTCCTTCGTCAATTGCTCCCAGTCCGAGCGGGTTTCGCCGAGCCTCGAGAATCAGCGATGCAGCGAGGTTATTGAGGAGCTCAGGAGCCAAAAGCATGACACGTTCTCCGGAGACCGCACGTAGGACGCGGAGATAGCCATGAATCTCGAGATTGCGTACAGCCGCCCATAGCTCGGAGTCACCTATTGACGCAGGTGTAAGATCGCTCGCTAGCCGCTCTCTTAGCTCCTCCGCCGTCATGATGATCTGCTGGACCGATCCGCCAGCGTCCTTCATCGCGAGGATAAGATCCTTTACAGCCTTAAATGTCGTAGTCGTGACGGTGGCGGACATGGATTCCCACGGAATCTGATTTCGCAGCCGATGCACAAGGTCATCTACGCCTTCGCCTTCGCTTGCGCTAGTGGCGACCACGCCGCCGCTAATACCCCGCGTCGCAGCGAATGCCTCCAATTCGGTCTGGTCGAGGCTTCCCGTTCCGCGGTCGATACGAGCCGCTACAAGAATGACTGGGCAGGGAATGGCTCGTCCGACGTTCAGAGCCTTGAGCCAAAAGTCCACTGCATCGAGGGCGCGCTGGCCTCGAGTTGGATCAAAGACGAGAATTGCCGCGTCGGCGTCATCAAGAAACAGGACATGGATGAGGCGATAGTCGCTCTGGCCCGCGAGATCCCACAGGACGACCTCGCACTCGGTGTCATCGGCGCGCACCGTGGCAAGCTCATCGATAACCCAAAAATGCTGGCCGTGAGTCGACGAGTGCTCCCTGAACGCGCCAGTGGCAACACGGTAACCAAGCCCTGTCTTGCCAACTCCGCTATCCCCGACGAGCACAACCTTCGCGGTCGTATACTTCGGAAAGTTGGTGTGAGCCGTTGTGATAAGCCGGTCGACATCAATTCGCCAAAGATCGATGGTCGAGGCCGGATCCGACAGGGCGGCGAGTATGGGCTCTGTGGGGTGAAAGGCGATGCCGTACCAGTTGGTGTCCGCGGCCCCGATCGGAAGTAGAGCGAGTGGCTGCCATGTTTCCGTCGACCACAACCGGATTGTGGAGTCCCAACCGACCGACGCCAACAACCGGCCACAGCTCGACCAGACCACACGAGGAACCCATTGCTCGTGACCCTCAAGCGTGACGACCGGCTCCCAGGACCCTGCTTCCACAATCGAGACTCGCTGATCTGCAGCGTGAGCGACGCAGTGCCCATCCGGGGACCAGCGAATCCAACCGGGAAGATGGCCTGGAGGGGTGAGGTAGGCGACTGGCTCAAGCGTTGAGGCATCCCAGATGGTAAACCCATCGTGGTAGCCAGCGAGATATCGCGCATCGGGCGACCACTGCAGCGGCGTATCTTTGCGAGCACCAACAGACGGACCTCCGTTGCTCACGGAAAGGTCTGGACCGACGGCGTAGATGGTTGCGTTGGCGTCACTGACCACAGCAAGGCCTGCGCCGTCAGGCGACCATGAGGCTTCGCCTTGCCAATTGTTGGCGATCCCGGTGCCATTGACTTGGCCCGATGAGGTATCGACCAAAACGATTTCACCTTGACTTGCTGCGAGCACTCGAGAGTCGGGGCGCCACGCAAGCGAGATGAGGTTATAGCCCTCTTCCGAGAACACGGGCTTATCAGGGCGCTCGGGATCGAAGATGATCAGCCCAGACTCCACGGATGCCGAGGCGAGTAGTGCCCCGTCGGATGACCAGTCGAGACTACCCACTACGCCCTTGTGCGCTCGCAGGCGCTGGAATCGGTCGATCCCGTCAGTTGGCATTTCTTCTCCTCAGCCGCCGTTGCCGCTTACTGACCGTCAAGCGCGACTTGCCTCGGGATACCACGCGTTGGCGCCCCGCGAACAATACCGAGTAATGGTATATGAGCTGCAGTTCTGGCGGACATAGCGTCTATCTCAGTTCGCGCGAACAATGGGCCCAGCGCCCGTTACGGCACGGAATTTAGTCAGGTCCATTGCGCTGGGGGAAAACAGCCCGCCCGACTGCGCCGTGGATCCGGAATACACATGGCCCGGCCGGGAGACGTTGCTACCGACCCGGCCTAGCTGGTGGGCCAGATAACGTCGCGCTCGCTACCCATCATCCGGGCCGAGCACCGCGAGCCACGGTCAGAGGCCTGGAGCGGCACAGTGTGCCATCGGACGGTACGAGCGCACTCGGCGCGTCAGTCGCCCGCCGGCGCGGGCGTCCGCTCCACCGAATCCGCGTCCGACGAGGCCTCGCGCTTGAGCGTCGTGCGCGTGCCGTCGGGTGCGATCAGCTGCGCCGCGGCGCTCACGACCACGTAGCCCGGTGGAACGTCGGCGTGGACGACCGCGCCGGCGCCGATGCGCGCACCGCGACCGATCCGCAGGTCCCCGCGATGCGGCGAGATGACGACCGCGTTGGCTCCGATCAGCACGTCGTCGTCGACGAAGATCCGGTACGGCGACTTGGAACCGGCACGCATCGCGATCGTCACGTTCTGGTAGATCGTCACGCCGCTGCCGATCACCGTGTTGGTGTGGATCACCGTGCCGAAGCCATGGTGGCCGAGGCGCAGATTCGGCCCCACGACCGCACCTGGCGGGAGCGAGTTGTGGTAGATCCACGAGTTGACGTTCTTGACGAGCACCGCCAGCGGGCGCAGCCCTCGGCGCTGCAGGGCGATCGACAGCCGCCAGAGCCTCACGGGTCCCATCTCGCGCGCCCCCTGCTCACCCTGCTGCGACCGCAAAGCTCATCGGCGCATTGTTGCAGCAGGCAAACCGAGCGAACAGGCCTCGCGCGCCGTCCGCTGCTCAGAAGCGCTCGCCACCGACCGCGCGCAGCTTGGCGCGGTCGTGCGTGGCCCGGATGCGGCGGATCGTGCCCGACCGCGTGCGCATCACCAGCGACTCGGTCGTCGCCCCGCCGGCGCTCGGGTAGCGCACGCCTTGCAGCACGTCGCCGTCGGTGATCCCCGTGGCGGAGAAGAACACGTCGTCCCCGGCCACCAGGTCATGCGGCGAGAGCACGCGCTGCAGGTCATAGCCGGCGTCGAGCGCCGCCTGGCGCTCGGACTCGTCGCGCGGCCACAGCCGGCCGAGCAGCTGGCCGCCGAGGCACTTCACCGCTGCCGCCGAGATGACCCCCTCGGGCGTCCCTCCGATGCCCCACAGCAGGTCGACCGTCGAACGCTCGGTCACCGCCAGCAGCGACGCCGACACGTCGCCGTGGGCGATCAGCCGCACGCGCGCGCCCGCCTCGCGAATCTCGCGGATGCCCTGCTCGTGCCTGGGCCGGTCGAGCACCACGACCATCACGTCGCCGATCGGCGAGCCCTTGCGCTCGGCGACCAGCTTCACCGTCTCGCCGAGCGGCCGGTCGAGATCGAGCAGGTCGGCGACCTCCGGCGAGCCGGCCATCTTTTCCATGTACACGCACGGCCCGGGGTCGAACATCGTCCCGCGACTGGACAGCGCGATCACCGCCAGCGCGCTCGGCATGCCGTGCGCGGCCAGCGTGGTGCCCTCCAGGGGGTCGACCGCGATGTCGACGGCGGGCGGCGAGCCGTCACCGATCTGCTCGCCGTTGTAGAGCATCGGCGCCTCGTCCTTCTCGCCCTCGCCGATCACGACCACGCCGTCCATCTGCACCGACTGCAGCATGAAGCGCATGCCGTCTACCGCCGCCTGGTCGGCCGCCTCCTTGTCGCCCAGGCCGACGAGCGGTGCGGCCGCCAGCGCGGCCGCCTCGGTCACACGGACGAGCTCGAGGGCGAGGTTGCGGTCGGGCCGCTGGTGGCTGGTGTCGGGTGTCACTGCTCGGACCGTATATCAGTGCCCGCCGCCTCGGCATCCGTGTCCGTCGCCGGCCCGTCTCTGAGCAGCACGCGCGCCGGCGGGCTGACCACCGTCGCCCGCGCCGGGATGTCCTGCGTGACGATCACCCCCGCGCCGAGCCGCGCCCCGCGCCCGATCCGCAGGCACTGGCCGCGCTGGGCGATGACGACGGCGTTGGTGCCGATTTTCACGCCGTCCTCGATGACGATGCGCGCCGGCGGGCCGGCGACGCGCTTGCCGTCGCGCCGTGGCAGGCGCCCCGCCGTGAGCGTCACGTTGTGCCAGATTTTCACGCGGTTGCCGATCTCCACGTTGCTGTTGACGACGACGCCGTGGCTGTAGTGGCCGAGCAGCACATCCTCGCCGACGCTTGCCCCGGGCGAGAGGGAGTTGTGGTAGAGCACCGTGTTGAGCTGCTTCACCCAGAATGCGAGCAGCCAGTGCCCCCGGCGGTGAAGCGCCCGCGACAGCGCCCACAGGCGTTCCGGGCTGAACAGCCAGAGCCTGGAGAAGCGGCGTCTGAGCGACCCGAGCCCACTCATGGCCGCCGCCCTGCGGGGAGGCGAGCGGGTGTCTCGCGGATCAGCGCCGCGCCCGCGATCGCACTAGGCACACCGAGCCACCACCGTGGGCGAGATCGTAGCCGACGCCGTGGCAGCGGACGCGCGCATCGCCGCTGTACGATCGTTGCGTGAGCGAAGCCCGGCCAACGTGATGAAGGAGGCGCTGTGACGCAGATCGGTTTCGTCGGGCTGGGCAAGATGGGCGGCAACATGGTTCATCGCATCCACCGCGACTCGGACAACGAGGTCGTCGCCTTCGACTTCGATGCCAAGGCGGTCAAGCAGGCCGTCAAGAACGGCGCGGCGGGCGCAGGCTCGCTCAAAGAGATGGTCAAGCAGCTGCAGGCGCCGCGGATCGTCTGGATCATGGTTCCCGCGGGCGACCCCACGCAGGAGACGGTCGACAAGCTGGCCAAGCTGCTCGACCGCGGCGACACGATCGTCGACGGCGGCAACTCGCGCTGGACCGACGACAAGCGCCGCGCCAAGGAACTGAAAGCCAAGGGCATCGAATACGTCGACGTGGGCGTCTCCGGCGGCGTGTGGGGCCTGGAAGTCGGCTACTGCATGATGGTCGGCGGCCCGCCCAAAGCGGTCAAGCGCCTGTCGCCGATACTCGACGTGCTCGCGCCGCAGACCAACGAGCAGAGCCTCGCCGCGATCGGGCCGCGCGGCTGGCTGCACTTCGGCCCCTCGGGAGCCGGCCACTACGTGAAGATGGTCCACAACGGCGTCGAGTACGGGCTGATGCAGGCCTACGCCGAGGGCTTCGACGTGTTCGACAAGTGCGAGTACGAGCTCGACAACGCGAAGATCGCGCACCTGTGGGGCCAGGGGTCGGTCGTGCGCTCGTGGCTGTGCGAACTGGCGGCGCGCGCCTTCGAAGCCGACGGCAACGAGCTGGAAGCGATCGAGGGCTACACCGAGGACTCCGGCGAGGGCCGCTGGACGATCGCCGACGCCACGGCCCACGACGTGCCGACCCCCGTCATCACCGCTTCGCTCTATGCGCGGCTGCAGTCGCGCGGCAACGGCGACTTCGCAAACCGCATGCTCGCCGCGCTGCGCAATCAGTTCGGCGGCCACGCGGTCAAGAGCGCGCCGGGGGCCGGTGGCGCCAAGCCCAAGACCGCCCGGCGCGGCGGGCGCTGAGCGTTGGCTGCGCAGCCGGGCCAGCCGACCGCCGAGGCGGAGCCCGAGAACCCCCTGACCGCGGGGCTCGAGCGGCTCCCCGTCGCGCCGACCACGCTGGTCATCTTCGGCGCCACGGGCGACCTGGCCAAGCGCAAACTGCTGCCCGCGCTTTACAACCTCGCCCACGAGGGAGCGCTGCCCGAGCGCTTCCATCTGGTCGGCGTGTCGCGCAAAGAAAAGGCGCGCGAGCGCTACCGCGCCGAGTGCGAAGAAGCGATCCGCAAATACTCGCGCCGCACACCCGACGAGGACGTGCTGAAAAAGCTGCTGCAACATGTGCGCTACGTGCCGGGGGTGTTCGACGACCCCTCCGTCTACGCCGAGCTCGGCAAGGTGCTCGACGGCTTCGACGAGCAGGCCGGGGAACCGCTCAACCGCGCCTTCTACCTGTCCACCGCCCCGGAGTTCTTCCCCGTGATCGTCGAGCAGCTCGGCCACGCCAAGCTCGAGCAGCACGACGACGCGGAGGTGCGCGTGATCATCGAGAAGCCCTTCGGCACGACGCTGGAGGAGGCGCGCGAGCTCAACCGCCGCGTGCTGGCGATCTTCGACGAGACGCAGGTCTTCCGCATCGATCACTACCTCGGCAAGGAGACCGTCCAGAACATGCTGGCGTTTCGCTTCGCCAACGGCATGTTCGAGCCACTGTGGAACCGCAACTACATCGACAGCGTGCAGATCACCGCCGCCGAGGACCTCGGTATCGGCACGCGGGCCGGCTACTACGACCACGCGGGCGCGCTGCGCGACCTGATCCAGAACCACATGCTGCAACTGCTCTGCCACGTGGCGATGGAGCCACCCGGCAGCTTCACCGCCGAAGACGTGCGCAACGAGAAGGTCAAGGTGCTGCACGCGATCCACGCGCCGACGCGCGAGGAGGTCGGCGAGATCGCCGTGCGCGCCCAGTACGCCGCAGGGCACGTGGGCGGAGAAGGCGTCCCGGGCTATCTGCAGGAGGACGGCGTGCCCGCCGACTCGGCGACCGAGACCTATGCGGCGCTGCGCCTGGAAGTCGACAACTGGCGCTGGGCCGGCGTGCCCTTCTACATCCGCACGGGCAAGCGCCTGGCGCGCAAGGTCACGGAGATCGCCGTGACGCTCAAGCCGGTGCCGCACCTGGCGTTCAGCCAGGCGGGCTCGCTTGGCGTCCAGCCCAACCAGCTCGTGCTGACGCTGCAGCCCAACGAGGGCGTCTCGCTGCGCCTCGGCGCGAAGATCCCCGGTACGCGCATGATCATCCGCCCGGTCAACATGGAGTTCCTCTACGGCACCGCCTTCCTCTCGCAGTCGCCCGAGGCCTACGAGCGCCTGATCACCGACGCGATGCGCGGCGATGCGACGCTGTTCACACGCAACGACGAGGTCGAGGCGCAGTGGGAGATCTGCGACCCGATCGTCGGCACGTGGGCCCAGGAGCCAGGGCCGCTGGCGCAGTACGAAGCCGGCTCGCAGGGCCCCGGCGAGGCCGACAAGCTGCTGCTCGAGGGCCAGCGCTGGCGCGCGATCTGATGTCTCGCAGCGACGCGGTCTGGAGCGCCGAGGGCACGACGCCCGACGAGATCGAAGCGGCGCTGCGCGAGCTGCTGGCCAAGCGCCACGCCGAAAGCGCGAGCTTCATACCGGCGCGCGTGCTGAACATGATCGCGTTCGTCGACGACGAGTACAGCGGCGAGATCGCCAACCGGCTGCGCGGCGTCGGGCGCTATGCCCCGTCGCGACTGCTCGTGCTCTCCCACGAGCCCGGGCGCGAGCGCCTGGACGCGCGCGTGAGCATCGCCTCCGACTCCGACCCGGAGCCCGGGCAGGTGGCGCTGCTGCGCGAGACCGTCATCGTCCGGCTCGGCGACCGCCACGTCGACGACCTGCTGACGATCGCCGACCCGCTGGTCGTGACCGACCTGCCGACGCTGCTGTGGTCGCCGCACCGCCATCCCGAGGCCGTCGATGCCCTGCTGAGCCTCGCGCAGGCGATCCTGCTGGACTCGATCGAGGCGCCCGATCCCTCGCAAGCGGGGCAGCGTGCGGCGATCGACCGCGCGTATGAGCTCTCCCAGCGCCTGTACGTCGTCGACCTCGCCTGGTTGCGCTCGACGCCATGGCGCGAGCGCGTCGCGACGGTGTTCGATCCACCGGCGATGCGCGACGAACTTCACCGGCTCTGCGGCGTCAAGGTGCGACACCACCCCGACTCGCGCGTGGCGGCGCTGCTGCTGATCGGCTGGCTGGCCTCCCGCCTGGGCTGGTCGCTGAAGCGCTCGGAGGTGGCCGCCGAGGGAACCGACGGGACGCTGTGCGCCAGCGCCGAGTCCGCCAACGGCAAGGTCGAGCTGAAGCTCAAGCCGGCTCCCGAGCAGCAGGTGCCGGGGCTGGCGGGCGTGGAGCTGTCCAGCACCACCGGGCTGCGCGTGCGCTTGGACCGCGAGCCCGGCGGGCTGCGCGCGCGAAGGCGCGATCCCGGCGGTCGCGAACGGACGTGGACGCTGCTCGGCGCCTCGCGCGGCGAGGGCGGCATCCTCGGCGAGGGCATCCGCCAGGCGCTGCTGCGCGACCCGACCTACGGCGCCGCGCTGGCGGCGACCAAGGAGATGCTGCCCGAGGCGGTCAGCGCGTGACCAGCCTGACGACATGTGCCGACGCCGAGGCAGCCGCCGTCCGTGCGGCGACGGAGATCGCACGCCGGCTGGCGGCCGCGCGCCGCGAGCGCGGTGCCGCGCATCTGGCGCTGAGCGGCGGCAGCACGCCCGCGCGGGCGTACGAGCTGCTGGCCGGCGAGCTCGAGGACTGGCGAGGCGTCGAGCTGTGGTTCGCCGACGAGCGTTGCGTCGGCCCCGAGGACGAGGAAAGCAACTTCCGCCTCGCCAAGGAGACGCTCATCGGCACGGCCAAGGGGCTCGCGCCCGAGGGCGTCCATCGGATGCTCGGCGAGCTCGGGCCCGACGAGGGCGCCGAGCGCTACGAAGCAGAGCTGCGCGAGCACGCCCCGGCGCAGGGCGCCGACGACGAACGGCCCGCGAAGCCGCCGGCGCTGGACGTGATCGTGTTGGGCATCGGGCCGGATGGGCACGTCGCCTCGCTGTTTCCAGGCGCGCCGACGCTCGATGCAGGCGAGCAGCGGCTATGTCTCGGCGTGCACGACTCGCCCAAGCCGCCGCCGCAGCGCATCACGCTGACGCTGCCCGTGCTTTGCGCCGCGCAGCGCTGCGTGCTGCTGGCCACCGGGGCGAGCAAGGCCGACGCGGTCAACGCGATGCTCGGCGAGCCCAGCCGCCACGTCCCGGCGAGCCTGCTGCGGCGAGGCCGGCTCAGCGTGATCGTCGACGACGCCGCCTCCCCCGCCCCGCTGCAGCGCTGAGCGAGGGGCGCCGCAAACCGCGACGCCGGCGGAGATGCTCACCGCGCGGGCCGGCGCACGCGTGAGAGTTCGTAGAGTGAGTGCGCGAAGCGATGGCCACCGACGCGCTCAAGAGCAGTCGCCTGTCAGCTGACGCCGTGCAGGCCCTCAACGGCCTGGAGGCGGCCCGCGAGCGCACGCTCGCGCTCGTCGCCCACCTCGACGATCGGCAGTTGCAGCAGGTCTACTCGCCGCTGATGAGCCCGCTCGTCTGGGACCTCGGCCACATCGCCGCCTACGAGGACCTGTGGCTGGCCCATCGCCACGGCGAGCTCGAGCTGCTGCGCCCGCAGCTGGCCGACCTGTACGACGCATTCGAGACGCCGCGCGCGATCCGCGGCGACATCGAGGCGCTCGGCCCGCGCGACGCGCGCGCCTACCTGGAGGCCGTGCGCACGCGCACCGTCGAGACGATCGCCGAGCGCGGCGTCGGCGATGGCGTGATCAGCGAGATGGTCATCCGCCACGAGCTTCAGCACGGCGAGACGATGCGACAGACGCTCGCGATCGCCGGGCTGCTGGCGCCGGGCGACTCGGCAGCGCTGCAGCAGCCGCTGCCGGGCGAGACTGCGGGCGAGTGGCTCGACGTGCCCGGCGGCCCCTTCGAGATGGGTGCCGGCGCCGAGGGCTTCTCCTATGACAACGAGCGCCCGCGCCACACCGCGCACACCGGCGCATTCCAGATCGCGCGACAGCCGGTGAGCAATGCCGGCTGGCTGACGTTCGCCGAGCAGGGCGGCTACGAGCGCCGCGAGCTGTGGTCCGACGAGGGCTGGGCGTGGCTGTCAGAGCAGGAGCGCGCGCAGCACCCGGCGATCGCCGCCGGCCACCCCCACGCGCCCGCCTGCCACGTCAGCTTCTTCGAGGCACAGGCATATGCCCGCGCACGCGACGCGCGCCTGCCCAGCGAGGCGGAGTGGGAGAAGGCGGCCACAGGCGCGACGCTGGACGGCGTCGGACGCGTGTGGGAGTGGACGCAGACCGCCTTCCACGGCTACCCGGGCTTCGTCGCCCACCCTTACCGCGAGTACTCGGAGGTGTTCTTCGGCGAGGACTACCGGGTGCTCAAGGGCGGCTCGTGGGCGACCGACGAGCGCGTCGCCAACCCGCGCTTTCGCAATTGGGACCTGCCCCAGCGCCGCCAGATCTTCGCCGGCCTGCGCCTGGCCCGAGACGGCGCCTGAGCCGCGCACGGCCTTCCGGCGCGACGCTGGGCGCAGACGCGATAGGCTCGCCCGTGCGGAGGCGGATCGCGCTGGCGTTCGGCTCCTCGGGAAACTGCTGATGGAGCCCCACACCCCACCGCAGCCCGTCCTGGAGACGGCGATCCGCATCGATTCCCATCTCGACGGGTCGCACGAGCGCTCGCTTGCCGACGACGTGCTCGACGGGCTGACGCGGCCGTTCAAGGAACTGCCGCCCAAGCACTTCTACGACGCTCGCGGCGCCGAGCTGTTCGACCGCATCTGCGAGCTGCCCGAGTACTACCCGACGCGCGCAGAGCGCTCGATCCTCGAGCACAACGCGACCGAGCTGGCACGGCTGACGGGCGCCGCCGAGCTCGTCGAGCTCGGCTCGGGCACGGCGGCCAAGACGCGCGTGCTGCTCGACGCGCTGCACGCCGCCGGCACGCTGCAGCGCTACGTGCCCGTCGACGTCACAGAGAGCATGGTGCGCGACTGCGCAATCGAGCTGACGGGCGAGTACCCGGGGCTGCAGGTTCACGGCGTGATCGGCGACTTCGAGCGCCACCTCGACCAGGTCCCGCCGGCCGTCGGCCCGCGCATCGTCGCCTTCCTCGGCGGCACGATCGGCAACTTCCCGCCCGGCAGCCGCCGCCGCGTGCTGCGCGAGATCGCCCGCCTGCTCGGCCCCGAGGACTACCTGCTGATGGGCACCGATCTCGTCAAGGACCCGCGGATCCTGCAAGCCGCATACGACGACACGCAGGGCATCACCGCCGAGTTCAACCGCAATGTGCTGCGCGTGCTCAACCGCGAGCTCGACGCCGACTTCGAGCCCGACGACTTCGACCACGTGGCGTTGTTCGACGCCGAGCACGAGTGGATCGAGATGCGCCTGCGCGCACGGCGCGAGCACACTACGATCGTGCGCGATCTCGACCTGCCGGTGCACTTCGACGCCGGTGAGGAGATGCGCACGGAGATCAGCGCCAAGTTCACGGCCGAGCGCCTGGAGGGCGACCTGCTCGCGTCGGGCATGGAGCTCGTGCGCTGGCTGACCGATCCCGAGGAGCTGTTCGCGCTGACGCTGTCGCGCGTCGCCACGGACGCGGCCGGCGCGTTCGACGGATAGGGTTTCGCGCGATGCAGATCGAGGGCAGTGCAGCGCTGGTCGTCGGTGGCGCCTCCGGGCTGGGCGAGGCCAGCGTGCGCGCGCTGCACGAGCGCGGCGCGGTCGTCACGATCGCCGACGTCAACGCCGAGAAGGGCGCCGCGCTGAGCGCGGAGCTCGGGCTCGAGTTCGTCTCCTGCGACGTGCGCGAGGAGGATCAGGTCCAAGCGGCCGTGACCAAGGCCGCCGAAGCGGACGGCGGTCTGCGCATCGCGATCTGCTGCGCCGGCACGGGATGGGCGCAGAAGGTCGCCGGCTCCAAGGGCCCGCATCCGCTGATGCCCTTCGAGACGATCATCGCGATCAACCTGATCGGCACGTTCAACGTGCTGCGCTTCTCCGCCTCGGCGATGATCCCCAACGAGCCGGGCGACGACGGCGAACGTGGCGTTTGCGTGAACACCGCCTCGATCGCCGCGTTCGACGGGCAGGTCGGCCAGGTCGCCTACTCGGCGTCCAAGGGCGGCGTCGTCGGCATGACGCTGCCGACCGCGCGCGACCTCTCCCAATACGGCATCCGCGTGAACACGATCGCGCCCGGGCTGTTCGACACGCCGCTGCTGGCAGCGCTGCCCGAGGAGGCGCGTCAAGCGCTCGGCGCCGGTGTCCCGTTCCCCCAGCGCCTCGGCATGCCGCGCGAGTACGCACAGCTTGCCTGTCAGATCATCGAGAACCGCATGCTCAACGGAGAGACGATCCGTCTCGACGGCGCGTTGCGCATGCCCCCGCGCTAGGCGCCCCCGCGCTAGGCGCACCGGCGTTGGCGTCGGCGACTGCGCGCCGAGCGCGCGCCGAGGCGCCGCTCGGCGCACCTCGTCTCAGCGCACCTCGTCATACCCCCAAAGGCTCACGAGATCGCGTCCCAGGTACTCGCTCGCGGCGACGACCTCGCCCTTGAAGCGCCGTCGCAGCCCATCCATCAGCCGCTCGTCGGGCGCCCGTGGCTTGGTGTCGACGACGGTGCGGTTGATCGTGCGCAGCGCGCCGCGCCGCGCCGTCGCGGGAGTGAGCGCCTTGACCGCCTTGCGCACGGCGCCCAGCACCGGCCCCCTCCCCACCGCGGTGGCGGTCAGCAGGTCGTGGGCGCGCTTCGAGCGCACGCGAACGGTCGGGTTGGCCTCGCTGGTGCCGATGCGCAGCGAGTCGTCGGCGCCGAGGAAGCGCAGCACCTCGCGCACCACGCGCTCGTTGTCGGCGCGGAAATCGTCGTAGATCAGCGCCAGCACGCGCTCGCGCGGGAAGTGCTCGTGGTATTCGCGCAGCTGCTCGCTGTAGCGGACGTGGCGCGAGTACTGCAGCGCCGCGGGCCAGCGACAGCCCGGCGGGATCTCCCGGCCCTCGCTGCGCGCCGCCTCCAGCTCGATCGCGCGCGCGAAGTCGCGCTCGCTCTCCACGCCCACCTCCAGCAGCTGCAGGTGCAGCGAGCGCAGGAAGCTCGCCGGCTCGCGGAAGATCGCGACGATCCGCGCGTCGGGGCTGAGCTGCGCGATCCGCGCCGCGGTGCCCGGCGTGCGCAGGTACTCGGTGGACGCCTCGCCCGCCCGCTCTGCCGCATCGGCGCCGGCGAACAGCGAGAGGTAGGCGTCGAGCGTCTCCGGGCGCCTGACCGGGCGCCCGGGACGAGGGCCCGCCGCCACGAGCGCGCGCTCGTGCGGCGCGCGCGAGAGGAACTGCGTCTCCTTGGGCACCGACATATAGACCTGCGGGTGGCCCTCGATCATCTCGTACAGCGCGGTGGTGCCGCACTTCGCGTGCCCCACGATGAAGAAATCGGGAGTCCGCCGGCCCTCGTCTCGCGCGGCCGACAACTCGTCCATGAAAGCCCGCTCGCCGGCTTGTCGGTCGTCCTCGGCCGCCCCTCCCGAATGCACTGAGAACACCATCGCTAGGCCGTCGAGTCTACATCAGGCACGAGCGCGCGATGGCGCGAGAAGCCCCGTAGGACGGGCGTTCCTGGTTGTTTACCGGCGACAGGCGCCCGTTAGACTCTGGCCCATGACGACAGGGGGAAAGGCGTCGCTCGCCGCCGAGGCAGTCGAGCACAGGGCACCGGACTTCTTCATCGTCGGGCACCCCAAGAGCGGTACGTCGGCGCTCTATCAGATGCTGCGCTCCTACCCGCAGTTGCACATGCCGCGCAAGGAGCCGTCGTTCTTCGTGCCGGAGCTTCGCCCCGCTCGCTCGGACAAGTACCCGGGCGGCCTGCAGGAATACCTGGCGCTGTTCGATGCCGCCACGCCACAGCAGAAGATCGGCGAGGCGACGACCTCCTACCTGTTCTCCGAGCACGCGGCCGCGCGCATCGCAGAGGTGCAGCCGGACGCGCGCATCGTCGCGATACTCAGGGAGCCGGCGAGCTTCCTGCGCTCGCTGCACCTGCAGTTCATCCGCTCCAACGTCGAGACCGAGCAGGATCTGCGCCGCGCGATCGCGCTGGAAGGGCCACGCAGCGAAGGCAAGCAGCTCCCCGCGAACTCGACGCGCCCGCAGGCGCTCATGTACTGCGACCACGTGCGCTACGCCGAGCAGCTGCGTCGCTATCGCGCCGTTTTCGCGCCCGAGCAGGTGCTCGTGCTGATCTACGAGGACTTCCGCGCGGACAACGTCGAGACGGTCCGCCGCGTGCTGCGTTTCCTGGAGATCGACGACGCTCCGCCGGTGCAGCCGATCGAGGCCAACCATGCCGCGAGCGTGCGCTCCGCGCGCGTGCAGTCGCTCGTGCGCTCGCTTTACCTCGGTCGCGCGCCGGGCGCGCGAGCCGCCAAGACCGTCGTCAAGGCGCTCACCCCGCGGCGCGCGCGCCGCCGCGCGATCGCCGCGACCGATCGCCTGCAGCAGACGAGCCCGCCCGTGCCCGATGCCGAGCTGATGCGCGAGCTGCGCGTGCGCTTCAAGGGCGAGGTGCAGGCGATCGGCGACTACCTGGGACGCGACCTCGTCGGCTTCTGGGGCTATGACGACATCGACTGAGCCGTTCGCCGCCGCGCGCGCGTCCGGCATGAAGATCCCCGAGTTCTTCATCGTCGGGCACCCCAAGAGCGGCACGACGGCGCTCTACGAAATGCTGCGCAGCCACCCCGATATCTACATGCCCGATCTCAAGGAGACGCTGTTCTTCGCGCGCGAGCTGCACCCCGGGCTGAAGGAGTCCGACCCCCAGCCGGACACGCTCGACGAGTACCTCGCGCTGTTCGCCGGCGCGCAGCCGGGCCAGCGCGCAGGCGAGGCCTCGCCCTCCTATCTGCGATCGCGCATGGCGGCCGGGCGGATCGCACAGCTGCAACCGCAGGCCCGGATCATCGCGATCCTGCGCGAGCCCGCGGACTTCCTGCGCTCGATGCACCTGGAGCTGCTCAAGGACCACGTGGAGACCGAGAAGGACCTGCGCAAGGCGATGGCGCGCGAGCAGGCGCGCCGCGACGAGAAGCCCGTGCTGTGGTACTCGATGGAACGCGTGCAGTACGCCGAGCAGCTGCGCCGCTATCGCGAGGCCTTCTCGCCCGAGCAGGTGCTCGTGCTGATCTACGACGACTTCCGCGCGGACAACGAGGGCACGATTCGCACGGTGCTGGAGTTCCTCGACGTGGACCGCTCGGCGAACGTCGCCCCCTCGGAAGCCAATCGCACGGTGCTCGTGCGCTCGCCACGCATGTACGAGACGTTCCGCTCGCTGTACCTCGGGCGCGGCCCGGCAGCGCGCGTCGTGAAGGCCGGCGTCAAGGCGGTCACGCCCAAGCGGTTTCGCGAGGACAGCCTGCGAGCCCTGCGCAACGGCGTGATGTACGCCAAGCCACCGCCGCCGGACGAGCAGCTGATGCTCGAGCTGCGCCGCAGCTTCAAGAGCGAGGTCGAGAGCCTCAGCGACTACCTCGGGCGCGACCTCGTCGGCCTGTGGGGCTATGACCGCATCGACTGAGCTGGACCCGACCGGACGCGCGCAGGCGAAGGCTCCCGACTTCTTCATCGTCGGCCATCCCAAGAGCGGCACGACGGCGCTGTACGAGATGCTGCGGCGCAACCCGCGCGTGTTCATGCCCGACCTGAAGGAGCCGTGGTTCTTCGCCGAGGACATGCGCCCGCGCTTTCAGCCGGCGCGAACGGGCACCGTGCCGGAAACGCTCGAGTGCTACCTCGCGCTGTTCGCCGCCGCCACGCCCGGCCAGCGCGTCGGCGAGGCCTCGTCGTCCTACCTGCGCTCGACCAGCGCCGCCGAGCGGATCGCCCGGCTGCGCCCGGACGCGCGCATCATCGCGATCCTGCGCGAGCCCGCGAGCTTCCTGCGCTCGCTGCACCAGCAGTTGCTGCGCGATCACGTGGAGACCAAGCAGAGCCTGCGCGACGCGCTGTCGCTGGAGACGGCGCGTCGGCAGGGCCGGGAGATCCCCCGCGGGTCGCACCTGCCGCAGATGCTCCTGTACTCAGACCACGTGCGCTACGTCGATCAGCTGCGCCGTTATCGCGCGGTCTTCCCCGACGAGCAGGTGCTCGTGCTGATCTACGACGACTTCCGCAACGACAACGAGGGGACGCTGCGCAGCGTGCAGCGCTTCCTCGGCCTGCCCGACGAAGGCGACGTGCAGGTGCTCGATGCCAACACGTCGGACAAACGCATGCGCTCCCAGCAGCTCGACAACCTCGTCAACGTCGTCTCGGTGGGCCGTGGGCCGGCCTCGCGCGCCGCGAAGGCGGCGGTGAAGACGCTGACCAGCGCCCGGATGCGCGAGCGGGGCCTGCGATTGACCCGCCGCAAGCTCATCTTCGGCAAGCCGCCGGCGCCCGACGAGCAGCTGATGCGCGAGTTGCGCGCCCGCTTTCACGGCGAGGTCTCGGCGCTGAGCGAGTACCTCGATCGCGACCTGCTCAGCCTTTGGGGCTACGAGCCCCCGGCCTGAGCGCCCTGCGCAGCTTCAGCACGGCGGACCGCCACGGCGACGCGCGCGGTGGCCATGTCCGCGGGCCCTGCCCGGAGTTGATGCGCGCGGCCAGCGCCGCGAAGTCGTCGCGGCGGCCGTGGATCACGCGCACGCGGTCGACGATCGCCGTCGGCTCGCCGAGTCGCAGGTTGTACTCCGGCGCGAGCACGAACAGGCGGACGTCGTGCTGCCATGCACAGCGCCTGAACGCCGGCTGGTCGGCGGCGCCGCCGAGCGAGTGAGAACGCCCGGTCGCCCGGCTGCGGGCGACCCGCCGGGGTTTGGCTTTGCCGGCTCCCGCGAATGGCTCGTCGGCCAGCCACGCCAGATAGGTCTCCTGCCAGGCGCGCATGAACTGCGACGTGCGCTCGCAAGCGCGCCAGGCGACGACGCCGGTGTTGAACTCGTAGAACGCCGTGGGGACCTCCGGGTCGGCGAGCCCGCGATAGCCCGGCGCGAACGCCGCCGCGACGTCGTAGCGGTCGAGCAGGCGCAGCAGGTGGGCGATCTCGTCGACGACGTAGGTGTCGGTGTCCAGGTAGATCGTGCGCTGGAAGGGCGAGCGGCGCATGTTGGCGATCTTGTCGACGTACGGGTTGGCGGAGGGCTCGAAGCGCACGATCTCCAGGCCCTCCTCGCCGTCGATGTCGGCCGTCGTGAAGAGCACGTGCGGGAGCTTGTTGTGGCGCAGCGAGGAGCGCGCCGAGCGCAGCGCCTCGTCGAGGTAATCCTTCCCCGAACAGGAGTAGACGATACCCTCGCCGGCCACGGCCGGGCTGGGCGGGGTCCCCTCGCTCACCGGGCCGAGGGGACCGCGCGCTGCCCGCGGCGATGCACTACGACAGCCGCTCCACGAGCATCGCCATGCCCATGCCGCCGGCGGCGCACATCGACTCGATGCCGTAGGTCTTGTCCAGCGTGTCGAGGTCGTTGAGCAGCGTCGTCATGATCCGCGCGCCGGTCATGCCGAAGGGGTGGCCGAGCGCGATCGCGCCGCCGAACGGGTTGAGCTTGTCGTCGTCGATGCCGAGCTCCTCCTTGCACGGGACGATCTGCGCCGCGAAGGCCTCGTTGATCTCGACGACGTCGATGTCGTTCATCGTCATGCCCGTCTGCTCGAGCAGTTTCTGGATCGCCGGGATCGGGCCGAGGCCCATGATCTCCGGGCGCAGGCCGGCGACCGCCGAGGCGACGATCCGCGCGCGCGGTTCGAGGCCCAGCTCCTTGGCGCGATCCTCGGACATGATCAGCAGCGCCGCCGCGCCGTCGTTGAGCGGGCAGGCGTTGCCTGCCGTGACCGTGCCGCCCTCTTTGAAGACCGGCGGCAGCGAGGACAGCTTCTCCATCGTCGTGCCGGGGCGAGGCCCGTCGTCCTTGGTGACGACGGTCTCGGGCACGTCGATCTCGTTGCCCTCCTTGTCGACGTCCTTGTGCGCGGGCACCGTCACGGGGACGATCTCGGCGTCGAAGTGCCCGTTGGCGACCGCCTCGACGGCGCGGTTCTGCGAGATCACCGCCCATTCGTCCTGGGACTCGCGGCTGACGCTGCAGCGCTCGGCGACGTTCTCGGCGGTCATGCCCATCGGGATGTACACGTCGTAGGCCGAACCCTCCGAGCCGTCGACGGCGTGGTTGAACTCGAACGGCGAGCCGGGCTTCGCGCGCGAGACAGCCTCGACGCCGGCGGCGACGTAGGTGTCGCCCTCGCCGGTCTTGATCGCGTGAAAGGCCATGCGCGCCGTCTGCAGCGACGAGGCGCAGAAGCGGTTGACGGTCGTGGCGGGAACGTGGTGGTCGATGCCCGACAGCAGCCCGGCCACGCGACCGACGTTGTTGCCCTGCTCGCCCTCGCAGAAGCCACAGCCCATCATGATGTCGACGATCGTGCTCGGGTCGAGCCCGGGATTGCGCTCGATCAACGCACGCAACGGGATCGCGGCCAGGTCGTCGGCGCGGATGCTCTTCAGCGATCCCTTCCCCGCGCGTCCGATGGGGGTGCGAATTGCGTCGACGATCACTGCTTCGGGCATCTGGTGCGCTCTCCTTGGTCGTGCCCACACGAGACGTGGGCGGGGACCGTCAGCTTATGCGGTCATAGCCCCAAAGCGCCGTGAGATCGCGACCGAGGTAGTCGCTCGCGGCCTGCACCTCGCCCTTGAAGCGGTGGCGCAGCTCGCGCATCAGCTCGTCGTCGGCGGGGCGCTGAGGACGGTAGGCGACGCGGCGAAACGCGGCCGAGATCGAGTCGCCGCTGAGCGAGCGCGGCGGCAGTGCGTCGAGCGTTTTCACGAGCCTGCCGCGTTTGGCCGGGTTCAGCCCGGCTTTGCGGATCGCCCGGCGAAGCTGGTGCAGGCGCATCGAGCGCACGTCCTCCAGCGGCTTGGTCTCGACCGGGTCGATCGTCACGTCGGGATCGACGCCGAGGAACTCGAGCACCTGGCGCAGCACCGCCTTGTTGTCGCGGCGGAAGTCCTCGTAGATCAGCACGAGCACCTGCTCGGACGGGAAGGCGTCGTGCAGGCGGCGAAGCTGCTCGGCGTAGCGGACGTGATCGGAGTACAGCAGCGACTGCGGCGAGACCGAGCGGCTGGGCACGTGCTTGCCTTCCCGGCGGTCCGGCTCCAGCGCGATCGCCTTGGCGAAGTCCGGCTCCTCCTCGATGTGCGTGGCGACGAGCTGCAGGTGCAGCGAGCGCAGGAAGGCCGCCGGCTCACGCAGCAGCACGACGATCCGCGCGTCGGGGCGCAGCTCGGCTATTTCGCGCGCTGCGTGCTCGGAGCGCACGTACTGCGGCGAGGCCTCGCCGGCGGACTGGTCGGCGCGCGCGTCGGCGAACAGCGCGACGTAGTCCTCGAGCGTGTTCGGGCGGCTGCGCGTGCTCGGTTTGTCAAAGCGCGAGCGCAGCTCGCGGCCGAAGAACCACGGCTCCTTGACGTCGGACATGTAGATCTGCGGGTGCTGGCTGAGCATCAGGTAGAGCGCCGTCGTGCCGCACTTCTGGTGGCCGACGATGAAGAAGTCGGGCGTGCGCACGGCCGTCAGCGCCGCGCCCTCGCGCGCCTGGTGCTGCTGCGTTGAAGACGGCTCCCCTCGCCCCGGCATGACGCGGGAGTCTAACGGCGTCTACAGCTCTACAGGTCCAGGCGGCTGACGCCCAGCTCGTCGAAGCCGACGTGGTGGGCGAGCTCGTGGCGCACGGTGCGCGTGACCTGATCGCGCAGCAGCTCGGGGTCGTGTCCGAAGTCGCGGCGCAGCGTGTCGCGGAAGATGACGATGCGATCGTGGGCGTCTTCGCGCGTGGCGCCGTCGCCCTGGTAGAGGCCGTAGGCGTGCTGGCGGCGACCGCCGTCGGAGATCACGACGGCGACGTGCGACAGCGCGTTGCGCAGCAGGTCGGGCAGGTCGTCCAGCGCGTCGCGCACGAGCTCCTCGAAGTCCTCGTCGTCGAGCGGGTCGAGCTCCATGAACTCGTTTTCCTCAGGGTCGACGGCCAGCCCGGCCCGTGCGAGCGCCTCGGAGTTGCGCACGATCTCTTCGAACTCGCTCTCGGACTCGGGGTCGCGCCAGCCGGCCAGCCGTACGGCGACGAACGCCGCCGCGCCCATCAGCACGGCGGCAACGATCACCCCCAGCGCGATGTCCTCCAGCGCGCGCACGGCGCCGACCGAGCTGAACCCCTGCCCGACGACGATCGTCACCAGACCCAGCGACAGCGCGATCAGCGCTGCCACGCCGACGCGCCTCAGGTGGCCGGAGGCACTCGCTGGCGGCCTGGTCGTTCGCATCGCCGTGCTCATTTGAGCGTGCGGCCGATCACGAGACGCTGGATCTCGTTCGTGCCCTCGTAGATCTGTGTGATCTTGGCGTCTCGCATCATGCGCTCGACCGGGTACTCCTTGACATAACCGTAGCCGCCGAGCACCTGCACGGCGTCGATCGTCACCGCCATCGCGGTATCCGAGCAGAAGACCTTGGCCATCGACGAGTACTTCGCGCCCAGCGGATGGCCCTGATCGGCCATCGCGCACGCCTTGTACAGCAGCTCGCGCGCGGCAGCCGTGTGTGTTTCCATGTCGGCGAGCTTGAACTGGATTCCCTGGAACTCGTTGATCGCCTTGCCGAACTGGCGGCGCTCACGCGCGTAGGCGACCGCGTAGTCGGTCGCGCCCTGGGCGATCCCCACGGCCTGCGCCGCCGCACCCAGGCGCGTGCGCTCGAGAGTGCCCAGCGCGACCGACAGGCCCTTGCCTACCTGCCCGATCACGTTGTCTGCCGGCACGCGAACTTCCTCGAAGATCGGCTGGCCGGTCGGCGACGCGCGGATTCCGAGCTTGTGCTCGAGCTTGCCGACGCTGAAGCCCGGACGGTCGGCCTCCACGACGAACGCCGTCAGCCGGCGCGTCTCGCGATCGGTCACCGCGAAGGTGACGTAGAAGTCGGCGATGCCGAGGTTGGAGATCCAGTTCTTGGTGCCGTTGATCACCCATTCGTCGCCGTCCTGCACCGCTGTAGTCTTCATCCCCGCCGGGTCAGACCCCGCCTCGGGCTCTGACAGCGCGAAGGCCGGCGACCACTCGCCGGTCGCGCAGCGCGGCAGGAAGCGCTCCTTGAGCTCGTCTGAGCCGAACAGCTGCAGCGGCAGCGTGCCGAGCTCCTGCACCATCAGGATCAGCGCGCACGCCGCATCGACCTTGGCGATCTCCTCGACGGCCATGTTGAGCATCAGCGTTCCCGTCCCGGTGCCCCCGTACTCGGTCGGGAACGGCAGCCCGAGGACGTCCTGCTCGCCGAGCAGCTTGCGCACGTCCCACGGGTATTCCGCCCGCTCGTCTATCTCCGCCGCGCGCGGCGCGATCCGCTCGCGCGCGATCTGCCCGATCGTCGCGCAGAAGTCGAGGTTCTCCTGAGGAATCGTGTACACGTCGCTGACGGCCTCCATCGCCGACTGATCCTAGTGATCCGCGGCCGGCCGAGGCGCGCTGCGAGGCGCCCTGGGCGCGCTGCTAGCTTGTTCCTCGCGATGACCGGCACGAGCGAGATCGCGATCGACCCCCAGCGCGTCGCCGAGTGGATCGCCGAGGATCCGCAGCTGGTCGTGATCGACGTGCGCGAGCCGTATGAGCGCGAGGCCGGTCATATCGAGGGCACGCGCCACATCGCGCTGAACGACCTCTCCGCGCAGGCGGCGAGCCTGCCGAGCGACCGGCCGGTGGTGTTCTACTGCCGCGTCGGCGCGCGCTCGACGATGGCCGCGCAGGCGCTGCGCGCCGCCGGCTCGCAGGCCTACTCGATGTCCGGCGGGCTGGTTCGCTGGGCACAGGAGGGGCGCCCGCTCTCGCCGCGCGACGGGCACGTCGCCGACCACTGACGCCGGCGAGCGTCGCGCTTGCGGTCAGCGGCGGCGGCGCGGCGGCCTTGGCAGCCACGGTGACAGCGATCCGCTCGAGCGTGCGTTTTGCCCGCGCGTGCGCAATGGTTATACGCGCGCCTCGGCGCAAGCAGCGACATACGAACTTCGACGATGGGAGACGCAGATGGAGGCTTCGACTGACTACCCGGGCGTGACCGAAGGAGACGGCTATGCCGTCGCCAACCTCGACGACCTCGGCGACGGGCCGGGGTTCCGCAAGGTGCGCAAGGGCCTCGGCGTGACCGCCTTCGGCGTCAACGCGATCGTCCTGCCCGCCGGGATCGAGACGGGCTTTCACTACCACGACACGCAGGAGGAGCTGTACTTCGTCCACCGCGGGACGATCGAGATGCAGTTCGGCGACGGGTCGGTGCACACGCTCGGCGAGGGCAGCATGGCCCGCGTGGACGCCGCGACCGAACGCAAGATCCGCAACGGCGGCGACGTCGACGCCGTGTACGTGATCGCCGGCGGCAAGGACGGCTATGTGGGCCGCGACGGGCGCGCTCCCGAGGGCGAGGGCCACCGCGTCAAAGCCGTGCACGACCTGTCCGACAACAAGGCCGGCTGAGCCGAGGCGGACGGCGCGCGGTGGACGACCTGCAGCCGGCGCCGCGGACGCTTCGCGTGAACGACCGCCTGGCGATTCCGCTGGCCGAGGTGACGATCCGCGCGAGCCGCTCCTCGGGCCCGGGCGGGCAGCACGCCAACGTGACCGCCTCGCGCGTGGAAGCGAGCTTCGACGTGCTCGCCTCGCCGACGCTCGGCGAGGCGCAGCGCAAGCGACTGCTCGCACGCGTGGGACCGCGAGTCGTCGCGATCGCGCAGGACGAGCGCTCGCAGTCGAGAAACCGCGAGCTGGCGCTCGCGCGGCTGGGCGAACGCCTCGCGCGCGGCCTGGCCGTGCCCAAGCGCCGGCGCGCGACGCGCCCGACGGCGGCCTCGCGCGAGCGGCGCCTGGAGGCCAAGCGCCGCGCGACGCAGCGCAAGCGCGAGCGCCGGCGCCCCGATGAGGACTAGTTGAGCAGCTCCTTGACGTAGCGCTGATGCAGGCGCCCGAGCGGCGTTTTCTCGGGGTGAAAGCCAATCGCGTCCCACAGCAGCCCGGAGGCCGGCGCCCACGCGACGATCAGGTACACGCCGATCGTCAGCGCGGCGATGCGCAGGCGCCGCGAGCTCGACAGCGCGGCCATCGGCAGCACCCACAGCACGTACCACGGCAGCACCCAGCTGAGCGTCAGCAGCAGCGCGACGCTGGACCACCCGGCCGCGGTGATCGGCCCGTGCCTGCGCCACGCCTGCACGCAGCACATCGCCACCGCGACGAGCAGGACGGCGCTGAGCAGCAGATGCAGGGTTTCCGTCTCGCCGCCCTGGCCGAGCGCGAGGCCGATCAGGTTGGGGATGCTGACGTTCGTCACCAGGCGGCTCTGCGTGCTCAGGTCGGGGATGTGCAGGCCGAACGCGCTGAGGCTGACGATGCCCGTCGCCACCGCCGCGGCGGCCATGCCGAGCACCACCTGCGCCAGGCGCCGGGGCGCGCGCAGCATCGCCGCGAGCACGACCGGGATCACCACTCCGCCCGACGCCTTGATCGCCGCCGCGACGATGAACGCCGCGCCGGCACCGATCTCCGGCCAGCACAGCGGCAGAAGCCAACCGCGCAGGCCGCCGCGAGATCGCTCGTGCTCGCCGTCGACCGCCTCATCGCCGGACTGCGCGGCGAGCCTGTCGCGCGTGCGCAGCAGCAGGTAGATGCCGAGCACGATGAAGAACACCATCAGGAAGTCGTTGTGATCGCCGCCGAGCCCCCACACGAGCACGATCGGGTTCAGCCCGACGAGCACGATCGCCATCACCGGGTCGCGGCCGAGCAGGCGCGCGCATTTCCACACCAGCCACAGCGTGCCGAGGCTGGCGAGCGCGAGCACGCCCTTGAGCACCCAGAAGGAGGCGGCGACGCCGAGCGGCACGACGGCGAACGTCAGCAGCGTGAACAGCGGGCCGTAGGGGCTGAGCAGCTGGTGCCAGTTGCTGAGGTCGTAGCTGGGGTCGTTGTGCGGCTCGAGGATCGGGATGCTCGTGTACGGGTTCAGGCCGTGCACGACCTCCATACGCCCGTAGTTGACGTAGTTGAAGATGTCGGTGAGCGCGAGCGGCGGCGCGAGGAAGAAGATCGCGTGCACCGCGACGACCGTCGCGATCGCCCAGCGCGCACGCAGGCGCGGGATGTAGAGCAGGCCGAGCAGGTAGCTGACGTACATCAGCACGATCGCCCCGGAGAACAGGTACTTGAGCGTCGTGTTGTTGCGCGTAAGGCCCGGCAGCAGGCCGCCGAGCGGGCCGGCCATCCAGTGCGGGAAGTAGTTGGCGTGCGTCGTCGCGGAGAGGATGCTCGGCCGGTTGGCGGCCATCAGCACGACGAGCACGCTGCAGGCGACGATCGCCAGCAGGCAGGCGGCGCCGACCCACGCGCGCTCGCGCGAGGAGTCGAGCGCGGCGGCGAGCCCGCGCAAGCGGCCGCGCTTGGCCCGTGGGCTCTGAGCCGGCGCGTCGCGCAGGGGGAGTGTGCTCGCGTCGCTGGACATGCGTGAGGGCCCGCCGAAGCGAGCCCTCAAAAAGGTTAGACCTATGTGGCTGCGGCTAGAACGCCGCCGCGATTAGATCGCCTGGACGTTGACGGCCTTGGGGCCCTTGTCGCCCTGCTCGGGGTCGTAGGAGACCTTCGCACCCTCCTGCAACGAGCGATAACCCTCGCCGTTGATTCCGGTGTGATGAACGAACAGGTCCTTGTCGCCGTCGTCGGGGGTGATGAAACCGAACCCCTTGTCGTCGCTGAACCACTTTACGGTGCCAGTAGGCATGTGGGAACTCCTCCACAGTATGTGCGTGCTGCACGCGGAGGATGCTTCTTGAAGCTTCGACCTGCGAGCGCTTGCACTTCTTTCGCCGGACTATGTGCCGGCCAGACTGGACGACCGTAGCACGTAACCGTACTGGCGTGTTGACCAAATGTTTTTAGATCGGATGATCGATTTACTTAGGCTGGACGGCGCTTTTGGCGCGCGTGGCGGGGCGATGGTTAGGGTGCAGCGATGAGCCTTGCGGACAGTCCCGGCGCCCCGCCCCGGGCGCGAGAGCCACAGCCGCGATTTCGCCGGCTGCTGCCCCCCGGCGAGAGCGCCGGCGCCGTCGAGGTGGTCGATGGCCTGGACGTGCGCGAGCGCGCCGAGCGGCTGGACGCGCGACCGTACGTGATCCTCAACATGGCCAGCACGGTCGACGGCCGCGCCACCGTCGGCGGGCGCTCGGGACCGATCGGCGACCGAGCGGATCGCGAGCTGTTTCACGCGCTGCGCGCGAGCGTCGACGCGGTGATGGCCGGCGCGGGCACCGTGCGCGTCGAGCGCTACGGGCGGATCGTCGCCGACGCCTCGACGCGAGCGCGCCGCGTGCAGCGCGAGCTCAGCGAGGAGCCGCTTGCATGCATCGTCTCCGGTCGCCTGTCGCTGGCGCCGGACACGCCGCTGCTCAACGAGCCGGCCGCACGGGTCGTGGTGATCACGCCGTCGGAGTCCAGCCTGCCCCCGAGCCCCGCGCACGTGGACTACGTCCGCGCGCGCCGCGAGGGCCTGCTCGACCTGCCCGCGGCGCTGGGCGAGCTGCGCGGGCGCTTCGGCGTGCGCACGCTGCTGTGCGAGGGCGGCCCCCATCTCAACGGCCAGCTGCTGCTCGCGGGCCTGGTGGACGAGCTGTTCCTGTCGTTCGCGCCGAAGCTCGCCGGCGGCGAGGACGCGACGGGCGAGGCCCTGCGCATCGTCGCCGGAGCCGAGTTCTCGGCGCCCGTCGAGCTCGAGCTGCTGAGCGCGCTGGAGAGCGCCTCGACGTTGTTCTTGCGCTACGGCGTGCGCGCCTGCGCCCCGGAACGCGCCTCGCCGTCAGAGCGCGCCTGAGCGCCCGCGCGGGTCTCGCGCGAGACGATCGCCAGCATCTCGCTGGCGAGCTCGCGGCCTTCGCCGGCCTGTCGCGGCGTCGCGGAGATCCGCACGACGACCTCCTCGCCGTCGAGCTCCTCCAGCGTGATCCGCGGCGCGTCGCGAAGCGGGATCTGCAGTTGCTTTTCCAGCAGTTCCTGCATGTCGCTGGGCGTCATGCCCGCGCGCAGCCGCGCGCGCAGGTTGACCGCCTCGGGCTCGCGCAGCGGGATCACGGCGCTGTTGAGCACGACGCTGTTGGGCACCATGATCGAGTCTTCGCCGTTGGCGAAGGTCGTGTACAGCAGCCCCAGCGAGCTGACGGTGCCCTCGAGCTGGCCGGCGAGCGGGCCGCCCTGCATGCGCACGCGATCGCCCACGCGAAACGGCCGCGCACTGAGCAGCACGGTGCCGGCGATCACGTTGCCGAGCGTCTGCTGCGCGGCGAGGCCGAAGATGACAGCCGTGAAGGCGCCGCCCAGCGCGAGCGTGCGCGCCTCGATCCCGGCCACGCGCAGCGCGACCAGCAGCGCAAGCACGACGGTCAGCAGGCGAATCAGAAAGCCGACGGTTCCGGCCGTCGCCGGGTCCAGCCGGCGAAACAGCGGCGGCCCGAGGCTGCGCCCGATGTCGCGTGCGATCGCCCAGCCGAGGATCATCAACGCGATCACCGTCGCGACGGTGATCGGCGTTTCCAGCGCCGGTTCGAGTTCTTTGGCGGCGTGGCCGTGGCGTCCTGCGGCGCCGAGCAGGCTGACGCGGTTGTCGTAGAAGACGACGACGCCGACGAACAGCGGCACCAGCACGAGCGCCTCCAGGCGCGCGCGCTTGACCACACGCGGGCTTATCTGGCGCAGCAGGCCGGCCTCGCGCCAAGCCTGGCTGCGCGTCTCGAACATCTTCGGGGGTGTCCGTGGCACTGGCATCAGACCACTATGGAGTACCACCTAAGCGGAGCCTGAATCGTTGCTCCCAACACAGCCCGTCCGGAATGGGAGCACCGCCGCGTCCCCGGCCGGCGCGCGTTGCCCGCGTGCCGGCCTGTCAGCCGTTCAGCCTTCGAAGGTGAAGTCGTCGGCTGGAGGGTTCTTGGGGGTCGTCGCGTCGGTGCCGAGCGCGCCTTCGTCCGTCGCCACGACGTCGACGATCCCAGCCTTCTTGTTCCCCGGCGAAACCGCCGTGCATTCGCTCGACGACGGGCAGTTGACTTCTTTGGCCTGGGACTTGCCGAACTTGATCGTCGTCCCGCTCGTACCGAGCTCGAAACCCGTGCCCGTGACGGTGATCGGCGTCCCTCCCGTCCTCGGGCCGCTCGACGGCGACACGCCGGTCACCGTCGGTTCGAGGACTTTGTAACGGTCGCGATAGGAGCACAGTTTCTTTTCGCCATGCGGCCCGCAGTACTGCGTCGCACTCGTGCCGTACGGATTCGTGACCCTGACGTTGTCGAGGCCGACCGACTGCGCGGGCGAGACCGCAACGATCTCCTTCGAGGAGACGACCGTGTATTCCGCCGCCGGCGCGTCGCCGAACTGGACCGACGCGACTTCGACGAAGTTCGCGCCGGAGATCGTCACTGTCACGCCTCCGGCCGCAGGCCCCCGGCTGGCCGAGAGCTTCGTGACCGACGGCACGCGCGATTCGTAGCTGTATTCGTCGGCCGGGCTGAGCGCCGAAGTGCCTTCGGGCGTTGTCACGGTGATCGCGACCGTGCCTTCCCCCGGCGGGCTGACGGCCTGTATCTGCGTCGCCGATTTGACCGTGAAGCTCGCCGCTTCGACCGAGCCGAAATGAACGGCCGTTGCGCCGGAGAAGTTTTTCCCGGTGATCGACACGGTCTGCCCACCGAGCGCCGAACCGGTTTTGTGATTCAGCGATTCGATCGTCGGCGGCGAGGAGGCAACTGCGCTGCCGACGAGCACGGCGAGCACCGCCACCGCGCCAAGCATCGCCAACTTCCAGGCACGACGCACACCGCGTCCGCTCGCCTTTGCACCGCCTGCCCGTCCAGAGCGCCCCACCATCTCCGTCCCCCTCCTTGCGAGCGCGCCAAGCGCGCCCGCGTCGACCCGGCCGCGACGCCGTCCTCCGCGGCCCCTCGCCCGTCGAGGCTACTCCAACTGCCCGGAACCGGTCAAGCGCGTCCCGGCCGGCACGGCGCGCCCGGCAGGAGCCGAGCGCGCGACCGGCCGGGGCTGCTCAGCCGGCGAAGAGGAATCGGTCCGCAGGGCCCAGCGCGCTGCTGTCGTGCGTGTCGCCGGCGCCCATGACCGTCGCTTTGACGTCCACCGTGCCCGCCTTGTGCGCCGGGCTGACCATCGTGCATTCGCTGAAGGAGGCGCATTGCACCGCTGTCGCGGCGCCCTTGCCGAACAGGAACGTCGTCGCGGTGCTGCCGGGCGCGAAGCCCGTGCCGGTAACGGTAACGGCCGTCCCCCCGGCCGTGGGCCCGCCGGCCGGAGATACGCCGGTGATTGTTGGTTCGAGATATTTGAAGCGATCGACGAACGTGCACTGGTGCCTTGTCCCGGCCTTGCCGCAGTATTCGGTTTTGCTGACGCCATAGGGCGTCGTGACCGTGATGTCCACGCGGCCGACCGCCTGGGCCGGCGCAACAGCGGTGATCGAGAAATCGGGGTTGAGCGTGAAGCTGCTCGCGGGCACGGTGCCGAAGTCGACGTCCGAGGCGCCGAGGAAGTTTTCGCCGCTGATGGTCACCGTGGTCCCCCCCGCCGCGGGACCCCTGTTCGGCGATATGTGGGTGACGGCAGGCGGCCGCGATTCGTACGTGTAGCGATCGGCGGGCGTCGTGGGGCTCGTCCCCGCGGGCGTCGTGACGGTGACATCAACGGTGTTCAGGCCCTGCGGGACGGTCGCGTGGATTCGCTTGGCAGACGCAACCGTGAAGCTGGCTTGCGCACTGCCGAAGCTCACGGACGTGGCGCCGGTGAAGTTCGTTCCGGAGATCGTCACGACCTGACCGCCCGATGTGGGGCCTTCGCTGCGGCTGAGCTTTTCGAGCGTCGGTGCAGCCGCAGCGACAGCGCAAGCCGCCGGTACGAGCAGTGCGAACGAGGACATCAGGACGAGCAGCTTGCAGCGGTTGCGCATGGTTCCCCTTTGGGTCAGCGAGCACCTCGTCATCCGTGCGCCTGCTCGTGCTGGGCCTGGATGCTTCCGCTCGCGGAGCTTTCCGTGCGCCCCGTCTGCCTGATCGACGCTACTCCGCCGATGGCAATCGGTCAAGTCATCCGAATCCGCTCGCGGGTGCAGAGACCGCTTCGAGCCTCGTCGCGACAGTGCTCTAGCATCTCGGCTCCGTGAGCTCCGACCTGCGCAAACTGCTGATCCCCGCCGTGGTCCTCGGCATCGTGCTGATCGTCGTCGCGGTGATCTACTTCGTCGAACCGGCGCACTCGCTGCCGTCGTTCTTCCCCGGACACGTGTCGGCGTCGAGCAGCGAAGCCGGACACCATCACACAAAACACGGCATCGCGGCGCTGGTCGTGGCGCTCGCCGCATTCGCCTTCGCCTGGTTTCAGACCGGGCCGAAAGCCCAGACGACCGGCGCTTAGCCGGGCGCGGCGCTTAGCCGGGCGCGGCGCTTAGCCGCCGAGCGCGAAGACGAGCGTGCAGACCGCGCCGAGGCCGATGCAGTAGACGCCGAACGGCGTCAGCCGGTTGGTCTGAAAGAAGCGCAGCAGGAACTTCACCGCGAAGAACGTCGTCACCGCGGCGCACAGCCCGGCGACGAGCGCCGGGCCGCGCACGCCGTTGCCTTCTGAACCGAACAGCTCGGGCAGCTTCAGGGCCGCTGCGGCGAAGATCACGGGCGTAGCGAGCAGGAAGCCGAAGCGCGCTGCATCCTCGTTGGACAGGCCCGCGAGCAGCCCGCCGCCCATCGTGAAGCCCGAGCGGGAGATGCCCGGGATCAGCGCCGCGGCCTGCGAGGTGCCGACCGCGATCGCCTGGCGCCAGCTGAGCTTGGCCAAACGCGCGTCGACGTCGCCCGCGTAGTCGCCGGGGCGCGGCGGGCGGCGGCGCAGGCGCTCGAACACGAGCAGTGCGATCCCGTTGACGATCAAGAAGGCGGCAGCGATCTGCGCGGAGGCGAACAGTTTGCGCAGCGGTTCCTGCAGCAGCAGGCCGATCACCCCGACGGGGATCGTGCCGGCGACGAGCAGCCAGCCGAGACGCGCGTCGAGGTCGTCCTCGCGGATCTCGCGCATCTGCAGCGAGCGTCCCAGGCCCTTGACTATGCGCACCCAGTCCTTGAGGAAGAACAGCAGCAGCACGATCGCCGTCGCCAGATGCGTCGCGATCAGGAAGGTCAAGAAGAATTTGTCGTTCTGATGGATGTTCCAGCCGAACAGCCGCGGCAGCACGACGCCATGGCCGAGGCTGGACACCGGGAACGGCTCCGCCACGCCCTGCGTCAGGCCGAGGATCACCGCCTGGAAGTAGGAGATCGGATCGTGCACGGGCGAAAGCTTATGGATCGAGTTGGTCCGAACGCGCGGCACTGGCCGAATGACGCGTCGCATGCGGCCGAGTCTCGGCTCCCCGGCGTTCACGATTGCTTCACACGATCGTTTCCCCTTGGTCACAAAACACCACCCTTTGCAGGGGAATCTGACTGCCATGGAGCGTCACGGAGCGACCCCGCAGCCGACAAGCCGAGGGCACGCGCGTCGACATGCACTGCCACTCGACCGCCTCGCAGGAGTCCAAGCTGGGCGTGCAGCGGGCGGCCGGCCTGCCGGAGTGCGCGACGCCGCCGCAGGAGGTCTATGAGCTCGCCAAGCGGCGCGGGATGGACCTCGTGACGATCACCGACCACGACACGATCGCCGGCGTGCTGGAGATCGCCGACCGCCCGGACGTGTTCGTCTCCGAGGAGCTGACGGCGCATTTCCGCGGCGAGCCCCAGGCGGTGCACGTGCTCTGCTACGGGATCGCGCCCGAGGACCACGAGTGGCTGCAGGCCAACCGCGGCGACGTCGAGTTGTGCGCGGCGTACATGTACGAGCGCGAGATCGCATGCGCTCTGGCCCACCCCTACTACCACGTGGGCGCGCCGCTGACAGCCCGCCACCGCCGCCGCCTGGCGCAGCTGTTCGACGTGTGGGAGGTGCGCAACGGCGCCCGCGCGCGCGAGCTCAACCGCCCGGCGGCGACGTACGTGGCGACGCTCGACGGCGCCGGCATCGGCGGCTCCGACGACCACGCGGGCGTGGACATCGGGCGCACGTGGACGCAGACGCCGCCCGCGAGCTCGCCGCAGCAGTTCCTCGCGCACGTGCGCGAGGGGCGTGTCGTGGCGGGCGGCAAGCAGGGCAGCGCGGCCAAGTGGGCACACGCGGCGATCGCACTGGCCGCGCGCTCGCTCGGGGCCGCGGGCGCCGGCGCGCAGGCGCCCGGCGCACCCGACCCGGCTGCCGTGATGCGCATGGCCGGGCGCCTGCTGCGCGAGGGCGACGCGCGCCACGGCTCCGGCGACGGCGGCGCGAGCTTCTCGCCCGATGACGCGCGCAGCCTGCTGCACGCGTGGCTGCGCGCGGTCGAGCTCGACCATCTCGACGAGGCCGGGCTGATCGCCTACATGCAAGAGGATGGCTTCAGCCACTCCGATCTGTACCGGCGCGCCTGTCGCGCGCACGAGCGCAAGCTGCGCGTGGCCGTCGAGCGGGCGCTCGCAGCGGCGCGCGGCGAGCGCGACGTGGCGAGCGCCGCGACGGGCCTGTTCGAGAGCTGCACCGCGGCGATCCCATATGCGCCGGCGACGGCCTTCCTGGCCAACGAGCGCGCCAAGCTCGACACCCGCCGCGAGGACGGCGAGACGCCGCGCGTGGCGATCCTCGCCGACGGCATCGGCAGCACGCACGGCGTCACGCGGGCCGTCGAGGAGATCCGCTCGCGCGGGGTCGAGGGCTTCGAGATCGAGGTCGTCGGCACCGACCCGGCGGTCGACCGGCGACTGGCGGCGGTCGCCGAGTTCGAGGTGCCCTACTACCCGGGCCTGCGCATCGGCGTACCCAGCCTGTCGGCCGCCGTGCAGACGATCGCCGACGGCAGCTTCGACCTGATCCACGTTTGCTCGCCGGGCCCGGTGGGGATCGTCGGTGCGCTCGTCAGCCGCGGCCTGGGCGTGCCGCTGCTGGGCAGCTACCACACCGAGCTGACCGCATACGCGGGGCTGCGCTCGGGCGAGCGGCGCGTCGCCGACGCGATGGCGCTGGGGGTGAGCACCTTCTACGGCGCGTGCGATCTGGTGCTCTCGCCTAGCCCCGCCTCCGATGCGACGCTCGCGGCGATCGGCGTCGGCGCGGAGAAGGTCGCGCGCTGGGACCGCGGCGTCGACACTGCCCGCTTTGGCCCGGAGCTGCGCGAGCAGGGGCTGGCCGAGCTCGCCGCGAGCGCCCACGCCAAGCCGCCCGGCGCGATCGACGTGCTGTACGCCGGGCGGATCACGCGCGAGAAGGGGGCCGACCTGCTGGCAGACGCGTTCCTGTCGGCGCACGCGCGCGACCCGCGGCTGCGCCTTGTGCTCGCCGGCGGCGGCCCGGAGGAGCAGCGCCTGCGCGAGCGCGTCGGCGACGGCGCCGTCTTTCTCGGCTGGCTGGAGGGCGCCGCGCTCGCCCGTGCGTACGCGAGCGCGGACATGTTCCTGTTCGCCAGCCGCACCGACACCTTCGGCCAGGTCGTGCTCGAGGCGCAGGCCAGCGGCCTGCCGGTCGTGGCCGTGGCCGAGGGTGGGCCGCTGTCGCTGATCGACGATCGCATCAGCGGCATGCTGTGCCCGCCGCGCGCGGACGCGTTGGCCGGCGCGGTGCTCGAGCTCGCGGGCTCGCCGGCGCTGCGCGCGCGCATCGCGCGCGCCGGCCTGCACTCGGTACGCGAGCGCACGTGGGAGCGCGCACTGCAGCGGCTCGGCGACGGCTATCGCCGCGCGCTGGCGGCGGGCGAAGCGGCGCAGGTGACGCGTGCCGCGTAGCTCGCGTTCGCCGCGCACGATCGCCGTCGCGCTGCATGACATCGAGCCCGCGACGTTCGAGCGCTGCGCGCTGATCCGCGACTGGCTGGACGACCACGGCGTCGATCGCGTGACGCTGCTGGTGATCCCCGCGCGCGACCTGCACCCGCTCGGCGAGCGCTCGCCGGCGATGAGCGGCTGGCTGGGCGAGCGCCGGCGCGCCGGCGACTCGATCGCGCAGCACGGCTTTCAGCACGAGCGCGCGCGCCGGCACGGCTTCGCTCCGGCGGCGCTGCTGCGAGCGCCCGCGCGGCGCAGCGGCGAGTTCGTCGGGCTGGGCATCGAGGACACCCGCCGGGCGGTCAGCGCGGGATGGCGCGTGCTCAAGCTCGCGGGCGTAGAGCCCGACGGCTTCGTCGCGCCTTCCTACGCGTACACGCCCGCCCTGCGCCGTGTGCTGCCCGGCCGCTTTCGCTGGTGGGCCGGCCTGCTCGGCGTGCATCGCCCCGCCCTCGAGGCCGAGGGCCGCCGCGGACGGCTGCTCGCACCCGCCTGGAGCATGGGCACGAGCGGCGGGCTCGCGCGCACTCTCTCCCCCGCGCTGATCCGCGTCGGCGCGGTGCTGTCGGGCGGCACGCTGCGCCTGGACCTGCACCCGGCCGACCTGCAGCACCCGCGCCACATGCTCGCGCTGGAGCACGTGCTCCAGCGCGCCGCGCGGCGTCACGCGATCACCTACGACGAGCTGCTCGCGGCGCGCAACTAGGCAGCTCTCGCGGCGAGCGCGCCGCCGGGCGCAACGGCCGCGCCGCAGCTAGTGCGCCGGCTTTGCCGTGAACAGCGACGGCGGCAGCGATTCGGCGTGCGCGGCGGCCGCGTAGCCGAGGTGCTTGAGCGAGAACAGGTCCTCGATCGTGCGCAGCAGCGAGTAGTGGTTGAACGGTTCCTGGCTGGTCGCGTGCGCCTTGACGAACGGCGACAGCAGCAGCGCGCCGACCTGGCCGCCGCCTTCCGGCGGCAGGCTGGCGGCGGCGCCGGTGGCCGGCGGCAGGTTGGGATAGCGCGGCTGCCCACAGCAGGAGCTCGAGTCGGCGAATTCGCCACTGCTGGGCGCTTGGTCGGTCGTGACGACGAGCAGCCCGCCGTGCTTGTAGGCGGGCGAAGCGAGGATCTTGGGAACGATCTGCGCGAGCAGTGCGTCGGCGGCCGGCAGGCCGCCCGGCCCGCCTCCCGGGCATGGCCCCGGGCTGGCGTCGTGGCAGCGGTCGGGGACGATGTAGGAGAGGCTGGGCGTGCGCTTGGCGCTTGCCAGGTCGCCGTCCAGCGTGGAGAGCCCGACGTCGTCTGCCGCGCACGCCGGCGATTCGGTCAGCCCGTGGAAGTAGACGAAGGGGTTGCGGAACGTCGCGTACGGGCCGCTCGCCCCCGCCGCGACAGAGCTGGGGTCCGCCGCTCCCAGCGCCGGGTGCGCGCACGCCGGCGGGCCGCCGGCGGCTTCGCCGATGCCCTGCACGTACGCCCGCCACGTCAGGTGTTTGACTTCGAGCTGGCCCGCGAGCGTCGCCGCCTGGGCGGGGAACACGCAGCCGTCGCCGCCGACCTGTTCTTCGGCGGCGATCGTCGCCGGGACGACGTCGGCGTACGCAGGGCAGTTCGCCGCGGTGGCCGGCGTCGGCCCCTGGCCGCTGATCAGCGCGATGCCGTTGGCCAGCTCCCCCTGCGCGACGCCGTAGTAGCGCGGCAGCAGCGTTCCCCGCTTCTCCAGCGTATGCGCCAGATATGGCGCGGGCGATTCCGGCCCGAACGTCGCCGCATAGGGCTCGTCGGCGAGCATCACGACGAACACGTGGGAGATGGCCGGCAGCTTCTGCGGCGTCTTCGCGCCAGAGGGCTGGCCGGTGCCGGTCTTGCTCTCGCCCTTCTTGCCCTTTGCGGGGGACGTGGCGGGCGGCGGCGATACCGCGGCGGGCGCTTCTTCGGCGGCGGGCGTTTTGGGGGTCGCTTCGCTTTCGGCGGCCGGCGGTTGCACCGGCGCGGGTTCTTCTGCGGTGCTCGTCGCAGTGGCCGTCGGCAGCAGCAGCTTGACGGGACGCTGCGCCTGCGCGGCGAGCGTGTCGTTGACAGGCGATCCGGCGAGGCTGCCGAGCAGCACGCCGAAGCCGGCGAAGGCGAGCACGAGCAGCGTCGAGACGCGCGGCGAGGGAAGGTGCGTCTGCGAGAGCCCGGCGGCCAGCGCCTGTGGCGAGAGCCTGTCGCGCAGCGAGACGGCGCTTGCCGGTTGCGCGGTCTGCGCGGGTGCCGGCTCCGGCGCGGGCGCGCTCGCGATGGGCCGTTGACGAACGCGACGCAAGAGCTCCACGAGCTGCGGGCCGCGAGGCGCAAGGCGCTCGCCGCAGCCCAAGCAGTAGCGCTGGCGGGTGTCGTGGGGCGAGCCGCAGTCGGCGCACAGGCTCGGCCGCTCGCCGCCGCCGGGCGCGGCCACCCTAGTCCTCCGTGAGCTCTGCGCTGCGTGTCGCCGCCCCGCCCGGGCGACGCGAAGCGCTCCTGTCGGGTGCGAGCAGCGCGTCCATCGCCACGGTCTCATCGCGCGGGTCGGAGACCGGGACGCCGAGCGCGGGCATCGCCGTGCTCGGCGCCTGCTGCATCAGCGTCGCGCCGCACTGCCAGCAGAACACCGCGCCACGGCTGTGCGGCGCACCGCAGCCGGGGCAGCTTCCGGCCGATGCGCTGTCCTCGAGCGCGAGCAGGCGCTCCAGCTCGGCGAGCTCGGCGTCGCGTTCCTGCAGCACCGCGGCGCGGCGGACGAGCACGTCGAGGCGGAAGTGATCGCGCGTGGCCATCTCATATGTCAGGCCCCCGAGGTCCCAGTGCAGCTCGGTCACCTGCTCGGCGAGCTCGTCGCGGCGGCGCTGCAGCTCGCTGCGCCCGTCATCTGCCGGCAGTGGCGGGCGGGCGCTGGCCGGCGCGGGCGGCGTTGGCGACACGCCGGGCGGGCGTCGTCTGCGCTTGCGGGCGAGCGCATCGCCGAGCGAGCTCACGTGCCCACCACGTCGGGGAGGTTCTTGGACTTTTCCTCGTAGCTCTTGCCTTTAGTCTTGTGCAGTTCTTCGAGCACCTTCGGCGGAGCCGGGTTGCTCGGGCTGGAGCCGGCGCCTGCGCCCGTGCCGGCCCCGGACGTCGCCCCGGGACTCGCCCCGCTCTTTGCGCCCTGGGCGCTCGAGACCGCGATGACCTTGGCCGTGGGGAAGCTCTTCTTCAGCGCGGCGAGCGCCTTCGTCGCTTCGGGCTTCTTGTGGAAGACGCCCGAGTAGACGACGTAGCTGCCGGCGGCGAGGCTCGAGAAGTCTTCGGACTTCAGCGCACCGACGTCCTTCGCGCCTTTGCCTTCGGCGGCGGTCTTGGCCGCTTGGACTGCGCTTGTCTGCGTGCTCGCCTGCGGGAGCGTCTGCAGCTGCACCGTGTAGCCGTTCGTGGCGGCGGGCCAGTCGTCGGTGAACGCCGCCGCTTCGGAGCCGCCCGCACCCGCACCGCTCCCGCCCGCCGTCGTGTCGACGCTGATCACCTGCGGCGTCGCCGCGGCCGTCGGCTTCGACGAGCCGCCGGAGCGGCCGATCAGCACACCGACGCCCATCGCCAGCAGCAGCACACCGACGCCCGCGATCAGCGTGACGGCGCTGCCGCGCGGCGGCGCGTCGCTTGGCGCGGGCGGCGGCATGGTGGGGGCCGCGGCGGCGGGCGGGCTGGACGGTGGCGGGCCGCTCAGCAGCACGCTGCTCGGCGCAAGGCGGCGTTCGCCGCACTCCAGGCAGTAGCGCTGATCGCCGGCGAGTGGCGCGCTGCAGCTCGCGCACGTCTCGGTGGCGGTTGCGGGCGACGTCGCGCTGGCGATCGATTCACTTGACACGGTGGCTGCTCGAGCGGGTGCTGGCTGTCGATGCCACCCGCCGCATGCGGCCGGGCAGCGCTTATCTGCGGAGCGGGGCTCCGCTGCCTATGCTCGATGCAGGCCGGCGCGACGGCGTGACGATTTGGTGAAACGCCCTGCTTGAGCGTGGCCGCGTCCGGCGCCCAGCCGGCGGCTGGCCTCGATCCGCGCGTCGTGCATGGGCGCCGCCGCACTGCCTTGCGCCGGCTCGATCCGCGGGACAGCCTGCGAGGGCGGCGGCTGAACCGCATCCTCCCCCAGACGCGCCGCGCGGCACAGGCCGACGACGATTGCAGCGAGCAGCATCCACGTGACGGCGATCAGCAGCAGGGGCATGGCCACTCCAGGAGGGTTGCGGGCAAGTTCCTCACTATATATATCAATATTGTTTTTCGTGGTTGGTGCCGGCCTCGCACCAGACGTGGTCACTAGGATCGTGCAGCGACGTGCGCATCGAAAGGATGCGTGCCGTGTTTGAGGGACATGCGCGAGCAGGGAGGCGGCGATGCCGGCACGACAGATGAGATCACCTGAGATGAGCAGCACGAGGGCCGTTCGCAGGTTGCTGGTGCTGCTGGCGCTGGCCGCGTGCGCCGCGCCGCTCGTCGCGCAGGCCGCCACCGCGCCCGCCAAGCCGACCGCCCCCAAAGCCACGACCGGAGGCGCGACGGCCGTCCACGGCACCTCTGCGACGCTCGTCGGGACCGTCGACCCGGGCGGCGCGGCGGCCACCTACTCCTTCGAATACGGGCCGACGATCGCCTACGGGAAACGGACCACGCCCGGCAAACTTCCCGCCGGGACCTCGCGCGTGAAGGTCGGTCAGGCGGTCGCCGGGCTGATCGCCGGCTACCACTATCGCCTGCTGGCGACCAACGAAGTCGCCACCGCGTACGGCAAAGACCGCACGTTCGGCGTCAAGAAGAAGGCCGGCAAGACGAAGTTCACGCTGCCGAAGACGTCTGCGCCGACGGTCTACGGAGGCACCTACGTTCTCAGCGGCACGCTCGGCGGGACCGGCAACGCCAACCGCGCGCTCGTGCTGCAGGCCAGCCCGTATCCGTTCCTCGAAGCGTTCACGACGATCGGCGTGCCGGTGCACACCGACGCGGCGGGCCGCTTCGGTTTCCGCGTCCCGCACATGGTCAAGACGACGCAGTTCCGCGTCGCGACGCTCGATCCACGCCCGCTCTACAGCCACGTGACGACACAGCAGGTGGCCGTCAAGGTCAGCCTGAAAGTGCGCTCGTCCGGCAGCCGCGGGCTCGTCCGCCTGTACGGCACGGTCACGCCGGCCAAGCCCGGAGCGCATCTGGACTTCCAGCTTTTCAAGGCAGTGCGCCCGGGCAACTCACCCAAGGCCGAAGAAAAGACCGCGCGCTTCGCCACGCAGTTCAGCACGCTCGTCAAGAAGGGCACGGCGACCGTCTCGCGCTTCAGCGTTGTCGTGAAGATCGTGCGCGGAGGCAGCTACCGCGCGTACGTCAATCTGACCAAGAAAGGCACCGTCACCTCCGGCGCAAGCCGTTCGGTGCTGCTGCACGCGGCGCCCAGCTCGAGCAAGCGCCGCTAGCCGCCGCAGGACGCGCCGGCTCAGCGCTCGGCCGTGAAGATGCCGCGCTCGGCGAGCAGCTCCATCACGCGCTCGACGCCGCGCTCGACCGATTCTTCGAGCGTGCCCAGCACGAGGTCGGGTTCGTCGGGGCGCTCGTACGGCGCACCGACGCCCGTCAGCCCCGACAGCTCCCCGGCGCGCGCACGCGCGTACAGCCCCTTCGGGTCGCGCTTCTCGCACAGCTCCAGCGGGGCGTCGACGAAGATCTCCAGGAAGTCCAGCTCGTCGCTGGAGTGCAGCGTCGCCGCCAGCTCCCGGTCGGCCGCGTAAGGGCTGACCAGGCTGACCAGCGCGATCGTCCCCGAGTCGGCCAGCAGCCGCGCGACGTGCGCGGTGCGCCGCACGTTCTCGCGCCGCGCCGGCTCGTCGAAGCCGAGGTCTCCGTTGAGGCCGTGTCGCAGGTTGTCGCCGTCCAGCAGGAATGCCGACTGCCCGGCGGCGATCAGCCGCTCCTCGACCGCCGCGGCCATCGTCGACTTGCCGGCGCCCGGCAGACCGGTGAACCACAGCGTCGCGCCCGGATGCCCGAGCGCCGCCCAGCGCCGCTCGCGCGTCACGCGCGTCCCCTGCCAGCGCACGTTCGGGCTGCGCTCGGTCTTCGCGTCGGTGTCGAGTTCGTCGACCTCCGTGTCGAGGATCACCCCCGCGGCGACCGTTTCGTTGGTCGCCTCGTCGATCACGATCAGGCTGCCCGTCGTGCGGTTGCGCCGGTAGGAGTCGAACACCAGCGGCGCGCTCAGCTCCATGTGCACGCGCCCGAGGTCGTTGAGCTCGAGCACCGTCGCGCTCTCGTCGCGGTGCAGCGTCTCCACGTCGATGCGGTAGCGCACGTCCAGGCCGCCGACCATCGCCGTGCGCGTGGTGTGCTTGACCTGGTAGCGCCGGCGGCGATCCAGCGGGCGCTCGGACATCCAGCACAGCAGCGCCTCGAAGCGGTTGGAGACCGTCGGCTGGTTCTGCGTGCGCACGATCGTGCTGCCGCGCCCTACGTCGATGTCGTCGGCCAGGCGCAGTGCCACCGACATCGGCGGGAACGCCTCCTTGACGGTGCCGTCGAACGTGTCGATGCCGGCGATCGTGCTGCGCTGGCCGCCCGGCAGCACGATCACGTCGTCGCCCGGGCGCATCACGCCGCCGGCCACCTGGCCGGCGTAGGCGCGGTAGTCGGCGACGCTCGACGCGGGCGGGCGGATCACCCACTGCACCGGGAAGCGCACGTCGATCAGGTTGCGATCGGAGGCGATGTGCACGTGCTCGAGGTGGTAGAGCAGCGGCGGCCCTTCGTACCAGGGCATCGCCTGCGAGCGGTCGACGACGTTGTCGCCGAGCAGCGCGGAGATCGGGATGTACGTCAGGTCGGGCATCTCCAGGCGTGCCGCGAAGGCGTCGAACTCCTCGACGATCGAGTCGAACACGGCCTGGTCGAAGTCGACGAGGTCCATCTTGTTGACACACACGACGACGTGCGGGATCGCCAGCAGCGAGCTGATGAAGGCGTGGCGCTTGGACTGCGCGAGCACGCCCTTGCGCGCGTCGACCAGCACGATCGCCAGGTCGGCCGTCGAAGCGCCGGTGACCATGTTGCGCGTGTACTGCTCGTGGCCCGGCGTGTCGGCGATGATGAAACGCCGCTGCGTCGTGGCGAAGTAGCGGTAGGCGACGTCGATCGTGATTCCCTGCTCGCGCTCGGCGCGCAGGCCGTCTGTCAGCAGCGACAGGTCGAGGAAGTCGTGGCCCATCCGCTCGCTGGCCTGCTCGACGTGCTCGAGCTGGTCGGTGAGCACCTGCTTGGAGTCGTACAGCAGCCGCCCGATCAGCGTGCTCTTGCCGTCGTCCACCGAGCCCGCGGTGGCAAAGCGCAGCAGGTCTGCCGGGCGCTCGGTGAGACGGCGGAAGACCTCGGCGCCGTCGAGCTTCGGCGCGCCGGCGTCGTCGTCGGCCGGCGGCGTGTGCCCGTTGCCGTTGCTGGTCGTCGCATCCGCCGATCCCGGAACCTTCATCAGAAGTACCCCTGCCGCTTTCGATCCTCCATCGCCGCCTCGCTTACGCGGTCGTCGGCTCGTGTCTGCCCACGCTCGGTGACCTCCGTCGCGGCGATCTCCGCGACGACCGCCTCGAGCGTCGACGCCGAGGACTCGACGGCGCCCGTGCAGCTCATGTCGCCGACCGTGCGGTAGCGCACCTGTGCGGCGAACGACCGCTCGTCGTCCATCATCTCCATGAACGGGCTGACGGCGTAGAGCATGCCGTCGCGCTCGAACACCTCGCGCTCGTGGGCGAAGTAGATCGACGGCACCTCAAGCTGCTCCTCGGCGATGTACTGCCACACGTCCAGCTCGGTCCAGTTGGAGATCGGGAAGACCCGCGCGTGCTCGCCCTTGGCGATACGCGCGTTGTACAGCGTCCACAGCTCCGGGCGCTGGCGCTGGGGCTCCCATTGGCCGAACTGGTCGCGGAAGGACAGCACGCGCTCCTTGGCGCGCGCGCGCTCCTCGTCGCGCCGCGCGCCGCCGAACGCCGCGTCGAAGCCGTGCTCGCGGATCGCGTCGAGCAGCGTGACCGTCTGCAGGCCGTTGCGCGAAGCGCGCGGCCCGGTCTCCTCGACGACGCGTCCCTCGCGAATCGAGTCCTCTACCGAAGCGACGATCAGCCGCTCGCCGATTTCGCGGATGCGCCGGTCGCGGTACTCGATCGCCTCGGGGAAGTTGTGGCCGGTGTCGACGTGCATCACCGGGAACGGGAACGGCGCCGGGCGAAACGCCTTCTCGGCCAGGCGCAGCAGCACGATCGAGTCCTTGCCGCCGCTGAACAGCAGCACCGGCCGCTCGAACTCGGCGGCGACCTCGCGCATCACCTGCACCGCCTCGGCCTCCAGCGTGCGCAGATGCGATAGGTGGTAGGTGGCTGGCATCCTTGCTAAGTGGTCGAAATTGGGCTGCGTGTGAAGGTTTCGGTACGGGCCTGCATTCGTGCGTCCATGCACCGCGGACAATCCGTTTGCCGGCGCCCAACCTTAGGGCGCGAAGGCGGTATTTGCAAGATTCGCCGCTGCGCGCCCGGCGAGCCCAGCCGACCCTCCGCGCGGTCAGCGACTCTCGGCGATGGTGCGTTCATACACGTCAAGTGTCGCACGCACGTGATGGGCGATCGTGAACAGCTCGCGCACGCGCTCTCGCCCGGCACGGCCCATCGCCGCGGCCGCCTCCGGGCTCTGCGCCAAGCGCGCGATCGCCTGCGCCCACTCGCCGGGGCGCCGCGGCGCGACGAGGTATCCCTGGCGGCCTTGCTCGACGATCTCCGCAGGACCGCCGACGCTCGTCGCGACGACCGGCACGCCGAGCGCCATCGCCTCGATCAGCGCGCGCCCGAACGGCTCCTCCCACGAGGGCAGCAGCAGCCCGTCCATCGCGCCGATCAGCTGCGGCACGTCCTCGCGCTCGCCCAGCCACCACACGCGATCCGCCAGCCCTTCGCGTGCGACCAGCTCGTGCAGGCCGGCGACGTAATCGGTGTTGTCAAAGCGCGTCGAGCGGGCGACGAACTTGGCCGACCCGACGAGCAGCAGGTGAGCGTCCACCCCCTCGCCGACGAGCAGCGCGAGCGCCTCGATCGCCGTGTCCTGGCCCTTCCACGGGCTCAGCTGCGCGACCACGCCTAGCAGCAGCCGGCCGTCCGCGCCGGCCTCCCCCAGTCCGGCGCGGGCCGCCCTGCGATCGATCGCCTGCGGGTCGAAGCGCTGCAGATCGACCGGGTTGTGCACGACGTCGATGCGCGCGCCCGGTGCCGCCGCGAGCACCGACGCGGCCGTGTAGCGGGAGTTCGCGACGATCCGCGTCGCGGTCCTGGCGATCAGGCGCAGCGTCGCCGCGCTGACGCGGCCGGGCGGCAGGCAGTCGCGCACGTGCACGATCGCCGGCGTGCCGCGCAGGCGCGCGAGCGCGAGCACGATGCCCGCGCGAATCGAGTTGGCGTGCACGACGTCCGCGCGGTGGCGCGCCGCCGCGCGGCGCACCTGCCGGCCCGCGAGCGCCATCTCCGCCAGCGCGCGCGGCGTGTGCAGCGGATGCACGCGCAGGCTGCCGGCCGTGCCGCGGATCTGCGTCGTCGCGATGCCGCGCTGCTCGGCCAGCTGCGTCAGGCGCCCGCGCGGCGCCGCCAGCAGCGGCTGCACGTCTGCGGGAAGCGCGCCCAGCAGGTCCAGCAGCGAGCGCTCGGCGCCGCTGACGACGGCCGTGTGGCTGACGTACAGAACCCTCACGCGCGGTCGTGCGCTCGGTCGCCGCCGGGTTGCCGCCCGCTGCCTGGGCCGGCCTCGATCTGCGCCAGCAGCAGCCGCTGCACGCGCGCGGCGACCGACGGCCAGGAGAGTTGCGCCACGCGTGCCTGCCCGGCCGCGCCCAGCCGCCGCGCGAGCTGCTCGTCTCTGAGCAGTGCGACGACCGCCTCGGCGACGGCCACGGGGTCGAGCGGGTCGACGAGCAGGCCCGTCTCGCCGTCGATCACCGCGTCCAGCGCGCCGCCGACGTTCCCGGCGACGACCGGCTTGCCGTAAGCCCCCGCCTCCAGGTAGACGATGCCGAAGCCCTCCCCCGCGAAGTCGCCGGCGGGCAGCCGGCTGGGCATCGCCAGCAGCGTCGCGCGTGCCAGCCACGCGTCGCGCTGCTCGTCGGGCACCGCGCCGAGGAACTGCACCGACCCGGCCACACCGTAGGAGCGCGCGAGCGCTTCGATTCCCGGGCGCAGCGAGCCGTCGCCGATCACCACCCACTGCGCGTCGGGCACCTTGGCGAGCACCAGCGCGAGCGCGCGCACCATCGTGTCGTGGCCCTTGTAGCGCTCCTCGATGCGCGCGATCGTGACGATCGTCGGGCGCTCGCTCGGCAGCGATGCGGCGTCGCTCGGGATGTCCGTGCCGTTGGCGATCACCGTCGTACGCTCGCTCGGCGCCCCGGTGGCGGCCACCAGGCCGGCGGTGTAGGCGCTGACCGCGACCGACGCGTCGGCCTGACGCGCCGCAAAGGCCGCCAGGCGGGGCTTGGCGCCGATCTCTTCGGCGTGGAAGTACTGCACCGTGCGCGCGCCCGTCGCACGGCGGATTGCCGCCGCGGCGGGGCTGGTCACGATGTGCATGCTCAGCGTTGCGTGCGGGCGAAAGCGCAGCGCCTGCGCGATCGCCGCGGCATTGAGCAGCGCGTTCTCGCCGCCGCGCAGCCGCGCGCCGCCGCGCACCCGGTGCACCCGCAGATCGCTTGCCGCGTCGAACTGCGCCGCGCCCGGCGAGTCCGGGGCGACGACCTCGATGTCCAGCGCCGTCATGCCCGCAGCAAGACGCTCGGCCACCACCTGGATCCCGCCGGGCGCCGGTGGGAAGTCGGGCGTCACGAGCAGCAGTCGCGGCCGCTGCGACGGCCGCGACTGCTCAGGCGGCGTCGACGCCATGGAAGCGATCCGCCCACAGCCCGAACGACAGCAGTGGCCACAGGCGATCGCTGTGGTCGTGCGCCGAGGTCGCGTGCTCGCGCACCAGCCGTTCGGCGACGGCGCGGTCGAAGTAGCCCTCGTCGTAGATCGACCCATGCTGCACCTGGCTGCTCAGCAGCGGCGCCAGCGGGCCTCGCAGCCACTCGGCGGCGGGAACGCGAAACGCGGTCTTGCGGTAGCGCCCGAAGCGGCTCGACGGGATCAGCTCCGCCGGGAGCATGTCGTGCACGAGCGCCTTGCCGGTGCCCCCCGCCAGATGCAGCGACGTGTCCAGCGAGCCGGCCAGCTCGGCCAGCCCCGCGTGCAGGAAGGCCGTGCGGATCTCCAGCGAGACGAGCATGCTCGCACGGTCGGTCTTCACGAGCACGTCGTCGGGCAGGTAGTGCACCTGGTCGAGATGCATCAGCCAGCGTACCGCCGGCTCGCCGTCGAGCTCGCCGGCCTGCGCCGACAGATCGTCCAGTACGCGTGTGCGGTCGAGCTGCGCCAGGCGCGGGCCGTACAGTCCCTCGCGGTGGTGGCGGCGCTCGCTGGTGACCCAGTCGAGGTTTCGCTCGAGCACCGACGTCGGCGCCAGGCGCGTGGAGGCGCGCGCCGCGGGCCCGACGCGTGCCGATTGGCGCAGCGCGCCGGCGAGCGAGCGCGACCCGGCAGAGCCGAGTGCCGAGTGCAGCCGCCGCGCCCGCTGCAGCCAGCGGTAGCGCGGGTAGCCGCCGAACAGCTCGTCGGCGCCCTCGCCGCCCAGCGCGACCGTCACGCGCGGGCGCGCGAACTCCGAGAGGGCGTGCAGCGGGATCGTCGCGCGGTCGGCCAGCGGCTGGTCCAGCGCGGCGAGCACGCGCGGCGCGCGCTCGGCGACGTCGCCCTGCGTGAGCGTCACCTCGTGATGATCGGAGCCCAGGCGAGCCGCCACCACACGCGCGCGCTCGGTCTCGTTGACCGCGCCGGTGTCATAGCCGACGGTGAAGGTCTGCAGGCGCCGGGAGGAGGCCTCGGCCGCCGTCGCGGCGACGAGCGTCGAGTCGACGCCGCCGCTGAGGAACACGCCGACGGGGACGTCGGCGACCATGCGCGTTCGCACCGACTCCTCGAACAGCTGCTTGGCCTCGGCCGCGACCGACTGAAACGACTCGCGCCGGCGCACGCCGTGGGCCGGCGGCGCCCACCAGCTTCGCTCGCCGAACACGCCGCGCCCGCGCTCCCAGCGCAGCAGATGCCCGGGCTGCAGCTGGCGCACGCGGCGCACGATCGTGCCGGGGCCGGGCACGTAGGCGAACACGAAGAACGCGTCGATCGCATACGGGTCGAGCTCGCGCAGCTGCGGCTTGACCTCCAGCAGCGACGTCAGTTCGGAGGCGAACAGCAGCTCGCCGTCCTGCTCGTGCATGAACAGCGGCTTCTCGCCGAAGCGGTCGCGCGCGATCAGCAGGCGAGCGGCGCGCTGGTCCCAGATGGCGAACGTGAACATGCCCTCCAGCGCGTGCACCATCGCCTCGCCGTACTCCTCGTACAGGTGCACGAGCACCTCGGTGTCGCCGCTCGTCGCGAACGTGTGCCCGCGCCGGCGCAGGTCCTCGCGCAGCTTCGGGTGGTTGTAGATCTCACCGTTGAACGCAGCCCACACCGAGCCGTCCTCGTTGCTCAGCGGCTGATGGCCGCCGTCGATGTCCATGATCGCCAGGCGCCGGGCGCCGATCGTCACACCGCTGGGTTGATCGCAGTGAACCCCCTCGTCGTCGGGCCCGCGATGACGCAGCGTGGCGCACATCGCGCGCACCGCGCGGCCGCCGGGGTCCGCCGTACTGCCTGCAATCCCGCACATTCGGGCAACATAGATGATCGGCTGCGAAGGTCGCGGCGCGTCGGCGGCCCGGCCGACACCGGCGCGGATGCGCCGCAGCACGGCCTCGCATCTGCGTCCAGACGGCCCAAGTGCTGTCAAGCGCGCTTCCACGACTGCCGATAGGGGGGCGATAACGGTCGGCTGCCACCCGCCGGCCCGGCCCCTCCAATCGCAAGGAGCAAAGTGCCCAACATCGCTTCGAAGTCGCCCCGGGCGACTCGCCTTCTCTGCAGCGCCATCCTGGCGCTTGCGCTGTGCGCCGTCTCAGCGACCGCCTCCGCCACGGCCGCTTCTGCGCGCCCGGCGGTCGCTCACGCCGCCCAATCGCAGCAACGCGCACAAGCGCGCGCCGAACGCAAGCTCCAGCGTCAGGCGCTAAAGCAGGAGAGGCAAGCGGCACGCCAGGCGCAGCGCTCCGCGCGCCAGGCGCAGCGCGAACAGCGCAAGGCCACGCGCGCGGCCGAACGTGCGCAACGCGCGGGCGCCGCCGACAGCACTGCCGAAGTGACCGCGCCGAGTGAAACGACCGCGCCCGAAGGCAAATCCGAAGACCCGAAAGGCACGCCTGAGGGTCAGCTCACGGCCGCCGTGCACGGTTGCACGCTGACGGCCGCTGCGAGCTCGCCGCAGGTCGTGACCGGCGAATCGGTGACGATCTCCGGCAAGCTCACATGCCCGTCGGACGCCGACGCCGGCGAACAGCAGATCACCGTCTATCAGCGCCAGGCCGCAAGCGGCCAGGCGGGCGCGAGCGTCGCCGGCACGACGACGACCGCAAGCGACGGCAGCTACGAACTGCAGTCCGGTGCGCTGGCCGGGCGCAGCGTGTTCCTCGTGCGCACGGCGAACGTGCGCCACGCGGCTCGCGCCGTCGTGCTGGTCGCCGGCGGAGTGAGCCTGCAGGGCCCCGCGGCAAGCGCTTCGTCGCTGCCGATGGGTGCCGGCAAAGGCGCCGGCGGACGCGCCAAGCAGACCTTCACCGGCACGATCGCGCCCGCACAGGCAGGCCGCCAGGTCGCGCTGAGGGTTCGCTACGCCGGCGGCGAATGGCGCACGGTCGCCTTCACCCGCACGGACGCCGAAGGTCACTTCACCTTCTCGCACCGGTTCCGCTCGGCCGGCGACGTCGAAGTGATCGCCGTCGCGCGCCCGCGTGGCACGCAGCGCAGCGAGTCCCCGATGCTCACGTACGCGATCGTGGCGGCGCAGACACCTGCGCCGGCGCTGCAGGCCGCTGCGCCGCCAGCCACGTCGTCGCCGGCGGCCCCCGTCTCCGGCGCCTCCGCGCCCGTCGGCGAAGCGACCCCGGCCGGCTAGGCCGCCGGGCGCGCCAGCCAGTTGATCACGTCGGTAGCCCCGGCGAAATCGTCGCGTGCGAACGGGCCATCGCCGGTGATCGCGAAGACCTCGTAGCCGAGCTCGTCGAACGCGTCCCACAGTGCGCTGGAGGGCGATCCGTAGAGCGCAGCGGCGGCCGCGACGTGCTCGAAGACGACGAACGGCCTGCTGTGCGCGAGCACCTGGCGACCTCCGCGCACGACGTCGAGCTCCGCGCCCTCCACGTCGATCTTCACGACACGCGGGTCGACGCCCGCCAGCTCCGCGTCGAGCGTCGAAAGCGCGACCTGGATGTACTCGGGATGGCCGCGCTCGTCGCTCACCTCGGGGCTGCGGCGCAAACCGCTCCAGCCGTCCATCGTCTTGAAGTGGCAGAACTCGGCCGAGCCCGGCTGCGCGCTGAGGGCCAGCCGGCGGATGTCGACGTCTGGGAACGCCCGGTGCACCTCGTCGGCGAGCTCGGGGATCGGCTCGAAGGCGATGTGCCGTCCCGCCGGCGCCGCACGCACCGCCTCGCCGAGCAGCTGGCCTCTGTTGGTGCCCACGTCGACGTACGTGGCGTCTGCGCGCAGCAGCGCAGGGAGCACCGCCTGCACGGCGATCTCCTCGTGCAGCAGCCGGCGCGCGCCCGAGTAGAACGTCGCGACCAGCTCCGGTCGCTGCACGCGCCGCCCCAGCGAGGCGATCGCACGGTGGGTGAACGCCTTCACGCCGTGCCTCGTGTGCCGGGATGGGCCGCCGGGGTCAGCCGCGCGAGCAGCGGCTCCCACATCGCCTGCGCCAGCCGCGTGGTCACGTCGCGGCGAACGCGGCGCGCGCCCGGCGCCCGGATCGCGACCGTGTCCGTGCGGATCAGCTGGTTGCCCTGCAGCGGAGCGCCGACCGCGAGCTTCTGCAGGTCGGGCAGCGAGGCGTCGGAGCCGAGCACGTCGAGGATCTGGCGGGTCACCGCCTGCGGGTCGTCGAGGAAGTCCTCGTGGCGCACGAAGATCCGGCGCTCGGGCGGGTGGCTGTGGAACGTCCGCAGGCAGAGCAGTTGCGTCAGCCACAGGTTGGCGTTCATCGTCAGCTTGCGCCACCTGTTCTCGGCGACTTCGTGCGGGCTGAGCTCGCGCGTGTTGGAGGCGACGACGTCGCGCGGATCGCGCACGAGGTAGATCAGGTAAAGCTCGATGCCCGGCAGCTCGCGCAGCTCCCGGGCGCGCAGGGGGAAGTGCGAGGTGTCGACGACGTAGGAGGCGCGCGCGACGTCCGCGACCGCGCGAATCAGGTCCTCTGCGACGCGTTTGTACAGCGGGCGCAGCCGGCGGCGCGCGGGCCACAGGTCGACGCGAAAGCTCGCCGAGGAGCGCTCGACGCAGCGATTGGCCGATCCGCCGAGCAGCCCCTCGGCACCCTGCACGCGGTCTTTGACCGCGCTCCAGAACTCCTGGCGGTCGGCCGCCCCCCAGCGCGGGCGCTCGGCCGTCATCGCCCACTCCTCGAGCTCTCCGGCGTAGAAGAACCCGTCGCAGTTGCCGAGCGTGATGCCGAGGATCGTGCTGCCGCTATGCCCAGCGCCCATCACGTAGGCGAGCTTCTGCCGATCGCTGTCAACCCCCTCGCTCATCGCCCGGAATCTATTGCCTGGCCAGATGGGGCGTCGCTATCATCGACCGTCCGTGCACAGCGTTCGAGCGCCGGACGCCTGCCACGGATGGAGAGCTCGAGATCCCGGGGATGACAAGATCCGTTCTGCTCGTCACGCCGCTCTGGACGAGGGACGGTGGCGTGGCCACGCACGTCGAGGCGAGCGCCGCGGCGCTCGCGCGGGAAGGTGTCGACGTGCACGTCCTGGCCGTGCGCGACGAGCTCGCCGAGGCGCCGGCGGGCGTGACCGTCCACCCGTGCGCGGAGCTGTTCAAGCGCGACCTCGCGCCGCAGCGGCGCATCGGCGACGTGCTCGCTCGCGAGTACTCGGTGATCCACACCCACCAGTTCGACGATCCCCGGGTGAGCGCCCACCTGCAGCGCCACGCGCCGCTCGTCAGCAGCGTGCACGGCTTCTCCGCGTGCACGTCGGGCGTGCACTACTTCCGCCCCGGCCAGGAATGCCAGCGCGCCCACGGCCCGGGCTGCGTGCCCAACCTGCTGCTGCGCGGCTGCGCGCACACGCGCGACCCGCGCTGGCTGCCCGACAGCTACCGGCGTGCGACGGCGGCGCGCGCATCGCTGCGCGGCGCGGACCTGACGATCGCCTATTCGCACGCGATCGACCGCCACATGGCGATCAACGGCGTGCGCCGGCGAGCGATCGTGCCGCTGTTCAGCACCGTGCCGGTCGTGCACGGCTCCGGCCACGAGGGCCGGCGCCGGGTGGTCTTCGCCGGGCGCCTGGTGCGCCCGAAGGGCGTCGACGTGCTGATCCGCGCGGCGCGCGACGTGGACGGCGAGTTCGTGATCTGTGGCAGCGGCAAGCGCCTGGAGGCGCTGCGCAAGCTGGCCTCGCGCCTGGGGGTGCAGGAGCGCGTCGACTTCCGCGGCTGGCTGGGACCGCAGGAGCTCGCGCGCGAGCTCGCCGAAGCTTCCGTGGTGGCGATTCCCTCGCTGTGGCCCGAGCCGTTCGGCCTCGTGGGGATCGAGGCGCTTGCGGCAGGACGGCCCGTCGTCGCCAGCGCGACCGGCGGCGTCGAGGACTGGCTCGACGACGGGCGAACGGGGCTGTGCGTGCCGGCCGGCGACGAGCGGGCGCTCGCAGGCGCGCTGTCAGCGCTGCTGGACGATCCCGGGCGCCAGAGCGCGATGGGCGCGGCGGGGATGGCCTCCGTAAGCGAGCGCTTCACCGAGCAGCGCCACGTCGCCGCGCTGCTCGACGCCTATGCGACCGCCGAACGCCGATGGGCAAAGGCCGGCGACCCGGAGTGATCGCATGAGCGACGACCGCCCGAGCAACGGCACCGGCGAGCATGCGCGCCGCGGGCGGCTGCTGTGCGTCTCGCAGTCCTTCGCACCCGACACGACGCCCACCGGCATCCGTGCGGGCAAGCTGGTCGAGCGCCTGGGCGAGCGCTGGGACGTCACGGTGCTCACCGAGGCGCGCGATGCGCGGCCGAGCGATCGCGTGCGCGTGCAGGCCGTCGCGAGCCGCCGTCCGCGCAGGCTGCTCGCCACGCTGCGCCGGCTGCGGCTGAGCAAGCTGCTGGAGCTGGCGGTGTGGCCCGACGACTCGGTCTTCTGGGTGCTGCCGGCGATCCTCGCAGGCAGGCGCTTGGTCAAGCGCGAGCAGCCGAGCGCGATCGTCGTGTTCATGATGCCCTACTCCGCCGGCCTCGTCGGCCTCGCCCTGGCGCGCATGACCGGCCTGCCGCTGATCCTCAACCTCGACGACTCGCCGACGTGCACCGACATGCACCCGGACTTCCCCTCGCGCCTTCACCATCGCCTCGCCGGAGCGCTCGAGGACCGCTATGCGCGCAGCGCCGACGCGATCGTCTACGTCTCGCAAACCAACCTCGAGCTCGTCCGCTCCAGGCAATCTGCGCAGGTCGCCGAACGCTTCCATCTCGTGCGCTACGGCGCCGACGAGACCGCTTTTCACGCTCAGCCGCCGCCGCAGGGCGAGCGCTTCGAGATCGTCTACGTGGGAGCGATGTCCGGCTGGTGGACGCTGATCGAGCAGCACGCCCGGCCGGGCCGGGCCAAGCGTGCTTACGAGGCGTGGATGCGCCTGGGCCGCCATCGCCTCACCGAGCTGGACACGCGCACCGCCTCGCCGGCTGTGATCGGCGAGGCGCTCGTGCAGGCGCTCGAGCAGCATCCGCAGTGGCGCGGGCGCATCGGCATGACCGTGTATGACAACTCCTATCCGCGCGATGTCGTCGAGCGCGCGCTCGCCGCCGCCGGCATCGAGCAGGTCGTCGCGGTGCACGACGCGGTCGCGCACGACCGCGTCGCCGGCATCCTCGCCGGCGCGGACCTGCTGTTCCTCACGCTGCCGCTGCGCGTGGACCGCTCGCGCGGCGGTCGCATCTCGGCGAAGACCTACGAGTACCTGATGACCGACCGGCCGATCCTCGCCGCGCTGCCGCCGGGCGAGAACTGGGACTACCTGGCCGACAAGCCCGGCGTGTGGCTGGCAGAGCCCGACGACACCGGCGCGCTGCGCGCGGCGATCGTCGAGCTGGCCGGCGCGAAGTTCGGCGCCGGCGCGCGGACATTCGCACGCGATCGCGTGCACGAGGAGATCTCCTACGCCTCGCGCGCCCGCGACTTCGAAGCGGCGATCGACGCGGCGATCGCACACGCTGCAAGCGCGCGCTGACTCAGCTACGTGCGCCGTCGATCGCGTGCGCGAGCGCGCCGGCGATCACCTGTGCGCTGTGCTCGGCGCTCATCGCGCGCCGGGCGAAAGCGCGCCCGCGCTCCCCCTGCTGCTCGCGTGCGCGACGATCGGCCAGCAGCCCTGTCAGCGCCTGCGCAAGCGCCCGGTCGTCGGGGGCGACGACCACGGCCGCCTGCGCCGCCAGCAGCTCCTGCCAGCTGCTTTGCCCGTCCAGCGCGACCACCGGGCGCCCACTGCACAGCGACGCCGCGAGCGTCGTCTTGCGCGACGTCGGTCCTCCCCGCTCGGCGAACAGCAGCACGTCACAGCCGGCGAGCACGTCGGAGAGGTCCTGCGCGGGCAACCTGCCGGAGAAGCTCAGCGTGCCGGCGAGACCGCGCTGCGCCGCCTCGTCCTGCCAGCGGGCGGCCGCAGGCGAGGGGCTGCCCGGCGCGCCGGCCAGCACCAGCTCGGCATCGCCGGCGCGCTCGCGCAGCAACCGCATCGCATCGAGCACGACGGCGACGTCGACGCCCTCGTGGCCGTAGCCGAACAGCCCGACCCGCGCCGTGTTGGCCTGCGGACGGGCATTCGAGCTCGGCAGGTTGGAGAAGACGGGCGCGACCGCCGTCGGGCGTCGCTGCAGCCACGCACGCGTGGAGAGCCAGCCGGCGCGCGCCTCGGCGGAGACGACCAGGCCGTCGCAGGCGCGCACGACCTCGCGCAGGGCCAGGCGCTGAGTCAGCGCCCAGACCTTGCCGCGCGCGCCGCCGAGGCGCCACGGGTAGGCGAACTCGTGCATGAACGCCACGAGCGGGACGTCGAGCTCGGCGATCGCCGAGAGCAGTGGCCTGACGAACAGCGGCACGCCGCGGTGTGAGAACGCGAAGACGGAGTAGTGCAGCAGGATCGCTTCGGGGCGCTCGTGCGCGAGCTCGTGCGCGAGCTCGTCGGCCCAGGCGCGCAACTGGGCGCGCTCGGCGCCGAGCGCGCCGCCCTCCCGCCACAGCCAGTGCAGCGAGCACGCGCATCCCTGCGCGGCGAGCGCATCGGCGAGCAGCGCCGCGTGATCGCGAACGCCGCACGGATCGTCCACGGAGATACCCACCGCCGCCACGCGCGCGCCGGGCGCCGGAGCGCCGGGAGGCGAGGCGGCTTGGCCGGCGGCGTGACGGACGCTTGCCATCGGCGCCTACCTGCCGTCGAACAGCTCGCCGCGGTAGGCCGCCTCGATGGCCTGCACGAGCGCGTCGAGGTCGCCTGTCGCGAGGACCAGGCCGGCGCGTGGCGAGTCGATCAGATCCTTCATCCCCGTGTCCTCGCTGACGATCGCCGGCACGCCGGCCGCGAGCGCCTCGGCCGGTGCGTAGGCGAAGCCGTCCTCGAAGGCCGGGTGCACGCACACGCCGGCACGACCGAAGGGCACCAGCGGGTCGCCCGGCCCGGCGACGATGCGCGGGTCCTCGGCGCACGCGCGCTGCACGAACTTGCGCATGCCGCGCGAGCCCCATCCGCCGACGAGCGTGAGCCTCAAGTCCGCGAAGCTCAGCCGGCGGACGGCGTCGATCAGCAGCGGCACCCCCTTGTGCACGGCGAGGCTGCCGACGTACACGATCTCGAAGCGGTCACTGCGCTCCTCCCGGCGCACGTCGTCGAAGCGAGGGTGCGGCGTGAGCGGGAACGACGCCAGGCGATCCTCGGGGAAGCCCTGCGCCAGAAACGACTCGCGGATGTAGCGCGAGGCGACGAACACGCGATCGGCCCGCTCGTACTCGCGCAGGTTGCGCGCGAGCAGGTGCTTCGCCCAGGACCCTTCCAGCGGATAGAGCCGGTGCGCGCGCTCGTGCTGGCGCACGACCTGGCGCATGTGCGAGTTGGCCGACACGAGGCTCGCCGAGGCGTAGCCCGCACGCCGCGCCGCGCCGAGCTGGCGCAGCGCCTGGCCGTTGAAGGCAATCAGGTGCTCGGCCGCCGGCAGGCGTCGCGCCGCGTAGGCGTCGAACTCGCCGGCCGAGGCGCGCACGCGCACTCCCGGCGACAGCGGCACGGGCAGCTTCAGCAAGCGCGCGGCGAGGCTCTCGCGCGACTGCGACGCGTCCTGCGGGCTCCTGTCCCCGCTGATGCAAGAGCACTCCTGGCCGCGGCGGGCGAGCGCGTCGGCGAGCTCCTGCAGGTGGCGGCCGAGCCCGCCCGTCCCGCGTGGCGCCGAGCACGACACCGCCACCGCTCCGGACGGCAGGCCGGCCTCCTGCTCGCGCGCCTGGCGCTCGCGCCATGCGCGGCGCGCGGCAACTTCGTCCGTGCGCCCGAAGGCGCCAGGCTCAGTCGAGGTCGTCATAGCCCCACAGCTTCACCAGATCGCGCCCGAGGTAATCGCTTGCGGCGACCACCTGGTCTTTGTAGCGCAAGCGCAACCGCCGCATCACCGCCGGATCGGGCGGACGCGCCGGCGCGAACACCGCCTGGCGCTTGAGCGCATGCATCGCTCGGCGCCGCGGGCCGGCGGGGGTGACGGCCTTGATCGTCTGCTTGACCGCGCGCGATACCGGCCCGCGGCCGACGCCGACGGCATGCACCAGCTCGTTGAGCCTCTGCGAGCGCGGCCGCACGGTCGGGTTGGCCTCGACGGTGGCGACGGGGCCGGAGTCCTCCACGCCAAGAAACCGGCGGACCTCGCGTACCGTGCCCTCGTTGTCGGCGCGGAAGTCGTCGTAGACGATCACCTTGACCTGCTCTGCGGCGAACACCGCGTGCATGCGCTGAAGCTGCTCGACGTAGCGGATGAAGTCCGAGTACAGCAGCATCTTCGGGAAGTAGGTGTACTTGGGCACCGAGCGGCCCTCGCGGCGCTCGCTCTCGAGCTCCATGGCCTTGCCCAGGTCGGTCTCCACCTCGACGTACGTTTCGAGCTGCTGCAGGTGCAGCGAATGCAGGAAGCTCGCCGGCTCGCGCAGGATCGCCACGATGCGCGCCTGCGGGTTGACCTGCGCGATGTTCGCCGCGGCCGACGTCGACCACAGGTAGAACGCCGTCGCGTCGCCGACGAGCTGACCCGGCGCGGCGCCTGCAAACCAGGCGGCGTACTCGGTCAGCGTGCGCGGTGTCCCTTCGGGCCGCGGAGGGGTTCGCTCGTGCAGCTCCTCGGCGAAGAACCACGGCTCCTTGCGGTCGGGCAGGTGGATCTGCGGGTGGGCCTTGAGCATCTGATGCAGCGCCGTCGTGCCCGACTTGGGGTGCCCCACGACGAAGAAGTCGGGGATCGTCCCGGCGAACGACTCCGGTCGGGTGAGGTCGATCGCGCCTGCCATGCCGACCGCGTCAGTTGGCGTGCCCCGCCGTCGCCAGCGCAGAGGCGTGACGGTAGTACGGGTTGTCGCGCTGCAGCACGGTTTTCGTGTCGAAGCCGGCCATCCGCCCGTCGACGATCACCATCACGCGATCGCACATCTCCAGCGTCGACATGCGGTGCGCGACGATGAACAGCGTCAGCTGGCTGCGGATCGCCTTCAGCGAGGCGCTGATGAACGCCTCGGACTCCGGGTCGAGCGCGCTCGTCGGCTCGTCGAGGACGAGCACGTCCGGTTCGGCGGCGAGCGCCCTGGCCAGGCAGATTCGCTGCTGCTGGCCGCCGGAGACGGCGTCTGCGCGCGGCCCGACGATCGTCGCGTATCCCTCGGGCCAGCCGGCGATGTCGTCGTGGATGCGCGCCATGCGCGCCGCGCGCTCCACCTGCGCGTCGTCGAGGTCGCGGAAGAAGCGGATGTTGTCGGCGACCGAGGCGTGCAGCAGCCGCGGTTCCTGTGGCACGTAGGAGACCTGCTTGTACCAGTCCTCACGGGCGAAGCTCTCCGCCGGCATGCCGTTGATCAGATACCGCCCGCCGACCGGCCGGCGCAGCCTCAGCAGGAGCTGCACGAGCGTCGACTTGCCGGCTCCCGAGGGGCCGACGATGCCGATCGCTTCGCCGCCACGCACGGTGAAGTTGATGTCCTCGAGGACCGGCGACTCGGGCCTGTAGGCGAAGGAGACGGCCTCGAAGCCGACCGTGTCGATCGCCGACAGTGGCTGGCCGTCGTCCTGCTCGACGCTGTCGCGAAAGCTCGCAAGCGTCTCCTGCGCGCGCTCGACGAACGGGATCGCCTGCACGAGCGTCTGGTAGGAGCCCTGGATCAGCTGCCCGGCCATGCCGGCGCGCAGCAGCACGAGCACAACGCCGCCGAGCGAGCCCGCGTGATTGCCCCCGATCAGGTACAGCACCGCGATCCCCGCAACGAGCAGCACGTAGATCAGGCTCTGGTAGACGTTGGCGACCAGCCGCCCGAGCACCTGCGAGCGAAAGAACCAGTGCCTGGCCTCGGCGATCGACTTGCCGATGCGTTCGCGCTGGACGGCGCCGGCGCCGAAGACGTGCGTCTCCTCGGCGAGCCGGTTGCTCTCGGCGATGCCGCCGGCGTAGCCGACCTGCGCACGCGACAGCGCCTGCGCGTAGCGACCGCCGCGTTTTCGCAGGGGGCGCAGCAGCATGAACAGCACGACGGTCATCGCTCCGACGACGAGTGCCGCCAGCGCGTTCAGCTTCAGCGCGAAGACCATCAGCACGATGAACTGCAGCGTCGAGGTGATCAGCCCCGTCGTGCCCGCCACGCCGCTGACCGCCTGCGCGACCTGGTTGGTCATGATCTCCTGCAGGTTGCCCTCCCTGCCCTGCGACTGGACGGTCCAGGAGGCACGGCTGAAGGCGTCGAACAGTTCGGTGCGAAGCCTGGCCATCACCTGCGCGGCGATCCGCGCCGGCAGCATCGAGAGGGGAATCTGGAAGACCAGCCGCAGCGCACAGAAGGCGAATGCCACGGGGATCAAGGTCCCCGGGCTGCCGTGGATGGAGAACAGCGACAGCGCGTGGTTGTGCCCACCTTTGCTCGCGCCGCCGACGACCGATGCGGCGAGCTCGGCGACGAGCGCGAGCGTCGCCGCTTCGGTGAAGCCCGACAGCACCGAGCAGATCGCGAGCAGGGCGATCAGGCCGCGGCGGTCGCCGATCAGCAGATCGAGACGCCTGCGCATCGACGCCGGGCCCGGCGCCGGCGCCTTGCTACGCAGGGACGGGCGCCGCATCGCTTCGGGGAGGGACGTCGTGGACCTGCGGGGCGTCTTGTGGTTGCTCCTCGGCCGGCGCCAGCGCGCGACCGCGGCCGCCGAACCAGTAGGCGACCACACCGATCGCGAACCAGTAGTAGGCGCCGCTGGAGGCGCCGCCGCTGATGAACGCCGTCGAGCCCTCGATCGGCAGCGGTATGAACGCGGCGAGCGCGCCCGCCAGGCAAATCGCCAGCTCCTTGTCTCGCACGCGCCGGAAACGGCGGACGATGAAGATGCTGATGTAGATCGCCAGCAGCGGCCAGAGGATCAGGCCGGCCAGCCCGAGTTCCTTGACGAGCACGTTGTACTCGGTCTCCGAGGTCAGGCCGTGTCCTTCGAAGAGGTTCTTGTTGGCGCTTCCGCCGAGACCGCTGACCGGGCCGCTGTTGCCCAGGCCGAAGCCGAACGGCTCAGCCGCCACGTATTTGGGGATTTTCGTCCAGGCGGCTTCCTTGTGCAGCGTCGTTTCCGAGGACGTGTTGAGGCTTTCGTAGCGCTTGAACGTCCCGCTGCGCAACGACGAGACGACAATCGCCCCGACGGGGATCGCGAGCACGACGACCGCCAGCAGCGTGCCCATGGCACGCGAGAACTGTCTTCCCGAGAGCGTCGCCAGCCCGGCGAAGGCGAGCACGCCGAGCCCCGCCCCGACCAGCTGCGTTCGTCCGAGCCCGACGACGACCGCCATGATCGCGCCCAGGCAGAACAGCGCGGCGAGCCATCTCCTGCGCCGCGCGATCACGAGCAGCGCCAGGCACATCGGCAGCGCGATATGCCCGATCGCGCCGCTCGCGCCGCCCTCGGAGCCGAGACCGGGGGGACGCACGCGGGCTTCGCCTTCGCTGAAGTACACCCGGCCGGTGCCACCGCTGGGGGCGTAGATGAGGTTGTGGTAGCCGGGGCCCCAGCTCGCCAGCTGCGAGGGCGAGAGCTCGGTCTGATACGCGGCGACGGCCCCGTTGGCGAGGGCGATCACGCCCATCACCAAGAACATCTGGCGAAAGCGCAGCTTGGAGCGCATCAGCGCGTAGCCGAAGAAGAAGAACGGGACGTACTGCAGGTTCTGGCGAAACCCTCCGAGCACGTGGAGGATCCCTTCGGTGCGCGGGTTGAAGGCGTTGACGACGACCAGCCCGACCCAGGCGAGCACCCAGCCCGACAGCGGTGGCAGCGTGACGCGTTCTTTGCGCACGGCCAGGCGCATGACCGCACCGAGGCAGACCGCGAGGATGATCACGTCCTGGATCGAAGCCGTCGCTTCGCGCGAGGTGAAGGACAGCTTGACGACGCCGTCGAGCAGGCCGAGGTAGAGCACGATCAAGGTCGCCGTCAGCACCAGCCGGCTGCTGACGATCAGGGCGAAGACCCCGACGGCACCCAGCACGATCATCAGCACGAGCGGGAGGCTGACTTTCGGCAGCGCGATCGTCACGGCCAGCGCGGCGGCGGCGGGGATCAGCGCCGACAGCCCCAGCAGCGCCGCGTCGGTGAGACGGCGCTCGATCACCAGTGGATGACCGATCCCGGCCCCGGCGGCCGAGCGCGGGCGCGGCAGGTTCATCGTCGTGCGAGCTCGGCGCCCGAGCGACCGCGCGCTCCGCGCAGAGGCGTGAAGCCGTAGCGCTTGACCTCGCCGCGCGCGACAGAGTTCGCAACCACCCCGAGCGCGGGGGCGGTGGAAGGTTTGTCCAGCAGCTGCGCCAGGCGCAGAGCCGACGCTTCGCGCGAGTGCCCGACACGCTCGACGACGACGATCCCGTCGACGACGCCCAGCAGCGGCACGGCGTCGCTGACCTCCAGCGGGGACGGCACGTCGATCAGGACGGAGTCGAACCTCGCGGCGAGGTAGCGCAGCAGCTCCTGCATCGAGCCCTGGGCCAGCAGGGCCGGCGGGTTCTGCACGTTGCGATCGCCGCCGAGCACGAACAGCGAACCGACCTCGGCCTGCAAGGCGCCGGCCGCCTGGTGCTGATCGCCGCCGTCGGCGGCCCCGGCGACGAGCCCCGGCGACACCCGCTGCATCGCCTCTTCGGCGGTCAGGCGGCCGCTGAGCACGTCGGCGAGGCGCCCCTCGCCCTCCAGGCCGAGCAGGCGCATCTGCACCGGCCGGCGGAAGTTGGCCTCGACGACGACGACGCGCGCGCCGGCGTCTCGCTGCACGAGTGCGAGGTCGGCCACGAGCGTCGACTTGCCGTCGCCGGGGTCGGGGCTGACGACGAGCGTCGAGCGTCCCGGCACGTGCGAGGGCACGGCCGCGTTCCCGTTGACCGGCTGCAGCGAAGTGTGAAGCCGGCGCAACGGCTCGAGCAGGTGCACCGACGGCCGCGGAGGGCCGGCGCCGCGGATGATCGGCCGGCGGACCTTCGGCAGCACGGTGAGCAGCGGCAATCGCGTGACGCCTTCGATCGCCGACAGCGAGCGCAGGCGCCGGTCGAAGCGGCTGAACGCGTACGCGGCGATCGCCGCGAGCACGAGGCCGAGCACGAATCCGAAGATCGCGTCCTTGCGCGGCTTGGGCGAGAGCAGCAGCGAGTTGCCCGGCTTGGCCGGCCTGACCTGCTGGGCGCTGATCGTTCCCAGGCTGGCTTCCAGTTTGTTGATCGTCGAGCTCAGGTTCGCTTCCTGGATGACGCTGGAGGCGCTCTGGCTCTGCCCGCCGGAAGCTTTCGGCGCGGTCGTGCCCGAGCCGGTGGACGTCGATCCGCTCTTGCTTTTCGTGGCAGCGGGTTTTTCGACCTTCGCCAGGGCCGACTGTTCGATGCGCTTGAGCTGGCGGCGTGCGATCGCGATCGCTTTTTCGACTGCCCGCTGGCGGTTGTCCTGGCGGCGTTTGATGTATGTCTGCGCCGTCAGGTTCGCGACCAGGGCGACACCCTTGGCGGAATGCCCTTCGACGGTGATCGTTATGAATTCGCTCTTTTCGGGCGACTTCGCTTTCACTTTCGTACTGCGCGACGCGAGCTTGGATTTGTGCTCGGCGCGCAGGCGGTGGCGCACCTGTTCGACGACGATCGTGTTGATCACCGCGGCCTGGTCGGAGAGCGTGTTACGCCCTTTGGCGACCTTTTCGCCGGGCGCCTGTTCTTCGGCGCTCGCGCCGAGGAACACCTGGGTCGTCGCCTGGTAGGTCGGGGTCTGTCGCTTGTAGTAGAAGTAGCTCGCTGCGCCGACGATTATCGCGACGGCGAGAATGAGCCACTTGCGTCTCCAGATAGGAGCAAAGATGGCGGTAGCATCGGTGGTCTCGTTCATCGAAGTAGAGGGTCCGTCCGTGGCCTCAAAAGGGCACGCCATCATATGGGCCGCTGTTACCCGGAGCTAAAGATTAGCGCCCGCCGGACCGCGCGATCACGGGGCAAGCATTCGTGCAACAGGCCCCTGTCGGCGCCCTCCGGGACGCCGTGTCAAGCCCCTTGCGATGCGCCTGACGAGGGCCCGTGCGACGGATTGTCGCAGCCGCGCGGCTGCCGCGCTCCCTAGTATGCACGCGGTGTCCCGGCGCGCACGAATCGTCTGCTTCGCGACGCAGGGCCAGGGGCACATCGAGGGCGAGCGGATCCGCGTTCTGCTGGAGCGGCTCGACGCGGAGGAGTTCGCCTTCGATCGCGCGCACAAGCTGCGCTCGGCATGGCGCCTGGCACGCAGCGTGCTGGCAGACCGCCCGCAGCTGCTGGTGATGGAGGGCACGGGCACGGCAGGCGGGCTCGTCCTACTGGCGGTGCGCGCGCTGCTGGGCGTGCCCTACGTCGTGTCCAGCGGCGACGCGGTCGGGCCGTTCCTGGGTTTGCACTCGCGGGCGCTGGGCATGCTCGGCGGCGTGTACGAGCGCCTGCTGTGCCGCTACTGCGCCGGCTTCGTGGGATGGACGCCCTACCTCGTGGGGCGCGCACTCGCGTTCGGCGCGCCGCGCGGCATGACCGCTGCCGGCTGGACGCGCAACGAGCCCACGGACGGCGCGCGCAAGCGCGTACGCGGCGAGCTCGGAGTCTCCGAGCAGGCAATCGTCGTCGGGCTGGCCGGGTCGTTGCACTGGAACGAGAGAGTCGGCTACGTGTACGGCGCGGAGATCGTGCAGGCGGTGCTGCGCAGCGAGCGCGCCGACGTCGTCGCTTGCATCGTCGGTGACGGCGACGGCCTCCAGCGCCTGCGCGAGCTGGCCGGCGACGAGCTCGGCAAGCGCGTGCTGCTGCCCGGGCGCGTGCCGCCCGAGCAAGTGCCCGACTACCTCTCGGCGTTCGACGCCGGCAGCCTGTCGCAGAGCGTCGACCCGGTCGGCTCCTTCCGCTACACCACGAAACTCAGCGAGTACCTCGCGGTCGGGCTGGGAGTGATCACCGGCGAGGTGCCGCTGGCCTACGACCTCGACGAGGGCTACATGTGGAGGCTGCCGGGCGAGGCGCCCTGGAGTGCCACGTTCGTCGATTCGCTGTCAACCCTCCTGCGAGGGCTCACACGCGAGGAGATCGACGCCAAGCGCGCGGCCGCGCTGGCCGCGAGCGCCGCAGTGTTCGACCGGGGCACTCAGCAACGGCGCATGAGCGCCTTCGTCGGCGACATCCTCGCCGCGCGCGCCTAGGCGAGGCTCTCGTACAGCGCCTCGTGTCGCTGCACCATCCTGCTCCAGCTGTAGTCGAGCGCCGCCGCGCGGGCCGCCGCGCCGAGTCGCTCGCGCAACGCGGGGTCGTCGCCGAGCCGGCGCAGACGCCCGCCGATGTCCGTCGGGTCGGCGTCGATCAGAAAGCCGTTCACCCCGTCGCCGACGAGCTCGCGGATGCCGTTGACCGGTGTGGCGAGGATCGGCAGGCCGCTCGCCGCCGCCTCCAGCGCGACCAGCGGGAAGGCCTCGTAGCTGGTGGGGAAGACGAGCGCGTCGGCGAGCTGGTAGAGCGGCGCGACGTCGCGCGAGACGCCGATCCAGTGAACGGCAGCGCCTACGCCGAGCCCCTCGGCCAGCTGCGCGTAGCGCTCGCGATCGCCGTTGCCGACCACGAGCAGATCCCAGCCGGGCGCCAGCGCGAGCGCGCGAATGGCGGGCTCCAAGCCCTTGCGCTGCCACTCGCTGCCAACGAAGATCGCCACGCGCCGGTCCTCGCCAATCCCCAGCCGGGCGCGCAGCGCACGCGCGTCCGCCTCCCTTGAGCCCGGCGCGAACGCATCGACGTCGACGCCGTTGGGGATGGAGATCGTGCGCCCGGCATGCTCGGGGAAGTGCCCGCGGATCTCATCCGCCACCCCCTCGGACACGCACACGAAGCGCTGCGGGCGGTTGAGGCGAAAGCAGACGCGCTCGGCGAGCCTGCCGAGCAGCCCCGAGGCGGCGACGTTCAGCCTGAACAGCCAGTTGGAGCGGCTCGGCGTCGCCGGGCCGACCTGCTGGCAGTAGTGGATCCCCACGAGGTCGACCCGGTTGAGCACGATCGCGCCGACGGCCATCACCGCGCCACGCCGCCGTCGCCTGACCGCGAGCGTGCCCGCGAGCATGAACCACGGATAGCTCAGCACGAAGGGGCGGCTCGGGCCGCGCACGCGGCGAAAGGTCACTCCCGCGTCGGCGGGAAGGTCGCATTCGTAGGCGATCACGGTGACCGCCCAGCCACGCCGGCGCAGCCCCAGCGCCAGCTCGGAGAGCACGCGCTCCATGCCTCCCACGGGACCGACGTGGTGGGCGACGAGCGTCACCTCGCGCGCGCCGTCCGGGGCGGCGAGCGCAGCCGGCCCCGTCGTCGGTGCGCTATCGGTCGGTACCGGCAATTTCCTGCAGTGCGGTGAAGAATCGCTTGCGCACAGCCTCGTCCGTATAGTCGCGCATGAAGCGCTCGCGCCCGGCCTCGCCGACCCGGCGCCGAAGCTGTGCCGAGGCGAGCAGCGGCTCGATCGCGTCGGCGAGGTCCGCGGGGTCGCCCGAGCGCGCGAGCATCCCCGTATGCCCTTGCTCGACGATGTCGGTTGGGCCGCCTCGGTTGACGGCGACCACGGGCACGGCGGCGGCCATCGCCTCCAGCAGCACGATGCCGAATGGCTCGGGGTCGGAGGCGTTGACGAGAACGTCGAGCTGCTGGATGAACGGCATCGCGTCGGCGACTTCGCCGACGAGCGTCACGGCGTCCTGCAGGCCGAGCTTCGCGATCAGCGGCTGCAGCGACGCGGCGTAGTCAGGCGACAACCCATAGGAGTCGCCCCCCACGACCACGAGCTGCATCGGCTGTCCGCGCTCGCGCAGCAATGCCTGCGCGCGCAGCAGCCGGTCCTGCCCCTTCCATGCCTGCAGCCGCCCGACGATGCCGACGACGGGTGCCGTGCCGGGCAGGGCCAGCGGCGGCGGGCCGGCACGATCGAGCACCGGGCCGGCCCCCGCCGCGATGACGATCGCGCGCCGGTGCGGCCACAGCCGTTCTTGAGCGCGAGCGGCGGCCGTCGAGTAGCAGGCGATCGCGCGGGCGGGCAGCAGGTTGGCGCTGAGATCGAGCCAGTGGCGGCCGGCGATCGCGTGCTGCCACCACACGACCCTGTCGGACATTCCCGCGAGCACTGCCGCCGGCGACCCGTAGAACTGGGTCTTCGCCGCCCAGTTGAGGATCACATCGGGGCGGCGCTCGCGAAACAGCCTGGCCAGTCGCAGCACGGTCGCCCCGACACGGTGAAGCTGGCGCACGCGCCCGGCCTCGACGATGTCGACGCGCAGGCCGGCCGCGCGCAGCTCGGCCGGCCACGGGCCGTCCTGAAAGAACACGAGCTCGATTTCGTGCTCGGAGGCGCCGGCCCCCTGCAGGACCGTGTGCAGCATCGCCTCGGCGCCGCCCAAGCGCTCCCACCAGGGAACCGTGATGAGGATGCGCACCGCCGGTCAGCCCGTCGCGGCCGCTGGCACCGGACGCGCGCGCCCAGGCTTGACAACACGGCGACTCGCCGGTTCTAGCGGCGAACGCCGCGTGCGCATGACTCGCGGCGTGAGGGCGTGCACGGGGGCAATCGTAGCCGGTGCGGGCTGTCCGATCGACGGCGCGAGGGCGACTGTAGACTCCTCTCGCGTGTCGGTGCGAGAGCCAGAGAACGGCCTCGACGTGACCCTCGCCCACGACTACCTGCTGGTGATGCGCGGCGCCGAGCGAACGTTCGCGGCGATGGCGGATATGTATCCCGGCGCACCGATCTTCACGCTTCTGTACGACGCCGATGGGACCGGCGGGCGCTTCGCCGGCCGCGAGGTTCACGCCTCGCCGCTGAACCGCCTCGGCATCGGCCAGCAGCACTTCAGACGGCTGCTGCCACTGTACCCGTGGGCGGTGCGACGCTTGACGCTGCCGCAGAGCGACGTGGTTCTCAGCAGCAGCAGCGCCTTCGCGCACGGCGTGCGCGTTCCCGAGGGGGCGGTGCACGTGTGCTATTGCCACGCCCCGTTTCGCTACGCCTGGAACGAGCAGCAGCGTGCCCTGCAGGAGGTGCCCGCACCGCTTCGCCCGCTGCTTGGGCTTCTGCTGCGACGCATGCGCACGTGGGACCGCGCGGCGAGCCGTGGCGTCGATGCCTACGTCGCCAACTCGCAGCTGACGCGCGAGCGCATCCAGCGCTTCTACGGTCGCGAGTCGACGGTGATCCACCCGCCGGTCGAGACGCACCGCTTCACTGCCGGCGACCCCGGCGATGCGCTGCTGATGGTCACAGAGCTCGTGCCGCACAAGCAGGTCGACGTGGCGCTGGAGGCCGCCAGGCGGCTGAAGGTGCCGATCCGGGTCGTCGGCGCAGGCCCGGCCTATGCGAGCCTGCGCGAGGCCTACCCCGAGGCGGACTTCCTCGGGCGTGTCGGCGACGCGGAGCTGGCGCAGCTTTACTCGTCGGCGCGCGCCGTGGTGATCACCAGCGTCGAGGAGTTCGGCATCACCGCGGTCGAGGCCCAGGCTGCCGGGCGGCCGGTGATCGCCGCCGGTGCGGGCGGCGTGCTCGAGACGGTGCTGGAGAACGAGACCGGGCTGTTTGCCGAGCCGGGAGACGTGTCGGCGTTCGCCGCGGCGATCGAGGCGCTGGAGCGACTGGACTTCCAGCCCGCGCGCGCTGTGGCCAACGCCGAGCGTTTCTCCGTCGCGAGCTTTCAGCGTCGCATGCGCCGCTTCGTCGAGCAAGCGGCCGGGCCCGTGCGCGCAGAGCGGGCGCCGTCGCCTCTCAGCGCACGGACGCAGGCACCCGTGGCCCGGAGCCCTCGCCCGCCGAGCGCGCGCTGACGCGCGGGCGCAGGCGCGCGAGAGCTGTCAGCAGCAGGCGGGCGAACACGCGACCCGCGAACGGCCCTGCGCCGGCGGATACCCGCTCTCGGGCAAGCGCCACCGTGGGCGCGTCGATCAGGCGGTTGCCGTGCAAGGGGAGGCCGGTCGACAGCGAGCTGAGATCGGGCAGCTCGGCACTCGACCCGACCCGAGCGAGCAGATCGCCCAGCACGCCGTGCGGGTCCTCGAGCAGGTCCTCGTAGAACAGCACCGCTCGCCGCTCGCGTGGGTGTTTGAGAAATACCCAGCCCGACAGCAGATAGGTGAGCAGGAGGTACGCGCGAGTGGTGAACGGATTGAACCGTCGCTCGGCGACGTCGTCCTTGGCGAAGGAGGCCACCACGTCGCGCGGGTCGCGAACGAGCAGCAGCAGGTAGAGGTCGACGTTCGTCAGCGACTGAAGCTCGCGCGCGCGAAGTGGATAGTGAGATGTGTCGACGATGCAGCCCGTTCCGGCCGTCGCGGCGACGGCTTCATAGAGTTCACCTGTGACACGCCGATACGGCGCCCGCAGACGCCGGCGGGCACGGATCCGGCCGGGGCGCAGAAGCGCCGAGGATCGCTCCAGGTTGCGATGGGGCTTTCCCTTGCGAACGGTCTCTGGGTCGGCCACGAGCGCTCCCACGTTGCGCCAGAACTCGACGCGCGCGGCGTCTGTCAGCTTCGGCTGGCCACCGCGCGCGATCCACTTGTCGAGCTCGCCTGCAAAGCACACTCCGGCGCAGTTGCCGAGCATCACGCCGAGGATCGTGCTGCCACTGCGACCGGCTCCCATGACATAGACGACCGTCGGCTTTCGGGCCCGGGAATCGGGCTCAGATGTGCTCGTCGCCATCGCGCGTGAGTCTTGCAGCACTTGATCATTGGCGCAGCAGATGGCTTGATAGGGTCCGGCGATGCCCGCCCCACGACCCCTGCGCATCGCGTGGCTCGGTGGCGGGCCGGCAGAATCGGGCGGGGCGCCGGGCGTGGTGACCGAGCTGCTGGACGGGCTGACCAGGCGCGGCCACCAGATCGACTGCTTCCTGCCGGGGACGCCGCGCAATATCCCCGAGCACCTGCGCGAGCGCGAGAACCTGACGTTCATCTCCGGGACCAGCTCGTGGCGTTTCGACCGCTGGTACAGCCGCACGAAGATCACCTCGTTCGCCTCGGGCATGCTGGCCCGCGCGCTCGGCTCGGTGCGGCTGCGACGTGAAATCGAAAAGCGCCACAAGCAGAACCCCTACGATCTCGTTTACCAGAATCAGCAGATCGAGTCACTCGGCGCGCCGAAGAAGCTCACGCGCTCGATCCCGCTCGCAGTACGCCCGGACAGCCACCAGGCCGGCGAGTTGCGCTGGCTGATCCGCGAGTGGCGCCTGGCGTTCAGATGCCAGCCCGCTTACAACTTCTTCGTCGTCGCGGCGATCATGGCGTTTCGCACGCTGGTGCAAGCCGTGCGCATCCGCCGTGTCAGCCTGCTGATTGCGATCAGCACGGTGTTTCGCGATCACATCGTTCACGACTACCGCTTCCCGCTGGAGAAGACGATCGTGATCACCAACCCCCTGCGCTTGGAGCGGTTCGAGAGCTCGCAGAGGCCGCCGGCCGACCCGCCGGTCGTGCTCGTCCCGACGCGGCTGTCGCTGCGCAAGGGCCTGGAGGACATCGCGCCCCTGGCCCGGCTGCTGCTGGAGCGTGGCGTCGATGTGCGTATGCGCGTGATCGGCGGGCCGAGCACATGGTCGGACTACACCAAGCTGCTCGACGACCTCCCCCGCGAGAACGCCGAATACGGCGGTCGCATCCCGCCCAAGGAGATGCCGGCGGAGCTGCAGCGCGCGGACATCGTGCTGCTGGCGAGCAAGTACGACCCGTGCCCGGTGTCGGTGCTCGAGGCGCTGGCCTCCGGAGTGCCGGTGGTAGGCACCGCCGAGGTCGGCTCGATCGAGGCGATCGACCGCTCGGTCGCCGCGGAGGTCGCGCCGGGCGACGTGGAGGGAATGGCCACGGCGATCGCCGAGATGCTGCAGCGGCTGCGCCGGTCACCCGCAGAGACGCGCGCGCTGGCGCGCTCGGAGGCCGAGCGGCGCTTCGCGCGAGACGTCGTGTGCGAGCAGATCTCAGACGCGCTGGAAGCACTCGTCGCTCAGGGCGGGGCGGTTCGCGCGCCCGCCCGCCCCCAGTCACAGAGCCTGGCCGGCGCCGACGACCTGTCGCGCGCCTGAGCAGCCTGACGAACGCCCGGCGCAACGAGCTCGCGCGGCGCGCCCAGGCTCACACGCCGACGAGCGCCCGCGGGTCGCGCAGCCACCATGGGATCGGCGACGTCGCCTGCTCGGCGGGCAGGCCGCCCAGGTCCAGGCTCCGCGAGCAGATGAACGCGCGCCGGCGTTCGCGCCGGTAGTCGTCCATCCCGGCGAAGTCGGTTACGTTCAGCGCGAGCGTGACCGTCTCGAAGCCGTGCCTGCGCGCCAGATCGGCGACCGCGCTCCGGCTCGGGATCAGCACCATGCCGTCGCCGCTGACGTCTCGTGTGCGATACAGGTGAGACAGCTCGAACAGGCTCGAACGCGCGCGAGAAACTTCCGTGTCGATGACGATCGTGTCGGCGCCGGCCGCGGCGATCGCCTCGAACACCTCGACCGGCCTGTCGACGTGATCGAGAACGCCGAGGCAGAGAACTGTGTCAAATTCACCCTGCGGGCGATCGACGAGGAAATCCGCCGTCTGCAGGCGGTAGCGAGCGGTGTCGATGCCCTTGGCGGCGAGCACGAGCTCGGCCTGCTCGATGTATTCCCGTTTGCTGTCGACGCCCAGCACGAATTCGGCGTCCGCCTGCAGCGCGGCGAGCGTCCAGAAGCCCGCGCCGCAGCCGAGATCGAGCACGCGCCGGCCGCGCAGAGATCCGCCGGCGAGTTGCAGCAGGCGCTCGAAGAAGTACGCGCGGCGCTGCTCGTTGCGATTGACGCGCGCGCGATCGCCGACGGGCGTGCTCACTCCATCGTCGAACTCGAAGCGATAGTTCCAGCGCGGGAAGGCGGCGATCCGTCTGCGTAGCTCCTCTGCCTCCACGCTGCGCAGCGTAGTGGACGGCTTCGGCGCCGGTCGGCCCGCGGGAATAGACTGAGACGCGTGGCCGAGCCGCCCGCACTGACCGAGCGTCCCGCCTGGAAGGCGCTGTCGCGCCACCACGAGACGATCCGCGACGTGCACCTGCGCGAGCTGTTCGCCGGCGACGCGGATCGTGGCGAGCGCCTCACCGCCGAAGGCGCCGGCCTGTACCTCGACTACTCCAAGCATCGCGTCGTGGGCGAGACACTGAAGCTGCTGCTGGAGCTGGCAGAGCAGTCGGGCCTGCGCGAGCGCACGGAGGCGATGTTCAACGGCGAGCGCATCAACGTCTCGGAGAATCGCTCGGTCCTGCACTTCGCGCTGCGCATGCCCGAGGGGACGTCGCTGATCGTCGACGGCACCGACGTAGTGAAAGAGGTACACGCAGTGCTGCGACGCATGTCGGACTTCTGCGATCGCGTGCGCTCGGGCTCCTGGACAGGTCACACCGGCAAGCCGATTCGCAACATCGTGAACATCGGCATCGGCGGGTCCGATCTCGGGCCGGTGATGGCGTATGAGGCGCTGCGCGATTACACGCGCCGCGACCTGCACTTCGCCTTCGTCTCGAACGTCGACTCGACGGACTTCGTCGAGGCCACGCGCGAGCTCGACCCTGCGCAGACGCTGTTCATCGTCGCCTCAAAGACGTTCACCACGCTCGAGACGATGACCAACGCCCGCTCGGCGCGCGAGTGGCTGCTCGCGTCGCTCGGCGACGAGACGGCGATCGCCAAGCACTTCGTCGCTGTCTCGACCAACGAGCAGGAGGTTCGCGACTTCGGCATCGACCCGGCGAACATGTTCGGCTTCTGGGACTGGGTCGGCGGGCGCTACTCGATGGACTCGGCGATCGGCCTGTCGACGATGCTCGCGATCGGACCGGCGGCCTTCGTCGAGCTGCTGGCGGGCTTTCACGCGATGGACGAGCACTTCCGCCACACCCCCTACGAGCGCAACCTGCCCGTGCTGATGGGCGTGCTCGCCGTCTGGTACGGCGATTTCTTCGACGCGCAGTGCACTGCGGTACTCCCCTACGAGCAATACCTCAAGCGCTTTCCCGCCTACCTGCAGCAACTGACGATGGAGTCCAACGGCAAGCACGTGACGCTGCAAGGTGCCCCGGTCGACTACCAGACCGGCGCGATCTACTGGGGCGAGCCGGGAACCAACGGCCAGCACAGCTTCTACCAGCTGCTGCACCAGGGGACCAAGCTAGTGCCCGTGGACCTGATCGGCTTCGGGCAGGCGCTGCAGCCGCTGGGCGACCATCACGACATCCTCATGTCCAACGTGTTCGCCCAGGCCCAGGCACTGGCGTTCGGCAAGACCGCGCAGGAGGTGCGCGCCGAGGGAACGCCGCAGGACGTGGTGGCTCATCGCGTGATGGAGGGCAACCGCCCGAGCAGCGTGATCCTCGCCGAGCGCCTGACGCCGCGCACGCTCGGATCGCTCGTCGCGCTGTACGAGCACAGCGTCTTCACACAGGGGGCGATCTGGGAGATCGACTCCTTCGATCAGTGGGGGGTCGAGCTCGGCAAGGAACTCGCGCGACGGATCATCCCCGAGCTGCTCTCAGACGTAGAGCCTGAGCTGGAGCACGACAGCTCGACCAACGCGCTGATCCGCCGCTACCGCCGGCTGCGCCAGCGCGCCGGCAGCGTTTGACCGTCCGCGCGGGGCAGGACGAACATCGCCGGCGGCCGGCGGCGAGAGCCATCCGCCCCGCGGAGGATGCTGGACGTTCGTCGCGGTTGGCGACGAGGGGCTTGAGAGAGGGGCCGCCGAGGCCGATAAGCAGGAATCGAGGTTCTCTTCCGCGAATTCCGCCTGCGAGGGTGCGCATGCTGCTTGTCCTGATTCCGATCGTCTGGGTTGCGCTGCTTACGCTGTTCGCGGCGATCTGCCGCGTCGCAGCCGACGGCGATGCCCTGCACGCCCCGAGGCACAACCGCGAGCCGATCTCGATCGGCACGAAGCTCGAGCTCTTCCCCGCCGCGAACGCCCGCCCGGCCCAAGTGCGCCGCGGCACCCGGCGCCGCCCCGCACTTACGCGCATGACGCTTATCCGCCGTCCCGCGCACATCCACCGGGCGCGCTAGCCGCCGCCTGCCGGCTCCCGCCATCGCCGGGCCGTGGCGTTCCGCGCGGGGAGTCTCAGAGGCCGCGACGGCCGAGCACGTGAGGCACGGTGCGCAGCAGGATCTTCACGTCGGTCCACAGCGACCAGTTGGCCACGTAGAGGTAGTCCAGCGCGACCATCTCCTTCAGCGGCACGCGCGCGGGCCCGAGGATCTGCCACGGCCCGGTCATCCCCGGCATCAGTTCCAGGCGCCTGCGGTGCCATCCCTCGATGCGCTCGTCCTCCTCGATCACCAGCGGCCGGGGACCGACGAGGCTCATCTCGCCTTTGACGATGTTCAGCAGCTGCGGCAGCTCGTCGAGCGCGGTCACGCGCAGGAAACGACCCATGCGCGTCACGCGCGGGTCCTGAGCGATCTTGAACAGCCCGTCCTGAGCCTCGTTGCGGTGGCGCAGCGACTCCTTCATCGCTTCGGCGTCCGGCACCATCGTGCGGAACTTGAGCATGTAGAAGCGCCTGCCGTGGCGCCCGACGCGCAGCTGGCGGAAGAACACGGGCCCGCGGCTGTCGAGCTTGATCGCGACGGCGAAGGCGATCAGCAGCGGCGAGATCGCCAGCAGGCCGATCGACGCGCCGATCAGGTCGAAGGCCCGCTTGATCGCCGCCGAGGAGCGCGTCAGGTCGAAGCGCCGCACCCCCATCAGCGTCACGCCGTGCAGCTCGTCGAACTCGACCGACGAGCCGACGACCTCGAGCATGCGCGGCAGCACGCTGACGCGAACGCCAACCGCCTTGAGCGTGCGCACGAGGTTGAGCGTCTCGCTCGCGTCGGCGTCGACGCCCCAGCCGGGCGCGATGATCGCCCGGTGCACGTCGAGCGTCTGCGCAAGGTCGCGGATCTCCGTTAGGCGGGGGGCCGAGAAGGCGTCCGTCGACCACGGCGCGACCTGGTCGAGATCGAGGTGGGCGATGATCTTCGCCTTGATCCCCCCGTGCCCGGCGAGCTTGCCGGCGACCATCTCGGCGGAGCGTTCGTCGCCGATGAACAGGCAGCGCTCGGTCGGCCCGGCCCACAGAGCGATCACACGCGCAGCCGCGCGCGCGAGCAGCAGCGAGGCGGCGAGCACGATCCACAGGAACAGCGCCTCCTTGCGGTCGAGCGTGCCGGCGACCACCAGCCGTCCGGCCAGCAGCGCGACGAGCGTGCAGAGCGTCGCCAGCTGGAACAGCTTGGGCGCCTCGTCGAGCGTCGTCTTGCGCAGCAGGGTCTCGTCGCGGTCATACAGGCCCAGCAGCTTGGCGCCGACGAGCAGCAGCGGCACGCCGACGAGGCTCTCCCAGGTCAGGTGCAGCGGTACGCGGCGCGAGGAGAGGGCAACCGTGAGGATCAGCGCACCGAGGATCGCGACGACGTCTGCCGCCAGCAGCGCCCGGCGGAACAGCGCATCGCGCCGCAGGCATACGGCCGGTCCGCGCTCGCCGGCGGCGAAATCGAGCGACAGCCGACGGCGCGCGCCGTCGCGCGTCCTGGCCGCCGCAGCCGGTCCCCCCCACCGCAGGCCTGTCTCCGGCCCGTTCCCCGTCCCCGTCTCAACGCTCATGAGCGCTCCTCGCCTCCTTGCCCTCCATGAAACATCCCCGCATGATGGCTCTGCCGACTCGAACAAATGTCGAGATTCCGTGATTGCTGCTCAATCCGTGCATCATGCACTTAAGTCGGCCGTAAAGTCAAGCCGGGCCGCGAAAGTGTCAGTCCGCACCATCGTGGGCACGTCGAGGCAGGCCTTTGCGGCGGCGTCCCCAAGGCGCTCTTTCCGACAGGCGGTGGCATGCCGCGCGCCGGCGACCGATCGCCGTGCCACCAGCAGTGGCGTGCGCCAGGCGCCGGTCGCCTTCGAGACGCCACCGGGCCGCTCGATCCTTCGAGCGGCCCGGTGGTTGCGCTGCATCGTGGTCCGCAGCTCGGCTCGAGCTGAGCTGCGGTCCTCACGAGGTTGCTAGAAGGCGATTTTTTCCGCGCCTTTCTGGGCCTCGTTCAGCACTGCGCCCTTGGGCAGCGCCAGGTAGTCGTGGCCTGCGATCAGCTTCTGACCGCCTCCGCCTTTGGAGTCGACCACGAATTTGAGGTAGTCGTGCACCGTCGTCGCCTCACCGAGCGTCGTGCCCGGGTAGTCGCCGAAGGTCGTGAACGCGAGGTCGAACGTGAGCCCGCAGATCGGGTACTTTTTCTGCGTCGTCCTGGTCGTCACTGCGTTCCAGGTGTCCAGCACGCTGGCCGGCGGGAAGGCTACTTCGCCGTCGGTGTATTCGGTGCTCTTGCAGTTGGCTTCGGCGACTGCCGTCGCGTCGCCGTTGCTCGACGGGTCGGCGAACTTCTGTTTGGTCGTGCCGAGACCGTTGTTCTGCACGGGAGCCCAGAACTTCGCCGTGCCGGCGCCACCTGACGCAGGCGTGAACGAGCCGTTGGCGCGCGCGTCGGCGAGGTTGGCGTAGCCGATGCTGCTCGGCGTTTCGGCAACCTTCGCAGCCAGCGCCCCGCCGCCGGTCGCTTTCGGGCGGACCACATTCGCGGCTTTCGGCCACGTGGTGTTTTCCGGGCCCTCGGCGATCTGGTTCCAGGTCTTCGTTTCTTCTTTTTCTGTCGTGAACGACGCGTTGCTGATCAGGCCGAGGTAGCGCTTGAAGACGTGGGTCGTGCCCGAGCCGTCAAGACGCACGACCGGGGTGATCGTCGTTTCGGGGTTGCAGCCGGCACCGGAGAGCGTGTCGCCGTCCTCGGTGATCTGGCTCCATTTGGTGATCGTGCCGCGGTAGATGCCCTCGAGCGTCAGGTTGTTCAGCTCCAGGCGTCCTTTGTTTTTTTTGCTCGTCGCCGTGCAGTTGGCCGGCAGGTTGACGATCGCCGAGACTGCGAGCTGCAGCACGGGGATGGTCTCGACCGTTTCCGGCATCAGGCTGATCTCGTTGGCTTCGATTTCAGCTTTCTGGTTCGCGTCAGGACCTTCGTCGGTCCCGATGTAGGCGTTCGTGGTGTCGTAGAGAGCGGCGTGTTTGTTGACGCCCCACGATTCCAGTCCGGCGCCACTGCCGGTCGATGTGTATTTGACTTCCGGTTTGGCTTTCGTGCCCTGCGTGCCGCTACATGCGGATTTCGCTTTGGTCGACGTGTTGAAGCCGGGGCCCCACACGTTCTGCTGAGCGAGCTTCTGCGTCGAAGCGCCCTGGCCCGTCACGTTCGAACCCGAGCACTGGGTGCCCAGCGAAGCGCTCGCGGCCCCCGGCGCCACGAGGGCGGCCACCGACGCCGCCGAAAGAATGCACATCGGCACGAGCCGACGCACGGAAAGAAGCTTCATTCTCCTGATACCTCCTGATTGCAGGTCCATTGCGGACGATCGAGAGCATCGCTCCCACATGCAATCTGGCGCCTGGAGGTATTGACAACGTTGAGCGTATGTGTCGAGCGTGTTACCAACGTGTGACCTAGGGGCTCCAGCCCGTTGAACTCACACGTTTCGCAATCGCAGGCTGGAGAAACCCGCAGGGCAGCGGCGCCAGTCAAGAGAATCGGCCGCGCTCGCAGACCGCACGATGCCCCTGGCTCTGGGCAGCCAACGGGCTGCCCAGAGCCAGGCCCGCGGTCGGCGCCGTTCAGTGGTGTGCGGGCTTCTTGGCGAGCTTCAGCGTGACGGTGCTGATGCTCGTGTGCGATGCGCCCGAGGAGTCGTGGGCGAGGATCGTCGCCTTCGCACGCAGCGTGTGCGCTTTCGCCAGCAGTTTGCGCGCCTTGGCCGACAGGTGCAGCACGAGCACCTTGACCTTGCCACCGCTCACCGTGAAGGAGGCCGTGGCAAGCGTCAACACGGCCTTCTTGGCGGCATGAGCCGGAACGCTCGCGCTGACCGCCCCGATCGTACGCAGCGTGATCGTGCCGGCGCAGCTCGCCCCGGCGGGACAGCTGACCTTCACGGGCACGCCACCGGTCACGCTGACAGTCAGCTGGCTGCCGGCGATTTTCGCATCGGGCGCCTTGTGTTCTTGGATCGGCAGCACGCCGCCGCCCGGTGCGGGCGTGCTCGCGGTCGAGGTCGACGTGGTCGAGCCGCCGCCACCACCGCCGCCTCCGCCGCCTCCACCGCCGCCGCCGCTTGACGTTTCGGGCGCCACGAGAATCGTGTGCGTCGCGGCCGGGCTCGTCAGGTTGAGTTCGTCGGTGACCTTCAGGCTGACCGTGTGCGTGCCTTCGGCGGTGTAGGTGTGTGAGACCGAAGGGACGGTCGTCGTGACTTCGGCGGTGCCGTCGCCGAAGTTCCAAATGTATTTGCGGATCGGCGAGCTGTTCGGGTCCGACGAGCCTTTGGCGTCGAAGGTGGCGACGCCGCCGGGAACGATCTTGCTCGGGCCGCTGAACTGTGCCGTGGGCAGCGCGGGTGCGACGATGAGTTTTGCTTCCTTGACGATCGTCGGCGTCGCCAGGTTGTCTGTGTGAATCGTCTCTTTGACCGTGCGCGTGCCCGTGGCGGTGAATGCGTGTTCGATGCGTGACGCTTCGAACTGATAGGCCGCTTCGGTGACTACCGGCGTGCCGTCGCCGAAGTCCCATTCCACGCTCAGCACATTGGCCTGGCTGACGTTCGAGCTCAGCGACACTTTCTGCCCGGTGACGATTGGCGATTTTTCGGTTCCCACTTCGGTCGTGCCGAGCTTGGCGACCGGGCCGTCGGCACTGGCCGTCGGGCATTCCGTTCCGCCTTCACCGAACACGTCGACGTGCGGGTTCTTGCTCTTTCCTTCGCGTTCTTCGTCCGTGCTCGGGATAGCGGAGTCGAACAGGACCAACGACTGTTTTGTGCCGACGCCGATGCTTGGCGTCCCGGAGATGCTGATCGCGCAACCTTCGTGCTCGGTTTTGTTGACGCCGCCGGTCCAGCCGACCTCGGAGGCTTTGAGCGACCCGCCACTTTCGGCGAGCTTGATCTGCACGGCGGCCGGGATGTGCTGCCTGGTGCCGCTGACCGTGCGCACGACGCTCGCGGTCGCGAACAGGGTTCCTTCGTTGATGCCTTCCGTAGCTTCGTGCTCATAGGCCATCCCGGCGCCTTCGGACGGTTCCGGCAAACCAGGGAATTCGATCAGGTTCTGCAGGGGGTTGTTGAAGCGCAGAACCAGCTTCGGCGCTTCACCTGAGACGAAGCCGGTGGGGATTTCCCAAAGATTGGATTCGAGCTCGACGAGGATCTTCCCTCCAGCGGTGACGACAGGAGAGGTCGGGATCGCGCCGATGGACGCGCCTTCTTCGTCGGTGCACGCGGGGGTGCCTTCGCCTTCGAAGCATTCGGTCGTGTCGACCCAGCGAGGCCCAAGCGTGCCATTGGAGTGGACGCGCTGTACCGCCACGAGCCGTTCTTCGCCTCCCTTGTCTTCCTGGCCGAGGATGATCACATCGCCGGTTTTCGGGTCGAGGGCGATTCCGCTGGGTTCCAAGAGCGCCGATTCGCTCGGTTTGCCCACTGCTTCGGACTGCGCGTGCAGGACGCTCTCGCCGGCCAGCACGCCCCCGGGCGCACCTTCCGCCGGGACCAGTTCTTTGCCTGCCGGCGTGGTGGAGAAGGCGTAGAGGATGCCGGCCGCGGGTTCTTCGGTATCCACGACTCCGCCTTCTTCTTCACCCGCGCGTTCATAGACGATCAGCGCGTAAACACGTTTGAGCACCGGATCCACGGCAATTCCCTGCATCGCGACGATTCGTTCGGATTCTTTGGGAAACTTCTCCGTGACCGAGGCAACGGCGACGCCCGCCGAGGTGAACTTCTGGATGCGAAATTCGCCTTCTTTTGGTTCGTCGCCAACGTAGACGCTGTTTCCGTCCGATGTGTCGACCCCGAGCGCGTGGACCGCTTTTGATGAAGTGAAAGTGCCCAGCGTCTTCCCGTTTTTCCCAAAGCGGGTGAGTTCCCCGTAGGGCGCAGCACCAGCGCTGGCGACGACAACGCTCAAAAGAGCGACGGCAGATCCCGCTGCCGCCATCAACAGTCGCAGTCGTGCTGATCCGTTTCGTGGCATGGAACTCCGGTCCTTCGGGGTCAGGGATAAGCAATCTCGCAGATCAAACGGGGGCACGCAATAGCTTTCACCACTTCATTACACGGGCGCCCGGCGAGCGTTATTTCGCGGTTATTTCGCGCCCGGCGAGACCGGTGCGTGGCCATTTTGTGTAACTTTTGTGAAAGGACAGTGAAGCCCTGCTGCGCTCACTCACCACGGACGGCGCCGATGTGGGCTGATGCGTCGCTGTGCGCGCGCCGCTGAGATCGTCGCCGGCGCTATCTGCACGTCGCGCCTGCCCCGGCCGGGGCGCCGGCGCAGCGAGACGCCGGCCACGGCTGCGAGCAGGACGATGCCCAGGATGTAAGGCGAGAGCGGCTCGTGTTCGTTGGCGCGGTAGGCGACCGCCTGGTTGCTGACCTGCTCGGTGGCTTCCTCCTGCTCCTCTTCCTTTTCGGCCGCCTCGACGGGAGAGGTGACCGCTGACGTGCCGCTCGGCGGGGTCGGACGCGCCGGCGTCGGGACGGGCGGCGGGACGAATGCGAGGACCGGCGAACCGAGCGCCGGCGGCAGGAAGAAGAACGCCTTGGCCGGGGCTGGGTGGACGACAGCCGGTGGCACGGGAACAGCCGGCGCGGGCGGCACCGGCACGAGCGGTGTAGGTGCCGTCGCTGGAGCGGGCCCGGCCGGCGCGGGCGCGGGCGCGGGCGGCGGCACGGGCGCAGCGGCCGACTGCTGGGCAGGAAGTTCTTTCAGGCGCGTCGTTCCGCAGGGCCGCCGCACGCTGCCGGCCTGCACGGTCACCGGTAGCGATGACGAGAGGCCGCCGGCCGTGATCGTGACGATCGTGGTGCCCGCGTTGAGGGCGCAGAAGAGCCCCGAGCTCGGGTCGGGCACGACTTCTTCGTGTTCGAGCACCGGCGTCGGCTGGGCTCCTGCGACTTCGAGATTCTGCTTTACGAAATTACCTATGTCGGGGCGCGACGAGCTGAAGCTGTACTCGGGGAGCAGGCCATGCGAGCACGCCGTCCCGATGCAGTTGGACGGGATCGGTATGTACGGGTCCGTTTCCAGGCTGAGGCTGTTTTTCAGCGCACGGTTGCCTGCTCGGACGCGTCGTGCCAGCGCCTGGAACATCGCCGCCTGGCTGCGATGCAGGAGGGTGCCTTCCTCGGCTTCCAGTGCTAGTTCGCCGATGTTCGGGACGAGCCGGACGGTGACGCGAACGCGGTTTCCGGGCAGGGGTTCTGCGAAATGGATTTCGGCGAGCAGCATCCCGCTGGCGCCGAGGAAGTCACCGGCGCTCTCCTTGACGAAACTCACATAGCCGAGCGTGCCGGAGCCGAAGACCGGGACATCGGGCGCCCCGGTCAACGATCCCTTCACGTTTTCTTCGGGAGAGTCAAAGAAGTAGGCGGAGGCGCCGCCGCCCTCCAAGACGCCCGCCAGCGCGATCGCCGACGGGTCGCCTGCCGAGATCTGCGCGTTGAGATCGGCGTCGCCGACGACGATCGCGGGCTCGCCGGCTTTCGTGACCTGAAGCTCGCTTTCGACCCATTGCCGCTGCGTGAATGAAACATCGGTGCTGTCGTCGAGGACGATTACCCGCACGGTACCGGCGGTGCCCTGCGAGTCCATCGCGTAGTAGGACTGGCACCCCGAGCCGCCTTTGCATTCTTCTTCGCGCGCACCTCCGGCCGGCACCATCGCGCCGGCCTGGGGTCCTTCGCCGAAGGGCGCCGCAAAGCTCGCGAAGGCCTGCTCGAAGAGCGACTCCCCGCCCCCCCCTGCAAGATCGGTCGGAGAGGGGGCTGCATATGTGGGCGCGCTCGATGCGAGGACATCGGCATACCGGGCGAGCTCTCGCCCATAGGGGATGGGCAGCGTTGACGGGCCGTCGGTCTGACCGGAGGTCACCCGCGGCCCCGTGTACAGGAACGCGCGCATACCGGGGATCTGCGCGGTTCGCGAAAGCGCCGAGGTCAGCCAGGAATCCGGACCGGGACGTGCCTGGGCGCGGTCGGCGCACGGAGCTGCGCACTGCGCCCCGCCGCCGATCGCGAAGGTTGCGGCGGTGGCGTCGGTTGGGATCGTCGAGCTGCCGATTCCCGGCGGGGTCACGCCATCGGCCGGATAGCGCTCGATGTCGGCGGTATCTAGTACGCCTTCGTGTTCGGTTTCGACGAACCCTCCGACCGCCCACCCCTGAGTGCCGCTGGCGTCGGTCAGCACCGCCGAAACCGGATCGGGCTGGTACGGGGTGTCCCAGGCGTGATACCCACCGGCCGGGTCCCGTGCGTTGTTCAGTTCGTGCTCCTCGTCGCTCCAGCCGACCGCCGTCTGTCGCAGCACGCCGCTTTCGGCGCTGGCTTCCAACGGGTAGGGCTTGATCAGGATCGGCGGCGACCCGGTGGGTGCCGGAGTTTCGCTTTCGACGGTGTAGGTGTTCAGTGCGGTGCCCGAAGCGATCGCACGCAATGCCCCGCCTTCGCGAAACAGCGCCAGCGCCCCTGGCTGGCGTCCTCCCGGCAACGGCGTGGCGCTCGCCTGCCAGCTCGCGCCGGGGCCGCTTCGCTCGAACACGTCTGCCGGTTCGCTGCCCGATGCGGCAAACGCTGCGCCGCCATCCGGTAGCCCGGCGACGACCTCCGGCACGTTGGCACCCTGAGCGGAGGCCGCACCTTCGTCGACCCGCCATCCGGAGCCGTCGTTGACGATCAGGCCGCCGACGTAGCGATTGCGCGATGGATCGGGCAGGATCCGGTAGGCGACGATCGCTTCCGAGCCGGCGAAGGCGATCGAGGTGAAGTTCGCGCCCGACACCTGAGGTGGCAGCGGTTCCTGCGTCCAGCTCTTGCCGTAGCCGAGCAGGACACCCCCCTGCCCGACGGCGTAACCGCGGTCGGGATTGGTCGGATCGAAGGCCACGCCCAGCAGGTTGCCGCGGAAGTTGAACGGCGTCGCTGGGTCTTTTTCCCACAGACCTGTTTCCCCGCGCCACAGCCACATTTCTCCGAGGTCGCCGACCGCAAAGGCGCGCGATTCCGTCGGCCAGGCGACCGATCGCAGAACCGGCTTGGCGCGCCGTCCGCTGTTGGTGAGCAGGCTTTCCGGTAGCCACCCCTTGCCGGGCTTGTAACGCGCCACCTCGCCCTGGTCGCCCACCGCGAGCGCTTCGCTGGACAGCGAGCCCACCGGCACCCCCGGCTGCGGGGCGACCGCGACGAGCGTGTGGCGGAACGACACCGGCCACGGCGCAAGGCGGCTGGGTTGCGGTTCGAGTGTCAGGTGCACCGGCAGTGTCGCCTGGCCGAGCCAGCCCTCGCGCGGATTGGAGAACGCCGCCCCGTATGTTCCGCCCACGTCGTTCGGGCTGCTCGACGCGCCGAGCGCAAGCACACGGGTAAACGACGTTCCGTCCAGGCGCAGGCTGACCCCTTCGGACAGCCCGGTGATCACACGGTCGCCGAACGGTCCGGACCCGCTCGCCCAGGCGATGCTTCGCGTCGTCCCCACGGGCAGTCCTTCGGGCAGTTCGTGTTCGCATGCCGGGGCACCGCTGGGGGGTGGGCACCAGCTGGCGATCGAAGCGGATTTCGTCGCCGCAGCACCGCTGTCCCCTTCGGGCTTGAAGAACATCGTCGTCGAGACGCGCGCGTCGGTGCGCTGTCCGTCGATCCACACGCCGTCGGCCGTGACGGTGATCACCTGGGACAGGATGTTCGGCGAGCCCGGCACGGCAAACGGCTCGCCGGGTTCGCTGCCGTGCGGATCGACCGACAGGGGTTCGCCCGGTTTGAAGCCTGGGGCAGGAGCGACCGCCTGCCACGTTGGCGTGCCTTCGCCACTCAAGCTGCGCCTGAACAATGCGACCGCGCCAGAGGAGAGTTCGCCCGCCAACCATGCGTTCGACGGCGAGCTGGCGCCGATGCCGATGACGTGGAATTCGCCGCTGCTCGATTCGGGAACTTCGATCGGCTCGCTCGTCCACACACTTCCGTTCCAGTGCAGGACCGTGTTCTCGACTTCGCCTTTGCTGCTCACGGGCACGAGCAAAGCCCCGGCGTGGCTGCTCGGTTCGTCCAGCGGCGCCAGAAGCGGAGCGCGGCCCGGCACCGTGAGGCTCTCCCCCGGCTTGAGGAGCGGAGTTTCGCCTTCGGTCGGGATCGAAGCGGTTTCTCGAAAGGCTCCCCCCGGGTCGCGCACGAGCACGACTTCGCGCCCACTGCCGGGGCTCGCGCCGGGAACTTCGCCCAGGAGCACGCCGCTACCCGCGCTCGTGAACTGCCCGGCCAGCGGGCTCAGGCCGTTGCTGCTCGGTTCAGCGAGCGTAAAGCGGGCAATAGGCTGGCCGTTGGTGTCGAGCAGGCGCGGGCCGAGTGTCCACCCGGCGCCGCGCACGTAGCGCACGAGCGTCGATTGTTCGCCGCTCTGCCCGAAACCCCACGTCTCGTCTTCTGACTCGGCCGGCGACGCTCCAAGCATCACTACGTGCGAAGCGGGAACGGAGTCGTCGGTCTGCGGGGTCGGTTCACCCACACTCGTCTGAGCAGACGCGCTGGCGCCGCCCCGCACGCCCAACACGCTCGACAGGGCGAACGCCGAGAGGCAGGCGAGCGCGACCAGCCCACCGAGAGCTACCGACCTGCGACGCCGGATGGAGCGAGCGCGGCGCGAGCTCAACGCAGCGGTCCCTGAAGAGGTGTGGAGAAGGATGGCGCTCCGGCGAGCGCCGGCACGCGGGGAAGGATGGCGACGCCGGTGCCGACGGTGTTCGTGCCCGGGGTTCGCGTGGAGACCAGTGGCAGCGGCGCGAGCGCGTTGGTCTTGAGATTGAGCTTGGTCGGCCAGCGACGGCGGTCCAGCGCCAGCAGCAGCTTTCGGTTACCGGCGGCGAACGTCCGTATCGGCGTGCTCGCTACGACCTTCTTCTTGCGTTCGGCCAGCAGGCGCACCCGCGCCCTGACCGCGAGATGAAAGCGCAGTTCCAGTGTCGTGCCGTGCACCAGCCGGGTGTGCACGTTGGAGAGCAACGCCGTACGCACCTTGGCTTCCGGGGGGCTGGCCGATTCGGTCAAGGCGGTCTTTGCGGCCTGCGTGTCGACTTCACCCGAGGTGTCCGGAGGCGGGGCATCCGGCACGATCTTCGGCACGCCTTCGTCCGGCGGACGAAACGTGATCAGGCTCGAGAAGGCGCTCGTGGTATCCAGCGGCTGGGTCCGTTCGCCTTCTGGCGCCAGATGGAAGAGCCAGCCCTGGTTCGTCACCAGCCAGCAGTTGTCGAACGAGGGACAGGCGATCTCCTTCGCCGCGCCCTTGGGGCCGATGCCTTCGGCGACTTCGGCTGCCGAAGGGAGCGTCTGGGTTTCGATCGTACCGGCCGAGTCGACGTGCGCAATGGTCGCCGAGGCCGTGGGGCTGGGTTTCTGCGCGTCGTCCTGCGAGTCCAAAGCCATCCACGCACCGCCGGTCCCCGGCTCCGGTGCGATCGAGTTGACGACGTCTTCGCCGATCGCGCTGGGCGCGGGCCTTTCGGGCCCGAGCACATGAGACCACTGACCCGCCGCGTAGCGTTCGACCGTCACCCCGGCGGCTGTGGAGTGTTCGGGCGCTTCGCGCACTGGTCCGGCCGCCGCCCACAGTTCTTCGCCGTCGGCGCCCAGCCGGAGGTAGTCGAGCGCTTCGGGGAACTCTCCCGCGGAGTAGGCCGGCGCTCCCAGGACCGGTTCGAATTGCGGCGAGACCCCCGCCGGGTTGATCGCGTGAAGCGCCGACGGAAGCGGCGTCTCGAATTCCGTGGCGAGATCCCCGGGCGACAGGCGCACGCTCTCGAGCAGCCGGCCTTCGAACAAGCGCATGTCGTGCACCGAATGCCCGTGCGGGTTCGGTTCGGCGGTCAGCGACCCCCCGTTCCAATGCAGGTGGAAAGCTTCCCCGGCCTGCGGCGCGGGGAGCGCGTCGCCGGCGAACCAGCAGTCCGCCGGCGAGATGCAGCCGAGAGCGTGCATCGGCTGATAGGAGTTGGCCTGGAAAGCGGGCGAGCCGTAGGAGGCCGCGACTTGCCCATGCGCAAAATGACACAGCGTGTTGTCTTCGATCGGAGCGGGCCGACCCGTTTTGGGATCGGCCGCCTGTCCCGGGCGCCCGTCGGAGATCGTCCAGAATTCGTCCGGGCCCGCCCACGCGATTCGTCCGTCGGTGGCGCCGCAGACAGTCGAGAGCTCGCGCCAGCCGGCCCCGTTGTAGGCCCACACGCCCGCGGGGATCGTGCTGCCGTTGCCCTGAGTGATCAGCACTCCCCTGTTGGGCGCCCAGAACTCGACGTCGCCGACGCTGCCGAGGCCGATCGGGGTCGTGGCGGGCGGCACGCCGACCGGCGGTTCGGGGGGCAGCGGCTGTTCCAGGCGCCACGCGACGCCTTCCGCTGCCTGCGCCGCTGGAACCGGCCCAGCGAACGCTGCGACGAGCGCCAGCACTATGAGGAGCCTCACCGCTAGGGCGAGCGATGCTCGGTCGACCTTGGCGCTCATCTGGTATGCCCTCCGCGTACGATCGTTTGCCGGCGCGGCGATTGCGCCTGAGACTTCTTCGCCCGGGCTCTGATCGTGCGCCGGAACGCGACGGCGATCTTCAGGTGCTGGGTGGGATGGTGCGGGGCGGCGAAGCCGACTGTCACCGTGGCCGGCAGGCCGTGGCGCGCGCTCGCGAGAGAGCGATAGCGGTGCGTGAGCGAAAGCGTCAACGCGAGCAGCTCGGCGCGGGGTTGCGCGGCAAGCTTGCGCGCGGCGGCGACGTTGCGCGACGCAACGCCTGTTTGCACGCGCCCATGGCGGCGAGTGCGCACACGCACTTCGCCGCTGGCGCCTGCATTGACGGTGCCTGCGCCCGGGACGGTGACGTAGAGCAGCACGCTGCCGTCCGCGCGCGAGCGGGCAGTCGCACCGATTCGCCAGGCGACCGGGCTGAGCGGTCCGGGCGGCGCAGCAGAGATCGATTGCGGCGTCGGGAGCGGGCTGAAGATCACACGCGAGACCGCGAACGCATCGCTTCCGTCAAAGCTTTCACTGCCGAGCGGGGGCGTGTTGCCGTCGCCGAACACCAGGTTCGAGGCCGTCGATGAGAACGCGAGCTTGCCGCCTTCATCCGACAGCGACGGCGACAGCGCGCCATCCCCCTGATGCGTGTATGGGTCTTGACCCGCCGCTACCGGGGTGTGCGGGTGTTCGCTGGCGCCACCCGCGAAGCCCCCGGTGACTCGCGTGAGGGTGTCGTCGCTCAGGTCGACGTCGAAGAGCTCGAGCATGCCCGCCACGCTCGCCGGGGCGCTGACGTAGGAGGGCGAGCCAAGTGGGAACACGGTGCGCTTGGTGGTGAACGCGACATGCTGCCCGTCGGTCGAGATGCCGGCGTCCTCTATCGGCCCGTTCTCGGCGAGGTTCTGCTGATCGCCGCCCGCGAGCTCGGTCAGAGGACGCAGTGCGGCGTCCCGGGTGAGCCCCCCATGCATGTCGGCGAGGTACACGTCGCTTTTGGGTTCCGCGACGCCTGGGCCCTGTGAGACGAGCGGCGCGTTGGCGAGGAAGACGACGCTGTAGCCGTCGCCGCTGAGGCGTGGGACGGGAACACCGCTGCCGCCCCGCCAGATGCCCTGACCCCCTTCCTGGGTCGCCGCGAATGGCCCCTGACACGGATCGGACGGCGATGCGCTGCCCGCGAGGCTCGTCTCGCCGCTGGCTGCGCAGGCCGGGTTCGCCGGATCGGACCCGCCGGTGATCCGCATCGTGGGCGCCGTCGGCCCGTCGGCGATGCGCCTCCACAGCGGCTCGGTGTAGGAGTCGAGCGGTGTTTCGCCGGCGAGCAATTGCGCCTGCTGGGCGATGTCCACCCCCATCCAGGCGACGGTCGAGCCGTCGGCGCTGATCGAAGCCCCGACCACCGATGGCGGTTCATAGGGCGCCGGCGCGACGAAGATCGGGACCCCCGCGATGCCTGTGAACACCGCCCCGTAGACGACGGCGCCTTCCTGGCCGCTGACGGGATGACCGGGCAGCTGCTGCCCGCCGCCGGGATCTTTGGCGGCGCTCACCAGCTCGGTGTCGCGGCTGTCGAGATCGCGCACGACGACCTGCAGAGCAGGGGTTCCAGGGCCGGCGAGGTTGGAGATCGCCGTCGTCACGAAGGCCACCTTGCGGCCGTCGGCGCTGAGCGCAGAGCGCCCGGCGGCCACCGAGCCGTAGTGGGTTTCTTCGAATTCCACGCTGCTCGATTTTCCGGTCGGTTCGTAGTTCAGCCCCGTGCTCGCGCCGTCCACGGCCGAGGCAAGTTCATAGGCACCTGCTTCGCCCGGGGGCCTGTCCATGTCGCGCACGTAGACGTCCGGGCCGGGGTTGACGTCGTCGGCAGGATCCAGTCGTGCTGTGGTCGTGAAGCTGACGTATCGACCGTCCTCGCTGATCGACGGCAGCTCGGCGTCGGGGGCGCTGATTGCGGGTTCGCCCGGAGCTTCCGCGGCGACCGCCGACACGACGCCGCTCTGCAGGTCGCGCCGCCAGACTCCGGGGCGGCCACCGAAAGACCCGTCGAAGACGACGAAGCGCCCATCGCCGGAGATCGCCGCATCGTGCGCGTAGTCGGCCTGCTGGTTGCTGGCAAAGCCCGGCACCGCGCTGGCCGACGCAAGCGAGATCGGCCCGAACACATCTGCACTCGCCGTGGCAGGCCCGGCGACGAGCGCCCACGCAACTACCGTGGCACTGGCCGCGAGGCCCCGGCTAAACGCCCGTGACAGGCTCATCGCACGGCCACCAGCTTGTGAATCGTGGCCTTGTTGCCGAGGCGATCGCCCACTTTCACGGTCACCTCATACGCGCCGGAGTGTGCGAAGCGATGCGTGAAGCGCTTGTGCCCGGCAGCGTGCTTGCCGTCGCCGAAGCTGACGGCGATCGACTTCGCGGCGACACCCGAGTCGGGATCGCTGACACGCACGACGACGGCTGTGCCCCCGCGGGCCTTCGTGACTTTCACGGTCGGGGCCTGGCCGTCGATGCGGATCGTCGACGCCGGCGCCAGCGTCGACTGACCGAAGATGTCAGTCGCCAGCACCTGTACCTGGTGGCGGCCGCTGGCCACTCCGCGCGGGTCGATGCGCAGTGAGAAGACGCCCGGCGGAGTAGCGAGTCGCCGCCCGTCGAGCACGACCGTGTATGCGAGCGGTCCGTCGGCGCTTTCGGCGGGCAGCCACGAGACGACGGCCTGCGGGGGCTTGATCCACGTCTTGGGGACGGTCACGACGAAACGCACCGGCGGAGCGGTCACCTGCGCCGCGACTATCGCGGCGTCGCCGAACGGACCCTGGCGAAAGGCGACGAGGCCGTCGCCGAGACCCGAGCGGCCTACGGCGAGTTCCCCTACCGGGCCGCCGGCTCCGCCACTGATCAAGGCGGTCTGCACACCCCCTGCGGGGAAGTCCTCGCGCACCGCGACGACCGGCCGGCCGGCACCGTCCACGCTGGGCCAAGCCGAGATGCCTCCTCCAGCGCGGTTCATCACACTCGCCGAGAACGGTTCCGCGCCCGCGAAGGGCGGCCCCAGCGAAAGCGCTGCCGAGAGCCCACGGCTGTTGCCCTCGATCACGCGCGGGGTCCCGTTGGAGTCGTACAGCAGCCTCAGATCCTCCTTGTCGTCGGAGTCGATGCTCGGCGGCCCGATCGTGGCCGAGGTGCCTCCGGCTACCGCCGTGTCGACGACGCTCGCACCGGCGAACTCGGCGCCACTCGACGCTTCGCCGTCCGGCAGCGTGTTGAGGAAGATCCGCGGGCCCGGCAGCGGCGAGCCTGGGCCGGCGACCTGCCGGTAGGCCACCTCTGCTTCTCCCAGTCGCGAGATCGAGACGCTTGGGGCGTCCGCGTCGTCACCGATCACCGATGAGCCGAGGCTTGTGGCCGTGACGGGGAGCACGTAGTCCAGCGTGCTGCCAAACAGGCGCCTGGCCCAGATACGTGCGACCCCGTCGATGTCGGGCTCCTGCCACACGACGATCCCGTTGCCGGTGGGCCCGATCGCGATCTGCGGCGCGTTGGCCTGGGTCGGAGGGCGCATCGAGACGCCGGGATTGCGGTTTATCGACCCGAGTCCGGTCCAGGTTTCACCGCCGAAGTGTGCGGCCCGCACTTCCTCGACCACGTCGCCGGGGTGCAGCAGCGGGATGCTCGTGCGCTGGCCTTCTTCGTTGTTGACGACGCGATAAACGATGTCCGCCTGCCCGGTCGAGCTCATCGCCAGCGACGGACTGGTTCCCGCCCCCGCGCGGATGTCGGGATCGACGATCATCGGAGGCCCGAAGGCCGCCGCGCCGGGGCCGAGCGTCGAGCTCAGCAACTCGTCGACCGGATGGCTGTTCTCCGTCGCAAACGGCGTGGCCCAGACGACGACCAGCTCTCCGCCGTCGGCTGCCCCGATCCGCGGCCAGCTCGCAGCGAACGGCTGACCGGAGTCGACGCGAATCGGCGCGAACCAACGGCCTTCCGCATAGCGCGATACGAACACGTGGGCCACTCCCTGGACTCGCTTGAGATAGACGACCCCGCCCGTTCCGTCATCGGCCATCGCGATCCCCCCGAAGCCGACGATGTCCTCGCTCGGGCCGTCGATCGTGACCGCCGGGAGAATCACCGCGTCGGCGCGTCGCGCATTCGTGGCGAGAGCCAGAGCGACGAAAGCGACCGCGAACGCGACCAGCCGCCAACGTCGGCGTGCGATCCGGGGGGTTGACGTGACATCGGCCCTCACGGGTGGCCCTCAGGATTCGGCTTTGTTCAGCGCACCCGGTGACTTGTTGAACGCGCAGCGGAAGTTCTCGGGCTGACCGACAGGCTCCGATCCGGCGAAGCCGCCCTTCTGCCCGTTGCTGAAAACGGTCACATACTGCAGCGTCTGCGGCAGCGGGTTGGCGGGAAGCGGCGTGGGGTTCGCCTGGCCCTGCCGAGGGTTGCCGGTCGAGCCTTCGCTGACACCCTCCGACCCCGCGGCGGACGAGCCCGCGGTGGTGGTGATCAGCGTCGAGCTCATCTCTCGCTGGTCGAGCAGGCCACGGCTTGCATCCAGCGGGACCGTCGCCGTCAGCGGAGAATCGTGGATGGTCGACTCCAGGCGCACGCGGTTGGCACCGCCGAGCAGCTGGGCGGCCGTGGGCAGCCAGCCGCCTTCGGCCTCGCACGCCTTGCTCGCGAAGATGAAGTTGTTCTGCCCGACCTGGGTGTTCGAAAGCGGATAGGGCGCGCTGTCCAGGCACCACGTGCCGAGATCGACGGTCGCCGGAGGGCACGTGCCGGTCAGCTGCGCGGCGGTTTTCCCGCTGATGCGGTTCGCGTTGCGGACGGTCGGTATGGCCGAGGACGGGAACTTGCGGTTCTTGCCGAGCAGCAGCAGTCCGCCGGCATGCGGCTTGGTGCTCACCGGGTGTCCGGCGACCGCGCTTATGACCGCGTGGCGGGCGGCGTCGGCCAGCCCCGTCGTCGAGAAGACGAGCGCGACGAGCGCGACGATCAGCGCCGGGGACGGGAGCTGCCGTCTGCGCCGCGAGCCCGGACCACCCTGGGTCACCGCGCATCCTTGGGGTCGCGCGTGGCAAAGCGCGGGGGCGCCGCGCGACGCACTTCGCGCAGCTCGTCAAGCGACATCTCGTGGATCGTCGAGAGCAGCGCGTCGAGCGCGACCCCGGAGAGCGTCTCCTGCTCGAGCAGAGCCGCGGCCGTCTCTTCGACGGTGCTCCAGTTGCGGTCGAGGATCGTCGCCGCGCGCGCCTCCGCGTCGCCGACCAGCCGCTCGATCTCGTTGTCGATCAGGTTGAGCGTCTCCGGGCCCACGGAGCCGAGGTCCTGCAGGGAGGCTCCGAGGAACACCTCTCCCCCCTTCTCGCCGATCGTCACGAGGCCGAGCGCCTCGGACATGCCGAACGAAGTGACCATGCTGCGCGCGAGTGCCGTGGCGGCGTGCAGGTCGTCGTTGACGCTGGTCGAGACCTGCCCGAAAGCGATCCGCTCGCCCGCTAGGCCCGCGGTTATCACGATCAACTGGCGCTGCAGGTCGTCCTTGGTCATGATCGTCTGGTCGCGGTCGGTGAGCATGTGGGCGGCCGTCCCGAGCTGGCGGCCGCGCGCGACGATCGACAGCTTGCGCGTCGAGGCCGTGTGGCCGAGTGCGTCGGTGACGACTGCGTGTGCGGACTCGTGGATCGCGATCAGCCAGCGCTCCTCCTCGGTGAGGATGTGGCGCTTGGCCGGGCCGGCGACGACGCGGTCGATCGCCTCGTCGAGCGTCGCCTGGTCGATCTGCCCCCGACCGTCACGCACGCTGAGCAGCGCAGCCTCGTTGATCACGTTGGCGAGCTCGGCGCCGCTGAATCCCGGTGTCTGGCGAGCAACCTCCTCCAGCGACGCGTCGGGCGCGAGCGGGCGCTTGCCTCCGTGCAGACGCAGGATCTCGATGCGCCCGTGCACGTCGGGCACGTCCACGACGATCTGGCGGTCGAACCGCCCGGGACGCAGGAGCGCCGGGTCGAGGATGTCGGGCCTGTTGGTCGCGCCCATCACGACCAGACCCCCGTCGCCGGCGAAGCCGTCCATCTCGACGAGGATCTGGTTGAGCGTCTGCTCGCGCTCGTCGTTGCCCTGCCCGATTCCCGCGCCGCGCTTGCGCCCGGCGGCGTCGAGCTCGTCGATGAAGATGATCGCGGGAGAGGCCTTGCGCGCCTTGCGAAACAGGTCGCGGACGCGGGCAGCCCCGACTCCGACGAGCGACTCGACGAAGTCCGATCCGGAGACCGAGAAGAAGGAGGCATCCGCTTCGCCTGCCACCGCCTTTGCGAGCAGCGTCTTGCCGGTTCCGGGAGGGCCAACGAGCAGCACGCCCTTTGGGGCCGCGGCGCCCACCGCGAGGTACTTGCTGGGATCGGAGAGGTAGTCGCGAATCTCGCGCAGCTCGGCCAGCGCCTCGCCGGCGCCTGCGACGTCGGCGAAGGTGATTCGGTCGCGTGTCCCCTTGCCCTTCTTGCGGCCCTTGCTGGAGGTCTCCGAGAACGCCGCAAGACCGCCGGCCGCGCCTTCGCCTCCCACGCGCATAAACAGCGAGAACAGGCAGACCAGCAGCAGGATCGGGATCAGGAACTGGACGATGATCGCCTTCGTCGGCTTGCCCGCCTGCTGGTCGATTCGCACTTCGGCTCCGCTGGCGCCGAGTTCGTTTGCGACCTGCTCGGTCTGCGCGCCGGATGCGGGGTAGGCGGCCCACAGCTGTTGCGGGGGGCCCACCGGCGTTGTCACGGCTTCGGTGCCACCGTTCTTCTTGCTGCCCTTCGCTTTGATGACCGTTCGCGTGCCGGTCGTCTTGACCTCGACGCGGCTGTCGTGGTCGAGCAGTGTCGCGCTAGCGATTTCTTTCTGCTTGGCCGCCTTCTGCACGGTGCTGAGCGCAACCTGCCGGCCGGCGCTGCCGGGCTTGATCTGCCCCAGCAGCGTCGCGAACGCAACCGCGAGAACGATCGAAGCGATCAGCAGGAACAGCGCAAGCGGGTCGCGCAGCGCTATCCGCCTGGCGGTCTGTGCGAACTCGACGATCTTGACGACGACCGGGTTGCGGCGCTGGGCCAGCCCGGAGCGCACCGCTTTCGAGCCGGGCCGAGATGCCCCGTTGGCCGTTGCCCCGCCCGCGGCGGGAGGCGCGGGCGGCGCGGGAGGCATGGACTCGGGTGAATGGTCGTCGGTCATACGGGGTGGATGATCGGGCGAGGCTCGGGGCGCACAAACGCACCGGCCGAGGTCAATCGCCGCCAGCGTCACATGCACCAGACCGAAATGCAATGGCGTTCACAAAAACGACACACAACGCGGCAGACCGGCGACAAAACGTTCACAAAGTGTGAACAACTCGGCCCAGCCTGAGTTTCAAGACGTTCACAAAAACGACACACAAGCGCGCGACCGAACGAGACACTCTTCACATCGCGGCGACGCCAGGCGCGCACCGAATCGATCGCTGCAGCGAACTGTTCCGCCCGAAGACTTCACACGTCGCTGAAGACCGACCCCCTTCCGACCAACAAAGGAGCTACCAACTTGCGCGCGCATCGCACACTGATCGTTTCACTCGTCCTGGCAATTGCTGTGAGTCTCCCGGCAGCAGCCGAGGCCAAGCGTCTGATTCTGGACGGCTCGACCTCCGTGCTTCCGCTTTCACAGAAACTGGCCACTGCGTACCACAAGGCGTTCCCGAAGATCCCGGCACCGAAAGTGGGCGGAGGCCAGTCGGCGATCGGGATCGCCGACGCGGCCAGCGGCAAAGTCGACATCGGCGACTCTTCGCGGGACCCGATTCCGGGTGTTGACCCGCATGGGCTTGTCTTTACGAAGATCGCACGAGATGGCGTGTGCGTGATCACCAGCCCGCAGAACCCTGTCGCGAACATGTCTCAGCAGACGATCACCGGCATCTTCACCGGCGCCATACGCGACTGGAGCCAGGTTCCCGGAGCTCAGGTATCCGGGCCGATCGACCTGTTCGACCGCGACGGCGCATCGGGTACGCAGGATGCCTTCCAGAACATCTTCCTTGGCGAAAACACAAAGATCTCGCCGAGCGCGACGCCCGAGAACGCCGAGGGTCTAGAGGAGAGCGCCGTCGCCGGTGATCCGCAGGCGATCGGCTTCGTGTCCTTCTCTGGCAAGGGCAACGCCCACGCCGTGAGCTATCAGGGAATTGCCTGCAATCTCGCCAACGCCAAGTCCGGACAGTACGGGGGCGTGCGTAACTTCTGGTTCGTCACGAAGGGAGTCCCCAAGGGCGAAGCGGCCAAGTTCATCGCCTGGGTGACCAAGGCCGGCAACAAGACCGTCCGCGCCATCGTCAGCTCGGCCTGGATCGCGATCCACTAGAAGCGATGGCCCAGGGCGCTCTCACGCGGGCACGCCGACGGCCATCCGCGAAGACCGACCAGCGCGCCGAGCGGGTGCTCGGCGCGCTGGGCGCGCTGGTTCTCGTGCTGATCGCGGCGATGGTCGTGACGGTCTTCGTCAAGGCGTGGCCTTCCTTCTCTCACAACGGCCTGTCCTGGTTCGCGCCCGGCGGCGATGTCGACGAACAGCTGCGGGCGATGGAGCAGAATGCTCCGCTCTCGGGGCACTCGATCTACTACTTCCGCGCGTGGCCGCTGCTCTGGGGAACCCTGATCACCACCGTGCTCGCGGTCGCGATCGCGCTCGTCGTCTCGATACTCGCCGCGATCTTCCTGACCGAGTTCGCCCCGGAGCCGATGCGACGAGCGCTGGATCCGGTGATCAGGCTGCTGGCCGCGGTGCCGTCGGTGATCTACGGGCTGATCGGCATCCTCGCGATCGCGCCGTACATCAACTCACACCTGATCAGCAACGCGCGCAAGGCATCCGTGCAGTACGTGGTGCAACTCAACGGCGCCGACCTGGCGACCGCCACCGTGATCCTGGCGGTGATGATCACGCCGATCATGGTCGCGTTGATCGCCGCCGCCTTGACGAGCGTGCCGAACTCGTGGCGCGAGGGCTCCGCGGCGCTGGGCGTGAACCGCTGGCGCACGGTGATCCGCGTGTCGTTGCGTACGGCGCGCCCGGCGATCGTCGCGGCGACCGTGCTGGCTACGGCTCGTGCGCTGGGCGAGGCGATCATGCTCGCGATGGTTTCCGGCGGCCGCGGCTTTCCGGCGAACCCGCTCGATGGCGTCACGTTCCTGTTCGAGCCTGTCAAGCCGCTGGCGGCGACGATCGTGCAGAACGCCGAAGGCCTGACGATCCCTGCCGTCGCGCACACGATCTACGCAATCGCCGCCGTGCTGCTGGTGTCCGCGGCGATGCTCTCCTTCGCCGGATGGGCGGCCAAGCAGTCGCTCAAACGCTACGGGATCCGCGCCTGATGGAGGGCTTGCCGGTCGGCCAGATCGCAATGACCCCCGCGAGCCCGCCGGCGGGCATCGTGCCGCTGCGGCCCAAGCGCACCGGCACGGCAGCCTGGCCCTTGATCGACCGGATCGGCTACTGGCTCTGCTGGTCGACCGGTGTCGTGCTCTGCCTGATCGCCTTCGGCATCGTCCTGTACATGTTCGTCAAGGGGATCGCCTACCTGCGACCGAGCCTGTTCGTGCACTCGCCGGCGCCCTCGACCGTGCAAAGCCAGTCCGGAGGGTTCTTCGATCCGATCGTCGGCACGCTGATCCTGACGGCCGAGGGCATCTCGATTGCGGCGCCCCTCGGCGTGGCGATCGCCGCGTGGCTGTCGGAGTACGGCCGGCCGCGCGGGCTGGCGCGCGCGGTCGAGTCGGCGATCGAGATGATCGGCGGCGTGCCGAGCGTTGTGCTGGCGATCTTCGGACTGCTCGTGTTTTCCCAGACGGCGCTCGGCTTCCTCTCCCAGAACGCCGCGAACGGCGCGGTCTACGGACGTTCCTTCTTCGCGGCCGGGGCGATGATGGCGATCCTTGCCCTGCCGCTGATCGTCGGCGCGACGCGCGAGGGGCTCGCCCAGGTGCCCGATCATCTGCGCGAGGCCTCCTATGCGCTGGGAAAGACGCGGGCCAACTGCATCCGTCACGTGCTGCTGCCGGCGATCCGCCCGAACATCGCAAGCGGCGTGGTCCTGGGAATGGGCCGGATTATCGGCGACACCGCGATCGTCACGATCCTGATCGGCGTAACGCTGAAGATCGAGCCGGTCGGCCATGTGCCCTTGGTCGGGGCGCTCCGTGGCACCGGATCGACGCTGACCAGCTACGTCTTCACCAACTCCCCGGCCGGCGAAGGCAATGCCCCCCAGAAGGCGTATGCCGCGGCCTTCGTGCTGCTGATCATCGTGCTCGTGCTCAACGCGATCGTCACGCGGCTGACCGCGCCCGCGGATCGTCGGCGCCCGCTGAAGATGTGGCGACGGCGCCTGCGCAGGGGCGGTGAGGCCTGAGTGGACCCGATGATGCCGCCGCCCGTGCGACGCATAGCGGTCGATCGCGATCCGTTCGTCGCCGCGCCGCGCAACGGCACACCCTCGGCGGCGAGTGCTCCTGCGGCTACAGGCGTGCGAGGCCGGCCCGCAACGGCGGTGCGTGAGCGCATGCGTATCGAATCCGTGTGGCTTGCCTACGGCGAGCGCTGGGTGGTGCGCGACATCAGCCTGCCGGTGCGCCAGGGCGAGGTGCTCGCGTTGATCGGCGCTTCGGGCTCGGGTAAGACGACCCTGCTGAGGTCCCTCAATCGGCTCACCGAGGTGACGGCCGGAGCCGCGCGCAGCGGGCGCATCGCGCTCGACGGCGAGGAGATCCACGAGCTCGAGGTCAACGAGCTGCGCCGGCGGGTGTCGATGGTCTTCCAGCAGCCCAACCCGTTCCCCATGAGCATCTTCGACAACGTCGCCTACGCGCTCGCCGAGCATCCGACGCATGGACGCCGGCGACGGAGGCGCACGCCGGAGCTCGAGCAGGCGGTCGCGGACGCGCTTCGCCGCGCCGGCCTGTACGCCGAGGTCGCAGACGATCTGAACCGTCCAGCCCTGAGGCTCTCAGGCGGCCAGCAGCAACGGCTGTGCATCGCCCGGGCGCTCGCCGCTGGGCCCGAGGTGCTGCTCCTCGACGAGCCCTGCTCCGCGCTGGACCCGATCTCGACGGCGACGATCGAGGAGCTGATCGTCGGCCTGCGCGAGAGCGTCGCCGTCGTGATCGTCACGCACAACCTCCAGCAAGCGCAGCGCATTGCCGACCACGTCGCCTTCATGCACCTCGGCGAGCTCGTCGAGTACGGCGTGGCTGAGCAGATCTTCGACCGGCCGGCCAACCGCCGCACACGAGACTACGTCGGCGGGGCCTTCGGGTGACGTCGCCGATCCGGCCGTGAGCTCCAGGCGCCCAGGCGCGGCGCTCGCGCCGGCCGCGCTGGCCATCCTCGCCCTCGTCGTCCTGACGGGATGTGAGACGACAGCCGAAAAAAGCGCCAGGCTGGCGAGGCTGGCCAAGCCGGCTCAGGTCGCGCAGAAGGGCTTGTCGATCACCCGCGAGAGCAGGACGATCCGCGTCCTGAGCACGGCGGCCGTCCGCGGCAGCCAAGGCACCGCGGCGGTCGTGACGCTGGTCAACACATCCGCGCAAGCGCAGCGCCACGTCCCGATCGCGATCTCCGTAGAGGACACCCATGGCAAGGCGGTGTACGCCAACGACGTCCCCGGGCTCGCAGCGAGCCTCACCTCGATCGCCCTGATCCCAGCGCACTCGCAGATCAGCTGGGTCGACGACCAGATCGAAGCCAAGGGCACGCGCGTCCGGGCGAAGGTCGGCGAAGGTTCCGCGCTCGCGGCCCCCACAGCGTCGCTCGTCGTCCGCAAGGCCCGCCTGGCCGACGACCCGGGCGGTGGCACAGACGCCGAAGGCACCGTCGTCAACCCCTCAGCGACCGACCAGGGTGAGCTCGTCATCTACGCGGTGGCCCGGCGTGGAGGCCACATCGTCGCCGCAGGGCGAGCGGCGCTCGAAACGCTGGCGGCGCGTTCGTCGGCACCCTTCCAGTTGTTCTTCGTCGGCGACCCCAGGAACGCGCAGCTTCAGTTCAGTGCCCCGGCCACGACGCCGGGCTGAGTCGAGCTCGGCTACCGACGCCCGCGCCGCTGCTTGAGCGTGATCCCCTCGAGCACGTGCGCGACCGTCTCGCAGGCGTCGACCGCCGCCTCCAGCGACTCGAAGATGTCCTTCCAGCGGATCACGACCATCGGGTCGATCCCCCCGGCGAACAGTGAGGCGACACCGTCGCGTTGCAGCCGGTCCCCCTCGTTCTCCAGGCGGTGGATCTCGACCAGATGCGGGCCCAGCTCGGTGCCCGTGCGCAGAGCGCGCAGCGCCTGGGCGATCTGCTCGCCGGCCCCGACGAGCACGTCGGCGAACTCGACCGACTGCTCCATCGGCGCCTCCACGCCGTACAGCCCGAGTTGTGCCGCGGCGTGCTCGGCGTGGTCGACGATGTCGTCCAGGGCCGTCGCCAGCGCGTATCCGTCGCCCGCGTTGAACGGCGCACGCACGCGGCCGGCGAGGCGATGAATGATGTCGTGCGTGATGCGGTCGCCTTCCTGCTCACACACCTTCATATCCTGCGCCAGCGTGGCGTGCTCGGGGTAATCGACGAGCAGGTCGCGCAGCAGCAGACCCGAACGCTGCACGTTGCGCCCAGCCTCCTCGACGAGCGACATCAGAAGGGGGTCGGCGGGGCGCCGGAGGAAGCTCATCGCGCGAGGATATTCCGCCGCGCCCGCGGACGCCGGGCTTTCACGACTTTTTTACGTGCCGATTACGACTTTGCAACCTAATCGCGACCGCGCGCGTGACAGGGTGCGAACGTGGAGAGCCTTCCCGAGAGCGAGGACACGCTGTACGCGGGCGAGCTGGAGATCCGCTTGCGCGACGGCCTGGTGCTGGCCAGCGGACGCGTCGTGCGCCTGTCGGTGCGCGAGTTCGAGCTGCTCGTCGCCATGGCGCGGCGAACAGGCGCGATCGCTACCCGCGAGGAGCTCTACGCGACGGTGTGGGGCGGTCAGCTGCGCCCAGGTGACCGCTCGGTCGACGTGTACGTGAGCAAGCTTCGAGGCAAGCTCGAAGAGGCGATGCCCGACCGCCGCTTCATCCACACGCACCCTGGATTCGGCTATCGCTTCCAACCTCAGCCGTCGAGGGAGCAGGGCGCAGCGGTCCTCGCCGCCACGGCCGGCAGCTCAGGCGATGGCGAACAAGCCCTTTCACGAAATGTTCACACCGGGACAACCGGCGGTTAAGAGACTCCCGGGAACAGATCGGCGCGGACCGCAGGTGGTCGGCGTGCGCTCTCGACACGTAATCCAGCCAGAGGAGACGTAGTGATCAAGACCAAGTTTGGCGCGCTCGCGGGCGCAGTCGTGCTCGCGCTCGGACTAGCCGCATGCGGCAGCAGCTCCAGCACGTCCAGCAGCTCGAGCAGCTCGACGCCGTCGAGCGGCGGATCGGGGACCATCTCCGGTGCCGGTTCGACGTTCGCTGCACCCGTGTACGAACAGTGGGCGTCATCGCAGTCCGGTCTCACCGTCAACTACCAGGCGGTCGGCTCGGGCGCCGGGATCACCTCGCTGGCGGCAAAGACGGTCGACTTCGGCGCCTCAGACCCGCCGCTGAAGCCCGAAGACGAAGAAGCGATCGCCAAGAACGGCAGCGCGGCGGTGCAGATCCCGATGTTCCTCGGCGCGATCACCGTGTCCTACAACCTGCCCGGCGTGCAGACCGGCCTGAAGCTCGACGGCAAGACGATCGCCGACATCTACCTCGGCAAGGTCAAGACGTGGGACGACGCCGAGATCAAGGCTCTGAATCCAGGCGTGTCGCTGCCGAGCACGGCGATAACCGTTATCCACCGCTCGGACTCCTCGGGCACGACCTCGGGCTTCACCGCCTTCCTCGCCTCGGTCGACCCTGAATTCAAGAGCAAGGTCGGCGAAGGCAAGGACGTTCAGTGGCCCACGGGCACGGGCGCCAAGGGCAACGCCGGCGTCGCCGGTGCGGTGGCACAGACGGCAGGCGCCGTCGGCTACGTCGAGCAGGCCTACGCGTTGCAGCACAAGTTCACCTACGCGGCGGTCAAGAACGCGGCGGGCAAGTTCGTCGCGCCGACGCTCGACTCGACGACAGCGGCCGCCGAAGGCGTCAAGGTGCCGGCGAACCTCGGCATCAAAATCTCCAACCCGACGGCGGCGGGCGCGTACCCGATCACCTCACAGACGTTCATCGTCGTCAACAAGGACCTCTGCAAGGCCGGCACCCCCGGCGGCGAAGCCGCCGCCAAGGGCGTCGTGAAGTTCATCACCTACGGCCTCAACGAAGGACAGTCGATCCTGTCCCAGGCCGACTACGCCGCTCTGCCGGCGTCGATCCTGTCCAAGTCCAAGACGGCCGCGGCCGGCCTGGAATGCAACGGCTCGCCAATCGGCGGCTGAGCAAGGCAACCCGGCCTCGAATCGGATAGACAGAGGCCATGAGCACGGCAGCCATGCCAAGCGGCGACCGCTCGATACTCGAGCGGTCGCCGCTTGCGCGGCTTCCCGACCGGGCACTGAAGTACGGGCTGACGGCGCTCGCGGCGCTGATCCTCGCGCTGATCGTGTTCTTCTTCGTGCGCCTCGTGGGGGAGGCGCACCCGGCCTTCACCCACGACGGGGTGTTCGGCTTCATCTTCGGCAACGACTGGAACGTCAGCGGCGAAAAATTCGGCGCGCTGCCGCTGGTCATCGGCACGCTGATCACCTCCGGCCTCGCGCTGCTGATCGGCGTGCCGGTCGCAGTCGCCACGGCGATCTACGCCAACGAGCTGTGCCCGCGGCGACTGCGCGGCGCCCTCACGGTGCTCGTCGAGCTGCTGGCGGCCGTTCCCTCGGTCGTCTACGGCCTGTGGGGGATCTTCTTCCTCGCGCCAAAACTGCAGGGCGCCGAGCAGTGGATCGCCGACCGGCTGTCGTTCATCCCGTTCATCGGCGGCGGCACGGTGACGATCCCCAACTACTTCATCGCGGGGCTGATCCTCGCGATCATGATCCTGCCGATCGTCAGCGCCATCAGCCGGGAGGTGATGGCGACCGTTCCGGCCGACCACAAGGAAGCCGCGCTGGGGCTCGGCGCGACGCGCTGGGAGATGATCCGAACCGCGGTCCTGCCCTACTGCCGCGCGGGCATCGTCGGCGGTGCGATGCTCGGGCTCGGGCGCGCGATCGGTGAGACGATCGCGGTGACGATCGTGATCGGCGACGCGCCGCAGCTGGGCAAACACCTCTTCGGACAGGGCTACAGCCTCGCGGCGGTGATCGCCAACGAGTTCGGCGAGGCCCAGGGCCTGCATCGCTCGGCGCTGTTCGCCGCCGGGCTCGTGCTGTTCGTGCTCACGTTGCTCGTCAACGGGCTCGCGCGGGTGCTCGTCAGCCGCGCCGCCCATCCGAGCAAGCAGTCCGGCGGGTCGGGCGGCGGGACCCCGGCCGTCGCTGGAGCGGTGGCGGGCGCATGAGCGCGCAGAGCCCGGCAAGCCCGACGTTCGACCGCTTCGCGGTCAGCCCCGCGCGCCGGCGCAAGGACAGACTGGCGCGCGGCGCGATCACGGCCGGAACGGCGATCGCGCTGGTCCCGCTCGCCCTGGTCGTCTACTACCTGCTCAAAAAGGGGCTCGGATCCTGGAGCTGGAGCTTCTTCAGCACCGATCCCACTGGCAACACCTTCTTCAAAACGTCGAGCATCGGCGGGATCAAGAGCGCGATTCTCGGAAGCGTGGAGATCGTGGCGCTGGCAGCCGCGATCGCCATACCGATCGGCGTAGGCGTCGCCGTGTGGCTCGTCGAGTACGGGCGCAACAGCTGGTTCGCCAACCTCGTGCGCTTCTTCGTCGACGTGCTGACGGGCGTGCCCTCGATCGTCTTCGGCCTGTTCATCTACATCGTGCTCGTCGTCGGCACCGGCAGCTCCTACGCCGGCTACAAGGGCTCCTTCGCGCTCTCGCTGCTGATGCTTCCCGTCGTCATCCGCTCGGCCGAGGTGATCCTCACGCTGATCCCCACCTCGCTGCGCGAGTCCGCGCTCGCGCTCGGGGCGCCTCGCTGGAAGGTCGTCGCCAGGATCGTTCTGCCGACCGCCCTGCCGGGGATGGTGACCGGCATCCTGCTGGCGATCGCACGCGCCGCCGGCGAGACGGCGCCGCTGCTGTTCACGGCCGCCTCGACGCGCAACACCAACTTCAACCTCGGGCAGTTCATGAACTCGTTGCCCGTGCAAATCTACAACGACGTAACCTCGCCGACGACGGCCGTGGTAAACCGTGCGTGGGGAGCTGCGCTCACCCTCGTCACAATGATCCTCCTGCTCAACCTCATCGCCCGCCTCGTCTCGCGAAGGAGCCGCCTTGCATGACATCCGACGGAACCACCTCCCACGTCGCTGACATGGAGCCCGAGAGCCAAACCGGGAGCGGTCGCGAGCGGATAGCGCCGCAGGGCGCCGCGCCGAGCGGCGAGGCGCCCGCCGTGGCGACGACGAGCACGGTCGAAGCCAAGCCGGGGCTCAGCGTCACGCTGCAGCAACTGCGCGCCTTCTACGGCGACGCCGAGCAGGTCAAGGGCATCGACCTGGATTTCCGCGCCAACGAGGTCACCGCGATCATCGGTCCGTCCGGCTGCGGCAAGTCGACGATGGTCCGCTGCATCAACCGCATGCACGAGGAGATCCCCGGCGCGCACGCCGAGGGGCGCGTGCTGCTCGACGACGCCGACATCTATGACCCATCCGTCGACGTGGTCGCCGTGCGCAGGGCGATCGGCATGGTCTTCCAGAAGCCCAACCCGTTCCCGACGATGTCGGTGTTCGACAACGTCGCGGCGGGGCTCAGGCTCAGCTCGAGTGGACGCGGCGGGCATGGAAAGGCCGAGCTTCACGGCAAGGTCGAGGGCGCGCTGCGAGGAGCCGGCCTCTGGGACGAGGTCGCCGACCGGCTCTCCGAGCCGGGTGCGGGACTCTCCGGCGGCCAGCAGCAACGGCTGTGCATCGCACGCTCGCTGGCCGTGGAACCCGAGGTGATCCTGATGGACGAGCCTTGCTCGGCGCTGGACCCGATCGCCACGCTGAAGATCGAGGAGCTGATCGAGGAGCTGAAGAAGCGCGTGACGATCGTGATCGTCACGCATAACATGCAGCAGGCTGCCCGGGTCGCCGACCGCACCGCGTTCATGCTCAGCGGCGAGCTCGTCGAGGTGGGGCCGACCCAGGAGATCTTCACCAACCCCAACGACTCGCGTACCGAGGAATATGTCACCGGCAAGTTCGGCTAGCGGCGACGGCCGGCGCGGTCCGGCGGCAGAGTCAGCGGGAGCTACCGCCGCGAGCAGCACCGCGCCGGGCGAGGTCGCCTCCAGCGGCCCCGCCCAGGGCCGGGCGCATTTCCAGCAGCAGCTGCACGCATTGGAAACCAATGCGCTCGGCGGGCTGGACCTGATCGTCGAGCAGCTCGATCGAGTGCTGGAGGCGCTAAAGCACCAGGACGTCGAGCTCGCGCAGATGGTCATCGCCGACGACGACCGTGTCGACGGGCGTTATCTGGAGGTCCACCAGGGCATTCTCTCGCTGCTTGCGCTGCAGGCGCCGGTCGCCGGGGACCTGCGGCTTGTCGCCGCCCTGCTGCACATGATCAAGCACATCGAGCGGATGGGCGACCAGTGTGTGAACATCGCCAAGCTCATCCCACTGTCGGGGTATGAGCCCCCGGTGCGCCCCGAGATGCTCGAGGCGCTCGCGAAGATGGGCGCGTATGCGCGCTCGGAGGTGGCCCAGTCCAAGGCGGCATTCGCCGGGCGAGATGTCGAACTTGCCGAGGACCTCGTGCGCCAAGACCGGGAGATCAACCGCCTCAACCGCGAGATCTTCCGCACCGCCATCGAGATCGGTGACGACGTAGACACGCGCGAGTGGGCGATGCACATGATCCTCGTCGCCCGCGCGCTGGAGCGGATCGGCGACAACGCGGTGGACATCGGCGAGCAGGTCGCCTTCGTGGTGACGGGGCTGTTCCGCGAGTTCTCGGACTCCTCGCACCCCGCCGGCGTGCGCCCGGACGCCGCGCCGGACGACTCGCCCGAGACCGTCTGATCTCCCAGCGGGCACGGCCTGCCCTGTTCACGGCGCTCCCCGACGCAAACAGCGGCCCGCTTGTGAACATCGTGTGACGTTTTTCGGCCAGACGTGCATGAGACACGGATGCTCCCCTAGACTTCCCGCCAATGACGGAGAGCAACACCGCCTCGGACGTGGCGGCGCCGTCGGGCCCGGGGGGCGCTTCGTCGGCGCTGCGCATTGCGGTGCTCGACCGCGACAGCGGGTTCATACAGGTTCTTTCCAAGCGCCTTGACCGCCTCGGCTGGGAGCACCGCGTGCTCGCCAGCCCGGTTCCTGCCGATACCGTCGTCTCGATGCGCCTGAGCGCGCTCGTCGTCGATCTGGCGGTCCTGGGGCCGCAGGCGTGGGAGTGGCTGGAGCGCCTTTGCAACGCCCTGCCGGACTTGGGCATCGTCGTCTGCACGGGGCCGTCGACCGTCGCCCAGCGAGTGCGCGGGCTGAGGCTCGGCGCCGACGACTGGATCACCAAGCCCTGCCACCCCGAGGAGGTCATCGCGCGCGTGCAGAGCGTCGTGCGCCGCCGCCGCCGCCCGAGCGGGCGCACGGAGGTCAAGCCGCTGATGGCCGGCGAGGTGAAGATCCTCTCCGACCGCTTCCAGGCGTTCGTCGGCGAGTCGAGCCTCGACCTGACCCGCCGCGAGTTCGAGCTGATCGAGCTGCTCGCCGCCGCCGAGGGCCGCGTGCTCGAGCGTGAGGAGATCTACTCGCGCCTGTGGGGCTACACGATGGTGCGCGGCGACCGCTCGGTCGACGTGTTCGTGCGAAAGCTGCGCCAGAAGCTGGAGAAGGCCTCGCCGCGGTGGCGATACATCCACACGCACTTCGGCATCGGCTACCGCTTCGCCGCGGAATCGCTGGACGTCGACTCCGTCGAGGTCGACGTTCCGGCTTCAGTGCCCGTCGCCTGGGACGCCCGCGATCAGCGCGAGCTCACGGGGTCGCAGAAGGACCGCGAGCTCACCCCCGACGCCCTCTAGGCGCACGACCGCCAAACCCCCCTTCTTGAGGTCTATGCGACCGCCCGCGAGGTCGCCGACGGTGCGCGACAGGTCCGGCTCGTGACCGACGATCAGCAGCCTGCCATCGGCGTCGAGCTGCGCCAGCGCTTGCAGCGCCTGGGCGCCGTCGAAGCCCGACGCCAGCGGCTCGTGCTCGCACAGCAGCGCGCGTTGCTCCTGCTGCCACAGCTCAGCGGCCAGCTCGGCCGTCTGTCGCGAGCGCGTCTTGGGGCTGAACAACACCGCTTCGAACGACACACCCAGGCGTGAGAGCGCCGCGCCGGCCGCACGCGCCTGTCCCTCGCCACGCGGCGTCAGGCGCCGCTCGGCGTCCGCGCGCGTTCCGTGCGGCTCGGCCTCGGCATGACGTAGTACCCAGAGCTGACGAGCCATGGCGCGCCGCCCACCCTACCGGCTGCCCTGCGGCCGCTCGTAACCGGAATGTTGCGCCGCGTCGTCCGATGGTGTCGCGCACAGCTGACAGGCTCGTGCGCGGAGGCCCGGAAAGGGCTCGCGAGCGTGTAGCTTGAGGGCAATCATGGACAGCCTCGAGCACAGCTCCAGCGAGCCCTCCGCGGTCGCCGCAGGCGCTCACAGCGACCTGCAGGATCCCGCGCTGTACCTCAACCGCGAGCTTTCGTGGCTGGACTTCAACGACCGCGTGCTGCAGCTCGCCGAGGAGCAGCGGCTGCAGCTGCTCGAGCGCGTCAAGTTCTGCGCGATCTACACGACCAACCTCGACGAGTTCTACATGGTGCGTGTGGCCGGCCTGCGCGACCAGATCGACGCGGGGGTGGAAAATCCCGGCCAGGACGGTCGCACCCCTTCGCAGTCGATCGCGCTGATCCGCGAGCGCGTGCTCAGCCTCTCGCGGCGCCTGACCGACTGCTTCGAAGGCGAGCTGCGCCCCGCGCTGGCCGACCACGACATCAGGGTCGTCGGCGTGCGCGAGCTCGACGAGGAGCGCCGCGCCGAGCTGGCAGCGCTCTTCCAGAAGAAGATCTTCCCCGCGCTGACCCCGCTCGCCGTCGCCCCCGGGCGGCCCTTCCCCTACATCTCGAACCTCTCGCTGAGCCTCGCCGTGCTCGTGCGCGACCCGGCCACCGACCAGACGGTCTTCGCGCGCGTGAAGGTGCCGACGGAGATCCTCCCGCGCTTCGTCGCGCTCAAGCAGGCCGAGCCGGGCGAGCTGCTGCTGGTGCCGCTGGAGGACGTCATCGCCCACCACCTCGACGCGCTCTTCCCGGGCATGGAGATCGTCGACTACAACGTCTTTCGCGTCACGCGCGATGCCGACCTGGAGGTGTCCGACGACGCCGCCGACCTGCTGCAGGCCGTCGAGGACGAGCTGCGCCGCCGGCGCTTCGGCGAGATCGTGCGCGTCGAGGTCGGCCCGGACATCTCCCCTCGCCTGCTGTCGGAGCTGACCGGACTGCTCGGCGTCGACGACGAAGAGGTCTACCCCGTCGACGGGCTGTTGGACATGGGCGCGCTGTGGCAGCTCGTGCGCCTGCCGGGGCACGCCGAGCTGCGCGAGGAGCCACTCGTCGGCATCACCCACCCCCGCCTGCTGCGTCACGAGGACGAGCGCCCCGACGTGCTCGGAGCGATGCGCGAAGGCGACCTGCTCGTTCACCATCCCTACATCTCCTTCGCCACCTCGGTCGAGCGGTTCGTCGAGCAGGCAGTCGCCGATCCCAACGTCCTGGCGATCAAGCAGACCGTCTATCGCACAAGCGACGACTCGCCGCTGGTGCCGGCGCTGATCGACGCGACCGAGCGCGGCAAGCAGGCGGTCGCGCTGGTCGAGCTCAAGGCGCGCTTCGACGAGGGCATGAACATCCACTGGGCGAAGGCGATGGAGGAGGCCGGCGTGCACGTCGTCTATGGCCAGCCCTCGCTGAAGACGCACGCCAAGTGCGTGCTCGTCGTGCGCCGGGAGGGCGACGGCGTGCGCAACTACGTGCACATCGGCACCGGCAACTACCACTCGGCAACGGCGCGGCTGTACACCGACTTCGGGCTGTTCACCACCGACGAGCAGATCGGCGCCGACGTCGCCGACATGTTCAACTACCTGACCGGCTACGGTCGCCCGCTGCACTATCGCCGCGTGCTGATGGCGCCCGACCAGCTGCGCGACGGCCTGCTCGAGCAGATCGAGCGCACGATCGACGCCCACAGCGAGGAGTCCCCCTCGCGTATCGCGATGAAGATGAACTCGCTCGTCGACGGGCGCTGCATCCGCGCCCTGTACCGGGCCTCGCAAGCGGGTGTGCAGGTGGATCTGAACGTGCGCGGCATCTGCTGCCTGCGACCGGGCGTAGCGGGGGTATCCGAGAACATCCGCGTCGTCTCGATCGTCGGGCGCCTGCTGGAGCACTCGCGCGTCTACGCGTTCAGGCGCGGCGGCGAGCACACCATCTACATCTCCTCTGCCGACCTGATGCCGCGCAACCTCGACCATCGCGTCGAGCTGGCGGTGCCGATCGTCGCCGAGGAACTGCGCGCCGAGCTGCTCGACACGCTCGAACGGGCCTTCGCCGACAACCAGAACTCCTGGGAGCTGGACGACGAAGGCCGCTGGGACAGACGCGCGCCCGGCCCCGGCGAGCAGCCGCGCAGCCTGCAGCTCGAGCTCGCCGAGCGGTACTCCGGGCGCGCAGTCGAGCACCGTCCCGCGGGCGAGCTGGAGCCCGCCGCGCGCCTGCGCGGCTGAGCCGCGCGACGAGGCCTAGCCGAGCTCGTCGAGCGCGGCCTTCAGGTCGTCCACCGACTGGAAGTCCAGGCCGAGCAGATGATCGTGGCGGTGGCGCACGACGCCCTGCTCGTCGATCACGATCACCGCGCGCTTGGTGCCCAAGCGCGACGAGTAGGCGCTGTAGGCCTTGGCGACGCTCTTGTCGACGTCCGCCAGCAGCGGCACGTTGAGGCCGTGCTTAGCGACGAACTCCTCGTGCGAGGCGAGGTCCTGCGAGGAGATGCCGAGCACCGTCGCGTTCAGCGAGGCGAAGTCGCCGCCACGGTCGCGGTAGGAGCAGAACTGTTTGGTGCAGACCATCGTGTTGTCGCCCGGGTAGAAAAGCAGAATGACCCGCTCGCCCTTGTGGTCGCTTAGCTTGAACGAACCGTCTGTTCCGGGCAGCTCGAAGTCCGGAGCTGGCTCCCCTACTGCTGGTGTCTTCATAGCTTGATCCTATGCCTATCGCACCTGCGGCGCTCGGGTCGCCGCCGTCTCGGTCGGCGCCGGTTCCTGGGCGACCAGAGCGCACGACCGTTTCGGGCTGCGGCGCGAGCTCGCGTGAGGCGTTGGGGGGCGTCAATTCGGTTGCCGCGGCGCAACGCAGTTCGGCCTGACCAGCTTGGTTCGGGGTTGCGGCGTTGTTAGCCAGGTCAAACGCAGAACCGACCGGTGAGCCCTTTGCGAAACCAGCCTGGAACAGACGATGTCCGACTCATGCAGCACCAGGACACGTCCGTGACCCTGTCCGATGTACCAATCACCGTCGGATATTCCAACCAAGCTCCCAACGTGCTCTTCAGGGCCAGAGCGTGTAATTGCCCAAACGCGGGGTAGGGGAGCTGGATTTACGATTGCGTTGAGCGCGATCCCGAGCACGGCGACCACTACAACCAAACTCAAGCTGCGCTCGGCCGGACCGGCCCCGGTCAGCAGCAACGTCGCCGTCACGAGTACGTAAAAGGCCACGGCTATTGGTACCCACATCGTGAAAAGCGGAGCGAAGAGTGCGATGCCAAACAGCGCGACCCACACAGTTTTGAACGTGCGAAGCGTTTTTTTCAGCTTGTGGGCCTTTTCTACGGCATCAGTGTTCCCCGCTGCATCAAGCGCGCTCGCCGCACTATCAACTCCCTCTAGAACCTTGCTCCACTCGGTTTGAATACGTGCACGAGAAAAAGCCCGTTGCCATATCCGCCGCTCTTCCGGCTTCAATCCAGCGGAGTATTCGTCCTCGAATTCCTTCGCACGCCGGCCAAGATCGTGCTCGGCCAAAACGATTGCCAAGAATGCAGCTACGACCAAAATAATCCAGGGCAGAGCGGGTGCGATCCAAGTGAACCCGATCCTCAGCAGCTGTTCCAGAGAGAACAGTGGAGCGTAGTCCTCGAAGCTGAGTCCTGCCCTGGACAACCGAACTGCGAAGGCCCCCATCCCAGCTAGATAGAAGACGGCTGCTACGCACGCTGCGATAGCCGGAACGCTGCCCAGCATGCGCTCGGTTATTGGCCTCTGCCCCCCGGCCTTCGCCATGCTCCGCAGCATGACACAGGCCCACGGCTCGCGCTCCCTTCAACACTTAGCAATTCAATCCGTCTGCCAGATCCAAGTCGGCAGGTGAAGCGCGATCGATTCCGTCTTCGCGGGCGAGCCCAGCACACCGGGGCGAAAGACTCGCGAAGGCGAACCCGGCTCGCCCGCGCGTGACCCGATGGACGCACGGATGGCCGCGCGCGCGACGCTCAGGCCGACGCCTTTTCGATCAGCCTGAGCCACACCTCGCTGCGCGTCGGAAAGCTCGGCACGGCATGCGCCAGGCGCGCCACCGGCACCTCGCCGATCACGGCGATCGTCGCCGCGTGCAGCCACTCGGCGACGTCCACGCCGACGAACGTCGCGCCGACGAGCACGCCGCGCTCCTCGTCGATCACGATCCGCGCCATCCCGGGTGCGCCGTGCCCGACGAAGCTCGAGCCGGCGACCGCGGCGATCTCCTGGTCGACCGCGCGCACGCTCAGCCCCGTCGATCGCGCGCTCGCGAGCGTGTGACCGACCGCCGCAACCTGCGGCTCGGTGAAGATCACACGAGGCGACAGCGGCCCGTCCGAGCGCAGCTCCACCTGCTTGCCCAGGATGTGGTCGGCGGCCAGGCGCGCCTGGTACTTGCCCATGTGCGTGAGCAGCACACGGCCGTTGGCATCGCCGAGCACGTACAGCCAGTCGTGGCCGGGCACGCGCATCGTGTCGTCGACCTCGACATACCCGCCGCCTTCGATGCCGACCGAGTCAAGGCCGAGCGAGTCGGTGTGCGGCTTGCGCCCGGCCGCCACGAGCAGCTGCTCGGCGTTCAGCGCGCGCCCGTCGTGCAACGTCAGGGTCACGGCCCCGTCGCCGCCGGCGCCTCCCTCGCGCTCGACCGCAGTGGCCTCGCTGCCCAGCAGGACCTCCACTCCGGCGTCGCGCAGCGCCTCGCCCACCAGCTCGGAGGCGAACTGCTCCTCGCGCGAGATCAGCCGGTCGAGCGCCTCCACGACCGTCACGCGAGCACCGAGCGAGGCGAACGCCTGGGCCAGCTCGACCGCCACGACGCCGCCGCCGAGCACGATCAGCGAGGCGGGGACCGCTTTCGTCGTAGTCGCCTCGCGGTTGGTCCACGGCTGCGCCTCGCGCAATCCGGGGACCGGCGGCAGCGCGGCAGCGGTGCCCGGCGCCAGCACGATCGCCCGGCGCGCCGACAGCAAGCGCTCGCCGATGCGCAGGCGCCGCTCGCCCTCCAGCACGCCGTGACCGCGCACCAGCGCGATGCCACGATCCTCGAGCCACGGAAGCTGCGCGCTGTCGTCGAGGCCGTGGACGATCTCGTTGCGCCGAGCGAGCACGGCCGCAACGTCGAGCTCGCCCGTCGCCGCCTCGGCGGCGCCCGCCACGCGTCGTGCCTCGGCCAGCGCCTGTGCGGGTCGCAGCAGCCCCTTGGAGGGCATGCACGCATAGAACGAGCATTCCCCGCCGATCAGGTCCTGCTCGACCAGCGCAACCGACAGCTCCGCTTCGGCCAGGCGTCCGGCACACACCTCCCCGGCGGGCCCCGCCCCCAGCACGATCACGTCGAACTCCTCGATGTCACTCACGATCTGCAGTCCGCCTTTTCTGGTTGGCCGTCGGCGCTCCTGCGGCGCCGTGGCCATTGCAGCACGTCACCTGCGATCAGGCAGCCGGCGGGAGCCGATCCGCGCAGGCGCAAACTGCCCGCTGACCACAGCGAGTGGCGCTAGCCTCAAGCGCAATGCAAGAATCGCTGGCCGGCCAGCTCCTGCTCGCATCGCCGTCGCTGCACGATCCCAACTTCGAGCGCAGCGTCGTGCTGATCGGCGTCCACAGCCCCGACGGGGCGATGGGCGTCGTGCTCAACCGCCGCTCGGAGCTGACCGTCGCAGAGGCCGCGCCGCAGCTCGAGGAGGCCGTCGTCGAGACCGAGCACGTGTACGTCGGCGGGCCGGTCCAGCCGAGCTCGATCGTGTTCCTCGGCGAGTTCTCAGATCCCGAGCCGGCAGGACTGCTCGTGCTCGGGCGCATCGGCTTTCCCACGCCCGACGCGGAGATCGAGGAGCTGTCGCGGGCGACCGAGCGCGCACGGGTGTTCGCCGGCTTCGCCGGGTGGGGCGAGGGCCAGCTGGAGGCGGAGATCGAGAGCGGCGACTGGATCGCCCAGGCGGCGCTGCCCGACGACGTCTTCACCGACGCGCCCGACGAGCTTTGGGCCAGCGTGCTCACGCGCAAGGGCGGCAGCTACGCGCTCGTCGCGCGCATGCCCGCGGACCCCACCCTGAACTGAAGGACGTCCGGGATGTTCACATCGGCCCGGCGGGCGGCCGCCGGTCACGTACTAGTCTTCTAGCTGGCTCCTCCCCCCTGGGAGCCGAAGTTCGCGACCTCAGACCCCAGAGGATCACGCCATGCTCAAGCTCGCCCGCTGGTCGACAAGCCACCGCAAGTACGTCCTGCTCGGCTGGGTCGTTCTGCTGATCGCAGTGAACGCACTCGCACAGTCGGCCGGAACGTCCTACTCCAACAACTTCACGCTGCCCAACTCCGACGCGCAGCGCGCCTCCGACCTGCTGGCGCGGAGCTTCCCCGCACAGGCCGGCGACCGCGACACGATCGTCTACGCGGTCACCTCGGGGACGGTCGAGGATCCGGCCGTGCGCGCGCGCATGAGCGCCACGTTCGCGCGCGTCGCCAAGCTGCCGCACGTGGCGGCCGTGATCAGCCCCTACGCGGGCGCCGCGGCGGGCAAGTCGGTGTCGGCCAACCGCCAGATCGCCTTCGCCACCGTCGTCTTCGACGAAAAGGCCAACGACCTGCCGAAAACTGCCGCCGAACGCGTCGTCGGCACGGCGCGCGCCGCAGACCGCCCGGGCCTCCAGGTCGAGCTGGGCGGCCAGGCGATCGAGGCCACCGAGCAGGCCGGCTTCGGCATCTCCACGGCCGTCGGGCTGCTGGCGGCGATCGTCGTGCTGCTGCTGACGTTCGGCTCGCTGATCGCGATGGGCCTGCCGATCGTCACCGCGCTGTTCGGCCTGGGCACAGGCCTTGGGGCGATCGCGCTGTTCACCCACGTCGTCGACACGCCGAACTTCTCCTCCGAGCTCGCCGCGATGATCGGCCTGGGCGTCGGCATCGACTACGCGCTGTTCATCCTCACGCGCTTTCGCGAGGCCTACATCACCCCCGGCCCGACGTTCGGCGACGCGCGCGAGTCGGTCATCCAGTCGATGGACACGGCCGGGCGCGCCGTGCTGTTCGCCGGCTGCACCGTCGTGATCGCGCTGCTCGGCATGATGCTGCTGGGCGTCGACTTCCTCTACGGCGTGGCGATCTCCGCGTCGATCGGCGTGCTGCTCGTGATGCTCGCCTCGCTCACGCTGCTGCCCGCGCTGCTGACGATCACCGGCGCGCGGCTCGCGCGCCCGGGTCGTCGTGCGCGGCGCAAGGCGGCCAAGGCCGCCGAGCAGGAGCCCGCCGCCCTCGCTGCCGCCGACAACGCGTTCGTCGCCGAGGACCCCGCCGCCGGCGGGGCGTGGCTGCGCTGGAGCACGTTCGTCGAGCGGCGGCCGCGGACGATCGCGGTGGTCTCGGCGATCGTCATGCTCGCCATCGCCGCCCCGGCGACGGCGCTGCGTCTCGGCTCCAGCGACGCTTCCAACGACCCGCCCGACCAGACCACCCACAAGGCCTACGAGCTGCTCGCCCGCGGCTTCGGCGAAGGCTTCAACGGGCCGCTGCTCGTGGTGACGAAGCTGGCGCATGGCCGGCAGGCAGCCGCCGGCTCCCTCGCCTCGGCGATCGCGGCCACGCGCGGTGTCGCCTCCGTCGCCCCGCCGAAGCTCAACCCGGCCGGCGACGTGGCGACGATCACCGTCTACCCGCGCTCCTCCCCACAGGCCTACGCGACCACGCAGCTCGTTCATCGCCTTCGCGAACACGTCGTCCCGCCGATCGAGCGGCGCACCGCGGCGAAGGCCTACGTCGGCGGCGTGACGGCCGGCTCGGTCGACTTCGCCAACACGCTCGGGCACAAGCTGCCGCTGTTCATCGGCGTCGTCGTGCTCCTTTCGGCGCTGCTGCTGATGATCGTCTTCCGCTCGCTGGTGATCCCGCTGCAGGCCGCCGTGATGAACCTGCTGAGCATCGGCGCCGCGCTCGGCGTGATCGTCGCGATCTTCCAGTGGGGATGGCTGGGCAGCCTGATCGGCGTCCAGCAGGGGCCGATCGAGTCCTTCATCCCGGTAATGCTGTTCGCGATCGTGTTCGGCCTGTCGATGGATTACGAGGTGTTCCTCGTGTCGCGCATCCACGAGCGCTGGGCGCACACGCGCGACAACTCGCGCTCCGTCGCCGAAGGGCTCGCGCTGACCGGGCGCGTCGTGACCGCCGCCGCGGCGATCATGGTGTGCGTCTTCCTCTCCTTCATGCTCGGCGAAGACCGCGTGATCAAGGAGTTCGGGCTGAGCCTCGCCAGCGCCGTGTTCCTCGACGCGCTCGTCGTGCGCTGCCTGCTGCTGCCCGCCGTGCTGCACCTGATCGGACCGCGCACATGGGCACTGCCCGGCTGGCTCGACCGCCTGTTGCCGCGGCTGAACATCGAGGGCACGGTGCTGCCCGCCGAGCACGAGCGCGAGGACACGGCGACCGGCTCGCCGAGCGGCACGCGGCGGGGCGCCAGGCCCGGGATCGCGACAGAGGGGGCCGAGGGCTGAGCCCAACCGGCCGGGGGCAGGCGATCGCCTGGCTGCCCCTCCTCTGCCTGGCGGCGCTGGCGCTCGCGGCCCCGGGCGATGCCGCAGCGATGGGCGTCGCCAAGCCGCCGCCCGCGGCGAGCGCCACGGCGAAACCGCCGTTCGCCTCTGCCAGGGCGCCCGGCGGGTCGGTGCTGCTCGCCTTCCTGCCCACCGGCGAGCGCCGGCTGGCCGGCATCGGCGGGCTGTCCGTCGGCCTCATGTCCGCCACGCAAGGCGCCTACACACGCGCGCAGCTGCTGCTCGACATCGGCCAGGGCGCGCGCGTGGCCGCGTCGGCCTACGACCCTTCCCACGCCCCCGCACTGTCGCTGACGCTGGGCGGTTCCGGCGCCGTCGTGACAGGCTGGCAGGCCGCGCTGCGCCGCGCAGACGACGCGCCCCAGCTACTGCGACCTGGGCTGCTCGCGACCCAGGTGCCGGGCGGGACCGCCTACGCCGGCATCGCCGGCGCCGACGACCTCGACGCGGTCGCCACCGCCGACCGTCGCGGGCGCGTCGGCGAAGTCTCGCTCGGCACTGCGCCGACGCTGCTCGCGCGGATCGCGGTGCTGCAGGCCGCCCGGCGCCTGGTCGTCGCCGACCTGCCCGGCGGCGCCGCGGGGATCGCCGATCTGCGCGCGCTGAGCGCCACACGTCGCCCGCGCGACCTGCTGATCGTCGTGCAGCGCGCCGGCGACGGCGACGGGCACGAACTGCTGTGGGCGGGCGCGGCCGGGCTCGCCGGCGGCGGCGGGCGCGAGCTGACCTCGCCGACGACCAGCCAGCGGGGATTGCTCGCCGCCGTGGACATAGCGCCGACGATCCTCGCGCGCCTCGGCGTGACGCCGATGCCCGCCGACGTGCGCGGCAAGGCGCTGGAAACGGATGGCCGCCTGGACGGCGGCGCGCTGCGCGCGCTGCAGGCGCGCCTGCGCGTCGTCGGTGGGCGGCGCCTGCCCGCGCTCGGCTTCCTGCTCGCAGCGTGGGCGCTGCTGCTGCTCGGCGCGAGCCTCGCCGCGAGCGCCCGTGCGCGCGACGCTCGACGCTGGGCGCTGCGCGTAGGCGGGCTCGCCGTGCTGTGGGCGCCTGTGGCGGCGTTGGCCGGCGCGGCGCTCGAGCCGAGCGCGGCGATCGAGTACGCGACGATCGCGCTGGTCTGCCTGGGGCTCGCGGCACTGACCGACGCGTGCGTGGCGTGGCCGCGCGCGCCACTGGCCGCGGCGCTCGTCGGCGTGCTCGCGCTGGTCGTCGATGCGCTCGCCGGAACGCAGCTCTTGATGCGTTCGCTGCTCGGCCCCAACCCGATCCTCGGCGCGCGCTTCTACGGCTTTGGCAACGAGCTGAAGTCGGGGCTCGCCGTCGCCGTGCTCGCGGCCGTCGCCGCGGCGCTGTATCCGGCCGCGCGTTCGCGCCGCGCGGTGCTGACGATGGCGCTCGCGGGCGTGGTGCTGGCGGCGCTGGAGGGCGCCGCGAGGGTCGGCGCGGGCGTCGGCGGCGTGATCCTCGTCAGCGCCGGCTTCGCCGTGGCCGCCGTGCTGCTGGCGCCCGGCGGCTTCTCGCGGCCGCGCACGCTGCTCGTGCTGGCCAGCCCGCTGGTCGCGCTCGTCGCGCTCGCAGCGCTCGACCTGGCCACCGCGCACGGCTCCGGGCACTACACCGGCAGCATCCTGCACGCGCACTCGGCCGGCGACCTGCGTGACGTGATCGTGCGTCGCTACGGCGCCGCCTGGCGCGAGCTGCGAAACCACGCGATGCCCTTCGCGACGGCGCTGGCGCTGCTGTGCGCCTTCGCCGCCTTCCGCCTGCGCAGGCGGCTGCTCGCGCCGGTCGGCGAGGACCCCGCGTGGCCGGCGGTGTTCGCGGGCGCGCTCACGGCCGGGCTCGTCGGTGCGCTCAGCGAGGACTCCGGCCCGGTGCTGCTCGTCGTCGCCGTGTTCACAGCCGGCTGCGTGGCGAGCTACCTGTGGGGCCGCCCGGCGAGCGCCGCCCGGCGCGCCCCCTCGCTCGACCGCGTGCGCGAGGAGCGTCAGGCAGCGACCGCCGAGGCGTAGTAGATCGCCACCGCCAGCGCCACGACCGCCGTGGAAGGCGGCAGCGAGGGGATCGCGTAGGCCAGCGCCAGCCCCCCCCACATCGCCACCACCGCAAGTGCGCCCGCCAGCGCGATCGCCGCGAACGGGCCGCGCGCGATGCGGTGCGCCGCGGCGGCCGGCGCAGCGAGCAACCCGAGCAGCAGCAGCGCGCCGACGACCTGCGTCGCCTCCGCGGCGACGACGCCGAGCAGCGCGACGAAGCCGATCCCCAGCAGGCGCGTGGGTACCCCGCGCGCCGCTGCGACATCCGGGGCGACGGACGCGAACAGCAGCGGCCTGCCGATCGCCACCGTCAGCGCCGTCGCCCCCAGCGCGATCGCCGCGGCCAGCCGCGCTTCGCCCGCGGTCAGCCCGAAGACCGAGCCGAACAGCGTGTGCGCGCCGACGATGCCCGAGCCGCCACCGGAGCTCATGCTCACGCGCGCGAGGAAGAAAACGCCGAGGCCGAGGACGAACGTGAAGACGGTGCCGATCGCCGTGTCGTCGGCCGGGGCCGACCCCGACGCGCCGCCCGCGAGCGCGCCGCGCCCGAGAGCGCCGATCGCCACACCGACGGCCACCGTCGCGGCGAACAGGCCGATGCGCTGATCGACGCCCGCGGCGGCGGCCGCCAGCGCGCCCGGGAAGGCCACGTGGCTGAGCGCGTCGCCGGCGAACACCTGCCCGCGCAGCACGACGAACCAGCCGACGACGCCGCACGCAAGCGCGACGAACGTGCCGGCGAGCAGCGCGTTGCGCATGAACTCCTGCGAGAGCATCAGGCGATCACGCCCGCGGGCACGGGCTCGCCCTCGCGCGGGCGATCGCCGCGCGTGCGCGCCATCACCAGCGCGAGCAGGCGAGCGAGCGCGTAGATCGAGAACGCGACCGTCGCGATGAAGAAGCCGGGCGGGTAGGGCGAGAAGTAGGCGATTCCGAGCCCCAGCCAGACGATCAGCAGGCCGAGCACGACCGTCAGCGCGAGGCTCGCCGGCGGCCGCGCCGTGACGGCCTGCGCGCTCGCCGCCGGCGCGACGAGCAGCGCGAACACCAGCAGCACGCCGGTAATTTGGCTGGTCGCCGCGACCGCCAGGCCGAGCAGCAGCAGGAACGCCAGCGAGACCGCAGCGACGGGCACCCCACGCGCAGCCGCGACGTCGGCGTCGACCGATGCGAACAGCAACGGGCGCCCGAGCGCGATCAGCAGAGCGAGCGTCGCCGCGGCCACTGCGACGAGCAACACGACCTCGCCGTCGCTGACGCCCAGCAGGTCGCCGAACAGCAGTCCGTCAAGGTCGCCGAGCACGCCGCCGTACAGGCTCAGCAGCAAGAAGCCGACCGCCAGCGCAAGCGCCTGCACGGCGCCGATGGCGGCCGACTGGTCGCCCCAGGAGATCCGCCGTGCGCCGGAGAGCCGGCCGATCGCCGCGGCGCCGGCGGCGCAGAACAGGAAGTAGCCCCACGCCGCCGGCACCCCCGCGAGCGCCGCTGCCGATGCCCCGGGGAATGCCATCATCGACAGCGTGTGACCGGCGAAGGCCTCGCCGCGCAGCACCATCACCCAGCCGATCAGGCCGGCCATCACGGCGACCACGCTGCCGGCGAGCAGCGCGTTGAGCATGAAGTGGTATTCGAGCACCTGCGCGACGTCGTGAGCGACGTCCCAGGTGAGCGTCGGGTGCGCAGCGTCAGCCGGCATGGGTGCGATGGCCGTGACCGTGCGAAGCCGTGTGCGCGTCGTCGCCGTGGCGGTCGTGGTGGTGCGCCGGCGGCTCGGGCTGTCCGACGACGACCAGGCGCCCGTCCGATGCGCGCAGGACCTCCACCGGGACGCCGTACAGGCGCGTCAGCGTGCGCGTGTTGACGACCTCCTGCACCGACCCCTCCACGGCGTGGCCCGCCGCGAGGTAGACGACGCGGTCGAGATACGCCAGCAGCGGGTTGACGTCGTGTGCCACCAGCAGCGTGGCGACGCCCTGCCCCCGGCAGATCTCGGCGACCAGCGCGGCGACCGAGGCCTGGTTGGGCAGGTCCAGGCTGTCCAGCGGCTCGTCCAGCAGCAGCAGCTCGGGGCGGCGCACGAGAGCCTGGGCGATCAGCAGACGCTGCTGCTCGCCGCCGGAGAGCTCGCCGATCGGGCGCCCGGCGTAGTCGCCCGCGCCGACCAGCTCGACCGCCTCGGCCACGCGCCGGCGCGTCTCGCGCGCGCGCCCGGCGCCGCTGCCCCACCGCCGCGGGAGCGCCAGCGGCAACCCCCAGCGGTCGCCGTCGAGGCCCAGGCGGACCACGTCGGCGCCGCGCAGCCGCGTCCCCGCGGCAAACGAGCGCCGCTGGGGCAGGTAGCCGATCGCGCCGCTGGCGGCGCCCGGCGGGCGCCCGAGCACGGCGATCTTCCCCGCCGCGACGGGCAGCGAGCCGAGCAACGCCTTCAGCAGCGTCGACTTGCCCGATCCGTTGGCGCCCAGCAGGGCGACGAACTCGCCGCTGCGCACGCGCATCGACACGTCGCTCCAGATCGTCCGCCGCCCGATGCGCACGGCGGCGTCGTCCAACACGATCGCCGGCTCGCCCATCCGCCGACCATAGCAAGACTGAGTCTCGTTCTTGTCTTTGGCCGGCGCCGCCCGTTGCGCGAGCGGCGGGGCGATCGCGGATACTCACCGCGGCGCCGCCGACAGCGTCGTCCGCGACCGGCCATCCATCTCAGGAGACATCGATGCACAAGCTCAACCTGGACTCCGACGACGTCGTCTCCCCCACCTACGCAGCACGCTCGTTCTCGCACGACATTCCCAAGTACCGCCTGCCGGCACAGGGCATGAGCGCCAACGCGGCCTACCAGTTGGTGCACGACGAGCTCAACCTCGACGGCAACCCCGCGCTCAACCTGGCTTCCTTCGTGACCAACTGGATGGAGCCGCAAGCCAATCTGCTCGCGGCCGAGACGCTGTCGAAGAACCTGATCGACCAGGACGAGTACCCGCAGAGCGAGGTCGTCCATCAGCGCGTCGTCTCGATGGTCGGGCGCCTGTTCCACGCACCGGCGGGCTCGGGCTCGACCGGGACGGCGACGATCGGCTCCTCGGAGGCGATCATGCTGGCGATGCTCGCGCACAAGCGCTCGTGGCAGCTTCGCCGCGAGGCGCAGGGCGCGCCGGCCGACCGGCCGAACATCGTGATGGGCGCCGACGTGCACACCTGCTGGGAGAAGTTCACGCGCTACTTCGAGGTCGAAGCACGCGTGGTGCCGATGCAGGAGGGCCGATATACGATCGGCGCGCAGGAGGTCGAGCCGCTGCTCGACGAGCGCACGATCGGCGTGGCCGGCGTGCTCGGCACGACGTTCACCGGTCAGATGGACGACCTCGCCTCGATCGACGCACTGCTGGCGCGCGTGGAGGCCGAGCAGGGCTGGCGGATACCGCTGCACGTGGACGCCGCGAGCGGTGGCTTCATCACCCCCTTCTCAGAGCCCGGCCTGGAGTGGGACTTCCGCCTGGCGCGCGTGCGCTCGATCAACGTGTCGAACCACAAGTTCGGAATGGTCTACCCGGGCATGGGCACGGTGGTCTTTCGCGAACAGAGCGATCTTCCCGAGGATCTGGTGTTCCACATCAACTACCTCGGCGGCGACATGCCCAACTACACGCTCAACTTCTCCCGGGCGTCCAACTCGGTGATCCTGCAGTACTTCTCCTTGCTGCGCCTGGGCCGCGAGGGCTTCGAGCAGATCATCGACGCCGTGCTGACCAACGCCCGCGCGCTGGCGGAGAAGCTCGCGGCGATCGACGGCATCGAGGTTCTCAACGACGGGTCGCGCTTTCCGATCGTCGTCGTGCGCGCGACCGGCGAAGGCGACGGCGAGCCGCTCGACCTGGTCCTGCTGTCGCACCTGCTGCGCGAGCGCGGCTGGATCGTGCCCGCCTACACGCTGCCGCCCGACGCCGAGCACATCACCGTGCTGCGCATGGTGATCAAGGAGAACTTCTCGCGCGACATGGTCGATCTGCTCGCCCACGACGTCGCGGCCTCGGCGCACGTGCTCGCACACGGCCCCTCCGCACGCGCGCGGCGGGCGCCGAAGCGGCCTCTCTACTGATCCTGGCCGACTGCCGCCGGCGTCGCCGCGGCGGTCGGCCGCACGCGGCGCTCAGTCGCGGCCGCGGCGGCGGTTGACGAGCAGCACGCCGCCGACGATCAGGATCACGACGATCACCACGGCGCCGACGATGTAGCGGATTTTGTGGTGCTTGCCTTTTTTCTTGCCGGCTTCCTTTTCGGCTTCCTTTTTCGCCAGCACGGTGACGGTCGCGCCGTGCGCTTTCAGGCGCGCTTCGGTCTGCGGCTCCTGGTGCTTGGGGTACTTGGCGAGCACGTGCGTCCCGTCCTTCAGCGTGATACGCACCGATCGCAGGCGCTTGTTGATGATCGCGCTCTGGATCTTGCGTCCGTTGAGCTGCTGCTGGAAGGCCGCTTCGCTCTCCGGCGTGTAGTCGATCGTGCCTTCGCCTTCGGCCGCCAGGACTGCGGGCGCGAGCAGCCCGAGCGCCAGGCAGAGGGCAAGTGCGAGGCTCGTCAGAGCTCTGGTCGGTCGATTCACCGGGCGTACCCTAATGCCTACACGCGGCCCGTGTCGCGGCGGTAGGCGCGCACCGCCAAGGCGCTGAGGATCGCCGTCCACCCGGCGATCACCAGCCACGCCGTCGTCGTCCAGGGCTGTCCGCCGAGCGCCACGTGGCCCGCCTGCACGAGCCAGTAGGACGGCAGGTACTGCGCGACGTCGAAGAGGAAGCCGTGGTGGCCGAGCGGGAACCACGTGCCCCCGAGCAAAGCCAGCAGCGACACGCCGCCGCCCATCGCCGGGCCGATCGAGTCGGGCGTCAGCAGGTGCCCGAGCGCGATGCCCAGCGCGGCGAAGGGGATCAGGCCGACGAGGATCAGGCCGGTCATCTTCAGCCAGTCCGAGGCGGGCATGCTGACGCCGAGCGACGCGCCGGAGGCATACAGCGCGGCGATGCTCACGAGCGCCATCGCATATGCCGTCAGCACCTTCGCGCGGAAGTATGCGCGCGGCGACAGCGGCGTCAGGCGCAACTGCCGGTTCCAGCCGACCGAGCGCTCGGTGGCGATGCGCGCGCCGCAGGAGAGCATCGCGCTCATCGTGCCGAACGACGCCAGGCTCGCCATGAAGTAGAGCGGCGCGCTCACGCCGCTGCCGCTGAGACTGTGCACGTGGCGGTTGGGCCCTGCGATCACGAAGTAGAGGACCAGCGGAAAGCCCAGCGACAGAATGAAGAAGCGGCGGTTGCGAAAAGTGCGCAACAGCTCATAGCGGACGTACGTCAGCGGCAGGCGCGCCGATCGCGTCATCCGCCCGCCCCGTTCTCGGCGAGCGACCCCGGCGAGCGCTCCGCGCCATCGCCGGTTAGCTCCAGGAACGCCTGCTCCAGCCCGGCGGCGGCGATCTCTATGTCGCGGGCCTGCGGATGCGCGGCCAGCAGCGCGCGGATCGTGGCGTCGGAGTCCGAGCAGGTGAGCACGATCGCCTCGCCGCGCAGCTCGGCAGCGCTCACGCCCGGCAAGCGCTGCAGCGCGCCCACGTCGACGCCGGGCAGCGTCGCGCGGATCGTGCGCGTGCCGACCATCGCCTTGATCTCCGTCGTCGGCCCGTCGGCGACGATCAGCCCGTGCGCCATCAGCACCGCCCGGTCGGCGTACGCGTCGGCCTCCTCGAGGTAGTGCGTGGCGAACAGGATCGTCTTGCCGCGCGCGGCGAAATCGCGCATCGTTCGCCAGAAGGCGTGCCGGCCCTCGACGTCCATCGCCGCCGTAGGCTCGTCGAGCACGAGCAGCTGCGGATCGCTGACGAGCGCAATCGCCGAGCGCACGCGCTGGGTCTCGCCGCCCGACAGCTTCTGCGTGCGCTGGGTGGCGAACTCGCGCGTGCCGGTCAGCGCCAGCACATCGTCCACCGCCAGTGGCGCGGGGTACAGCGAGGCGACCATCGTCACGAGCTCGCGCACGGACAGGTCGCGAATCAGCATTCCCGTCTGCAGCATCGCGCCGACCGCACCGGCCGCGACCGCCTGCGACGGCGGGCGCCCGAAAATGGACACCGAGCCCGCGTCGGGGTCCAGCAGGCCCAGCAGCATGTCGATCGTCGTCGACTTGCCGGCCCCGTTGGGCCCCAGCAGCGCGACCGTCTCGCCCGCCGCGATCTCGAAGCCGACCCCGCGCACCGCCTCGATCGGCCCCCGCGGGCCGCGAAACGACTTGACCAGCCCCTGCAAGCGAATATCGCGACCGCCTGCGCCACGCGCAGCGTCAGCCATCGACGGCGGCATGTCGCCGGCTAGCCGCGTGACCGCCCCGCGAGACGAAGGTTCACTTGCGCGCCTGCCTGGCCGTCTTCAGGCGCTGCACCTTGGGCAGCACGACCTTGCGCATGCGCACCGACACGGGCGTAGCCTCGACCGCCTCGTCCTCGCGCACGAACTCCAGCGCCTCGTCGAGCGTCAGTTTGCGGTGCGCGTCCAGGCGCACGAGCACATCGGAGGTCGACGAGCGCATGTTCGTCAGGTGCTTCTCCTTGACCGGGTTGACGTCGAGGTCCTCCGAACGGGCGTTCTCGCCGACGATCATGCCCTCATACACCTCCTCGCCGGGTCCGACGAACAAAGAGCCGCGCTCTTGCAGGGTGAACAGCGAGAAGGTCACCGTCGAGCCGTTGCGGTCGGCCACGAGCACGCCCGAGTTGCGCGTCAGCAGCTCGCCCGCCCACGGCTCCCAGCGGTCGAACACGTGGTGCATGATCCCCGTGCCGCGCGTCTCGGTGAGGAACTGCGTGCGAAATCCGATCAGCCCGCGCGCCGGCACCAGGTAGTCCATGCGCACCCAGCCGGTGCCGTGGTTGGTCATGTGCTCCATGCGCCCCTTGCGCGCTGCGAGCAGCTGCGTGACCGTGCCGACGTGCTCCTCGGGCACGTCCACCGACAGCAGCTCGACGGGCTCGTGGCGCTTGCCGTCGATCTCGCGCTCGACGACGTGCGGCTGGCCGACGGTCAGCTCGAAGCCCTCGCGGCGCATCATCTCCACGAGGATGCCCAGCTGCAGCTCGCCGCGGCCTTGGACCTCGTAGGTGTCCGGGCGCTCGGTCTCCTGCACGCGCAGCGAGACGTTTCCGACCAGCTCCTGCTGCAGGCGCGCCTCGATCTGACGGGCCGTCAGCTTGTCGCCGTCTTTGCCCGCCAGCGGCGAGGTGTTGACGCCGATCGTGATCGACATCGCGGGCTCGTCGACGGTGATCACCGGCAGCGGGCGCGGGTCGTCGGGATCGGCGAGCGTCTCGCCGATCGTCACCTCGGCGATGCCCGCTACGGCGATGATCTCGCCGGGGCCGGCTTCCGGCGCGTCGACGCGGTCCAGCGCGTCGGTCACGTACAGCTCGGCCACCGTCGCTTTCTGGATCGTCCCGTTCGCGCGGCACCAGGCGATCTGCTGGCCCTTCTTGATCGTCCCGTTCCACACGCGGCAGATCGCCAGCCGCCCGACGTACGGCGAGGCGTCGAGGTTCGTCACGAGCGCCTGCAGCGGCAGCTCGGGGTCATACGTCGGCGCGGGGATGCGCTCCAGCAGCAGGTCGAGCAGCGCCGACAGGTTCTCCTCTGCGATCGGCTTGCCGGCCTCGTAGTGCAGCGAGGCGACGCCCGCCTTGGCGTTGCAGTAGACGATCGGGAAGTCGATCTGCTGCTCGTCGGCGTCGAGGTCGAGGAACAGCTCGTAGACCTCGTCGACGACTTCGGCCACGCGCGCGTCGGGGCGGTCGACCTTGTTGATCACGAGGATCACCGGGAGCTTTGACTCCAGCGCCTTACGCAGCACGAAGCGCGTCTGCGGCAGCGGCCCCTCGGAGGCGTCCACGAGCAGCAGCACGCCGTCGACCATCGTCAGGCCGCGCTCGACCTCGCCGCCGAAGTCCGCGTGGCCGGGCGTGTCGATGATGTTCAGCTTGACGCCCTTGTAGCGCAGCGAGGTGTTCTTGGCGAGGATCGTGATGCCCTTCTCGCGCTCCAGATCCATCGAGTCGAGTACGCGCGTGGCGACCTCCTGGCCGACGCGAAACGCACCCGACTGCCACAGCATGGCGTCGACGAGCGTCGTCTTGCCGTGATCGACGTGGGCGACGATCGCGACGTTGCGTATGTCCTCTCTGGGTACGAGCACGGCCGACTAGGCTAGCGGCGCATGCCCGCGGCCCTCAAACCCGTGCGTGCGCCGAAGCGCGCAAGCGCCGACGGGTAGCGCTCGGCGCGCGCGATCGTCTCCTCCAGCGCGGCCGCAAAGCGGCGTATCTCGTCCTCCTCGATCACCAGCGCCGGCAGCGCCTTGATCGTGTTCATGCGGTGCCCGGCGACCTGGCAGAGGATGCGGTGCTCGTGAAACAGCGGCACCGTGATCAGCTGTGAGAACAGACCGGTCTGCCGGCGCTCGACGGCCTCCCACAGCGTGCGCCCGACGCGCCCAGACGGCGGCCCGAACTCGATCGCCCAGATCAGCCCGAGCCCGCGCACGTCGCTGACGACCTCGTAACGGTCCACCAGCGGCAGCGTCAGCTCCAGCAGCAGCTCGCCCATGCGCTGCGAGTGGGCCACCAGCCCCTGCTTGTCGAGCACGCGCAAGGTCGCCAGCGCGGCCGCCGCGGCGAGGTCGTTGCCGCCGAACGTCGAGCCGTGACGCACCGCGCGCTCCATCCCGTCGAACACCGCGTCGAACGCGCTGCGCGAGACGAGCACCGCACCGATCGGCACCAGGCCGCCGGACAGCGCCTTGGCGACGCAGATCAGATCCGGCTGCAGCTCCCAGTGCTCGAGCGCGAAGAAGCGCCCCGTGCGCCCGAGGCCCGTCTGCACCTCGTCGCAAACGAACAGCGTTCCCGCCCGGCGGCACAGCGCCTGCGCGCGCTGCAGATAGCCGGCGGGTGGCAAGTTGACGCCCTTGCCCTGAACCGGCTCGACGACGAACGCGGCTACGTCGCCGCTTTCCAGCTCGCGCGCCAGCGCGTCGAGGTCGCCGAAGCCGACCGCGTCGCAGCCCGGCAGCAGCGGGCCGAAGCCGTCGCGGAACTCGGCATTGCCGTTGAGCGACAGCGAGCCGAGCGTGAGCCCGTGGAAGGCGTGCTCGGCGTACAGCACGCGCGGGCGCCCGGTCGCCGCGCGCGAGATCTTGATCGCCGCCTCGACGGCCTCGGTGCCCGTGTTCGCGGGGACCATCGCCGCGACGCTGTCCGGCGCGCGAGCCAGCAGCTGCTCGGCGAGCACCCCGCTGAGCAGCGTCACGCCGAGCTGCGGCAGGTTGCCGGTGCGCGCGGCCATCGTGTCGTGCACCGCGGCGACCGCTTCGGGGTGGTTGCGCCCGATCGCGAACACTCCGTAGCCGCCGAACAGATCGAGGTAGCGCTCGCCGTCGGCGTCGATCAGGTGCGCGCCGTCTCCCCCGCGCCACACCTTGTCGAAGCCGAGCGTGCGCAGGATGCGCCCCATCTGCGGGTTCAGGTAGCGATCGTTGAGCGCCATCTCCTCGCCGGCGCGCGCGCTGAGGATCTCCGCGACGGTCGGCGGCAGCGAGCTGTACATGCGACAAGCCTACGAGAGCTGGGCCGGCACGAGCGAACATCGCGCCCCGCGCCCATCTCGAGGCCGTCGAGCCGCCGCCGTTCACCGGGCCAATTCCATTGATCGGATCTTGACTGGTACAAATGTCTGCTTGCCTCGCGCGGGCCTCAAGCCGCCCGCGGGCCGGGCCGACGTCGCTGACATGCCACGGGGGTCATGGCTCTGCCCAACCGAACGCGATCGCGAGCGCGTCGTCGATGCGAGCGAGCGCGTGCGCACGATCCGCCTGATCGGCTCAGGCGCCGTGGGGGCGGCGCTGCTCGCCGCCGCGCCGTGGGTCGGCTGGTGGACGCTCGCGCTGTTCGCGCTCTCCAGCCTGAACTTCCTCAACGTCGAGCGGCGCATCCACTCGAGCGCCCACCCCGAGCGCGTGAGCGCCTGCGCGATCGTCGTCACGATGCTGCTGATCGGCGCGGGCATCGCGATCAGCGGAGGCCCGCGCAGCGTCGCGCTGCCGTGGATGGCGTTGCCGGCGGCGATGGTCGCCGCACGCTTTCGCCCGCAGGTGGTGATCGCCGGGCTGGCGCTGTCGGTGGCGATCCTGCTCACGGCCAGCTTCGCCACGCACCCCGCGTGGGCGATCGGCGATCCGGCGCCGCTGATCGCCACGCTCGCCCTGCTCGTCGTCCTCGTGTCGATCGTGTGGGCGCTGCAGGCGGCCGAGCTGCACCACCGCGAAGAGGCGATCGTCGACCCGCTCACCGGCCTGTTCAACCGGCACGCGCTCGTCCCGCGCTTCGCCGAGCTCGGCCACCAGGCGCGCCTGACGCGCCAGCCGGTGTGCCTGCTGCTGTGCGACGTCGACCACTTCAAGGCGATCAACGACGAGCACGGTCACGCGCGCGGCGACGCGGCGCTGTGCGACATCGCTTACGAGCTGCGCAAGCGGCTGCACTCCTTCGAGCTCGTCTATCGCCTCGGCGGCGAGGAGTTCCTCGTCGTGCTGCCGGGCGTCGCCGAGCAGGGCGGGCGGCGCGTCGCCGAGCGCCTGCGCGCGGCGATCGGCTCGCTGAGCCCGGCGGGCGTGCCGATCACCGTGTCGATCGGCGTCAGCGCCGCGCGCGGCGAACGCGTGCAGTACGAGCCGCTGTTCGCAGCCGCCGACGCTGCGCTGTACGAGGCCAAGCGCGCCGGGCGCAACCGCGTCGCCGTCGCCGTCGCCGGCGCCGGCGCCGTGCCCACCGCGCCGGCGAGCGGCGCGGAGGCGGCTCAGCGCTCGGCGACGATCACCAGGCGGGTCTCGCTGGTCAGCGCATCGCGCTCGAACGAGCCGTAGCACTTGGCCTTGGCAAAGCCCGCGCGCGTGAGCATGGCCACGAGCTCGGTGGCCGTGTAGACGCGTACCGAGAACGGGCGCGACTCGCGCTCGCCGCTGCTCTCGATCACCGTCTGCGTGCCCTGGGAGACGCCCGACTGCGGGTCGAACGTGGACTGTTCGAGCAGCATGCGGCCCTCGCCGAGCAGCCGCCAGTCGCGTTCGCGATAGCGGCTGACGAGCGCGTCGCGGTGCAGCGTCTCCACCACCAGGCGACCGCCCGGGCGCAGCACGCGGTGGATCTCGCCGAGCACGCGCGCGTCGCCCTCGTCGCCGAGGTAGCCCAGCGACGTGAACAGGTTGAGCGCTGCGTCGAAGCTCTCGTCGGCGAACGGCAGCTCGCGGTAATCGGCGCGCACGAGCTTCGGCCAGCGCTCGCCGGCTGCTCGGCGGCGGGCCTCGGCGAGCAGCACCTCCGAACGATCCACGCCGACGGCGCGAAAGCCGGCGCGCGCGAGCGGCACGGTGTGACGCGCGAAGCCGCACGGCACGTCGAGCAGGTCGCCGCCCTGCGGGCACTTGGCCAGGCGCGTCGCCGCGAGCGCCTGTTGCTCGGCCTGCTCCTGGCGCTCGCGCTCTGCGTAGGCACGCAGGTAGAAGTCGCTGAAGAACGCGTCCCACGCCTCCGGCGGGCTTGGCGCAGAGTCGTCCGGCACGCTCCGAGTGTAGGCGCGATCCGGGGGTTGACAGCGTTGTTATGCTCGCGTCGAGGAGGCCGGACGTGGGTCGGCCGACGTCTATGGGAGAGGGGCTGGGATGAGGAACTTCAGGGTTCGCGCGATCGCGCTTTCGGCGGTCGCGGCCACTGCATTGATGGTCAGCGCCGCGACGAGCTTCGCGGTGGAACTTCCGACGGAAACGAAATGCGAGTTCATCGCGAGTCCGGGCAGCTCGGAGTGCATGCTGCCGTTCCCGGACGACTACTACACGAAGGCCGACGTCACCAGCCCGACCGGCCGGCGCATCGACTTCCGCGAACTGGCGACGCCCAGCAACGCCGCCAAACAGCACATCGAAGTCGCCCCGTACAACGCGGGCGACGGCTTCAGCCCCGGCTCGGTGATCGCGCTCAAGGTCCCCGGGATCGAAACGACCGCGGACGTCAAGGCGATGCACGCGACGCCGATCAACAAGCTGCGCGAATACAAGAAGCCGAGCGCGCCGGTCGTCGTGATCGACGCCACCACCGGCCAGCGCTGGCCGATCTGGGTGGAGATCGATTCGACGGTGAAAGCAGAAAAGGCCAACCTGGAGATCCACCCGGCCGTCAACTTCACCTCCGGCGACCGCTACATCGTCGCGCTGCGCAACCTCAAAAACGCCAAAAAAGAACACCTGCAGGCGCCGGAAGGGTTCCGCTACTACCGCGACAACCTGCCGTCGTCCGAAGAAAAGGTCAACGAAAGGCGACCGCACTTCGAAGAAATCTTCAGCACGCTGCAAGGTGCCGGGATCGCACGGTCGAGCCTGTATCTCGCCTGGGACTTCACCGTCGCAAGCGACGAAAACAACACCGGCCGCGAGCTCTCGATGCGCAACGCGGCGTTCTCCGCGCTGGGCGACAACAACCTCGCCGACGGCGTCGTCGAAGGCAGCTCGCCGACGTTCACGGTGACCGAAACGACCAACGAACCGAACCCCGGCGAAATCGCGCGTCGCGTGAAGGGCACGGTCGTCGTGCCGTGCTTCTTGTTCCCCAGCTGCGCGCCCGGCGGGACGATGCTGCTCAACGGCGAAGGCAAGCCGACGCAGAACGGAGTGTGGACGGCCAACTTCGACTGCATCATCCCGGTCTCGGCAACGACCGGCGCCGGCGAATCGGCACGTCCGTCGCTGTACGGTCACGGCCTGTTCGGCAGTGCCGGCGAGGTCGCTTCCGGCCCGCAGCGCAGCCTCTCGCAGGCGCACGACATCGTGCAATGCGCGACCGATGAGATCGGCATGTCCGAATCGGACCTGCCTTCGGTCGTCCAGGCGCTGCAGAACCTGTCGGCCTTCCCGAAGATCACCGACCGGCTGCAACAGGGCCTGCTCGACGAGCTGTACCTCGGCCGGGCGATGATCAGTCCCACCGGCTTCACGACGAACGCGGCCTTCCACCAGGACGGCACGCTGGCAACGCCCTCGGTGCTGAACACCGGCCAGCTCTACTACAACGGCAACAGCCAGGGCGGCATCATGGGCGGCGCGCTGACGGCCGTCTCGCCGGACTTCACGCGGGCATCGCTCGGCGTGCCGGCGATGAACTACTCGGCGCTGCTGCCGCGATCGGTGGACTTCGACGAATTCGCGGCGATCCTCTACCCCAGCTACCCCGACGAAGAAGCACGTCCGCTGGTGCTCGACATGATGCAGTTGCTGTGGGACCGCGGCGAGCCCGACGGCTATGCGGAGCGCATGACCACCAACCCGCTGCCCGACACGCCGGCACACCAGGTGCTGATGGACATCGCCTTCGGCGATCACCAGGTGACCGACTACCAGGCCGACGTGGAGGCGCGCACGATCGGCGCGTCCGCGCACAAGCCGGTCCTGTACAAGGGCCGCTGGCCGATGACCAACGTGCTGTGGAACGTCCCGGCGATCCGCAGCTACCCGTTCACCGGCTCGGCCGCCTACTACTGGGACATCGGGCCGATCCGCGAAAGCTCGCCGGGCTCGGGCAAAAACGTCGGCACCGAACCGCCGCCGTACGAAAACCTGCCCAACCGCACCGGCGAAGACCCGCACAGCGCACCGCGCGCCGCCCCGGCCGAGCAGCAGGTCGTGTCGGACTTCTTCGAAGGAGCGATCAAGAAGACCGACAACTGCAACCGCGGTCCCTGCTACGCCGGGACGTTCACCGGCCCCTAGGCGGGCGCACAGCATGAGTCAGCACCCGGCGCGGGCCTCTGCCGGCCTCGCCGGGTGCAGCTGCACCCGGCGAGGAGTAGCGTCGCGCGCCCGAGCATGCGACTGCTGAGCTTTCACACCGACGAAGGGCCCGCCGCGGCGGTGCAGCTCGGCGAGCACCTCGTGCCCGTCGCGGCACTCGCCGCGCCGGCGAACAGCGTTCGCGGCCTGCTGGCGTCGCTCGACGCCGACGGCCTGGCCGATCTCGCGCGGCGCGCCGCGCAAGCAGACGAGCGCATCGCGCTTGCCGACGTGTCGCTGCACGCGCCGGTCGTAGACCCGCAGAAGATCGTCTGCATCGGCCTCAACTACCGCGACCACGCGCAGGAGACCGGCCAGGAGATCCCGGCGGCGCCGATGTGGTTCGCGAAGTTCGCCAACTCGCTCGCCGGCAGCGGCGAGGACATCGTGCTGCCGGCCGCGCACCCCGACCACGTCGACTACGAGGCCGAGCTCGCGCTGGTGATCGGGCGCACGGCGAAGAACGTCAGCGCGGAGCAGGCGCTCTCGCACATCGCCGGAGCGATGCCGTTCAACGACGTGAGCGCACGCGACCTGCAGTTCCAGAACCCGCTGTGGACGAGCGGCAAGGCGATCGACACGTTCGCGCCGTGCGGCCCGGCGCTCGTGACGCTAGACGAGATCGCCGACCTGCACGCGCTCGGCCTGCGCACACGCGTCGACGGCGAGCTCGTGCAGCAGGGCACGACCGCCAACCTGATCTTCGGCGCCGGCGAGCTCGTCGCGTGGCTGTCGCGCACGATGACGCTGCTACCCGGCGACATCGTCGCCACGGGCACGCCGGCAGGGGTCGGCGCGGCGCAGGGACGCTTCCTTCGCGACGGCCAGGCGGTCGAGGTGCAGATAGACGGCCTCGGCACGCTCGTCAACCCAGTCCGCCGCGCATAAGGCGCGGCCCACGCGCCCTGCCGGGACTTCGCCAACCTCTATTTATCATTTTATTAGTGGTTATTATGAGTGGGTCGCCGAGGCGTTCCCCGACCTCGACGAGGACCTGCGCCAGTCGATCGCGCGCATCCGCGCCAGCCCATTCATCCGCACGAGAACGTGCGCGGATTCGTCTACCGCGTCGAGGACGGCACGCTGCGCGAGGTCCGCTAGCGCTAGCGCGGCCGCGTCGCCCGTTTTGCGGCGCGACGCTACCCAAGCGCAGCGTCGGCCTCGGCCTCGACCGGCAGGTCGAGGCGCGTGACCGTCAGGTAAACGACGAAGCCGGCGATGAGCGCGGCCAGCGCGAGGCTCACCTCGCCAGTGCCCAGCGCCAAGCCGCCGCGCTTGGAAGAGACCGCGAGCCAGTCGGCGAACGACGCGCCGAGCGGGCGCGTGACGACGTAGGCGAACCAGAATGCCAAGATCGAGTTCATGCCAAAGCGCCAATAGCCGACCGCGGGGATCGCGATGATCGCAGCGAACATCAGCCCGGAGGCGAAGTAGCCGAGGCCGAACGTGACCGCCGTGAGATCGCCGGCGGCGGTGCCCAGCGCGAACGTTGCGAGCACCGCCGCCCAGTAGAAGAGCTCGCGGCGCTGCGTGCGGATGCTGTGGATCGACAGCGTTCCCTCGGTCACGTACCAAGCGCGGAAGACCACCGCGAGCACGACCGCGTAGAAGATCGTCGAGGCGATGTACGGGATGCCCAGGCCGACGTGCAGCACGTCGGCGGCCATCGTGCCGAACACGCCGACCATCGCCACCGCGAACCAGTACTTCCACGCCACGTACTCGCGCGCCGAGAACTGAATCGCCAGCGCCACGACGAGGCCGATGCCGCCGATCACCACGGCGATCTCCGGCACGATCCGGTGCACGAGGAAGTCCGACGTCGACTCGCCCATGCCGGTCGTCAGCGCCTTCACGACCCAGAAGTACGCCGTGACTTCCGGCACCTTCGAGAGCGCCTGGCCGCGCGAGGCCGCCGGGCGCTCGCGGCGGCGCGCGCGTTTGGGCTCGCCGAGGCGACGTGGGGCGGTGGGGTCTGACTGTGGGCTCATGGGGCGGTGCGCTGCAGGGCGGCGAAGGTAGTGTCGCGACCTAAACCGGGGATGAGCGCCGCGGCGTGCGGCGCTCGGCAGCTCTCATCTGCCGTTAACAGCCAGCGCGAATGATCGTCCCCGCTTGCTCGTACTCGCCAGCATCTCCGGCAGCATCACGCACTGGATCTCCGAAAACGGCGTGTATGCCGTGTTCGCGCTGATGACCCTCGACGCGCTGTTGCCGGTCGGAGGCGAGCTCGTGATGCTGTTCGCCGGCGCGCTCGCCTCGGGCAGCGTCGCCGCCGGTCACGTGTCGCTGTTCGGCGCGAGCGTCGCCAGTGGAGTCGAGAGCTACGTCGTGCTCGCGATCGCCGGCACCGTCGGCTATCTGATCGGCGCGCTCGCCGGCTGGGCGATCGGCCGCTTCGGCGGTCGCACGCTGGTCGAGCGCCACGGCCGTCGCCTGCACGTCGACGCCGCCGCAGTCGCGCGTGCCGAGCGCTGGTTCGAGCGTTTCGGGCTGTGGGCGGTGCTGCTCGGGCGCATCGCACCGGTGATCCGGTCCTTCATCTCGATACCCGCCGGCGTCTTTCGCGCGCCGCTCGCGCGCTACACGGCGCTCACTTCGGTCGGCTCGGCGATCTGGTGCTTCAGCTTCGCCGGCGTCGGCTGGGCGCTCGGCGGGAGCTGGGAGAGCTTTCACAAGAGCTTCGGCTATCTCGATCTCGTAGTCGCCGCCACGCTTGTAGCGACGATCGCGCTGCCTGGAGTCAGGTGGCTACGCGGCCGGCGGCGGCCGGGCGCCGCGGCTGTCTCAGCGCCGCACGATTCTGCCGACTCTCGCTGAGCGGCAGGGCCGCACCTGTCCGTCAAGACTGGTGCACCGGCAGCGCCAGCCACACATCCGCGCCACCGTCCCGACGCCCGGCGAGGTCCGCGCGTCCTTCGTGAGCCCGCGCGATCGAAGCGACGATCGCCATGCCCAATCCGGAGCCCGGCTCGCCGTGGCTGACTTCCGCGCGGCTGAAGCGCTCGAAGGCGCGCCCTGCGAACTCCTCGGAGAATCCAGATCCGCGGTCGATGACATGCAGCTCGATCGACGCCCCGCGTAGCATCGCCGTCAGTTCGATCGGGCCGTCCCCGTAGCGCAGCGCGTTGTCCACGAGATTGCCCAGCGCCTGCTCCACCCGCAGGCGGTCCAGGCGCGCCCTGAGGCCCGGCGGGGCGTCGATGTCCAGCGCGCGCCCGCGCTCGGCGGCACGCCGTGAGAAGCGGCTGCGCACGTCGTCGAGCATCGTGCGCACGTCGATGTCCTGCGGCGCGACCGCGAGGCTGCCCTCGTCGGTCTGCGCGAGCACGAGCAGGTCCTCGGCGAGTTGGGTGAGGCGATCGGTCTCCTCCGCCGCCGACTGCAGCGCGGCCTGGAGTTCCTCGTGCGTGCGACCGCGCGCGAGCGCCAGCTCCAGCTCGGTCTTGAGGATCGCCAATGGCGTGCGCAGCTCGTGGCTGGCGTCAGCGACAAAGCGCCGCTCGTGCGCAAGTGCGTCGCCGAGCCGCTGGAGCATCGCGTTGAGCGTGGTCCCGAGGCGGCCGATCTCGTCGGAGGTCGGCGGCACGGGCAGGCGCCGGTCGGGCTCGGCCGCGGAGATCTCGGCGGCGCGGGCGCGCATCGCCTCGACCGGGCGCAGCGCGGCGGCGGCGACACCGTACGCGGCGAACGAGGCCAGCAGCAGGGCGATAGGGCCGCCCACCAGCAGCAGCTGCAGCAGGTCCGAGCGCGACTCCCTGAGCGGCTCCGTCGACGTCCCGACGACCACTACCAGGCGGTGAGCGCCAGTGCGCACGGGAATCGCGAGCAGGCGCGAGCTGCCCTGCAAGCCGGGCAACGCTCCGCGTTCGAGCAAGATCTGAGCATGGCGGGCGCGCCGCAGCTCGCCGGCGTCGAGCAGCACGAGCCCGCTCAGCTGGCGCGTGGCGTCGAGCACCGTGCCGCGGTCGCTGAGCACCTCGGCGAAGTTCTCCGCCTGGCCGGCGAGCTTGCTCGGGTGGCGCTCGCTGAGCCCCGAGTCGACCTCCTTGAACAGCGCGGCCACGTCGCCGGCTCGCGAGCGCAGACCGTTGTTCGTCGCGCTGTCGAGCTCAGACCCGAAGCGCAGGTAGACGAACACACCGGTCGCCCCGAGGACGATCGTCATCACCGCGACGAACGCCAGCGTGACGCGCAGGCGAATCGATGCGCGTTTCAGCGTCCGCCATCCTTGCGCAGCCGATATCCGGCGCCGCGCACCGTCTCCAGCGAGCGCACGCCGAAGGGCCGGTCGATCTTGTGGCGCAGGTAGCGGATGTATACCTCGACGATGTTGGAGCGGTGCTCGAAATCGTCCCCCCACGCCTGCTCGATGATCTGCAGGCGCGATAGCACGTGGCCAGGGTTTTTCATGAACAACTCAAACAGCGAGTATTCCGTGGAGGACAGCTCGATCTCCGTGTCTCCACGCCAGGCTTGGCGCGCGCCGCGATCGACTCGCAGATCGCCGACCTCCAGCATCGTCCCCCCGCCGGGCCGCCGGCGCTCCAGCGCCCGCAGCCGCGCCAGCAGCTCGGCGAAGGAGAACGGCTTGGTCAGATAGTCGTCGGCGCCGCCGTCGAGACCGGCGACGCGGTCCTCCACGGCGCCGCGCGCCGTCAGCATCAGCACCGGCGCGCGGACGCCGTCGCGGCGCAGGCGCCGGCAGGTCTCGAACCCGTCGATCCCCGGCAGCATCACGTCGAGCACGATCGCGTCGTAGGACGTGTCGGCGGCCATCGCGCCGGCCTGCTCGCCCGCCGTCGCGACGTCTGCCGTCAGGCCGTGCTCGCTGAGCCCGCGCCGGATCAGCACGGCCATCTTCACCTCGTCCTCGACGATCAGCACATGCATCGCGCAAACGATCCCACGTGAGATGAAGGCACGATGAGAGGCCGTTCGGGCACGGTCGGGCGGCTACTCGCCCCTGCGCCGCGCCGCCGGCCGCTAGTGGGTTGCCGTTACCGTCCGCAGCGGGTAGCCGAGATGAGCCACACGATCGGGCAGATCGACGTGCAGCCAGTGCGACACGTGCGCGGGCAACGTCTCGAGGATGATCTCGCGATAGCGGCCCGTGTTGAGCTCCGCGACGATGTCGTCGTAGGCGTTGGGGCTGCTCGCCACGCGTCCTTCGACCTCGCCTCCGGCGGGCTCCGAGAGCAGCGGCAGCGCCTGCGCGAGCGCCTGCTCGCCGGCATGTGCGTCGGTGCCCACGCGGTCGAACGGCAGGTGCTCGGGGTTGGGCACGAGCACGAAGAACTTCGTCGGTCCCTCCTGCGCTCGCTCGCGCACCGCCTGCAGCACGGCGGGCGTGGCGTTCGTCTTGTTAGTGACGACGAGCACGCGCGACTCCCCGGGCACGCCGGTCGCGCTCAGCTGTGCGCCGAGCGGTTGCAGACTGAGCTGCGCCTCGGCCTCCGAGACGGCGATCAGGTCGCGCTTGGAGCGCGTCAGGTAGACGACGAGGCTGAGGATCGTGGTGAGGAAGATCAGGCTGGTGATCGTCGTGCCGAGCCCCAGGCCGCCTTCGCTGGTCGGCTGCGCGAGGTAGTCCCCGATCGACGCGCCGAGCGGCCGCGTGAGGATGTACGCCAGCCAGAAGGCGAGGATCGCGTTGAGCGCCAGGCGGAAGTGGGCGAGTGTCACGAGCACGATCAGCCCGCCGAAGATGAGAGCCGAGTTGAGGTAACCAAGGCTCAGTTTCTCCGCGGCGAGATCGCCGGCCGACGTCCCGAGTGCGAAGGTGAACAGGATCGTCAGCCAGTAGAACGCCTCGCGGCGGGTCGTGACGATCGTGTGGATGGACAGCGTCTTCTCACTGGCGTACCAGCAGGCGAACACAAGGATCAGGATCGTGCCGAAGGCGATCGTGGTCGTCTGCAGCGCCACGCCGAGGTTGTCGACGAGGTTGTCGCTGAACAGCGTGCCGACGACACTGATCAGCACGACCGCAAACCAGTAGAGGCCCGGTATGTACTTCTTCGCGCGAAACTGGAACGCGAGCGTGACGATCAGCAGCGCGCCCATGATGTACGTGGTGCTCGTCAGTCCGAGGCCGAGGTTTTCGTTGATGAAGTCAGCCGCAGTCTCCCCCACGGTCGTGCACAGGATCTTGATGACCCAGAAGTACAGCGTGATCTCGGGCACCTTGTTGAGCAACCGGCGCCCGGGCGAGGGGACGTTGCCGTTTGTGTGAGCGAAGTTTGTGTGTGCGGCTGTCTCGTTCATGCGCGACAAGATGAACGAGGGGTCTAAATGAGCGATGAGAGCGCTGTGCGACGGCGCATCGCGAACCCGCCGCTGCCGAGCGGCGTCAGCGGCGCAGCGACTCGCGCGCGGCGCGGCGGATCGACAAAGCCAGCAGAACGAGCACCGCGACGGGCATCACCCACCATGCGCTGACGCCGGCGCCCGCGAGCAGCGCCGTCAGCGCAATCGCCAGCGCGGCCCCCAGGGCGGTGCGCCAGTCGTCGCCGACGACGAACTCCCACACACCGGCGAGCACCGCCTGAAGCCGGGCCATCGGTCAGATCCTCCCCGTCAGCTCACCGGCCACCGTGTGCCCGCCTGGGCCGTCGCTGCGCAGGACGGTCCGCGCGAGCGCCGCCATTGCCAGCGCCGCGAGCAGAACCGCCGGGACGATCGCCAGCAGCGCGGCGTCCCCTCCCGGCCACGCCGCGCCCGCACCCTCGGCGCCCCAGAACATGCCGAACGACGTCAGCATCACGCCGACGGCGAACTTCATCGCGTTCTCGGGCACGCGCGCAAGCGGCGCCCTGGCGGCGACGCCGAGCGCCACGACTGCGAGCACGGCTACCGCGGCCGAGGCCGCCGCAAGCCCTACGCGGTGCTGGTTGGCACCGAACGTGAGCACGATGAAGACCACCTCCAGTCCCTCCAGCAGAACGCCCTTGAAGGCCAGCGTGAACGAGTAGCCGTCAAAGCGCGGCGGCGTCCTGCCGGCGGCACGCGCGGCCTCGGCCTCCTCGTGGTAGGTCGCGAGCTCGTCGTGCGTTGCCTTCAGGCCAGCCCGGCGCAGGATCGCCTTGCGCAGCCATTGCAGCCCGAAGATCAAGAGCAGGCCGCCGACGAGCACCCTCAGCACGTCGATCGGCAGCGCCGTCAGCGCCGGGCCGAGCGCGAGCACCGCCAAAGCCAGTGCCAGCAGCGCCGCGCCGACGCCGCCCATCGCCGACGACCAGCTTCGCGTCGTTCCCACGGCGAGCACGATCGTCAGTGCCTCGACGGCCTCGACCAGGCAGGCGAGGAACACCGAGAATGCCAGGCCGATCTCCGCGCCGCTCATGTGCCCATTGTGCCCGCCCGGGCCGACCGCGGGCCACGGCGTGGCGAGACAGCCGCCACGACGACGCGGGCTCCCCACTCCGCTGGGAGCGAGGAGCCCGGCGCCGTCAGGCGCAGATGCTGCGGATGCTGCTTACTTTTCCAGTTCGCCGATGTTGCAGGCGTATGGCTTGTAGAACGAGCTGCCGGGCAGACACCGCCACATGCTCTGGTTGGTCTGACTCGGCGAGCCGTTGAACGTCGGGTTCGGCGAGGGTTTCATGTATTCCGGACCCGTCTGACGCGCTTTCAGTCCTTCTTCCAGCGCGAAGCCGTCGTCCAGGAGCTGAGCCTCGCTGTAGGCCGTGCCGATGAAGACGACGCCGATCGGGTCGCCTCCGGTCGAGCTGTTCTCGGCCCCGAATCCGGCCGGAACCGTCAGCACCGGGTACCCCGCGCGGTCGGCGATGCCCACGAGCGCGCTTCCGCTCGGGACCATCAGGCCCGCGTAGTCGTCACCGGTTTCACTCGGCGTGCCGTTGTTGACGATGTTGTCGATCACGGCCCTGTCTTCGGCCTGGCCTTTGCTCAGGTTTTCTTCGTAGGTGGCTTTGGTCGTTGGGTTGGTCGTTTCCGTGGCCTCTGCTGCGAGCAGCCCGTTCTGCTGGAATTTCAGGCCCTCGGTCGCGTTGGCGTTGTTGTATTCGATGATCTGCTGCAGCGATTTCGCGGTGCCTTCCGGTGCGCTCGACAGGTAGCTGTCGAGGTCGCGGTGGAACTCATACGGCACCACGCTTGCTGATTTGGTCGCTGCCCCGGGTGTCACCACCGTGGTCGTGGCCCCGAGCGTCGTGAGCTCGCTCACTGCGGTCGGATACGGCGCGGTCGTGCTGTTGACGACCGCGATCTTCTTGCCGCTCAACGCGGTGGGCGTGAGGCCCGCCGTGTAGTCGGGCACCGGGCTCGGCTGCGCTTCTGTCGCCGGGTCGCTGGGGTCCGGTCCCGCCAGCACGTTCAGCGCCGTTGCCACGTCGCTGACCGTCTGGCCGATCGGGCCGGGCGAGTCCTGGGACTTGGCAACGGGCATCTCGCCCGTGCGGCTGATCAGGCCGACCGTCGGCTTCAGCCCGACGACGCCCGCGTTACCCGCGGGCGCGATCAGCTGTGCCGCGCTTTCGGTCGTGGTCTCCATGCCGACCGTCAACGGCGCCAGGCCGACCGCGACGCTGTCCGCCGCGCCCGCCGAGGAACCGCCGGCGTTCTTGTTCGTGTCGTTGGCCAGGAGCACCTGTCCGCCGAGCGATGAGTAGCCCTGCGGCATGTTCGGGTCGAAGTCGCCTCCGAGCTCCGTGGTGTTCGTGTCGCCGAGCACGATCGCGCCCGCTGCCTTCAGCTTGGCGACGAGCGTCGCGTCGGCCGAGGGCAGGTTGTCCTGCAACGCGATCGAACCGCCGCTCGTGGCGATGCCCGAGGCGTCGATCGAGTCGTTGACGAGCACCGGCATACCTGCCAGCGCCCCCGTTGCTTTGCCCTTCTTGCGGGCTTTGTCGCTCGCCGCCGCTTCTTCGACGGCATTGGGGTTGAGGTTGCGCACGGCCTGCAGCGCAGGGCCGTTGGCGTTGGTCAGGGCGATCCGGTAGAGCTCGGCCTTGACCAGTTCCTTGGAGGTCAGCGTCCCTTCTTTGAGCATCGACGCCAACTGCGTCTCCGAGGTGGTTTCCAGCGAGAACGGCAGGATCGTTTTGCTCGTGCCAGGCAGTTTGGTCACCGACTGGTAGTCCGGGTTGCAGTGCCCCCGTGCCGAGAACGGCTCGGCGGGGGTGGTGTGCGCACAGCGGTACATGGACGGGTTGATTTCAGCGGGTGGCTTGTGCAGTTTCGTGGACTGTTCGATGACGTAGCCGACGCCGATCATGTTGAGCTCGTCGTAGGCGCCGCCGGCGATGCCGACGTTCTGTGAGCGCCGCAGAGTTGCCGTGTAGCCCATCGGAACCGTCAGCAACGGGTCCCCGGCGTTCGGCGCGCTTGGCACCGAGCCGACGACCGCGATCACAGGGCCGCCACCGCCACTCGGTTCGTTCATCATCTTTTCGATCGCCGCGTGGTAGGCCGTCTTCCGTTTCGGCAGGATTTCTTCGTAGGCTTTCTGGTTCGCCCCGCCTTGAACGTCTTCGGATTCGGACTCCGACTTGTGCGCGGAGTTGCCGTCCTTCAGCGCCTCCTGCGGGTTGGTTTCGTCGACTTGCACCTCCTGCACCAGGCTTTTCACCGGGGCGGCTGCGCCGAGGTGTGTGTAATAGCCGTCGATCGTCGCGTGTTCCTCGTATTTCGCCGGGAGTGCCGGGATCGTGCCGACGGACGTCTGTGCGTCGGGCACCATGATCGCGCCCGCCGCTTCCAGCGCGGCAACGGCTTTCAGAGTCGCTTCGCTGGTTCCGTTGAAGCCGATCCGCTTGCCTTTGACGAATTCCATGCTCAGCGCCGACGTGTACTTCGGCAGTTCGGTGAACGGCGCCGGCTGGATGTCTTCGTTTTTGAGGAAGTTCGGACCCATCATCGGTTCGTACTCCGCGTTGGCTTCGGCGTCGCTGCCCGTCACCTCGGCGATCGATTCGAGCGTCGTCGCGGCGTCTTCGACCGTTTTGACGATCGGCCCCGCCGTGTCCTGCGAAGCGAGGATCGGCGCGATGCCGTAGCCCGGCACCAGTCCCAGCGTCGGTTTCAGGCCGACGTCGCTCTGCGCCGTCGAAGGGCTGATGATCGAGCCGGAGGTTTCCGTGCCGATCGTCAGCGTCGCCAGGCCTGCCGCAGCGGCCGCGGCCGAGCCCGAGGAGGACCCGCTGGGGCCGGCGATCGTGTCGTATGCGTTGAGCACCTGTCCGGTCAGGTTGCTGAAGCCGGACGGCTGGCTGCCGAAGCTGTTGGCCCACTCCGACAGACCCACCTTGCCGAGCAGGATCACGCCTTTCTGGCGCAGCAGCTTGGCCACGCCGGAGTCCTTTTCAGGGAACGATTCGCGCAGCGCCCAGTCGCCCGCCGACGTGTACATCGGCGTTGCGTCGATGATGTCCTTCAGCAGGATCGGCACGCCGGCGACCGGGCCAAGGCTTTTCTTGCCCGCCTTGCGTTCTTTGTCGGCCTTGCGCGCTTCTTCCATCACGTTCGGATTCAACTGCGTGACCACGTTGAGCCCTGGTCCGGACTTGTTGATCGCTTCGATTCGCGCCATATAGGCCTTGACGAGTTCGACGGACGTCAGTTCGCCGCTTTGCAGCATTTTCTCGGCTTCCGAGCCGGTCAGCGTTTCGAGATTCAACGTCGTCGGCGTCTGCTGAGCAGATGCGGACGACGTCAGGCCGGCCAACCCGAGCGAAGCGATCGTGGCGAGTGCCAAGAGCGCGACGGCGAGCAGCCGGCGTGGGGCAATTGCAGTCACGGAGGAGTCCTTCCATGGAGGGATCAGGGTCTTGCTTCGAGCGCTGCGACTCGACCCCCGCGTGTCGAGCTTCGTGTATCCAGGCCGCGCCACGGGCCGCTCCCCGATGGCTCACCCTGCTGGACAGGCACGTACGTTTCCACCCGCCGCGTGCGCGTCGCACGGCTCTCTGTCCAGGATGTGCGCGCAGCGCTTGTTCATCTGTCCAAAGCTGTGCTTAACGTGTCAAGCCTCCGCATGCGCGCAGTCTGTGAACCTCGTGTGAAGCGATCCCGCAGGTTCGACTGACGCGGGCGCAGGCGGCGAGACCCGAGTGACAGCTGCGCCGCAACGCTTCACACGCATCCCCTCCAACTGTCGATTTCGACGCGGCTGCCCAGTGCGCCGGACGGCGGGGCGGCCCGTCGAGCTGACGGGATAGCCTGCGGCGATGGGCTTCGCTGCGACGTCCGGCAGGCGGGCGCTGCTGAAGCGGGCGCTGCGCCGTGGACACGATCTCTTGAGCGCCGCCGTTCTGGCGCCGCTGCTGCACCACGAGCGCCGCCATCCTCCGGAGCTGCTCTCCGAGCGTCTCGTCGAGTACGCGACCGCGTTGCGCTGGATCTCTGAGCGCTACCCACGCACGCTGCTCGACGTGGGGCCGGGCGTCAGCTCCTGGCCGCACCTGCTGGCGGCTGCCGGGGTCCACGTGACAGCGCTCGATCAGATGGACTCCTACTGGGGCCGAAGGCTGTTCAACCGGCACTTCGCGGTGTCACGTGGAGACATCACGCAACGCCGGCTGGAGCCGATGTTCGACGCGGTGACGTGCATCAGCACGCTGGAGCACATTCCCGACCATCGGGCCGCCTTCGCGGGAATGATGGACTCGCTGGTGCCCGGCGGGTTTCTCATCCTCACCTGCCCATACAACGAGCGTGACTTCTACGACAACGTCTACGCCGAGCAAGGCGCCTCCTACGGAGCCGGCTTCGGGTTCATCTGCCGCCAATACTCGCGTCGCGAGCTCGACGCCTGGCTGCAGGACACGGGTGGCGAACTGGTCGAGGCCGAGCGCTGGCGCTTCTTCACCGGTGAGTTCTGGACGGAGGGGCAACGGATTCCAAAGCCAACGCCTGCACGCGCTGACGAATCGCATCAGATCGGCTGCTTTCTCATTCGCAAGGACTCATGACACAGCCGCCGGAGGCGGGCGGCTGCCCGTCGGCACGACGCGCCATCTGCGTCAGAGCGAGCGAAGGAACGTCAGCAGCGGCTCGTTGACCTCGTCGGGATGAGTCAGGTTGGAGGCGTGGGGAGCGCCCTCGATGCGCACGACGCCCGGGCATCCGGAGAGGCCGCGGCAGAGCTCCTCGGCGAGCCCGATGTCGATCGACAGATCGGCCGTGCCGTGGAAGACGATCGCCGGGCAGGCGATCTCACCGAGACGGCCGGTGATGTCGTCGCGGCCGAACAGGCAATCCGCCGGCGGGCCCATGCTCTGGCGCGGGAGCTGTCGCCACTTGGCGATCCAAGCGGCGCTCTGTGCCGGGTCGCCGATGATCAGCCCGGCGATCGCCTCGGCCAGCTCGTCGACCGGCCCGGCCTCAAGCCAGGTCTGCTGCATCTGCCTGTAGGCCGGAAGGCGCTCCGGGTCCTCGACGCCTGCCTGGCTGTCGATCAAGACCAGCGCGCGCACGCGCTCGGGCGCCGTCAGTGCCGCCCGCAGCGATAGAAAGCCACCCTGCGACATGCCGCCGAGCACGGCCCTGTCGATCCCCAGGTGGTCGAGCAGGCCAAGGCAGTCGCGCGCGGAGTCCCAGTAGGTGAACGTCGCCCCGTCGAACTCGGTCTCGCCGAAGCCGCGCTCGTCCCAGACGATCACGCGGAACTCGCCCGACAGCGCCGCGACCTGCGGGGCGAACATCTCGCGATCCATCAGAAAGCCGTGCGAGAGCACGATCGGCACACCCTCGCCCCCGCTGTCGTCGAAGCGAATGCGCTGCCCGTTGACGTCCGCGAACGGCATGCCCGGCGACCTTACTAGCCGAAGGCAGTTGCGCGAAGCACGGCCGGTGCGCCGACTCGCAGCAGATGCCCGCACAACCCGCCCGCACAACTCTCCAACCTCGATCGGCGCGCGCGGTTAATACAGACGTACGATCTATTCGTCTTCGAAAGGCACAGGAACGATGTCTGCACTCGGTTATGCCCTCGTCGGTTGGGGCCTCGCGAACGCATTCGTGCTTCTCGTCTGCACGCTTCCCTTCGGCCGTCTGCTGCGCCGCGCGCGTCCACGCGACGCGCGCGAGCCGAGCTGGCATTGGTAGCAGCGCCGGACGGCGGCAAGAGCCGCCCCTACGCTCCTCATCGCGACCGCCAACGCTCCCGGAAGGGCAGCGCATTCGGCATTTCTCGTCGATTGGTTAACGCCACCGGCCGCGAAAGGTTGGATGGGGGCAGATGAGAGTTTTCTTTGCCTATTTCGGGCTCGCTACCCGTGTAAGAACGGGTATATTTGGCGAGGGTTAAGTCGAAATGACGAGGGTTCGAGGGGAGCACCAGTTGGGCACGGGCAGTCTTTTGGGCACAGCCGCCTCGCGCGCACGCCTGCGGCTGGCCAGCGACGAGCGACTCGTAGCATGGATCCGGCGGGGCGATACGGGCGCGTTCACGACGGCATACGAGCGCCACGCGCCTGGGCTGCTGTCCTTCTGCACCTACCTGCTCGGCTCCCGCCAGGATGCCGAAGACGCTGTGCAGGCAACCTACAGCTCGGCCTATCGCGCGCTGCTGTCCGATCGCCGGCCGATCACGTTGCGCCCGTGGCTGTTCGCGATCGCGCGCAACGAGAGCCTGGACATCCTGCGCCGCAGGCAGACGACGGTCGAGCTCAACGGAGAGGTGGCGCTGACGGGCGATCCGATCAAGCACCTGGAGGTGCGCGAGGAGCTTCGTCACATCACCGAGGATGTCCGCCGCCTTCCCGAGCGCCAGCGCACCGCGCTCGTGCTCGCCGAGCTGGAGGGGCTCAGCCAGGCAGAAATCGGCGTCGTGCTGGGCGTGCGCGCCGAGCAGGTCAAGGCGTTCATCTATCAGGGGCGATCGAGCCTGCTGTCCGAGCGCGAGGCGCGCGAAGCCGACTGCGAGGACGTCCGTGAAGAACTGGCGACGGCTCGCGGCGCGGCGCTCAGGCGCCGCCACCTCAGGCGCCATCTGCGCAGCTGCTCGGCCTGCCACGACTACGCAGCGGCGGTCTCGCGTCAACAGCGCCAGCTGCGCGCGCTTGCGCCGATAACGCCGGCGCTGGCGCTGAAGGCCCGTGTGCTCGAGCAGGTGCTCGGCATCGGCGGGGCCGACCCGGCCAACTACGTGGGAGGAGCCGCCGGCACCGCGCTCGTCGCCGAGCTTGCCGGCGGCGGCATCAAAGCGCTGGCGATCAAGCTCGCCGCCGGCTTCGTGGCGCTCGGCGCCGGAGCCGGCGTGGGCGTCTCGGTGCTTCACGCACCCGAAGACTCACACGGAGCGCGCACGGCAGCGACCACCGGGCGATCCTCTGCGCTGCTCGCGAACGCGAGCGCACGCACGAGCTCCGGCGGCTTGGTCTCACTGAGAGACGCCACGAATCCGTCGCGTCTTCGCCGCGGCGTTGCCGGACAGGGCGAACGAGCGCTGCCCCAGACAAGCGCCGGGTCGGCGCCGTCGGCGACCGACCCCGCGGGCGCGACGGAAACGCAGGACGGCTCACTCGCGCCCGCGGCGAGCGGCCCGCACCCGTCAAAGCGGGAGAGCCGCACGACGACGAGCCCGCCGCCAAGCGGCGCGACGAGCGACCGCCAGCGCGAACGCACCGCACTGGAAGCAAAGCGCCAGGAACGCCAGGCACTGCGCGAAGAACACGTGAAGCTGCGCCAGGAACACCGCAAGCAACGCGAAGAACACGCCGGCAAAGAACCTGCGCCCGGCGGAGAAGAAGCCCCCGAAGGCGCCGAAGAACCGCCACCCGTCGGCGGCAGCCGCTCGCCGAAGAAAAGCAAGCAAGAACGCGAACTGGCCCGCGAAGAACGCCGGCACGAGAAAGAAGAACGTCAAGAAACGAAAGAACCGGCGCCCTGACGCCCACCCGCCGCCGGCCGCGTTGCGATCAGTCCCGGCCTTCGCCTCGTGGCCGGGATACGCCTTGTGGAGTTGTCACGATTTCTTCGGTTTCTTGTACTTGAAGTGATCCTTTTTGGTGATCGCGCTCGTGCCGCCTGCGGCGGTGACCGTCACGTCGACCGTGCCGGCGCTGCCGGCGGGCGAGACGGCTGTGATCGAAGTGGCGGAGTTGACCGTCACCTGAGGCGACGCGGTCGTGCCAAAGCGAACGGTGACCGAGCCGGCGAACGCGGTCCCGGTGATCGTGACGGCCGTCCCACCCGTCGCCGGCCCGTTCTTGGGCGCAAGCTTGGTGACGGTCGGTGACTGCAGCGCGCGCTGCTCGCAGGCACCGCCTTCGTTGCTCCACACCTGCTGGTACCAGTACAGGTCGCCGTTGATGACCTGGTTGTAGTTGGCGCCGTCCGGCGCTTTGCCCAGCGGCGGGCCGAATTCGCTGGCAACTTTGAACGTGCGGCACTTGTCGGCGACCTCTTCCCCTTTGGAGTCATACCAGGCGGTCAGCTCCGGGTCGGTGACCGACTCGGCGTGCTCGTGCACCAAGCCGCCGGCGAGGGTTGCGTCCGACGCGGCGTTGTTGGGGTGTTCTTCACCTGTGTTGCAGTTCGTCCCCAGCATGAACGGGATGTTCGCGTAGACGATGACGCCGCCGGATACGGCGATGTTGCCGTGATAGGCGCAGTAGACGGAGTGTTTGGTTCCGGCGGAGCACTTGTGGCCGACCGCTTCCAGGCAGCTTTCGACTCCCGCGGGAGTGAGCAGGAAGTACTCGTGCTGCAGGTCCGTCGGCAGTTTCTGCGCTTCGACGAATTTCCTGATCTCCGCTCGCAGCTGTTCCTCGGTGAAGCAGATCGCCGCTTCTGAGCATCCGCTCGCCGGGTAGGGATCGGTGTCGGCGATCGCGCCGCCGAAGTGCGAGCTGTAGTTGGCGCCGTACTGAGTCAGCACGGAGTCGATGCTCGCGCCACCGCCGCTGTCGTGCGCGGCGTCTTCGAAGTAGCGGTCGATGCCCGATTCGTAGCCGGCCGGGAACTGCGAAGCTCCGCCCGGCGCCCAGTACAGGGCGTAGTTGGTGTTCGACGCCATCACCGGGCCACCGTGGTATTCGACGAGTTTGCTGCTGGCGGGGTTCGCGGATTCCTTGGAGCTGTGTGGCGCCGCGCCCGGCGCGTTCGGCAGCGGCTCGTAGCTCAGCGGCGCACTGCCCGCGCGGACGATCACCGCCGACGCGCTTGCAGCGCCGAGCAGGCAGACGGCGCCGGCGACAGCGGCGAGCGACAGCGACAGCGCACCCCGGCCGCGCCGGCGCGCGCGCGACGCCGAGCGGCTCGGACGCCTTCTCGAACGTCTCGTCACGCAGGCAGCAAGAGTCTCCATCGTCCCTGTCCTCTCCAATCCATGGTCACTGCCCGAACAACTATACGCACCCGTGCGAGCTCGCGACGCGGTTAACCCGGGTGCTCGTGAAGCTGCAATTTCGGGCGCGCAAGCGTCCAACTTCTCTTCGATCTCACCGTTAACCATTAGGACGCCGTTCTTGCGCTCTCTCTCACCCTAGGGCGGCGTAAGCGGGAGCCTCCTCCAGCCAACCTTCTGCGACCGCGGTCGTTCTATTCACTATCGGGTGGTCCGTCAATGGCTTTCCCGTGAAACCGTGAAACACAAAGAGAGGGAACGCAAATGAGGACTTCTATGTTGAGACTCGTCGGTCTCGCGGCTCTGTTGGCGGCGTTCGCAACGGCCGGCACCGCATCGGCAAGCGCCGCAAGCACGAGCTGTCAGGCGAGCGGCACGATCAAGCTGTCACCCGGCCTGTCGGAAACCGCTCAGCTGCAGAACGTCAGCATCAAGGGCACGCTGACGGAATGCGCGAGCACCGAAAGCGCGGTGACCTCGGGCAAGTTCGTTGCGCACTTCAAGACGGCCGCACCGGTCACCTGCGCGACGCTCACCGGCGCCGGCACAGGTGCCGCGGAAGGAAGCAACGTCGTCATCAAGTGGTCGCCGAAAGGCAGCGGCAACTCGCAGGGCACGTTCAGCGTCCCGATCACCGAAGTTCCGGGCGCGCTGGTCAGCGGCAACATCGAAAGCGGGCCGTTCGCCGGTGACAGCATCTCCGGCTCGATCTCGCAGTCCTACACCGGCGGTCCGACGTGCGGCCAGCCCGTGGGCAAAAAGAAGGCCAAGAAGGTCAACAAGGGCACCTTCAGCGGCACGGTCTCCGTCTCCTAGCTGACCACGGCAGACGCCCGCCCGTCCGCGGGCGTCTGTCAAGAGGGGCGCCGCCGCCGGAGCGCCCCCTCCTTCCGGCGGCGGCACGTGGTCGCGGCAGGCCGGGCGTGCGTAATGCACGCCCGGCACTGTCGGACCGGCTCACGAGGAGCCGCTATCGCCGACGCGCGGATCGCGGGTGCGCGGAGCTGTGCCGGCTACGCGAGGCGCCACGGACACGCTTTGCGCTGTGGCCGGGGTAGCCGCCGTGTCCGCCGTGTCCCGGGCCGTCCCCGTAGCCACCGGAGCCGCCGGAGCCCTGACTGCCCCACGGCAGCAGGTACGCGCGGTAGCTGTTGACGCCGGCGGGGAACTCGGCGTTGAACAGCAGATCGCCGGCCGTGTCGTACTCGGAGAAGTACGGCAGCGAGCCCCAGCCGACGACGAGGTTGCCGTCGGCGGTGGTCTGCGCGTTGCCCTGCGACGGCGCCGTCAGCGCGTCCGGCTGGTTGTAGGACTGCAGCAGCGTGGCCGTGCGCGCGCGCTCGTCGAGCTTGAAGCGCACCGCGCGGCTGAGACCGAACTCGGCCGTCGGGTCGACGCCGGTGTTGGCGACGCCGGCCGCCTCGTTGTCGAACACGGTGTAGACGTCGTTGCCGAGCGCCTCCGGATCATGCTGCCAGGCGAACAGGTCGCCGGCATTGTTGAGCTTCTGCCCGGAGGAGGCCCGCAGCGTGAAGCTGCTCGCCTTGCCGCCGAGCTGCCAGATGACGTTGCCGCTGTGGCGGGCGACCTTGTACGTCGTCCACGTGTCGCGCGCGTCGATCAGCAGGTTGCCGTCGGTGTCGATGTGCACGGCGTTGACGTGGAACCAGTCCCACGGCGTGCTCGCCGAGGCGGGCAGCGGCTGCTCGCTCTGCGAGTAGGGCACGTGATCGGCGCTGTTCCACTGGAAGAGGACTTTTCCGGTGGCGATGTCGACCTCCTGGACGACGCCGTCGATCACCGTCTGGTTCGACGGGCCGCCGATCGAGGACAGGTCGGCGGTCGCCGTCGTGTAGGCGAGGATCAGCGCCGTGTTCTGCGGCGTGATCAGGAACTCGTGCCCATCGGCGCTGAAGCCGTTGCCCGCGTTGACGGTCGCGACCTGCTGGTAGCGGTTGTTGTAGATGTAGTCGGTGCCTTTCGCCAGGCTGCCGAGCCCGGTTCCCTGCCACCAGGTCAGCACCGGCTGGCCGCGATAGGTCTGCGTGCGGAAGTCGGCCGCCTCCTGACCTGCCGCAACCGGCTGAAACCAGACGACGTTGCCGTTCTGGTCGAGGATCTCCGGTCCGTTCGCATACGTCGTCGCGGCGCCGAAGGGCGAGACGAAGAAGTCCCCGCGGCCGACGTTTCCATGCGTGAGGATGGTGACCGGCGGGGGCGCGCTCGGCGTGTCGGCGACCGCCGAGGTTGCCGCCGAAGCGCTTGAGGCGAGCGCAGCGACGAACGTCGTCATCAGAGCGGCGCTCGTGCGGCGCCATCGCCGCTCCGCTCTGCGCGGTGGCTCGAGGGTGGGGAGATCGGACATGGGCGGTGATTCCTTTCGTGGATCGTGCTTGCGGTTTGGGGAGGGCGACCGGGCTCTGCGACCGGACGCGAAGCCACGCTAGCGATAAACCTCATAATTTCAACCTTATTTATGGAGATTAGGGTTTGGCGTCGTCCAGGCCCGTGTGGCGTGCGGAGCCGTGTCGGTCCCGTTCTTGTCAAATCTGCTTGTTCTGTCCTCGTGCTTGACAGAGCAACGTGGTCATGTAAAGTATCGGCGAAGCCTAAATCGAAACAGGAGGACGCACGTTCAATGGCAACGCCGGCCGCAACGACGAGCGAATCGTTCGCAGGGAGTCGCAGCGAGGAGCTCGCGGGCGACAGCGTCTCGTGGCGCGACCCAAAGCGCTACTACTGGCTGCTGGGGCTCGTCGTGCCGACGCTGCCTTTTCTCGCGTGGGCGCTGGTCGAACTTACGGGCCTGGGCATCTTCTGGTTCTACGGCCCGGTGCTCGTGTTCGGCATCTTCCCGCTGCTCGATCTGGCGGTCGGCCTCGACGCGCGCAACCCGCCCGAGTCGATGATCAAGGCGCTCGAGCAGGACCGCTACTACCGCTGGTGCACGTACGCGTACCTCCCGGTTCAGTACGCCGGGCTGATCTTCGCCTGCTGGCTGTGGTCGCACGGCGACCTGTCGACCGCCGAGAGCATCGGCCTGGCGCTGACCGTGGCGATGGTCTCGGGCATCGCGATCAACACCGCGCACGAGCTCGGGCACAAGCGCGCGAGCCTGGAGCGTTGGCTGAGCAAGGTGGCGCTCGCGCAGAGCGGCTACGGGCACTTCTTCATCGAGCACAACCGCGGCCACCACGTGCGCGTGGCCACGCCCGAGGACCCGGCGAGCTCGCGCCTGGGCGAGAGCTTCTACCGCTTCTGGCCGCGCACGGTCGCCGGCAGCCTGCGCTCGGCGTGGGAGCTCGAGCGCGTGCGCCTGCGCCGCATGGACAGCTCGATGTGGACGCCGCGCAACGACATCCTCGGCGCGTGGGCGATGACCGTCGTGCTGTTCGGCGCGCTCGTGGCGGTGTTCGGGGTGGTCGTCCTCCCCTACTTGCTGATCCAGGCGGTGCTCGGCTTCTCGCTGCTGGAGGTCGTCAACTACCTCGAGCACTATGGTCTGCTTCGCGAGCATCGCGACGACGGGCGCTACGAGCGCACGCGCCCGGAGCACAGCTGGAACTCCAACAACACCGCCTCCAACGTGCTGCTCTACCACCTTCAGCGCCACTCCGATCACCACGCCAACCCCGTGCGCCGCTACCAGGCGCTGCGTCACGTCGAGGAGGCGCCGCAGCTGCCGACGGGCTACGCGGGCATGATCCTTACCGCCGTGATCCCGCCGCTGTGGCGGCGCGTGATGGACCACCGCGTGCTCGAGCACTACGAGGGCGACCTCGCGCGCGCGAACGTCAGCCCGCACATCGGCGCGCGCGGGCGCCGGCGCCTGGAGGCGAGCGCGTGAGCTCCTATCGCTGCCCCGGCTGCGGCTACACGTACGACGAGCGCGCCGGGCACCCGCGCGAGGGCTTCTCGCCGGGAACGCCGTGGAGCGACGTTCCCGGCGACTGGGCGTGCCCGGACTGCGGCGTGCGCGACAAGGTCGACTTCGAGCCGCTCGGCGCGGGCGACTCGCCGCCACCGTCGCCGTGACGGGCGCGCAGCAGCCGCCGGCACCGGCGCAGGTCCCCTACGCGGTGGCCGCGCGCGAGCTGCTGCGAAACACGCTGCTCGACGCCGCCGGCCAGGAGCTGGCCGCGCGCGAGTGGGCGGAGATCACGATGGGCGACATCGCGCGCGCGGCCGGCGTGAGCCGACAGACGCTGTACAACGAGTTCGGCTCGCGCGCGGAGTTCGCGCAGGCGCTCGTGCTGCGCGAAGCCGGTCGCTTCATCGACGCGGTGCAGAGCACCGTCGCGGCGAACGTCGAGCACCCGCGCGTCGCGCTGCGCGAGACGTTCGAGTTGTTCCTGACGGTCGCCGCGGAGAACCCGCTCGTCAGCGCGATCGTCTCCGGCGAGGGCGCGGGCGAGCTGATCGCGCTGTTCACGACGCGCGGCGAGACGCTCGTCGGCATGGCGACCGAGCGGCTGACCGGCGTGCTGCGCGCCGGCTGGCCGACCGTCGATGCGCACGATGCGCAGCTGCTCGGCGAGACGCTCGTGCGCCTGGCGATCAGCTATGCGGCGCTGCCGCGCGGGTCGGCGCACGAGACGGCCGAAGCGGTCGGCGAGCTGCTCGGGCCGTACGTCGAACGGCTGGTCGAGGGCGCGTCCGTGGGGATTGGCGGCGCTGCGGTCGGCGGCGGCGCTTAGGCGGCGCCGCTAGTGGCGGGGTCGCGCGGCGCTCGCTGCGTCAGGGCCGGCCGCGCAGTGTGGCGCTCGCCAGTGCGGCGTGCGCGGCCGTGCCGCTCGCGTACACGCGCACGGTCAGCTTCACGCTCGCGCCGTGCTTGCCCAGCAGCTTCTTCGCGGCGCTCGACAAGCTGAAGCTCGCGGCCGCTTCGGTCGGCTTGGCGGCCTTGCAGTCGAGCGTCAGCGTGTGGCCGGTGAGCGCGAGGTGCTTGCTGCCGGCCTGCACGACCGCGGCGGCGCGCACCTGCACGGTCGCGGCCGTGCTGCACACGATCGTGTAGCGCTGGCGGCTCGTTGCGGCGAGCGACGAACCGTGCTTGGCGGCGGCGATGGCGAACTTGGCGGCAGGACCGGCGGGCGTTATGGATATCGGCGACGGGGTTGTCGCGGTCGTGGTGGTCGTCGCACCGGTCGTCGAGCTGGCGGTTGTGCCCGTGCCGCCGGACCCGCCGGCGGCGGCCTCTTTGCCGACGGGCGTGCACGCCGACGCTCCGGCAGGCGACTGCGTGCCGGACGGGCACGCCGTCGCTTCGCCGGCGCCGCCTGTCGCATACGTGTTCGCGGGTGTGGTCGTGCAGATCACCGACGAGGCGACCGGCGCGTACGTCCCGGCCGGGCACGGGGTCGGGTCGGTGGCGCCGATCGACGGCACGTAGCTGCCGGGCGGCGCGGGCAGGCACGCTTCGCTGCCGTACGCGAAGGCGTATTTGCCGGGCACGCAGGGGATCGGTTCGGCGGCGCCTTCGCCGGAGTACCAGCCCGGCGAGTCGAACTCGCAGAATTCAGCCGAGGGTGAGTTCGTGTGCGCGTCGAACCGCCCGGCCGGGCATGCCGTGGGCACGATGGCGCCTTTGGGCGCGTAGTGGCCGAACGGCGCCGACAGGCACGAGCTGCGCCCGGCTTCGGCGCTGTAGGTGCCCTGTTCGCATTCCAGCTGCGCCTTGGCACCGGTTGCGGGAACGTAGTGCCCCGGCGCGGCGGGCAGGCATTCGGCGAGCCCTTCTTCGGGAGCGTATTTGCCGAGTGCGCATTCCTCGGCGACGAGCGCGCGTTCGGCCGGGACGAAGTACCCCTTCGGCGCGTCGGTGCACGGCTGTTCGCCGCTGGCCGAGTAGGCGCCGGCTTCGCAGAACGGGTAGCCGACGTTCACGGCGATCGGCGCGGTGCTCGCGATGGGGTTGCCGAGCGCGTCCTGGTAGGAGACGCTGAGCTGGTAGGAGTCGGTGGGCAGCGGTTCCGTCGGCGCGCTGGCGATGCCGATCCCCGTGCTCGGGTTCGACGGGACGATTTCGGCGCTGTGAAAGCCCGCGGAGGAGCCGCTCAGCACGAATGGCTTCGGCCCGGCTTTGCTGCCGAACAGCAGCAGTTTCACCGAGCCGGGCAGCGCCGCTTCGGGCAGCGTGTAGGTGACGGTGAACGGTTTGCGAAACGTCTGCCCGCCCACCGGTTCGAGCACGGCAGGAGGGGCGGTGGCCGTTTTGATGACCACTTTCTGCACGGTGGCGCTGGCGGCCGGTTCGAGCGCGAGGTTCTGGTAGCTGAGCGTGACTTTGTATTCGCCGTCGGGCAGCGACGTGGCGCTCGCTTCGGTCACGTTGGCCGTTTCGCTCGCGAGCTGCTGAAGGTCGAGGAAGAAGTGGTGCTTGCCGGCCGCCATCGCGGGTGAGCTGAGCGTGACGACGATCGGGCTGCCCACGGCGGGCGTGAAGACGATCGTCGCGTTGGCGCCCGCTTCGGGCAGTTTGTATTCGATGCTCAGCGGTGAGTTGTGGGCGCTTGAGGCGGTGGGGGCGATCAGCGACGGCACGCCCGTTGCGGCCATGGCCGGCGCGGGTGCGAGGGCGAGGCAGAGCAGCACGGCGAGCGCGGTCAGGCGCGCGAGCGTCGCCGGCTTGGGCCGGCGGCGCGCTCGGGCTGTGCGGGTGCTGTCGGTGCCTGGGCCTCGACTCATCGTCGGGGTCTTTTCGGCAGGAGGGGCGGGGAGCTGAAGGGGCGGGGCGGGCGGTGCCCGCGATGGTCGATCATGCCGGCGCGCGAACTGCACGCCCGCACTTCGCCTGCGCCGTGGGCGCGCGTCAGTTCACTCGCAACGAGGGCGACACCGCTTGGGGGCGTCCGGCGGCGGTCCTGCCTCTGATGAGGACGGTCAGGGACATGATGTGCAGCGCGAAGAGCAATGGGACCCCGACTGTCGGGACTAGGACGAGCGGCAACTCGCCGTTCAGAGTTGCCGGTGGGCTCACGGACACGATCTGGAACCCCGTCAATGCGCCGAGGGCAAGAGCGGAGGTCAGGTCTGCCATCCCGAGGAGGTTGAACCAGACCGCCGGTCGGGCACCTGAGCGTTCGTTGAGCCTTCGCGTGACCCACGGAGTCGCGGCACCGACTGCGATGTCGCCGAGGCCCGCCGGCAACGCAAAAAGCGCAGGGAGCTTCCCAAGCACCATCGCGACCAGGAACACGATGCCTGCGATCCTGAAGGAGTGGGGCAACATCAAGCGCTGCAGCGCGCCGGGCGCAGTGAGCGACTTCGCCACCGACGGCAGACGCGAAAGCGCCATGAGGGCGACAAAGAATCCCACGATGGCGACGGGAAGCCAGGGGACGCCGTGGCCCAAACGGGTGCGATATCCGCCTTGCCCGCCGATTACGCTGCTGACAGCGAGCCAGCCACCGAACAGTAGGACAGCGCCGCTGCCGATCGCAGCGGCGCGGCGAGCGCCGAGACGAGCGCTGCGCGCTCCTCGATACAAGACGTACGCCGTGGCCGCCGCTATCGCTGCAACCTCCGCGTAGGTGACTGCCCAAAGGTAGGAAGGCAAGTGCTCCATTCGTCCTCCTCAGTCGGTGCGGGTTCGGTATCCGGTCGCCGTGACGGTCCGCAACAAGCCGCTAGCGACGTCGTAGACGTGTCCGGAAACCGTCACGCGCGACGGGACCGCGGGTGCGGAGCGGAGGCGCTCGACATCGCTCCTGACGGTCGCCGCGGGGTCGAGTACCGCCTGGTCGCGCAGGGCCATCTCGTCAGCGCCGATGCGCTCGGCATAGCGGCGCCGGAAGGTGTCGTCGGCGAGCGCGCCGGTTCCGCACTGGGTGTGGTGGATCACGGCAACCTCGAACAGCGGGCCGTCGGGCAGTGCGTTCTCGGCCAGCTGGCCGATGAAGGCGACATCGTTGACGACCTCCGGGGTGACGCGCCCACCGACGTTGCGGACGACCATCGCGTCGCTGACGCCGAGGCCGAGGAAGTGCGCGGGGTCGGTTCGCGGGTCGAGGCAGGTGATCACGAACAGGCGCAGGCTGGGGAAGACGACTGCGCCCTCATGCCCGCCGGCGGCCGCGAAGGCGCGGTTGCGCTCCAGCGCAGCCTCGACGTTGGCGGCGCCCGGCTCGCCGGGGCGGGCCAGGTCAAACCCGGTCGCCCGGCCGATCGCGGAGGCGGCACCGGCCTCGAGGGGTGTGAGTTGCTGGGTGCTCATGGTGTCCTGTCTCCTGTCGCTCGGGGGTGGGGTCAGCTGTGCGCTGCGGGTGTGGGGGGCGTGCCTAGCGCCGGCAGCTTTGGCGTCTCGTCGCGGCTGGGCGTCGGCTGCGCGGGCAGCAGCGCCAGCGCCATCACGCCACCTGCTGCCGCGATGCCCGCGGCGACGTAGTTGGCCGCATGGAAGCCGTGGAAGAAGGCCGAGTTGGCGGCTTCGTGGATGGCTGAGGCGAGCGGCGGATGGCCGGCGTGGGCGAGCTTGCCTGCGACTGTGAGCGCGGCACCGACGGATGCGTGCGCAGTCCGTGCGACACCGGCAGACAACCCACCGGGGAGGGCGCCGGTGAGCCGGCTGGCGTACAGCGACGCGTAAACGCTGCCGATCACGGCGACGCCGAGGGTGCCGCCCAACAGGCGTGTGGCGTCGTTGACCGCCGACCCGACGCCGGCCTTCGCTTTCGGCACTACGCCCATGATCGCCTCGGTCGCGGGCGCGCTGGTCAGGCCCATCCCCGTACCGAGAACGACCATCTGGGCGGCGATCGTCCCGTAGCCGGTCGTGGCCGATGAAGTCGAAACCCATAGGTAGAACGCGGCCATCGAGAACAGCCCGGATGCGACGACCAGCTTCGTGCCGAACCGGACGGCCAGCTTGGTGCCGAGGATCGAGGAGATCGCGACGAACGAGGCGACTGGCAGCAGGCGCACGCCGGTCGACAGCGGGCCGTACCCCTTGACGAACTGGAACAGCTGGGTGACCAGGAAGATGAACCCCGACAGCGCGAAGAACGAGATCGCGACCGATGCGCTCGCAGCCGTGAACCGCGGGTTGCGGAACAAGCTCACGTCGAGCATCGGGTGCTCGGTGCGCCGCTCCCAGGCCACGAACGCACCGGCCAGCATCGCGGTCAGCGCGAGGCTGCCGAGCGTCCGCGCGCTTCCCCAACCGTGGCTCGGAGCCTCGATGATCGTATAAACGAGCAGGGCGATTGTCGCGGTCGAGAGCACGAACCCGGCCCGGTCGGTCCCCGGCGCGTGCGGGTCACGCGAGGTCGGTACATAGCGCGCGGCCAGGACACCGGCGCCGGCGGCGATCGGCACCATCGCGAAGAAGATGCTGCGCCAGTCGGAGAGCTCGAGCAACCAGCCGCCGACGATCGGCCCCAGCGCAATCGCCACGCCCGTGATCGCGCCCCACAAGCCGATCGCCCGGGCGCGCTCGCCACGCTCGGTGAATACGTTGGTGAGCAGCGAAAGCGTCGATGGGAACACCATCGCCGCGCCGACGCCCATCACCGAGCGCGCCGCGATCAGCGCGCCGGCGCTGTCAGTGAGCCCGCCGGCCAGGCTCGCGAGGCCGAAGACCATGAGGCCGGCAAGCAGCATTCCCTTGCGCCCGAGGCGGTCAGACAGGCTGCCGGCGGCGAGCACCGAGCCGGCGAACAGCAAGTTGAAAGCGTCCACGACCCACTGCAGCTCCGAGTCGGAGGTGTGTAGCTGGCGAACGAGCGACGGCAAGGCGACGTTGACGATCGTCGTGTCGAGGTTGATCGCAAACGCCGCCAGCAGCAGCGAGATCAGGACTAGGGGCTTGCGCGTCGGTGTTCCTCTTTGGGTGTGGCTGGCTTGTGTCATGCAAGGCAGCCTACGCGGGGCTCTGGCTTTTGTCAAGCAAGCCAGCTAGGATTGGAGTGTGCTCCAGCGCGACTATCCAGATCAGGTCTGCTCGATCGCCCGGTCACTCGAGATCGTCGGCGAGCGCTGGACGCTGCTGATCCTCCGCGACGCCCTCGTCGGCCTGACGCGGTTCGAGGAGTTCCAGGCGAAGCTCGGGATTGCCTCCAACGTCCTCACCAACCGGCTCAAGCGGCTGTCCGACGAGGGACTGCTCGAACGCGTTCCCGATCCGGAGCGGCCCGGCCGGCCGAAGTACGTCCTCACCGACAAGGGACGCGAGCTGGCGCCCGCCCTGATCGTGCTCATGAAGTGGGGCGACCGCCACTACCCGACTCCGGGCGGCCCACCCCGACTCACCCTCCACGCCGGCTGCGGCGGCAACATCGGCCCAGACCTCCGCTGCGACCGGTGCGGCAAACACGCGGCGCGCGGGGAGATCGAGCTCCCGCTCGGCCCGGGCGCGCCACGCGGCGAGCACGCCGGGCGGTAAGCGTCGCTGCAGGGCTGCTATATCGGGGCGCCGAGATTCGAACTCGGGACCTCACCGACCCGAACGGTGCGCGCTACCAGGCTGCGCCACGCCCCGATGAGCGGTCAGTATTCCATACCGCTATGTTCGGGCTCGTGCCCGCCGCGACGACCGACATCATCGAGGAGCTCGACGGTCTGCTGCAGCCGGGCCGCTTCGAGGACTACGGCCCGAACGGTCTGCAGGTGCCCGGCGCGGCCGAGGTGGAGACGATCGCGACGGGTGTGTCGGCGAACCTCGAGCTGTTCGAGCTGGCGGTGGCCGAGCGCGCGCAGCTGCTGCTCGTGCATCACGGCCTCTTCTGGGGCTCGTCCGGCCCGCTCGACGAGCCGCTCAAGCGTCGCTTGAAGGCGCTGTTCGACGCGGACATCGCGCTCGCCGCCTACCACCTCCCCCTCGATGCTCATCTGACATTCGGCAACAACGCGCTGCTGGCGCAGGCGCTCGGCGCAGGCGCCGCCGAGCCGTTCGCGCTGCACAAGGGCGAGCCGATCGGCGTGCTCGCGCGCTTGCCCGGCGAGGGCGTCGCCGCGGCCGACCTGTTCGCGCGCGTGCGCGAGGCGACCGCGCGCGAGCCGCTCGTGTTCGACGCCGGGCCCGCGCGGGTGCGCAGCATCGCGATCGTCTCGGGCGCAGGCTCGGACTACCTCGCCGAAGCCGCCGCCGCGGGCGCCGACGCGCTGCTCACCGGCGAGCCCGCCGAGCGCGCGATGGCCGGCGCGCGTGAGCTGGGCATCCACTTCATCGCCGCCGGGCACTACGCCACCGAGACGTTCGGCGTCAAGGCGCTCGGCGAGCATCTGGCCGAGCGTTTCGGCGTGCGCCACGTCTTTCTCGACGTGCCCAACCCGATCTAGCGGCCCGCCGCGCCGGGCGTCTCCATGCCCGCGCACGGTCGCGCGCTCTCGCCTGGGCACTCGCCCGGCTTGCCACACGCAGGCGCGCTCGTAAATTGTGCGCTACCGCTCTAACATTGACCGCTCAGCCAGTTTGTCCGGAACGAGGAAGAGGAGAGCCAGGATGGAGGTCACGACTGCGTCGACCGCGGGGTCGGCCACGGGGTCGACGACGATCGCCGATTTGATCCCGCGCGCTGTCGCGGATCACGGCCAGAACACGGCCATCCGCTACAAGCGCGACGGTGCGTGGCAGGACGTCAGCTACGAGCAGCTCGCCGACATCGTCCAGGAGATCGGCCTCGGCCTGATCGACCTCGGCGTCGAAGCGGGCGACCGCCTGTGCATCCTCGCCAACACGCGCCCGGAGTGGTCCTACGCGGACATGGGCGCCACCTCCGCCGGGGCCGTCGTCGTGCCGATCTACCAGACCAACTCGCCCGAGGAGTGCCTGTGGGTGATCTCCGACTCGGCCGCCAGCACGATCGTCTGCGAGGACGTCGAGCAGCTGGAGAAGATCGCCGCGATCCGCGAGCAGATCCCCGGCATCCGCACGGTCATCGTGATCGACCCACCCGACTCCTCGGCGATCTCCAGCGGACCGTCCGACGGCGTGCGCGCGCTCAACGCGATCACCCTCGACGAGGTGCGCGAGCGCGGACGGGCGCGCTCGGCCGACGAGCTGCAGGCGCGCCGCGCGGCCGTCCGCCCGGAGGACCCGTTCACGTTCATCTACACGTCGGGCACGACGGGCCCGCCGAAGGGGTGCGTGCTCACGCACGGCAACTACCGCGCGATTATCGACATGGTCGGCGAGGCGGGCGAGATCCAGGGCGACGAGGTGATCTACCTGTACCTCCCGCTCGCCCACTCCTTCGCGCTGCTGATCCAGCTCGCCGTGTTCGATCTGGGCGGCACGCTCGCGTACTTCGGCGGCGACACCAAGCAGATCGTGCCCGAGCTGCAGGAGGTGCAGCCGACCTACCTGCCGTCGGTGCCGCGCGTGTTCGAGAAGATCTACACGCTCGCGCACGGCGCCATCCAGTCCCAGCCGCCCGAGGAGCGCGCGCGCGCCGAGGCGGCCATCGCGCTCGGCGTGAAGGTGCGCAACCTGATCAACGAGGGCCAGCCGGTCCCCGAGGAGCTGCAAAAGCCCTTCGACGAAGCCGACGAGCAGCTGTTCAAGAACGTCCGCGCGATCTTCGGCGGCAAGGTGCGCCACGCGACCAGCGGGGCCGCGCCGATCGCGCAGGAGATCCTCGAGTTCTTCTGGGCGTGCGGCGTTCCCGTGCTCGAGGGCTACGGCATGACCGAGACGGCTACCGCGGCGACCACCTCGACGGTCGAGCACCACCGCTTCGGCACCGTCGGGCGCGCGCTGCCGGGCGTCGAGCTGAAGATCGCCGAGGACGGCGAGATCCTCGTCAAAGGCCCGAACATCTTCGACGGCTACCACAACAACGCCGACGCGAGCTTCGGCGCCGTCGAGGACGGATGGCTGCACACCGGCGACCTCGGCTCGCTCGACGAGGACGGCTATCTGTCGATCACCGGGCGCAAGAAGGACATCATCATCACCGCCGGCGGCAAGAACCTCACGCCTGCGAACATCGAGAACGACCTCAAGCAGTGCCGCTGGATCTCCCAGGCGGTCATGCACGGCGACGCGCGCCCCTATCCCGTCGTGCTGATCACGCTCGACGAGGAGGAGATGCCGATCTTCGCCGAGCAGCACGGCCTGCCCAAGGACATCCCCTCGCTGTCGCGCAGCGACGAGGTGCGTGCGCTGATCCAGGAGCAGATCGACAACGCGAACGCCAAATACGCGCAGGTCGAGCAGGTCAAGAAGTTCGTCATCCTCGACCACGACCTGTCGCAGGCGACCGGCGAGTTGACGCCAACGCTGAAGGTCAAGCGCAACATCGTCAACAATAAATATTCAGAGTTGTTCGACGCGTTGTACGCAGGCTGAGCGCGATCGTCGTCGAGCCTCCCATCTGCCGGCGCGGCCTGCCCGGGCGACCGCGCCGGAGCGCCGTCGTTAGCTGCGAACATAGCTAGACATGCGCAGCGATCCCAGCGATAACGGCGGGCTGTTCGTCGGGCGGCGGCCGGGCACCGCCCCGGTGCGTTTCCGCACGCTTCCCGAGCGCGGCAGCGAGTCGCGCCAGCGCATCGACGGCTCGATCGCCAACCTGATGGTCGCCGCGATGATCTTCCTCAGCCTGCTGTGCTGGATCCCGATCCCGCTCGCGTGCCTGTGGATCGGCTCGCAGATGGACTACCTCGCCGGCAGCGTCGGCGTCGGCATCCTCGTCTCCTTCGTCGCGCTGTTCGTCCTGCTGTTCGGCACGCTGTCTGTGCTCAAGCGCCTGGACCAGGCGTGGATCCTCGTGCGCCGCGCCGCCGGACACGACCAGCGCACGGGCATCATGGGCCGCATCTTCGGCACGACGGCCGTGATCTGCGGCCTCGCCTTCGCCTTCTGGTTCGTCGTCATCCACGGCCCCGGCTCGGTCACGCAGACGGGCAACGGCAACAGGTGAGCCCGCTCGCCGACGGCCGCGCGCCCGAGCGCCGGGCGGCGTCCCCGATCCCCTGCTAGAACGGCCTTGCCGTGGGTCTGCTCGACTACTACCGCCAGTTCGAAGGGATGTCCGAGGAGGAGGTCAACGAGGGCCTGCGCGAGGAGGCGGCCGAGCGCCGGCGCAAAGCGCTCACGCGCGTCGACACGCTCGACCTCTCGCAGACGACCTGGCCCGAGCTGCCCCACCCGCGCATCGTCAACGCGATCACGTTCGTCGCCCGCCGCGGCCTGCACCGCTACCCGCATGTGCGCGGCACCGAGCTGCGCGACCAGCTCGCCGAGAGCCTGCGGGTCGACCCCGGCCGGCTGATCCTCGGCAACGGCGCCGCCGAGCTGCTCAGCTCCGCCACCCGCGCGCTGATCGAGCCCGGCCAGCAGTTGCTCACCGCCTGGCCCTCCTACCCCCTCTACCCGATCATGGCCCGCCGCGCGCACGGTCGCGCCGTGCCGATCGAAGGCGGCATCGACGCGCTCATCGAGGCCGCGCAGGAGCCCTCCACGCGCGTCATCGCGCTCGCCAACCCCAACGACCCCACCGGCGAGCTGATCGCGACGTCCGAGCTCGAGCGACTGCTCGAGGGCGTGCCCGACGGCGTCGCCGTGCTGCTCGACGAGTCGCTCGTCGAGTTCGTCGACGCCCAGCCCGTCAACTCCTCGCTGAAGCTGCTCGACGACCATCCGCGGCTGCTCGTCTTTCGCAGCTTCTCAAAGGCCTGGGGCCTGGCCGGCCTGCGCGTCGGCTACGCGATCGGCGGTCCGGGCTCGGAGGAGCTGCTGGGCGAGCTGGAGCCCGACCTCGGCGTCTCGGAGGTCTCCCAGGCCGGCGCGCTGGAGGCGCTGCGCACGTGCTCTGAGCTGATGGCGCGCCACGTGCGCACGATCTGCCAGGAGCGCCCGCTGCTGACCGACGGCCTGCGAGAGCGCGGCTTTGACGTCACCGACAGCCAGGCCAACTTCGTGTGGGCCGCCCACCCCGACCTCAGCGGCTCGGAGCTCGCGGCGCGCCTGGCCCAGTCGGGCGTGCTCGTCGCCGAAGGCGACGCGCTCGGCGAGCCGCGCCACGTGCGCATCGGCATCCGCAAGAGCGCCGGCACCACGCGGCTGCTCGCCGCGGTCGACAAAGCGCTCTAGCCGGCGGAGCCGGACTGGCGCAGCAGGGTGCCGGTGGTGCCCTCGAGGATCTTGCGCCAGGCGCTGACCTGCTCGGGCTCGGTGTCGAAGTGCTCGACGACCTTGCGTACGCGCGTGCCGGAGATGTCGATGCCATGGCGCTCAGCCACGTCGGAGTAGCGCTCGTACTCTTCGGCGAGGTGCTTGGTGACCGACTCGAAGCCGTGGCGCGCGATCTCCACGCGCGAGGCGAAGTTCATCATCGACGTCTGGAACATCAGCTCGTCGGTCGGCTCGGGCTCGATCAGCACGATGTCGACGCCCGGGTAGCGGCTCTCCCAGTTCTTGGCCAGTTCGTGCAGGCGCTGGTGGGCGACCAGCTTGAACGCCTGGTAGCCGATCTGCGGGAAGCCCATGTCCGAGACGCGTCGCGCGCGCGTGCCGCGCAGCGTGCGCACCTGCTCGGAGAAGTCGTTGACGTACGGCACGATCGGGTTGATCACGACGATCAGCTTCGCGCCCGCCTCGACGGCGATGTCCAGGTTGGTCGTCGAGACCATGCCGCCGTCGATCAGCTCGCGGTCGTTGACGCGCACCGGCGCGTAGACCATCGGCAGGGCGCCCGACGCGCGCACGGCCGTGGAGATCGGCACTTCTTCGGCCCCATCCACGCCGAACACGACGCGCTCGCACGTGTCCAGGTCGGTGGCCGTCAGGTACAGCTCGCACGCCAGCTCTGAGAAGTCGTCGGTGCGGCCGGGCTCCGAGAGCACCTCGTGCAGATAGGACTCGATGCCCGCGCCCGTGTACGCGCCCGAGGGCAGGCCCTCGGCGAAGCCCAGCAGGATGTCCATCAGCGACACGCCACCGGGCTGGGAGATCACTTCGCGCGCGAGCGACAGCGCGCGCCAAGGCAGCACCGCGCCCTTGCGCGCGAACTCAAGCAAGTTCGGCCGCAGCAGGTCGCTCAGGTCGATGTCTTTGAACGGCGCTTTGCCCTGGCGCGTGACGACGCGCATCATCTCCTCCGGCGTGACCCCGTTGGCGCTCAGCGCGGCGATGAACGCACCGGCGGACGTGCCGACGTACACGTCGAACTGGTTGACGCTGCTGTTGACCGCCAGCAGGTCCAGCGCGCGCAGCGCGCCGATCTCATAGACGCCGCCGGTGAACCCGCCGCCACCGAGCACCAAGGCGGTCTTGTGGCGGCGCGGGCGCCTGCGACGATCGACCGAGCCGTTGTGCCCGACACCGCGCGCAGCGTGCATTGCCGCCCTGCGCTTCTTCGCCGCAACCTTGGCCTTATCCGTCGGTTCCAGCTTGACAACCTTGCCCATCCTGACTTGATTCTAAGGGACAGATGCCCCAGAAGCCCATCGCCCGGTCCCCGCGGACGCCGATTCGCAGCGCAGAACGCCCGATAGGCCCCGTGCGCGCGGGGTCTGGAAGGCCGCGAACGGCGCTGCTCGCAGCCCTCGCGATCGCGCTGAGCGCCCTGCTCGCGGCCTTCGCGGCCTTCGCCGGGCCGGCCGGCGCCTCGGTCAGCCTCGCCGGCCTGCAGGCCGACCTCACGCGCCAGATGCGCATCTCCGGCACGCGCTCCAGCGGCTACGTCTACGACATCACCGCCAAGCAGGCGCTGTTCTCAGCGCGCGACACGGTCATGCGCCCACCGGCCTCTGTGGAGAAGCTGTACACCGCGACCACCGCGCTGCAGCGCCTCGGCCCGACGGCGAGGCTGTCGACGACCGTGCTGGGCACCGGCCAGCTCAGCGCGACGGGCGTGTGGGAAGGCGACCTGTATCTGCACGGCGGCGGCGATCCGACGTTCGGCGACAGCGCGTTCATCGCCAGCCACTACGGCGGCGTCGGCGCGAGCGTCTCCACGCTCGTCTCCCAGCTGATCCACGTCGATCACATCCGCGCGGTGCGCGGCTCGGTGTACGGCGACGAGTCCGATTTCGATTCCCAGCGCGGCGAGCCGTCGAGCCGCTTCGCCCAGGACCCGTTCCTGGAAGGCACGCTCAGCGGCCTCGCCTTCGACCGCGGCGCCAGCGGCTCGGAAAAGGTCGCCCACGCCCCCGCGGCGTACGCCGCGCGCAAGCTCTGGGCGATGCTCAAGAACTCCGGTGTGAGCGTTCGCGGCGCCAGCGGCGCGGCGACCGCGCCGGCCGGCGCGGCGCAGCTCGCGCAGGTCAGCTCGCCCACCGTCGCCCAGTTGCTCGGCCTGATGCTGCCGCCGTCTGACAACTTCTTCGCCGAGACGCTGCTCAAGGACCTCGGCGCCGCGGCCGGCGGCGCGGGGACGACGGCGGCCGGCGCCGCCGTCGTCAACCAGACGATCTCCGAAATCCTCGGGATCCACCCGCATATCGTCGACGGCTCGGGGCTCTCCGAAGCCGACCGGACCTCAACGTATGAAGTCGCCGATCTGCTGGTCGGCCTCGCCGGCACGCCAACCGGCACGATCCTGCGCAACAGCATGGCGATCGCCGGTCACACCGGCACCCTGGCCAAACGCATGCGCGGGACGGCCGCCTCGGGACGCTGCCGGGGAAAGACCGGCACGCTCACCGGCTATTCCAACCTCGTCGGCTACTGCCAGTCGGCCGGCGGTCACCTGCTGGCCTTCGCGTTCTTCAACGACGGCATCTCCACGACGCTCGCTCATGTGATCCAGGACCACATGACGATCACGCTCGCCGGCTACTGATCAGAAACACCCCTGGTAAGACGTTCGGCCGAACCCTACGTATACGGACAGGGACAGAAGGCGGTGTGCAAGCTGCACAACTCACACACCGTTGAGTGCACGTGGCTGCAACATCGCAGCCGCGACGCACGTCAAACAGGCGTCGAACGATTGTCGGCGAATCCTAGACCGGCGTCCGTAACGAAGGACCGCCCTACCCGCCAACCTGAACACGATCGGATCAAGGATGCTGATACGGACACGGATGACCAACTGGCTGCTGGGGCTGCTGGTCGCATGCGCTCTCTCCACCGCACTGCTCGTCGCGCCGTTGGCCGGTGCGCAGGAGCCACTAGTCGAAGAAGCGCTTACCGCGCCGGCGCTCGCAGAAGCCGAAGAAGCGAGTGCCGAAGCGAGTGAAGCCGCCGGCGAAGCGGCTGAAGTGGCGGCGGCGCAGGCAGAAGACCTGGCGCTCTCTCACCTCTCGCCGCTCAGCTCCAAAGCGGCAGAAGAATATCCGTCGCTGTACGGGCGCATCGCGAAAATCCAGGCGATCATCGCCAAACTCCAGACGGAAAAGCAGGTACTCAGAGAACTGCCCATGCACAGCAAGCGGCGCAAAGCGTTCCTCCCGCGCAAGCACGAACGGATCATGGAAGAACGCCAGCGGCTCAAAGACGTGCACAAAAAAATCCGCGCCAAAAAAGAAGCGGCGCGCGTCTAACTCACACCGCCCGGTTTCACCTACTCGCCGTCGAGCAGCTCGCGCAGCGCGGCTTCGTCGAGCACTGGCACGCCGAGACGCTCCGCCTTGGCGAGCTTCGATCCGGCGCTCTCGCCCGCCACGAGGTAGTCGGTCTTCTTCGACACCGAGCTGGTGACACGACCCCCGGCCGCCATGATGTGTTCGGTCGCCTGCTCGCGCGACCACTCGGGCAGCGTGCCGGTGAGCACGAGCGTCTTGTCGTTGAGCGGCCCCTCCGAAGGCGCCGGTCCCTCGGCGGCGAACTGCAGTCCGATCCGGCGTAGATCGCCGATCAGGTCTTCCATGCGATCGTCGTGCAACTGCGCGTGGATCGATGCGGCCATCTTCTCGCCGACCCCGTGCGTCTGTTCGATCTGCTCGGCTGAGGCGGCGAGCAGGGCATCGACGCTGCGAAAGCGCTGCGCGAGATTCCGGCCGGTCACCTCGCCGACCTCCTCGATGCCCAGCGCGAACAGCACGCGTGCGAACGGACGCTCCTTGGACGCCTCGATCGCCGCGAGCAGGTTGCGCGCGGAGATCTCACCGAAGCCGTCGAGCTCCAGCAACTGCTCCTCGCTGAGCCGGTAGAAATCGCCTGCGGTCGTCACCAATCCACGTTCCTGCAGCACCGCGACCTGCTTTTCGCCGAGTCCCTCGATGTCCATCGCGCCGCGCGAGACGAAGTGCTTGAGCAGCTGCCACGCGCGCCCCGGACACAGCGGATTGGGGCACTTGGTGAACACGGCATCCTGCGGCTTGATCGTCGGCGTGCCACAGAACGGGCATTTCGCCGGCGGGCGTGGGCGGCGTGGGCGGCCCTTCTTCTCGACGACATGCGGCGCGGGTGAGACGACCTGCGGAATCACATCGCCGGCGCGCAGCACGATCACGTCCTCCCCCGGGCGGATGTCCTTGCGCGCGAGATCCTCCTCGTTGTGCAGCGTCGCCATGCCGATACGCACGCCGCCGACGACGACCGGCTCGAGGACCGCGTACGGGCGCATGTCGCCGAACTTGCCGACGTTCCACATCACCTTCTCGAGGCGTGTGACGGCCGTCGTCGGCGGGAACTTCCACGCGACAGCCCAGCGCGGGTCGCGCCCGACCGAGCCGAGCCGGCGCTGCAACGCGAGGTCGTCGACCTTCACCACCACACCGTCGATCTCGAAGTCCAGCTCGCCACGGCGCTGCTGCCATTGCAGGCACTGTGCGATCACCTCGTCCTCGCTGCCCAGCAGCTTCACATCCGGGTTCACGCGAAAGCCGTGCTCCCCGAGCCACTGCAGCGCCTCGGAGTGACGCTCGAAGCTGAGCCCCTCGGTGACGCCCACCTGGTAGCACCAGATCGACAGCGGGCGCTTGGCGGCGTCGGCGGGGTCGAGCTGGCGGATCGTGCCGGCGGCCGAGTTGCGCGGGTTCATGAACGTCGACTCGCCGGCTTCCGCGCGGCGCTCGTTCAGCGCAGTGAAGTCGGCGAGCGACATGTACACCTCGCCGCGCACCTCGACGAGCGCCGGCGCGCTGTCGAGCTCCAGCGGGATCGCGGCGATCGTGCGCAGGTTGTGCGTGACGTCCTCGCCGACCTCGCCGTTGCCGCGCGTCGCGCCGCGCTCCAGCGCGCCGTCGCGGTAGACGAGGCTGATCGCCAGCCCGTCGATCTTCGGCTCGACGACATATTGAAAGTCCGGGTCTGAGATGCCCTCGCGCGCGAGGTGGTTGCGCATGCGCTCGACCCACGCGCGCAGCTCCTGCTCGGAGCGCACGTTGCCGAGCGAAAGCATCGGCTCGAGATGCTGGACTTTCTCCAGCCGGCTGACCGGCTCGCCGCCCACGCGCTGTGTCGGCGAGTCGGGCGTGACGAGCTCGGGATGGTCGCGCTCGATCGCGCGCAGCTCGTCCAGCAGCGCGTCGTACTGGTCGTCGCCGATCTCCGGGTCGTCCAGGACGTAGTAGCGCCTGGAGTGGTATTCGAGCTGCTTACGCAGCTCCTGCGCCCGAGCGAGCGTTTGTGGCGGCGTCCCGGCAGCGCTCACGGCTTCTCGCGGGCGGGCCCATCTCCGATCGGCGGCGCGAGCAGGTCGTCCAGGTCAAAGCCCCGCAGCGACTCCAGGCCCGCGCGATCGGTCAGGTCGAAGTGGATCGGCGTGACGGCGATGCGCCCGGCGTGGACGGCGGCGAGGTCCGTGCCCGGCTCGTCGTGGAAGCCCGGATCGGAGCCGTAGATCCAGTAGCGGCGGCGGTGCTCCTCCTCGCGCTCGAGCTTGAGCTCGTCGCGGTAGATGCGTTTGCCCAGTCTCGTCACCTCGACGCCGTCGGGCTCGCCCGCCGGCACGTTGACGTTGAGCAGCGTGGTCGCAGGCAGCGGCACGTCCTCGATGCGCTGCACTAGGCGCGCGACGAAGTTCGCCGCGACGTCGAAGCCGAAGCCGCCGTGATAGCGGTAGTCCAGCGCGCGCGCACCCGACTGCTGGGAGACGGCGATCGAGGGGATGCCGAGCACGACCCCCTCCAGCGCCGCGGCTACCGTGCCCGAGTAGGTGATGTCGTCGCCGAGGTTCGCGCCATGGTTGATGCCCGCGACGACGAGGTCTGCCTCGAAGTCCTCGACCAGCCCCAGCCGGGCCAGGCGCACGCAGTCGACCGGCGTGCCGTCCGTCGCATAGCCGACCGAGCCGTCGCCGAACGGCACCTCGGCCACCCACAACGGGCGGCGCGTGGTGATCGAGCGCGCCATCGCCGAGCGGTTGCCGTCGGGCGCGATGACCGCCAGGCGCACGCCGTCGATCGCCGCGAGCGCGCTGCGCATCGCCTGCAGGCCGTCGGCCTCGATCCCGTCGTCGTTGGTGAGCAGGACGTTGAGCATCAGCTCATGCAGCATAGGCGCAAGCCACTACGCATAGGCCACGCTCGCCAGCGCCAGCCCGTGCGCCGGCGCCGTGCGGCCCGCCTCGGCGCGCGGGCGGCCGTCGAGCAAGCTGACGAACTGCTCGACGGTCGCGCGCCCGGAGGCGACGTCGAGCATCGTGCCGACGAGCACGCGGTTCATGTGGCGCAGGAACATGTCCGACTCGATCCAGAACTGCAGCCGCTCTCCCTCGCCGACCCACTCCGCGCGAGAGATGTCGCAGCGAAACCAGCTGTGCTCGGTCTCCTTCGGCGTGAAGGCGGTGAAGTCGTGCTTGCCGAGCAGCGCCGCAGCGCATTCGCGCAGCGCGCCTCGGTCGAGCTCGCCGTTGAACCAGAATGCCGTGTTGCGGGTGAACACGCTGCGCGCGCGCCGCGCGAGCACGCGGTAGCAGTAGGTGCGGCTGAGCGCGTCGCGCCGCGCGTCAAAGCCCTCCGGCGCGGGCTGCGCCGACAGCACCGCCACGTCGGCTTCCAGCAAGCCGTTCAGGCGCAGCGGGTCGACGGCCTCGTGGCAGTAGCTGGCCACCTGCCCCCACGCGTGCACGCCCGCATCGGTGCGCCCGGCGACGGTCAGCCTCAGCGGCTGGCCGTCCGCGCCCGTCTCACCGAGCACCGTGCGCAGCGCGCGCTCCAGCTCCTCCTGCACCGTGCGCAGCTCGGGCTGTCGCCCCCACCCCGCGAAGCCCGACCCGTCGTACTCCAGCGTCAGCTTCGTGACCATCGCGCAGCGCAGCGACGCGACAGCCGGCTCAGACGAGCTCGATGAAGACCATCTCGGTCGCGTCGCTCTTGCGCGGGCCAAGCTTGAGGATGCGCGTGTAGCCGCCGGGGCGCTCGGCGTAACGAGGCGCCAGGTCCTCGAACAGCTTGTGCACGGCGAACTTGTCCTGCGAGAGCGTCGACAGCGCCTGGCGGCGCGCGTGCAGGTCGCCGCGCTTGGCCAGCGTGATCAGTTTCTCGATCTCCGGCTTGACCGCCTTGGCCTTCGCCTCGCTCGTCTTGATCCGCTCGTGCTCGATGATCTCCTTGCTCAAGTTCATGAGCAGCGACTTGCGATGCGCGCTGTCGCGGCTGAGCTGGTGTTTTTTGCGCTGATGTCTCATGAGCGAAGCGGGAGTCTAAACGGCCGCGGCGGCTTTCTCAGTCTTGGCGAAGATCCAGACCGCGCGTATGCAGGGTTTCGATGACCTCGTCGATCGACTTCTTGCCGAAGTTGGGGATCGCGTTGAGCTCGGCCTCGGACTTGGAGATCAGGTCGCCGACCGTCTGGATGCCTGCGCGCTTGAGGCAGTTGTACGAGCGCACGCCGAGCTCCAGCTCCTCGATCAGGATGCTGTACTCCTCGCCCTGCAGCGCCGGCTGGGCGCCGCCGCCGACGGCGAGGCCGTGGCCGTCGAGCTGACCGCCGGGCGTGGCACGCAGCTCCTGGATGCGGTCTGCGTCGGTGAAGATCGCGAGCTGGCTGATCAGCAGCTCGGCCGCCTCGCGAAGCGCCGCCTGAGGGTCGATCGAGCCGTCCGTCTCGATGTCCAGCGTGAGCTTGTCGAAGTCCGTCTTCTGGCCGACACGCGCCTGCTCGACGGCGTAGGCGACGCGGCGAACGGGCGAGAAGATCGAGTCGATCGGGATCACGCCGATCGGCTGGTCGGAGGACTTGTTCTCCTCGGCCGGGCGGTAGCCGCGGCCGCGGCCGATCGTCATGTACAGCTCGAGCTTCGTTTTTTTCTCCAGCGTGGCGATGTGGATGTCCGGGTTGAGGATCTCCACGCCCGCGGGCAGGTCGATGTCCTTGGCGGTGATCTCGCCGGGGCCGGTCACGACGAGCGGCGCCTCCACCTCGCTGGCGTCGGAGTGCATGCGGCAGACCACGCCCTTGAGGTTGAGCACGATGTCGGTCACGTCCTCCTTGACGCCGTTGATCGTCGAGAACTCGTGTGCGACGCCCTCGATTCGCACGCTCGTGACGGCCGCTCCCGAGAGGGAAGAGAGCAATACGCGGCGCAGCGAGTTTCCGAACGTGTAGCCGAAGCCGCGGTCGAGCGGCTCGATCGTGAAGGTTCCACGATTCTGCTCCACGGACTCGCTTGTGATCCGGGGGATTTGGAAGTCGAGCATCTGAGTCCTAACGTCGTTTTGGTGTCGCACCGGCGTCGAAGGACGGCCGGCTCGGGAGCCTCGCCCACCCGGGGCGAGGCGCATGAACGGTCCTGCTGATTACTTCGAGTACAGCTCGACGATGAGCTGCTCCTGCACCGGCGCGGCGACCTCGCGCCGCTCCGGCTTGCGCAGCACCTTGGCCGTGAGCGACTCGTGGTCGGCCTGTAGCCACGCGGGAATCTGTCCGGTGAGCTCGGTTGCGTCCCTGACCACCTGCGTAGCCGGTGTCTCCGCCTTGATGGCGATCACCTCGCCGGGGCGCACCTGATAGCTGGGGATGTCGACCCGCCGTCCATTGACCGTCCAGTGGCCGTGGCGGATCAGCTGGCGTGCCTGGCGGCGCGATGCCGCGAAGCCAAGACGCACGAGCACGTTGTCCAGGCGGCACTCCAGCAGCGCGAGCAGGTTCTCGCCGGTGATGCCGGTCTGACGCGAGGCCTTCTCGTAATAGCCGGCGAACTGTTTCTCCAGCACGCCGTAGTAGCGCTTGGCCTTCTGCTTCTCACGCAGCTGCACGCGGTACTCGCTCTGTTTCATGCGACCGCGGCCATGCTCGCCCGGCGGGTAGGAGCGACGCTCGACGCCGCACTTGTCCGTCAGGCAGCGCTCGCCCTTGAGAAACAGCTTCTGTCCCTCGCGGCGACACTGCTTGCACTGCGGTCCGGTGTCTCTGGCCATGGCTCAGACCCTCCGGCGCTTGCGTGGGCGGCAACCGTTGTGGGCCTGCGGGGTGACGTCCTTGACGCCCGTCACTTCAAGGCCGGCGGCCTGCAGCGAGCGGATCGCCGTCTCGCGGCCCGAGCCCGGGCCCTTGACGTAGACCTCCACCTTCTGCAGCCCCTGCTCCAGGCCCTTGCGCGCGGCGGCGTCCGCCGTCACCTGCGCGGCGAACGGCGTCGACTTGCGCGAGCCCTTGAAGCCTGCGCCTCCGGCGGACTCCCAGGCGATCACGTTGCCCGTCGTGTCGGTCAGCGAGACGATCGTGTTGTTGAACGAAGTCTTGATGTGCGCCTGCCCGACGGGGATGTTCTTTTTCGGCTTGCGCCGGCCGCGGGCGCGTTTGGGAGCTGCGGGCACTACTTCTTACCCGCTCTCTTCTTGCCGGCGACCTGCATCCGCTTGGGACCCTTGCGCGTGCGCGCGTTGGTCTTGGTCTTCTGACCGCGCACGGGAAGGCCGCGGCGGTGGCGCAGGCCGCGGTAGCAGGCGATCTCCTGAAGTCTTTTGATGTCCTGCGAGCGCTCGCGGCGAAGGTCGCCCTCGACGGCGTAGCCGTCGTCGATCGCGTCGCGCAGCTTGGCCACCTCGTCCTCGGTGAGGTCGCGGATGTACGTGTCCGGGCTCACGCCGACCTGGGCGAGGATCTTGTTGGAGGTCGCGCGACCGATCCCGTAGATGTAGGTCAGCCCGATCTCCGAGCGCTTGTTCAAGGGGAGGTTGATCCCTGCGATACGAGCCATCCGTCTACCCCTGGCGCTGCTTGTGGCGCTTGTTCTGGCAGATCACCAGCACCACCCCATGGCGGCGGATGATCTTGCATTTCTCGCACATCGGCTTGACCGACGGTCTTACCTTCATGATCCCTTTCGGCGGCTGGGTTCCGCGACCCGGCTCTGGCTGCCGTTGCGGCTGCCGCTACCAAGTCGTGGAGATCGCTCGAAGACGCAGAAGCACCACGCAACGAGCAGGACACCTGATGGTAGCAACTACTACGTGCTGGCGGCGCCCTGCGAGAGCTGCTCGCCGCCGCGCGCCGAAGCGGGCTCGTGCCACGGCGTGAGCACCCTCGGGCCGTCGCCGGTGATCGCCACCGTGAACTCGAAATGGGCCGCCGGCGAGCCGTCCTGGGAGTAGATCGCCCAGCCGTCGCCACCCACGCGCACGGCGGCGCGCCCGGCGGTCATCATCGGCTCGACGGCGAGCACCATGCCCTCTTCCAGCATCGGGCCCTTGCCCGGCTTGCCGTAGTTGGGCACCTGCGGGTCCTCGTGCATGTTGCGCCCGACGCCGTGGCCGACGAGCGAGCGCACGACCGACAGCCCGGCGTCCTCGGCGACGCGCTGGATGGCGCTGGACATGTCGCCCATGCGGTTGCCCACGCGACACTCGGCCACGCCGGCCAGCAGCGACGCCTCGGTCGCTGCCAGCAGGTTCTGCTCGGTCTCGCCGATCTCGCCGACCGCCAGCGTGCGTGCCGCGTCGGCCACCCAGCCGTCGAGCGTCACGCCGACGTCGATCGAGATGATGTCGCCGTCTGAGAGCTTCTGCGGGCCGGGGATGCCGTGCACGACCATCTCGTTCGGCGAAGCGCAGATCGAGCCGGGGAAGCCGCGGTAGCCCTTGAACGTCGGCACACCGCCGCGCGAACGGATGAAGCGCTCGGCGGCCCGGTCGAGCTCCTCGGTGCTCACCCCGGGCGCGACGCGCCCCTGCAGGTCCTCCAGCGCGGCGACGAGGATCTCCCCGGCGCGCGCCATCTTGTCGATCTCCTGCGGGGACTTCTTGATGATCACCGCAGGAGCTTAGCTCGGCGCTAGAGCTTCTTCTCCAAGCGCTGCGCCGCGACGGTCGCGCGCATACGCGCGTGCACCTCGTCGGGATCGCGCGTGCCGTCGAAGCGCCGCAGCAGCCCGGCGCGGTCGTAGTGCTCGATCAGCGGCTCGGTCTGGGAGTGGTAGACCTGCAGGCGCCTGCGGATCGTCTCCTCCTTGTCGTCGTCGCGCTGGATCAGGCGCGAGCCATCCTGGTCGCACACGCCCTCGTGCTTGGGCGGGTCGAACTCCACGTGGTAGATGTGGCTCGGGTTCTTCACGCACACGCGCCGCCCGGCCAGCCGGCGCACCAGCTCGTCGTCGCCGACGTCGATCAGCAGCGCGCCACTGAGCTGGCGCCCGCGCTGCTGCAGGGCACCGGCGAGCGCGTCCGCCTGCTCGGCGTTGCGCGGAAAGCCGTCGAGCAGAAAGCCGTTGGCGGCGTCGTCGTTTTCCAGGCGCTTCATGATCATCCCGATAATCACTTCGTCGGGAACGAGGTCCCCGGAGTCCATGTAGCGCTTGGCCTCGCTGCCCAGCTCACTGCCGTCGGCCACCTCGGCACGCAGCATGTCGCCGGTGGAGATGTGCGGCAGGGCGAAGTCCTCGCGCAGGCGCTCGGCCTGCGTGCCCTTGCCGGCGCCCGGCGGCCCGAGCAGGATGAGGTTCAGTTCGGACAAGTCCGACGCAGCCTATCCGTTGCGCTGCGCCACCGACTCGGCGGGACTACTTCAGGAAGCCCTCGTAACTTCGCATCATCAGCTGCGCCTCGAGCTGCTTCATCGTTTCCAGCGCGACGCCGATCACGATCAGGATCGAGGTGCCTCCGAGCGGGATGTTCTGGTGCGTACGCGCGATCAGGATCGTCGGCAGCGCGGCGACGGCGGCGAGGAACAGCGCGCCGGGGAACGTCAGTCGCGCGAGGATGCGATCGAGGAATTCGGCCGTCGGGCGGCCCGGTCTGACGCCGGGGATGAAGCCGCCGTACTTCTTCAGGTTCTCAGCCTGGTCGACCGGGTTGAACGTGACGGCCGTGTAGAAGTACGTGAACAGCAGGATGAAGATCGACTCGCCGACGACGTAGTGCCAGCCGTTGGGCGAGAAGAAGTCTGAGATCTGCTGGCCCCAGTGCGTTTTCACGAGCTGCCCGACGGTCGGCGGGAAGGCCATGATGCTGGCCGCGAAGATCACCGGGATAACGCCGGCCATGTTCACGCGCAGCGGCAGGTAGGTCTGACCGCCCTCGGTCATGCGCCGCCCGATCACGCGCTTTGCGTACTGCACGGGGATACGCCGCTGACCTTCCTGCACGAACACGATGCCGGCGACGACGGCCAGCACGAGGAAAGGCATCATCACCTTGAAGACCTGGTCCTGAGAGGTCCACCACGTCTGGATGCCGCTGGGCAGGCGCGCGACGATCGACGCGAAGATCAAAAGCGAGATGCCGTTGCCTATACCGCGCTGGGTGATCAGCTCGCCGATCCACATCAGCAGCACGCAGCCGGTGGTCAGGCAGATGACGATCAGGAAGATGTGCGGCGCGTCGAAGTGCGTGACGACCGATTCGCCGGCTTTGGCCTGCAGCGTGTGGAACAGGAAGACGTAGCCGATCGACTGGGCGAAGGCCAGGCCGACGGTGAGGTAGCGCGTGTACTGCGTGATGCGCGCCTGGCCGACCTCGCCTTCCTTGGAGAGCTTTTCTAGCGACGGCACCGCGACCTGCAGCAGCTGCAGGATGATCGACGCGGTGATGTAGGGCATGATGCCCAGCGCGAACAGGGCGATGCGCGACAGCCCGCCGCCGGAGAAGAGGTTGAGCAGCCCGAGGATGTTGGAGCCGCCGAACTCCTTTTGGATGTTGTTGACGGCGCTGAGGTTGACGCCCGGCACGGGGATGTGCGAGCCCAACCGGTAGATCAGCAGCATCCCCGCCGTGAAGGCGATCTTCTTGCGGATGTCCGCAACTTGGAATGCGTTGAGAATCGTCGAAAGCATGGGCGTAATTCCGCGACTCAGAGCGCCGCTGCACTCCCTCCCGCGGAGCGGCCGATTCTAGTGGATGCGCCGCTGCGTGCTGCCGCTTGCACGGCGCGCCCGGCTGCCTAGCGCTCGACGAGCTTGCAGGTGCCGCCGGCCGCCTCGATGCGCTCGCGCGCGGTGGCGCTGAAGGCGTGCGCGTGAACGGTCAGCGCCTTGGAGAGCTCGCCGTTGGCGAGCACCTTGATCGGAACGTCTTTGCGCGTGCCCAGGCCCTTGGCCTGCATCAGCTCGACGGTCACCTCTGCGCCCGCGTCGAAACGGTCCTCCAGCGAGGCGATGTTGACCGGCTGGGTGTGCGTGCGGAAGGGCTCGAACGGCATCGACTTCTTCATGTGCGGCCCGCGAAGCTTTCGCATGCGCATATGAATCGGCATCTGACCGCCCTCGAAGCGCGCACGGCGCTTGGAGCCCGAACGCGAGCCCGCGCCCTTCTGCCCGCGCCCGGAGGTCTTGCCCGTGCCCGAGCCTTCGCCGCGGCCGATGCGCTTGCGCGGACGTCGGCTGCCGGGCGACGGCGAGAGGTTGTGCAGCCCGATGCGCTCGGGCTTGTCGTCTTTGTCGGGGCTCATTTCTTTGCGTCCTGGACCTCTACGAGGTGGCGCACGGCGTGCAGCATGCCGCGCGACTGGTCGCAGTCCTTGACCTCGACGGTGTGTCCGATTCTGCGCAGCCCGAGCGAGCGCAGCGTGTCGAGCTGTTTCTTGTTCGCGCCGTTGCGCGACTTGCGCTGCGTCACGGTGAGCGCGGCCATCAGGATGCCGGCTCCTCGCTCGCGCTCGGCGCTGCAGGCTGCGCCTCGCCGTCGGCGGCCGGCGCATCTGCACCGGGAGCCGCGGCAGCGCCGTCGAGCGTGGCCGAAGCGCCATTGGAGGGCTCGGTGAGACCGAGCACCTTGTTGACCGACAGGCCGCGCAGCTCGCCGACCTCGGCCGGCGTGCGCAGGCCGCGCAGGCCGGCGACCGTCGCCTTGACGAGGTTGATCGGGTTCTGCGTGCCAAGGCTCTTGGAGAGGATGTCGTGGATGCCCGCGAGCTCGAGCACCGCGCGCACACCGCCGCCGGCGATGACGCCCGTGCCGGGCGAGGCCGGCTTGAGCAGCACCCGTCCCGCGCCGAAGATGCCGGTCGTCTGGTGGGTGATCGTGCTGCCGTGCTTGGGCACGCGGAAGAGATCCTTCTTGGCGCGCTCGACGCCCTTCTGGATCGCCAGCGGCACCTCGTTGGCCTTGCCGTAGCCGACGCCGACCACGTCGCGTTCGTCGCCGACGACGACGAGCGCCGTGAACGAGAAGCGCCGGCCGCCCTTGACGACCTTGGCGACGCGGTTGATCTCCACGACGCGCTCCTGGAGGTCCAGGCCGGCGGGAGTGACTGAGCGGTCTACGGTTATTGACATGAGGGAGTGAGGGTAGCGGTCGCGGGTTGCCTGGGCACTCAGACGGTTATGCCGCTCTCGCGGATCGCCTCGGCGAAGGCGCGGACGTGGCCGTGGTAGCGGTAGCCGCCGCGGTCGAACACCGCTTCGGAGACGCCGGCGGCCTTGGCGCGCTCTGCCAGCGCCTCGCCGGACGCCTTCGTGCGCTCGGGCTTGGCCAGCTTGCGCAGGTCCGGCTCGTACCAGTTGACCGCCGCGAGCGTGCGGCCGGCCGTATCGTCGATCAGCTGCGCGCAGATGCCCTGGTTGGAGCGGAACACCGAGATGCGCGGGCGCTCGGCCGTGCCGGTGACCTTCGCGCGCACACGGCGGCGGCGCTTGAGGCGGCGGTCGCCCTTGGTGATGACGCTCATGCGCGCTTGCCCACCTTGCGCTGGACGTACTCGCCCTCGTAGCGGATGCCCTTGCCCTTGTACGGCTCGGGCGGGCGCTGCTTGCGGATGATCGCGGCCGTCTCGCCGACGAGCTGCTTGGAGATTCCCTTGACGACGACGCGCGTCGGCTGGGGCACCTCGAATTCGATTCCGTCCGGCGCCGGGATCGGCACCGGGTGCGAGTAGCCGACTGCCAGCTCGAGGTTCTTGCCCTTCAGCTGCGCGCGGTAGCCGACGCCCTGGATCTCCAGGCGCTTCTCATAGCCCGCGGTCACGCCCTGCACCATGTTGGCGACGAGCGAGCGCGTCAGGCCGTGCAGCGCACGGTGTTCGCCGCGATCGGTCGGTCGCGTGACGACGAGCTGCTCGCCGTCCTGCTTGACCTCGATGTCGCGGTGGATGCGCTCGGAGAGTTCTCCCTTGGGGCCGTTGACGCGAACCTCGTTGGGCTCGATCGCGACGGTCACGCCACTGGGTACGGGGATGGGCTGTCTGCCGATACGGGACATCGTTCGGCTACCAGACCTGCGCCAGAACCTCGCCGCCGACGCCCGCCGAGCGCGCGTCGTGCCCGGTCATCACACCGTGCGAGGTCGAGACGATCGATGTGCCCATGCCGCCGAGCACCTTCGGGATGTGCTTGGCGTCGACGTACGTACGCCGGCCCGGGCGCGAGATGCGGCGCAGGCCGGAGATCGCCGAACGGCGGTCCTCGGTGTACTTCAGGCGGATCTGCAGCAGCTGACCGGGGCCGTCGGGCGCGGCGATCACCGAGTAGGAGTCGATGTAGCCCTGCTCGGTGAGGATGCGCGCGAGCTCGCTCTTGAGCTTGGACGCGGGGATCTCAACGGTCTCATGCGCAGCATGGATCGCATTGCGCACGCGCGTAAGGAAATCGGCAATCGGGTCTGTCATCGACATGGCTTTATCGCTATCTGAGAAGTCGTGGCGCCGTCGCTACCAGGAGGACTTCGTCATCCCGGGGATCTGGCCGTTGTGGGCGAGCTCGCGCAAACATATGCGGCACACCCCGAACTTGCGATACACCGCGCGCGGACGTCCGCAGCGGCTACACCGAGTATAGGCGCGGGTTTTGAATTTCGGCTTGCGCGTCTGTTTGACGCGCTGAGATGTCTTGGCCATCAGTCGCTGCTCTCTTTCTCGGCGGTGTCTGCCGCTGCCTCGTCCTCTGCGGGCGAGTCCTCGCCGGATGCCTGCGGCTCCTCGGCGTCCTGCTCGGCGCCCTCGGCGTCGGCGCTGTCCTGCTCGGTCTGCTCGGCGGTGTCGCTCGCGCTCGCCTCGGGCTCCGCGCCCGCGTCGGCGTCGGCGCTGGCGTCCGCGTCAGGCTCGGCTGCCGCCTCGGGCTCGGCGGTGCCGTCGGCCTCTGCGGCGGCCTCGCCGCTGGGCTCCTCGGCCGGCGGCTCCTCAGCCGCGGGCTCGGCGGCTTTCGAGGCTTTTTTCGCAGGCGCCGCAGGCGCAGCCGCAGGCGCAGCCGCAGCAGCAGCTTGAGCCTCGGCGTACGCGGTGGCGCGGGCCTGCGCCTCGGCCTCGTCGGCCGCCGGGTCAAAGCCCTTGGGGCGTCCCTGCGTGGCGAACGGCATGCCCAGCGCCTGCAACAGGGCGAACGCCTCGGCGTCGCTTGCGGCGCTCGTGGAGATCGTGATGTCCATCCCGCGAACCTGGTCGATCGCGTCGTAGTCGATCTCCGGGAAGATAATCTGCTCGCGCACGCCCATCGAGTAGTTGCCGCGGCCGTCGAAGGAGCGCGGGTTCAGGCCGCGGAAGTCGCGGATGCGCGGGATCGCGACCGACACGAGGCGGTCGAGGAACTCGTAGGCACGCTCGCCGCGCAGCGTCACGGCGACGCCGACGGGCATGCCCTCGCGCAGTTTGAACGCGGCGATCGACTTGCGCGCGCGGCGCACGCTCGGCTGCTGGCCGGCGATCGTCGCGAGCTGCTCGGTTGCCGCCTTGAGCACTTTGGAGTCCTGCTTGGCGAGGCCGACACCCATGTTCAGCGTGATCTTCTCCACGCGCGGCGCCTGCATCGGCGACGTGTACTCGAAGCGCTCGATCAGGCTCGGGCGGATCTCCTCGAAGTAGCGCTGCTTGAGGCGTGCGGGCGGGGCGTCTGTCGTCGTTGCCTCCATGGTCAGTCCAGCTCCGCGCCGGTGCTCTTGGCGACGCGCACGCGCGAGCCGCTCTTGCGCTCGATGCGCACGCGCGTCGGGTTGCCCTTGGCGTCCAGCAGGATGACGTTCGAGATGTGAATCGGGCCCTCGCGCTCGATCACGCCGCCGAGCTGGCCCTCGGTGCCCGGGAGCGTGGAGGAGCTCTGGTTGACCTGCGGGCGCACGGCGCGCTTGACCATGTTCAGGCCCTCGACGTACAGGCGTTCCTTGGTCGGCTCGACGCGCAGCACCTTGCCGGTCTTGCCACGGTCCTTGCCCGCCGTCACCTTCACGTGGTCCTCGGAACGGATCTTCAGCTTGTTGCGGCGCTTGGCCTTGGGCTTGGCGGCGCGGGCCATCACAGGACCTCCGGCGCCAGCGACACGATCTTCATGAAGTTGCGCTCGCGCAGTTCGCGCGCGACCGGGCCGAATACGCGCGTGCCGCGCGGGTTGTTCTGGTCGTCGATGATCACCGCGGCGTTCTCGTCGAAGGCGATGTACGTGCCGTCGTCGCGGCCGATCGGCTTCTTCGTGCGCACGATCACCGCGGTCACGACCTCGCCCTTTTTGACGGCGCCCTGCGGGTTGGCCTGCTTGACGGTCGCCGTTATGACGTCGCCGACGAACGCGTAGCGGCGCTGCGAGCCGCCCTTGACGCGAATGCACAGGATCTCGCGCGCGCCCGTGTTGTCGGCCACGCGAAGCCGGGTCTCGTTCTGGATCATCGCGCGCGCTCCAGCACGTCGACGAGCGCCCAGCGCTTGGAGCGCGACAGCGGACGGCTCTCGATCACGCGCACCGTGTCGCCCTCGCGCGCGTCGTTGTTCTCGTCGTGCGCGTGCAGCGTGCTCGAGCTGCGCACGATCTTCTCGTAGCGACGGTGACGGCGCGCAACGTCGATGCGCACGGTGATCGTCTTGGCGGCCTTGTCGGAGATGACGATCCCTTGGCGCATGCGCCGGCGGCCCTCGACGGGGGCGTGAACGGGCGCCAGCGGCTCGGGTGCCGGAGCGGCGGCGCGGCGCTCGGCCGCTTTCGCGCGTTCCTGCAGGCGGCGCGCGCGGCGGCGCACGGCCTTGTCCTTGCGCGTGGCCTGGCGATCGGCGTGGCGCTCCTCGGCTGTACGCGTCGGGCGTGCCTCGCCCGCGTGCTGTGAGCGCGAGCGGCGGCGGCGCTCCTTGGGCGAGAGCTGCTCCTCGGGCTCGCTCGGCGCAGCCGGCTGCGCGTCGGCCTGGGGCTCCTCGGCCACGGGCTCGTCGGCACTCGGCGCGTCGGCCTCGACAGCCTCCTCGACAGCCGCCTCGGCCTCGGGGGCGTCGGTCGTCTGCGCCTCGGCCTCGTCGGGCGTTGCGGGGGTCTCGTCCTCGGTGTCTTTCTCGTCAGCCAATGTCTTTCCGTTTCGTCTTAGTGATGCTCAGTCTGTTCAGTTGCGCTTGGTGCCGAGCTCGCGCTCGTGGGCCACGGTGAGCGCCCGCGCGAGGTCGCGTCGTGCGCGACCGACACCCGCGGTGTCGTCCAGTTCGCCGGTCGCGTTTGCGAAGCGCAGGCCGAACACCTCTTTGCGCAGCACGCCGATCTGCTTGACCAGCTCGCTGTCCTCCAAGTCGCGGATCTCCTTCGCCTTCATCTCAGCTCAGTCCTCGCGCAACACGAACTTGGACTTCACCGGCAGCTTGTGCGCCGCCAGCCGGATCGCGTCGCGCGCCAGCGGCTCGGACACGCCGGCCAGCTCGAACATCACGCGCCCGGGCTTGACCACGGCGACCCAGCCTTCGGGGTTGCCCTTGCCGGAGCCCATGCGCGTCTCGGCCGGCTTCTTGGTCACCGGCTTGTCCGGGAAGACGTTGATCCACACCTTGCCGCCACGCTTGATCTTGCGCGTCATCGCGACACGTGCGGCCTCGATCTGACGGTTGGTCAGCCAGCCGCCCTCGAGCGCCTTCAGGCCGTACTCGCCGAACTGCACCTTGACCTGCCCGCGCGAGTTGCCGGCACGACGACCACGGTGCTGCTTGCGGTGCTTGACACGCTTGGGAGAGAGCATCAGCGCCCACCTCCGCCGGGCCGGGGCCCACCGCGTCCGCCACCGCCGCCGCCGCCGGGACCACGCCCGCCGCCGCCACCGCCGCGTCCGCCCTGGCCGCCGAAGCCGCCGGGACCGCGTCCGCCGCCACCCTGGCCGCCCGGTCCGCCGCGTCCACGTCCGCCGCCCCCGCCACCGCCAGGCCCGCCGCCGCGTCCACGTCCACCTCGGTCGCGGCCGTCGCGTCCTCCGCGCCCGTCGCGGTCGGAGTTCGGCGCGGCCGGCGCCGTGAGATCGGTCAGGTCGGCGCCGGTGTAGCCCTCGGGCATGATCTCGCCCTTGTTGATCCAGCACTTGACGCCGATGCGCCCGAACGTCGTGCGCGACTCGTAGAAGCCGTAGTCGATGTCCGCGCGCATCGTGTGCAGCGGCACGCGACCGTCGGAGTAGCTTTCGGTGCGCGCCATCTCGGCGCCGCCCAGGCGTCCGGACACCTGCACCTTCACGCCCTTGGCGCCCGAGCGCATGGCGCTGGTCAGCGCGCGCTTCATCGCGCGTCGGAAGGCCACGCGGTTCTGCAGCTGCTCGGCGATCGACTGGGCGACCAGCGAGGCGTCGAGCTCGGGGCGCTTGATCTCGAGGATGTTGACCTTGATCTGCTTGTTGGTCATCTTGTGCAGGTCGCGGCGCAGGGCGTCGACTTCGCTGCCGGACTTGCCGATCACGATGCCCGGGCGGGCCGTGTGGATGTTGACCTCGAGTTCGTTTGCGTCCTTGCGGATCGTGATGCTCGACAGGCCGGCGTGAGCCAGCTTGTTGGTGATGTGCTCGCGAATGCGCACGTCCTCGGCGAGGTACTCGGCGAAATGGCGTTCGGTGAACCAGTTCGACTTCCAGTCGTGGATGTAGCCCACGCGCATTGCCTCTGGATGAACCTTCTGTCCCATAGTTCTCTCTCTAGCCGTTTCTCTTGGTCGTGCGCTGCGCTGCGTCGGTGGTCAAGGCGATCGTCAGGTGGCTCGTACGCTTGCGAATCGGCGTGGCGCGGCCCATCGCGCGCGGCCGAAAGCGCTTGATCGTCGGCCCCTCGTCTGCATATGCCTCACGGACGATCAGATCGTCCTCGAGCAGTTCGTGATTGCTCTCGGCGTTTGCCACCGCCGACTCCAGCAGCTTGCTCCAGTCGCGCGCCACCTCACGAGGTGTGAAGGCGAGGATAGCGCGAGCCTCCTGCACGGACTTGCCGCGGAGGTGCCCGCAGACCATGCGTGCCTTGCGCGCCGAGGTGCGCACGTAGCGGGCGCGAGCGTGCACGACGCGACGGCGCGCCGGTTTGGCGGCGGCTTTGGCGTTGTCTTTCTTCTCTGCGGCGACCGGCTCTTTCTTGGCAGCCGGTTTTTTGGCGGCTTTTTTGGCAGCCGGTTTTTTCTCCTGCGCCGCTTTGGCGCCGTCGGCTTTCGCCTCCGCGCCTTTGGCGGCTTTGGCCGCCGCTTTCGCCGGTTTTCTGGCGGCTTTTTTGGCAGCCGGTTTTTTCGCCTCGGGCGTCTCGGCCGGCGTCACGTCGTCCTTGTCCTGCTCGGCGGTCATCGCACGCGTCCGGAACCGGCGTGACCACGGAACATGCGCGTAGGCGCGAACTCGCCGAGCTTGTGGCCGACCATCGACTCGCTGATGAAGACAGGGACGTGCTTCTTGCCGTCGTGCACGGCGATCGTGTGGCCGACCATCTCCGGGAAGATCGTCGACGCGCGCGACCACGTGCGCAGCATTTTCTTGTTGTTGGCCGCGTTGAGCGCCTCGATGCGCGACATCAGGCGCTCTTCGACCCACGGGCCCTTCTTGCTGGAGCGACTCATCGCTGCTTGCCCTTTCCTCGTCTGCGCCCGCGCACGATGTACGCGTCGGAGCTCTTGTTCTTCTTGCGCGTGCGGTAGCCGAGCGTCGGCACGCCCCACGGCGTCACCGGGTGGCGGCCGGCTGTCGTCGAGCCCTCGCCGCCGCCGTGCGGGTGGTCGACCGGGTTCATCGCCGTACCGCGCGTCTGCGGGCGCACGCCCATGTGGCGCTTGCGGCCGGCCTTGCCGATCTTCACGTTCTGGTGCTCGGCGTTGCCGAGCGTGCCGACGGTCGCGCGGCACTCGGCGCGCACCATGCGCATCTCGCCCGAGGGCAGGCGCAGGGTCGCCATGTCGCCGTCCTTGGCCATCAGCTGGACCGCGGCGCCGGCCGAGCGCGCCATCTGCCCGCCGCGGCCGGGCTGCAGCTCGACGTTGTGGATGACCGTGCCGACGGGCATGCGCGACAGCGCCATGCAGTTGCCGACGGCGATGTCGGCCGTGTCGCCGGAGGCGACGGTCATGCCGACCGTCAGGCGCTGCGGCGCGAGGATGTAGCGCTTCTCGCCGTCTACGTAGTGCAGCAGCGCGATGTATGCCGAGCGGTTGGGGTCGTACTCGATCGCCGCGACCTTCGCGTCGACGCCATCCTTGCGGCGCTTGAAGTCGATGCGCCGGTAGGCGCGCTTGGCGCCGCCGCCGCGGTGGCGCGAAGTCTTGCGCCCGTGGGCGTTTCGCCCGCCGCTCTTCTTCAGCCCTTCGACGAGCGTCTTCTCGGGCTTTGACTTGGTGACCTCGGCGAAGTCCGGGTAGGACACGAAGCGCATTCCGGGACTCGTGGGCTTTGGCTTGCGAACTGGCATCAGGAATCGACCGCCGCGAGGCCCTGGAAGATCGGGATGCTCTCGCCCTCGCGCACTTGCACGATGGCCTTCTTCCACGTGCGCGTGCGCCCGCTCGTGGTGCCACGGCGCTTGGGCTTGGACTTGACCGTCGAAGTGCGCACCTCGACCACGTGCACGTCGAACAGCGCCTCGACGGCCTGGCGGATCTGCGTCTTGTGCGCTTCGTGGTGCACGCGGAAGGTGTAGCGGTGAAGTGCCGACAGCACGTAGCTCTTCTCCGAGACGACCGGGCGGATGATCACCTGCGAGTGGTCCATCAGGCGCTCGCCTCCTGCGCGTCGCGCTCGGGCTTTCCGGCGCGCGAGGTCAGCTCGGCCAGCGCGGCCTCGGAGACCAGCAGCGAGGCGGCGGCGAGCAGGTCGGTCACGCCGACGTCGGTCGCCGTCAGCACGGCCACGCGCTTGAGGTTGCGAAAGGACAGCGCCGCGGTGGACTCCTCGGCAGCGAGCACGACGAGCGTCGGGCCGTCCTGGCCCCAGTCGTCGAGCAGGTCGAACGCGCGGCTGGTCTTCGGCGCGTCGAACGCTGCAGTGTCGAGGATCGCCAGCGACTTGCGCTCGGCGTGCAGCGACAGCGCGCTGCGCAGCGCAGCGCGCTGCTCCTTGCGGTTGACCTTGAAGGTGAAGGAGCGCGGGTGCGGCCCGAAGGCGACGCCACCGCCGGTCCAGATCGGCGAGCGGCTGGAACCCGCACGCGCGCGGCCGGTGCCCTTCTGGCGCCACGGCTTGGCGCCGCCGCCGGAGACCATCGCGCGCGTCTTCGTGGCTGCGGTGCCGCGCCTGCGCGCTGCCTGCTCCGCACGCACGCTCTGGTGCACCAGCGGGCCGCGGAAACTCGCGCCGAAGGCGTTCTCGTCAAGTTTGACTTTCTTGCTCTGACCGAGCATCGGCGCGTCAGGCATTGCTGCGCACCTCCACGACGCCGCCGCGAGGACCGGGGACCGATCCGCGCACGAGCAGCAGGTTCTCCTTGGCGTCGATCGAGACGATCTCGAGGCCCGGCTGCGTGGTGCGCTTGTTGCCCATCTGCCCCGGGCCACGGATGCCCTTCATCACGCGCGCCGGCCAAGCCGAGGCGCCGATCGAGCCCGGCGCGCGCACGTTGTGCGAGCCGTGCGACTTGGGGCCGCTGGCGAAGTTGTGGCGCTTGATCGTGCCCTGGAAGCCCTTGCCCTTGGAGACGCCGGAGACCTTCACGCGGCCGCCGACCTCGAAAGCCTCGACGGTGACGTTCTCGCCGACCTGCAACTCGCCCGCCTCGTCGCGGAACTCGACGACGTGACGCAGCGGCGGCGCGTCGGCCTTGCGCAGGTGTCCGAGCTCGGCTTTCGTGAGGTGCTTCTCCTTGGTCTGCCCAAACGCAAGCTGCACGGCTTCGTAGCCGTCGCGCTCGGGCGTGCGGATCGCCGTCACCGGGCACGGGCCGGCCTGCAGCACCGTGACGCGCGCGACGCTTCCGTCCTCCTGGAAGACTTGCGTCATACCGAGCTTCTTGGCGAGGATTGCGGACATTGCGATCGATTCAGCGAGGGACGTGAGATCGGGTTCAGGTGGCCAGGCGGATCTCGATGTCCACACCGGCCGGGAGGTGATCCAGGCGCTGGAGGGAGTCGACCGTCTTGGGTGTCGGCTGGTGGATGTCGATCAGGCGCTTGTGCGTGCGGATCTCGAAATGCTCGCGCGAGTCCTTGTCCTTGAACGGCGAGCGGATCACGCAGTAGACGTTCTTTTCCGTGGGAAGCGGAACGGGCCCGGAGACCGTCGCGCCGGTGCGGGTCGCCGTCTCGACGATCTCCTTCGCCGCGGACTCGATCGCCGAGGTGTCATACGCCTTCAGGCGGATGCGGATCTTGTTTTGCGTGGCCGATGCCATGGGAAGTTCTGCTCTCGCGTCTCTGTTGGTGTGGTTTGGTGCTGCTGACTTCGCTTTGCGCTGCTCGGCGCCCCGGCGGCGGAGCACGGCTCCCGCCGGAGGCCCTCCCGAGTGGTCGGAGCGAAGGCGGATCGCGGACCCGCCTGTCGCTCGCCTCCACGCCTTGCGGGGGGCTTTCTTAGTCGTATCGGACTGCCAATGAAACGCCGCCCCGGAGGGCGGCGGGTACTACTCGATGATCTCCGTGACGACGCCAGAGCCGACCGTGCGGCCGCCCTCTCGAATGGCGAAGCGCAGACCCTGGTCCATGGCGATCGGCTGAATCAGCTCGATGTCCATCTGCACGTTGTCGCCCGGCATGACCATCTCGACACCCTCGGGCAGCTTCGCTACGCCGGTGACGTCGGTCGTGCGGAAGTAGAACTGCGGCCGGTAGCCGGTGAAGAACGGCGTGTGACGGCCGCCCTCCTCCTTCTTCAGGACGTAGACCTCGGCCTTGTACTTGGTGTGCGGCGTGATCGATCCCGGCTTGCACAGCACCTGGCCGCGCTCGATCTCCTCGCGCTTGGTACCGCGCAGCAGGCAGCCGACGTTGTCGCCCGCCTGGCCCTGGTCGAGGATCTTGCGGAACATCTCAACGCCCGTGACGACCGTCGAGGTCGAGTCGTGGACGCCGACGATTTCCACCGTGTCGCCGGTGTTGACGATGCCCTGCTCCACGCGGCCGGTGGCCACCGTGCCACGGCCGGTGATCGAGAAGACGTCCTCGACCGGCATCAGGAACGGCTTGTCGAGCTCGCGCGTCGGCTCGGGGATGTAGGTGTCCAGTGCGGCTGCCAGCTCGACGATCTTCTCCTTGTAGGCCTCGTCGCCTTCCAGCGCCTTCAGCGCCGAGCCGGTGATGAAGGGGATGTCGTCGCCGGGGAAGTCGTATTCGCTGAGCAGCTCGCGAACCTCGACCTCGACCAGCTCGAGCAGCTCCTCGTCGTCGACCATGTCGGCCTTGTTGAGGAACACGACGATGTACGGCACGCCGACCTGGCGTGCCAGCAGGATGTGCTCGCGCGTCTGCGGCATCGGGCCGTCGGCAGCGGAGACCACGAGGATCGCGCCGTCCATCTGCGCGGCGCCGGTGATCATGTTCTTGACGTAGTCGGCGTGACCGGGACAGTCGACGTGCGCGTAGTGACGGTTCTCCGTCTGGTACTCCACGTGCGACGTGGCGATCGTGATGCCGCGTTCCTTCTCCTCGGGAGCGTTGTCGATCTCCGCGAAGGTGCGGGCTTCGGCGCCACCCTTCTCAGCCAATACGGTCGTGATGGCAGCGGTCAGCGTCGTCTTCCCATGGTCGATGTGACCGATGGTCCCGACGTTGACGTGCGGCTTGTCGCGCTCGAACTTCTCCTTCGCCACTTTTGGTTCGCTCCTGGTATCGACTTGTATGTTCGCCCTGTGAGGGCGAACCTGAGAAATCTATCTAACTGCGCCGGTCTGTGACTGGCGCCTGTCCTTCAAGCTCTGCTCTGCAACGTCCGTGACCCGAGCCGCCTAGGCCGGGACCGGCTCTCCAGTCCTCTGTTCCACGATCTGTTCCGCGATGTTCCCCGGAACCTCCTCGTAGGCCTCGAACTGCATCGTGTAGTTCGCGCGGCCCTGCGTGTTGGAGCGCAGGTCTGTCGCGTAGCCGAACATCTCGCTCAGCGGCACGCGTGCCGTGACGACCAGCGCGTTGCCGCGACGCTCGTTGCCCTCGACGCGCCCGCGCCGGCGGCTGAGGTCGCCGATGACCTCGCCGAGGAAGTCCTCGGGCGTGATCACCTCGACCGCGAAGATCGGCTCCAGCAGCACCGGCTTGGCGCGCTTGGCAGCCTCCTTGAAGGCGATCGATCCGGCGACCTTGAAGGCGATCTCCGAGGAGTCCACGTCGTGGTACTTGCCGTCGGTCAGCGTTACGCGCATGTCGACCATCGGGTAGCCGGCCTTGACGCCGTTCTCCAATGCCTCTTCGACACCCTGCTTGACGGCCGGGATGTATTCCGAGGGGATGTTTCCACCCTTGATCTTGTTGACGAACTCGAAGCCCTCGCCCGGTGCCGGTTCGAGGCTGATGAAGACGACGCCGAACTGGCCCGAGCCACCGGTCTGTCGCACGAACTTGCCTTCGATCTTCTCGACTGTGCCGCGCACGGTCTCGCGGTAGGAAACCTGCGGGCGCCCGACGTTGGCCTCGACGCCGAACTCGCGCTTCATGCGGTCGACGAGCACCTCCAGGTGCAACTCGCCCATGCCCGAGATCTCGGTTTGGCCGGTCTCTTCGTTGGTGCGCACCTGGAAGGTCGGGTCCTCCTCGGCCAGGCGGCCGAGCGCGATCGACATCTTCTCCTGGTCGGCCTTCGTCTTCGGCTCGACCGCGACCTTGATGACGGGCTCCGGGAAGACGATTTTCTCCAGGTGCACGGGCGCGTCCGGCGCGGCCAGCGTGTCGCCGGTGATGACCTGCTTGATGCCCACGGCGGCCGCGATGTCGCCGGCGTAGACCTCGGCGACCTCCTCGCGGTCGTTGGCGTGCATCATCAGGATCCGCCCGATCCGCTCGGTGCGCCCGCTGCCCACGTTGAGCACGCGCGAGCCGGCCTCCAGTTTGCCCGAGTAGACGCGGAAGTAGGTCAGCTTGCCGACGTACGGGTCGGCGGCGATCTTGAACGCAAGCGCGGAGAACGGTTCGGAGTCGTCGGCCTTGCGCACGACCTGGCGCTCCTCCTCCTCGCCCTTGATTAGCTCGGTGCCGACGACCGGCGGCACGTCCAGCGGCGAGGGCAGGTAGTCGATGACCGCGTCGAGCAGCGGCTGCACGCCCTTGTTCTTGAACGAGGAGCCGCACAGCACCGGCGTCAGCTTGGTCGACAGCGTCGCGTTGCGGATCGCGTTCTTGAGGACCGCCTCGGGAATCTCCGATTCTTCGAGGATCAGCTCGAGCAGCGCGTCGTCGTAGTGCGAGACCTCCTCGAGCAGGTGTTCGCGAGCTGCCTCGGCGGCTTCGGCGAGCTCGGCGGGGATCTCGTTTTCTTCCTGTTCGGTGCCGAGCTCGTCTTTGTAGACCATCGCCTTCATCTTCACGAGGTCGACGATGCCGAGGAAGTCGGCCTCCGCGCCGATCGGCAGCTGAATCGGCACCGGGTGGGCGCCGAGGCGGTCGATCATCGTCTGCACGCCGCGGTCGAAGTCCGCGCCGATGCGGTCCATCTTGTTGATGTAGGCGATGCGCGGGACGTGATACTTGTCGGCCTGGCGCCACACGGTCTCAGACTGCGGCTCGACGCCGGCGACCGAGTCGAACAGCGCGATCGCGCCGTCGAGCACGCGCAGCGAGCGCTCGACCTCGACGGTGAAGTCGACGTGCCCGGGCGTGTCGATGATGTTGATGCGGTGGCCTTTCCACTCTGCGGTGGTGGCTGCCGAGGTGATCGTGATGCCGCGCTCCTGCTCCTGCTCCATCCAGTCCATCACGGCCGCGCCCTCGTGCACCTCGCCGATCTTGTACGTGCGGCCGGTGTAGTAGAGGATGCGCTCGGTCGTCGTCGTCTTACCGGCGTCGATGTGCGCCATGATCCCGATGTTGCGGGTGTTTTCCAGGGTGTACTTGCGTGGCATAAGGAAGTGTTGGTTCGGCGTTTCGGGCGAAAAAAATGGACCCCTCGGGTCCACGCGCGCTGCTGGTCTTGTGGACCGGTCCGCTTCGCTATCTGATCGAGGTCTCCATCTTGAATACGACTCCGTCGTTGCGGTCCCTTCAACGGCGTGGGCACACGCGCGACGCGGCCGACTATAGCAGAGCTTTTGGGCTTCTCAGAGCGCTATCTCGGGCTCTGCGAGGCGCTTTGCACGGCCTCCTCGGCGGGGCTGCAATCGGCCTGCGGCGAGGCCTCGTCGAACATCTCGCCGAGACGCTGCAAGACACGCGTGGCGGCCCGCAGGTCGCGCTCGGAGACGTCGCCGAGAGCCTCTCGCCAGCGGCTCTGCCAGGCGCTTCGCTTGGCGGCGACGCGCTCGCGACCCTGCTCGGTCAGGCGCGAGACGACGACGCGCCGGTCGGTCTGCGAGCGCAAGCGCTCGACGTGCCCGCAAGCGGCCAGGTGGTCGAGCATCTGCGTGACCGTCGCCGGAGTCAGCCGCGCCGCGCCCGCCAGCTCGCCGGCGGACAGGTCGCCGCGCTCGTCGAGCTCGATCAGCAGCTCGAACTGCGCGTGGCTGAGCTCTGAGCCCTGCAGGTGCGTGTCGCGGCCGCGCAGGCGGCTGAGCGTGCGAAAGACGTGACGGAAGGCGAGGCCCAGCTCGGTCAGCTGCGGGCTCAGCTCGGCGGGAAGGCCGGGCTTGCCGGGGCGGGTTTTACCTGGGGCTGCGACGCTCATCGCCTAGACCCCCAACGGCTCGGCCGTCGCCTCGGCGTTGGCCGCAGAGCGGCTCAGCCGTGCACGGGGGTTCTCGGCCCGCAGGAGCACGAAGCAGGGAATCAGCGACAGGACGCAGATCCCAACCGACCACCAGTAGGCATCCTGAAAGGCGCCGGCCGGCTTGGTCGCGGCGTGGCCGGTGGCGCGCTGCAGCACGACCGCCAGGACCGCCGTGCCGATCGCGCCGCCGACGCGCTGCACGACATTCAGCTGCGGCGTCGCGTCGGACAGCTGGCTGGGGCGAAGCGCCGCGAACGCGGCGGTCATCGCCGGCATGAACGAGAAGCCGATGCCGACGCCGCGCACGAGCAGGACCGCTGAGATCGAGACGATCGACGTGCTCGCTCCGACGAACGCCAGTGGGACCGAGGCGAGGCTGAGGATCGTGACGCCTGCGATCGCGACGCGTCCGGCGCCGAAGCGCTGGGTGAAGCGGCTGACGAGCGGCATCACGAGCAGCATGCCCAGCCCCTGAGGGCCGACCAGCAGGCCGGTCACGATCACGCTCTCGTGGCGCACTTCCTGGTAGTAGAGCGGCACGAGGATCATCGCGCCGAACAGCGCGGCGCCGAGGCCGAACGTCGTCAGCGAGGCTGCGCCGAACACGCGGTTGGCATACAGCCGCACATCCAGCAGCGGACGCTCCACGTGCAGCGCGTGGCGGATGAACGCTCCGATCAGCGCGATCCCGGCGAGCGTCGGCCAGATCACGGTCGGCGCGGTGAAGCTCGCGTGCGTGCCCAGCTCGGAGAGCCCGTAGACGAGCGCCGTCGTGCCGGTCGAGAGCAGCCCGAGGCCGAACACGTCGAGCCGCCCGGCCTCGCCGGAATCGGTTTGCGGCAGGATGCGCCAGGCAAGCGCGAAGGCGATCACGCCCACGGGGAGGTTGACGAGGAAGATCCACGACCAGTGCAGGTTCTGCAGGATCGCGCCGCCGACGACCGGGCCGAGGATCGGCGCGAGCATCGCCGGCATCGTCACGATGCCCATCACGCGCCCCATGCGCTTGGGTCCGGCGACCTGGGCCATGATCAGCTGACCGACCGGCATGATCATCCCGCCCCCGGCGCCCTGCAGCACACGGAACAGCACCAGCGAGGTCGTCGACGCGGCGATCGCGCACAGCGCCGACCCGGCGGTGAACAGCACCAGCGAGGTCAGGTAGACGCGCTTGGCGCCGAAGCGCCGCGCAGCCCAGCCGGTCACCGGGATCACTGCCGCGAGCGAGAGCAGGTAGCCGGTAACGACCCACTGGATCTGCGAGATCGAGCTGTGCAGGTCCACGCTCAGCGTGCGCAGCGCGACATTGACGATCGTCGTGTCGAGGATCGACATGATCATCCCGAGGATCACCACGCCGGCGATCTTCCACACGTAGGGCTCGATGCGCTCGGATGCGTCGGGGCCGCGCCCGGACGGCGCGGCCGTGCTCGCGTGCTCTGTTTTCGCGGTAGAAGCCATTCGGTACCTTAAGTTTAGGTACCAAACCTTATTTCTTCAAGTCCGGTGGACGGGTATCCGGCAGGTAACTTCGTAGGCCATGGGACTGCTGTCCGACTACTCGCGTCAGGCGATCGCCTACGACTCCACGCGCGGCGCGAGCCCGTCGGTGCTCGTCCCGATGCGCCGCGCATTGGCCGATGCGCCCGGGCGCGAGCTCGTGGACATCGGCGGCGGCACGGGCAACTATGCGCTCGCGCTCTCCGGCGAGGGCTGGCAGCCGACCGTCGTCGACCGCTCCGCGCAGATGCTCGCGCAGGCGAGCGCCAAGGGACTGCAGACAGTGCGCGCCAACGCCACACGCCTGCCGTTCGCCGGCGCGAGCTTCGACGCGGCGATGCTCGTGTCGATGCTGCACCACGTCGACGACCCCACGCAGGCGCTTGCCGAGGCCAAGCGCGTGCTGCGCCCCGGCGGGCGCCTCGCGGTGATGCTGTTCACGCGCGAGGACATCGCCGATGCGTGGTGCCTGGACTACTTCCCCAGCTCGCGCCCGTGGATGCGCGAAACGCACATGCCCCTCGCGGAGCTGTTCGCCGAGCTGCCGAACGCCTGGCGCGTTCCCGTCGTCTACGACGACGTTCAGGACGGCTCGATGGCCGCCATGCTCGCCCACCCCGAGCTGATCCTCGACCCCTCCCGCCGCGCGCAGACCAGCTTCTTCGAGCGCATGCAGCGCGACCACGCCGACGAGCTCGCCGCCGGCCTGGAGCGTCTGGAGCGCGAGCTGCGGGCGAACGACGGGGGCGCCCCCGCGCAAGCCGGCCACGCGAGCGTCGTCGCGTGGGCCAAGCCGTCAGCTAGCCCAGAGTGACCGAATGCCGGCGGCTCGCGAATGGCGAAGCGCGGTGGAACGGGGCGTGCGCATGCTCGGGCTCTCCGGCAAGCCGGGCGGAGGATCGCTCGGAGCCGCGGCGATCCTGATCGTCGCCGGCGCCGCGCTGCTGGCAGCCTTCCCACGCCAAGGCACCGCAACCGTCGTGGGTGGCGTCGTCTGGCTGACAGGCGCAGCGCTGGCGATCCGCGGCTGGGTGCGGATCATGCGCCTGCGCAAGCGCGACTCCGGCTAAGCCACCGCGCCCGCGCGGTTCGTCGACGCCCGCCCTGAGCCGGTAGCGGACCGAGCGCCAAGCGAGCCAAGGACGCAGGAAGCGAAGTGTGCTTCGCACACGAGCGCCCGAGGACACCGGCTCGCGCCGGTCATCGGTTCGCTACCAGCGGTAGTGGGCGAAGGCCTTGTTGGCCTGCGCCATGCGATAGATGTCGTCCTTGCGCTTGTAGGCGCCGCCCTGCTGGGACATCGCATCGGTGAGCTCGTTGGCGAGGCGCTGGGCCATCGTCTTCTCGCGGCGCTGGCGGGCGAACTCTACGAGCCAGCGCACGGCGAGCGTGCGGGCGCGGCGCGAGGCCACCTCGACGGGCACCTGGTAGGTGGCGCCGCCGACGCGACGGGATTTGACCTCGAGCGTCGGCGTGAGCGTCTTGATGGAAGCCTCGAGCGTCTCCAGCGGGTCTTTGTCCGAGCGCTCGCCGATCAGCGCGAGCGCGTCGTAGACGATCCGCTCGGCGGTCGACTTCTTGCCGTCGAGCATCACCTTGTTGATGACCTGCTGCACCAGCTTGGAGCGGTGGACGGGGTCCGGCTCAACCGGGCGAATCTGTGCGGCTGCGCGGCGCGGCATCTATTTTTTCTTCACGCCGTACTGCGAGCGGGCCTTTTTGCGGTCGCTCACACCGGCGGCGTCGAGCGTCCCGCGGACGACCTTGTAGCGAACGCCCGGCAGGTCCTTGACGCGACCGCCGCGGACGAGCACGACGGAGTGCTCCTGCAGGTTGTGTCCCTCGCCGGGGATGTACGCGGTGACCTCGATCGAGCCGGAGATACGCACACGCGCGACCTTGCGCAGCGCGGAGTTAGGCTTCTTCGGGGTCGTCGTGTAGACGCGCGTGCAGACTCCGCGGCGCTGCGGGGCGGCCGTTTTCTTTTTGCGGCCTTGGCCCGACTTCAGACCTGGAGTCGCCAGCTTCTTCTTCGGGGCGACGCGGCCCTTGCGCACGAGTTGCGAGGTGGTAGGCATCGGGCGGTGATGCTAGCAGCGCTAGGCGCTTGCGGCAGCGCCGGCGGCGCGCACCGGCGCGGGCATCATCGCCGCGGCGACGATGACGGCGACGAAGGCGATCGCCTGCAGCGTGATGCCCAGCGGGCTGCCGGCCATCGGATCGCCGAACACGAGGATGCCGCCGGTGATTCCGGCGATGTTCGCCGCGGTGCCCGTGACGGCGATCACCGGCACGGCGTCTCCGTCCTGCAGGCCGCGCGCGGAGGCGTAGAAGGCGACGATCGAGGCGAGCACGGCGACGATCAGCCAGGGGCTGAGCAGCAGTCCCATGAAGCCGTGCGCCCCGGTGATGCCGGTGAGCGCCTTGATGGCCGTGTCGGAGACGCCGAAGAGGATGCCGGCGGCGGCGCCGAGCATGACGCCGTGGTGCTCGACCGGTCCGCCCATGCGCGGGCCCATGATGAGCAGCCCGCCGAGCCCGAACAGGCCGGCCTCGAAGGCGATCATCGCCGCGGTGGAGAACTGCGAGTGCGCGCCGTGCATCGCCGGCGCGGTGATGCCGAGCACGGCGAGGCCGACGGCCATCAGCGAGAGCCCGATCCACTGGCGGCGCCCGACCTCGAAGCCGAACAGCTTGTCGGCCATGACGGCGATGAACACGACGCCGGCGGCAAGCGCCACCTGGATCACGGACATCGGCGCCATCGCGAGGGCCGCGACGTGCAGCCCCCAGCTGGCGGTCGCGGTGATCATGCCGAGCGTGAACCACTTCGACGAGTACAGCGAGCGCGCGGCGGCGAAGGGGTGGCGAACGTCGATCTTGGGGACCGAGTTGGCGCCGCGATGCTTGTAGAAGAAGCCGAGGTTGGCGACGAAGGCGCAGGCGAGCGCGAGGAGGATGCCGAGGTCTAGGGTCATTGAGAGAAGGAGGGGATCGGGGTGTGCGTGAGGGGGGATCGACGGATAAGCGAGGCTGCTTTACTGCCAGCGCCCAAGCCTCGGCGTATCGGCCGTCGCTGGAGAGTACCCCGAGCTACCTTCGTGGAAACTAAAGAGCAGGCAAAAGAAATCTGGGAGTTTTCAAGCGCCGATTCGCACAAGCCGCTGATGCTCGTGGACATCGACGGCGTGATCTCGCTGTTCGGCGGCGATCTGCGCCGCAGAACCGGCTCATTCCACTCGATCGAGGGCATTCCCCACTTCCTTTCGGCCACCGCCGCCGCTCACCTTCTCGACCTGACCGAGCATTTCGAGCCGGTCTGGTGCAGCGGCTGGGAGGAGAAGGCCGACGAACACCTCCCCCACCTGCTCGGGCTGCCGGCGGGCATCCCGTTCCTGCGCTTCGACCGCTCGGTGGGCCGGAGCAACGCGCACTGGAAGCTCGACGCGATCGACGCATACGCCGGCGAGCGCCCGCTGGCGTGGATCGACGACGCACTCAACGAGGCGTGCCACGAGTGGGCGCAGGCGCGTAGCGCGCCGACGCTGCTCGTGCAGACCGATCCCGAGCACGGGCTCACGCAGCGGGAGCGGGAGCTGCTGCTGGCGTGGGCGCGGGAGCTGGCGCGACGCTGAGCGCCGAGGCGGCGAGCGTGAGCGCCGGCGATACGGCGGCGCCGGCGCCCGCCGGCCCGCCGGCACCGGCTGCTGCGCCGGGGTAGAGCGCTCGCAGCGACACGCCCGTTGCGGCGGGCACGATGCTCGCCGGCAGCGACCAGCGGCCTTCGCCGTCGCTCTGCGCCTGCGCGAGCGTCTGCTCGACGACGACTTCGCCGCGCCGCGCGACGCTGCGCGCCTGGATCTGCACGCTCGCCCCGGCGATCGGCGTGCCGTCGAGGAACGCGAGCGTGCCCGCAAGGCTGCCGGCGGCGACGGGCGTGCCGGGCGGCGGCGGGGCTTCGGGCGGGGTCGCCGGGGTGAGCGCGAGCGTGGCGAGCACCGGCCGCGGAGCGAGCGTGCGCACGCGGGGGCGGATCGCAGGCAGTTGGCGATACAGGACGTCGCCCGGGCAGTCGGTCGAGTCGGCGTCGCGGTGCCCGGCGATGCGCGGCAGCGACACCGGCGCGTTCGCCGGGAAGCGGCTGTACGCGGCGCCGGCCGGGTTGACGTGCACGGTCACGCGGCCCTCTGCGCCGACGCCGTGCAGCGCGAGCTTCCATGCGAGCAGCCGCTGCAGCGCGCGGCGGGCGGGCGCAGAGATCGGCCGCGAGCTGAACGAGCCGAGCACGGCGACGCCGGTGGAGACGAGGTTGTAGCCGCCGGCCTGCGCACCGACGACCGGCTCGTCGATGCCCCCGGCGCGGGCCTCGAAGATGCGCCCGAAGGCGTCGATGACGAAGTTGTAGCCGATGTCGTTCCAGCCGCGGACGTCGCGATGGAAGACGAAGATCGCACGCAGCATCGCCGGCACCTCGCCGGCGAGATAGCCGTTGGGGTTCTCGGTGTGGTGCACGAAGGCCACGCGCACGACGCCGTATTCCGGTGCCACGCGCGGATGGGCGATGCCGCGCGCCCACGCGCGCCGCGCGAGGATCGGCGGCTGCCCGGGGCCGGCCTGCAGGCTCGGGGCCGCCAACGGCAGGGCTCCCGCGACGACGGCGAGCGGCCAGCGGGCCAGCGCTCCGGCCGCCCGCCGTGCGCCGACTCCGTCGCTGACGTCGATCAGGTGCAGGCGCAGCCCGTGCAGCGGGCGCGAGGTACGGACCTGCAGCAGTCGCGTGCCGCCTGTCCACACGGGCTCGCCGATCGACGCCGGCGCCGCGACCGGCCGGTCGGTCCCGTGCGTGGAGGCGCCCGCGGCCACCCACTCGCTCCATCGCCCGCGCGCCGTCATGAAGCGCACGTATGGCCGCGCGCCGTCCGGCGCACGCCATTGCAGGCCGAGCAGGTCGGCGTTGCCTGCGAGGGCAATCGTCTGCTCGCCCACGGCGACCGTGCCGATCAAGCGGTCGGTCAGCTTGGGCTGCGCCGGGCCGGCGAGTGCCGCGAGCACGCCGGGCGGCCGGGCGGCGGTGCCGAGCAAAGCTCCGCCGGCAGCAGCGAGCAGCGATCGGCGCGTGACGCGGCTGGCGGGCATCGCTCTCAGAACATCACGGCGCCGGCAAAGATGCGCCACCGGCGCGCAAAGCCCGGCCCCACGCAACGGGGGCGGCTCGCGCCGCCCCCGTTGTCCTGCGATTTCTTGCGCTCGCGCGCCCGGCTTACTTCTGCTCGGGCGCCGGGTCCTCCTCGGGAACCTCCAGCTCGGCCAGCTCCTCGACGAATCCGGGGTCGCTGTCGCCGGCGCCGATCTTCTCCAGCGAAGCGAGGTCGGCGTCGAACTCCTGGCCGTAGCCACCGCCGAGGCTCTCGCCGTTGGACAGGCCGAGCTCGGCCGCGATCTCGTCCTGGTCGAGCAGCCCGACGTCGTCGATCGCGCGCGGGAGCGGTTCGGACGGTTCGATCTCGATCCGCCGGTAGCGCTTCAGGCCGGTCGCGGCCGGGATCAGCTTGCCGATGATCACGTTCTCCTTCAGGCCGTTGAGGCGATCGGTCTTGCCCTCGAGCGCCGCGTCGGTGAGCACCTTCGTCGTCTCCTGGAAGGAGGCCGCCGAGAGGAACGAGTCGGTGTTCAGCGAGGCCTTGGTGATACCGAGGATGATGTCCTCGAACTGCGCAGCCTCGCCCTTTTTGTTGACGATCTCGTCGTTGACCTTGGCGAATTCGAAGCGGTCGACGAACTGCCCGGGCAGGTAGTCGGTGTCGCCCTTCTGGTCGACACGCACCTTCTTGAGCATCTGGCGCACGATCAACTCGATGTGCTTGTCGTCGATGTCCACGCCCTGGGACTTGTAGACCTCCTGGACCTCCTTGACGAGGTAGACCTCGGTGTCGGTCCGGCCGCGGATCGCCAGCAGCTCGTGCGGGTAGACCGACCCCTCGTTGAGCTGCTTGCCGGCGGAGATCTTCTCGCCCTCGGCGACGAACAGGCGCGTGCGCCGCGGGAACGAGTGGCGGTGCTCCTCACCCGCCTCGTCGGTGATGACGACCGTGAGCGCCTTCTCGGTCTCCTCGATCGTGACGACGCCGTCCTGCTCTGCGATCTGCGCAAGACCCTTGGGCTTGCGCGCCTCGAAGAGCTCGACGACACGCGGCAGGCCGTGCGTGATGTCCGCGCCGGCGACTCCGCCGGTGTGGAACGTACGCATCGTCAGCTGCGTGCCCGGCTCGCCGATCGACTGCGCCGCGACGATTCCCACCGCGTCGCCGATCTGCGCGAGCGCACCTGTCGCCATGGCCCGGCCGTAGCAGGCCTGGCACACGCCGCTTTGCGCCTCGCACTTGAGCACCGAGCGCACCGGCACAGCAACGGCCGCGCCCTTCTCGTGGTCGTCGGCGAACGCCTCGACCATGTCGGCGAGCTGCGCGCGCCCGATCTCCGAGCCCTTCTCGGCGAGCATGCGGTTGCGCTTGGTCGTGATGTCCAGCGCGGCGACGCGGCCGACGAGGCCTTCGTTGGGTTCGCCGCCGTCCTTGAACACCGGCATCTCGATGTGGTCCTCGGTGCCGCAGTCGGGCTCGCGGATGATCACGTCCTGGGCGACGTCGACCAGACGCCGCGTCAGGTAGCCCGAGTCGGCCGTACGCAGGGCGGTGTCGGCCAGGCCCTTTCGCGCGCCGTGCGTGGAGATGAAGTACTCCAGCACCGATAGGCCCTCCATGAAGTTGGCCTTGATCGGGCGCTCGATGATTTCACCCTTCGGGTTGGCCATCAGGCCACGCATGCCCGCGAGCTGGCGGATCTGCTTGAAGGAACCACGCGCACCCGAGTTGGCCATCATGAAGATCGGGTTGAGGGTCTCCAGGTTGGCGACCATCGCCTCGGCGACGTCGTCGGTCGCCGCGTTCCACTTCTCGACGACCGCCTCGTGGCGCTCCTCCTGGGTGATCAGGCCCATGTCGTACTGGTCGGAGATCTCACCGACGAGCTTGTCGTAGCCATCGATGATCGACTGCTTCTCCGGCGGCACGACGACGTCGTTCTTGGAGATCGTGATGCCGGCCTGCGTTGCGTACTTGAAGCCGAGATCCTTGAACGCGTCGAGCACCAGCGAGATCGTCGTCGCGCCGTAGGTCTGCACGAGCATGTCGATCAGCCGCGTCGTGTCGCGCTTCTTCATCGACTGGTTGACGAACGTGTACTTGGAGGCGTCGAAGCCGTCCCCAAGTGCCTCCGCCAGCGCCCGCTCGATGCGGTCGTTGTAGATGATGCGCCCGATCGTCGTCAGCACGTGGCCGCCCTCGCGCCCATACGGGCGGAACTCGGCCAGGTCGTGCAGCTTGACCACGCGACCCTCGTAGGACAGCTCGGCCTCCTGCGCCGTGCGGAACACGTGCGGGCGAGGCTCGTGCGTGGTGCGGTCGATCTTCGCCAGCTCGTCTGCTTCGGGACCGTAGGTCAGGTAGTAGGCGCCGAGGATCATGTCCTGGGTCGGCGTCGCCAGCGGCGCGCCGTGAGCCGGCGAGAGGATGTTGTTCGCCGACAGCATCAGGATTCGCGCCTCGGCCTGCGCCTCCGCCGACAGCGGAAGGTGCACGGCCATCTGGTCGCCGTCGAAGTCGGCGTTGAAGGCGTGGCAGACCAAGGGGTGAACCTGGATCGCCTTGCCCTCGACCAGCAGCGGCTCGAATGCCTGGATGCCCAGGCGGTGCAGCGTCGGCGCGCGGTTGAGCAGCACCGGGTGCTCGTGGATGACCTCCTCGAGCACATCCCACACCTCGCCGATCATCGAGTCGACCATCTTCTTGGCCGCCTTGATGTTCTGCGCGGACTTGCGCTCGACCAGGCGGGCCATGATGAACGGCTTGAACAGCTCGAGCGCCATGATCTTCGGCAGCCCGCACTGGTGGAGTTTCAGATACGGGCCGGCGACGATCACCGAGCGACCGGAGTAGTCCACGCGCTTGCCGAGCAGGTTCTGGCGGAAGCGCCCCTGCTTGCCCTTGAGCATGTCCGAGAGGCTCTTCAGCGGGCGGTTGCCCGGCCCGGTGACCGGGCGTCCGCGGCGGCCGTTGTCGAACAGCGCGTCGACGGCCTCCTGCAGCATGCGCTTCTCGTTGTTGACGATGATCTCCGGAGCACCGAGATCGAGCAGTCGCTTGAGCCGGTTGTTGCGGTTGATCACGCGCCGGTACAGGTCGTTGAGGTCCGAAGTGGCGAAGCGCCCGCCATCGAGCTGCACCATCGGGCGCAGCTCCGGCGGGATCACCGGAACGGCGTCGAGCACCATCATCTCCGGCTTGTTGCCCGACTGGATGAACGCCGAGACGACCTTCAGGCGCTTGACCGCGCGGGCCTGCTTCTGGCCTTTGCCGGTCTTGACCTGGTCCTCGAGCTCGACCCTTTCGGCCTCGAGGTCGACCTGCTGGAGCAGGTCGCGGACGGCTTCCGCGCCCATGCCGCCGCGGAAGTACTCGCCGAAGCCGTAGGAGGAGCCGAAGCGCTCCTTGAGCTCGCGGAACGTGGCCTCGTCGTGCTCGATCTGCTTGGGCTCCATCGTCTTGAACAGCTCCCACACGTTGCGCATACGCTCGGCAGCGTCCTCGATGTAGGCCTCGGTGTCGGAGATGTCGGCCTCGAAGGCCTTGGTCAGCTCCTTGGTCAGCTTGTCGCGCTCCTCGTCGGAGATTTTCTGCAGGTTGACGTCGAGCGAGTCGGCCCACAGGTGGTCTTCGTCGTTGAAGTGCGTCTGTTTGCCGTTCTGCAGGTATTTTTCGCGACGCTTGAGCGACTCCTGAAGCTCCAGAACGCGCTCCTCGCGCTCGGCCGTGTAGGCGTCGAGGACCTTGTTGACCTCCTTCTCCAAGGAGTCGATGTCCTTCGTGCGCGCCTCGTCGTCCACCCACGTCACGATCGACGCGGCGAAGTACAGGACCTTCTCCAGTTCCTTGGGCGCCATGTCCAGCAGGTAGCCGATGCGGCTGGGCACGCCCTTGAAGAACCAGATGTGGCTCACCGGGGCGGCCAGGTCGACGTGGCCCATGCGCTCGCGGCGGACCTTCGAGCGCGTGACCTCGACGCCGCAGCGCTCGCAGACGATGCCCTTGTAACGGACGCGCTTGTACTTGCCGCAGTAGCACTCCCAGTCCTTGGTCGGGCCGAAGATGCGCTCGCAGAACAGCCCATCCTTCTCGGGCTTGAGCGTGCGATAGTTGATCGTCTCGGGCTTGATCACCTCGCCGGAGCTCCAGCTGCGGATCTGCTTGGAGGAGGCGAGGCTGATCTCGATGGCGTCGAAGTTGTTGATGTCGATCATGTGGCTCTAGCTTTCGCTCGCGGGTGAATCGGATCGGATGCTGCGTGGGGCGGTGCTGCTTGCGGGACTGCTGAGAGCCGCCAGTCGGGGCCGTGCCCCGTGCGCCGCGGCGGCGGTGCGGCGCGATCCACTACGTCTCAGCCACCTCGGGCGCGTCCTCGAGGTCCGCTGCGGCCTCCAGGTCGATCGGCGCATCGCCGTCGGCGTCGGCGTCTGCCGCCGCGTCCGGCGCTGAGCCGTTGGCGTCGGTGGCGTCCTCGCCCTCGACGGCCTCGTCGGCGGCGTCGCCGCTCAGCGCACGCACGCCGGAGAGGTCGATGCCGAGCTCCTCGGCGGCGCGCAGCAGGTCATCGTCTTCGTCGCGGATCTCCGCTCGCTGACCCTCCTCGGAGACGACGTTGACATCCAGCGCCAGCGACTGCATCTCCTTGAGCAGCACCTTGAAGGACTCGGGGATCGACGGCTCGGCGATGTTCTCGCCCTTGACGATCGCCTCGTATGCCTTCACGCGCCCGACCGTGTCGTCGGACTTGATCGTGAGCATCTCCTGCAGCGTGTAGGCGGCGCCGTATGCCTCCAGCGCCCAGACCTCCATCTCGCCGAAGCGCTGACCGCCGAACTGCGCCTTGCCGCCCAGCGGCTGCTGGGTGACCAGCGAGTACGGGCCGGTCGAGCGGGCGTGGATCTTGTCGTCGACGAGGTGCAGGAGCTTGAGGATGTACATGTAGCCCACCGTCACCTGCTCCTCGAAGGGCTCGCCCGTGCGGCCGTTGAACAGCGTCATCTTGCCCGACGCCTGCTCGCCGTCGCGGCGTGACTTGTCGACGTCCATGCGGATACGCCCGGTGTGGGCGTCCTGCCACTTGACGAGCGCCGTGTCGACGTCGGCCACAGTGGCGCCGTCGAACACCGGCGTAGCCACGTAGACCTTGCCGTTGCCACCGTTGGAGTGCGCTTCCTTGTAGGCCTCGGTGCCGTCGTCGTACCAGCCCTGCGCGGCGGCCCAGCCGAGGTGCGTCTCGAGGATCTGCCCGACGTTCATGCGCGAAGGCACGCCCAGCGGGTTGAGGATCACGTCGACGGGCGTGCCGTCCTCGAGGAACGGCATGTCCTGCTGGTCGACGATCTTGGAGATGACACCCTTGTTGCCGTGACGGCCCGCGAGCTTGTCGCCCTCGGAGATCTTGCGCTTCTTGGCCACGAACACGCGCACGAGGTCGTTGACCCCGGGCGGCAGGTCGTCGCCGGCGTCGCGGCTGAACGTCTTGACGTCGATCACCACGCCGCCCTCGCCGTGGGGGACCTTCAGCGAGGTGTCGCGAACCTCGCGCGCCTTCTCCTTGAAGATCGCGCGGATCAGCTTCTCCTCGGCCGTCAGCTCGGTCTCGCCCTTCGGCGTGACCTTGCCAACGAGCAGGTCGCCGGAGATGACCTCGGCGCCGACGCGGACGATGCCGCGGTCGTCGAGGTTGCGCAGCGACTCCTCCGAGCGGTTGGGGATGTCGCGCGTGATCTCCTCCTCGCCGAGCTTGGTCGTGCGGGCGTCGATCTCGTACTCCTCGATGTGGATCGAGGTGAGCTCGTCGTCCTGCACGAGGCGCTTGGAGAGGATGATCGCGTCCTCGAAGTTGTAGCCCTCCCAGGACATGAAGGCGACCATCAGGTTCTTGCCGAGCGCCATCTCGCCGCGGTCGGTCGAGGACCCGTCGGCGAGCACGTCGCCGGCCTTGACCTTCTGGCCGGTTTTGACTTTCGGCTTGTGGTGGATCAGCGTGCCCTGGTTGGAGCGCATGAACTTCTGCAGCTCGTACTCGTCCTTGCCGCCGGAGGTCTGGATGACGACTTGGTCGGCGTCGACGTAGTCGATCGTGCCGGCGCCTTTTGCGAGCAGCACGTCGCCCGTGTCGAGCGCCGCGCGGCGCTCCATGCCCGTACCGACCAGCGGAGCGTCGGTCTTCAGCAGCGGCACGGCCTGGCGCTGCATGTTCGAGCCCATCAGCGCGCGGTTGGCGTCGTCGTGCTCGAGGAACGGGATCATCGCCGTAGCCACCGACCAGATCTGCTCGGGCGATACGTCGACGAGATCGACCTCTTTCGGCCCAACCGTCACGTACTGCCCGGCCTGCGTGCGGCAGAGGATTTCGGTGCCCTTGAGCTTGCCCGTCTTGGGGTCGACCGGCGTGTTCGCCTGGGCGATGATCAGCTCCTCTTCCTGGGTCGCGTCCAGGCGCACCACTTTCTCGGTGACCACGCCGTCCTCGACGACGCGGTAGGGAGTCGTCACGAAGCCGTACTCGGAGACCTCGGCGAACGAGGACAGCGAGCCGATCAGGCCGATGTTCGGGCCCTCGGGCGTCTCGATCGGGCACATGCGCCCGTAGTGGGTCGGGTGCACGTCGCGCACCTCGATCGGCGCGCGCTCGCGCGTCAGCCCGCCGGCGCCCAGCGCCGACAGACGGCGACGGTGCGTCAGGCCGGCCAGCGAGTTGGTCTGGTCCATGAATTGGCTGAGCTGGCTGGAGCCGAAGAACTCCTTCAGCGCGGCGACGACCGGGCGGATGTTGATGATCGTCTGCGGCGTGATCGTGTCGGCGTCCTCGGTCGTCAGACGCTCGCGCACGACGCGCTCCATGCGGTAGAGGCCGATGCGGAAGGCCTCCTGGATCAGCTCGCCGACGGTGCGCAGCCGGCGGTTGCCGAAGTGCTCGTACTCGTCGAGGTGCTCGGCGACCGGCTCGCGCGGCATGCTCATCGCCTCCGCCGCGTAGTCCTTGATCTCGACCTCGCCGTCCTCGGGGATGCCGAGGCGCTTGGGCAGCGAGACCAGCTCGCGCACGAGCGCGAGGATGTCGTCCTGGGTCAGCGTGCGCGTCTCGATGTCGACGTCGAGGCCGAGGCGCGAGTTGAGCTTGTAGCGACCGACGCGCGTGAGGTCGTAGCGCTTGGGGTCGAAGAACAGCTGGTTGAGCAGCGCCTTGGCGTTGTCGACGCTCGGCGGCTCGCCCGGCCTCTGCTTCTTGAACAGCTCGATCAGCGCGCCCTCTTCGGTGCGCGTGACCTCGGTGTCGGCCTCGATCGTGTTGCGGATGTACAGCGAGTTGTCGAACAGCCGCAGGATCTCCTCGTCGGTCGCGTAGCCCATCGCGCGCAGCAGCACGGTCACCGGGAGCTTGCGCTTGCGGTCGATGCGGACGAAGACCTTGCCCTTCTTGTCGATCTCCAGCTCCAGCCACGAGCCACGCGCGGGCATCAGGTTGGCGATGAAGACCTGCTTCTCGCGGTCCTTGGGCTCCATCAGGTAGGCGCCCGGCGAGCGCACGAGCTGCGTCACGACGACGCGCTCGGTGCCGTTGATGACGAACGTGCCGCGCTCGGTCATCCACGGGAAGTCGCCCATGAACACCGACTGCTCGCGGATCTCACCGGTCTCGCGGTTGATGAACGCGACCGTGACGGTCAGCGGCCGTGCGTAGGTGAGGTCCTTCTCGCGGCACTGCTCGAGCGAGGCGACGGGCTCGTCGAACACGAACTGGCCGAACTGCACGGCGAGATTGCCCGTGTAGTCCTCGATCGGCGAGATGTCGTCGATCGTCTCGCGCAGCCCGCCCTTCTCGGGGTCGGTCAGCCACGCGAACGAGCGCCGCTGAATGTCGATCAGGTTGGGTACGTCAACGGTCTTGTTGAGGCGCGCGAAAGTACGGCGCGTCCGGAGAGCATCTACAGCGGCCAAGAAACGACTCCTTCGGAGGGCGAGAAACGGGGCAGAGGAGGCGCGCCGAAGCGCGACTGGTAAAGATAGCACAGGCTATCGACGCCCTTAAGTGGGCTGCCGACGCTCACGGACCCCGCCCCCGACATTCCGCGTATGTGGCGCGGCGTCGATCTTCGGGCGGCTACGGCTATTGGCCAGCCAGCGGCACTTTACCGGAAAATCGGCCCAATTGTTAAACGCACATAAAGAAAGGGCCCCGACTGAGCGGGGCCCTTTCTGAACTTCGGCGGCGGCCTGCGGGCGCGAGCGCCGCCGGCCGCGCGGGACGCATTGGCGCCGCTACTTGACCTCGACCGCGCCACCGGCCTCCTCGAGTTCCTGCTTGAGCTTGTCGGCCTCCTCCTTCTCGATGCCCTCCTTGACCGGCTTGGGGGCCTCGTCGACGAGCGCCTTGGCCTCTTTGAGGCCCAGGCCGGTGGCCGCGCGCACGACCTTGATGACCTGGATCTTCTTGTCGCCCGAAGCGGTCAGGATGACGTCGACCGTGCCGCCTTCTTCCTCGTCGGCTCCGGCGTCGCCGCCTGCGCCGCCACCGGCAGCGGCGACCGGCGCCGCGACGGCCGCCGCGGACACGCCGAACTCCTCCTCGAGCGCCTTGATGCGCTCGGCGAGCTCGAGCACGGAGATGCCCTTCAGCTCCTCGATCCAATCCTGTGTGCTTGTTGCCATGTTCGTCAGTCCTCCTTGGTGGATTTCGCATCGGCGGGGTCCTGCTCGGCCTGCGCCGATGCGTCCGCCTGCTTGTCGTCGTGTTGTGCCGGCTCATCCGCCGGCTCAGCTTTGTCGTCGTCGGCCGGGTCGGCCGCTGCGGCCTCCGGCTCGGCCTCGGATGCGGCCTCGCCCTCGGGCTCGGCGGCGGGCGCCGGCTCCTCCGCCGGGGCCTCGGCTGCGGGTGTCTCCTCTGCCGGAGCCTCGGCGGCGGGCGCCTCCTCGCCAGCGGGAGCGTCGGCAGCCGGCTCGGCGGCCGCGGGCGCGTCGCCCGCGGGGATCTCGCCGGACTCCTTCTTGTCGCGCACCTGGCCGAGCGCGGACGCGAGGCCGCCGACGAGCGCGGCGAGCGAGCGCACGAGCCCGCCGACGGGCGACGCGACGACGCCGACGAGCTGGCCGTAGAGCACTTCGCGCGAGGGCAGGCGCGAGAGCGAGCGGATCTGCTCGATGTCGAGCGTCTCGCCGTCCATCAGCCCGCCCTTGAACGGCAGCAGCTGCGTGGCGCGCGCGTAGTCGGCGATCGCCTTGGCGGCGGTGGCGGCGTCGCCGCGCACGAACGTCAGCGCGGTCGGGCCGGCGAGGTATTCCTTGAGCGTCTCCGCGCCGACCTGGTCGGCGGCGCGTTCGGTGAGCGAGTTCTTGACGACCTTGAACGTGGCGTCGGCGTCGCGCAGCTTGGCGCGCAGCTCGGCGACCTGCGGCACGGAGATGCCGCGATAGTCGACGGCGAAGATCGCGTTCGACTGATCGATGTGAGTGGCGATCTCCTGGATCGCCACGGCCTTCTGGTCTCGGTTCATTTATGTCCGCTCTCGAAGTGTTCGGTGTGCCCGTGCAGGCAGACGAGAGAGCGCGGCGTGAACCGTCTTCAACTCGCTCCAACCTGCCCCGGTCTTACGCGCCGATCGGAAGATCGGCAGTCGCCGAGGGTCTCGGGCGGTGCGTTTGCTGCGGGGAGTGTAGCCGCTAGGCGGCGGCGACGGCCGCGTCGCCGGTGATTTCGCGCGTGCGGCTGGGGTCGACCTTGACGCCCGGGCCCATCGTCGAGGTGACGGTGATGGAACGCAGGTAGCGGCCCTTGGCGACGGACGGCTTGGCGCGGATCAGCTCTTCGATGACGGCGGCGTAGTTCTCCAGCAACTGGGTGTCGCCGAAGCTGGCCTTGCCGATCACCAGGTGCACGATGGCGGTGCGGTCGGTGCGGTACTCGACCTTGCCGGACTTGGACTCCTCGACGGCTTTGGCGACGTCCATGGTGACGGTGCCGACCTTCGGGTTGGGCATCTTGCCCGAGGGGCCGAGCACGCGGCCGAGGCGCCCGACGACGGACATCATGTCGGGCGTGGCGATCGCCACGTCGAAGTCGTCGAAGCCATCCTCGATGCGTTTGGCGAGGTCGTCGCCGCCGACGACGTCGGCGCCGGCGGCTTCCGCCTCGGCGACCTTGGGGCCCTGCGCGAAGACGACGATCTTGACGTCTTTGCCGACGCCGTTGGGCAGCGCGATCGTGCCGCGCAGCTGCTCGTCGGCGTGGCGCACGTTCAGGCCGGTGCGCACGTGCACCTCGATCGACTCGTCGAACTTGGCGTTGGCGAGGCTGCGCACGAGCGAGACGGCCTCGGCGGGCTCGTACTCGCGCTCGCGGTCGACCTTCTGCAGGTCGTCGGCGTAACGCTTGCCGTGCGCGCTCATGCCTTCACGTCCACGCCCATCGAGCGGGCGGTGCCGGCGATGATCTTGGCCGCCTGGTCGACGTCGTGCGCGTTGAGGTCGGCGAGCTTGCGCTCGGCGATCTCGCGCAGCTGGCTCTGGGTGATCGTGCCGACCTTCACGCGGTTGGGCTCGCCCGAGCCCTTGTTGATTTTGATCGCTTGGCGGATCAGCACGGCGGCGGGCGGCGTCTTGGTGATGAACGTGAACGTGCGGTCCTCGTAGACGGTGATGACGACCGGGATGACCGTGCCGGTTTCGCTCTGCGTCTGCGCGTTGAAGGCCTTGCAGAACTCCATGATGTTGATGCCGTGCTGGCCCAGCGCAGGGCCGACCGGCGGCGCAGGACTCGCCTGGCCGGCGTTGGCTTGCAGCTTGATCGTTGTCAGAACCTTCTTGGCCATCTAAATCTTTTTCACCTGATCGAAGCCGACCTCAACTGGAGTCTCGCGACCGAAGATTGATACCAGCACCTTGAGCTTGGCCGCATCGTCGTTGATCTCGGAGATCTCGCCGGAGAAGTCCGACAGCGGCCCGGAGACGACCTTGACGCTCTCGCCGATCGTGAACTGGGCGCGCGTGCGGGTGGCCGTGGCGACCTCCTTGTGCAGCAGCCGGTCGACCTCGACCTGCGTGAGCGGCACGGGCTCCTGGGAGGCGCCGACGAAGCCGGTCACGCCGGGTGTGCCCTTGACGACGCCCCACGAGTCCTCGTTGAGCTCCATGTTGACGAGCACGTAGCCGGGCATGGTGCGCTTCTCGACGGTGACCTTCTGGTTGTCCTTCATCTCCGAGACCGACTCGGTCGGCACGACGACGTTGCGCACGGCGCGCTGCTGGCCGAGCGAGACCACGCGGTGCTCGAGGTTGTGCTTGACCTTGTTCTCATGGCCGGAGTATGTGTTGACGACGTACCAGCGAAACATTCAGATTTCAGGCTTCCCTAGAGGATGAATTCGACGATTTCTTTTGCGACATAGTCGGCTAGGCCGAGATACGCGCCGGCGATGGCGACGAAGCCGAGCACGACTGCGGTCGCCTGCGTGACCTGGCGGCGATCGGGCCACTGGACGCGCTGCAGCTCGGCCCAGCTTGCGCGGAAGAACGCGAGCACGCGGTTGCCGCCGCGCAGCGGCTGACCGGGGGCCGGCTCGCTGCCGCCGCCTCCGCCCCTGCCGCCCGCACCGGCGCCGTCGCCGCCACCGCCACCGGACGTCGCGGCAAGCGAAGGGTCTTCTTCGGCGTCGACGGCTGCGTCGACGGGCTCGACGAGCTCCTCACCGGGCGTCGCGGTGACCCCGCCGGCGCCCGCGACGAGCGCGGCGTCGAACTCGTCGGCGTCGGCTGAAGCGTGGTCGAGGGCGGCGGGGACGTCGGCGCGCTCGGGCGTGCTCGCGGGCACGGACGTGCGGGCGCGACGCTCGCGGCGCTGCTTTGCGCGTTTGCGATCACGAGCCACGGCAGCGCTCCCGCGCTAGCGAGTCTCCCGATGGCTGGTGTGCTTGCGACACCAACGACAGTACTTGCGCAGCCCGATGCGATCCGGGTTGTTGCGCTTGCTCTTGTTCGTCTGGTAGTTGCGGTGCTTGCACTCCTCGCAGGCGAGGGTGATAGCGATCCGAACGTCTCCGCGGGCCATGTGTAATCCCTGCGTAAAAGGTTTGCATTTCGGGCCTGGACGAAGAAAAACCCCGCCCAGACGCGAGGTGAGGGCAGTTTAGCGCGCTTGCATGGCAAGCGGGGCCGAGGGGTCGCGCGATGCCACGGGCGTCGCGCCGGTAAAGGCTCGTGGGTGTTTCTTTATGAGGCCCCCATATGGGGGCCGGGTGTTTGGCGCTACTCGTAGAGCGTGAGCGTTCCGAGGATGACGTAGAGCGCCACGAGCGCCCAGCCCTCGAACTCGGCGGCCTCGCCGTCGCCGGTGACCTGTGCGATGGCGAGCGTGCTGAGCAGCAGCGCGCCGATGTACACGGGTGCCAGCGAGAACGTCAGCGTGGTCTTCAGCGCGAAGGAGATCAGCACGAGCAGCGGGAACAGGAACGCGGCGATCTGCGCTACGGAGTTCTTGACGACGGAGATCGCCAGATCCGAGCGGCCCTTGTAGGCGAGCACGAGCCCGGCGGCGTTCTCGACGGCGTTGCCGGCGATCGCGACGATCACCAGTCCGGCGAAGGCCTGGGAGATGTGCAGCTGCACGATCGCCGGCTTCAGGCCGTTGACGAACCAATCGGAGACGAACGCCGACGCCGCCCCGGCGACGAGCAGCAGCACGAGCGTGACCGGCAGCGACAGCCGCGAGCGCGAGGGCGCCTCCACTGCGCCGGACGCAGTCGGGCGCTCGCCCGCGCCCGCGCCGGGCGCCGCAGCGTCGCCCGGCGCCTCGCCGGGTGCGACGTCGGCGCGCAGGTAGGGAACGACCCACGAGAGGTAGACGACGAGCAGGCAGATCGCGCCGACGATGGAGATTGCCTTGACGTGGTGGCTGGCCGGATCGTGCGAGCCGAGCGAAAGCCCGAGCAGCACGATGATGAACACGGTGACTTGAAGCAGCGTCGCCGTGTCGCGCGGCAGCTTCTTGTGGAAGCGCATGATCCCGCCCGGCGAGCGGCGCGCGCCGACGACGATCACCAGCCCGAGCACGAGCAGTGCGTTGGCGAGCACCGAGCCGACGATCGCCGTCTGCGCGACGACGAGCTCGCCCTGCTGCAGCGCGAAGATGACGACGAACAGCTCGGGCAGGTTGCCGAGCGTCGACTGCAGCATGCCGGTCACGGCCGGGCCGAAGCGCTCGCCGAGCTGCTCGGTGGCGAACGACACGATCCACGCCAGGCCGGCGAGCGCGAGCGTGGCGATGGCAAAGCGCGGGACGGGTGCCCACTTGCCGTAGTCGGCGACGCCGGCCAGCGCGGTGAGCAGCGCGATCGATGCGAGCGCCGAGCGCTCGCGGGCGGTCAGAGCAGACATCGGGCGAGCATAGTCAGAGCCTGGGACCCGAGCGAAAACGCGCACCGTCGAAGTCATGCGCGAACCGACACGCGGCCGGAAGGCCGCTCATAAAACCGAAAAGCGGCTAGTGGCTCTCGAGGACGCGGTCGATGAGACCGTAGTCCTTGGCCTGCTCGGCGGTGAAGAAGCGGTCGCGCTCCATGTCGGCGCGCACCTCCTCCGTCGGTTTCTCGGTGTGCAGCGCGTAGATCTCGTCGATGCGCTCGCGCACCTTGAGGATCTCGCGCGCGTGGATCTCGATGTCGGTCGACTGACCCTGGAAGCCCGCCGAAGGCTGGTGGATGAGGATGCGCGAGTTGGGCAGCGCGGCGCGCTTGCCCTTCGTGCCGCCGGCGAGCAGCAACGAGCCCATCGACATCGCCACGCCGACGACCATCGTCGCGATGTCCGGCTTGACGAAGTTCATCGTGTCGTAGATCGCCAGGCCCGAGTAGATGCTGCCGCCGGGCGAGTTGATGTAGATGGAGATGTCCTTGTCGGGGTCCTGGCTCTCCAGGTGCAGCAGCTGCGCGACGACGAGGTTGGCGACCTGATCGTCGATCGGCGTGCCGAGGAAGATGATGCGCTCGTTGAGCAGGCGCGAGTAGATGTCGAACTCGCGCTCGCCGCGCGCGGTGCGCTCGATGACCATCGGGATCAGGGGCATGTCGCCACCCTAGCGGGCGTGCCCGGCGAGACGCCGGTTGGCCACATGTCCGAGTTCGCGCGCAGGCGCTGCCGGGCAATGCCCGAACAGACGATGGTCGAACACACAGTCAAACGACGCCAGGAGCGCTGTACTCACCGATGACATGCCGTCCTACCCTGCACCCCATGCCCCGTCCCCGTTCGATCGCACAGCTACGCGCAGCGCGCCTCGTCGCGGCGCTGACGCTGCTGCTGGCACTCGCGCTGACGGCCTCGGCCGCGGCGATGACCAGCCACGCCGGCTGGCCGCGCAACGAGCACCTGGTGATGGACAAGGGCCCCGCCGGTCAGTCGAACGTGCTGACGGGCGTCAACGGCGTGCACAACTACCTGCTCGGCGGCTACGGCAACGACACGATCTACGGCGGCGACTCCGGCGACGTGATCTGGGGCGACTACCACCCGAGCGGCGAGTCCCACCAGACGGCGATCATCCACGCGGGCAACGGCAAGAACTACATCTACGCCAACGACACGGTCAACTACGTGTGGACGGGCACCAACCCGCAGACGGTCGTGCACGCGCACGAGAACTCCGGCGTGATCCACTGCGAAAACCCGCAGCAGACCGTGTACACCAGCCACCACGCGCTGCCTCACTACAAGCTCGAGGGCTGCCGGCACGTCAGCTTCTACTCGGTCGGCTACTGAGCGTCGCGCTCGGCGCGCGACTCAGAGGTTGACCGAGCGCATGACCGCCTCGGGGTAGCGCTCGCCGGCGGCCTCGGGAAGGGCGTCGGCGATCGCCTGCGCGTCGGCCTCGCCGAGGCGCACGTCGGCCGCCGCGAGGTTCTCTTCGAGGTAGGAGACGCGCTTGGTGCCGGGGATCGGCACGACGTGCTGCCAGCGGCTGAGCACCCAGGCGAGCGCGAGCTGCCCGGGCGTGATGTCGCGCTCGGCGGCAAGCTCGCGCACGCGCTGCGCGAGTGAGAGGTTCTGCTGCAGGTTCTCCCCGGTGAAGCGCGGGCCGTGGCGGCGGTAGTCGCCGTCCTCGAGCTCCTCCTCTGAGGTGAAGCGCCCGGACAGGAAGCCGCGCCCGAGCGGCGAGTAGGCGACGAGCGCGATGCCCAGCTCCCGCAGCGTCGGCAGGATCTCCTGCTCGACGTCGCGCGTCCACAGCGAGTACTCGGTCTGCACGGCGGCGATCGGGTGCACGGCGTGCGCACGGCGGATCGTCTCTGCGCTCGCCTCCGACAGGCCGATGTGGCGAACCTTGCCGGCCGCCACCAGCTCGGCCATCGCGCCGACGGTCTCCTCGATCGGCGTGTTCGGGTCCACGCGGTGCTGGTAGTAGAGGTCGATGTAGTCGGTGCCGAGACGCTCCAGCGACGCGTCGCAGGTCGCGCGCACGTACTCGGGGCTGCCGTCGATCACGCGGTCGACCAGGTTGCCCTCTTCGACGAGCTTGATGCCGAACTTCGTCGCCAGGAAGACCTCGTCGCGGCGGCCGGCGATCGCGCTTCCGATGAGCCGCTCGTTGGTGTGCGGCCCGTACATGTCCGAGGTGTCGAGGAAGTTGCAGCCGAGCTCCAGAGCCCGCGCGATGGTGGCGCGCGATTCGGCGTCGTCGGTCGAGCCGTAGAACGCCGACATGCCCATACAGCCGAGACCGATCTCCGAGACCTCGGGGCCATCGGGTCCGAGAGTGCGTCTCTGCATTGCACGATCCTTTCGCTGGCGGGATATTGTCGGCGCGAGTGTTCCCTCTGAACCTACCCAATGTGCTGACGGTCCTGCGCATCATGCTGGTACCGGTGCTGGTCGTCGCGCTGCTCGGCAACACCGACGGCGGCGACGTGCTCGCGGCGGTCGTCTTCGCGCTCGCATCGCTGACCGATTTCGTCGACGGCTACCTCGCGCGCGCACGCGGGTCGATCACGAACTTCGGCAAGCTGATGGACCCGCTGGCCGACAAGCTGCTGATCGTCGCCGCGCTGATCGCGCTCGTCTCGCTGCACCGGCTGGCGGCGTGGGTGGCGATGGTGATCATCACGCGCGAGCTCGCCGTGACGGTGCTGCGCATGGGCGCGACGCAGGCCGGCGTGGTGATGGCGGCGAGCATGTTCGGCAAGGTCAAGACGTGCCTGCAGATCGCCGCGATCCTCGCGGTGATCGCGTTCCACGGCGAACCGCTATGGGTCTCCGCGCTGCTGTACGTGACCGTCGCCGTGACGGTTCTCTCGGGCCTGGACTACTTCTTCGGCCTGCGCCGGCGCATGGCCCAAGCACAGGCCCGCGGCGCCGGTAGCTGAGCCTTTCGCCGCCCGGCGAAGGACGTTCGTCAGGCGAGCGTGGGAGCGCCGGCGTCGAGCCATTGCTCGAGGGTCGTCTGACGCGTCGCGGGCGTGCCCGCGTCGATTTCTCCGCGCAGCTCCGACAGGGTGCCGTGGCGTTCGGCGACGACGTTGTGCTGGTGGATCGTCTCGAGGTTCTCCTGGCGGGCGGAGACGAAGCTGCGACCGTCGAGCTGCGGGAACTCGCGCACGACGCCGGCGAGCATCTCGCGCACGCAGTCCTCGACGAAGCGCGGGCGCCGGTGGGCCTTTTCCACGACCTCGACCTCGTCGGTGCGCTTCATCAGCTCGTAGATCTCCGAGGACATGCTCGCCTCGGCGACCTTCAGCAACGCCGACGCGTCGATCTCCTCCACGCACTCCTCGATGCAGCCGATGTGCAGGGTCGCCAGCCCGCGCTGGTTGTGCGTTGCGATCGGCACGCGCTCGACGATGCGCTCGATCTGCGAGTCGGAGAAGCCGTCCGCCGCGAGACGCTCGCGCGCCCGCCCGGCGACGAGCTCCTGCGCGCACGGGCACGCCGTCATGCCGGTCGCCGAGACGCCGACCGTGCGCCGCGTGCCGTGCTCGAAGGCGACCGCGCGCCCGTACAGCGTGTAGATCTCCTGCGTCTGGATGCCCGAGACGGGCGCCGGCTTGTGCTCGGGGTAGCGCGCGGCGATCGTCACCTCGGCGCGCACGGCGCCCTGGCGTTCGCGGACGAGCTCGGCGATGTGCTGCGCGAGCGTCTCGGCGCGAAACGGCGACTCGCTGAGCACCACCTGGCCGATCGCCTCGTTGACGACCTCCTCGAAGCGCGACATGTGCGCACCCTTCTGCTCGCGGCCGAGATCGACGAAGCACTTCAGGCGCGCGAAGAACAGCTCGTCGTGGATGCGGATGACCTTCTCCACGCCGGTCACGCCGACGCGCGAGAGGGCGATAGGAACACGCGGGGCGCGCGACTGCACGTCCTCGCCGGCGCTCTGCACAAGGGGCTGGGAAAGGCTGGAACCGATCGCCTGCACGCCCGCCAGCGTAGCGCGGGCGCTGGTGCATGCGCGCGCCCTCGCGGTCGGTCGGACGGCCCGCCGAGCCGCCGCTCTCGGACGCACGTCCGGCCCGCGCGCGGCAAGCCGACCCGCGCGGCCGTCGATTCTGGTATCAATCCGCACTTCGGCCAAGCGGACGATCTAAACGGCGGCAAGCCGCAGATCATGGGGGTCCAGGTTGAGGGAGAAGCTCGAGGGTGCAGTGGTCACGGACACCGTGATCGAGATGGAGGAGATGCAGGGACTTCTCGCCGGCGCTCGCGAGCGCGGTTTCGTGAGCGCCGCGAGCCTGCGCGCGACGATCGAGGAGGCGGAGCTCTCCAGCGAGCAGGCGCAGGATCTGTTCAGCCACCTCGAGGAGCACGCGATCGAGATCGTCGACTCCGAGGAGTCCGGCGGCGAGCTGCAGGCGGGAGCGCAGGCGCCGGGTGCCGGCACCGGCGACGTCGATCCCCCCGCCGCGGACCGCGACACAGACGGCGAGCAGGGGACCGACGAGGAAGCACGCGGCGTGCGTGCGCGCCTGCAGGAGCTCAAGCGCGCGGAGGCCGACCTGTCGGTCGACCCCAGCCTGGACTCGCTGCGGCTGTACCTGCGCTCGATCGGCCGCGTGCCGCTGCTGGACGCCGAACAGGAGGTGTCGCTCGCCAAGCGCATCGAGCGCGGCGACATGGCCGCCAAGCAGCACATGGTCGAGGCCAACCTGCGCCTCGTCGTCTCGATTGCCAAGGGCTACGTCGGGCGCGGCCTGACGTTCCTCGACCTGATCCAGGAGGGCTCGCTCGGGCTGATCCGCGCGGTGGAGAAGTTCGACCACCGCCGCGGCTACAAGTTCTCCACGTACGCCACGTGGTGGATCCGCCAGGCCGTCAGCCGCGCGCTGGCCGACAAGGCGCGCACGATCCGTATCCCGGTGCACATGGTCGAGCGGCTGAACAAACTGATCAGCGCCGAGCGCATGCTGATTCAGCAGCTCGGGCGCGAACCGACGGCCGAGGAGATCGCCGTCGAGCTGGAATGCGACGTGCGCGAGGTGCGCGACGTGCTGCGCCTGGCCCAGCAGCCTGTCTCGCTGGAGAAGCCGATGGGCGAGGAGGACGACTCGGCGCTGGCGGACTTCGTCGAGGACGTCTCCGCGGAGTCGCCGTTCGAGATCGCCTCCGAGGCGCTGCGCCGCGAGAACATCACGCGCGTCCTCGCCTCGCTGCCGCGCCGCGAGCGCGAGGTGCTGGAGCTTCGCTACGGGATCGTCGGCGGCCGCGCGCGCACGCTGGAGGAGGTCGGCCGCGCCTTCAACATCACACGCGAGCGCGTACGCCAGATCGAGAACCGCACGCTGAAGAAGCTGCAGGCGCTGCCCGAAGCCCAGCAGCTGCGCGAGGCCTCCTAGCGCGCCCCCGGCGCGCGAGGACTCCTGGATACACTGACCGCCGCCCCCGGCGGGGTTCCTGAGCGGTCAAAAGGGATCGGCTGTAAACCGATTGGCTCTGCCTTCGCAGGTTCGAATCCTGCCCCCGCCATTGGAGTCCCCTGGCCCGCGGCGCCCGGTGCGAGAAGCCCCGGGTGGCTGTCAATCGCCCAGGAGCCCGAGCAGCAGGCTGCGAAAGGCGTCCGGCTGCTCGAGCGGCGCGAGATGGCCGGCACCGGGAAGGACGGTCTTGCGCGCGTTCGGCAGTGCGTCGGCGAGCGTGTTCGCGGCGAAGTGGAAATCGCGCAGGTCGTGCTCTCCTACCAAGACCGAGGCGGGGGCCTCGACGAGCGCGAGCGCGTCGAGGCCGTGCTCGAGCGGATCGAAGCCCTCAGGGCCCCACTCGGCTTGCGCCTGCAGCTCGAAAGCGCGCGCCGTCATCGCGCCGATGCGCTCGCGCAGCTGGGTCGAAGCATCGGGCAGCGTCCAGCCTGCGAGCACAGCCTGCACAGCCGCCGCGCTGTCGGGCGCCGACTCTTGAGCCTGCTCGATGGCCTTCAGCTCGGCCGATGGCTCGACGCCCGATACGGGACTGGAGATCAATACGAGCGACTCGATGCGCTCGGGCGCCAGCGCCGCGACGCGCTGCGCCACGGCGCCGCCGAACGAGTTGCCGACGAGCGTCGCGCGCTCGATCCCCAGCGCGTCCATCGTCTGCAGGACGTCGCGCCACGGCGCATCCTCGTCCTCGTCGACCGGCGCCTCGCCGAAGCCGGGGAGATCGACCGCCACCGCCCTGTAGCCCGCGCTTGCGAGAGGGCCCAGGTGCTCGCTCCACATCGTCCGGTCGGCGACCCCTGCGTGCAGCAGGACGACCGCCGCCCCCTCGCCGACATCGTCGTGTGGAAGAACCACTAGCCGTGAAGCGCCGTGTCGGAGGTGAAGTCGATCACGGCGCCTGCCGCCTCCCCAGTTCCTCTGCCAGCGCCGCCGCGTCGGGGGTGCTGACGAGCACTTCGCGCAGCGGGGGGTGGTCGCGCACGCTGAACGCCAGCGCCGGCACCTTGCGGCGCACGACGAACACGCGATCGAGGCGGATCGTGCGCGCCACGTAGTAGAGGCCGGGCAGCCGCAGGCCGGCCTTCAACCCGCTGCCGGTGGCCTCGCGCATCGGGTTCTCCACGACGCGCACATCGCTCACGTCGCCGCGTGCTACGCAGATGTCTTTCATCAGCCCCAGCGCCTTCTGCCACCGCGCCAGGCGCACTTCGACCGAGTCCTCTGTCACGACCACGCGCACGCGAGCACCCTAGCCGCCGCGCCGGTGCGAGAGACGGCGCCAAGCGGGTAGAGGAAGGGAACGCGAAGCCGCTTCGTGGCGCCACAGTGTCTGGGCGCCGCAGTGGCTGCGGTGACATGATCGCCCTGACCAGCCGACGAAAGGAGTGCCGCATGGAGTCCTCTCAAAGCGTGCCGAAAGTGCTCGTGGTGGCATACAGGACGGCTGCGACGCAACCGCTGCTCGACGCAGTGCGCGAGCGCGCTCAGCGTGGCAACGCGCAATTCACGCTGCTCGTCCCCAACGCAGCGCCCGGCCTGCACAAGGTCGTCGACCCCGAGGATCAGGGCGGCGGCAAAGCGCAGGGCGTGCTCGATCAGGCGGTGCCACTGCTCAGCGACGCGGCAGGCTCTCCGGTCGAGGGCATCGTCGGCTCGACCGACCCGATCGCGGCGATCGAAGACGCGATCAACCTGCGCGGCTTCGACGAGGTGATCATCTCCACGCTGCCGACGAAGCTCTCGCACTGGCTGAAACTCGACCTGCCGAGCAAGGTGACCGGCATGGGGCTTCCCGTGACCACGGTGACGCCCGAGGATTGAGCGCCGCACGGCGACCGGGCGAGGCGACCGGCGCAGCGATGCCGCGCGTCACGCCCTCGCGAGCGGGCGCGCGCGGTACAGTGCCGTCTCCCCGCCCAGCTAGCTCAGTTGGTAGAGCACTTCCATGGTAAGGAAGGGGTCAGCGGTTCGAGTCCGCTGCTGGGCTTGACGGGAAGTACGTCGAGGAGTCCTCGCGCGGTGGGCGAGTAGGGTCGGCAGATGCTCATCCACGCCCTCACCACCGGCCACGTGCGCGTCAAGCAGAAGTTCCTGTTCCCCAGCTCAGGAGCGCGCCGCCAGCTCGACCTGTTCCTGCCCGGCGAGTGGTCTGAGCCGCTGCCGATCCACTGCTGGGCGATCGAGCACGAGGGCAGGATGCTGCTCGTCGACAGCGGTGAGACGGCGAACGTGCGCAACGTGCCGTTCGCCCGCTTCGAGGTGACCGCCGAGCAGGAGCTGCCGTCGGCGTTCGTGGCCGCCGGCCTGTCGCTGGACGACGTCTCGGAGGTCGTGCTGACACACCACCACGGCGATCACGTCGACGGCCTCGTGCACGTGCGCGCGCCGGTGCGCATCGGCGCGGAGGAGTCGCAGTTCCTCGCCGGCGCGTTCCCGCGCGTCATGCGGCGCATCCTGCGACAGCCGCTGCCGCGCGGCTTCGCACCGCAGCCGCTCGCGCTCGACGGCGGGCCGTTCGGCGGGTTCGCGCACAGTCGCGCGCTCAGCGACGACGGGCGCATCGTCGCCGTCGCCACGCCCGGTCACACGCCCGGGCACATCTCCGTCATCTGCGTCGACGACTCGGGCCGCCACGTGATGCTCGCCGGCGACGTGACCGACTCGCTCGAGCAGCTGCAGTCGCGGCGTGCCGACGCGATCGGCCCCGACCCCGCCGCACACGTCGCCACGCTGGAGACGATCCTCGCGCACTGCGCCGAGCACCCCACCGTCTTCCTGCCTTCGCACGACCCGCACTCCGCGGCGCGGCTCGCCGGCGCGGTCACGGTCGGCTGAGCAGCCCGGGCAGGCGAGGCTCCGCTCACCACGCGCGCAAGCTATTTCCCGGCGAGCTCCGGCCCGCGATGAATGGTTAGGCTTGTGCGGTTGCGCACGCAGCGCAACGGGAACGGGAGAGAGGGTCCGATGAGGCAGATTCCCCCACTCGATGCCGCCTGGCTGGCGCTCGAGTCGCGAGACACGCCGATGCACGTCGGCGGGCTGTTTCAGTTCACACGGCCGAAGGACGCTCCCGCGGACTACCTCAAGCAGGAGTTCGAGCGCATGCGCGAGCGGCGCTCGATTCCTCCGCCGTGGAACCTCAAGCTCGTCGAGGCGCCGCTGCTCGGCGGCGGGCGTCTGCCGTTCATGCGCGAGACGCGCGACGTCGACCTCGATTACCACATCCGCCATTCGGCGCTCCCGCACCCCGGCGGCCAGCGCGAGCTCGGCATCCTCGTCTCGCGCCTGCACAGCAACCAGCTCGACCTGCACCGCCCGCTGTGGGAGGTGCACCTGATCGAGGGCCTGGAAGGCAACCGCTTCGCGATGTACAGCAAGATCCACCATTCGCTGATCGACGGCGTCAGCGGCATGCGCCTGATCATGCGCGCGCTGTCGACCGATCCCGACGAGCGTGGCATGGGCTCCTTCTGGACCGTGGGTGCGGGCGAGCGTCCCCATCGCGACGACGCGCCGGACGGTTCGCTGGGCGCGCTCGCGCGCCCGCTCAACTTCTTGCGAGACGGCGTCACCGCCGCCACCGGGCTCTCCCGCGCGGCACTCGACCTCGCGCTCGCAGCCGTCGACGACCGCGCGCTGCAGGCCCCCTACCGCGCGCCGAGCTCGGTGCTCGGCGGGCGGCTCGGCGGCCAGCGGCGCTTTGCCACCCAGCAGTACGAGCTCGCGCGCGTCAAGCGCCTCGCGCGAGCGGCCGAATGCACGCTCAACGACATCGTGCTGTACCTGTGCGGCACCGCGCTGCGCCGCTACCTGGCCGAGCACGCGCAGGTGCCCGACCGGCCGCTCACCGCTGGCATCCCCGTCAACCTGCGCGAGGCCGACGACCAGTCGATGGGCACGGCGATCGGCATCATGGTCGCCGAGCTCGGCACCAACGTCGCCAACCCGCGCGAGCGCCTGCGGGCGATCTCACGCTCGACCGCCGAGGCCAAGCGCCACCTCAGCGAGCTGCCGCCCGAGGCGCGCACCTCCTACACGCTGCTCGTCAACGGCCCGTACATCGCCGGGCTCGTCGCCGGGCTCGCCGGCCACGCGCCGATCCCCTTCAGCCTCGGCATCTCCAACGTCCCCGGGCCGACCGAGCCGCTGTACCTCAACGGCTCGCGCTTGGACTCGCTCTCGCCGCTGTCGCTGCTGATGCACGGCAACGCGCTGAACATCACGTGCGTAAGCTACGCCGGCACGCTCAACTTCGGCCTCACCGGAGCGCGCGACACGCTCCCCCACCTGCAGCGCCTGGCGATCTACATGGGCGACGCGCTCGCCGAGATCGAGCAGCTGCTGACGCCAAGACGCAAACGCGCCAAAGCACGGGCCACGCCGGCGCACGCCAAGCGCGGCTGAGGCGCGCGAGCCCCGCCGCGAGTCAGTCGCGCTGCAGTGCCAGCGCGTCGTCGCCGCGCGCCCGCTCGCCGCGCGGGCGCTCGCCGTGCGCGCCCTCGGCGGCCGGCATGCCGAGATGGCGGCGCAGGAAGTGCAGCTGGTCGGCGACCGCCTGCTCGAACGGCGCGCCCGTGTAGATGTCGAAGTGACCGATCGGGTACGTGCGCACCTCCGCTCGGCCGGTCGCCCGCCAAGCCGCGTCCTGCGCGGCCTGCGCCGGCGCGACGGCGTCGCGGTCGGCGATCTGCACGAGGATCGGGCACGGCAGGCGGTCGGCCTGCAGGCCCGGCCGGTAGGTGCCGAGCGTCAGCCCGATGCGCGCGGCCACCTCGTTGCGCCACGACGGGCCGGCGACCGCGCGCATGCCCGGCTCGGCGTCCGGCGTCGTCATGAACGCGACTCCGCCCGGCGCGGCGACCGCCGGCGCGGTGAGCGGAGCGCGCCCGCGCAGCGAGCCGAGCAGGTCGCGCACCGCCGCCGCCGTCAGCTTCGCCATGCCGGCCGGGCCGGTCTTGCGCAAGGCGTTGAGCATCGTCGCCACACCGTCCATCGACGGCACTTGCGAGATCGCCGCCGCGACCCGGCCGTCGGCGACCGCAACCGGCACCACGTGGCCGCCGGAGAACGACGAGCCCCATACGACGATCCGCGCCGGGTCGACCCCGTCGAGCGTGCGCGCGAAGGCGATCGCCGCCGCGTAGTCGGCGAGCTGCCCGCGGATCGAGATCAGCTGTCGCGGCTCGCCGTCGCTGGCGCCGAAGTGGCGGTAGTCGAAGGCCAGAGCATCCAGGCCGGCTGCCGCGAAGCGCTCGGCGAACGGAATCAGGCCGGAGTCGACCGTCGCGGCGAAGCCGTGCGCCATCACCACGCATGGGCGCCCGCCCTGCGCACCGGCGAACGCGTCGCCCTGCCCGCGCAGGTGCACCCCCGCGCAGCGCACGCCGCCGCTGTCGAAGGAGATCGCGCTCATCTCGCCAGCGCCGCGTCGCCGAGAACCCGTGCCCGGCCCGCCGACGCGCGCCCTGTAGCTGCGCCGGCGCGCGCTCGCGCCTGCCCGGCGGGGATCGAGCGGGTCTTCAGCTCGTGCTCGAAGCCGTACCACTCGAGCTGCATCGTGTGGCGCGGCTTGTCGATGAAGTGGCCCGTGTGAAAGGCCTCGTCGCGGACGATCTCCTGCTCCATCTCCTCGCGCGGCGGCGGCGCCCAGTCGCCGCTCAGCCAGCGTGCCGCGAGCTTTGACTGCAGCTCGGAGAACGGGAAGATCGTCGGGATCGGCTGGCCCAGCCCGATGAACGCCAGATCGTCGATCCCCGGCTTGAGCATGCGCTTGTACAGCGGCAGCTTGTTGTCCGGTGCGGAGAGGAACTCGGGGTCGAAGAACGGGAAGCTCACGTTGTAGCCGGTCGCGTAGATGACCGCGTCGACCGGCTCGACGCTGCCGTCGGCGAAGCGCACGCGGTCGCCCATCAGCTCGGCGACGTCGCCCTTGGCGACCGCGTCGCCCGCGCCGAGCCTCCCCAGCAGCTCGCTGGAGACCGTCGGGTGCGCATCGAGGAAGCGGTGGTTGGGCGTCGGCAGGCCGAAGTCCTCCATGCGCCCCGAGAAGATCCGCGGCAGGACGCTGCCTAGGCGGCGCTGCAGGCCGACCGGGATGCGCGGGTTGGTCTTCACGACCTGATCGGCGGGCTTGCCGAAGATGTACTTCGGGATCACGTACGCGCCCGAGCGCGTCGACAGGAAGACCGTGTCGCACATCGTCTTGCGCGCGAGCTCGGAGACGATGTCCACGGCGCTGTTGCCGATGCCCACGACGAGCACGCGCTTCCCCTGCAGCTCCAGCGGCGTGCTCGGGTCGACGTAGTCGTGCGAGTGGATCTGCGGCCCGTCGAAGCTTCCGGGGAAGTCCGGGTAGCGCGGGTCCCAGTGATGGCCGTTGCACACCAGCAGCGCGTCGAAGCTCTCGCGCGAGCCGTCGTCGAGCGTGATCGTCCAGCCTCCCGCGGGGCCGCGCTCGGCGCGCTGCACGCGCGTATTGAAGCGAATCGCCTCGCGCAGGTCGAACGCGTCGGCGTAGTCGCGCAGCCACTCGAAGATGTGCGTGTGATGCGGGTAGTCGGGGTAGCGCTCGGGCATCGGGAAGTCGCGGAAGGAGATCGACGGCTTGGAGATGTCGATGTGCAGCGACCGGTACGCCGAGGACACGCCGTTGGGGTTGGCGAAGTACCAGTTGCCGCCGACCTCGTCGGACGCCTCGAAGCACGTGTGCGCCACGCCGAAGTCGTCGAGTGCCTTGCACGCCGTCAGACCGCTCACGCCGGCTCCGATCACGCAGACTGACGGCAGCTCGTCCATGACGGGCATCCTACGCCCCCCTTGACAACGCCGCCGCGCTGCGGCCGCGCGCCCGTCGGCAGGGCGCGCCTGCGGCGCGGGCCCGCGCCCGGGATCGCGCTTGCGCTGGGCTACGCTGCTGGCGATGTCGCTCAAACACCCCGTCGAGCGGGGCGACGCCGAACGCCGCGGCCTGTTCGACAGGCTCGCCCAGCGCGCGTCCTACTTCTCCAGCTCGCCGTTGTTCTTCACCTTGTGCGTGGGCCTCGTGCTCGCGTGGCTGGCCGGTTACGTGTTCGACGCCGGCGCGCGCTACGAGCAGGCGATCGGCACGGCGCTGACGGCCGTCACGCTGCTGCTCGTCGCGCTGCTGAAGAACGCCGAGCTGCGCTCCGAGGCGGCCATCCAGAGCAAGCTCGACGCGCTCGCGACCGGCATGCTCGAGGCGATCCGCAACGAGGGCCGCCAAGCAGACCCGATGCTCGAGCGCGCGATCGGCATCGACGAGCAGCTCTAACCGCGCGGCGCGTAGCGGTGGTGGAGGTCGAGCGGGTTGCCGGCCGGATCGCGGAAGATGGCCTGGTGGCAAACGCCCGAGTCGATCGTCTCCATGACGAACTCGACCCCGGCCTGCTCGAGTTGCCTGCGCGCGGTTTCGACGTCGGCGACCTGCAGCGCGATCACCATGCTGTTCGGGGAGAACCGCTGGCCGAAGGCCTCGCTCTCCATGACCGCGAGCGTCAGGTTGCCGGCTTGGAACTCCGCCCCGGGCATCTTCCCGTAGCGCGCGGTGCACGGCAGGCCCAGCGTCTCGCCGTAGAACGCCACCGAGGCATCGAACCGATCGGTCGGCACGGCGACGAAGTCGACGCCGGTGATCGCGGGCGGGGTCGTGCTCATTTGCTCCTCCTGTGGTCAAAGGGTGATTCCACCGCCCGGCCGGGCTGACCGGGTCGTGGTCTGATCGTCCATCTGGTTAGACCGCGTGGCGCCGGGAACTCATCGCTGCCCGAGCCTGACCGGGGCGGGCGCGCCGGGCGATCGGCGGGCAGGCGGCCCGGCCTTCGCCGCTAGGACCGCTTGGCGGCGGCCTTGCGCGCGTCGCTGCCGCGCCGGCCGTACAGCAGGCGCTTGGGCACCGGCAGCGGGCTGAAATGGTCGGCCGCCGAGCCGACGAACGCGCGCGGCTCCAGCTTCGCCACGAGCGCTCCCAGCTCGCTGCGCTCGGCCGCACTCAGAGCGCCCGCCCCGCCGCGCGCCTTGGCCACCAGCGCGAGCAGGCGACGGCGCTCGCTGCCGTCGAGCTTGGCCAGATGCCCGGAGGCGAGTTTGGCGACCTCGGCGGCCGACAGCAGCCCCACGACGGGGACGCCGCGCGCAAGGCGCTTGACCGGCGTGTGCTCGAGCAGGAATCGCAACATCGCTTATTGGAGCTATGCCCGCGATCGCGCCGCGCTAAGCCGCGGCGAGCAGCTCGGCGACCGCGAGCGTGCGATGGTCGAAGATCCGCTGCAGGTCGCGCTGCACGAACAGCGCGTGCGCCAGCTCGCCCAGCAGCCCGAGCGGCAGCGCGTAGCGCACGTAGTCGCCGATCACGACCGCGTCGTCGCCGTCGCGGTGGAAGCTGTGCGTGTGCTCCCACAATGCATACGGCCCACGGAGCTGCACGTCGACGAAGCTCCCCGGCGGGTCCCACCGCTCGATTCGCGTGCGCCAGCGCACCGGCACGCCGTGCAGCTTCAGCCGGTAGTCGATCAGCGCCCCCGCGCGCATCTCGATCGCGCCGGGCGTGGTCACGCGGAAAGCCAGCCACGGCGGCGTGATCGCCTCGAGGTTGCGCGCCTCGCCGTAGAACGCGAATGCGCGCTCGACCGGCACGGCGAGGCGCTGGCTGCGCGCGAGCACGTGGACACGATTCACTGCTCTAGTCTCCCAGCGTGAGCGCGCTCGCGAGCAGGCACAGGAACGCCGCGCTGCTGCTCGGCTTCGCGACCGGGCTGCGCACGTTCAGCGCCCCCGCCGCGCTCGCGCTGCGCGCCCGCCGTCTGAACGCGCCGCGCCGCGCCGTGCTGCTCGCCGCCGCCGGCGAGCTCGTCGCCGACAAGCTCCCCGCGATGCCCAGCCGGCTCGCTCGCCGCGGCCTCACCGGGCGGCTGATCGGCGGCGCGCTCTGCGGACGCCTCGTCGCCGGGCCGCCGGGCGCCGCCGGCGCCGCCGGCGCGGCGCTGGCCGGCGCGCTGGCCGGGCATGCCGTGCGTGCGCGCCGCCCCGGTCTCCTCACGGCGTTCTGCGAAGACGCTGTGGCGATTTCGCTGGCCGGCGCCGGCGCCGCACGCGCGCGGCGCGTGTCCCAGGCCACGCCCTGACCGTGCCGCGCGCTCACCGGGCAGTTGCGCTCCGGCGATGCCGGGCGCGCCGATCGGCCAGGAGCTCTGCGAGACTCCCGCACCGATGACCGACACCACAAATCAAGCAATAACTCCGCAGCTGAGCACCGAGCTGCTGCCCGGCACGTTCCCCGGCAACCTGGACATCGAACTGACGGAGATCACCGACGAGCACGTGCGCGGGCGCATGCTCGTCGACAAGCGCCACCTGCATCCGATGGGCTACGTGCACGGCGGTGCGTGGGTCGCCTTCGCCGACACCGTCGCCGCGTGGGGCACGATGCGCCACCTGCCCGAGGGCAAGGGCTTCACGACCGTAGAGCTGAAGGTCAACGTGCTCGCCTCTGCGCAGGACGGCGACGAGCTGACGGCGCTCGGCGAGCCGCTGCACCTCGGCTCGCGCACGCACGTCTGGCAGGTGCAGGTGTTTCGCGGCGAGCGCCTGGCCGCGAACTTCACCTGCACGCAGATCGTGCTCTAGCTGCCCCCGGCGCGATCGCGCGCGGCGAAGAACTCCGCGCCCTCGATGCTCACGTGCGGCACCGTCCGCTCCAGCCACTTGGGCATCCACCAGTTGACCTTGCCCATCAGCAGCATCAGCGCCGGCACGAGCAGGCAGCGCACGACCGTCGCGTCGAGCACCACCGCCACGGCCAGCCCGACCCCGAACTGCTTGATCGTCGGGTCGCCGTTGAGCACGAAGCTGCCGAACACGAACACCATGATCAGCGCCGCCGCCGTGATCACCCGCGCGCTCGTCACCAGGCCGGACACGACCGAGCTGCGGTTGTCCTCGCCGGCGTGCACGTGCTCCTCGATCTGGCTCACCAGGAACACCTCGTAGTCCATCGACAGCCCGAACAGCACCGCGAACATGAACAGCGGCACGTAGGACACGATCGGCACCGGCCCGTTCAGGCCGATCACGTCGGCCAGCCAGCCGTACTGGAAGACCGCCGTCAGCACGCCGTAGGAGGCGCCGATCGACAGCAGGTTCATCACCGCCGCCTGCGCCGGGATCACCGCCGTGCGGAACGCCAGGATCAGCAGCACGAAGCTCAGCGCGATCACCACGAGGATCTGCAGCGGCAGCTTTTCCGAGATGCGCGACGCGAGGTCGATGTAGCCGGCCGTGCTGCCGCCCACGTCCGCCTTCATGTCCGTGCCCTTGTCCGCCGCCGGGATCACCTGCGAGCGCAGCTTTTCCACGAGGTCCGTCGTCGCTTCTTCGGCCGGGCCCTTCGTCGAGACCACGTTGAAGAACGCCGTCGTGCCCGCCTTGTCGATCTGCGCCGGCGTCACCGCCGCCACACCCGGCGTCTGCGACACGTCCTTCTGCAGCGTCGCCAGCCGCGGGTCGCCCGTGCGCGGATCGCTCTGCGACTGCGAGGACTTGCCCGACGACGGCGGCTTGCCCGACGATGACGAGCCGCCGCCGGCCGTGGCCTGCTGCGAGCCCGACGACGAGGACTTGCCCGAGCCCGAACCGGAGCCGGAGCTGGCGCTCGCGGGCGCCTTGGCCGGCGTGCCCAGGCTGACGGCGACGATCAGCGGGCCGTTGATGCCCGCGCCGAAGCTCTTGGCGAGCAGGTCGTACGCTTTGCGCGCGGTGGTCGACGTCGACAGCGCGGCTGTGTCCTGCTGGCCGAGGTTCAGCGACAGCAGCGGGATCGTCAGCGGGATCAGGATCGCCAGGGCGGCGAGCCCGGCGATCCACGGATAGCGCGCGATCTCATTGGCCCATTTGGCCCACAGGCCGTTGTGGATCTGCTCGTCGGTCGGCTGGTGGCGCACGCGCAGCGAGTTGATGTGCGGGCCGACGATCGCGAGCGTCGCCGGCAGCAGCGTCAGCGCCGCGAGCACCGCGATCACCACGGCGATCGCCGCCATCAGCCCGAGCGTCGTGATCAGCGGGATCCCCGCTACCGCCAGCGAGACCAGCGCGATCGTCACCGTGCCGCCGGCGAAGAACACCGCCCCGCCCGACGTCGCCGCCGCGCGGGCGATCGACTCGTCGATCGAAAGGCCGTCGGTCATGCCGCGGAAATGTCGCGTGACGATGAACAGCGCGTAGTCGATGCCCACGCCCAGGCCGATCATCGTCGCGAGCGTCGGCGCGACCGTCGGCACGGTGGCGACGTGACCGAGCATGCGGATTATCGCCAGCGTCGCCAGCAGCCCGACGATCGCGTTGAGGATCGGCAGCAGCATCGACACGACCGTGCCGAACGTCAGCGTGAGGATGATCATCGCCGCGATGATCCCGATCAGCTCGCTGGACTCGGTCGCCGGCTTCGAGATCTTCTGGCCGAGCTGGCCGCCCGTCTGCACTTCCACGCCCGCCGCCTTCGCCGGGTCGGCCGCGTCGACGATCTTCTGCACTTCTTCCTGAGACAGTTCCCCCGGGCTGACCGACAGCGTGACCGACATGTAGCCGGTCGTCTTGTCCTTGCTCAGCGCGCTCGCCCCCTGCGGCGTCAGCGGGTTGACGACCGACGCGACCTTCGGCTCCTTGGCCACGGCGGCCGCCGCCTTGTTCACCGCTTCGGCGTTCTTGGCGTCTGTCAGCTTGCCGCTGGAGGCGTGCAGCACGATCGGGCTCGAGCCGTTGGCCTGGTCGGGGAACGACTTGGCCAGTGCGTCGGTCGACGCCTGGCTGTCGGTCCCCGGCAGCGACAGGTTGTCGTTCGTGTTGTCGCCGAGCCGGTGCGACACCGCCACGAGCGCGATCGTCGCGACCAGCCACACGGCCAGCACGACGAAGCGGCGCTTGATGCAGAACTGCGCGATGCCGTACAACACCCCTGTCATGGGCCGTCGCTACCCCCTTGAAGTCTTCCCCGGCGGGGCATGTTATGCGCTGAGGCTCTCGAACACCGCCGCCATCCCCTGACCGCCGCCGATGCACATCGTCTCCAGGCCGTAGCGCCCGCCGCTGCGGCGCAGCTCGCGCAGCAGCGTCGTGAGGATGCGCGCCCCGGTCGCGCCGACCGGGTGACCCAGCGAGATCCCCGAGCCGTGCACGTTGACGCGCTCCAGCCCGTCGGGCAGCTGCCACTCCGCCAGCACCGCGAGCGCCTGCGAGGCGAACGCCTCGTTGAGCTCGATGCGGTCCATCTCGGCGAGCGTCAGGCCGGCGCGCTCGAGCGCGCGGGCCGTCGCCGGGACCGGGCCGATGCCCATCGTCTCCGGCGCCACGCCCGCGACCGCCCACGAGACCAGCCGCGCGAGCGGCTGCAGGCCGAGCTCGGCCGCCTTGTCGGGGTGCGTGACGATGCACACCGCCGCGCCGTCGTTCTGCCCGCTGGCGTTGCCCGCGGTGACGGTCGCCGCGGGATCGCTGCGCCCCATGATCGGCCGCAGCGCGCCCAGGCGCTCCAGCGTCGTGTCCGCGCGCGGGTGCTCGTCGTGCTCGACGACGCGCTCGCCCTTGCGATCGGCCACGCTCACCGGCACGATCTCCTGCGCGAACGTGCCGTCCTGCTGTGCGGCGACTGCGCGCTGATGAGAGCGCAGCGCCAGCTCGTCCTGGTCCTCGCGCGAGATGGCGTACTCGCGGCGCACGTTCTCGGCCGTCTCGATCATCCCGCCGGCGACCTCGTGGTAGGCGCCGCCGGCGGTCACCCGCGCGCGCGCCAGCCGGTCGGCCAGTTCGACGCCGCCGCCCTTCACGCCCCAGCGCATGCCCATCGCGTAGAACTCCGCCTGGCTCATGCTGTCGGCGCCGCCCGCGAGCACCAGCTCGGCGGCGCCCGTCTGAACCTGCATGCAGCCGAGCGCCACCGCCTGCAGCCCCGAGCCGCAGCGGCGGTCCAGCTGCAGCCCCGGAACCTCGATGCCCAGGCCCGCGTCGAGCGCCGCGACGCGTCCGATCGCCGGCGCCTCGCCGTTGGCGTAGCACTGGCCGAGGATCACGTCCTCGATCTCGCTCGCCGGCAGCGACGTGCGGCGCACGAGCTCGGCGATCACCGTCGCCGCGAGCTTGGCCGGCGGAACGTCGCGGAACACGCCGCCGAAGCCGCCCACCGGCGTACGCAGCGGTTCGCAGATGACGGCGTCGCGCATGGGCGCGCAGACTGCCACAAATCCGCCTACGGGGTTATGGAGCGACCGGGGGCCGAGACACTAGCCCCGCGGTCGCCCTCTACCCGGATGACCTGTGGCCTTCCGCAACAACTCCTCGGCAGCGCGCGCTCGCGGCTTTAGCTACGGCGAGCCGGCGCCCGCGAATGGCCGCTGCACGAACGCTTCGGCGCGCTTGTGCAGGCGCGCAAGCCGCTTGGCCTCGCGCGCCGGTGCGATGCGCCCGGCCGACGCGGCGGCCGCGACGCGCGCGCGCCTGGCGCTCTCGAGCGCCGCTATCAGGCCGGCTTGGGACTTGCCGCTCGTCGCGTCGGCGACCTGCGCGAGCGTCTTTCCCGAGCGCAGGTCGCTCTGCAGCTGTGCCGGCGTGAGGCCGAGGTACTGCGCGGCGACCGTGCCGGGGCCGCGCGGGGAGGCGAACAGCGCGCCGATGCGCTCGCCGGCGCTGCGGCGGTGCGAGCCGCGCGCGATGCCCGCCGCTCGCCCGGCGCCCGGGCCGCCGGCGCGGGCGATCTCCGCGGCGACGCGTTGCGGCAGCTTCGCGCCGGCGGCCGCGAGCTTGGCGCGGTGCGCGGCGATCAGCGCTTCGCCGAGCCCGGCCGCCGACTTGCCGCTCGTCGCGCCGGCGATCTGCGCGAGCGTCTTGCCGGAGGCGAGCTCGCCGGAAAGCTGCGCCGCCGACAGGCCGAGGTAACCGGCCGCCACGGAGAGGTCGTGCGCGCGGGCGCCGTGCGCGCGGCGCTGATGTGCGTGCTCGTGCCGGGGCGGGTTGCTCTGGCCGGTCGCCGAGACCGCGGCGATCGACCCCGCCGCGAGCAGCACCACGACGGCCGCCGCGCCGACTACCTTCTGTTTGACGCTGCGCCGCATTACAGCCATGTTTACCCGCTTCCCTAAAGACATCTGTCCCACGCAGTAAATGGTACGTAAAGCGCGCTGGCTGACCAGCAAGAGGCTCGTTCCCGCGGGCAACGCCGCGGGCGTCGTCTACGGCGTGATCACCGTCGGCGCGCTGATGGCCGCCGAGGCCGGGCGCCACGAGTCCTACGTGGACAAAGTCGCCTCCGCGCTGATCGCCACGCTGCTGTACTGGCTTGCTCACGCCTACGCCGATCTGCTCGGGCGCCGCCTGGCGACCGGCGAACGGCTGACCGCGGGAACGCTCGCGCGCGCGCTCGGCCACGACTGGGCGATCGTGCGCGGAGCAGCACTGCCGCTGCTCGCGCTGGTGATCGCGTGGATCGCCGGCGCCAGCCAGGAAGGCGGCGTGACCGCCGCCCTGCGCACGGCCGTGATCACCGTCGTCGCGTTCGAGGTGATCGCGGGCATACGCGCGAAATCGACGCCCGGCGAACTCGTGCTCAAGGCCGCCGTCGGCGTGACGATGGGCCTGGCGATCCTCGCGCTGAAGGGCATCCTGCGCTGAGCTCAGCCGGCGCGCGCGGCGGGCGGTGACACCCCGCGTGCAGGCCCCGGGACGTTCCCCGCGAGATGCGCGCCGCGCAGTCGCATGCGGTTGGATGTAGACAATGCGCTGCGAACCTGAAACGATCCTGACAGCCGGACTCTATGAGATGATCCAATCCACAGATCAATTCGGGGAGATCGAATGTCAAGGATGCAGACCGAGCGGGGCGGCTCCGGGGGGACGCCGGCCCCGCTCTATGAGCGGCTGCCGCACGGGCCGCACCGACTGGGCGCCGCGGCGGTGCTGCGCAACCAGCGTACGCGCATGCATGGCGCGATGGTCGAGGCCGTCGCGATCAACGGCTACGAGCGCACGAGCGTCAAGCAGGTCGTCGGCCTGGCGGGCGTCTCGCGGCGCTCCTTCTACGAGCAGTTCGCCAACAAGCAGGAGTGCTTCCTGGCGACCTACGACCTGATCGCCACGCGCGGCGCCGGCCGCGTGAGCGCCGCCTACCGCGGCGCGCGCGGCGACGGCGAGCAGCGCATGCAGGCGGCGTTCGGCGAGCTCGGCCAGGCGATCAGCGACAACTGGAACAGCGCCAGCCTGGTGATCCTCGAGGCGCCGAAGGTCGGCGCTCCGGCGCTGCTGCGCCTGCGGCGGGCCTCGGCGACCTTCGAGCAGATGCTCGCGGGCTGCTTCGAGCACAGCGCCGAGCCGAGCCCGCTGCCGGGCCCGGTGATTCGCGGGATCGCCGGCGGGTTGCACGCGGCGCTGTCCAACTGCCTGCGCGAGGGCACGGCCGAAAAGGCGCCGGCGGTGACCGAGGAGATGTTCCGCTGGACCTTGCTGTTTCAGACCCCGGCCGCCAAGCAGCTGGCCGAACGGCTGTCGCAGCGCGCGCGCACGGCGCTGGCGCAGGGACGCAAGGCTCCGCGCACTCCGGCCCGCGAGAACGCGCGCACAGAGCGCCCGGACGATCGCCAGCGCCTGCTCGAGCAGGCGCTGCGCCTGGCCGTCGTGGAGGACTACCGCGAGCTGAGCGCCCCGCAGATCGCCGACGCCGCCGGCGTGCCGATCGACGCGTTCTTCGAGCTGTTCGACGGCAAGCAGGAGTGCTTTCTGGCGGCGCTGGACATGCTCGGCGACCAGCTGATGGCGCTGACGGGCGACCCCGACCTGCGGTCGCCCGACTGGCCGTGCGCGGTGCGCCGCACGATCGGCGAGATGATGCGCTACCTCGCCGAGCGCCCGATCTACGCGCAGACGATCGCCGGCGGCGTGTACGCGGCCGGCCCGGAGGCGATCGAACGCAACGTGCGCCTCGCCCAGGGCATCGCCGCGCGACTGACCGAGGGCGCTCCGCAGGAGCCACATTCCAAGCTCGTCGTCCAGGGTGTCGCGGGAGCGCTGTCGCACACCGTCCGCTGCCAGGTGGCCAGCGGTCAGATCCAGCTTCTGTCGGTGCTCGCGGACTACCTCTCCTACATCGTGCTGGCGCCGTTCCTCGGCGCCGAGCAGGCGGCGTCGCTGGTGATCGAGTGGTCCTGACCGGGCCGCTCCAGCAGCGCGGGAGACGCGGGCGCCCGCGCGTCAGCGGGCTTTTTTGCGCTGCAGGCGTTCGGCGAGGTACGTGAGCACGATGCCGAACAGCACCGAGACGACGATGATCACGATCAGCGGGGCGTGGCCGGAGCCGAAGACGTAGCTGACCTTGACTTCTTTGAGGTTGAAGACCGCGAACAGCGTGAGCAGGATCGCCAGCACGACCAGCGATGCGGTGCGCGCGAGCTCTCGCTGGCTGCGCTTGGCGGCACCGGCGTTCCCCGGCTGCTGCCCTTTGCCCGGTATCTGCGCTGAGGTGGACATCGCCGCCCCGATGCTACTCGCTGGCGCGCAGCTCGTCGGCGACCCACGCGCAGCCGACCGACAGGTCCTCGACGCCGAGCGCGGCGGCGACGTTGAGCGCCATGCCGTGACGGAAGAAGTCGTCGATGCGCTCGGAGTCGGCGCCCGACAGCTCGCGCGCGAGGTCGACGAGCTCGGCGTAGCGGCGACGCACGCACGCACGCACGACCTCATCGTCGCATGCCGCATAGGACTGGTGCTGGAGCATCAGGTAGTCGCGGTCTGAGAGCAGCATCTCCTTGTAGGCGCGCCCCATCGCGTCGAGCGCGTCCTCGCACTCGGGCGCGGCCTTGCCGTCGGCGTACTCGGCGGCGGCGCGGTGGAAGGTCTGCGCGACGCGCTCGAAGCCGCGCTCCAGCGCGGCGAGGAACAAGTCGCGCTTGCTCGGGAACAGGCTGAAGACGTAGGGCTGGGCGACGCCCACGCGCCGCGCGATGCGCTCGACGGGCGTGCCGTGCAGGCCGCCGTGGGCGAACTCGTGCGCCGCGGCGGCGATCAGCTCCTCGCGACGCTCGGCCGCGGGAACGCGCCTGCGCGCGGGCTTGGCGGTGGCGTTCACACGTCCTTTCCTACCACGACCGGCTCGCGACCGCCAGCGCCGCCGCCGCCGGCCGGCGCGCCGCCGGGCACGCGCTCGCCCGGCTTGCCGCCCCCTGCGCGGGGCGGCAGCGTCCTGCGCCCGGCGCCTGCCGGAGGCTGGTGCGCAGCCTCCCGCTCCTCGACGACGGGCGTGCCGAACGGCAGCAGCAGCACGACGAGCGCGCCGGCGCCGAGCACGGCGACGCCAACCCAGAGGGCAGGGATCAGGCCGTCGACGAAGGCCTGCGGCGAGGCATAGCCGCCGGAGCCGGTGAAAACGGATGCGAGCACGGCGACGCCGAGCACGCCGCCGACCTCGCGGATGGCGTTGTTGGCGCCGGAGGCCTGGCCGGCCTGGTCGGTGCGCACGGATGAGAGGATCGCGTTGGCCGACGGCGCGAACACGAGCGCCATGCCGGCGCCGGCCATGACGAACGGCACGATCATCTGCGAGTAGGCCAGATGCGTGGACGTCATCAGGTTCAGCCAGGCGAGCGCGCCGGCCTGCAGCGACAGCCCGGCGAACATGAACAGGCGGCTGCCGAAACGCTCGGAGAAGATGCCGGCGAGCGGCGCGACGACCATCGTGCCGCCGGTCCACACGAGCAGCTTCAGCCCCGCCTGGAAGGGCGTGTTGTGAAGCACGTTCTGCATGTACTGCGAGAGGAAGAAGATCGAGCCGAACATGCCGAAGTACATCGTCAGCGAGGCGACGTTCGTGACGGCGAAGGAGCGCTTGGCGAAGAACGACATCGGCAGCATCGGCTCGGGCGTGCGCAGCTCGAAGACGACGAACGCGGCGAGCAGCACGATGCCGGCGATCAGCGAGGCGAGCACGGTCGCGCTGGTCCAGCCCAGCGACTGCGCGCGCACGAGCCCGAAGACGATGCCGAACAGGCCGGTGGACGCCAGCGCGAGGCCGCGCAGGTCGAGCTTGCCGTAAGGCCCGCGGCTCTCGGCGAGCCAGCGCGCGGCGAGCGGTGCCAGCAGCAGGCCGATCGGCACGTTGATCCAGAAGATCCAGTGCCAGGAGATGCTCTGCACGACCGCGCCGCCGACGAGCGGGCCGAGCGCAACGGCCACGCCGGAGATGCCCGACCACACGCCGATCGCCACGCCGCGGCGCTCCTTCGGGAAGGCTTCGGCGAGCAGCGTCAGCGTGAGCGGCGTGACGATCGCCGCGCCGGTCCCCTGCACCGCGCGCGCGGCGATCAGCAAGTCGGTGCTGCGGGCCAGCGCGGCGGCCGCCGAGGCGCCGGTGAACACGGCCAGCCCGAGCAGGAACATGCGCTTGCGCCCGAAGCGGTCGCCGAGCGCGGCGCCGGTGAGCAGCAGCACCGCGTATGCGAGCACGTACGCGTTGACCGTCCACTCCAGCGATTGGATGGACGCGCCGAGCTCGCGATGGATCGTCGGCAGCGCGACGCTGACGACGAGGTTGTCGAGCACGACCATGAAGAGCGCCACCGAGACGATCCCGAGGGTCCAGCCGTTCCTGCGCGATATGCCGCTCATCGTTGTTCCTTTCGAGGCGTTTGTCGTTCTCTTCGCATGATATTAGCAGTCGCTAATAATTATTAGGAGAACGGCCTTACGGCCGGGTTTGTCGGCGTGTGGCGCTGCCCGGCGTAGGGCGCCGGCGGAGCGGCGTGCGCCCACCATGCGAGGAGGGCCGGTTCGCGCGGCGAATACCATGACCACGATGCGAAGGACGATCTTGCGGGCTGTTGCAGCGACGCTGTGCGCCGGCGCGGTGGCGCTGCTGGCGGCGTGCGGCGGCACGAAGACGGTCACGGAGGCGAGCACGCCGCCGCTGACGCAGTCGACGGCAACGACGACGAGCGCGCCGGCGACGAAGCCGACGGGCACGACGACGCCCAAGACCACGACCACGCCGACGGCGAGGACCCCGTCGACGACCACGCCCGCGGCGCCGGAGCCCGCTTTCACGCAGCACGAATCCAAAGCCGAAGGGCTGAGCGCCGCGTCGGCGGCCGTGCGCGAACGCGGCTACACGCCCAGCGACACCTCCAACTACCACTCAGACCAGGCGCTGCGCGTGCTCGTGGGGACCCACACGGGGTCGGGGGACGGCTACGGCCAGCAGGCGTTCTTCTTCGTCAACGGCCGCTACATCGGCACGGACTCCAAGGAACCGAGCGCGACCGTGAAGGTCGTCTCGCAGGGCGACACGGAAGTCACGCTCGGCTACCCGCTGTATCGCAAAGGCGACCCGCTGAGCAGCCCCAGCGGCGGCGAAGCGAAGGTGACCTTCCAGCTGAACAACGGCAAGCTGACGCCGCTCGGCAAGATCCCCTCGGCAAGCTCCTCCGCAAGTTTGAGCCGCCAATAGGACCGCGGTCCGAGAGTTCGTAAGGTGAGAGCCGACGAACTCTGTGGACAGCGAGGAAAGGGATTTGCGATGAGCACGACGATCGACGGGCGCGCGGCGGAGCTGCTGCAGGGCAAGAACTTCTGCCACGTGGCGACCAAGCGCGAGGACGGGACGATCCACGGCACGCCGGTATGGGTCGACGTGCAGAACGGACTGCCGACACTGAACACGGCCGAGGGGCGCGCGTGGCCGAGCAACCTGGAGCGCGACCCGCACGTGACGCTGACGGTGCAGAACGCGGAGAACCCGTACGAGTACGTGGAGATCCGCGGTCAGGAGGCCGAGCGCACGCGCGACGGCGCGGACGCGCACATCGACTTCCTGGCGAAGAAGTACATGGACGCCGACAGCTATCCGTTGCGCAAACCGGGCGAACAGCGCGTGATCATCCGCGTCGCGCCCGAGCACGTCAAGGTCTTCGGCAGCTGACGGTCGCGCGCGCCTGCTTGCGCGCGGCGGCTCTCCCGCGCGCGCCGCGCGCGTCAAGACCGGCGCAGCAGGCGCCGCCACAGCGACGGCGGGCGTGGCTGGGTGCGCAGCCACTCGTCGTGCAGCACGAGCCGCCCGTCGCGACGCGCGGCGAGCACGCACGCGGTATGAGCGTGGCGGCGGCGGCGCGAATCGCCTTCGGGCGCGATCAGCATATGCTCGCTGAGCGCGGGTAGATGATGACTGCACAACGGACAGCGATACGTCGCCGGCTTTCGATTCGCCGCACGGCGCACCGTCCACCACTGCGCGGGCGCAAGCTTGGACATGGCTCCATTGTCGCGCCGCTGACGGCCACGCTGGCGGCGACCGTCGCGTTGGGTGTCGGCGTGGCGGTGGCGCGCGCAGGGCGCGAGCGGCGCGCAGCCGGCGCGCTGCGCGCGCGCAGCCGGCGCTTCGCGCTGCTGTCCGGCGAGCGCGTCGGCGAGGGTCTGCGGCGGATCGCGCTGGGGCAGCTCGACGAGGCGATCGAGGCGATCGAAGGGCGCGGCGGCGGACACTCCGCGCAGCGGCGCGTGCACGAGGCGCGCAAGGCGCTCAAGCGGCTGCGCGCGCTGCTGCGGCTGGTGCGCGACGAGCTGGGCGAGCAGGGCTACGAACGCGAGAGCGCGGTCGTGCGCGAGGCGGGCAAGCGCCTTGCCCAGGCGCGCGACGCGCAGGTGCTGCTGGACACGCTCGACGGCCTGATCGAGCGCCGGCCGAAGAAGCTCGGACGCCGGCGCGGTGTGCAGCGCCTGCGCACGCGCCTGGCGATCGAGTGCGACGGCGCTGCCGATCTGGCGCTCGCCGAGTGCGTACGCCACGGCGCGGCGCTCGAGGAACTGCGCGCGATGCGCGGGCGCGTCGGCGCTTGGCAGCTCGCGGACGCGGGCGGCATCGAAGCGATCGAGCCGGCACTGCAGCGGCTGTACGGGCAGGGGCGCCGGCGCATGCGGCGCGCACGGCGCGCCGAGCGCGCGCGCGGGCGCAAGCTGCACGAGTGGCGCAAACGCGTGAAGGACTTGCGCTACGCCGCGGAAATGCTCCAGCGCCGCGACGAGCAGACCGGCGAGCGACTGCGCGACCGCGCGGGCGCCAAATCCGCCAAGCAGGCGCGCAAGCTCGCGAAGGCCAACGCGGCGTTCATCGCGCAGGTCGCCAAGCGCGCCGACGACCTCGGCGAACTGCTCGGCGAGGAGCACGACCTGGCGGTGCTTGCAGAACGCGTGCGCGAGGAAGCGAAGGCGACGCGCGCGTCGGGCGCCCCCGGGCCGGGCACGCGCCGAGCGCTGCGCAAGGCGATCGCGCGACGGCGAAAGCGCCTGCGCAAGCGCGCGCTGCGCGACGGGCGGCGCCTCTACGGCGAGAAGCCGAACGGGTTCGTGCGGCGGATGCGCGCCGCCTCCACGCTGGCGTCGCTCAGTCGACGCTGAGGATCGTCAGCTCGCGCGTGCCTTTGGGCAGCGCGACCGACGTCTTGTCCCCGGCCGAGCGGCCGAGCAGCGCAGCGGCGACGGGCGATTCTGCCGACAGCTTGCCCTCGGCGGGCGCGGCGTCGTGTGAGCTGACGATGCGCCAGGTCTGCTCGATGCCGTTCTGGTCGCGCACGTGCACCGTGCAGCCGAAGCTGACGAGGCCGGCGGGCGAGGAGGTCGCCTCCTCGACGACGACGGCCGCGGCGATGCGCTCGCGCAGGCGCGCGATCTTCGTCTCCAGGTGCGCCTGCTCGTTCTTGGCGTCGTGGTACTCGCTGTTCTCCTTCAGGTCGCCCCATTCGCGAGCGGTCTTGATGCGCCCGGCGATCTCGCGGCGGCCCTCGCCCTCGAGCGCGGCCAGCTCCTCGTGCAGCTCTGCCAGGCCGTCGGCGGTCATCATGTTGGCGGTGTCGGGCACGCCGCTGAGACTACCCACTTTGGCGCGCGGCTCAGAAGTACGTGCTCGGCGGCGAGGCCAGCAGTGCGTATATCTGCACGATGGCGGCCTGGTAGAGCAGCTGCGCGGAGGCCGGCGATCCCGCCACGAACAGGTCGTCTGACAGGCGCAGGTTCTGCCACGCGTAGTCGACGTAGGCCTGCGCGAGCTTGGGCCCGGGGGGATCGTGCGTGACGGAGTCCAGGTAGAGCACGTTGCGGAAGTAGATCGACGGGAAGAAGGGGTTCTCGGCGCCGAGGCGCTGCGGCGTGAAGTAGGCACGCGCGAGCTGCGCGGTCTGACGCGCCTGGTAGAGGAAGCCGGAGTTGCCGGTGCTCTGGTAGAGCAGCGTGCCGGCGCCGATCATCACGCCCTGGTTGTAGCTCCAGTAGGTGTGATCGACGACGCCGTGCGGGCGGATGTGGTCGGCGTACAGGCCGTTTGCCTGCAGCAGGCACGTGCGCACCCAGTTGTAGGCGCCTTCGGCGAACTGCAGGTACTGCACGTCGCCGGTGATGCGGTAGAGCTGCGCCGCAAGCTCGACGGCCGGGCCCGTGGTGATCGTGTTGCGATCGGTGTTTTCGGCGTTGTTGGAGAAGGGGATCCCGCCCGGGCAGGCGAGGCTCTGGTCGGTCGAGAAGCCGGCCATCTCGAAGGCCATGATGCCCTCTGCGTAGCCGAGCGCTCCGGGGTCGCGCGTTTTTTTGTAGATGCGCGCCATCTCGATACCGATCCAGTCGTTGTCGTCGTAGTACTTGGCGCCGCCGGGGCCGGTCGGCGGCGCGGCGGTGCCGTCGAACGCGGCGAGCGTGCTCGTGTACGTGCCTTCCGGAGCACCGGAGTTGTTCGTGTCGAGGTAGTTGCGCACGCCGATCAGCCGTGCGTGCAGTTCGGGCGCGAAGGAGACCGGCAGCCCGGGGACGTTGCTCATGCTGACGGTCGCCGCGAAGGCTTGGGAGAACGGCCACAGAAACGAGAACGGTTCGCCGGCGTAGAGGCCCGAGCCGCGCAGGTAGTAGTAGTGCTGCATCGCTTCGAAGGCACGCAGCGCGCGCGCCGGGTTGCCGTGCAGCACCGGCTTGCGCGGCTTCTTGCTCTTGGGCTTGGCGGCCGCTGCCGCGGCGAGCGGCGAGCGGCGCGGACGGCCGAACGGGCGCACGACTGCGTTGGGATAGGAGGAAGCGCTCGCGCGGCGATGCTCGGCCGCGGCGCCGGTGCGGGCGGCCAGAGCGCTCGCGCCGGGACCGAACAGGGCGACGCCGGCGAGCGCCGAGCAGAGCGCGAGCACGCCGGCACGCAGCCGGCGAAGGCGTTTGCCCGCTCGGGCGCCGGTGCGGTTTTGCTCGGTCTCGGGTGCCATCGGCTCAGCAAGGACAACAGGCGAGGAGGCCATTCGATTTGGTATACGGATGGCCGGGTGTCCTGCGACTACACCACGGTGGGGCACGTTACGGTCGACGTGATGGCCGACGGGTCGCGCCGCCCGGGCGGGGGCGCCTTCTACAGCGCGCTGCAGGCTGCGCGCCTGGGCTGGTCGGCGCGCATCCTCACGCGCGGGGTCGCGCAGGAGATCGAGGCGCTGCTGGGCCCCTACGCCGCCGAGCTCGAGGTGCACATCGAACCGGCGCCGCAGACGACGACGCTGCAGACGTCGATCGCCGACGGGGCGCGCGCGCAGCGGATACTCGCGTGGGCCGGCGAGATGGGCGCGGGACCCGCGCTGGACACGACCGTCCTGCACATCGCGCCGGTGGCGCGCGAGACGCGACCGGACCGGCCCGGTCGCGCCGGGTTCGTCGGGCTGACACCGCAGGGGCTCGTGCGCGGGTGGCCGGCGCTCGGCGCACTCGTGCGCCCGCGGGAGCTCGATCCCGCGCTGCTGCCCCGGCACTGTGACGCGATCGTGATCAGCTCGGCCGAGCGCGACAGCTGTGCGTCGCTGCTGGCGGCGCGCGAGAACGTGGACACCGGCGCTGCGCAGCGGCCGGTGCTCGCGGTCACCGACGCGGCGGGGCCGACCGAGCTGCATCTCCCCGGCGGGCGCACGGCGCACGTGGCGGTGGCGCCGGTCGCCGACCCGCGCGACGACATGGGCGCGGGCGACGTGTTCGCGGCGGCCTTCTTCGTGGCGCTCGCCGAGGGCTCGGCGGCCGAGCAGGCCGCGGCGTTTGCCAACGCAGCGGCTGCCGTGCGCATCTCCGGCACGGGGGCGGCGGCGATCGGCGACCGCGCTGCGATCGCCGCCCGCGCTGCGGCGACCCCCTAGCCCGCGCTCAGCGAAGCGCGTCTTGCAGCAGCTGCTGCAACTCGTCACCCGCCAGCGCGCCCGCGCGCCCGCACGCGCGCTGGGCCAGCTGCAGGCTGCCGCCAACCGGGGCCATCTCGACGACCGACACGCGCGCGCCGGGCGCCACGCCGCGAACGGTCGCGACGATCGGGTCGACGAAGATCGGCCCGGCGCGGAACACGCTGCCGATCAGCCCGACGGGGAACTCGTCGTCACCCCCGCCGAGACCCGTGTGGCCGATCACCGCGGCGATCTGCGCGGCGAGCTCGTTGGCGCCGCGGATATACAGCTCGTGCGCGACGGCGTCGCCGGCCCGCGCGAGCTCGCACGTGCGCACGGCGAAGGCAGATATCTCCCCCTTGCTGAGCGGCTTGGAGTAGACGAGCGCAGCGAGCGCCTCGACGCCGGCGACCGCGAAGAACTCGCAGGCGGCAGCCGCGAGTGCTGTCTGTGGCCCGGAGCCGTCGCGATCGGCCAGCGCGGCGCGGATCGATTCCGTGCCGAGCCAGTAGCCGCTGCCCTGGTCGCCGAGCAGGTGGCCCCAGCCGCCGACCCGCCACGGCCGCCCGCCGGGCCCCACGCCGAACACGTTCGAGCCGGTGCCGGAGATCGCGCCCACGCCGGGCCGCCCGCCGGTGGCGGCCGCCCACGCGCCGACCACGTCGTTGACGACGATCCAGTGCTCGGTGCGCGCCGAGCTGACATTGCGGGCGATCGCGTCGGTGTCGGTGCCCGCGACGGCGAGCACGGCGCCGCCCAGCTCGCCGTCGGAAATTCCGGCGCCGGCGAGCGCCCGGTCGGCGACCTCCAGCAGCGTGTCGACAGCCGCCGCGGGGCCGACGGCGTCCTCGTTGCTCGGGCCGCCGGCGGCGATGTGCACGGTGCGCTCGTCGAGATCGAGCACGGCGGCGAGCGTCTTGGTCGCGCCGCCGTCGATGCCCATCACGTAGCGCGCCCGCGTCGCGGGCTCGTGTTCGCCTTGCACGAGCGCCTGGGGCAACTGCACGAGCGAGTCGCGGTTCATCGGACTGATCCTGTCAGGAAAGCGCCGGCGGGTTAGGATCGCCGTCGATGCAGGCGAAGCCGATGTTCGCGAGCGCGCCCGCACGCAGCGGGATGTACGAGTCGTTCTACCTGCGCGCCGTCTCGCCCGGCGAGCCGCTGGGCGTGTGGATCCGCCACACAGTGAGCAAGCCGCCAGGCGCGCCGGCGCGCGGCTCGGTGTGGTGCACCGTGTTCGACGCGCGGCGCGGGCGGCCGTTCATGCACAAGCTGAGTAGCGCCGCGCTGAGCGTGCCGGCAAACGGGTGGATCGAGGTGGGCGAGCACGGCGAGGGCGAGCAGGGCGCGGCGATGGGCCCGGGGTGGGCGCGCGGTGCCTGCGGGGACGCTCGATGGACGCTGGGGATCGCCTCGCAGGAGCCGCCGCTGCGCCATCTGCCGCGCGAGTGGCTATATCGCGCACCGCTGCCGCGCACGAAGCTGACGAGCCCGGCGCCGCTGGCGAGCCTGCACGGCGAGCTGGATCTGCCCGACCGCCGGATCGTGCTCGACGGCTGGCGCGGCATGGTCGGGCACAACTGGGGCGCCGAGCACGCCGAGCGGTGGATCTGGCTGCACGGCGTGGACTTCGCGCAGGCCGGCGACGCCTGGCTCGACGTCGCGCTGGGTCGCGTGAAGATCGCCGGGCGGATGACGCCGTGGGTGGCCAACGGCGCGCTGTCGATCGACGGGCGGCGCGTGCGCCTGGGCGGTCTCGGGGCACGCGGACTGCGCGTGCAGGAGAGCGCGAGCGGATGCGTGCTCAGCCTGCCGGGCGAGCACGGGGCGCACGTGCAACTGCGTGCGCGCGTGCCGCAGCAGAGCGCCGCCGGATGGCGCTACGGCGACCCGCACGGCGGCGACGGCCACGACGTCGTCAACTGCTCGATCGCCTCGCTGGAGCTGGTGGCCTCGCTGCCGGGCGAGCCCGGCGAGCGCACGCTGTCCAGCGCTCACGGCGGCGTGTACGAGCTGGGCATGCGCGAGCGCGACCACGGCGTGGCGATCGCGCCGTTCGCCGACTGACGGTCGTCCGTGGCGCGCGTGCTGCGCCGTTGACCGCCGCTTCGCGCGAAGGGGCGTGGCTGGGCCAGCGAGGGGGGGCCGGCCCAGCCACTGGAGACGTCTGCGAGGCGCATCCGCGCGACTCGGAGATCTCAGGAGTGAGACGAAGCATCAGGCATCGGCACCTGATTGCTCAGTGATCCTATCAGGATTATTGTCTTCTTCAACGAGTTGCGCCGCGGTGCACGCCTGCGGGTAGGCTGGAGCCGATGAGACGACGCTACGCAACGCCGCTGTAGTGCGCTACGCGAAGGGGCTGCGGGAGGTCGGCGACGGCCTGTACGCCTACCTGCAACCGGACGGCGGCTGGGGCTGGAGCAACGCCGGGCTGGTCGTCGACGGCGAGCGCACGCTGCTGATCGACACGCTGTTCGACCTGCGGCTGACCGAGGAGATGCTGCGCGCGATGCGCGCAGCGGTACCGGCGGCCGCGCAGATCGACACGCTCGTCAACACGCACGCCAACGGCGACCACTGCTATGGCAACCAGCTCGTCGGCGACGCGGTGATCGTGGCGTCTCGGCAGACCGCCGCGGAGATGAGCGAGCTGCCGCCGGCGGCGATGGCGGCGCTCGTCGCGCAGGCCCCGCAGATGGGCGAGCTGGGCGCGTTCTTCTTGCGCTGCTTCGGCGCGTTCGACTTCGATGGCATCGAGCTGGTGCTGCCGCACGAGACGTTCAGCGGCGAACGCACGATCCGCGTAGGCGACCGCGAGCTGACGCTGCTCGAGGTCGGCCCGGCGCACACACGCGGCGACACGCTCGTGCATGCCGCTGCCGAGGACGTGCTGTTCACCGGCGACATCCTCTTCTCCGGCGCGCACCCGATCGCCTGGGCGGGGCCGGTGTCCAACTGGATCGCCGCGTGCGAGCGGATCGTCGCGCTCGCCCCGCGGACGATCGTCCCCGGCCACGGCCCGCCGAGCGAGCTCGCCGAGGTGCTCGAGCTGAAGGCGTACTTCGAGTACCTGTACGAGCAGGCGCGGCTGCTGCACGGCGAAGGCATGACGCCACTGCAGGCGGCGCGCTCGCTGAGCCTCGACCGCTGGGCCGACTGGGGCGAGAGCGAGCGGCTGGTCGTCAACCTCGCGAACATCTACGCCGAGCTGGACGGCGAGCCGGAGCCGCTCAACCCGCTCGCCGCCTTTCAGCAGATGGCCGAACTGGCAGCAGCGCGCTGAAGCGCGCGCCCCGCCCGCCTTTTCGGCGCGGCGCGTCCGGCGAGCCGCGCGGCGCCGGTTAACGAGAGACGGGCCCCCCTCGGGACCCGTCTCGCGCTGCATCTACGACCCGGGACGTCGCGCCCTAGGCGCTGAGCCCCGGCGAACGGCTACTGGAATTCCAGGTTGCCGCCGCGCACTTCTTCAATGAATTCGCCTTCGTAGCGACCGGACTTACGTTCTTCTTCTGAGGTTTTGAACGATTCGCACTGACCCGAGCCGTATTCAAAGTGAATGCCTTTGAATTCGTTGAAGATCGAGAGCTTGTTGAATTTGCGTTTGCCTTTTTCTTCTTCTTCGTTCGAGTACGTGGCCGCTTCAAATTCGCCGTTCGGTTTTTTTTCGGCGGCTTTCGGCACCGTCTGCCTGGGCAGTTTGATGACGCACTTGAGCGTTTTGATCTTCAGTTCGACCGTGCCGCCCGCGAGCGTCGCGTTGCCTTCGATTTCTTCGCCTTCCGAGCCGAATTCGACGAAACCGTTGGCGTGGTATTCGATGTCTATCGGCGTGACGAACTTGGTTTTCAGCGTGATTTCGTTGCCGCCGAGGCTGGCGAACGTCACACACTGATGCATCTTGATCGACGAGAACAGCGTCTGCGAGGACCCCGCTGCGGCGGAGCCTTTCACTGTCGCCCTCGTGCATTCGATTTTGAACGGCCCAAGTTTGAAGATCTGTTCTTCGCCCTTGCCCTTCGTCGGGCCGCCCGTCGAGATGAATTCGTGTGCCAGAGCCGGGGCAGCGCTCACCGCGAGCGCTGCGACAGCCAGCACGGCTGCAATCTTGAAATGCCTCATGTCTCCAGTGTCTCCTTCCGCCTCAGTCGTCCAAATGGGGCCTTCCCTCTTGGCCCATACGACAGTCGTCCCGTGGGTGCCGCAAACTCGTCCCCGTCCGATCCCGGGGCTTCAGCCGCCGTACCCTACCACGAACGGACGGAGATAAACCTAAGATTTCTCAGGACTCAAGAGGTTCTGAGCCGCGCCGGCGCGCCGTCGTTGCGGCCTCAAGGGCTGGTGTTCGCCTGCGTGTGCAGCGCCGGGCTGTAGCCGAGCAGCACGAAGTTCTCAAGCGCCCGATCGAGATCCGCTTCGGCGCCGGCGATGCGCTTCTGCGCGTCGGTGTAGGCGGACAGGCTGCGTTCGACGGCCGCGTCGGCCAGCGCCCGGTAGCCGTCATGCGCTCGCTGCATCGAGGACGAGAGCGCCTTTTGCAGGAGTGCGGTCGTGGACGACGGTTCAAGCCGCGACAGCGATTCGCCGGCCTTGGCGAAGCCGCCCGCAAGTTGCATCGCCAGCTGCTGAGCGCGCGCAGCGGTGATCTGCGGGTGCAGCTCGCGCTTGAGCGCGACGCGCAGGCGGTCGAGCGTCGTGATCGCCGCGGCGATCTTCGCCGCATAGGGCGCTTCGGGCGTCAGCTGGAATATCTGCGACTGCCCGACCACCGTCACACTCGACACGATCCCTTCGCACGCGCGCATGTACGGCGAAGTCGGCGAGGGCGCGTAGCAGGCCAGCGCGGTGGGGTCGCCGCCGGGGTTGGGGATCACGAACAGCGTCAGCGGCACCGCGAAGCCGGGCCCGCTGAAATGCGTGTAGCGGTAGGCCTGGCCTTCGACGAGTTCGACGACGGCCGCCTGCGGGAGCTCTTTCAGGCCCGCGACGAAACGCCGCGGCAGCGGGCCCAGTTCGCCGGCCGGCAGCGTGCCGACGATCAGCCCGGCATTCGCGCCCGGCCGCGCGACGACGATCAGCTGGGCGTGAGCGATCGCCAGCCCGGGGATGCGCGCTCCGCCGGGCGAGCGCTTCCAGCCGACTGGGTATTCGATGAGCACGTGCGCGCTCGTGGCCGTCCGGTCGGCTTCGTCGGCGCCATTCCCCGAGCGCAGGTGCCCGGCGGCGTAGCCGAGCACGGCGACCGCGACGAACAGCGGGATGACGGCCACGGGGAGGCTGCGCGGGCGATACAGCGTCGGTCGATTGCTGGGCGCCGACAGGCCGCGCCGGGGGTAACGCATCGGGCGCTATTCCGAGGTGTCGAAGGTGGCGCCGGTGCTCGGCTGGGACTGGCGTGCCCTTTCGCGCGCGGCGTGCCGCGACGACGCCGATTCGCTCTTGCGGCGAGTGGCCCCGGTGCGCGTGGGTTCGGGTTTGGAGACGGTGACCGGCGACGCTTGCGAGACCGGCGCTTCGCCGGTCGTGGCTTCCCCGGCGAGCACGCGGGGGGTCGTCACCGACAGCTGCACTTCGCCGGAGGCCGGCTGAGCGGCCGGCTCGGCGCGTGGCTTGACGGCGATCGACACGGGCACCGCGCCGGCGGCCGGCGAGCCTCCGCTCAAGGCGCTGGGGATCGCGCGCCCGCCCGCGTCGACCTGGGCGGAGGGCGCCGCCGCCGACGAGGAGGCCGCGCCGGTGTGGAAGAAGCGCCCGATCGCGAAGAAGCACGCGAAGACGACCACCAGCGCGACCGACAACACGAGCCACTGGCCCCTCATCGTCGCGTCCGCTCCGCCGATCCGCACGCCGAGCCAGCGGTAGCGCAGGTCGTACAGCGCCTCGCGCACGCCGTTCATGACGTCGGGCAGGCGATCGGCGCCGCGCTCGCCGGCGACAGGCAGGAGTCCGAGCGCAGCGGCAGCTTGTGACGGCGGATCTTGAAGCTCGTGAACTTGCCGATCTGGCCCGCCTTGGTGACGCGGATCTGCAGCACGACACCGGCGCGCAGCGGCCGCTCGAAGTGCTGGAAGGTGAGCATCACAACGCCGCTCTTGCTCTTGCTCTTCGCCGACTCGGTCGCCACGCGGCTTTCGGACTTGGTCTTGCAGCCGGTGCCCTTGCAGGTCACCGCGACCTTCGTCGACAGTGGCGTCTGCACGGTGAGCAACCTGATCTTCACGCCCGATGCCGTCTCCGCGCCCGCGATGCGCACGATCGGGAAAGGCTGCATCAACTTCAGGGCCGGCGGGGCGACCGAGATGGTTCTCGTGGCGACGCTCGACAGGCCGTTGGCGTCGGTCACGCGCAGCTGCACGACGTGCGATCCGGCCGTCGCGAAGGCGGTCGTCATCACCGAGCCTGCCGCTGCGAACGAGCCGTTGCCGGCGACGTCCCACGCAAACCCGCCGATCGGGCTGGAGCCGTTGACCGAGTTCGACACGAGCGACACGCTCTGCCCGGCCGTCGGGAGCGCGGGAACCCACGTGAACGAGGCGCTCGGAGCGGTCGGAGCGACGCTCGCCGGCGAGGCCGCGACAGCGGGCACCTGGACGCTGAAGATCACCGGCGCGCTGACCCCTTTCGCGCCGTGGGTGTCTTCGATCTGCGCTTGCGCGGTGTAGATGCCGTTCGCCAGCGGCTGGCCGAGGGTGACGCCCCACGCTTCCCCGGCCGCCGCCATTGCGGCCTGCTCGATCGGGTCGCCCGCGGCAGACGTTCCGGCGTACACGTTCAGCGTGACCGCCGCGGCATCGGACACCGCTTCGGTGGCGAAGTGCGGAGTCGAGCTCGTGGTGACGAGCGTTCCGTTCTGATTGACGAATTCCGCAGTGCTGAGCGCCACCACGGGAGATTCGGCTTTGATCGTGAAGCTTCGCGGCGCGCTCACCCCCGTATGGTGTTCGGGCGCGGCGGTGTCGCTCTGGGTCGCGTAGGCGCTGTACTTGCCCGGAGGCAGTTCGAGCCCTTCGGAGCTCCATTCCGAGCCTTCGCGCTGGACTTCGATGGTCTGCAGCGGTTCGGCTCCTTCTGAGAACACCTGCACGAAGACCTTCTGTTCGTCGCCCGGCCCATCGCCGGCGTGGCCGCCGAAGCGGACGCTCTCCTTGCTCACGGATGTCCCGAGGCTCACCGAGGGAGCGTGCGTTTTCACGCCGAACGCGACTTCCTGGGTGGCCGTTTCAAATCCCGATTCGACCGCTTCGGACTGCTTCGCCACGACGGTGTACGTGTCGTCGGCGGGCACCGAGAGTTCGTCTGACCACGAATTGCCGGGCAAGACGACTTCGCCGGTGACGACCTCGCCGTGTGCGCCGGCGAGCGTCAGCGAGATCGGGTCTGTCGCGTCGCTGGTCGTCCCCGAGACCGACACGGTCGCTGTGCTGCTCACGCTTCCCTGGCCGGGAGTCGCGATCGCCAAAGTGGGGAGCGCCGAGGCCGATGACAGCGGCAGGAGGGCGAGCAGCACGACGGCACCGGCAACCGCCAGTCCGAGCCTGCGTGTCGTCTTCTTGCCCCGCTTCCAGCTGTCGACCATGTCGCCTTCGATCCAACGAGGAGGTTCCGTCCTCGACACCGTCCATCCCCGGCCAGTGTCGCGTGCGCCGCCCGCAATGATAAGCGCGACCCTGCTCGGCGGGTGCCACCGCGACCGCACAATGCGGGGACTGTGGGCTCCGGGCGCCGCGAGCGTTTCCTTCGCGCGCGCAACGTGCCTGCAAAAGCGGCGGAATCGGGCACGGCCGGCCCGAGGCCGAATCGCCGCGCGCCCGCGCCTATGGAACGACCGGCAGCTGCACGTAGGAGTCGTGCGCGCCGCCATGCAGAACCGTGATCGTCCCGCCGAGCTCTTGGCCGAGCGTCGGCAGCGTCGGCAGGCCGGTCACCGTGTTGGCCGTTCCGATCGTCAGCCGCAGCCGATCGCCCGCCGGCACGACGACGCCGGTCGGATAGATCTCGATGTCGTATTCGGCCGCTTCGCCCGGGGTCACCGCCTTCTGGCTTTCTTTCGTGAACGGATGCCACGGACGGGTGACGACGTGTTTTGGCCCGTATGTCTCGAGGCTGGGTTCGACAGCGCGCTGGCTGGCCTGCAGGAAGCCGGCCGTGATCTGGTTGGAATCGCCGTTCGGTTCGACCTCGCTGAGCACGGCGACGAGGGTGCCGTCGGTAGTGCTGAGCTTTGCCCAGAGGTCGGCCGTGATCAGACCGGTGATCTTCGTCGCGGCGCCCAGTGGCTGGGTGCTGTACGTGAGCGAGCTCGCCTCGTAGGTGTTGTTGGAGGTGTCGCACAGCGCGTTGGAGCCCGCGCCGGCGGTCCACTGCGCGGTCTCGCGCGAGCACGGGCTCGATGCGGGCAGCAGCGGCGCCAGATCGCCCGATTCGCTTGCCGGCGGCTTGTTCGCGAGCGAGCCGTCGTGCACCGACAGCGGGGCCGAGCCCGACGATTCGCCGTTCAAGTAGAGACGTTCGTACTTCGTTTTCGCCAGCGGGAACTTCGCGGAGTGTTCCCACCCGCTGCCGCCGATCGGGTAGATGTTGACCTTCGGCGTCTTCTGCACGCCGTTCTTGGCGCCTTTCAGCCAGTGGCCGAACCAGTCTTCCTTGATGTTCGGGTTTTCGTAGGCTGGGCCTTGGCTGATGTGGTAGTGCGGCGACATGAACAGGACTCGGTCCTTGGAGTTCTTCAGCGATTCCCAGAGCAGCGGCTCGCCGCGCTGGAAGAGGTCCCACCAGCCGCCCGTGATGACCACGGGCACGGTGATTTCGCTCGCCCGTACGACCGGCGAGCGCTCTCGGTAGAACGGGCCGTCGTAGGCGTCTTCTTCGCCGAGCGCCGCGCCGAGGATGTGCTGGACGGTGAATTCGGCGTTGCCGAAGAGATGTTCGAGGTACACCGTCGCGGCTTCCTGCGGGTTCTGCGTCGCGTCGGCCGGCGGCAGGTCCGAGAGCGCGGTGACGAGCCCCAGCCACAACGGTATGAACCCGGTGTCGATCGAGCCGCCCTGGAAGGTCACGTCACGGTAGGCATCGGCCATCGGGATATCGGCCCACACCGCCTGCACCGCCCGGGGCTTGCCTTCCTTGACGCGCGCAGCGTCGGCCTCGGCGATCAACAGCGAGGTGATGCCCATGTAGGACTCGCCGGTCGTCGCCACGCTTCCGTTCGACCAGGCCTGCGCCTGGATCCAGTCGAGGACCTCCTTGTAGTCCTGCTGGGTGCGTTCCCCCCACGATTCCCATTTGCCGCCGCTGTCGCCGGTGCCGCGGTCGTCCATCACCATCACGGCAAAGCCCTTTTCGGCAAGCGACGGTTCGTCGCCGGCGATACCGCCGGAGCCCGAGCAGTCCTGGCCGGCCGGGTTGGCGGCGTCCTTGTTGTAGCCGGTGGCCGTCAGCACTGTCGGGTAGTGCCCGGTGCTCGAAGGCAGGTACAGGTTGGCGCGGATTATCACGCCGTCGCTCATGGGGATTTCCACATTGCACAGGGCGACCGTGGCCGCGGCAGTTGAGCAGCAGATTCCGGTAACGAGCGCCGCGAGAAAGGCGACGACGAGCGCGCGCCGCATCGGCCGGCGCGTCCCCTTGGCCTCGGGCTGCAAATCCCCGCGCTGCTCACGACGTGGGCGACTACTCATGAAAAGATCCCCTCCCGCTCTTTCTGCTCCCGGCCCGGGCGATCCCGGCCGCGTCCGCTTCACCCGACTGCATTCGATCGCAGCGCCAATACCCCGACGAGCCGGCGCGCAAACGCGAACCGGCATCGGGGCATGTCGGCTTGGGCGACGATGCCGCCCGAGCCCATTGCGACGGCGATGAGTCTCGCGGCGCCTGCCCGTCCCTATTACACCGATCGACTGCAATCGAGGAGAACGACATGACCGCCACCTACACCTTCGATGTCTTTTCCAGCCTGGACGGCTACGGCGGCGCCACCGATGCCTGGAGCGGCTACTGGGGCAAGCAGGGCCCCGAGTTGCTCGACCGTCGCCTGGCCCTGCACAGCCCGGAGCAGCGGATGGTCTTCGGCGCCAACACGTATCGGCTGTTCGCGCGGATGCTGGCGTCGAGCACAGAGGAGTCCGACGTGCGCGACCCGTGGGTCAGCCGGATGAGGAGCCTGCCCGCAACAGTCGTGTCGACGACGCTGGAGGGATCTCTGGATTGGCCGGATGCGACGGTCGCGAGCGGTGACGCCGTCGATGTCGTCGCGCGGCTCAAGGAGCAGTCGGAGGTGCCGTTGCGCTCGCATGGCAGCCTGGCTATGAACCGGGCGCTGATGGCGGCCGGCCTGGTCGACCGCGTGCAGGTGACGCTGTTCCCTGTCATCACCGGTCAGACCGGGCTGGACCCGGTATTCCGGGATGCCGCCGACTTCGACCTGGAGCTGGTCGAGAGCCGGACGCTCGACGGTCGCATCCAGGAGCTCGTCTACCGACCCACTCTCCACTGACCAGTACCGATTGACCAGGCAGTTCCGCACGCGCCCGAGAGGATTCGAACCTCTGACCTTCGGTTCCGTAGACCGACGCTCTATCCAGCTGAGCTACGGGCGCAGAGCCGCCCAGTCTAGTCGGTGCTCTCAGCGACCGGCGTTCGCGCTGGCCTGCGGCACGCGCGCTTCGGCGAAGCTCACCATGCGCCCGGTGCGCTCGTCGTACAGCTTCAGGCGCACCGCGCGCATGCCGTCCATGAACGACAGCGTGGGCACGTCGTGGAAGATCGCGTTCTCGTCGTGCGCGCGCTGGAGGTTGTAGTTGGGGATGCGCGCGTTGAGGTGGTGCACGTGATGCAGGCCGATGTTGCCCGAGAAGAACTGCAGGATCTTGGGCAGCTTCAGATAAGAGCTCCCGCGCAAGGCTGCATCGGCGTAGCTCCACTCGCCCGCACCCTCCCAGTAGGCGTCCTCGAACTGGTGCTGCACGTAGAACAGCCAGATGCCGGCGGAGCCGGCGAGCATCACCGTCGGTGCCTGAACGAGCAGGAAGTCCTCCCAGCCGATCAGCCAGCACATCGCGCCGACGAACACCGCCAGCGCGATGTTCGTGCCGATCACGCTGCGGCGCATTCGTGGCCGCGCATCCTTGGCGACCAGGCGCGGGCCGACCAGCAGCGCGGCGATCGGGCCGATGCCGAACATCACCAGTGGGTTACGAAACAGCCTGTAGGCGAGGCGTGCTCGCGGCGCCAGCTCGTGGTATTCGGCGACCGTCAGCGTGTGCACGTCCCCGCCGCCGCGGCGGTCGAGGTCGCCCGAGGTCGCGTGGTGGATCGCGTGGTCGTGGCGCCAGCGCAGAAACGGCGCGTACACGAACAACCCGAGCACTGTGCCGAGCCATGCGTTCGCGCGCTTCGAGCGCAGCAGCGATCCGTGCGTGCAGTCGTGAAAGAGGATGAACGTGCGCACCAAAAAGCCGGCCGTCGGGATCGCGATCGCCAGCACCAGCAGATAGGAGATGCTCAGGCACTCGTACATCGCGACCGACAGGCCGAGGTAGGGCAGCACCGACGTAGCCAGTTCGCGCAGGCTGCGCCCCATGTGCGGTTGCGCGTACGGAGCGAGGTCCTCGCGCCAGTAGGGACGCTCAGAGCGCGGCTTGGCGACCGCGGCGGTCGCCGTCGGCGATTGCTCGCCATCCTGCAAGATGGAGCTGCGCAGTCCGGCCGGACCGGCTGTGCGCTGCTCAGAAGGGCCCTGCAACGTGTTCTCTCTTTCCGGTCCCGTCACGCCTCTCAAGCGATCGCAGTCCCGTTCGCTATGCAGTGCAGCATGTCACGTGCGGCGGTCGCCCGCAACCGGCTGCCAACCGATGTACGGCTCGCGTCTGCGGCAACTCGGCTCAGACCGGTTTGTCCGCCGGCGCGTGGCGCTCGCGCAGGTTGCGCGCGATCCAGCCGCCGAGCGCGCCGAGCAGCATGCCGAAGATCGCGTCGATCACGATCAGCAACGGCGGAAAGCCGCCGAGCGAGACCTTCGCGTGGGTGCCCGCGATGGCATGCGCGACGAGAATGCCGATCGCGAACAGCACCCCGCCGACGAGGCCGCGGTCTGCTCCGCCCCAGCCGTCCTGGTGCTCGAACCCGGCGACCACCGCGCCCAAGCCGGCGACCACCGCGAGCACCCAGTACACGCCCGCCGAGACGCCGAGCACGATTCCCACGACCGCACCGAAGATCAGCGGCACCGCGCCGCCGAGCGCGATCTGCACCGGCCGTGGCCGGTCGCGAAACAACGTGACCTTGTGCATCGCGCTCCTCCCTGTCTCCCTCGGGACTGCCTCCCGTCGCGACAGTACCAGGCGACCCGCCGCACGTGGCACACCGCCGCAGACACGCGACGAGCCGTTCGCGCGAGCGGCTGCTCCAGGCTGGGCAGCATCTACAGTCCCTCGATGCTCTACGTCGCGCTCGGCGGTCAGGTACTGCTCGTCGCCGGCGCCTTCTGGCTGGAGACCCGCGCGAGCCGCGACCCCGAGCGCTCGCATGTGCGCGGCGCGCTGTTGTGGAGCGCCGCATGGCTGGCGCTCGGGCTGCTGCCGACGCTCTGGTTCGGGCTGTTCGACAGCCCGCACGCGGCCGGCTCATACGCCGCCGTGTACCTCATCGAGCGCGCGCTCTCGCTCGACAACGTGTTCGTGTTCGCCGTGCTCATCGCCACGTTCCAGATCCCTGGCGCCGAGCAGGACCGGCTGGTGTCCTTCGGCGCGCTCTCGGCGTTCGCGCTGCGCGTCCCCGCGATCCTGCTCGGCGTGGCCGTGTTCGACGCCTCGCACATCGTCGGCTACGTGCTCGGCGGGCTGCTCATCGTGCTCGCCTGGCAAACCGCCCGCTCGCACGGCGAGGAGCCTGCCGGCCCCAGCCGCGTGGTGGCGATGCTGCGCCGGCGCCTGCCGCTGAGCGAGCACGTCCCGCGCCGCTGGCTGGTCGTGCGCGACGGCCGCCGCGAAGTGACGCCGCTGCTGCTGTGCCTGATCGCGATCGTCTTCGCCGACCTCACGTTCGCCGTCGACTCGATCCCTGCCGCACTGGCGATCTCCAACGACGCCACGCTGCTGCTGACGGGCAACCTGCTCGCGCTGCTCGGGCTGCGCGCCCTGTTCCAGCTCGTCACTGTCGCCCGCCAGCGCCTGATGTACATGGACCAGACGATCGCCGTGCTGCTGGCGCTCGTCGGCATCAAGCTGCTCGCCGGCGGCATCGTCCACGTCGGCCCGCTGGAAAGCCTCGCGACCGTCGTGCTCGTGCTCGGCGCCGGCACGGCGATCTCGCTGCGCGCCAGCCGGCCCGGCGGCGGAGGGCACATTCCCAGGCCGTCCTAGCCGCCGGCCGCGCGCGCGTCGCTAGATCAGCCGACCTGGCGCAGGATCGACACGCAGCTCGTCGGTCGCGGCGCTCATGCCCAGCTCATCGGCTCGTACCCACTGGAGCGCGGCGCCGAGACGATCAGCACCTCCGCCGTCGGCTCGGAGTCGTTTCGCACCGTGCGCTTGTGCTCCGGGTCCAGGCGGGCGAACGTGCCGGCCGGCGCCGCGTGATCCTCGCCGTCGATCACCAGCGTCGGCTTGCCGGCGAGCACCAGGAACAGCTCCTCCTGGTCGCGGTCGATCTCGTCGTGTTCGGGGATCTGCTCACCGGAGGAGATCTCCACGATGTTGATCCCGAACGACTCCAGCTCGAGCGTGCGGCGCACGAGCTGCCAGTTGCCGACCGTCTCGCACTCCGCCCGATGGGCGAGCTTGAAGCTCATCGCGACCTCCTGTGTATCGACGCTGTCCGCCACCCCGGCGACCCCGAACGAGCGACGATACACCCGGTGGACGCCTGTCACACATCGGCGAACATCGCGCGAGGTAAGCTCGTCACAACCGCACGAAGCTCGATCTGGAGGCGCGACTTGTCGCCCGAACACGTTGACGCGCTGATCGTCGGTGCAGGCTTGTCCGGCATCGGCGCGGCCTGCCACCTGCAGTCCGACAGCCCGCAGAAGTCCTACGCGATCCTCGAGGCGCGCGAGAGCATCGGCGGAACCTGGGATCTCTTCAGGTACCCGGGCATCCGCTCGGACTCGGACATGTACACGCTCGGGTACTCCTTTCGCCCGTGGGAGGAGGCGAAGTCGATCGCCGACGGCTCGTCGATCCTCAGCTACGTTCGACAGACCGCGGCAGACCACGATGTCGATCGCCACATCCGCTTCGGCCACCGCGTCGTGCGCGCCGAGTGGTCCTCTTCCGACGCGCGCTGGACCGTGCATGCCACGCGCGAGGACACGCTCGAGACGGTCGAGCTGACGTGCAGCTTCTTGTTCATGTGCACCGGCTACTACCGCTACGACGAGGGTCACACGCCGCAGTTCGCCGGCACCGACAGCTTCCGCGGGCAGATCGTGCACCCGCAGCACTGGGGCGAGGACGTCGAGCACGCCGGAAAGCGCGTCGTCGTGATCGGCAGCGGCGCCACCGCCGTCACGCTCGTCCCGGCGCTCGCCGAGAGCGCCGAGCACGTGACGATGCTGCAGCGCTCGCCCAGCTACGTCGTCTCGCTGCCCGGCGAAGACCCGCTCGCCAAGCTCGTGCGCCGCGCGCTGCCCGCGAAAGCTGCCTACTCGGTCGTGCGCTGGAAGAACGTGCTCGTGGCGATGCTCGTCTACCAGCTCAGCCGCCGCCGGCCGCGCTTGGTCAAGCGGCTGGTGCGAAGGGCCATCGAACGCCAGCTTCCGGCTGGATACGACGTCGGCACGCATTTCAGCCCGAGCTACAACCCGTGGGACCAGCGCATGTGCCTGGTGCCGGACAGCGACCTGTTCGCCGCGCTGTCCTCGGGGCGCGCCTCGATCGTCACCGAGCACATCGACACGTTCACGCCCGACGGGCTTCGCCTGCGCTCGGGCGAGGAGCTGGAGGCCGACATCGTCGTCACCGCCACCGGCCTGAACCTGCTGGCCCTCGGCGGCATGCAGCTCGCCGTCGACGGCCATGACGTCGACGTGTCCCAGACGATGGCCTACAAGGGGATGATGCTCAGCGGCGTGCCCAACCTCGCACTGTCCTTCGGCTACACCAACGCCTCGTGGACGCTCAAGGCCGACCTGACGTGCGTCTACGTGTGCCGGCTGCTCAACTACATGGACGAGCACGGCTACGCCTACTGCACGCCCGTCAACGACGACCCGTCGCTGACCGCCGAGCCGTTTCTCGACTTCTCCTCCGGCTACGTGCAGCGCTCGATCCACATGTTCCCCAAGCAGGGCTCGCGCGTGCCCTGGCGCGTGCACCAGAACTACGCGCGCGACATGCTCAGCCTCAGGCGCGCGCAGCTCGACGACGGCGAGCTGCGCTTCTCGCGCGCCGCGCCCGTCGCGGCGCCGAGCGAACCGCTGGCGGCGACCGGCGCGTAGGGCGAAGAACGTGCCGCGCATCCCACCGTTGCCCGAGCCCGAGTGGAGCGACGAGCTGCGGCCGATCCTGGAGGCCACCCCGCCCGACTTCGACGTGCGCCTGGGCGACAACAACATCTTCCCCACGCTCGCTCGCCACGAGCAGCTGTTCCGCGCATGGCTGCCGTTCGGCGGCTTCCTGCTCGGGCGCGGAGTGCTCGGCGCACGCGAGCGCGAGCTGCTGATCCTGCGCACCGGCTTCAACTGCTCCTCCGACTACGAGTGGGGCCAGCACGTGCGCATCGCCGAGCACATCGGCATCTCGCGCGAGGAGATCGCGCGCGTCGCCGAGGGGCCCGGTGCGCCGGGCTGGCCGCCCGCCGACGCCGCGCTGCTGCGCGCCGCCGACGAGCTGCACGAGCGCGCGAAGATCGCCGACGACACCTGGGCGGCACTCGCGGAGAGCCACGACGAGCGCGGGCTGCTGGAGATCGCGATGCTCGTCGGGCACTACCACATGGTCGCCTTCGCGCTCAACTCCGCCGGCGTGGAGCTCGACGCCGGGCTCGACGGGCTGCCCTAGCCGGCTCGTCCGCTGCGCCGCGGACGGCGCGAGCTCAGCTTTCGATCGTGACGAGCGTGCCGATCGGCGTGTAGGGATAGATCTCCGCCGAGTCCGACAGCGGCAGCTCGACGCAGCCCAGGCTCTGCGGCGTGCCGAAGGACGAGCGGTCGAAGTTGTGCAGCGCATCGCCGCCGTTGAAGTAGCTGACCCACTTGATCCCCGGGTCTTCGTAGTGCGAGCCGTCGGGGTTGGTGCCGCTCATCGTCGTTTCCGGAAGGTGCTCGAACACCGGGAAGGTGCCCAGTTCGGTTTCCGCGCCGGAGATGCCCGTGTTGGCCGGCGAGGTCAGCACCGTGTGCCCGTCGTGCCACAGCGTCAGCGTCTCGGGCACTTCGCGATGCACGTACACGTAGCTGTAGCCGCTGGTCAAGCGCTTTCCGGCGATCGCCGCGGCGATCAGCTTCTGCCACACGGCGGCGCCCGGAAGTCCGTCGACCGTTATGCCGTTTTCGTCCTCGAACTTCATCAACGCACCGCGCGTGATCGTGTTTTCCTTGCCCGCGCTCCACATCGCCTGAAGCTGATGCGGCGTGTCGTGGTAGCGCCACGCAAACGTGCCGCCGGGCGCGCTGACCGCCGCCTGCGCCTCGGCGCCCGGCGTGCGCGCGACCTCGGCGCCCGCCGGGTGCCACACCAGCGGCAGGTAGCCGGCTTGGGCGAGCAGCTGCTGCAGGCGCAGCGTCGAGCCGGGCGGCACGGTCCATTCGACGGTGCTGGTCTTGTGCAAGCCACCGCCGGGCCCACCGGTCACCGCGACCGGGCGCGGCAGCTGGGCGCGCAGGTGCGTGCCGAACGGCGCGCCCATGCCCGAGGGCTTGAACGCCAGTGTGTGGCTGTTGGCGCGGAACCAGTGCCCCGGCGTGCTCGGCGTAAGGCGCGGCCGATGCGATCCGAGCACGGCGCTGACCGGCTTCGAGAAGGTCAGGTACAGCGTCGTCGCCGGTCCCACGCTCGCGCCCTCCGCAGGCAAGGAGACCATCACGGCCGAGTGCGAGGGCGGAAACCAGCTGACCTGCGTCGGCGGGCCGACGGTCTCCCACGGCCGCGCCGCGGCGGCGACCTCGAGAGACCCCGTCATCGCCCGCTCACCGAGCGAGACGGACCGCCCGCCGCCCTGCGCTACGCGACCCTGCGCCTGCGGACCGCCCGATACGGTCACGCGGCTCACCGGCTGGTCGAAGCGCACACGCACGGGGTCCGTCGGGCGTACCGTGAGCCAGCGCGCGCTCACACGCGCCTGGGGGGTGCGCAGCGTCAGATGCTCGGTGCGTTCGTGCCCCAGCGCCCAGCCAAGCCACGAGGGACGGCGCACCGTCACGTCGACCGACACCCGCTCGCCCGGCTTCAGCCGCTGCAACGGCGTCAGGCGCCCGCCCGCCACGGCGATCGGGATTGGGCGGCCACCCGGCCCGAAGGCGTGCACGTGCTCGATGCTGCCGCCGAACGGCTGCACGCTGACGTGCGCGAGTGCGGTCGAGTCGTCGGCGAGCGTCACTCCGGAGAGCGCCAACACCGCTGCCACCGCCACGGCGGCCACCGCGAGCGCTCCCGCGAGGACACCGATCAGCAGGCGCGTTCGACGATGCGGGCGCGTACCAGCATGAGCGATTGCCGATTCCGTCGCCATTGAAAAAGAATACGGCGGCAACGGGCGTCGCCCTGCACGTTCTAGGCGAATTGCTCAGTCGGTGAGATGTGCCGTTCTCGCCTCCAGCGTGCGCTTGACGACTTCCGTTCCCCGCTGCATCGCCTCGCCGGTCGGCCCGGCGAGCTCGTCGGGCAGCAGATCGGCGGTCCACACGAAGCGAGCGCGCCCGTCGTCCTCGGCGAACACCTGCGCCGAGCCGTTGTGATGGCTGTAAGGGCCATCGACGACCGACCACACCAGCCGGCGGCTCTCGTCGTCGAGGTCGACGAGGATCTCGCGCAGTTTGGTGCCGTTGGCGAACGTCACGATGCGATCGTCGCCGTCGAGCTGCGTGTCGACGACGAAACCGGGGACGAGACGTTCGTGCAACGCACCCCAGTCGCGCGCGGCGGCCCAAACCTCCTCGGGGCTGGCGTCGATAGTTATCTCCTTGCGGATGGAGGCCATCTCTCGTCTCCTGTCTCGGTTGTCCGTGTGCCCGCCTTCCGAGCCTACGCGCACTGCACAAGCGGAGAGGGAGGGATTCGAACCCTCGAACGAGGTTGACCCCCGTTACGCGATTTCCAATCGCGCCCGTTCAACCGCTCCGGCACCTCTCCAGCGTTGCCGTCGTGCCGTCAGCGGCGCGGCGGCCCCGATCCTACCGGCGATCGGGTGGGCGGCAGCGATGAAGGCTACGACACGAGCGCCCGGCCCGTTGCTAGGCTCCGCGCATGCTTCTCGCGATGAGCAAAGCGCTCAGCATGGACATCGGCCTGATCGCGACGTTCGGCGGCATCGGCGTCGTGGTAAACGTGATCGTCGTGTACATCGCCATCCAGATCCGCGGCGAGCGCCAGCAGAACCGGGAATACCGCGAGCAGCTCTAGCTAGGCGATGTAGACGGGCGTGCCGACGGGCGTCTTGTCGTACAGCGCGATCACGTCGGGGATGCGCATGCGCACGCAGCCGTGCGAGGCGTCGTGGCCGATCGAGCTGTACTCGCTGGGGTCGATGCCGTGGATGCCGGCGCCGCCTTCGAAGGACATGAAGCGCGCCTTCAGCGGGTCCTGCGGGCCCGGCGGTACGACCGTCCCAGCGAGCGCGCCGGCCCACGCTTTCTTGGGCACGTACCACGGCGGGTCGACCTGCTTCCATTCGATGTGGTGCAGGCCGGCGGGCGTTTCCAGCCCTTCCATGCCGACCGCGATTTCATACGTGCTGGCCAGTTTGAGGTGCGTGTAGAGGCGCAGCCTGAAGGACGAGCGGTCGACGATGATGTACGCCGGGTACTGGCTGGCCAGCTCGGAGCTGGTGACCTTCGGCTTGACGACATGAGCAGGAACGGCGACCGTGCGAGCCCGCCCCGTCGACGCGAGCGCGCGCGTGATGCGACCGCCCAGCCGATCGCTGTCGACGGTCATGCCGTTCTCGCCGGCAACCTCGGTCAGGCCGCTCGCGCTGGCCGCGACGGTGGCGTCGCGCGGCGCTTTGTTGACGCTCGCGCGAACCTTCGCGGTGAGCCCGCGCACGGCCGAGTGCGAGTAGCTGACGACGAGCGGCACGTTGCTCTTGACGCTGCCGCCGAACAGCCCGCGGAACGTGCGCGTGAACACCGAGCCGCGGCGGCTGGCGTCAACCGCCTGAGAGACCATGTTGGCGGCGTCCACGGTCAGGCCCGCCCGGCGCGCGCTGAGCGTCCACGTGTGCGACCCCGAGCGGACGGTGACCGGCCGGTTCAGCGGCGCGATCAGCTCGCGCTCGATCTTGCTGCGCGCGGCCGACGCACTGAGCCCGCCGACGTCGACCCCGTCGATCGTCACGCCCTTGGCGATCTGATCGCGGCGCGAGTGGTCGTAGATGAGCATCGCCGCGGCGAGCGCCACCAGCACCGCGACGGCGGCGCCGGCTGCAATCGGCAGGCGGCTGCGGCGCGGCGGCGGGGCCGGCGGTGGTGCCAACGTGGATGCGCTCATGCTCTCAATGGGGTCTGCTCGGCCGGCGAAGATGCCGGGTCTTCGAGGTATACAGCTTCGGCGGCGTCGATGGATCACCCTGCAAACGCGCGCCCACGGGCTCGAGCAGCGAGCCGGCCGGGCCGCCCGAGGGGCCGCCACGACCGGCGGTCGTGACGGCCCTCGAACGAGAGGGAGGATTCAGGAGAAGCGCGCAAAGCGATCCCTGCCCTGCGCACGATGCAGTCTGCCGCGTCCAGACGCGCCTCGCCCTGGCCCTTTGTCCAGAGATTCGCCGCCGGAACTCTGATCGACGCTATGCGGGGCGCCGGTATGTGCGGCGCCGGCGTGCGCGGCGCCGGCCTCAGCCGGCCGACTGCGCCTCTTCGCGGTGCGTCTCTTCGCGCGCGCGGCGGTACTCGTTGACGACGATGTCGGTCAGCTCCTCGACGGAGGTCTCCGACGTCGGCTTGTCCAGCGCGATGGCGCCGTCCTGAATCATGCTCACGCGGTCGCAGGCCTGCAGGACGTGGACGTAGTTGTGCAGGATCATGATGATCGAGACCTTGCCCTCGTCCTTCAGGCGCGCGACGAGGTCGAGGATCTGCGCGCCCTCTTTCGCGCCCATTGCCGCGAGCGGCTCGTCGAGCAGGATGATGTCGGCGTCGCCGTTGACGGTGCGCGCGACGGCGATCGCCTGGCGCTGGCCGCCCGACAACCGCGCGACGGCTACGTCGATGCGCGGGATGTTGATGCCGATCTCGTCGAGCGCCTTGCGCGCTTCGCGCTTCATTTGGCGGTTGGCCAGTATCGGGAACGGCTTGAGCAGGCGCTCACGGCGCAGGTAGAGGTTGTGGTAGACGGAGAGTTCGTCGATCAGCGCGAGGTCCTGAAAGACGGTGTCGATGCCTTTCGCGCGCCCGTCGTCCACGTTTTTCGGCGCATACGGTTTCCCGTGCAGGAACATCTCGCCGGAGTCCTGTTTCTGAAAGCCCGCGAGGATCTTGATCAGCGTGGACTTGCCGGCGCCGTTGTCGCCGAGCAGCCCGAGGACCTCGCCTTTTTTCAGGTGCAGGTTGACGTCGCGCAGAGCCGTCACCGGGCCGAAGCGCTTGGCGATGTGTTCGACGCGCAGCACGTCGTCGGGCGCCGACGTGGGCGGCACCACGGGCTCCACCGAGCGGGGGTTCGCGTCAGCCACTTCCGCTGTGCCCCCTGCGCGCGCGTCCGACGAACACGTTTGCGGTCATCGCCACGAAGATAGCCAAGCCCGTGTAGAACAGCAGGTAGTTGGCGTTGACACCCTGCAGGATCAGACCGTCCTTCAGCACGCCGAGGAACAGCGCGCCGATCAGCGCGCCGACCACCGTGCCCGAGCCGCCGGTGAGCAATGTCCCTCCGATCACCGCCGCCGCGACGGCGAGGAAGAGGTATTCGTTCGGGCCCGCCGGGTCGGGCTGCACCGTCGCCGAGCGAACCGCCTCGAAGATGCCCGCCAGCCCCGCCGTGAAGGCGCACAGCATGAAGTTGCGGATCGTCACCAGCGCCACCTTCACCCCGGCCTCCGCGGCGCCGAGCTTGTTCGAGCCGATCGCCACCGTGTACAGGCCCCAGCGGGTGAACGTCAGCACGACCTGCAGGATCACCACGATCCCCACCGCCCAGATGAGCTCGGAGTAGGTGCCGCCGCCGAAGACCTTGCCGAACGTGTCGAGCGGCGGCTGTCCGCCGGGCGTGGCGACAGGCGTGCCGTGGGAGATGATCAGCGCGAGCCCCTCGAACGCGAACAGCATCGCCAGCGTCGCGACGAACGAGCTGATCCCCACGACGGCGACGAAGAAGCCGTTGAGCGCGCCGACGGCCATGCACACCAGCAGCGTCACGATCACGCCGGGGACCAGGCCCAGGCCGAGGCTCGTGTTGAGCTTGTAGAAGAGGATCGGGGCGAACAGGTACATGCCCGCGATCGACAGGTCGATCTCGCCGAGAATCATCACGAAGATCTCGCCCGCGGCGAGAATCGCAAACGGCGCGAAGTACGGCAGCAGCGTCTTGAAGTTGTCGCCCGTGAAGAAGCTGCTCGTGTTCGCGGAGAAGTAGATCGCCGTGACGATCGTCACGACGATGATGCTTCCCTCGCGCAGCGCCGTGACGCGACCGATCAGCTGCCTGCCGACCGACGGGCCCCGGAGCGAGTTCTCCGGGGCCTTCGGAGCCGGCGGCTGCGCCTCTGCCGCCGGTCCTCCTGTCGCGCTTGCCATCTCGTTTCCCTCGCTCGGACGGTGCTCGACCTAGGAGGCGGAGATGACCTTGGCGGCCGTCGAGGTGCCCTCGTAGCGGGATTTGCTGTTGACGTAGGGCACGATCGTTTCCTTGTCGAGGAACTTCAGGCCCGTGTCGGCTTCGTAGATGCCCGACAGCGTGCCCGAGACCTTGTACATGAACAGCTGCAGCACCGGCAAGAAGCCCTGAAGGTAGGGCTGCTGGTCGATCGTGAATTCGATGTCGCCGGCTTTGAGCAGGTTCTGCGTCTGTTCGGTGAGGTCGAAGCCGCCGGCCTTGACCTTGCCGCCGAGGCTGTACTTCTGCATCACTTTGGCGAGGCTTTCCGTCGAGCCGCCGTCGACCGCGTACATGCCCTTGGTCGTCTTGTGGCCGACCCAGTACGCGTCGATCGCCGAGAGCTCGCCCGGGACGGACGCGCCGGTGGCGACGGTGTGCAGCGTGATCGGCTTGCCCGACCGCTTGACGGCCGCTTCGGCGCCTTCGATGCGCGGCTGCAGGTTGGCCGAGCCGGGCGTCGCGATGAACAGCGCGACGTCGCCCGAGCCGACATCGGAGACGATCCGTTCGCCCATCTTTTCGCCGGCCTTTTTCAGGTCCTGGCCGATGTAGGAGAGGCGGGCGTTGCCCGGCGCGTCGGCGTTGTAGGCGACGACCGGGATGCCCGCCTTGATCGCCGCTTCGACCGGCGCGTTGAAGGCGTGCAGGTCGATCAGCGCCACGGCGATCCCGTCGGCTTTGGCCGTGACGGCGCTGCTGAGCGCGTTGACCATCTGGCTGACGTTGGAGCTTTCCGATCCCGTCCACTGGTAGGAGCAGCCGAGCAGCTTGGACGCGTCGGCCGCGCCGTACTGCGTCGGCGTGAAGAAGGGGTTCGTCGTCACGTGGTTGACGAACACGAATTTGTAGCTGGGGTGCGAGCCGAACACGCTCGCGGACCCGCCGCTGCCGCCGCTGGAAGCGCTGGACCCGCAAGCAGCGAGCAGCGTGCTCACCGAGCCGACGCCGACGCCGGTGAGGGCGGTGCGGCGAAGGAAGGAACGGCGGTCGAATCCGGGGCGGTCGATCTCCGGCGCCTGGGCGCCGTCGAGATGCGCTATGGCATCGTGGCCCTGATCGGTCTCTGGCATTTCACTCTCTCCTCTGATCGAGGGCCGCGCCAGGGTCGGCGCCGCACCCATCGCATTGCTTCCCGCGAATCTACTCCTTCAGTCAAGCACTTTAATTGCGCTCTTCCGGACGTACAGGAAAACCCCTTTTCGGCGTCCGGCGCTGCGGGGTAATAACCTCGCTGGATGGCCTCAGGCTCCGGCGATCAGCCCCCGCGCGAGCCCGCGCCGCGCGAACGCTACGGCCCGCTCTCGCTGCTGCGCATGCACAAAGACGACGGCCGCTCGCTGATCCTCTACGAGCGCACAGACGGCGCCGGAGCCGACCCGCCGGCGGGCGCCGGCGAGCCCGCGGGCGGTCCGGCCGGCGACGACGGCGCAGGCGGCGAGCGGGCGTGAGCGAACAGCGCTTCAACGAGCTGCGCGGCGAGCAGGTCGTCTACGCGGTCGACCGCCAGGACCGCACGTTCCTGCCCGCGCGTGAGCTGTGCCCGCTGGACCCGACGCGTCCCGGCGGCCCGCCCACGGAGATCCCCTTCCCGTCGTTTCAGATCGCCGTCTTCGACAACCGCTTCCCTTCCTTTCAGGCGCCGGGCGGGGCCGCGGAGGTAGTCGTGTACACCGACGAGCACGACGGCTCGTTCGCGACGCTGTCGCCTGCGCGCGCCGAGGCGCTGATGTGGGTGTGGCGCCATCGCTACGAAGAGCTCGGCGCGCGCGCGGACGTCGACTACGTGATGATCTTCGAGAACCGCGGCGTTGAGGTCGGCGTGACGCTTCATCACCCGCACGGGCAGATCTACGGCTACCCCTTCCTGCCCCCCGTGCCGGCGCTCGAGCTGGCTGCCGACGAGCGGCTGGGCGGCTGCGCGATGTGCGCGCTGCTGGCCCGCGAGCTCGGCGACTCCTCGCGCGTGCTGATCGAGCGCGAGGGCGTCGTCGCCTACGTGCCGCACGCCGCGCGGTGGGCCTACGAAGCGCACGTCGTGATGCGCGAGCACCGCGCGAGCCTGCTGGAGTGCCAGCCGCAGGAGTTGCGCGAGCTGTCGCAGACGCTGCAGGCGCTCGTGCGCGGCTACGACGCGCGGTTCGCGCGGCCCTTCCCGTACGTGATGGTCGTCCATCAGGCGCCCACCTCGGCACCGGCCGGCTCGCCCGCCTGCAAAGGGCATCTGCACATCGAGTTCTACCCGCCGCTGCGCACCGCCGAGAAGCTGAAGTTCCTCGCCGGCTCCGAGCAGGGCGCGGGCACGTTCATCTCCGACACGCTGCCCGAGGAGTCGGCCGCCGAGCTGCGCGAGGCGATCGCCCGTGGCGGCTGATCGCGCCGTCGCGTTCGCTCCGGGGCGCGTCAACCTGATCGGCGAGCACACCGACTACAACGGCGGGCTGGCGCTGCCTTTCGCGATCTCCCAGGGGATCGTCGTGCAGGCGCAAGCTAGCGCGGACAAGCACATTTGCGCGCACGCAATCGATTTGGATGAGAACGATTTCTTCACGCTGAACGACCGCGCCCGCGGCGAGGGCTGGCGCGCGTTCGTGCGCGGCGCGGTGGCCGAGCTGTCGGACGCGGGCACGCCGCCGCCGGGCGCGAGCCTGCAGATCGGCGGCGATCTGCCCCGCGGCGCAGGCCTGTCCTCCTCGGCGGCGCTGGAGGTGGCGCTGTGCCTGGCGCTGCTGGCGCTCTCGGGCGAGCGCATCGAGCCCCTGCAGCCCGGCGGCGCGGCACCCGGCGCCGTGGCGCCCGGCGACGCGGCGCGCCGTGCCCGGCGATTGCAGATCGCGCGGCTGTGCGCGCGCGTGGAGAACGACTGGGTGGGCGCGCAGACCGGCCTGCTCGACCAGCTCGCGTCACTGTTCGGAGCGCCCGACAGCGCTCTGCGCATCGACTTCCGCACGCTCGACATGCAGGCCGTGCCGTTGGCGCTCGGCGACTGGCGGCTGCTCGTGCTCGACTCGGGCGAGCGCCACGCGCACGCCGACGGTGGCTACAACGAGCGCCGCGCCGAGTGCGCCAAGGCCGCCGAGCTGCTCGGTGTGTCGCTGCTCGGCCAGGCAGACGCCGCGTCGCTGCAGCGGCTGCCCGAACCGCTGCTGCGTCGCGCGCGCCACGTGCTCGGCGAAGACCGGCGCGTCGACGAAGCCGTGACGGCGCTGAGCGATGGCGACATGCCGGCGCTCGGGCGCCTGCTCGACGCGGCGCACGCGAGCCTGCGCGACGACTTCGAGATCTCCACGCCGGCGGTCGAGGCGACCGTCGCGCGCATGCACGGCGCAGGCGCGGCCGGCGCGCGGATCATGGGCGGCGGCTTCGGCGGCTGCGTGCTCGCCCTGTTCGCGCCCGGCGCGCAGGCGCCCGGCGGGGCGATCGAGGTGCGCCCCGGCCCGGGCGCGCACCTGCGCGAGAGCTGAACGGGGCGCGGCCTCACAGCCGCGCGGCGAGCAGCGCGCAGGCGGTCAGCACGACCGCCAGCGACAACGCCGCGAGCGCGCCGTCGAGCGGCGCGAGCAGGCGCGCCAGCGAGAGCTGTTCGGTGCTGCCGTCGGCGAGCGTGCGCACGCCCGCGACCGAGCTCGTTCGCCTGCGCAGCTCGCGTGCGGGGGAGCTCAGGCGTCGCTGGGCGATGCTCAGCACCAGGCAGCCGAGCGCGATCAGCACTCCGGGCAGCGCGATCTTCAGCGAGTTGACGAAGTAGCCGGTGAACGCCGGGAAGGCACCCCAGCCGATCGCGAACCACAGATCGCCGTGCAGGCGCCCACCCGCCCACTCGAGGTTGTACGCCGGCAGGAACAGGCCGCCGGCGACCACGAGCGGCACGAGCAGCGCCGAGACAGTGATCGCCCCCGCAACGCCGATCGCCAGAGCGCCGAGCAGGCTGACGAGCGCCAGCGCGATCAGCGTGCGCCTGCTCAAGCCGGTGCCCAGCGGGCGGTCGTGCAGCTCGTCGAGTGCGTGCGCGGCCACGCCGACCGCCAGCGCGAAAGCCGCCAGGCCCCACAGCAGGCGGTCGGCGTACACGTGCGGGGCAACGGCAGCGCCGAGCGCGAAGTAGCTCAGATGCCACGCGGTGTACGGCGGGTGAAGCAGCGTGAGCAGATCGCCCGCGCGGCCGCCGCCGAGCGCGTAGAAGGCCGGCCGCTCAGGCGCCGCGGGCATCGCCGGGCTCCGCCGCCTTGCTCGCCGCCATGACGACACCGCCGCCGAGGCTCATGCGCCGCACGCTGACGTCGACCAGCCCAGCCGCACGCCAGTAGGACACGATGCTCGGCAGCGAATGGCGCGCGTAGTAGCCGCGGATGCTCGGGCCGAGAAAGCGCCCGACCTCCGCCCACTCGCGCGAGGCAAGGCGGCCGAGCGCCGGCAGGCCGACGGCCGTGTAGAACCTCCACGCCAGGCGGGCGGGCGGCCACGGCGGCACGCCGAACTCCAGCGACGCGACGCGGCCTCCCGGCTTGACCACGCGCGCCAGCTCGCGCAGCGTCGCCGGCGGATCGTCGACGTAGCGCAGCAGGTAGGTGAACGTCAGCGCGTCGAAGCTGGCGTCGTCGAACGGCAGGCGCTCCGCGTGGCCTTCGACCAGCTCCACGCGCGAGTCTCCGGCAAAGCGCGCCCGCGCGCCGGCGAGCATCTCGGCGCTCTGGTCGATGCCGACGACCGAGCAGTCGCCGCAGCGTGCCAGCAGCTCGGCGGCGACCATGCCGGTACCGGTCGCCACGTCGAGCACGCGCGCGCCGCGCGCCGCGGCGACCTCGCCGACGAGCGCGCGGCGCCAGCGCGGGTCCTGCCCGAAGCTGAGCGCAGAGGACAGCAGGTCATAGCGGCGCGGCAGACCGCGAAACAGGTCGAGCGCCTCGCGCTTGCGCGCGGATCGCTGGCCGCCGGGCGCTGCGCCGGCCGCGCCGGTTGGTGGGTTCGCGCTCATGTGGTCGCCGATCTGAAAGGCTAACCGGCGCCCGCCTCTTGCACTGCGCTGGACAGAGCGCCAAAGCGCGGACACCTCGTCATGAGCTCACCAGCGACCACCGGCAGACCGTTCATCGCCGTCGTCACCGGCGCCGGCAGCGGCATCGGCGAGGCGACCGCGCGGCGGCTGGCGCGCGAGCCCGGCTACTCGATCGTGCTGGTCGCGCGCCGCGAGGAGCGCCTCAGGGCGCTCGCGGCCGAGCTGGGCGAGGATCGCGTGAGCGTGCTCGCGGCCGATCTGCTCGACGAGCACGCGCCCGCGCAGATCCGCGATCACGTGCTCGAGCGTCACGGGCGCCTGGACCTGCTCGTCAACAACGCCGGCTCGGCGTGGCGCGCGCGCTTCGCCGACGGCGGCTACGAGAACGTGCGCCGCACGATGGAGATCAACTTCGATGCGCAGGTGCGCCTGACCGAGGCGTTGCTGCCGCTGCTGCGCGAATCGGCACCGAGCGCGATCGTCAACGTCTCCTCCACCGCCGGGCGCGTCGCGCGCGCGGGCTCGGGCGCCTACAGCGCGTCGAAGTTCGCGCTCGCCGGATGGTCGGATGCGCTGTGGGCCGAGGAGCGCCCGCATGGCGTGCACGTCGGGCTCGTGCTGCCGGGCTTCATCGCGACGGAGGGCTTTCCGCAGTCGGAGCTGACCGAGAAGCCGCTGACGCGCTGGATCGTCTCCACGCCCGACCGCGCGGCGGAGGCGATCTTCCAGGCCGGCGTCGGCCGCGCACCCGAGCGCTACGTGCCGCGCCCGTACGGCATCGCCGCCGCGCTGCGCGTGATCGCCCCGTCGCTGGTGCGCCGCGTGCTCGGCGGAGGCGCGGCGACGGTGATGACGACGACCACGGGCGCCGACCTGGCAGACCGCCAGAACGGCTCCACGCCCGCGGGCTAAGCTGGGGCGATCGCCACACGTGCACTGCTAGCCGGGGCGACCGGCTTCGTCGGCGGCCGCCTGGCCGAGTCGCTGATTGCGTCGGGCGCGTCGGTCCGCTGCCTCGTCCGCGACCCGGCGCGAGCGAGCGACCTGGAGCATCTGGGCTGTGAGCTGCACGTAGGCGACGTGACCGACGCGCAGACACTTCGCGGCGCCGGCGAGGACATCGACGTCGCGTACTTCCTCGTGCACGCGATGGCCGGCGGCTCGGGTTACCAGCAACGCGAGCACGACGGCGCGGAGAACTTCGCGCGGATGGCCAAGCGCGAGGGCGTCGCGCGCGTCGTCTACCTCGGCGGGCTCGGCGACGAGAGCGTCTCAGAGCACCTGCGCAGCCGCCACGAGACGGCGCTGACACTCGCCGCCGAGGGTCCGCCGCTGACCTACTTCCGCGCGGCGATGGTCGTCGGCGCGGCCAGCGAGTCCTACCGCACGATCCGCCATCTCGTCAAAAGGCTGCCGGTGATGATCGCGCCGTCGTGGCTGCGCAAGGCGACCCAGCCGATCGGCATCGAAGATGTCGTCGAGTATCTTCGCCGGGCGCCGGAGGTGCCCGAGTCGGCGGGGCGCGAGGTGCAGATCGGCGGCCCCGACGTGCTCTCCTACGCCGACATGCTCGACCGCATGGCGCTGGCGATGGGTCTGCGCCCGCGCCCGAAGCTGCCCGTGCCGTTCATCACGCCGTGGCTGTCGGCGCTGTGGCTGGGGCTCGTCACTCCCGTTGACACGAACGTCGCGCGGCCGCTCGTCGAGGGCCTGACGACGGAGACGATCGTCACCGATCCCAGCGGCGCCGCGGCATTCGCCATCTCCCCCGCACCGTTCGACGAGACCCTGCGCAGCGCGCTGGCCGAGGAGCATCGCGCGGACGCCGCCGGCGGGTAGGCTCACGCCAAGCGCCCCCGGCGAAGGCCAACGAGACCAGGAGACGGCGATGCTCATCACCACCATGAACGACCTTCCCGGCTATGAGATCGAAGAGGTGCTCGGCGAGGTCTTCGGGCTGACCGTGCGTGCACGCAACGTCGGCGCGCAGATCGGCGCCTCGTTCAAGTCGCTCGTCGGCGGCGAGCTGAAGGGCATGACGAAGATGCTCGCCGAAGGCCGCGTGCACGCGCAGGAACGCCTCGAAGAGGAGGCCACCTCCAAGGGCGCCGACGCGGTCGTCGCGTTCCGCTTCGACACCTCCGAGCTCGGCACGACGTGGACTGAGATCTGCGCCTACGGCACGGCCGTGCGCGCGACCAAGCGATAGCCGCCGCGCCGGCGGGGATACGGCGAGCGCGCGGCGCTCTGCGACAATCGCGGCCAATGCGCCGGACGCTCCTCACGCTCGCGCTCCTGCTCGCCGGCGCACTGCTCGCGGCCTGCGGCAAGGGCTCGCTGACAACTTCCGCCGGCGTGCGAACGGTCACCGCGCCGAGCACGTCGTCGTCGCCGGGCAAGGCGCCGCCCGCCGGTCAGGGCGGCGAACAGCCCTCGGGCAAGCGCCAGGCGCTGGCCTTCGCGCGCGCTGTCAACCTCACTCCGGCCGACGTCCCAGGCTTCGTGGCCACGGTGAAGCACGACAAGAACTCCGCCAGCGAAAAGCGCCTGGAACACCAGATGCTCAGCTGCGCGGGAATCGGCGGCTCGAGCAAGACGGTGCTCGAAGAAAGCTCCAAGGACTTCAAGCTCAAACGCCAGATCCTCGATCTCGGCGTCAGCTCGGAAGTCGCCGTGCAGGCCAGCGCGGCAGATGCCCAGAAAGCGCTCGCCGCGATCCGCAGCGCGCATGTGCGCAGCTGCTTCTCGGACTACCTGCAGCAGCTCTTCAAGGGCGAGCAGACCAAAGACGCGACACCCGGCCGCGTGACGATCCAGGCCGGCACGCCACCGGCGCCCGGCATGGACGGCAGCTTCGGCTGGCGTGTCACGGCGACGTTCCTCGTGCGCGGCATCAAGGTCCCGATCTACCTGGACTTCCTCGGCTTCGTCGACGGCCCGAGCCAGGTCACGCTGCTGAGCTCAGGCCTCTTGGAGCCGTTCCCGGCAGCCGTCCAGCAGCATCTGTTCGCGCTTTTGCTGGCGCGCGCCAAGAGCCACAAACCATGACGAGGAGCGTGCTGTGAGCGAGACCTGGAACGCCGTCGACAGCTACGTCGAGGGGGAGCTGATCGGAGCCGACCCGGCGCTTGACGAAGCCGTCGCGGCGAGCGCGCAGGCCGGGCTGCCGCCGATCGCCGTAACGCCGAGCCAGGGCAAGCTGCTGCATCTGCTCGCGCGCTCCAGCGGCGCGCGCACGATCCTCGAGATCGGCACGCTCGGCGGGTTCAGCTCGATCTGGCTGGCGCGCGCGCTGCCCGCGGGAGGTCGTCTGACGACCCTGGAGGCCAACGCGCAGTACGCGCAGGTGGCCACGTCGAACATCGCGCGCGCCGGGCTGTCGGACGTCGTGGACGTGCGCGTCGGCAAGGCGCTGGACACGCTCCCCGGTCTCGCCGGCGAGCTCGCCGAGCCGTTCGACCTCGTGTTCATCGACGCCGACAAGGTGCACACGCCCGACTACTTCCAGTGGGCGCTGCAGATGTCCCATCCGGGCAGCCTGATCGTCGCCGACAACGTGATCCGCGACGGCGCGATCGTCGACCCGGCGAGCGCCGAGGACCCAGCCGTGATCGGCTCCCGCCGCTTGCACGAGATGCTGGCCGACGAGCGCTCGGAGATCGGCCGGCGCGTCAGCGCCACGACGATCCAAACGGTCGGCGCGAAGGGCTATGACGGCTTCACGCTGGCGCTCGTGCTCGGCGACGGCGACTCCCGCCACAGCGCCGGGTAGCGCTGCTCGCCGCGCGCGCAGCGGCCGTGCGCTAGCGCGCCAGGTAGCGCAGGACGTCGTCGGCGTCTTCGCGCAGTGCCGCTTGGTCGGCCCGCGTGAGGCGCTCGAACGGCTCGAGCGCCACCTCGCGCCCGGCGATTCTCCAGCGCGCGACGGCTCGTCCGTGCGCGAGCGCGAACGGGCGAAACAGCCCGTTGTCGGTGACGAGCGTCTTGTTCTCACCGACGATCGGCTCGCGCGAGCGCCAGCCGAGCAGCAGCGGGTCGAAGGCGCCGAGCAGGCGCGGCGGCGGATCGGGCGGCGTCGGCGCCCGCCGCGTCCGCGTGAGCTCCAGCAGCCCGTCGGGGCGATCGCGCAGCTCGCGGGCAATCGCCGCCAGCCCCGCGCGGGCATCGCGCAGCGGCAGGCCCGCCCAGCGCGCGAGGTCGCGGTCGTCGGCGGGGGCATGGCCTTGCAGGTAGCGGCGCGCGAGCTGCGCCAGCGCAAGCTCGCGATCGACCTTCGGCTGCGCGCCGAGCCATTCGGCGACGAGCGCGTATGCGTGGTCGGAGCCGGCCATCGGGCCGCGCACGATCAGGCCGCGCAACGTTGCGAGCATCAGCAGGTGCACGAGCGCCTGACCCTCGGTGCCCACGCCCGCCGCCTCGATGCGCTCGCGCAGCACCGCACGCGTCAGCGGGCCGTCGGCACGCAGCGCGCGCTCGATCGCCCGCACGCCGCGCTCGGCGGCGGGCGGCGTGACGCCCACCTGGCCCAGGCGGCGGTTGCAGCCGGTCAGCAGCGGCGGGGTGGTCAGCGCGTGCAGCCAGGCGTAGTCCTCGCTGCACACGAGGTGCAGCGTGCCGCGGTTCAGCCACGTGATCAGCAGCGAGCGATCGTCGGTCAGGGCTGCATCGACGTCGGCGGCGGTGAGGCCGGCGCTGCGAGCGCGGATCGCCAGGCGCGCGCCGCGCGGATCCTGGCCCTGCACCGCCAGCAGGCGGCGAGCGACGGCGACGGGGTCGCGTGCCGGGCGCCCGGCGAGCAGCTGGGAACGCAGGCGTTCGGCGGTGACCCTGCTGGAGCGCGAAACGGGCAAGCGCTCACAGATACCAGCAGCGCCGGACCGGCGATGCCGGCTAGGCGGCGAGGCGCTCGAGCACCTCGTCGGCGTCGGTGCCGTGCGCGCGCAGCGCGCGCTCGAACACCGTGCCGTAGACCTGCATGACGCCCATCAGCACGTCTGTCGTGCCAACACCGGCCGCACCGCGGCCGAGCGCCACGCGCACGGCGGCCTCGGTCACGAGCGCGATCACGTCGCGGTGCTCGGGATTGGTCGCCTGCGAGAAGCGCTCCGTGTCGACCTCCTCGCGCCCGGCGCGCAGCGAGTCCTCGCTGACGCCGAGTGCCTGCAAAGCCGCGCCGACCTCGCCGTGCAGGCGCAGGATGCGCAGCCAGCGCTCGGCCTCCTCCTCGGGCGTGCGAGCGAACGGGATCGCCGTGGCGGCGATGCCGAGGACCATCGCCGCGTCGGGGGCCAGGGTGGGGGCCGGGCTCATCGCGTCACCTAGGAGGCGCTCACCGCGGCCAGCGCAGCCGTATGGACGACGTTGTCGTACTCGAGCATCGCTACGGGCGGCTCGTCGCCGAGGCTCAGCTCCACGAGCACGCTGTCGCGGCGAACGAGCTCGGCGCGTGCCGCCTCGATCGTCCTCGCGGCGGCAGCGTCGCTCATGCCGCACTCGTGCAGCAAGCGCTCCGCGCGGCCGCCGGCGAGCGTCTGCGAGTCGAGCTCGAGCAGCTCGTGCAAGATCGCCGGGCTGCCGTTGCCGTCCTCGACGCGCAGCAGGCAGGCGGCCATGTCGTCCGGGCGTGTGTCGGTGCGCTCGGCGACGCAGTCGAGCAGCTCGGCGGCGCTCGCCGAGCGGCCGAGATCGGACAGCGCGGCGGTCAGGCGCTCGGCGCCGAACAGGTCCTCGCCGACGCGTGCCTCGGTCACGCCGTCGGTGTGGAAGCACAGCCGCGCCGGGCCGGGGACCGAGATGACCGTCTCACGCGTTCCCGTGCGCATGCCGGCTCCGAGCGGTGGCGCCGAGCAGGCGGTCGTCAGCTCGATGGCGGCCGAAGCCCCATCGGGCTCGCCGCCTGCGTCGCCGAGAACGACGGGCGGCGGGTGCCCGGCGCTGGCGTAGGTGAGCGTGCGCTCGCGCGGGTGGTAGATCGCTGCGACGACCGTTGCGAACGTTCCCGCAAGCTGACGGTCGAGGACGCTCCCGGCGGTCTGCAGCGCCTTGCGCGGCGAGAGCCCGGCCTCGAGGTACGCGCGTACGGTGAAGCGCACCAGCGCGGTGTGGGGCAGCGCCTCGCGGCCGTGGCCGGAGACGTCGCCGACGATCACGGCGAGGCGCCCGTCCTCGAGCCCGAAGACGTCGTAGAAGTCACCGCCCGCGCCGGGGCCGTCGGCCGGCCGGTAGGCGACGGAGGTGCCGACCGGGCCGAGCCGCTCGGGCGGGACGGGCAGCAGCGCGGCCTGCAGCAGACCGACGTCCTCCAGCAGCTGGCCGCGCTGGCGCATCAGGCGCCGCGCGCGTGCGCCGGACAGTCGCGAGCGCACGGCGAACGCCAGTGCCAGCGCGATCAGTGCGGCGATGAGGATGCGCACGGGCGTCGGCACGACGCCGACGATCCGCGTGAACGTTTTGACGATCGCCGGCTGGGCTGCAGCGGTGTGCGTGCGCTTGGCACTCGCGCGCGCCGGGGCGCTCGGCGCTGCTGGGCTCGCGCCCGATGCGCCAAGCAGCGTCGCGGTCCCAGGCGCTGCGCCAGTCGCGCCACCGGCGGCCGGTTTCTTGGTGGCGCGGTGCTGCGCCCGCCGAGCCGCGTGCAGCGCGTTCACCCCGACGCCGCCGGCGCTCGGTGTGAACGAAGCGGTCGAGGCTTCTGCGGTGCCGCCGGTGGGCGCCGGGCCGGAAAGCGCGAGCGAGGCTGCCGCAGCCGCGGGCTCGCCCGGGGACGAGCCTTCGGCTTCCTGGCGGCCCTTGGCCTTGCCCGGGGTCAGCACGGGCGTGGACGATCCTTCGCTTTCTTCAGCCGGTTTTTCTTTTTTGACTTTTTCTTTGTGCGCTTTTTCTTTTTTGACTTTTTCTTTTTTCTGTTTGCGCGCGAGCGCTTCTGCGCTCTGCGTCGATTCGCCGGCCGAGACGGCGGCGCTCTGGCCGGCGCCTTGCGTTTCCGGCGTTTCGCCGGCGACGGAGCCTTCCTGACGATGGCGCCCGCGGGGCCTGGGCGCCTCGCGGTCGAGCCTGTGTGCAGGCGCCCCCGACGCAGACGGAGCGCCCGGCGGAGGCGGCGGGACGAGCAGGCGGCCGTGCTTGACGTGCGTGGGCCCGGGCGGTTCAGCGGGTGGCGCGGGCGGCGCAGAAACGACCGGCGCAGGCGCGGGGGCTTCGTTCTCGGCGGCGCGTTCTGCGCGCCTGCCGTGCGGCGCGGCGACGGCTTCCACCGTCGTCGTCGAGCTGGTGGCGGTGCTGTTTTTGGCCGCCTGAGCGGTGGGCAGGGAGCCGAGTGCGATCACGCAGCAGCAGCCTGCGAGCACGACCGCCGCGCGCCGTATGGCACGCGCTGCTCGCGTCGGCTGGGTAGCGTGGCTGGCCACGGAAGGCCTCGCTTCCCTCACCCGGTCCGCGCGGCGTTTCCTTGAACGTGGGCGAGCGCCTGCTCGAGCGTCGGGAAGATCGCAAAGACGCCGTCCATGCCGGACAGCTCGAAGATCTTCAGCACGTTGGCGTTGACGCAGACGATCGCCAGGCGAGCGCCGACGTCGAGGCTCCGGTTGACGCCGACGAGCACGCTGAGCGCCGTGGAGTCCATGAACCTGACGCGCGTGAGATCGACGACGAGCTGCTTGTAGCCGGCATCGACGGAGTCGACGAGCGCCCACTTCAGGCTGGGCGCTCGGCCGAGGTCCAGCTCCCCTTCCAGCGCGACCACGCTGGTGCGCTCATCCGGCTGGCTCGTGATGATCCCGAACGCTCCGGTCAGGTCCTCTGGGCTGGATGTGTTGGCGGTAGTCAGCATCGCGCTCCTCTAATTCACACGCTCTGACGGCTGCTTCGGCCAGGGACGGGTGCGAGCATTACGCCGACTGCCACGGATCGAACGTGTGTCCAGTTTCCGACTACGAAATGATCTGCGGGTAGTGCGAGACTGCGCTCGTGGCAGACGCCCTTCCGGAGTTGATCGTGGCCGACGCGGCGGCCTGGCACGCGTGGCTGGAGGCCAACCACGACGGCGTCGCCGGCGTCTGGGTGGTGCTGGCAAAGAAGGGCGCCGACGAGCCGACGACGCTGTCCTACGCGCAGGCGCTCGACGAGGCGCTGTGTCACGGATGGATCGACGGTCAGGTGCGCGGCCGCGACGAGCGCAGCTTCCGCCAGCGTTTCACGCCGCGGCGGGCGCGCAGCCAGTGGTCCGCACGCAACGTCGCGCACGTGCAGCGGCTGCGCGAGGAGGGGCGCATGCGCGCTGCCGGCGAGCGAGCCGTCGCCGCGGCACAGGCCGATGGCAGGTGGGACGCGGCATACGCCGGCCCGCGCACGATCGAGGTGCCCGACGACCTCGCCACGGCGCTCGCGGCGCAGCCGCGTGCTCAGGAGATGTTCGCGCTGCTGACCAGCCAGAACCGCTACGCCGTGCTGTTTCGCATCGACAGCGCCAAGCGCAGCGAGACGCGCGCGCGGCGCATCGAGAAGTTCGTCGCGATGCTGGCACGCGGCGAGACCGTGTACCCGCAGCGGCGTGGCCTGCCCGACTGAGCGTCTGCCCGGCTGAGCGTCACGCCCGCGCGCGCGTACGCGCGAGCCGCCGCCTACGCGCGATCGCCGGCCGCGCCGGCGAGCCGGCGGCCCATCCACACGTGCTCGATGCCGGCCTCTGCGAACGGCTCGGACTCGACGCTGAACCCGGCGTGCTCGTATAGCGCTTTGGCCCTGATCTGCGCGGCGAGGCGGACGCGGCGATGGCCCTGCTGGCGCGCGCGTGCGACGGCCAGCGCGAGCATGCGCGAGGCGATGCCGCGCCCGCGCCACTCGGCGAGCACCGCCACGCGACCGATGCGCGCGACCTCCTCGTCGAGCAACAGGCGCAGCGTCGCGACGACGCTGGAGCTGTCGCCACCGTCGCCGGGAGCCAGCGCGACGAGGTGCAGGGCAAGCTCGTCGAGCGCGTCGGGCTCCTCGTCGAGCGGCACGCCCTGTTCGCCGCAGAACACGCGCACGCGCACGGCCAGCGCACCGCTCAGGTCGTCTGCGCCGTCCGACCAGCGGATCGGGATGTCGGCGCCGGGCATGCCCGGCAACATAGCGCCGGCCGGTAGGCGCGCGACCTCCGCACGGGCGCGGCGAGAGCCTGCGCCCGTCAGCTCTGGCCGCGGCCGCGACGACGGCGAAACGGCGACTGCAGGTCGCCCGCGTCGAACGGCCCGGCGGCATCGCCGGTCGTCGCGTAGCGATACAGCGCGACGGCGAACGTCTGTCGAACGAGCAGCTGCAGCGCGAGGACCGCCGCCAGCGCGAGCACGCCGACGACGATGATCGCGTCGCGCACGGCGGGCACGTCGTTGGTGGCCACGGCACCGACGGCGAACACGACGATCACGCCGAGCATCGCCAGGCCCATCCACGCGCCGATGATCAGGTTGCCGCCGATGCCCTCGCCCCAGCGCTTCTTGACGACGTGCGCGGAGCGCTTGAGCGCCTCGGGCGCCGAGCACCCTTCCAGCGCAAGGATCGGCACGGCGAACAGGCTGGCCAGCGACCAGCCGAGGCCGACGAGCCGCGCGGCGATGCTGCCTCCGAGCGGCAGGCGGCTGGCTGCCTGCTCGAGCACGAAGCCGACGACCGCCGCGATCAGCGCCCACACCGCGACGGCGCCGATGCGGCGCACGGGAACGGCCAGCGCCTGACCGAGCGTCAGCCGCCGGCCTTCGAGCGCGGCTGCGGCGGCCGCGGCGATGGCGGTGTTGAGGAACACGCTGAGGAACGTCAGCGGGTAGGCGAGGATCAGCGCGAACAGAGCGATCTGGTCGCCCTTGAGGTGGCCGTGACGAAACGAGCCGCTGAGGACGAAGATCAGCGCCAGGCCGATGCCGCCGGTGACGACCGACAGGCCGCCGAGCGTGAGCAGCGCGCGGTCGTCGCGCACGACCTGCCATGCGGCACGCGTCAGCCGCCACGAGCGTGACAGGCGTCCTTCGCCTCCCGGTGTGGTCTCGGCGCTCTGCGATGCGGACACGTTCGCTCTCCTTTGAGGTCGTTGGCGCGAGGACCGCGCTCAGTTCTACCTATCGGATCGTTGCGCTGCACGCTGAAGCGCACGGCCCGGCGCCTGGACCGCGGGTCTGCCGCTAGGCGCCGAGGAAGTCGAGGATCAGTCCGGCGACGCGCTCGGGCTGCTGGGCCATGAAGGCATGCCCGCCACCGGCGATGCGCTCGACCTTCGTGCCGGGCCAGCACGCGGCCAGCGCATCGGCGTTCTGCGGCGGGATCACCGCGTCCTCGCTGCCGCAGATCGCGAGCACCGGCGGCGAGCCGGGGCCCGGCAGCGGCTGCGCCTCGGCATGCCACGCGACGAGTGCCCGCTCCTGCGCCCCCAGCGCCACCGGCGAGAGCTGCGCGCGAGCGTCGGCGACGACCTCGCCGAACTGCCTGTCGATCTGCGGCGCGACGCCCGGTGGGAACAACAGCGAGATCAGGCGGGTCGCCTGCTCGCGGGGCGTGCCCGAATGGTCGGTCAGCCGCGCCCACACGCGCGGATCGGCAGCGACCGCCGTGGGGCCGGCCGGTGCGCTCGCGAGCAACACGAGGGCGTCGACTCGAGCAGGCGCGCGGATGGCCAGGCGCTGGGCGACGTAGCTGCCCATCGACCAGCCGGCGACCGCGACGCGCTCGAGCTCGAGCGCGTCCAGCAGGCGTTCGAGATCGACGGCCATCGCGTCGATCGTCAGCTCCAGCGGGTCGCCGAGCTCGGACTCGCCCATCCCGCGGTTGTCGGGGCAGATCAGCTGCCGCGAGCCGCTCAGCGCGCCCAGCAGCGCCGGGTCCCAGTCGGCCGACGTCGCGGCGTAGCCGTTTACGAGCAGCAGCGGCTTGCCGGCGCCGGCAGTGCGCCAGGCAAAGCGCCGCCCGTCGATCTCGATGCAGCGCGGCACGCCATCGCCCGTTGCCCGCGTGCTCACTGGCCGGCCTGCGCAAAGCCGACGACATGCACCAGCCAGCGGGCGAACAGCTCGCGTGCGAGCGCGACCGTGTCGCGCTCGGCTGCATCGACCTCGGCGAGCAGCGCAGACGGCGCGCCCTCGCCGTGCAGCTCGCGCAGTTCAGCCACGAACGCCGGCTCGCGCATCCACTCCCCCGCCAGCGCCGAGTCCACCTCCAGGTGAAACTGCAGCGCGTAGGCGCGGCCGAGCACGAAGGCCTGCTGCTCGTAGTCGCGCGAGCGCGCGAGCTGCACCGCGCCCGGCGGCAGGTCATAGGTTTCGCCGTGCCACTGCAGCGTCTGAAAGGTCTCCGGCGCCGTCGCGAACACCGGGTCCTGCTCGGCCTCGGCGGTGAGCTGCACCGGCAGCACGCCGAGCTCCGCGCGCTCGCCGCGCGACACGCGCGCGCCGAGGCTCGCGGCGAGCAGCTGCGCCCCCAGGCACACACCCCAGAAGGGGGCGCCGGCGGCCACCGCCTCGGCGATCAGGCGCTTCTCCGGCACCAGCCACGGGTGCCCGGCCTCGTCGTTGACGCTCATCGCGCCGCCCATCGCGACGATGCCCGCGTAGGCGCGCCAATCGGGCAGCTCCTCGTCGGCATCCAGGCGCACGCGCGCGAAGGCGATGCGCCGCGCGAGCAGCTCGTCCTCGTAGACGCCCGGCGGCTCGCAGCCGGCGTGCTGCAGCACGAGGATCGGCCGGCGCTCCGAGCGGTCGCTCATCCGGCGCCGGCGAGCTCGAGCAGCTTGACGACGGTCGTCCAGTTGCGCGCGGTGACGGTCACGCCGAGCGTCTGACGGCCGAGCTGCGCGGCGAGGCGCGAGCGACCGACGCCGTTCGGGAACCACGCGTAGATCTCGCGGCCGTGCAGAGCGAGGCGCTCGTCGCCGACCGCGCGATCGGCGAGCTTCTCCACGGCGGCCTTGCCGGGCTTGCCCGAGCAGAAGCTCACCTGGTAGAGCTTGGGGTTGTCGGCGAGCTTGCCCAGCGGATCGTGCTCGACCACCTTGGCCAGCTGGCTGCGCGTGCGCACGACGACCGCCACGTCCAGGCCGAAGCGCTCGGCGATGACGCGCTCGCACTCGGCCGTGAGCTCGGTGGCCGAGGAGCGGCTGTCGAGCACGACGTTGCCGCTCTGCAAGTACGTGGTGACGCCACTCATGCCGGCGTCCGTCAGCGCCTCGCGCAGCGCGGGCATCGCCACGCGGTTGCGCCCGCCGACGTTGATGCCGCGCAGGAGGACGATCTGCTTCACCGTGCGGGCAGCCTAGCGATGAGTTCCGCGGCGTAAGCTCGTCCTACCTCCAGATCCCCAATCCCGAAGGAGGAGCAAATGTCAGACACGCAGACCGGCACCCACATCTCTCAGGTCGGTACCGTGATGGTCCCCGTTGCAGACCAGGACGCGGCGATCGCCTTCTACACGGGCAAGCTCGGCCTCGAGCTGCGCGCCGACATACCGTTCGGCAACGGCGACCGCTGGGTCGAAGTCGCACCCGCCGGCGCCGGCACGACGATCGCGATCGTCGCGCCGCGTCCCGGCGACCCGACGGGCGTGGAGACGCGCATCGCGCTGTCGAGCTCTGACATCGACGCAGACCACGCCGAGCTGAAAGCCCGCGGCGTGGACGTCGACGAGGAGGTTATGCGCATGGGCGACCCGGTGCCGCCGATGTTCTTCTTCCGCGACCAGGACGCCAACAAACTGCTGCTCGTGCAGACGAGCTGATCCGAGCAGAGACGATGTCCAAGCTGACCTTCAACCTGTCCGTTTCGCTGGACGGCTACATCGCCGGTCCGGACCCGAGCGAGCAGGACCCGCTCGGGCGGGGCGGCATGCAGCTGCACGAGTGGGCCTTCGCGCTGGCGGCGTGGCGCGAGCCGCACGGCAGAGACGGCGGCGAGGTCAACGCCAGCACGGACGTAGTCGAGCGATCGCTGGCGAACGTCGGCGCGGTGGTGATGGGCCGCAAGATGTTCGGCGGCGGCCCGGGGCCGTGGGGCGAGCGGCCCTGGGATGGCTGGTGGGGCGAGGACCCGCCGTTCGGAGTGCCCGTGTTCGTGCTCACGCACCACGAGCGCGAGCCGCTGGAGAAGGACGGCGGCACGACCTTCCACTTCGTCACGGACGGCATCGAGGCGGCGCTGGAGCGTGCGAAGAGCGCAGCCGGCGAGCGCGACGTCTCGCTCGCCGGCGGCGCCGACGTCGCGCAGCAGTACCTGCGTGCGGGGCGCGTCGACGAGTTCTGCCTGAGCGTCGTGCCGGTGGTGCTCGGCGGCGGCACGCGGCTGCTGGAGAACCTCGGCGCCGACATCGCGCTCGAGCAGACCGGCGTCGTGCAGGCGCCGGGCGTGACGCACCTCAAATACCGCCCGGCCGGGTGAGCCGCCGCGGCGCTAGGCGATCGCGGTGATCGCAAACGCCGCCGCGAACCCGCTGCCCGGCTCGACGACCGAAAGTCCGTCGCGGCCGATCAGCGCATTTGCCGGCGCGGTCATCGGCTCGAAGCACACGAAGCTCTCGCCGGCGGGCGCGTAGAGCTGGGCGAAGGAGTAGCCCTCGCGCAGCTCCAGCTCGATGCGCCTGGTGCCCGCCGAGACGGCGAACGCTCCCGGCCGTTGCAGACCGGCGAAGGCGTCGTCCCAGCTCTCCTCGCCGAGCGTAAAGCGCCGGCGCCGCAACGGCTCGGCGATGCCGGTGGGGATCATGCGGTCGTCGAGCACGAGGTGCCGGGTCACCGGCAGCTCGACCTCCCAGGCGCGGCGATCGGTGCCCGGCAGCGTCAGGTACGGGTGATAGCCGAAGGACACCGGCACGGGCACCGGCGCGTCGGCGGGAACGTCGATGCTCGTCTCGATCGTCAGCGTTGCCCGCTCGATGCGCGCGCGCATTTCGAGCACGTGCGCGAACGGGAAGACCTCCAGCAGCTCACGTCGCTGCCAGGGCAGCCGCGCGCGCAGCTCGCCCGCCCCGGCCACGGGATCGTCGAGCAGCTCCCATGTCAGCGAGCCGGGAATCGCGCCGTGGATCGGCAGCCCGTTGGCATCGAACTTCAGCAGCGGGTTTGAGCGCGCGAGCTGCACGTCTCCGTGCGGGCCCGGATAGCGCAGTCCGGCGAGCCGGTTGGCCCACGGATACAGCAGCGGGATGCCCATCGTCGAACCGCGCTGCGCGTAAGCGCGCACACCGGCGCGCTCGTCGAGCAGCTCGGCGCCTTCGTGTCGCAGCGAGCTGCAGAGCATCCCGGCGCCGGGCACGAAGGTCGCCTGCAGTTGCGACGAGCCGATGTCGACCGTCCGCAGGTCGTTGCCGGCGGCCATCGGCAGCTCGTCTCAGTCCTCGGCCGCGACGAGCGCCGGTTGCACGATCAGCCGCTGCAGCCGCCGCGCCGCGTCCAGGTGGTCGCCCGTCCAGATCATGCGCACCGCGGTCGCAGTCGCCTCGCCGTCCTCGCCGTGCAGGTCGCGGCGCACGGCATCGACGAGCCTGCCGTCGGCGACCTTGTCGTGGGCGAGCGGCTCGCGCGGCGGGCGCCCGTCGGCGAGGCTCGCCGCGAGGTCCTCATACCAATCCTTGACGACGTCGCTGGAGCGCAGCAGCTCGGCGCGCGCGGCCGAGCGATCGCCGACGGCCGCGCCGTCCTCGCGCTGCCACAGGTCGAGCACCGCGTCGGCCGCCAGGCGCAGGCCACCGACCCCGGCGACGAGGCTGGTCATCTCGGCGAGCGGCACCGGCTTGGCGCCGCGCTCGGCGAGATAGCTGCGAAACGTGTCGTCCAGGCGCCGCGAGGCGGCGGCGGCGCGCGCGGCGTCCTGCTCAGGGGCCTCGATCGCCACCGCGCCGGCGTCGCAGCGGCGCATGCCGAAGTCCACGGCGCTTGCCAGGTAGTCGACGCTCTCGACGTACGCGTCGGCGAGCGCGCGCCGCAGCGCGGGTCCGGCGCCTCGCGGCCAGAACAGCAGGCCGACGACGAGGCTCACCGCACAGCCGAGCGCGATGTCCTCGACGCGCAGCAGGCCGATCTTCCATCCGGCCGGCTGGATGATGTTGTAGAGGAACACGAGCGTCAGCGTGAACGCCGCCTGGCCGGCCGCGAAGGAGATCGCCGCCGGCGCGACGCCGGCGAGCAGGATCGCGCCCGGCAGCAGGAACCACAGCAGCGTCGTGTCCGTGCCGATCAGCTGCAGCAGCACGCCGCCGACGACGAACCCGGCGACCGTGCCGAGCAGGCCGCGCACGACGTTCTGCCCGGTGTTCAGCGCGTTGGAGCGCAGCACCGACAGCGTGCCGAGCACGACCCAGAAGGAGTGCTGCACGCCGGTTTCGTTGGCGACGAGCACGGCGAGCGCCAGGCCGGCCGCGCCACGCACGCTGTTGTGCAGCCACACCGAGTTGCGATCGACGTGCGAGGTGGCGCGCTCCTGCGCGGCGCTGAGCGTCCCGGACAGGCCTTCGGGCTGGCGCCCGAGCAGGCGCGCGAGCCAGCTGCGCCGCTCGGCTGCCGCCGTCAGGTCGATGTTGGCCGCGATGCTCGTGACGGCGAAGCCGAGCTCCTGCGCGCGAAAGCTCGGGTCCAGCGACGTGATGAACTCGCGCGCGGGCGTCTCGCGCGAGTCGCCGCTCGCCCGCTCGGCGCCGTCGGGCTCGCTGCGTACCGGCAGGTAGGCGGCGGCGCCCCGCTCCACCTCGTCGAGCGCGCCGCGCAGCTCGCCCAGCGAGGCCTGCAGCTCGGCGCGCTCGCCGCCCATCGCCGCGAGCACCTCGGCGCCGCGCTCGAGCACGCCGGCGGCGGCGATCTTGACCGCGCACGCGGGACGGTTGACCGGTGTGCGCGGCGTCGGTCGCGCCGCCTGGTCGACGATCGCGCTGAGCCAGCCGAGCTCGTCGACGAGGCGCACGGTCGCCCTGCCGGCCGTGCTCAGGCTGGCCGGCCTGTACGGCGTTGCGAGGAACACGCGCCGCAGCGTCTCGACCGCCGCGTCGGCCTGCGCGACGGCATGCTCTTGGTCGTGGGCGAACGCCTCGTCCTCGCCGCTGAGCCGGTAGGCGACCTCGGCGCGCAGCCGCGCGGCGATTGCGCGGCAGGCCGCCGTCGCCGCGTCGCGCATCGGGCCGCGCGCCGGCGTCGGCCACAGCAGCGCGACGGCGAGCAGCGCGGCGCCGGCGGCCATCGCCCAACCCTCGAGCCTGTCGGGGATCGAAGACGCCGGGCCGGCGAGCGTGACCGGCAGGATGAACGACAGCAGCAGAGCTGTCGAGGCGCCGGCGAGCACCGAGCTGACGACCCCCGAGAACAGCACGGCGAAGGCGACGGCGCCCATCGCGAGCACCGACAGCGGGACGCTGCGCGAGACGAGCGTCCCCAGCGTGACGAGCAGCAGGCCGGCGAGCGCGAGCAGCGCCTGCGCCAGCAGCCGCTCGCGCAGCGGCCCGCCGAAGTCGACGAGCAGCAGCATCGCGAAGGACCCGAACGCGGCGAACGTCGCGAGCACGGGGTTGGCGATCACCTTGTCGCCGAGCGCGAACAGCGCCGGCATGACGATCGCCGCGCGACCGGCTCGCCGCAGCGCCGCGAAGTCGCGATCGCGCTTGCCTAGCCACTGCAGTGGGTGCACGTGCCGCCGTCCTGCCTGTCGCGGGTTGTGAAGCTCGCCATGCTAATCGCGCCGGTGGCGCGCTGCCCGGCAGCCCGAGCAGTCAGTGCTGCGGGCGCCGCGGCGGTGCCGGCAGGCGCCGGGTGGCGACTGCGGAGCGTTTCGGCGGGGCCTGCGGCGCAGCCTCGTCGGGCCAGTGGCCGTGCAGGTCGAGGTAGTCGCGCGCGGCCTCCTCGGCATCGCGCTCGCGATCGCCGTCGACCGACGCGCGATAAAGCCAGTTCATCGCGTAGACGGCCAGCCCGGCGCTGACGATCCCGGCGCCGCCCTCGACGTCCGCTTCGCTGCCGAGCGCCATCACGACGATCCCGCCGAGCACGACGAGCGCGGGCACGACGTAGCGCAGGAAGAACATCAGCCGTCGATCGAGTCGACGCGGTCGGGATAGAAGGCGACGTGGTCCTTGATCTGCGCGACGGCGTCGTAGGGCTCGCGATAGACCCACACGGCGTTGTCCGATCGCTCGCCTCCGGCGGGAACGCTGAAGTAGGTGGCGTCGCCCTTGAACGGGCAGTAGCTGGCGTGGTCGCTGGCGGCGAGCAGCGACTCGTCGACGTCGGCGAGCGGGATGTACTGCACGGGCGCGTAGTCGGCCTCGCGCAGCGTCAGCGCGCGCTGGGAGTCGGCGACGACCTTGCCGGCAACCGACACGACGACGCGCGCGGGGTTGGGCTCAACTGTGATCGGGTGGTCGGGCCCCGGCTGCATGATCGGCTTGTCTGCCATCGCTTGCTTCCTCTCTATGCGCTTTCGAATGCGCCCTCGTGGGGGCACCCATGACGCTAGCGGGGTCGCGCGCGGCTTCCGGTGGCTCAGGCGCGGGCTCGCCCGGGCGCGAGCGCGAGCGCATGCTCCTGCGAGCCCGCAATCGCCGCGATCGCGGGCGCGGCGACGGTGGGCGACAGCCCGGGCGCGACGGCGACGGCCGCCTCGCCGCCGGGCGGGCGCTTGACGCGCAACAGCGCCGCGCCGTGCGCGGCGACGACCTCGTGCGCGCGGGCGAGCAGGCCGGCGACATCGCCGGCGCGGACACCGCAGGCCGCCAGGAACGCGGCGACGCTCGCCCGCGCGAGCGCCTCGCGGTCGACTTCGAGCTCCTCGACGGATACGTGGGGAGCGCGCGCGCCGACAGCGCAGGAGATCACGCAGGCGACCATGTCGTCGGGCGTCGCGAGCGCCTCGCCGCTGACGCGCTGCAGCAGCGCCGGGGCGCTGTCGGGCCCGTCGAGCCCGTCGGCGAGCTCGACGAGGCGCTCTCGCCCGAGCAGGCCGCCGGGCGTGCGCGCCTCGGGCAGCCCGTCGCTGAAGAAGCACACCTGCCCGCCGGCGGGCAGGGAGATGGTCGTCTGCCGGCGGCCGGTCGGCAGGTCGCAGCAGATCGGCGCCGAGCAGCACACGGTGAGCGGCTCGGGCACGTCGAAGCCGATCGAGATCGGCGGCGGGTGCCCGGCGCTGGCGTAGGTCAGGCGGCCGTCGCTGCCGTCGTAGATCGCGACGACGACCGTCGCGAACTGCATCTCGCCCGGCTCTGAGAGCACCGACCCGGCGAGCGACAGAGCGGCGCGCGGCTCCAGGCCGGCCTTCAGGTACGCGCGCAGCGTGTGGCGGGTGAGCGAGGCCTGCGTGAGCGCGCCGCGCCCATGTCCGGCGACGTCGCCGAGCACGATCGCGACCTTGTCGGCGCCCAGCGCGAACAGGTCGTAGAAGTCGCCGCCTGCCGCGGGGCCGTCGGCGGGCCGGTAGGCGACGGACACCGAGAGATCGCCCAGCCGCCTGGGGATGACGGGCACGAGCGTCGCCTGCATGACGTCGAGATCGCCGAGCAGCTCGGTGCGCTGGCGCTCCAGCCGGCGCGCGCGCACGGCCGCCAGCCGCGAGCGCACGGCGAACCACAGCGCGACGAGCGCCAGCAGCAGGATGATCGGCTTGCTCCAGTCGGGGACCGGCACGGGGAACGGGATGTCGCGCCCGAGTTCGCTGAGCGGGTTGCTCGACGCCGGCTTTCCGGCCGAGCCGTGCGACGCGGGATGGGTGCGCCGCGCCTGCGCGGCGGCGGCGGCGGATGCGGCGATGGCCGCGTGCCCGGTGCCCGCGCCCGCCGGCGCGGTCGATGCGCCGCGGCCGCGAGCACCGCGCTGTGAGGGCTTGCGCGAGCCGGCAGCGGCCGACGTGGCGCGAGCGTTCGTCGCGGGCTTGCCGGCCGCGGTCGCGGCGGTCGATGCGGCGTGCGCGCCGGAGCCGGCGGAGGAGCTCGCGGCGGGCGAGCCGGAGGAGGAGCGCGAGCCGGGCGACTGCGATACGGGCGTCGTGCCGGCGCCCGGAAGCGACGGCGTCGTCACGGGCGCGGTGGGCACCGTGGGCGTCGCGACGGGCAGCGTGGGGACGGACACGGGCGGCACGGGCAGCTGCGGCTGGGGCAGCGAAGGCGCCTGCACGGTCGTCACGCCGGGCACTTCCACGCGCGGCGCAGGCGAGACTTCGACGGTGGCGACCGGGCCGGCCTGCACGGTGACGGTGGGCAGGACTTCGCCGGTGAGCGATGCGCCGGCCGCGGCGCCGGTCGCGAAGGCGATCAGCGCAAGGCTCAGCGACAGCGCTATCGCCAGCCCGGTGAGCGGGTGTGTTGGAGACGGCCTCATGCTTATCCCCCGACCCCTCAATTCAGTGGAATCGTTCGACGATGATCCCACACGCGACAAGCGCTGTGGCCGTTTGTCGGGGTGCCCGCGAGCTGCGCTCAGACCTGGTCGGGGTAGAAGCCGAGGCGCGCGAGCGGCTCGACGAGCTCGTGCTCCTCGTAGGAGAGGTGCGAAAGCAGCGCGTCGGTCAGCAGGTCGATGGCCGCCTGCAGGCGCGCGAAGTCGTGCTCGACGATGTGCGCGACGAGCGCGCCGTCGACCTCCTCGATGGCGTCGTGGATGACGAGGTGCTCCTCGGCGAGGCGGTCGATGACCGGCTCCAGGCGCGCGTCGCTCTGCGCGAGATGCGGGAAGATCGCGTCGTCCTCGAGCCCATGGTGGCGCGCGACGGCATGGCAGTAGCGCGAGCAGAACGCGCCGAGCGTCCAGTCGTTCTGGCGCATGGCCATCTCGTTGAGCGCCGAACGCGCTTCGCCGGCGTCGAGCGCACCGTCGCGCACCTGCGCGACGATCTGGCGCAGCTCGGTGAGCTCGCGGCGCAGCATGTCGTGGACGTCGACGAGGTGCTGGCCAACCTGGCGGCCGGTGTCCGAGTACTGCACGTCCGCCGGCGACGGCGTCCTGTGCGGTCGCGTGCTCTCGTCCCACGGCGCGGTCGCGCTGTGACGGGTGCCGTCGTCGGGCGTCGGCGCGATGCCGAGGCGCTCGTACTCCGAGCCGGCATGCGCAGCGAGTCGGGGACATGCGCTCAACTTATCCTTCATATATTGGATTGATGGTTTTTCGCGTATGAGGACCCGGCGGCTTGGGGCCAACGGAACGGAGATATCGGCGGTCGAGTCTGGGCACGATGGGCATGTCCGGCGCATACGGCCCGTCCGATCGCGCGGAGAGCATCGCGACCGTACGCGCGGCGCTCGATGCCGGTGTCAACCTGATCGACACGGGCGACTTCTACGGGATGGGCCACAACGAGCTGCTGCTCGCCGAGGCATTGCGCGGGCGACCGCGCGAGGACTATCTGCTGAGCGTGAAGTTCGGCGGCCAGCGCGGCCCGGAAGGGGCGCTGCTGGGCTTCGACGCCAGCCCGCCGGCAGTGAAGACGGCGCTGGCGCTACACGCTGACGCGCTTGGGCGTCGATCACGTTGACGTCTACAGTCCCGCTCGACTGGACACGCGAGTGCCGATCGAGGAGACCGTCGGCGCGATCGGCGAGCTCGTGCAGGCGGGCTACGTACGCCACATCGGCCTGTCGGAGGTCGGCGCGGAGACGATCGCGCGCGCCGCCGCGACGCACCCGATCTGCGACGTGCAGATCGAGTACTCGCTGATCTCGCGCGGGCGTCGAGCAGTCGATCCTTGCCGCGCTGTCGCGAGCTGGGCATCGCGATCACCGCCTACGGCGTGCTCAGCCGCGGGCTGATCAGCGGTCACTTCAGCGCCGAGCGCGAGCTGGCGGCCGGCGACTTCCGCGCGCACGCGCCGCGCTTCAGCGCAGAGCACCGCGAGCACAACCTCGCGCTCGTCGACGAGCTGCGTGCGCTCGCCAGAGTCCAAGGGTGCGACCGTCGCGCAGATCGCGATCGCGCTGGGTGCTGGCTCAGGGCGAGGACATCATCGCGCTCGTGGGCGCGCGCACGCGCGAGCGCTTGACCGAGGCGCTGGGGGCGCTGGGCGTCGAGCTGAGCGGCGACGAGCTGGCCGAGCTGCAGCGCGCGGTGCCGCCGGACGCGGCCGCCGGCGAGCGCTATCCCGCGCACGGCATGGCCACGCTGGACAGCGAGCGCGGATGAGCGCTCAGCGCGTCAGCGGGCCCTGAGCGCGCGCCACACTGCCGACGGCCGGGCGGCGACTTTCGGGCCGAGCACGAGCGCGAAAACGGTCAGCCCGAGCCACGGGCGCAGATGCGGGCGGATGCGCGCGATGCGCCCGTCGGGCGCGAGATCGAAGACCATCGCGTCGGTGAGGCCGAAGCCGGCGACCTTGCCGGCGCCGACGAGCACCGAGCTGGCTCCGTCGGTGAGCTGCGAGCTCCAGCGCAGGCCGCGCATGCAGCCGTACACGTGCGTGAGCAAGAAGCGCACGTCGTCTGTGCCGCGGAAGACCATGCGTCCGGAGATCGGCGAGACGACCTCCACGTCAGGGCGCGAGCGTGTCCATCAGCGCCGCGATGTCGTTGGCCTCGGAGGCTGCTCGGTAGCGCGCGATCGCGTCGTCCATGAGTAGATTATGGCGCGGCGCGCTCTGCGCAATGCTTGACGCCGTGAGCGCCTCAAAGACGAGCGCCGGTCTGCTGCCCTATCGCGTGCGCGACGGGGGCGTGCAGGTGCTGATCGCGCACATGGGCGGGCCGCTGTGGGCGAACAAGGACGAGGGCGCGTGGTCGATCGTCAAGGGCGAGTACGACGAGCGCGAGGAGGACGCATATGCGGCGGCGCTGCGCGAGTTCGCCGAGGAGACAGGCCAGGCGCCGCCGGAGGGCGAGGCGCTCGCACTCGGGGAGATCCGCCAGCGCAGCGGCAAGCGCGTCGTCGCGTGGGCGATCGCCGGCGAGCTCGACCCGACGACGGTGAGCAGCAACACGTTCTCGATGGAGTGGCCGCCGCGCTCGGGCAGGCAGCAGGAGTTCACGGAGATCGACCGCGTCGCGTGGGTCGACCCGGCTACCGCTCGGCGCAAGCTCGTCTCCGGTCAGGCGGCGCTCGTCGATGCGCTGGAGCGGTGCCTGGGCGAGCGCGCGGCGGCGGAACGGCGAGCGGGCTAGGCGGCGCTGGCGAGCGCCTGCGGCGCGCCGGTGATGTCGAGCAGCATCGCGCGCAGCTCGGCGACGCGCTCTGCGCCGTAGCGCTGCACCCACTCGCCCTCGATGTCGGCGATGATGCGAAAGCCGGTCTGCTGGGCGTCGCTGCCGCGCTCTGTCAGGCGGATGATCTTCGCCCGCCCGTCGCTGGGGTCGGCGATGCGCTCGGCGTAGCCAAGGCGTTCGAGGTCGCTGACGGCCTCGCCGACTGCCTGCTTGGTCATGCCGGCGAGCTCGGCGAGCTCGGTCAGGCGCATGCCTGCGGGCACGATGTTGCCGAACACGCACCCGTGCGCCCCGCGGATGTCGGCATAGCCGGCGTCTTTGAGACGAGATCGACAGCTCGTCGATCAGGCCGTCCGCGGCGGTGAACAGCAGCGCCACGAAATCTTCTCTTCGGTCGTCGCGCATTTGGTCAGGTTCCATGATAAGGTCGCTTGATCAATTAGCCTTACAAGGCTTCCTGACCAATCTTACAGCGAGAAGTGGAGGCTTGTCAATGACACGCAAGTGGTGGACCCTCGCAGCGGTGGTGATCGCGACGTTCATGCTGCTGCTGGACATAACGGTCGTGAACACGGCGCTGCCGAAGATCGAGCAGGGCCTCGGAGCCGGCTTCACCGACCTGCAGTGGGTGATCGACGCGTACGCGCTGGCGCTGGCGACGGTCGTGCTGACAGCCGGCTCGCTGGCCGACCGCTTCGGCCGCAAGCGCTCGTTCCTCGCCGGCCTGGTCGTGTTCAGCGCGGCTTCGCTTGCGTGCGCGCTGGCTCCGAGCGCGGGCTTTCTGATCGCCGCCCGGGCCGTGCAGGGCATCGGCGGCGCGATCATGTTCGCGATCTCGCTGGCGCTCGTCGCGCAGGAGTTCCCCGGCGGGCGCGAGCGCGGTATGGCGATGGGCATCTACGGCGCGACGATCGGCGTGGCGGTCGCCGCGGGACCGCTGGTCGGCGGCGCGCTGACGCAGTCGCTCGGCTGGGAGTCGGTCTTCTACATCAACGTACCGATCGGCATCGCGGCGGTCGCGATCACCGCGGCGAAGGTCGCCGAGTCGCGCGACCCGAGCGCAACGCGCGCGGACTGGCCCGGCGTGGCGGCGTTCACCGGAGCGCTGTTCATGTTCGTGTACGCGCTGCTGCGCGGCAACGCCGAGGGCTGGGGTAGCACGATGATCGTGTCGCTGCTGAGCGGCGCGGTGCTGCTGCTGGCGGCGTTCGTGACGATCGAGCGCCGCTCGGCGAACCCGATGCTGCCGCTGGAGCTGTTCCGCAGCCACGCCTTCACGGGCGTTCAGATCGCCGCGTTTGCGATCAGCGCGTCGCTGTTCGCGCTGTTCTTGTACGTGACGCTGTACCTGCAGCAGTTCCTCGGCGACTCGCCGCTGGGCGCCGGCGAGCGCTACCTGCCGCTGACGGTCGTGACGTTCGTCGTCGCGGGGCTGTCGGGCGCGTGGGTCTCGCGCATCGCGGCGCGTGCGCAGCTCGGCGTCGGCCTGGCGTTCGTCGGGCTCGGGCTGCTGCTCATGTCGGGCCTCAGCGCGGGCGACGGCTGGACGGCGCTGCTGCCGGGGTTCGTCCTCGCGGGCGTCGGCGCGGGCGTCGTCAACACGGTCGTCGCGGACGTCGCGCTGAGCGTCGTGCCGAAGGAGAAAAGCGGCATGGCGGCGGGCATCAACGACACCTTCCGCCAGGTCGGGATCGCCGTCGGCATCGCCGTCTGGGGAGCGATCTTCACGGCGCGCGGCGCGAGCAAGGCCGAATCGCTCGCCCCGGCCGCGCACGGCCACGGTCGCCAGCTCGTCGAAGCGGTGTCCGCCGGCCGTTTGCACGACGCAGTCGCGGGGCTGCCGGCGGGTGCACGCGGGACGGTCGCGCACGCCGCACGCGAGGGCTTCCTGTCGGGCTTCAACGAGATCCTGCTGTTCGGCGGTGGGCTCGCGCTCGTCGGCGCGCTGGCGGCCGCGGTGCTGATCCGCGAGCGCGAGATCGAGCGAGCACCGGCGGACCCGGCCGAAGCGACGGAGGCGATGGGATCGGCGGTCCCCAGCGCCGCGTGAGAGCAGCGCCGGGTGAGCGCGCAGCGGCGCTCAGGCGCCGGCGATGAGCTCGTACTCGAAGGGTTCGACCTCACCGGTGTCCGAGCGGCGCACCCAGCCGATGGCGCCGCCGCCCTCCGCTGCGGCGGCTGAGCCTTTGACGTTGACGCCCTCACCGGGGGCGGCGGAGCGCACGAACACGCCGGCGACCTGCCGGCCGTCGATCTCGACGCTCACGCGCTGGCCGGGCGCGAATCGGCTCTCCCCGCTCATCCCAATAGGAATATGACCGCAAGTCGCCGGGCGTAAACAGACGCTGCGCTGCGGCGGGGTGCCCGGCGGCGGCGACTAGCATCGAGGCGGTGCCCGCGCCGAGCCCACGCGAATCGCGCAGCGGCGCGCTCGTGTGGGTGCTGATCGGCGTGACGATGGTCACGGGCATCATCAGCAGCCTCGGCGCGCCGTTGATCCCATCGGTGGCGCGCGCGCTGCACGTCTCGCTCGACAGCGCGCAGTGGTCGCTGACGGCGGCGCTGCTGTCGGCGGCGGTGGCGGCGCCGATCATGGGACGGCTGGGCGACGGCCCGCGCCGGCGCCCGACGATCGTCGGCGGTCTGTCGATCGTGTTCGCCGGCAGCATCATCGCCGGCCTGGCGCAGTCGCTGGTCTTGCTGATCGTCGGCCGCGCGATGCAGGGCGTTGGCCTCGGGCTCGCGCCGGTGACGATGGCGGCCGCGCGCGACCACCTCTCCCCCGCGCGCTCGCCGGGCGTGATCGGCACGCTGTCGGTCGCCGGCGCGGCGGCGGTCGGCGCGGGCTATCCGATCAGCGGGCTGATCGCAAGCGACCTGGACGTGCACGCGGCGTTCTTCTTCGGCGCGGTGATGAGCGGTGTCGCACTGCTCGCCGCGGCGCTGGCGATCCCCGTCGAGCTCGAAGACGAGCGCGGCGCGGCTGGACGTGCGCGGTGCGACGGCGATCGCCGCGGGGCTGATCGCGCTGCTGCTGGCGATCAGCCAGGGTGAGCGCTGGGGCTGGAGCTCGCCTGAGATCGTCGCGCTGTTCGCGGCGGCCGCCGCGATCCTCGCGCTGTGGGTGCGCATGCAGCTCGCCGACGACGCGCCGCTGGTGGACCTGCGCCAGCTACGCCACCGCGCGGTGCTGACGGCCGATCTGGCGGCGGTCGTGCTGGGCGTGGCGATGTACATGTTCCTGACGCTCGTCACGGAGTTCGTGCAGGAGCCGCGCACGCTGAGCTACGGCCTCGGCGCGTCGACGCTCGTGGCAGGACTGTGCCTGGTCCCGTTCTCGGTGATGGGCCTGCTGGCGAGCCGCACGACGCAGTCGCTGACGCGGCGGCTGACGGCCAACGCGCTGCTCGTGTGGGGCTCGCTGACGATCGCCGCGGCGGGCGTGTTCTTCGCGCTGGCGCACGGGGCGCTGTGGGAGGCGTTCTTCACGATGGGCGTCGTCGGCGTCGGCTTCGGCTACACGTTCGCGGCGATCCCGGGGATGATCGCGCGAGCGGTGCCGGCGAGCGAGACGGGCAGCGCGATGGGCCTGTACCAGGTGATCCGCTACATCGGCTTCTCGCTCGGCAGCGCGCTGGCTGCGTCGATCCTCGCGGGCGACACGATCGCCGGGCGCGTGACCGAGCGCGGCTACGTCGCTGCGCTGTGGGTCGGCGCGGGCGCGTGCGCGTTGTCGGCGACGGTCTCGTGGCTGCTCTCGCGCGGCGAGCCGGCCATGTCGCCGCAGGCGCTCTCAGAGGACGAGCGCGAACGGCTCGTACGCGAGGAGGCGGAGCTTGCGAGCGCAGGATTGGTGGGCGTGGAGGGCGAGGAGACGCACGCGTAGCTGCAGCACACACTCGAGCCACGGGGTAATCTCGCGCGCTCGAAGGGAATACAACGGAGGAGCACGGTGAATCGGAGTCGCAGGTCGTGGCGGAAGGCGCTGTTGGTGTGCGCGTCGGTGGCCGCTGTATGCGCCGCCGCAGGACCGTCGTCGGCTGCGGCGATCGAAATCACGGAGTTCCCGAACACGCTGAACCCCGCGTTCGCGGGGATCACCAACGGCCCGGACGGAAATCTCTGGTTCACCGGCACAGGCTCGATCGGGCGCATCACGCCGGCGGGCGCGATCACGCCGTTCACCGCCGGACTGGAACCGACGAGCCAGGCGGTCGACATCGTCGAGGGCTCGGACGGAAACCTGTGGTTCAGCGTCAAAGGACCGAGCGCGATCGGGCGGATCACACCGTCGGGGACCGCTACAGAGTTCACGGAAAACCTGGGTGTGGGCAGCGCCCCGGGCCCGATGGTCCTCGGCGCGGACGGGAACGTCTGGTTCATCGATGAAGGAAAAGAGGAAATCGGACGGGTCACCACCTCCGGTGCGATCTCGGAGTTCCCGTATCCCGAAGGCGTCAACCACAAACCGAACGATCTCACCGCAGGCCCCGACGGCAACATCTGGTTCACCGACCAGGGCGACACCAAGGCAATCGGGGAGGTCACCCAGGGCGGCCAAGTCAAAGAGTTCGATATCGCGGTGCCCGAAGGGACGACTTCATTCCCGACGGAGATCACCGCGGGCGCCGACGGCAACGTGTGGTTCAGCGATGTGGGCTCGACGCCGGCGATCGGGCGTGTGACACCGGCAGGCACGATCACCGAGTTCAGCGCGGGTCTGAACAGCCCCAGCGCGCCGGACGCGCTCACCGCCGGCCCGGACGGCAACGTGTGGTTCGTCGACCAGGAGAACGGCAAACGTGCGATCGGCCGCATCACCCCGGCGGGAACGATCACGGAGTTCTCGGCGGGGCTGGACCAGACGAGCCTGCCCGACGACATCACGGCCGCCGCGGACGGCAACCTGTGGGTCGAGCAGTCGATGCCGGGAGGCGTCGCGCGGATCACGCCGAGCGGTGCGATCACCCAGTTCACATCCGGTGTGGACCCGCTGGCCGGAGCCGACGGCGATGCGATCGTCGAAGGGCCGGATGGAAACCCATGGTTTGACGCGCTGGGCGAACATCCGGCGATCGGCAAGGTGGACCTCCAGATCGCCAAACCGTCAACGGGCGGCGGTGCGACCACCACGACGACGACCTCCACGCCGGCCGAGACGCCACCGCCGGTGACTACGAAGCCGCCGTCGGTCTACCTGCTGACGAGGACGACGTTCGGCGATCAGCTGCTCGCGCTGACCACACCGCCGCCGACGGTGTGCACGGTGAGCGGGAACAGCCTTGCGGTGCGGTTCGCCTCCACGTCGATCGCCGGATCGCACGGGACGAAGCTCCGCTTCACGAGCGCGGCGCTGTACGTCGACCGCGGCATCGCGCACAAGCACAAGTCGACGATCGTCGCGAACGGTAAGAAGAAGACGGTCACGAAGACCGTGTATTCGCCGAACGCGACGCTGACACGCGTGCCGTCCTCGCTGGCGATCCGCCTGGGTGCCGTGCACAAAGGCTCACACGAACTGGCGGTCAAGGCCTTCTACAAGAAGACGGTGACCGAACAAGGCCGCAAGAAGACGGTCACGGTGAGCAAGTTGCTGAGCACGCATTTCCGCGTCTGCTAGCTGCCCGCGGCGAGAACCCGTCAGGCTGTGCAGATGGCGATCGACGTGTGGATGCAGCACCCGACCCTGCGTTTCCTGCGCCACGACATGTTCGCGTCGCTGCGCCGCTGGACCGGCGAAGAGCTGACCGAGCGGGAGCTGCCGTTGCAGCTGACGATTGCCGCGATGGACGAGGCCGGCGTGGAGTTCGGCTTGCTGAGCGCCTGGCACTCGCCGCAGGGCGTGTTGATCGGCAACGACGAGGTCGCCGGCTGGGTGGCCGAGCAGCCGACCCGCTTCGCCGCCCTGGCGGCCGTCGACCTGAACCGGCCGATGGAGGCGGTGCGCGAGCTGCGCCGCTGCGTCGAGGAGCTGGGTTTCGTCGGGCTGCGCGTCGTGCCGTGGCTGTGGGAGGCACCGCCGACCGACCGGCGCTACTACCCGCTGTACGCGGCGTGCGTCGAACTGGGTGTCCCGTTCTGCACGCAGGTTGGCCACACCGGCCCGCTGCGCCCATCGCAGACGGGCCGGCCGATCCCGTACATCGACCAGATCGCGATCGACTTCCCGGAGCTGGCGATCGTCGGCGGGCACATCGGCTACCCGTGGACGGAGGAGATGGTCGCCGTCGCGCGCAAGCACGAGAACGTGTTCATCGACACGTCGGCGTACACGATCAAGCGCTACCCGCCCGAGCTGGTGCGCTACATGCACAGCAAGAGCGGCCGGCGCAAGGTGCTGTTCGGGACCAACTATCCGATGATCGCTCCGCAGCGAGCGCTCGATGGGCTGGAGACGCTCGACCTCGACGACGAGTCGCGCGACGCCTTCCTGACGACCAACGCCGAGCGGGTGTTCAAGCTCACGTCTCGTACGGGCAAGAGCTAGCGGCGCAAGCCGACAGTCGCCCTACGAGGCGGGCGGCTGGTCGATGCGCACGAGGTTGCCGGACGGGTCGCGAACGGCGAAGTCGCGCGTCCCCCACGGCTGGTCGGTCGGCTCCTGCACGATCTCGGCGCCCGAGGCGCGCAGCTTCTCGAAGCTCGCGTCGAGGTCGTCGGTGTGGAAGTGAACGCCGTTGAGCGCGCCCTTGGCGACGAGCGCTTCGAGGGCGTCGCTGTCGGCGGGAGTTCCGTTGAGGTAGTTGGTGAGGACGATTGCCACGCCGGGCTGGGCTGCTGCACCGACGGTTATCCAGCGGAAGTCGCCGCGGGCGACGTCGTTGCGCAGTTCGAGGCCGAGCGCGTCGCCGTAGAAGGCCAGCGCGACGTCGGGGTCATGGACGAGTACGAAGCATTGGGAAAGAGTTAGGTTCATGCGACGGACAGTAGGCGACCGGCGTCGGCCTCGTTTCTCCGATCCTGCTCGGTGCTGCGGCTCGGGCGAGTGAGGTCCTTGGCGATGCACCCGGGCACGCTCGCGAGCGCGCCGTGGTCGCGAGCGCGGTAGGCCGTCGGCGTCTCGCCGACGAGCTCGGTGAAGCGCGCGCTGAACGAGCCGAGCGACGAACAGCCGACCGCCATGCAGGCCTCGGTGACCGAGCAGTCGCCATGGCGCAGCAGTGCCTTCGCCCGCTCGATTCGCCGCGTCATCAGATAGGAGTAGGGCGTCTCCCCGTAGGTCGCGCGGAACTGCCGCGAGAAGTGCGCGCTCGACATCAGCGCGGCGCGAGCGAGCGCAGCGACGTCGAGCGGGCGCGCATACTCGCGGTCGATCAGGTCGCGGGCGCGGCGCAGGTGCGCGAGGTTGGCGAGCTCCTCCGGCGTCACGAAGCGAGCGTAGCGACGGTCGCCGGCGAGCGCGCTCAGCCGATCCGCTGCGCCAGCTCGACGATGATCCCCTCGGGACCGCGGATGTAGCAGAGGCGATAGGTGTCCTCGTAGCGCTCGACCGCGCCAACGAGTTCCGCGCCGCGGGCTCGCAGGCCGGCGACGACGGCGTCGAGATCGTCGACTGCGAATGTGACATGGCGGATGCCCGGAGTGTTCGCGGGCGCGTCCGCGTCGCCGCCCCGGCCCGACGGGGAATGAAACTTCGCCAGCTCGATCCGTCCGTGGCCGTCCGGGGTCTGCAGCATCGCGATCTCCGCCCGGACGCCGTCGAGCCCCACCACGCGGTCCACCCAGGCGCCCTCGACCTGCGCGTCGCCCTGCAGCTCGAGCCCGAGCTCGACGAAGAACGCCGTCGCGGCCGCAAGGTCGTCGACCACGATGCCCACGTGGTCCATGCGCTGGATGGCCATGCGCTCGACGCTACCGCACGACGACCATGACAGACTCGGCCGAGGAGGAAGCACGATCTGTCTGGGGGTAGGCTGACGCAATGCCGATGCCCAAGCGGTCGAGCGTCGAGGACTTCTTTGCGCAGCTCACCGACATCCAGCGGCCGCACCTCGAAGCGCTGCGGGAGCTGAGCCGCGATGCCGACCCGCAGGCGCGAGAGGAGCTGAAGTGGAACCTGCCGGTGTACGTGCGCGGCAAGAACACGAGCCTCTGGATGCTGCAGAACTTCAAGAACCACTGCTCGCTGCGATTCCCGCCACCCTTCTTCGCCACCCAGAAGGCTACCGTCGAGGCCACCGGCTACGAAGCCGGCGCGGGCTTCATCAAGCTCCCGTACGAGCGCGAGCTGCCGATCGAGCTTCTGAAGGCGCTGCTGCATGCCCGGGTCGAGGAGTACGCGGCGACCGGCGCCGGCTGGAACGACCGCTGAGGGCGGCCGTGCCGTTCACGCTCAGGAACCTCAGAGGGGATCTGGCCGACGTCGGGTCGAACTTCGACGGATCGCCGGACCTGGAGTTCCGTGTCGCGAGCAAAGCGCTCGAGCTCGAGCAGTCCGGCCTGAGCTATCAGCGCATCCCGCCCGACTACCGCTTCCCGTACGGCCACACGCACAAGCAGCAGGAGGAGGTGTTCGTCGTCGTCGGCGGGAGCGGGCGGATGAAGCTCGACGACGAGATCGTCGAGGTCCAGAAGTGGGACGTCGTGCGCGTCGCGCCCGGTACATGGCGAGGCTACGAGGCCGGGCCGGACGGCTTGGAGATCCTCGTCTTCGGCGCGCCCAGCCTCGGCGAGAACCCGCGGGAGGACGTGGAGGGGCAGCGGGGGTGGTGGGCGGACTGAGCGTCGCTCGGTCGCCCGAGCTGCAGCCCGTCCGTGCCCCGAGCTACTACACCTCTCGATTTAGCACGGAGACGCGTAACCGCCCCGGCCGATTCGCGGTCCGCTCTCATGATTCACCCGCCGCGGTCGTGCCTCCGTAGCCCTGGTTTGCCGTCACCATGATCTGGCGCGCTGCCCGCGACGCCAGCAGCCGATAGGTCCGAATCGTATTCGGAGTCACGGGGATCCTGCTCTCGCGCACCGCGGGTGCGAGCGTGCGGACGGTGCCCACCGCACCGAGCAGCAGCATCGCTCCGGCCCTATGCCAGCGGGGGCCCGCCTCGAGCCACGGGACGCCGCTCTCGCGGTGGCCCGCGACCGTGCTGGCCGCCGCCCACTCAGCTCCGGTGAGAGGGCGCGACAGCCAACCGCGGTTCTCGATCCGGATGCGGGTCAGCGGGTTCTGGGTCGTCTCGATCCAATGGCCAAGCGCGCGCCGCTCGCGTGCCGGGACCCGGCGTCGCGACACGTCAATCACGATCCTGATCGGCCGCACGAGCTGAGCCCCCGCTGGGATCGGCATGCCTACGGCGCTGCCCGGCGGGGCGCCACGACTCACGCCAGCGGCCACGGGGGCGCCGGGGTGATAGGACGAGCGATGGCCGGCGCCGGCCAGCGGCACGACGGCCGTGACGAGCAGAAGTAGCAGTAGCGCTAGTCCTCTTGAGGCCGCGGGCATCCGCGAAAGGGGTTGCGGGCCCCCGCGATGCTGACGAAAGCTGACGCCGAGACGCACGCACTGCTTCTGAAGGCGAGGGCCACGGGCAGATCGTTCTCCTGCATGCACAGCGATCTCTGGCGCCGGGTATCGCCGCGGCAGTGGGAGCGTGGGCGAGCCCGCGCGGTCGTCCCTGATCCGTCTTACATCTGCGCGCCGCGCGTCGACAACGACTTGCTTCCGCGCCATCCACGCTCAGTTCAGGCGGCGATGGCCGGTGCTATCGAGAATTGCCAGAGCGACGGTCTGAGCGATCGCGCGACGGCGATCCTGGACGTGAGCGGCAATGCGAAAGGCACTGTGCTCCCAATGCGCCGAGATCCAGGGAAACTCGTGTCCATAAGGAGTCAACACGGCGGGAATGCCCGCGGCGGTGAGCACGGCGCTTGCTTGTGCGATGTCGTTCTCGTTGCTCGGCATGCCGTCTGTAAGGTAGATTGCCAGCGTCGCGTGGTCGGGGAAGCGCGCAGCGTGCTGGGCGACAGCCCACGCGGGCGGGAGGAAGCAGGTCCCACCGAGCGTCGGGTTCGGGGCGGGAAGGGAGCGCCAGCCGTCGCCGGGCACCTGACGTGCTCTGCACCCGGAGTAGACGACGGCGCTGCGGTCGAACACGACGGGGATGAAGTTGTCGTTGGGGATCACGTCACTCGCCCACCTGCGCCCGATGTACGCGAGGTCGTCGTAGCGCGCGCCCTCGGGATCGGTCCACCTGTTGCTGGGGGAGAGGTCGATCACGGCGTACACATCGAGCGTTCGGGACTCGGTGCGCGAACCCGCGGCGACGATCGGCATCTCGGCGACCGGCCAACATCGCCAGCTGCGGACCTGCGGTGCTCCGCTGCCCGAGGACTCGGCGGCGGCCGTGTCGCCGACCAACACGCGCGGTATCGGCTCGGCGCCGGGCATCGCCTGCTCGGGCGGCAGGCCGGTTGGCTCCCGGACAGCGCGCCGCTCGGCCCGGCGAGCGTCGACCTCGATAGGCGTGGACACGCTCACGACTCCACCTCGTCCTTCTCGGGTGCTAGCACGTCCTCGGTGTTGTCGTGCGCCTCGAGGGAGCTCAGGCCACCTCGGAGCACGCGGATGCGCTCGCGGATTCCGTCAGAGGACGGGACCGCAGGCGCGCCGACGAGTTCGTCGAAGCTCCGTTGGCCCCATCCGCGCAGCTCGTCGACGTCACGCCAAATGCCGACTTCGTGCGAGCGCGCGAGCCACCGCTCCTCGTATTCGCGCCAAAAGTGACCGAGAACGATCGCGACCTCCTCGGCGACGAGGTCCGCGGTGAGGTTGATCCGGTGGGTCACGAGCCCGAGTTTGTACTCGGTGTCGATCTCGCGCCGCTCGAGCTCGGAACTTACGCTCGATGCTCGCGCGAGGTGGCGACGAATCGCCAGCCGACGGCTCCGTGGGCCGACCTCGGAGCCGCTGTTGTCGTGCAGCTGCGCAGCGAGCTGGTCGCGCGCTTGCTGCGCGACGGAGGCCGCCTGCTTGCGGAGCCGCAGCTCGCGCTGCAGCTTGCGCTCGGCCGACACCAGCGCCGACAGCGGGTCGGTGAGATTCTTCGCGGCGTTTTGGGCCTGCAGCTTGGCGATCTCCGCGTGGTGCGTGTCCTCAGTCCGCCACCACTTGCTACGCGTGCCCGCCTCATCGGTATCGCCGGCGGGGATCGGCCGGTCGAGATTCTGTGGAGTGGGGACCGGGATGTCGTAGCCGGCCTTCGAGCGAGGCTTGTGCTGGTTGGATTCGGCGCCCTGTCGCGCACGACGCCACTTACGCCGGGGCGACCGCGAACCATCGACCTCTGCGGGCGACTGCGCGGGGTCTATGTCTACACCGGGATCTGGAGGTAGGGGGACGATGTCGGCCATGGAAGCTCCTTCGGGCGGTCGGACGTTGCTTGGTCGGGCATCGAGGGACGACGCTGTCGCTCATTCGCGGAGCGTCTCATATGACCACCGCAACGTCTGAGTACGATTGGTGGTAAATTGGAGCTTAGTTGAGTATTGTTCGTGATTAGGTCGGAGTGCACATGGTGCAGTCTCGGCCAGTTCAGCTCTTCACACTCCGAGGGGGCAGCATGAACCGCAACCGCCACGCCACGCCATCAGCGACCACGCGTCCGCTATCCAGCCGCACATCGAGAATCCCCGGCGAGCTTTACTTCGCCGTCATCCAGGCGGGCGTTGAGGAGGTCCGCAACGAGATCCACGCCGAGCTCGCAGAGCAATTCAACATTTCGCTTGTCCTCGACCAGAGGACCACGAAGATCCTCTCGTCCGTGCTATCCGAGATCGAGCGCGAGGGCGTCAAGGCTGTCACGCGACTCCGGCGATTGCGCGGCGATGGCGTCGCGCTCGGGGACTGGAGGGACGTCGCGCGGCGGACAATGATCACGAAGCTGGTTAGCTGCTTCGAGGACGCCCAAGCCGCCTTCGATGACGAGCGGGATGACGACGGATGTGCAAGCCCAGGCCCGAAGGCGGATCCCAAACCGGGCCCGGTCGGCGGGGCCGCGCTTGCCCTACCCATCAGCGCACGCCCACGGCTCCTCGCGCACTCCGACTACCTAGCCACCGACGAGGACGTCGCGCGGGCAGTGCTCCCGCTCGCGATGAACCAGGCTCGCCGACAGGTCGGCGCGTGGTCGACGGACTCCGAGAGGCTCGATGACTTTGCCGCAGAAGCCGCGACGCGTGTGCTGAGTAGCTACCAGCGCTTGTGGGACCCGAGCAAGAGCAGCCTGCTCGCGTATCTGGGCGTCAGCGTCCGGTACGCGGTTCACGACGAGTACGTAGCGGCGTGCAAGCGCAAGCGGAACGGCGGGCTGCTGATCGAGGCAGCGGAGTGCCAGCTGCGCGAGGATCTGCGCACGAGGCCGGACGTCGCGGAGCAGGATCCACGCGCGGTCAGTCTGCGCGATGAGCTCGCCACCAAGCACGCCATGGAATGGCTGCGGCCTTACATTGGTTGCCTCAATGACCACCAGCGCCGCGAGATCGAGCGCCGCCTATGTGAGGGCCACCCGGGCACGCCCGCTCAGCAATTGGTCTACAGCCGCGCCGTCCGGCGCCTGCGCCTCATGGTGGCGTAGGCGCACCGGCCACGCCGCACCGCACCCCCGCCCTAACTCACGCACCGTGGAGCGGGATCAACAGTCGATGCGCTGCGAGGGACTGTGCCCGGCGTGTGAAGCCGATCTTCCTGAACCCTTCGCAGTGTTTGTCGCAGGTCGCCTCGATGTCTGGGTACGTGCCCTTCCACGCAAGGGCCTTCTCCATCTCGAACAGCTCGGAATCGAGCTGGGCGATCGGCGACCCGGCTTCGAAGTCCAGCTGCGCCCGTGCGCTATCGCCGGATACCGCGGTGTCGACAAGTGAAGGGTCAGCCAGCAGCTTCTTGCGGAGGTTGCGGCGCGCATCGGCGTCGTCAGCGCCCGCCTGCTGACGGTCTGCGATCTCGCAAGCGACCCGCATCTTGGCGCGCCGGCGAGAGAGAAACAACATCCGGGAGTCCTCGCTCAGTCGAATGAACTCGTTGCTGTGCAGATCTTCCCCGAGCTGGCCCCGGACTGCCCCGAAGTTGCCGATCGGTGGCCGGCACCTGCGCAGGCTTCGTACCATGTCCGTGAAGAGGTCTACGAGCAGGATGGCCTCGGTCCTCTCACCGAAGATCCAGGGACGCTTCCGGCGGAGTTCCGCGGCGCGATCCCGAAGCCGCTGGCACTGGAACTGGCGCAAGCCTAGGGCTGCGCTGTGGTCCTCCTGCACCTCGAACTTCCATCCCTTGGCCCAGTGGCGAGCGGCCTTCCCGAATGGAATTACTGACGGCCCATCTGGCCCGCCGATAGGGCGATTGGCGAGTTTCACGATCTCGTCGTAGTAGTGCTCGACCAGGTCATGATTTAGCGTCTCGCAGGCGAGGACCATCCCCATCCGCAGACCGTCGAGGAGCAAGGCCCCGGTCCGTCGCTCCACAGGCTTGTCGGTGATCTTGGACAGGCCATGGACGTGGAGGTGCACCGAATCTGTATCGAGACTCCGATAGGCATGGACAGCCGCTGCATGAGCCTGCTTTGCGTCGTCGTATCCGCTCATCTGGTGCGGCCGAACATGCGCCGAGTGCACGCAGATGAGTAAGCTGCGCCAGCTGGGGGCCTGTATACTGTCCAACAAATACGCAAGTTTTCCTCCACGGCTGGACCAAGTTTCGTCTGCGTGTGATGCTGTGCTTGATCACAGCTCCGATCGAACAAGGCCCCGCCAAAAGCAAGATGTCACCACGTTCGAACACTTCTAAACAAATGAATCCAGCTGATTCTACCCTCGAGCTCGAGTACCGTTTGGGGAACCTATCGAGTCCCGATGAGCGCTTGAGGGCACTTCGCGACGAGCTTGGGTTCAAGGACAAGGAGATAGCGAAGGCGCTAAACGTCCACCCCGAGGCCGTCAGGAAGTGGCTGAGCGGCGAGCGGGTCGTCTTGAGGGACCGCAACGCTGAGGCGCTGGATGACTTCCGAGCGATCATCGAGGTGCTGTACCACGGCCTTGTCGTCGACCGCGGGCTTGACAAGCAGACCGTCCGCAATTGGTTCGTCAACCGGCCTGGCCTGGGAGTACCCATCCCGCTGGACTACGTCTACAGCGATCCTGGCACGGTGGGTGGAGCCGCCGAGGCGCAGGCTGCCGGTCACATCGACGCCGTTGCGACCCTGATGGCGAGCGCGGTCTCCACCGATGCCGAGCCCGAGCCCGTCGGAGTGCCCACGATCGTCGAGATGCCCCCTAAGGCTGCGCCGGCCAAGGCCCTACAGGGCGCTCGCCGTCGCACTCGGCGCGTCCCGCCGGCAGCCTGAGGCCGCGGGGTGCGTACCGCGCTTTTCTACTCCTCCAAGGGCGGGAGTGGCCGCACCCTCACGCTCGCCAACACCGCGTGGCTGCTCGTTCGGCTCGGCTACTCGGTGCTCTGCGTGGACCTCGACCTGGAGGCGCCCGGGATCCCCGAAGCGCTCGGGACCGAGCTCCTTACCAGCGACCGTGACCCTCACGCGAACGAGGGCTTTCTGGAGTACGCGCTGGATCAGCTCAGTGGCGCGCAGGACCCTGACACGAACGCCTCCACTGGCCCTCTGAACGCTCTCCCGGTCAAGGGAGAGGCAAGGCTCAGAGTTATCCGTGCGGGAGACTACGTCACCGGCGCCGGGTTCGCGGAGTACGTTCGTATCATCAGCACCGGGACTCTCGAGGGCATCTACGCTCCACCGGGACCCGCCGCCGAGGCGGACAGCGGAATGGTCAAGGTCTATGAGGGCTTCTGGGGTAGGCTGCGCGCCGCACTTGCGTCTTACGACCCTGATTATCTTCTGATCGACACGCGGACGGGGTTCTCGCCGCTGTCGGCGACCACGATCACCGAGTTCTTCGGCCCGGCACAGCAAGCGCTGAGTGAGGGTCTGGACCTCGTCATCTTTGCCGAGCAGGGCTCCGAGGGCTCCCGGCGCGGGACGCAGGTGTTTCTCCGCACTCTGTGGGAGGAGCGAAACGACGGGCTGCTACCAAGGCTGACCGTTGTCCGTCGCGAGACGCAGCTGATGAAACGAGTCACTGACGCCGACAGCCCCACCGAGTCCATAGAGGAATGGCTCGTTCGTGGCGACGACGAGCCGTGGAGCAACATGATCGGGCCGGACTCGTGTTGGACGATCAGCTCTGACCCGCTCGTGGAGCGTACGGGGCAGAACCTTTCGAAGCCCGGAGCCGACCTGCCGCAGCGGCGCCTGCTCGATGATTATGTGCGGCTTGCTGCACGCATCGCTCGCGAGGAGATCGGAACGACTCGCGCGCGCCTCGGTTTGCCAACGGACGAGACGCTGATCAACTACAGGCTCTTTGAGGTTCCGGTCGGCGGTGGCCTGCACAACGTCGCGGATTCACAGCCGAACATCTCGTTCACGATCGGCACATTCCAGCGCCTCGCCGCAGCGCTGGTTGAAGCGAACTCCACAACCGACGGGCCGCTGAAGACGCTCGGCGTCAGAGCGGGCAACGCCTACGGCGCGACGCTGTTGAAGCAGGCGGACGGAGATCGCGTCCTCGCACTCGAAGAGTGGCTGCAGATCGACTCGTCCGTCGGCTGGGGACAGTTCGAACTGGTGCCACCGATGCCGTACGACTTCCTTGCTGCAATCCAGCGCGCGGTCCACGACCCGCCCGCCGAGTCTGAGCAGCCGGGGCACGTCGTCGTGAACGAGAACGTGTTCGCCCCACGCGGCGACCAGAGCGGCAACCTCTGCGGGTTCCTCGGGGCCTACATAGCCGGCATCGTTTCGCAGCTCAGCGGCGTGGCGATGGAACCCGCTGAGCACCCGATCTGCCAGTCCAAGGAGGCGAGAGCCTGCAAGTTCGCGTTTGCGCCAAGTGACGGCAAGGATTCGGCCTTCGCGGCGTGAGCGCTCCTGCCCCGCCAGATCAGGCATTGTTAGATGCTCTTAGATGACGACCCGACGGCCACATATCTGCCTTCTCTACACGGGGGGCACAATTGGGATGGTGCGGGACAACGACGAAGAGTTGCGTCCGCCCAAGGACCCCAACGACTTTTTGCGCCTCGCCCCTGAGCTTGGCGAGATTGTCGACTACGACTTCGTGCCCTTGTTGAACAAGGACAGCACGAACGTAGTTCCGGACGACTGGGTCACGATCGCCGATGCGATCTACACTCGTCGCGACGATGGCTACGACGGATTCGTCGTCGTGCACGGCACCGACACGATGCACTTCTCGGCTTCGGCCGTAGCGTTCGCTCTCGGCCCTGGGCTGCCGTTCCCGGTGGTCTTCACCGGTGCGCAGACGATCCCCGAGGTTCCACACGGCGATGCGAGGGTCAATCTGCTCCGCGCCTGCGCGGTCGCGACGGAGGACCTCGCCGAGGTGGTCATCGTGTTCGGCGATTACATCTTTCGGGGCGCGCGAGCCCAGAAGAAGGACGAGCGTAAGTTCGACGCGTTCGAGTCCCCGGCGATGTTCCCGCTCGGCTTCGTCACCGAGGAGATCGTGCTCAGCCCGGATGTCTGGATGCGTGCCGACAGGGAGGGCACACCGTTCGTGCTGCAGAACCACTTCGCGCGCGGCGTCTTGCAGGTATCGCTGATCCCAGGCCTCGAGCCCAGCCTCGTCGTACCCGCGCTCAGACAGGAGCAATGTCGCGGCCTGATACTGCAGTCGTTTGGTGCGGGGAACGTGCCTGACGAAGGCGAGTACTCGTTCACCTCGCTGATCGAGGCGGCGGTCGAGCACGGCAAGCCGGTGATCGTAACAAGCCAATTCCCCGCTAACGCTACGCTGCATACCGCCTACGGCCCTGGCCGAGAGGCAGTTCGGGCAGGAGCGATACCGACCGGCAATATGACGGCGAGCTGTGCCATGGCGAAGTTCAGGTGGGCTCTCGCGCTACTCGATCAAGACGGGCACAATGGGCACGACAGCGATTCTCGCCTCGCCTCGCTGAAGAAGCGGATGAGCGAGTCATACATCGGCGAGCTCGACGAGTCGGCCACTATCCATCGAGCCGCAGACAGCGAGGAACAGGAGCTCACATGAGCCAAAAGGTGCTGGTGATATACACCGGCGGGACGATCGGGATGGTGCCGAGAGGACGCGGGCTCGAGCCGGTCCAGGACGAGACCGAGCTCACGCGGAACGTCCCACAGCTGGACGCATTGCAGAACGAGGTGCCTTTCCAGGTCGTCTCGCTCCGGGACGAGGATGGCAAGCCAGTCGAGGCAGTCGATTCCTCGGACATCAACGTCCACCACTGGGCCTGGATGGCCAAGCAGGTCGAGAAGAACTACGACGATTACGACGGGTTCGTGATCCTGCACGGTACGGACACGATGGCCTACACCGCCTCGGCGCTCTCTTACATGCTCACTCACCTGGCCAAGCCGGTAGTGGTCACCGGCTCACAGATTCCGATCAGCCGCTATGACACTGACGGCGTCTGGAACTTCGTGCGGTCTGTCCAGATCGCTGGCTACCAGCACACCGATCAGCCGCTCGTCCCCGAGGTCTGCATCTGCTTCAACAACAACCTCTTCCGCGGCAATCGAGTCCGCAAGATGAGTACCTCCTCTGCACAGGGGTTTGGCAGCCCGAATTACCCCGTCCTGGGCGATATCGGCGAGTACATCAGAATCCATCGGGAGCGCGTCGCAGAGCCCGCCGACAACCGCCAATACGAATTCCACGCCAACACCACCTTCAACGCGAACGTGCTGGACTTCGCGATCTTCCCTGGCCTACGGCCTGAAGCCCTGGAGAACATCCTGAGCGCAGACGCAATCCAAGGGATGGTGCTGCGCACGTTCGGCGCCGGCAACGCGCCCAATGACCCGGCTCTGCACAGGATCTTGGGCGACGCTGTCAAGGCAGGCAAGGTGATCGTGAACGTGACACCTTGCCCGGAGGGCCAGGTCGAGGCTGGACTCTATGCGGCGAGCAGCGCGTTGCTCGAGAACGGCGTGACGAGTGGACTGGACATGACGCCCGAGGCAGCGTTGACCAAGCTTATGTGGCTGCTCGGCACTGAGCCCGACCGCAGCGAGGTACGCAGCCAGATGCAGGTCAGCCTGCGTGGTGAGCTCTCTGAGAGCCTCGTCGAGGCCCGCTTCGCCCCGGCGGATCCGCCTTCGGAGGACGGTCCCGTCACGCTCAGCGGCCGGCCGCAGGGTCCCTTCCTGAAGACGCAGCTCAGCCGTGCCGTCCTGCGTGTCCAGGGACTGACGGTCGGAGGCCGCGACGACGTCAACGTCGGAGTTTTCATCAACCACCCCCACCCCGACAAGTACGCCGAGGGTAACCGCGACATGGCCGGGACGCTCACCGGCGCTGCGCCTCAGTGCGTTGTGACGCCGACGGTGCGCCGCGTCGTCGAGGACGGCCGCGCCATCAACATCACGCTGCTGGCGGAGGGTACGGGCAAGATCGAGTTCGACTCGATGGCGCTGGCGCTGTTCACTCGCGCATGACCCCGGGCAGAGTGGCTGACGCAGTGGCGGTGGCTAAGTCCCGCTCACTCGACGTTGACGTGATCCGTGAGGACACCTGCTCAAGGTGGCTTGCTCCTCGAATGCGACGCAGCGCCGCTGCCAGCTCCCTCCGCCGCCACCCAGTCTGAGTACCGGCCCCGCCCCGCTGAAACGATCAGCGAGATAGGCGACAGCGGCCTATGCGCCGGCACCGACCTACATGCGTCAACCGTCCACCGGAACGGAGGATGCATGCCAGGAGTCGGACAGAGGGTCGCGATCGGCGTGTCGGCTGCCGCCATGGCCGCGGTACTGTTGACTGGGTTCGAGCCACCGCACAGCGCGGACGTCCCGCACGGCAGTCCTCAGCAGCCACAGCAGCCCCACGACGACCTGCCGCACTCAGACGAGCCCGAGCGGGCCGGTGAGGAGGCCGGCGAGGGCGACTACTCTCGCCGGCTTGTTCCGGGGGAGTACCGTCCGCCTGGGGAGATCCCAGACCTCCACGTGCGGGTGCTGCCTTGAACCTGTTCAGCCGCGCGCCACAGCCCGACGACTGGGTCGTCACGACCGCCCCGATCAAGACGTCACTGTCGGACTACGTCACGAAAGACGCCGGCATCAGGCCCGGTACCCGTGGCGTGGTCCTCGGGCGCTCCGGCTGGCGCTCGCTGACGGTTCGGCTCGACGGCGGTCTGCTCGGGACAGTGACGGTGCGTGCGCACTCGAGTCAGGTCAGGGTCACCCGTCGCGCTGCAGGTGTCGAGGCCTTCGCGTCGCGGACCGGGCGGCTCAACGCCGCCCGTTTCGGTGTCGCGGCCCTGCTCGTGGGGCCGCCGCTGCTCTTCGCCGTCTCGTGGCTCCTGCACGGCGGGTCGAAAGCCGGCCTGCTCGTCGCACTAACCGAGAGCGTCATCTACGGGACCCTCGACCTCCTGAGCTACGCGCTCTCGAGCCCTGTCCACGCGCTCATCTACGTCGCGCTGTTGACGACTGCGATGCGATTCGCATTTCGGTGAGTAACTAGCGCGAAGTCGGCGACAGCGGGCCTCGTGTGAGGGCGACCTACAGCTGTCCCGGTCACCCACCGTAAGGCGTCAGCACACCGATAGCAGCAATCACAAGAACTACACGAGCGCGGCCAGGAAGCAGCTCGCGTCAGGGCCGCAGAAGACGCTCCCAGAGCGGAACGCCAAGCGGGTCAAGTCCACGCCGACGGCAAGCCGAACCCAAGCTGACGTCACTCCTGCGGACGGCGGGCTGGGCCCACCAGCGATCGCGGGCCCCAGCCCGATCGCCCTCGCGCAGTCGCGCATTGCAAGTCGCAGACAGCACCTCACGCCAAGAGCCGACTCACAGACCACACCCACCTCACCCGAGGAGCAGATCATGGTCGAGTATGAGAACACCATCCCCTTCTACCCGGATCCCTCGAGTCTCGAGAGCCTGTCCTCGGCCACGCGCCTACGCGTCGCCGACGCTTTCAACAAGCTGATCGCGATCTACGAGGCCAACGGGACGGAGTTCGAGGTCGCAAAGCTCGCTGCCTATCCTGCCGCGACCCGATTTAACTCCGACCTGCGAACCCACCAGAAGGCAGCTGCGGCAGTCACGGTATTCGACGAGAGCGTCGGTCCGCAGGGCACGCAGGCCTCCCTCCTCAGCGATCTCGGCGTCGCTGGGCTGCTCGTCGTCTGCGGGCTCGTCGAGGCCTACCTAGGTGAGAACGGCCTGCGCTTCGCACTCGCGCAGTTCGGCCTGCTGCATCAGCCGTGGGACGACCCACTGTCGCTGACGGCCTCCATGGTGATCGGCGCAGTGTCGGCCAAGAGCGCCCACACGGCCGGCACCGCGCTCTCGTGGAGCGACGACAGCGTGCTGCACGCGCCGGAGCGCGCGGAGATCATCCTGCCGACCGCTGCCCCGGGCGCCGTGCTGTCCGATCCCACCAACCACCGGTACCTGCTCGAGGGCTCAACGATCGCGAAACTCGCGGTCGAACGCGCTCCGCAGGAGCCGACGGACTTCCTCGACGACGAGCAGGTCCCCCCGTCCCCGGAGGTCGCGGCAGAGGAGACAGCGGCCGCCGGGGCTGCCGCCAAGGAGGCTGAAGACGCGGAGCGCAAGCGCTTCCTGGCCGTCCTGCGGATGCCGCGTAAGCCAGCACTGTCGCGCAGGATCGGCATCGCGTTCGTGATGGTGACGCTCGGACTTTGGGCCGTCAACGGGGTCCTGCGCACGGGCTACATCGAGCGGCTGCCCGCGCCCGCCGCGGGTTCCACCGCCACTGGTATCTTCGGCGCCACGGCCGCCCCGCACACTCCCGCCGGGCTCTCCCCAGTTGAGACGGGGATCGCGATCACACTAGTGAGCTGGTTCCTGTACCTGCTGTCCGTCGGAGTCGTCTATGCGCACGCGACGCCAGCCCGACGCCGTGGGAAGGAGCTGCGTCAGGCGCGTGACGCAGCCGAGAAGCGGATCGATCAAACCGTACGGATGGTGGAGGCCGCCCACCGCGAGTACCTCCGCCGCCGCGGCGCGATCGAGAAGGGCAAGTTCGTAGCGGTAAACGAGGAAGCGAACGCCCGTATCGAGGGGGAACACGAGGGCCTGGTCGGCCTCGAGGGAATCGAGGGCCTCGGCGGCAGCTAGCCAGCTGCTCCATCGGGGTTCCGGAGCTGCGAAACGACCCGGCGGTGGCTACAACGCCGGACCCCGCGCCACAGACGACGGCCACTCGGCCCGCGCGGATCCACGGCGGGTCTGCCACGGGCCATAAGCTTGAAGCAAGATTTATGACGCGCACCACGCGCCCCCGAACCCCACATCTCACCCGGGTCCCACAGGGATCCGCCCCGAGCGGCCACATCCAGCCCACGGCTGCTCAGCGGGCCGCTGCTGACGCCTTCCTGCATGGCGAGCCTGTCGACACCGCCATCGCCATCTGGCTCGACCAGGCGCTCGCCGGCTTCGACGAGGTGGACCTCCGGTACATCGACGAGGCGCGTCGCCGCGGCGCCGACTCCGCGATCTGGGACACCACCGGGTGGATCATCGCCAACGCTATCGCGCGTGAGGCCACCACTCCTAGCTGATTGCGAAATCATCGACAGTGTGAGGCCGTCGCCTTCGACTTAGAGGCATGACACTCTCGAAACAGCTCCTCACCACACTATGCGCCGCAGCTAGCGTCGCCACGCTCTCTGCCTGCGGCAGCTCGAGCAAGACCACCGGCTCGGGCGGCGGCCACCCCGGCGCGGCGCAGGTCCAGCTCGGCGGCAGCGCTTCGTCCTCTGGCCCGGTCCGGATCCAGGCGGGCGGCAGTCTGTTGATCAACGGCCACGGGCCGGTCGATACGATCATCGCGGTCGACCGCACCACGCTGCTGCACGCCGATCCGCCTCTGGCGAACGCGTACAAGAGCACAGGGCTCCAGGCAGCGGCGCCGACGGTCCAGCGCGGCGGGTTGCTGAGCATCGTCGTTTTCGGCCGGATCGCCTCGAAGGCGCTGAACATATATACGATCCCGATCCCAACGCTCTCACAAGAGGGGCCTGCAGTGCGCGACGACACGGCGCAGACTGCCGCCGTCGCTGCGGCGCTCGACGTCGCGACTGGGCTCAAGGATCCGTCGACGCCGACCGCCGCGGAAGCGCTGTCACAGATCACGCATCCCGAGGGTTCCGACATCGGGGCGATGATCGGGGATGCGATCAAGCAGATGTCGCAGAGCGACTCGTCGATCCGCAACGTGGTAGTCCTGACGGACGGCTACGCCCTCCGTGATGCGCAGCCGCCGCTATGGACGGTGCTGGCGCACCACGGCGCCCAGGCGGGCGGCGCACAGATCGTCCAGAACGCCGCCGTGCCGGCCGGCACGCGCGCGATCACGCTGCTCTGGGTCGCGGGTCTCGGAACGACGTCCGGCAAGGTTGACCCCGGGCCGATGAGAATTGGCGAGCTACAGACCGCGTATTCGCTCGCTTGCCGCCATCTCCCGGTCCGGGAGTGCTCCGCCTCCCCCGAGATATACGCGTGACACCCGTGGGAAGTCGGCGGGCGTGGGCGCCCCGGCGACTCCCGACCCGTATCTGAATCTCAAGCGGAGGCGAGTCTCGGCGCGATCGTCTCTAGGATCGAGGAGGCCTAGCTCCGGTCGTCGCGATCCCTTGGGATGCGCTCGTGCCGAGCAGCTACTTTCCGGCACCGCAGGGCCGGTGCCGTAGCCCCGGGATCGTTTGCCCGGGTTGGTTGACTAGACCGACCACAGCGCTTGGGTAGGTGAGAGGCGCGCGGCGCGCAGGGCGGGGATGAGCCCGGCGACCGCGCCGATGACGAGCGATGCGGCGATGCCGCCCACCCAGGCTTCTGCGGGAATGACTGTGGCCCAGTGTTTGGTGTGGGCGTAGACGGCGGTCGACGCGGCACCGAGGACTACCCCGACGGCACCGCCGAGCAGGCCGAGCAGGATCGCCTCTGAAAGGAACTGTCCGCGGATCTGTCCGCGGGTCGCGCCGAGCGCCCGCCTGAGGCCAATCTCCGAGCGGCGCTCCAAGACGCTGATGATCATGATGTTCGCGACCCCGACCGCGCCCACCAGGAGGGCGACGGCGCCGAGGCCGAGGAACAGGCCGTTGAGGGCGCTCTTGGCGTCGGCTTGGGCAACGAGCGCGTCGGATGGCTGGCTGACGTTGACCTCGCTGGGGCTCTCCGGGCTGGCGGTGGGGGCGAGGAGTTCGTCGACCGCGTTCACCCGGTCGTTGTGCGCCCGCAGGTAGATGGTGGAGGGATGCCCGTCGAAGCCCAGGTACTTCTCTGCCGCGGGGTAGCCGACGAGGACGGAGGTGTCGACGGCAGAGGCGAGCACGGCCGGTTTGAGGATGCCGCCCACGTAGAACCATTGCCCGCCGACCCAGATGCGCTCGGCAGGGTAGATGCGGTCGATGCCGAGCAGCTGGGCGGTGGCGGCTCCGAGGACGGCGACGGGCTCTTGGGCGGTGGCCGCGTTGAGGTAGTGGCCTTGGGCGACGGTGGTGGCGAGGACCGGGAGGAGGTCGAGGGATGCCGCTTGGACGGTCAGGCCGTTGGTCTCGGCCGCGGGGATGAAGGGGGTGCGAAAGGCGTTGGCGCCGCTGACCGTCCCGGTGCTCTGCACCTGCTGCACACCGCCGATACGGCCGATCATGCCCGGCGCCGCGCTCGGCAGCTCGGCGGTGCCGCCGGTGAGGCTCTGCCCGTTGCTGACGGTGAGCAGGTTTGTGCCGAGCCGATCGATCTCCTCCAGCAGGCCGGCCTGGGAGGACGCCGACAGGCCGAGCACGGCGACGATTGCGGCTACGCCGATGGCGATACCGAGTGCGGACAGCGCGGCCCGCAGCTTGCGGGTGCGCAGCCCGAGGGCGGAGAGCCGGGCCAGGTCGGAGAGCGCCAGCCGTCTCCGGGTCGCGGTGGCGGTGGCGGTGGCGGTCAAGCCGACTCCCCGCGGCCGGTGTCGGCGACGATGCGACCGTCGAGGATCTCGACTTTCCGGGGCATCCGCTCGGCGATGGCTTGGTCGTGAGTGATGACGACGATCGTCGAGCCCGCCTCGTGGAGCTGGTCGATCAGGGCCAGGATCGAGTGCCCGGTCGCTTGGTCGAGGTTCCCGGTCGGCTCGTCGGCGAGCACGATGGCCGGCCGGCCGACGAGGGCTCGGGCGATAGCGACCCTTTGGCGTTGCCCGCCGGAGAGCTGGGTGGGGCGGGCATCGAGGCGCTCGGCCAGGCCGACCAGCTCCAGGGCGTCGAGGGCGCGCTCGCGGCGCTGCACGACGGGGACGCCGGCGTAGAGGAGCCCGTCGGCCACGTTGTCCAACACGGCGGAGTGCTCGGCCAGGAAGTACTGCTGGAAGATGAAGCCGATCCGGGTGGCCCTCAGGTACGCCACGTCCTCGTCGGCCATCGTTGCCACGTCCAGCCCGGTGATCCGCATCCGGCCGCCGGTGGGCCGGTCGAGGGTGCCCATCAGCTGCAGCAGCGTGGTCTTGCCCGACCCCGAGGGGCCGACGATCCCGACCAGCTCCCCGGGAGCGACGGTGAGACTCACCCGGCGCAGGGCGTGGACGGGCGGCTCGCCGGGATAGGTCTTGGTCAGGTCGTCGACGTCGAGCACGGGCACCTGCGAATCGCCGGTCGCGAAGTCCCTGCGGGCAGCGGCCGGGTTGCTGCCGGGTGGGAGCGGCGCACTGCGGGTCATGTCGCCGGGACGACCACCTCTTGGCCGGCGGCCAACCGCGAGGCGGTGACCTGCACCAGTCCCTCGGCGTCGTCGAACAGTCCGAGCCCAACCGGCACGAGACGATTGCGCGCGCCTGCGCCGACGACCTCGACGGCGTAGCCGCCCCCGGAGCGAGCCAGCAGCGAGGCCACCGGCACGACCAGCGCTTTGGGCACGCTGGCGGTCGTGATACCGACCTGCACCGGGGCCTGGTCCCACGTGCGCGTGGCTTGCAGGTGAGACGGGGTAACGCCCACGACGATCGTCGGCGTGCTGCTCCCCGAGCCGCCCGAGGAGCAGGTATCCGTTCCCGGCGTGGCGGAGCCCGGCCCCAGCCCGCCCGGCCCGGAGCTCGACGGGCAGGTGGCGACCGCGCCCACCGAGGAGACGACACCGGGGGTCGTCTGGTTGTTGGGCAGGGTGATGCTCACCTTGTCCCCGACTGACACGGTCGTCTGTTCGGAGGCGCTCAGCGCCACCTGCACCTGGCGGATGGTCGACGTGCCCAGCATCACCGTCTCGCCCGCGTGGGCGCTGCCCCCGAGTTGCGCCGACACGCTCGTCACCCTCACCGAGGAAGGCTCGAACACCACCTGGCCGAGAGTCAGCGTGCCGTTCCGCGTCATCCCCAGGGTGGCCTGCAGCTTGATCGCGGCCGCAGTGGTGGCCGGCCCGAAGGAGGGGGACTCTGGGCTGAGCTCGGCTCGGGTGGCGTAGCCGAGCGCGACCAGATCGGCGTTGAGCTCGCGCACGTCGGGGCCGCTCGCGCCGGCCGAGAGGCTCCGATAGGCGGGGGTCGAGCCATGCAGCAACGCCACCGGGCGATCGTTGACGCGGTAGAGCACGTGCCCCTGCCGGATCACCCGGCCGACCGCGGGCAGCTCGGTGTACGTCCCGTGAGTCTGGTCGATCACGGAGTACGGCGACCCATCCGACCCCGCTCGATAGGTCAGGGTCCCCGCCTGGGAGACCACGGCCGAGAGCGTTCTCCTCTGCACCTTCGCGGTGCCCACCGGCAGCTGGGACGCGGCGGCCGTCGCCTGCTTGGCGCCGGACATCGCTGCCACACCGCCGGTGGCGGCTGCGACAGCCAGGACGCCCGCCACGGCCAGCACCCAGGTCTTGCGCGTCACCGCTGGCCCCCCACAAGCGCCGCGACGAAACCGCGGCACTTCTTCATCGCGGCGTTGAGAATGCTCATGCCGCTGTCGGTTGCGGCGGACGGGATTCGATTCGTGTCGACGAGGGGCTGACCGTTGGCGGGGTCGGGAAAGTCCTTGACGCCGTTCTCGCGGATGCATTGCGGCGAACTCGAGGGCGGACCGCGTCTGCTGAGGGCTCCGCCTGCTGCCCGTGAACCCCGCGGGCTCCAGGTTCTTGCACGCGCCGATGGCCTGCTTGAACGCCGGGGAGCTCGGGTCCAGCGACGAGCCGTTCACCACCCCATCCAGCGTGAGCTTGCCTGACGCGCCCGGGTCCGGGAAGCCGCTGACCCCGTTGCTGCGCATGCACTCGGCGAACCTCACCGCCTTCTGAGCGTTGGCGGCGGTGTTGCCGCCGGCGCTGCCGCTGCCTGTGGGTGCGCTCGAACCGCACGCGCCGATCGAGGCGACCATGGCGGTCAGGGCAAGGGCGGCCAGCGGCCGTCGTCTTCTTTTCATGTGTTCTCCGGTGAGTAGTGAGCGCGTTGACATCAGTTCTGCGCCGAGGCGCGACCGGGAGCGAGCAACAGCGGCGGGCCGTGTTTGCCGGCGTCCGCACCTGCTCCGCCCGCGCCGGGAGCGGCGGTCGCGGGCACACGGTTCGCTGGGGCGACTGACTCGACGAGCTGCATGGCGGCCTCGCCCGCGGCGGCGAGGATCGCCGACGTGTCGCTGCCCTGCCCCTGCCCCATCACCACGCCGACGGCGGTCAGCCGGCGCCCGCCGACCGTCACGGGGGTGAAGAAGGCGAGGCACCCCCCGGCCGCGGAGTCAGACCCGGTCTTGCCGGCGTAGCCCTCGGCGATCAGGGGGTTGTAGTTGGTGAGCGTGCCGGCGACCGGCAGCGTCACGCTGGCCATCGAGACGATCTGGCGGAAGACCGGGAAGCGCATTGCCTGCTGCAAGCCGCGCAGCTGATCGGCGGCGGTGGACACGGTGCCCGGATCGAACCCGCTCGGATCGGTGTAAGTCGTGTGGTCCATCCAAAGCACGCGGGCCTCGGCGTTCATCTCGGCGACGAAGCGCGCCTCGCTGCCCGCGACCACGGTGGCGAGCATCCAGGCGATGTTGTTGCCGGAGGGGATCAGCAGCGCCTGCAGCAGCTGGCGCTCGGTCAGCTGCTCGCCGGCCCGCAACGCGACGACCGACTGGCCTTTGGCCCGAACCTGCGCCTGCTCCTCGGTGACGGTGATCGTGAACCCGTCCTGCGCGCCGCTCAGCGGGTAGTGCCGGAGGGTCAGGTAGGCGGTCATCACCTTGGCCAGGCTGGCGATCGGGGCGGGCTGCTCGTGCGGGCTCGCCGCCGGCCGGCCGCCACCGAGCACGAGTGCCGCCTGCCCACGCTGCGGCCAGCCGACCGGCGACAGGGAGGTGCGGCCCTCGTTGAACACGCGGTCCCTGGCGTTGACGGGGTGGCGGGGCACCGCGAACGCGGCGACGGTGAGGAGCAGGGCGACTACCGCGCCGAGCAGCACGCGGCGGCGGCGGCGCGGGCCGTGCACGGTCGATCGGGTACGCAGGGCTGGCGTTCGTGCCGGTTGGCTGTAGGTCACGCCGCCATTGAAGGCAGCGTGGCGTTGCCGGCGCGTATGTGGTTTTCGATATGCCGACGATATGCGCCGGCCCTAGCATCGGAGTATGCGTGTGCTGCTCGTCGAGGACGAGCCCTACATGGCAGAAGCCATCAGGGATGGCCTACGCCTGGAAGCGATCGCGGCCGACATCGCGGGTGACGGCGACACGGCGCTGGAGCTGCTCAGCGTCAACGCATATGACATCGCCGTCCTCGACCGCGACATCCCCGAGCCCTCCGGCGACGAGATCGCCAAACGCATCGTCGCCTCGGCCAGCGGCATGCCGATCCTCATGCTCACCGCTGCCGACCGGCTCGACGACAAGGCTTCCGGGTTCGGGCTCGGCGCCGACGACTACCTCACCAAGCCGTTCGAGCTCCAGGAGCTCGTGCTCCGTCTGAGAGCCCTCGACCGCAGGCGAGCCCACAACAGGCCCCCCGTGCGAGAGATCGCAGGCCTGCGCCTGGATCCGTTCCGCCGCGAGGTCTACCGCGATGGCCGCTATGTCGCGCTCACCCGCAAGCAGTTCGCTGTGCTCGAAGTTCTCGTAGCCGCCGAAGGCGGGGTCGTCAGCGCCGAGGAGCTGTTGGAACGGGCATGGGACGAGAACGCCGACCCGTTCACCAACGCCGTGCGCATCACGGTCTCGGCGCTGCGCAAACGCCTCGGCGAGCCGTGGTTCATCGCCACCGTGGCCGGCGTCGGCTACCGCATCAGCACCCAACCGGACCCCGGGCGAGAGGGAGCAGACCGTGGATAGAGCCCCCGGTTTGAGCGTTCGCCTCAAGCTCACACTCAGTTACGCCGCCTTCCTCATGCTCGCAGGCGCCTTGCTGCTCGCCGCCGTGTGGGTGTTCCTCCTGCGCTACGTCCCCGAACAAGCGCTGATCGTCCCCGGAAGCACCGGGAGCAGCCTCAATGGCGTCTTCCCCATCCGGTCCAACCTCCTGCACGTGTTCGCTCCAAGGGCAGCCGGCGTGCTGGCGTTCCTGCTGGTGTTCGGCCTCGTGGGAGGGTGGTTTCTCGCCGGCCGGATGCTCGCCCCTCTTTCACGCATCACGGACGCGACACGCACGGCTGCGGCCGGATCGCTCTCCCACCGAATCCAGCTGGAAGGCCGCAAAGACGAGTTCCGCGAGCTCGCCGACGCCTTCGATGCGATGCTCGCGCGCCTCGAAGCGCACGTCGCCGAGCAGCAGCGATTCGCAGCCAACGCCTCCCACGAGCTGCGCACGCCGCTGGCGGTCACGCAGACACTGCTCGACGTGGCCCGCACCGATCCGCACCGCGACAACGGCGAGCTCGTCGAGCGCCTCCATTCCGTCAACACCCGGGCGATCGACCTCACCGAGGCATTGCTGCTGCTCAGCCGCGCCGGCGAGCGCTCGTTCACCCGAGAGGACGTCGACCTGTCCCTCGCCGCGGAGGAAGCCACCGAAACGCTCCTCCCCCTCGCAGCAGAGCGCGGCGTGACGATCGAGACCTACGTCGAGACGACGCCCACGATCGGCTCGCGCGCGCTGCTGCTGCAGTTGAGCACGAACCTCGTCCACAATGCGATCGTGCACAACCTGCCCGGCCGAGGCACCGTGTGGGTCTCGACCAACGCTCGCCCCGGAGCCGTGGAGCTCACGGTCGAGAACACCGGCGAGAAGCTCGCGCCCCAGACGGTCTCCACGCTTGCAGAGCCGTTTCTTCGCGGTGACGCGCGCCTGCGCGCCGACCACGCGGGCGTCGGCCTCGGGCTGGCAATCGTCGAGAGCATCGCCCAGGCACACGACGGGGCGCTCACCCTCACGCCCCGGGCCGGTGGGGGGCTGTGCGCGACGGTGCGGTTGCCCGCCGCCCCACCGCACTCACCTTCGGGCGCCTCAGACAAAGACGCGCCCGCTCAGAGGGCTTAGGCTTCTGCTCGATACACCACGAGAAGGGAGAAAGCGATGGCAGGCGGGGTCTCATTCTTCGGGCTGGGGGTAGGAGACCCCGCGAAGGGCCGCGAGTTCTACGGCGAGCTTTTCGGATGGACGATGGCGGCGGGCCCATCGGGTCAGGATCACGGCTTTCAGATCCAGACCGAGAACATCCGCGGCGGTCTTCACGGAGGCGATCGGGGAGCCGAGCCGTATCTCTTCTTCGAGGTCGAGGACGCCGAGACGGCCGCCGAGCGCGTCAGGCAGCTCGGCGGCGAGGCCGAGTTCAACGAGCATTCCGGGCCCGGGCCGTCGGGCACGTTCGTTTTCTGCCGCGATGACCAAGGGTCGCCATTCGGCTTGCATCAGCCCGCGTCCTGAGTACCTCGCGGACCCGTGTTCACGCGAGTCCTCGGCGCCTCCATGGGATAGCTCTCGAAGCCGCGACCGAGCGTCTGCTCGGTCGCGGCTGAGACGGGGAGCTCATGCTCGCCGCTTGGCGGTACTACTGTGGCGAGCCTTCGCCCGTCAGCTTCACCACGTAGTTGTAGCCCGCGGCGTTCGCAACGCCGATGAGGTCTTCCACCGATGTCGTCTTCGCGCACGTCTTCAGGCTGGGCGAGACGCGCTTGCCGGTCCCGGTGAGGGTCTCGGTCCACTCTTCTTCCGCCCCGAAGACCTGCGTGCCCGTGAGCTTCGTCGCACGGTAGGTGCAGCCTTCGCCGAAGATCTCGAAGTCGCCGGTCAGCTTCACGGCGCCGGTCTTGGATACAGACGCGCTCTTGATGGTGACGCCGCCGGTCGGTTCCGTCAGGCCGGTTTCGCTGAAGCACTGAGCGCCGATCGACATGTCGCTGCCGGTCACCTTGACGGTGCCGGACGGGTTCTTGCCGACTGTCGCGCCTTCGTCGGCGCCCCCGCAGCCGTCCTGGAGCGCAGGCCATTTGACGTACTGCGTGATGTGCGCCGCTTCCCCTTGAACGGCCGGCGGACCTTCGCCTTCTTCGCCACGCGTGACGAGCAGAACCTTCTGGCTCGCCGCCGATGCGGGCGCGGCGGGCAGGGCAATCAGGGCACCGGCCGCGAGCAGCGCGCACGCGGACGGGAACGGCCAAGGACGACGGCGGGTCATTGAACCCCCTCCTAACTAGTCATTCGGTTCAGCGCAGGGATCCATTCCCGTGCGCCCGCGCGAACTTAGAGACCCTCCGCCGCGGTGTCAACTACCCCGAAGCTCCTCCCCTCGCGGCTCCCGCCCCGTCGCAGCTGGCGAGAGATCGCAGCCGGACACCGACTCGGTGGTTGCGCACATATCTTGCGGCTACGGCGCGGTGTAGGCCCAGGTGCCCCGCAGCAGGCCATTGAATTGGCTGCTCCGCCAGGTCATGACTCCGCTCACCGGTCCGGCGTAGATCGAGCCCGGCATCGTCGAGATGAAGGATTCAAAGCTCATGCCTTCGTTGAATGACTGATAGACGCACATGTAGCCGGCCGCCGCCTGGCCCGCAGCAGGGCATTCGGCCGTCCCCGGGGCGCCTTCCGCCATCACGATGATGTGTCCTTCGGGCAGCGATTCGGGTAGGTGCGGCCAGAATTGGACCAGCACCGTGCCGGCCAGGCCATTGGCCGCCGCGGCGATGAAGTCACCCGCCTCGGTCTGTCCGGACCGCAGGACGGAGTCGGCGGTCATGTAGTGGTCGGCGGGCTGACCGCCGAGGGCTTCGGCGTCTTTGGAAGTGGTGGCCAGGTCGGCCGTGGTGGCGCTTCCGGCCGATTCGGCGTAGGCCGCCGCGGTGGCGCTTGCGGCCGTGGTTGCGCTGTCGGCGGTTTCGGCGTGCCTGGCGCTTGCGGCCCGGGTTGCGCTGTCAGCGGTTTCGGCGTGCTTGGCGCTTGCGGCCGTGGTTGCGCTGTCGGCGGTTTCGGCGTGCTTGACGCTGTCCGGGGTCGAGGTGGTCGTCGTCACCGCCGGCGCGCCACCCACGGGGGCGAGCCGTTCGCGGACCCCCTTGGCCAGCTTCTCGGCGGTCACCGCACCATCGGCGACCTTGCCGGTGCGGACCGCTTCGGCCCGGATCTGCCGGGGGCCGACACTGCCTCTCGGCAGGGCCGTAGCCGCATAGCTGACGCCTCCAAGTGCAATGAAGAGAGCAAGGCTGGCGACAACGTTGGCGTAGGTGAGCCGAGGGCGGGGAAGCTTCATAGGCGGGATTCCTCCAGGAGTTGTGTACGCATCCATCGTCCTCCGCGGGACCGGGCTTGAACCTGTCTGCGGATTCGGGTCGGGACGAGGCCGGCCTGGTACGGCCGCTAAGCAGTAGGGCACTTCCAATCGCGGCTGGGGCCTGCGTGCTCGACTCCGCCGCATGGCTCCTACGGAGTTCCGACGGCGCAAGCCCGAGCTTTCTGCGCCCTACCCTAGATACCCTCGCGAGCGTGGATCTCCAGCGTCGCATCACCGCCCTCCGGGGCGAGTTCCTGCTCTTCGCGCTGACCCCGCCACGGCTGTCGACCACCCCGGAGAGGGCCCAGGAGATCGCTGATGTCACCTTCGAGCGCCTGAGGCGTCTCGACCCGGACGGCCTGATTCTCTATGACATCGACGACGAGTCCGACCGCAACTCCGAAGAACGGCCGTTCCCGTTCTTTCCGACGATGGACCCGGCCGACTATCTGGACCGGCACCTCGAGACCGGAGGCACGCCGGTCGTGGTCTACCGCGCGACGGCGAAGTACAGCGAGCAAGAGCTTCGCGACTGGATGGCGTCCCTGGACACCGCCAAGCGAATGGCTGTCTTCGTCGGTGCCTCCTCGCGCGAGAAGCGTGTCGCGACGACGCTCCGCAGGGCCCAACAGCTCCGTACCGAGGTCAACCCCGATCTGCTCCTCGGCGCCGTCGCTATACCCGAGCGGCACACCCGCAAAGGCGACGAGCATCTTCGCCTGATCGCCAAGCAAGGCGCCGGCTGCTCCTACTTCGTCACCCAGATCATTTACGACGTCAACGCTGCCAAGAATCTTGTATCCGACTATGCCTACGAGTGCCGCGATCGCGGCCTCGATCCGGTCCCGATCGTGTTCACCTTCTCCGTGTGCGGCTCGATCCAGACCTTGGAGTTCCTCCGATGGCTCGGCGTCGACGTCCCGCGCTGGGTGGTAAACGATCTGCGTCACGCCAACGACACCCTGGATGCGTCCCTCGAGCATGCCGAGGCAACCGCGCTTGAACTGATGACGTTCTGCCGCCACCTAAGCGTCCCGGTCGGTATCAACGTCGAGTCCGTGTCGGTACGCAGAGTGGAGATCGAGGCGAGCGTGCGCCTGGCCGAACGGCTCCGGGACAGGTTGGCACGCTGACACGCAGCCACCCGCAAGGGCTTCGGGCGACCGGCGAGCCCGGCGGGCCGACGGCAGAGCCACGTGGGGTACTGGAGGCGCTGACGGCGCGGCTGATCTTCCTGCGGACGCCTTAGCGTTGGACGGCATAGCGGGGGCGGGATTGATACACAAACCCGCGACCGCGCTTCACGCTTGGGCAGTTTGGGATCTGGCTGGCCAGCGCTGGCTCTCCGAGCGAATCCGGTGACGGACGTCTAGGGTGGGCGCGGCACCTCACTTGATTTAACCGTACAGTGTCCGTACAATCATCCGGATGCGTACTCAGCGTCTTGAGCTTCGGTTGACAGATGACGAGAGGCAACTCGATAGCGCCGCGGCGACAGTCAGTCGGCGAGACGCTGAGCGACTTCTTCAGACGCGCGGCAAGTGCGCGTGCCCAAGATGTCCTCGCCGACCAGCAACAGATCGTGCTCAACGACGAGGAGGCCGTCCGATTCCTGGACGCACTGGACACCGTTGATCAGGGCGCGATCACGCGTCTGCGCGAATTGCGCGAGCGAGCGTGACCGCCGGCTTCGCCGGCACCGAACGCTACGACGCTGCCCGTCACGACGTCACGGGGTTCAGCTGTGGCAATGAGCTACTCGACGCTGGTTGCACATTACGCGGGCCAAAATCAACGTCGAGACGCGGCGCGAACATTCGTCGCCACGACAATCGACGAGCGCGTGTACGGCTACTACGCCCTCCTCGCAGGGTCAACTCGATCATCAGGATGCGACGGCGGAGACGAGCCAAGGACTGTCACGGCACTTCCCGATCCCAATCGCGATCCTTGCCCGGCTAGCTGTCGATGTCAGCCAACAGGGCCAGGGCGTCGGCGCAGCCCTTCTGCACGACGCGATCCGTCGCATCGTCCAGGCGTCCGAGGAGGTCGCGGTCCGTGCAGTAGTCGTGCACGCGGTTGACGAGAACGCCGTGTCTTTCTACGAGCGGTTTGGCTTCCGCGCGCTCGGTTCCACGCCACGAACGCTGATGACCCCTGTTCATGCGCTTCGCGCTGCGGGCTACTGACAAGCCAGCTCAGCGACCGCACTATGGTGTCGGCAGACAAGGCAGAAAGCGCGCATCGCAAGGCATCCGCATCGAGCCCTACTGTCCGGCGTCATGCTCGCGGAGCCGATCAATCGCTGGCTGAGAACGAACATTCACCCCACGGAGGTGTGGTTCTTCTGTTTCGCGATGGTGCGCTTCGCGGCGTTCACCGCATGGGGCAACCTGATCGTCCGCCTCATCCGCGGCGAAGACGCCAAGGAAGACTGGAGGACGCTCTCCTCCGCTGCTGCGCTCATCACTTTCACGACGCTCACATCAGCCGGCGAAACTCGGGAGTTCGCCACGCTGCGAGGCGCAGCCGTGGAGATGCGTAGGCTGATCGGCGACGCGGAGGCAGAGGCCGAGCTAAGGGATCAGCGCGCATCCGCGCGGGACCGCGAGAACGCTGAGCAACAGACCCGTACGCTCCAGCTCACGAAGTGGCTCGTCGCTCTGGCCACAGTCACCCTGGCAGCCGCACTCGTGACCCTTGGCGTCACGATCGCCAGCTAACGATCTTTGTCCCCGAGCAGCTACTTCTCCAGCCGTGCAAGAAACTGCGCGAACCGCTGGCGCAGGACATAAAGGTGATCGAGCAGCGCCTCGGCGAACGCAAGCGCGTCCTCGGCGTCCTCGCGCGCCACTGGCTCGCCCGTGAAGTGAGCCCCCTTGTTGCCAACGATTCGAAGCGCATCTGCCCAGCGAGCAAGCGTCTCATCCATCAGACCGTTCGCCGCGAGCTGTTGCAGGCCCTGCGCGAGCGACCTTGCTTTGACGCCCTGGTCCGCACAGGTGCCCTCAAGCGTGCGTCGCACCATGACCACGCAGGCCGCGTATGCCTTCGCGCGAAAGCAGGTCTGCGCTTCGTCCCACTCGCGGCGCAACCCAGCAGGCACGCTCGGGCTCAGTCGGGGCGGCACGGGGTAGACGATGACGGGATTGTCGTCAGCGAAGCCGCCCCCGAAGTCCTCGCGGACTTGGAGGGTCGGCTCGAAGCACCGATCACACTGCACCAGCGCCCATTCCACAGGCGGTCCCTGGCTGCCGCTATCGGTGTCCCAGAACGCCCGCCCACGAACGACACCATTTGACGCCCGGTCGCAGTGCGGGCACACAAACGGCCGTGTCTCTAGAGCCTCCTCAACGGGCACAGGAGACAGTATGCCCGTCACGCCTCTTCTGTCGCCCGATCCGCTATACGAGACTTGTGGAGTATCTAGACGACAGAGACCTCAACATCTACACGGATGGCTCGTCGTACTCTGGCCCGCGCCGCGGCGGCATCGGAATCTTGTTCGTCACCGTGGACGAGGATGGAAGCGAGCTGGTCGAGGAGTATCCGCTTTCAGGCTACGACGGCGCGACGAACAATCAGGCGGAGCTGGAGGCGTGCATTCAGGCGCTTCGCGCCGTCACTAAGCGTCGTCCTTTCATTGACCCAACGCCGTTTCGGCAGATCGTTGTTCGCAGCGACTCGAAGTACGTCGTTGAGAACTACCACCGTGCGTTGTACCAGTGGCAGAGCAACAGATGGATGACCCGTGACGGCAACCCAGTCGCGAACGCGCAGCAATGGGACGAGCTAGTCAAGCTCGTTTTCCGCGCGGGGAAACGCGTCGAGTTCCGCTGGGTCAAGGGTCATCGCAATAGCGCGCATAACAAGGCGGCGGACAAGCTCGCGAAGGCTTCAGCGGCTCAACGCAGCGGACAGCGGCTCTCCCTCGTCAAGGTGCGACGCAAGAAGACGGACCGCTCCGTCGAACTCGGCTCTGTTGGGATGCTCGGACAGCGCATGACCATCCGCATCATCACGGATGAGTTCCTCCGTACCCAGCGCATGAACAAGTACAAGTACGAGGTCATGTCGGCCCGGAGCGAGTTCCGCGGCTGCGTAGATGTCATCTACTCCGAGCCCGGCATACATCTGAGTGCCGGCCACACGTACTACGTGCAGGTCAATGCCGAGCCGCAGCGGCCAAGAGTCCTCAAGATGTTCCGCGAGATCATTCCAAGCGAGCGGGCGTAGCGACAGAATCGCGTGAAACTAGGTGTCCCACGCGCCCCGCCTGCATGCCGAGCACATTTGCAAGCGGTCCGGCTTTCCGCGCACTCGCGGGCGCACCCAAATGCTGATGATCACGCTGATCGTTACCGATGGAGGCGGGCCCAGGAATCGCGAGCCCCAGCGTGCAGAACCCGCGACCAAAGAAAAACCCTGCATCTGCAGGGCTTTTCTAGATAGCGGGGGCGGGATTGATACCCAATCCTGCGACCGTTGATCTCCCGAATCTAGGGGGAATCGCGTATCGAATCGAGGAGTCTTGCTCCCTGCGGTCCCAGGAACCAAGATGCCTCTGAGAAGGGTGGCTTGAGGTCCTAACGGCGCCCATGGTCGGTGGGGTCCAGTGAACTCAGCGAGCGACCGGCATCTCGCGAGGCCGTACTCACTCCATGACCGATGGAGCAGATTCGATAAAAGCCGTGAGATCGCGCCGGAGCTTTGCGAAGGAGGGTGAGTTCCGCTCGGCAAGCGCAAGGTCCATCGCGCTGAACAAGGCTGGTTGATCGTCCGTCGCGACATAGCCACGCGTTCCCTCCATGCGGCTCGAAATAGCGCCCTTGGCGTCACGTACGGACTCTGGATCGGGTGGGGCCGCAGCATCGTCCCGAATCCCGCGATGTCCTCGGAGCGACGCGATCGCCGCGAGAATCCACGACTCCGCCTCAGACTTTGGGAGGACGATTCGAACTGGAACGGGCTGATCGGAGACCCGCGAGAGCAGCCGTAAGGCTAGCTCAGCCGGACAGTCGTCGTCGGCGTCTAGGAGCACAAGAACTCCAGTCGCTCCTGCGCGAGATCTAATCGCCTGGGTGACCGAACGCTCCAGCTCGCCGTCCTTGACGACGCGACCCCGCTTGACCCTGAACGGTCGGGCAATCTCGGCGTCGTAGATCCCGGTCTCAGTCAGGATGCGTCGAAGCAGGACGCCGATTGACCGCTCCTCCGACTGGCCCTCGACGATGGGGACGAGGACCATTCTCGGGGGGTCGACCTGTGATACGCGGACGGAGGGATCATTCACGTTCGGATGAGCCATTCAATGCGATAGGTCCAAAGAGGCTGAGCTGGTCCGCAAGCTCTGTCGCAGCCTCGGAGTCACCCTCAAGCTCGCCCGTACGCAGCAGTTCACCGGTGGTGTAAAGATGTTCACGAATCGCATCGCGGCTTGTCTCAGCCAGGGGCGAGATCGTAGTCGCATTGTGGACAGTGGTGACGACCCGTAGTTGACGATCATCCACCTCGGAGAAATCCAAGAGGTCGGGGCTGTGGGTTGTGATGAGTATCTGGCGAAGCCGAGAAGCGTCGATAAGCATCTCGAGGATCTGCTCAGTTATCGCGGGATGTACCGTGGCCTCGGGCTCCTCGATTCCTAGGACCGACGCGGAACCTAGCTGGTACACGGCGACGAGCAAGCCGAGCATCCGCAGGGTGCCATCCGACACGTTCAGCGCTGAGAAGTTCCAGGGATGCTTCTGTCCGATGTCTTGTCTGAACTCGACAGTCTCGAACTGCCCCACTGATCGGTGTCGTGCGCTTTGGATTCCAGCGACTGCAGCAGACAGGAGCGAACATATCCGGGAGTACCGATCCGTATCCATATCCTGGATACGCTTTAGAACCGCCGCCGCGTTGCTGCCGTCTGGCTTCAGCAGGTCTCCGGGATCAGGTGCCTGTAGCTCGCGAAGCTTGCTCGGCACGATCGAGTAAATGCGCATACCAGCCAGAAAGTCGTAAACGGCACGAAACTCAGGCGTGGCGGAAGCGGCAAACAAAGCTAGCCGATCTGGCACGACCTGCGACCGGATACCCGGGATTTCTTTTACGAACTCGCCATGCCTCACCTCGAAGCTATGCCGCTCGCCCATGTACTCCTGCACTTGGCATCGCTCCCTGGCGACGGAGAAGCGCTCTCCTTTCTCAGAGGCGATCTCGAACGCATAATCTGCGACCTTGGCGTCTGCTAGGTCCATCGTGAGTCGGATGCCGATGTGGGTCGGATGACCACCAGATCGACGTCGGACGGCCCCAATACCGCCACGGTTCTTGAACGCGAGCTCAACCGAGTCGACCAAGCATTCGCTCACGAACGCCAGCGCATCCATGAAGTTGCTCTTCCCGGCACCATTGGGGCCAACGAAGATCGTTAGGCCCCCAAGTTCGACGTTCGCCTGACCGACGCTCTTGAAGTTCCGGATCTGCACGCGACGAAGGCGTGGCGGGATCCTCATCTTGGCGGACTGGGGCTCGCTTTCAGACTGCTGCGCACACATCTAGGCGAAGGTATCCCATCGGCCGCAACATCGGCGTCCCAGTCAAGCTTTCCACGGGAAGCCCGAGGTCCCATGACGAGGACCCAACGAAAGCGACCGCCCCGAGGGACGGTCGCAGATTAACGACATAGCGGGGGCGGGATTCGAACCCGCGACCTTCGGGTTATGAGCCCGACGAGCTACCAGACTGCTCCACCCCGCGTCGCTGCATCAAGTTCTAGCAAAGATTGGGCTTCTCGCAAGCGCGCGGGCAGGCTCTAGCATCCGGGCGGTGCGCGTAGCCGTCGTGGACATCGGAACGAACTCCACCCGCCTGCTGATCGCCGACGTGGACCGCGACAGCGGCGCGCTGCGCGAGCTCGTGCGCCGCTCGCAGGTGACGCGGCTGGGCGAAGGCGTCGACGCGTCCGGCTCGCTCTCCGATGCGGCGATCGAGCGTGTGCTCGGGACGCTCGCCGAGTATCGCCGGGAAATCGACGAGCACGAGTGCGAGGCGAACCTGGCGGTGCTCACGTCGGCGGTGCGCGACGCCGACAACGGCGAGCATTTCGCTACGCGAGTGCGCGAGGAGTACGGCCTGGACGCACGGGTGCTGCGCGGCGAGGAAGAGGCGCAGCTGACGTTCCTCGGCGCCATGTCGGGACGCGCCGGCGAGGACGCGGACGACGATTCTGGCCGGCACGAGCCGACCGTCGTAATCGACGTCGGCGGTGGCTCGACCGAGTTCGTCGTGGGTGCGGGTCGCACGGCCGGCTTCCACGTATCGCTTCAGGCCGGCGTCGTGCGCATGAGCGAGCGCCACATCCACTCCGACCCGCCGGCGCCCGACGAGCTTCAGGAGCTCGCCAGCGACGTGCGCGAGACCTTCCTCGACGGCCTGCCCGCCGAGGAGCGCGAGCGTGTCGCGCGCGGCATCGCCGTCGCCGGCACCGCGACGTCGGCGGCGTCGATCGATCAGGAGCTTGAGCCTTACGACCCGGCGCGCGTCGACGGCTATGACCTGCAGCTCGGCACGATCGAGCTACTGCTGGCGCGCCTGACCGACATGGACGAACAGCAGCGCCGCGAGGTCGTCGGCCTGCACCCCGACCGCGCGCCGACGATCGTCGCCGGCATGATCGTGCTCGAACAGGCGCTGCGCGCCTTTGGCCTCGAGCACGTCGAAGTCTCAGAGCACGACATCCTGCACGGCGGCGCACTGCGCCTCGCCGGCGTTGGCTGAGCGCGGCTGCTGCCCAGGCTCCCGCGAGCGCGCTGCGCTCGCGCTGGCGCTCACGCTCAGGCGAGGTTTGACTTGCGGGGGTAGACGACGCTCGGGTCGGTGAGCACGTTCACGAGCGCCGGCTTGCCCGACGAGAACGCGCGCTCCAGCGCAGGCTTGACGCCCGTGGCGCTGTCGACCAGCTCGCCGTGACCGCCAAGCGCCTCGACCACCTGGTCATAGCGCGTTTCCGGTCGCAGCTCCGCGGCAACCGAGTAGCCGTACAGGAACTCCATCGGGTGCTTCTCCAGCGCCCAGATGCCGTTGTTGCCCATCACCGCGACCACGTTTACGCCGTGGCGCGCGAGCGTGTCGAACTCCATCCCCGAGAAGCCGAACGCGCCGTCGCCGATCATCAGCACGACCTGGCGCTCGGGGTGCGCGAGCTTCGCCGCGAGCGCGTAGCCGGGGCCTGTCCCCAAGCAGCCGAAGGGTCCCGGGTCAAGCCAGCACCCCGGCTGGTAGCTGTCGATCACGCGCCCGGCGTAGGAGACGAAGTCGCCGCCGTCGCCGATCACGATCGCGTCGCGGTCGAGCACTTCGCCTAGCTCGGCATACAGACGCATCGGGTGCAGCGGCGAGCGGTCGTCCTCGCGCTCTGCCCGCTCGCCCGCACGGCGCTCTGTCTCGGTCGCGCGCAGCTCGGCCACCCACGCCTCGCTCGCCAGCGCCTTTGCCCCGGCAGCCGCGCGCAGATCCTCCAGCGTGCTCGCCAACGTCCCGTAGCACTCGGCCGCTGACCGCGCGCGGCAACGCACGCTCGGGTTCGGCGACGTCGAGCACGACGATCTCCGTCTCCTCGCCGAAGGCCGCGCCGAAGGCCAGGCGGAAGTCCATCGGCACGCCGATCACCAGCGCCACGTCCGCGCCTTTCAGGCCCTGCGAGCGCGCGCGCGAGAAGAACAGCTCGTGGTCGGCCGGCACACACCCGCGCGCGAGGCCGTTGAGGAAGACCGGAATGCGCAGTGTCTCCGCGAGCGCCAGCAACTGCCGCTCGCCGTGGCCCCAGTAGAGGTCCGTGCCGGCCATGATCACCGGCCGCTCGGCCTCGCTCAGTAGCTTGGCTGCGCGCTCGATCGCCGCGGTCGAGGCGCGCGGGGCAGCGTCGGGCAGCGGCACGTCCTCGCCCGGCGCCTGCTCGGGCGCCTCCATGAACACATAGTCCAGCGGGAAGTCCAGGAACGTCGGCCCACTGTGGGGCGCCAGCGCCGCTTGGAAGGCCAGGTCGACCAGGCCGGGGATCTCCTCCGTGCCGCCGGCCGTCGCAGCGAGCTTGGTCAGCGGACGCACGAACGGAACGTGGTCGATCTCCTGCAACGAGCCCTGTCCCCAGCGCAGCGCCGGCGCACGGCCGCCGAGCACGACCATCGGCGAGTGGTTGGCCTGTGCGGAGGCCATCGCGCTCATCCCGTTGGTGACGCCCGGGCCAGCGGTCAGTGCGCACACGCCCGCCTCGCGCGTGACCTTCGCCCAGCCCTCGGCGGCGAACGCCGCCGTCGACTCGTGGCGCACGTCGACGATGTCGATTCCCTCCTCGCGACAGCCGTCGTAGATCGAGAACAGGTGCCCGCCCGAGAGCGTGAACAGCTTGCTCACGCCGTGCGCCTTCAGGCGCCGCGCGATCAGCCGGCCGCCGTGGAAGGTCTCGGTCTCTGCGTGCTCTCGCTGGCCATCGGCGGCGACTCTATCCACTCCGCGTAACGTCGGAATGCCCGGGGTGGGAGTCGAACCCACAAGTGCCGTCTAGGCCATCGATTTTAAATCGAGTGCGTCTACCGTTCCGCCACCCGGGCCAGCGCCTGCGCGGAGTCTAGGGAACCTGCAATCCGCCTCACGGGGCCGCAACTCGGGCGTTGTTAGCGTGTATTTAGGTCTGGATGAGGTAATTGAGTCCCTGTGGAGGCCTCCGCACTAACACATTCCAGCGCAGCGCCCGCCTTGCGCGGGCCGACGCCGCTACTCCGCCTGCAGTCCGACGAGCGGCTGATCGCGATGACCCGGCGCGGCCAGCACGCCGCTTTCGAGGTGCTCTGCTCGCGCTACCAGTCGCGCCTGCTGTCGTTCTGCCGGCACATGCTCAACTCGCGCGAGGACGCCGAGGACGTCCTGCAGGAGGTCTTCGCCGCCGCCTTCAACGCGGTGCTCGCCGATGAGCGGGAGATCAACGTCCGCCCGTGGCTCTACCGCATCGCGCGCAACCGCTCGCTGAACCATCTGCGCCGCGCGTCGGCCGTCGGGGTCGACTCGATGGACATCCACTTCGCCGACCACGGCATGTCCACCGGCGATCGCGCGATCCGCCGCGAGAGCTTTCGCGAGCTTCTCTCAGACGTCCACGACCTGCCCGAGACCCAGCGCACCGCGCTGCTGCTGCGCGAGATCGACGCGCTCTCCTACGAGCAGATCGCCCACGCGATGGAGACGACCGTTCCGTCGGTCAAGTCGCTGCTCGTGCGTGCTCGCATCTCACTTGCCGAGGCTGCCGAGGCGCGCAAGCTCAGCTGCGCGGAGGTGCGCCTGGAGCTCGGCGAGGTCGCCGAGGGCCTGGTCAAGCTGACCGCGCCCGCACGCCGCCACGTGCGCAGCTGCGATCGCTGCCGCTCCTTCAAGAAGCAGCTCAAGGAGAACAACCACGCGCTCGCCGCCGTGCTGCCCGTCGGCCCGCTGCTGATCTTCAAGAAACTCGTGCTCGCCAAGCTCGGCTCGGCCTCCGCGGGTAGTGCCCACGTGGCCGGAGGCGCCGGCGCGACCGTTGGCGCTGCTGGCGCGGCGGGCGCCGCCGGAGGCGCCGGAGCCGCGGGTGGGATCTTCACCGTCGGAGCCGGAGCGCTCGCGACGAAGGCCGTCGCCGGGCTCGCAGCCGCCGCGATCGTCGGTGCCGGCGTCGCCGCCGACCAGACCACGCACCACCGTCACGCATCACGCTCGCACGCCGCAACGGCCTCCGTCGTGCGGCCTGTCAGCGAACCTGTCGTCGTCGCTGTGAGCAGCCAGCCGATCGCGGTCGTCCACCACGGGCGCGCGACCGCAGCGCAACGCGCTCGGCACGCAGCGAGGGTCGCCAAGGCCGCCGACGCCGCCCGCCCCGCCGTCGCGCCAGCGACGCCCGCTCCCGCCGCAGCCGCAAAGCCGCCCGCGCCGGTCGAACCGCCGGTCACGCAGGTCACCTCGGAGTCGACCCAGCTCCCCAGCTCGGCGACCGCACAGCCCCCGGCCACGACCACGCCCACGACGCCCACGACGACGAGCCCACCTGTACCGGCACACCACCACACCGACCGAAGCGCCCCCGGTGACGACCACGCCCGTCGCCACCGCGCCGTACCCCACACCCACGGTTACTGCCGACGGCGAAACGCCGCCGCCCGTGCCGCCCTCGCCTGGCGAGGAGGACGCCCCGGCGGGCGGGTCTCAGGCCGCGCCGGTGCCGGCTGCGCCGGTATCCACGCCTTCCGCTTCCACGGCCACCCACCGCACCGGCTCGCTCGCCCGCGGCTGGGGCGTTCGCGTGCATCCCGCGCGCTAGCCGAGCGTAAACGTCTTCAGCGGCTTCAGCAGCACGCCCTCAGAAGCGACTTCCAGCGGCGAGGTCACCTGCGAGTTGGCCGTCGGCGAGGTCAGCATCACGATGTTCACGCCCTCGCGCTCGCCTGGGCGCTGTGCGACCAGCAGCACGTCACGGCCGAACATCGTGCGCCCGGCGACGCGCGTCGTGTACTCGACGTTGTAAGCGGGCACGGCGTTCACGCGCGTCTTGCCCTCGCCGCGCAGGACGAAGTCGGCGTCGCGAGCGCGCAGCTTGCGGATGTAGCCGGCGGCGTACAGCGGCAGGTCGCCCGTCAGCGCGCCGGTATAAGGCGGCAGCAAGAGCGGTCGCACCGCGTAGGAGTCCTCGAGCACGCCGTCCGCGCCGTGGCGCTCGAGCCTGACCCACTCGCCCGGCTGCGCGGGCACGCGATCCAGGCCCCGGTAGCTGAAGCTGAAGGGAACCCGGCCGCCGCGCGAGTAGTGCGCGTTCTCGAGCGTCAGGAACGCGCCGACCGCCAGCGCGATCGCCGCCACGACGAGCACTCGCACCAGGCCGCGCGTCAGCGGCGAGGATGCGCGCCAGCGCGGCGACAGCAGCCGCCCGAGCGTGGGCCCGTACTCCGCCTTGATCGGCACGGCGGCCAACGCGACGCCTGCCTACTCGCCGATCGAGAACAGCGATTCGAGATCGTGGCGCGAGAAGGCTGCGAAAGCGACCATCGTCTGCGTGCGCAGGACTCCCGGCAGGCCGCCGATCTCCGCCGTGACGACATCCGCGAGCTGCTCGTGGTCGGGCACGCGAACGATCGCCACGAAGTCCCACTCGCCCGTCACCGAATAGGCCTCGGCGACGCCCTCGATGTCCGCGAGCGCTCCGCCGAGCGTCGACAGCGCGTCGCGCTCAGCCTCGATCAACACCACCGCGTTGGTCATCGTCATCTGCCCGAATCATAGGGCCGCACGCGCCTGGCCCCGCGGCTCGCGCCACGCCGGACATGCGCATCCGCCGGCGCCTACAGCGAAGCCGGCTCGCCGCGCTGGAGCCCCGCGCCGACGAGCAGGCCCAGCACCCCGCCGGTCACGCCGGCAAGCCAGCTCGCTTCCGGCAGTCTGAGCACGAACGGCATCGCCAGCAGCAGCGCCGCAAGCGCGCCCGCGCCGAGCAGGTCTCCCTCGTAGTAGTGGCCGGCGCGCGCGGCGCGCAGATCCGGGGCCGCCCAGGCAGCGAGCAGTGCCAGTGCGCCCGCGTTGGCGCCGAGCACGGCCGGGAAAGGGTAGACGGCAAGCGCCACCAGAGCGCCTGCCGCGCCCGCCCCGAAGAACAGCACGAGCACGAAGATCGGCCCCAGGCGGCGCTCCAGCAGCCAGCCGAAGATCGCCACGACGAGCAGCGCCACGAACGCATACAGACCACCGGCGATGTAGGCGAACTGGGTCGTGAACAGCTTCCACCAGTCGCCGTGCAGCGGGCCGGCCACGGCGAGTTTGCTCGCGCTGAAGTAACCCGCGCGCAGCAGCACCCACAGCACGGCGCCCGCGGCGACGATCGCGATCGTCGCGTACTGGCGCGTCGCGTCCATCGCCGCGAACGATGGCCGGGTCCGCCGCGCACGCGAGCGCGCGGGCGACGGCCTGGTCGTGGCGCCCTGCGCGCCCCAGCGGCCGCGCAGCCCGCGCGGCTTGGGCGAGCTCTCGCCTTCGCGCGGCAGCTTCGGGGCACGACGTCGCAACCGGTGGCCGCAGTACGGGCACTCGGTGATGTACGGGCTTACCTCCGAGCCGCAGTTCTTGCAGACGACGAACAGATCGGCACCGGAAGGCATCGTGCGCTCATTCTATGGACCTCCCAACCGCCGCCGAGCAGCCTTTGCGATACTCAGGGCATGACCCTCGGATACGACCAGAAGCTCTACATACTCGCGTTCGACCACCGCGGCTCCTTCCAGAAGAAGTTCTTCGGGATCCAGGGAGAGCCCGACGCCGAGCAGACAGCGATCATCGCCGACGCCAAGCACCTCATCTTCGAGGGGATGCTGCAGGCCGTGGGCTCCGGAGCGGACCCGTCGGTGACGGGCGTGCTCGTCGACGAGCAGTTCGGCTCGACGGTGCCCGAGGAGGCCCATCAGCGCGGCCTGAAGCTCGCCATGCCGGCGGAGCGCTCCGGGCAGAACATGTTCGACTTCCAGTACGGCGACGAGTTCGGCGAGCACATCGAGAGCTTCGACCCGGACTTCACCAAGGTACTCGTCCGCTACAACCCGGAAGGCGACGCCGAGGAAAATCGCGTTCAGCTCGGCAAGCTCAAGCAGCTGAGCGACTGGCTGGTGGCGCACGAGCGCAAGTTCCTCTTCGAGCTGCTCGTCCCAGCCGAGCCCGATCAGCTTGCTGCTGTCGGCGACGACGCGGATCGCTATGACGCAGAGCTGAGGCCCGAGCTGATGCGCCGCGCGATCGCCGACATCCAGGACGCCGACATCGTCGTCGACATCTGGAAGATCGAGGGTGTCGACGAGCGCTCAGACTGCGAGATGCTCGTCAAGCAGGCGCGCATCGACGGACGCGACGGCGTCGTCTGCGTCGTGCTCGGCCGCGGCGCCAACGACGACAAGGTCGATCAGTGGCTTCAGGCCGCCGCGCCCGTCGACGGTTTCGTCGGCTTCGCTATCGGCCGTTCGATCTGGTGGGACCCGCTCAAGGCCTACGTCGACGGCAAGATCGAGCGCTCCGCCGGCGCCAAGCAGATCGCCGACAACTACCTGCGCTTCGTTCAGGTATACGAGCGCGCCGAGGGCAAGACGCCCGTAGCTTCCTGAGGTGCCGTCGTGAAGATGCGCCAGAGCCTGTCCGACTGGGAGCAGGCGTTCGTCAAAGAGATCTCATTGGACCGTCACCGGCGCGACTCGCTGCGTCGCACGGCCGAGCAGCGCACGCTCAAACGCGAGGTCGACCGCCGTCACAAGCGCGGATCGGTGCGCTTCGTGCTGCTCGTCCTCACGCTCATCCTCACCGCGGCGGTCGTCACCGTGGTGATGTTCCGCACGCTCTACCTGCTGCTCGGCTAGCGACGCCGCCTAGCTCTCGCCGAGGTCTCCGAGAGCATCGTTGACCTCGCTGCGCGCGGCGCTGTCCTGCCCGGCGGAATCGTCGATCGCCCCGTCTTCGCGATGTATCTCCAGGTAGATCTCCTTGCGAAAGACCGGGATCTCCTGCGGCGCCTGAATCCCGATTCGGACCTTCTCGCCCATGACCGAGAGCACCGAGACCTCCACGTCGTCGCCGATCATGATGCTCTGGTTGGACTTGCGCGTCAGAACCAGCATTCAGTGCACCTTCCTGTTGGCCGCTCACCCGGCGCAACCCCCCAACCGCCGGTGCGCCAAGCATAGTCACAGGACCGGGGGAAAGCGAGCAACGGACACCGCTGCAACGAACCGGGCTTGCCGCGCTCGCTTTGCGCTAGTCTCCCGGACCGTCCATGCCTCGTAAATCACTGCGACCGAACCTCAACCAGATCCGCGCGTGGGTCCGCCAGGGCCGCACCGACGCTTGGGTGGCTCACCAGCTCGAGGTCAGCGTGCGCGATATCGAACAGTTCAAGCGTCAGAACGATCTGGCTGAGGAGGACGCCGCCGAGGGCGCGACCGCCGGCGAGTACCCCGACGAGATCGACCTGCGCGCCGAGGACGACGCGCTGATCGCCGCCGAGCTCGAGGCCGCCGAGAAGGAGGCCGCCGAGAAGGAGGCCGAACGGGCGAAGGCGGAGGCCGAGGAGAAGGCCTCGCGCTCAAGCGACGACGAGGAGACGACGACGACGACGAGGCGCCGAAACCCCGCGCTCGCCGCCGCCGCGGAGGCCGCGGTCGGCGCGTGCTCGGCTCGCGCGCCAACGCCGCCTCGGGGCCGCTGGAGGGAACGTTCGACCACGGCGAGGAGGGTTACGGGCTGTGGCTTGACCCGGCGATCCAGGACAACCCAGTGTATGCCGAGCACTGGGCCGGCCACCGGCCCGTCGAAGTCGCAGTCGAAGAGGACTGCATCGTCATCCGCCGCACCGGCGACGACGACTAGCGCCTAGGCGCCGACCTCCCTGCGCCCGCCGGCATAGTCGGCGGCCTCGCGCAGATAGCGGCCGAACGCCGCATCGACGACCACGCCCGCCTCCCATGCGAACGGGTCATCCGGCGCGGCCTTCATCGCCACCTGCAGACACCAGGCCGTCCCATCGTCATACAACGCGACGAGCTCCTCGGAGAAGAAGCGCCCGCCCAGGCGCCGGCGCAGCTCGGCGACGAGCGCTTCGGTCACGCGCTCCATCCGCGGGCGCCGCTCGGCGGGCACCGCGCGCAGGCGCCGCTCGCCCTGCTGCCACTGATAGTTGGCGGTCTCGAACGACACCGCGCCGAGGCTAGCAGCGGCCTGCGGCTCAGTTGTTCGGCAGGCCCGGCACGATGTACTGACGCTCGTCCGGCTTCTTCATGCCCAGGCTGCGCGCCTCGCCTTCGACCGTTCCCTGCCTGCCCAGCGCTTCGCGCTGGCGCACGAGCGTCGTGTGTTCGCGCTGCATCGCCGACACTGTCGCGCGATCGTGGCGAGCCTGCCCCCACGTCGAGAGCATGTGGATCCCCGCGCTCAGGTAGAGGACCAGCAGCACCACCAGGACGGCCAGCATCGCCAGGCGTCCCAGCCGGTCCCAGCGGACGCGGGCGACCGAGCCCGCCCCCGCGCCGCGGGCCGAACGTCCGCGTACGGCACTGGGCCGCCTCCCAGCAGACAGGCCGGCGCGCGCTCGAGGGGCGAATGCTTCGGGCATCTGTGACTGCTTCGCGCCCGGTGGCAGACCTCCTGCCGCGCGGGGCTCGATCGCCGCAGGTCATGCGCGAGCGAGCCCGCAGCGACTAGCGAAAGACCGAGCGCCCGGGGAACTGGGCGTCGTCGCCCAGCTGCTCCTCGATACGCAGCAGCTGGTTGTACTTGGCCACGCGATCCGACCGCGATGGCGCGCCGGTCTTGATCTGCCCGCAGCCGGTGGCCACGGCCAGATCGGCGATCGTCACGTCCTCGGTCTCGCCCGAGCGGTGGCTCATCACGGCCGTGTAGCCGGCCTCGCGCGCCATCGCGATCGCCCGCATGGTCTCCGACAGAGTGCCGATCTGGTTGACCTTCAGCAGGATCGAGTTGGCCACGCCCAGCTCGATGCCCCGCGCCAGGCGCTCGGTGTTCGTCACGAACAGGTCGTCGCCGACCAGCTGCACGCCGTCGCCGATCCGCTCGGTGAGCGTCTTCCAGCCGTCCCAGTCCTCCTCGTCCATGCCGTCCTCGATCGACACGATCGGATAGCGCGCCGACAGGTCGGCCCAGTAATCGGCCAGCTCTGCGGCGCTGAGCGTGCGTCCCTCGTGCTCGAGCACGTAGGCGCCGGCGCCGTACAGCTCGCTCGCGGCGGGGTCGAGCGCGATCGCCACGTCCTCGCCCGGCGTGTAGCCGGCCGCCTCGATGCCCGCCACGAGCATCTTCAGCGCATCCTCGTTGGAGTCGAGGTCCGGCGCGAAGCCGCCCTCGTCGCCTACCGCGGTGCTCAGGCCGCCGTCGTGCAGCGTGCTTTTGAGCGCGTGGAAGACCTCCGCACCCATGCGCAGGCACTCCGAGAAGCTCGGCGCACCGCAGGGCACGATCATGAACTCCTGGAAATCGACTTTGTTGTCGGCGTGCGCACCGCCGTTGAGCACGTTCATCATCGGCACCGGCAGCACGCGTGCGGCATCGCCGCCGAGGTAGCGCCACAGCGCAAGCCCCTCCTCGGCTGCCTGCGCGTGCGCTGCGGCCAGCGACACGCCGAGGATCGCATTGGCGCCAAGGCGCGACTTGTTGGGCGTCGCGTCGAGCGCGATCAGCGCGTCGTCGAGGCCCTGCTGATCGGCCGCGTCGAGCCCGGCGACGGCCTCGGCGATCTCCGTGTTGACATTCGCCACCGCGCGCCCCACGCCCTTGCCGCCCCACGGCGCTCCTCCGTCGCGCAGCTCGGTCGCCTCGAACTCGCCCGTCGAGGCGCCGGAGGGCACCGCGGCGTGGCCGTGCGCCCCCGAGCGCAGGCCAATCTCCACCTCCACGGTCGGGTTGCCGCGGCTGTCGAGGATCTGGCGCGCATGCACGCGCTCGATCTGGCTCATCCGGTCACGCTGCAGGTGGGCCGGCGGCGGGTGCGCGGTCTCGGCATCGACCGAGCCGCACCTATTTCGTGGAAGTGGTGGCCGGCGTCGTCGTGGCCGGCGTCGCAGGCGTCGACGTCGATTTCGTCTTCGGCGCTTTGTACTGCTTGCAGTCGGTCACGACGTAGCCCGAACGGCAGTCCGTTTTCGACATCCACTTCTTTTTGAATTCTTTGACGAACTTGCTCAGCGCGGTCTGCTGCGCGGTGGCCGTGAGCTGCGATTTGATCGACGCTTCGGCCTGCTTGAGCGACTGCTGGCTGCCCGGCGTGATCGTCTGGACCTCGAAGATGTAGTAGCCGAATGGCGTCTTGATCGGTCCCGTGAGGACGTTCTTCTGTGCCGAGAAGACGGCCGCGTCGAGCGACTTCTCCTCCTGACCCTTGACGACACCGGTCAGCTTGCCACCGTTGGACTTGCTCGTCGGATCGATCGACACGCGCTTGGCGACGCTTTCGAAGCTCTTGCCCGATTCGACTTCCTGCTTGGCCTTCTTGGCCTGATCTTCGGTCTTGGTGAGGATGATCAGCAGGTTGCGCTTTTCGGCCACGCCGAAGCGTTTCGGGTTTTCTTTGTAGTACTTGGCGATCTGCGCCTGCGTGACCTTCGACTTCTGTTTGACGATCTTCTGCTGGATTTTCTGCGAGAGCAGGTTCAGCTTCACGCGCAGCAGCAGGTCCGACACGCTCTGTCCCGAGCTTTTGAGGAATTTTTCGAATTCCGCCGCCTTCGGGAACTGCTGGCTCTTGATTTTTTCAAACTGCTTCTTGACTTCCTTGTCGGAGATCTTCACGCCGAGCGATTTGGCTTCGCCGATCACCCAGTTGGAGGAGATGAGGAATCCGAGCACCTCCTGCTGCAGCGATTTGTACTGGCTCGCGCACTGGGTCTTGAGTGCCGATTCGGTCGGCGCGGCCTGGCCTTTGGCCGGTTTCGCGGCGGCTTTCGCGGCGGCGATGCAGGCCGTGTACTTCGGCGGCACGGGAACCGTCACTTTCGCGCCCGGTGTCTGTGCGCTCGATGCCGCCGCAACGCTCAACCAGTGGTTGTACGTGTCTTTGGTGATCGAGTTGCCGTCGACGGAAACGACGGCGTCGCCGGGTATGCCGCCGCACGCGGAGAACCCCACGAGGGCAAACAAAACGGCGCCTAGCGCCGGGATGATGCGAATTGCTCTGGGCACGACGCGGGCACTCTAGCGGAAACATCCCAACGAGTGCTTAACGAATGCCTAAGCGCAGGATCAAGCCGCTTCGCGCGTCACCGCCAGGAGAACGTCGGCTGCACGCACGACGGAGGGGAACCGTTGCTTTCCATCCTTTGGAACGCGCATCGACATCTGCGCACGGCCCGCTTCGTACAGCGCCTCGGGCAGCTCCTCGCGCAGGCGTTTGGCGCGGCGCGAGTCCAGCTGGATCGGCACCACAGCCAGCCTGTCGCCATGGAAGCTCACCGTGCGCGCGCCCGCCTGGCCGAACTTGATCCTCGCGCGCTGCAGCGCCAGCAGGTTCTCCAGCGGCTCGGGCACGGGGCCGAAGCGGTCCTCGAGCTCCTCGCGCAGCTGCTCCACGTCGGCCACCTCCATAGCCGCAGCGACCCGCCGGTGCACGTCGATCTTCGCCTGCTCGTAGGGGATGTAGTCGGCCGGGACGTACGCGTCCACGTTGACGTCAAGGCGCACCGGGTCGGCCAGCTCCGCGCCGTCGCCGTTCTGTGCGGCGCCCGCCTCGCGCTCGGCTTCGGCGACGGCTTCGTCGAGCATCTGCATGTACAGCTCGAAGCCCAGCGCCGCGACGTGCCCGGACTGCTCGTCGCCGAGCAGGTTGCCCGCGCCGCGGATCTCCAGGTCGCGCATCGCGATCTTGAAGCCCGCGCCCAGCTCGGTGTAGTCAGACAGCGCCGACAGGCGCTGTGCGGCGTCCTCGGTGAGCGCCTGCGCGGAGTCGTAGAGCAGGTAGGCGTACGCGCGCTCGCGGCTGCGCCCAACGCGTCCGCGTATCTGGTAGAGCTGGGCCAGGCCGAACGCGTCGGAGTGCTCGACGATCAGCGTGTTCGCGTCGGGGATGTCGATGCCCGACTCGATGATCGACGTGCACACGAGCACGTCCGCGCCGCCGCGCAGGTAGTCGAGCATCACCGTCTCCAACTCGCCCTCGCCCATCTGGCCGTGCGCGACGGCAAAGCGCACACCCGGGCACAGCGCGCGCAGGCGCTCGGCCGTCTCGTCGATCGACTCCACGCGGTTGTGCAGGAAGAACGCCTGCCCGCCGCGCTCGTGCTCGCGCACGATCGCCCGCTTGACGAGCTCCTCCTCGTACTCGCCGACGTACGTCTTCACCGGCCGGCGCCCCTCCGGCGGCGTCTCGATGACCGAGATGTCGCGCAGGCCGGCCAGCGACATCTGCAGCGTGCGCGGGATCGGCGTCGCCGACATCGAGATCACGTCCACGCGCAGCTTCAGCTGGCGCAGCAGCTCCTTCTGCTTGACGCCGAAGCGCTGCTCCTCGTCGACGATCAGCAGCCCGAGCTCCTTCGCGCGCACATCGCGCGAGAGCACCCGGTGCGTGCCGATGAGGATGTCGATGCGCCCATCGGCGAACCCCTTGATCGCCTCTTTCTGCTCGGCCGCCGTGCGAAAGCGCGACACGTGCTCGATCGTCATCGGGTAGTCGCCCAGGCGCTCGGCGAACGTGCCGTAGTGCTGCATCGCGAGGATCGTCGTCGGCACGAGCATCAGCACCTGCTTGCCGTCGTTGGCCGCCTTGAACGCCGCGCGCAGCGCGACCTCCGTCTTGCCGTAGCCGACGTCGCCGCAGATCAGCCGGTCCATCGGCCGCGGCGCCTCCATGTCGGCCTTGACCAGCTCGATCGCCTCGCGCTGGTCGGGCGTCTCGGTGAACTGGAAGGCCTCCTCGAAGTCGCGCTGCCAGTCGGAGTCCTCGGGGAATGCGTGGCCGGTGCGCCGGCGGCGCTCGGCGTACAGGCTGAGCAGCTCGCCCGACAGCTCCTGCGCCGCGCGCCTGGCGCGCGCCTTCATCGTCTCCCAGCGCGTGCCGCCGAGCTTGCTCAGCGGCGGGTTGTCGCCGCCCGCGCCGACATAACGCGAGATCTTCGCCAGCTGATCGGTGGGCACGAACACGCGATCGTCGCCCTGGTATTCCAGGTACAGGTAGTCGCGCGTGACGTCCGCCACCGTGCGCGTCTCAAAGCCCGCGAAGCGCGCCACGCCGTGGTCCTCGTGCACGACCACGTCGCCCGCGCGAAGCTCGGTGAACGAGCGCAGTGCGCCACGCCGCGTCCCCGAGCGGCCACCGCGCGCGCCTCGATCGGCGCCGCCGCGCTCTGCCCTGCGCCGGCGCAGCAGCCGGTGCTCGGGGAACACTGCGAGCTTCAGCGACGGCGCGACGAAGCCTTCGCGCAGCGACGCCGCCGCGAAGCGCAGCGACGCCTCCTGCGGCGAGGCCCCCGCATCGACTCCCTCGCCCAGCCAGCTCGCTTTCAGGCGCCCCAGGTTGTACGCCGCGCGCTCGCCCTCGCCGCGGCGCGGGAACGTCACGACCGTCCGGTAGCCCGAGCGCACGAGCTTCTCGAGCTCCGGCTCGGCCTCGCCGAGCGAGCGAGCGGCCGTGTCGGCCGACTGCGCGCGCAGCTCCACGTCCTGACCGGCAGAGATCGCCGACAGCCAGATGCGCGCGCGCTGCTTGACGGCCGCCTGCACGCTCTCCGGGCTGACGTACAGATGGTGCGCGTCCTCGTCGCCGAACGCCGCGCACACGTCCGTCCAGTGGTCGCTCAGCGCCGGTGCGAGCTCCTCCTCGGCCGCCACGACCACCTCCGTGCGCTCGCCGACCAGGTCCAGCAATGCGCCGAAGCGGTCGACCGGCAAGAGCTCGGCGATGTCCGGCCGCGTGTTCGCGCCGTCCTCGCCGTTGCGGCCTCGCGAGTCCGCGGCGAGCTCCGCGCCGACCACGGCGGCAAGCTCGCGGTGCTCTTCGGCAAGCTCGGCAGCCGGCGCGATCTCCACCTCCTGCACGCTTCCCAGCGAGCGCTGCGTGAACGTCGAGAACCAGCGCAGCGACTCGATCTCCACGTCGAACATGTCCACGCGCACGGCGCGATCCTCGGTCGCCGGGAAGACGTCGAGCAGCCCGCCGCGCAGCGCGAACTGCCCGCGCTCCTCGACCTGATCGGCGCGTTCGTAGCCGGCGGCGACGAGCTCGCCCGCGCACTCGTCGAGATCCAGCAGCTCGCCCACGCGCAGCGTGAACGAATGCGGGCGAAGAGCCGGGTCGGGCACCTTCTCCGACAGTGCCACCGCGCTGACGACCACGACCGGGTGGCCGTGCTCCTCAGACTGCGCTGTCTCGGCGCCCAGCAGCGAATCGAGCGCCGCCATGCGCAGGCCCACGAGGTGCGGCGGCGGCGTCAGATGCGACTCGTAGGTGACGCCGCGCGTCGGGTAGTAGCGCACGCGCCGCGGCGCCAGCCACGCCCGCAGATCGGCCGCCAGGTCGCGCGCGGCGCGATCGTCGCCGACGACCACCAGCTGCCCGCGATCGCGCTGCTCGTCGCGATCGGCCAGCGCAGCGATCAGGTACGGCCGCAGCGACGAGGAGACGAACGCGTTGCCGCCGTCGCTGGCGAGCGCCAGCGCGGCCGGGTCTTCTTCGATGTGGGAGAGAAGCGATCTGAGCGGCATGTGCGGGGCCGCTCACACAATAGACGCGCCCTGACAGCGCTCAGCCGGGCCGGGTTGCGCCTCTGCTCAGGCCGGCGCGACCTCGCCCAGCACGACATCCTCGACCTGCTCACACGCCCGCTCGATCAGCTCGTCGACCTGCTCGCGACCCTCGCGAAAGCGCCCGAGCACGTGCGCCGAGACGATCTCCGGATCGCTGCTGTCCGGGCGCCCCACGCCGACGCGCACGCGCGCGAACTCGCCGCTGCCGAGCTCGCGCTTGATCGACTTCAGCCCGTTGTGCCCCGCCAGGCCGCCGCCCGTGCGCGCCCGCACCTCGCCGAACGGAAGGTCGATCTCGTCGTGCACGACGAGCACCCGCTCGGGCGCCAGCTTGTAGGAGCCGCGCGCCGGGCCGACCGAGCGTCCCGCGTCGTTCATGTACGTCTGCGGGCACAGCACCGCCACGCGCACCGCCGGCCTGCCCGGCTGCGCCGCCGGCGAGTCGCCACGCACCCGTCCTTCGGCGATGCGCCCGCGGAAGCGGTCCTTCGCACGCGGCAGGTCCCAGCGCCGCTGCAGCGCCTCGGCGACCATGAAGCCGACGTTGTGGCGCGTCTGCGCGTACTCGCGCCCGGGATTGCCGAGCCCGACGATCAGCCAGTCGACCGCCCCGCCGCTCCCAGCGAACGGGCGTCGCAGGAGCGCTACTCCTCGCCGGAGGAGTCCTCGCCGTCGGCGTCCTCGCCCGAGCCCTCCGCGTCCTCGCCACCCTCGCCGACGAGCTCGGTCTCGGACTCGACGTCCTCCTCCTCTTCGCTCTGCAGCCGGGGCGGTGAGAGCGTCGCCACCGTGATCTCCTCGACCTCGTCCAGCAGCGTCACGCCGTCGGGCATCGCGATCGCGTCGAGGCCGATCGTGTCGCCGATCTGCATCTCGCCGACGGCGTGCTCGATCGACTCGGGGATCGCCGTCGGCAGCGCCTCGACGTTCAGCTCGCGCACGATCTGCTCGAGGATGCCGCCTTCCTTGACGCCCGGCGTGTCGTCGATGCCGGTCAGTTCCAGCGGCACGACGGCGTGGATCGCCTGGTCCAGGCGCACGCGCAGCAGATCGATGTGCACGGTCTGACCGCGCACCGGGTCGCGCTGGGCCTCCTTGAGCACGACCGGCGTGGCTTTGCCGCCGTCGATGCTCAGGTCGAGCACTGCGCCCGACTTGGCCAGCGCCAAGCGCAGGTCGCGCGCGTCGACGTCGAACCCCTGCGAGTCGCCGCCGCCGCCGTACAGCACGCCGGGGACCCGCCCGGAACGGCGCAGGCGCCGCGCCGCGCGCGAGCCATCCGCCGCGCGGCTGCGTACATCCAGTTTTGTACTCGAGTCGGCCATCGGAAGCCCGAGGACTCTAGCAATCCCCCGAGTTCGGGATCGGCGCGCTGAGCGAGAGCAGGTGGATGTGGATGCCCGTCAGCGCGTTGCCCGTGCGCTGCACGACCACGCACTGCACGACCGGCGCGCGACCGATCACCGCCCACGCCAGGCGCGTCGTGCCCGTCGCTCCGGTCAGCGAGTACGCCGTCGGCGATTTCAGCGAGAGGATCTTCGGTTCGCCGGCGCGGCGCAGCTTGCTCGCGTTCGCACGCACCGCCGCCGCGCACGACGCACTCTCGCGACAGCCCGTCAGCTTGTCGAGCATCGCCTGCGGCTCGCCACGCGCCTGCGCCACCAGCAGCGCCGACTCGTCGTCGCGTTCCACGTTCTCCACCGACAGGAAGCGCGCCAGCGCGCCGCTGATCGCCAGGAACAGCAGCACGCCCACGACGATCAGCGCGATGCGTTTCAGAGCCGTCGGGTCGCGGTTGCCGGCATCGCGCCTGACAGCCTAGAGCCGCTCGGCCTCCACAACGAGCGAGAGCCGCCACAAATGCGGCGGCTCTCGGCGAATGCCCGGCTCGGCTGAGCCGAGTTACATCGTGAAGCCACATTCGCCTTCGTAGCCCGTTTTGTAGGCTTCGTTGGCGCGTTCTCTTTCCCGTGTGGCTTCCTCGGTGTTGCCCGCGCGGTGAGCCGCGTCGAGGCGCTGCAGGTCTTCGTTGAGCATTTCGCGCAGGTCTTTGCACGGGCCGCTGACGACCTGCTTCTTGACGGCCGTTTTCGTCGTCACGCTGCGGTAGGGGTTGATCGGCTTGGCCTGCGAGACCGCCGGCGCGACGGATGTGGCGGCGAAGCCGGCGGCTGCGACGAGGGCGACTGCTGCGGTGCGGATCTTCGAGCTGAGCATTCGATGTGCCTCCTGATGGCGAGATTGGCTTGTAAGGCCATCCTCGCCGCGACCGGTTCGCCCTCATAGGCACCCTAGGGAGAGGTGTTCCTTACCTCTTCCAGCGGCGAAAACGACCGTCGTCTGCGTGACGGCCGCTATTGCTCCAGGCCGGCAGCTTGCAGAGCGTGCTCGCGGTTCATGTAGCCCTGAACGTCGACGACCCGGTCGTTGCGGACCGTGTAGATCACCGCCGTATCGGTATGGACCTCGGCTCCGCTGCTGCGGCCGCGTCCCTCCTCATGCCAGAACACGACGATTCGATCGCCTGCATCGACGAAGCGCTCGGTTCGCAGTGAGTGCGTCTCCCACGCTTCGGCGCCTTCCGCGAAGGACGCGACCACCGCGTCGCGACCGCGAACGACGCGCGCCTCGTCAAGCCCACCGATCGTGCCGCGCCAGATGACATCGGCATCGAGCAACGACAGCGCGCGCTCGAACTCGCCGGACAAGAACGCCTCGCACATGCTGCGAACCGTCGCGACGTTCTCCTGTGACATCGCCGACAGCTAGAACAGCTGGTTCTCGCCGCCGAACACTTCGCTGACGGAGTCGTCCACGAAGATGCGCCGGATCGAGTCGGTCAGCAGCTCCGCGCACGGCAGTACGCGGATGTTCTGCGGGCGGTCCGGGCTGACGGGGATCGTGTCCGTGACGACGATCTCCTCGAAGCCCGCGGTGCTCAGGTTCTCGAACGCGTTGCCCGAGAACACCGCGTGCGTCGCCGCCGCGTACACGCGTGCCGCGCCCTCCTCGGCAACCGTTTTCGCGGCTGCAGCTAGCGTCCCGGCGGTGTCGATCATGTCGTCGACGATCACCGCCGTCTTGCCCTTCACGTCGCCGATCACGTAGCCGATCTCCGCGACCTGCTGAGCCGGGCGCTCCTTGTCGAGGATCGCCAGCTCGGCGCCGATCTTCGACGCGAAGTTCTTGTTCAGCTTCACGCGGCCGGCGTCCGGCGCGACGACCACCAGGTCCGAAAGCCCGAGATCGCCGAAGTACTGCGTGAGCATGAACAGCGCCGTCATGTGGTCGACCGGCTTCTGGAAGAACCCCTGGATCTGCCCGGCGTGCAGGTCCATCGTCAGCACGCGGTCGGCGCCGGCGGACTCCAGCATGCGCGCCACCAGGCGCGCCGAGATCGGCTCGCGCGGGGCCGACTTCTTGTCCTGGCGCGAGTAGCCGAACCACGGCGTCACGGCGATCACCCGGTGCGCAGAGGCGCCCACCGCCGCGTCGATCATGAACATCAGCTCCATCAGCGCGTCGTTCGCCGTGATCCCCGTCTGCGGGTTGCCGCAGATCGACTGCACGATGAACACGTCCGCGCCGCGAATCGACTCCTCGTAGCGGCAGTACACCTCGCCGCTGGAGAACGTCTTCAGGATCACCGGGCCGAGGTCGACGCCGAGCTTGTCGGCGATGTCGATCGCCAGCTGCGGGTTCGCACGCCCGCTGAACAGCATCAGGCGCTTGTTGTAATCGATCGGCAGGCTCGCACGCGAGACCGCGCTCGTATCGATCGCGCTGCTCATGTCTTCTCGGAGTGTAGGGGGCCTTCCCGTCGCTCCGCGTACCGCTCGACGTTGCGCTGCTTGGCCCGCGCGACCGCCAGCGCGCCCTCCGGCACATCGTCGGTGACGACCGAGCCGGCCGCCGTGTAAGCATCGTCGCCGACCGTCACCGGCGCGACGAACGACGTGTCCACGCCGCCGTGCACGCGCTTGCCGATCGTCGTGCGGTGCTTTGACCGACCGTCGTAGTTGGCCGTGATCGTGCCCGCCCCCAGGTTCGTCCCCTCGCCGACATCCGCGTCGCCGATGTAGGAGAGGTGCGGCACTTTCGCCGCCGCGCCGATGTCCGAGTTCTTGACCTCGACGAACGTGCCCGCCTTGGAGCCCTCGCGCAGCGTCGCATCCGGGCGCAGGTATGCGAAAGGACCGACCGTCACGCCGTCCTCCAGCAGGCAGTCGACCAGATAGGAGTGCTTGATCGTGCAGCCGCTACCTATGCGCGTGCGCCCCTTGATCGTCGTGAACGGCTCGATCGTCGTGTCCTGGCCGATGCGCACGTCCACGTCGATCGCCGTCGCCTGCGGGTCGACGATGTCCACGCCCGCCAGCATGTGCGCGCGGTTGATCGCCGCCTGCGCCAGCCTGCGCGCCTGTGCCAGCGCGACGCGGTCGTTGACGCCGAGCATCGACGCCGGGTCGTCGAGCACGTGCGCGGCGATCGTGTGCCCGTCGCCGCGCAGCAGGTCCAGCGCTTGGGGCAGGTACAGCTCGCCCTGTGCGTTCTCGGCGCTCAGACGCGGCAGCGCCTCGCGCAGCGCGCCGGCGTCGAATGCGTATATGCCGGCATTGACCTCGCGGATCTGCAGATCCGCGGCGCTCGCGTCGCCGTCGCTCTTGGTCTCCACGACGCGCAGCACCGCGCCCACGTCGTCGCGCACCACGCGTCCGTAGCCGCTCGGGTCCTCGACGATGCTCGTGACCATCGTCGCCGCCGCACCGCTGCGCTCGTGCGCCGCGATCAAGCCCTCGATCGCCTCGGCGCTGAGCAGCGGCACGTCGCCGCTCAGCACGACGACCGGCCCTTCGCCGCCGCCCGCCGCGACCGCCTCGACGTGCTCCATCGCCGCAGCGACGGCGCCGCCCGTGCCGTTGGGCACCGGCTGAACCGTCAGCTCGACGCCCTCCGGCAGCACCTGCTGCAGCGCACGCGCCGGCGAGTCGACGACGACCACGCGCCCCGCCCCCGCCGCAAGCGCCGCGCGCACCGGCCACAGCACCATCGGCAGCCCGCACAGGTCGTGCAGCACCTTCGGCGTGCGCGAGCGCATTCGAGTGCCCTGGCCCGCGGCGAGGATCAGGACTGTCGGCGCCATCGCAGGCATGCTAACGCTCGCTCTCGCGATGCAATGGGCCCGAGAGCCGCAGCTGGGGGGCAGGGATTCGAACCCCGATTCTCAGGACCAAAACCTGATGTCCTGCCATTGGACGACCCCCCAAGGGGACGGCACGATCATATGACCTGGACACCCGGCGCACTTGGTCTGATCGACGCTCGTCATGCCCGGCTTGAACGACCGTCGAGCCCCGTGGCGCCAGGCCCGCCCGCCCGTCCACCAGCTCGTGCTCGCCGCCGCCACGTCCGCCCGGCGACGGCCGACGTGTGCACTCCGCACAACAACGCGCGAAAAGCGCGAATAAAAACCGTCAAAACGGGTTAGTAACCATGCGATCTGAAGGTTCTGCAAACATTCTTGCACTTGCGCCGGGGAGCCAGCACAGCAAGGAAGCGATTCGGCGCCCGTTCGGTGGCTGCGCTGCTCGTCGTCCTGCTCGCGCTCGCCGCCCCCCGCCGCCGCCGGCGCGAAAGGCCCTCTCGCGAGCGCCTCAGCGACCGCCTGCCCGGGCGCCAACGTCGCGCCCACGGGGCACAACGCCGCGCTCGTCGACGCGGCCACGCTGTGCTTGATGAACCAGCTGCGCGTCGCTCGCGGCATGCACCCGCTGCGCCTCAACCGCTCGCTCGCGCGCATCGCATCGGGCCAGGCCTCGGACATGGTGCGCGGGCACTACTTCGCCGACCAGAGCCTCTCCGGGCAGTCGCCGCTGTCGCGCATCATGGCCTCCGGCTACGTCGCTCACCCGGTCGGCGGGCGCCTGCTCACCGCGCAGAACATCGGCTTCGGCACCGGCCCCAACGCCACCCCAGCCGGGATCGTGCACGCGTGGATGCTCTCGCCGCCGCACCGCGAGATCATGCTCACCCCCGCATATCGCGACGCCGGCGTCGGCGCCTCGCCGTCCGTGCCTTCCGGAATCGCCTCGCGCTGGCTCGGCGGCACGTACGCCGTCGAGTTCGGCACTCGCCACCGCCGCTAGGGCGCGCGCAGGCTGCAGGCGCTCACGAACTGCGGCCGGTGCGACGCGGCACACGCCCGCCTTCCGCGCCCGCCTCCGACGCCGGGCCGCCCGCCGAGGCGATCCCCAGCACGCGCATCGCCTTCAGCCCCAGGCTCAGCTTCTCGCGCCCGTCGCTGGAGCTCACATCGTGCCCGGACAGCTCGCGCACGCGCTCCAGGCGGTAGTAGATCGTGTGGCGGTGGGTGAACAGGCGCTGTGCCGTGCCCGCCACGTTGCCGTCCGCCTCCAGGAACGCCTCCAGCGTGCGCACCAGCTCGGTCTCGTACTGCTCGTCGTAGGCCACCAGCGGCTCGACCGTCTCGTCGTAGAAGCGCTGCAGCTCGTTCGGGTTCTCGCTCATCGCCGACAGCAGCAGCCGGTAGGCGCCCGTCTGCTCGAACGCCAGCGCCGTGCCGCCGGCCGAGCCCTGCGCGACGTTCGCCGCCAGCAGCGCCTCGCTGGCCGCGCGCGGCAGGTCGGCCGGGTCCTCCGTGATGCGGCTGCGCCCCAGCGCGAACGTGTACCCGGCCAGGCCCGCCTCCATCTCGCGCAGGATCCCCTCCGCCGCGCGCGCCGCCGCAGGCTCGTCGCCGCCCGGCACGAGCAGCAGCACCTCCGCGCCGAGGATCCCCTCGCGCTCTGACAGCGCCGCGATCGAGCGGCTGGACACCGCGCGCGCGCCGCGCTCGGCGATCGCCCGCACGCGCCCGCGCCAGCCCTCGTCGGTCGGCGCCTGCGGGTGCGCCCGCGCGACGATCATGCTCGCGCCCTCCTGCACGTCCAGCGACAGCTCCTTCGCGCGCGCCACCAGCTCGTCGCGCTCGGTCAGCTCACGCGCCAGCACCGCGCGCAGGAAGTCCGCCGCCGCCGACTCCGACGCGCGCTCGGGCGCGCGCACGCGCTCCACCTCCGAGGCGATCATCGTCGCCAGCAGCCTGCGCATCGACGCGCTCGGCTCCGTTTTCGCGCGCATGTGCAGCGCGCCCACGACCGTGTCCGCGACGCGCAGCGGGATGCTCGTCACGCCCTCCCCCTGCGACAGCAGCGAACGCTCCTCCGCCGGCGAGCGCGCCGCCACCGCCAGCGTCGCCCCCCATGCGTCGCTCACCGCCAGGCTCGCTTCCAGCGCGCGCGCCGCCGCGCGCACGACCTCCGGCAGGCCGGCCCCCGACTCGACAGCCTCTGTGATCGCGTCCAGCGCCGCGTAGTCGGACATCGCGGCCGGCTTCCTACAGCAGGATCACGGCGGCCGCGGCAGCGACGCCGATGCCCACGAAGACGGCGAGCACGTACAGCGTCAGCAGCGTCGCCGCCACCCGCTGCCACAACCGCGTGTACGCGGTCCACGCGGGCACCAGGATCAGGCCGGCGTACAACGCCAGGCCGAATGTCGCGGCGCACACCGCGACGAGCTCGTTGATGGTCGTTCTGCTCATGCCGTCTCCACGCCAGATTGTGACGCACCGGGCCGTCGCTCGCAGGTCGCGCGAGGTTCTGTGCGCATCGGCACTTGTGCGCTGCGCAAACGGCTACCCGAGCGGCGTGGCCCGCCCGAACGCCGCGTCCACCGATCTCGCGGCGATCGGCGCCGGCGTGCGGCCCTGCAGCTCCGCCGCCGCGCGTTGCGCGCGCCCGCCCGGATTGGCGTGCGCGAACAGGCCGACGACCGTCGGCCCCGAGCCGCTCACCAGCGTCTCCTCCGCGCCCGCCTCATGCATCGCCGCGAGCGCCTGCGCGATCGCCGGCGACAGCGACACCGCCGCCGCCTGCAGGTCGTTGTGCAGCAGCTCGCGCGCGGCCGGCAGCGGCGCGCCCAGCTCCAGCGCCGCGCGCAGCTGCTCGCGGCGCTGCTCCAGTTCGCCGCGCTCGCGCTCCAAGCCCAGCTCATCGGCCTCCCGGTAGACGTCCGCCGTCGACAGCCCGCCCTCCGCTGCCAGCACGAGCAGCTCCAGCGCCGGAAACGGCGTCGCCAGCGCCTCCAGCCGCTCGCCTGCGCCCGTCGCCAGCCAGCGCCCCGGCGCGATCTGCGCCGGCACGTCAGCGCCAAGCCGCGCGCCCAGCTCGCGCAGCAGCTGCTCGTCGCCCAGCCCCGACGCGAGCTGCGCCAGGCGCAGCGTCGCCGCCGCGTCGGCCGAGCCGCCCCCCAGTCCCGCGGCCACCGGGATGCGCTTGTCGATGCTCAGGCGCAGCGGCGGCGCCCGCCAGCCGGTCGCCGAGCGAAAGCTCTCGAGCGCCCGCGCCGCCAGGTTCTCCTGCGACGGGCCGGCCAAGCCCGGGCACACGACCTCGTCGTGCTCGGCTCCCGCCGCCGCGCTCTGCAGGCGCAGCTCGTCGGCCAGCGAGATCGACTGCATCACCGTCACCAGCTCGTGGCGGCCGTCGTCGTCGCGGCGCTCGCCCAGGAACAGCCCGAGGTTGACCTTCGCCGGCGCCAGCGCGCGGTAGGAGCCGATCTCGCTCACAGCGCCAGCACCGCCGCCAGATCGCGGAACTGCTCCGGCGACAGGCGCTCCGCGCGAACGTCGCTGCGCAGCCCAAGCTCGTCCAGCGCAGCGCGCACTTGCTCGCGCGAGCGGCCCGCCGCGCCGCCCGACAGCGCCAGCGAGCCGACCAGCGTCTTGCGCCGGTGCGCGAACGAACCCGCCACCAGGCGGCGCAGCGCCGGCGACGTCGGCGACAGCGACGTCGCGCCCGCGGATGGGCCATCGCCGTCCGCTGCCGGCGACTCGCGGCGATGCAGGCCGACGAGCACCGAGTCGACGTTCGGCACCGGGAAGAACACCGTGCGCGGGATCGCGCGCAGCACACGCACCTCGCACGCCAGCTGCGCGAGCACCGACGGCGTGCCGTACGCGCCGCCGCCCGGCGCCGCCGCCAGCCGCTCGCCGACCTCGCGCTGGGCCATCGCCACCCATGCGTGAACCTTCTCGAGCTCCTCGATCGTGCGCAGGATCGCCCCCGCGGCGATGCCGTACGGCAGGTTCGCGACGACCTTCGTCGGTGCCGGCTGCAGCGCGCGAAGGTCGATCGTCATCGCGTCGCCCCAGTGCACGCTCACGTTCTCGTGCGGCGCCGTCGCGTCGTCCAGCGCGTCGCGCAGGCGCTCATCGATCTCCACCACGTGCACGTGCGCCGCGCGCTCGGCCAGGTGCTCTGAGAGCACGCCCAGCCCGCCGCCGATCTCCAGCACCACGTCCTCGTCTCGCAGATCGGCCGCGCGCTCGATCACGCCGAGGATGTTCGAGTCGACGAGGAAGTTCTGCCCGAGCTCGCGGTTCGGCCGCACGCCGAACTGACGCATCCGCCGCAGGCTCGGCTGCACGGGAGCGTCGCTCACCGCCGCGCTCACCAGCCGAACACGGCAGCCGCGTTGCGCTCCACCGTCGCGCCGAGCTCCCGCACGCTCACTCCGCGCAGCTCGGCGATGAACGCCAGCGTGTGCGCCACGTACGCCGGCTGGTTGCGCTCCTTGCGCACCGCCTGCGGCGTCAGGTACGGCGCGTCGGTCTCCACCAGCAGGCGGTCTTCCGGCACAGCCTTCGCCGCCTGCGCGAGGTCGGCGGCGCTCTTGTACGTCACGTTGCCCGCGAACGAGATCGCATAGCCGCGCGACAGGCACTCCCGCAGCCGATCGGGCATCGAGAAGCAGTGCATCACCACGCTCACGCCGTCGGCTTGCGCCCCCAGCTGTGCGAGCGTCTCGGAGTCCGCCGCGCGCGAGTGGATCACCAGCGGCTTGCCCGTCTCGCGCGCGAGCGCGATCTGCGCGGCGAACGCCCGCTCCTGGTCGGCACGCGGCGCGCCCTCGCGGTAGAAGTCCAGGCCCGTCTCGCCGATCGCCAAGCAGCGCTCGTGTTCGGCCAGCGCGCGCAGCTCCGCCAGATCGGCCTCGTCAAAGCCCTTCGCCGCGTTCGGATGGCGCCCGATCGCCGCGTACACCTGCGGGAAATCCTCCGCCGCCGCCAGCGCAGCGCGACACGACGCCCCGTCGATGCCCACCGTGAGGATGCGCGTCACGCCCGCCGCCGTCGCCGCCGCGACCAGCTCCGTGTCCGGCGGCTCGCACAGCTCCAGGTGCGTGTGCGAGTCGATCACCCTCCCGCGCCCTCGCCGAGCGCGCGCTCTGCGCGGTCCTTCGGGAATAGCGGCTGCAGCGGCTCGACCTGCTCGATCCCGCCCATGCCCAGCGCCGCGCCGGCGAGCGACAGGCTGGGCGCACCCAGCGCACCGAGCAGCCGCTCGCAGCTTTCCGGAAGATACGGCCACAGCAGCACCGTCACGCAGCGGATGCCCTCGGCCAGCGTGCGCAGTACGCGGTCGAGATCGCCCGCGCGCGCATCGTCCTTGGCAAGCTGCCACGGCGCCTGCTCCTCGACGTAGCGGTTCAGCCGCCGCACGCGCTGCCAGATCTCCTCCAGTGCGACCGTCAGCTCGGCGCGGTCGAGGCACTCCGAAACGCGCTCGGAGAGGCCGAGGAAGTCCTCGCGCAGCCCCGCGTCGACCTCGCCCGGCGCGATCGTCCCGCCGCGGTAGCGCTCGATCATCGCGATCGTGCGACTGGCCAGGTTGCCCAGCTCGTTGGCCAGCTCGCTCTCATAGCGCTGCTCGAAAGCCGCCGTGGAGACCGAGCCGTCTTGGCCGAGCGGCACGTCGCGCATCAAATAGAAGCGCAGCGCGTCGGCGCCGAAGCGCTCGATCACCGCAAACGGGTCGAGCACGTTGCCCAGCGACTTGCTCATCTTCTCGCCGTCCATCAGCAGAAAGCCGTGCACGAACACGTGCTCGGGCAGCTCCAGCCCGGCGGCCATCAGCAGCGCCGGCCAGTACACCGCGTGAAAGCGCAGGATGTCCTTGCCGATCAGGTGATACGACGCCGGCCAGAACGTCTGCGTCAGGTCGGCCGGCGCCTCCACGCCCGTCGGGGCGGGCGCATAGGAAAGCGCCGTGTAGTAGTTCAGCAGCGCGTCGAACCACACGTAGAACACGTGCTCGGGGTCCCACGGCACCGGCACGCCCCACGTCAGCTTGTGGCGCGTCAGCGGCACGTCGCGCAAGCCCGAGCGGATGAACGACAGCGCCTCGTTGTAACGAGTGCGCGGCGCCACGAAGCCCTCGCGCTCTGCGTACAGCGCCTCCAGGCGCTCCTGGAAGGCCGACAGCTTGAAGAAGTAGCTGTCCTCCTGCTCGCGCGTCAGCTCGATGTGGTGGATCGGGCACAGCTTGCCCTCGTCGATTTCGTTCTCCGCCTTGAAGTCCGCGCAGCGCGGGCAGTACCAGCCCTCGTACGTGCCCTCGTACACGAAGCCGTTGTCGCGCACGAGCGAGAGGATCTCCTGCACCTTGGCCATGTGCTGCGGGTCGGTCGTGCGAATGAAGAAGTCGTTGCTCGCGTTCAGCTGCGGCGCCAGCGCCTTGAAGCGCTCGGCGTTCTTGTCGGCGAGCTCCTGCGGCGTCACGCCCAGCGCATGCGCCGCGTCGGCCACCGGCTCGCCGTGCTCGTCGGTGCCCGTGAGGAAGAACACCGCCTCCCCGCGCTGGCGGTGATGGCGCGCCATCACGTCCGCCGCGATCGTCGTGTACGCGTGCCCGAGGTGCGGCGCCGCGTTGACGTAGTAGATCGGGGTCGTCACGTAGAAGGACATGCGCGCTCAGGCTACTGTCCCGCCGATGCCTCGCTCGTCAGCGCGCGGTAGAGCTCGTTGGCGCCGACGCCCGTCAGCCGCGCGACCGCCGTCGCCGCCGGGCGCGCACGCGCCCCCGCGTCCACCAGCGCGCGCAGCGCGGCCATCGCCTGCTCGCGCGAGCGCGTTTCGCTCTGCGCCGCTTCGACCACCAGCACGATCTCCCCGCGCGCCGCGTTTGACTCGTAGTGCTCGGCCAGCTCGGCGGCCGATCCGCGTCGCACTTCCTCGTGCAGCTTCGTCAACTCGCGGCATACCGCCGCCGAGCGCTCGGCGTCGAGCTCGGCGAGCGTGCGCAGCGTGCGCGCAAGGCGCTTCGGCGACTCGAACGCCACGAGCGTCTCGCCGGTTTCCGACAGCAGCGCCGCGAGCTCAGCGCCCTTGCGCGGCAGGAAGCCCACGAACAGCCAGCGGTCGGCCGGCAGCCCCGACGCCACAAGCGCCGTCGTCACCGCGCTCGGACCCGGCAGCACCTCCACCTGCACGCCCGCCAGCAGGCACTCGCGCACGAGCGCGAACCCCGGGTCAGACACCAGCGGCGTGCCCGCGTCCGACACGAGCGCCACGACCGCGCCCGCAGACATGCGCGCGACCAGCTCGCGTGCGCGAGCTCGTTCGTTGTGCTCGTGCAGGCTCACGAGCTTGCCCGACAGCCCGTGCCGATCGAGCAGCCCGCGCGTGTGGCGCGTGTCCTCGCAGGCGACCTCGTCGGCCTCCGCGAGGTTCTGCAACACGCGCAGCGTCACGTCCTGCAGGTTGCCGATCGGCGTCGGGCAGACGACCAGCCGTCCGGCGGCCACCTCCGCGGGAGTCATGCGGCAAATATAGGGTCACCGCGAATGTCGCCTGAGCCAGATCCACCTCCGCCGCGCTACACGCGCTATCGCACGCGCCCGCGGCTGTTCGGCGGCGGCGGCGGCGAACGCGGCGCGGACGACCGGCGCGACCGGCGCGAGCGCGACGCGCCGCCCAAGCGTGCGGGCGGCCGGCTGGGCCGGCGGCGACGCCTCCCCGCGCCGCTGATGCCGGGGCGCGGCCGCGCCCAGCGCGTGGCCGACTGGCTGCGGCACATGACCGTCAAACGCGCCGTCCTCGCCCTGCTCGGGCTGATCGTCGCGTGGCTGTTGTTGTCGCTCGTGCTGTTCTTGATCAGCTCGCACTTCGAGCGCACCTCGCCGCCGTCCGATGTCGCCGCGGTGCTCGACCCGGCCGGCTATCCGCTGACCTCCGTCAACAACATCCTCGTGCTCGGCTCCGACCGCCGGCCCAAGGGCAGCAAGGAACCCGGCGCCAACACCTCCGGCCCGAGCCGCTCGGACTCGATCCTGCTCCTGCGCATCGGCGGCGGCCACGACGCGCGCCTGTCGATCCCCCGCGACACCGTCATCCCGATCGCCGGGCACGGCGAACAGAAGATCAACGCCGCCTACGCCTTCGGCGGCCCGGCGCTGTCGATCTCCGTCATCAAGCACTACCTCGACATCCCCATCAACCATCTCGTCGAGGTGAACTTCGAAGACTTCCCGCAACTGATCGATGCGATGGGCGGCGTCGACTACACCGGCGGCTGCATCGTTTCGCGCGTCGACGGCGGCTTTGCGAACGGCGGCTTCACGCTGCGCCTGCCCAAGGGCACCCACCACATCGACGGCAAGCAGGCGCTCGCGCTGGCACGCACGCGCGAGAATCTCTGCCACCCCAACGAGACCGACCTGCAGCGCGAGGAACACCAGCAGGCGCTGTTCACCGACATGAAGAACCGCCTGCTGTCGCCCTCGAGCTTCTTCCGCCTGCCGCTGATCGCCTGGAACGCACCGCCGGCGATCATCTCCGACATGAGCGGGCCGACACTGCTCGGGCTGTTCGGCGCGCTCGCGATCTCCGGCACGCCGCCTACGCGCGTGCTCAAGCCGAGCGGCGCCGTCACGCTGCCCGACGGCGAGCTCGGGCTGCGCGTCTCAGAAGCACAGCGCCGCGCAGCCGTCGCGCGCTTCATGGGAGGCTGACCGCTCAGCTCTTGCTGCTCGAGGAGGCCGGTTTGGCGGCGGGCTTGCCCTTCGGCGGCGAGTCGCTCGAGCTCTTGGCGCCCTTGCCCTCGCCGCCGGAGGACGAGCTCGCGGCGTCGCCCCCGGAAGACGACGAGCTGTCGCTCGACGACGAGCTGTCTTTGGACGAGGAGTCCTTCGAGTCCTTCGATGAGGACGACGAGTCGCCGGAGGACGAGCCCTCGGCCGCGGCCGCAGTCTCGCGCTGGCGCTTGCGCGTGCCGTAGTCGGTGTTGTAGAAGCCTTTGCCCTTGAAGTGGACGGCCGGCGGGTGCAGCACGCGCTCGACGGGCACGCCGGTATCCGGGTCGACGGTCAGCGCCTCTTCGCTGAAGGACTGCTGAAGCTCGAAGGTCGTGCCGTCGGGCCGGCGGTACTCGTAGATCGGCATGTCGAGCGGCTAGTCGGTGAGCAGCGCACGTGTGGCGGCGATGCCGGCCTGCACGGTGGCGGTGAAGTCGCGGTCGGGCTCTGCGAGCATGCGCAGGGCGAAACCGTCTGCGAGCGAGAAGAGGATCTCGGCGATCGCCTCCGGCTCGGCATGCAGGTGCAGGATGCCCTCGCGCTGCGCGCCGGCGAGCATCGCGGCGACCTGTTCGCGCGTGCGACGCATCAGGCCGGCGTACTCGGCGGCGATGTCGCTGTTGCGGCGCGAGAGCGTGAACAGCTCGAACACGAGCGTGACGAAGTCGGGATCGTCGTGGACGGTCTCCTGCAGGTTCTGCGCCATCAGGTCGATGTAGTCGTCGGCGGTGCGCGCGGTCGCGAGCTGGTGCTCGAGCAGCTCCATGCGCAGCTCGCAGTCGCGGCGGACCGCCTCGACGAGCAGCTGCTCCTTGGTGCCGAAGTAGTAGTGCAGCAGCCCGCGCGACACGCCGGCCTCGCGCGAGACATGGTCGAACGTCGCCCCGGCGGTGCCGCGGCGAGCGACGCTGCGGCGCATCGCCTCGACGATGCGCTGCGCCTTCTCGCCGGACAGCGAGCGCCCTGCGGGCGCGCCCGGCGCGGTGGGCACCGAGCGCTTGCTCGCCGGGTCCTTCTCTACGGCGTCGGTCTCAACGACGGCGTCGACGGCTGCGCTCATCCGTGGCGACGCTCGCGACTAGGCCGAGGCGCCGGCCGGCGCCGGCTCGGCGGGAGCGGTGGTCGAGCTGTAGTCGAACTCCTCCTCGGCGCCGAACAGCAGGTCGAGCACCTTCGAGCGCAGGCCCTCGCTGAGCGCGATCGCAAGCACGCCGGCGACGCCGAGCAGCAGCAGCGAGCGTCCCATGCCGCCGCTTCGGCGGCGCTTGGGCGGCTCGCGCAGCGAGCTGGATGCGTCGCGCAGTGCGTTCGCGGCCTCCTTGAGCTCACGCTGGAGCTTGCGGTCCTCGAACAGCGCCTGCGTCGCCGGCTTGCCGTTGGTCATCCGCCCATACGCGCTGCGGGCAGCGCCGTAGGCGGTGATCAGGGAGCCGCGCAGTTCTTCGTCTGCGAGCAGGCGCTGCAGGTACTGGTTGCGCTGCGCAGCTCGCGCAGCTTCGCCGGCCTTGTTGATCCTGTCCTTAGCTGCCATCACCGAACCTCGTCTCTGCCGAAGCTTTTGCTGGGTCTGCAGCCAATATACCCCGCGAGAGCTCGCTGAATGCGCGCGGTTGTCAAGCGGCACGCCGCGCGCGAGCCGACGAACGCTGGCCGACGTGCGAGGCTTGGCGGGAATGCCGACGTTTCAAGCGAGCGTGACGGTGCTCGGCCTGCTGCTGATGCTGGGCGCGCTCGTCTCTGGCGTGGCGCGGCGCTCGATGCTCTCGCTGGCGGCGCTGTTCGTGCTGGCGGGCTTCGTGATCGGCAACGGGGCGCTGGACTGGGTCGACTTCCGCGCGCAGTCGGGGTTCGTCGAGGATCTGGCGTTCGCGGCGCTGATCGTGATCCTGTTTCGCGACGGCCTGGAGGTCGAGGGGGAGATGCTCCAGCGCGAGTGGCACCTGCCGCTGCGCAAGCTCGTGCTAGCGATGCCGCTGACGACGATCGTCGCGGCGGCGACCGCGCGCTGGCTGATCGGCCTGTCGTGGACGGAGTCGTTCCTGCTCGGTGCGCTGCTGGCGCCGACCGACCCGGTGCTGACGTCGAGCATCGTGACCAACGAGCGCGTGCCGCGTCTGGTCCGTCATTCGCTGAACCTCGAGTCGGGGCTGAACGACGGCCTGGCACTGCCGGCGGTGCTGGCGTTCACCGCTGCGCTGAGCGCCGACTCTGGCAACTTCGTGTGGTGGCGGTTCGTGCTCCAGGACGTCGGCCTGGGCTTTCTCTACGGGATCGCGTGCGGCTGGATCGCATCGCTGCTGACGCCGCGCAACAAGGACCGTCCCCCGGACGAGCGGATCCCCGCACACCAGCTTTCGTTGTTCGCACTCGGCGTGGCCTTCGCAACGTACGGCGTGACGGTGATCTCACCGAAAGGCAACGGCTTCATCGCGGTGTTCGTCGCGGCGATCGTGCTGAGCGTTCGCCGCCCGGACGTGCGCGAGCACTTCGAGCGCAACTCCGAGGAGATCGTGGAAATCGTCAAGCTCGGGATCTTCTTCGTGTTCGGCTCGCTGCTGACCGTTCACGCGTTCACGCGCGAGGGCTGGGCGGCGCCGGCGTTCGTCGCCGTGATGTTCCTCGTGGCGCGCCCGCTGGCCGTGTGGCTGGCGCTGCTGGGCACGCGCACCGACACGGCCACGCGGCTGTTCATGGGCTGGTTCGGGCCGAAGGGCGTCGCGTCGATGACCTTCGCGCTGATCGTGCTCGACCGCCAGATCCCCGGCGGCTCACGTATCTTCGACCTGACCGCGCTGGTCGTGTTCTGCTCGATCATCGTGCACGGCCTCAGCGACACGCCGGGCGCCAACTGGATCGCTAGACGCGCCGAACGCGGGGAACGCGCCGAACGCGCTCAGGCGTGAAGCGCGGCCTGCTCCTGCGCTGAGGGAAACGCCCACGCGGCGCGCGAGCGGCGCTCCTGGCGAAAGACGAAGCGCAACTGCTGCGGCGGGCGCAACTGCGCCTCGTTGGGACGGAACGTCGCGCACGGCTCAGGCAGGTCAAGCGCGCACAGCAGATTGCAACGGAAATAACATTCGTCACAGCTCACCTTGCGCGTCACGCGCTTGCCTTGCGTCCCCTTTGCCACGCACTGCCTCCAGCCACCAGTCGGTTGATCGGACGCGACGCATCAAAGCAGCGCACGCTCGCAACGGCAGGCGGCCATCTCGCAAAACGCAGACAAAACCATTTACTAGCCGCAAAGAGCCGCAATGACGTCAACGCGATGTGACAATTGCGGCAAAGCGGGCGCTCTTTGCGGGTAAAGCCGGGACTGCGCACGGCGCTCGTCATGATGTTGGCGATGCGCATCCTCGTCACCGGCGCGAGCGGCTTCGTCGGCTCGCTGATCGTTCCGCGCCTGCTCGCCGACGGGCACGAGGTGCGCGGGCTGACGCGCGACCCCGCGCGCGTGAGCTCGCCGGCCGAGCTCGTGCGTGGCGACGCGCTCACCGGCGACGGCCTCGCGCAGGCACTGGACGGCGTGGATGTCGCGTACTACCTAATCCACTCGATGGAGCGCATCGAACGCGCGCGCGACCGCGCACGGCCGTTTCAGGAACGCGAGCGCATCGCCGCGGAGACGTTCGCGCTGCGCCGCGGCGCAGGCGCAGGTGCGACGTATCGTTTATCTCGGCGGCCTGCTCGGCGACACCCATGCCGATTCACACCTATCGCGCCACCTGTCCAGCCGCGAGGGCGTCGAGCGGATCCTGCTGGCGGCGGTGCCGGACTCGGTGGCGCTGCGCGCGTCGATCGTGATCGGTGCGCAGTCGCGCTCCTTTCGCCTGCTCGTACGGCTGGTCGAGCGAATGCGCGTGCTCGCCCTGCCTGCGTGGCGGCGCTATCGCACGCAGCCGATCGACGAGCGCGACATGGCGCAGATGCTCGTCGCATCGGCCACCGCGCCGGTCGGCGGGCGCTCGCTCGACGTGGGCGGCCCGGACGTGTTGTCCTACGGAGAGATGATCGAGCGAATCGCCGACCTGATGCTCGTCAACCGCCCGTCGGTCGGGCTCGCAGTGAACGTCACCGGTGTAACGGCGCGCGTAGCAGCCGCAATCGCACATGAGGACCCGGAGCTCGTCTTGCCGCTGATGGAGAGCCTCAACGGCGACCTGCTGCCGGCCGACGATCGTGCCGGCGAGTTGCTCGGCGTGAACATGCACTCATTCGACTCGGCGGTAGAACATGCGCTGGCCGAGTGGGAGGCTCGCGAGCCGCTCGCGGCGCGCTGATGGATGTGCGTTGAATGAGCCTCGTAGCCGTCTCCACGAAGATCGACGCCGCGCGCGAGGACGTGTGGGACATGGTCATGGACCCCCGCCGGCTCGGCGACTGGGTGACCATTCACCGCAAGCTCGTGCACAGCGACGGAGGGCCGCCGCGCGTGGGCTACACGATGGATCAGCAGATCCACCTGCGCGGCGTGAGCCTGGACGTGCACTGGAAGCTCGTCGAGTGCGATCCGTGCGTGCGTGCGGTCTGGGAGGGCCGCGGGCCCGCCCGCTCGCGAGCGCACACCGAGTACGTGCTCAGCGGCGAGGATGGTGCGACGCAATTTGACTATCGCAATGAGTTCCGCCCACCGCTGGGACCGGTCGGGGCGATCGTCAGTCGAGCGCTCGTCGGTGGCATTCCCGAGCGAGAGGCAAACCGCTCACTTGAACGTTTGCGTGCAAACTTGGAGAAACCGGTGTTTACGAAGAACTAGTGTAAGGTGCTGCGCGACTCGATAAGCACTGATTTAGAGCACATTTAACTAGTGATGAGGATGTAACCGTGACCGACTTCCTTGACGAGAAGCGCCAAGAGATCGCCCAGCGACTGAAAGAGCTGAAGCCCTCAGTCGATGAGTACAACCGCCTCGAGGCTGCGGCCGCCGCGCTGCAGGGCGTCGGGGGAGCTTCCGCGACTTCCACCACGACCGCCTCACCGCGTCGCCGCGGTCCCGGCAGGCCGCGCGGCTCGGTCAATCGCAAAAAAGCCGGCACTGCGACTGCCGCGCCCGCCAAAGCGGGGCGCAAAAAAGCCGGGCGCCCCGCCGGCCGCCGCGCCGGGCGGCGCAAAGGCAGCGGCACGCGCGCTGCTGAGGCGCTCTCGTTCGTGCAGGGGCAGCCGGGCATCACGATTCCCGAGCTCGCCGCCAAGATGGGCATCAAGCAGAACTACCTGTACCGCGTCCTGCCGGGACTCGAGCAGGAAAACAAAGTCACCAAGCAGGGCAGAGGCTGGCACCCCAAGGGCTAGTCTCGGCGCCCCTGGCGGCGTCCTCGGGGACTCGTGTGCGGAGCACACCACGTCCCCTGCGTCCTTGCCAGGAACACCGATTCGTCACCCTTCAGGTTTCGAGTTAACAGAACTGGAGCGCGGTCTTTGGCCGCGCTCCTTCTCGTTAATCGCCGACGTCGGCTCGTTGGCGTCGAAGCTTGGTCCGTAGAGCGTTAACGCGCAGCAGGGCGATCGCGCATCGCGCGCAGCAGCAGGTAGAGCATCGCGACGAGCAGCGCGGGCGCAAGCGTGAGGCTGGGGATGACGTCGCCGTGGCCGATCCCCGAAGCGGCGATCGCCACGAGCATCGTCGCGGCGAGCAGCGACGCGACGGGGACGACGCAGACGCGCAGTACCAGCAGCGCGCCACCCACCGTCTCGAGCACGCCGGCGAGGATCTCCAGCGCCGAGGGCCACGGCAGGCCGAACTCGCGGAAGGCGTGCAGCTCCCAGTGGTGGAACACGAACTTGACCAGTCCCGCGACGATGAAGATCGCGCCGCTGGCGACCGCCACGTTGGCGGCCGTGCTGTCGCGGCGCAATCTGATGTCCCACCCGGCAACCGCACGGGCGGGCGACGGCAACTAGATCAGGCCCTGGTCTTTGACGGTGTCGCGCTCCTCGACGAGCTCGGCCACCGACAGGTCGATCTTGCTGCGCGAGAAGTCGTCGAGCTCGATGCCCTGCACGATCGAGTACTCGCCGCCCGAGCAGGTGCACGGAAAGCCGCTGATCAGACCCTCCGGGATGCCGTAGGAGCCGTCGGAGGCGATACCCATCGACACCCATCCACCGTCCGTCCCGGTCACCCAGTCGTGCACGTGGTCGATCGCCGCGCTCGCGGCCGACGCGGCGCTGGAGGACCCGCGCGCCTCGATGATCGCCGCGCCGCGTTTGCCGACGTTCGGCAGGAATTCGTTTTCCAGCCACGCCTGGTCGTCGACGACACCCGCTGCCAGCTCGCCACGCACCTTCGCCGTGAACAGGTCGGGGTACATCGTCGGCGAGTGATTGCCCCACACGCCCATCTGCGACACGTCCGTCACCGCGACCTCCGCCTTTGCCGCCAGCTGCGCGATCGCGCGGTTGTGGTCGAGGCGCATCATCGAGGTGAAGCGCTCGCGCGGGATGTCCGGCGCGTTGTTCATCGCGATCAGGCAGTTCGTGTTGGCCGGGTTGCCGACCACCAGCACCTTCACGTCGTCGGCGGCGTTCTCGTTGAGCGCCTTGCCCTGCACGGTGAAGATCTTGCCGTTCTCCGACAGCAGCTCCGCGCGCTCCATGCCCTTCGTGCGCGGGCGCGAGCCGACCAGCAGCCCGATGTTGGCGCCGTCGAACGCCTGGCTCGGGTCGTCGTGCAGGTCCAGTCCCGCCAGCAGCGGGAACGCGCAGTCGACGATCTCCATCGCCACGCCCTCCAGCGCGCCCATCGCGGGGGGTATCTCCAGCAGGCGCAGGTCGACCGGCTGGCCGGGGCCGAGCAGCTGGCCGCTGGCGATGCGAAAGACGAGGCTGTAGCCGATCTGCCCGGCGGCGCCGGTGACCGTTACACGTACGGGATTGCTCACTTATTCATCTCCTGTTTTAGGTTCTCGTCGATCGAAGCAAGGAACTCCTCGGTTGTCTGCCACTCCTGCTCGGGGCCGACGAGCAGCGCGAGATCCTTGGTCATCTTGCCGCTTTCGACGGTCTCGATGCACACGCGCTCGAGCGTCTGCGCGAACTCCGAGACCTGCGGCGTGTCGTCCATGCGCCCGCGCGCCTCCAGGCCACGCGTCCACGCGAAGATCGAGGCGATCGGGTTGGTCGACGTCGGCTTGCCCTGCTGGTGCAGGCGGTAGTGGCGTGTGACCGTGCCGTGCGCGGCCTCCGCCTCGACGGTCTGCCCGTCGGCCGTCATCAGCACGCTCGTCATCAGCCCGAGCGAGCCAAAACCCTGCGCGACGGTGTCCGACTGCACATCGCCGTCGTAGTTCTTGCACGCCCACACGTACCCGCCTTCCCACTTCATCGCGGCCGCGACCATGTCGTCGATCAGGCGGTGTTCGTAGGTGATGCCGGCGGCCTTCGAAGTCGCTCTTGAACTCGCCTCGTAGATCTCTTCGAAAAGGTCTTTGAAACGACCGTCATAGCGCTTGAGGATCGTGTTCTTCGTCGACAGGTAGACCGGATATCCGCGATCCAGGCCGTAGCGCATCGAGGCCCGAGCGAAGTCGCGGATCGAGTCGTCGAGGTTGTACATCGCCAGCGCGATGCCGCCGCCCGGGAAGTCGTACACGTCGAGCTCGACCGGCTCGCTGCCGTCCTTCGGCGTGAACGTCAGCGTCAGCGAGCCCTCGCCCGGGACGACCATGTCGGTCGCGCGGTACTGGTCGCCGAAGGCGTGGCGGCCGATCACGATCGGCTTCGTCCAGCCCGGGACCAGGCGCGGCACGTTGGAGATCACGATCGGCTCGCGGAAGATCACGCCGCCGAGGATGTTGCGGATCGTGCCGTTGGGCGAGCGGTACATCTCCTTCAGGCCGAACTCCTGCACGCGTGCCTCGTCGGGCGTGATCGTCGCGCACTTGACCCCCACCCCGTACTGCTTGATTGCTTCGGCCGCTTCGACGGTGATGCGATCGCCGGTCGCGTCGCGGCTCTCGATGCCGAGATCGAAGTAGCGCAGGTCGACGTCGAGGTACTCGAGGATCAGCTGGTCCTTGATGAACGACCAGATGATTCGCGTCATCTCGTCGCCGTCGAGGTCGACGACCGGGTTCTTCACCTTGATCTTGGCCATGGCGTTCAGTCCTTGCAGGGGTTGCGGGCGGGACGGCCGATGCTATCGACCCACCACAATCTGCTTGACTTCAACGTATGGCAACCGTCTCGCCACAGGCGCGCGAGAGCGACTCGCCTTACCGCACGCACACCGTCTTCAACCAGGCGCCCCCGCTGGCGGGCGTCGACGTGTTCGCGAGCAACCTGCCGCTGGTCGAGGCGACCGAGCGCGAGGGCGCCGGATGGGTGCGCGAGCGGGCGTCCGCGCTCGGGCGCTTCGTCGGCGGCGAGCCCCAGCAGCAATGGGGGCGCCTGGCCAACGAGAACGAGCCGGTGCTGCGCACGTTCGACCGCTATGGCAACCGCATCGACGAGGTCGAGTTCCACCCCGCATGGCACCAGCTGATGGCGATGGGCGTGCAGCACGAGCTGCACTCGCTGCCGTGGACGAGCGAAGCAGCCGTTCGCGCACACCGCGCGCGCCGCTCTGTACATGACCGCGATGCAGGCCGAGGCCGGCTTCTGCTGCCCGATCACCATGACCTTCGCGGCGATCCCCGCCTTGCGCGCTCAGCCCGAGCTGGCCGCCGAGTGGGAGCCGCTGCTGACCGCCACGTCGTATGACCCGCGGCTCATCCGCGCAGCCGAGAAGGGCAGCGCGATCGCCGGTATGGCGATGACCGAGAAGCAGGGCGGCTCCGACGTGCGCGCCAACACGACCGTCGCGCGGGCGCTCAACGGCGGCGGCGCCGGAGCCGAATACGAGATCACCGGGCACAAGTGGTTCTGCTCGGCGCCGATGTGCGACGTCTTCCTCGTGCTCGCGCAGACCGACGAGGGGCTGTCGTGCTTTCTTCTGCCGCGCATCCTGCCCGACGGCGAGCGCAACCAGTTCCACATCCAGCGCCTGAAGGACAAGCTCGGCAACCGCTCCAACGCCTCCAGCGAGATCGAGCTGCACGGCGCGTGGGCGCGCATGGTCGGCGAGCCCGGCCGCGGCGTGCCGACGATCATCGAGATGGTCGGTCACACGCGCCTGGACTGCGTGATCGGCGCAGCCGCGGGCATGCGCACGGGCGTCGTCAACGCAACGCACCACGCCGAGTACCGCCAGGCGTTCGGCAAGACGCTCATCGACCAGCCGCTGATGCGCAACGTCCTCGCCGACCTCTGCGTCGAGTCCGAGGCGACGACGGCGCTGGCGATGCGCCTGGCGCGCGCCTACGACGAAGCGCACGCCGACGCCGAGAACGGCGACAACGACACCGATGCGCAGCTGTTCAAGCGACTGGCCACGGCCGTCGGCAAGTACTGGACGTGCAAGCGCGCACCGAACCACGCCTTCGAGTCCCTGGAGTGCCTCGGTGGCAACGGTTACGTGGAGGAGTCCGGCATGCCGCGCCTGTACCGCGAGGCGCCTCTCGCCTCGATCTGGGAGGGCTCGGGCAACGTGATGAGCCTCGACGTGCTGCGCGCGCTCACGCGCTCGCCGCGCGCGCTCGAGGTGTTCTTCGACGAGGTTCGCCAGGCTGAGGGCGCCGACGAGCGCCTGGACACGAGCGTGCGCAAGCTGCAGGCGCAGTTCGCCGACCCGGCCACGCTCGAGACCCGCGCGCGACGTGTCGTCGAAGGCATGGCGCTGTGCCTGCAGGGCTCGCTGCTCGTGCGCAACGCCCCGCCGGCAGTCGCCGACGCCTTCTGCGCGTCGCGCCTGGGCGGCGACGGCGGCCTGGAGTACGGAACCCTGCCCGCCGGCAGCGACTTCGACACGATCATCGCGCGCAGCCTGCCGCACGCCGAGGCCTGAGCCACGCTTTGCCCGCCGCGCCGCGCCGCGGCGGCGCCGGTGCGTTGCAGCGCGCGGGCGGTGCGGTGCGGTGCAGCGCGGACGTACCGACACGAGGAGGATGGAGGTGTCGTGCGCCGATTTTTGCTCGGCGGTAGCGATGGTATCTACGGCGTAAATACCATCGCTACCAGCCGACCGCGTAACCCACCTTCGTTCCCGCCTCGTAAATACCATCGCTATCGCGAGCGTGTCGCGCCGGGTCACACGCCTACCATGGGTCAGCAGATGGCGCCGCGCACGAACTTCCAGCTCGCCCGCATCTTCGGCATCCGTGTCGGGGTCGGCGTCAGCTGGTTCGTCGTGCTGTTCCTGTTCATCATCTTCATCACGCCGATCTTCCACGACCAGCTCGGCGGGTCGCGCACGACCGCCTACCTGGTCGCCGTCGCCTCGGTGCTGTCCTTCTTCACGTCGCTCGTCCTGCACGAGCTCGGGCATGCGCTCGTCGCGCGCCGTCGCGGCCTGCAGGTGGCAGGGATCGATCTTTGGGCGCTCGGCGGCATCACCCGCACCGAGGAGGCACGCGACCCGAACACCGAGTTTCGCGTGGCCGCCGCCGGCCCGCTCGTCACGCTCGCCGTGATCGTCGCGTGCATCGTCGCCGGGCGGCTGCTCACCGACAGCACGAGCTTCTTCGAACTGGCCATCGCCGAAGAAGGCGCGCGCGCGACGCCCGCGCTCGTATGGCTGAGCTGGCTGGCGACGATCAACGTGCTCGTGCTCGTGTTCAACCTCGTTCCCGCGTTCCCGCTGGACGGCGGGCGCATCGCGCACGCGCTGATCTGGTGGCGCACCGGCGACCGAAACCGCGCGACGCACGCGACCGGGCGCGCCGGCCAGGGCTTCGCGCTGCTACTCGGCGCGGTTGGGCTGTGGTGGCTGGCGACCGGCTCGGGCTCGGCGGGCCTGTGCTGCGTGCTGCTGGCCTACTTCCTCTACCAGGCGGCCGGCGCGGCGGTGCTGCAGGGGGTCGTCGGACGTCGCATCCAGAGCATCACCGTCGCCGACATCATGGACCGCGAGCCGGTGACGATCCCGGCAGGCGCGACGTTGCTGGATGCACACCAGCAGTTCTTCCTGCGCTACCGCTGGCCATGGTTTGCGGTCGTCGACCCGGCGCGCCACTTCCTCGGCGTCGTGCGCGCTACGCGCGTGGATGCCGAGATCTCCGCCGGGCGCCCTGCGCTGCCAGTCGTGGACGTGCTCGACGAGGACGTCCACGTGCGCATCGACGAGGCCGAACCGCTGGAATCGCTGCTCGGCTCGGAGGGTCTCGGCCGCCTCGGAGCGATGGTCGCGGTCGATCAGGATGGGGTGCTGCGCGGCGTCGTGACGCTCGCCGAGGTGCGCCGCGCGCTGCGCACGGCGACCTGAGCGTGACGCGGTCGCAGCGGTCAAGCGTTATAGAGTCCTCGGCGCAGCGACCCCCTTTTGCCCACGTAGCCGACCTCAGAGAGCCATGCCAGCACACGACGTACTGATCATCGGGGCCGGTCTCGCAGGCCAGCGCGCGGCCCTCGCCGCCGCTCGCGAGGGCGCGAGCGTGGCGATCATGAGCAAGGTCCACCCGGTGCGCTCTCACTCGGTCGCGGCCGCCGGCGGGATCAACGCGGCGATCAGCCTCGACGACGATTGGCACTCCCACGCCTACGACACGGTCAAGGGATCGGATTTCCTCGGCGACCAGGACGCGATCGAAGTGATGTGCTCGGAGGCACCCGGCGAGGTCATGCATCTGGAGCACATGGGCGTCACCTTCCACCGCAACGACAGCGGCGAGATGGACCTGCGCGCTTTCGGCGGCGCCTCGATGAAGCGCACGGCGTATGTCGCGGACATCACCGGCCAGGCCCTGCTGCACGTGCTCTACGAGCAGCTGATGAAGCACCACGAGACGGTCGAGCGCTACGAGGAGTGGTTCACCACTTCGCTGCTGCAGGACGGCGAGGGCCGCTGCTGCGGCGTCATCGCACGCGACGTGCGCAGCGGGCGCATGGAGGCTTTCACCGCCAAGAACGTGATCCTCGCCTGCGGCGGCGCGGGGCAGGTCTACAAGCCGACGACCAACGGCCTGATCGTCACCGGCGACGGTATCGCCATGGCCTACCGCGCAGGCGCCCCGCTGATGGACATGGAGATGGTCCAGTACCACCCGACGTGCCTCGTCGAGACGGGCATCCTGATCACCGAGGGCGCCCGCGGCGAGGGCGCGCACCTGCTCAACTCCGAGGGCGAGCGCTTCATGGAGAAGACCGCGCCCAACAAGATGGAGCTCGCTTCGCGCGACGTCGTCTCGCGCGCCGAGCAGATCGAGATCAACGAGGGGCGCGGCGTCGGGCCGGGCGGCACGGGGATCTACCTCGACGTGACCGTCGTGCCGCGCAAGCGCACGCTGGAGGCGCTGCGAGAGATCGTCAACCTGGGCAAGGACTTCGCCGGCGTGGACATCACGCGCGAGCCGATCACGATCCGCCCCGGCCAGCACTACATCATGGGCGGCGTGAAGACCGACATCGACGGACAGACGCCGATCGAGGGGCTCTACGCCGCCGGCGAGGTCGCCTGCGTGTCGGTCCACGGCGGCAACCGCCTCGGCGCCAACTCGCTGCTGGACACGCTGATCTTCGGACGGCGCTCGGGCGAGCACGCGGCCGCCCGCGCGGCGAGCATGGCGATGCCGGAGATCGACACGCACGCGCAGCTGCGTCGCGACTCCGACGCGATCGACGCGATCATCAACCGCCCGCGCGACGGCCGCCGCGTGTCGGAGATCAAGAACGAGCTCGGCGAGATGATGAACGCGAAGGCCGCCGTGTTCCGCGACGAGCAGGGCCTGCAGAGCGCCCTGGAGACGATCGCCCGCCTCAAGGAGGAGGCCGACAGCGCGTGGATCGACGACCGCGGCACCGTCTTCAATCAGGACGTGCTCGGCGCGATGGAGCTCAGCTACATGATCGACTGCGCCGAGACGACCGTCGTCGGCGCGATCGAGCGCAAGGAGTCGCGCGGCGCGCAGTTCCGCACCGACTTCCCCGAGCGCAACGACGAGCAGTGGCTCAAGCACATCGACATCACCTTCGACGGCGAGCGCCCGCAGGTCAGCTACTCGCCGGTCACGATCACGCAGTGGCAGCCCGAGGAGAGGAAGTACTGATGGCCGAGACGCACAAGCCAGCCGAGGAGTTCAGCTTCCGCGTTCGCCGCTATGACCCCGAGTCGGGCGAGGCCCCCTACTGGGACGAGCACACCGTCGAGCTCGAGCCGCACCGCTCGGTGCTCGAGGCGATCCTGCAGGCCAAAGACCGCTTCGACGGCTCTATCGGCATCCGCTGCTCCTGTCGCCAGGCGATCTGCGGCTCGTGCGGCGTGCGCGTCAACGGCGAACCGGCGCTGGCCTGCCACACGCACCTCGACGCCGCGCAGAAGAGCGCCAAGGACGGCGTCATCGAGATCGAGCCGATGGGCAATATGCCGGTGATCAAGGACCTGATCGTCGACATGGACGCTGTCCACTGGAAGAAGGTCCAGCGCGTCACGCCGTGGCTGATCGCCAAGCAGCCGGTGCCCGAACGCGAGTACATCGTCCCGCGCGAGTCGATGATCGACGTCACGCAGTCGATGGCCTGCATCCAGTGCGGCGCGTGCGTATCTGACTGCCTGGCGATGGAGGTCGACCCCGGCTTCATCGGGCCGGCGGCGCTCGCCAAGGCATACCGCTTCGTCGGCGACCCGCGCGACGACCAGCAGTTCGAGCGCCTCAACGACCTCGCGCAGGACCCCGAGGGAATCTTCGACTGCACGCATTGCTTCAAGTGCGTCGAGGCGTGCCCCAAGGACGTCAACCCGATGGGCCAGATCATGCGCCTGCGCCGCATCGCCACCAGCGACCAGCACATCGTCGACGTCAACAACGGCGAGCGCCACGAGGCCGCTTTCACGACGCTGATCAAGGACAACGGGCTGCTGTGGGAGGCCGAGCTTCTGCCGCGCTCCTACGGCGGCAACTCGTGGTTCGGCAAATTCGCGCCGCCCGCAGGCAAAGAGCTGCTGAGCTCGCTGCCGTCGATCGTCAAGGCGCTGCTCCGGCGCAAGGTGACGCCGATGGGCGCGCTCAAACCGCACAAGATCCCCAAGACCGACCTGAAGGCCGTACAGGCGATCTTCGACAAGGTCGAGGGCCGCGAGGAGCGCTTCGAGCTGAACCTGTACATCGCCGGCGAGGACGAAGACCAGGTCGCCGAGGATGGCCACATGCCGACCGGCGAGAGCCCGAGCGAGTCGACGACGCAGGCGGACGCCGCCGGCTCGGGCACGCCCGAGGCGGCCGGCGGCGAGGCTGACGCCCCGCGCCCGGACGACCCGACCGGCGAGGGGCCCGGCGACGGAGCGGACGCGCCAAGCGCAGACACGAAAGGGAGCGAGCAATGAAGGTCGCCTACTGGCCCGGCTGCGTAAGCCGCGGCTTCACTCCCGAGCTGCACGGGTCGATGGCGCAGGTCGCGCCGCTGCTGGACATCGAGCTGGTGGAACTCGACCGCGCATGCTGCACCGGTGCGGGCGTGATCGCCGAGCACAACCAGGAGCTGGCGGACACGCTCAACGCACGCACCTTCGCGCTCGCACAGCAGGTCGACGGCGCCGAGCTGATGATGAACATCTGCTCCACCTGCCAGGGCGCGCAGAGCGAGTGCCAGGAACGCCTCGACGCGAACTCCGACTACCGCGCGCAGGTCAACGAGACGCTCGCCGGTGAGGGACTGACCTACGAGGCCGGGCTCACGAACAAGAACTTCCTGTGGCTGCTCGTCGAGGAGATCGGCCTGGACGAGCTGCGCTCGCGCGTCAAGCGCCCGCTCTCCAACCTCAAGGTCGGCCCGTTCTACGGTTGCTACATCGTGCGCCCGCGTCCCCGCCTGGGGATCGACGACGAGCACCCGCGCGACGACTACCTGCATCAGGTCATCGAGGCGCTCGGCGGAACGGTCATCGACTACGCCGGCATGCGCAAGTGCTGTGGCTTTCCGATTATCACGATGAACAAGGAAGCCTCGCTCAAGCAGGCCGGGCGCCACCTCGGCGACGCCGCCGACGCGCAGGCCGATTGCCTGGTCACGCCCTGTCCGCTGTGCCACCTGAACCTCGACCTGCAGCAGCCGCTCGCCGAGCAGGCAGTCGGACGCGAGCTGGACATGCCGGTACTGCATCTTCCCCAGCTCGTCGGCCTCGCGCTCGGCCTGGAGCCCAAGGAGCTGGGCATGAACCGCCACGTCGTGCGCCCAACCTCGGTGATCGACTGGTCGACGTCCGTCGTCGGCGCCACGGCGGCCGCAGCGGGCGCCGCAGCCAACGGCTGGTAGCCGGCACACAGCACGCAGCGGCCGCTGACGCGGGCCGCCGTCTGACAGCATCCCGTCGATGCCCGTCGTCAGGCGCAACGACATCAAGCTGCACTACGAGGATCGCGGCGAGGGCAAGCCGCTGCTGCTGATCGCGGGCATTCCCGCCGTCGCGGACGACGGGCGCGCGCTGGCCGAGCCGCTGAGCGCGTCACGGCGCGTGATCGCCCACGACAACCGCGGCAGCGGGGACTCGAGCGTGACGCCCGGCCCCTACAGCACGCGCCAGCTCGCCGGCGATGCCGTGGCGCTTCTCGACGGGCTGGGCATCGACCGCGCGGACGTGTTCGGTATGTCGATGGGCGGCATGATCGCTCAGGAGCTGGCGCTCGGTTGGCCCGAGCGCGTCGACCGGCTGGTGCTCGGCTGTACGCACGCAGGCGTGCGCATTGCCGCGCCGCAGCCACGTGACGCAGGACGCGCGTTTGCGATGCAGACCGACGATTGGGCACTGCGCATGCGCACGCTCGCGCCGTTCGCGTTCGCCCGCACCGTCGACCCGGCACTGCTGCACACGTTCATCGAGAAGAAGTCGGCCGACGTGCAGGACCCGGGCGGATACGCCGCTCAGATCCAAGCGGTGCTGGGACACGACACCGTCGACCGGCTCGCGAACATCGCCGCGCCGACGCTGATCCTGACGGGCGACGACGATCGTGTCATCCCCGCCGCCAGCAGCGAGATCTTCGCAGAGCTGATTCCCGACGCGACGTTGCGCACGATCCCCGGCGCCGGGCACCTCTTCTTCATCGAGCAGCCGGAGCTGACCCTGCGCCTGCTGCGTGCGTTCCTCGACAACGAGGACTGAGCGGCACGGCGCGGCATGCGTGGCTCAGTCCGCGCCGAGCTGCGCCAGCAGCGCGTCGAGCGCTTGGTAGCCCTCGTTGAGGCCGACCTCCATGCCCGCGCCGATCATGCCGTCGCGTTCCTCGGTGGTGTGGAAGAGCGAGTGGATAGTCAGGCGCGTGCGCTCGCCGAGGTCCTCGAACGTCGCCGTGTCGACGAGCACATGGCCTGGCATGCCCTCCCATTCGAAGGTGTAGACGAGGCGCTCGGGTGCGACGACCTCGCGATAGACGCCGCGGAAGCCCGCGTGCGAGCCGTCGGCGTTGTTCTCCTGAAAGCGCCAGGCGCCGCCCGGCTGCAGTTCCTGGCGGTCGACGACCGTCTCGGTCGAGCTGCGCCCCCACCAGCGCGCGATCAGCGCCGGCTCTGTGAACGCCGCCCACACGCGCTCGCGCGGCGCGTCGAACACGCGCTCGGTGACGATCTCGCGATCGCCGGGCGTTGTGAGCGCCGTCTCGTTGGTGGTTGTCGCTCGGCTGTCGCTCATCGCTGCTCTCCTTTGGTCTCGCGCAGGAGCTCGCCGAGGCGGTCGAGCCGCTCGTCGAGCATGCGCCTGTAGGTCTCGATCCAGTCGTGCGCGTCGTCGAGCCGGCGCGGGCCGAGCTCGCAACGGCGGCTGCGGCCGACCTTCTGCGTGCTCACCAGCTGCGCCTCCTCGAGCACGCGCACGTGCTTCTTCGCGCCCGTCAGCGTGATCGCAAACGGCGCCGCGAGCTCGGAGATCGTCGCGCTGCCGGTGCCCAGGCGCTGCAGCATCTGCCTGCGCGTCGGGTCCGAGAGCGCCGCGAATGTCCTATCGAGCTCCTGATACTGAACCATCTAGTTCAGTATAGCGCGAACGCATAGGCTGCGGGCGTGAAGATCCTCACGGTCGTCGGCAACAGGCCGCAATTCGTCAAGGCGGCGGCCGTGTCGGGGCCTTTGCGCGAGCGACACGAAGAGCTGCTCGTACACACCGGCCAGCACTACGACGACTCGCTCTCGCGCGTGTTCTTCACCGAGCTGGGCCTGGCGCGGCCCGATCGCGAGCTGGGCATCGGCGGCGGCTCGAACACCGAGCAGACCGCGCGCATGCTCGGCGCGCTCGAGCCGCTGATCGCCGAGCTCGCCCCCGACGCGGTGCTCGTGTACGGCGACACCAACTCGACGCTCGCCGGCGCGCTCGCCGCATCGCAGGCCGCCACGCCCGTCGTGCACGTCGAGGCCGGCATGCGCTCGTTCGACCGGCGCATGCCCGAGGAGCTCAACCGCGTGCTCACCGACCACCTCGCGACGCTGCTGCTGTGTCCCTCCGAGACGGCCGCGGCGAACCTGCGTGCCGAGTCGATCGCCGGCGACGTGCAGGTCGTCGGCGACGTGATGGTCGACGTCGCGCTGCGCCGCCAGCCCTCCGCGCGCGCGGACGAGCGCACGCTCGCCGAGCACGGCGTGCGCCGCGGCGAGTACCTGCTCGTGACGGCACACCGCGCGGGCAACGTCGACGACCCGCAGCGCCTGCGCGCGCTCGTCGAGCTGATCGCCGCGCTGCCGGCGCCCGTCGTGCTGCCGCTGCATCCGCGCACGCGCGCGCGACTGCTCGAGGCCGGGCTGACCGGCCAACTGGAGGCGATCGACGGCCTGCGCGTCAGCGAGCCGCTCGGCTACGTCGAGTTCAGCGCGCTGCTGTGCCAGGCGCGCGCCGTGCTCACCGACTCCGGAGGCGTCCAGAAGGAGGCGTACCTTGCCGGGGTGCCCTGCGTCACGCTGCGCGCGAACACCGAGTGGGTGGAGACGGTCGCCACCGGTTGGAACACGCTCGTCGACCTCGACGCCGGCGCGGCGCTGGCCGCGCTGGCCGCGCCCCCGCCCGGCGAGCGCCCCGAGCTCTATGGCGACGGGCGGGCGGCCGAGCGCTGCGTCGCGGCGATCGGCGCGATGCGCGCGATAGGCGCAGTCCCGGGCGACGCGCCGTGAGCGCCGTGAGCGAGCAGCCCGTTCGCGTAGGCGTCGTCGGGCTCGGCTACTGGGGCCCGAACCTCGCGCGCAACTTCGCCGCGATCGACGGCTGCGAGCTGCGCTGGCTGTGCGATGCCGACGCCGACGCACGCGAGCGCCTCGCGACAACCTTCCCCGGCGCGCGAACGACCGACGAGCTCGAGCAGCTGTTGCAGGACGACGAGCTCGACGCCGTCGTGCTGGCTACGCCCGTGCCCACGCACGCCGAGCTGACGGTGCGCGTGGCGGAGGCGGGCAAGCACTGCTTCGTCGAGAAGCCGCTGGCGACGAACGCAGCCGACGGCGAAGCGGCCGTCGCCGCGGCCGCGAACGCCGGCACGCTGCTGATGGTCGGGCACCTGCTCGAGTACCACCCGGCGGTCGAACGCCTCAAGGCGCTCGTCGACGAGGGCGAGCTGGGGCAGCTGTTCTACCTGTACGGCAATCGCGTCAACCTGGGCCAGCTGCGCGCCGACGAGAACGCGCTGTGGAGCCTCGGCGCGCACGACGTCTCCGTCGCGCTGCGGCTGATCGGCGAGGAGCCCGTCGAGTGCCTCGCGCACGGCGCCTCATACGTGCGCGAGGGCGTCGAGGACGTCGTGTTCTGCTACCTGCGCTTCCCCTCGGGGATCGTCGCGCACCTGCACCTGTCGTGGCTGGACCCGCACAAGGAGCGGCGCCTGACGGTCGTCGGCGCGCGGCGCATGGCGACGTTCGACGACATGCTCGTCGAGGGCAAGCTGGCCGTCTACGACAAGGGCTTTGACGAGGACGCGCGCTCGTGGGGCGAGTACATCACCCGCTCGGGCGACGTCTTCTCGCCGCGCATCGCCAACGCCGAGCCGCTGCGCCTGGAGTGCGAGCACTTCGTGCAGTGCGTCCGCAGCGGCGACACGCCGCGCTCGGACGGCGACAGCGGCCTGCGCGTCGTGCGCGTGCTCGAGCAGCTCCAGCGCTCGCTCGATGGCGGGTGAGCGAGACGGCTGAGCGCCTCCCCACGCTCAGCAGCCCCGCATCCCCCCTGCCCCGCTAGCCCGGGACGCGATGCCCGGACCAAGTTCGTCGCGCCGTCAGGCCCAGCTCGCCCGGCGCCGGCGGTCGCCCTCGGCCGGGCGCTCGCCGTGCACGCGGCGGTCCGGCCGCAGCACCGGGCCAACCCGGCGTCCCACTCCGCGCAGCACGTATGCGTCGCGCGAGTAGTTGTAACCGAACACCGGCGTGAGAAGCATCAGCCAGTGCCTGGAAACGTAGTGGCGTGGTCGTCTGTTCGTTCGCAAATCTCGTCATCCCTGACTTGGAAAGCCTGTGCAGGATTGCACATCTCCGGCCCTTTTGTGTAATTAGCGCGCTTTTTTCGCACGTCGGCGGGCCGATGCGTAGCTTTGCCGAGCTTTGCGCTGAGATGCCTGCCGGCAGGCCGCGTCGCGCGGTCTTCGCGCTGTCGCGCTACAGCGTCTGACGCGCGGTGAACGGCTCTTCCTCGGCCACCGTGCCGGGGCCGGAGAGCTCGAAGGCGCTGTGCAGCAGCTGCACCGCCTGCGGCACGCGATCGCGGTCGATCACGCAGGAGATCTTGATCGGCGACGTCGCGATCAGCTCGATGTTCACGCCCTCGCGCGCGAGCACGTCGAACACCTTCGCCGCCACGCCCGGGTGCGAGCGCATGCCGGCACCGACGATCGACACCTTGCCCATCTCCTCGTAGCTGTGCAGCTCGGCGAACGCGTCGCCGGTGAGCGGCTCCAGCGCCGCGCGTGCGGCGCGCATGTCCTCGCGCGGCAGCGTGAACGAGATCTCCGCGCGGCCTCCGTCCGACGACGGTTCGCTCTGCACGATCATGTCGACGTTGATGTTCACGTCGGCGAGCGCCGTGAAGATGCGCGCGGCCGCTCCCGGCTCGTCGGGCACGCCGCTCAGCGTCACCCGGGCCTCGGATGTCGAATGCGTGACGGCTGTGATCAGCGGCTGCTCCATCGTTTCTCCCTCTGCGACGACAACGGTACCTGGCGCGTCTTCGAATGACGAACGGCAGTGGATGCGCACGCCGTGGTTGCGCGCGTACTCGACCGAGCGCAGCTGCAGAACGCCGGCCCCCGACGCGGCCATCTCGAGCATCTCCTCGAAGGAGACGGTCGGCAGCTTGCGCGCATCGGGCACGATGCGCGGGTCGGCCGTGAAGACTCCCGAGACGTCTGTGTAGATCTCACATACCTCCGCTCCCAGCGCGGCGGCGACGGCGACGGCCGTCGTGTCCGAGCCGCCCCGGCCCAGCGTGGTGACGTTGCGTGCCGTGTCCGAGACGCCCTGAAAGCCGGCGACCAGCACGACGTTGTCCTCGTCCAGCGCCGCCTTGATGCGGTCGGCGCGTACGTCGATGATGCGCGCCTTGGTGTGCGACTCGTCCGTGACGATGCCGGCTTGCGAGCCCGTCAGCGAGATCGCACGGTGCCCGAGATCGTTGATCGCCATCGCGCACAGCGCGCACGAGATGCGCTCGCCGGTCGACAGCAGCATGTCCATCTCGCGCGGGTCGGGGATCTCCGAGACCTCCTCGGCCATCGCGATCAGCTCGTCGGTCGTCTTGCCGCGCGCCGACAGCACCGCGACCACGCGGTGGCCGAGTTCGCGCTTGTCGACGATGCGCCGCGCCGCGCGCTTGATGCGCTCGGCGTCGGCAACCGACGTGCCGCCGAACTTCATTACGACCACTCCGGACATGTCCCGCAGGATATTGCGCGCCGCCGCGCGCGGGGCACGGCTCAGTCGTAGTCCTGCACGGTCATGCGCCAGCGCGCCGAGTCCGAGCCGCCGGAGACGGAGACGCTGTACAGCCCCGGGCCGCTTTCGAACGTGTGCCCGTGCCCCGAGCCGGAGCTGAGGTCGAACCCTTCCAGCCTCGCTGCGCCGGCCAGGTTGCTGACGTGCGCGCTCGGCCCGAAGCACACCAGCAGCAGCGTGCACGAGCCGTCGTAGGACATCGAGTAGCGCACGCGCCAGCGCCGACCCTCGATGCGAAACGGCACCGAGTGCCCGCTGCCGTCGCTGGAGAACGTCGTCAGCGTGCGCCAGCGCGGCTGCTCGGCGACGCTCAGCACGACCGCCGCGCCGCGTCGCACGCTCGCGCCGGCCCGCGGCGACTGGCGGGTCACGCTCCCCGCGGTCGCGCCGAGCGCAGGGACGGAGACGGTGCGATAGCGCAGATGCGCCGACGCGAGCGTGCTGCGCGCCTGCGGCGATGAGCGCCCGACGACGCTCGGCACCTTCACGCGCGAGACGCCGCCCCCGCCTCCGCGCGCGGCGAGCCATACGGCCACTGCCGCCGCCAGCACGAGCAGTGCGCCGAGCGCGATCAGACTGCGGCGGCGGCGAGCGCCCGGATGCGTGCGCACGCCACGCGGCGCGCGCCGTTCGGTCGCCACATGAGCGGGGTCGGCGACCGTCTCGCCCTCGTGACTGTGCAGCGGCGCGCGCGCCATCAGACGCGTGCGCGCCAGCGCCTTCGTCGGCGAGCCTGTGTCGTTCGCCGAGTCGCCGTCTGCCACGGCGGCGCCCTGCGCCCCGCCGGAGGCGCCCGCCGCGGACGCGATCGCCGCCGGCTCGCCGAGCCCCGTCGCGAGCAGCGCGTCGGCCATCTGCGCCGCGTCGGCAAAGCGCTCGCCGGGCTGCTTGCACAGCGCGCGCACAACGATCTCGCGCAGCTCTGCGGGAACCGCCGCGGACAGCGCCGGCGGCTCGTCCTGCACGTGGCGCAGGCCCAGCTCGACCGCCGAGCCGTGCACGAACGGCGGTTCGCCGGCGAGCATCTCATACAGCACCACGCCGGCGCTGTACACGTCGGTCGCCGCGGTCGTGCGCCGCCCGCGCGCCTGCTCGGGCGCCATGTAGCGCGGCGTGCCGGCGACCGTCGCCGACAGCGCCTGCGAGGTCCCACCGCCCGCCAGGCGCGCGACGCCGAAGTCGCCGACCTTCACGCGGCCGTCACCCGAGAGCAGCACGTTGGCCGGCTTGACGTCGCAGTGCACGATCCCGCGCGCGTGAGCGCTCGCCAGCGCGCGGCACAGCTGCTCGGCCACGGCGACCGCCTCGGCGATCGCCATCGCACTGCGCCGCAGGCGCTCGGCGAGGCTCTCGCCGTCGACCAGCTCGGCCACGTAGTACGGCCCCTGCTCGGCGTGGCCGATGTCGAAGATCTGCACGATCCCCGGGTCGCTCACGCGCGCCAACATCCGCGCCTCGCGCTCGAAGCGCTCGACCCACGCGCTGTCCTCGGCCCACCACGGCTTGATCACCTTGATCGCCACCGGCCGCCCCAGGCGCCGGTCGAAGCCTCTGTACACACGCCCGAACGCGCCCTCGCCGATCAGCGCATGCAGCTCATAGCGCGCGTCCAGCGCGCTGCCTGCGAGATCTGGCGCTGCCGGCATCGGCTCAGTATTCCGCGTGCGTGCGGTCCTCGGCGGCGGGACGAGCGAGCGGGCCCGGCCGCTCGGCAGCCGCCCCTAGACGGAGCGGCGCCCGGCGAACGCCTTGCCGAGCGTGACCTCGTCGGCGTACTCCAGATCCGAGCCCACGGGCAGGCCGCTGGCCAGGCGCGTGACCGTCAGCTGCGGCGCGCGCATGCGCAGCTCCTCGGCGATGTGCAGCGCCGTTGCCTCGCCGGTCGTCGTCGGGTTCGTCGCGAGCACCACCTCGCGCACGCGCTCGGCGTGCGAGCCGTTCGCCGCGTCCGCGAGCGCCGCCGCGCCGTCGGCCTCCGGCGTGCCGCCCGCCCCCGGCGCCACGCGCGCGAGCAGCTCGGCGATCTTGAGGTCCTCGGGGTCGATGCCTTCGATCGGCGACAGCGCCCCGCCGAGCACGTGGTAGACGCCCTGGTACTCGTGCGTGCGCTCCATCGGGATCACGTCGCTCGGCTCCTCCACGACGCAGATCACGCCGTGGTCGCGGCGCGTGTCCTGGCAGATGCGACAGCGCGGTTCGTCGGTCAGGTTGAAGCAGACCTCGCACAGGCCGATCCGTTCCTTGACCTCGCGGATCGACTCCGCCAGCGCCGCCGCATCCTCCTCGGAGGCGCGCAGGATGTGAAAGGCCAGCCGCTGCGCCGTGCGGTTGCCGATGCCCGGCAGCTTGGACAGCTCGCTCACCAGGCGCTGGACGGGCGGTGCGTAAGAGGTGCTCACGCGCCGCGGTCTACAGCCCCGGCAGGCCGAGGCCGCCGAGATTGCCCATGTCCAGGCCGCCCGACGCCCCGCCGAGCTTGCGCGCGGCGAGCTCCTGCGCGGCGCGCAACGCCTCGTTGACCGCCGCGAGCACCATGTCGGAGAGGATCTCCACATCCTCGGGGTCGACTGCCGAAGGGTCGATCTCGATCGACTTGACGTTCAGGTCGCCGGAGATCTTCACCGTGACCATGCCGCCACCGGCCGACGCCTCGACGACCTCGTCCTTGAGCTGCTCCTGGGCGACCTCCATCTCCTGCTGCATCTTCTGAACCTGCTGGAGCATCTGCTGCATGTTCGGCATGCGCGGCTGCTTGGGCATCTCAGACGCCTTTCTCTTCGCTGGTCAGAGCCTCGGCGCCGTTGGGCGCGTCGTGTGCCGAGGAATCCTCCTCCGCGCCGTCGCCGGCCGCCGCGATCGGCGCCGCGGCCCACTCACCCGGCACCTCCTCGGCGTCGAACTCGTCCATGAAGCGCTTCAGCCACTCCTCCTCGCTGCCCGGCGCCGGCTGCGCGCCGTCCTCGTCGGCCATCCCGTCCTGCAGCTCATAGGACAGCCGCCAGCGACGGCCGGTGATGTCCTTCAGCGCGGCCGTCACAGCGGCGCGATTGTCCGGGTTCTCGGCTTTCTTCTTCAAGAACGGCGCCGTCGCCGAGAACGCCACCGTCAGATCCTCGCCCGTAACCTCGACCGGGCGCGCCTCCTCGATGCACGCGCCCAGCAGCGCGTTGTCGGTGCGCACCAGGTCCACGACCGCCGGCCACCAGGCCAGCAGCGGCGCCAGGCCCTCGGCGACGCTCGCCGGCGTAGCGTCGCCCGCCGGCTCGACCGCCGCCGGCTCGACCCGATCGGGCACCGCCGCAATCGACGCCACCGAGACCTCCACGAGCTCCGGCGACCCTCCATCTTGCGGCTCGCGCTCGGCGGGCGCAGCAGCGGGCACGACCGAGCGGGCAGCGCTCGGCTCGGTCTTGGGGTCGTCCGCCACGGGGTCGTCGGCCACAGGCTCAGGCGCGGCCTGGGCGGCGGGCGCGGTGGCCGTCGGCGGTGTTGCGGGCGCGCCCTGCGCAGAGCGCGCCGGGGCGGCGACGGCAGGGGCGTCGGCGACGGCAATCGGGCCGCGCGGCTCCGCAGGGGCGACCTCGCGCTGAGTGGCGACGGCATCGACGCCGCCGGCCTCCAAGCGCTCGATGCGCGCGAGCAGCGCGCTCGTCGAGGAGTCGACGTCGGGCCGGGCGGCCTTCACCAGCGCGAGCTCCAGGCGCGTGCGCCCGTCGGCGCCCGCGCGCACGGCCTCCATCGCCGCGCCGAGCGCTTCCAGCAGGCGCACGACGAGAGCGCCCGGCACGCGCTCGGCCTGCGCCGCCAGCGCGGCGTCGGCCTCGGGGGTCAGCGACAGCTCGCTGGGCACTTCGCCGAGCGTCTGCACTACGAGCAGCTCGCGCGCGCGCACCTCCAGGTCGCCCGCGAACGACGCGGCCTCGCGGCCCTGCTCGGCACACTCGCCGAGCAGCACGAGCGCGCGGCGCGCATCGCCGGCGGCGACGGCGTCGATCGTCTCTTCCAGCAGCCGCGCGTCGGCCACGCCGAGCACCGCGAGCACGTCGGCAAGCGCGATCTCCGAGCCGCTGTAGGTGACCAGCTGCTCGAGCGTGCCGAGCGCGTCGCGGAAGCTGCCGGTGGCCGATCGCGCGAGCGCCGAGACGGCCTCTGCGGGGATCTCGATCCCTTCCGCCTGCGCGGTGCGGCGCACGACGCTGGCGATCTGCTCGACCGTCGGGCGGTGAAAGTCGAAGCGGTGACAGCGGTCGACGACCGTCGCCGGCACCTTCTGCGCCTCGGTCGTGGCGAGCACGAAGACGGTGTTCGGGGGCGGCTCCTCGAGCGTCTTCAGAAAAGCGTTCCACGCGGCGGTCGAGAGCATGTGCGCCTCGTCGAGGATGTACACCTTGCGCTTGCCGCTGACCGGCGCGTACGCCACGCTCTCGCGCAGCTCGCGGATGTCATCGACGGAGTTGTTCGACGCGGCATCCATCTCGATCACGTCGAGCGAGCTGGCGCGCGCGATCGACAGGCACGAGTCGCATTCGCCACACGGCTCGGTCGTCGGCCCGCGCTCGCAGTTCAGGCAGGCCGCAAGGATCTTCGCCATCGACGTCTTGCCGGTGCCGCGCGAGCCGACGAACAGGTACGCGTGGTGCACCTTGCCCCGCTCCACGGCGTTGCGCAGCGTGCGCACGACAGGCTCCTGGCCAACGACCTCGGCGAACGAGCGCGGGCGGTGCCTGCGGTACAGCGACGGCTGTTGCTGTTGTGGCTGCTGTGGCTCCGACACGTTCTGCGCCTGAGTCTACCCACGCCCGCGACCCCACCCGAGCGCCCGCACGAGCGGGTAGCGTGCGCGCTCGTGACCGCCTCGATCAAGCCGCGTGTCGAGCGTCTCGCAGCCGTGCCCGCCGTGCTCGCGGGCGCCGTCCTGCTCCGCTTGATCGCCGGTGTCGGCTTTGCCAACTACGACACGCTGTACGCGCTGTCGTGGGGCGGGCAGCTCGCGCGCGGGGAAACGCCGGCCTACGAACTGCCGATCGCGCCCACGCCGCACCCGCTGATCGAGGCGCTCGGCGTCGTGCTGTACCCGCTCGGGCCACGCGCCACCGAACGGATCGTCGTGTGGCTGGGGTTCGTCGCGCTGGCGGGGTGCGGCTGGGTCGTCTACCGCCTGGCGAGCCTGTGGTTCGGCCGCGCCGCCGGAGCGATCGCCGCGCTCGTGCTGCTCACGCGCGTTCCGATCCTCTCCTACGGCGTGCGCGCCTACGTCGACGTGCCCTACCTGCTGTTCGTGCTCGGCGCCGTGCTGCTCGAGGCGCGCCGGCGCAACGAAGGCCGGCAGCCGGCGGGTGCGCCGGTGCTCGTGCTGCTCGCGTTCGCCGGGCTGCTGCGCCCGGAGGCCTGGGCCTTCTCCGGCCTCTACTGGCTGTATGTGATCGTCTCAGAGCGCCGCGGCAGGGGTGGGCAGGAGCCGCGCTCGCGGCGCGCGCTCGCCGGGCTCACGCTGCTCGCGGCGGCCGCCCCGCTGGTTTGGGTGCTCAGCGACCTGGCGATCACCGGCGACGCGCTGTGGTCGCTGACGAACACGCGCCACACCGCGCGCACGCTCGACCGCATCACCGGCATCGCCAACGTGCCCGAGTACATCCCGCGGCGCATCGGCGAGATCCTGCGCCCGCCCGTGCTCGCAGGCGCGGCGCTCGGCGGCGTGCTGTCGCTGCTGTGGCTGCGCCGTCGCGCGCTCGGCGGTGCGGCGACCGGCGTGCTGGCCGTGCTCGTTTTCATCGCCGTGGCCGTCGCCGGGCTGCCGATCAACACGCGCTACGGCTTTCTCACCGCGGCCGTCCTGTGCGTGTTCTGCGGCGCCGGCGTTTTCGGCTGGACACGCCTGGAGCACGAGGACCGGCGCCGGCGCTGGTGGATCGCCGGCGGCGCGCTGGTGCTCGTCGCGCTGCTCGCCTTCGCCCCGTCGCAGTACCGCAGCGCGCACCGCGAAATGGACAAACTCGCTCGCCAGCAGAGCATCCAGGAGGACCTGCTGGCGCTCGTCGGCAACCGCTCGATCGGCCTGCGCTGCGGACCCGTGGAGGTTCCCAACCACGCGCCCATCCCGCTGCTGGCGCTGTATCTGAAGACGAGCCCGGCGAACGTCGTCAGCGGGCAGCTCGGCACGGTTGCCGACGGCGTCTACGTCGATCCCGCCAGCAAGCAGGTGGAAAGCGACTACGTGCTCGACCCGCACGACCCGCACCGGCCGGTCAACGTGCCGCCGGGCTTCGTCGAGGCGCACGCCAACCGCTCGTGGCTGATCTTCCAGCACTGCGCCTGACGCGCACGGCAAGGCACGGCCGGCCGGGAAGGGCAGGAAACGGACCGTGCACCCCTCGTCGAGACACCGCCTGCCGATCGCCTGATCGCCGCCCGCGACTCCGGTCCGGGAACGCCCGCTGCGCCTGCCGGGGATCGCTTAAGGCTGCTTCCTTCCGGACCTGACCTGGTTCACAAGCCGACACCGCGCGGGACCCGGACCATCGACGCCCCGAACGACGGAGCGACCGGAGCGAACCCCTCGGAGGGGAATTCAGCCCCGCTAGAGCGGATTGCGGATTCAGGGCACCGCTACCTCCCCGCCTAGCACGGTCCGCCGCCGATCCTAGCGCCGATCGCCGTGCGGCCGCCCCGGCGCCGGCCGAGAGACAACGTGCGCGCACGCCCGCCAACTCCGTTAGGCTGCCCGACCGTGAACTACTCAAGCGGCGTCTCCACCCCTTTCAAGCGCGCGAGCACGCGCGCCACCGTCGGCCTCGCGGCGCTCGCCGCGGCGGGCCTGATCGCCGGCTGCGGGGGCAGCAGCAGCTCCGGCAGCACGATCGGCGTCGGCAACGAGAACAAGTCCGACGAAACTCTGATCAAGGCCGGCGAAACGGCAGTCGCCAAGACGCCCACGAGCGGCCCGCTCGCGACCGAACCGAAGGTCACGCCGCCCACCGGCCCCGCGCCGGCGAAGCTCGAAAAGAAAGACCTGATCGTCGGCACCGGCAAGGAAGCCAAAGCGGGTGACACGGTGACCGTCAACTACGTCGGCGTCCTGTACAAAGGCGGCAAGGAGTTCGACGCGTCGTGGAAACGCAAAGAACCGTTCCAGTTCAAACTCGGCGAAAAACAGGTGATCGCCGGATGGGACCAGGGCGTCCCGGGCATGAAGGTCGGCGGCCGGCGCGAGCTGGTCATCCCGTCCGAACTGGCCTACGGCAAGACCGGCTCCCCGCCGTCGATCCCGGCGAACGCGCCGCTCGTGTTCGTGATCGACCTGCTCGGCACGTAGGTCCGCCGCGCCGATCCGCGGGCCGGCCCGCTTGACGTCGCGCAATCGGCCCCGCGCAGCGCGCGCCTGGCTGCTGTGCGCCGTCGCGCTCGTGCCGGCGATCGCCGGCTGTGCGGGCACGGCCAGGCAGTTGACGCCGGCTGCGCAGAAGCTCCAGCGCGAAGACCTGGCCGCCGCCTGCCGTGCGCTCGAGCAGGCCGAGGGGCCCGTGCAACGCGAGGTCGCCGCGACGAAAGCCGCCTGGCCGCTGATCGCCAACGGGCTGGGCGCCAACGCACGTTCGCTGTCGAGCGCGCCGGCGCTCGCGCAGGCGACGCGCGCGGCCGCACGGCTGCGCCTGCCGGCGCTGTTCGGCGAAGCGCAGGCGCGCACGCTCACCGGTCCGGCCGCACAGCTGTCCGGGCTGTTTCGCAGCTACTCGCTGCTCAGCGCGCGTGGCTGGAGGCTGCTCGACGCGCAGCTCGCGCAGATCCGCTCCGGCTCACCGGCGAGCGCGCGCTTCGCCGCCGAAAACGCCCCGCTGTACATCGAGAGCATCTACGACGGGCACTTCACGCTCGCGCAGATCGGCAAGAAGCTGCTCGGCGCCTACGACAAGCTCGGCGGTCCCGCGGCGTTCGGCGCGTCGCTCACGCAGGCACGAGTCGGCGCACTCGCGCGCACCTACTCCGAAGCCCGCGACCGCCTGCACCCGCACGTCGCCGTGCGCATCGGCTCCTAGCCGCGCGCAACCCTCAGGGAGCTTCGACGACCAGCAGCACGTTGCCGTCCGGGTCGCGCACGTGGAACATCGCGGGCTGTGGATCGGTCAGCCGCACCCCGCCGATGCCGATCTCCCGCGAAGCACCCGGCCGCGCGACTTCCGCGTCGACGTCCAGGCCCTGCGCGCGGAGCTGCGCGTGCGTGGCGTCGATGTCGCCGGTGTTCAGGACGATGCCCGTGTCGACGCTCGCCGGTGCATCGGCTGCCGGCGCCACCAGCGCGATGCCCGCGCTGCCACCCGGCGGGTACGCCTCCACCCAGCGATACCCGTCGCCGAACGGGACGTCGTTGCGCCGCTCGAAGCCGAGCGCTTCGTAGAACGCCAGCGAGCGCTCCTGGTCGGTCGATCCGACCACCACGAGCTGCAGTCTGCTGATCAGGTCGGTGTTCGCGCTCATCCGGGGCCTCCTTGGGCTGGTCTGTCACTGCAAGCTGCGACGCGCAACGACGCGGAAAATCATCGAATCATCAAATCCGTTTACGCCGCGGTCCTGCCATGATCGACCCGGCGACGCCACACGGCGTCGCATCGAACTGCAAGGGGAGGAAGCAACATGGCCGAGCGAAACCGCCGCCTGGTACTGGCCGAGCGCCCGACGGGAATGGTCGACGAGAAGACCGTGCGCATGGAGGAGACCGACGCGCCGGAGCCCGGCGACGGCGAGGCGCTCGCGCGCGTGCGCTACATCTCCATCGACCCGACGATCCGCACGTGGATGGACGACGCGCCCGGCTACCTGCCCCCGATCGCCATCGACGAAGTCGTGCGCAGCGGCGGCATCGTCGAGGTCGTCGACTCCAAGTCCGACGATTACAAGCCGGGCGACTTGCTGTTCGGCTTCAGCGGCTGGCAGGACTACGTGCTCGCCAGCGCGGCCAACGGCTACCAGCCGCTGCCCGACGGCGTCTCGCCGACGCTCGCTCTGAGCCTGTTCGGCATCACCGGCCTGACCGCCTACTTCGGCTTGATCGACGTCGGCCGCGTCAAGGAGGGAGACGTCGTCGTCGTCAGCGGGGCGGCCGGCGCGACCGGCTCGACGGTCGGGCAGATCGCCAAGATCAAGGGCGCCGCGAAGGTCATCGGCATCGCCGGCGGTCCGCAGAAGTGCGCGTCGATCGTCGACGACCTGGGCTTCGACGAGGCGATCGACTACAAGAACGACAACGTCGCCGCGCGCCTGCACGAGGCCGCGCCCGACGGCATCGACCTGTACTTCGACAACGTCGGCGGCGAGATCCTCGACGCGTGCCTGGCGCAGCTCGCGCTACGCGGGCGCATCGTGCTGTGCGGCGCCATCTCCGGCTACAACGACCGCGCCGGCGCGAAGGGCATCGCCAACACCGCCAACCTGATCGTCAAGCGCGGGCGCATGGAGGGCTTTCTCATCCTCGACTACTTCGACCGTCTCGACGCCGCGCGCGCCGAGATCGCCGGCTGGCTGGGCGAAGGCAAGATCAAGTCCTCCGAGCACGTCGTCGAGGGCCTCGAGAACGCCCCCGAAGCGCTCAACCTGCTGTTCACCGGCGGTAACACCGGCAAGGTGATAGTCCAGGTCTGAGCGGGGATCAGATGTCGACGGCGTCGCCGGGCAGCTCCGGCGACGCGTCGTCGCCGCTGGCCTCCTCGCGGATCAGCCAGTCGGCGACCGTGCTGACGATCAGCCCGCCGGACGCGCCGGGCAGGCCGGCGAGCGTCTCGCCCAGCTCAGCCGACACGAACGTCACGTCACCCGGCGCGAGCATCTGCGACCAGTCGTCGTGGTCGCCGTCGAGCTGCTGCGTGGCGCCGCCGGACACCCGCCGGGCCATCTCGGCGACCATCGTCGGCGTCTGCGCCTCGTCGTCCTCGACGCGCGTGCGCACGACTCCCAGCCGCTCGGCGTTGCCGCGCACGAGCGCCACCGGCGGGCTCCACGCGTTCTCGTCGGTGCCCGCAGCTGCGGCCATCGGCGCCCTCTGTGCGTCCTCGTCGCCGAGCGGTTCGGCGACCAACACGAGCGTCGCTTCCTGCGAGCGCCCGATGCGCAGCGCGCCGTGCAGCACCGAGCGGTCGACGATCGTCATCAACTGACCGTCCACTCCCACCGAACTGACGATCTCGTTCAGGCGGGCAAGCGCCTCCTTCGGCGCGAACGGTGCCGATTCGGGCACCACGAGCACCGGATGCACGACGCCGCCGTCTGCGCGCGCGATGCGATGGGCGACCGTCAGCGCGCCGGCCGCCGCCGCCACATCCGCCACGCCGACGACAACGCGCGTGCCGAGCGGGCTCGGCCCCTCCGGCGGGCCCACGCGCTCGCTCGCTCGCGCGCCGACGAGCGTCGACGCGAGCACGCTCACGAAGATCACGACGAGCACCGCGTTGACCACCGCGCTGCTGAACAGGCCGAGCTGGAAGCCGATCACCGTCGCCGCCAGCGTCGCCGCCGCCTGCGCCGCGCTCAGCGAGAACAGCAGCCCGACCTGAGCGCGCGAGAAGCCGAACAGACGGCCGGTGAGCTGCGCAGCCACAGCCTTGCCGCCGAGGCAGGCGACGATGAAAAGGCCCGCGAGGCCGAGCGTTTCGCCCTCGACCATCACCGCCGGGTCGAGGATCAGGCCGACCGACACGAGGAACACCGGGATGAACACAGCTCCACCGAAGAACTCGATGCGGTCCATCAGCTGACCCTCGTTGGGCACCAGCCTGTTCATCCCCAGCCCGGCGAAGAACGCGCCGACGATGCCCTCGATGCCGAACAGCTCGGCGACCGTCGCCGCCGACAGGAAGGCCGTGATCGCCACGACGTAGCGCACCGCGCGCTCGGCGCCGAACCAGCGAAACGCATAGCTCGCCAGCAGCGGCAGCGCATACAGGCTGAAGCCGACGAGCACGACCATGCCGACGACGATCTGTGCGCCCACGTCGAAGCTCGAACGGTGGCCCTGCACCGAGCCCGCGACGGCGGCCAGCACGACCAGCGCGAGCGTGTCCGTGAGCACCGTCGAGCCGACCGCCGTCGCCACCGCCGGGTCGGACGCGAGGCCCGCCTCTTTGACCGACGTGTAGGTGATCAGCGTGTGCGAGGCCAACAGCGAGCCGAGCAGGATCGCCGCAAGCGTTTCCCAGCCGAGAGCAAGTCCGACGACCGTGCCCAGCGCGAACGGGATCGCGAACGTCAGCAGCCCGAACGTGACCGCCGAGCGCCGGTGCTTGCGCAGCAGGTTCAGGTTCAGCTCCACGCCCGCGACGAACATCAGGTACAGCAGTCCCAGCTGGCCGAGTTCGGGCAGCGTGTTGTTGCCCGCACCGATCAGCGACAGGCCGTGCGGGCCGATCGCATAGCCGCCGACCAGCAGTCCGATGATGCCGGGGATACCCGCGCGGCGGAACAGCACCGGGCCGAGCAGCAGCACGGCGAAAACCACCAGGAACTCCCACGGTGCGCCTTTCGGCGAGGAGATCTCGATCAGCGCGGCCGTCATTCCTCGGTCCTCAGCACGGGCACGTCTTCGGCGGTGCCTTCTTCGATGTCCGCGTCCAGCCAGCGATGGCCGAAGCGGTCGATCTCGCCTTCGGACTTCAGCCCGCGCAGCGCCGAGTCGACCGCTTCGACGTTGTCAGAGCCCGATGGCAGCGCCGCGCCGAGCACCGCTTCGCTGGGCAGCTGTGCGACGACCGCGTACTTGCGCGGCGATTCCCGCGCATACGCGAGCGCGACCGGCAGGTCCAGCAGCACCGCGTCGACCCGCCCGCTCGCAAGCGCCGCCAGCTTCTCGCTCTGGTGCTCGAACACCAGCGTCTTCGTCGTCGGTTCGATCTGCTTTTCCAGCGCTTCCTTCAGCGTCGTGTCGTTCTGCACCGCCCAGTGCAGGTCGCGCGCGGCGTTCACGTCGGCGACTTGCGTGCCCGGGCGCACGACGATCGCCGGCGGCGCCTTCAGGTACGCAGTGGAGAAATCCAGATGCTGCTCGCGCGCTTCGGTGATCGTGATGTCCGACAGCGCCAGGTCGGCGCCGCCCAGGTTGCCGCGCACGAGGTCGTGGAAAGGCACCTGCACCACCTTGATCTTCGACAGGCCGAAGCGCGAGGCCAGCGCCTGCGCCAGCGCGTACTCGAAGCCGCCCGTCGGGTGCGCGAACGTGCCCGTCCAGAAGCCAGGGTCCGGGATCTGCGCCGTCGCTACTGTCAGCGTGTCCGGCGTGCGCGGGGTGAACGAGCCGGCCGCGCCGTTGCCCGCGTTCGCGCAGCCGAGCGCCGCCAGCGCGAGCGCCGCCAGCGCTGCGGCGAGCGCGGAGCGTGCGGCGGAGCGCGGTAGATGGCCGGTCGTCGGCGCGGCGGGCATGTCGGCACTCTAGGTATCGGAGGTGTCGCGCGGTTTCGCAAGGCGACGCGAAGAACTCCTCGTGCCGCAGCCTGAGCGGCGCCGCGTGCCTGAACGCGCGCCCACTAGACTCGGCCGCTCAGGGCGCGTAGCTCAGTGGGAGAGCGCTCGCTTCACACGCGAGAGGTCGCAGGTTCGAAACCCGCCGCGCCCATTGGCCGCTGTTCGAGCGTCGGGGCCTCACGCGCTCCGCCGAGGCATCCGCAGTGATTCCTACGGTTGGACCGTGCCACGTTTGGAGGAGATCACGTACGAGGCTGGCCGCCACGCGCTTGCCGATCAAGAGACGCTCGTGTCGGGAGTGCGCCAGCGAACGGGAACATTGCTAGCTGCCCATGCACTGGTGGCGTCGTTCCTCGGAGCGGCCACGATCCGCGCGCAAGGGCTTGAGACGCTCGGCTGGATCGCGCTCATCGCGCTAGTGCTCGGGCTCTGCGCCTCCGCCGTGCTGCTGGCTCCCTGGCAGCTCAAGTTCGCCGTCGACGCGCGCGAGCTATACGACGAGCTCTATGAGCAGGCATCGAGGGAGGCAGACACCGACACCCTGGGTTGGCTTGCTGCTGCCGGGTACGGATATCAGGCGCTCCGCGAGGAGAACACACAAAAGGTTCGCCTCATGTCGTGGCTGTCAGGAGCCGTTGGGATCCTGATGATCGCCCAGACGATCTCGTGGCTAGCAGCGTTGGCGGTAGAGTAGAAATCCATGACGCCCAGGCCATTGCCACCCCAGGAAATCAAACCGCCATCGACCTCGATCGGCATCCAAGAGGGTCGCGGCGGATCTGCGCCACCTCCGCGCCCACCAAGCGCCCCGACGAAGTAGAGCGCCCCCAGCGCCACCAGCGCCAGAACCGGCGCGGCCCTTGAGGACGGCAAGGTGCGCCCCTACCCCTCCCCCTCCGCCGCCGCAGCCAACTCGGTGACACTCACCGAAAGCGCGGCGGCGATGCGCTCCACCGTGGTCCAGGTCGGGTTCGCCTTCGCGCCTTCGATCCGCGACAGGGTGCCGGGTGTGATGCCGGCGGCGATCGCCACGTCTTCCTGCGTAAGCGAGCGGCGCCGGCGAAGCGCGGTGATCGTCCGGGCGAGCGCAGGGCTCGCGGGCTCGATCGGGGACACGACGTAAACATGGCAGGCGACTTGTCGTCAAGTCCATGCGGTATTCGATTAGCTACGCTCGGCGACGCCCGGCGCGGCTTATCCCCACAGACGAGCGCGCCGGGCACGTTCTTGCGCGATGGCCTTCCGGCCGCTACTCCGCGGCCGCGCGCGTCGCCTCGTCATGGTCGAGGTACGTGCGGATGCGCGAGATCCTGCCGTCGCGAAAGTCGTAAACGCCGCCCCACGGGGCATCGCTCGGCGCGCCGCTCGCGCGCCCTCGCGTTCGCAGCCGCCCGAGCGCAAGGACGCGCTCGCCGAGATCGCCGTACTCCTCGGGTATCGGGCGAAACTCCTCCCAGGTCTCATCGACCTCGCCGAGGAAGGCCTCGATGCCGTCACGGCCTCGATAGACGTCGCCGCCGACACGCGCGGCGAACACGGGAAACCACTCGAAGTCCGGCGTCGTCAGGTCGGCGAGGGCATCGATGTCGCGGCGGTTGACGGCATCCATCAGAGCCTTGGTCAGCTCGACTTTGTTCAGCGTCATGGCAGTGGGAGTATCTCGCGAGGTGCCGGGCGACGGTCGGCCCGCTGCGATTCGGATCGGCGATACTCGCAGCGATGCAGCCGAAAGCATCTCCTCGTCGATCTGAGCTGCTGTGATGCGCTGCGGCGAGTGCTCGACGGAGAATCCCGCCGGAGCGCGTTTCTGCATGGAATGCGGCGCCCCGCTGCCGCGCTGCTGTGCCGCATGCGGCAGCGTCGTGCCGGACGACGCGCGCTTCTGCATGACGTGCGGCGCACAGCTGCCGGGCGCCGGATCGCCGGCGAGCGAGCGCGGCAGCGACCGGACGGCGAGCAGCGCCACAACGCAGAGCTCGCAGGAGCGCGACGAGCGACGCACCGCGACGGTGCTGTTCGCGGACCTGTCCGGCTACACGGCGATCGCCGAGCGACTCGACCCCGAGTCGGTCAAGCGCTTGCTCGAGCGGATCCTCACGCGGCTGGGCGAGGAGGTCGGCAGGTACGGCGGGTTCGTCGACAAGTTCATCGGCGACAACGTGATGGCGATCTTCGGCGCCCCCGTCGCACACGGCGACGATGCCGAGCGCGCCGTGCGTGCGGGACTGGGCATGCAGGCGGCGATGGACGAGGTCAACGAGACGCTCGCACAGCAGCACGGGGTGACGTTCGCGCTGTGCGTCGGCATCAACACCGGCGAGGTACTGGCCGGACACGTCGGCGACGGATACACGGTGATCGGCGACAGCGTCAACGTCGCCGCTCGCCTGCAGGCGGCGGCCCGTCCGGGGACGGTCACCGTCGGCGAGCCGACCTACCGCGCGACGCGCAACGCGATCGAGTACGAAGGCCTGCCGGAGCCGCTGCAGCTCAAGGGCAAGGCGGAGCCGGTGCACGCATGGGAGGCGGTCGCGGCCGCCGGGTCGCCGGCGATCGACGCATCGATCGGCGAGCCCGCGCGCGCGCCATTCGTCGGTCGCGGCGCAGAGCTCGCGCAGCTGCACAGCCTCGTCGAGCGGGTAGCGCAGAGGCGGGGCCCGCATCTGGCGACGGTGATCGGCGAAGCGGGGGTCGGCAAGTCGCGCCTGCTGTCGGAGTTCGAGCAGCAGCCGGGGCTCGCGCAGAGCCCTCCCGTCATCCGGCGCGGGCGCTGCCTGCCCTACGGCTCGAGCATCGCCTACTGGCCACTCGGAGAGGTGATCCGCGCCGAGTGCGCGATCGTCGACGGCGATCCGCCGGCGACGGCCTGGGAGAAGCTCTCCGTGCGACTGGGCGAGCTGCTCGACGATCCTCGCCACGAGCCCGGCGGGTCTTCGCCCTCGAAGGTTGCGCTGATCGGCCGCCTGCTGGGGATCGAGGCGCCCGACGAGCCGCCGGCCTCGGAGGAGCAGGACGCCCAGCGCGCGCGCGAAGCGTTCTTCGCGGCCGTGCGGTCGTGCGTCGAAGGTCTCGCACGCGAGCGGCCGCTCGTGCTCGTGTGGGAGGACATCCACTGGGCCGACGAGGGGATGCTCGACCTGATCGAGCACCTCGTGCGCTGGGCCAGGGCGCCGGTGCTGCAGATCTGCCTGGCCCGCGAAGAGCTGCTGCAGCGGCGCCCGGCCTGGGGCGGTGTGCGGCGCGACGCCACGACGGTCTTCCTGGAGCCGCTCGGCGAGCTGCACACCCGTGAGCTGATCTCCTCGTTGCTGGCGATCGACGAGCCCAGCGAGAGCGTCGTCGCCACGGTCGCCGCACGCGCCGAGGGCAACCCGCTGTTCGCCGAGGAGATGGTGCGTCGCCTATCCGAGGAGGAGGGGGCCAGTGCGGCCGAGCTGCCCGCCACGGTGCAGGCGCTGCTGGCAGCGCGGCTGGACGCGCTCGAGCCCTTCCAGCGCCGCCTGCTCGCACACGCAGCGGTCGTCGGCAGGACGTTCTGGGAGGGCGCGCTCGCACCGGTCGTGCAGGCCGAGGGCGGCGACCTGCAGGACGCGCTGCGGGCGCTGCGCGAGAAGGATCTCGTGGTGGCCGGCGAGGCGGGCGGGCTGGCCGGCGAGCCCGAGCTGGCGTTCAAGCACGCGCTGATCCGCGACGCCGCGTACGAAATGCTGCCGAAGGCAGTGCGCGCGCAGAAGCACTTCGAGGTCGCGCAGTTCATCCAAGCACGCGCCGGCGAACGCGTCGAGGAGGTCGTCGCGCTGCTCGCCGAGCACTACGGACGTGCCGCGCAGCTCGGCGCCGAGCTGAGCTTGGCGGAAGCCGAGCTCGAGCCCTACCGCGTCAACGCGCTGCGCTGCATGGAGGCCGCCGGCGACGCCGCCACGGCCTTCTACTCAAACGCCGAAGCGTTCTCGCAGTACCGGGCCGCCGGCGAGCAGACCGCCGGCGACGCTGTCGCGCTGGCCCGGCTGCTGGAGAAGCAAGGCGACGTCGCGTTGCGCCTCGGGCGCGTCGACGTGGCGATCGACGTCTGGGAGCGGGCGCTCGAGCATCGCCGCAGCGAGGGCGATCTGGAGCGGGTCGCCGAGCTGCACCGGAAGATCGGCGCCGGGCTCGCGCACAAGGGCGAGCGCAAGCAAGCGATCGAGCACCATCAGCGAGGCATCAACCTGATCAAGGACGGCGAGCCCTCGCTCGCGCTCGTGCGCCTGTACGAGGAGGCGGCGTGGCTGTACACGCAGACCGGCGACAACATGCTCGCGATCTACGCCTCGGAGAAGGCGCTGCGCCTGGCCGAGCAGCTCGGCGAGGTGCGCGCGGCAAGCCGCGCGCACGGCATCTTCGGCCGGGTCTTCGGGCGCATCGGCGACAGCGCCAAGGCACGTGAGAACCTCGAGCGCGCCGTCGAGCTGGCGAGGGGCTCTGACGCGCACGAGACCGTGCTCGCGCTGACGGCGCTCGGGCACCACCTGGAGAGCTCGGAGGGCGACTACCCGGCGGCCGCGAGCGCCTACGGCGACGCGCTCGCGCTCGCACAGCAGATCGGCGACGTGCCGGCCGAGATCGAGCTGCACGCGGCTGCCGCCCAGCTCGCGCTGTACGCCGCCGACTGGGAGCAGGTCAAGCTTTCCAGCGACGCGAGCGCCGAGCTCTCAGAACGCGAGGGGCTCGTCGGCAAGCTCTGCCTGCCGTACGCGCTGCGCGGGCGACTGCACTGGCGGATCGGCGCCTGGAAGGACGCCGAGGAGTCCTACAGGCGCGCACACGAGCTCGCCGAGCAGATCGGCTGGTCTGAGGTCAGCTTCGATGCGCTGTTCGGGCTGTCCAACACGCTGCGCGACCAAGGCGACGTGCAGGGCGCGCAAGCTGTCCTGTCGAGCGCGCTGGAGGTGTGCGAGCGCGCGGGGCTGATCGTGCAGTCGATCCAGGCCGGCTCGGCGCGCGCCGTGCTGCACAGCATCGCCGCCAACGCCGAGCGCGCGCGCGAGGCGGCCGACGAGGCCGTGCAGACCGCCGAGCGCGTGCACTACCCCGTCGGCCAGGCAGCGGCGCTGGAAGCGGCCGGCGTCGTCGGCGCGCTGCCCGACGCGCTGGAGGACCTGCGCGGCGCGCGCGGCGCCTGGCAGCGTTTGCAGCGCCCGCTGGAGGCCGCGCGCTGTGAGCTGCTCCTGGGACAGAGGTTGCTGGAGGGCGATCGCGCAGCCGGCATCGCCTCGCTGCAGCAGGCCGCGGCCGAGTACGACGAGCTAGGCGTCGCACACCTGGCGCAGCGCGCCCGCGAGCTGGCGGGGTCGGCGGGCACCTCCGCTTGACGATCGATTCGCCGCTTGGCGAGCGCCGCGCGGCCGTCAGGCGCGACAGCCGGTGCGCCGTCCCGGCCGGCGGGTGCCACGCACTCCCCGTGGCGAGCGGTGCGAGCTGGCTGCTCGGGGTCCGGCCGTCGCCGGCCGCGACGCGGCGGGAGTCGCCGCGGCGGCTCGCGGAGCGATGACGGAGTAGCTGCCACTGGTCGGCTGCAGGTTCATCGCCATCAGGCCGTAGTCGGCGATCGAGTCGCCGGAGATCTCGAAGCTCTCCAGTGGCTGCAGGCAGCCTTCGCTGACCCCGCAGACGAAGATCCCTGCGGAGCTGACGTGGGAGATCGTGTTGTCGGTCCAGCGGCTGACGCCGGCCGTCGTGTCGTACTGAAACCACGCCAGGCCGACGGCGCCGTATGAGATGCGGTTGGCGGAGATCGTGCTGTTGCGATAGCGCGCGGAGATCCCGTCGTCGTTGAAGTGCGAGATCGTGTTGTCGGTGATCGTCGAGTTGGCGACCTTGTCGTAGATGCCGTGCGTGCCGTACGTGTAGGCGGGGTTCAGGCCGGTGTTCGTGATCGTGTTGCCCGTGACCAAGAAGTCGCTGCCGCCCGCCGGGTCGCCCGGTGCCCCGGCCGTGTAGCCGAGCAACATGCCGGAGTCGCCGGTTTCGTTGATCGTGTTGTCGGCGATCGTCCAGTCCTCGCCCTCGGCGTTGATGCCCAGGACGGCGTGTTCGATCGTCGTGTGCAGGATCGTGATCCCGTTGCCGTCGCCCTGGAAGCCGGCGCCGGCGATGCCGCTCTCGCCCCCCAGGATCAGGTTCTGGAAGGCCAGGTTCTCGCCACTCCTGAACCACACGCCTTGCGTGATCCTCGCTTGGCCCTGACCGTAGGAGCCGAAGCCGATCGGAGACGCGCTCGTTCCCGCGGCGCCTTCTCCCCAGCCGGGCATCAGCGCGTCGTCGGCGAATGTCGCGCCGCCCTGGAAGAGCACCTCGTCGCCAGGCTTCAGGTTCGCTCGGTCGACCTGCGCGACGGTCTGCCAGGCATCGGCGGCGCTCGTCCCGGAGGCGGCGTCGGAGCCGCTTGGCGAGACGTAGTAGATCGTTCCCGAAGGTGGCGGGACGATGACCGTCACCGAGGCCCGATCCGCCGCGGCGCCCTTTGCCACGCGCTTGTGGGCACGACCGGCCGTCACGCTGCGACCACGGTGGGTGCGGGCCCTGACGCAGGCGTGGCGGGTGCCGTGGCCGTGCTTGGCCGCGGGCTTGGCGGTGCTGTGGGCGTGCGCGGCGGCCGGCAGGCACAGGGCGATGGCTGCGCTCGCCAGGCAGCCGCTCAGGTTGCGCAGGCGCATGCTTCAGGCGTCGGCACATAAGCCACGCACTGCGACCGAAGGGCAGGCGATTTGGACGAACTTCGCGGTCCCTCTCCGCCGCATTGCGGCCCTGCGAGGGCGTGGCAGGCCCCTGACGCATCTCCGTCTGCACTTAGAATCACGCGTCGTGAAACGCGTCAGCGGCTCCGCAGCGGCAGCGGCGTCGCCCAACGACAGTCGCCCGCGCGTGCTGACGCTGTCCCTGTCCGCCGGCTCCGGCTACGGCGGCGCGGAGAAGCTCGCCTACGAGCTCGCCCTGCGCCTGGACCCGAGGCACTTCGCCGGTTACCTGTGCACGATCCGCGCCGCGGCCCCGGCGCAGCGCCGGTCACAGGAGCGCGACGCGGAAGCGCTCGCGGGCGCCGGCGTGCGAGTCCTGACGCTCGATCAGCCGGGCCCGCTGCTGCTGACGCCGCGCGCATGGGGGCGTCTATATGCACTCATGGCGCGGGAGTCGATCGACGTCGTGCATGCGCACATGCCGCGCGCCAGCGTCCCCGGAGCGCTGCTCGCGCGCCTGGCGCGAGTGCCGGTGGTGGTCAGCCACGAGCACGGGTCGGCGCTGGAGGGAAAGCGCGTGCGCACGTTCCTGGACCGTGAGGTCGTGGCCAGGCTGAGCACGACGATGATCGCCGTGTCGGAGTGGGACCGGCGCAATCTGATCGCGCACGAGCGGATCCCCGCCGAGCAGATCCGCGTGCTGGCCAACGGCATCGACCCGATCGAGAGTGTGGCGACGGGACCGCCTGCGCTGGGCAGAACCGCCGGCACTCGGCTGATCGGCGCCGTCGGACGGCTGTACCCGGAGAAGGGATATGCGCACCTGATCGAGGCGGTCGCGCTGCTGCGCGACAGCGGATACGGCGTGCGCTGCGTGATCCTCGGCGAAGGGCCGCAGGCAGGTGAGCTGCAAGAGCTGATCGAGCGCCTGGGCGTCGGCGAGCAGGTGCAGCTGCTCGGGCGCCGCGACGACGTCGACCGCGTGGTGCGCGAGCTCGACGTCGCAGTGCTGTGCTCGATCCGCGAGGGAAGCCCTCTGGCGATGCTCGAGTACATGGCGGCCGGCGCGCCGATCGTGGCCACCGCCGTCGGCGGCGTGCCCGAGCTGATCGACGACGGCGTCCACGGGCTGCTCGTTGCAGGCGCCGACCCGCAGGCGCTGCGCGACGGGATCGCCCGCCTGCTCGACGACCGCGCGCTGGCCGAGCGGCTGGGAGCCGCCGCGCGCGCGCGGCGTGCCGCCGAGTTCGGCCTCGACGGTCTGATGCGGCGCGTCGAAGAGCTGTACGACGAGCTGCTGGCGCGCGAGGGCCGGGCCGCGCGTCGGACCTGAGGTCTGCAAGGCTCCAGATCGCGTGCGGTCGGTCGATAGGACCGCGAGCTCGATCCCGATCATCGTGAGCCCTTCGTGAACGAACCAGAGCCCATCAAACAGAGGCGCATCGGGCCGATCCTGTGGCGCGAGAAGTACGTGATCCTCGTGTCGATCGTGCTGCTGGTGGCGCTCGCGCTCGTCTACACCGAGACCGCCGCGAAGACCTACCAGGCCACCGCGATCATCGAGGTGAGCCTGCCGACCGGCGGCGTGGGCAGCTCCGATCCCACGGCCGACCAGGCGCTCGCCCAGGACTACGCGACGCTGCTCGTGTCGTCGGTGTTCCTGCGGACCGTCCGCGGCGAGATCGACGGCGGCAGGCTGAGCCTCGCCCAGCTCGAGGACCGCGTCAGCGCGAGCTCGGCGGAAAAGAGCGCGCTGGTAACGCTGCACGCGACCGCGCCTACGCCCGGCGAAGCTCAGACGATCGCCTCCGGTGTCGCCGACGGCTTCCTCGCTCACCTGCAGCAGAGCGCTGCCGGCAGCACGACGAAACTCCAGGCGCAGCTGCAGGGACAGATCGCCGCGCTGACGGTCAAGCTCGGCGCGCTGCAAGCGCGCGCTTCCAGCCCCACCGTGGCTGCTCAGATCGCCTCGCTGAAGGCCTCTCGCCAGGCGCTGGTCGAGCAGAGCGCGACGCTCGTCGCCAACGGCCTCGCGCAGGGGACGAGCGCCACGCTGTCGGCGCCACCGAGCGCGTCCTCTGCTCCGGTCAGCCCCAAGCGCGCGCTGGACCTGCTGGCGGGGCTGATCCTCGGCGCAATTCTCGGCGTCGCGCTTGCCTGGGCGCGGGAGGTCTTCAGGCCGGCGATCCACTCGGCCGGCGATCTGAAGAGCCTGACCGACCTGCCCGTGCTCGCCTCGATCCCGCTCAACGCCCGCGACGACGCGGCCCTGACCGAAGCCTACCGAGTGCTCAACGCCAACTTGAGGTTCGTGCTGCGCGCCAACGACGCGCGCGTCGTGACCGCCGTCGGGCTGAACGCGAAGGTCGGGAAGTCCTCGACGATCGAGGGGCTCGCACGCGTCGTTGGCGCCGAGCGAAACGTGCTCGTGGTCGATGGCGATATGCGTACGGGCATGCTCTCGCAGCGTCTCGGCTACGCAGACCACGTGGGCCTGATCGACGTGCTTGCTCGCGACGCCCGGCTCGACGATGCGATCGTCAGGCTCCCCGACGGCGTCTCGCTGCTGCCCACCCGGCCCTCGAGCGACGACGTGTCCGAGCTGCTCTCCTGGCGCCGGACGCTGGCGCTGATGTCCGAGTTGCGCACGCGCTTCGATCTGGTGCTGATCGACTCCCCGCCGCTCTCCGGCCTCGTGGACGGCCTGATCCTCGCTTCGCAGTCGGATTCGGTGCTGCTCGTGGTGCGCGCCGGCCTGACCAAACCGTCGGACATCGCGGCGGCGGCCGCCAGCCTCAAGCACAACAAGACGCCGATCGCCGGCCTTGTCGTCTTCGAGGAGCTGGTCGCCGACTCGTACTACCCGGCGACCGGCCGCGACGCGAAAGCCCGTTCGACCGGGGCAGCGTCCTGACCGAGCGGCAGTCTCGGCTTCTGCTCGGCGGCGGTTGGTTGCTGGGCGCCCTGGCGCTGGCGCCTCTGCTGAGCAGGCCGGCTGTCGCGCTCGGACTGCTGCTCGGCCTGCTGGCGCTCGCGCTGGCGTGGCGGTCGATCGCCTATCCGATCGGCCTGGCCGGAGTGCCGACCGTGGTCGACGCATTCGCCGGCTCCAATCCGCTGCCCAAAGGCGCCACGACGTTCCTGCTGGCGGCCTGGCTGGGCGCGGCGGTGGTGATGCTGCTGCTGCGCGGCGAAGGCGCCGCCGGCATCCGCGGGCTCGTCTCGCTGCCCGTGGCGATGGCTTTCGCGCTGCTCGCCCTGATGATGCTGCGGCTCGGCGCCTCCGGCGATCAGAGCTACGGGATGGAAAAGATCGAGCTCTACTTCGCCGACTGCCTCGTGCTGCTGGTCGGCGCCGTGTTCCTCGGCGCGAACCGCCGCGCCTTCAGGCTGTCGCTGCTGCTCACGCTCGCCGTCGCTTCGGCCGAGGCCGTCTACCTGATCGGGGAGATCTTCGGCGGAGCCTCGGAAACGTTCGTCGGGCGCTTCGCGGTGTCCGCGCAGGAGGGGCCGATCCTGCTCGGGCGCGACGGCGCCACCGGCGCGCTGATCGCGATGTTCGTCGTGCTGGCCTGGCCGCGCGGATGGGTGCGCACGAGCGCGCTCGTGGCTCTGCCGCTGTGTCTCATCTCGCTGATCGCGGCCGGGTCGCGAGGGCCGGTGGTGGCCTGCGCAGTCGGGCTGGTCACGCTGCTGGCGCTCGTCGGCGCGGACCGCCAGGTCCGCCGTCGGCTGGCGCTGCTGATCGGCGCTCTGGTCGGAGCGGCGATCCTCGTGCCGTTCGTCGTCCCCGGCTCGGCCGTCGGGCGTTCGCTGTCGACGATCCTCGGCAGCGCCAGCGGGCTCTCCAGCAACGGGCGCTCGACGCTCTGGGCCAGCGCCTACTCCGACCTGTCGCACCACCTCTTCCTGGGCATCGGCACGGGCGGCTTCGGCTCCTTGAACCTCGGCTATCCCTACCCGCACAACATCCTGCTCGAGGTCGGCCTCGAGCTCGGCGCGCTCGGCCTGCTGGCGTTCGTGGCGATGCTCGGCAGCATCGGCATTCGCCTCGCGCGCCTGTGGCGCGAGACCCGGCTCGGCGAGCGGCTGGACGCGTCGCTGCTGATCGCCCTGCTCGCGTCCGCGGTCGTCAACGCGTTCTTCTCGGGTGCGCTGCCCGACAACAAGGACATCTGGAGATGGGGCGGGATCGCGGTCGGCATGTATGCCTACCGCGAGATGAGCCTTGCAACCGCGGCCAGACGTTCGTGGACGTAAGGGTCGCGCATGAGCTCGCAACGCGACGACGGCCTGGTGATGGTCTGCGATGTCGATCTCGACACGCCCGACGGCGCGCGCACGCACACCGTTGAGGTCGCCCGCGGCTTTGCCCGCGCGGGCCTGAAGGTTCACCTCATCGCACGCGGCGCCGACCCCCGCCTGCAAGGCGTGCGCTACAGCGGCGCGCACGGTCGCGAGTGGGAGCGCGGGCGGCGCCTGATCAGCGTCAACGCACGCACTATCTCCGCCCTGTGGCGCGAGCGCCGGCAAGCCCGTCGCCTGTATGCCCGCCACAAGTGGACGACGCTGCCGCCGACGATCGTGGCGAGGCTGCTCGGCTATCGCGTTGTCACGGAGGTCGACGACGTCCCATATGGGCGCGGCTATCGAGGCCCGATCTCCAGGCACATCGACTACTTCAACCGTACGGTCACGTTCCTCATGGGACGACTCTCGCACGGCGTCGTCGCCGGCACCACCGAGGTCGAGGCGCTGCTCGCCGCGCAGTTTCGCATTCCGCGCGAGCGTATCGGCGTGATCCCGATCGGCGTCGATGTCGGCTACTTCGCCGACCTCGATCGCGGAGCCGCGTTGATCCGTGCCGGCCTGGACCCGGGCGACCGCCACGTGGTGTTCGTCGGGCATTTCGCGAGCTGGGTCGACTTCGACACGCTCCTGCGCGCCTTCGCGATCGTCGCGCGCGAACGACCCGATGCGCGGCTTCTGCTCGTCGGCGACGGCGAGCAGCGGCCGTATGCGCAGGAGACGATCCGGGCGCTGGGCATCGAAGGCGCGGTCACGCTCACCGGCTTCGTGCGCGACCGCGAGGCCGTCCGCGACCTGCTGGCCAGCGCGACCGTGCTCGTGGCCTCACACCACGGCGAGCACCTCGACCGTATCGGCATGAACGCCACGAAAATCGCCGAGTACCTCGCCAGCGGCCGGGCGGTGGTCGCCAAGGACGTGGCGCGCCTGCGCGAGATGATCGAGGAGCCCGGCGCGGGCCGCGTGGCGCGAGACCCCGAGGAGATGGCCACGGCGATCGGGGCGCTGCTCGACCCGGCGCACGCCGACTCCGTCGGCGCAGTCGGACGCGAGCTGGCGGCGAGCCGCTACTCATGGGATTCGACCGTGCGCCGGACGCTGCCCATGTTCACCTCCTCATGCTCGCCCGACTGACCGCACTGCAGCGCAACGCGCACCGTGGCGACTTCGCGCGCGCGCTCGCCGGCAGTGCACGACGAGCCGGGCGCACCGTCGCGGCGGACCGGCGCGAGGCGCCGGCGCAGCTGCAGGCGACCTATCGCTGGCTCTGCCAGGCCCAGGACGCCGGAGGCGACGACGGCGTCTGCGGCATCTTCGATCTCTGGTCGGGCACGTGGTCTGAGTCCTATCCGGAGACGACCGGCTACATCATCCCGACGCTCTTGGCGCTGGGCGACGCGCGCGACGAAGAGGAGCCTCGGCGGCGGGCACTGCGCATGGCCGACTGGTCCTGCGAGCAGCAGCTGGACGACGGGGCCGTGCAGAGCGGCCTGCTGGGCATGCGCCGCGGCCCGGCCGTGTTCAACACCGGCCAGGTCGTGTTCGGGTGGGTCTGCGCGTTCCAGCACAGCGCAGAGCAGCGCTACGCGCAGGCCGCCCGGCGGGCGTGCGAGTGGCTGCTCGCCAACCAGAGCCCCGACGGCGCCTGGCGGACCAACCTCTCGGCGATGACGACGGCTCCGGTGTTCGCCTACAACGTGCGCTGCGCGTGGGCGCTCGCCTACGCCGGCCGGGTGCTCGACGAGCCGCGCTTCGCCGCCGCAGCGCGGCGCGCCGCCGACTGGACGCTGCAGCAACAGAACGACGCCGGCTGGTTTGCCCACACCGCCTTTGCGGTCGGCGAGGCGCCGCTGCTGCACACGATCGCCTATGTGCTCGAAGGGCTTCTGGGCATGCACGCCTTCACGCGCGAGGCGCGCTACCTGCAGGCCGCTCGCCGGGCCGTCGACGAGCTCGTGCGCTGCGATGAGGCCGGCCGTCTCGCCGGGCGCCTTGACGAGCGCTGGCAGCCGACCGTCTCGTGGCGCTGCCCGAGCGGCGAGGCCCAGCTCGCCGTCGTCCTGCACCGCCTGGCGCGAGAGCTTCCCGGCCGCGGCTACCGCGAGGTCGCGCGGCGCCTGGTGGCCGAGGTCGGTGCGGCGCAGTCGAGCGTGACCGGCGGCGCGCGGGCGGCGCGCGCAAACGGGCCCGCAGCAGGTGGCGTGCCGGGCTCGTTTCCACTGTGGGGGGCCTACGTGCGCTTCGGCTTGCCCAACTGGGCCGCGAAGTTCCTGCTCGACGCGCTGATGCTCGAGACCCTGGGGGTCGACGACCCCGCGTTCGCCAGCGCTGGCGCTGATGCTGGCGCCCAGCCATCGCAGGGGCCGCGGCGATGACGGCCGCCGCCCGCGGCGCACGGCAGCCGACCGTGACGGCGGTGGTCGGCACCAGGCCCAACTTCGTCAAGATGGCGCCGGTCATACAGAGCCTGCTCGACGGCGGCCGCGTCCAGGTGCGCGTCCTGCACACCGGCCAGCACTACGACCCGGCGCTGTCCGACAGCTTCCTGGAGCAGCTCGGCATGCCCGCGCCGGACGAGAACCTGCGCGCGGGATCCGGTTCGCATGCCGAGCAGGTGGCGAAGGTGCTGGTGGGTGTCGAGTCCTCGCTGCAGCGCCGGCGCAGCGACGCGATCGTCGTCGCCGGCGATGTGAACTCGACGTTCGCCGCCGGGCTCGCCGCCGCCAAGCTCGGGGTGGCCGTCGCTCACGTCGAGGCCGGCCTGCGCTCGGGCGACTGGTCGATGCCCGAGGAGATCAACCGCGTGCTCACCGATCGCCTCTCCGACCTGCTGCTGTGCACGTCGGCCGACGCCGTGGACAACCTGGCTCGCGAGGGCATCGCGGGCGAGCGTGTCTCGCTGGTCGGCAACACGATGATCGATTCGCTGCGCCGGCTGACAGCGCGTGCCGAGCGCGAGAGCCCGCTGCCCGGGCTGGGGCTGGGGCCCCGCGGCTTCGCACTGGTGACGTTGCATCGCCCGGATCTCGTCGACGACGACGAGCGTCTCGCCGCCGTGCTCGGCGTGCTCGATGAGCTTGCCGCCGAGATCCCCGTGGTCTTCCCGGTGCATCCGCGGACGCGCGAGCGCATTGCACGCCTGGCGACACCGGCCGGAGGCGCCGTTCGCCTGCTCGAGGCGCTCTCGTATCTCGAGTTCATCGCCCTGCAGGGCGCGGCGCGCCTGGTGGTCACCGACTCCGGCGGCGTGCAGGAGGAGTCCAGCGCGCTTGGCGTGCCGTGCCTGACCTATCGCACGACAACCGAGCGGCCGGTCACGATCGAGCTCGGCACCAACCGGCTGGTCGGCACCGTCCCGGGCGACCTCGCGACCGCGTTCGCTCAGGAGCTGGCCCGGCCGCGCGACTTCGCACCGGCGCAGATCCCGCTGTGGGACGGGCAGGCCGGTCCCCGCGCCGCGCGGGCGATCGAGGAGCTCGCCGCACGGCGCTCAGGCACGCGATGAGCCGCGATCCGCAGGCCGAGCCGGTCCCCGGGCGCCTCGCCTCCGCGCGCAGCGTCGTCGCGCTGCCGGAGGACAGCCAGCTCGCTCGCTTCGTCACGCTGAACATGCTCGGCCAGGGCGCCAGCCTGGCGATCGGGTTCGCCACGTCGATCGTGCTCGCGCGACTGCTGGGCCCAGCCGGGCGCGGGCTGCTCGGGCTGATGTTGTCGGCGAACCTGCTCGTCGTCGTGCTGACGTCGATCGGCCTGCCGACTGCCGTCACCTACTTCTCCAGTCGTGCGGACGCCGATCCCCCGGCGATCCTCGGCGACTGCCTGCTCCATGCATTCGTGCTGGCTGCGGTGCTGATCCCCGTCAGCTGGCTGCTTCACGGCCCGATCGCCGAAGGCCTGGGTCACGGCGCGGGCGGCCTGACATGGGTGCTGGTGGCCGCGCTCGTGCCGTTGTCGCTGCTGGATTGGACGACCAACAGCCAGCTGCAGGGGGCGCTGCTGTTCGCACGCGCGAACGTCGTCGTGGTGCTTTCGCGCCTGCTCTACGCCGTCGCGGTCGTGGTCCTGCTCGGCGTGTTGTCGCTGGGTGTGGAGGGCGGCGTGATCGCAACCGGCGTCGGCTCGCTGGCGATGATCGCCCTCGCGCTGCCGCCGTTGCTGCGGGCGGGGCGGCCGCGCTTGGACCGGAGGCTGGGCCGGCGGATGTTCGGCTACGGCGCGAAGGCCCAGGTGGGCTCGATCCTGCAGCTCGCCAACGGGCGGCTGGACGTGCTGATCCTGCAGGTCTACCGCCCGCTGTCGCAGGTCGGCTACTACGTCGTCGCACAGACGGTCGCCGAGCTGGTCGTCACGCTCGCCAACGAGTTCCGCTGGACGGGGATGGTGCTCGTGACCAAGTCGCAGGGCCGCGAGCGCGCGGACACGTCCGCCGGCGCGGTGCGTCACTTCACGCTCGTCGGGGGAGCGGCGGCGCTGGCCAACGTCCTGTTCGGCTCGGCGGTGATCCTGCTCGGCTATGGGTCGCGCTTCCAAGCGGCGGTCGTGCCGATGCTGATCCTGCTGCCGGGGGTGTGGATGCTGGGTATCGGCATCGTCGTGCAGGGCGACCTGTCGGGCAGGGGGCGGCCCGGGCTGGCATCGGTGCTCGCCGGAGTGTCCGCGGCGGTGACCACCGGCCTGGACTTCGCGTTGATCCCGCCGCTGGGGACGAGCGGGGCCGCGCTGGCTTCGCTGTGCGGGTACTCCGCGCTGGGGATCGTGTCGATCGTCGCCCTGCACCGCGTGAGCGCGATCCCGGTACGCGAGCTCGTGATTCCCACGCGTGCAGACCTGCGCGGCTACGCGAGCTTTCTGCGCGAGCGCCTGCGCCGGGCACGCGGCGCGGGTGCGTCGTGACTCGCGCGAACGCGCATGCCGGCCACGGGCGCCGCCGATGACCGGCGCGGTGTACGAGATCGGCTGTGTCTTGTGCGAGGACGCCGCCCACACCCCGCTGATCTCCGAGAACGGCTTCACCGGGCGCCAGTGCGCCGTGTGCGGTCTGATCTTCGTGTCGCCGCGTCCAAGCCGCCAGGAGATCGACGAGGTGTACCGCCGGGGCGACGCGCACCTCTCGCCGCAGTGGTTTCTGCAGGGCCGCGAGGCGATCGTGCCGCGGCTGCGCGCGCGACGCGACGCGAGGCTCGTGCAGCGCCACGCCGGCGGCGGCTCGCTGCTGGAGATCGGCCCCGGTCGCGGGACGTTCCTGGCGGCGGCACGCCGCCGCGGCTTCGATGTCTTCGGCGTCGAGCTCAATCCCACGCAGGCGTCGTTCATCCGCGACGAGCTGGGCATCGCCTGCGCCGAGTCGCTGGAGGCGGCGCAGGAGCTCGCGGGCGGGCAGTTCGACGTCATCTACCACCGCGACGTGCTCAGCCACTTCTACGATCCGCACGAGGAGATGCAGCGCCTGCGAGCGCTGCTCAAGCCGGGAGGGCTGCACATCTTCGAGACGGGCAACCTGGCCGACGTCGACCACCGCTATCTGGCGCTGATCGCGTCCTTTCAGTACCCCGACCACCTGTTCTTCTACGGTCAGGCGAGCCTGCGAAAGCTGCTCGACCAGACGGGCTTCGCGCATGTGCACACCCATCGCTGGTCGATCCTGGCCGAGCGTGCGCTGCGCCGGCGCATCGACCGGGTGCGCAGTCGCTTGTCGCCCGCCCCGGCCGGTCGCGCCGATCGCGACTCGGGCGCCGCACGACGAACCGCACGCCCCGAGCCGGCGGGCGCCCGCTCGAAGGCCGGCCGGCTCGCACGCGAGGCGCTCGATCTCCTGTACTACGCGCTGCAGGTCAGCGTCGGGCGGCTCCCGGTCGGCGAGCGCGTGCCCCAGACGCTGATCGTCGTGGCTCGCAAGCGCTGAGCAGCGTCAGGCGGGCACGTGCGCCGGGCCGGCGTCGGACGCACGCCCGAGGGCCTCTGCGTAGACAGCGATCGCGCCGCGCACCATCGACTCGGTCGTGAAGCTGCTCTTGACGGTCTGCAGGGCGGCCGTGGCGAGCCGGTCGCGAAGCCCGGCATCGGCAATCAGCTCGACCAGCGCGGAGCTCAAGGCGGCCGGCCGGCGCGCGGGCACCAGCAGGCCGCTCTGTCCGTTGGCGATCGCCTCGCCGACCCCGCCGACATCGCTGGCTACGATCGGCAGGCCGAGCGCCATCGCCTCGAGGATGACGTAGGGGAACGCCTCGAACCACGACGCGAGCACGAAGACGTCGGCGGCGCGCACGACGTCGACCGTGTCCGCGTATTCGCCGAGGAAGTGCACCGAGTCGGCGACCCCGAGTCCCTGCACCCGCTGTTCGAGCGCGCCGCGCAAAGCGCCGTCGCCGGCGATCGCGAGCTGCGCGCCCGGCTGGGCGGCGGCGACCGCCGGCCACGCGTCGAGCAGCGTCTCCACTCCCTTGCCGGGCCTGAGCTGGCTGATCGTGCAGACGAGCGGGCCGCGCGAAGCGAGCGCCGCCACACGGGCATCGGGCTCGCCGATGGCCACCGCGGGAACATCGACGCCGTTGTGGACGACCCTCACGCGACGTGCGGCCGTGACCGTGCGCGCGAGCCTGGCCTCGGCCTCGCAGACCGCGAGCACGCGGCTGGTCAGCAGACCGAACCCACGCTCGGCCTCGCGGTAGACGGCGCGCTCGGCGCGGCCGAAGAAGCCGGCCATCGCGTAGCCGTGCGGGGTGTACAGGACCGGGGATCGCGGACGGATCAGCCGCGTGAGCCGTGCCACCGCGCCCGCCTTGGAGCTGTGCGCGTGGACCACGTCGGGGCGCACCCGGCGGATGATGCCGGCGAGCTCGCCGATCGTCGCGGCGTCGGGCCTGGGCGCGATCGCCCGCTGCATCGCCAGCGGCTGAAAGTCGCCGGGCTGCAGCTGCTCGCGCAACCCGAGCGGCGGCTCAGGGCCGCACAGCACCGCCTCGTGGCCGGACGCGCGCAGGCCGGTGAAGAGATCCTCCACATGCCGAGCCACGCCACCGTCGACCGGCTGATGCACCAGCAGGACGCGCGTCACGGCGGACCGGGACGATCGCGAGAGCGTTCCCGGCGGTGATCCACGCGCGCATGCTAGCGGCGGCAAATGTCAAGTGCCACGCGCGCGTCTGCCCGGCGTCACTTCGCCGCGCCCGGCACGACGGTCACGAGCGCCCCGCTGGCCGCCGGGACGCCGATGCTGACGACGCCGTGGCGCACCGCGGACGGGGGCGCCGGCTGCGCCTTCCACGAGCCGTCGGGCGCGACTTCGCTTTCGCCGAGCATGGTGCCGCTCGTCGCCTGCAGCGACTGCCCGGTCAGCGCGACTGTGCTCGCCCCGGCGAAGGCGCTGCCGACCTTCAGGCGCACGACCACGCCGCGCCTGCCGAGCGGGTCGTAGTCCAGCACGACGAAGCGCAGGCTCCCACTGGGCGTGAGAAATCCGGACACCTGCACGTTGGCGCCCTTGGGCCTTACGCTGACGGCCGTCGGCAGCGGCTGGGAGCCGATCAGTTCGCGCGCCATCAGCAGCGCGTACCACTCCGGCTGGGCCACGAGCTGCCCCGTCGAGAGCTCGTACGGGCCGGCGGCGCACACCGGCGAGTAGCCCTTGCAGTTGGTCGGGTTGCCGTGCATGTTCACGCCGACCGCGCCGGAGGCCATGACCTGCGGCAAGAAGCCGGCCGCCCACAGCGCCGAGGCGAACGTGTTGCTGATTCCGGCGACGCCGCCGCAGGACACCGAGTTGGTCTCGTCGAGGCGGAACGGGCGGCCGCCGGCGCGCGAGATCGCCACGTACCGGCGCAGCGAGCCGACCTCCTTGGCGCGGATCTTCGGGCTGAGCAGCCGCGCGATCGACGGCGGCGGCTTCTGTTCGCAGCCGAGCGGGTAGTGATGCCCGGTGAGCAGGGCCGGCTGCTCGGCGACCGCCTCGCCGGGCCCCCACGTTTCGAATGCGCTGGAGCCGGACACGTCGGGCCCGTACACGGGGATGCCCGGTGCGGCCGCTTCGATCGCGCCGCGGTAGACGGCGGTTTCTTCGGCGTACGGGGCAAAGCCCCACGGTTCGGCGCGCATCGCGTGCTGCGCGTAGGAGTTGGGCTCGTTGCCGATCTCGATCGCGGCGAGCCATTCGCCGAGCGCAGCCTTCGCGGCGGCCACCTCGCGCGCGGCGGCCTGCGGTTCGAAGTGCACGATGCCGACGGTCAGCACGATGTGCCAGCCGCTCGCCGACGCCAGCGCCGCGAGCTCGCGGAAGTCGTCGACGTCGACGACGTTCGTCGCCCACGCGGGGCGCGGCGTGAGCGTGTCGGTCCAGGCGATGCGCGTGTCCGCCGACACGCCGCCGAAGCGCAGCAGGCCGGGACCGAGCGAGCGAAGCATCGTCACGAGGTCGCCGCGGTCGGAGTAGCGGGCCATCTGCGGCAGCGCCGACATCTCGAACGACAGCCCGATGAACCCCTGTGGCACGGTGGGGCCGGGGTGGCCGCGATCGACGGACACCGACACGCTCGTTTCGCTCGGCTTGCCGGGCGTGGCGGCCGCGGCCCGGGCAGCGCCCGCACCCGACAGGCCGAATGCGAGCGCGCACAAGAGCGCGAGGGCCGGCGCCGTGCGAAGCCCCCCCGCGGCGGCAGTTGAACGTGGCGATCTCATCGACGGACCTCAGTAAACAGGCCCGAGTGCGCGCGTGCGCCTGCTCGCTGCAATGGCGCCGGCGAACGGCCGGCGGTCGCTCGCCCGATCGGGAGGCTTGCCCGGCGAGCTCAACCGCCCTCGACGCGCCGCTTGAGCTCGCCCGGGCGCCCGTTGACGAAGATCGCGCGCGTGGCCGCCTCGACGGGGCCGCGGATGACGAGCCCGAGCATGCGCCCGGGATCGATGTCGAGCGTGTAGGTGGCGCGCGTGCGCCCATCGCCGAGGTCGTGCAACTCCCACGACCCTTCGACGGACTTCAGATCGCCCTTGACCTGTGTCCACGACAGCCTCTCGGGGCCGTCGTAGGCGAAGCTCACGTGCGCCTTGATCGTGCGTACCTTGATGTCGTTCTCGGTCTCGACGAGCGTCGCACGGCCGGCGTCGTCGCGCTCGATCACGGTCAGCCGGTCGAGCCCGCCCTGCCAGTCGGGCGCGCCGGCGACGTCTTCGACGACCTGCCATACCTGCTGCAGTGGAGCGTCGATGTCAGCGCTTGCGTTGCCGCCCAGGTTTCCCACTGCAGCCTCCGAGAGTTCGCATTGAACGAGATCGCCTGTTCAGACGGTAGCTGCCGGACGGCCGGTGAAGGCGCGATGCGCACGGGCGGCTAACGTGAGGGTATGGCCGTGTCCCCCGCGCTGATCGAGTTTCCGGCGGACGACGTGCAGCGGGCGCGTGCCTTCTGGAGCGCGCTGCTCGGCGCGGCGCTGCACCCGCGCGCCGACGGCCAGGGCGAGGGCTGGCAGAGCGGGCCGACGGCCGGCGACGGCGCGGCGAGCGTGGGCGTGCACGAGCGTGGGCGCGGCCCGGGGGACTCGTTCTCGCTGCCGTACTTCGAGGTCGACGACATGCAGGCGACGGTCGCGCAGGTGCCGTCGCTCGGCGGCAGCGTCGTGCACCGCGGCGAGCAGTGGTCGATCTGCAAGGACTCCGAGGGCAATCCCTTCGGGCTCGCACTTCGCACACCACGACCGCAAGGGAGCAGTTGAGATGGACTACGTGAACCTCGGCGCGACGGGCCTGCGCGTGTCGCGCGTGTGCCTGGGCATGATGAGCTTCGGCAACGACTCCGAGCGTGCGTGGGTGCTCGACGAGCAGGCCGCCGAGCCGATCGTGCGCGCAGCGGTGGAGGGCGGGATCACGTTCTTCGACACCGCCGACACCTACTCGGCGGGCGCCAGCGAGGTGGCCACCGGCCGCCTGCTGTCGAAGCTGCTGACGCGCGACGAGCTGGTCATCGCGACGAAGGTGTTCATGCCGATGACGCCAGGCGAGAACGGCGGCGGCCTGTCGCGCAAGCACATCCTCTCGGCGATCGACGCGTCGCTGGCGCGCCTGGACATGGACTACGTGGACCTCTACCAGATCCACCGCTGGGACCCGCGCACGCCGATCGAGGAGACGATGGAGGCGCTGCACGACGTGGTGCGCGCGGGCAAGGCGCGCTACATCGGCGCGAGCAGCATGTTCGCGTGGCAGTTCGCGAAGGCGCAGCACGCGGCCGAGCGACACGGCTGGACGCGCTTCGTGTCGATGCAGCCGCACTACAACCTGATCTACCGCGAGGAGGAGCGCGAGATGATCCCGCAGTGCATCGAGCAGGGCGTGGGCGTGATCCCGTGGAGCCCGCTGGCGCGCGGCGTGCTCGCGGGCAACCGCACGCGCGGCGGCGAGCGGCGCACGACGCGCTCCGACTCCGACCCGTTCACCGACTACCTGTACAGCCAGCCGACCGACTTCGATGTCGTCGAGCGCGTCGCCGAGGTGGCCGCCGAGCGCGACACCTCTCCCGCGCGCATCGCGCTGGCGTGGCTTCTGCACAAGCCGGGCGTGACGGCTCCGATCGTCGGCGCGACGAAGCTCGAGCACCTGCAGGACGCGCTGGCGGCCGAGCAGCTGGAGCTGTCGGACGAGGAGATCGCCCGCCTGGAGGAGCCCTACGCGCCGCACCCGGTGCTCGGGCACGGCTAGCCGCTACGGCGTCAGGCGCACGGGCAGCGTCTTCAGCTGGTTGAGGAACAGCGATTCGACGTGCTTGGGATGCTCGAGGATGTGGACGTCGGGGAAGCGCTTGAGCGTCTCCTCGATGAGGATCTTCAGCTCCAGGCGCGCGAGCGCGGTGCCGAGGCAGAAGTGGCGCCCGCCGGCGCCGAAGGCCTGGTGCTCCTCGGTGCGGCGCAGCTCGAAGCGGTCGGGGTCTGAAAAGCGCGTCTCGTCGCGGTTGGAGGACGCGTACCACATGACGACCTTGTCGCCGGCCTTGATCTTCTGACCGTGCAGCTCGGTGTCGCAGGTGGCGGTGCGGCGGAAGTGCGCGAAGGCGGGGAACATGCGCAGCGACTCCTCGACGGCGGCGGGCACGAGCGAGGGGTCGTCGAGCAGCAGCTGCAGCTGCTCGCGGTCTTCCATGAGCGCGCGCATGCCGCTGCAGTAGGTCGCCTTGGTGCTGTCGTTGCCGGCGGCCATGAGCAAAAAGAAGCCCATGACGATCTCGTGGTCCTCGAGGCCCTGCCCGTCGAGCTCGGCGTGCACGAGCACGCTGGTCAGGTCGTCGGTGGGGTTCTCGCGGCGCTCGTCGATGAGCTTCTGGCAGCGCTCGAAGATCTCGGGGATGTCTTTGTTGACGGCGCCGTCGAAGCCGTCGGGGTTCAGATCGGGGTCGCCTGCGCCGAGCGTCGAGTTCATCAGTTTCGCCCAGATCAGGTCTTCCTCCTCGGAGATGCCCATGAAGCTGCCGATCACGCGCGAGACGACGGGCTGGGCGACGTCGGCGACGAGGTCGCACTGCTCCTGGCCCTCCAGCCCGTCGAGCACCTTGACGGTGATGGCGCGTATGGCGTCCTCGTGATCGGCGATGCGCTTGGGCGTGAAGCCGCGCTGGAACAGCGCCTTCAGCCTGTCGTGCTTGGGCGGGTCCATGCCGATGAACATGGCGCGCGCGAGCTCGATCGGAAACCCGGCCGCGGCGACGACGACGCCGCCGAGTTCTGAGGAGTAGGTCTGCCAGTCGCGGCTGACGGTGTGCACGTCGTCGGCCGTGGTGACCGACCAGAAGCCGGGTTCGTCGGGCAGTTCTTCAAAGCTCTCGGTCCAGTGAACGGGGCACTTGCTGCGCATCTGCTTGAAGGCCTCTTGCGGCGGCCCGTCGAGCCACAGCTCGCGCTCGGTGAGTTCAACGCTCTCGATGTCGCGCCCGACAGTTGCCACGGAAGCCTCCAAGGTTCGCCGATCCGGAATCGGCGTCGATCATACTGGCTGCGCAGCCAGTTTTTCTTTTTAGTGCTGCGCGGTGTTGGCGCGTGTCGAGCGACGCGCGGTGGGACACCTGCGAGCGCCGCTCAGGACAGCGCACGCTCGCGCAGGCGCCGGCGCGACGCGCGCCATGCGAGCGCGCCGAGCACGGCGAGCAGCGCGAGCGGCACGAGCACGGCGAGCGCGACGATGAGCACGGCCAGTGCGACCTTGAGAACGTCGCCGGCATCGTGCAGCGCGGTGGCGAGCGTCGAGCGGTCGCTGCCCGCGTGCGCGTCGCCGAGCACGTTCACTTCGACAGTGGAGTTGCTGCCGCGCCTGGCGACCGCCGCGAAGGCGGTGCGCGCCCGCGTGACCGCGCCTCCGGCGAGCGACAGGCGCGCGCGCAGGCTTTCGATCTCGCCCTGCGTGCTCGCCTTGGCGAGCGCGCGCAAGAGCGCTCGGCGCGCGGCGACCGCGTCGGCGAGCTTGCTCCGCGCGCTGCCGTATTCGTCGGTGATGTCCTGCAGCGACTGGCTCTGCGCGCGCGTCGGCGCCAGGCGCGCGAGCTCGGCGAGCGCCGCCGACAGCCGGGCGCTGGGCAGGCTGAGCTGCAGGTTGGCTTCGCCGCCGGAGCCGCGCTGCAGGCGCACCTGTGAGCTCTGCACGAAGCCACCGTCGCGCGCGGCGAGCTGCGCGATGCGGTCGGCGACCGGCTGCACTTCGGCGGGCTTGGGCGCGAGCGTGAGCGACGCGGCGCGCTGCTGGACGCGGGCCGGCGATGCCTCGCCGGGCGCCGAGACGGTGCTGGACGGCGTCGCGGCTTCAGCGGAGGCGTTTCCCGAGGCGGCAGTCGCTTCGCCTCGCTGCGCCACCGCACCGGAGCTGGAACCCGCGACCGCGACCGAGGAATGCGCCGAGAAGAGCTCCCCGCCGGTGGAGCTTCGCCACGGCGCGACGATCGCAAGCGTGACGACGGCGGCCATCGCGCAGATCCCTGCCAGCGCGATCAGGCGCGCCCGCGCGCCCGAGCCGAGCCAGGCCTGCAATCCCGGCAGCGACGCGCGCGCCGGTCGGCGTCGGCGAGGCGTGGGCTCTTCGGCGCGCTGTTGGATGCGCTCGCGCAGCTGGCGCTCGAACTCGGGCGACATTGCCGGTGCGAGCGAGCGCACGTCGGTGCGCAGCTGGCGCCAGCGATCGGCGGCTTCTCCGCCGTGCTGACCGTGCAGCGCGGCCTCGATCTGCGCGGCGGCGGGGTTGGCGTCGCGCTCGTCGCCGGGCCTGGGGAAGTGGACGATCTTCATGCGACCTCCTCGCGGTCGAGCCCGGCGCACGCGCCGCGCAGGCTGGTGAGCGCGCGGTGTACGCGCGTGCCGGCGTTGGACTCGGAGATGCCGAGCACGCGCGCGAGCTCGCTGTTGGTGAGCTGTCCGTGGAACTTCAGCAGCACGATCTCGCGCTCGCGCGGGGTGAGCGCGCGCAGCGCTGCCTGCACGGTCGCTCGACGCTCGGCGTGCTCGATCGCCTCGCCGGGCTCTGCGCGCTCGTCGGGCTCACCGTCGGGCTCGCGCGCGCTGCGGCGGCGCCGGCGGCGCAGCTCGTCGAGCGCGGCGTTGCGGGTGATCGCGAACAGCCACGCGCGGGGCGTGCCGCGCGAGCGGTCGAGTCGCGCGCGCGAGCGGTACAGCCGCTCGAACGCGAGCGCCGTCACATCCTCTGCGCCGGCGCGGTCGCCGAGCAGCGAGATCGCGTAGCCGTGCACGTCGGCGGCGCTCTCGCGATAGAGCAGCTCGAAGCCTGCTTCGTCGAGCTTGGACGCGGCGGCCGTCTCTCCCCCGGCATCGCCGGGAGACGGTTGCTGCGCGGATGAGAGGTGCCGACCCACTACCCCAACTACGCGCGAGGGCGCCCGCTCGTCACAACGGGGTCAGAAGCGTTCGAGCACGCGGCCGATCGCGGCGGTGCCGAACTCCACGGCGTCGGCCGGCAGACGCTCGTTCTCGGCGTGGATCAGCTGCATGAACGGCAGCTCGGGCGGGAGCTGCATCGGCAGGAAGCCGTACGTCTGCACGCCGAGGCGCGAGAAGAAGCGCCCGTCGGTCACGCCGGGCAGCAGCATGGGGATCGCTTTGGCCGAGGGGTCGAGCTCGCGCAGCGCGCCGGCGAGCGTGTCGAACATCGCCATATCCGGCTCGCCGGGGACGGGGTCGTGCTGGCCGATCTCGAAGTCCAGCTCCACGCCGGTCAGCGCGCGCAGCTCGGCAAACAGCCGATCGGGGCCGAAGCCGGGCAGCAGGCGGGCGTCCAGCGAAAGCTCGATCGCGTCGGGGATCACGTTGATCTTCTCGCCGCCGGAGACGATCGTCGCGCTGACGGTGTTGTGCAGCAGCGGGTCGAATATGCGCCCGCGGTCGCCGAACGCGTCAAGCAGCCGGTCGGTGAGCCGCGGCGAGAGCAGGCCCTTGAGCGGCAGCGCCAGCGTCGCGGGCACGTCGGCGGCGATCGCCTCGATCATCGAGCGTGCGACGGGCGTGACGTGGACGGGCAGGCGGCGGCGGTCGAGCTTGTGCAGCACCTGCCCGAGCTTGCCCATCGCGCCGCCGCGGATCGGCATCGAGCCGTGACCGGTCGGGCCGCGCAGCGTCGCGCGCGACCAGCAGAGCTGCTTCTCGGCGACCATGATCGGGTAGAAGCGCCGGCCGGCGACGTCCATCGTGAAGCCGCCGAACTCGCCGATCGAATAGCGCACGCCGTCGAACAGCTCGGGGTGCTCGCGCACGATGAAGTCCGCGCCGAGCGGGCTGCCGGCCTCCTCGTCGGCGAGCAGGCAGAGGATCACGTCGCCGGGAGGCTGTGCGCCGCTCGCCTTGGCGCGCATGAACGCGGCGAGCATCATCGCCACGCCGCCCTTCATGTCCAGCGCTCCGCGCCCCCACACGTAGCCGTCGGCGAGATCGCCGGCGAACGGTGCGTGCTGCCACTCGCCGCGCGCGGCGACGACGTCGACGTGTCCCTGCAGCAGCAGCGGCGGGCTGTCGCCGCGCCCGGCCAGGCGGGCGACCAGGTTGGGGCGCTCGGGCTGCTGGGCGAAGATCCGCACCTCGCAGCCGAGCTGCTCGAGCAGCCCCTTGATCCACTCGATGCACTCGCGCTCGCCGCCCGGCGGGTTGCTCGTGTCGAAGCGCAGCAAGCTGCGCAGCAGCTCGACGGGTTGGTCCTGGAGCGCAGGTGCTGTCATGCCGACAGTCTCGCCGATCCACGCGCGCAATGGCCGTGCAGGCTGCCGAGGGGCGTAGTCTCGCTTGCATGGCCTACGAGCCGGCAAGCGTCGGTGGACATCGCGTCAAGCGATCGGCGATGGCCGCGGCGACCGCGTTCATCGCGGTCAACCTCTGGACGGGGGCGCCGTTGGTCGCCTTGTGGGTGGGCTCCAAGACGTCCGGGAAAACGGTGCTGAGCATGCAGGCGGTGTTCGTCGTCGTGCTCGTGCTCGCGCTGCTGCTGGCGCCGATGGTGCTCGCATTGGCCTGGCTGAACGAGTCCTACAACACGCTGACCGGCCGTCCGCACGGCGAACGCCGCCTGCGCTGGCTGCGCAGCATGAACACGCAGGGCGAAGACGAGGGCGGCCAAACGGGCATCAGCGCGCTCGAGCGCATCGTGATGACGAGCGTCTACGTGGCGGTCGGCGCGCTGCTGGTGTGGTTCTTCTTCTTCGCGCACTCCTCGCTCCCCGGCTGAGGCACCCGACCCCACACGGCGCCGCCATTGGCGTACGATCGGCGCATGGTGGATGTCGTCACCGCGAACGAAGAGGCGATCGAGGCCTGGGACGGCCCCCTGTTCGACCGCTTCGTGCAGTTTCGCCATCTGCTCGCGACGGGGCTCGGCGCGCACGGCGATGAAGGGCTGCGCGTGATCGATCCGCGTCCGGGCGAGCGCGCGCTCGACGTCGGCTGCGGCTTCGGCGACACCGCGCAGCAGCTCGCCGAGCTGGTCGGGCCCGACGGCAGCGTGCTCGGAGTCGACGCCTCGCAGCGGTTCATCGAGAGCGCTCGCAGCGAGGCCGCGCAAGCCGGCGCGCGCAACGTGCGCTTCGCGGTCGCCGACGTCGAGGCGAGCAGCTTTGACGAGCCGTTCGACCTGGCGTACTCGCGCATGGGCACGATGTTCTTCGCCAACCCGGTGGCGGCGTTGCGCCATATCCGCGAGGCACTCGTCCCGCGCGGCCGCCTGGCGATGGTCGTATGGCGCTCGAAGATCGAGAACGACGCCTTCTACCGAGGCCAGCAGATCACCGAGCGGTTCGTCTCCAAGCCCGAGGAATACGACGAGCCGACGTGCGGCCCCGGCCCGTTCTCGATGGCCAACGCCGACACGACGAGCGGGATCCTGCTGAGCGCCGGCTTCGAGCACATCGCGCTGCGTCGCTGCGACCTGCCGATCCAGATCGGCGTCGACCTCGACGAGGCGGTCGACTTCGTGATGAGCATCGGGCCGGCGGGAGAGATCCTGCGCCTCGCGGGAGACAGCGCGGCGCATCTGCACGAGCCGGTCGCCGCGGCGCTGCGCGAGGGCATGGCCGAGTGGCTGACGCCCGACGGCGTCTATGCGCCGGCGTCGACCTGGATCGTCACGGCCGACGCGCCCGCCTGATCGCCGGGAGCCCATCTGGCGACTGAGCCGGTTTGTACGATCCCGCCGATGCGATGGGGGCGCAACACGGCAATCGCCGCGCTGCCGGCGACGGTCGCTCTGGCAGCGGCCATGCTGGCGGGCATCGGCTCGTCGGCGACGGGCGCGCCGGCGAGAGCCTCGCGAGCGCACGACTGCCACAGCCACGCGCCGCCGGTCATCCACGACGGCTTCCCCGAGCCGCCGGCGCGCTACAGCGCGGACGGCGTGCTCGACACGACGCTGCGAGCCTCGCTGGGCAAGGTGCTGCTCGACCATCGCCGCGTGACGGCACTGAGCTACGACGGCAGCTTCCCCGGCCCCACGCTCGTGATCTGCGCGGGCGACAAGCTCAAGGTGCACCTCGTCAACGACCTGACCGAACCGACGAACCTGCACACGCACGGCTTCCACGTCTCGCCGGAAGCCAACCACGACAACGTGTTCCTGCGCATCGAACCGCACCGGAGCTTCGACTACGAATACGACATCCCCGACGACCAGCCGGCCGGGTCGTACTGGTATCACCCGCACCTGCACATGTTCGTCGAGCCGCAGATCTTCGCAGGGCTCGCCGGGGCGATCGTGCAGGAGGGCGGCCTGGACGACCTGCCGGCGCTGCGCCACGTCCCGCAGCGCTGGATCGTCATCCAGAACACGCAGGTGAGCGCCGGCAAGATCGTTCCGGTCGGCCAATCCAGCGAAGCGGGATCGAAGCTGTACGTCAACGGCACGATCGACCCGACGGCGAAGATCCGCCCCGGCCAGCTGCAGCGCTGGCGCATCTTCAACGCCGACGCCGACCGCTTCGTCGTGCTGCGCCTGCCTCACGGCCAGCGCTTCCAGCTGCTCGCCGAGGACGGCCACACGCTCGCGCGAGCGCTGACCGTGAAGACGCTGCTGATGGCCCCCGGCTCGCGGCGCGAGGTGCTCGTGCGCGGCGGGCGCCCGGGCAGCTACCCGCTGCGGGCGATTCCCTTCGCATCGTTCCCCGGCGGCGACAAGCAGGCCAACGGCGGCCCAGTGCCCAACGAAAAGCTGCTGACGCTGCGCTCCGGCGGCCGGCCGCAGCACGCAAGCTTCCCCGCGCGCACCGTGCTGAGCAAGCCGGTGGACCTGCGCAGCAAGCACGTCGACCGTCAGCGCACGATCGCCTTCAGCGAGATGACCGAACCGTCGGGCGCCACGAAGTTCACGCTCAACGGCATGACCTTCGACCCGAACCGCACGGACGTGACGATGAAGCTCGGCTCGGTGGAGCAGTGGGCGCTGGTCAACGAAACCAACGAATGGCACACCTTCCATATCCACACCAACGACTTCCAGGTGGTGAGCGTGGCGGGCAAGCCGGTGCCGTACGTCGACTACGAGGACAACGTCGCGCTGCCGCCCGAATCGAAGACCGTGATCCTGATGCAGCCGATCGACTTCACCGGCAAGTTCGTCTTCCACTGCCACATCACCTTCCACGAGGACCACGGGATGATGGCCACCGTGCAGGTCGTGCGCGAACCGACGGCCGCGCAGGCGCGGCGCGCGGTCGTCCGCGACGGCGGCCTGGCAATCAGCTCGGCCGCCTACGGATCCACGGCGCCGCCGCCTTCGGTCAGATCGCTGCTGTTCTTCTGCCGCGCGCTGGGCATCGCCTCGGCGCACTGGCGCACGTAGCGCCGGGCAAGCTCAGGCCGGCGGGCGCAGCGGCTTGCTGACCAGCGGCGCTTCGCCCGCGGGGCCCTGCACGACCACGCGCAGGCGGCGGTGCACGCTCGCGGCGAGCGTGAACGTCGTCACGCCGCCCGCGCCGAGCTGCGCGCGCAGCTTGGTCGCGAACGAGCCGCGAGGCGACTGCAGCTGCAGCAGCACCTTGGCGCCGGGACGCGCGGCCTGCACGCGCACGAGCGTCGTGGCGCCGTGCGCGGTGTGCTTGCTGGAGAGGTGCACGAGCACGGCGTCCAGCGGCGCTCCCGGAGGAAAGCCGGGCGGCAGCGCCGCCAGCACGACGACCTTGCCGTGCATCGTCGGGTGGATCGTGCACGAGTACGCGTACGTCCCGGGCGCGGCGAAGGTGTAGGAGAACGTGCCGCCTGCCTGCAGCGCGCCGGAGTCGAACTGACCGGCGTCGGATGTGACGGTGTGCGGTCCCAGGCCGGAGTTGCGCCACGTGACCGTCTGACCGGCAACGACGGTCAGCAGCGCCGGCTGGTAGGCGCGATAGACGATCTGCACGCCGGAGTCCGTCGCCGCGGGGCTCACAGTCGCGAGCACGAGCAGCAGCACAGCTCCTGCCAGGATCGGCAGCGCGGCTCGCCGGCGCAGCGCTCGAAGTCTCGGGGGCCCGCTCACGCGGCGCAGGGTAGCGAAGCGGCGGGCGGGCTCTCAGCGTGCGCTGTGCGCCGCTACCCGGCGCCCCGGCCCCCGCCGGCTCGCGAGAGCCGGCGGGAAGCTCGGGCGGGGATGCTCAGTGGTGCGCTTTCTTGGCCTTCCTGGCAGCGGCGTGCAGCGCGACGGTCGTCTGCGCGCTCTGCCCTTCAGCGCCGACCGCCTTGAGCACGAGCTGGTAGTTGCCGTGCTTGCGCGGCAGCTTGACCGTCAGCACGCTCGTACCGGCTTTCACCTTGCGCGAGCCTTTGGCGAGCTTGCGCCCGCTGTAGCTCAGCTTCGCCGCCGAGGACACGTTGAAGCGCACACGCACACGCGAGCCCGGGCGGCCCTTCAGCGAGCGCGAGCCCGCACGTAGGCTCAGGCGCTTCTTGGCCGGCGTCGAGCCGGCCCCGGCTGCACCGCCGGCCGGCGAACCGGCGCCCGCTCCCGCGGTCCCGCCTGAGCCGTTCGAGCCGTTGCTGCCGTTGGCGCCCGAGGCGCCGGGCGTGCCTTCGTCTTCGATCACCTGGCGCAGCGCCGACTGCGGGCTGACGAGCCCGCCGGTCGTGCCCGAGATGTCGTTGAGCACCGTCGCGAGCGTCGTTTCCAGCGGCAGCCCGGCGACCAGCGCTTCGACCGCCGACGCCGCCGGCGTGTTGATCGCCACGCCGTCGAGCTCGGCCTGCACGGTGGAGGCGGGCACTCCCTGCAGTTTCGCCAGCTGCGCGATCGTCAGGTTGGATGTCGAGATGGTCGTCCCGTTGACGACGATCGACGTTTCATTGACTCCGACCTTGATCGTGTCGGATGCCAGTCCGGGGGCGGCAAAGCTCGCGACACCCCCAAGCGCCGCCGTCGTCGCGACGATCGCGACCGCGCCGCGAGCGCGAATCCGGGTTTGCGAGTCGTGCCGTTTGCCCAGCATGAGACCTCCTTGTCGTGGTGATGCTGCGCGAGCCGCCACGCGACTCGCAGATAGGTGGTCGTGTGCATCGAGTTCGACGCCCTTGGACGAGCCCACCTTTTCCTGCTGCACACACTCGATACCCGGCAGCGGCGATGACCACGCGAGGTTCATACAGACGTCCACCGGCGCGTCGGGGGGCGAGCGCGCCGAACCGGCGACGAGTGCGCATAGGATCGTCGCCGTGAGAGCGCCGACACTCGCAGCGGCGCTCGCCGCGCTCCTGCTCGCGGCCTGCGGGCACGCCGGCGAGGCGATGCCCATCAGCGGCGCCACGACGGCCCGCACGAGCTCGCCCGGCGCACCCGCAGCCCTTTCCACGACATCCGCGCAAACGCCACAACCGCGAACCGGGGCCACGAGCGCGAGCACGCCGGCCGCCCCCGCCCCCGCCGCCTCGCCCCGGCCCCGGCCCCGGCTCGCGCGCTCGCCGAGCTGCGTCCGACGATCCATCGGTGGCCGATCCCGTTCCCGCGCGCGCGCAAGCTGCAGATGGCTGCCTATTCGCTGCGCCACTACGGCGAAGACACCTACGTGCTCAGCGACCCGCAGGTGATCGTCGAGCACTACACCGAGACGGCCACCGCGCTGCAGGCCTACGACACGTTCGCGCCGGACGTGCCCGACAACGAGTTCGGCGAGCTGCCGAACACGTGCGCGCACTTCCTCGTCGAGCCGAGCGGCAGGATCGACCAGCTCGTGCCGCTGACGCTGCGCTGCCGCCACACGGTCGGCCTGAACTGGACGGCGATCGGCATCGAGAACGTCGGCTTCTCAGACGCGCAGATCCTCGGCGACCGCGCGCAGGCCTCGGCCTCGCTGCGGCTGACGCGCTGGCTGCGCTGCACGTACGGGATCGCACTGAAGAACGTCATCGGCCACAACGAGAGCCTGTCCTCGCCGTTTCATCGCGAGCGCGTGCCCGCCTTCGCGCACCAGACGCACTCGGACTTCGACCATGCGGACATGCACGTCTACCGCACGCGACTCGCTCGCCTGCCGTGTCCCGCTGGTAGCTTCGGCGATTCCGCGCAACCCGGCAAAGGAGGCACCTGATGGCTAAGGAGTTCAAGGCATTTCTGCTTCGCGGCAACGTCGTCGACCTGGCGGTCGGCATCGTCATCGGTGCCGCATTCGGCGCGGTCGTGACGGCGCTCGTGCGCGATCTGATCACGCCGATCGTCGCGGCGATCATCGGCAAGCCCGACTTCTCCAACCTGATGTTCACGATCAACGGGAGCACGTTTCACTACGGCGACTTCATCAACGTCCTGATCGCCTTCCTGTCGATCGCCGCGGCGGTGTTCTTCTTCGTCGTCAAGCCCGTCAACACGCTGATGGAGCGGCGCAAGACCGGCCGCGACGTGGAGTCCGAGACGCGTCCGTGCGGCGAATGCCTGTCGGAGATCCCGCGCCAGGCGCGCAAGTGCGCGTTCTGCGCCTCGCCACAGCCTCAGGCTGCGTGATCGCGGGCGCTCGCGCGTGGCGCCGCGCGCGATCTTTTGCAGCGGGGGGTGAAATTGCGCCAGCGTGGTAGTAAATAGCCATGCCCCGCTCGATTTGGACAGGCGCGATCAGCTTCGGCTTGGTCACCGTGCCGGTGAAGCTGTACAGCGCGGTCAACCGCAAGACGGTGCGCTTCCACCAGCTCTCCGGCAAGACCGGCGTGCGCATCGCGCAGAAGCGCGTCGATCCGCAGAGCGGCGCGGAGGTGCCCTACGAGGACATCGTCAAGGGCTATGAGCTCTCGCCCGACCGTTACGTGGTGATCGAGCCGGCCGAGTTGGACACGCTGCAGCCGAAGAAGACCAAGACGATCGAGATCGAGGACTTCGTCGAGCTATCGCAGATCGACCCGATCTTCTACGACCACCCCTACTACCTCGCACCGGGGCCCGGCGGCGCCAAGCCCTACCGGCTGCTGCTGGAGGCGATGGCCGAGACCGAGAAGGTCGCGATCGCGCGCGTGGTGATCCGCTCCAAGGAGCAGCTGGTGGCGATCCGCGCGATGGGCGACGTTCTGGAGATGGCGACGATGCTGTTCGCCGACGAAGTCTCCTCGCCGGATCGCCTGGACGAGCTGCCCGATCCGAAGGAGGTCAAGACGACCAAGCGCGAGGTCGACGTGGCCAAGCAGCTGATCGGCTCGCTGGCGGGCGACTTCCAGCCGGACAAGTACCACGACACCTACCGCGAGGACGTGCTGGCGCTGATCGAGCGCAAGGCGCAGGGCAAGGAGATCGCCGTGCAGCCGGAAGCCGAGGAGGAGCAAGCGCCGGCGCCCGACCTGATGAGCGCGCTGAAGGCGAGCCTCGACGCCGTGCGCGAGCGCACCGCGTCCGACGGTGGCGCGCCGCCGAAGAAGCGCAAACCGGCGGCCAAGAAAGCCGCCGCGAAAAAAACCGCCGCAAAGAAAGCGCCCGCCAAGAAAACGGCCAAACGCGCCACCGCCAAACGGTAGGTGTCGCCCAGCCGCGCGAGCAGGCAGGGCGCGGGCGCGGGCGCCAAGTCCAAGCCTGCGAGTGCGAAGGGCGCGAAGGCAAAGCGGGCAGCCGCCAAACAGCCGGACGAGCAGCGCCTGAAGGACTACCGCGCCAAACGTGACTTCGCCGCGACGCCCGAGCCGGGCGAGGCGCGCAAGGGCGACGCGGCGCCCAAGGGCAAGCGGTCACGCAAGCGCACCGCGCCGCGCTTCGTGATCCACGAGCACTCGGCCACGCGGCTGCACTGGGACCTGCGCCTGGAGCGCGACGGCGTGCTCGCATCGTGGGCCGTGCCGAAGGGACTGCCGCCGGCGCCGAAGGAAAACCACCTGGCCGTGTGGACGGAGGACCACCCGCTGGAGTACGTCGACTTCCACGGTGAGATCCCCAAGGGCCAGTACGGCGCGGGAACGATGAGGATCTGGGACAGCGGCACCTACGACGTGCTCAAGTGGGAGCCGCGCAAGATCGAGGTCGCACTGCACGGCGAGCGCGTCGACGCGCGCTACGCGTTGTTCCCGATCGCCCGGGGCGACGATCCGAAGGAGTGGATGATTCACCGCATGGACCCGCCGGCGGATGCCGCGCGCGAGCCGATGCCCGAGCACGTCAAGCCGATGCTCGCTCGTTCGGGGTCCCTGCCGCGCAAGGACGACGGCTGGGCCTATGAGATCAAGTGGGACGGCGTGCGCGCGATCGCCTATTCGACGCCCGGCGAGCTGCGCCTGGAGAGCCGCAACCTGAAAGAGATCACCGCGCAGTACCCGGAGCTCGGCCGTCTCAACCGCGCGCTGAGCTCGCACGAGGCGATCCTCGACGGCGAGATCGTGGCGTTCGACGAGCGCGGCCGGCCGAGCTTCGCGGCGCTGCAGCGGCGCATGCACGTCGGCTCGCCGGCGCAGGTCAAACGGCTGGCGAAGGCCTCGCCGGTCACGTACATGATCTTCGACCTGCTGTGGCTGGACGGGCACTCGCTGATGGAGCTGAGATACGAGCAGCGGCGCGAGCTGTTGCAGGCGCTGGCGCTCAGCGGCGAGTCGTGGCAGACGCCCGAGCACCTGACAGGCAGCGGGAGCGACGTGCTGAAGGCGACGGCCGAGCAAAAGCTCGAGGGAATCCTCGCCAAGCGCCTGGACGCGCCCTACGAACCCGGCGCGCGCAGCCCGGCATGGACCAAGATCAAGAACCTCGGCCGCCAGGAGCTCGTCATCGGCGGCTGGCTGCCCGGCGAGGGGCGGCGCGAGCGGCGCATCGGCGCGCTGCTCGTCGGCGTCTTCGACCCGGACGGCGCCTTTCGCTACGCCGGGCGCGTGGGCACCGGCTTCAGCGACTCGCAGCTCGACGGCCTCGGCAAGCTGCTGAAACCGCTCGAGCGCGAGGACTCCCCCTTCACCGCCGGCGAGCGCACGCCGCGCGGCGCCGTCTTCGTCGAGCCCGAGCTCGTCGCCGAGATCGAGTTCACCGAGTGGACCGCCGCCGGGGTCCTGCGCCACCCCTCCTACAAGGGGCTGCGCGAGGACAAGGACGCGCGCGAGGTCGTGCGCGAGGACGCGCCGCAGCCGGCAGCCCCGTCGCGCTCGCGCAAGCCTCGCTCGGGCCGCGGCAAACAGGGCGCCGAGCAGGCGAGCGACGTGCTCGGCCCGCCGCTCGTGCTGCACGAGCAGGGCGCCAAGGCGACGACGACCGTCGAGGCGCGCGAGCTGAAGCTGTCCAACCTCGACAAGCCCCTCTACGCGCAGGCCGGCTTCCTCAAGCGCGACGTGATCGATTTCTATTCCGCCGTCGCCACGACGATCGTCGCCCACCTGAGAGGTCGGGCGCTGACGGTCAAGCGCTGGCCCGACGGCGTCGGCGGCAAGGCGTTCTTCCAGAAGCAGGCGCCCGCGCACCGGCCGGATTGGGTGCGAACGGTCACGCTGCCGTCCGAGAAGAAGCCGATCGACTACCTGCTCGCCGAGGACCGCGCGACGATCGTCTGGCTCGCGAACCTGGCTGCGCTCGAACTGCACGTGCCACTGGCCCGCGCCGAGGCGCCCGATCGGCCGACGATGCTCGTGTTCGACCTCGACCCGGGCGCGCCGGCGACGGCGATCGAGTGCTGCCGCGTCGCGCTCACGCTGCAGGGGATGTTCGAGAACCTGGGGCTCGAGAGCTTCGTCAAGACGTCCGGCAAAAAGGGCCTGCAGCTGTATGTGCCGCTGAACGATCCGGACGTCACGTTCGCGCAGACCAAGCCGTTCGCGAAAACCGTCGCCGAGCTGCTCGAGGAGGCCCAGCCGGAGCTGATCGTCTCGCGCATGACGAAGACCGCGCGCCCGGGCAAGGTGCTGATCGACTGGAGCCAGAACGACCGCAACAAGACGACCGTGTGCGTGTACTCGCTACGCGCCGACGAGCAGCCGACCGTCTCGACGCCGCTGCACTGGGACGAGGTGCGAGCGGCGCTCGACGGCGGCGACCCCGACGCGCTGCGCTTCGAGGCGGGGCAGGTGCTCGAGCGGATCGCCAAGCGCGGCGACCTGTTCGCGCCCGTGCTCTCGCTCGTGCAAAGGCTGCCGTCGGTCTAGGCCTCGGCGAGCTCGGCGCCGGTGAGCTGGCGCTCGTATGGCCCGTGCCCGGTTAGGCAGTGAGCGCCGCAGCGAGCGCCCAGCGCGAGCGCATCGTCGATGCCCATCCCCGCCCCCAGGCCGTAGGCGAAGCCGGCGGCGAACGAATCGCCGCAGCCGTAGGAGTCGACCGGCTCACCCGGCGGCTCGGCGGCGCTCCAGCTTCCCGCGCGACCGTCGCGCATGCGGTAGGTGCCGCCGCGCGCCCCGTCGGTCAGCACGACCACGTCGGCCTCGCCCTCGGCACGCTTGGCCTCCTCGCGCTCGATTGCGTCCTCGGCGCTCAGCACGAGCGCGTCGAGGCGCACGCCGTGGCCCAGCGCATGACGCGCGCGCGGGCTCGCCACGAGCACCCGTGCCGCGCGGGCGGCGCGCAACGCGGCGAGATCGCCGGCTGTGAAGTACACCGCGTCCATCTGCGCCAGATCCCCCCAGGGCAGTGCATCCCCGCCGAGCGGCTCCAAGCGCTTGCCGAACGTCGTGATCGTGCGCTCGCGCTGCTCGTCGACGAGCGTCACCGCGCGCCGCGTCGGCTCGGCGCGCGCCGCCGAGCCGACGCGGACGCCAAGGCTTTGCAGACGCTCGAACGAGCGCCGGCCTGCTTCGTCCTCGCCGAGCGCGGTCACCAGCAGCGCCTCGCCGCCCAGGCGCGCGAGCTGCACGGCGGCGACCGCGCCACCGCCGGCCGGCTCCTCGAAGGGGTCTTTGGCGTGCGCCACCTCCCCCGGCTGCGGGACGTGCTCGACGCGCGCGAACTGAACCCACTCCACGTGGCCTACGCTGGCGAGCCTCGGCGCGGTGCGCTGCACGCGCGCCAGTCTCACATAACGCCTGTGATGATCCGCCTGCGGCCCGGTGGTCGTGCCGCACCGAACCTGGGAGAGAACGAGAACATGAGCGAGATGCCAACGCCGGCTCAGATCCGCGACACGATGCCCTTCGCCGTGCTCGTCGGCGTCGAGCTGCTGGAGACGACGCCGCAGCTCGTGCGCGGGCGCATGGAGTTCGCGCCGGAGCGCTGCACGGCCGGCGCGCTGATGCACGGCGGCGCGCTGATGGCGCTCGCCGACAGCTGCGGTGGCGTGTGTGCCTTCCTGAACCTCCCCGAGGGCGCCGTCGGAACGGCGACGATCGAGTCCAAGACGAACTTCCTGCGCGGCGTGCGCGAGGGCGCGCTGACGGCGACCACGCGCCCGCTGCACTCCGGGCGCACGATGATGGTCATCGAGACGGAGATCGCCCGAGACGACGGCTCGCTGGCGGCGAAGGTCACGCAGACACAGGCCTTTCACTACCCGCGCCCCTGACGGGCGAGGACCGCGCCGCGAGCACGCGCAGAACATAGGATGCGCCAGATGTCCGACCTGCTGCTCGTCGACGAGCCCGTCCCGCACGTCCGCCGGCTGACGCTGAACCGGCCCGAGCAGCTCAACGCGATGACCTCCGAGCTGTGCGAGGCGCTGCACTCCCAGCTTCGCGCGATCTCCGCCGAGCGGGCCTGTCGCGCGGTGATCCTGACGGGCGCCGGGCGCGGGTTCTGCGCGGGGCTGGACCTGCACGGCTACGGCGCGGCGCCGGAGAACGACGGCAGCGACGAGCCGCGCGACCGGCTGGCCAACCAGGAACACATGTCGCGCCTGATCCTCGCCCTGCGCGCGCTGCCCCAGCCGGTGATCGCCGCCGTCAACGGGCCCGCCGCGGGCTTCGGCCTGGCGCTGGCGCTCGGCTGCGACATCCGCTACGCGGCGCCGGAGGCGGTGTTCCGCGCGGCGTTCGTGAATATCGGCGTGTCCAACTGCGACATGGCGGTCAGCTGGCTGCTGCCGCGCCTGATCGGCGCCTCGCGCTCGCACGAGCTGATGCTCACCGGCCGGCGTGTGGACGGCGAGGAGGCGGCGCGCATCGGGCTCGTGGCCGACGTCGTCGCGCAGTCGCAGCTGCTGGAGAGGGCAGTGGAATCGGCTCGGCAGATCGCCTCGCTGGCGCCGTGGGGCGTGCGCCTGACCAAGCGCGGCATGTGGAGCGCACTGGAGATCCCCTCAGAGCACGCGGCCGTGGAGTACGAGGACCGCCAGCAGATCATGGCCACGTTCGGCGGCGCCGTGCCCGAGGCGGTCGACGCCTTCCTGCAGAAGCGCCCGGCCGAGTTCGCCGACTGACGATGAGCGGGCTGTTCGACGTCGCCGGCAAGACGGCGCTCGTGACCGGCGGCTCGCGCGGGATCGGGCTGATGATCGCCCGCGGCCTCGTGCAGGCGGGCGCCGACGTGCTCATCTCCTCGCGCAAGAGCGCCGACGTGCAGGCCACCGCGGCGGAGCTCGCGAAGATCGGCGACTGCGAAGCGATCGTTGCCGACGTCTCGACCCCCGACGGGGCGAAGGCGCTGGCGGCCGAAACGCGAGAGCGCCGTCCCTCGCTGGACATCCTCGTCAACAACGCCGGCGCGGTGTGGGGCGCGCCGCTGGAGGAGTTCCCGCCGGGCGGCTGGGACAAGGTCCTGCACACGAACGTCGAGGGCGTCTTTCACCTCACCGTCGCGCTGCTCGATCCGCTGCGCGCCGCGGCGAGCGAGCAGGAACCCGCGCGCGTGATCAACATCGGCTCGATCGACGGCCTGCGCACCCCGTCGGTGGAGAACTACAGCTACAGCGCGAGCAAGGCGGCCGTGCACATGCTCACGCGCCACCTCGCCAAGCGCCTGGCGGGCGAGCGCATCACCGTCAACGCGATCGCGCCGGGCCCGTTCGAGAGCAAAATGATGTCGGTGCTGGAGGACCCCGAGGTGCGCGCGGCGATCGAGGCCGAAGTTCCACTCGGGCGCATCGGCCGCCCCGACGACGTAGCCGGCCTGGCGCTGTTCCTCGCCTCGCGCGCCGGCTCCTATCTGACGGGCGCGGTCATCCCGCTCGACGGCGGCATCACCGGCTGCGGCTGACGCACCCCGCCTCGCTGCGGAGGCTTGTACGCAAATGCTTTGCGTATACTGAGGCATGGACCGAAGGCGTGCAGTCGCCTACATACCCGAGCAGCAGGGCGCCCAACCCGATGTAGACAGGCATTGGAAGGGCATACGCCTGGACGTCGTCGACACCGTTCGCGCGACAAGCGAAGCCGACGCCCAGCGAGCGGCGCTCGGCGATGCCCTGCAGCGCATCGCCGACGGCGATGCGACGGTGCTGCTCGTGGCGAGCCTGCGCGACGCGGCCGGCTCCTCGAGCGAGCTGATCGCACTGCTGGACTGGCTGCAAGCGGCGGGCGGCGACCTGGTCGCGCTGGACGTTCGGCTGGACACCGCCGCGAGCGCCGGGCGGCGCACCGTCGCCACGCTGCGCGAGGTCGAGCGCTGGAGGCTTGCCGCGGCGCCGGGAAGGCCCCCTCGCGGGCGCCCCGGGCTGTCGGCGCTGTCGCCCGAGCTGAGCGCGCGCATCGCCGCGATGCGCGAGCAGGGTCTCAGCCTGCAGGCGATCGCCGAGCGGCTGAATGCCGACGGCGTGCCCACGCAGCGCGGCGGCGCGCGCTGGCGCCCGTCCAGCGTGCAGTCGGCGCTCGGCTACCGCCGCCCGCGCCCGCCGCTGCCCGGCGCGCCCGCATTGCCCGCCCCGCCGCACGGGCCGGCCCACGGCCCGCATGCGCCCCCCCGCCCCGGCGCCGGCCACCCGCCGCGCCCGCCACACCGACGGGTCCGGCCATGACATCGGCGATCACGCGCTTCGGCGTGCTCGGCGTGTTCCTGCTGATGGTTCCCGAGAGCGCCTGCGTGCCGATTCCCAGCGAGGTGACGCTGATCTTCTCCGGCGTGGCCGTGCATCAGGGATGGATGAGCTTCGCGCCGGCGGTGCTCGCGGCGACGGCCGGCAACCTCGTCGGCTCGCTGCTCGCCTATGCCCTCGGCGCCAGCGGACTGCTGAGCGACGTGCCCGTGGTGGGCAACGTGCTGCGCCGCTGGGAGAGCCTGCTCGACACGCGCGGCACGCGCGCGGTGTTCGCCGCGCGGCTGATGCCGCTGGCGCGCACGTTCGTGTCGCTGCCGGCGGGCGCTCGGCGCGTGCCGCTCGTGCCGTTCGCGCTGCTGACGACGCTCGGTTGCGCGCTGTGGGCCGTGGGGTTCATCGTCGTCGGGCTGCTCGCGGGCGCCGCTTGGGGCGAGATCAGCTCGCTGATCGGCCGCGTGCTGCTCGTCGTCGGCGTGCTGCTGGTCGCGCTCAGCCTGCTGCACGGCCGCCGCCATCGCGACGACCCGGACGAGCGCGCGCCGGCGTGAGATCATCCGGCGATGCGCCGCGCGAACGTCTTCACGGACGAGCTCGAGTACGACGACACCGACCCCGAGGGCTTTCGCGCGGGCGTCGCACCGGTCGGCAAGACGGCCGGCGGCGAGGACCTCGCGATCAAGGCGTTCGAGCTACCGCCCGGCGAGAGCGTCTGCCCCTACCACTACGAGTACGAGGAGGAGTGGCTGCTCGTACTCGACGGAGACGTCGTCGTGCGCACGCCCGAGGGCGAGCATGACGCCGGGCGCGGCGACCTCGTGCGCTTCGCGCCGGGGCCGGCGGGGGCGCACAAGGCGACCAACCGCAGCGAGCGCACGGCGCGGCTGTTGATGTTCTCCAGCGCGCGCGAGCCGGCCGTGGCGGTCTATCCAGACAGCGACAAGATCGGCGTGTGGCCCGGCAACGACGCCGACAAGGTGATGCTCCGCCGCGCCGACGGCGCCGTCGAGTACTACGACGGCGAGCGCTGAGCGCGGGAGCGCTCGTCGCCCGGGCCTGAGCCCAGCGGCACGCCCTCGCGGCCGGCGAGCAGCCGCCGGCCGGAGACCGCTCCGGGCCGGTGCTCGGCCGGCGCGTCGACGACGCCCGCGCGGGCCTTCGCGCGCAGCTCGCCGGCCGCCGCCTCGCGCTCGCAGTGCGGGCAGCGCACCTCCACGCGCACGTCGTGACCGCAGGGCTCGTGCTGCACGCGAACCGGCCCCTGCGCGCCCGGCCAGGCCCAGCGGTCGCCCCACTGCATCAGCGCGAGCAGCGCCGGGATCAGGTCGGCGCCCTTCTCGGTGAGCACGTACTCGTGGCGCTCGGGTCGCTGCTGGTAGATGCTGCGCAGCAGGATGCCCTCGGCGACGAGCGTCTCCAGACGGTCGCTGAGCACGTTGGCCGAGATCCCCAGGTCCTCCTGCAGCGCCGCGAAGCGCCGAACGCCGTATGCGACGTCGCGCAGGATCAGCGGCGTCCACCACTCGCCGGCCACGTCGAGCGTGCGGGCGATCGAGCACGGCTGGTCGGCGAGAGCGGTGCGCTTCATCCGCGTCAGCTTATCGCTTGCATAAGCAGAGTCACTTGCTGTAATGTCGCTCTTGTTAGCAGAGTGACTCGTCCCAACGACCGATGCCGGCCAACTGGCCGCAAGGAGGACCGACAATGCCGATGCTCGATGCCTACATCCCCGACGGAGCCCTCGCGCCGCACGCCGAGGAGCAGCTTCTGGCCAAGCTGACCGACCTGCTGATCGTCAACGAGGGCGCCGACCCGGCCAACCCGCAGGTTCGCTCGATCGCCTGGCTGTTCGTGCACCGCCCGGCCGAGGTGTTCGTCGCCGGCGCACGCGCCGAGGCTCCCCGCTACCGCTTCGTCGCCTCCGTGCCGGAGGGCCAGTACGACGCTCGGCGCCGCCAGGCGATGGTCGCCGACATCACCGAGGCCGTGCTCGACGCCGAGGCCGGCGCGCACGATCGCGACCCGTCGCGCGTGTGGGTGTTCACGCCGGAGGTCCAGGACGGCACGTGGGGCGCGCTCGGCGGGATCGTCACGCTCGCCGACATCGCGACGTTCGCGACCGGCGATCCCGAGCACGGGCGCCGCTACGCCGAGGAGCGCCTCGCTTCGCGCCGCGGCGCCGCCGTCGCCGCCTGACAGAGCCACCGCCGGCGATCCGCATCGGTCGCCGGCGGAGTGCCGTCCTGCGTCAAGCTGGGCGCATGAGGAACCTGACCGCCCAGCTGCGCGTGCTGCGCCACCGCGACTTCCGCTACCTGTGGTTCGCGCAATCGGCGAGCGTGATCGGCGACTGCATCGTGATCGTCGCGCTGGCGCTGTTCGTGATCGAACTGACCGGCGACGCGACCGACCTCGGGCTGGTCTTCGCCGCGGCGAGCCTGCCACTCGTCGCGTTCCTGCTGATCGGGGGCGTGTGGGCCGACCGGCTGCCGCGCCACCGCGTGATGGTCGCCACCGATCTCGTGCGCTTCGCGCTTCACGCGCTGCTCGCCGCGCTGATCTTCGCCTCCGTCGTGCACATCTGGGAGCTGATCGCGATCGAGGCGCTGTTCGGCACCGCCGAGGCGTTCTTTCGCCCGGCGGCCAACGGGCTGCTGCCGCAGACGGTGCCCGAGCAGGAGATCCAGCAGGCCCAGGGGCTCAGCTCGCTGTCGAACAACATCGGCGAGTTCGCCGGGCCCGCGCTTGCCACCGCGCTGGTGCTCGGGCTGGGCGCCGGCTGGGCCTTCGCGCTGGATGCGGCGACCTTCCTGCTCAGCGCCGCGCTGCTGATGCGCGTGCGCCCGCGCCGGCGAGCGCTGTCCGAGCGCGACGCCGCCTCGCCGAAGCAGGGCGGCGTGTGGGCAGAGCTGCGCGAGGGCTTTGCCGAGGTGCGTTCGCGCAGCTGGGTGTGGGCGACGCTGGCGGCGTTCTGCGCCGCTCTGTTCACCGGCCTGGCGCCGTGGTTCGTGCTGGGGCCGCTGGTCGCGCGCGTGCAGTACGGCCACATCGGCATCTACGGCCTGGTGTCGGCGGCCGTCGGCTTCGGCACGATCGCCGGATCGCTGCTCGGCATCGCCTGGCGGCCGCGCTTTCCGATGCGCGCGGCGATGCTCGCGATCCTGCTGTGGCCCGCAACGGCGATTCTCTACGCCGCGGGACTGACGCTCTGGCTGGTCGTGCCGGCGATGGTGATCGGCGGCGGCGGCATGGCGCTGTTCGACGTCTGGTGGACGACCGCGCTGGCCGAGCGCATCCCGCCGGACAAGCTCTCGCGCGTGAGCTCCTATGACTGGATGGTCTCGCTCGCGCTGCTGCCGCTCGGCTACGTGCTCGCCGGGCCGCTGGCCAACGCGCTCGGCTCGGTCGAGATCCTGCTCGGAGGATCGGCGCTCGCCGGGCTCGCGCTGGCGCTCGGGTTGCTTCCGCGCGAAACGCGCATGCTGCGGCGCCTGGACGCCGCCAAGTCGGGTGCGCCCGCGGCGCAGCGGGCAGATGCGCTTCCCGGCCTGTCACATCGCTAGCCCAGCGCATAGGCTTCAGCGCGCATGGACTTCCTGATCGCCCGCGACGATCTGCACAGCTGCCGCTTCGACGACGAGCCGCCTCCGCAGCTTGCAGACGGGCAGGCGCTGCTGCGCGTCGAGCGCTTCGGGCTGACCTCCAACAACATCACCTATGCGACGTTCGGCGAGGGCATGTCCTACTGGGACTTCTTCCCGGCGCCTGACGGCTGGGGGCGCATGCCCGTATGGGGCTTTGCCGAGGTCGGCGACAGCCGGGTCGACGAGCTGCCGGCGGGCGCACGCGTGTACGGCTACCTGCCGCCGTCCAGCGAGCTCGTCGTGGCCCCCGCGCGGGTCGGCGCGCAGGGCTTCGTCGACGCCTCGCCGCATCGCGCGAAGCTGCCGGCGGCGTACAACGCCTACGCGCGCGTCGATGCCGACCCGATCTACGACACCGACACCGAGCCCGAGCAGATGCTGCTGCGCCCGCTGTTCTTCACGTCGTATCTGATCGACGACTTCCTCGACGAAGCCTCGCTGTTCGGCGCGCGCACGGCGATCCTCTCCAGTGCGTCGAGCAAGACGGCAAGCGCGCTGGCCTTCCTGCTGTCGCGCCGCGATGGCATCGACGTGATCGGGCTCAGCGGAGCGCGCGGCGCCGAGTTCGCGCGCGGCCTGGGCGTCTATGACGAGGTGCTCAGCTACGACGAGGTGGAGGCGCTGGGCAGCGACCCCGCCGTCTACGTCGACATGGCCGGCGACGCTCGAGTGCGCACACGAGTACACGGTCGGCTCGGGCAGTCGCTAGTTCACTCAGCCGTCGTCGGCGCCACTCATCACGATCGCATGGGCGACGTGCCGGAGTCACTGCCCGGCCCCCGGCCGAAGTTCTTCTTCGCGCCCGACCGCGTCGCCAAGCGCACCGGCGACTGGGGACGCGACGGCTTCGAGAGCCGGCTGGCCGATGCCTGGCGTCCCTACCTGCAGTGGTGCGACGGGTGGCTGGCGACGGTCGAGGGCCAAGGGCCGCAGGCGCTGGAAAGTGCGTACCTCGAGCTGCTCGACGGACGCATCGATCCGGCCCAGGGCCACGTGCTCTCGCTCCCCCGCTAGCCGTCGGCCCCGGCGCGAGCCGCTCGGCGCCGGTCGCGCCGGTCGAACATCGACGCGAGCACGAGGCTCGCCTCGAACAGCAGGTACAGCGGCACCGTCTCCAGCAACAGCGTGACCGCGTCTCCGGGCAGGAAGGCGGCGACGGCGCCGCAGGCCAGCAGCGCGTAGCGACGGTTGTGGCGCAGCTGGGCCGGCGTGACGATCTCCGCTCGCGTGGCCGCGAGGATCGCCACCGGGATCTGGAAGACGAGCCCCATCGCCAGCAGCGTGACGGCGGCGAAGTGGTAGTACTGGTTGGCCTGCACGAGCACGTTGAACTCGCCGCTGTTGAAGTTCTGAAAGAAGCGCACCGCGGCCGGCAGCACGACGAAATAGCCGAACAGCACGCCGGCGATGAACAGCAGCGGGATCGACATCGTCAGCGACGAGGCGACCTTCTGCTGCTTGGGGCTGAAGGCCGGCAGCAAGAAGCCGTAGAGCTGAAAGAGGATCACCGGCAGCGCGAGTATGAACGCGAAGATCAGCGCGATGCCGATCGTCGTCGTGAACGGCTCGCCGATGCCGAGCGTCACGGGCTTGTTGCCTTCGGGCGCTTTGGAGAGGCCCTTGATCGCCTTGCCGAGCTCAGGGCTGACGCCGGCCAGCGCCGCGCGCGTGGCCGGCGAGACGCCGCTGCCGGGGCGATTCAGCGCGCCGGTGACGTTCTGCAGTTGCGTCGCGACGACGCGCGCGCTCTGCTGCACGGTGTACGTCGCGCCGAGCGGCCCGTTGCCTTTCTTGACCTGCTTCTGCGTCTGCGTCGACAACGGCTTGTTGATGATGTGCAGCAGCGCGTGGTTCTGCCACATGCAGAAGCCGAACGCCACCGCCAGCGCGGCCAGGGAGACGATCAGGCGCACACGCAGCTCAGACAGATGATCGACGATGCTCAGTCGATCCTCGTGCCCAACACTGGCTGCGGCGACGGCCATGATCTCTCCCGGGCTCCGCGAGCTCGGCTAAGCGACCGGCGTGGCGGTCTCGTGCACGGACGCAGCGGCGACCGGCTCGCGCTCAGGCGTGGGCGCAGGGGTGGCGACGGGCACGACAGGCTCGTGCGTAGCCACCAGCGGCGTGTGCGTCGCCTCGCCGCTGAGCGTGTCCTTGAAGCCGCGCATGCCGGAGCCGAGCGAGCGGCCCATCTCGGGTAGGCGCTTTGCGCCGAACACGAGCAGCAGCAAGATCAGCAGGAATGCGATGTGAAGAGGATTGTCAAGACCCATTGTGTGAATCAACTCCCGAAGATTTGGATTCCCAGTCCTCGCGGATGGGCTCTGTCAGTACTACGCGCCGGCGCCGGTGACAGATCACCAGCGCCGGCGATGTTGCGTTAGCTATGCCTTGATCAGCGGTTTCACGGCGCCGAGCACCGTGGCCTTGGTCAGCGGCTTGTCGAATCCTTCGTTGGGCGTGGGGCTCTTGCCGATCAGCAGGTCGATGGCCGCCGCGTGGCGAGCCTCGATCTGCACGATGCTCCCGGCCGAGGCGAGCACCTGCTTGCTCTGCAGCGACGGCGCAGCGCCGTTGTAGGCGCCGACGCCCGTGTTCTCCAGCACCGACGCCAGCGCGAGGAACGACTTTTCGCTGGTGGCGGGGAAGACGAACGACGGTTTGGCGACCGGCTTGCCGCCAAGCTGCTTGATCGCAGCGGCGAGCGCGGACACGTGCGCCGCCTCCTCCGCGCCGAACTCCCTGGCGTATTTCTTCGCTTCGCCGCTGAGCCCGACCGTCTTTCCCTTGACGTTGTAGAAGTCGGCCTCGAGGTACTCCAGCGTGAGCGCGAAGTTGAGGATTTCCGCATCGCCTCCGCCGGTTTCGGCGAGGGCCTGTGAGACGAACGGGGCAACGGACGCCGTGCCGTAGAAGGCACCCGCCGCGAGCGCGCCGCGCAGGATGAATGCCGAACGGGTCATGCCGTGGACCTCGCAGGCGGCCAGCTCGGGGCTGGCGATTTCGTGATCAGTCATCTCAGTTCCTTTCTGGCGAGGTGCGGTTTAGGACAGGAACGGCTTGACCGCCGCCAGGACCGTGGACATGTCAGCCGGCGTGGCGAAGGCACCCTGCGGCGTGACCGATTTTTTGACGAGCGTGCCGAGCGTCGCCGCATGGCGCGCCTCGACGGAGTGGATCGCCAGGGCAGAGGCAAGAACCTCGGGGCTCTGGATCTTCGCCGCCTGGCCGAGGTAGGCCGCGGCGCCGAGGTTCTCGACCTTGTAGGCGAGCAGTGCGACCTGCGTCGCGCTGGTGACCGGGAATTTGCCCATCGGGTCGGCGGCCGGCGTCCCGCCGAGCTTCGTGACCGCCGCTTTCAGCGCGGCGACGTGCGAGGCCTCCTGGGCGCCGAAGGTCTTGATCAGATCCCCGACCTTGCCCTTGAAGAACCCGGCAGCGACGACCTTGGAGTAGAACTCGGTCTCCAGGTACTCCAGCGTCAGGGCATAGTTGAGGATGCCGAGATCGCCGGTCGTGCTGGAAGCCGTCGTCCCGGTACTCGCCGGTGCGGCCGCCGTTGTGGCGCTTTTGCTGCTGCTGCTGCTGCTCCCGCAGGCCGCGAGCACGAACGCGCCGAAGCTCGCCGCGCCGGCACTGCCGGCCATCTTCAGGAAACGCTTGCGATCGACGTCGTCGCGCACGAGGCGCTCGACGATGCCGGCCGGCTGTGGCGCTTGATCATCGGATGAAATTGACATCTTTTGGGCACCTCCGGTTGATGACTGGTCGGGCGGACGACGTCCGCCTCGAACTTCTCTGATGCCTACACGCCGCCCGGCGACGTTCACCGGGCGGCGCGTGGCAGCGACTGCGACGTCCAGCCGCTAGGCGACGATGAATTTCGTCCCTTCGACTTCTTTGAGGACCTTCGCTGCGGTCCAGGGCTTGTCGAACGGGCCGTCCGGGGCGATCATCGAGCCGGACGGGTCGTTGAGCAGCCCGATGACACTGGCGTGGCGCGCCTCGATCGTGAGGATCGAGCCGGCCGCGCCGACGTACGCGGGGTTCTTGATGTTCAGCACCTGTCCGAGGTACGCGTGGACGCCCGTGTTCTCCAGCACCTGAGCGGTCTTCATGAACGTTTCCACGCTCGTGTTGGCGCCGGCGAAGTTGAACTTCGGTTCCTTGGCCGCTTTCGCGCCAAGCGCCTTCTTGAGGAACTTGACGTGTGCGTTCTCGTCTTCGGTGACGACTTTCAGGAACGCGGCAGCCTGCGGGCTGAGCGGCAGGTTCGCCGCGGTCGCGCCGTTGTAGAACGCGGCCTCCAGGTACTCCAGCGTCAGCGCGTAGTTGAGGATGCCGATGTCGCCCTTGCCGAATTTGGCGGGCGGGCGGCCCTTCTGCGTCGCGCCGAGCGCGCTCGGCGCAAGGGCCGAAAGGACTGCGCCACCGCTCATCGCGGCGCCGGCGCCGATGCCGGCCTTCTTCAGAAAGCCCAGGCGGGTGTCGCCTGAGACCTCGTCGGCGGCTTCGCGCACCGCTCCGTCGACGTCCACCTCTGCGAGATCGATCTCGTAAGTCATGACTTCTCCTTCTTGGTTGCCAGGTATCACGGCGCCGGAGGGGTCCCCTGGCTTTACCGCTGACTCCCCTGTACGGCGGCCGGCCCGAACCGGATCACCCGGAGCGCCCGGGCGAGAAGTTCTCCCGCGGCGATGATCCGGCCCCGGGCCTCGTGCGTAGAGTCAGTCGATGCCTCTCCTGCGCCGCGCCAGCGCCAACTCCAGGGAAAAGCTGCGAAAGCTCGCCGACGAGGAGCTGATGGAACGCGTCGCCGGCAACGATCCCGACGCCTTCGAGGTGGTGCTCGAGCGTCACTCCGACGCGGCGTTCTCGCTCGCGTATCGCATCTGCGGCAGGCGCTCGCTGGCCGAGGACATCGCGCAGGAGGCCTTCCTCTCGGTGTGGCGCAGCGGTGCGCGCTATGACCGCGCCCGCGGCAGCGTGCGCACGTGGACGCTGGGGATCGTGCACAACCGCGCCGTCGACGCGCTGCGTCGCAGCGGCGTGCACGACCGCAGGCGCGCCAGCGACGAGGGCATCGAGGAGACGCTGGCGGCCCCCGAGCGCACCGACGCGCAGGCGCTCGACAAAGCCGTCTCGCACGAGATCCGCGGCGCGCTCGGCGAGCTGCCGGCCGAGCAGCGGCGGGTCATCGAGCTGGCGTACTTCGGCGGCTTCACCCACGTGGAGATCGCGACGATGCTCGGGACGCCGGTGGGTACCGTGAAGGGGCGCATGCGCCTCGGACTGAACAAGCTGCGCGGTCACCTTCAGGGCTGGGAGGCGGTCAGCACATGAGCCAGCGCGAGTCCGACTTCGACTGCTCGCGCCTGGCCGACGCCGCCGCGTACGTGCTCGGCTCGCTCGAGGAGAGCGAGCTGACCGTCTATCGCGAGCACCTGGCCGGCTGCGCGCAGTGCCGCTCGGAGGTCGCCGAACTGCAGCCGGTCGTCGACGAGCTGCCCGCGAGCGCGCCCCCGGCCGCCGCCCCGGCCGCGCTGCGCGCGCGGATTCTCGAGACCGTGCGCGCCGAGGCCGAGCTGTTGCACGCGGCAGGCCCCGCGGCCGACCGGCCGCCACGCGCTCACCGCCGCTGGCGGCCGCGCAGCGACTTCGCGCTGGGCATCGGCGCCGCCGCCGCGGCCGGCCTCGCGGCGCTCGTCGCGGTGCTGATCGCGGTCGGCTCGGCCGGCCACGCGAAGCTGACGGTGACCGAAGGCGAAGGTATCGGGCACGCGCGCACCGCGCGGGTGTCGCTGCGCCAGCGAGACAGTCGCGCCGAGCTCGTCGTCGCGCGCATGCCCCAGCCGGCGGTCGGGCGGATCTACGAGGTATGGCTCAGCCGCGGCCCGCGCGACGCGAAACCGACGAACGCGCTGTTCAGCGTGACCGGCACGGGCAGCGGCTCGGTCGACGTCCCCAACAGCTTGCACGGCGTCAAGGAAGTGATGGTCACCAGCGAGCCCGCCGGCGGCAGCCTTCACCCCACGACGCCTCCATTGCTGCGCGTAGCGCTGCGCTCCAGCTAGCGCGCGACGCGCGGGGCGTCCGGAGCTAGCCGGCGGCGTCGGCGCGCGCGTTGCGCACCAGCTTGCGCATGCCGGCGATCCAGCGGTCGGGCTGGGCGCCCTTCAGCGCCATGTGGTGGGCGACCTCGTCGTGCGGCAGGATCAGCATGCGCTCGTCGCCGATTCCCTGCACGACTGCCTCGGCGACGTCGTCGGGCTCGATCACCCCGCCGGCGATCAGCGCGGCGGCGCCCGCGGGCTCGTCCATCGCCAGTTCGAGCATCGGCGTCCGCACCCCCTGCGGGCAGATGCACGAGACGCGGATGCCCGCGTCGCCGTACTCGATCGCCAGCCACTCGGCGAGCGACACGGCGGCGTGCTTGGTCACGCTGTAGACGAGCGAGGAGACCTGCGTCAGCAGCCCCGCCGCCGACGCGGTGTTGATCAAATAGCCCTCGCCGCGCTCGAGCATCTGCGGCACCAGCGCGCGCGAGGCCCACACGTGCGCCATCACGTTGACGTTCCACGCTTCCTGCCAGGTCTCGTCGGGCGTCTCCGGGCCGCCCATGCCGCCGGGCACACCGGCGTTCGAGATGAAGATGTCGACCGGCCCGTTGGCCTCGGTCGCCGTGGCGATCAGCGACTGCACGCTGCTCTCGCTCGCGGCATCGAACTGCACGGCCAGGCCGTCGATCTCCTTCGCCACCGCCTCCGCGCCGGCCGGCTCGCGATCGGCCACGACGACGGCTCGCGCGCCCTCTCCCGACAGGCGCCGGCACAGTGCGCTGCCGATCCCCCCCGCTGCGCCCGTGACGACCACATGCCTTCCGGAAATGTCCATGGGGGCGTACTCTATGTAGTCATGGGGGGAGAGGCTGGCGTCATCTGGGACGAGACAGCCGCTGCGCGTGCGCCCGTGGGCGCTCTGCTCGGCGAGCTTCGCTACGGCGCGGAGCTGACGCGGCTGCTCGCCAGCCGCGAGTTCCGCTCGGTGCAGCGCCGCGCCGACGCACCGCCGGCCTTGCTGATTCCCGGCTTCATGGCCGGCGACCCCTCGCTGACGGTGCTGCGCGGATGGCTCGCACGCCGCGGGCACCGTGTGCGCATGAGCGGCATCCGCACGAACATCGCCTGCGCCGAGGTGCTCGTCGGGCGCATCGAGAAGCGCCTGCACAAGCTCGCCGAGGAGACGGGCGAGCCCGTCTTCTTGATCGGCCAGAGCCGCGGCGGCGCGCTCGCACGCTCGCTCGCCGTGCGCAACCCCGACACCGTCGCGGGGCTCGTCACGCTCGGCTCGCCGGTCGTCGACTCGCTGGCCGTCTCCGCGCAGGTGCTGCGCACCGTGCGCTGGGTCGCCGCGCTCGGTGACCTCGGCGTGCCGGGAGTCTTCTCCAGCTCTTGCAAGGACGGCGCGTGCTGCGCGGCGTTCCGCGCCGAGCTGGCGGCGCCGCTGCCGCGCGGCGTGCGCGCGACGGCGATCTACTCGCGCAGCGACGGCATCGTCGACTGGCGCGCGTGCGTGGACCCGCTGGCCGACGCCGTCGAGGTGCAGTCCAGCCACTGCGGCATGTCGGTTCACCTGGACGTCTACAGGGTGCTCGACCGGGCGCTGGACGCGGGGCGGTAGCGCGCATGGAATGGATGAGTCCGATCGACTCGTCGTTCCTGCACATCGAGAACGCGACGACGCCGATGCACATCGGCGGGGTGAGCATCTTCGAAGGCCCGCCGCCGCCCTTCGAGCAGGTGCGCGAGATGGTGCAGGGCAAGCTCGGCCTCGTCCCGCGCTACCGCCAGAAGGTGCGCTTCGTGCCGCTCGCCGCGGGGCCGCCGATCTGGGTCGACGACCCGCACTTCAGCCTCGACTACCACCTGCGCCACACCGCGATCCCGGCTCCCGGCGGCGAGCTCGAGCTGCGCCAGATGGCCGCGCGCGTGTTCTCCGGAGCGCTCGACCGCCACAAGCCGCTGTGGGAGCTGTGGATGGTCGAGGGCATGAACGACGGGCGCTGGGCGCTGCTGTCGAAGGTGCACCACTGCATGGTCGACGGCGTCGCCGCGACCGACCTGATGTCGGTGATGTTCTCCGACGAGACCGCTGCCGGGGACGATCCGGTGGCGGGCTCGGCGCGCACGTGGGCGCCCGAGCCGGAGCCGACCGGCATCGAGGTCCTGCTGCGAACGCTCGTCCGCCGCGCCAGCCCGGCCGGCCAGATCGAAACGCTCAAACAGGCGCTGGCGACGCCGCGCGAAACGCTGCGCTCGTTCGCCGAGGTCGCGCGCGCCGCCGCGGCTGCCGGGCCTAGCCTGCGGCCGGTCGCGTCGTCCTCGCTGACCGGGCCGATCGGGCCGCATCGCCGCTGGAGCTGGGCGGAGGTGCGCCTGTCCGACGTCAAGGCCGTGCGCGGCGCGCTCGGCGGCACCGTCAACGACGTCGTGCTGACGGTCATCACCAACGGCTTTCGCGCGCTGCTGGAATCGCGCGGCGAGGACATCGGCGGCGACCGCGTCGTGCGCACGATGGTCCCCGTGTCCGTGCGCCGCCGTGGCGAGAAGGGCGTCTACAACAACCGCGTGTCGGCGGTGTTCGCCGGGCTGCCCGTCGGCCTCGGCGACCCGGTGGCGCGCCTGCAGCGCATCCGCGCCGAGATGGACGGCGTCAAGCAGTCAAAGCAAGCCGTCGCCGGCGACGTGCTCAGCTCGCTGTCGGGCTTCGCGCCGCCGCTGCTGCTCGCGCTCGGCAGCCGCCTGGTGACCGTCTCGCCGCGCCTGAACATGCACACGGCGACGACCAACGTCCCCGGCCCGCAGCAGCCGGTGCAGACGCTCGGGCGCAAGATGCTGCAGTCCTACCCGTTCGTCCCCGTCGTCGGCTCGATCCGCATCGTCGTCGCGATCTTCTCCTACGACGGCGGTCTGTACTTCGGCGTCACCGGCGACTACGACGGCGCGCCGGACATCGAGGAGCTGACAGCCGGGATCGAGCGCGGCATGCGCGACCTGCTGGCGCTGGCCAAAGACGCAGCGCGCACCGCCGATGACAACGGCGCCGCGCCGGCCAAGGCCAAAGGCCCGGCCGGATCGCGGCGCTCGGCGGCTGCCGAGCGCGCGGCGTCCAAGCGCTCGGGGGCCGGGCGAGGCGCGACCGGCCGTCGGGCAACAGCCGGCAAGGCCGCCGCACCCGCCAAGCTCGCTTCGTCCAGCAAAGCCACGGCGAGCGGCAAGCGCCCGGCGACAGGCAAACGTCCCGCCCGGGCAAAGCGCGCCGCAGCGCCTAAGCGCTCCACCGGCTGACGCTGCCCGCGAGCGATTCGCGCCCGCGTCAGGGAGTCGGCAGCGAGACCGTCAGGTTGCTGACTTCGACGGCGAACGTGCTGTTGCTGGCGCGGTAGGACGGCGCGTCGCGCCCGAGCAGTTCGAGCTTGACCGTGTCGCCGGCCGGGAACTCGTAGCCGTTGCCGTGCAGCTGGAAGGCGATCTGGCCCTGCTGGTTGTCGAGCAGGCGGTAGACGCCGCGGCTGACCTGGATCTGTTCGCCGCTGGGCTGCACGTCCCACAGTCGCGCCGTGATCTCGCCGTACAGCCCGGTGACGTTGACTTTCGCCGTGACCTTCGGCAGCCCCAGCAGCGTGAACCCGGTGCTGGGCATCGTGTAGTTGGCGGTGTCGGGCTCTTCTTCGGCTTTCACCGCTTTGCAGGCGTTGGAGTTGGCGATCGGGTCGATTTCCGCGGCGACCGCAGGGTTGCCGCCCGCGGAGGTGAACGTCTGCGCCGCCGCCGAGCCGAAGCCAACCGTGTGCGGGTGCAGCTTGGCCCAGTTCTTCGCCGTGAACGGGCCGCCGCCGGGTGCCGCCGTCGGGCATGTCTCGGTGTAGGCGGTGACGCTGCCGTTCTTCGGCGCTTTGCCGGAGTGCTGCAGCTTGGCCGCGAAGAAGCCGGCGGCCTCTTCGTTGAAGGCGTGGTCGGTGTTTTCCTTGTTCGCCGCCGGGCTGTGGCCGAGGTCGCCGAACATCAGCGCCGCGTAGCCTTTGGCCGCGCGCGTCGCGTTGTACGTGCGCAGCGACTGCGAGACCGGGAACAGCGCGTCGGTCCAGCCGCTCTCCAGCAGCATCGGCGCGGGCTTGCCCGACAAGGGGATGCCGTTGCCCTGGTGGTAGTCGTAGATCTGCTGGGCGATCGCTTCGTCTTCGGGGTTGTAGGGCTCGCCGGCGTTGATCGCGGCGTACCACTTCGTCAGATCGGCTTCCGGGTCCGCCCCGGTCGGCGCGACGTAGCCCCCTGCCTCGCCCTCGGCGAGCAGGCCCGAGACGTAGCTCTGGATCTCCACGCCGAACGGTTCGTAGCTCTGGTGCGGCGGCGCGACTTCGTTGTCCATGAAACGCCCGTTCGGGTCCAGCGCGTCGACGAGGTCCGACCACGGCCAGCGCGGGAAGGCGGCCTTTATTTCCATCTTCAGGCCTTTCGGGCTGGTCCAGGGCTGGAACGAGCCGTCGGGCAGGCGTACGCGGTTCTTCAGCTCGGCCAGCTCGATGCTCTGGCCGCCGCCGTAGGAGATGCCCGTGACGCCGATGCGGTTTCGCTTGCTCACGCCTTCGTCGGCCAGCAGCCCGAGCAGGTACTGCGTGTCGCGCGCCTCGTAGCGCTGATCGGCCAGGCGGATCCAGCCTTCGGCGCAGCCGGCGTCTTCGCGCGAGGCCGGCGTGCCGCACGAGTTGCCCCAGCCGCGCGCGGAGTAGTTGAGCACCGCGTAGCCGTGCTGTGCGTAGTAGATGTTGTTGTAGTCGAACGTCTCGTTGCCGTCGCCGCTCGGCGATGTCGACTCGAACGATGTCTTGCTGCCGCTCCAGCCGTGGATCATCACGATCGTCGGGAACGGGCCGGTGCCGGCCGCAGGCAGCGTGACGTCGGCGTCGAGCGGCACGCCGTCGAACGTGGGAACGCGCTGAGCGAGCGTTTCCGACGGGCAGAAGCGCACGCCGTTTTCGGCTTTGCACGCGTGCCCGAACGGCGCCGGTTCGCTTGCCGGTTTCGCTTTCGCCGCGGCGACGCCCGGAACTGCGAGCATCGCCGCGGCGAGCAACGCCAGCAGTATCCCCATGCACCCGTGGTACCGACCCCTCACGTGGCAGTTGTTACCCAATAGCGGCCTTTTGTAAACGGCAGCCGCTCACACAGTCAGGCCGCCCGGCGCGCCGGGCGGTGCGAGAGGCGCCGCCTCAGGAGAAGTCGGTTACGCCGTACACCGGGCGCGCCACGCGCGTCAGCTGCTGCGCGCCGTCGCGCGTGTGCACGGCATAGGGCTCGTCGCGACCGTGGTCGAGGATCGCGGTGACGAGGTCGCCGCCGTGCGGCAGCGGCCGGCCAACCTCGATCTCGCAGTCGCTGCCCTCGAAACGGCAGTCGAGCTTGAAGATGCGCCGCGGCTTGGCCTCGCAGCCGATCGCCAGCAGCGAGCGCTCGCGCAGACCGAGATACGCCGCCTCCTGGTCGCTGCCGTCGTCTTCGCCGGCGATGAAGAAGCGGGTCACCGGCGCGCGCCCTTGGCGGGCTCTTTGCGCGGTCGCGGCGGAAACCGCTTGCGCTCCTTGGCGGTCAGTTTGCGGATCTTCAGCGAGCCTTCCTTGACCTGCCGCTCGATTTCCTCGAGCTTTTCCTTGCGCTTCGCGGCGGCGCGTTCTGCCTGTGTGATCATAGTTACAAGGGTAGCGGGTTCGGCTGGAACGCCGCGCCGGCCCGACGTGCGAGGATGCCGCGAGCGCCGGCGCGGCAGTCGCTCGCGCGCCTCTATTCGCTGCCCAGAACTACGTCGAAGGAGCCAACACATGCCCGACATCGAGTTCCCCACCAGCGCCGGCCCGACGCACGGCTACCTGGCCACGCCCGACGGCAACGAGGGCCCCGGCGCGATCGTGCTGCAGGAGTGGTGGGGCATCGAAGAGCACATCCGCTCGGTGTGCGACCGCCTCGCGTCGGAGGGCTTCTACGCGCTCGCCCCAGACCTGTACGGCGGCGAGACGACCACGCAGCCCAGCGAGGCCGAACAGAAGATGATGGCCCTGTCGATGGACAAGGTCGAGCCGCAGATGTGCGGCGCCGCAGAGCACCTCGCCTCCCAAGACGGCTTCCAGGGCAACGGCGTCGGCGCGCTCGGCTTCTGTCTCGGCGGCGGCCTGGCGGTGTGGGCCGCGGCGACCTGCCCGAACGTCACCGCGGCGGTCACCTACTACTACGTGATGCCCCACGGCAAGCCGGACTTCGCCGCCGTCCAAGGCCCCGTTCTCGGGCACTTCGGCACGGCCGACGAGTTCATCAAGCACGACGAAGCCAAGGCGCTGGAGTCAGAGCTGCGCGACGCCGGTGTGGACGTGACCTTCGATTACTACGAGGGCGCCGGTCATGCCTTCTTCAACGACACCGACCGGCTCGGCACGCACGACCCCGCCGCCGCGACCGTCTCGTGGGAGCGCACCGTGAGCTTCCTGCGCGAGGCGCTCGCGCCGGGCTCCTGACCCTGCGCAGGCCGCGGCCGGCGCTCGCTGCGGCCGCGGCTCTCGCGACGCTCGGGCCGCTCGCGGGTGGCGCCGCGGGCGCTCCCGCCGGGCGTCTCGCGCAGCCCGCGGCGACGTCCGCCGCAACCGCGACCGCCCCCGGCAGCGGCGCCTGGTCACAGCCGGCGACGCTCGGCGAATGCGCAGCCGCAGACACCCCGCACGCGACGTTCCCGCGCGACAAGCCCACGCACGCGACCGGCCGCGGCGCCGTCGTGTGGAGTGCGACGGCCGCCTGCCCGGGCGGCGCCGGCACGGTCGTCTCGGCGATCGGGCACGGCGACGTCCCCGGGCGACCGGCACTCGCGCGCAGCGCATCCGGTGCCAAGCTCGCGCTGCGCCCGCCGCTGGCGCTCGCGCCCGCGCCTCATGGCCTACTGGCGATCGCCGGCTCGGGGCCGGCGTCGGGCGGCGACGGCGAGCTCGTGCAGGGCAGCGCCGGCAACGCCTTCTCGGCGCTCGGCACGATCGCCGGCGCCGCCTCGCAGAACGCGCTTGCGACCGGCTATCTCGGCGACCTCGCCGCGGCGTCGCCGACCGGCGGCGGCAGCGGGCGCGCCGGTGCGCGCATCGACGTCGAGCGCTACTTCGCGCACGCGCTGTCGCCGTCGCGCATCGTGCCCGCGCAGCCCGGCGCGCTGGCGGCGCTGACCGTCAGCCTGGACTTCCGCACCGACGCGATCGTCGCGTGGCGGCAGAAAGGCGCGCTGTTCGCGCACGACCTGCCGGCCTCCGGGCGCGCGCAGCCGACGCAGCGCCTGGCCTCCGTCGGCCCCTCGCCGCGCATCGCCGCGCTGATCTCCGACGACAACCGCGCGATCGTCGCGTGGGCAGACGAACGCGCGGGCAGCACGAGCATCTACCTCGACGCGTCGGGCAGCGGCGTGCGCTTCGGCACGCCGCGCCTGCTCGAGCGCTTTGCCAACCCGGCCGGCCTGCCCTACCCCGCCACCTCGCCGCGGCTCGTGCGCCTGAGCTCGGAGAGCGTGATGCTCGCGTGGACGGGCGCGCTGCACGGGCACTGGGTCGTGCGCACCGCCGCGATCGACCTCAACGGCATCGGCCCCGCCGCCACCGTCAGCGACCCGCACGCCGACTCGCTGCTCGCCGACCTGCAGCCCGGTCCTCACGGCGAGGCGCTCGCGCTGTGGAGCGAACCGCAGCCCACCGGCTCGGGCACGCTCGACACCGCCGGCCAGGCGCTGCTCGCCGCGCGCGGGATCGACGCCTTCCCCGACCGCACGATCTTCGCCGCGCCCGAACAGATCGCCGCGCCCGGCGCCATCGGCGGCGCAACGCTCGCCTTCGACCCGTCGAGCGACCGCGCGCTGGCGGTATGGCGCGGGGCGGGCGGCACGGTGCAGTACGCGATCCGCGCCGCGCCGTCGCACTGAGCACCGGCTTCGCCGCGGGCACGCAGCGCGATCGCCGGCGTCCGCTCTAGAAGACCTGCTGGTAGATGAGAAAGAGGTTCAGCGCGGTGATCAGCGCGGCGAGGCCGACGCCGGCGAACGTGGTGAGGCGGCCGTTGACGTGCACGCCCATCACGTCCTTGCGCATCGTGAGCATCACGAGCGGGATCAGCGCAAGCGGGATGCCGAAGGACAGCACCACCTGGCTGAGGATCAGCGCGTCGGTCGGGTTGACGCCGACCGCCAGCACGACGAGCGCGGGGATCATCGTCACGGCGCGGCGCGCGAGCACGGAGATGTTGATGTTGATGAAGCCGCTCATGACGACCTGGCCGGCGTACGTGCCGACGCTCGACGAGGACGCGCCGGAGGCGAACAGCGCGACGGCGAAGGCGAGCGCCGCGAGGCCGCCGACCTGATTGCCGAAGCCGTGGTAGGCGGCCTGGATCGAGTCGACGCCCGTGTGGCCGGTGGAGTGAAACAGCTTGGCGGCGACGGCGAGCATCGCCATATTGACGAGGCCGGCGCAGGCGAGCGCGATGACGATGTCCAGGCGCTCGAAGCGCAGCACACGCCGGCGCTCGGAGTCGTCGCGCATCGGCATCCGGTTCTTCGTCAGCGCCGAGTGCAGGTAGATCGCGTGCGGCATGACGGTCGCGCCGATGATGCCGACGGCCACGTACAGCGACTCCGAGCCGCCGAGGTGCGGCACGAGCCCGTTGAGCGAGCCGTGCACCGACGGGCCGATCTTCAGCGTCTCGTAGAGGAAGCCGAGGAAGATGATGCCCAGCAGCGCCGTGATCGCCAGCTCGAAGCGGCGGAAGCCGTGCGTCTGCAGCTCGAGGATCGCGAAGGCGATGAAGCCGGTCATCACGCCCGCCCACAGCAGCGGCACGCCGAACAGCAGGTTCAGCCCGAGCGCCGCGCCGACGAACTCGGCGACGTCGGTGGACATCGCCATCAGCTCGGCTTGCAACCACATGATCCTGCTCGCCGCGCGCGGGTAGTGCTCGCGAAACAGCTCCGGGAACGTGCGGTCGGTGGCGATGCCGACCTTCGCCGACAGGTACTGGATGAGCATCGCCATCAGGTTGGCCGCCAGCACGACCCACAGCAGCAGGTAGCCGAACTTCGCGCCGCCGGAGATGTTCGTGGCGAAGTTGCCCGGGTCGACGTAGGCGATCGCCGCGACGAACGCCGGGCCGAGCATCGTCAGCGTCGCGCGCAGGCGCCCCTTCGCAAGCAGCAGTTCGAGGTGGCTGGCGACGCGCGGCGGCACGTTCGCCGGGACGGCGCCCTGGCCGGCGCCTTCGAGAACCGGGTCCGGGCGGACCGGCGTCACGCAGAGACCCCTTCGCGACCGGCGCCGCCGGCGCGGTCGGCTTGGCCAGGGGCGCCGCGGCTGCCGGGGCTGCCAGGGCTGCTGGGCGGCCGCGCTTCGGCGGCCGGCTCGGAGACGATGCGCGTGCGGCGCACGCGCTCGGCGGCCGGCTCGCCGTCGACCTGCACGCGCATCGCGCGTGCCAGGCGCCCGCCGATCGCCTGATCGGACGGGCCGTCGGCGAAGCTCACGAGCAGCGGGCCGCCGAACGGCTGGCGTTCGCGCACGACCAGCCGGTCGCCCGGGGAGATGCCGCGCTCGGACAGATAGCGCAGCATCTCCGGGTCGGCGTCGGACACGCGCACGAACACGCCCTCCTCGCCCTCGCCGAGCAGCTCCAGCGGGTGCGTCTCGGGCTCGTGCAGCTCGAGCGCCGCGCTCGGGATCGGATCGCCGTGCGGGTCGAACGTGGGGTCGCCGAGCTTCGCCGCGATCAGCTGCTCGAGCTCCTCGGAAAGCACGTGCTCGAGCACCTCGGCCTCGTCGTGCACGCGGTCCCACGGCATCTCCAGTGCCTCGGCGAGGAACAGCTCGATCAGCCGGTGGTGGCGGATCACCTCCAGGGCGACCTTGCGCCCGTCGGGAGTCAGGCGCACGCCGCGATAGGGAAGGTGCTCGATCAGCTGAAGCTCGCCCAGGCGCTTGAGCATCGCCGAGACCGAGCCGGGTGTGATCGCCAAGCGCTCGGCGAGCGCGTTCGTCGCGACAGGCTCCTCGGTGCGCGATTGCAGCGTGAAGATCGCCTTGCAGTAGTCCTCTACGGCGGGCGAGCGCGCGTGTTCTCTTGCTGCCATGAAACTAATATTATGGCATGCCAAAGATTTTGTCAAGGAGGCACTGGACTTCCTTGCCGCTGCGCTTTAGGACAGGATGCACGGCGGATGGATCGCGACTACGAGCTGCAAACGCACCAAGCCGAGGACCGGCACTGGTGGTATCGCGGGCGGCGCACGGTGCTCGAGCGCGTGCTCGCCGATCTGCGCCTGCCCGCGCGTGCGCGCATCCTCGATGCGGGGTGCGGCAGCGGGCGCAACATGGTCGAGTTCGCGCGCCACGGCACCGTCACGGGGATCGAGCTGTCGGACACGAGCGTGGCGCTCGCGCGCGAGCGTGGCGCCGGCGAGGTCGTCGAAGGCTCGGTGCTCGACATGCCTTTCGAAGCCGGCTCGTTCGACCTGGCCGCGTCGCTGGACGTGATCGAGCATCTGCAGGACGATCTGCAGGCGCTGCGCGAGCTGCGCCGCGTGGTCGCGCCGGGCGGCTCGCTGCTGGTCACCGTGCCCGCGTATCAGTGGCTGTGGAGCGGGCACGACGAGATCAACCACCACTTCCGCCGCTACACGCGCCGCTCGCTGCAGCAGATCGGCGAGCAGGCCGGCTGGCATCAGGTGCGCACGACGTACTTCAACTCGCTGCTGCTGCCCGCGGCGATCCTGCTGCGCGTGCTCGACCGCTTCAGCCGCAAGACGACCGAGTCGAGCCTCGACCTGTGGGTGCCGCCGGCACCCGTCAACTGGCTGCTCGAGCGCCCGCTCGCGCTGGAGGCCGCGATGATCGGCCGCGGGGGGCGCATACCTGCCGGTCTCTCGCTGCTCGCCGTGTTCCGCTGAGCGCCAGCAACAACTCTTAATAGAAGTTTTTTGTTCGCGCGCGTCAGCCGTCGGCGTCGGCTGCGGCCACCGGCGGGTGCATGCGGAAGGTCCACGCGCGGTTGACGAGGAACGTGATCACCGTGACGACGCCCGTCGCGAAGGCCTGGCTGAGCAGCTTCTCGATGCCGGCGCCGTCGACGAACAGGTACAGCAGCCCCTCGTTGAGCGCCAGGCCGCAGCCCTGCACGACGCCCCAGCGCACCGGCGTCAGCGAGTCGCCGACGTGCCCGGCGAACGTCCAGCGGCGGTTGAGCAGGAAGCCGTTGACCGCGCCGACGACGAAGCCGATCGCCGACGCCCCGAGGTACCACACGCCGAACACCTTCAGCAGCACCGTGTAGATCGCGAACGCCAGCAGCGTGTTCGACACGCCGACGATGCCGAACTTGACGAACTGCACGAGCATCGGCGCGCTCAGGCGCGCCAGCGGTCCCGGTAGGCTGAGAGGCGTTCTCTCGGTGGCGTCGCCGTCGGAGGACATTCACAGACAGGATGAACGATAGATTCATCTCAGGCTTAAGCGCTCGTCTGAAAATCAGGGAAGATGAGTACTTGGCCAGACACGATTTCAGCGAGCGAGCGCATGCCTGAGGCCGTCCTGCGCACCCCCAAGCTGCTCAGCATCGTCGCTCCCGTATACGACGAGCAGGAGCTGATCGAGGACTTCGTCGCGCGCGCCTGCGCCGCGGCGGCCGACTACGAGTTCGAGCTGGTGCTCGTCAACGACGGCTCCTCGGACCGCACGCCCGAGCTGCTCGACGCGATCGCCGCGCGCGACGGGCGCGTGCGCGTGATCCACCTGTCGCGCAACTTCGGCCACCAGGCGGCGCTGACCGCCGGCCTGGAGCATGCCGGCGGCGACGTCGTCGCGATGATCGACGCCGACCTGCAGGACCCGCCCGAGCTGATCCCCGACATGATCGCCCAGTGGAGCCAGGGCGCCGACGTGGTGTACGCCGTGCGCAAGCAGCGCGAAGGCGAGACCGCCTTCAAGCTCGCCACCGCGTCGTGGTTCTACAAGCTGTTCGACAAGCTCGCGCAGGTCGACCTCGAGCCCAACTCCGGCGACTTCCGCCTGCTCGACCGCCGCGCGCTCGACGCGCTGCTGGCGATGACCGAGCGCTCGCGCTTCTTGCGCGGCATGACCGTGTGGGTCGGCTTCAACCAGACGGCCGTCTCCTACGAGCGCGACGCGCGCCACGCCGGCGAGACGAAGTACACGCTGCGCAAGATGCTGCGCTTCTCACTCGACGCGATCACCTCCTTCTCGCACCTGCCGCTGCAGCTCGCCACGTACGTCGGCATCTTCTCCGCCGGCCTGGCGTTCATCGCGATCCCCGTGGTGATCGCGCTGCGCGCGTTCGACTCCTACCTGCCGGGCTTCGGCTCGATCACCATCGCCATCCTGCTGCTCGGCGGCATCCAGCTGATCGCGATCGGCGTGATCGGCGAGTACGTCGGGCGCATCTACGACGAGGTCAAGCACCGCCCGCTGTACATCGTGCGCGACGAGCGAAACGGCCCGCCGCCGCCCGGCGGTCCCGTGGCCGCGCCCGCCGCACGTGCCGGGCTGGCCGCGCGCGCGACCGAGCGCGTCGGATAGCTCTGCGCGCGACCGCTCCGCCGCGGCGCCGGCCGTGTTGTGAGCGTCGATGAGGAGCTCCCTGCGCCACCGCCCGCGCCCGCGCCGGGCCGCCACGCTGCTGCTGTGTGCGGCCGGGGTGCTCGCAGGTGCCTCGGCGGGTGCGCCGAGCGCTTTCGCCGAGGCGTGCGCCGGCGTCGGCTCGGCGCCGTGCCCGTACGCCTCCGCGCAGATCGTCGGCCAGCGCGCGGAGGGCGTACTGCGCTTCCCCGAGGCGGTCGCGCTCGATGCGGCCGGTAACGTCTATGTGGCCGACCAGCTCAGCTACGTGGTGCAGAAGTTCTCCGCCGCGACGGGCGCCTTCGAGACCGAGTGGGGCTCCTACGGCGGCGGCCACGGCCAGTTCGGGCCGATCGGCGGCCTGGCGACCGACGCCGCCGGCTACGTGTACGTGGTCGACTCCAGCCACAACCGCATCGAGAAGTTCGACGCCAACGGCAACTTCGTCCTGCAGTGGGGGCACAAGGGGTCCGAACCCGGTCAGTTCAACTTCGGCTCCTCGCAGGACTACACCAAGCCGCCGGGCGGCGGCATCGCCGTCGCGGGCAACTACGTGTACGTCGCCGACTCCGGCAACAACCGCATCCAGCGCTTCAACCTGCAGGGCGCCGAAGGCATGGAATGGGGCACCAAGGGCTCGGGCCCCGGCCAGTTCCGCTACCCGCGCGGCGTCGCCGCCAACGAAGGCGAGGTGCTCGTCGCCGACGACGACAACCACCGCATCGAGAAATTCGACCCGAACGGCGCCTACCAGTCGGTGGCCGGCTCGCAGGGCACCGGCGCGGGCCAGTTCGGCTTTCCCTACGGCGTGTCGCTCGACGCGGCCGGCAACGCGTACGTCGCCGACGACCTCAACCATCGCGTCGTCAAGCTCACGCCGGCGCTCGCGTTCGCCGGAGCGTGGGGCGGCTATGGCACCAAGCCCGGCCAGCTCGCCTTCCCGCGCGCGATCGCCAGCGACCCGGCGGGCGACTCCTACGTCGCCAACACGGCCAACGACCGCATCGAGGTCTACAACCCCGAAGGGCGCTTCCTGCGCACGATCGGCATCTCCGCGCGCGGGCCCAACGCGCTGACCGCGCCGCGCGGGCTGGCGATCGACCCGGCCGGGCGCCTGCTCGTGTCAGACACCGTCGGCAACCGCCTGGAGACATACGCGCCGGGGACCGACGCCTACGAAGGCCAGTGGATCGCCGCCGGCGGCCACGACGCGAGCTTCGTCGAACCGACGGGCATCGGCGTCGACATACGCGGCTCGCTGTACGTCGCCGACGCGGGCAACGCGCGCGTCGAGCACCTGTGGGGCGACGGCACGTTCCTGTCGGAAATCGGCGGTCCCGGCGGCCTCGGCGGTGCCCAGCTCAACGATCCGGCCGCGGTCGCCGTCGCGCCGCAGTCGGGGCGCACCTACGTCGCCGACGCCGGGCACAACCGCGTGCTCGTGTACGGCGCAGAAGGCTCGCTGATCGCGCGCTGGGGCGCCGGCAACGGCAACGGCGCGGCGGGCTCGGGCAGCGGTGCCTTCAACCATCCCTCGGGCATCGCCGTCAGCCCGGCGCCGTTCGGCGAAGACGTGTACGTCGCCGACAAGGGCAACGACCGCATCGTCGAGCTCGCCCAGAGCGGCGAAGTGCTGCGCCAGTGGGGCGGGCGCGGCGGCGGCGAGGGTCGCTTTCATGCGCCGTCCGGCGTGGCGATCGACGCCGGCGGCGACGTGTTCGCGCTCGACAGCGAAAACAACCGCGTGCAGCAGTTCGACACCGCGGGCCACTTCCAGGCCAAGTGGGGGCTGCGCGGAACCGGGCTCGGCGACTTCTCCCAGCCGGCCGCGATCGCCGTCGACTGCGCCGGCAGCGTGTACGTCGCCGACACGAACAACAACCGCGTCGAGCGCTTCAACCCGAGCGAACCGAAGGGCAGCGGCTGCCTCGCCCCCGGCACGTGGCCGCCGCCGCTGGACGTCGCGCCGGTGCTGCGCGTCGGCCTGCCGCAGCGCAGCGGCGTGCTCGCGCGCCGCGCGCTCACGCTGAGCATCGCCTGCCAGCGCGGCTGCAAGGTGCTCGTCTCGGCGACGCTCGCGCCGAGCGGTCGCCGCGGCGCGGTCGCGCTCGTCGCCGCCGCGCAGACGCTGCCGCGCGCGGTCAGCCGGCACGTCAAGCTGCGCGTCGGGCCGCTCGGCCTGCGCCGCCTGCGCAAGGCGCTCGGGCGCAGATCGAGCATGACCGCGCGCGTGCGCATAATCGCCGCCGGGCCGACCGGGCGGCGCACCGTTGTTAATCGAATCTACTCCGTGCGCCGATAAGCGATCCATGAGCGCCGCCGAGAGCTGGAAGGACGAGCAGCCGAGCATGGACCACCGCCGCGAACGGATCCGCGTGGAGACCGAGCGCCACCGCATCGAGGGTGAGCTCACGCTCGCGCGCGACGGCTACCGCAGCCGCGTGTCCGACGTGCTCAACGCTTCCGAGCGAGACTTCATCACGCTGACCGACGTGACCGTGGCGCCGCTGGAGGGCGGCCCGGTCGAACTGCACCAGTACCTCACGCTCGCGCGCCGCCACATCGTGTTCGCGGTCGCCGCGTCGGACGACTCCGGGGACTAGCGCACCGACGGGCACGCGCGGGCGAGGGACTTAGTACATGCGTCCGTGGGCCTCTGCGCCACACGCGCCGCGGGTAGATGCGCTCGATATGTACGTGGTGCTGGAGCTCAAGCCCCGAGACCGCGCGGGCACGTCCCGCAGGCATCGACCGCAGCCGCCGGTCACGGCCACGGCCGCGGGCGCGCTCTCGCCCGAGCCGGGCGCGTTCGACGCTCGCGATTCGCCCCCCGCATCGCGCCTGCTCGCATACCTGCCCGCGGCGATCGTCGCGACGACCATGACGATCGTGCTGCCTGCGCTGGTCGCCGCCGAGCTCGTGCCGCACGACGGCGTGCTCATGGCGGTCCTGTCGGCGGCCGGCGCCGTGGCGCTGTCGCTGTGCATCGCCACCGCGGGCGCCGCCGTGTGGAAGCGCCGGCCCGGCTCGCGCGACGTCGTGTTCGCCGAGCTGATGCTTTGGGGGTGGCTGCGCCGCTACCGCGCCGAGCTTCGCCTGTCGCAGGCTCGCGAGCTGTTCGACGCGGCCAGGCGCGCCGGCCCGCGCGTGAACATCGAGCTGCTGCTCGGGCTGAGCAGGCTGCTGGAAGCGCGCGACAGCTACCTGCACGGGCACAGCCAGCGCGTCGCTCGGCACGCCGCGCGCACCGGCCGCGCGATGGGTCTGTCCGCACAGGAAGTCGCCAAGCTGAGCACCGCCGCCGAGCTGCACGACGTCGGCAAGGTCTACACGCCGCGCGAGATCCTCAACAACCCCGATCCGCTGACCGACGAGGAATTCGGCGTCATCGAGCAGCACTCGGCGTGCGGCGCCGAGATGGTCTCGGTCGTCGGCGACCCGGAGATTACGGCGATCGTCCGCCACCACCACGAGCGCATCGACGGCGCGGGGTATCCGGACGGCCTCGCCGGCTCGGCGATCCCGCTCGGCGCACGCATCATCGCCGTCGCGGACGCCTTCGACGCGATCACCTCCGAGCGCCCTTATCGCCGCGCACGCTCGCAGAAGGCCGCGCTCGACATCATCGCCGCCGAGGCGGGGGCTCAGCTCGACGCGAGCGCCGTCGCGGCGTTCAAACAGGGCTACTCGGCCCGTCGATCGGTCGCCTGGTACGCCTTCGCCGCCACGGCCGCCGAGCGCGCGATCGCCGCGCTGCAGTCGCTCGCCTCGCACCTCGGCATCGGCGCCGCGTCCGTCGCCACGCTCGCTCCGGCGCTCGGCGCGGCGGGCGTGCTCGCCGTCTCCCCCGGCCTGTTCCGCGAGTCGCACGCGCCGCAGCCGGCAGCCGGCCCGCTCGCGCTGCTGCAGCCGCTGGCCGGTGGCGCCACGGGCACCGGCGAGAGTGTCTCGGGCGAAGCCGGCAACCGCTCGAGCTCGCGCGGCGGCCGGCCGGATGTGCGAGCGGGCCTGAATCCGCCGCGACGCGTGCAGCGCACGTCGCCGAACACGCGTGCGCCGAGCGGCGGCGCACCGGCGATCGACATCAACGGCCGGGCCGGCGTGGGCGGCTCGGGCACCGGCTCGCAAGCCGGCGCGGGCTCCTCCCCGGGCACCGGCTCGCCGGCCCCGCTGCCGGGGCTCCCCGGCACTCCGCAGACGCCGCTGCCGCCCACGCCCGAAGCGAAGCCGCCCGCCGTGAGCGTGCCGGGTGTGAGCACGCCCACCTTGAGCACACCCGCCGTCACGACCCCGAGCGTGAGCACGCCCGTGGGCAGCGTGCCAAGCGTCACCGTGCCGAGCGTGACCGTCCCAAGCGTGACGGTGCCGGGCGCGACCGTGCCGTAGAGCACTCTGCCGGCGGCGGCGCGAGCCGGGCTAGGGAGTGACGACGAAGCTGGTGGGGCTGGTCACCGTGCCGACGGGCGCGGAGACGTTGCTCACGGTGACGGGGCCGGTGCTTGCGCCGGCCGGCACGACGGCCTTCAGTTTCGTCGAGGAGACGAAGCTGACGCTCTGCGCAGCGACGCCGTTGAACTGCACGCTCGCACCGGGGGCGAAGCCAATGCCCTTGACGGTCACCGAGCGCCCGGGCGAGCCCTGCTTGGGGCCGAAGCCGGTCACCGACAGCGTCGGCGTGAACTTTGCTTTCGTCGTCGCGCTGCCGCCGGGCGCGCTGACGGCGATCTTGCCCGCCTTCGCGCCGTTGGGCACGATCGCTTCGAGCTTGCCGGGCGTGACCACGGTGAAGCTTGCGTTCAGCTTGCCGATCTTCACCTGGCTGACCGCGCCGAGTGCGCTGCCTTCGATCGTCACGGCGCTGCCGGTGATCCCGGAGGCGGGCGTGGAGCTGTCGATCGTGGGCACGCTGGAGCCGATCGAAGCCGTCTGCGCGGAGGCGGCGGGTGCGCCCGCGCCGCTCGCGTCGACCGCCGTTTCCTGCACGCGGATCGTCGATCCGGCGTCGGCGCCGGTGACGGTGTAGCTCGAGCCGGTCGCGCCGGCAATCGGCGCGCAGCCGTACCCGGCCGCGTTGCAGCGCGCCCACTGCGTGCTCAGCGAGCTCGGCGCGGCGCTCCATTCGCCGGCGACGGCCGTCAGCGTCTGCCCCTGTTCGGCAAAGCCCGAGATCGCCGGCAGCGCGGTGTTCACCGGCGCACCGGAGATCGCGAACGCTTCCAGGCCGAGCGGGCTGCCGACGCCGGTGGGCCCGTCATAGCCGGCCACGGCTTTGCACTCGGTCGTGCCCGCGCACGTGCCGTTCGTTCCCGAGACGACGTCGTACAGCGAGCTTTCGCCGAGGTGCGGGTAGAGCGTCGCCGACGGGTAGGCGACCTGACGCGCGCCGCCCGACAGCGCGAACTCGGCGGCGACGATCGGCGAGGCAACAGAAGTGCCGCCCCACACCCCCCAGCCGGTCGGGCTGCCGCCGCCTTCGGGCGTGCTGTCGTAGACGTCGACGCCCGTTTCCGGGTCGCCGATCGCCGCCACGTCGGCGACCGAGCGGCCGCTCGCGCACCCGGTCGCCGCGAAGTTCGCCACCGAGCTCTGCCAGGAGGCGGCGGTGAAGTATTTGCTGCAGCCGCTGCCGCCTTCGTTCCACACCGTGCTCGTCCATGTCGATTTGCTTTCGCTCAGCGATGTGCCGCCGACGGCGAGCACATTCTGCGAGGCCGCCGGGAAGTCCGCGGTGGCCGGTTCGCCGCTGCACGCTTTGTTGAAGTAGCCACAGTCGCCGGAGCTGGCGGCGACCAGCACGCCCGGGTGGTCGAAGTAGGTGGAGGCGAGCGTCGTGTAGGAGTGCTGCTCGGGCCCGCCGTAGGAGTTGCTGACGACCGTCGCGCCGGCGTTGACGGCGGCGTTGACGCCCGTGCCGAGGTCTGAGAATTCTTCGCTGCTCGTCTCCACGAGCAGGATGCGGCAGCTCTGGCAGATCGCGCGCGCCATCTGCACGTCGATCGAGATCTCGCCCGCCCATTCGCCCTGCTTTTTCGGCAGCGGGCTCGCGTTGCCGGACTGGTTGACCTTGCGGAAGCACCCGTTGGCCGTCGTGCACGGCGGCAAGCCGAACTGTTTGTCGTACACGTCGAGGTCCGCTTCGGCAGTCGGGTCGTCGAACGCGTCGACGATCCCGATCGTCTGCAGCGACGAGGCCGGCGTTTCGGTGGGCAGCGCGTACGCGTCGTGCAGGCGCTGCGGCGTGAGGTAGCCGGGTTCGGGGTTTTTGTTGGTCACCGCCGGGCGCGCGCCGCCGGCCGCTTCGCGCGACTGCCTGACGGCGCCGGCGTGCAGATCGGCGCTCGTCAGCGAGCTCGGCACGAGCTTCAGCCCGAGGCACGCAGCGCGGCCGGGTCGAGGAGCGTGGCACACGTGCTGCACGCGGAACTTGGAATGACCGGCGGCCTGGGCGGCCGGTGCTGCGCCGCCCGCCGCCAGTGCCAGCGCGCCGAGCAGCGCCACGGCGAGTCGTCTGCGACCCGCCCGGCTCCCCGCCGATGCTCCTCCCTCACCCGCTGCACGCATGACAAGGCAGAGCGTACCGGTCGCGAGGCGTCAAGTCGATGGACGTCGATCGCGGCGCCGGTAGATCGCCTTCAGGTCGTCGCGCCAGTCGCCTGGTGACGATGTGCGTGGACGCAACTCATCGGTCGGCGAGCGGCGATCCGAGCACGACTCCAGCCGGGGAGGTAGGCTGCACCCGATCGACGCCCCACGTCGCAGCGTCGCAGGTTGTACTCCGCCGGTCCGTTTCCCAGTCATCGCGAAAGTCTGAGAGATCATGGATTCCGATCGCCTGAAGACCATTCCGCTGTTCTCGTCGCTGTCCGAGAAGGCCCTCAACACGCTGAGCGTGTTCTCCAGCGAGACCTCGGTGTCCGCCGGCAAGCGACTTGTGCACGAAGGCGACTACTCCTACGACTTGATCGTCATCGAGAGCGGCACCGCCGACGTGATCAAGGGCGGCGAGGTCATCGGCTCGCTCGGTCCGGGCGACGTCTTCGGGGAGATCGGCATGCTCTCCGGCAGCAAGCGCACGGCCGACGTCGTCGCAACCTCGCCGATGGACCTGATCACCCTCAGCAAATGGGATCTCAAGCGCATCTCCACCGAGGTCGGCGAGCAGCTTCAGTCGCTTGTCGAGCGGCGCCTGAAGGCCAACGAGGACCCGCAGGCCGCGCAGCCGCCTCAGCAGTAGCGAGCCTGCCTGCGGGCGGGTGCCGCAGGCCGCGGTTCCCTGAGCGCCAAGCGACTCGGTCCTGCGCTAAACGGAGAGGGCGGGATTCGAACCCGCGATGGAGTTTGACCCCCATACTCGCTTAGCAGGCGAGTGCCTTCAGCCACTCGGCCACCTCTCCGGGGGATTCGCGGGCCAAGTTTAGAGCCTGGTCGGGAGCGCGTAGCATCTGCAGACCCCTCGGAAGGGTGGCAGAGCGGTTGAATGCGGCGGTCTTGAAAACCGTTAGACGGGCGAACCCCGTCTCGGGGGTTCGAATCCCCCCCCTTCCGCTGACGGCGGCGCTCAGGCCCGCAGCCGCACCGGCAGCGTCTTGAGCTGGTTGGCGAACGGCGATTCGACGTACTTCGGCGTGTCGGCGATCTCCATCTCCGGGAAGCGCGCGAGCGTCTCCTCGAGCATGATCCGCAGCTCCAGCCGCGCCAGCGCGGTGCCCAGGCAGAAGTGGCGCCCGCCGGCGCCGAACGCCTGGTGCTCGGGATTGCGCGTGACGTCGAAGCGGTCGGCGTCCTCGTAGCGGGCCTCGTCGCGGTTGGACGACGGGTACCACATGACAAGCTTCTCGCCCTCGCGGATCGTCTGCCCGTGCAGCTCTGTGTCGCGCGTCGCCGTGCGCGCGAAGTGGCCGAACGCGGGGAACATGCGCAGCGACTCCTCCACCACCGCCGGCACCAGCGACGGGTCGTCGAGCACCAGGCGGCGCTGGTCGGGGCTCTCCATCAGCGCGCGCATGCCGCTGCAGTAGGTCGCCTTGGTGCTGTCGTTGCCGGCTGCCATCAGCAGCACGAAGCCCATCACGATCTCGTGGTCCTCCAGGCGCTCGCCGTCGATCTCCGCGTGCACGAGCACGCTCGTCAGGTCGTCGGTCGGCGTCGCCCGGCGCTCGGCGATCAGCTTGCCGCAGCGCTCGAACACCTCCGGAACATCGCGCTCCATCACGTCATCGGCGCCACCGGGCGTCGCATCCGGATCGCCCGACGCGACGAGCGCGTTCATCAAGCGCGCCCACGCCTCGTCGTCCTCCGGCGGCAGGCCCATGAAGCTCCCGATCACGCGCGAGACCGCCGGCTGCGCGACGTCGTCGACCAAGTCGCAACGCTCCTGCCCGTCGAGCCTGTCGAGAACCCCTGTCACGATCGAGCGGATCGCGCCCTCGTGCTCGGCGATCCGCTTCGGTGTGAAGCCGCGCTGGAAGAGCGCCTTGAGGCGATCGTGCTTGGGCGGGTCCATGCCGATGAACATCGCTTGCTGCAGCTCCAGCGAGACGCCCGCGTTCTTCGTCGCGGTGAACCCGCCGAGCGCGGAGGAGAACGTCTGCCAGTCGCGGCTGACCTCGTGCACGTCGTCGGCTGTCGTCACAGACCAGAAGCCGTCCTCGTCCGGGTACTCGGAGATGCGCGGCGTCCAGTGGACCGGGCACTGCGAGCGCAGCTCGCGAAACAGCTCGTGCGGCGGCCCGTCGCGGAAGTTCGCGAGGTCGCCGACCAGCACCTGGTCGAGCGGCGTCTGCTGCCGGCTTGTGCTGCTCACGACTGCCTCCCCTCGTGGCAATGGCTCGTGTCGCTGAGCCTACTCCCCGCAGCGCGCGCGGGCCAGCCCTAACCGACGATGGGCCGACCGAGACTAGATCAGCTCGAGGTCGCCCAGCGACAGCGCCCACGAGCCGCTGGCGGTGGGGTCCGGGCGCAGGTCGTCCCACAGCGGGTTCGCGGCGACCGCCACGGTTCCCGGCGCCCGCACCAGACGGCACTGCGCCGCGACTCGCCACGACGAGAGCACGCAGGCGATCAGCTCGGCGTCGCCTCCGGGCCGTACTGCTCGCGCGCGGCGCCGATCAGCGCCACCGAGACTCCCCGGCGCTGCAACGAGGGATCGACGGCGAGATCGACGCCGCGCATCGTCTCGAGCACGCGCTCGCCGAAGCGCAGCCGCCCCGGCATCAGTGCGAGGAACCCGGCGCGACCGGCGCCGTGGCGAGAACCTGCCCGGCGGCATCGAGCGCCTGCACGTCCACGAAGGCATGCGGCGTCCCGGGCGCGAGCGCGATCGGCGTCTCGAACCCCCCGCGCGCGACCTGCGCGACCGTACTCATGCTGTCGGCGCTCGCGCCCGCGAGCACCCGCCACGACGCCACCTGCGTAGCGCCGTTCCAGCTCGCGTAGACCGTCGCCGCACCATCCGCAGCCGGTCGCACGACGAACGTGGGGGCGTGTGCCGGCGTGCCCGTCCAGGCAAAGCGGAAATCGCGATAGGACTGGGTGTGGGCCGGGAAGTGCGCGTCGAACAGCAGCGCCCCGGACGCGTCGAACTCCGACAGGTCGGGATCCTGTCCCCAGCCGACGAACCAGTCCCCGTTGGACAGCGCCTGCAGGTTGCCCTGGCTGTCGGCCAGCAGCGCCGGCGTGTGCACGATCTGCGTCTGCAGCGTCGCCGTGCGCTGCTGGGAGTCGAGCTTTACGACGATGCCGCGCGACTGCCCGTGCACGGCCGGCGAGGCGCCGTTGTCGAACATGCTGATCGCGCCGTCGGCCAGCTCGCGCGGATCGTGCTGGTAGGCGGTGCTCGTGCCCGGTCCCATGCGAAAGCTCGAGCGCTTGCCGCCCAGGCGCCAGAGGACCTGCCCGCTGCGGGCGTCCAGGTCGTAGGCCGCCCACGTGTTGCGTGCTGAGATCAGCAGGCTGCCGTCCCCATCGACGTCGATCGAGTTGATGTGGAAGTAATCGAACGGCGCAGGCACCGACGCATGCGTCGCTTTGGCGTAGGACTCGCCGAAGGCCACGTGGTCGAGGCTCGTCCACTGGAACATCACGAGGCCCGTCTTGACGTCGATCTCCTGCAGCACGCCGTCGGTCACGCCGTCGCGCGAGGAGCCGCCGTCGTTCGACAGGTCGCACAGGATCGGGTCATACGCGGTGATCAGCGCCGTGCCCTGCGCGGTCAGCTGCAGGTCGTGCAGGTCGGCTTGCAGGCCGTTGCCCGCGCGGACGTGGCCCACCTCGCTGTAGGAGCGGTCGAAGATCACGCCTTCGCCGAGCCCGTACCCGTGCACGGAGATGTCCCCCTGCCACCACGTGAGCACCGGCTCGCCGAGGTATTCCTGCACGCGGAAGTTCGTCGCGAAGCGCTCGGGCGCCAGCGGCTTGAACCACACCAGCGCGCCACTGGAATCGACGATCATCGGGCCGGCCTGGCCGGGGCCCGTGTAGGGGGCGGCGAACACGTACCCGCTCGCCACGGCCGGCGACTGGGCGGTCACCGTCAGCTGTGGCGGGTGAAGATCCGGGCGCGAGGCGAAGCTCTGTGCTTCGCCGGCGGCGCCGGGATGGATCGTCTCCGGCGTGCGCGTGATCGAGTCCTGCTCGGCGATCGCGAAGCTGTCGAGCAGGGGCTTGACGCGATTGCCTTCGCGCACCGCCGCGCGCACCGTCACGCGCTCGCCTTCGGCGAACGGCTGCGCCGGCACGAAACTCGCCCCGTCGCCCTGGGAGTAGGCCAGCAGGCGGCCGCCGTGCAGGCCCGTCTGCGAGCCGACGACGCGCACGCCGGCGATCGCCGCGGCGGGCACGCCGAGGAAGCTGATCTGCGTATGCGTGCCCGCGTCGCGGCTGCCCGACAGCGGCGAGACCGTCACTGATCCAGCCTTTATCGCCGATGTGTTCAATGTCGGCGGCGTGCAGGTCGGAGCACGGGCGGCGCTGGAAGCCGCTGCAAAGACGAGCCCGAGCCCCGCCGTCGCCAGCCCTACGATCAGGACGCGTATGGAGAGCACGGGCCTCGAGCGGGATAGGAAAGTGGATCGGCGCACATTCGTGAAGCGCGGTATCGCCGCGGGCGGGCTGCTCGCCGGCGCCGGCCTCGGCGCCGTGCGCCTAGCCGACGCCAGTGAAGACTCCGGCACGACCGCCGCCAAGGCGCCGCACCGGCCCTTCTCGGTCGATCCGCAGCACCCGAACATACTGGTCATCCTCGTCGACCAGATGCGCTTCCCCGTGTGGTTCTCACCGACGGGCGACGGATCCGGGCTGCCGCCGAACATAGCCGCGCTGCGCAAGGACGCGGTCTCCTTCTCCGGGCACTACACGGCCGCCAACGACTGCACGCCGGCCCGCTCGACACTGCTGACCGGGCTGTACACGCATCAGACGGGCTGCATGATCACCGGCGGCAGCACGCTCGACCCCGGCTTCCCCACGTGGGGAACGATGCTGCGCGAGCACGGCTACCGGACGCGCTGGTACGGCAAGTGGCACCTCACCCATCGCGACGGCACATGGAGGCGACGCCGCGGCGAACGTGCGATGCAGCGCTACGGCTTTCACGGCGGCACCTACCCCTCGCCCAACGGCGCCCCCGGGCAGGGCTGGCGCGTCGACGGGCACATCGCCCGCCAGTTCGCCAAGTGGTACGCCGAGGAGGGCGGCGCCGGCCCGTGGTGCACGACCGTCTCGTTCGTCAACCCGCACGACATCGCCTGGTGGTACCTGTGGAGCAACCGCGTCAGGGCCGAGACGAGCGCGCGCTCGGTCGCGCAATCGCTGCCGGGCAACTTCGAGACGCCGGAACTGCTCACGCAGCGCAACAAGCCGGTGCTGCAGCGCTCGCTGCAGGACACCGCGGCCGCGTCGTTCGGGCCGGTGCCCTACGAAGGCCCCGAAGCCGCGCAGCTGTGGATGCAGTTCCTCAACCTCTACGGACAGCTCCAGCGCGAAGTCGACGTGCACGTCGGCCAGGTTCTCGCGGCGCTCGACAGCCGCCCGCGCGTGGCGGCCAACACGGTGATCGTGTTCACCTCCGATCACGGCGAGTACGGCGGCTCGCACGGCCTTCGCGGCAAGGGCGCCGCCGCCTACGAGGAGGCGCTGCGCGTGCCGCTGCTGGTCAAGGACAACCGCGGCGTGCTCACCCAAGCGCCGGAAACGACGCGCAGCCAGCTGACCTCCAGCGTCGACGTCGCGCCGCTGCTGCTGACGCTCGCCACCGGCTCGAACGCCTGGCGAGGCGAAGCCCACTACGAGCATCTCGCGGCGCGCGCCGATCTCGCCGCGATCCTCGCCGACCCCAACGCCCCCGGCCGCCCGTACGTGATGCACGCCACCGACGAGACGGTCACCGAGTTCGCCGTGCAGTCCTACGCCGCGGACGCGCCGCTGCACGTCGCCGCGCTGCGCACGCAGGACGCCAAGTACGCGACCTACTCCAGCTGGCAGCCCGGCGGGATCGAACCGCTCGTCGAAAGCGAGGAACGCGAGCTCTACGACTACGCCGGCGACAGCGGCCGCCTCGAGCTGCACAACAGCGCCGGCGACAGCAAGCTCGAAGACGGCCTGCGCGCCACGCACGCCCAGGCCTTCGCGCAGGAGCTGCGCGGCCCCCTCCCCGGTCGCCTGAACGCGGCGCACGCGCGGGGCTTCGCCGACTACTTCGACGTCGCCAAGAACGCCGCCAACAACGCCGCCGCAGCACGCGAAAAGCGTGCCGAACGCTACTTCGAAGGGCTCGAGGAACAGGGCGGCGTGTCGGCCGGCGAAAGCCGCGTCAAGCAGCTCAGACGCGCTTCGCGGCAGAGACGCCGATGACGGCGCCCGACGCGTCGAGCGCCTGCACCTGCACGTAGCTTCCGGGCAACGCGCCGGGCACGGCGATCGCCGTCTCAAAGCCATGGCGCGGGGACTGGCCGGCCACAGCTAGCGCGCTTGCCGACGCTCCGGCCAGAGCCCGCCAGGACGCCACCGCCGTCGCCCCGTTCCAACTTGCGTAGACGGTCGTGCCCTTGCCCTTGACCGCCGCGGCCGCCGCGAGTGCAGGCGGCTGCGAAGGCGTCGCGCTCCACGCCAGGCGGTAGGCGCGGTAGGACTCGTACGCCGCGGGCATGTGCGCATCGAACAGCAGGTCGCCGCCGGCGGAGAATTCGGAGATGTACGGGGACTCGCCCCAGCCGACCATCCAGCCGCCGCCGGCCAGGCTCTGCACGTTGCCCTGGCTGCCGGCGACCAGCGCGCCGCCCGGGTGGACGTCTTCGCGCACGAGCGTCGCCGTCCTGCGCTGCGCATCCAGGCGCACGTCGATCGCGCGCGACTGGCGGTGCACAGCGGGCGTCGCGCCGTTGTCGAAGAACGTGATCGTCCGGTCGGGCTGTTCGCGAGCGTCGTGCTGCCAGGCCGTGCGCGTGCCCGGCCCCATCGCGAAGCTGCTGCGCTTGCCGCCCAGGCGCCAGCGCACGCGCCCGCTGCGCGGGTCGAGGTCATAGGCGGCCCACGTGTTGCGCGCGTCGACGAGCGTGTCGCCGTCGCTGCGCACGTCGACGGAGTTGATGTGGAAGAAGTCGAACGGCGTCGTGCGGCTGGCGTGCGCCGCCGACGCGTAGGACTCCGACAGCGCCACGTGGTCGAGGCTGTGCCACTCGTACATCACCAGGCCGGTCTTCAGGTCGAGCTGCTGAAACAGCGTGTCGGCGACCGCCGCGCTGCGCGAGCCGCCGACGCTCGACAGGTCGCAGTCGATCCCGTCGTACACGGTGATCAGACCGGTCCCCTGCGGCGTGATCTGGAATTCGTGCAGGTCGGGCTGGTAGCCGTTGCCGGCGCGCACGACCGCCAGCCGGCGGTAGGAGGAATCCATGACCACCTCGCCCGCCTTGCTTTCGCCGCCGGCGGTCAGCGGGTCCTGCCACCAAGTCAGCACGGGCTTGCCTTCGTAGGACTGCACGCGGAAGTCGGCGGCCCGCGTGCCCGCCGGCGACAGCGGGTCGAACCACAGCAGCGAGCCGTCTTCGGCGAGGATCATCGGCCCGTACTGGCCCGGGCCGGAGTACGGAGCGATGAAGATGTCGCCCGGCGCGGTGCCGGGCGCTCGCGCGGTGACCGCCACCGTCGGCGGCTGCAGGTCCGGGCGGCTGCGAAAGCTCTGGTAGGCGGCCTTCTGCGGCGCCGGGCGCGGGCTGCCGCCGGCGACGCCTCCGTGGTCCTGCACGGCCGCCGTGAAGCCCCACGCGAAGGGAATCGTCGCGCTGCCGTCGCGAAGCTGTGCGTGCACGCTCACGCGCTCGCCCTGCGTGAACGGCTTGGACGGCACGAAGCTCGCACCGTTGCCTTGGGAGTAAGCGACCAGGCGCCCGGTGTGCGCGCCGCTGAGCGAGCCCGTGACCTTGATGTGCGAGAGCTCGCTCGCCGGCGGTCCGAGCATGCTCAGTTGCGTCGACACCGAGGCATCGCGCGAGCTGGGCTGCGGAGAGACGGTCACGCGCCCGTCGGCCAGCGAAGCGGACACGTCCAGCCGCGGCGGCACGCAGCTCGGCGACACGCGCGGTTCGGCGAACTTCGCCTCCCTCGCGCTGCCGTCCGCCCCCGCGCCGCCCGAGCGCACGACGATCGCGGCGACCGCCGCGCACACCAGCGCCGCGGTCGCGAGGGCGAGCGCGAGGCGCCTGCGCGTGCTGCGCTCGCTCACTCCTTGACCGTGGCCGACGTTCCGAGCACAGCGCCCGAGCCGTCGAGTGCCTGCACGGCGAAGTACGGACCGCCACTGTGCACGGTCAGCGTCGCCTGAAAGCCCGACTTGGGCGTGGTCGTGACCGGCGCCAGCGAGGAGGACGAGGAGCCGACCAGCGTGCGCCAGGAGGCGACCTCGGTCGCCCCGTTCCAGCTCACCGCCACGCTCGCCGCGCCCGAGCCCGCGGGCTTGACGACGAGCGACGGGCGCCCGGGCGCCGTCGCGCTCCACGGCGCCAGGTAGGTGCGGAAGTTCTGCACGTTCTTGCCGAGCGTGCCGTCGAGCAGCACGTGCCCGGCCGCGTCGAACTCGGTGAAGTTGGGCAGGCCGCCGTAGCCGAGCAGCCAGTTGCCGCCGGGTAGGCTGAGCGTGTTGCCCTGGCTGGAGGCGAGCAGCGTTTTCGACGGGTTGACGAACTGCTTGACCAGCGTGACCGTGTGACCGGAGGTGTCAGGGCGCAGCAGGACGCCGCGCGACTGCTTCTCCTTCGGCGGCGCGGCCGCGTTGTCGAACACCGAGATCAGGCCGCCGGGCTGGAACTCCGCGTCGTGCTGCCAGTACACGCGCGTCCCGGCGCCGAGCTTGAAGCTGCTGTGCTTGCCGCCCAGGCGCCAGCGCACGTCGCCGTTCTGCAGGTCGACGTCGTAGAGGCCCCACGTGTTGCGCGAGGACAGCAGCACGTCGCCGGACGTGCCGGGGTCGACGGAGTTGATGTGCACGTAGTCCCACGGGTAGCCGCTGGCGCGCGGCGCGACGTTCGATTCCGACAGGGGGATGTGCCCAAGCGAGTGCCACTCCCACATCACCAGGCCGGTCTTCACGTCGATCTGCTGCACGACCGAGTCCAGCACGATCCCGTTCGCCGAGCCGTGCTCGGCGGTCAGGTTCATCTTGACCGGGTTGAAGATGTCGATCCACGCGGTGCCTTCGCCGGTCATGCGGATCTCGTGCAGGTCGGCGCGGTAGCCGTTGCCGGCGCGCACGGTGGCGACGTGACGGTAGGAAGTGTCGTAGATCTCGTCGACGCCCTCGCCGTAGCCGACACGGATGATCCGCCCCTGCCACCACGTGAGCACCGGCTTGCCCTGGTACTGCTGGACCTGCATGTTCGTCGCCGAGTCGCCGGAGGGCAGCGGTTTGAACCACACCAGGCTGCCGTCCTGTTCGGCGATCATCGGCCCCGGCGTGCCCTTGCCTTGATACGGGGCAAGGAACAGGTCGCCGGGCGCGGCGCCGGCCTTCGCGTGGGTCGTGATGCGCACGCTGGAGGGGGTCAGCGAGGGCGCCGAGCTGTAGTGCTGCACCGCGCCGGCATCCCCGGGGTTGGTCGCGAACTGCTTCTGGCTGACCGTCGCCTGATGGCCGATCGTGAAGCTCGTGGCGACCGCCGCGCCGCCCGCCTGGGCGTGCACCGTGACCTTCTCGCCCGCGCGGAACGGGTGGCTGGGGACGAAGCTCGCGCCGGTGCCCGTCGAGTAGGCGCGCAGCGTGCCCGAGTGCGCGCCGCTGCTGCTTCCCACCACGTGCACGTCTGAGACCTGCGTGCCGGCCGCGCCGAGGAAGCTGATCTGCGTCGACGACGACGCGTCCGGCGTGCCCGCCTGCGGCGAGACGGCGACCGAGCCCGAGGCGATTTTCGCGACCGAGGCGCTCAGCGTCGCCGAGGTGGCCGGCGACGCGCCGCCACAGGCCGACAGGCCCGCCAGCGCAGCGAGCGCGGCGAGCAGGCCGGCGGGTCTGAGCGCAAGCCTCGGCCGGCTCGCGCGACGGGGTCGGTTGTGCTGCTGTGAGAGGCTCGGCACGGTCGGCGATGCTACCCGGCGCGGGGGCGGCAGGCGGCGCTTGCGCCTAGCCGTCAACGGCGAACGGCTTGGAGGTCCCGATCGTCTGCCCGGCACTGTCGAGCGCCTGCAGCTCGAAGCTCGCTGACCCCTGCGGCACGGCGATCGCCGTCTCGAAGCCCGACTTGGCGTGGCCGGCCACGGCCGACAGCCGGCCGGCGCTCGATCGCGCCAGCACCTTCCACGAGGCGACGCGCGTGGCTCCGTTCCAGCTCGCGAAGACGGTCGTCTTGCCGTTGACGCTGCGCGCGGCGCCGGCGGGGTCCGACAGCGGCAGGCCGACCCACTGCTGCAGCGTCGCGCGGTAGGACAGGTTGGGACCGGGCAGCTCGCCTTCGAACAGCAGCTTGCCCGAGCTGTCGTACTCGGAGAAGTACGGTTCCGAGCCCCAGCCGACGAACACGTCGCCGTTTGACAGCGGCTGCGTGTCGCCCATGTATTCGGAGCGAAAGCCGCCGCGGTTGCCGTACTGCGCGACGAGCTTCGCCTTGTGCGTCTGCTGGTCGAGCGAGAGCACGAGCCCTCGCGACGGCCCGGTCGGGTCGACCGAGGTGCCGCCGCCGGTCAGCCGGCAGCAGTGGTCGTCGAACACGCTGACCTTCGAGCCGGGTTGCAGCACCACGTCGTGCTGCCATTCGAAGGCGGCGCCCGCGCCGAACTCGAAGCTCGAGTCCCGGCCGCCGAGCGTCCACTGGATCCGGCCGCTGGAGATGTCGACGAGGTATGCGGCGAACGTGTCGCGCATCGAGACGAGGAACTTCCCGGCGCCGATCAGCTGGACCGAGTTGACGTGGTAGGCGTCCCAGGGAAAGCCGTTGGTCGGAAGGGAGGCTTGCGACTGGCTCAGCGGGATGTGGTCGAGCGCGTCCCAGTTGCGCTCCAGCGCGCCGGTCTTCAGGTTGTACTCCTGCACCGCCGAGTCGATCAGCGCGCCGTTGTAGGCGCCGCCGTACTTCGACAGGTTCCGCGGCACGTTCTTGTTCGCGGTCACCCACGCGTGGTCGCCGTCGATCGCGATCTCGTGCAGCGTCAGGACCCAGCCGTCCTTGGCTTTCAGCCTGGCGACCGGTCGGTAGTGCTGGTCGACTACGACGTATTCGCCGCTTTCGGTCGCACCGGTGTTCGTGACCTTGCCCTGCCACCACGCCAGCGCAGGCTTTCCGTGGTAGCTCTGCAGGCTGAGGTTGGCGGCGACGACCTTTTCGGGCACCGGCTGGAACCACACCGGCTGCAGCCGGCGGTCGAGGATCAGCGGGCCGCTCTGACCGACGATCGGCGGTTCGTTGAGGTCCAGGAAGTTGGCCGTGAAGATGTAGCCCGGCGCGAGCTGCGCGGCCGGCGCGTCCTTGAGGATGCGGATCGCGGGCGGATGCAGAGTCGGCGCGGTGACGTAGCTGTAGGCGTCGTGCGTCGTGAACTGACCGACCGGCGGCGCTTTGTTGCCGGAGAAGGCGACCGTCAGCCCGACGAACAGGGCGAGCACCAGGCCGATGACCAGCGCGAAGCGCCGCACGGCCTTGGCGACCTTGGCGTCGGGCGCGGGCAGCGTGACGAACGTCAACAGCGCCGCCACGCCGGCGCACCCGGCACCGATCCTGTACGCCAGCGCAAAGCCCTGCGTCAGCGCTTCGGGCACCTGCTCGCCGGTCCCGATCTGGTGCGTCGTGTGCTGCGTGGCGAGCGTGATCAGCACGGCCAGGCCGAGGCCGCCGCCGACCTGGCGCGATGTGTTGACCAGGCCGGAGGCAAGCCCCGCCTGCCCCTCCTTGGCGCCTGTCGTCGCGGCGATCGTCGAGGGCACGATCGACATCGCGATTCCGGCCGCAACGAGCAGGCCGGGGATCATCACGTAGACGACGCCGCTGCCACTGGAGCCGATGAAGCTCAGCAGCAGCAGGCCGGCGGTCAGCATCGACAGCCCGGCGCCCAGCACCGGGCGCACTCCGAACAGGTTCACGAGTTTGCCGGCGCGCTGGGCGACGAGCATCAGCACGAGCGTCATCGGCAGGAAGATCAGACCGGTGTGCAGCGGCGACAGCCCGAGCACCTGCTGCAGGTACAGCGAGCTCAGCACCCACATCGGGAACAGCGCCGCGCTGAACAGCAGCACGATGTTGTTCGCCGCCCGCAGCGTCTTCGTCAGCTCCTTGAACGGGATCAGCGGGTTCGACGCGAAGCGCGCCTCGATCAGGCCGAACACGCCGAGCAGCGCGATGCCGAGGACGATCGGGCCGAGCGCGTCGAACGTGCTCCAGCCCTTCAGCCCCGCTTCGACGACGCCGTAGACGAGGACGATCTGGCCGATCGTCAGCGTCAGTGCACCCGCCACGTCGAACGTCAGCTCGCGATTGCGCACGCGCTCGGCGACGACCGCCCAGGCCACGATCGCCACGCCGATCGCGATCGGCGGGTTGATCAGAAGCACCCAGCGCCAGCTCAGCGCTTCGACGATGATGCCGCCGAACAGCACGCCGCAAGCTCCCCCCAGCCCGTTCATCATCGCCCAGATGCCGATCGCGCGGTGCAGCTTCGGCCCCGGCTCGAACGACGCCGTGATGATCGCCAGCGAGCAGGCCGCCATCAGCGCGCCCGCGATGCCCTGGGTCGCGCGCCCGCCGATCAGCCAGCCCTGACTCGGCGCGGCGCCGCCGATCAGCGAGGTGACGGCGAACAGGACCAGCGCGATCACGAACGTCCGCCGTTGTCCGTAGTGGTCGGCCGCGCGGCCGCCGAGCATCAAGAAGCCCGCGAACGTGATCGCGTATGCGTCGACGACCCACTGCAGTTCCGGCGAGGAGAATTCGAGGCTCGACTGGATCGAGGGCAGCGCGACGTTGACGATGCTCAGGTCGAGGATGACCATGAACTGCGCCACGCAGCACACCGCCAGCAGCAGCCCCGAGCCTTTGCCGAGCCCGCCCTTCGCCTCGGGCGCCTCGGGCGGCTGCGGCGTGGCCTTCACCTCGACGCTCATGCGCGCCCACCCGCCTGCGATTCGTGTCGCAGGTGCTTGGTAGGGTGGGCCGCCGAGCCTACGAGCAACGATTGGAGCCCGGCCCATGAGAAGAACGCCACTGACCGCCATCCTAACGGCCGTAGCCGTGCTGGCGAGCACCGTCGCGGTGGCTGCGTGCGGCAGCTCCTCCTCCTCGTCCTCGTCGACCGCGGCCACCACGTCGACGTCCAGCACGACGCCGACGAGCACGACGACGACGCACAAGCACAAGTCCAAACCGGCTTACTAGACCGGCGCTGAGCCGGGGCCGGGCGCGAGGGCGCGCGACCGTCGCCGGGCGCGCTCATCCGGCGCCTCGCGCGGCGCTCAGCGATGCGTAGTAGCCCAGCGGCGCGACCGTCTTGGACGTGCCGATCGTGTGCCCGGCGGCGTCCAGCGCCTGCACGGCGACATAGGCGAACTTGCGCGGGAGCGTCGTCGCGCTCTCGAAGCCCGCCACCGGGATCTGCGCCTGCGCCTTCAGCGAGCGGGCGTCCTTGCCGGCGAGCACGCGCCAGTCGGCAACGCCGGTCGCGCCGTTCCAGCTGGCGTGCACGACCGTCTCTTCGCCGGTGTCGTTGAGCGCGGCGAGCACCGTCGGCGGGGTCTCCGGGCGAGCGCTCCAGGGGAAGCGGAAGGCCCGGTAGAACGACATGTCATAGGGCTGGTGGGCGTCGAACAGCAGCGTGCCGTCGGGGGCGTACTCGCTGATCGCCGGGACGCCGCCGTAGCCGAGCAGGCTGTTGCCGCCGGGCAGTGTCTGCATGTTGCCCTGGCTGGCCGCGAGCAGCGGCGGGTCGCGGTGCGTGAGCGCGGAGACGAGCTGCGCGCGGTGGTGCTTGAGGTCGAGCTTGATGCGCAGGCCGCGCGACTGGCTGTGGATCGGCGGGTTGGAACCGTCGTCGAAGAACGTCAGCTCGCCGTTGGCCAGCACGCGCCCGTCGTGCTGCCAGGCCATCTTCGTGCCCGGCCCCATCGCAAAGGAGCTCTTGTTGCCGCCGAGGCGCCAGATGATCTTGCCGTCGCTGCCCTGCAGCAGATAGCCGGCCCACGTGCTGCGCGCGGAGATCAGCAGGTTGCCGTCGCTCTGCGGGTCGATCGAGTTGATGTGGAAGTAGTCCCACGGGGTCGGGCCGTTCGGCGCTTCGACTTCCGACTCTTCGGCGCCGACGTGATCGAGGCTGTGCCATTCCCAGCGCACGAGGCCGGTCTTCATGTCGATCTGCTGGATCGCCGTGTCGACGATCGCACCGCCCGCCGCTCCGCCGATCGAGGTGAGGTCGCAGCGGACGGGGTTGTACGCGGTGATGTAGGCGACGTCGTGACCGGCGAGCTGGAAGTCGTGCAGGTCGGCCTTCAAGCCGTTGCCGCCGGCGACCTTCGCGAGCGTCCGGTAGTGCGTGTCCATCACCACGTCTTCGCCTTCGCCGAAGCCGAGCGAGAGCACGTGTCCGCGCCACCACGTCAGCACGCGCCGGCCTTCGTACTCCTGGGTGGACAGGTCCTCGGCCGCTTCGCCCTCCGGCAGTGGCGCAAACCACACCAGCCGGCCCTGCGGCGTGTAGATCAGCGGCCCGTACTGACCGGGCCCGGGGCCGTTGGTCGTGAAGATGTCGCCGGCCGCCGGATCGCGGTCGGGCGTGGTGACCGTCATCACCGGCGGGTGGGCGGCAGGCAACGTGTAGAAGCTCTGGTAGTCGGCAGGCGCCGCGGGCAGGTTGGCGAAGTCCGTCGTGTTGGCCGTCGAGTAGGGCGTGTCGGTCTGGAAGTGGAAGCTCACCGGCTTGGCCGCCGCGCCGAGGACCGCGTGCACCGACACGCGCTCGCCGGACTGAAAGCGCGTGGCGGGCGCGAAGCTCGCACCGTCGCCCTGCGAGAACGCGCGCAGCCGTCCCGGATGTGCGCCGCTGCGCGAGCCGACGACCGACACGTCGCGGATCTGCGCGGCCGGCACGCCGCGGAAGCTGACCTGCGTGGCCGGGTTCGCCGTGTTCGTTTCCGGCGCCGGCGACACCTGCACGGAGGTACCGGCAAGCGCCGCCGAGTGCGCGAGCGTGCTCGGCAGACAGGCTGGCGAGACCTTCGCCGAGGAGCCCGAGTCGTCGAGCAGCGTGAGGCTCGCCGAGCCCAGGGCGAGCGCCAGCACGCCCCATGCGAGCGCGGCGAACCCCAGGATGATCAGTGCGTTGCGGCGCATGTGCGGATGCACGACGACCCGCGCCGGGACCGCTCGCGGCCGCGGGTGTCGAGGCGGAAGGGTGCCACATCCGCCTTCGCAGAACGTAAGAGTTGCTTCAGAACGGTCGTGCGCCGAGCGGCGCCGCGAGCGCCGGGCGAACCGCTACCGCCGCGAGCAGGGCGCCTGCGCGAGTAGCCTGAGGCCATCCGACGGCTCGTGCTCGCAACCCTCTCGCTGCTCGCTTTCGCGGCGCTGCCGGCGAACGCGCTGGGCGCCTCCGGCGATGCCGCCGCGAGCGCCGCGTACGTGCGCGCCAACTACGCGCTCGTCAGCGCCGGGCACGCCAAACTCGCGAACGCCGAAGCGGCCTTGCAGGACCTGCTCAAGAGCATGCGCCGCGAATGCCCGCTGATCGTCGCCGGGTCGCCGCAGGACGAAGCGTCGGAAAAGCTCACGTGGGAGATCGCCGCGACGATGCGCGTCGTCGTGTTCCGCAAATTCACCGGCCCGATCGGTCAGTTCTCACGGACGGTCCGCCGGCTGCACTGGAGCAACTCGCGCCTGACGAACAGCGTGCGCGACTACGCGCGCAGGCTGAGCGCCGAGGCGAACACGCCGGCGCCGGACCTGTGCGCGGACCTGCGCACGTGGAAGTCCAGCGGCTACACCAAGCTGCCCGCCGGCACGCTGCCGTTCGTCAACGCCTACTACCCCGTGCAGGCGATCGGCATGCTGCCCAAGCGCCAGCTCGCGCCCTCGCTGCCCTCCTCCTCGGACGGGCTGCTGGCGCGCACCTCCCAGCTGGAAGGCGACCTCTACGACTTCGAAGCCAACGCCGTGGAAACGTGGGGCAGCATCATGGACGCCGTCGCGCTGAACCCGTAGCGGCGAGCGGCGAGACGGCACGGCCCGGCCGGGCGCCGAGCAGCAAGCGCGCGAGCAACTGCGTCGCCAGCGCGCCGCACAGGGCGATCGCGAACGCCGCCGCCACGCCCAGCGGCAGCACGAGCACGGAGACGAGAAAGCAGAAGGCGACGAAGCCGAATGCGCCGCGCAGGAAGCCGCGCAGGAAGGTGTCGGCCTGCGCCGGGCCCTCCAGCACGAGCACGAACGCCGCGAGCACCGTGTTCGACACGGGAAACGGCGTGAGCACACCCGTCAGCGTCGGCCCGAGGCCCGCCGCCGCGCCCGTCAGCCCCAGCACCAGCAGCGCGGTCGCCACGGCGCGCGCCGGCAGATCCCAGGCGGGCAACTCGGCGATCGGCGGGTCCTGCTGCGGCGGGTCGGCGGGCAGCAGCCGCGGCGCCAGCGCGAACGCGCCCGCGGCGAGCAGCAGGCCGGCTCCCGCGGGGATCGCCGCCTGCCCGAATGCCAGCGCGACGGCGAGGAAGGCGGCCCAGCCGGCGAGCACCGCGACCGGCCAGCCGGCGTGGCGCGCAGCGCGCGCGAACACGACGACGAACGAGGCGAGCGCGACGAGCCCCAGCAGCGACGCCGCCGCCGCGCGCGAGGCGAAGTGCGCGCCGTGCTCGAGCTCGGTGATCAGCAGGATCGGCCCGGCGACGAGCGGCAGCGCGACGAGCAGGCCCGAGACCTCGTGGCCCCAGCGCCTGCCCGCCAGCGACGAGCCGACGACGAGCGCCGGCGCGAGCACGAGCTTGACGAGCAGCAGCATGCGCGCATCCTCGCAGCCACCTGCGCCCGCGTGTCAGCGACGCGGCGCGCCCGGCGTGCGATGCGTCAGGCCTGCTCCCATCTGGCATCGGCTTGCGTGGAGCGCTGGGCGCGGCGCAGCGCGGCGTTGACGATCCACACGATCAGCGCACCGCCGATCGTCGACCAGAAGCGCCCGACGGTGAAGCCGTCGACGATCTTGCTCGTCAGCCACAGCATCAATGCGTTGATCACGAGCAGGAACAGCCCGAGCGAGAGGATCACCGCGGGCAGCGTGAGAAAGACGATCGCCGGGCGCACGACGAAGTTGACGACGCCGAGGATCAGCCCGGCGAGCAGCAGCGTGCCGGCGTCCTTGCCGTAGCCGATCGCCGGGATCACGGCGGCCGCGACGAGCAGCGCCACGCAGTTGGAAAGCCATGCGACCAGCAGGCGGACGACGAACGTGCGGCTCATCCTGCGCATCCTCGCACGCGCCCGCGCGCGAGGGCGCCTCGCGCCTACGCCGGAGCGCTCACCGCCGCCGTCTCGCGCACGAACTCGCGGATCGCCGCCGCGAAGCGCTGCGGCTGGTCGCGCATGATCAGCGTGTAGCTGTCGGCGATCTCCACCAGGCGCGCGTCCGGCAGCAGCTCGGCGAAGCGCCGGCCGTGCTCGGGGCGCTGCACTTTGTCCTCCGGCGTCCACACGACGAGCGCCGGGCGCGCGAACGCGCGCAGGCGTTCGCACACCTCGACCATCTGCTTGCGCCGCCCGCCGGTGACGTACTTGCGAAAGTCGCGGCGCACCGCCCCCTGCTGCTGCAGCGGCGCGAACCAGCGGTCGAGCAGCTCGTCGGGCAGCCGGTGCTTGGCCATCCAGCCGAAGGCGATCGGCAGCCGGCGCAGCGCGCGCACGCGCATCGCCTGCATCGTCAAGAAGACGCCGCCGGGGACGAACGCCGTCATGCGCACGTTCTTGCCCGGCAGGCCGGGCGGGTAGTTCTCGAACGCCTCGCACGAGCTGATCACCAGCCGCGCCACGCGCGGCGGGTTCTCGCCCGCGAGCACGAGCGCCGCCGCGTGGTCGTTCTGCACGAGCGTCACGTCATTCAGGTCCAGGCGCTCGAGCAGCTCGGCGACCATCGCCGCGAAGCCGCGCAGCGAGAGGTCGGCGTCCGCGCGCATCGCTTTGCGGTGGGCGCCCAGCGGCAGCGTCGGCACGACGCAGCGATGGTCGGCGCGCAGATCGTCGACGAGCGGGTCCCACACCGAGCCGTCCATGATCAGGCCGCCGAGCAGCACGAGCACCGGCCCGTCGCCACCCGTGTCCTCGTACTCGATCGTCCCTGCCGTCAGCTCCAGGTCCGCCACAACCGAAACCTCCAAAACGATTATTAATAATTAGATAGATCGCTCTAGTCGAGACGTAACGTATCATCTTCGGCATGGCCGCGGGCACCAAGGAGAGGATCGTTCAACACAGCGCCGAGCTGTTCCGGCGACAGGGCTTTGCCGGCACCGGCGTCAAGCAGATCGTCGCCGAGGCCAGTGCGCCGTTCGGCTCGCTGTACCACTTCTTCCCCGGCGGCAAGGAGCAGCTCGGCGAGGAGACGATCCGCTGGTCGGGAGCGATCTACGGGCAGCTGATCGACGCGTTCTTCAAGCCCGGCGAGGACCCGGTGGCGGCGACGCGCAGCTTCTTCGATGCCGCCGCCGTCGCGCTGCGCGAAAGCGACTACGCCGACGCCTGCCCGATCGCGACCGTCGCGCTGGAGGTCTCCAGCACCAACGAGCCGATGCGCCAGGCGTGCGCCGACGTGTTCAACGGCTGGATCGACGGCGCCTCGGAGCGGCTCGTGCAGTGCGGCATTCCGCGCAAGCGCTCGCGCGCGCTCGCCTTCTCGATGGTCGCTGCGCTGGAGGGCGCGTTCGTGCTCGCGCGCGCCTTGCGCTCGACCGAGCCCGTCGAGGCCGCCGGCGCGAGCGTCACCGCGGAGGTGCGCGAGGCGATGGCCAAGCAGCGCGGGCGCCGCCGCGGGCGCGGCTGAGCACGGGTGCTCGTGGACTACGCCGGCATGGACATCGACGCCTGGTGGGCCGGCGGCGAGCACGTCGCGCTGGACATCGGCGGCGAGCGGCACGAGGTCTTCGTGCGGCGTTCGGGCGCGGGACCGCCGATGACGCTGCTGCACGGCTTCCCCAGCTCGTCGCACGACTGGGCCGGCGTCGCACCGGCGCTCGCCGAGCATCACGCGCTGCTGATGTGCGACTTCCTCGGCTTCGGCGCCTCGGACAAGCCGAGCGAGCACGTCTACTCGCTGCACGAGCAGGCCGATCTCGTGCAGGCGCTGTGGGCGCGCGAGGGCATCGACGCGACGCTGCTCGTCGCACACGACTACGCCGTGTCGGTCGCCCAGGAGCTGCTCGCGCGCCGGGCCGAAGGCGAGCTCGGCGTCGATCTGCGCGCGCTTACGCTGCTCAACGGCGGGCTGTACCCGGACCTGCACCGCCGCCAGCCGACGCAGACGGCGCTGCTCGATCCCGAGCAGGGGCCGCGCATCGGCGAGCTGATGAACGAGCAGCTGCTCGCCGCCGGCATCGCGCCGACGTTCGCCGACGGCTATGACGCCGTGCGCGACAGCGCGCAGATGTGGCGCGCGATGAGCCGCGACGACGGCCAGCGCATCGGGCACCTGCTGATCGGCTACATCACCGACCGCGAACGCCACGAACAGCGCTGGGTAGGCGCGCTCGAGCAGGCCGACGTGCCGCTGAGCTTCGTCTGGGGCATGCTCGACCCGGTCTCCGGCGCGCATATGGCGCAGCGGATCGCCGAGCGCCTGCCCGGCGCGCCGCGACTGGAGCTCGCCGACGTCGCGCACTGGCCGCAGCTGGAAGCGCCCGAGCGCGTCGCCCGCGCGCTGCTCGATCCTCGCTCGATCGGCTGACGAGCACGGTCAGCCGCGCCCGCGAGCGTCAGCCGCGACCCGACAGCGCATCGACGGCGCTGCCCAGGCGCGAGACGCGCCCCGTGCGCCGCTCGCTGCGATCGGCGCGGCGGTACAGCGCATACACGCCGCGAATGCCCAGCCAGCGCAGCGGCTCGCGCTCCCAGCGGCGCGCGCGATGCCCGACCCACGCGAGCTCGCTCAGCGCCGTGCGCTCGCCGAGCATCAGGTCGCGCAGCACGCGCCCCGCGAGGTTCGCCGCCGCGACGCCCTCGCCCGCATATCCACCCGCCCACGCGCGGGCGCTCGTGCGGTCGGCGCCGACCGACACGCACCAGTCGCGCGCCACGCCGAGCACGCCCGACCAAGCGTGCTCGACCTCCACGTCGCCGAGCGCCGGGAACATCGCCGCCAGCTTCGCGCGCAGGCTGTCGACCGTCCCATGCGCGGTGGCGCCCTCGCCGTTCGTGCGCGAGGCGAAGCGGTAGGGCACGCCGCGCCCGCCGATCGCGATGCGCCCGTCGGCGGTGCGCTGCAGGTACACGAACACGTGCGCGCCGTCGTCGAGCACCTCCGCGTCGCGCCAGCCGATCTCCTCCCACACGCCCGGCGTCAGCGGCTCGGTGACGATCATCGAGCTGTTGACCGGCACGAGCGCGCGGCGCATGCCGCGCAGCGAGGCCGTGTATCCCTCGGTCGCGCGAACGACCCAGCGTGCACGCACGATGCCGGCGCCGGTGCGCGCTTCGCCCGCGCGGATCTCGCTGACCGGCGTGCGCTCGTGGATCGTCACGCCGAGAGCCTCCACCGCTGCGGCGAGCCCGGCGACCAGCTTCGCCGGGTGCACGCGCGCGGCGTGCGCTGAGAACGTCGCCATTTGCGCCCCCGCGATGCGCACGCGCTCGCCCAGCTCCTCGGCGCCAAGCTCGCGCACGTCGGCCTCGCCGAAGCCGAGCGCGCGCTGCTGTTGCACGTGCGCGCGCAGGTGCTGCGCCTGCGCGCCGTCCAGCGCGACCGACAGGTGCCCGCCCTTGACGAAGTCGGCTTCGATGCGCTGCTCGGCGAGCACGCGGCCGACCTCGTCGACCGTCTCGTGCATCGCCCGCACCAGCGCCGCATAGCCGCCGGCCTGCCCGCCACCGCGTTCGTATGCGCGCTGCGGCCCGCTGAACGAGCCGACGACCCATCCCCCGTTTCGCCCCGACGCGCCGTAGCCGCAGCGCTCGGCCTCGAGGATCGCCACGCGCAGCGATGGCTGCGCGCGCTTGAGGTAGTACGCCGTCCACAGGCCCGTATAGCCGCCGCCGACGATCGCCACGTCGACCTCCAGCGGCTCGCGCAACGGCTCGCGAAACGGCGGCGGCCCGCCGAGCGAGCGCCACCAGAACCCGAGCTCGCCCGTGCGCATCGCCGGAGGTTAGTCGCGCACGGACTCCTGTCGCGGATCGTCGAGCTCGCTCAGGCGCCGGCTCAGCAACTCGCGCTCGGCGTCGGCGTGCACCAGCTCGAGCGCGCGCCGGTAGGCCGCGCGGGCATCGTCTGAGCGCCCCAGCCGGCGCAGCAGCTCGCCACGCGTGGCGTGCAGGTAGTGGTAGGAGCCGAGCTCGAGGCCGTCGACGAGCGCCAGCGCCGCGTGCACCTCGCCCGACTCGGCGAGCGCGACCGCGCGGTTGAGCTGCACGACCGGCGAGCCGGTCAGGACCGCCAGCCGCGCATACAGCCCGGCGATCGCCGGCCAGTCGCACGGCTGCTCGGCATGGCGCGCGGCGATCGCCGCCTGCAGCGCGTATGCACCGCGGCCGCCGAGCGCCTGCGCCCGCGCCAGCGAGACCCGTCCACGGGCGATCTGCTCGCCGTCCCACAGCGAGCGGTCCTGATCGGCGAGCAGCACGACCGCGCCGCCGGCGAAGCGCGCCTCGCGCCGCGCATCGTGCAGCAGCATCAGCGCCAGCAGCGCGTGGGCCTCCGCCTCGTCGGGCATCAGCTCGGCCAGCGCGCCGCCCAGGCGGATCGCCTCGGAGGCCAGCTCGTTGCGCCCGCCGTAGCCCTCGTTGAAGATCAGGTAGATGACCGCCAAGACAGCCGCCAGCCGGTCGGGCAGCAAGTGGTCGGGCGGCACGCGAAAGGGGATCCCCGCGGCCTTGATCTTGTGCTTGGCGCGCACCAGGCGCTTGGCGAGCGTCGGCTCGGGGACCAGGAAGGCGCGCGCGATCTCCTCGGTGCGCAGCCCACCCAGCGTGCGCAGCGTGAGCGCCACCTGCGCGTCGGTCGCCAGCGCCGGGTGACAGCACGTGAACAGCAGCTCCAGGCGCTCGTCTGCGAACACGCTCGGCTCGATCTCCTCGTCAACGGCCTCGGGGACTTCCAGCAGCTTCGTCTTGGCGACGAGCGTGCGGTTGCGGCGGATGCGGTCGATCGCCCGGTTGCGCGCGGTCGTCACCAGCCACGCTGCCGGCACCGAGGGCACGCCCTCGCGCGGCCAGCGCTCGGCGGCGATCGCGAAGGCCTCCTGGGTGGCTTCCTCGGCGAGGTCGAAGTCGCCGAGGAAGCCGATCAGCGTCGCCAGGACGCGGCCCCACTCGTCGTGGAAGACCCGGTCGAGGATCGCTAACGCTCCACCACCGGGCGCACCTCGACCGCGCCGCCCATGCGCGCGGCCGGGATGCGCGCGGCCAGCTCGATCGCCGCGTCGAGGTCATCTGCCTCGAACAGGTAGTAGCCGCCGATGACCTCCTTGGTCTCCGCGAACGGGCCGTCGGTCGTCAGCGTGCTGCCGTCCTGCACGCGCACCGTCGTCGCCGTCTCCGGGCCCTGCAGCTGGTGTCCGCCCTGCATTCCGGGCGTCTGCGCGATCGCCATGTACTCGTCGGTGATCGCCTTCTGCTCGTCGGCCGACAGCGCTTCGTAGTCCGCCGCCGTGGCGGAGGTGTAGATCTGCAGCAGGTAGGTCATTGCTTCTCCTTGTGACTCGCGTTTTGCCTGTGTCGCTGTAACGACGAACGGGACCGCGCGAAATGGACAGGCCTCGCGCGACCCGCGCGCAAGGGCGTGCAGCGGCTGCACGCCGAGCATAGACCTGAGATTTTTCGTAGGATGCGCCCGCAATGAGCTTGGGGGAGCTGAAGATTGCGGGCCACGTCGCCCGGCCGGGCGATTCCGACTGGGATCAGGCGCGTGCGGCGTGGAACCTCGCATCCGATCGCCAGCCCGCGGCGGTAGCGTTCGTGCAGAGCGCAGAGGACGTCGCCGCGGTCGTGCGCTTCGCCGCCAAGCACGACCTGAAGGTCACCGCGCGCGGCACCGGCCACGGCGCCGTTGCGATCGGCTCGCTCGACGACACGATCCTGATCAAGACCGAGCGCATGCGCGGCATCGAGATCGACGAGGGCGCGCAGACCGCACGCGTCGAAGCGGGCGTCTTGGCGCTGGAGCTCGGCGAGGCCTGCACGGCAAAGGGGCTTTGCTCGATGCCCGGCTCGGCGCCGGATGTCGGCGTGATCGGCTACTCGCTGGGCGGCGGCCTGAGCTGGCTCGGGCGCCGTTACGGCTTTGCCTGCAACCGCGTGCAGGCGATCGAGCTGGTGACCGCCGACGGCGAGATCCGCCGCGTCGACGCCGACAACGACAGCGAGCTGTTCTGGGCGCTGCGCGGAGGAGGCGGCTGTTACGCGATCGTCACCGCGCTGCACGTCGCGCTGCTGCCGATCGCCGAGCTGTACGCCGGCATCATGATCTTCCCGGCAGAGCTCGGCGCAGGCGCGATCCGCACCTACCGCGATTGGACGAGCAGCGCTCCCGACGAGGTCACCTCGGTCGTGCGCTTCTTGCGCCCTCCGCCGCTGCCCGACGTCCCCGAGCCGTTGCGCGACCGGCCGCTGATCACGATCGACGCCGCCTTCATCGGCGACCCGGCCGAGGGCGAGAGGCTGCTCGCGCCGCTGCGCGAGATCGGCGAGCCGATCATGGACACGTTCGCCCAGGTGCCGGCTGAGGCGCTGTCGAAAATCCACATGGACCCCGAGCAGCCCGTGCCGGGTCTCGGCCATCACGCGCTGATCTCCGACCTGCCCGACGAGGCGATCGACGCGTTCGTCGGCGCGGCCGGCGCAGATTCGGGCACGCCGCTGCTGCTGACCGAGCTGCGCCACATCGGCGGCGCGCTCGGGCGCGAAGGCGAGAACCCGGGCGCGCTGGCAAAGCTCGACGCCGACTACCTGATGTTCGGTATCGGCATGCCGATCACGCCTGAGCTCGGACAGGCGATCGACGCGCAGCTCGACCACCTCGAGGAGACGATGGCGCCATGGAGGGCCGACGGCGGCTATTTCAACTTCGCCGAGCGCTCCTGCGCGATCGACGCGATCCTGCCCGCCGAGACGCACGAGCGCCTGCTCGAGGTCAAGCGGCGCTGGGACCCGGACGGGGTCATCGGCGCCAACCACGAACTGACCGTCGCCCCGGCCTGAGCGCACAGCACAGGCGGACCGGAAACCGGTGCGCCTGCCCGACCGAGCGCGCTCAGCGACAGCCCAGCTGGGCGAGGCTCTTGGCGACCTCTGACTTGAGCTTGGCGGCGATGTCGGTGACCTGGGATGCCGGCGGCGGCGTCACCGCCGGCTGGCGGCCGTAGTCATAGAGATCCATGCTGAGCTTCTCCTGCAAGCGTCCTTCCTGCGTGCACAGCGAGTAAGCCAGGGCGATGCGGTCGATCTGCCCCGCGCCGATCCACACATCCATCGGCAGCGTCTTCGCGCCGGTCACCCGTTCGAGCAGCTTGCCCTCCTTGCGCGCCGCGGCGCGCCGGCCGGCCGGGACGGCCGAGGCGAAGCGAGTCAGGTCGATCAGCGCGTGGTAGTGCGTGGAGGAGACATCGCGCACCTGCTCGTCGCCGACGCGCGTGACGGTGCCGGCCGCTCTGAGGTAGCTGAGCACTTCGCTGGGATTCGACGAGCCGGCGCCGACCGAGCTGCTGCCGAAGGACTGGCTGAAAGTGCTCAGGTCGGCGCGCACCCACGGCTTGCCGTGCGTCAGGCTCGTGTCGCCGCCGCTCGGTACGCTGATGTACAGAAAGGGCTTGGAGATCACCTCTTCGACCGTCTTGCCTGCGGCCTGTACGCGCGCCGCGCCTTCTGAGCCGCGTTCGTTGATCGTGCCGCCACCGCTCACTTCGAAGCTCTTGCCGCCGAGCTGCGTGCTCGCGGTCAGCGAGAACTTGTAACCGGGCACCCGATCGGTCGCGTCGGCGGCGCGCGTGACCGCAGCCAGGTAGGCGGGGTTCGCCGCGCCGTTGCCGGCGCTCGTGGCTGCGGCGCCCGCGTGACTGCCGCCGCCGCACCCGGCAACGGCGAGCAGCGTGCCCATGCAGCCGACGAGGCCGAGGGCGCTGACGATCCGCGACATCGTGCGATTCTCCCGCATCGCGTTTGCCTTACCCGCGACGCCGGACATCTATGCGGCAGCGCGCGCGGCGCGCGGCCCGGCCGGCGCGCGCAGCGCGTCGATGCCGAGCTCGAGCATCCGCCGCCAGGCGCCCGATTCGAGCTGGCCGGCGGCTCGCGTTGCCGCGAACAGCAGGCGCAGGTCGAGCGTCGTCGCGTCGGCGCGCAGCCGGCCCTCGCCGCGCGCCGCAGCGAGCAGCTGCTCCAGCGCCATCACGGTCGCCTCCATCGCCGCGACCACGTCGGGGTGCTCGGACACGGTGGCCATTGCCTCGCCGAGCACGTCGTCCGAGGACTGGCGCTCGGCGAGCATCCACAGCAGGCCCGTGAGCGCCGACCAGCGATCTTGCTCGCCGGCGAGCGCCGACTCGGCGCCGCGCTCTGACTCCTGCAGCCGCTCGACGACGAGCGCGGCGAGCAGGTCGCGCTTGGAGGGGAACTGGCGGTAGACGCTGCCGACGCCGGCGCCGGCCGCCGCGGCGACCACGGGCATCGGTGCGTCCAGGCCGTCGCGCGCGAACACCTCGCCGGCCGCGCGCAGCAACCGCGCGCGCTTCTCGTCCGCGGCCAGCGCCGACCAGCAGCCCTCGTCCTCCTGCACTTCGCCGAGGACCGGAATGCTCATTCCGCTACTGTAGTGCGCCACGCCCCCGCAACGCAACCCCCTTGCGCGGAGGCAGCGCCGCAATGACCCCCGACACCCACTCGCGATGACATCGAGCAGCGCCAACGGGACCGGGTCCGCGAACGGGACCGCGCCCACCGGCGCCGAGCGCACGCACCCCACGCTGATCCTCGCCGTGCTGTCGCTCGCCGGGGTCGCTTACGCGATGCTCAGCTCGTCGGTCGTGCCGGCGCTGCCGACGATGCAGCACGCGCTGCACACGAGCGAGACGGGCATCACCTGGCTGCTCACCGCCTACCTGCTGTCGGCGTCGGTCGGCACGGCGATCCTCGGCCGGCTGGGCGACATGTACGGCAAGGAGCGCCTGCTGCTCGTGACGCTCGTGATCCTCGCCTTCGGCACGCTGCTCGCCGCCGTGTCCAGCTCGCTCGGCGTGATCATCGTCGCGCGCTTCATCCAGGGCGCGGCCGGCGGCATCTTCCCTCTGGCCTTCGGCATCGTCCGCGACGAGTTCCCGCGCGAGAAGGTCGCCGGCAGCATTGGCCTGCTCTCCTCGATCCTCGGCGTGGGCGCGGGCATCGGCATCGTCTCCGCCGGGCTGATCGTCGAGCACCTCAACTACCACTGGCTGTTCTGGTTCCCGCTGGCGGCGACCGTGCTGGCCGCGCTGGCGACGTGGCGCTACATCCCGGAGTCGCCGGTGCGCGTGCCGGGGAGGATCAACTGGCTGGCCGCCGCGCTGATGACGGTCGGCATGTCGATCGTGCTGCTGGCGATCTCCGAGACGACCACGTGGGGCTGGGGGTCGGCCAAGGCGCTCGGCCTGATCGCCGCCGGGCTCGCCGTCTCGTGCGTGTGGATCGCCGTCGAGATGCGCAGCTCAAACCCGCTGATCGACATGACGATGATGCGTATTCGCGGCGTGTGGACGACCAATCTCGCTGCGTTCCTCCTGGGCGCCGGCATGTACGCGTCGTTCATCATCTTCCCCCAGTTCGCCCAGCTGCCCAAGAGCACCGGGTTCGGCTTCGGCGCGTCGGTCGTCGTGTCCGGTCTGTACCTGCTGCCCTCGACTGTGGGCATGACGATCCTCGGCGTCTACGCCGGGCGGATCTCCGCCCGCTTCGGCTCGCGCGCCGCGCTGCTGTCGGGAACGGCTTTCACGACCGGGTCGTTCGCGCTGCTGTCGGTCGATCACAGTCACCCGATCGAGTTCCTGATTGCGGCGGGGCTGCTCGGCGTGGGGATCGGGCTGGCCTTCGCCGCGCTCGGCAATCTGATCATCCAATCCGTGTCGAGCACACAGACCGGCGTGGCTACCGGCATGAACACGGTCATGCGCACGCTGGGCGGCGCGCTCGGCGGGCAGCTGTCGGCGACGTTCATCGCGGCGCACAGCGCCAAAGGACATCCCGCCGTCACCGGCTTCACCGAGTCCTTCGTGATGGCGACCGGCTTTCTCGTCGTGTGCTTCGTCGCGGGCCTGCTGGTGCCCAAGACGACAGGCGCGCCGCCGGCGCCCGGCGAGCAGGACCGGAGCGTCGTCGTGGCAGCCGAGCGCGACGCCGTCCGCGCCTAGGCAGGCCCGTTCGCCCTAGGCGGCAGCCGGTCCGGCGCTACTGCCGCCCGGCTGGGCCGCGGGCGAGCCGACGTCCGCGGCGGGCGCATCCTGCTCCGCGTCTTCGGCCTGCTGCGCGCGCCCGCTGGGCATCGCGCGCAGGGCGACGACGAAAGCCAGCGCCATGGCGGCCGCCATCCCGTACACGACGGTCTGCGTGGAGTGGGCGAAGTCGAGCTGGATCTGGTGGGCGACGCCGCCGTGCGCGACGCCTGTGGCCTTGCCGCTCGAGCCCGAAGCGGCGCCGGAGATCGCGTGCGCGACGCTGTCGGCGCGCGCCTTGGGCACGCCCACCCGGCCGAGCGTCTTCTCCACGCGCGAGACGTTTTCGGTGATCAGCAGCGAGCCGAGCACGGCGAGGCCGAGGCTGCCGCCGAAGTTGCGCACCGTCTGCGTCAGCCCGGTGGTCGCGCCGTAGGTCGCGCGCGCGGCGCGGTTCAGCGCGTCGGTGCTCACCGGTCCGAGCACCATGCCGACGCCGAGCCCGGCGAGCGCGAGGAAGTACCACTGTTCGTTGAAGGACAGGTTGTCGAGTTCCGAGCCCCACAGGTAGAAGCCGACGGCGGCGATCGCACAACCCGGCACGACCGTCGGGCGCGCGCCTTTGCTGTCGAGGATCGCGCCGCCGCGCCGCGCGCCGACGGTGAACCCGAGGAAGAACACGAGTATCACCAGCCCGGCATCAGAGGCGCTTTCGCCCAGTGCGATCTGCGAGTAGAGGCTGATGAAGAAGAACAGCGGCACGAAGCAGATCGACAGCAGGAACAGCACGACGTTGTCGACGGCAAAGGCCCGGTCGGCGAACAGGCGCATCGGCACGAGCGGCTCGCGCGTGCGCAGCTCGAACAGGGCGAACGCCGCCAGCAGGGCGAGCCCGACGGCAAGGCAGAGCCACGTCGCGGGACTGTCCCAGCCCCACACGCTGGCCTGCTGCAGCCCGAACACGGCCACCCCCATGCCGGCGCCGACGAGCAGCGCGCCGCGCATGTCGATGCGCGTGTGGCTGCGTTCCTCGCTCGGTTTGGAGATCACCGTGAGGACGATTGCGACGATCGCGATCGGCACGTTCACCCAGAAGATCGCGCGCCAGGTCCACTCGGTCAGGTAGCCGCCGGCGATCGGGCCGACGGCGGTCAGCGCGCCGGTGATCGAGAAGAACACGGCGAGCGCCTTGCCCCGCGCGGAGACCTCGTACGTGGCGACGACGATCGCCAGCGCAGAGGGGAACAGCACCGCGGCGCTGGCGCCCTGCAGCACGCGAAAGACGATCATCCAGGTCTCACCGATCGAGCCGGTGGGCGTGGCGCCGCACAGTGCCGAGCAGGTGGCGAAGGAGATGACACCGACGATCACCATGCGCCGCGGGCCGAACACGTCGGCGACCTTGCCGCCGAGCGCGAAAAACGCCGACAGCGACAGCAGGTAGCCGTTGACGATCCACTGCGAGCCGGTCGAGGAGAGGTGCAGGTCGTGCTGCAGGTCGGGCACCGCGAGCGCCACGATCGTCTGATCGATGAACAGCATCGCGACGGCGAAGATCATCGCCGCGAGCACCAGTTTGTTGCGATCCATTACTCGGCTCACCCCCGTACAGGTACGTTGTTGCGTCGTCCTTCAGGGCTGATCGGCGAAGTCCTGCCGATGCTTGAGGGTGGGTCGCTACAGGGCCACGCGCTCGCCCACCGTCACCGTGCGGTCGTCCGGCAGGCGGAAGTAGGCGACCGGGTTGGCGGCGTTGCGCGCGAGCGCCAGGAACAGCCGCTTGCGCCACGGGTTCATGCCGCGCGCTCGCGCCGGCACGATCGTGATCTGCGAGAGGAAGTAGGAGGCGTGCGCGTCGTCCAGCGACTGCTCGAGCAGGCCCTGGCGGACGGCCAGGCGGAGCATCGCGGGGACGTTCGGAGCATCCTGGAAGCCGAAGCGCACCGACAGCCCAGTGATGCCATCGGCGGCGTGCCCGAGCTCGTCGCAGGAGAGGCGGTCTGCGTGGTAGACGTGCGGGACCCGCTCGGTCTCGATCGAGACGATGATCACGCGCTCGTGCAGGATGTGGTTGTGCTCGACGTTCGCGCGCAGCGCCAGCGGCGTGGTCTGAGCGCGCGCGTTGAGATAGACCGCCGTGCCGGGAACGCGCTGGACCGCGAGCTTGCGCTCCTGCAGCTCGTCGACGAAGTCCTGCAGCGGCCCCTCCTCGCGGATGCGGTTGGCCGTGACGATCTCGCGTCCCTTGCGCCATGTCGTCAGCACGGTGAAGACGACCGCGGCGATCGCCAGCGGCAGCCAGCCGCCGTGCACGACCTTCGTCAGGTTGGCCGCGAAGAACGTCACCTCGATACTCAGGAACACGAGCGCTCCGAGCGCGATCACCCGCCACGGGCGATGCCACAGCAGCCTCGCGACCGCCAGGAACAGGATCGTGTTGAGGATGAACGTGCCGGTGACGGCGACGCCGTAGGCGGAGGCCAGCGCGGTCGAGGAGCCGAAGCCGACGACGATCGCCACGACGATCGCAAACAGCGCGGCGTTGACCCCGGGCGCGTAGACCTGCCCCACCTCGCGGCGCGAGGTGTGGCGGATCGTCAGGCGCGGCAGGAACCCGAGCTGAACCGCCTGATGGGTGACGCTGAAGGCTCCCGAGATGACCGCCTGGGAGGCGATCACCGTCGCGACGGTCGCCAGCAGCACCATCGGTATCTGCGCCCACGTCGGCATCAGCAGAAAGAACGGGTTGGACACCGACTTGGGCGAGCGCAGGATCTCAGAGCCCTGCGCGAGGTACTCGAGCGTCAGCGCCGGGAAGACGAACAGGAACCACGCGCGGCGGATCGGCGCGCGTCCGAAGTGGCCCATGTCGGCGTACAGCGCCTCCGCACCGGTCACCGCGAGCACGACCGAGCCCAGCGCGATGAACGCGACGTGACCGTGCGCGAACATGAATTTCGCCCCGTAGCTGGGCGACAGGGCGCGGATCACGGCAGGGTGCTGGACGATCTCCACGATCCCCGTCAGCGCGAGCACGCCGAACCACAGCGCCATCACCGGGCCGAACAGGTCGCCGACGAGCTTCGTGCCGTAGCGCTGGATGGCGAACAGGCCGGTGAGCACGCCGACGGTGATCGGCAGGACCATCGAGTGCAGGCTCGGCACCGCGACCTTGATGCCTTCGACCGCCGACAGCACGGAGATCGCCGGGGTGATCGCGCCGTCGCCGTAGAACAGCGACGCGCCGAGGATGCCGAGCGTGACCAGCAGCAGCTTTGCCATCGCGCTGTTGACGCGCGCCCGCTGCACGAGCGCGGTGAGCGCCATGATGCCCCCCTCGCCGTCGTTGTCGGCGCGCATGATGAACGTCACGTACTTGACCGACACGACCATCGTGATCGACCAGAAGACCAGCGAGATCACGCCGTAGACGTCGCCGGCGCTCGCGTGCACCGCGTGATGGTCGGCGGTGAAGACCGTCTGCAGCGCATACAGCGGGCTCGTGCCGATGTCGCCGAAGACGACGCCCAGCGCACCGAGCGTGAGTGCCGCCATGCCCGTTTTTGCAACGGTGCGGCGCCTGTGCGACTCCTCCGGCGCGGGCTCGCCCGGCGCCGGCCCCTCGGGTTTCGCTGGGGCGGCGTTGGGCACCGTCAGACGGTACTGCTCAGGACGGGCGCGCCTCGTAGCCGAACGCCGGCTCGACGGCGACCCCCGCCGCCGCGAACAGCCCGCGTGCCTCCTGCTCGATGCCTTCGGCCATCAGCTGCAGCTCGTCGACGAGGTCGGGGTCGGCGCACAGCCCGAAGCACAGCTGACCGGCGAGCGACGTGGCCGACACGCGCAGCGCGTGGCGTTCGCCGATCTCGGCGATCGAATGCAGGTGCGCGACGGGCGCGCCGAGCACGCTCACCGGCTCGCGCGGGCCGGGCACGTTGGACACGCTGAGCGCGAAGCGGCGCGGGTTGCGCTCCATGCGCGTTACGAGATGCTCCAGCGGCGGCAGGCCCGAGAGCTCGTGCAGCAGGTGCTCGTGGTACTGCGCGTCCTCGTCGAGCTTGCGCTCGGTCGTCTCGGCGTGCGTTGCACGCAGCCGCGCGACCGGGTCGGGCTCGTTGAGCGGCAGCGCGACCGAGAAGAACGAGTCGTGGTTGGCGACGTCGTCGCCCTCGTGATGCAGGCTGACCGGGACGCGCAGGCGGATCGTGCCGAGCTCGCCGTGGCGCTCGCGCACCCAGCGCCCGACCGCGCCCGCGACGATCGTCAGCACGGCGTCGTTGACCGTCGCCCCGTCGAGCTGCTTTGCGGCGTCGTGCAGCGGCTGCAGCGGGACGGCCGCGAAGGCGACCTCGCGGCGCGTGCCGATCCGCCCGTCGAACGGCGAGCGGCACTCGCCTCGTGCGTACTCGCGGCGCAGGAAACCGGCCAGATGCGCGCGCCGGCGAGCCTCATCGGCCGCGTGCGCGGCGTGTGCCTGCGCCTGCGTCATGCTCGCCTCCGGTCCGTCGTCCCACAGCAGCGCCCGCGCGTAACGCACCGAGGCGGTGCCGTCGGCGAGCGAATGATGGATGCGCCAGATCAGCGCGCTGCCGCCGTCGGACAGGGCGACCGTGTCGATGCGCCACAGCGGCCGTGCGCGATCCAGGCGCTGCTCGAACAGCTCCGCGACCAGCGCGAGCAGCGCCGGCGTGTCGACAGGCCCGCCGACGGGCGCGGCGACGACGTGCGCGGCGATGTCGAAGTCCTCGTCTGCGACCCAGCCGGGCCGATGCGCGGTGCCGCCCAGGCGGCGCGTGAGCGCGGGCGCGAGGGCGATCCGTTCGGCCACGCGCTCGCGCAGCGTCGTGGCGTCGACCCCGCCGCCCCGCCCGGGCGCCGTGCGCACGATCTTGCACGTGTGCCCGGCGATCGTGGGGCACTCCAGGCCGAGGATCGCGCGATCCTCGGCGCCGAGCGGAATCGGCTCCTCCATACGGCCAGCATTCTCGCCTATGCTGCGGCCGCCGGCGGTGGACTTCGACACCTTGACGACATGAGCTCTGAACCGATCGACGAGGCCATCGCCGCGCGCAGGAGCACGCCAGAGGCCGTGCTCGAGCTGATCGAGCCGGGGATGGACGTGATCGTCGGCCTCGCCAACGCCGAACCGGCGCGCACGATCGACGCGATCGAGGCTGCGGCCGGCGACCTACGCGACGTGCGCCTGCATCAGATGATGCCGATGCGCGCACGGCGCTACATCGACGGCGAGCTGCCCGGCCTGCGCCACGTGGCGTGGTTCCTCTCGCCGCACAGCCGCGCCGCCTTTGCGCGCGGCGATTGCGATCTGGTGCCCAACTCGTTCTCAGACGTCCCGCGCCTGATGCGACAGACGCTCTCGCCGCGGCTCGTGCTGAGCGCCGTGTCGCCGCCCGACCGCCACGGCTACTTCTCGCTCGGGCCGCACGCCGAGTACACCGCGTCGTTCATCGGCGAGGTTCCGTTCTTCGTCGAGGTCAACCCCAGCGTGCCGCGCACGTTCGGCGGTAACCAGCTGCACATCTCCGACATCGCCGGCTTCTGCGAAGCCGACACGCCGCTCGTCGAGGTGCCCCCGCCGAGCGCGAGCGAGCGCGACCGCAAGATCGCCTCGCTGGTGGCCGAGCGGATACCCGACGGCGCGACGCTGCAGGCGGGGATCGGCGCGGCGCCCGACCTCGTGCTGGGCATGCTCGATCAGCACCGCGAGCTGGGGGCGCACACCGAGCTGCTGGGCGACGGCTTCGTCGACCTGGTCGAGTGCGGGGCGCTGACGGGCACGCGCAAGGCGACGCACCGCAACAAGATCGTCACGACGAGCGCGCTCGGCTCGCGACGCCTGTACGAGTTCGTCGCCGACAACCCCGGCGTCGAGTTCCACCCGGTCGATTACACCAACGACCCGACCGTGATCGCGCGAGAGCCGCACATGACGGCGATCAACGCGACGCTCGAGGTCGACTTCCTCGGCCAGTGCGCGTCGGAGTCGCTGGGCAGCGAGTACTGGTCCTCCTCGGGCGGCCAGCCCGACTACGCGCGGGGTGCGGTGATGGCCGAGCACGGCCAGGCGTTCATCGTGCTGCACTCGAGCACCGCCGACGACACCGTCTCGCGCATCGTCCCGCAGCTGCATCCCGGCGCGGCGGTGACGACGTTCAAGAACATCGTCGACAAGGTGGTCACCGAGTACGGCGTCGCCGAGCTGCGCGGCAGCTCGATCGCCGAGCGCACGCGCCGGCTGATCGCGATCGCGCACCCGAGCCACCGCGACGAGCTGACCGCTCGCGCGCGCGAGCTCTGCTACCTGATGTAGGGGCCCGCGCTAGAGCCAGTCGCGTCGGCGGAAGGCGACGTACAGGCTGCCCGACACGGCGACGATCAGCGCCGAGGAGAACCAGAAGCCCCAGTGCGCGGCGAAGCCGGGGTAAGGGACGTTCTGCCCGTAGAAGCCTGTGATGGCCGTGGGTACGGCGATGATCGCGGCCCAGCTCGTGACCTTCTTCATCACGAGGTTCATGCGGTTTCCCTGGATCGTGATGTTCGTCTCGAGGATCGTCGTGACGAGGTCGCGCAAGGACTCCGTCCAGTCGGTCGCGCGCATCACGTGGTCATAGACGTCCTGGTAGTACGGCGCCATTTCCTGGTCGAGCACGTGCAGGTCGCGGCGCATCAGCGAGTTGACGACCTCGCGCATCGGCAACACCAGGCGGCGCAGCAGCACGAGGCTCTTGCGGAACTCATACGAACGGCGCTGCACCTCGTTTTCGCGCGGCGCCTCGTCGAACAGCAGGTCCTCGAGCTGCTCGATCTCGGTGTCCAGCGACTGCACGGTTTCGAAGTGGCCGTCGACGATGAAGTCCAGCAGCCCCCACAGCAAGAACGACACGCCATGGACTGCGAGCTCCTTGGATTCGTCCCAGCGCGCGACGACGGCGTCGATGTCCACGCCCTCGTCCTTGCGCACGGTGACGAGCGCGTGGTGGGTGATGAACACCCCGATCTCGCTGGTCTGCAGCTCGCCCGTCTGCGTGTCCAGCGAGAGCGCGTAGACGCTCATGAACAGGTGCGAGTCGTAGCGGTCCAGCTTCGGGCGCTGGTGCTCGTTGACGGCGTCCTCGACGGCCAGCGGGTGCAGCTGCAGCTCGTCGGCGATCGTCGCCAGCTCTTGCGATGTCGGCTCGCAGTAGTCCAGCCACACGCACGCCCGCGGGTCCTTCAGGTGCTCGGAGATGTCTTTGACGGGGAAGTTCTCGAGCGCCAGCTCGCCGTCGCGGTAGAGCCTCGTGCGAGCCATGCCCGCACGATACGTTCCTATGCGGTCGTCGACTGCCCCTCGCCGGCGCGGGCCTCCATCCTGCGCACGAGCTCCTGCGCGCGCGCTTCGCGCTCCAGCTGCGCGTCGGACAGCGGGCCGAGCAGCCCGCGCAGCAGGGACATGACCGTCCAGCGCCGCGGCGCGACGATCCGTGGGCGGCGGCTCTCGATTCCTCGCACGATCGCCTCGCCGGCCGCTGCGGCGGGCAGGCGCTTGCGCAGCGGCTTGGGCAGCACGTCGAACAGTTCCGCGGCGAGCGGGTCGGCGTCGATCGCCTGATGCACCATCTCCGTCTCGATGAAGCCGAAGTAGGCGACGCTCGCGCTCGCGCCGTGCGATGCCAGCTCGACTCGCAGCGCACGGCCGAACTGCTCGACGGCAGCCTTGCTCATCGCATACGGCGTCGCGCCGATGCCGTTGGTGAAGGCATAGATCGAGGAGATCACGACGACGTGCCCCTGTCGCTGCACGACCTGCGGCAGGGCCGCGTCGACCGTGCGGCAGACGCCCCACAGGTTGACGTCGAGCACGCGATCGAAGTTCTCCTGGGACATCGACCTGAAGGTGTTCACACGCGGCGCGATTCCCGCGTTGGCGACGACCACGTCGAGCGCGCCGAAGTGCTCCACAGTCGCCGCGACGGCGCGCTGCATGGCGCCCCTGTCGGTCACGTCGGCGCCGAGGCCGATCGCCTTGGCGCCGGCCAGCTCGCCGGCGGCGCGTTCGCTCGCCGCAGCGTCGAGGTCGACGATCGCCACCGACGCCCCGCGCGCAACCAGCGCGCGGGCCGTCGCAAGGCCGATGCCGCGCGCCGCGCCCGTCACCATCGCGACCTTGCCGCTGAGCTCGAAGCGCGCCATGCGGGCACTCTCTCAGACTCGGCGCAGGCGCAGCGCATAGACCCGCCGGGTCGCGGCCGGCGTGTCAGCCGGAGCGCGCGCCGGCGCGCAGCCCGTCGAGCATGCGCTCGAGTGTGGCGGCGACCGCATCGGTGGCGGCGGGATCGCGCACGACGAGCAGCGCCGCCTCGTCGAGCGCGCCCATCAGCAGATGCGCGAGCAGGCCCGGTTGGAGCTCGGCGATCTCACCGGCCTCGATCGCGGCGCCGACGACGGCTTCGATCATGCCGAGCCCGTAACGCTCGGCGACCTCGCGCCAGCGCTCCCAGCCGAGCACCGCCGGACCGTCGATCAGCACGATGCGCTGCACCTCGGGCGCACGGCAGGCCTCGAGGAAGAAGCGCACTCCGGCGCGCAGCTCGGCGAACGGGCTGGAGAGGTCGCCGAGCGTCGCGGCGACGCGTTCGGTCAGCTCCTGCTCGACCTGTTCGTAGACGGCCAGGAACAAGTCCTCCTTGCCGGCGAACTGGTGGTAGAGCGCGCCCCGCGTGACGCCGGCTCGGCGCACGATCTCCTCGGTGCCCACGGAGGCGTAGCCCTTGTCGGCGAACAGCTTGCGGGCGGCGCGGATCAGCTTTGCGCGCGTCGAGGCCGAGCGCGATGCTTGTCGATTGACATTCATGCAGTCTGTATGTTACTTTCGTACAACCTGTATGTAACTGTGACGATAGAGGAGGCCACGGACGATGGACGCAGAGATCACGCTCGAGCAGGGGACGATCCAGTACCGCGAGCTCGGCGAGGGCGACCCGCTGGTGTTCGTGCACGGTCTGCTGGTCGACGGGCGCCTGTGGCGCGACGTCGTGCCACCGCTGGCCGCGCGCTATCGCTGCATCGTGCCCGACTGGCCGCTCGGTTCGCACCGCACCGCGCTGAAGCCCGGCGCCGACCGCTCCCCGCGGGGCATCGCCAACCTGATCGCCGACTTCCTCGACGCGCTGGAGCTCAGCAACGTGACGATCGTCGCCAACGACACGGGCGGGGCGATCTCGCAGATCCTCGCCGCCGAGCGCCCCGAGCGGCTGCGGGCGCTGGTGCTGACCAACTGCGACTGCCTGGAGAACTTCCTGCCGCCGGTACTGCGCCCGCTGCAGTGGCTGGCGCACGTCCCAGGCGCCTACTGGCTGCTGGCACAGGCCGCACGCTCGGCGCGCGTACGCCGATCGCCGCTGGGCTTCGGCATGCTCAGCCACACGCAGCTGCCCGACGAGCTGACCGCCGAGTGGCTGGCGCCGCTGCGCCGGCGTGACGTGCGCGCCGACGCCGTCGCAACGCTCAAGGCGATCGACAAGCGCGACACCCTGGACGCCGCCAAGCGCCTGGGCGAACGCCCGCTGCCGACGCTGCTCGCCTGGGCGCCCGACGATCTGATGTTCACGCTGCGCTTCGCCGAGCGCCTCGCCGCGACGATCCCCGGGGCGCGCCTGGAGCAGATCGCCGACAGCCGCGCTTTCGTCCCCCAGGACCAACCGCAGCGCCTGGCCGAGCTGATCGCCGAGTTCGCGCAACGCCAGGCCGTGCCCGTTGCCGCGGCGTAAACGCGACCGCGGGGTTCGAGCCGGGGAGCTGCGCGATCGCTTGCATCGGTGGCTTGCGTCCCGGAAACGGTCTGTTTGCGGGCCTGCGTCGATGGGTAACACCTGCAACGGTGAGAGGTCCAGAACGGATTCGACGGATTGGACATCACGCATGCCATCTGCTAGAAACATCGGCGTTCTCGTCTGTCGACGGGCTACTCGACGACAGGCGTGAGCAGGGAGCAGATGCGTGCTCGGGCCCGGATCTCGCGCGAGCAGGCGCGGCGCCCGGAGCCCGGCGGACCGGTAGGGGATGAAACAGGAGGGATCGCGTTTCGGCACCGGCATTGCGCCGCCGGCCCGGGGGGACGATCTGATCGGAGAGAAAGGACACAGATGAAGCGCTTCAGGATGCTCATGCTGCTGTTGGTCGCGACGTTCGCGTTCAACACGGCGATTGTGTCGGCGTCAGCCGCAGAAGGCGAAAAACCGCGCGTCGAAGAAGCAGAAGAAATCAACAAAGAAAAGCTCGAAGAAGCAAAAGAAAAAAATAAAGAAGGCAGCGAAAAAACCAAAGAAAAAAATCACGAAGCACTCGAACGGCGCAGGGAAAAAAACAAAGAACGCATCGAAAAAACGAAGGAACGCAACGAAGTCCGTATCGAAAAGGCCGAAGCTAAGGAAGTAAAGGAAAAAGAACAGGCCGAAAAACGGAAACTTCGCGAAGAAGAAAAGGCTAAAAGGCAGGAAGAAAAACAGAAAGCCAAAGAAGAACGCGAAAAAGAAAAAGAAGGCGGAGGAGAAGAAGAACCGATCTAGCCTTCGGTCTCTTCCCGCAGCTGTCTTCCCGCGGAGCCGTCGACGAGCAGTCCGGCCTCGCGACCCGGAGCAACAACGCCGCGCCCCGAGCTTGGGGCGCGGCGTTTTTTTTGCTCGCGCACGCTCCGCGCAGCCGGTAAGGTCGCAACGACCGGCGAACGACCGAGGAGCGACGATGGCCACGACGAGCCCGAGCAATCGCACAGCGACGCATGAGGTGATCAACCAGCCTCCGCCGCTCGCCGACTACAACGCCTTCGATGCCGACCCGGCGCTCAGCGAGGCGCTCGTGCGCGAGGGCGGCGAATGGGGCGTCGACCGGGTGCGCGACTTCGGCGCCGTGGTCGCCTCCGCCGAGGCGCTGGAGCACGCCAAGCGCGCGCAGCGCAATATCCCGGTGCTCAAGTCGCACGATCGCTACGGCAACCGCATCGACGCGATCGACTACGACCCGTCGATGCACTGGATGCTTCGCCTGGGCGTCGAGCGCGAGCTCAACTCGCTCCCCTGGCGCCGGCCGCACGCCGGCGCGCACGTCGTGCGCGCGGGCCTCTTTCACCTGTTCAACCAGCTCGACACGGGGCCGTGCTGCCCGATGTCGATCAACTACGCCGCGGTGCCGACGATGCGCCAGGACGCGGCTCTGGCCGAGCAGTGGGAGCGGCGGCTGACATTGCCCGACTACGACGCCTTCGCGCAGGCTGGGATGGTGATGACCGAGAAGCAGGGCGGTTCCGATCTGCGCGCCAACAGCACGGTCGCCGAGCCGATCGGCGACGGCTGGTTCGAGCTGACCGGCCACAAGTGGTTCTGCACGCACCCCGTGTTCGACGTCTTCTTCACGCTCGCGCAGACCGAGGCGGGCATCAGCTGCTTCGTCGCGCAGCGCCCGCACCCGGGCTTTCGCATCCAGCGGCTGAAGGACAAGCTGGGCGGGCGCTGCCTGGCCTCCTCGGAGGTTGAGTACGACCACCTGCCCGCGCAGCTGCTCGGCGAGGAGGGCCGCGGTACCGCGGTGATGGTCGAGCAGCTCGTGTGGACGAGGCTGGACACGCTGCTGGGAGTGACCGGGATGATGCGCCGCGTGGTCGCCGAGGCGACCTGGCACGCGCGCCACCGCTCGGCGTTCGGCGCGGTGCTGTCGGAGCAGCCGGCGATGGTCAACGTGCTGGGCGACCTGGCGCTCGAGTCCGAGGCGGCGACCGCTGCGTCGATGCGCATCGCACGCGCCTTCGACTCCGACGACGCTCAGGAGACGGCATTTCGCCGGCTCGCGCTGGCCGTCACCAAGTACTGGGTGTGCAAGCGCGGCGCGCCACTGGCGGCGGAGGCGCTGGAGTGCCTCGGCGGCAACGGCTACGTGGAGGAGGCGCCGATGGCGCAGTTCTACCGCGACATCCAGATCGGCACGGTGTGGGAGGGCTCGGGCAACGTGATCGCGCTCGACGTGCTGCGTGCGCTCGCCCGCGAAACCGGCTCGGCCGAGGCGTTCCTCGCCGAGTGCGAGCTCGCGTCGGGCTCAGACGCACGCTTCGACAGGCACATCGCACGCGTGCGCGACGGGCTGGCGGGCCTCGCGCAGGACCCGGCGCAGGCTCAGTGGAGCGCGCGCCGCGTCGTCGAGGACATGGCGCTCGCGCTGCAGGCCAGCCTGCTGCTGCGCCACGCCCCGCCGGCGGTGGGCGACGGGTTCTGCGCCGCGCGCCTGGACGAACGCGGACTGGCTTTCGGCGACCTCCCGCGCGGGGTCGACGGCGCGGCGATCGCCGCCCGCGCGCTCGCCATCTAGCCCGGGCGCGGGCGGCGAGCGGCGCGCCCCCCACGCGCGCCGCTGCACGCCTACCAGCTGCTCGATTCGCCCCCCGAGCAGCCCGTTTTTTCGACCGGGCTCGCGCATTGACGGCTCACTTCGCCGTCGGCGTTTTCGCTGATCGTCAGTTCGTCGCCGTTGGTCGCCGTGGCGGTCACCGAGTATTCGTCGGCGTTGCCGCCGGCGGCGCTCAAATACGCTTCGCCGCGTTCGGCAGCGATCGGGATGCTCGGCTCGACGGCGTTCAGTTCGGCCGGCGTGACGCTTTGGTAGCTCCCGTCGTTCTCGGTCGCGATCGTCTTGGCCGTCGTCTGCGCCGTGCGCACCAGCTCCTTGGCCTGTGCGTCCTTCGCCTTGCCGGTCTGACTGAGGAACGCCGGGATCGCGATCGCGGCGAGAACGCCGATGATCAGCACGACTACGAGTAGTTCGACCAGCGTGAAGCCGCTGTCGTCACTCGTGCAGCGGGCCAGCCATCTCGGCGCGCCGTCTGGGCTGTGTGGTCGCCGCTGTGACGACGGGGGATCCCCGGCGTGCGCGCGCCTCGATGAAAGTACAAACACGATTGCCCTCCGTGGCATCTACTGGCAGTCGAGCTGTCTCGTCGAGACCCATGACTTTGCGTCGCCGCCTCGCGGCGGGTTTGCCCTTTTCAGTGTGGATTGGTCGATGGCGAAGTGTGCACCCGGCGAGCCGCCCCGACCACTAGACCTTGGTCGAGTCCGCCGCCTCAGGCTGAGCGATCAGCCCGTGCGCGCCCGTCTTCGCGAAGCGCGCCCGCCCGTTGCGGCTGGAGGTTCGGGCGGGACGGCTGGGGCGCCGGCGGGCGCAGGCTGAGGCGACTGCGACTGCGACGGCGACGGCGATGGCAAGGGGGCGGGAGCGGGCGCCTGCCCGCCGGCGGGCACGTTGGCGGGGCAGGTCGCCGAGGCCCGGGCGCAGGACGGCGAGGGGGCTGCGGGCGCGACAGCGACGTGGCTTGCCGGCGCCGTTTCGATCGCCGGCCCGGGCAGCGGCGTGCCGACCATGACGCGCACCTTCCTGCCCACGCTGAGTTTGATTTCGTAGGGCACCGTTTCGAGCGGCGCCCCATAGATTTCGACGATCGAGGCGCTGCGCGCGGCGCCGCCGATTTTGCTGCTGTTGGTCTTCGCCCGCCTCGCTTCTTCTTCGCCGGTGACCGTCTGCGTCGGTGGCGAGATCGCCGGCACGCGAGCTTCGTTCGGGCCGATCGCCACGACTGTGAACTGCAGCGCGTATCCCACGTCGGCGGGGCCGGGCACGTAGCTGGGAGCGGTCGCGCCGGCGATCTGGGCGCATTGCGCGGCCTTGCAGCGCTGCCACTGATATTCGAAGCGGGTCGGTTCGCTGCCCGACCAGGTTCCGCTCGTGCCGGTCAGCTGCTGGTTTTCGCGCGCTTCGCCCCTGATTCTCGGGCGGGTCGTGTTCTGCAGCGCACCCGTGCCGCCGCCCGCCGAGCCCGTCCCGGCTTCTTCGGTTTCTTCCAGTTCTTCTTCGGCTTGGTTTGCCGCCGGGCGGTCGAACACGCGATCGACGATCCTGCCGGTGCCGGCGGAGCTCCAGGAAATGTCCAGGCCTCCGGCTTTGCGGCTGAGCGCCACCGGCGCGGGCGGCGGCTGGACACCGCTCGCGAGCAGCGCGACGACATGTGTGCCACCGGCGGACACGCTCGCCACCGGACCGAGCCCTGCGACGGGCGCCGGCACGCGCCCGGCGCCCGTCCCCCCGTTGCCGAGTTCGCCGTATTCGTTACGCCCCCACGCGTAGACCTTGCGATCGATCAGTGCGACGCTGTACTGCGTCCCGGCGGAGATCGCTTCCACGTGCCCGGCGGGCGTGTGGATCGGCTGCGGCGACTTGACGCAGTGCAGTTCGGGGTGGTGGACCTGGCAGATTTCCGCCGTGGCGGGCCCGGTTTCGCCGAGCTCGCCGTCGGCGTTGTTTCCCCAGCCGACGACTTCCCCGTTCTTCAGGCGTGCGAGCACGTGGTTGTGCCCGGCGGCTATTTCAGCAACGTTCGCGAGAGCCTGCGAGCTGCTTCGCATCACCCTTCCGGGCGCTCGGAAGTTGTTGTGCGGGCCGGTTTCCAGGCCTGTCTGCCCGAGCTCGCCCTTCAAGTTGCTGCCCCAGGAGACGACTTCGCCGCTCTTCAGCAGCGCGTAGGTCGCTTCGGCGCCGGCGGCGATCGCCACGACTTCGCCGAGTGGCTTGTTCGCCGCGGTCATCACGGGAGCGGGCCGGGTACTGCAGAGAACGTTGCCGATTTCGGTCGGGCATTCGTACTGAGCGCAGCCGGGGGTGTTGCGGTTCTGGCATTTTTCCGGCCATGCGATGCCGAGCTGACCGCGGGTGTTGCCACCCCACGCCATCACGGTGCCGTCTTCCAGCAGCGCGTAGTTGGACGGGCCGCCCGCGGCAATCGCCGCGACGTGCGTCAGCCCTTCGACCGTTTTCGGCACGCGCTGGTTCTGGCCGGTCACGGTTTCGAAGCCGCCCTTGCCGTCGCCGAGCTGGCCGGACTGGTTGTTGCCCCATGCGCGCACCGTGCCGTCGCCCATCAGCGCGAGCGCGTGCTCGTTGGCGGCGGCGATCGCCTTGACGCCGCTCAGCCCGCTGACTTCGACGTGGCTCTTGCCCAGTTCCCAGTTGGCTTTGAAGCCGTTGTTGCCGAGCTGCCCGTAGACGTTGCCGCCCCAAGCGGCGACCGTGCCATCGCTGAGCAGGGCAAGGCTGAAGCTCGTCGCCGCCGCAACCGACTCGATACCCGTCAGGCCTTCCACGGGAATCGGCGCCTCTTCGCGCTGGCTTCTGAAGAACGCCCCCAGCTGCCCGTGCCAGTTTTCGCCCCAGGCAACGGCCGCGCCGCCTTCGGCCCTGGCCATGGCGGGCGTCGCCGCAAGCAGTGCCGCTACGACGACGAGTAGTAGGCAGCTCCAGCCGAGCCGCCGGTTGCGTGCGTGGTCCATCGAGGTCCTCCTGGGTTACGAGCGTGTGGGGCCACACCCCCTTACGGCGATCCCCGGGAGGGCCCGACCCTGTGGGAGGGTCGAGCTGCGTATCGAGCAGGCCCGCCGCCAACTCGACTGCGGCGACCGGCGCTCAACGGCTGTTGGACGGGCGCGCAGGGAACTTGAGGTTTGCAACGCGTTCGTCAGCGCCCGGACGCAGCCGGCCGTGGCGAGCTACTCGCCGTGGCGTCCGCGCTGGCTGACCCTCTCGCGCCACCAGGCGATCGAGGAGTCGTCGTCGGGCTTGACGTAGTACGTGGCGACGATCCGATCGACGAAATCGAAGCGAACCCCTGCCTCGAGCATCCGGCGTGCCAGATGCCAGTCTGCAGGCTCGCCGAACAGGTATGCGTTCGCGTCATAGAGAAATGCGGTCAAGCCGGCATGCTGGATCGCCGACTGAAAGCCGAAGTCGCCCATCGCGGGCGGCCAGGCGCCGAAGTAGGTCTCCTCGCGGTCGGCGATGACGACGCGGGCGACGCCGTAAACGACCTCGGCTTCGGAGGCGCGCGCGGCTCCGAGGAGCGTCTCCAGGTGATCGTCGCTCCATTCGTCGTCTTGGTCGAGCGGGGCGATCCAGGCCCCACGCCCTCGCGCGTACCCCTCGTTGAACGGATGGGCGCCCGCCACCAGCCAGCGATCTCGCGCGACCGTGGGATAGGGGCCGTTGCGTGGCCGCTGTACGCAGCGGATTCGCGCGTCGCCGATCGACGAGATCTGCTTCGCGGTCCACTCGTCGCGCCCGTCGCAGACGACGATCGCCTCCCAGTTCTCATAGCTCTGGCGGCGCACGCTCGCGATCGCACGGTCGAACAGCGCCTCGCCGCCGGCGTATGCGCCGATGCGCGCCGTGACGAGCGGGCCCTCGCCGTAGGCGGCGCGGTAGTCGGCCGCCCGCCGCGCCCCGAGGAGCTCGACGGCCGCCCGCGGGGTGCCGTCGTAGGCCCTGACGACGAGCTCGCGCAGGTCAGCCACCGCCTGCTCGAGCGCCGCGAGGCGCTGCTCGACGGGCCGATCCGGATCGGGGGCGTCGGCGGGTGTCTGATCGCTCACGGGCAGAGCCTAGATGCAAGCGACGTAAGATCGCCCGCGTGCCCGCCAACTCAGACCCGGTTCCGCGGGTGCGTTTTCAACATCCCAAGCTTCCCCCGGCGGACCGGATCGAGCGGTACTTCGAGATTTCTCGCAGGGAGCGCTACTTCTCCAACGGCGGACCTTGTGTGCAGCTGCTGCAGCAGCGACTCGGCGCGCGCGTGGGCGTCGGGTGCGTCGCCGTCGCGAATGCCACGCTGGGGCTGATGGCGGCGCTCACGGCGCTCAGAAGGAGCGGCACGGAGATCGTGATGCCCTCCTTCACGTTTCCCGCGAGCGTGCAGGCCGCACGCTGGGTGGGGCTCGTCCCGCGGTTCGTGGACATCGATCCGCAGCACTGGCACATGGACCCCGACGCGCTGGGCCGAGCGCTTGCGTCGGCAGGCGACGATGTGGCGATCGTGCTCGTCTGCAGCTCCTTTGGCACGCCGCCGGACGGCGATGTCAGAAGCGCCTGGCTGAAGCTCTGCGCGCAACGCGATGTGCCGTGTCTGGTCGATTCGGCCGCGGGCTTCGGGGCCGTATCGGACGACGGCGTGCCGATCGGCGGGCAGGGCGATGCGGAGGTCGTCTCGTTTCATGCGACCAAGCCCTTCGCGGTCGGCGAGGGCGGCGCGGTGTTCAGCAGGCATGCGGTCGTGCTTGAGAAGATCGCGCGCGTTCTCAACTTCGGCCTCGACGAGCGCCGCCGCGTCGTCGAGCCGATGGCGTTCAACGCGAAGCTCAGCGAGATGCATGCTGCCACTGCTCTGGCGGTGCTGGACGGGTTCGACGACGTCCTGCGGCTCCGCCGCGAGGCGGCGATGCGCTACATGGCAGAGCTCGGAGACCTGGGCGAGTTCCAGGCCGGCGCAGCCCGCGGCACGTGGCAGTTCGTTCCGCTGCTGCTCGCCGATGCGCAACATCGCGCACGCTGCCTGGCCGTCTCGCGATCGGAGGTCGAGTTCCGTTCCTACTACGAGCCGTTGCACCGGATAGCGGCGTTCGACCGCGCGCAGGCCGGCGCCGAGCTGCCCGTGACCGAGCACGTTGCGAGGCACATGCTCAGCCTCCCGATGGCCAACGATCTGCAGGCGGGCGAGATATCCGCGGTCGGCGCGGTGGTGCGGCGCGAAGCAGAGCTCGTGTCGTGAGCGCCGGGCCGATGGACCTGCTGGTCGGTGGCACGCTGGGTCCTTGGGCGATCGCTCAGGCACGCCCCGCCGAGGTCACGCAGGTCGTGACCGACGATCCTTCGCTTGTGCGCCTGGCGCGGTCGCGAGGCTTCGCCGTCTGCGACGGGCAGGACTGGCAGCCTTCGCCGCGCGGCCTCTCGGTCCACTACCAGCGGATCGTCCCCGCGGACACGATCGACCGCTACGAGAGACTGTGGAACCTGCACCCTGGGTTCCTGCCGTGGGGTCGCGGGTTCTATCCCGTCTTCTGGGCGCTGTGGGAGCGATCGCCGGCCGGCGCCACGCTGCACGAGATCGCCTCCCGGCTCGACGCGGGGCCGATCGTCGAGCGGATAGAGGTGCCGGTGCTGCCCGACGACACCGGCGGCTCGCTGCACACGCGCGTCCAGGCGGCCGAGCAGACGCTGTTCACGCGCTGGTGGCCGCGCATGGTCGCGGGCGAGACGATCGCCGCCACCCCTCAGCCGAGCGAAGCGGGCAGCGTTCACACGCGCAGCGAGTTCTTCGAGCTCAAACGGGGAGGATGGCGGGCGCTCACAGCGCCGGAGCAGCAGCGGCTGAAGCGGTGCCTGGATTTCCCGGGCCGTTCGCAGCTCGAGTAGTCAGGGGAACCTGGTGACCTGGGAGCCAGCCATTGTCCGCAACTAGGACGCGTGGGGGCTGTTCAAACTGCTGACACAACGAACGGAGCACGGGGGGTCGGATGCCGGTCGCAAGCCGATGAGATCAGAACGACGCTTTGCGCACGGGGTGCTGCTGATGGGACTGCTGACGTGTGTCTTCGCGTCGACGGCGAAGGCGCACCTTGCCAACCCCCTGTCGTGGCAACGTCCGGTACTGGTCGATCCCTCGGGGGGATTCGCCACGATCGCCTGTCCAACGACGTCGTTCTGTGTTGCGGCGGATAGCTCGGGCAACGTCCTGACATCTGCCAACCCGACAGGCGGCGCATCATCGTGGAACGTTGCCCGCGTCGACAGCAACGAATGTGGCCCAAGACCATGCTCGCTTGTGAGCATCTCCTGCCCATCGAGGTCCTTTTGCGCAGCGGTCGACGAAGGGACGGGTGCGCTGTTCACCTCGACCGACCCCGGCGCTGGAGCGGCTGCATGGAAGAGCGTCACGATCACGACCGACCAACTCACCGCCGTCTCATGCCCGTCGGCCTCACTGTGTGTCGCGTTGACTACAGCGGCGACGCGCACACGTCTACGAGTCCTACCGGCGATGCCGGCGCGTGGAGCACCTTCACCATCGACGCTGGTCCCTGTCCAATCCGCTGCCACAGCATCAAAAAAGGCCCACCGGAACGCCAGCTGTCCGCCCTGTCCTGTCCGTCTGTGTCGCTCTGCGTGGCCGGCGACTGGGACGGCGACGTCGTGACTTCGACCGACCCAACAGGCGGCAGTGGCGCCTGGACGGCTGCCTATGTCGACACTGACCAAGAAGGCGCCCACGACGGAGCCGTGCAGGCAATTATCGGCAACATCTCTTGTGTATCGGCAGCCCTGTGTGCGGCCAGCGACGGGACCGGTGGGGTCGTCACCTCCAGCGACCCGACGAGAGGCGCCTCGGCGTGGCGCCTCTCGCGCGCCGCCCCCGTGACAGACGGACAGGGCGGCGGGGGCTTCTGGAGTCTGTCTTGTCCGTCAGCGTGGCTTTGTGCATCTCTCTACAGGAGCTCATGGTCAGCGCCGAGCGAAGTGGCGCTCACGCGCCACCTTCGCCGCGGCGGGGAATGGGAACGCGGCGCGGCGGATCACCTCGGGGAACTGAGTGCCATCTCCTGCCCCTCAGAGTTGCTCTGCCTGGCCGGGGCCACAAACGGCAGCATCGTCGTCGGCCGCGCCACGCCGGCACGCCGCCCAGGTTCGACGACTCCTCCAGACGGAGCTGCAGCCACGAGGAAAGGCGGCGCGTATTGGCGCCATGCTCAGTCGCGACGGGTACGGCCTCTCCCTGAACCCTCCTGAGCCTGGAGCGATCAGACTCAAGTGGGTGCTCGGCGGCGCAGGTTCTCAGCCTGTGATCGCGCGCGGCACCGGGGCGCTCGCTGACGTCGAGCAGGCGACCATCGGGCTGACCCTCACAAGAACGGGACGAGCGCTACTGAACCACGCTCATCGTCTTCGCGTGCTGGCCGAGGCCGTCTTCTCACCACCCCACGGCCAGCCGATCCGCGCAACCCGCACGTTCGTGCTCCGCCGCTGACGACACGCTACCCCGAGAGCCGACGCGGGGACTCGAACCCCGGACCCCTTCATTACGAGTGAAGTGCTCTACCAGCTGAGCTACGTCGGCGCGGACCCAGATGCTAGCGAGGCATCCGCCGCCGGTGGCGCTCCGGCGCCGCCCTCGCCGGCGTCTTGCCCGAGCGCGCGCAGCTCGGCCAGCAGCGCCTCGCCGTGCTTCTCGCAGAAGGCGGGGCCGATGCCGCGGATCTGCAGCAGTGCGTGCGTGCTCGCAGGCGCGGCACGCAGCAGGTCTTCGAGCACGGCGTTGGAGGCGACGGTGTACGCCGGCTTGCCCTCCGCGCGCTCGTAGCGCCACGCGCGCAGGCGCTCGAAGTCGTCGGCATCGACGGGCGGGCCGCTCGCGCCGCCGCCGCTGCCGGCGCCCGCCGAGCTGCGCCCGCGCGTCGCTTTGACCGGCGCGTTGGCAGCCGCCACGAGTGCCTCGTCGGGCTCGCACACGTCGCAGCAGCGCCCGGTCGGGCGCCCCGGCTCGTCGTCGCCGAAGTGATCGAGGATCTGCCGGCGGCGGCAGATCTCGCCGCTGGTCATGTAGCGCTCGATCGAGCGGTAGGCGTCCCAGCCGCGATCGCGCGCGACCTTGATCGCGGCGAACGCCTTGCGCGGGCTGCCCTGCCCGGTCAAGCGGATCAGCAGGCCGTCGTGGCCGGCAGGCTCCAGTTCCACGGCACCGGAGCGCTCGGCGATCGACAGCAGCACGCGGTCGCGTTCGCCGAGATCGCGGTGTCCGACGGTCGCGACGTCGCCCTCGGCGCTGCGGCGCAAACGCGCGACGTAGGCCTTGACGTCGTCGACGCTCGTGTCGCGTTCCTTGATGAAGCGGATCAGCCGCCCGAGGTCCATGCGCGCGCCGAGCAGCAGCGCGCGCGCCGGCAAGCCGTCGCGCCCGCCGCGCCCGGCCTCCTGGTAGTAGGCCTCGAGGCTCGTCGGCAGCGCCCAGTGGGCGACGGTGCGCACGTCTGCCTTGTCGACGCCCATGCCGAAAGCGTTGGTCGCGACGACGACCTCCGCGCGGTCGTCCATGAAGGCCTCCTGGCTGGCGCGCCGGGCGTCGGGGTTCATGCCGGCGTGGTAGGCGACCGCCGTGAGTCCCTCTTCGCGCAGGCGCGTGGCGACGGCGTCGGTGTCTTTGCGCGTGCCGCAGTAGACGATCGCCGGGCGCGCCCGCTCGTCGCCGAGCACGTGCAGCAGCGCCGACCACTTGCGCGCGACGGCGCCCTTGCCCTCCACGCTGACCACGTCGAACGTCACGTTCGGGCGATCGAAGCCGGAGCGGATCGACACAGGCTCGTGCAGCTCCAGGCGCGCGGCGATCTCCTCGGCCACGCGCGGCGTGGCGGTAGCCGTCGCGGCCATCACGGCCGGGCGCCCCCCGAGCGGGCCGCGCAGCGAGGCGATCGCGTCGTGCAGGCGCAGGTAGTCGGGGCGGAAGTCGTGGCCCCACTCGGCGACGCAGTGTGCCTCGTCGACGACGAACAGCGCGACCTCACGCTGGGCCAGCGCCGCGCGGAACGCGCCCGAGGCGAAACGCTCGGGCGCGGCGAGCACGAGCTGCGTCTCGCCTGAGGCGATCTGGCCGAGCGCCTGCTCGTTGTGGCCGTCCTGCATGCCCGAGGCGAGCATCGTCGAGCTGACGCCCGCCTGCTGCAGGCGGCGCCACTGGTCGGCCATCAGCGCGATTAGCGGGCTGACGACGACGACCAGGCCCGCGCCGGACAGCGCGGGCAGCTGATAGCAGAGCGACTTGCCGCCGCCGGTGGGCATCACGACGAGGCTGTCGCGGCCGGCGAGCGCCGCAGCGACCGCCTCACGCTGGCCCGGGCGAAAGGCGTCCAGGCCGAAGAGCTTCAGCAGCTGGTCAGGCTGCGTATCGGTCTCGGTCGTCTCGTCCGTGCTCGTCAGCTCCATGACGAGAGACGGTACTCAGCCCCGCGGTTGGTCAGCGCCGCGCACTCCACACGACGCGCGCGCCGCGCGAGGGCACGAGCGTGATCGCACGGCGGCGGTTGAGCTCGTCGCGCGTGACACCGGATCTACCCGGCCGGCCTCGCCGAGCGGCCGCGCGTGGCGTCAGCTCGGCGAGCATCGTGCGCAGCATGAGCTTCATCTCCAGCTGCGCGAAGGAGGCGCCGATGCAGCGGCGGATGCCGCCGCCGAAGGGGATCCACGAGAACGTCTCGGGGGCTGCGTCGAGGAAGCGCTCGGGACGGAAGCTGTGCGGGTCGTCGTACACGCGCGCGTTGCGGTTGGTCAGGTAGATCGACGGCGCCAGGCGCGTGCCCGCGGGCATCGCATAGCCGGCCAGCTCGAGCGGCTGCATGAGCGTGCGCGCGACGATCGGCACGACCGGGCGCACGCGCAGCGTCTCGGCGATGACGGCCGTCATGTAGCGGTCGTCGCCGTCGCCTGCGTCGATCTCGGCGACCAGGCGCGCCAGCTTGCCGGGGTGGCGGACGAGCCGCTCGATCGCCCACGCAACCGACGTGGCGGTCGTCTCGTGCCCGGCGAGCAGCAGCGTGACGAGCTCGTCGCGCAGCTCGTCGTCTGTCATCGCCTGGCCGTCCTCGTCGCGCGCCTGCAAGAGCAGCGAGAGGATGTCCGTGCGCTCGGCGAGGTCCGCCTGCGTGCGGCGGCGCGCGAGCTCTTCGTGGATGACGGCGTCGAGGCGGTCGAGCGCGCGCCCGATCGCGCCGGTGGGGCGCTCGACGCTCGCCACGCGCAGCGCGATCTGCACGGCCTGCCGGGGGCCGATCGGCGCGATCAGCTGCTCGATCGCCGTGCGCAATGCGCCCATGCGCTCGGCCTCGACGCCGAACACGGCGCGCAGGATCACCTCGAGCGTGATCGAGCGCGTGCGCTCGTGCAGGCGCATCGGCTCGCCGAGCGTCCAGCCGGCCATGTCCTTGCGCGTGGCGTCGACGATCGTCTGCTCGTACTCGCGCATGCGCTCGCCGTGAAACGGCGGCAGCAGCAGCTTGCGCTGGCGCATGTGCTCGGGGCCGGTCAGCACGATCACCGAGCTCGGCCCCATGACGGGGCGCAGCGGCGAGTTGCCGGCGGCTGACGGCGCGACGTCGGGCGATGCGGTGAACACGGTCTTGACGGCCTCCGGCCCGCTGACCATCGCGAGCTTCATGCCGCTCGGCCAGAACGTCAGCGTGAAGGACTCGCCGAAACGCCTGGCGCAGTTGTCCATGACCCATGTCGGGGCGATCGCCCAGGCGAGCGTCTGCAGCAGCGGGTGCGCACGCGGGCCGGGCGGCAGGCCCGGCTGGGCGTCCTGCGAGACGTCCACGGGCGCGAGCCCCGGCACTGCACCGTTGCTCTGCGAGGCCGTCGCCGGCGCGGTCGCTGCCATTCCTACAAGCTAGCGCCCGGGACGCGAAGAGTGAGAGACAGCGCGGACGCTAGTGCGCCGCGCCCCAGCGCCCGCGGATCACGCGTTCTGAGGTCTGCTGGTCGATGAGCGCCTGCTTGAGGCGCTCGTGCACGTCGTCGACCTGCTCGCGCGAAAGTGTCTCCTTGCGCTTGCGCAGGTGCGTCAGCAGCACGCGCGCGGGCAGCACGCGCACGCCCTTTCGCCGTGCGAGCGGGCGATCGACCCACGCGCGGCTGAACACGAGCAGCGGCTCGACGGGGACGCCGAGGACGTGCTCGATGGCGTCGCGCTGAGCCTGTGCCTGGCGGATCGTGGCGCCGTGCACGCGCCCGACGCGCACCGGCCCGGGGTGGCTCTTGGTCTCGACGGTGAACAGGCCGGCGGGGCCGACGAGGATGTGGTCGATGTTGCCGCGCCCGAAGCTCGCGTCGTGGATCACGTGCCAGCGCGTGGCGGGCAGCTGTTCGAGCATCCTGCCGACGTGCTCCTCGGCGCTGGCGCCGCGGTCGCGGCGGTCGACGAGCGGCAGCACGTAACGAGAGACGGCGAAGATGACGGCCAGCAGCGCGACCTCGGAGGCGAGGAAGCGCATGTCGTGCAGGCCGAAGGCGCGACCGAGGGCGGCCGTGGAGACGGCCAGCACGCCGAGCGTGACGATCGTGCGCATGCGCAACCGCACGACTGTCGCGCGCGCATGCTGTCCTGGCGCTCGGCTCGTGGCATCGCCGGCTAGGTGCATCGGTGCTACCTCCGTCTCCCCGCTCAATTTTTGTCCCGGTGCTCTCCTATCGGCCAAACCCTCGCCGAGCCTGAGCCTCGCTGCCCAAAGCTGTCGAACGCGCTCGCAACGAGCGAAAAAATTCCCAAAAAGCGTGGAGTGCGTGCGGCTTGCCCTAAAGCAGCCGCGGGGCGTCGCCGAAGGCCGGGGTAGCGCTTCTCGGCGCGCACGACAGCCCGCCGGACACGGACGTTCCAATGGCAGACGGTTCCAACAGCTTCAGAAATTCCAACAGACCGGCGACGTTCGACGTGTGCCTGCTGCTGCGCGCGCACGCCGAGTCGCGCTGGCTGAGCAACGAGCTTGCGCCGGTGCTGGGAGAGATCGAGCAGCGCGAGACGGTCGCCGATCAGCAGCTGGGGGCGGCGCTGGCGTATCTGGAAGTGCTGTGGATCGAGGCGGGCGGCCGCGCCCGCGAGACGGAGGCCGCTCGCGTGGAGCTCGACGCGCTCGGCGGCGGCGACCAGTCCTTGGCGGAGAAGGCGCGCCGCTACCACGCGGCCGTGCGACGCCTGCGCGACGCGGTGGAGCGGCGCGTGACGCGTCAGCTCGCGGTGGCGAGCGAGGCGCCGCAGACCGAGCACCCGGCCCGCCGGCGTGTCAGCGAGCGGCCGGCCGACCGCTGATCCGATCGCATAGGCTCAGCGCATGGCGCTGCGCTTCGACCTGCAATCTCACTCGACTCACTCCGACGGGGCCCTGCCGGCCGCGGAGGTCGTGCAGCGTGCGGCCGAGGCGGGCGTGGAGCTGCTTGCGCTGTCGGACCACGACACGATCTCCGGCGTCGCCGAGGCGATCGAGGCGGGCGAGCGCCTGGGCGTGCGCATCGTGCCGGCGGTGGAGATCTCGGCGGTCGACGAGGGCGCCCCGGTGGGGCGCGAACTGCACATCCTCGGCTACGACATCGACCACACCGGCCCGCCGATGACCGACAGCCTGGTGGGCTTCCTCGCCGACCGCGAGAAACGCACGCTGCGCATGCGCGACGGCCTTCGCGAAGCCGGCTTGGAGCTCGACGAAACGGAGATCGAGCAGCGCATCGCGGCGGGCAAACCGATCGGCCGCCCGCACCTGGCCGGCGCCGTGCTCAACGCGCCCGCCAACGCGCAGCGCCTGGCCGACGAGGACATCGACGACGTCGGCTCGCTGATCCGCGGCTACCTGATCGAGGGCCGCCCGGCCTTCCGCCTGCGCGAGACGCCGACGGTGGCCGAGGCGATCGAGGCGATCCACGCGGCCGGTGGCGTGGCGATCTGGGCGCACCCCTTCTGGGACGTCAAGGACTCGGCCGAAGTGCTGGAAAGCATCGACCGCTTCCGCGCGCTGAGCATCGACGGCGTGGAGGCCTTCTACGTCGAGCACGACGAGGCGCAGACGCGCCTGCTGGCCGAGCGCTGCGCAGAGCTCGATCTGCTGAGCACCGGCTCTGCCGACTATCACGGCCCGGATAACCGCCTGTTCTCACGCTTTCTGGCATTCGAGACGTATGGGCTGACGCCCAACCTCGGCTCGATCGCCGACTGACTTCCTTTTTATATATGGATGTTCGCGCGCGGGCGGACGGGCGCCGATGTCGGCAGGCGGGCGCGTGGCGGGACCAGGCCTGCGAGGTAAGGCAACCCCACCCCTGGGGTGGGTATTCGGTGAGCCTCGGCGAGGCGAGGATGGTCTTACAAGCCAACCCGCCCTTACAGGAGACGCCAAATGCTCAGCACCAAGACCCGCACCACAGTCCTCGCCCTCGTCGCCTCGCTCAGCTTCGCCGGTGCGACCGTCGCTCCGGCCATCTCGCAGGCCCGCCCGAAAGCGATCGAAACGAAAACGCCCAAGAGCGTGGCCTGCAGCGCCGTGGTGAACTCGATGCAGAACGCCGAAAAAGATGCGCGCGAATACGAAAAGGCCGGCGACACCGCCAACGCGGAAGCCTCGTGGGCCGCGGCGAACCTGTACTTCGACATCTGGACCGAGCAGGGGTGCGCGACGGTGTCGGCGACGATCGCGCTGAAAATGCCGCGGGCGGCCGCGCCGGTCTCGCCCGTGCGCGGCGTGATCGCGAAAGGCTGAAGCACGTTCGGCGGCCCGGTCGTCGCCTGTAGCGAGAGCCCCCGCCCCGGCGGGGGCTCTTTGCGTTCTCGATCTCAGGCGGCGTCGTGCGCGAGCAGCGCCTGCAGGCGGTAGGCGAGCGCCTCGAGCGCGAGCTCTTCGGAGACGTTGACCGACAGGCGCAGGCGCGTGTCCTGCACGAGCTCGATGCCCTCGCGCACGCGCGCAGCGTCGCGATCCTTCGCATCGTCGGCCAGCTCGGCGCGCCGGTCGACGGCGTAGACGAGCTCCTCGGCGCCCTCGCACACGCACAGCACGTCGCGCAGCCACAGCTCCCCCAGGCGCAGCATCTGGTCGAGCGCCTGCGTGCGCGCGCGCCGCTCGCCGCGGCGGCGCGCCTCCAGCGCTTCTCGCTCGAAGCGTTTGCGCTCCTTGGCGGGCACGAGCTCGAGTTCGCCGGCGAGCGTCTGCTGCGCCTGCTCGCCGGCACTCGCACCGGCGCTCTTGGCCGCGTCGAGCATGGCGAGCCACGGGCGCTCGGCGGTCTGCCCGCTCAGCGCGGCGCGCACGAAGCGCTCGGCGCCGGCGCGCAGCGCAGAGCCCTGCTCGCCGGCCAGCCGCGCCGCCAAGCGCGCATCGCCGAGCGCAAGCTGCGCACACGCCTGCGCGCGCTCGGCGTCGACGCCCTCCAGTCCGGCGGCGATGCGCGTGGGCGGCAATGGGTCGAAGCGCACCGGCTGACAGCGCGAGGCGATCGTCGCGAGCACATCCTCGCGGCGGTCGGTGAGCAGCAGCAGGTGCACGAAGTCAGGCGGTTCCTCGAGCGTCTTGAGCATGCGGTTGGCCGCCTGGTCGTTCATCGTGTCGACGCCCTCGATCACGAACACGCGGCGCGCGGACTCGAACGGCGTGCGCGTGGCGCCGGCGACGACCGGCTCCTCGATGTCGGCGACGAGCATCTCCGCGGCGCCCGACGGCTTGACCCAGGTCATGTCGGGGTGCGTGCCGCGCGCGATGCGCTCACGGGCGACGGCCGCCTGCTGCGGACCGTCGGACAGCAGCGCCGCGGCGAACGCGCGGGCGATGTCGCGCTTGCCGGTGCCGGGCGGGCCGTGGAAGAGGTAGGCGTGCGAGACGGGCGCATCGGCGCGCAGCGCGGGCGCGAGCACGGCGCGCGCATGCGGATGCGCGGCGATACCCGGCAGTGCCGCGTCGACGGGGTCGCTCGCGCCCGCGTGGCGTTCGTCTTGCGCCGTGGCGGAGGGCATCGGTCCATCCTAGACTCGCGCGTCGCAGTAGCGTGCGCGGCGTGAGCCGCGGCACGCTGATCACGATCGAGGGGCTCGACGGAGCCGGCAAGTCGACGCTCGCGCAGGCGCTCGTGCGCGAGCTGGACGCGCGCGGCGAGCGCGTGCAGCTGCTGCGCGAGCCGGGCGGCGTGGAGGTGTCCGAGCGCATCCGCGCGCTCGTCAAGGACCCGGCGCTGAGCGTGTCGCCGCGCGCGGAGGCGCTGCTTTACGCGGCGGCGCGGGCGCAGCTCGTCGACGAGCTGCTGGCGCCGCTGCTCGCCGGCGGCGCGATCGTGCTGCTCGACCGCTACGTCGACTCGTCGCTGGCCTATCAGGGCGCCGCCCGCGGGCTCGGCGTCGAGCGGGTGCGCGAGATCAACGGCTTCGCGACCGGCGGCCTGGCGCCCGACCGCACGCTGCTGCTGGCGATCTCGCCGGCGGCCGGCCGCGCCAGGCAGGCCCAGCGCGACGAGTCGCCCGACCGGCTCGAGGGCGAGGACGCCGACTTCTTCGCGCGCGTGGCGGGCGCATACGACGAGCTCGCCGCCGCCGAGCGCGAGCGCATCCGCGTACTCGACGCAAGCCGAGCGCCCGAGCGAGTGCTCGCCGACGCGATCGCCGCGATCGAGGATCTGCTCGGGCCGGCGGGCCGAACGCCGGGTTAGCATGGGCGCGATGCCGCCCTCGCCGGACAGTCCGAGAACACTCCGCCGCACGCGCTCGCGCGGGCTCGCGGCCAGCGTCGCGCTGCTCGCACTGCTCGCCGCGTGGGCGGGGCCGTCGGCGGCCGGTGCGGCCAAGCGGTCGAGCAAGCCGACGTTCCCGGTACCCGCGTCGGCGCGCCCGCAGAGCCCGAGCGCGGGAGTGACGGGTGGCAGCGCGACGGCGGCGACCCCCGGCGCGAGCACGCCGACGACGACGTACGCGCCATCGGGCGCGGCCACCGCACCGCCGGCCACCGCCACGACGCCGGCGGCCGGCGTGCCGGCGACGCCCGCTTCGACGAGCACCGCGGCGACCACTACGACGACGCCGGCGGCGGCCTCATCGACGGCGCCCGCGAAAGCGGGCAAAGGCGGGCGGTCGCTGTCCGCGGGCGCGATCGCGGTCGCCGCATTGGCGGCGCTGCTCGTGCTCGCGTGCGCGGCCTGGGCGCTGGCGCGGCGCAGCGCGTTCGAGCCGCACTGGCTGCTGTCGCTTCGCCACGCGATGGCCGAGGCGGGCTTTCGCGCTTCGGCGACCTGGTCGGAATTCGCCGACTGGGCGCGGCTCGGGCGCTAGAGCGATCCCCGCTGTGAGCGACAGATTTGTCCGCAGCGAGGTTCTCCCGCGGAACGGCGGCAGCGCTCTGCGGTGACTCTCGCGGCGAGCTTGTTCGCACCCGCGCCAGGAGGCTATCCGAATGTTGTAAACACCCCGCAAACAGGGGTCTTTTGCGTCGGATAGCGACGCCTCGGGTAGTACAATGCAGGTACCTTCTCGAGCGCTTTGCGCGGCCATTGGCGAGGCAGTTTTTCCGCCGACCGGAGTGGGACGATTCTCGGCCCGACAAACAGCTTCGACTTGGCCGCCCGCACGCCGGCGCAGCAGAGGAGGAAGGTCCGATGAACCCGACACCGCACACCACCATTCCGCACGCGACGGCGCCCGGCGACGCCCTTGAGGTCAAGCGCTTCTTCACGTCCGCAGGGACGCATCCGTTCGATGCCGTGGAGTGGGAAGTGCGCGATGCGCGCATCGGCCACGGCGACCGCGTGGCGTTCGAGCAGACCGACGTCGAGTTCCCCAAGAGCTGGTCGCAGAACGCGACGAACATCGTCGCGCAGAAGTACTTCCGCGGGCAGATCGGCAACCCCGCGCGCGAGCACTCGGTCAGGCAGATGATCGGGCGCGTGGCGGGGACGATCGCCGGCTGGGGGGCCGAGCGCGGCTACTTCGCCACGGCCGAGGACGCGGAGGTCTTCGAGCACGAGCTGACGCACATCCTGCTGCACCAGATGGCGGCGTTCAACTCGCCCGTGTGGTTCAACGTGGGCTTCGAGGAGCACCCGCAGTGCAGCGCCTGCTTCATCCTCTCGGTCGACGACACGATGGAGTCGATCCTCGACTGGAACACCAAGGAGGGAATGATCTTCCGCGGCGGCTCGGGCTCGGGGATCAACCTGTCGAACATCCGCGGCTCGATGGAGCCGCTGGCCAAGGGCGGAACGGCGTCCGGCCCCGTGTCGTTCATGCGCGGCGCCGACTCCTGGGCGGGGACGATCAAGTCGGGCGGCAAGACGCGCCGTGCGGCGAAGATGGTCGTGCTCGACGTCGACCACCCGGACATCCGCGAGTTCATCTGGTGCAAGGCCAAGGAGGAGGACAAGGCGGCGGCGCTGCGCGACGCGGGCTTTGACATGTCGATCGACGGCGACGGCTTCAAGTCGATCCAGTACCAGAACGCCAACAACTCGGTGCGCGTGACCGACGAGTTCATGCAGGCCGTCGAAGAGGGCGGCGAGTGGCGCCTGACCGCACGTTCGACGGGCGAGCCCGTCGGCGAGCCGATCCAGGCGCGCGAGCTGATGCGCGAGATCGCCGAGGCGGCCTACCGCTGCGCGGACCCGGGCGTGCAGTACGACACGACGATCAACCGCTGGCACACGAGCCCCAACTCGGGACGCATCAACGCGTCGAACCCGTGCAGCGAGTACATGCACGTCGACGACTCGGCGTGCAACCTGGCCTCGATCAACCTGATGAAGTTCCGCCGCGCCGACGGCACGCTCGACGTCGCCTCCTTCGAGCACGTCGTCGATGTGATGCTGCTCGCGCAGGAGATCATCGTCGGCCCGTCCAGCTACCCGACGGAGGGGATCGGCGCCAATGCACGCGCGTTCCGCCAGCTCGGCCTGGGGTACGCCAACCTCGGCGCGTACCTGATGAGCAACGGCATGCCCTACGACTCGGACTCCGGTCGCGAGACGGCGGCCGCAGTCACGGCGCTGATGACGGGCCGCGCCTACCGCCGCTCGGCGGAGATCGCCGCGGCGCAGGGCCCGTACGAGCGCTACGCCGAGAACCGCGAGGCGCACAACGCGGTGATGCGCATGCACCGCGACGCCTCCTACGTGATCCCCGAGCAGGACAGCGCCGACGAGGAGCTGCTGCTTGCGGCGCGGCGCTCGTGGGAGGAGGCGGTGGAGCTGGGCGAGCGCCACGGCTACCGCAACGCGCAGGCGACGGTGCTCGCGCCGACCGGGACGATCTCCTTCTTGATGGACTGCGACACGACGGGCGTGGAGCCGGACTTCTCGCTGGTCAAGTTCAAGGAGCTGGTGGGCGGCGGGCAGATGACGATCGTCAACCGCACGGTGCCGCTGGCGCTGCAGACGCTCGGCTACTCCGAGCAGCAGGTCGAGCAGATCGAGGCGCACCTGGCCGAGCACGGCACGATCGTCGGCGCGCCCGGCCTGGCCGAGGAGCACATGCAGGTCTTCGACGTGGCGGTCGGCGAGCGCGCGATCTCGCACATGGGCCACATCAAGATGATGGGCGCCGTGCAGCCGTTCATCTCGGGAGCGATCTCCAAGACCGTCAACCTGCCCCAGGAGGCGACGGTGGAGGACATCGCCGACGCCTACACGCAGGCCTGGCGCCTGGGCATCAAGGCGCTGGCGATCTACCGCGACGGCTCGAAGACCGCGCAGGCGCTGCGCACGGACGCGCAGAAGGAGCAGGCGCCGCCGGCCGACGTCGATGCGTTGCTCGAGCAGGCGCGAACCGAAGGGCGCGCCGAAGTCGGCCCCCAGCGCAAGCGCATGCCGGTCGAGCGCCAGTCGATCACGCACAAGTTCTCGATCGCCGGCCACGAGGGCTACATCACGGCGGGCATGTACGAGGACGGCTCGGTCGGCGAGATCTTCCTCACGGACATCGGCAAGGAGGGCTCGACGCTGCGCGGGATGATGAACTCGTTCGCGACGGCGATCTCGATCGCGCTGCAGTACGGCGTGCCGCTGGAGACGCTGGTGCAGAAGTTCAGCTACATGCGCTTCGAGCCGGAGGGGATCACGCAGAACACGGAGATCCCGTTCGCCAAGTCGATGCCCGACTACATCATGCGCTGGCTGGCGTCGCGCTTCTTGGACACCGACGCGCAGGAGGAGCTGGGCATCCTCACGCCGCAGGTGCGCGCGCGCCAGGCCGCACAGGAGGCGGCGCAGTCGTTCAGCTCGTCTGACACCGCCGGCCCCGCGGCAGCCGAGGAGCCTGCGGAGGCGCCGCACGCCTCGGGTGGCAATGGCGGGAACGGCGGCAACGGCGGCTCGAGCGCCGCGGCAGCCTCGTTCACCGACACGCCGCCGGTCGTGCCGGCGCGCCTGCAGGGCCTGGACCTCGGCCCCGCGTGCGGCCAGTGCGGCGGCATGATGCAGCGCACGGGCAGCTGCTACACGTGCTCGTCGTGCGGCAACAACACCGGCTGCGGCTGATCCTCGGCGCCAGCGGAGCTCCCGGGCCGTAGACGCGGTCCGGGAGCGTCGATCTGGCCAGTTTTGACCAGATTTCTCACGGTGGAGCGAGCGCTTGACGAGGAACGGCTGAACCTTCGTTAGGAGCAGCAGTGCGAGCTCACGAGCTCACCACCCACCTCGATGCCGGCCTAGTCTGCGTGTCGATCGCCGTCGCGGTCGTCGCCAGTTACGTCGCGCTCGACCTCGTGCAGCGTTCGGCGGAAACGGACGACTGGCGCAGGCGTCTGTGGATTGGCACCGCGGGCGTGACGATCGGGCTCGGGATCTGGTCGATGCACTTCGTCGGCATGCTCGCGCTGAATATGGGCATGCCCGTCTCCTACGACGACTCGCTTGTGCTGCTGTCGCTGCTGGCGGCTGTCGCCGGTGGGAGCGTCTCGCTGGCCGTCGTCGCGCGACCGCAGGTGTCGCGCCGGGGGATCGTCTCGGCCGCTGCGTTCATGGGCTTCGCGATCGCCGCGATGCACTTCCTCGGCATGGCGAGCATGCAGATGGCCGCGACGATCCATTGGAACCTTCCGCTGGTGCTGCTCTCGCTGGCGATCGGCTTCGGCGCGTCGCTCTTCGCGCTGTGGATCGTCGTGCGCATCCGCGCGAGCACCAGCGACTTCGGCTTCGCGCGCCGCCTGCTGGCCTCGGCGCTGCTCGGGCTGGGCGTGGCGGGCCTGCATTACACGGCGATGGCCTCGTCGAGCTTCCGCCCGAGCGCCATGGGAGCGCAAGCGCCGCATGGCCTGAACACGGACTCGCTGGTCGTGATGCTTGCGGCGGGAGCCGGCGTGATGCTGGCCGTGCTGATCGCCGGCGCCGGCATCGACCAGCGCCGGGCCGCGCTGGCCAAAGACCTGTCGCTGGTGGCCGATCTGGCGCGTCAGCTGGCGCGGCTGGGCGGCGCACGCGAGCGCGTCTGTCGGGCAATCGGCGAGCTCGCCCAGGCCGACTACGTGTTGCTCATCGAGCCGCTTGCCGAGGGCGGCTGGGCCGAGACGGCTGCCGAGGGAGCCGACTCCTCGCCGGGCTACGCCAAGCTGGCCGAGCATCCGGACGTGCAGGCCGCGATGAGCAGCGGCGAGCGCGTGCTCGTCGAGGAGCTGGCTGCGGATAAGCAGGATGCCGCACGGCCGGCGAACGAGCTCACCGACGCGGCGTCGATGCTGTTCGAGCCACTGTCGCTCGACGGCCGGCCCGTGGGGGTGCTGATCGTCGTCTGGGGCCGGCGCGTGCACAGCCTGCCGGAGCGCATGGCGACGTTCCTCGGGATGCTCGCAGCGGAGGCGGCCGTGGCGATCGACCGCGAAACGCTGCTCAGCCGGCTCGAGTACCTGTCGAGACGCGACGAGCTCACCGGCTTGCTCAACCGCCGCGTGCTCGGCGAAGAACTCGACCGCCAGCTTGCGACCAGCAAGCGCCAGCGCCGGCCGCTGTCGGTCGTCATGCTCGATATCGACCACTTCAAGAACTACAACGACAAGCACGGCCACCAAGCGGGCGATCGGCTGCTGAAGACCGCCGCCGCCGCATGGTCGGCGGCGCTGCGCGAGACCGACATGATCGCCCGCTACGGCGGTGAGGAGTTCGTGGCCGTGCTGCCCGGCTGCACCGTCGAGGATGCGAGGGCCATCGCCGACCAGCTGCGCGCGGCCATGCCGGCGGGCGCCACGTGCTCAGCCGGGGTCGCGAGCGTGCAATGCGGCGGCTCGGCGGAAGACCTGATCGGACGCGCCGACCGCGCCCTTTACCGAGCCAAGCGAACCGGGCGCGACCGGACGAGCGCCGACCGCTCCGACGGGGCGACGGCGTTGCGCGCCTCCGCCGCGGCGGAGGCGGTGCCCGGGCGACGGCCGACCGGCGTGCAGACGCCTTCCTAGCGGCCTGGCTGTCAGCCGTCGGAGCCCGAGCCGCCCGAAGAGCCGCCGCCGGAGCGATCGTCGGCCGTCGCGCCACCGTCTGCCACGCTGCCCGACGGCACGGGAGCCGAGGGCTGCGCAGCCGTAAGCGGCTGGGGCTGGACCGGCGCCACGGGCGCCTGCGTGTCATCTGAGCCGCCACCCTTGCCTGAGCCGCCGGAAGAGCCTTGCCCGCCATCCGAGCCGCCGCCATCCGAGCCGCCGCCCCCTTCGGCGCCGCCACCCGAGGTCTGTCGCCCGGCGCTGCCCGACGAGCGCGGAGCCGCCGGAGCCGTCATGGCTCGTCGACGATCCGCTTTCGGAGCTGTCGTGTCGCACGCCGTCGCTGGAAGTCGAGCCCGACCGGCGATCCTCGCTGGAGGAACGGCCGCGTCCGTCGTGCGCGGCACCGTCGTCGCTATGCCGTCCGCGGTGGTGGGCGCGCTCGGAGCGCCGATGCGGGTCTTGCGCCGCCCCGCTCGCCGGACGACCCTGCCCGAGCCTCACGTTGCGCCCGGCGTCCGCGCTCGGGCCTTGCGAGGCGGCAGACGGGCTGCGATGTGCGGGCGGCCTGACGCCTTGGCTGTCGGAGCTTGCGACGGTCGCGCCCGTGGCGACGGCGCCGGCCGTGACGGCTACGACGGCGCCTTTGAGCAGGAGCCCGCCGATGCCGGCGGCGCCGCCTCCTGCGGAGAGCTCGGCGATACGTTCGGCGGTTGGCCCGGCGGCGCCGGGGCCACCCGCCGCCCATGCGAGCAGCTGCGGCGGGGTGAGCGCGGCGGCCGCGCTGCGCAGCGTCGTGCGCGCACGGTAGAGCAGGCCTCGCAACGCGCCCTCGGAGATGCCCAGCGCATCGGCTACCTCATCGTTGCTCTGCCCGTCGACGGCCGTCAGGAAGATCGCCTGCTGCTGCATCGGCGGCAGCGCCGCGACGTCGGTGAGCGCCTCGCGCACGGCCATCGTGCGCTGCAGGTTCGATTCGCCGGCCAGCGCGGCGGCGGCCTGCATCGACTCGGTCAGCTCGCCGTGCGTGTCGGCTTGGCCGCGCATCGCGTTGACGGCTGCGTTGTGCACGATGCGGTAGAGCCAAGGGCGAACGTCGCGAACCTCGGTGCCCCGTGCGAATGCCAGCCATGCCTGCAGGAAGGCCTGCTGCAGCACGTCCTCGGCACGCGCGTCGCCCAGGCGCAGGCGCCGGCAGTAGCGCAGAAGCGGACGCCGGTAGCGGTTCACGAGCGCCTCGAAAGCACGCTCGTGACCTTCGCCGGCCAGCGCGGACAGGCGCTGATCGGACTGGGAGGCCAGCAGCCGGATCGAGATCCTCGGGCTCATGCGCTTGCTCTCATCTCGTCAATGCAGACGCCGAAACCAGCGAAACCTTGCGGCCTGGGAGAACCGACCCCAAAAACGCCGGGAGGCGGTCACATGGACCGCCTCCCGGTACATCGCCGCGCGCACGCGAGCAGCCTCTCCCTCCGCCACTACCGGTTGAGCTCGACCTTCTCCCAAACTGCGCCGGCGCTGCTGACGCTCAGCTCCGCCTCGCGAACGACTGCGCCGGGCACGAGTGCTGCTGTCGTGCAGTGCTCGTCTTCGTCGCGGACGCCGTTGTCGTCGTGGCCGTCGTCTGCGCCCTGGCGCCCGTCGCCCGATCCCGAGTTGGACTGGCCGTCGTGGCCGCGGTCGTCGAACTGGTCGTTGTCGTCGCCCTGCCGACCGTCGCGCGCGGCGCCGGCCGTCATCGTGCGGCACTCGATCTCGGTCGAGGAGTCGATCTTGCCGCTGACCGTCGAGCCGTCGCTCAGCGTGATCGTCAACGTGGCGCCGGAGAACGATGCGACGGTTCCGGCCGTCTCGTCGGACGAGCCGGCCACCGGCGCAGGCGAGCTAGTGCCCGTCGACGTGGTCGGCGTCGAGCCGGCCGCGGCGCCGAAGGTGACGATGTGCGAGCGACGGTGCCGGCGAACGTGGTGGCCCTTGTGGTGGTGGCCCAGCTCGTGCCCTCCCTGGTGCTCGCCCTCGTGCTCGCCCTGGTGCGAGGCGATGGCTGCGCCCGGAACGGCGAGGGCGGTAGCTGCGACTGCCGTGATGATCATGCGTCTCATGTGCGATGCCTCCTTCGACCAACCAGCCGTGGTCGTTTTGTTGGGAATGGCACTGAGACACGCGCGGAAGCTAAAAGCTCACGCCACCGGACAGATTTATTTTTCGCGCCCCTAGGCAGGAGCTGCCGGCACGGACAGCGGGGCCGCTAAACGCCCAGCAGGTCGTCGACCTCGCCGGCCGGTTGCCGCTCTGCGAGCACCGCGGCGCGGGGCAGGATGCGACGCCTGGGGGCGTTGAGCATCTGCGTTTCGTATGCGGCGACGGCCGGGTTGGCGGCGGGCGAAACCGACGGCGCGGACCGCCCGATCCACGTGTGGCGCAGGCAGCGCGGGCGCCACGGCGAATGGCACAACAGCCTGAGGATCGCGCCATTGCGCGCGTAGCGCACCCGCTCGCGCACGCCGCGAGGCGGGCGCCGGACGGCGCTTGCCGGCTGGTCGATCGAGTAGGAAGTCCCGAGATACGTCGCTCGCAGGCGTCCGTGGTGGCGCATGTGCGCGTTGACGCGCGCCTCGAACGTGCGTCCCTGATGCGCGCGCGGGTGTACCAACGTGCCGATGCAGCGCTCCTCGTAGATCGGCCCCGCTACGTCTTCACGGAGCACCAGAAACGCCTGATCGCTGAAGCCGGCGCCGAGCGCGAAGTCCTCGCAGGTGCGCACCGCCTCGTGCTCGACACCGGGTCTCGACCCGTCCGCCAGCGGCCGTTCCCAGCTCGGGTTGGCGATCAGCAGCCGTCGATCGCCGGCCAGTTGCGCGCGTGCGGGCGTGATCCAGTCGACGTGGCGGTCGAGCGTCGCCTCCGCGTCCCAGTACACCAGCCACGGGCTGCCCGGCAGCGTGATCGCAACGAGCGGCGCATCGCAGAAGTGCAGCAGCGGCTCCAGCTGCGAGCGGGTAAGGCCACAGACCTCCAGCGCTCGGTCCAGGCGCTCGGCGACGAAGTGGACCTCGTCGACCTCGCCCGCGTGCACGAGACGCGCCGCACGCGCCCGCGCATCGGTGGGATCGTCGACGTTGTTGACGAGCAGCACACGCCGTGCGAACGGGAAGCGATGCGCAGTTGCAAGCCGCTCGAACACCGAGGGCTCGGTCAGCCGCCTGTAGGTTCGCTCGAAAACATTGACGACGAGATCGACGTCGCCGGCACCTGTCGTCATCAGTCCTTCACCAGCCCCCAGAGCTTGGCCGAGGCGCCGCATCGCGCCTACCGAACGAAGTATGGAAGGAACGCGCGTATACCGAATGGACATGCGTCTAAGCGTCCCCGCCACCGGCTGGACAGCAAGCGAAATCGAGCTGCCTCGGCAAGACGCGCGCTTCGCGCATGGCGCCCGGACGCGATGATGTGGCGATGACCCGCAAACCGAGTGCCGCGATCTTCGACAACGACGGGCTGCTGCTCGACACCGAGGAGGCCTGGACGCGCGCCGAGCAGACGCTATTCGCCGCGCGCGGGCGCGAGTTCACGATGGAGCACAAGCGCACGCTGATCGGCTCGTCGCGCACGCTCGCGGCAACCAAGCTGGAGGCGATGCTCGAGCTCCCCGGCCAGGGCGAGGGGCTGATGGACGAGCTGCACGAGCTCGTCATGCAGGAGGCGCTCGCCGGCGTAGCGCCACGGCCGGGCGCGCTCGAGCTGATCTCGCGGCTGACTGACGCCGGCGTGCCGCTGGCCGTCGCATCCAACTCCGAGCGCGAGTTCCTCGAGCGCACGCTCGCATCCGCCGGCTTGCTGCAGGACGGCCCGTTCGCGGCGATCGTCTCGGCCAACGACATCGAGCATCCCAAGCCCGCGCCGGACATCTACCTCGAGGCAAGCGCACGACTCGGCGTCGCGCCCGCCGACGCGGTGGCACTGGAGGACTCGCCGATCGGCGTCGCCTCCGCGGCGGCCGCCGGCCTGTTCGTGATCGGCGTGCCGTACTTCGCCGGCGCCGACATCCCCGGCGCAAGCCTGCTCGCCGACAGCCTCGGCGACGCGCAGGTCGCGCGTGCACTCGGCCTCGGCGCGCGCGCCGGCGAGCCGCGCTAGGCGATCTCCGCCGCGAGCGTGCCGACGGCGGCCAGCAGCGTGCCGACCCCGGCCGCTGCGCCGGCCAGCTCGGCATGTGCGGCGCGCGCTCTGCCGCCCACGCGCTGCGCGCGTGCGCGAAGCCAGCTCAGCGAGCGCGGCTCGCCGCAGTGCTCGCGCCAGCCCTCGAGCACGCGCTCGAGGCGCTCGCCGTCGGCGACCGTCGCCAGTATCTCGACCCTTCCCCCACCCTGCTCGACCGGGCCGAGGCGGACGAGGTACAGCTCGCCCGTCTCGCTTACCCAGGCGGCGCGGTGCAGCGGATCGCGTGCGCCGTCTCGCCACCACAGCCCGACATCGCGCTCACGCGACTGCACGCGCCGCGAGTCGGCGCGGTAGAAGTCCGCCAGCGAGTCATAGCGCTCGCAGCGCTCCGAGCGCTCGGAGCGTGTGCGTCGTCGCGGTCTGCGATCGGTCTGTCTCATACGGCACCACCCGGATCTCGAGGAGAAGGCTTGCGCGATGAAGCCTGCACCCCGTGCCTAAACGCCGGGTTAGTGCGTCAGAAGAGTTCTCGCCGCGCGCGCCTTTGGCGCCCAGAGGTCCCCGGTCCAACGGGCCGGTGACCTCTGGGGACCGCGCAAAGACGGTCAGCCGTTGAGACGCTTCTTCAGTGCGCTCGCCGCGGAGAACTTCGCCGCCTTTGAGGCGGAGATCTGAATCGTCTCTCCCGTCGACGGGTTGCGTCCCTGCCGCGCAGCACGGTGGCTGACGCTGAACTTGCCGAAGCCGGCAAGCGCGACCTCACCCCCGGCGGCCAGTTCATCGGAGACCACGTCGATAACGGTCTCCACCACCTGTCGGGCCTGGCTGGCGGCCAGTCCGTTGCGACTGGCGACCTGCTCGGCCAGCTCGTTCTTGGTCATACCACTCCCTTCTCGGGTGTCGTTACTGCGAGCAGGCTAACCGCTGGTGAGGACGACGAACCTAGAAAACACGGGCGATGGGCACCGCGGAAGCCCTAATTTCCGGGAGACTCGGCTCCCTGGCCGACCGGCAGCGGGGCTTTGACCGCTCCCGGGGACGCGTTTGCGAGGCGCTCGGAGCCGGTGTGCGCGGGTCTCGGCGCCGGCGAACCGGCAGCGCAGGCGGCCCACACTGCGGCCAGCCAGGCCCCGCAGGCCAGGCCCACGTGCACCCACACCAGCTGCGTCGGCAGGTGCGTCTCGTATTGGTCGAGGCCCACCGCGCCCTGCAGCGCGAGCAGCACGCACAGCACGGTCAGCGAGCGCTGCACGAGCGGGCGTGCCTGCCTGCGGCGTGCCATCCACCAGATGGCCACGGCGGCCAGGCCGAAGGCCAGCGCGATCTCGCCGTGGCGGTGGATCACGAAGTCCATCGTCCCGTGCCCGTCGAAGTCCAGGCGGTTGATTTTCTGCCCCGGCGAGCCGCCGGCATGCGGGCCGGCGGCGGTCGCGGCGGTGCCGGCGAAGATCGTCAGCGCGCCGAGCGCGACCAGCCAGCGCAGCGAGAGGATCAGCCGGCGGTCGGGCGGATCGGCCGCTTGCTCGCCGGCGCTCGCTCCGCGCCCCAGCAGACGCCCGGCTGCCGTCTGCGAGGGGCTCGCCGCTTCGTCGGCGCTCAGCGGTTCGCCGGCGCGCCAGGCGAGCACGGCGGCGGCCAGCAGGATCAGCATCGACAGCGCGAAGTGACCCATCACCCAGCCGTAGTCGAGCGCGCCGCGCACGGTGAACCCGCCGAGCACCGCCTGGCCGATCACGCCGAGCGGCAGCAGCGCGCCCAGCCACATCAGGTCGCGCCGGTAGGGGCGCCGGCGCAGGGCGAACAGCCACGCGGCCCCGGCCGCGAGGGAGATCGGCGCGGTGATCATGCGGTTGGAGAACTCGATCACCGCGTGCGTGGTCAGCGGCGGGTAGGCGTTGCCGTAGCAGCGCGGCCAGTCCGGGCAGCCCAGGCCCGAGCCGGTCAGGCGTACGGCCGCGCCGCTCAGCACGATCAGCGTGAGCGCTCCCAGAGCCACGTAGGCCGTGTATGCATACTGCTGCGGCGTGACGGTGTAGCCGTTGGTGCGCACGCGCAGACGGTCGAGCCTGGCTCTCATTGCCCTAAGTCTGCCAAGTCCGGCCATCGCGCCGAGCCGGGCGATCGTCGCCGTCGGGCCTCAGGCTTCGGACAGCCAGCGCTCGGCGTTGGCGTCGTGCAGCTCGCGCAGGATGTCCTCGAGGCTGTGCTCGAGCCTCCACCCGGGGTAGTCGGCGGCGAACGGCCGCAGATCGCTGATCCACCAGCGGTGATCGCCCACGCGGTTGCGGTCGCTGAGCGTCCACTGCAGCTCACGCCCGGAGATCTGCCGGCACAGCTCGATCGCCTCGAGCATCGAGCAGTTGACCTCGCGCCCGCCGCCGATGTTGTAGACGGCGCCGCCGGCGCGCGCATCCAGATGGAAGTGCTCGAAAGCGGCGACCAGGTCGGCGGAGTGGATGTTGTCGCGCACCTGCTTGCCGCCATAGCCGAACACCGTGTAGGGCTCGCCGGTGACCGTGGCGCGCATCAGATAGGAGAGGAAGCCGTGCAGCCGCGTTCCCGCATGATTGGGACCCGTCAGGCAACCCCCGCGGAAGCACACAGTGGGCATGCCGAAGTAGCGCCCGTACTCCTGCACGAGCAGGTCGGCGGCGGTCTTGGAGACGCCGAACAACGAGTGCGTGCTGCGGTCGATCGACATCGACGTATCGATGCCCGCGTAGTACGGATGGTCCTCGGGCAGCTCCAGACGCCCCTCCTGCTCGATGAGCGGCAGCAGGTTCGGCGTGTCGCCATAGACCTTGTTGGTCGAGCAGAACACGAACGTGGCGCCGTCGGCGTATTGACGGGTCGCCTCGAGCAGGTTGAGCGTGCCGAGCGCGTTGACCGAGAAGTCGGTGTGCGGGTCGCCTGCCGCCCAATCGTGCGATGGCTGTGCGGCGGTGTGGATGACCAGCTCGACGTCCCCCCCGCGCTCGGCGAACACGCGCTCGACGGCGTCGCGGTCGCGAATGTCGATCGCGCGCGAGTCGAACGCCGCGAAGCGCTCCTGCAGCGCGCCGGTCATCCGCGCGGTGGAGGCCTCTGGTCCGAAGAAGCGTGCGCGCATGTCGTTCTCCAGGCCGACGACGTCGAAGCCGCGCGCGGCGAAGTGCGCGACCGACTCCGAGCCGATCAGCCCGCCCGAGCCGGTGACGATCGCCGTCGCCATCAGCGGGGTCGCGGCGGGGATGACGTGGCGAGCGCGCTCACGAGCCGCCGTAGACGAACGGCAGCTCGTGCTGCAGCTCGCGCAGCAGCGGGGCAGCGGCGTCACGCTCGGAGATCGTCAGCTCCTGCTCGGCCAGCGGCCAATCCACGCCCACGTCGGGGTCGTTCCAGGCGATGCCGCGCTCGAGCTGCGGGTCGTAGTAGGCGGTCTGCTTGTAGATCACGTCGGCCACGTCGCTGAGCACGCAGAAACCGTGTGCGAAGCCCACGGGCACGTAGACCTCGCGCATGCTCTCGTCGTCGAGCTCGACCGCCTCCCACTGGCCGTACGTCGGCGAGCCCCTGCGCAGATCGACGGCCACGTCGACGATCCGCCCGCGCCCGCAGCGCACCAGCTTGCCCACGCCGTGGCCGAGCTGGAAGTGCATGCCGCGAAGAACGCCGCGCGAGGAGCGCGAGTGGTTGTCCTGAACGAAGCGCTCCGCAGCGCCCAGGCCGAGCTGCTCGTGCCAGCTGGCGCGATAGGTCTCGCTGAAGAACCCGCGCTCGTCGGCGAACGTGTCGGGCTCGATCGCGACCAGTCCGTCGAGACGTGTTTGGAGCACGCGCATAGCCGCAAGAGGGTAGCCGCTCGCCTATATTCGCCGGCGATGAGCGAGCGCGACAGCGAAGGCCCACCCGCCGCCGCGGAGGAGTGGCCGGCCGGTCCGGTGGCGCCGCGGCTCGCCGACGATGCGGCCCACGTGTGGCGTGCCGACCTGCGAACCGTCGCAGACGATGTGATCGGCGCGCTGAGCGCCGCGGAGCGCGAGCGTGCCGCGAACATTGCCGGCGAGCACGAGCGTGCGCTGTGGAAGCGCTCGCGAGGAGTGCTCAGGGCGCTGCTCGGCCGCTACCTGCAGCTCGCGGCAACCGACGTCGAGCTCGCCGCCGGCGCCAACGGCAAGCCCGAGCTCGTAGACACCGGCACGCAGCCGGTGCTGTTCTTCAACCTCTCGCATTCCGATCGTCTCGCGCTATACGCCTTCACCGCCGCCGGGCCGGTCGGCGTCGACGTGCAGGCCGCGCGCGGCGAGCGCCCCGGAGCGGGCACCGACCACATCGCGCTGGCCAGGCGCGCGTTCGGCGAGCACGAGGCGCAGCGACTTAGCCTCGTCGGCCCCGAGCGCCGCGAACGGGAGTTCCTGCGCGCGTGGGCCTGTCACGAGGCCGAGCTCAAGCGGCTGGGAACCGGAATCGGCGGCGGCGATGCCGGCCGCGATGCCGAGCGAGCGGACCCGCACGCGTCGCCGTGGATCGGCGAGCTGGACGTCGGCGAGCGCGCCGCCGCCGCGCTCGCGCTCGCGCGGCGGCCAAGCGAGCTGCGGCGGTGGGGCTGGTCCTAGAGGATCTTCACGGTGATGCGCTGCACCGTCGCCTTGCCGTTGACGACTGCCGTGAGCGTCGTGGAGACACCGTGTTTGGCGCGGATGATCCGAAGGAGCTTGGCGTTGACGCGGATCGGCAGATGCACGGTCTTGTTCGCCGGGAGGCTGAAGCCGGCGCGGCCGTAGGTCTCGTAACCGCCGTAGGTGGAGGTGCTTGCACCGTTCGCGCTCACCGTGGCAACCCCGTTGCACGGGCTGACGCGGCAGAACACGGCGACCGCGACGATGCGGCTGTGGTTGACGCCGTCGGTCTGCGGGCTGACCCTGATCGGCGCGAGCGCGGGCGGCAGGCCCTGCTTGCCGCCCGGGCAGATATGCGTTGCATCGCCATCGGTCGCGAGCGTCACGCGCATCATCAGTTCCTCATTGCGGTTGACCGCGAAGCCGTCGTTGGCCGAGGTGATCGAGGGCACCAGCGACGAGCCGTTGCCGGTGCCGTTGTCCTTGATGAAGGAGTCGGTCGTCGCGCCCGTCACCGCGCCCAGCACCTGGTAGGGCACGCCGGCGCGGTAGACGTTCTCCACGTAGCCGCCGCTGTCGTTGAAGCCGACGTAGTCGCCCGCGCTGACGCACAGGTTGATCGGCAGGAAGGTCGTCACGGTCGACGCGCCCGCGCCGTTTTCGCCGCACACGGGCAGGTCAAAGCCCTGTGAGGTGATGTTGACCTTCGCCCCTCCCCCATCGACCGGCGTGAGGTCCTGGAAGTGCACGGTGGTCAGCGGCAGCGGGCCGTTGGGCGCCCGTTGCGCGCATCCCTCGACTTCGATCTTCTTCGCCTGCCCAGTCTCGGGCACGCGCTCCTCACCGGCGGTGCTGGAGAAGTTCCACAGCGCCGTGTCGGCGCCGTAGTGCAGCGTGTGGAACACGCCGTTGGGCGCGTCGGGGCTCGGCGGGACCTGCGTGTAGGTGCCCGGATAGCTGAGGTTGCCGGCCGTGTTGAGCGTCGCGGGAACCGACAGCGGGCTGCCGATCGTCGTGATCTTTGCCTGACCTGCGGCGGGTCCGAGCAGCGCGACGAGCGAGACGAAGGCGCACGCCAGCAGAAGCCGGCGCACCGACTTCGCGGCAGATGTGGGGGCGTCGCGGGTGGGGGTGTGGGGGGTATTTGTCATCATGGCTCTCATCGGTTCTTCCCCCGCCATTGCTGAGGAAAACGGGGTTAGACGGACGTTTGACGCGACCGGCGGCCATTAAGCTCCCTGCGATGGCGACCGCCCGAGCGATCTACGAGCCGGCCGCCGAGCTCGTTCGCCGCAGAGGCGCTCAGGTGCGATTGAGCCTGGTGCAGCGACGAGACGCGCGGCGCTTGACGGCGCTCGGTGCCAGCGCCCCGAAGCTCCATCTGGGCAGCGGCGCCCACACCAAGCCAGGCTGGGTCAACATCGACGTATGGACCGATCCGCGCCAAACGCCCAAGCGCCACGGAACCACGACGATCAATCACGACCTCACCTCCGGCCTGCCGCTGGCAGATGACACATGCGCGGAGATCTACTCGTCGCACTTCCTCGAGCACCTCTCTGCAGAGGAGGGAGTGAGCCTTCTCACCGACTGTCATCGAGTGCTGCGCCCAGGCGGTCGCCTGCGTACATGCCTGCCCGACTTCGGTCGTGTCGCGCAGGCCTACGTCGCCGGCGACAACGAGTACTTCCTGCCGCTGTACGAAGTCTTCAAAGGCCTGCTGGGAGACGGGGTTGCGGGAAGCGCCACGATTCTCGACCCCGTCAACAACATCCTCTATCAATGGGGCGAACACCGATGCATGTACGACACCGAGAAGCTTTTGACGCTCCTCTCCGCGATCGGCTTCGCGCAGGTGCAAGCGTCGGCGTTCGACCCGGCGATCGACGGCGATTGGGACGCACGAGAGCACTTCTCGCTGTACGTCGACGCGTTCAAGTAGCACCGATCGATTGGGTGGGGCTCGCCGGGGCTCGCCGGGCCTGAAGCCGTTCGGCCCCAACCGCGGCTGCCGTGTCCGGCCGTCGGGGTTGGCTGCCTCTAGTCTTTGCCGCGTGAGCGGATCTCGAGCTCCGGATGGAGCCTCGCAAGACGGCCCAGCGACGGTGAGGGGCGTCGCAGCGCGGTGGAAGCCCGACGGCGTCAAACGGACCGGCCCTTCTCGCGACGGCCCTTCCCTGCGGCCACGCAAGCCGCGCAGACGCCTGCTGATCAACCTCGTGACGATCGCCGTCACGCTCGTCTTCTCCTATATCGCGCTCCGCGACATCAACCTATCCCTGGCATGGCGGGCGCTGCGGGCGAGCGACTACTGGTGGCTCGCTGCCGCGCTCGTCGCTTTCGGCTTGGGCAATCTCGCGCGTGCGCTGCGCTGGCACTCGCTGTTCGCTCGGGGAAGGCGGCCACCGCTCGGCGCGGTCGCGAACGCGATGATGGTGGGCTACCTGTACAACAACATCTTGCCCGCGCGTGCCGGAGAAGCCGCGCGCGTCGTCGTTCTCACCCAGCGAAGCTCGACCCCGCCGGTCGAGATCGTGGGGACGGTCGTGCTCGAGCGCCTGTACGACGTGCTCGCCATCCTCGTGATCTTCTTCGCCACCGAGCCATGGCTTCCTCACGTGAGCTGGTTCGGTGCGGCCGCGATTGCGGCAATCGTGCTCGCCCTGCTGATCGCCGCCGCCGCGATCGTGCTCGCCGTCTACGGCGACCGCCCCCTTCGGCTTTTGTTGCGCCCGCTGCAGCGGCTGTCGCTGTTCTCCGGCGAGCGGCTGGAGAAGACGATCGACGAGCTCATTCACGGCCTGAGCGGGCTGCGTCACCCGTGGCTGGCGCTGGAGGCATTCGTGTGGACGGTCGCGGCGTGGCTTCTCACCGCGCTGTGCGCCTATCTGGTGACCCTCTCGTTCCACCTGCATCTGCCGTTCGCCTGCGGCGTGCTCGTCGCCGTGGCGATCGGGCTGGGAATGATCCTGCCGTCGCCCCCGGCCGCGGTCGGCGTGTTCGAGGGCGCCGCGCTGATCGCGCTCGATGCCTACGGCGTGCCGCATTCCTCGGCGCTGCCCTACGCGGTCGTTCTGCATCTCGTGAACTTCGTGCCGTTCGTCCTCGTCGGTGCCGTGCTGCTGCACCACAACTCACGCCATCCGCGTCAGGCGACCGTCTCGGTGCGCGAGGGCATCGCCCCTGTCTCCTCGTGAGCAGACCCGCGCCCGAAGGCGCTGTTTGCCTGCGGCGGCGGTCGATTTGCCCGGCCAGGGCTCACATATACTGCGCCGGTCCCGATGCCTGAGCCCCCACCCGTCGCTACCGCGAACCCACCCGGCGTGGCGGCTGACGCCGGCGCACACGACGAGCTCTGGGACCTCGAGAACCTGCGTCAGGCCACGCGTCTGTGCGATTGGATGTTCGAGCAGTTCCAGACCGATGCCCATGGCGAGGTCGTCGAGGTTGGAGCGGGGATCGGCACCTTCAGCGAGCGGCTGCTGGCAAGCCCCGGCGTGGAGCGCCTGTTGCTCATCGAGCCCGAGCCGCCGTGCGCGGAGATCCTGGCGGTCGCCTACTCCGAGGATCCGCGCGTGACCGTCGCGCAAGAGACGCTGCCGGCCTCGCCGGCGCTTACCGCCCGCGCCGGCCAAGTCGATTACCTGCTGTGCCAGAACGTGCTCGAGCACATCGAGCAAGAGCTGCCGGCGGTACGCGCGATGGCCGACGCGTTGCGCCCGGGTGGGCGCCTCACCCTGCTCGTTCCCGCCCATCCACGCCTCTTCGGCAACCTCGACCGCACTTACGGCCACTACCGCCGCTACACCCGCGAGCGCCTGAGCAGGGTCGTCGCGGAGTCCGGCCTGGAGCTCGAAGAGCTCTACTCCTTCAACCTGCTCGGCGTGCCCGGGTGGTGGCTGAACCGCTTCCGTCGCTCCCCGGGCATCAGCCGCAGCTCGCTGCGCGCGTACGAGGCCTTGCTTCGAGTGTGGCAGCCGGTCGAGCGCAGGCGACGCCCACCCTGGGGCCTGAGCCTGATCGCGCATGCGCGCAAGGGCTAGGGCGCACACGTGCAGATCACCTTTCTGATCCCGGCCTACAACGAGGCATCGACGATTGCCTCGGTGCTCGATCGCATCGCCGCGCTTGGCCTCGACTACGAGGCGATCGTCGTAGACGACGGCTCGACCGACGCGACCGCGGAGATCGTCCAGACGCGCACGATGCCCGGCGGGCCCGTCAAGCTGCTGCGCAAGCCAAACGGCGGCAAGGGCTCGGCACTGAGGCACGGGATCCCGCACTGCCGGGGTGAGATCGTCGTCATCCAGGATGCCGACATGGAGTACGACCCGGGCGACGTGCCGGCGCTGATCGAGCCGATCCAGCAGGACGCCGCCGATGTCGTCTTCGGGTCGCGGCTCTCGGGCGGGCGCCCCCAGCGCGCCTACATGTTCTGGCACATGATCGGCAACCGCTTCCTCTCGCTGCTCACAGGGCTGCTCTTCAACACGACCATCACCGACATGGAGACCGGTTACAAGGCTTTTCGCATCGACGTCTTGAAGCAGCTTCACCTGACCGAGGATCACTTCGGGATCGAGCCCGAGATCACCGGGGAGATCTGCCGGCGCAAGCTGCGCATCTACGAGACGCCAATCGCCTACTACGGGCGCACCTACGACGAGGGTAAGAACATCACCTGGAGAGACGGCTTTCGCGCGGTGTTCGTGCTCCTGCGCACTCGCCTGCGCCCGCTGCGCACCGGCTGAGCCCCGACGCCGAGCTACGCCCGAGCTACGGCGTCACTTCGTCGGCCTCGATCTGCCTGCCGACGAACACCGGTCGCACATGCGCGCCGGCTTCCGCGAGGATCGCCTCGACGTGCTGAGTGGTCGATGGCATGATCTGCGCGGCCGGTGAGTGAAAGACGACGATCACGCGCCGGCCCGCGAAGTATTCCTGGCGCAGCGACGCCGGCGAGACGGCCGGGTTGGTGAAGCTCGACCACGCGTCGCCGAAACGGCTGCGGAGGGCTTCGTCGCCGAGCGCGTACAGCTCCGTGCCCAAACCCCAATCGGTGCTGATGACGCTCTGAACATGTGGGGCCGACTGGGAGATCGTGCGCGTCGCGGCATAGATCTCGGTGCTCCACGGGCTGGCCCATTTTCGATTGCTGCGATAGGCGTGCACGTAGTCGGCCGTCGCCTGAACCTGCGTGACCAGCAACGCCGCCAGCGCGACGCCCACCACGGCGACGGATCCACGCCTGAGGTTGGGCGCGGGCACGCGCGCCGCGGTCACCAGCAGGCACATGGCGAGCAGCGCCGGGAGCGGCCACAGCAGCATCACGTGCCACGGGCCCGTGGCCTGCCGAGTGAAGACGATGCCGACGGCAACGACGACGAACAAGATCAGGAAGAACGTCGTCAGCGAGGCGGCCTGGCGCAAGCCATCCTCAGCGCCGCGGCGCCGTCCCCATCCCAGCAGCCAAACGGCGACGCCCGCGCTTGCGATCAGCACGAACGGGATCAGCGTTCCGATCAGCGACGTGTGGCCGAGCGGGGTGGCGGTCATGTTTTCGTACACCGCCGAACCGTTGTATGTGCCGCGGAAGAGGTGGGCGACTTCGGAGATGCGTCCCCACAGCGACTTGTGCGCCTCGGGAAGCGGCAACCGGTCGGCCGGCAGGATCAGCGCGAAGAACGCTGCGATGCAGACCCCGGCGAGAACGAGCACCGGGGCGATCACGGCGGCCGGCCGGCGGCGCACCGCTGCCAGCAGCTCCCGGTGGTGGACCGCGACGGCCGCCACGCCAAATGCCGCGATGAACCATGCGTAGTCGAGCTTGTTGAAGAGCCCGAGCGACAGCGCGAGCACCATCAGCCAGAGGTAGCGCACCGAGCCTCGCCGCAGGAAGGCGAAGTAGCAGAGCAGTGCCGCGAGGCGCAGCAGCGCGCTCAGGACGATCGGTCCCCAGTCGGTGCGCGCCATCGCGCCGAAAGCAGGGTCCGTCGCCAGCAGAATCGCCAGCAGGACCGCCGGCCACAGGCCGAGCAGACGGCGGACGAGCAGCACGGCGAGCAGGACGGCGACCGCCGCGAGCAGCACGGCGGGAATCCGGATGCTGTTCACCGAGACTCCGAACACCGCGAATACCGGCTCGTAGAGCCAGGCCTTCAGCGCGCCGATGTAGGGCATCAACATCGTCGGCACGCCAAGCGCTTCGCGGTAGATGAAGTCGTGATAGGCGTGCGGTACGCCCAGCGCCCCGTTGACGAACAGCAGCTCGTCGTACTCCAGGCCCGGGTCGGCCAGCCCCACGCAGTTGACGAGGACAAAGAAGATCGTCGACAGCGCGATCGTGACACCGGCCACGCGTCGTGCGAGCAGACCACGGGCGGTAACGGACGTCCGCCGGGTCGCCGCTAGCCCCGGATGGGTGCTCATGGCCGCGAACACTAGCGCGCGCAGATGCCGGCCCAGCGCCACTCAGAGCGCGCTCGCGGACGTAGTTCCATCGCCTATGATGGCGCCCGCGATGGACATGGATCTACTGATCGCCAGCCTCGACGGGCAGGCCACGCGCCTCAGCGCCGCCCGCTCGCAGATCGGCGATGACATCGCTTGGTACCCGTACAACATCCTCGGCAACCTCGTGCACGTGGACGGGATGCTCTCGGGTGAGAACCGCGACCTGAGCCGTCTCGCGCAGGGCCTGCCGGTCGCCGACATCGGCGCCGCCGACGGCGATCTCGCCTTCGTGCTCGAGGACCTCGGTGGCTGGGATGTGGACATCGTCGACACCGCGGCGACGAACATGAACGGGCTTCAGGGCGCACGGGCGCTGCGCGATCACTTCGGCTCGCGCGTGCAGATCTACGACATCGACCTCGACCGCCAGTTTGCGCTGCCGCGCGAGCGCTACGGCCTGGTCTTCCTGCTGGGGATCCTCTACCACCTGCAGAACCCCTTCTACGCGATGCGCGAGCTTGCCCAGCGATCGTCCTACTGCCTGCTGAGCACCAAGGTCGCGCGTTTCGCCGGGCCGGCTCGCACCCCGATCGCCGAGCTGCCCGTCGGCTACCTGGTCGCCCCCCGCGAGACCAACAACGACCCCACCAACTACTGGATCCTCTCGCCGGCCGGGCTCGAACGCCTCGTCGAGCGCGCAGGCTGGCGCATCCTCGACCGCGCCAACGTCGGCAACACGTCGGACTCCGATCCCTCGACACCGGAGAACGACGAGCGCATGTTCCTGCTGCTCGGCAGCGCTGACGCAGACAGTGACAGCGGTGACGCAGAGCACTGAGCTCTACGCGACGCCGCTGACCGGTGTGCGCAAAGAGGACTGCTACTTCTACCACGCGATGCAACTGCCGGACGGGCAGGTCGTCGACGGGCAGTTCGACCTGCGCGGGCACGAGGCGGAGTACCTGGGACACCCTGTGCTCAACGGTGCACGTGTCCTGGAGATCGGCCCCGCGAGCGGCTTTCTGACATTCCACATGGAGTCGGCAGGGGCGGCTGTCGTCGCCGTCGAGCTGGGGCCGGACGCCGACTGGGACATCGTCCCTCACGCCGGGCTCGACCTGGCCGCGATCCGCGAGGAGCGTCGCGAGATCATGGGCCAGCTCCGCAATGGGTTCTGGTGGGCACACGAGCGAACCGCGAGCACGGCGCAGGTACACTACGGCAACGTTTACGCGCTGCCGCCGCAGCTCGGGCGCTTCGATGTGGCGGTGATGGCGGCGGTACTGCGCCACACGCGCGACCCGCTGCGAATTATCGAGAACTGCGCGCGCCATACCGACCGGCTGGTGATCACCGAGATGCACATGCCCGAGCTCGACAGCGAGCCCGTGGCTCGGCTCGTCCCGGCTCGCGAGTCACCCGCCTGGGATACCTGGTGGGATTTCAGTCCGGGCTATCTCGCGCGCTTCTTGGGCGTCATCGGTTTTCAGGAAGTTACGGTCGCCCATCACGAGCAGCGCTTTGTGCTGGATGGCCGCGAACGCCAGATCCCGTTCTTCACGATCGTCGCCGAGAAGTCGCCGGACGCCCCCGCGCCGGCCACGGCCTAAGAACTCGAGAGGAGCTCTCGCAGGCGCTCGTCGAGCACCTGCGGCGAGCACTTCTCCGTGATCAGCTCGCGCCCGCCGAGCGACAGCATGCGCCACAGCTCGTCGTCCTCGACGACCTTGACGATCCGCTCTGCCAGGGCGTGGGGATCGTCGCCGATCAGCATGTTCTTGCCGTCCTGTCCGTCCAGCCCCTCCGCTCCTACGCGAGTGGTCACCACCGGCAGCCCGGCGGCGAGACCTTGGGTGATTTTCCCCTTCACGCCTGCGCCGTAGCGCACGGGCACGACCATCGTGCGCGCCGACTGGAGGATCGGCTCCAGATCGGCTACCCAGCCCTTGATGTGAACGCGCGAGGACGCGAGTCCCTCGACCGCCGGCGGGGCACTGCCACCGACGATCGTGACCGAGACATCGGCGCGCTGCTGCCACACGTGCGGCATAACCTCCCGGACGAGGTAGGTCACCGCGTCGGCGTTCGGCGGGTGCTCGAAGCCCCCGACGAAGAGCACGTCCTTGCGCCCCTCCACGGGGGGGACGCGCTCGGAGACGGCGTGGATCGTCGGTATGACGAGGACGCGCGCATCGGGGACGGCGCCAAGGATCTGGGCTCGCTCCTCGGCGGTCACGGCGATCGTCAGGTCGCTTGCGCGCACCATCGCGATCTCCAGCTCGTAAAGCGCCTTGGCCTTCGGCCCGTGGGCAAGGATCCTGCCGTTTGCCGAGGGCGTGTCCGCCGCGCTGAGCGCAAACCGCCGAGACTCGCGCACCCAGTGCAGGTCGACCGTGTCGTAGGCGACGACCGCCCCGGGCGCGCACTCCCTGAGGGAGTCCAGCCAGCGGCTTGCCGGGTGTGGGCGAGAGAGGATCGCAGCGGTGAGGCTCGGCCCGATCTCTTTGAGGACCGGCATGACATCGACCGAGCCATAGATCACCTCGACACCCAGCCGCTGCAGTTCGCGTGTGTACGGCTGCAGCGCGGCCGCGTTGTCGGGCACGAATGTCACCGCATAGCCGAGCCGCTGGAGCGAGCGGATGATCTCGTACATCCGCAGAGACCCGGCGTCGCGGTCCCACATCGGCGTGCGAAAGTCGACCACCAGAACCTGCGGTCCGCGATGGCGTCGCGCGGCCTCTCTAACGTGCTCCTGTCCGGGGGGGAGGTGCTCCGCGTCGAGCACCTGGCGCCACTTGCCGACGAACTTCGTGCGGTTGATCTCCTGGTGGCGCTTGTGCCCTGCGCTCGGATCGGTGCCCGCGGTCGAGCCCTCGGCGTGGATCACCTCAGAGCTCGGCTCGTAAAGCACGCGCCAGCCGCGCCGGCGTGCCTCGAAGCAGAGGTCGGCGTCCTCGTAGTACATCGGCACGAAGCGCTCGTCGTAGCCGCCGATCTCGCGCCAGAGCCCGGCCCGCACCATCAGCGCCGCCGCCGATCCGTAGTCGACTTCGCGCGTGAATTCGTACTGCGGTAGCGAGGGGTCCTCGCCACGTCCGTAGTTGACGCCCGTCCCGTCGTTCCAGATGATGCCCCCGGCCTCGCTGAGCCGCCCGTTGGGAGCGAGGAACTTCGGTGCGACGACGCCGACGTCGTTTGCCGATTCGCCGCAGTCGAGCAGGTTCTTCAGCCAGCCCGGCCGCGCTTCGATGTCGTTGTTGCAAAGCACCAGCCACTCCGCGCGAGCCGCGGCTGCACCCAGGTTCACGCTGCGCAGGTAGCCCTCGTTGCGCTCGTTGCTGACGATCTGCGCTCCGCTCACGAGCCCGAGCAGGCCTTTCGTGTCCGGGTCTGCGGTGTCGTCGACGAGGATCACCTCGTAGGGAACGTCCTCGGTCTCATCGCGGATCGTCTCCAGGCAGCGGCGTGTCAACCCAGCTCCTGAGTAGAGCGGGACGATGAGCGACACGCGCGGGTCGCTGAACTGCGGCAGGTCGATCGGCTCTCCGGTCGGAGGGGTCGCAACCTGTCCGGCGGTGCTCGCTGGGGCTCCCCGGCGCGCCAGGCGGCCGACGAGGCGAAGCGTCAGACGCAGCGCGCGTACCGCTATCGAGCTCTCGCCCATCGAGTAGATGACCTTGCCGCGCACTTTTTGGAACACCTGCCAGGTGACCGAGGCATCGACTTGCCGGGTGAGGCGCTGCGCGCTGTCGAGCTGCGTGTGAAGATCGAGAAGCCCGGCCTCCATCTCGCGGATGCGTGAGCGAGCCTTCAGCAGCTCGTTGCGCTGATAGCCGACCTGCTCGCGACGAGCGGTCAGCTCGTCCTCGCGTCGTTTCAACCTGAGGTCGAGCGCGAGCGCGTCCTCGCCCAGCTCGGCTTCGCGGCGGCCGAGCTCGGCCCATGCGCTGCCGGCCTGCGCCAGCGCTTCGTCACGCTGAGCGCCGAGGGCGCGGGCGGCCTCGCCTGCCTCGCGTTCCTTCGCCCGCAGCAGGTCCAAGCCGCAGTCGCCAAGCGTCGAGGAGGCCGGCATCGCCGGGAGTTCGCCGTTGGACGCAACGGCGACGAGGTACAGGGCGGCCGGCTCGCCGGCGACGCGCCATTCGTCTCCGGCACGCTCGATGAAGAACTCCGACTCGGTGGCACCGGCGCCCCCCGCCGCCCCCTCGATCGCGCCAAGGTGCGACCCGGTGATCGTCCGCTGTCCCCATGTTGCTTTGTTCGCGAACGTGTCCGCCAGCAGCGACGAGAACTCCTCGTAGGTCAGCTCGTGCTCGTGGAAGGGGTTCTGCTGACCGGTCGCTTCGCTGTAGATGCGCCGGTCCGGCGTGGAGATGATTAGCACCCCGTCGCCGGTCAGGACGCGCTCGATCTCGGCGAGCATCCGCCGCTGGTCGGAGAGATGCTCGATGATCTCGAAGGCGACGACCGCATCGAACGAATCGGGCTCGAACGCAGAGAGGTCGAGCGCACTGGCGACCTCGAAGCTGACCGACGCACTGGACCAGTTCAGGCGCGCGTGCGCGACCGTCTGCTCGTCGATGTCGACGCCGACCACGCTGCCCGCACGGTCGGCGAGGGTCGCCGCGCCAAATCCCTCGCCGCTGCCGAGGTCGAGCACGCGCTTGCCCTCCACCGCCTGCGCAGCCCACAGGTAGCGGTGCATGTGCTCGTAGACCACCTGCACATCGGGAGTCCATGGCACGCAGCGCTCTCCCGTCCACTCGATCAGCCGGGGGGCACCCGCGCGGCGTTCCAGCGTCATCGCGTGCTCCTGGGCATGCCGTGCTCGATCGCGGTCAGCACGGTGTCGACAACGGGTGAACGCGCACGATCTGCTTCCTACCATACCGTCAGGCGATGTCCGCAGACGGTGCCCGGACGTCCGCGAGATTGCCCGTGCGCACGGTACGCTTCGACGATGTCGGCCAGTTACGTCGTCCTCGGCGTGTGAGCGCCGCGGATCACGCCAGCGATCCCCTTCCGGCTGCCGAGGCGGCCCGCGAGGCCGCGAGGTGGCGCCACGAGGCGACTGCCGCCGCAGAGCACAGCCGTCACAGCGCCGCGCGGGTCATCGATGTCGAGCAGATGCTCGCCGAGGCCGAGGCCCGAACGTTTGCCCTGGAGGAGTCGCTCGCAAGCCAGGCACAGTTGACCGATGGTCTGCGCCAAGAGCTCGATCGCGCCGACCGTGTGATGACAGCGATGAAGGCCTCGATCAGCTGGCGAGTGACCGCGCCGCTGCGTGCGCTCAAGCAGCGGCGCTAGCCGACAGGCAGGCGAACCGGTCGAGCAGCAGGCTCCAGGCCTCGTTCTCACCGGCCGTGCCGGCTGCCGGCGACTCCGGCATGACGCTCTGGCGCGCGAGCACCTCCGGTACGCGCACGCCGTGCCGGCCGCGGTCGGCGAACGCGCACCACAGCGCGAAGTCCTCCCACCCGGCGAGGCTGACATCGGTTGCGAAACCGCCGATCTCCACCAGGGCCCGGCGCCGCATCAACGTCATCGCGCCCACGTAGTTGCCGTAACGGAGCGTCTGCGCGTCCCACCCGAGAAAGCTCGTCAGCCCGCGCGCGCCCGCAGCGTCGTACTGCGCGACGATCCCGTAGGCGAAGGCCGCCGCGGGGTCGTCGTCGAGCGCCCGCACGAGCCGGCCGAGCGCATGCGGGTAAGGGGTGTCAAGCGCATCGAGGAAGAACACGAGCTCGCCCGTCGCGAGCTCGTTGGCGAGGTTGCGCGCCTGCGCGAGACCGGCGCGTCGCGCCCGCGTGACCACCGTCGCAGCGATCCAAGGCGCCCGCGCGAGCGAGGCGCCTACGCGGTCGGCGGAGCCGTCGCTCGACGCGTCGTCGACGACGAGCAGCTCGATGTCCGCGAAGTCGCTCACCGACAGGCTCTCGATCGCCGCCGAGACCGAGCCGGCCTGATCGGCCACGGTCAGCACGACCGAAACACGCGGAGGCGACGCGCAGCGGGCGCCGACGCGCTCGAGGCGATCGGCGGGGGGCCGATCGCCTGCGGTTGGCTCCAGCGCCTGTACGGCAGTGGGCAGCTCGCGCTGCTCGGCGATTGCATCCGCGGCCGCCGTCTCGCCGGGCCCACGCACCGACTCCCACGCCGGCGGCGGGAACTGCGGCGGCTTGGGACGCGCAACGCCTGCGCGCGCAACGCCCGCGGGGGTGGGGACCGGGACGGCGGCGGCTGCGGCGATCGCCTCGGCGAGCACCGAGATCGACGACGAAAGCGGGTACTCCTCGCGCATCAGCTCATACGCAGCGTGGCGCACGCGCGCCAGGCGCCGATCGTCGTCGAGGATGCCTTCCAGCGCGACGTCCAAGCTGTCGTATGAGACGCTGAGGAAGTGCTCGCCGGGCACCAGCGGCGCGAAGCCGAGCGAGTGCTCGCTCAGCAGGACACAGCCGTTGGCGATCGCCTCGACGGCACGCTGCCACTCGAAGTAGCCGAGCTCGCCGCGGTGAACGTTGAGCAGCAGGCGCGACTGCGCCAGCAGGTCCCACTTGCGCTCGCCGGAGATGAACACGTCTGAGTCGGCTGAATGGGGAACGAGCGCTTTGGGCAGATGCAACTCGGTGCGCCGCCCGGCGAGCTGGTCGGCACACCGTGCCACCGCGGTCAGGCGCCGGGGAGTGGCGCCGGCGAGCATCGTCACCTCGATCGGGCGTTCCGTCTCGGGCGCATTCGCCCAGCGATCCCATCCCGCCGTGTACCCCAGCTGCAGAAACCGCGCATCGATCCCCAGCTTTCGCAGCGCCGACACGCCGACCTGGTTGATGTCGACGGCCTGCGGGCAGCGCGACGCGATCTCCGCGGCTTCGGCGAACCAATGCGTGCCTGGCTGCTCTGTGCAGATCGGCACGCTGCGCGCGAGCTGTCGCTCGCTGGGGTGCGCGTCCTCCATCAACAGCGGCATCAGCTCGTGCGGGACGAAAACGTACGCGAGCCCGTCGCGCGCGGGCGGGAAGTGGTCTACCGCCCGCTCGATCTCGACGCCGTGCCCGGCGAGCTCGCCGGCCAGTGCATCCAGCAGCTCCGCGAAGAACACGTTCTGCCGGCTGGCCGAGACGAAGCAGGCGGTTGGCGTCACGCAGGGAAGCTAGCGAACCGGCCCGGCGCCGAACGACAGCGACGACAGCGCGAAGCCCAGCGAGCGGTTCTCCGCCCCGAGCGCGGCGTCGGCACCCATGGGATTCGACCACGTCCTCTGCGCCTGGCAGCAGAGCACGTAATCGCCCGGCGCCAGCGAGGCCTCGAACCGCTCGGAGTGCCAGTCGGCGTCACGCCAGGGCAGCTGAGCCGACCATGCCTCGTCCGGCTCGCCCAGCGCGGTGAGCGCGACGCGCACGCTGCCGATCGAGCCCGGCGGCAGGCAGTAGCTGAGCGCCACGGATGCGACGGGCTCGCTCGCGCGCACGAGCGCCGACGCATTGCCCGAGCCCCAGCGATAGAGGCCGGCCGGCCCGTCTTCGGCCTCGAACCAGCCTCGCACGAGCTGTTCGTCGGCCCCCGCGCCGCCCATGTCCAGCCCACCCGGCGGCGGATCGAACGAACTCGCCAGCGACAGGCTCGACAGTGCGAAGGCGAGCACGCGTGTCTCGCGCGGAGGATCGGCCCAGCCGCGGGCGCTGTCGAACGTCACTTCATAGTCGCCGGGGGCTAGCTCCAGCGGATGGTTCTCCACCGACCGGGCGACGTACTGCCATCCCAGGCTTGTCTGCCACGCGATTGCCAGCGGGTCGGCCGAGTCGCTGCGGCGGATCCGCAGGTCGATCGCTCCGATGTCGACCGGCACATGCGCGTAGTCGAGTCGCAGGCGCTTTGCCGGGGACTCGAGATGCACCAGCGCAGCGGCGCTCGGCGCGGCCCAGCGGTAGCTGCGCCCGGCCACGCGTTCGCCGGGAAACCAGCCGTGCACGAGCTGCTTCTCGGCTTCGGGCTCGGACATGTCGATATGCGCTGCGGCACGCTCGGGACTGGGCTTCAGCCGCAACGGCACGCCCACGGGGAAGCCGTCGCCGTGGCTCGCGTCGACCAGCTCGCCGGGCACGCGCTGAGCGGCGCGAAGGCTGCGGCGAGCCGTGAGCGCGCTCCACAGGTGTCGCACGTTCCAGCCGATCGCCCTGAGCTTCTGCGCGCGCACCGCCGTGGGCGCGGCGCGCAGGCCGCGCAGCTCCCACCGGGCCCACGTCGCCAGCTCGCCGAGCGGGGCGTGCTTGAGCACGACGCGCATGCGGTGGCGCTCACACAGCAGGCGCTTGCGCGAGGAGGCGACGCCTGCCGAGCCGAACCCGTGGTCGATCCATGCATCGGGGGCGACCTCGACCCGATAGCCCGCCCGCCACAGCCTCGTGCCGTAGTCGACGTCGTCGTAGTAATTGAGCATCCGGTCGTCGAACGGGCCGACGCGTTCCAGCGCCGCGCGCCGCAGGGCCATGCCGCAGCCCATCGGGTAAAGCGCCCGGGGCGCGATCCGCGCGTCCACGTAGGACTCGTTCATCGACAGGTCCGCCGCCCACCCCTGGCGATTGACGATGCCCCCGGCGCCGTTGATCACCATCGGGTTGTCGTCGAAGAAGACGGTCGAGGCGATGCCGCCGATCTGTGGGTCCTCGCCGAATGCCCTCACGACCTCGCCGAGCCAATGCGGAGTTGCGAACCCGTCGGCGTCGATGAACGCGACTATCTCTCCCCTGGCGCGCTGCAGGCCGAGGTTGCGCGCGTGCGGGCAGCCGCCATTGCGTGCGCTGCGCACGTAGGTCATCTCACCGCGCCTCGCCGCCGCCCGCGCGACCTCCGGCGTGTCGTCGTCGGAGCCGTCGTCGACCACGATGATCTCGCGGTCGGCGTAGCTCTGCGCGAACAGTTGATCCAGGCAGCGGCCGAGCACGTCGGCCGAGTTCCAGCACACCACGACGACCGAGACCAGAGGACCGCCCGCGCCCTCCTCGCTCGTCGGCGCGCCCCCCCCTGCGGGTGCCTCGGCCGGGGCGCGCCCGTCGGATGTGCGGCGCTCTCTCCGCACCGCCGCGCGAAGCCCTCTCTGCTCGTCTCTCCAACGTAGGGCGTCCATCGCTTGGAGCGGCAAAGATATAGCAGCGCCAGCATCGGCCGGAGTCGTTTGCCGAGGGACGCTGTCCCTACACTTAATCGACGCTGACGGGGCGAAATGCGCAACTAGCGGTGAAGCTGCGCGTTGCTAGCTTCGCCGACCCGGTTGCGCGCCGAAACCCTATGAGACGCAATCTCGCCATCGTTCCCGCCTTCAACGAGGCCGACTCGGTCGCTCAGACGGTCGGCGCGATCCGCCGGCAGGCACCCTCCTTCGATGTGCTCGTCGTCGACGACGGGTCGGCGGACGCGACCGGCGAACGCGCCGCGCAGGCCGGAGCGGCGGTGCTGAAGATGCCCTTCAACCTCGGCATCGGCGGCGCCATGCAGGGGGGCTATCTCTACGCGCTGGAGCGCGGCTACGAGGTCGCCGTGCAGGTGGACGGCGACGGCCAGCACGACCCGAGCCACATCGCCGATCTGCTCGCCGCGCTGCACGCCGATCCCGACCTGAACATGGTCACCGGATCGCGCTTTCTCTCGGCCAGCGGGGATGGCTTTCAGTCCTCGGCGGCGCGCCGCGCAGGCATCCGCATCTTCTCCACCGTCGTCTCGGCGATCACCGGTCAGCGCGTGACCGATCCGACGTCGGGCTTTCGCATGACCAGCCGGCGCGGGATCGAGCTGTTCGCGCGCGACTACCCGCACGACTACCCCGAGGTCGAGGCGATCCTGCTGATGCACGCCCACCGCCTGCGCAGCTGCGAGATCCCCGTCGTCATGCGCCCGCGCATGACGGGCGTCTCGGCGATCTCCTCCACGCAGTCGGTCTACTACATGGTCAAGGTGCTGCTCGCCGTGTTCGTCGGCCTGTTTCGCCGCCGCCCGACGATCGAGCCGAACGACCCGCCGGCCGTGCTCGCGGAGCGCACCACGTGACTCACATCACCCTTCAGCGCGGATTGGCGATCGCGCTCACGCTCGGGCTCCTGGTGCTTGTCTTCGAGCTCGTCCGGCGCAAGCGGCTCTCCGAGCGTTACGCGATCCTCTGGCTGCTGGCTGCGATCACGCTGTTCGTGCTCGCCGTGTGGAGGGGGCTGCTCACCTCGCTGGCCGGCGATGTCGGCATCTCCTACCCACCCTCGCTGCTGTTCGTCGTGGCGATCGGCCTGATCGCGATGATCCTGCTGAATTTCTCGCTCGCCGTCTCGCGGTTGTCCGACCAGAACAAGGTGCTCGCCCAGCGCCTCGGCCTGCTGCAGCAGAGGATGGACGAGGCCGAGAAGGCAGGCGCGCACGAGGCGGGCGGCGATGCCGAGCTGCCCGCGTCCGAGGGCGCTCCCGCCGAGCTCTCGAGCAGCCGCTGAACCGTTGACCGGAGCCGGCCACGAGGCCCTGGCGGTGATCGTCGTCACGCACCAGTCTGCCGAGCACCTGAGCCCTCTGCTCGCGGCGCTGCAGCCGCAGCTGCGGGCGTCGGACGAGCTGGTGATCGTCGACAACGCCTCCAGCGACGGCACCGCCGAGGTTGCGCGCTCGCTCGGCGCGCCGATCCGCGTGGTTCAGACGGGCGAGAACCTCGGTTTCGCAGGCGGCTGTCACGTCGGGGCCGATGCCACGCAAGCGCCGCTGCTGCTGTTTCTCAACCCCGACTCGCAGCCGCAGGGGGAATGCCTCGCTCAACTGCGCGAAGCGGCCTCTGCGCACCCGGGCTGGGGCGCGTGGCAGGCCGCCGTGATGCTCGCCGGCGAGCGAATCAACACCAGCGGAGGCGTCGTGCATTACCTCGGCATCGGCTGGGCCGGCGACTGCGAGCGACCGGCGTCTGAGCTGCCACGACACGATCGCGAGATCGCCTTCCCCTCCGGTGCCGCCATGGTCGTGCGTCGCACGGCATGGAACGAGCTGCATGGGCTGGACCGCGAGTACTTCATGTACGGCGAGGACCTCGACCTGGGCCTGCGGCTGTGGCTGGCCGGCCACGGCGTCGGCGTCGTCCCGCAGGCGCAAGTCCTGCACAGCTACGAGTTCGACAAGGGGCAGGCGAAGTGGTTCTGGCTGGAGCGCAATCGCTGGCGCACGGTGCTCTCGGTCTATCCCGCCGCGCTGCTCGCGCTCACCCTGCCGGCCCTGCTGGCAGCCGAGCTCGGCCTGCTGGCGATCGCCGCACGTGAGGGATGGCTCGCGCCAAAGCTACGCGCCCAGGCTGCCGTGCTGGCCGGCCTGCCCGGCACGCTGGCTCGCCGCCGGGCCGTTCAGCGCACGCGCCGCATCGGCGTGGACGAGTTCGCGGGTCATCTGACGGCCTCGCTGGACAGCCCCTACCTCGCCGGCGCGGCAAACCCGCTGCTGCGCGTCCCCCAGGCCATGTACTGGCACCTCGTCCGCCGGGTTCTCTCGCTGCTGAGTGCCTGATGCGCGTCGGCTTGGACCTGCTCTTCCTGATCCCCGGCGAGACCGGCGGTCGCGAGGTCTACGCGCGCGAACTCGTGCCGGCGATGCTCGAGCGCTCGCCCGAGCTGGAGCTGGTCGCCTTCGTCAACCGCGACGCCGGTCCCGGCCTGTCGCGCGAGCTCGGAGCGGGCGTGCGCTGCGTCGTCGTTCCCGTGAGCGCCCGCAGTCGCGGGCAATGGGCCGTCGGCGAGCTCGCGCTCGTCTCGACGGCCGCGCGGCGGGCGCACGTCGACCTTCTGCATTGCATGGCCAACTTCGCACCCGGCTGGGGGGCGACGCCACGCGTCGTGACGATCCACGATCTCCAATACCTAGCCGTGCCCGGCCAGCTTTCGCCGCCCGTGCGCAAGCTCACAGGCGCGCTCATGTCGCTGGCGGCGCGTGGCGCGCAGCGCATCATCGCCGTCTCCGCGGCCGGAGCGCAGGAGATCGTCGGCGGGCTGGGCGTGAAGCGTGAGCGGATCGACGTGGTGCCCAACGGCGTGCGCCTGCCCGGCCCGATCGCGCCCGATGGCGTGGTGCGCGATCGCCTCGATGCAGGCGGCCGGGCGATCGCGCTCAGCGTCGCCACGAACCTCCCGCACAAGAACCTCGGCGCGCTGATCGACGCGCTCGCCCTCGGCACTCCCACCGAGCGCCCGCTGCTCGTGCTCGCCGGTCACGGCACCGACGACGGCGCGCTGCGCGAACGGGCGCTCGCCGCGGGCGTGGCAGAGGACGTGCGGCTGCTCGGCTCTTGCACCACGGCCGAGCTCGAGGCCCTCTATGCGCTCGCCGGTTGCCTGGTGCTGGTGACCTTGCACGAGGGCTTTGGCCTGCCCGTGCTGGAGGCGATGGCGCGCTCGCTCCCGGTCGCCTGCTCGGACATAGCAGCGCTTCGCGAGGTGGCCGGCCCGGCGGCCCTCTACTTCGACCCCCGGCGGCCCGAGCAGATCGCGGCGCAGATGACCACGCTGCTCGGCGACGGCGAGCTGGCTGCGCGCTTGTCCGGCCTGGGGCGCGAGCGTGCGGCCGGCTTCAGCTGGGCCGCGGCCGCAGAGGGCACGCTGGAGAGCTATCGGCGCGCGCTGCAGAGCCCCTGAACGGCGCGTTCACGCGTAGTCGACCAGCCCGGTCCCGCTCCAGTGACCGAAGGAAGTGAGGTCGAGCTTGGGCCGGGGGATGTCCTGCCAGAAGGACAGCATGCGCCACAGGCGGATGTCGTCGAGCATCACGATCGGGCCGGCGGCGAGGCCGACCTCGTCGAACCCGCGCAGGAAGTTCCGCTCCTGCACGCCGTCGTGCAGAGCGTCGAGGAAGATGAACTCGGCGCTGCGCAGCAGCTCGGCGCTGGCCTGCCATCCGGCCGGCGTCGAGAGGTCCTCGGTTCGCTGTTCCAGGCGCCCGTCGGCGAAGTCCGAGTCGCGCAGCACGGTGCTCGGCACGTCCTTCCATGGCACCACGTCGAACGTGACGAGCTTCGCGCCCTCGCCCAGCGCCGCCTTCATCGCCAGCGCCGATGCGCCCGTGGCGGTGCCGATCTCCACGATCGTGCTCGGGCGCAGCAGCCCGACGAGCGCCGCCAGCAGCTTGTAATGCTCGCCCGGCCACACGTTGGCGAATGCGCTCGGGTCTCGCTCGGCGAGCCATCCCAGATCGATCGAACGGGCCTGCGAGGCAGCCGCGAGTGCCGTCTCCAGCAGCCGCTCGGAAGGCTCGCCGCTGGGCGAAGCGATCAGCGACGGTTCGACATGGCGGGCCGTGACCGGCCAGCGCCCGAAAAGCGGAAGTCGGCTGCCGGCGGCAGCTCGTAGGGCGCTCAAGGCCATCGCGGCGGCCATACTAGATCACCGGCGTCGGGTGAACCGTCAGCCGTTGCGACGCGGGAGCAGGTGCAGCAGCTCGGCCGGGAAGGCGCGCAGCGCGCCGAGCAGCCCGAGGTAGACGACCGACGCGATCGCCCACTGCGCGATGCTCGGCACGGGCAGCAACAGAGCGCACGCGCCGGCGCCGGCTGCGAGCACGGCCCGCGGCAGCAACGCCAGGCTGGGGCGCAGTTTCGCGTGGCTGCGCGTGAGCGCCAGCAGGTAGCCGCCCGCCACCACGAACTCGCAAACGGCCGAGGCGATCGACGCGCCTTCGGCGCCCATGCCCGGCACGAGCGCAGCGGAAAGGGCAATCGAGGCGACCAGGCCCGCAAGCGTCACCCGCAGCAGCGCGCCGTGCATATGCAGCGAGAGCAGCGTGTAGCTCCACGTCGCCGCGAGAAAGCCGCCAAGCAGCGCCACCGCCTGCAGGCGCAGTACCGGAACCGCCGGGCCGAAGGACTTGCCGCCGATCACTTCGATCACGAACGGCGCCGCCACGACCAGGCTGAGCGTGACGTACCCGCCGGCGATCAGCGCCGTGTCGCCGACCTTGCCGACCGCGTAGCGCAGGCGCTCATGGTCGTCGCGGCCGGCGCGCGCGAACAACGGGAAGGCGGAGCTGGCAATCAGTCCCGAGGTGCCGCCGATCACCTCGACGATCTTGAACGCGGTCGAGTAGTAGCCCGTTTGCTCGGCGTTGGAGATCAGCGACACGAGGATCAGGCCGATGCGCGGGTAGAGGATTCCCACGGTCGCCGCCGCCGCGAACGGGAGCGTGTCGCGCACCATCGTCCGCCACTGCAGGATGTCGAACATCGGCAGCAGCGAGATGCGGTCGCGCAGGTACACGCCCGATACCGCCAGCGCAGCCGCCGAGGAGACGACGCTCACCCAGAAGAACGGGAAAAGCTGCGCGCCGATCAGCACGAGCAGCACGGTCGCGGCGGCGACGACGACCGCGTTGACCAGTTCGAAGATCGACGCGATGCCCCAGTCCAGCTGCGCCGTGAGCGAGATCGAGTAGGTCTGCTGGGCGTTCAGCAGCATCAAGCCGAACCCGGACACGAGCATCCCGGCGACGACTACTTTCGGATAGCCGCCGAGCACCATCAGCAGGGTCGCCACGGCCAGGCCCGCAACCGTCAGCACCGAGCGCAGGCCGAGCAGGTTGGCAAGCAGGGCACGGCGGTCGTCGGGCGTGGCCAGCGCGTATTCGCGCGTGCCGATCCCGCTGAGCCCGAACTCCGTGATCCCGGCGACGATCATCACGACCGACGAGGCCGTGACGAATCGGCCGAAGTCCGCGACGCCGAGGTGGCGGGTCATCAGCGGCACCGTCGCCGCCGTCAGCAGGATCGTCGCGCCGTAGGTGACCCCTCGGATCGCGCCGCCGCGAATGACCTTCGCGCCCGCCTCCGGGCGGTCGAGGATGTCCGGAGGGGGCGGCGGCGCCGCCGAGCCTCCGATCTCGGTTCCCGAATCCATCAGCAGGCGTACGTTACGCACGCCCGCCGATGACAGCGGCCCTTAGAGGAACTCGGCAAGGCTGCGCCCGTCGGGCGCGCCGAGCCCGAGTGCGCGCAGCAGGCGCTCGGCGACGTTCGGCCACGTGTACAGCGCCGAGCGCTGCAGCGCGGCTTCGCCCATGCGCCTCGCCGTCTGCGGATCGGCCAGGCGCAGCATCGCGGCGAGCAGCGCGTCCTCGTCATCCGGAGCGACGACCATGCCGCCCTGCGGGCCGATCAGGTCGCGCGGCCCGCCGATGCTGCTGCCGATGCTCGGGATCCCCGCGGCCGCCGCCTCGACGTAGACGATGCCGAACGGCTCCACCTGCGACGGCATGGCGAAGCACGTCGCGCGCGAGAACAGCTCGAGCACGGTCTCGCGCTCGCGCTCGACCTTCTGCGAGAGCACACCGTGAAAGGTCACGCCCTCCTGCGCGAGCGCTGGATGGCCCCCGATCACGTCCAGCCTCGCCTCGGGCAGCGTGCTGCGCAGGCGCGCGAACGCACGCAGCAACAGCGGGCCTCCCTTGCGCTCCCAGTCGATCCCCACGAACAGGAAACGCGGCGAGCGCCAGTCGCGCGCCGCCTGGATCGCCCGGTGGTTGGCGCCGAAACCGACGACGGCGATCCGCGCGCCCGGCAGGCCGTAGTCGTGCGCCAGCGAGTCGGCAGTCCAGCGGCTGGCCGCCGTGCACATGCGTGCGGCGTCGTAGATGCGCGCGCGGCGTCGCTCCCAGCCGTCGCTCGCCGCCGCAGACATGCGACTGAAGACCGGATGGCAGGCGGTGGCCTGGCGTAGCGTCATGTCCTCCAGCGTGACGAAGCGCGTACCGGCGGGAAGCGCGAACGTCGTGCCGATCTGGATCACGCCGTCGACGGTGTCCCGCGCAGCGGCCCTGCGCGCACGCAGGCCGCGCACGCGGGCGCTCAGCGCCGCGCCTTCGGCGTCGTAGCGGTTGCGCGTAGGCAAGGCGGCGGCGGCGAGCAGCGCTCGTTCGGGCCCGCGCGGCAGCGACAGGTCCATCGCCACCGTGCCCACGCCGAGATCGTCGAGGCCGCCGAGGATGCCCGCCGTGACACCCGACCATGTGTTCGGCGATCGCGGATCGCCGATCGAGGCCACGGCCACGCGCACCGGCGAGCCTCGGTGCTCATCCGTCGTGGAGCTCACGGGGTGCTCGCGCTCGGTCGCGGTGGGTCGGGCGCCGCGTCGCCGGCGCCGCCGAAGTAGGTGTACCGGGCGACGTAGAACTGCACCATCCCCGCGTAGAGCCCCTGATAGAGCGACATGCGGAAGTTCTCGGCGAGGTCGTAGACGCTTCGCTCGCGCCACAGGTTCACCAGCAGCACCGTCGGCACGTAGGGCAAGAACAGCAGCGGCGAAAGCCGGTTCAGCAGATGCCGGCGCGGCGGCCATTGCGTGGGGCCCTGCCAGTTGAAGCGCGGCACGTCGGCGAGCGGGGTCGTGAACTCCCGCGCGTTGATGCGCGCCCAGCGCCGCCACTTGGTCAGCACCGTGCGCAGCGCGAAGTTGTTGTAACGGGGCCGGTGCTCGAGCTGCAGCTGCACGCGCCGCACCGGCGGGTCGACCACCTCCACACCGTGGATCGTCCCCAGCAGGTGCACGCACGACCGGCGGAACAGCGCGAGCTTGTACGGGCCCTGCTCGGTGATGTAGCGCTCCCCGTCCCACATCCGCCACAGCAGCTCGTAGCCGTTGACCTGCTCGTCGGCGACGAGCTCGCTGAGGCCGCGGGCGAGCTCGTCACTGAGGTACTCGTCGGCATCCAGCGAGAGGATCCACTCTCCGCGAGCCTCGCCGAAGGCGTACACCGTCGAGGCCTCGGCGTGGCCGACGAGCGGACGCTCGAAGATGCGACAGCCGTAAGCCCACGCGATCTCCAGCGTGCGGTCCTCGCACTCGCCGTCGTGCACGAGCACGATCTCATCGACCACGCCGGCGAGGCTCGCCAGGCACCGCTCGATCACCGGCTCCTCGTTGCGCACGACCAGGCATGCCGACACCGAGCCCGAGGCGGGAAGCGCAGTCTCGGCCGAATGCATCGCTCGACAGGGTAGGCGGTCGCAAGGGCGGCCACCGCACGCCTCCGGCGCTACGGGCATGATTGCGCCGGTGAGCCCCGACCCCCGCGTGAGCGTGATCATGGCCGCCTACAACGAGGAGCGCTTCCTCGCCGAGGCCGTCGAGAGCGTGCTCGCGCAGAGCTTTGCCGACTTCGAGCTGATCATCACCGACGACGGCTCGACCGACGCCACGCCGCAACTGGCGCAGTCGTTCGCCGAGCGTCATCCCGAGCGGGTGCGCGTGATCCGCGCCGAGCACAACCAGGGCAAGCCGTTTGCCCTGAACCGGGCGCTGGCGGTCCGCCGCGGCGAGCTGATCGCCTGGCTGGACGGCGACGACGCGATGCTGCCGGACAAGCTCGCGCGTCAGGTGGCGGCGCTCGACGCCAACCCCGACGCCGCCGGCTGCACGCACGACGCGGAGATGTTCCAGTCCGAGGACGGGCGCGTGATCGGTCGCTTCTCCGACGTCGCCAACGGCCGGCCGCTGCGCAGCGGCGGAATCGAGCTGTGGTTCGACCCGACCTACAAGATGCTCCCCTCGGCGACGATGATCCGCTCCGCGCTTTGCCCGGCCCGGGGATTCGACGAGCGCCTGACGTTCACCAACGACTGGCTGTTCGACATCGAGGTCTTCCGTCACGGACGGTGCGTGGCGCTGGACGAGGTGCTCGTACGCTACCGCCGCCACTCCGACAACTTCACCACCCGCGCCGAGCAGTCGGGGACCTCTCTGGAGGAGGGGCTGATGGCGATGGCGATCGTGCTTGCGCGCTACCCGCAGCTGCGCCGCCGCGCGCGCACGATGAGCGCAGCGATCCTGCTCGGACAGGCCAGGCGCCGACTGGCGGCGCGCGAATGGCGCGACGCCTGGGCGTTTGGCGCAGCGGCGGTCGGCGCCGGCGGGCCGGGCGCGTTCGCAAGCGTCGCGGCCGCGATGGCACGGTCGGGCAGCCGCTCGCGCCGCCACTGAGCGATCGACTCGCGCCGGGCTCAGCCGGGCTGCGGTCTCGGCCCGAGGCGCTTGTGGCGCGCGTCGGCGAACCCTGCGCGCACAGCGCGCAACGCAGCCGCGCGATCGGCGCGCGTGAGCGCGTGCAGTGAGAACGTCGCAAGGACCGCCGCGCGCCGCAGGCCGGTGCCGGCGGCGCCCAGCGGCCGGCGGCGCTCGAGCACCGTGACGGTGTTGCGCATGCCGTAGTAGAGCGTGTGCGTGGAGGCCTTCTCACCCCCGGTGGAGGCCGAGACCGCATGCCATGCGCGGGCGGCCGGCGCGAAGACGACCTCGAGCCCGGCGTCGCGAACGCGCAGAGCCCAGTCGACGTCCTCCACGTAGGCGAACAGGCCGTCGTCGAGCAGCCCAACGGCCTCTATCGCCTCGCGCGAGATCGCCATCAGCGCGCCGACGGCGCGTCCCGTGGAGACGACCTTGCCGTACTGCGGCGCATCCTCGCGCCCGTATCCGCGCGGCCGCCCGGAGTAGCCCAGTAGCTCGCTCACGCGCTGGCCGGCGAACCAGATGGTGCTCGGGCGGTCGGCGAAATAGACCTTGCCGGCGAGGATGCCCGCCCGCGGGCGCTCGCGCGCGGCTGCTTGGAAGCCGGCTACGAAATCGGCCGCCACCGTCGCGTCGTTGTTGACCAGCGCGACCCAGCGCGCGCCGTGCTGCAGCGCGTGGCGGATGCCGAGGTTGTTGCCGCCCGAGTAGCCGAGGTTGACACCGGCCTCGATCAGCTGGACGTGGGGGAAGCGCTCGCGAACGGCCTGCTGGGAGCCGTCGCTGGAGCCGTTGTCGACGCACACGATCCGCAGTCCCGGGTGCTCGGCGCGCGACAGCGACTCCAGACAGCGCAGCGTGTCCTCGCGCCCGTTCCAGCTCAGCACGATCGCCTGCCACGCTGGGTCCGACGCGGCATCTCGCACGTGCTCGGCCGATGACATCGGCCTGAGAGTATGGCCTCGCGGCGCCTGCGCGAGCGACTCGCCCCGGCGCCTCGCGGCCGACCGAGCCGCTATAGATGCCCGCTTGGCCGGTTCGTTCATCAGCGCCTGGGTCCTGTTCCCGTGCGTGCTCCTGCTGGCAAGCGTCGGCTGCGGGCTGCTCGTGCGCCGCCTCGCCGCGGGCGAGCTGTCGACGCTGCTCGTCGCCCCGACGGGCTTTGCGCTCGTCGTCGTGATCTGCGCGTTTGCCTGCTCCTACGGCTGGCTGGCACAGGCCGCCGGGCCGATCGTCGCCGTCGTCGCCGTCGTCGGCCTTCTGCTCGAGCTGCGCTCGCGCTCTCCGCGCGTCGCCGCACTCAGTCGGTCTGCGTGGATCTGGCCGGCGCTGGCAGCGCTCGTGGCGTTCGCCGCGGTAGGCGCTCCGGTGTTCTTGACCGGCCGTGTCGGCTGGACGGGCTACACGCGCATCGTCGACATCGCATTCCAGTTCGACTTCGCCCAGCACCTGGCCGACGCCGGGCGCACGAACCCGGCAAGCGGCAACTCCTCCTACAACATCGTCGTCTCCAAGCTCATCGGCATCGGCTACCCCGGCGGCTCGCAGGCGACGCTCGGCGCGATGTCGACGCTGATCCGCACGAACGTCGCCTGGTGCTATCAGGCGTTCCTGGCCTTCACGGCGGCAATGGGCGCGCTGGCGATCTACTCGCTGCTCGGCCGCGTCACGGCCAACCGGTTGATGCGCTTCCTCGGCGCGGCCGTGGCGATTCAGCCCAACGTGCTCTACGGCTACGCGCTGGAGGCCGGCATCAAGGAGCTGACGACGGCCTCGCTGCTGATGATCGTCGCCGCGCTGTTCGCCGAGCGCATGCCGGGCGAGGGCTCGCGCCGGGCGGTCCTGCCGATGGCCGTCGCCGTGTCCGGAGCGTTCGCGACCTTCAGCCTCGGCATCGCCCCGTGGCTCGGGCTGCTGCTGCTCGGCGTGCTCGTCGTCTCGCTCGTGCGCGGCGCCGGTCGTCGCCGCTACGTGCTGGAGAGCTGGGGCCTGTTCGCCGTCGTCGCGGTCGTGATCTCGCTGCCCGGCCTGATCACCGCGTCGAAACTTGCCAGCGTTGCCGGCGCTGCCGTCGGCGGGGTCGTCGATCTCGGGCTGGGGAACCTGACTGCGCCGGTGTCGAAGTGGTCGAGCGCCGGCGTGTGGCTCACAGGCGACTACCGCTTCCCGCTGGTGCACGCGACTTCCAGCCATGTGTTCGACGTGATCGTGATCGTCCTGGCTGTCTTCGGCGTGTTGGCGGCGTTGCTTCGCCGCCGCTGGGCGATCGTCGTGCTCGGCGTGATGACGCCGGTCGCCCTCTACTACTTCATCGAGCACAGCACCGCGTGGATCCAGTTCAAGTCGTTCACGATCACCGCCGCGTTCGTCCTCGCGCTCGCGTTCGCGGGCGCGGCGGCGCTTCAGGCCAGCCGCCGCCGGGGGCTCAGCGCGCTCGGGTGGCTCGCGGCGCTGGCCGTGGCCGGCGGCGTGCTCTACGGCAACGCGCTGATCTACCACGACACCACGCTCGCCCCCGGCGATCACTACCACGACCTCGCGGCGATCGCCAAGCGCTACAGCGGTCAGGGTCCTGCGCTCGATCCGTACTTCGACGAGTACGCCGAGTTCATCCTGCGCGACGAGAAAGCAACGTCGATCGTCGACCCGGCGAACTTCGACTTCCGCGTGCGTCCGGGTGTCGCCCCGCCAGGGCAGAGCTTCGGCTGGGATCTCAACCAACTGGTGCCCGCCTACCTGCAGAGCTTCCCGCTGATCATCCAGCCACGCAGCCCGACCGCCAGCCGCGCACCGAGCAACTACGACCTCGTCGAACAGACGCATTACTTCGACATCTGGCGCCGTGTCCGCCCGTCGAGCACGGTTCTCTTCCACGCCCCGCTGTCGAACCTCCCACACGAGCGCACCCCGGCGCTGTGCCGCGTGCTCGTCGGCCAGGCGCGGCGCGCCGGCCCCGGCGGGCTGGTCGCCTACGCAAAGAACTCGGTCGCGGCGGTCGCCAACCCGCTGGCCGGCACGCATCCGATCTACTGGCGCGCGCTAGGTCCGTCCACGCTCGCCGGCTACGGCTCGGGCGCCGCGCAGATGAAGCTGACACTGCCCACCGCGGGGCACTACAGCGTATGGCTGCAGGGCTCAGTCGGCCGGCCACTGGCCTTCTACATCGATGGTAAGCGCCTCTCGAGCCTGGGCTACGAAGAGCGCTACCCCAACCAGTTCCTACTTGTGGACACGACCGAGCTCGCCGCCGGCCCACACACGCTACGCATCGTGCGCGGTGGCGGCAGCCTGCATCCCGGCAGCGGCAACCCGGGCGCCGAGACAACGCTGTCGACGATCGGCGCGATCGTCTTCAACCGCGAGCAGGCGAACGAGAACGCCGTCTACGTCGCCCCCGCCAGTCGCATGGCTCAGCTGTGCGCAGCGCCCGTCGGCTACGAGTGGCTGGAGGTGCTCAAGCCGGGCGGGGCTCCGCCGGAGGCGCTGCCCGCTCCCCGTTGACGGACGCGCGCTTGCCGTCGTCGCGGCCGGCCAGCTGGGAGAGCCGCGCGCGCATTGCCGCGCCGGTCGCCTCGGGCGACAGCTTCAGCGCGACGTCCCGAGCGGCGCGCTGGCCGCGACGCACGGCCTCGGCCGGATCCTCGTAGACCTCGCGCATGCGCTGCGCAGCGTGCTCGACACTCGGATCGGCCCATTCGCCCTCGGGCGGGTAGATCTCGCATTCGGGTCCAACCCGACCGATCGCGTAGTCGACGAGGTAGCTGTTGTGCTCGTTCATGAAGTCGACGTTGCCGGAGTAGCCGGTGGCGATCGCCGGCTTGCCGATCGCCATTGCCTCGGCGAGCGTCAGTCCGAAGCCCTCGGCGCGGTGAAGCGACACGTAGCAGTCGCACGCCGCCATCAGACCGTTGAGCTCGTCGCCGGTGAGCGAGCGGTCGATCACGTGAATGTCCTGTCGGCCGTCTGCCGCCCACAGCACCTCCTCCTCCGACAGCGGTCGCAGCGGGCCGTTGATCGTCTTGATCAGCAGCTGCGGCCCCTCCCCCGGGGCAAAGGCCTCGCGGAAGGCTTCCACCAGGCCGACCGGGTTCTTGCGCTGCACCGTGCTCAGGTAGTCGAACACGAACAGGAACAGGAAGCCGTCGGGCACACCCAGGCGGTTGGGCTCGGCGGGCTCGGCGGGGCGTTGCACCGGCGGCGGCAGCGCCACGACCGGCACGGGCGCGACCGCGCCGATGTTCTGCGCCATGAAGCGCGAGTACACCCATACCTCCTGCACCAGCGCAAAGGCGCGCTGCCAGCGCGGCGGGATGGTGTTGGTCTCCCAGCCCCAGATGCCGATGCGCGGGCCCTCGAAGTAATCCTCGCCGAGGCGCTCGACGAAGCTCGGCAGCTCATCTGCGTTGACCGCGACGATCTCGAAACCGTGCCCGCCATGCTGCACCAGATCCTCGAAGGCGTGCTCGCCGTAGGCGTCCTCCAGCTTCACCGGTAGCGCAAGGTGGTGCAGCGGCACGGTCACCGTGCTCACCGGAACGGCCGCCGACCCGAGCGCCTGCACGTACCCGCGCGCCGCCGCGCCAAGCCCGAGCGTGTGGCCGAGGTACCCGGTCAGGCGTACGGCGATGTCCTCGCCGGAGGCGGGGGCGTCGGCCGGCGGCGGGGCAGGAGGCGACGGCGCAGGCGACGGCGGCGCGGACTCGCCCGAAGGCTTCGCGGCCGGCCTCGCCGGGGGGCGGCGAAAACCCGCCGGCGCGGGCGGCATGAAGCGGTCAGGGATCGCCAGCTCATCGCGCCCGAACGCCCAGCACCATGCGACGTAGCGCGGACCGTCCTCGCCGTCGAGGTCGGGGAACGTGCGCAGTACATCGGGGCGCTCACGCGAGACGCGGTGAAAGACATAGCGGTTGATCCCGTACGCGCCGCCGCGAGGAGCCGGGCCGTCCAGCCACAACAGGAAGGCGCGCGTGCCCTGCTCGCTGAACAGATCCTCAAAGCCCTCACCGAGTGCCAGCGCGCGTGAGTACGTCGCGCGCAACGAGTCGTCGTAGACCAGCTCGTCGCTCAGGCGCCGGCCCACCTCCCCGCGGTGATCGGTGTCGCGCCATCCGGCCTCGCGAAGCTCCCCGGCGTAGCGCTCCACGAGCCGGCGCAGCGCAGGGGAGCGGCTGACGCGCGCCCGGCTGGCATTTGCCGCCAGGCGGTACGGGCGATCGGGATCGAAGCCCGCCAGGTTGAGGAAGCGCAGCGGCTCGCCGTCGTCGACGGTCACGGCCTCTGCGCTCACGTGCAGGGCGTGGTGGTGCAGGTTCCACAGGCTGAGGTTGCTGCCCGGGTCTTCGAGCACGCCTGTCGAGAAGCGGGCCGGTGCGAGCTCAAGGAAACGTGCCAGCCATGGCCGGTCCTCCGGCCGCGCGCCGACGGTGAAGGCGTCGAGCGAGCCGAGCGTCTGTTCGACGTGCTCGTTCCACCACTCCAGGAGCTCCCTGCAGGACCCGCTCCCGTCGACCGCGAGGATCGCCGGGTCGATGCGCCCGGCACGATCGAGCTGCTGCAGCGACGGTTCGAGACCGTCGTCGGGAACATCGTCGCTGACGCGCGTGACCAGTACGGCGGCGTGCGAGTGCAGCTGGGACTCCAGCGGCTGCAGGTCGCCGAGCACCCACGCCGTGTTGGGCAGGTGCACGACCGGCTCCGGCGAACGCTCGACGCGTCGCAGCAGCAGGTGCCCGAGCAGTAGAAGCGTGAGGTCCTCTTCGTCGTGGCGCGCGAGCAGCGTCTCGACATCCAACTCCAGCTCCTCGGAGACCGCGCGAATATCCAGGGACCCTTCGCGCGCTGCGACCGCCGCAACCGCGTCGTCGCGGCCGATCAGCATTACGGTGAGCGGCCAGTCCGGATGGTGCTGTTTCAGCGACCGGGCCAGTACGCGGGCGCGCGGCAGTGTGCTCATCGTTGCGACGGTTATGACCTGCATTCAGTCTCCGTTGCGAGGTGTGCGCGCGGCGATCTCGCGCCGCAGCGACTCGGCGGTCGCGACCAGCTCGCGGGCGAGCTCCTCCAGGCGCTCGATCTGCTCGCCGTGGCGCTTGCTGACGTGCTGGAAGTCGGCCTCCAGGCGACGAACGGTCGCGGCGAGGGCGGACCTGCTCGAACGCCGGCGGGCGTAAGCGGGCGCCAAACGCCACAGCGTCCTGCGCGCCAGCTCGCGCGAACTGGTCCTCATCTGATCGTCGACGCTCATCACGGCTCCTCGATTATCGCCAACGTCGCAGGCGTCCGCGAGACTGCTCTAGGCTGGCTGATCCGCCGGCGGACCCGATGAGCATGAACGAGCTGCCCAAGACGCGTCGCGCCAACCAGGCCAGGGGTGTGTGTGTCGTCGTCGCGATCGACGCCGGCGACGAGCAGCTGCGCCTTTGTCTGGAGTCTGTCCGCACGAACGCCGGCACCGGTGTCGAGATCGCCGAGGTGCAGCGCAGCGCAGCCGCCGTCAACCACGCGATCGAGCAGGCGTCGCCGGCCGACATCGTCGTGCTCGACGAGCCGTGCCTTGTGAGCGCCGGGTGGACCGAGCGCATCGCCGCGGCAGCGTGGGCAGATACGAACACCGCAAGCGCCAGTGCGCTGGTGGACGCGGGGACCCCACTCGCGCTGCAGGTGCCCGGAGAGCCGCGCGAGGACTTCGCAGCACTCGCCGAGGGCGTCGCTGAGCGAACGCTCACCGTCCGTCCGCGTCTGAGCCGGGCTGTGGCGCCGTGCGTCTACATCCGTCGCGACGCGCTGCAGCTCGTTGGCGAGCTCGACGAGCAGCTTGACCTGCGCGCGGCGGTCGAGGTCGACTTCGCCCAGCGCTGCCTGCTCTCAGGTCTGACGCACGTCGCTGCCGACGATGTCGCCGTGGCACGGCTCGCCCCGGCCGGCCCTGCCGCCGACGCCGGTTCGCTGCAGACCCTAAGAGAGCGCTATCCCTACCTCAGCGAGTCGCCGCTGGCTGACTCCGACGTACTCGGCCACGCGTTGCAGAGCGTTCGCCCGACGGCAGCGCGGCTCTCGGTGACGCTCGACGCGCGGGCGCTGGACGGTGCGATCACCGGCACGCACGTCCACATCCTCGAGATGATCCTCGCGCTCGCTCGCACCGGCGCCCTGCGACTGCGCCTGCTCGTGCGGGTCGAGCGAATCGACCGCGCGACGCGCGAGCTGCTGCAGAGCCTGCCCGGAACCGAGCTGCTGGCGGCCGAGCAGCTCGACGACGCCGAGACCTCGCGCAGCACGGTGTTCCACCGCCCGCAGCAGACGTTCGCGCCGAGCGACGTGAGGGTGGCCTTGTCACTCGGCGAGCGATTTGTGATCAGCCAGCTCGACCTGATCGCCTATCGCAACCCCGGCTACTTCGCCGAAGCCGCGACCTGGGAGGACTACCGCGCCGCCAGTCGCCACGGCCTTTCGGCGGCCGAGCGGGTGGTCGTCTTCTCAGAGCACACACGCGAGGAGTTGCTCACAGATGCGCTCGTGGAGTCCTCGCGCGTAAGGGTGGTCCCACCGGGGCTGGACCACCGAACGCCGGGGGAACCGCTGCGCCCGGCGGCGCTCGGTGGGGACGGCGCCGGCGCCCCTGCAGACGGCTTTCTGCTGTGCCTGGGCACCGACTTCCGCCACAAGAACCGTGTCTTCGCGCTGCGGCTGCTCGCCGCTCTGCGCGAGCTGCACGGGTGGCGCGGAAGCCTCGTGCTCGCCGGGACGCACATCGAGACGGGCTCCTCGCAGGAGCTCGAGCGCGCCTACCTGCGCGAGCATCCCGAGCTGATGGCGGCGGTCGTCTCGCTGGGCCCGGTGAGCGAGCGCGAGAAGGCCTGGCTGATCGCCCACGCCGGTGCGATCGTCTACCCGTCGGTCTACGAGGGCTTCGGACTGGTTCCGTTCGAGTCGGCGCTGAGCAGCGTGCCGTGCCTGTTCGCCCCGCAGGCGTCGCTCGTCGAGGCCGCGCCGGCGGGGACGGCGACGATCGTCCCGTGGGATCCCGTCAGCAGCGCCGCCGCAGCGCATCGCCTGCTGACCGACGCCGACGCGCGAGAGCGCCACGTCAGCGAGCTGGCCGCGCGCGCGCGTTCGCTCACGTGGGATGCCGCCGCCGCCGCGATGGTGGAGATCTACCGCGAAGCTGCGCTGGCGCCCGTGCGCGACTCGGCCACGCTGAGTCGCGACCTGGTCAAGCGCGAAGCGCGCCTCAGCGTCCAGCACGAGGCCGAAGCCCGCCGGCTGGTGGGTGAGCGCGAGCACGCACAGCGGATGTACGACCAGCTCAACGCCGAGGTCGGCTCGGGCCTGGCGCTGATCGGGCCCAACGGCGCCCTACCCGACCCCGTCCAGCGTGCGTTGCTGGCACTCACCGCGCGCCCCGCGGTGAGCCGGCCGCTCTTTGGCGCGCTGGCGGGTGTTTATGAGGCCGTGCGAGCTCTCACGCGTCCGATCCGTGCCCTGCTGCGCTCCGGGCGCTAGCCGGGTCGCCTCCTGGCGGTCATCCCCTGTCTATACCCTGGCTCTCAGTGCCCCATGAGCAGACAACCGCACCGGCGCTTCCAGCGCTGGCCGCTCAGGGAGTGGACAAGCACTTCAAGATTCCCGAGGAGCGAAGCCACACGCTCAAGGAGCGCGCCCTGCATCCGCTGCGCAGATCGCGCCACGAGCCGCTGCACGCGCTCAAGAACATCGACTTCTCCGTTGCGCCCGGCGAGTTCTTCGGCATCGTGGGGCGCAACGGCAGCGGCAAGAGCACGCTGCTGAAGTGCCTCGCCGGGATCTACGGCATCGACAAGGGCAACATCTGGTGCAACGGCCGCCTGTCGACGTTCATCGAGCTGGGCGTCGGCTTCAACCCTGACCTCGCCGCCTACGACAACGTCGCGCTGAACGGGATCATGCTGGGGCTCTCGCCGCGTGAGGCGCGCGCTCGCTACCAGCGCGTGATCGAGTTCGCCGAGCTCGAGGAGTTCCAGGATCTCAAGCTGAAGAACTACTCGTCGGGAATGCACGTGCGCCTCGCGTTCTCGGTGGCGATCCAGGTGGACGCCGACATCCTGCTGATCGACGAGGTGCTGGCCGTCGGCGACGCCGCGTTTCAGCAGAAGTGCTTCGACGTGTTCAACCGCATGCGCGACGAAGGCCGCACGATCGTCTTCGTGACCCACGACATGGGCGCTGTGACGCGCTTCTGCCACCGCGCGATGCTGCTGGAGCGCGGCGAGATGGTGAGCATCGGCGATCCGCGCGATGTCGCCGACCGTTATCTGGAGATCGCGTTCGGGCGTTCGGTCGGACACGTCGACCCCGATGTCGGCAGCGCGCGGATGGGCGACGGGGCGGCACGCGTGAGCGACGTGTGGATCGGCGACGACCGATTCGACCAGCGCGCAGTCGCGCCGCAGTCCGAGCCGCTGACGCTGAAGGTGCTCGTGAAATTCGACGCTCAGGTCGCCGACCCGGCGGTGAGCATGACGCTGCTCAACGAGCACCGCCAGCCAGTCGTCGTCGCCACGACCGCCGAGGATCTCGACGAGAGCGGCGTGTACGACGAGGGCGAATGGGTCGTCTTCGCGTTCTCGTTCCACAACATGCTCGCCCCCGGCCGCTATCACCCGATCCTCACGATCACCCACCGCGGCGACGGCCTCGACGTGATCGACCGCTTCGCCGGCGGGCTGTCGTTCGTCGTCACCGGGACCGCCGCGAGCGGCGGCATGGTCGAGATTCCCGTACAGACGAACGTCACCAACTGGGGCAACACGCCGCCGAGCGCCGTCGAGCCTGCCGGTGAGACGCTATGAGCACGTCAGAGCTCTCTGCACCGCCAATGCAGCCTGCGCAGGCTCCGCTCGACACGACCCAGCTCGGGCGGCCGATCCGCGGGCCCCGCGCGCTGGGCGACAGCTGGTCGCGCTTCTGGCAGCTCGCCTACAACATCGCGCGCAGCGAATTCAAACTGAAGTTCTTCGGCTCGGCGCTCGGCTATCTGTGGCAGGTGATGCGGCCGCTGCTGCTGTTCGGCGTGCTCTACATCTTCTTCGTCAAGGTCTTTCACATAGACAAGGGGAAAGGCCCGGAAGCGCACTTCTACGGCGCCCAGCTGCTCGGCTCGATCGTGCTGTTCACGTTCTTCGGCGAAGCCACCGGCGCCGCGGTGCGCAGCGTGGTCGACCGCGAGAACATCGTGCGCAAGATCCAGTTCCCGCGCCTGGCAATCCCGATCTCAGTGGTGCTGCTCGCGCTGTTCAACCTCGGGCTGAACCTGATCGTGGTGATGATCTTCGCCGTCGCAGGCGGAGTGGATCCGATGCTCAGCTGGTTCGAGCTGCCGCTGATCATCCTGATGCTGACGGTGCTCACGACCGGGGTGTCCATGCTGCTCTCGGCCCTGTTCGTGCGCTTCCGCGACATCTCGCCGATCTGGGAAGTGCTCAGCCAGATCCTGTTCTATTCCTCACCCGTGATCGTCCCTGCGGAGACGGTCCGGGAAAAGCTCGCGCACGGCAGCTTGGATCACTTCCTCTACCACCTCTACACGCTCAACCCGCTGGTCGCGATCTTCCAGCAGTTCCGCCACGCGATGATCAATCGCTCGACGCTCAGCGCCGGGCAGGTGATGGGCAGCTGGGCCGAGCTGATCGAGCCGCTGGCACTCGTCGCCGTGATCATCGTGATCGGCTTCTGGGTCTTCAACCGCGAGGCCCCGCACATCGCCGAGGACCTGTAGGCCCGCGACGCCGCCGGAGCGACGCGCACGCGCGTCAATCGAGCTGCGGCGCCAGCTCCCCCGCGACCGCCATGCGCCCGGACGCGGCGACCCGCTCGAAGAACCCCTCCAGCGCGTCGATGCGCTTCTCCCACGCGTAGTCCTGGGCTGTCTCGATACCCGCCCTGCCGAGCTGCGCGCGTAGCTGCGAGTCGTCGAGCAGGCGCTGCAACGCCGCCGCCACGGCCGCCGGGTCCGCCTGCGGCATCAGGCAGTTGACGCCGTCGACGCAGAAGTCGCGGTTGCCGTGCGCGTCGGTGCAGACGACGGCCGCACCCGTTGCCATCGCCTCCAGCGGCGGCAGGGCGAAGCCCTCGTGCACCGATGTCTGGATGAACACGGTGGCCTGGCAGAACAGCTCGTTGACCTGCTCGTCGCTCGGCGTGTCGACGTAGCGAACCCCCTCGCGCGCCAGCTCCGGCTCGATGCCGAACAGGCACAGCTCCGGGCGCGGGTCACGCAGCGAGCGCCAGCCGGCGAGCGTCAGCGGCAGGTTCTTCAGCGGGTTGGTGCGCCCGAGCGCCAGCACCATGTCCTCGCGGCGCGGCACGTCGCTGCGCGGACGGAAGTTCTGCAGGTCGATTCCCGGCGGGATCAGCTCGGCGTCGAGGTCGAGCTCGCGCAGGCGCTCGCGGTTCCACGAGGAGATCGTCATGTAGCGGAACTCCGGGCGGTAGGAGTCGAGCACCGCATGGCGCGCGCGCTCGTGGTCGGGGTAGTAGGAGGTCTCGATGTCCTGCACGAAGTAGACGGGGATGCCGCGCGGGATGCTCGCGCGCCATACGGGCGCCGCGGTCATCCACCAGGTGGCGACCTTGATCGCATCGACCTGCGCGAGCGCGTCGCCCAGCTCGTCGTAGTCGGCGAAGCTGTGCACCGGGGCGTCGAGCGCGAACCACTCCGGGGGGTCGCCGAGCGTGTACAGCGCCACCTCGTGACCGCGCGCCGCCAGGCGGTTGAGGTGCTCGAAGATGTCGCGGTGGCCGCCGCCGACGCCGGTGTCCTCGGTGACGTACACGATGCGCAAGCGCGCACCCGGGGTTACGTTCGCGCCATCTGTCGTGTGCGCGGGCGCGCGCACGCCTGCCGAGCGGTCACCGAAGAACGCCGACCAGCGCTCCCAGAATGCGTTCTGCGAATCGCGCTCGCGCTCGCCGAGCTCCGCGCCGCGCGTGACCGACTCGTGGTGGATCAGCTGGGCGCTTGGGAAGTACAGCACGCGAATCCCCGCCTGCCAGGCGCGCAGACACCAGTCGACGTCCTCGTAGGCCATCGCATAGCGCTCGTCGAAGGCGCCGATCCGCTCGATCGTGTCGCGGCGCACGTACATGCACGCCCCCGTCACCGCCAGCGCCGGGCCCGGCGTGTCTGCCGGGCCCCACCCGTGGGGCTTGAAGCGGTAGCGGTGGTCGAACCACTGGGGCTGATCGCGGTTTCGCACCGTGCCGCCGAACTGGATGCGCCCGTCGGGGTACTGCAGCTGGCCGCCGACGATGCCCGCGCCGCCCTCGTGGCCGTAGGCGCCGTATTGCAGGCACTCCAGCCAGCTCGGCAGCGTCTCCACGTCGGAGTTCAGCACGACGACGTCGCGCTCGCGATCGCTCGCCGCGATGCCGCGGTTGGCGTTCGCCGCAAAGCCGCTGTTGCGCTCGGACTCGACGAGCACGTCGATCCCGGCGATCTGCCTCAGCGCCGCCACGTGCTCGGGGCCGCCGGCATCGTCGGCGACGATCACGCGCGCCATCCCCTTGCGCACGGTCTTGGCGATGCTCTGCACGAGCGTGGCGACGTGCTCGGCATCGCGATAGCTGGGGATCACGATGTCCACCGGGCGGCCGTGCTCGCGATGCCAGCTCACCGCTCGGCGGACCTCCTGGTCGCGCGCGTGCGTGCGCAGGCGCATGCGCCGCTCCAGCGGCGTGAAGCGCAGCGGAAACGTGATCAGGCGAAAGAGGATCGTGCGCAGGCCGAAGTGCGTGTAGGTGAGGTAGACGCGGCGGCGCAGGTTCGAGAACGGGCCCTGGCGGCGGCCCTCGATCGGGCTCTGCTCGCTCACGCCGGCCTCCGCACAGCGCGGTCAGCGCCAGGGGCGTCGTCGAGTGCCAGCGGCGCGAAGCCCGCACGCCCCTCCAGCGAGAGCCTGCGTCGCACCCCGGCCGGCAGCCGCTCCGCGCGCGATCCCAGCACGGCCCCGCCGAGGCTCGCGAGCTGATGCGCGGCGACGCCCGCCAGCGCCGCCGACCGCGCGGCCCGTGAGAGCTCCTCGGCATCCAGCGCGCGGCGCGCCTGCCCGAGCGCGCCGCGCACGCGGCTGAGCACGTGGCGAGGCGATGCCGGCTCGCGCCAGCCGTAGACCTCGCGCAGCCCGCGCCACTCGTCGAAGGAGCGGCGCAGCTGCTCGGTCGTCGTGTATGCGTGCGAGTGGATCACGGCGGCTTGCGGCACGAACGCCTTGGCGTAGCCGGCGCGGAGCATGTCGACCGCGAGCACCCGGTCCTCGGCGTAGGGGACCTCGCGGAAAGGTACCCGCTCCCATGCCGCACGGGCGATGCAGGCGTTCGCGTCGGTGAAGAACCCACGCCGGCCGAGCAGCTCGCTCGCTGCCGGCGACTCGCGCTCGCGCTCGTCCAGGCGGTCGACCTGCGCGGCCCCGTCCGGCGACAGCGACCGAAACCAGCTCTCCAGCTCGATGCGCACCGCGCGCGAGGCCTGCGCGCGCGGGCGGTAGGGGCCGTAGACGATCGCCACGTCGCCGCCCAGCGCAAAGCCCTCCAGAAGACGCTCCAGCCAGCGCTCGTCGGCGGGCACAGCGTCCTGCGTGAGCAGCGCGACGTGCGCGCCGGTCGTGTTCTGCATCAGCAGGTTGCGCGTGCCGCCGTGCGAGAACTGCTCGTGTGCGATCTCCAGCACGCTCGCGCCGTAGGAGCGCGCAAGCTGCTGCGAGCCGTCGGTGGAGCCCGAGTCGCAGATCGCGAGCTCGTGCGCGACGGTCTGCGAAGTCAGCGCGCGCAGCAGCTCGGCGAGCCGGTCGCCGCCGTCGAAGACGGGGATGACGACGCTCACCTCAGGCATAGAAGCCGGTCAGCGTGAGCAGTTGCGAGGCGTAGCTGAGCGCGATGACCGCGACGAGCAGCGCGACGCCCGCGTAGAGCATCAGGCGCCTGCCGAAGGCGTGCAGCGCGCCGACGACCAGCAGCGCGATCGGGCCGATGGCCGGGAATGCGTAGCGCCCGAACTCGGCGATCACCGGGCGCGCGCCCGGCGTGTAGTAGGCCGCGGCGAAGCCGGCGATCACGGCGACCGGCATGAGGATCACGGCCAGCGCTTCGGGCAGGTGCGCCGACAGCCAGCGCCACTCGCGCCGCGCGGCCCACGGCGCCAGCACCAGCACCAGCAGGCTGGCCACGAAGATCGCCGAGTACACCCACGGCGGGAACAGCACGTCATACCAGCCGAACGTTCCCCAGCCGCGTTCGATGAAGATCACGAAGCCCGGATGGATCGAGGGCGGGAAGTGCGCCGTCATGAACCCCAGCCGTGGCAGGAACATCTGCCACAGATAGGAGAGGAAGTCGGGGATGTGATGCAGCGCTTCGCTGGCAGCGTTGGCGTTCGTGCCGATCGCCGACGGCGCCCCGCCGCCCGGCGTGGAGGAGCTCGCCGCGAAGGCCGGCGAGAGCACGTGCGTCGAGAGCTCGCCGACGACGAGCGCGGCGAGCGCCAGCGCCGCCCAGCCGAGCAGGTCGCTGCGGCGGTGATGGCGCCACAGGCCGGCGATGAACACGAGCGCTGCCACGGGATACAGCGACAGGCCGGTCCCCTTCACGGCCGGCAGCAGGATCAGCACGGCCCCCGTGAGCGCGCCCCAGGGAATCGTGATGCCACGTCGCAGCAGGCGGATCAGCAGCAGCTCCAGCGCCGCCGCCGTCGCGTTGACGCCGACGTCGTTGTTGACGATGCCCGAGACGAACCCGTACATCGGCTCGTAGGCGACGAGCAGCGCCGCGAGCACGGCCACCCACTGGCGCCGCGGCGCCAGCTCGCGCGCGAGCAGGTAGGTGAACAGCACCGTCAGCGCCCCGATCAGCGCCGAGACGATGCGCATCAGCGTCAGCTGGGAGAAGATCGAGGCGTGCGCGGTCGCCAGGTAGGCCGGCGCGAGCGCCAGGTAGTAGGCCGGGCCGTGCGTCGCGGAGGTCGTGTAGCCACCCCCGTCGTTGCGCTGCGGGTGCAGCCGGCGCACCTGCGCTTCGTAGACGTGCTCCTGCGCGGACAGCCAGGGCGCGCGCGTGTCGCCAACCTGGTGGTCGGTGAGGAAATCTGTTTCTTCCAGCGCCAGGTACTCGGCGCTCGACCAGCGCAACTGCGCCGAGTGAGGATCGTTGATCGGTTTGTCCCCGCGTTCGACCAGCGACTGCGCGTAAGCGAAGTGGTCGACCTCGTCCGGGCCCTGGAAGACCGGCGTGATCAGCGCCCAGCAGCACGCGTTCAGCGCGGCTATCGCGAACAGCCACAACGCCATGCGCCGCGCGCCGCCGGCGACCGCGAGCGCCAGGCAGCGCAGCGCCAGCAGCGCGAGCGCCGGCAGCACGACGAACAGCAGCAGCGGATACGTCCACGCGCCGACGACTCCCGGGCGGAACAGGGCCGCCCGCTGGAAGATCTTGCCGATGCGCTGCACGTAGCTGGAGCGCGCGCCGGGCCGCGGCAGATACCAGATCGCCAGCCGCGCGGGGATCGCCGCTCCGTCGTGCGTCGGCGACGCTGGCCCCGTAGCGGTCAGCGGCGTGCCGCCGACCTGCACGGGGCCGTCCGCGCTCAGGCAGAGCGAGGCAGACCGCGCGGCCGGAGCGGTGGGCGTCTGCGAGATCTGAAAGTCCGCGTTCGTCGGCCGGCCGGCCGGCGCAGACAGCGGCGGCAGCGAGGAGCTCGTCGTGCGGCCGCCCGCCCGCAGCGTCAGGTGCAGCGCCGGTCGCGGATCGCTCGCGGAGAACACCTGCAGGCGCACGACCGAGGTGCCCGCGGGCAGGCGCAGCGCGGGCGCGCAAACGGGCGAGCCGGGCGCGGCCTGCACGACGCCGCCGACGTTCTCGACGCTTTCGGTGCCCGTGAAGTAGAAGCGCGGGCGCAGGCAGTAGAAGGCCGTCAGCGCGATGAACGGGACGGCGACGAACGCCGCGCCGCGCCAGACGCGCCGATCGCCCGCGAACACGGCCGACGCCACCCGCGCGAGGGGGCCCACGCTAGCGCCGGCGCAGACCGAGAATCGACAGCAGGAACGAGGAGAAGAAGATCTGGATGCCGACGATGATCAGCGAAGCCGCGACCACCGCCAGCTTTTCGTCGGCCAGGGAGCCGAAGCCGTGCGCGATCCACGTCCCCACGATCACCGCGCCGATCGCCAGCCCGACGAGCGCGAACAGGCCGCCCAGCAGCAGGCCGTGCTCGAGGCGGAAGCGAGCGCGCATGCGATCGAACCACGGATCGCGCTCGCCCATGAAGTACGTGCCGTAGGCGTGCGCGCACAGGCCCAGCGCGAGTACCTGAGTGCCGACGATCATCAGCAGCGCGCCGCCGATGATCGCGTGCACGCCCCATGCGCGGCCGAAGAAGTCCAGGCCCGCGGCGACGAACACGACGATCAGCGTGCCCAAGCCCGCGAGCACCGCGCCGGGCACGATGAACAGGTGGTTGGGGCTGTGCACGAGCAGAAAGCGCAGGTGTCGCCAGCCGTCGCGGAAGCTCGACAGCTTGCTCTCGCCCCCCCGCGGGTGGTACTCGATCGGGAACTCGGCGATGCGCAGGCGCTCCTTGGACGCTCTGATGACCATCTCCGAGGCGAACTCCATGCCGGTCGTGCGCAGGTCCAGGCGGGGCAGCACGTCGCGGCGCAGCGCGCGCATGCCGCAGTGCGCGTCGTTGACCCCGGTGCGGAAGAACAGGTTGAGCAGGCCGGTGAGAATCGGGTTGCCGACGTAGCGGTGAAGCCAGGGCATGGCGCCCGGCTGGATGTTGTCCATGCGGTCGCCGATCACCATCTCGGCACCCTGCTGCAGCGCCTCGACGAACCGCGGGATGTCGTTGAAGTCGTACGTCAGGTCGGCGTCGGCCATGACGATGTAGCGGCCACGCGAGGCCGCGAAGCCGGCCAGGTAGGCGCTGCCGTAGCCGCGGCGGCGCTCGACGACGACGCGCGCGCCGGCCTGCTCGGCAAGCCGCGCCGAGTCGTCCTCGGAGTCGTTGTCGGCGACGACGACCTCGCCGACGACCTGCATGCGGTGCAGCGCCTCGCGGGCGGCGGTCACGCACTTCTCGATGTTCTGCGCCTCGTTGAGGCAGGGGATCACGACCGACACGAGCGGCACGCTTCGATCCTCGGCGTCCACCAAGACTGGTGGCCTTGTCTGGTCGACTGTGCTCATCAGCTGTGGCCCGGGCCCCGCGTTGCGCGGCTCACGGGCGGGTCGTGCCGTTATAACGCGCCGAAGGGCGGAAAGTGGCGCGTCTGCGGAGGGCGATCCTATCGCACGGTCTGACAGTCTCTCGCGTCACATGCGCGTCTGCGTCGTCTACGACTGCCTGTTCCCGTACACCGTCGGCGGTGGCGAGCGCTGGTATCGCAACCTCGCCGAGCGCCTGGCCGCCGACGGGCACGAGGTGACCTACCTGACGCTGCGCCAATGGGGGCGTCTGGAGCGCGCCGACGCGGGCGAGGGCGTGCGGGTCATCGCAGCCGGGCCGCGCATGGCGCTGTACACCGAGAGCGGCCGGCGGCGCATCCTGCCGCCGCTGCTGTTCGGCGCCGGCGTGCTGTGGCACCTGCTTCGCCGAGGGCGCCGCTACGACGTCGTGCACACGTCCGCATTCCCGTACTTCTCGCTGCTCGCGGCCGCACTGGTGCGCCCGCTGGCGGGCTTCGAGCTGATCGTCGATTGGTTCGAGGTGTGGAGCCGCTCCTACTGGCGCGACTACCTCGGCGGCGCCGGCGGGCGTGTCGGCGCGCTCGTGCAGCGAGCCTGCGCGCGCGTGCGCCAGCGCGCGTTCTGCTTCTCGCAACTGCACGCGTGGCGACTGCGCGAGGAAGGGCTGCGCGGCGAGGTGACGGTGCTGCGCGGGCTGTACGCCGACAGCGGCGAGCGCGTGGCGCCGCGCCAGGCCGACCCGGTCGTGCTGTTCGCCGGCCGGCTGATCCCGGAGAAGCAGGTCACGCTGGCCGTCGCGGCGATGGCGCTCGCGGCCCAGCGGATCGACGGCCTGCGCGGCGAGTTCCTCGGCGACGGTCCCGAGCGCGCAGCGCTGGATGCGGCGATCGCCGAGCACGGCTTGACGGGCGTCGTCTCCGCCCCCGGCTTCGCCGACGCGGCTACCCTCGATGCGGAGATGCGCCGCGCGCTGTGCCTGCTGCTGCCCTCGCGCCGCGAGGGCTACGGGCTGGTCGTCGTCGAGGCGAGCGCGCGCGGCACGCCGAGCGTGGTCGTCGCCGGCGAGGACAACGCCGCGACCGAGCTGATCGACGAGGGCGTCAACGGGACGATCGCGCCGAGCGCCGGCGCGCCGGCGCTCGCGGAGGCGATCGTGCGCGTGCACACCGCCGGGCTGGCCTTGCGCCGCAGCACCGCCGCGTGGTTCGACGAGAACGCCGAGAGCCTGTCGCTAGAGCACTCGCTGCACACCGTGCTGGAGAGCTACGGCACGGGGCGCCCGAGCGCGCGCCGGTAGCTGTCGATCGTCGCGCGGGCGGTGCGCTGCCATGTGAACTGGCGCGCGCGCTCGCGCCCGGCCGCGCGCAGGCGCCCGGCCAGCGCGGCGTCGTCGAGCAGGCGCTGCAGCGCCGTCGCGAGCGCCCCCTCGTCGCGGGGGTCGAACAGCAGCGCCGCGTCGCCGGCGACCTCCGGCAGCGACGAGGCATTCGAGCACGCCACGGGCACGCCCCGCGCCATCGCCTCGAGCACCGGCAGGCCGAACCCCTCGTACAGCGAGGGGAACACGAACGCCGCGGCGATCGACCACAGCCCCTCGACGTCGCCGTCGGACAGCCAGCCGGGAAAGCGCACGTCCTCGTCCAGGCCGAGCGAACGCGAGCGCTCGCGAAGCTGCGCTTCGTGCTCGGTCGGGTAGCCGGCGAGCACGAGCACGGGGCGCTGCTGCGCGGGGACGCGAGCCAGCGCGCCGATCAGCGCGAGCAGGTTCTTGTGCGGTCGCTTGGCCGACAGGCTGAGCACGACCGGGCGGTCGCCGAGGCGCAGTCGCTCGCGCAACTGCCCGGGGGGCGTCGGGTCGCTGCGGCGGACCGCGCCGAGGCCGAGCGGCACGACGTCGATGCGCTCGGCGGGCAGCCCGGCCAGCTCGACCAGGTCGTCGCGCGTGCTCTGCGAGTCGGCGATCACGCGATGCGCGCGGCGCGCGGCCGACGGCACGAGCACGCGCATCGCCTTGTCGCGCACGCCGGCATGCGCCTCGGGAAAGCGCGCGTAGATCAGGTCGTGCACGGTCACCACGCGGCGAAAGCGCCCCCACAGCGGCGCCGTGCTCGCGAGGCTGTGCACGAGGTCGGCGCCGGCGCGGCGCGCGAGCACCGGCAGCAGCGTCTGCTCGCCGAGCACCCACTGCACGCGTCTGCGCGCACGCACGGGCACCTTCACCACCGGGAGCTGCTCGCGCAGAGTCCCACCCGCCTCGGCGCCGGACGCCTCGCGGTTGACGAACGCCGTGAAGCGCATGCCCGCCGGGGCGGCCTCCAGCAACGCGGGGATCAGCTCGCGCGCGGCGATCTCCATGCCGCCCGTCTCGCCCGGGACGAGGAAGATCAGGTTCAGGGCGATGTGGGTCGGCTGCTCGCTCAAGGAGAGGACACGCTAGCGGCGCCAATACGATGGGCGCGTGCCGCCCTCCGTGGACGTCGTGATCGTGGCGTACAACCGCTACGACCTGACCGACAGCTGCCTGCGCCATCTGGCCGCGCAGACGATCGAGCATGGCACGCTCGTGATCGACAACGGATCGACCGACGGCACGTTCGCGCGCGTGGACGCGGAGTGGCCGGCGGCGACGCTGCAGCGCCTGCCCGACAACCGCGGCTTCGCCGAGGCGTGCAACCGCGGCGTCGCTGCGGGCAGCGCGGAGATCGTCGTGCTGCTCAACAACGACGTCGACGCGCGGCCGGACTTCCTGGCGGCGCTCGTGCGCCCGCTGGAGCAGGACCCCCGCCTGGGCTCGGTCGCAGCGCTGATGCTGCAGCCGGGCGAAGCGCTGATCGACAGCGCGGGGCTCGCTGCCGACGCCGTGCTCGGCGGCTTTCCGCGACTGCAGGGGCTCGACGCGAGCGAGGCCCGGCGCGAGCGCCCGCTGCTGGCCGGCCCCGCGGGCACCGCCGCCGCCTACCGGCGCGCGGCGTGGGAGCAGGTCGGCGGCCTGGACGAGTCGATCTTCGCCTACATGGAGGACTTCGACCTCGCGTTGCGCCTTCGTTGCGCCGGCTGGGGCTCGCTCGTCGCGCCCGATGCGGTCGGCGTGCACCTCGGCTCGGCCACGCACGGGCACCGCTCGGCGCGCCAGCGGCGAAACGGCGGCTTCGGGCGCGGCTACATGCTCAGGCGCTATGGCCTGCTGCGCGGTCGCAACGGCCCGCGCGCGCTGGCGACGGAGGCCGTCGTGGTGCTCGCCGATCTGGCGATCTCGCGCGACCTGCAGGCGCTGCGCGGACGCTGGGAGGGCTGGCGCGCCGCGCGTGCCATGGCGCCGCTGCCGCGCCCCCCGGCCGAGGCGATCGACACGACGATCGGCTTTCGCGACTCGCTGGCGATGCGGCGGGGGGTGTATGCCCGGCGCAGCGCCTGAGCGCAGCGTGCTGCTGATCTGCGCCGATCCGGTCGGCGCGGAGATGGCCGGGCTGGGCATCCGCTGCTGGGAGCTCGCGCGCACGCTCAGCGCGCACGCATCGGTCACGCTCGCGCACGGCGGCAGCGAGCAGAGCGAGGCGCACGGCATCCGCACGATCCCCTTTCGCCCGCACGCCCCCCATCCGCTGCGCGACCCGATCGAGCAGGCGGACATGGTCGTCGCGCACCCGCAGTGGCCGCTCGTCGACCGCTGGCTGAGACGCTCGCCGGCGCGCGTGGTGATCGACCTGTACTGCCCGGAGACGCTGGAGACGCTCGAGCTGGCGGCAGACCGCTCGCGCCTGCAGCGCCGCCAGCTCACGGCGACCACGCTCGACCGCCTGCACGCGGCGCTGCGCACGGGCGACAACTTCATCTGCGCGAGCGAGTCCCAGCGCGACCTGTGGCTCGGTGCGATGCTCGCGCTGCGGCTGATCGGGCCGGAGCTCTACGACGAGGACGCGAGCATGCGCGAGACGATCGACCTGGTGCCGTTCGGCGCGCCGCGCGAGCCGCCCGTACGCGTGGCGGGCGCAGGGCCGCGCGAGACGATCGCCGGGGTCGGCGCCGACAGCGAGCTGGTGCTGTGGAACGGCGGCATCTGGCGCTGGCTGGACGCGCCGACGGCGATCCGCGCGGTCGCCGAGCTGGCCGCCCGGCGCCCGCGCCTGCGATTGGTGTTCATGGGCGGCGCGCCCGAGCACCCCGCTGCGGTGCAGAGCACGCGCGAGGCGCGCGCTCTGGCCGAGCAGCTCGGACTGCTCGGCTCGGTCGTGTTCTTCCACGACAGCTGGGTCCCGTATGCCGAGCGCGGCACGTGGTTGCTGCAGGCCGACTGCGCGATCTCCGCGCACGCCGAGCACCTGGAGACGCGCTTTGCCTACCGCACGCGCCTGCTCGACTGCTTCTGGGCCGGCGTGCCGGTCGTGTGCACGTCGGGCGACGACCTCGCCGACTACGTCGGCCACGAGCAGCTGGGCGCCGTCGCACCGCCGCAGGACGTGCACGCGCTCGCCGCGGCGCTGGAGCAGGTGCTGGACAACGGCCGCGACAGCTACTCGCAACGCCTGGCCGTCGCCGCCGAGCAGCAGAGCTGGCAGCGCATGGCCGCGCCGCTCGTGCGCTGGCTCGGCGCCGGGCGCCGCGCCGTTCGGCCGGGCGCGTCGCCGGAAGCCGTGCGTGCGCCGCTTGCTCAGCGCATGCGCGAAACGGGGTATCTGGCGGGCGGACGCATGCTGCTCGACAGGAGGAAGAGACCTTGAGGGCAAAGCTCAGCTACGCCAATGTCGCCGCGTCGCTGGCGCTGTTCGTGAGCCTGGGAGGAGCCTCCTACGCCGCGGTGACGCTTCCGGCGCACAGCGTGGGCAAGCGCCAGCTGCAGCCCGGCGCGGTGAGCCCGGGTGCACTGAGCTTTCCGTTGGGCATCGCCGGTACGACGTTCACCAAGCCGGACGATCTCACCAAAGGCGGCTGCAACGGCGGGGGAGGCATCCTCCTGCCAGGGCAGGCTGCTCCGCCGTGTGCGTCACCGCACCTCGGCTTCACCGGTGGCCGGGAAGTGCGTCTCGCCGTGCGCACGCCTGGGCGTCTGCTCGTCTCGGTGGTTGCGGGGCTGAAGAACGAAGGCGCGCCCGGCACACGCGCTCGCGTCACGTTCGCCGTCGTCGTCGATCGACATGTCGTCATCCAAACGGGCTCCTCGGTCGACGGTGGCCAGAGCGTGCAGGTCCCTATCCAGGCACTGGTCGATGTCAAGCCGGGCACCCATACGGCAGGGCTTTCGGTCGAGGCGCAATACAACTCTGCGACGCCGGGCGACGCGATCGTCGCGCCGGTGTCGATCGTCGCGGCCGCCCTGCCGCCCGCCTGAGCCACCGGCCGAGACCTCTCAGGGCCCCGGCGCGACCGCCGCCGGCCTGCGGCCGCGCAGCAGCGCGATGCCCGCGTGCGCGACGGCCCGCCATGCGGCCGCCTCGTCGGGCCGCGAGCGGGCGAACAACGCCACGCGCGGCAGGCTGACGGCCAGCTCGGCGAGGCCGAGCGCCGCGCGCTGTGGGCGCGAGAAGTGGGCGTCGGCGTACTGCACGATGCCGTGGTGGATGGAACGGATGTGCGTGGCCTTGTCCCAGCTGCTGAAGCTGCCGCCGCCGAGATGGCGAAAGACGGCGGCGGGCACGTAGAGGATCTCGCCGCGCGCGGCGAGGCGCAGCAGCAGGTCGGAGTCCTCGAACCAGAACCAGAAGCGCTCGTCGAAGCCGCCGATCGCGTCCATGACGTCGCGGCGCACGAGCAGCGCGGCGGCGGCGGGCTGTGCCGCGACCGCGCGCACGCTGACATCGTCGTCTGAGGAGGAGCCGTGATAGCGGCGCGTGACAGGGTTGCCGGGCCACAGCTCCTCGATGCCGAGCACGATGACGAGGAAGTTGGCGAGCGTGGGGAACGGCCGCGGGCGGTACTGCGCCTGCGTGGCGAGCGTGCGCGGGTCGACCAGGCGTCCGCCTGCGGCGACTGCTCGCGGGTCCTCGGCGAACGCGCGCAGCAGCGTCGCGATGGCGCCCGGCACGACGAGCACGTCGGAGTTCAGCAGCAGCGCATTGGGCGCATCTGCAATCTGCAGGCCGCGGTTGTTGGCCGCGGCGAAGCCGTGCGGCGCATCGAGCGAGACGACGGCGGCTCGCTCGGCGATCTGCGCGCGCGCATCGCCCACGCCCTGCTGATCGCCGAACGCGTTGTCGACGACGACGACGCTCGCTACGGCTGGGTCGTCGAGCTCGGCGACGCATTCGAGCGTCATCGCGGACATGTCGGCGGAGACGATCACCACGTCGACGCTCGCCGGTGCGGGCGCCGCGGGCGGTAGCTTGTCCGCTTCCATGGCCGAATCATTGCCGACGTGGACCGGCGGAGAGTCGCCGCTGCTGACCGTGGCGGTGCTGTCCTACGACGGGCGCCACCTGCTGGAGTCGATCATGCCGTCGCTGGCGCGCCAGAGCTTTCGCGACTTCGAGGTCGTCGTCGTGGACAACGGCTCGCGCGACGACACGGTGGCGTGGCTGGGCGAGCACTGGCCGCAGGCGCAGATCGTCTCGCTGGCGCAGAACATCGGCGTCACGGCGGCGCTGAACGTGTGCGCGCGAGCCGGGCGCGGCGATCTCGTCGGACTGTTCAACAACGACCTGGAGCTCGACGCCGACTGCCTGGGCGAGCTGGTGGGCGCGCTGCGCGAGCACCCGGAAGCGGGCTGGGCGGGCGCGAAGCTGCGCGATTTTCAGCAGCGCGACGTCATCGACGGCGCGGGCGACGTGTTCACGTGGGCGGCCACCGGCGGGCGGCGCGGGCACGGCGAGCGCGACGTCGGCCAGTACGACGAGCCGCGTGCGATCTTCGGCGCGTGCGGCGGCGCGGCGCTGTACCGGCGCAAGGCGCTCGAGCAGGTGGGCGACTTCGACGAGGACTTCTTCGCCTTCTACGAGGACGTCGACTGGAACCTGCGCGCGCAGCTCGCCGGCCTGAGCTGCCGCTACGTGCCGACGGCCGTCGTCTACCACATGGGCAGCGCGACGATCGGCCGCGGGCTGTCGGACTTCACGCGCTACCACCTGTGGCGCAACACGCTGTGGATCATCGTCAAGGACCTGCCGTCCGCCTCGCTCGTGCGCCACGCGCCGCACCTGCTGCTCGGCCAGCTCGTCAACCTCGCCGTGGCGATCCGCGATCGCAAGCTGGCGATCTGGCTGCGCGTTTGGCGCGACGCGCTGCGCGGCCTGCCGGGCGCGCTGCGCAAGCGCCGCGCGGTGCAGGCGCGGCGCCGCATCACGCCGCAGCAGCTCGATGCGATCGTCGGCGTGGACGGCGGGCGCGCGGCGTGAGCGCCCGGCCGCCGAAAACGGCCGCGTAAATACGATGGCTATCGCTGGGTTTTTTCGCTGACACGCACCTCGTGCCCACCGGCGTCCCCGCCCGCCCCGTCCCCGTCCTCGTCCTCGTCCTCGTCCAATGCAGTGACCGCCTCGGCAATGCCCTGCTCCAGCCCGATCGACGGTGTGAAGCCGACCTCGTCGCGCAAGCGCGCCACATCCGCGACGAGCAGGTCGGGTTCGCCGGAGCGACGCGGCAGCGCGCCGAGGCGCAGCAGCTCGGGGCGCCCGGCGGCGCGTGCGATGAGCGCGAGCACGTCGGCGATGCTGACCGGCTCGCCGGAGGCGATGTTGACGGGCCCCTCGACCGTGCTGGAAAGCAGCGCGGCGAAGGCGGCGGCGACGTCGTCGGCGTGCATGAAGTCGCGCACCTGCGCGCCGTCGCTCGTTGGCGCCTGCTGTCCAGCGAGCAGCTTGCGTGCGACATCGGGCACGAGCCGGCGCTCGTCCTCGCCGGGGCCGTAGAGCAGGAACACGCGGCCCCACGCGACGCTCAGGCCAGCTTCGCGCGCGAAGGCTTCGGCGACGAGGCGCGTGGCGTGCTTGCACGTGCCGTACAGCGTGGCCGGCGCCAGCGGCGTGGCGAGGCCGTGCGCGCCGTCGAGCTCGCGGCAGGGCTCGCCGGCGCGCGCCCAGTCGTACTCGGCGCACGTGCCGGCGATCACCGCGCGCTGCCCGCCGGCGGCCGCGAAGGCGCGCAGCAGGCGCAGGCTGGCGGCCACCCAGTCGAGGTTCTCGCCCGCCGCCCAGAAGCTCCCGTGCTCGGTGAACCAGGCCAAGTGCAGCAGCCGCTCGGCGCCGATCTCGGCGACGGCGTGCGCGGTCGCACGCTCGTCGAGCAGGTCCACCTCGTGCCAAACCACACCCTCGGCCTGCCCGGCGCGGCGCCCGAGCGCGTGCACCTCACAGCCGGCGGCGAGCAGCGGCGCCACGGCGCGCGCGCCGATGAAGCCGGAGCCGCCGGTCAGCAGCACGCGAGGACGACTCATCGCGCGAGCATAATCCTCAAATCAAAATCTCGATCCTCCTCCCAACCCGCAACCGCCTGGAGTATCTGAAGCTGGCGGTCGCGTCGGTGCTGCGCCAGGACGTGGGCGACTGGCAGCTGGTGATCTGCGACAACTGCTCAGAACAGGACGTCGAGGGGTACGTGGCGTCGCTGGACGACGCGCGGATCGTCTACCGGCGCACCGAGCGCCTGCTGGCGGTGACAGAGAACTGGAACCGCGCGCTGGCGCTCAGCGAGGGCGACTACGCGATCATGCTCGGCGACGACGACGCGCTGCTGGACGGCTATCTCAGCCGCATGCAGGAGCTGATCGCACAGTTCGGCGCGCCGGACGTGATCTACACCAAAGCGCTGCTGTTCACGTATCCGCAGGTCGACCCGGCGCGTCCGGCGGGGTGGCTGATGGACCACGGCTGCGGCGAGTTCTTCGCGGGCGCGTCCGAGCCGTTCGTGCTCGGGCACGAGCGCGCGCTGGAGCTCGTGCGCGCGGCGATGGCCTTTCGCCTGCGCTACGACTTCAACGCGCAGTTCGCGCTGATCTCGCGCCGGCTGATCGACTCGCTGGGGCGCTTTGGCGACTTCTACCAGTCGGACTTCCCCGACTACTACTCGATGAACGCGGCGTTCCTGTGCGCCGAGCGGATCGTCGTGGACCCGGCGCCGCGTGTGGCGATCGGCGTCACGCCGAAGTCCTATGGCTACTTCCACGCCAACGACAAGGAGGGCGAGGGCCGCGCGTTCCTCGGCGCGACCGAGGCGACGACGGCGGCGGGCACGAACATCAACGTCGGCTGGCTGAGCGCGATGACCGTGTTGGCCGGGGGTCCCGGCGCGCAGTTCGGGCTGTCGGTCGATCGCCGGCGCTATCGCTTCGTGCAGGCCGCTTATGTTTATGGGCGCTATCGCGCCGGTTTGTCCGGTGAGTCCGAGATACGGCGCCTGGAGCAGGAGCTTCCGTTGCACGAGCGCTGGCTGTACCGGGGTGCCAACGCGGCGCTCGCGATCGTCGATCGGGTGCTGCCGGCGAGCCGCAGGAGCGCGCTCACGGCGCTTGCCAATCGCCTGATCGGCCAGTTGCCGCCGATCGACCCGCCGATCGTCGAGGGCCGTTACGCGGACATCCTCGAGGTCTGCGCGGCCGGCGCGCCGAGCCCGTCGGCCGCCGCCGCGGACGCGTCAGCCGGCGCGGCGCGCGCGGCCGGGCAGTAGCGCGAGCAGCTCGGAGGGCAGCGCCCGCAGAGTCATGAGCACGGCCAGGTAGAGCACCGCGGATATCGCCACGCGCGCGGGCTCATCGACCGGCAGCAGGGCCGGCAGCGCCGCGACGGCGATCGCCACGGCGACCTTCGGCACGGCCCGCAGCGAGGGGTTCAGGTGCGCGCGACCGTGCGTGAGCATGCGCAGGCCGATCATCGCGTTGGCGAGCTCGACGGCGGACGTGGCGATCGCCGCCCCGCGGGCGCCGTCGACACTCGCGCCGACCGACACGGCGGCGATCACGGCGGCGAGCGCGTACAGGTTGAACAGCAGGATCGCGCGGTGGCGGCTGAGGCTGAGTAGGCCGAAGCCCCACACGGCGCCGACGAAGGCCGAGCCGACGGAGATGCCCTGGATCGCCAGCACCGTGCCGGCCGGCGCGAACTTGCTGCCGCCGATCGTGGAGATCGCGAAGTCGGCACCGAGCGCGATCGCCAGCGACGTCCACGCGCCGACGATCAGCGACACTTCGAAGACGCGCTCGATGCCATACGCGAGTCGTTCGTGGTCGTCACGCGCGGCGCGCGCGAAGATCGGGAAGGCCACGCCGACGACCATCGCGGGGATCGAGAAGAGCGCCGCCATGACGTTGAAGGAGAGGCTGAAGTAGCCGAGCTGGAAGCCGTTCGAGAGCAGCGACACGAGCAGGATGGCGACGCGGAAGTACAGCGCCGCCGCGGCGACGGCGGCGGCGTAGGAGATGACCGGGGCGATCAGCGCGCGCCACTCGCCGAAGGCAAAGCGCACGTGCACGGGCACCTGCCGGCGGAACACACCGATCGTCAGCGCGAGCACGACGGCGCTGGCGGGGATCGGCGCGGAGAGGAACGTCAAAAGGCCCGAGCCGAGCAGCACGAACAGCACGATCAGCAGCGAGACCAGCAGCTGGCGCAGGAATTCGAACGCCGACGTCCAGCCGAGGCGCAGGCCGACCATCAGCGGGATCGCGAGCGTGCCCTGCCACACGGTGAGCACCAGGCCGATGCCGGCGAGCAGCACACCGAGCGCGAGTTCGCCGCCGTAGCTGACGAGCGCAAAGCAGGTCACGGCGAGCACGCCCACACCGGTGATGACCAGGCGCAGGCCGAGCAGCGTGCGGGCCATCTGCTCGCGCGCGTCGCCCGTGCGCACCGACAGCTCGCGGATGCCGATCGCCGTGAGACCGAGATCGGACGCGCCGGCGACGAGCGCGACGAGCGAGCCGGCGGCGGTGTAGCGGCCGCTGGAGATGACGCCGAGGTGGCGGTAGAGCAGCGCGCCCGAGCCAAGCGCGATGAGCGAAGCCGCGGCGTAGCTGATCACGCGCAGCGCGCCACCGCGGATCGCGGCCGGCCCGGCGGCGGACGTGTCCAGCAGGTCGACCTCCGGCGACAGGCCTGCAGCCTCGGCCGAGCTCATTCGCCCGGCAGCTCTCGCACCTTGCGAGCGGGGGCACCGACGACGACCGTGCGCGGCGCGACGTCCTCGCCGACGACGCTGTTGGCGCCGACGACGGCGCCGGCGCCGACGCGCACGCCGGGGAGGATGACGACGTTCTGGCCCAACCAGGCGCGATCGCCGATGTCGATCGGCTCGATCTTTTCCAGCTCCTGCTCGAACACCGGCACGTCGGGTCGCGCGACGCCGTGGATGTGATCGGCGATGTACACGTTGCGTCCCAGCAGCACGTCGCGTCCCAGGCGCACGTGCTGGGCCGCCGACAGCACGCACAGGCCCGACATGCGCGTACCGTCGCCGATCTCTAGACGCGCGTGCTCGTTGGCGACGTAGAACCACGACCCGGCGCCGACATGCACGCGCTCGCCGAGCGACACGTGCTGTGGGCCATAGACCTCCAGCGGCGGGACCAGGCGCGTCCCCTCCCCGAAGCTGGCAAACGCAGGCGCCATCAGCTGCGAGAAGGCGCGCGCCTGCAAATCGCGCCAGCGGCTGTAGTAGCCGTAGAAGCGACTCATCGCTCGCGGAAGTCCTCGTAGGCGCCGTCGCGCTCGGAGATCGTGCGCTCGCCGGCGGGCTCGGGCCACTCGATGGCGAAAGCGGGATCGTCCCAGCGCACTCCGCGCGCCGCCTCGGGAACGTACGGATGGCCCATCTGGTAGAGCACTTCGGCGTCGGGCGTGAGCGTCTGAAAGCCGTGCGCGAGCCCCGGTGGGATGTAGAAGGCCAGGCGGTTCTCGGCGCTGAGCTGCACGCCGTGCCAGCGGCGCAGCGTGGGCGAGGCGGCGCGCAGGTCGACGGCCACGTCGAAGATCGCGCCGCGCACGCAGCGCACGAGCTTTGACTCGCCGTGCGGCTCGGCCTGGTAGTGCATGCCGCGCAGCGTGCCCTCGCGCGCGTTGAACGACGCGTTGCACTGCACGACCGCCGGGTTCAGGCCACGCGCCGCGAACTCCTCGGCGTCGAACGTGCGAGAGAACCAGCCGCGCTCGTCGCCGAGCAGATCCAGATCGACGACCCACGCTCCGTTCAGCGGCGTCTCGACGAAGCGCATCAGAGCAGCGTCAGCTCCGGCGTGCGCGCCGCGAAGCGCCCGCCCCACTCGGCGATGAACGCAAGCTGCTCGACGATCTCGTCCTTGAGGTTCCACGGCAGGATCAGCACGACGTCGGGCTTGTCCTCGCGCAGCGCCTCCGGCGAGCGGATGGGGATGTGGCTGCCGGGCAGGAAGTGCCCCTGCTTGTGCGGGTTCAGATCGCACGTGTACTCGATCATGTCGTGACGCACACCGCAGTAGTTGAGCAGCGTGTTGCCCTTCGCCGGCGCGCCGTAGGCGGCGACGCGCAGGCCCTGCTCCTTCAGCCCTATGAGAAAGCGCAGGATCTGGCGCTTGTCGGCCTCCACGCGCCGCCCATAGCCGCGATAGGTGTCCAGCCGCTCGTAGCCGGCGGCGCGCTCGCGCTCGGCCAGCTCGCGCGCGGCGTCGGTCTGGGGCTTCTCGCTGTCCTCGGCGTGCGCGGCGAAGATGCGCAGCGAGCCGCCGTGCGTCGGCAGCTCCTGCACGTCGAACAGGCGCAGGCCGTGCGCGGCGAACACCGCGCTGACGGTTAGGAAGGAGAAGTAGGAGAAATGCTCGTGGTAGATCGTGTCCCACTGGTTGTCCTCGATCAGGCGCATCAGGTGGGGGAACTCCATCGTGATCACGCCCCCGGGCTTGAGCAGGACCTTCATGCCGGCGACGAAGTCGTTGAGGTCGGGCACGTGCGCGAGCACGTTGTTGCCGAGCAGCAAGTCGGCCGCCGACTCCTGCGCGAGCTTGCGCGCGACGTCCTCGCCGAAGAACTCGACGACCGTGGGGATGCCCTTCTCGACGGCAACCTCGGCGACGTTGGCGGCCGGCTCGACGCCGAGCACGGCTATCTCGCGCTCGCGGAAGAACTGCAGCAGGTAGCCGTCGTTGGAGGCGATCTCGACCACCTGGCTGTCGCCGTCGAGACCGAGCCGCTCGATCATCTGCTCGGCGTAGCGGCGGCTGTGCTCCAGCCAGCTGGAGGAGTAGGACGAGAAGTACGCGTAGTCGGAGAAGATCTGCTCGGGCGTCTCGAACTCCTCCAGTTGCACGAGAAAGCAATTGGCGCAGACGAGCGCGCGCAGCGGGTAGAAGGGCTCCATCGCGTTGACGCGCTCGGCGGGCAGGTAGGCGTTGGCCAGCGGCGACATGCCGAGGTCGGCGAACACGTCTGTCACCGGCGCACCGCAGAATCGGCAGGCGGTGGCCGTCATGCCGAGCGCGGGGGGTAGGAGAAGCTTTCGATCTGCGCGAGCGTGACGGCGCGCATGTCGGCGCCCTCGCTGAGCGCCCGGTACCACTCGACGATGCCGGCGAGCGCCTCCTGCAGCTCGACGGGCGGGCGCCAGCCGAGGCGCATGCGGGCACGCGACGAGTCGAGCTTGAGGTAGTGCGCCTCGTGCGGATGCGGTCCGTCGTCGAGCGTCCAGCGAAGCTCCGACGGCCACAGCTCGGCGAGGCGCTCGACGATCCAGCCGACCGGGCGAGCGTCGCTCTCGGCCGGGCCGAAGTTCCACCCGGTCGCGTAGCCGGGCGAGTCGAACAGCGACTGGGCGAGCAGCAGGTAGCCGCTGAGCGGGTTCAGCGCGTGCTGCCACGGGCGGATCGAGTTGGGGTTGCGCACGCGCGCGGGCTCGCCGGCCAATGCCGCGCGCATGATGTCCGGCACGAGGCGGTCTTCTCCCCAGTCGCCGCCGCCGATCACGTTTCCGGCCCGCGCCGAGGCGATGCGCGGACCGTCTGCGTCGGCGAAGAAGGAGTTGCGGTAGGCACTCGTGACGAGCTCGGCACAGCCCTTGGAGTTGGAGTACGGATCGTGCCCGCCCATCGGCTCGTCCTCGCGGTAGCCCCACTCCCACTCGCGGTTCTCGTAGCACTTGTCGGTCGTCACGACGACGACTGCGCGCACGCCGTCGGTGTGACGGCGCACGGCGTCGAGCAAATTGACCGTGCCCATGACGTTCGTCGCGTACGTCTCGCGCGGCTCGACGAACGAGCGGCGCACCAGCGGCTGTGCGGCCATGTGCACGATCACGTCCGCGCGGCTCTTGGCGACGGCCTGCGCGACCGCCTCGCCGTCGCGTATGTCGCCGGCGATCGTCTCGATGCTCTCGCCGACACGCGCGAGGTCGTGCAGCGAGGGCTGCGTCGGCAGGCCGGAGGAGAAGCCGGTCACGCTGGCGCCGAGCGACTGCAGCCACAGCGTCAGCCAGGTGCCCTTGAAGCCCGAGTGCCCGGTGATCAGCACGCGACGCGCCGACCAGAAGCCGGGGTCGACGATCCCCTGCGGCGCCGCGATCGAGTCGCTCATGTGCGTCCTAGGCCCAGGTCCGCCATGGAGGCTCGCCCGAGCTCCACAGCTCCTCGAGGTGATGGCGGTCGCGCAGCGTGTCCATCGCCTGCCAGAAGCCTTCGTGGCGGTAGCAGGAGAGCTCACCGGCGCGTGCGAGCGAGCGCATCGGGCCCTGCTCCCAGACGGTGTCGGCGCCGTCGATGTATTGCCCGACACCCGCGGAGAGCACGAAGAAGCCGCCGTTGGTCCAGCCGCCGTCGCCGCGCGGCTTCTCCTCGAACTCGCGCACGCGCGCGCCGTCGACATCGAGCGCGCCGAAGCGCCCGGGCGGCTGCACGGCTGTCACGGTCGCGGCGGTGCCCTGGTCGCGGTGGAACTGCACGAGCGCCGAGATGTCCACGTCGGCGACGCCGTCGCCGTAGGTGAAGCAGAAGTCCTCGTCGCCGACGTAGGGCAGCACGCGCTGCAGGCGCCCGCCGGTCATCGTCTGCTCGCCGGTGTCGACGAGCGTGATGCGCCACGGCTCGGTCTCCGAACGATGAACCTCCATCTCGCCGGTCGACAGGTCGAGCGTCACGTCGCTGGTGTGCAGCGAGTAGTTGGCGAAGTACTCCTTGATCAGATAGCCCTTGTAGCCGAGGCAGATCACGAACTCGTCGATGCCGTGGGCCGAGTACAGCTTCATGATGTGCCACAGCATCGGCTTGCCGCCGATCTCGACCATCGGCTTTGGGCGCACGGCGGTCTCCTCGCTGAGTCGCGAGCCGAAGCCACCGGCCAGGATCACGGCCTTCACGGCGAGCAGGTTATTGAACGGCTCAGCGGGCCACGACGCTCAGCGCGCGATCGCGTGAGACGAGCCGAGCAGTTCGCCGGCCGGCCCGAGCGCCTGCACGGAGAACACCGGCGCGGCGCTCTGCAGCGGCACGGCCGTCTCGAAGCCGGCGGACGAGACCGTCGCGAGCACAGTCAGGCTCGCCGGCGTGCCGCCGCCGAGGATGCGCCAGGCGGCAACGTTCGTGGCGCCGTTCCAGCTCGCGTATACGGTCGTCGTTGCGGCGCCGGTCGCCTTCAGCGCGATCGACGGCGGCGTGGCGGGCGTGGCGTTCCAGGGGAAGCGAAAGGCGCGATAGACCTGCGCGGGCGCAGGCAGATGAGCGTCGAAGACGATCTGCCCGGCCGCGTTGAACTCGGTGAAGTACGGGTCTTCGCCCCAGCCGACGAACGAATCGCCGCTGCCGAGCACCTGGTTGTCGCCCTGGCTGCCACTCAGCAGCGGCGGCGTGCGCACGTAGCGGCCGAGCAGCTTGACCGTGCGGTGCTTGAAGTCGATCTGCTCGTGGATCGCGCGGGACTCGGAGTGCGCCTTGGGCGTGGCGCCGTTGTCGAAGATCGTGATCGTGTGGTCGGGCTGCCAGCGCGCGTCGTGCTGGTAGGCCGTGCCGGTGCCCGCGCCCATGCGGAAGGTCGGCTTCTTGCCGCCGATGCGCCACAGGATCGAGCCGCTCTGGCGGTTGATCTCATACGCCGCCCAGGTGTTGCGCGAGGAGATCAGGAAGTCTCCGTCGCCCCAGGGGTCCGGCGCGATCGAGTTCAGATGGAAGAAGTCCCACGGCCGGTTGGGGTCATACGGCGAGTTGGCGTAGGAGTCGTTCAGCGCGACGTGGCCGTAGGCGTGCCACTCGAACATCACCAGGCCAGTCTTCACGTCGACCTGCTGCACGACGGCGTCCTGCAGCGCGCCGTCCTTGGAACCGCCGACCGAGGACAGGTCGGCGCGCACGAGCGTATACGCCGACAGGTAGGCCGACCCCTGCGGCGTGAGCTGGAACTCGTGCAGGTCGGCGTAGTAGCCGTTGCCCGCGTGCACCGATGCGACCGGCCGGTAGTTGGCGCCGAGGATCGTGTCGCTGCCGAAGCCGACGCCGAGGTCGATGTGGCCCTGCCAGTAGGCGAGCACGGGCTGGCCCTGATAGCTGGAGACCTGCAGGTCGGTGACCGCGTTGCCCTTGGCGGCGGGCTGGAACCACACCAGCCGACCCGATCCGTCGACGATCATCGCGCCGTTCTGCCCGCGCCCGCCGTCGGCGGTGAGGAAGATGTCGCCGGGCGTCGCCGCGGGCGAGATGGTCGTCACGGCAACCGTCGGCGGCGCGAGCTTGGGCTGGGAAACGAAGCTCTGATTGGCTCCCGGCTTGGCCGGCGCAAGCGAGTGCCCCGCGGGCAGCGGGTAGCTGACCAGCCTCGCGACGGTGAAGCTCGTGCCTACGCGCGAGGCGTGCCCGCGCGGGCCGACAACGGCCGACACGGTCACGCGCTCGCCCTGCGTGAAACCCCGAGCCGGCAGGAAGCTCGCGCCGGTCGCGCTGGCGTACGCACGCAGGCTGCCGCTGTGCGATCCGCTGCGCGAGCCGTGCACCGAGACACCGGCGATCTCCCCGGCGGGCACGCCGAGGAAGCTGATCTGCGTGTCCGGCGACGCGTCCGGCGTGCCGTTGAGCGGCGACAACGTGACCGCCTGCGCGCCGGCAGCGAGCGCGCCGAGCGCCACCGTCGCGAGCGTCGTCGCGAGCGCGCTCGCCCTGCGCCTGCCGATCCACCGATTGCGCTGCACTGATCTCCTCACCCTCGCTGCCCATGCACCGACACGTACATCAACCCTGCCGCGACGCCCAGGTAGCGTCGCGAAAGCGGCGGCGGATAAGAATGGCGGTCGCGCACGCCTCGCGCGCCGGTGCTGCAAGCGCGGCGGCGTTTCAGCGCTCGTGCACGGCCACGACTTTCGACGATCCGCCCGCGAACGGGAAGTCCGACTCGGGTTCCGAGCGCGCGCGGAATCGGTAGTTGGCCGGGCCGGCGAACTTGAAGCGATAGGAAGCGCGGTAGCGGCCCTGCGCATCCGTGCGCACCACCTTGAACTCGATCCAGGCGCTGCCCGGCGAGCGTGCCTCGAGCACGAGCGGCTTGCCCCCGTGAGGGATCGGGCTGCCGCGCAGGAGCCCGCGAAAGACGATCCTGCGCCCGACGCTCGTCGTGCGCGGCGACACGCTCAGCGCAATGCTCGCCGGGACCCTCAGCGTGAGCGTGTGTGCGACAGCCGGTTGTGCGTCTCCGACGTGTGCGCGGTAGGCGAACCTCATCGATTGCGACCTCGCGGCGCCGGTGATGCGCATGGCGAAGGTCCCATCCGGCCCGGTTTTCAGGCGCTCGATCTGCACCGTGCGCGCGCCTGCATATGACGGCGTGATGCTCAGGTCGATGAGCGCGCCGGCAATCGGCACGCCTCCCGGTCCCATCAGCCGACCGGCGATCAAAGGAGGCTTGCCGCCAAAACGCGACGTGTAAGTCGTTTTCGGTGTGGCGTTCTTCCCCACCTTCCTCCAATGCAGCCACATCGTCGGCTGCGTCGACGCGTTCGTGCCGTTTGGCGAACCCGGCGGCGGCGCGTTCGCGATCGTGATGTTGCGATCCACGACCGGCGCGGGGTTGCCCGCCGCGTCGATCGCGCTCACGACAAGATGGTGAACCCCATTGGCGACCTTCGTCGTGTCGAACGGGACGTTCACGCTCACAGACGAAGCGCACGGTTGCACGTACAGGAACGCCGCCAGCCCGTCCGTCGTCTGCCCGACGTCCTTGCAGTGGCCGCCGTTCGAGTTGAGAACCGTACGCTGGATCGTCGAGCCGTCGACGCTGAACACCGCCTCGTACACACCCGAACCGCCGTCCGTCGCGTCGAACGACACGTCGCTCTGGCCTTGCACGACCGGCGCAGTCGCCAGCTCACCGCTCGCGTTCGTCGCGCGCGGGCCTTCGTTGTCTTCGAGGGTTAGGTCGGCGGCGAAGAGGTAGAGGGCGGCGGCGAAGCCGTTTGGGTCACCTGCATTCGGTTCGCAAATGTGGCCGGGAACAGTCCCACAGTTGGCGTTTAGCGAGAAACGATTGCCAAGAGCGTCAGCCGGGATAGACACGCGATTCTCGGCCGCGAGCGCCGTTGCGAATGTTCCCTCCTGATTGCAGCCCAATCTGAAGATGCATTCATCGAACGTAAGGTTTTCGGACGGCCCCGTTAGCCACAGTTGGTACGTCGCCGTTTCGCCTGGCTGGCCGCGTAGATACCCGGCACGCCAGAGAGTCGCAGCCGACAGGCTGACGTCGGGAGGCGTTGTGAACGCCCAGGTTGCTCGATCGACCTCGGCACCATGGATCGTCTGATCCCCGAGCGCCGCGACCAACGCCCCGCCTTCCCCACACGTGTTCAGTGCATAGTCGTCGAACGCTCCGCCCGCGGCGACGCTCCCGCTCCACCCATCCACCGGAGCGCTTTCCCCGTTCGGCGTTCGGCATGAGTACACGTGATACGTGCCCGCGTGCGCCGCCGCGCCCGGCATTGCCAGCGCGAAGCCCGCTGCCACGGCGGCCACATTGAAGATCCGTCTTGTCATCCCATCCCTTGTCGGTGCGAAGGGCGTCATGCCCCCCCTCGGAATTGTCCCACTGCGCCGATGGCGAGGCAAGCAGAGCGCCCCACGCCGGCGCACCGGGCGTCCTACGCGGTGAACGCGATCGGCAGCTCTGCGAGGCCGTAGATGCCCGACACGCCTTCGAAGACCGGCTCGCCGTCCAGGCGCAGCTCGTGCAGGTGCTCGGCGAGGAACGCCAGCCCCTCTTGCAGCTCGACGCGCGCGAGGTTCGCCCCAAGGCAGTAGTGCACGCCCGCGCCGAACGTCAGCGGGCGTGCGCGTCCGCGGTCGGCAGTGATGTCGAAGGCCTCCGCGCCGGCCGGGCCCGCGTCGTCGTCGTCGAGGTCGCGGTTGCCGGTGAACGCGCACACCATCACCACCGTCCCCTCCGGGAACGTAACGTCGCGGTAGACGACATCCTCGACGAGGATGCGCGCAGTGAACGGCGTGATCGGCTCGTAGCGCAGCGCCTCCTCCACGGCGCCCTCGGCCAGCGATGGGTCCCGCGCCAGCAGCTCCCACTGGCCGGGGTGCTCGGCCAGCAGCCGCACGGCGTGCGCGAGCTGGCTCTGGCTGGTGTCCACGCCACCCACGAGCACGTTGAACACGAGGTTGATGCACTCCACGTCACTGAGGCGCTCGCCCTCCTCTTCCGCCGCGATCAGCTTGGAGATCAGGTCGTCGCTCGGGTCCTCGCGGCGCGCGCGCACGAGCGCCTGCGCGTACTCGTAGAACTCCCGCACCGCCTGCTCGATCGGCTCGATCTCGCTCGACATCGCCACCGCGTCGAACTGGCGCTGGATCATGTTCGACCAGTGGTGCAGGCGCGGCGCGTCTTCCAGCGGCGCTCCCATCACCGTCGCGATCGCCAGCGACGGGTACGGCTTCGCGAACGCCTCCACGAACTCGCAGCGCACCTCGCCGTCGTCCTGCGCTCCCGACGCCGCGATCGCCTGCGCCAGCAGGTCGCCGAGGAACTCGCGCATGATCGGCCGGTAGCGCTCGACCGCACGCGGCGACAGCGCCGGGTTGACGAGGCTGCGCAGGCGCGTGTGGTCGGCGCCGTTGACGTGCAGGATGTTGCGCACCATCTGCTCGTAAAGCGGCCCCTCCGTCACGCCGAAGATCTCCGCGATCTTCATCCCCGGGAAGATCGCCGAGCGCGTGCGCAGGAAGAACTCGCCCGCCTCGCGGTCCAGCGTCATGTAGCCGAAAGGCGCCTGCGCCAGCCAGCCCTGCTCACGCACGCTCGCCATCTCCTCGTGAAAGCGCGCGCCGCGCATCTGCGCGTCGGTGTGGTCGAACGACGGCAGCTCCAGCTCGCTCACCAGGGTCATCGCAGCAGCCATCCTCTCAGCTCGCTGCGCGCGGCACCCGCGCCAGCTTCTTGCCCGGGTTCATCAGCCCCTTCGGATCGAACGCCCGCTTGATCTGCTCGTGCAGCGCCAGCGTGCGCTCGTCCCACTGCGACTCCAGCAGGCCCCGCTTGAGCCAGCCCACGCCGTGCTCCGCCGCGATCGATCCGCCCAGCTCGCCCACCAGCGCGAACAGCTCCGCGCCCAGCTCTCGCGCGCGCTGGAGCTCCACCTCGTCCGCCGGGTCCACCAGCACCGTCGCATGCACGTTGCCGTCGCCGCCGTGACCGAACGCGCACGAGCTCACGTCGTGGCGCTGCGCCAGCGCCTCGAAGCGCTCCAGCCCCTCCTGCAGGCGCTCCACCGGGAACGACACGTCCTCCGACACCTTCGCGCCGCGCACGCCCGACAGCACGCCGTTGAAGCCGTCGCGCCAGCGCCACAGCGCCGATGCGTCGCGCGCCCGGTCGATCGCCAGCGCCTCGCCGCCCAACAAATCATCAACATCGTCCGCCTGCGCGCGCGCCTGCTCGTGCGTCCCGTCGACCTCGATCAACAGCACGAAGCCCGTACCCGCCGGTACCTCGCCCGGGTACCCGCCCGCCACGTGCTCCAGCGCCGCGCCGTCCGCGAAATCCATCGCCGCCGCCTCGATTCCCGCCGCCGTCACCGCCAGCATCGCCGCGCACCCCTGCGCCCGCGTCGCGAAGAACGCCGTCTGCGCAATCTGCGCCTCGCGCGCCGGCAGCAGCCGCAGCCGTACCGCCGTGATCACCCCCAGCGTCCCCTCCGAGCCGATCAGCAGGTCCTTCAAGTCATACCCCGCCACGTCCTTGCTCGCCCACCCGCCGACCTGCACCAGCTCGCCCGGCGCCAGCACCGCCTCCACCCCCGTCACCCACGCGCCCGTCACGCCGTACTTCAGCGCGTGCGGCCCACCCGCGTTAGTCGCCACGTTGCCGCCGATCTGCGACTGCTCCGCCGCCCCCGGGTCGGGTGCGAAGAACAGCCCGTTCTCGCGCGCCAGGCGCTGCACGTCGTGCGTGCTCACGCCCGCCTCCGGCAGCATCCGCCACAGGCCCGGCTCCAGCTCGCGCACCGCGCGCAGCCGCTCCAGCGACAGCACCACGCCACCGTCCGTCGGCACCGCCCCGCCCGTCAGCCCCGTGCCGCCCCCGCGTGGCACCATCGCCACGTCGTGCGCATAGCACCAGCGCACCACCGCCTCCGCCTCGCGCGCGCTGCCCGGCAGCACCACCGCCTCCGCCCGGCCGCGCAGCTCGCGCCGGTTCGACGCGTCGCTGTTGTACAGCGAGCCCGCCGGCGCCTCGAGCACGTGCTCGGCGCCGACCAGCCGCGCGAGCTCAGCCTGCATGTCCGGCAAGCCTCGCACTCTCAGCCTACGGCGCCTGAAAGCCCGCTACCGGAGGCCCCAGCGCCCCGAAGGAGACGGTTCCGCGTGCCCCCGCGAGCGTCACGAACAGCGCTCGCCTTCCGCTCTTGATGTACCCCGTTCCGCTCGTCCGGCCCGTGGCGGTCACCGATCCGAGTGGACCGATCGTGCCTGCAGTCGCCACCAATCTCAGATGCCCCGGCAGATCGGGCACGCCGGGTTCACTCACGCCGGTCCCGGCGAGCGTCCCCGACAGGACCATGCATCCGGGGCGCCGATTCCGCCGGGCGCCGACAGCACAGCTCGCCCCCCGCACCGTGATCGCGATCGAGTATTCGCTGCCGTCGGCAAATCTGGGGGCGAACTTCAGCAAGTGGCTCGCGACCGTCACGCGCACGGCGCCGGACGCCCCACGGTAGGCGCCCGTACCGGCGGTGATGTTCCCGGTGTAACTGCGCGAGAGCGACGGCGCCGTGGCATCGGCAGCCGAGACCGGCGTCGCGGCGCAGACGAGCACGATCGCACTGGACGTGCCGGCCGCGAGCGTCCAAGCGCGGGTTCGCGCCCAGTGGGTGCGTTTGCTCATCACCGGCGAGCCTAATCCGTGCGGGTAGCATTCAGCAACCATGGCCGTAAGCGCAAAGCCCCCGCAAGGGGCGCAATCGCAGGACGCCGCCAAGAGCTTCACGACGCTCTCCGGCGAGCCCGTGCGCGAGCTGTACACGCCCGAGGACCTGCCGAGCGGCATCGGCGGTCCGCACGACCCGATCGGCCGGGCGGGCTCCTACCCGTTCACGCGCGGCATCCACGAGTCGATGTACCGCGGGCGGCTGTGGACGATGCGCCAGTTCGCCGGCTTCGGCACCAGCGAGGAGACCAACGAGCGCTTCCTCTACCTGCTCGGCCATGGACAGACCGGGCTGTCCACCGCCTTCGACATGCCCTCGCTGATGGGCCACGACTCCGACCACGCACGCTCGCTCGGCGAGGTCGGGCGCGAGGGCGTCGCCGTCGACACGCTCGACGACATGCAGACGCTGTTCGGCGGCATCGACCTCGGCGAGGTGTCCGTGTCGATGACCATCAACGCGCCCGCCGCGATCATGCTCGCCTTCTACGTCGCCGCCGCCGAGACCGGCACCAGCCCCGCCGGCCCCGTCCCCGTCGAGCGCCTGTCGGGCACCATCCAGGCGGACATCCTCAAGGAGTACATCGCGCAGAAGGAGTGGTGCTTCCCGATCGACCCCGCGATGCGCCTGTGCGGCGACATGATCGAGTGGTGCACGCGGCGCATGCCCCGCTGGCACCCCATCTCGATCTCCGGCTACCACATCCGCGAGGCCGGCTCGACAGCCCAGCAGGAGCTCGCCTTCACGCTCAAGGACGGGCTCACGTACGTCGAGCAGGCCGTCGAACGTGGCCTCGACGTCGACGAGTTCGCGCCGCGGCTGTCCTTCTTCTTCAACGCCCAGATCGACTTCTTCGAGGAGATCGCCAAGTACCGCGCCGCGCGGCGCATCTGGGCGCGCGAGCTCAAAGAGTCCTTCGGCGCCAAGAACCCGCGGTCCTGGCAGATGCGCTTTCACACGCAGACCGCCGGCGTCTCCCTGACCGCGCAGCAGCCGCTCAACAACATCGTGCGCACGACCATCGAGGCGCTCGCCGGCGTGCTCGGCGGCACGCAGTCGCTGCACACCAACTCCTACGACGAGGCGCTCGCGCTGCCCACCGAGGAGGCCGTCACGATCGCCCTGCGCACGCAGCAGGTGATCGCCCACGAGACCGGCGTCGCCAGCACCGCCGACCCGCTCGGCGGCAGCTACTTCGTCGAGGCGCTCACCGACGAGATGGAGCAGCGCTGCTACGAGTACTTCGCCAAGATCGACGAGCTCGGCGGCATGGTCGAGTCGGTCAAGCGCAACTACCCCCAGCGAGAGATCGCCGACGCCGCGTTCACGCTGCAGCAGGAGATCGACGCAGGCGAACGCGTCGTCGTCGGCGTCAACCGCTACACCGCCGAGGACGAACAGGCGATACCCACGCTGCGCATCGATCCTGCGCTGGAGGGCAAGCAGCTCGGCCGCCTGCAGGCCGCGCGCGCCAAGCGCGACGGCGCCGCCGTCGAGGCCGCGCTCGCCGCCCTGCGCGCCGACGCCGCGCACGCCGATCGCAACCTCATGGAGCCGCTGCTCACCTGCGCCCGCGCGCACGCCTCCGAGGGCGAGATCATCGAGTCGCTGCAGCAGGTCTTCGGCGACTACACCGAGACGCCCGTCTTCTGAGCGCTGCGCGGGCGGGCTGGCCAGCGGGCCGGCTGGGCGAGCGAGCGGGCGAGCCGGCCGGCGCCGCGCGGCCAGGCTGTGCGCGATCGTATTTACCGCGCGGGGACGTGGAACGCGCGGCGTGGGGCACGTATAACCATGGTTATACGCTCGCTCCAGCGCGCGGCATCACCACGCGTGCAGCAAGATCGCGAACCCCGGCACACGTCCCCACTGGGTGCTTCGCGGCGCAACTTCTGCGCCGGTCCAGGTTATTGGAGGATTAGGATCCGCTGTCTCGCCGCGCCCGCAACGCTCCATGGAGGCCCGATGACCCACCGCATGCGCTTGGCCGGCGCGTGACTTCACGCTTGCGCAAAGGCCTGATTCTCGGCTCGGTGTTCGTCGTGCTCGGAAGCGTCACGACGCTCGCCGTCGCCTCGCATCGCATCAAAGCCGAGCAGGCGGCCTTCCGCGCGCCGACGGCCGCGCGCTGCTACCCGAGCACGTTCAACCAGTCGGCGACGCTGCCCGGTACGGGCGTGAGCGTCTCCCCGCTGCCGAACTCCTACGACGCCTCCGCGCGTGCGCAGATCAGCATGCTCGGCGCGAGCGCCAAGTCGCTGAGCCACCTGCACGTGCAGGGGTCCGACAGCGGCTCGCACAGCGGGCGGCTGCGCGCGTACTCGCAGGGCGACGGCGCGAGCTTCGTCCCCTCGCAGCCGTTTCGCCAGGGCGAGACGGTGACCGTGCGCGGCGTCGTCGACACAGGCAAGCGTTCGCAGCGCTTCGCCTATCACTTCACCGTCGCCACGCAGGACGTGCTGCCCTACTCCAAGCCGACAGAACCGTCCGGCAAGGATTACAACGAGAAGCAGCACTTCCACTCGGCGCCCAGCCTGGAAGCGCCTTCGCTGGCGGTCACGACGACCTCCGCGCAGAGCGCGCCGGGCGACATCTTCGTCGCGCCGTATTCGGGTCCCGGCCCGCCTGGGCCGATGATCTTCGACGGGCAGGGCAACCTCGTGTGGTTCAGCCCGCTGCCCAAGGGCGTCGCCGCGGCGACCAACCTCCAGGTCCAGCAGCTCGGCGGCAAGCCCGTGCTGACGTGGTGGCAGGGCTACATCCCGCCGCAGGGCTTCGGGCAGGGCGAAGAGATCATCGACAACACCGCCTACCAGCAGGTCGGGCGCGTGCATGCCGGCAACGGCTACAAAGCCGACCTGCACGACTTCAAACTGACGCCGCAGGGCACGGCTCTGCTGACGGTGTTCGACCCGATCGACTGCAACCTGTCGGTCGTCGGCGGGCCGAGCGGCGGCGCGGTGACCGACAGCATCTTCCAGGAAATCGACCTGCGCACGTCGCTCGTGCGGCGCGAGTGGCACAGCCTCGACCACGTGCCGCTCGGCGACTCCTACAGCTCGGCGACCGGCTCCAGCGCGAAGTGGCCGTTCGACTACTTCCACATCAACTCGATCGACCAGCGCGCCGACGGCACGACGCTGATCTCCGCGCGCAACACGTGGGCGATGTACCTGCTGAACACCGCCAGCGGGCGCCTGGGCGTGCAGATCGGCGGCAAGCACTCGACGTCCAAGCTCGGCGCCGGCACGCGCACCGCCTACCAGCACGACGCGACCACGCTCCCCGACGGGACGATCAGCGTGTTCGACAACGGCGCCGTGCCGAAAGTGCACCCGCAATCGCGCGGCCTGGTGCTGTCGCTGGGCAGTGGCGCGCGCTCGGTCAGCGCCGTCACGCAGTACGAGCACAGCCCCGCGCTCTCGTCCGGCAGCCAGGGCAACATTCAGCAGCTGGCCAACCAAGACGTGTTCGTGGGATGGGGATCGGAGCCATATTTCTCGGAGTACAGCGCGAGCGGCCGGCTGCTGTTCGACGCGCACATGCACGGCTCCTACGAGTCCTATCGCGCATACCGCTTCCCCTGGACCGGCGCGCCCGGCGGCGCGCCGTCGATCTCAGCGACTTCGGCCTCGGGCGGGCGCGCGCGCGTGTTCGCGAGCTGGAACGGAGACACTCGCACGACCAGCTGGCGCGTGCTCGCGGGCAGCTCGCCGGCGACGATCGCCCCCGTGGCGACGACCGCGCGCAGCGGCTTCGAGACGTCGGTGACGACCCCCGCCGCGGCCGCGTACGTCGCCGTGCAGGCGCTCGACGCCTCCGGCGCGGTGCTCGGCAGCTCGCGCACCATCCGCGGCTAGACAGAGCGGAAAACGGCGGCACGTGCGTGTTGGTACGCTCTGGTCGGTTGACGTCAAGGAGGGGTTTTCAACCGGTGGACGTCTGGAAATGACGGCGCGAAAGGTCAACTCCAAGCTCCGCAGCGCGGACGCTTCGCCACCGGCTTCCGGTGGCGCGCGCTACCGGCGGTTGCCGACCGGCGCGCATGGGCTGACGCGCGAGGAGGTCGAGCGCGACCAGCGCGAGCGGCTGCGCTCGGCGATGGTCGAGCTGATCGCCCAGCGCGGCTATCCGGCTGTGCGCATACTCGACCTCACCCAGCTGGCGCACGTCTCGCGCCCGACGTTCTACAACCTCTACTCCGATAAGGAAGAGCTGCTGCTGAGCGCCTACGAGGACATCGCCGGGCGCACGACCGAGAGAGTCGCCGAGGCGTTCTCGCAGGGCGACTCCGAGGAGCAGAGCCTGCGCCTGGCCCTGCTGGCGTTCGCCGAGCTCGGCGCGGCCGAGCCGGAGGCGATGACGCTGGCGCTGCTGGGCACGTTCGGCGCCGGGCCGCGCGCGCTGGAACGCCGCGACCGCACCCTGCATGCGCTGGAACGCATCGTCGGCGCCGGTCGCGTGACATCCGACGGCGAGCTGCCGCGCGACCTGACGGTGAAGTTCCTGATCGGCGGCATCCGCGAGGTGTCGGCGTCGCGGCTGCGCCAGGGGCGCGTCGACGAGCTCGTCGACCTGGCCGACGAACTGGGCCGCTGGGCGAACGCCTATCCGTCGGAGCTGCCGCTCGGGCTGGACGGGCCGATGCGCGTCATTCGCCGAGACGGCGACTCCTTGCAGTCCTCTCAACGCAGTCGCAGCGCGGAAGGGCGCCTGCCGAGCGGGCGCCACGACCTGCCGCGCGACCAGGTCGTCAAAAGCCAGCGCGAACGGATCGTCGACGCGACCGCGGCGATCGTCGCCGAGAAGGGCTTTGCCGGGCTGACGATCCCGGAGATCGCCTCGCGCGCGAACGTCTCGCACGAGACCTTCTACGAGATGTACCCGACCAAGCACGCGGCCTTCCTCGGCGCGCAGAAGGTCGGCCTGCACCAGGCGCTGCGCGTGACCGTCGAGGCGTATGACTCCCACGCTGGCGAGTGGCACGCGGGGGTTGCCGCGGGCATGCACGCGCTGATGGAGTACGTCTGCTCAGAGCCCTCGCACGCGCACCTCACGCTCGTCGACACGTTCGGCGCGAGCCCCGAAGCGATCGAGATCCGCGAGAGCGCCCTGCAGGCCTTCACCACCTACCTGCAGCCGGGCTTCGAGCACGCGACGGCCGACGTGGACGTGCCCGACGTGGCCGCCGAGGCGGTCGCCGGCGGGATCTGGCAGGTGCTGCACCACTACATCGAGCAGGACCGCGTGCACGAACTGTGCGACGCCACGCCGCAGGTGATCTACCTGACGCTCAGCCCGTTCCTCGGGCCGGACGCCGCGGCCGAGGCGGCCCGGCAGCCGGCCGCCTGAAGCTCGAGCGCCGGCCCGAAGCTGACCTGCAGGCACGCTCCGCCGCCCGGAGCGTTGGCGGCCTTGGCATAGCCGTCGTGCGCTTCGGCGGCCTGGCGCACGATCGCCAGCCCGAGGCCCGAGCCGGGCAACTGACGCGCGTCCTCGGCGCGATAGAAGCGCTCGAACACCTTCGCCGCCTCGCCCGGCGCAAAGCCCGGGCCGTGATCGCGCACGGTCAGCACGCCGCCGCGCAGGGTGACGTCGACCAGCCCGTCGGGCGGGCTCCACTTGCGCGCGTTGTCGAGCAGGTTCGACACCGCGCGAGAGATGCGGTCGGCCTCGCCGCGCACGACCGTCGGCTGCAGGTCGGCCTCGATGCGCAGCTCCCCGCGACGGCGCGTGCGCGCGATCGCGTCGCCGACGACCTCGTCGACGCGCACGTCCTCCAGTTCGGACTCGGCGCGCGAGCCGCGGGCCAGCTCGACGACGTCGCCGACGAGCGCCGTGAGCTCGTCGAGCTCCTCGACGATGTCCGCGCGCAGGCGCAGCTGCTCGGCGTGCGGCAGGCGCTCGGCCTCCTCCAGCGTCTGGATGTTCGCGCGCAGCGAAGCGATCGGCGTGCGCAGCTCGTGGCTGGCATCGGCGATCAGCTGGCGCTGTGCCGTCAGCGCGCCCTGCAGCGCATCGAGCGTCGTGTTGAAGCTCGTCGCCAGGCGCTCGAGCTCGTCGCCACCGCTCACCTGCAGGCGCTCTGACAGGTTCAGCTCGCCGGCCAGCGATTCGGTGCGGCGCGTGAAGCGGACGATCGGTGCGAGCGCGGTGCGCGCGACCAGCGCCCCGAGCATCGCCGCCAGCGCGACGCCCGCCACGCCGACGATCAGCAGGATCAACAGGATGCGGTTGAGCTCGTGGTCGACCTCCGCGAGCGGGCGGGCGATCATCACCGCGCCGCGTGTGGCGGCGGCGCCGCTCGCGCCGGCCGTCCCGGTGGTGCCGAGCGTGAGCACGCGCAGACGCGTGCCTTTGACCGTGCGATCGCTCAGCGAGCGCCCGTTGCCGCGCGCGGCGATCGCCCGGTCGGTTGCGCTCAAGGGGATCGCCGGCGACGAGCCCTGCCCGCCGGGAACGTCGACCTTGCCCTTGCGCGAGATGAACTGCACGTATCCGGTGGCACCGCCGAACTTCGCCGGCTGAATCGCCACCGGGAACCTGCGAGCGCGCGTGCTCTGCGGCGGCCGGCCCGGGCCGAATCCCGGCGTCGGCCCCGCGGGCAGCAGAGCCGCGGCCGAGGTGAAGATCTGCGCGCGCTGTGACAGCGACTGGTCGATCTGCCCGCGCAGATCGGAACGCACGGCGAGATACAGGCTGACGGCGACGGCGACGACCGCGAGCGCCACCGCGAGGCTCGCGACAGCGGCAATGCGCGCGCGCAGGGTCACGGCTCGCGCCGGCCCCGGCCAACGCCGTGCGCACGGCGGTCATCGTCGGCGGCGAACGCTCTCATATCGTGATTGTGACTCACCGAGCCGGGCCACGAGAGAGGCTCCTACGTTCTTCCTACAGGCCTCTTAGCCCGTTCTTGGCCGCCGGCTCGATGCTCGCGCCGTGGCCAACCGTGCAACCAGCTCTGCACACCGCCCGGCGGCGCCCGGTTGCTTGCCGCGTGTCGTGCGACGCGCGACGCTGCTCTGCGCGTTACTGGCGATCGGCGCCGGCTGGGCGACCGCCGCGGCGGGCGCCGCGACGTCGGTCAGCACGAATTGGGCCGGCTACGTCGCCGTGAGATCGGCGAGCGGCAGCTCGCATTTCAGCAGCGTGTCGGGCACCTGGACGCAGCCGAGCGCGACGTGCAGCAACGGAAAAGCGGCCTACTCGGCCGTGTGGGTGGGCCTCGGCGGCTACAGCGAAAGTGCGAGCGCGCTCGAGCAGGTGGGCACCGATGCCGATTGCACGCGCGCGGGCCATGCGAGTTACTCCGTGTGGTACGAGCTGCTTCCCGCCGGACCCGTGAGCGTGGCGTTGAAGGTGCAGCCCGAAGACGAGCTGTCCGCCTCGGTCACCGTGCGCGCCCACCACGTGACGCTGCGCATACGCAACCTGACCACCGGCAGGCGCTTCACGACCACCAAGCGCGTCTCGAAAATCGACGCCTCCTCGGCCGAGTGGATCGTCGAGGCGCCTTCGGTATGCCTCACCGCCAGTAACTGCGCCACGCTGCCGCTCGCCGACTTCGGCACGACACTGTTCTCCAGCGCGACGGCGACCGCGCGCGGGCACACGGGAACGATCGCCGACGCGGATTGGTCGGCCGGCGCGCTCGAACTGCAGCAGGACGCCGGCTCCGGCGCAGGGAACTCGGCAGCTCTGCGCAACTCCACGCGCACGTTGACGGTCGCCACGCCATCGGCCGCGAGCGCCGCCGACGGCTCCTTTTCGGTGGCCTGGCAGGAAAAGCCGGTTCAGAGCGAACAACCGGCGGCGCCGACGCTTCCCGGCTTCGACGGCGGGCCGCCGTGAGCCCGCTCCTACGTTCGTCTTAGCCGGACCTTAGGACGTTCTTGTGAACGGTGGCCATGCTCGGCGTTGCCGCTTCGGCGCGCAGGAGATCGCTCAACCCATGTCCAAGCTCAACGAACGACCATTGCTCAACATCGCTCTCGGGGCGCTGTGCGTCGCCGCGATCGTAGTGGCCTACACGACCGTCGGCCAAGCCTCGCAGAGCTCGGCGCAGAGCACCAGAACCGCGACCGTGCAGAAGGGAGTCGTTCAGTCGACCGTGTCGGGCAGCGGCAACATCCAGGCGGCCAGCCAGCTCAACCTCGGCTTCAAGACAAGCGGGACCGTCACCCACATCTACGTGACCGAAGGAGAGCGCGTCAGCAAGGGCAAGCTGTTGGCGACGCTCGACCCGCAGAGCGCCGAAGTGACGCTCGAACAGGCCAAGGCCAGCCTCCAGTCCGCTGAAGCCAGCCTCGCCGGCGAGGAAGAAAACGAAGGGGAAACCTCCTCCGGGCAGAGCTCCACGGGCACGAGCACCGCAGCTCAAGCCAGCACCGCCTCGAGCGCATCGACCATCGCATACGCCGCGGCCCGCACGGCGCCCCCCGCCACGCCTTCGCAGGCCGCCGACACGACGCCGACCCAGACGACCGCAGCGACGAGCACTGCGACGACGCCGACTACGCCGACTACGCCGAGCACGACGACCACCCCGGCGGTCACCGCCCCGACCACGACCACCACCCCGACGACTACGAGCAAGTCCCCAACCACCACAACGACTCCAAAGAGTGAAACCAAAGCGCCCAAATCCAGCGAATCGTCCTCAGGCGGCTCCGGCGAAAGCTCCGGCGCGTCCTCGTCCGGCTCAACCGTCAGCTCGGCCACGCGCGAAGCCAACCTCGCGTCCGCGAAAGCGGCGGTCAAGAGCGACAAGCTGACCGTGCAGAGCGACGAACAGGCCGTTCAGAACACCAAGCTCTACGCACCGCAGGACGGCACGATCGTCACGCTCTCCGGCGAAGTCGGCGAAACCGTATCCGCGACCGGCACGACCAAGGCATCCAGCACGAGCAGCTCCTCCGCCAGCAGCTCCTCGACAGGCGCCACCGGCAGCTCCTCGTCGCCGAGCAGCTCGACGGGATCGTCTGAATCGTCCGGCAGCTCCTCCGGCTCGTCTTTCGCGGTGCTGAGCAACCTCAGCTCGATGCAGCTCGTGGTGCCGCTGAGCGAGTCGGAAATCGGCAACGTGAAGGTCGGGCAGACCGCCACGGTGACGATCGAAGCGCTCAGCAGCCGCAAGGTCGCGGCCCACGTGCTAAGCGTCGACGCGCTGTCCACGAGCAACAGCGGGGTCGTCAGCTACGACGTCACGTTCCAGCTCGACCAGATGGAATCGGGCTTGAAAGCCGGCATGAGCGCGTCCGCCGAAGTCGTCGTCAAGCAGGCCGAAGGCGTGAACGTCCCGACCACGGCGATCTCCGCAGGCTCCGTGACCGTCGTGCGCGGCGGCAAGCACGTCAGCCAAGCGGTGACGACCGGGCTCGCGGGCGACAGCTCGACGATCGTCCTCAGCGGGCTGAAGGCGGGAGAAGAGATCGTCTTGGCGAGCACGACGAGCTCGAGCTCGAGCTCGTCGCAATCGGGCGTCAGCTCGCGCATCGGCAGCCGGCTGAGCGGCGGCGGGCTCGCAGGCGGGCTCGGCGGAGGCGGTTCCTTCCCCGCAGGCGGACCCCCCGGCGGCTGATGCGAGCGCCACGCATCCCCAGCCCGCGATCGAGCCCGCGTCGCGCGCGCGAGCGACCGATCGTCGAGCGCACGCGAGCGGCGCAGCAGGTCCACGGCCGCAGAGGCCGGCGCCGGCGACCCCCGGCGATCCTCGTGCGCGGCGTCGTCAAGACCTACGAGCTGGGGCAGATCAGAGTGCGCGCCCTGCGCGAGGTCTCATTGCGTATCGACCGCGGCGACTTCGTCGCGATCATGGGCAGCTCGGGCAGCGGCAAGAGCACGCTGATGAACATCCTCGGCTGCCTCGACGTGCCGACCGGCGGGAGCTATCGGATCGACGGGGTGGACGTGCGCAGCCTGGACGAGGACGACCTGTCAGACCTGCGCAGCCGCAAGATCGGCTTCGTCTTTCAGAGCTTCAACCTCGTGGCACGCACGAGCGCGATCGCGAACGTCGAACTGCCGCTCGCCTACGCCGGAGTGGAGCGCCGGGCGCGCCGGGCGCGTGCGGAGGAGGCGCTCGGCGCGGTCGGCATGGCCAACCGCCTGCACCACCAGTCCTCCGAGCTCTCCGGCGGCCAGCAGCAGCGCGTGGCGGTCGCCCGCGCGATCGTCACCAACCCCACGCTGATCCTCGCCGACGAGCCGACGGGAAACCTCGACTCGCGCTCGACCGAGGACGTGCTGGCGATCTTCGCGCGCCTGAACGGCGAAGGCCGGACGGTCGTGCTGATCACACACGAGCCCGATGTCGCAGAGCAGGCCAAGCGAGTCATCAGCCTGAGCGACGGCAAGGTCATCGAGGATCGTCGCGTGGCGGGCGTGTTCGAGCCGCCGCCGCTGCCCCATCGCCAGAAGTCCGCCCACCACCCCCCGGACGCCGTAGCCACGGAGCCCCAGTCGTGATCGGCCTCGAGACGCTGCGCATCGCCTGGGGCGGGATCGCCGCGAACAAGCTGCGCTCGGGACTGACGATCCTCGGCATGACGATCGGCGTGGCCTCGGTGATCGTGCTGATCGCCGTCGGCAACGGCTCCTCCCAGGCCGTCAAGTCGCAGATCCAGAGCCTCGGCACGAACGTACTGCTGGTCATGTCCGGCGCTGGGCGCGGCGGGTCGGGCGTCTCTGGCTCGAGCAGCGTCTCGCTGACCAAGAAGGACGCCGAAGCGCTGGAGGAACCCGGCAAGGCCCCCGACGTCCAGAGCGCCTCGCCGGTCGTCAACGCCACGAGCGTCAAACTGGTCTTCGGCAGCACGAGCTACGAACCCTCGACGTTCACCGGCACGACGCCCTCCTACCTGACGGCGCACAGCTACAAGCTCGCAGAAGGCAAGTCGTTCACGAGCGCCGACGTCAGCAAGCACCGGCGCGTCGCGGTCATCGGCGAGACGGTGGCAGAAGAACTGTTCGCCGGTCAGAGCGCGGTCGGGCAGAACATGAAGGTCAACGGCTCGAACTTCGAAGTGGCCGGCGTCCTGGCCTCGAAGGGCTCGAACGGGGCGACCAACCAGGACGACGTGGTGATGGCGCCGATCTCCACCGTGCAGGACTCGCTCAGCGGCTACGGGTCGATCTCCTCGATCACCGTCGAGGCGAAGTCCGAATCGGCACTGAACGCCGCCGAAGGAGAGGTCAAGCAGATCCTCGAGGAACGCCACAAGATCACGAACACCGAAGAACCGGGCTTTCAGGTGCTCAATCAGGGCTCGCTGCTGTCGACCTCGAGTTCCACCAGCGGGGTGTTCACGACGCTGCTCGGCGAGGTCGCGGCGATCTCGCTGCTCGTCGGCGGGATCGGCGTGATGAACATCATGCTCGTCAGCGTCACCGAGCGCACGCGCGAGATCGGCATCCGCAAGGCGATCGGCGCGCGGCGCTCGGACATCCTCACGCAGTTCCTCACCGAGGCCGTGCTCGTGTCGCTGATCGGCGGCCTGACGGGCGTGCTCGTCGGGGTGATCGGCAGTCAGTTCAAGATCGCCGGCGTGCAGCCGGAGATCGCCGGCTACTCGATCTTCCTGGCGTTCGGCGCGGCAGCCCTGTCGGGCCTGTTCTTCGGCACCTACCCAGCGGCGCGGGCCGCCTCCCTCAGACCGATCGAAGCGCTGCGCTTTGAGTGAGCCACCTCCCCCCAACAAGGAGTCGACGATGTCAAGCCACGAGTCCGCCGCGCCCGAGACGACCGAGCTCGGCTACGAGCCCGTCGTCGGCTACGAGCCCGCCGAGCAGGAGGACGAGTGGCTGGACGAGCCGCAGGAGCTCCCGCGCCGTCCGCGCCGGCGTCTGCTGACGCCCGTGCCGCTCGCGCTGCTCGCCGTGCTGCTGATCGCCTGCGGCTTCATCGGCGGCGTGCTCGTGCAGAAGGGGCAAGGCGGCACGGCCTCGGCCGGCGGCGGCGCGGGCGGCTTCGCCTCACGGCTCGCCGCCCTGAAAGGCGCTGCGTCCGGAGCCGGCGCGGCTGCCGGCGGCGCAACCCCCGCCGGCGGCGCAACCCCCGCCGGCGCTGCAACCTCCGCCGGCGGTTCGGGAGCGAGAGGCGCCGCGAGCGTCTTCCCCGGCCTTGGGGGAGCAGCCGGCGGCGGCGTCACCACCGGCGAAGTCGCCTACGTCCGCGGCAACACGCTGTACGTGACCGACAGCCAGGGCAACACGGTCAAGGTCAGCGCCGCCGCAGGATCGAAAGTGACGAAGACCGTCAGCACGAAAGCAAAGAGCATCCACCCCGGCGCGACGGTCGTCGTGCTGGGCAGCAAAGCCAAAGACGGCAGCATCAGCGCGAGCTCGATCAGCGTCAGCTCCGCCGCCTCCGGCAGCGCTACAGCCGCAGGCGCGAGCTCTTCCAGCGCCGGCGCGAGCAGCGGAAGCACACCCACGCTGTTCGGCCCCGGTTAGCGCATGACACCAACCAAACGAACAAGGAACCCATAGATGCCCACCAACCCGCGTCCCGTCCCTCAACCAACCAGGCGCAAGCGCATTCGGCCGCTTCTCGCGCTGTGCGTTCTCGGCGCGTGCGTGGCGCTGGCGGCGTGTGGAAGCTCGGGCAGCGGCTCGAGCTCCGCCGCCAAGACCTCCAGCACGTCTGCGAGCAAAGCGGGCGGGCCGAATGCGAGCCGGTTCACAGCACTGCGGTCGTGCTTGCAGAAACAGGGCATCACGCTGCCCTCGGCGCCGTCGGGTGCGACCCGTCAGCCCGGTGGACCGGGCGCTGGAGCACCGGGCGGTGGCGCCGGCGGCTTCCAGCTGCCCAAAGGCGTCACTCGAGCGCAGTACCAAGCTGCGCTGAAGAAATGTGGCGCGGGCAATCTGCCCCAGGGCCGAGCCGGCGCCTTCAACAGCGCCTCCGCACGCGCCGGCCTTGTCAAATACGCAGCCTGCCTACGTCAGAACGGCATCGACGTCCCGGCGCCCAACACCACGGGTAAAGGCCCAGTTTTCAGCACCAAGGGAATCGACACTTCCAGCAGCAAGTTCAAGGCCGCTCAGAGCAAGTGTCAGAGCGACCTCAAAGGCGCCTTCCCCGGCGGTGCGGGCGGCGGCACGCCACCATCCGGCGCACCGTACGGCACTCCGCCGACCGGCGCCGGCGCGCCTCCCACCGGCGAAGGCTCAGCCGGATAGCGCTCGCGTAGGGCGCGCACGCTCACGGCTCGCGCATCACGTAGCCGACGCCACGCACTGTGTGCAGGAGGTCGGGCGCTCCGACCTCCTGCAGCTTGCGGCGCAGGTAGCCGACGTACACGCGCAGGGCGTTCGACGCCGCGCCGAAGTCATAGCCCCACACGCGCTCGTAGATGACGCCGTGCGACAGCACCTGGCGGGGGTTGCGCATGAACAGCTCCAGCAGCTGGTACTCCGTTCGCGTCAGCTCGGCGACCTGCCCGGCGAAGCTCGCGCCGTGGCGGGCGGTGTCCAGGCGCAACTCGCCGAAGGACAGCTCGTCGGGGTCGCCGTCGGGGCCGCTGCGCCGCAGCAGTGCGCGCAGGCGTGCCTTGAGCTCTTCGTTGTCGAACGGCTTGACCAGGTAGTCGTCGGCGCCCGCGTCCAGTCCTGCCACGCGATCTGAGATCTCCACACGCGCTGTGAGCATCAGGATCGGCACGCGGTTGCCGAGCATGCGCAGGCGCCGGCACACCTCCAGGCCGTCGACACCCGGCATGCCCACGTCGAGCACGATCGCATCGGGCACCGCCTGCACGACCGACTCGATCGCCTCGCCGCCGTCCTGGGCGATCTGCACGTCGTAGGAGGCGAGCGTCAGCACGCGACGCAGCGCGTCGCGCACGGCGCGATCGTCGTCCACCACGAGTACCTTCATGGTGTCGATTGTTACGCAACGTCCGCGCGCGACGGCATGCTTCAGATCAGCTCCTACTTTGCTCTTACGTGCCCTTCTTGGCGCGGCGGGGTAGGTGTAGGCGAGTCAAAGCACCAGGCGCGCCCCTGAGCGTCCCCTACGCCCATGAGCCCAGCAGCCACCGCCAAAGCAGCCGCGAACGACACATCGGCCAAGCCGTCGGCAGCGCGCGCGCTGAAGCAGCCGCCGCTGCGCCGCCTGACGCTGCACGGCCACCGCATCGCCTATCGCCAGGCCGGCAGCGGCCCGCCGCTCGTGCTGATCCACGGGATCACGTCCAGTTCGGCGACCTGGGAGCGTGTGCTGCCCTATCTGGCGCGCGACTTCACCGTCATCGCACCGGACCTCGTCGGCCACGGCGAGTCCGACAAGCCGCGCGGCGACTACTCGCTCGGCGCGCACGCGAGCACGATCCGCGACTTGATGCTCGTACTCGGACACGAGCGCGCGAGCATCGTCGGGCATTCGCTCGGCGGCGGAATCGCGATGCAGTTCGCCTACCAGTTCCCCGAGCGCTGCGAACGCCTGGCGCTGATCGACTCGGGCGGGCTCGGACGCGACGTCAACGTGCTGCTGCGCGCCGCCACGCTGCCCGGCGCGGAGTTCGTGCTGCCGCTGCTGGCGGCCACGCGCCTGCTCGACGCCGGACGGCTCGCCGGCCGGCTGCTCGGCAGCCTCGGCCTGCGCGCGCGCACGGACATCGAGGAGATCGCGCGCGGCCACGCGACGCTGTCGGACGCCGAGGCGCGGGCGGCCTTCGTGCACACGCTGCGCTCGGTCGTCGAGCCCGGCGGGCAGCGCATCGACGCCTCCAACCGCCTGTACCTGTCGGCGCACATCCCGTTCCTGCTCGTGTGGGGCGAGCACGACTCGGTGATCCCCGTCGCACACGGCCGCTCCGCGCACGAGCAGGTCGCGACGAGCCGCCTGGAGGTGTTCGAGCGCTCCGGGCACTTCCCGCAGCTTGACGAGCCGCACCGCTTCATCGACGTACTCACCGACTTCGTCGAGTCGACCGAGCCGGCCTCGCTCGACGCGGCCGGCTGGCGCGAGCTGCTGGACCCGCACTAGCGGGCGGCGACTCGCCGAGCGTCAGCCGGGACGGACGTCGAGCACGACCTTGCCGGTAGCGCGGCGCTCGTCGATGCAGCGCAGCGCGTCGGCGGCATCCTCCAGTGCGAAGCGCTCGCCGACGATCGGGCGCACGAAGCCCTCGTCGATCAGCCGGTCGATGACCTCGCCGATCTCGATGTTGACCTGCGGGCGCGCCATCACATAGGCGCCCCAGCCGGCGCCGACGACCTCCGTGTTGCCGAGCAGCAGGCGGTTGACTTTCACCTCAGGGATCGAGCCGCCGGTGAAGCCGACGACGACGAGGCGGCCGTTCTCGCGCAGCGAGCGCAGGCTGTCGGTGAAGCGATCGCCGCCGACCGGGTCGAGCACTACGTCTACGCCGCCGCCGGAGAGCTCCTTGACCTCGTCCTTCCAGGAGTCGCTCAGCAGCACGACCTGGTCGGCGCCGGCCTCGCGCGCGACGCTTGCCTTGGCCTCGGAGGAGACCAGCGCGATCGTGCTCGCGCCGAGGCCCTTGGCAACCTGCAGCGCGGCCGTGCCGACGCCGCCGGCGGCGCCGTGAACGAGCACCGTCTCGCCCTCCTTCATGCGCCCGCGCATGACCAGCGAGAAGTACGCCGTATGGTAGTTGAGGATCAGGCTCGCCCCCTGTGCGAAGTCCAGCGCGTCGGGCAGCGCGAAGGTGAAGAACTCCGGCGCGACGGCAACCTCGGCGAAGCCGCCGAGCGCGCAGAACGCGGCCACGCGATCTCCCGGCTTGACCGACGCCCCGTCGCTGGCGCTGCGCACGATGCCGGCGACCTCGCTGCCGGGCACGAACGGCACCGGCGGTTTCATCTGGTACTGCCCGCGCGTCTGCAGCACCTCCGGGAAGGAGACACCGGCGGCGTGCACGTCGACGACCACGCCGGCGCCGGGCGTGAGCATGTGCGATGGCTGCGGGTCGTCGAGCTCGACCAGCTCGAGCGCACTGTCGGGGCCGGTTTCCTGCACGATCTGAACGGCTCTCATGGTGCGATTATGTCCGAAACATCGAGGAGGGGTTCTAGCCATGGCCAAGGTGCTCTGCGTGCTGTATGACGATCCGGTCGACGGATACCCGCCGTCCTACGCTCGCGACGACGTGCCGCAGATCGCTCGCTACCACGACGGGCAGACCACGCCGAGCCCGCAGAGCATCGACTTCACGCCAGGAGAGCTGCTCGGCAGCGTGTCCGGCGAGCTCGGCCTGCGCAAGTTCCTGGAGGAGCGCGGGCACACGCTCGTCGTGACCTCCGACAAGGACGGCCCGGACTCGCAGTTCGAGCGCCAGCTCACAGACGCCGAGGTCGTCATCTCACAGCCCTTCTGGCCCGCCTACCTGACCGCCCAGCGCATCGCCAAGGCGCCGCAGCTCAAGCTCGCCCTGACGGCCGGCATCGGATCCGACCACGTCGACCTGCAGGCCGCGATCGACGGCGGGCTGACGGTCGCCGAGGTGACCTACTCCAACAGCATCAGCGTCGCCGAGCACGTCGTGATGATGATCCTCGCGCTCGTGCGCAACTACATCCCCTCCTATCAGTGGGTGATCGACGGCGGCTGGAACATCGCCGACTGCGCCTCGCGCTCCTATGACCTGGAGGGAATGCAGGTGGGCACCGTCGCCGCCGGTCGCATCGGCTCGGCCGTGCTGCGCCGCCTCGCGCCGTTCGAGGTGGGCCTGCACTACACCGACCGCCACCGCCTGCCGGCGGACACCGAGAGCGAGCTCGGCGCGACCTTCCACGAGAGCGTCGAGTCGCTCGTCGAGGTGTGCGACGTCGTCACGATCAACGCGCCGCTGCACCCCGAAACGGAGAACCTGTTCGACGAGCGGCTGCTCGGGAAGATGAAGCGCGGCGCCTATCTGATCAACACCGCGCGCGGCAAGATCTGCGACCGCGACGCGGTCGCGCGCGCGTGCGAGAGCGGGCAGCTCGCCGGCTATGCGGGCGACGTGTGGTTCCCGCAACCCGCGCCGCGCGACCACCCATGGCGCTCGATGCCCCACCACGGCATGACGCCGCACATCTCCGGCACGAGCCTGTCCGCGCAGGCGCGCTACGCCGCCGGCGCGCGCGAGATCCTCGAGTGCTACTTCGACGGGCGGCCGATCCGCGACGAGTACCTGATCGTCGACGGCGGCGCGCTCGCCGGGGCGGGCGCGCACGCCTACAGCGCCGGCAATGCCACCGGCGGCTCCGACGAGGCGGCGCGGTTCACGGCCGGCTGACCCGCCGGGCCACGCACGTAGCGCGATAGCTGGTGCAGCGTGACCCCGGCGGGCGGCTCGATCGTCCGGTGCGAGCCGTCGTCAAACACGATCACGCCGCCGTCGGGCAGCCACGCGCCCGCCGCGCGCGGGCCGCTGAGGATTGCCGCCTTCGCGCGGATCTCGGCGAGCAGCGCGCTCGGCGCAAGCGCCGTGACCTGCACGACGCCCGTGAACGCCGGGCGAGCGGTCGCGGGGTCCAGCAGGTGATGGGCGGGGCGGCCGTCGCCGTCAAGCCAGCTTCGCCGGCCGATGCCGCTCGTCGCCACGCCACCGCGGCGCAGGGCGAACGTGTGCAGCGTGCGGCCGTCGAACGGGCTGGCGACCTCCACCGGGCGGCGCGTGCCGCGCGTGCCGCCGACCGCCAGGTCGCCTGCGCAGTCGATCGCGAAGCTCTCGTGGCCGGCGAGCTGCTCGGCGAGCATGTCGGCGAACATGCCCTTCGCCAAGCCGCCGCTGTCGAGCTTGACGCCCGGCGGCCGGCTCACGATCTGCCGTGCCAGGTCGACCTGCACGCTGCGCCACGACGCCGGCGAGCGCGCGCCGGCCGGGCGCCGTCGCGGCGCCATCGCCAGCGCGCTCGACAGCGGCAGGCCTTCGCGCAGGTCGGCGCGGTAGCCCGCCGACTCGATCTGCGCCAGCAGCGTGCCGTCCACGAGGCCATGCGTGAGCTCCGCGGCCACGCGCACGCTCTGCGCAAACTGTGCCATCGGCGCGCCGACTGGAACCTCACTGCGAGGGTCGCGGTTCAGCCGCGACAACTCGCTGTCAGGCAGAAAGCGAGAGAAACCGGCGTGCCAGCCTTCCAGGCGCCCGCGCACGAGCTCGACCGCCTCGCGCGCGGTGCGATCCAGGCTGGGCCCGGACACGTAGGTCGCACACGAGGAGCCGAAGCAGTCGAAGCGCTCGCTGAGCTCGCCCGCGCTCATGACTGCGAGGTGGTGACGGGGCTCACCGAGCTGCTCGATTCGCTGCCGCTGGATTCGCTGCCGCTGGATTCGCCGGCTTCGGATTCGCCGCTGGTTTCGCTGCTCTGCGACGAGCTCGAGCCGGTCGTTTCAGACGATTCGCCCGAGGAGGACGAGCTCGACGAGGCGGTCGTTTGTTCGGCGGTTTCTTCGGCCGCGGCTTCTTTTTCGGCCTTCGTTTTTGCAGCGGCCGCTTCTTCGGCCGCCACTTTTTTGGCCGCCACCTTCTTCGCCGCGGCTGTCTTTGCCGTCGCGGTGGCGGAGGACGAGCTCGCGGTTGCGTCGGTGTTCGCCGTGCTGCTGTTTTTCGAGGCGGCCGACAGGGCGGGGTCGTGGCCCGAGGCGAGCTGCACATAGACGACGAGGAACAGCGTGCAGAACAGTGCCGCGGTGACGGCCGCCACCGATCGTCTGATGCGGCGGGCGCGCCGGCTCAGCGCCGCGCGCTTGGCCGCCGCGCGTTCGCGCGCGCCGGGCCTGCGCGGGCCGGGGCTGGGAGTTGATGAGGGGATGTCGGTGGGGGCCATGGGCGCTCCTCGTCGGTTGTCGGGTTCGTTGTCCATGGGAGTCTCCGGTGCGCGCTTGGGAGCCGGCTGGACTCAGCCTGGGAGGTTGCTGAGCCGCGCGGGCGTCTTGCGCGACGCGGCGGCGGAGTCGTGTTCGCCCGCCGCGCCGAGCCACCGCGTGAGCAGCAGCACGAGCGCCGGCAGCACGACGATCGCGGTCATCGCCAAGAACCATGTCTGCCCGGCGTCGGTTCCCTCGCCGAGCGAGTGGACGATGCCGAGGATCCACGCGAGCGCCGTGAAGCGGTGCAGCACGCGCCAGCGCTGCACGCCGATCCGTGCGCGTGCGTAGTAGGAGAGCCCGAGCGCGAGCAGCGCCCAGAAGGCGACGATCCCGGCGGTCGTCCAGAGCGTCTCATAGCCGCTGACGAAGGGCACGGAGATGTCCGCGAGGCTCGGGTGCAAGAACTGGTCGCCAAGCAGCGTCAGGCCGTGGACCGCGATCGCCGCGAGCGTCGCCAGCGAAAGGGCCTCGTGGGCGACGCGCATGTCCGGCCAGCGCCGTTTGAGCAGCCGGCCGCCCATCAGCAGGCCGACGCACACCGAGACGCTGGAGAGGATCAGCGCGGCGCTACCCGCCGCGCGACTGGCGATCCAGAAGAGGTGCGGTCCGGTTGCGGTGGCCAGGACGGACATCAGCGATTCGCGTTTGCCGCCGCCGTCGTGCGCGCGCCCGTCCGCTGGGCGACCGGCGTGCGGCCACGTGCGGGGTGCGCGTCGACAGGAGGCTCGACGCTCCGGCGGAGGGGCGTGGCCGGGGCGAGGCCGGAGGTCGTTCGAGCATCGGCGCCGGGCACCGCCGCAACGTGCGGCGTCAGGCGCGCGGCGCGCGACATCGCATACGCGAGCCCGGCGATCAGGGCAACGTCGGCGAGGACGTTGATTGCGATGAGAAGCGGGAGGGACATGGTGCTCCTTGCGTTGGATTACCGAACTGAGAGCAGTATCGGTGGCCAACCTGGGCCGGATCTGTGCCGAGCCTGAGAGCTGCCTGAGAGCGAGAAGGCCAGTGTTTCCGGGCCATTTCGCGCTCACCGGGCGGCTGAGCCCGCAAAGCCGTGGGCCTGGCGGAGTAGCCGTAGCGAGTTTCGCCAGTCGTTTCGCCAGGTCCACCTAGGAGGCGTCGCCCGTGCCGGCGTCGGCGCCGGCGTCCGGCGAAGGCGCCGGCGCGAGCTTGGGGAGCACGGCGCTGAACCGCGCGCCGCCGCCCTCTGCGTTCTGCGCGATCACGCGACCGCCGTGCGCATCGACGACGGTGCCGACGATCGAAAGCCCGAGACCGGCACCCGCTTTGCCGCGCTCACGCCCGCCCTCGGCTCGCCAGAAGCGATCGAACAGTCGCTGGGGGTCGGCGTCGGGCAGGCCGGGGCCGTGATCGCGCACGCTGACCGTGACGCTCTGCTCGTCCTCGGTCACCGACACCTCGACGGGCGTTGCCGCGGGTGTGTGCACGAGCGCGTTTCGCAGCAGGTTGGCGAGCACCTGGCGCAGCCGGTGGGAGTCGCCGCTGACGATCGCCGCCGCGGGCGCATGCAGGTCGATCGGCCGCTCGGGGGCCATCGCGTGAGCGTCCTCGACCGCGTCGCGGGCAAGCCGCGCAAGATCGACGGGCGCGAGCACGAGCTCCGGCGCCTCGTCCATTCGCGCGAGCGTCAGCAGGTCCTCGACGAGCACGCCCATCCGCTTGGACTCCTCCTCGATGCGGCGCATGGCGGTCTGCGTCTCGGCCTCGTCGCGCGTCGCGCCCATGCGAAACAGCTCGGCGTATCCGCGAATCGAGGCCAGCGGGGTGCGCAGCTCGTGCGAGGCGTCGGCGAGGAAGCGCCGCAAGCGCTCTTCGCTTGCCCGGCGCTGCTCGAAGGCCTGCTCGAGGCGCTCGAGCATCGCGTTCAGCGCAAGCCCGAGGCGGCCGACCTCCGTTCGCGACGTGGCCGGGCTGACGCGCCGCGAGAGCTGCCCCGCGGCGATCTGCCCGGCGGTGACCTCCATGCGATCGAGCGGTCGCAGCCCGAGGCGCACGACGAAGAAAGCGCTGAGGCCGAGCGCGACGAGCACGCCGGCGATCACCAGCGCCTCGACGAGCAGCAGGCGGTGGAGCGTCTGGTCGACTTCGCGCAGCGGCACGGCGACAACGGTCAGCCCGCTGTCCTCGCGGTCGTGAATCGCGAAGGCGCGATAGCGCAATCCCGAGGAGCCGGACGAGCCGACGGTGAAGAGCTTGCCGACGGGCACGCTCGCGGGGATCCGCGGAGCCGCCGGTGCGGCCTGGCCATAGCTGATCAGGATGTGCCCGAGCACCTTTCCCGAAGCGGTTCGCCGCTGGCCGTAGGTGCCGGGCGGGAGGTTCAGGTTGGCGTCGCCCCCGGGGCCTCCCTGGCGGCCGGGGCTCTCTTCGTCACCGGGAGCGCCGGCGCTGAAAGGCGTGCCCCCGGCCGGTTTGAAGCCCGCGTTGTCCAGCGCGTGCGACAGCGCGGGCCCGGATCCTTGCAGCTCCTGGTCGATGCGCCCGAGCAAGAAGGAGCGCTGCTCGGCGTAGGTGACGGCGGCCAGCGCGATCAGGCCGAGCGCGGCGAGCAGCAGCACGCTCGCGAGCACGCGCGCGCGCAGCGAGGCCATCAAGGGCGTGGAGCCTGCAGCGCGTAACCGACGCCGCGCACCGTCCGGATCAGCGACGGCCCGTGTGCGTCGAGCTTCTTGCGCAGATAGCTGATGTACGTCTCCAGCACGCGGCCGTCGCCGCCGAAGTCGTAGTTCCAGACGTGGTCGAGCAACTGCGCGCGCGTCAGCACGCGCCGCGGGTTGAGCAGCAGGTAGCGCAGCAGCCGGTATTCGGTCGCCGTCAGCTCGATCGGCGCGCCGCCGCGCGAGACCTCGCGCGACTCCTCGTCGAGCTCGAGATCCTCGAACACCAGGCGCCCGGACTCGGGGGTCACCTGCCCGGTGCGGCGCAGGATCGTGCGGATGCGCGCCACGAGCTCCTCGAGGCTGAATGGCTTGGTCATGTAGTCGTCGCCGCCGCCGGTGAGGCCGCGCACCTTGTCCTCGGTGGCGTCGCGCGCGGTGAGGAAGATGATCGGCACGCCGGCACGCTGGGCGCCGAGGCGCGAGGCGACCTCGAAACCTTCCATGTCGGGCAGCATCACGTCGAGCACCATCAGGTGCGGTTTGAACTTGCTCACGGCCGCGAGCGCCTCGCGCCCGGTCGCAGCCGTCTCGACGTTGAAGCCGTTGAAGCGCAGCGCCATCGTCACGACCTCCGCGATGTTCGGCTCGTCGTCGACGACCAGCAGGCGAGGGCCGTCTGCGTTGTCGGGCATCTGTTGATCTTCGTGCATTTGACGTGGATGGTCCATCCATGGCGTGAGAGCCCCCCGGGAGAATCCTGAGAGCTTGCTGAGAGAGCGTGAACGGCGCGGCGGCGCTCTCGCGCCCGGTGGCGCTCAGCCAACTCCCAGGCGACATACAGAGTCCTCGCAGCGGGGCATTCGACGATGCCTCGCATGCTCACAACCACAACTCCCACCTCCCCGGCCACCGGCCTCTCGGATAACACGCCGTCGCCACGCTCGACGACGGACCCCAGGGTCGAGATCGTCATCCCCGTCCACAACGAGCAGCACGTGCTCGGCGCGAGCGTGCGCACGCTGCACGCCTATCTCACCAGTCGCTTCACATTCGCCTTTCGCATCACGATCGCCGACAACGCGAGCAGTGACGGCACGTTGCAGGTCGCCCAGTCGCTCTCGCGCGAGCTCGACGAGGTGGCGCTGCTGCACCTCGGCCAAAAGGGCCGAGGCCGGGCCCTGCGCGCCGCCTGGAGCCGCAGTCGCGCCGACGTGCTGGCCTACATGGACGTCGACCTCTCGACCGACCTCGACGCCCTGGCGGAGCTGCTGTTGCCGCTGCTGAACGGACGCGGCGACATCGCGATCGGCTCACGCCTGGCGCGCGGTGCCGAGGTGACGCGCGGCCCAAAGCGCGAGGTGATCTCGCGCAGCTACAACCTGCTGCTGCGCGTGCTGCTGGGCGTCGGCTTCTCCGACGCCCAGTGCGGGTTCAAGGCCGGCAGGCGCGAGGTTATCCAGGCGCTGCTCGGCGAGGTCGAGGACGAGACGTGGTTCTTCGACACCGAGCTGCTGTACGTCGCCCAGCGCGCCAAGTTCGCGATCCACGAGATCCCCGTGCGCTGGGTCGACGACCCCGATTCGCGTGTCGACATCCTCGCCACCGCGCGCCTGGACCTGCACGGCGTGATGCGCCTGCGTCGCGGCGAGCGCGAGCGAACGGCGCGCGCTCACACACCACGAGACGAGCGCCGGCGGGGCAAAGCACGCCTCGCCGCGCGCCATAGCCAGATCCCCGGCCGCACCGCCTGACCGCCGGCCACCCGACAACTGCACCGAGAGGAACAACGCATGTCTACGACCACCACCGCCCCGCCACTGCGACGCCCCCGGCAAGCAGAGCCCATCCGCCGCCCCGAACGCCGCAGGCACATCGGCCGGCTGCTGGCAGGCAGCCGCGAGGACCCGCGCTGGGTGCGACCGGCGCTGTTCGGCGTGATCGCCCTCGCAGCGCTCCTGTGCCTGTGGCACCTGACGATCAACGGGTACTCCAACGAGTACTACGCGGCCGCGGCGAAGTCGGGCAGCGAGAGCTGGAAGGCGTGGTTCTTCGGCTCGCTGGACCCGGGCAGCTTCATCACCGTCGACAAGCCGCCGCTGTCGCTGTGGCTGTCGGGACTGTCGGCGCGCGTGCTCGGGTTCTCGAGCTTCTCGATCCTGCTGCCTCAGGCGCTGTGCACGATCGCCGCGGTTGGCCTGCTGTATGCGACCGTCAGGCGCGCGTTCGGGCCGGCCGCCGGGCTGCTGGCCGCCGCGCTGCTGGCGATCACGCCCGTAACCGTGGCGATCGGGCGCGTGAACAACCCCGACGCGTTGCTCGTGCTGCTGATGGTCGGCTCCGCCTACCTGCTGCTGCGCGCGGTCGAATCGGGGCGCACCAAGTACCTCGTGTGGTGCGGGACGGTCGTCGGCCTGGCCTTCATGACGAAGATGCTGCAGGGCTGGATGATCGTTCCCGCGCTGGCCGTGACGTACCTGTTCGCCGGCCCGGTGCGGCTGCGGCGCAGGGTCGGCCAGCTCGCCGCTGCAGGAGCGGCGATGGTCCTCACCAGCGCGGCATGGCCCGTCGCGGTGACGCTGTGGCCCGGCTCGACGCCCTACATCGGCGGCAGCACGAACGGCAGCGTGTGGAACCTGATCTTCGGCTATGACGGCTTCGGGCGCATCACCGGCGAAAGCGCCGGGCAGGGCGCGAACTTCGGCGGCGTCGCCGGCATGTGGCGCATGTTCAACGAGCAGGTCGGCGGGCAGATCGCCTGGCTGCTGCCGCTCGCCGGCGTGAGCCTGATCGTCGGCCTGTGGCTGACGCGCGGCGCGCCGCGCATCGACAAGGCGCGAGCCGCTTGGATCCTCTTCGGCGTGTGGGCGCTCGTCCACATCGCCGTCTTCAGCACCCAGAAAGGCATCTTCCATCCCTACTACGTGAGCGCGCTGGCGCCGGCCGTGGCCGCCCTCGCAGGCGCCGGCCTGGTGACGATGGTGCGCTGGGCCAGGGGCTCGTGGCTCGGCCACGGCGTGCTCGCAGCCTGCGTGCTCGCAAGCGCCGCGCTGTCGGTCGTGCTGCTCGGCCGAACCGCCGACTACGCGCCGGCCCTGCGCTGGATCGTCCCCGTAGCCGCCGTGGCGGCGGTCGCCGCGTCCGTCGCGCTGCGCCTGCGCCCGCACACCGGCCGCCGGCTGTTCGCGCTCGCCGCCGTCGCGGCGACCGTCGCGCTGGCGGCCGGCCCCGCCTCATACAGCCTCGCCAACCTGAGCCGCTCGATGTCGGGCAACAACGTGCTCGCCGGCCCGGCCAGCATCGCCTCCGTGAGCATGGGTGGCGGGCGCGGCGGCGCGCCTGGCGGCGCCGGTGGGCCCGGAGGGAGCGCTTCGCAGGCGGCGACGCGTTCCTCCTCCCCGCCGTCGGGCACGCGACCGAGCGCAGCGCCGAGCGGCGCGATGCCGGTCGGCGCCGGTGGCACGAGCGCCACGAGCGCCCAAGCCCGCACAGGCGGACCGTCCGGCGCCGGCGGGGGAGGCGGAGTGGGCACGCTGAGCACACGCACGATCGCCTACCTCGAGGCCAACCAGGGCTCGGCCAAGTACCTGCTCGCGGCCAGCGGTTCGCAGACCACGGCCTCGATCATCATCGCCACCGGGCGACCGGTGATCACGATCGGCGGCTTCAGCGGCAGCGACCCCGCCCCCACGGTCGCGCAGCTCGCGAAGATGGTCGCCGCCGGCGAAGTCCGCTACGTGCTCGTCGGCGCGAGCGGCGGCGGACCCGGTGCGGGCGGTTCGAGCAGCGCCATCGCCAGCTGGGTCAAGGCGCACGGCAAAGCGGTCACGGCCGCCGGGGTCAGCTCCGGGACGCTGTATCGCGTGACCGCGTGAGCTGCACGATGACTCTGACCGAAATCTCAGCCGCAGCACACGCGCACGTGAAGTGCCGAGTCGAGCATGAGCTGCAAGGCCGGAGAGCTGAGCCGGCGCCATGTTCGACAGGAGGTACCCGATGAGGAAGAAGAAGCTGTTCGCCACCGTCGCAGCACTGTGCGCAGCCGGCGCGTTGACGGCCGGCATCGCGCAGGGCTCCGGCAGCGGCACGACGACGACTCCGAGCACGACCACCACTTCAAGCACGACGACCGGTAGCACCACGACCGGTTCCGGCGCGACCCAGCCGCCGGGCCATCCGGGCGGCCCGCACGGCGCGATGCGCGACGCGGTGCATTCCGTATCGGTCGTGCTCGACAAAGCCGGAACGGCGTACGTCACGCAGACGACCGACAGCGGCACGCTGCAGAGCGTCGACAGCTCGGCGGGCACGGTGACGATCGTCGAGGGGAGCAAATCGGTCACCTACAAGACGGTGACCGTCGACGTGCCGGCACAGGCCACGGTCACGCTGGACGCCAAGCAGTCCACGCTGAGCGCGCTGAAGGCAGGCGACGAGGTTTCCGTCAGCTCGTCCAGCGACGGCACGAACGTGTGGGCGACCGACTCCTCGTTCGCACCGCAGGACGGCCGCGGCCATGGCGGGCCCGGTGGGCCGCCTGCATCGAGCGAAAGCAGCTCGACGTCCTCCAGCTCCGGCTGAGCAGCCGGCAGGTGCTCGCCTGAGCGTCGCGACCGGCGGCGGGCCGCGCGACCGAGCCCGCCGCTAGGTCAGCGGCGCCGGGGCGCGCACGTCGGCGCGCAGCCAGGCGGCAAGCGCCATCGCCGCGGACACGAGCAGCACGGCCGGCCATGCGCCGATCGACCGGGCGAGCACGTGCGAGAGGACGAACGCGGCGAGGCCGAAGCAGGCGAGCTCCGCGGCCGTCCGCGCGTCATTGCGGCGGACCCACTCGCGAACGCACCACAGGCCGCCGGCGAGCAGCACGATGCCGCCGAGCGGGCGCGAGCCGGAGCCGATGGCGACTGCGTAGCCCGCGATCAGCGAGCCCGCGGCGACCGGCGCGGTCGGTGCCGATCGCAGGGCGAGACGGTCAAACGAAGCCATGCGTCGCAGCCTAGCGCGGCTCAGGAGCTGCTCGACTCGGCCCACAGGTCGATGCCCGACTCCTGCGCGTGCCTGTCGATCTCCGCGAGCTCGCCCGCGTCGAAGTCCACGCGCGACAGCGCGGCGACGTTCTGCTCGAGCTGCCCGACGCTGCTGGCGCCGAGTAGCGCGGAGGTCACGCGCCCGTCGCGCAGCGCCCAGGCGATCGCCATTTGAGCGAGCGTCTGCCCGCGCCCGGCGGCGATCTCGTTGAGCGCGCGAACGCGGGCCAAGTTCTGCTCGCTGACGAGGTCCTCGGAGAAGGCGACGCCGCGCCGCACGCGCGAGTCGTCCTGGATGCCGTGCAGGTACTTGTCGGTCAGCAGGCCCTGCGCGAGCGGCGAGAAGACGATCGCGCCGACGCCTTCGCGCTCGAGCACATCCAGCAGCTCGTCCTCGATCCACCGGTTCAGCAGCGAGTAGGACGGCTGGTGGATCAGCAGCGGCGTGCCGAGCTCGCGCAGGATGCGCGCCGCCTCTTCGGTGCGCTTGGGCCCGTAGGAGGAGATGCCCACGTAGCGAGCCTTGCCGGCACGCACGGCAGAATCCAGCGCGCCCATCGTCTCCTGAAGCGGCGTGTCCGGGTCGAAGCGATGCGAGTAGAAGATGTCGACGTACTCCAGTCCCATCCGCTGCAGGCTCTGGTCGAGGCTCGCGAGCAGGTACTTGCGCGATCCGAACTCGCCGTACGGGCCTGGCCACATGTCCCAGCCGGCCTTCGTCGAGACGATCAGCTGATCGCGGTAGGCCTTGAAGTCCTCCGCGAAGATCCGCCCGAAGTTCTTCTCGGCGCTGCCGTACGGCGGCCCGTAGTTGTTGGCGAGGTCGAAGTGCGTGATGCCCAGGTCGAAGGCCCGCCGCAGGATCGCGCGGCTGTTCTGCAGCGGGAAGTCGTCGCCGAAGTTCTGCCACAGGCCGAGCGAGATCGCCGGTAGCTGCAACCCGCTGCGCCCGCAGCGGCGGTAGGGAAGCGACTCGTAGCGGTCCTCTGCGGGGACGTACGACGAGGGCCCGAGCTGCGCGTTGTAGGGCATGCCCCGAGTATTCCACCCCGGGAGCCGCGTCCGGCCGCAGCGCGTGCGCCTACATGCCGGCCGGCAGAGGTGACCGCCGGCAGCGCCTCGTCGCGCCTCGCGCGCGAATGCGCGTCAGCGATTCCAGCTGGGCGCGGAGGCGTTGCGCACGAGCACCGTCGCAGGGCCGCCCGCGAACGGCACGCTGACGATGTTGTGCCCGGGGCCGGGCTCCAGCCCGCCGGTGGAGGCGAGCACGGTCGTGCCATCTCGTGAGATGCCCGCCGCGAACAGCTGGTAGGCGAGCGACTTCTTTGCGCTCAACCGGTGGACGGCGCCGGTCAGCGGGTTGACGCCCTCGCCATAGGCGGTGTCCTGGCCGTCGAACTGCGCGAGCAGCTGGGCGCCGCTCGCCGACCAGGCCAGCGGCGCAGGACCCGACAGCAGGAAGGCCGCTTTCTGGTGGGTCAGCCGGCGCGCCTGCGAGCCGTCCGGGCTCATCGTCCAGACGTTGCTCTTGGGCGCGTCTTCGCGGCGCCCGGGTGCCTTGAACGTGCGCGCGAAGGCGATCTTCGCCGGACCCCAGACGGGGCTCGTGCTGCGGCGGTTGCTGGTGATGCGCGTCGGGCTGCCACCAGCCACCGCGACGGTGTAGATGTCGCTCGCGGCGGGGAATTTCTTCAGGTTGGGCGCACGCGAGTACGCCAGATCGGTCGAGTCGGGTGAGAAGCTGACACCGAGGATCGTGCCGGTGGCGACCGGGCGCACGCTGTGCGTGGCGACATCGATCAGCACGAGCTGTTCGCGTTCGGGGGTCAGCCCGAGCGTGGTCGCGATCGTCTTGGAGTCCGGCGACCACGCGGTGTTGTTCATGCTCGCCTCCTCCGCGGCCAGCACGACGCTCGGACCGCCGGCCGTGGGGACCATTTCCAGCGCGGCGTAGCCGTGGGCCGGCAGCGATTGGAAGATCACGGCGCTGCCGTCCGGCGCGATCAGCGGCTGCTCGCCGCTGCCGCCGACGAGCTGGCGGGGCGATGCGCCGCTGTCTTCGGCGACCCAGATCGACGGGCGAAAGCTCGCCGCGTTTTTCTCGAAGGCGATCGTCGCGTGCGCCTGCGCCGCGAGCAGCCATAGCGCCCACGTCAGCACTCCGGCGAGCACGATCGCCGCCATCGCGCTCGTCGTCCTCGAGCGCATGCCGTTGACACCCCCGGACATGCGCCGAGCATATTCCAGCGCCCGGCGGGCGCCGCTGCGTTCAGTCGTCGGCCTCGAGCCGGTGCAGCGCCGTCTGATCCAGCGCGGTGCCGTGCGGCGGGGCGGCCACAGCGCCGGGCAGCTCGACGTGCAGCCGCGTCGCTGCGTCCAGCCGGGCGGTCGCCTCCAACAGCGTGTAGCTGAGCACGTGGCCGCCGCGCGTGCGCTCGTCGTCGATGAAGTGCAGGTGCGCGCCGACCATCTCGATGCCCTCCAGCGCGTCGGGAAAGCAGAAGCCCATCATCGTGCCGGTGACGTCGCGCAGGACGCTGATGTGCTGCTCGGCGATCACCTCTGCAAGCGGGCGATAGGGAGGCCGCTGGCGTGGCACCGAGCGGACATGCACCTCGGCAAAACGGCCGTCGATGCGGATCGCCGTCGGGCGCGTCGCCGCCAAGAGCGCCGTCCCCATGCGCGCTTGCAGCTCGGCGTCGCCGAACGGCCCGGCCAGGGCGATCGGCTGCGCGGGCGAGAAGGGCACCACGACCGCATAGGGAGTCCGCGAGGACCCCGGCGGGCGCGTGAGAGTGCAGTCCAGCTCGGCCTTCCACGCCTGCCCGTCGAGCACGATCAGCTCTCCGTCGAGCCCGTCGAGCGTGCCAAGGCCGAGGTCGCCATGCTCGAGGATCTCCTGCAACGTGACGTCGCCGTCGTAGGCGCCGCCGAGCAGCGCCTGCACCGTGGACGTCTGGAACAGCTCGTGCGCAGGGTGCTCGGGGCGCAGCTCGGTGTGGCGCAGCAGCTCGACGCTCAGCGCGCCGAGGAACTCGATCTCGCTCATCCCGCGGCGGGCGCCGGCTTGCTCGCACGGAAGCGAAACGAGCTGGCACTCTGCGACACGACCGGGTCCGCCAGGCCGGCGGCGCGCAGGCGCTCGGGAAGGCCGCCGGGAGACACCGGGACGAGCGTGTCGCCGATGTGCAGCAGGCGAAACAGACGCCCGTTGCCGATGCTGTCGGTGCCGGCGAACAGCCCGCCCGGGCGCAGCACGCGCGCGACCTCGGCGAGCAGGCGATCCTGCGCCTGCGGCGAGGGCAGGTGGTGCAGCATCGTGAAGCACACGACCGCCGAGAAGCGGCCGTCCGCAAAGGGCATCGCGGTTGCGTCGCCCTGCACGATCGTCACACCGTCGGCCAGCTCTCGGCGCAGGCGCTCGCAGTAGCCCTCGTCGAGCTCGAGCACGGTCAGCGCCGAAGCTCGCCCGGCGAGCACGCGCGTCGTCGCGCCGAACCCCGGGCCGACCTCCAGCACGTCGTCGCCGAGCTCCGCCTCGCCCAGCCCCCATGGCAGCAGTTCGCGCTCGACGATTCGCTGCCAGCGCCCCGACGAGCAGATGACTGAATGCAGGCGATTCATCCCGCGTGAACTCTAACCCCGGCGTGCCGGAGAGCCGCGTTCGCGCCCGGTCACTGCAGATCCCAGCCGAAGTAGACCTCCGCCCTGCCGATCTGCTCGCCGGAGAACGTCAGCACCTCCGTGTTGCGAAAGCGCCGCCCGTCGGTCTTCGTGCTCTCGTACGTGACGATCACCTCGTCGCCGGCCTCGACCACGCGCGCAAACGAGAAGCTCACGAGCAGGTCCGAGTTGGGCCAGCAGCGTTCGAAGTACGCCGCGCGATCGATGCCCACGTCGTATGGGCTGAAGAACGTGAAGTCGTCGCTGAGCAGCGACTCCACGGTCTCGCGGTCCCCGCGCGCGAAGGCGAGGTACATCTCACGGGCGAGCTGCTTGCGGTCGGTACTTGCCATAACGCCTCCTTGGGTTTCACGGCGCGGCGCGATCGTCGCGACACCGCCCGTTGAGACCTGGGGCAGTGGCGAGAATCATCGCGCCCGACGGCGGTAGGGTCGGCAGATGCGCCTGAATCACATGACGCTGCCGGTCGTGGACGTGGCGCGCTCGGCGGACTTCTACCGGCGTCTCGGCCTGACCCAGATCGTCGCCGACTATCCCGGGTATGCGCGTTTTCAGTCGCCCGAGGGCGACACGACGCTGTCGCTGCAGCACGTCGAGCGCGCGCCGGGGCAGCCGGGCGCGAGCATCCACTTCGAGGTCGACGACGTCGACGCCACCGTGCGCGATCTCGAGCACGCCGGCTTCGCGTTCGCCGGCGACCCGGTCGACGAGCCGTACCTGTGGCGCGAGGCGATCCTGCTCGACCCCGACGGACACCGCGTGTTCGTCTACCACGCCGGCGTCAATCGCCTGGACCCGCCCTGGCGTCTGACGGACTAGGCCGCCGGGCTCCCGCTGCCCCCGCCGGCCGAGCCCACGGCCTGCGGCGTCGAGTCCGGTTCCACGACGAGCGCGACGGTGCCGCGATAGCCCCCACGGGCGAGGCTCGCGCCACGGCGGCTCAGTTTGGTCAGCGAGCGCGCGCCGCCTTGCCGGCTGTACACACGGTCTGACTTGTTGAGCACGCGCGCAACCTTGTTCTTGGCGTATGGCGAGAGCCGGAAGACCCCGCTGGACAGCGCGTCGTCGAAGAACGCCTGCCCGGTGTGGCAGACGTGCCCGCCCGCGTAGGTGGTCCCGGTAACCGAGCCCGAGACGTGCACCTTCATATGAATGTGCACGGCGCGGCCGGCGTAGTGCCCCGGGTACACGGTGAGAAAGCTCGCTTCGCCCGCGGCGTCTGTCAGTTGCACGCCCCGCAGGAAGCTCTTGCCGACGGTCTTCTCGACCGCCTCGTCGGAGTAGATGCCCAGCGGACTGCAGTGCCACACGTCAATCGCCGCGCCCTCGATCGGTGCGCCGGTCGTCGCGTGCAGCACGCGTACGACGAACGTCAACGGCACGCCGGCCTGACCGGCGACGATGTTGCGCCGCACGCGCTCGAGGTCGACGTAGTAGGGCCCTTCCTCCTGCTCGGGCGTCAGCAGCACCGAAGCCCCCAGCGCCGAGCTCGCGCCGAGCCCCGGCAGGCTCGCCAGGCCCGGCCCGAGCGTCAGCCCGAACGCCGCGGCACCGGCGGCGGCAAGCGTCTCGCGGCGTGTCAATCCGGGCCGGCGGATGTGTGCGATCTCGTCGTCGTGCATCGGTGACCTCCTGGTCGATCGTCGCCGGCGCCACGACGGCTCGGCTCAGAACCCAGCATCCAGCGCGTTGCTGGCAACCGTGTGGGAGGCGTGCGAGAGTCGCGACGGAGAGCGGCTAGGGGCCCGCTTCGTCAAAGCGCGGGAGACCGTCGTCGGGGATCTCCTCCCACGACGCCGCCGAGCTCACCCACTGACGGTATGCGGGGGCAATGCCCGGGTCGTCGTCGAGTGCGCCCAGGCGCACGTAGACGTGCGTGGCGTCGTCCGGGCGGCTGAACAGGTGCCCGCCGCAGTCGGCGCAGTACCACTTGGCCTGCCCGCCCTGTGGCTCCCACGAGCGCAGCAGCTGCTCGCCTTGCTCGATCGCGAAGTCCGATGCGGCGACGCGCGCGTTGGCCGAAGCGGCGGTGCCGGTGCGTCGCTGGCAGTTGTGACAGTGGCAGTAGCGCGCCTGTTCGAACGGCGCGCTGACGCTGAAGCGCACACCACCGCATGCGCAACGGCCGGTCAGAGGGCTGTCCGGCGAAGGCGTGCTCACGCGCGCAGCCTAGCCGCGATCTCAGCTGGGCTCGGCAGGCGGATCCGCACCGCCGCCGAGCGTTCGCTGGGTCCACTCGACGTCGTGCCACGCGCCGTGCTTGAAGCCGATGCGCCGGTACACGCCGACCGTCTGAAAGCCCATCGCGCGGTGCAGCGCGACGCTCGCCTCGTTGGGCAGCGTCATGCCGGCGACGGCCGTGCGAAACCCGCGCTCGGCCAGGCGCGCGAACAGCGCTTCGTACAGCGCTCGCCCGCTACCGGTGCGCCGGCGACCGAGCTCCAGGTACACACTCACCTCACAAGCCCAGCGATAGGCCGGGCGGGCATGGAACGCGCCGCCGTAGGCGTAGCCGACGACGCGTCCTTCGTCCTCGAGCACCAGCCACGCATGACTCGCCGAGGCCGCGGTGATGCGTTGCTCCATCTGCTGCGGCGAGGGCGGCTGCAGCTCGAAGGTGACCGCCGTGTCCTCGACGTACGGCGCGTAGACCGCCGCGCACGCCTGCGCGTCGCCGGGCGACGCCGGGCGCACGTTCGCTGAGCTCGGGAGACCCGTTGCCACGGCGCTCGCGCTAACGCACGACGCGGCAGCTTAGATGTGTGGCGCCGTGTGAATCGATCACGCGGTGACTCTAGGCGAGTCCGCTGCTCCGCTGGGCGCGCGAACATGCGCACTGCAGCGCCGAGGCGAACGGCGATGAGCCAAGCGTCCAACGCGTCGCCGCAGATGCTGGCCAACTGGCCGTGCAACGGCGCGTCGTCGTCGGTCATCTTCGATGCATGACAGACACGATTGCCGCCACAGACACGATCGAGATCATCGGCGGACCGACTCCGATCCAGGCGCCGCGCGTCGGTTCGACCTACCGCTGGAAGGTGCAGCACGGCTCCGCCGAAAAGCACGTGTACGTGCAGATCGCCGACTCGATGCGCGCGGAGTACTTCGACGAGCCGCTGCGATCGGGGATCGAGTCCAAGGGCGAGTCGGTTCTGCGAAAGCTGCTCGAGCGCGGCAGCATCCCGACGCGCATCAAGATCACCTCCGCCGGCATCACCGAGGTAGGCGTCGATCGCCGCCCGCGGCCCTGCTCCTTCTAGTGCGCCCGAGCGTCAGGCGCCCGTGCCGACGGTCACGCGTCGAAGCGCCGCGAAGCCTTCGTCGAGCAGCGCCGTCAGGTCCTGCTCGCCGCCGCTCTCGCCCCAGCTGTGAACCGTTGCGGTCAGCACCGCGAAGCCGACGGTAGCGACCAGTCGCGGCAGCGGGTCGCGCAGCGGGTCGACGCCCAGGCGCTCGGCGATCCCCTCCGTGAGCACCGCATCCCACGCCTGGTAGTCGGAGCCGGCATGCAGCTCGGGGCCCGACTCGAACAGGCGCATCAGGCCGAGGGTCAGCTCAGGCTGCGCGCCGTAGGCGGCGGCGACCGCCGCCAGCGCGCGGTGCACCGCATCCAGCGGCGCCTCGCTCGACGGGCGCGCGGCGAGCGCCTCGCGCAGTTGCTCGGCCATCGCCCGCTTCCAGTCGAGGATCACGTCCTCCTTGCGCGCGAAGTAGCGAAAGAACGTTCTCCGTGAGACTTCCGCCGCAGCGGCGATGTCGTCGATCGTCGCCCCCTCGAAGCCGCGTTCGGCGAACAGCCTGAGCGCCGCATCGGTGATGCGCTCGCGTCGGCGTGCCTTGTTGCGTTCGCGCAATCCGGTCGTCATGGCATAAAAGTATATCCTGAGTGCCAGTTGGCACTCTGCTTGCCAACTGGCATTGTAAGTGCCATAATGTCCTCTGTCTCCCCAACTGCGAGCTAAGGACTTCGATCATGAACCCGATCTCTGACCAACACGGCCGCATCGCGGTCATCACCGGCGCGAACAGCGGCATCGGCCTGGAGGCCGCGCGTGAGCTCGCGCGTGCGGGCGCGCGAGTGGTGATGGCCTGTCGCGACACGGTCAAGGGCGACGAGGCGGCGCTGTCGATTCGCGCGGGCCTCCCCGGCGCGCAGCTCGACGTGCAGGCGCTCGACGTCGCATCGCTGGACTCCGTGCGCGCGTTCGCCGAGAGCTACCCGCACGAGCGCCTGGACCTGCTGATCAACAACGCCGGCGTGATGGCCTCGCCGCACCGACAGACCGCCGACGGCTTCGAGTTGCAGCTCGGCACCAACCACCTCGGCCATTTCGCGCTCACCGGCCGGCTGCTCGGCAGGCTGCTCGCGACGCCCGCCGCGCGCGTGGTGACCGTCAGCAGCACCGCGCACAAGTTCGGGCGCATCGACTTCGACGACCTGCAGAGCGAGCGCTCCTACCAGCGCTGGCCCGCCTACGGGCAGTCCAAGCTCGCCAACCTGCTGTTCGCGCTCGAGCTCGATCGCCGGCTGCGGACAGCCGGCGCCGACCTGCTCAGCGTCGCCGCGCATCCGGGCTACGCGGCGACCAACCTGCAGTTCGCCGCGACGCCTTCGCGCGTCGAGCGGATCGGCTCGGTGGTGCTCAACCGCTTCTATGCACAGAGCGCCGAGCGCGGGGCGCTGCCGACGCTGTACGCAGCCACGGCCGACATTCCCGGCGGCTCGTTCGTCGGCCCCGACGGCTTCCAGGAAATGCGAGGCGAGCCAAAGGTCGTCACGCCGACGCGCTCCGCGCGCGATCCCGAGAAGGCCGCGCGACTGTGGGACGTCTCCGAGCAGTTGACCGGCGTTGCCTTCGACTTCGCGCCCGGTGCCGCGCCGGCGCTCGCGGCCAAGTAGCGCGAGCCCGGCCGACCGGCAGCACTGACCGGCCGGCCCAAGCTCACGAGTCCAGACGAGACTCGGTGGCGGGGTCGGTCGTGCCGTCGAAGTAGTCGGCCAGTACCCGGCGAAAAGGCGCCCCGTCGTCTGCGGAGGCGGCCGCAGCGAACAGCGTCATCGACGAGCGCAGCTTGACGGCGTCTACTGTGCCGAACACGTCCTGCGCGGTGCGCCCGTGCAGCTGCGCCAGGACCTCCGCGCACTCGCGCAGGCGCGGCCCGAGCACGGGGTGCTCGAGGTAGGCCCGCGCCTCGGTCAGCGAGGAGATCGCGTATGTCTGCGACATCGCGCTCTGCCCCAGCCCGGCGATCTGGGGGAACACGAACCACATCCAGTGACTGCGCTTGCTCCCCGCGCGCAGCTCTGCGAGCGCGCGCTCGTACGTCGCGCCGTCGTCCTGCGCGACGCGGAAGCGCTCGAGCCGGTGCGGATCGCTCACGACCGCTCGCCGCTGTCGTCGAGCACCGCAATCCCCAGCGCCGCCGCCCACGTGCCGGCCAGCTCGACGATCGCCGGCCACTCCAGCGAGGCCCCGCGCAGGCTCGTGACCCCGTCGATCTCCGTGAGGTCGCAGCGGCGAAACTCGCAATCGCGCAGCTCTGCCCCACGGAAGTCGGCGCGCGACAGGTCGCAGTCGTGAAAGCGCACGGAGTGCAGGCGCGCGTCGAGGAAGTCCGTCTGCGCGAGCATGCAGTCCTCGAACGTCACGCGCTGCAGGCGCGAGAAGCCGAACGAGGCCAGATCGGCGCGACAGCCGTGAAGCGTGACGTCGGTGAGCGTCGCCTCCGACAAGACGATGCCCGTGAGGCGGCTCGTCTGGATCGAGACGCGCGCGAGCCGCGCGCTGTGCCCGTGCACGTTGGCGAGGTTGCACCCGGCGAGCACCGCGTTGACGACGCTCAGGTGCTCCAGCCGCGATGCGGACAGGTCGACGCCCGCGAGCCGGGCCGAGTCGAAGCTGACGCCGTTGGCCCGCTGGCCGGGCAGCTGCGCGTGCTCCAGCTCGGCCTCGCCGATGATCGCGTCGTGATCGAGCGCGGTGAGCTCTCGGCTGTCCAGCTCGGGCGGCAGCTCTGGATGACGCGGCTGGGGGTCCGCCGAGGACATCGCCGCAGAGCCAATCAGATATCGCCCGCACCGTTGGTCCAGTGCCGGGGCGACGACGACCGGCGGAGGTACACTGAGCTCGTCGTTCCTGTTGTCGAGCCGGCTCGGGAGGTCTGGTGAAGCGAGCACCCGCAGCGGTCATCGCGGTTGTGGCGGCGTTGTTCGCAGCGAACATGCTCGGCGTCGCCGTCGCCGAAGCGCCGACCGTCACGGCATTGCGCACGATCAGCGTCCAGGGCGTCGCCACGCTGCCGATCGGCCAGTACGACAAAGCCGCCGAAGCGACCGCCGTCTACCGCGAAGCGACGGGCGCGGCGATCGCCGACGGACAGAGCAAGGCCGCCTTCCTCGCCGGCAAGGTCGGCGGCACGGCGACGACCGTGCAGAGCGTCGTCGAAGACGGCGGCTACATCAACTGCACGGCCGCCGGTGAAACCGAATACGCCGAATACGAAGGCGAAGAACCGGACTTCGGCTATGGCCGACAGACGAACGTCGGCGCGACCGTGCCGCTGAGCGCGGCGACGCCGAGCAAGGAAGCCTCCTCGGGCACGGCGCCCAAGCCGAAACTGAAGCACCGCAAGCGCAAGCACCCGACCGCCAAGAAGACGGCCGCGGGCTCTTGCAAGCTGCAGGCGCAGGTCTCGCTGATCTACGCGATCGGCTGAGGGCGCGCGCTCGGCACCAGGCGCACGCGCTTGGGCAGCAGCGGGATGACGGCGCGCTTGAGGTAGTCGGCGCCGCCCGCGACGAGCGCCTTGCGCAGCGCCAGGGGCGGCAGCGCCGAGAAGCCATACTGCTCGCGGATCGAATCGGGTAGCAGCGCGACGGTGGCGAAATTGACCGTCTCGAGGATCGGCCGTGCCAGCAGCGGCACCGGCGGCTCGAGCACGATCTGGCGGGCACGCCGCCGCGCCCAGTCGGTGACGTGCAACTCCTCGCCGTCGAGCATGCGCGCCCGGTAGGCGTCGAGGTCGTCGAGCGTGCCGGGCATGTCGCGCGCCTTCAGCCCGAACAGCCGCCCGACCACCTTGTAGTCCTCCCAGAAGCGCGCCTCCTGCTCGCGCGTCAGCGAGTGCACGTACTTGCGATAGACGACCAGGGCCGAGTCGACGAGCGAGAACAGCACCCACAGCAGCAGCTCGGGATCATCCGCCCGGTAGGTCGTGCCGGCCTCATATGACCCGATCGCTTCGGGCAGTTGCCCGCTGACGCGCCGGTGCATCGCGCGCACGCGTCGCGTGATGCGATCGGCCTGCGCACGCGACCCGAAGGCGATCGCGTCCATCGTCTGCGCCGTGCGCGCGAGCCGGTCGTACGGCTCGTCGAGCGCGCTGGAGTGCGCGAGCAGGCCGAACACGGCGAGTGGATGCGCCGCCTGCATCAGCAGCGCGCGCGGCCCCGACAGCGCGACCGCCCGCTCGCGGTGGACCCGCCGCAGCATCGAGTCGTCGTCGAAGTAGCCCGCGCCAGGCTTGCCGTGCGTCTCAGCGTCGCGTCGCTCAGGCAACGACGGCCCCGAGCTCCGGCAGATACGAGAAGGCGCGATTGGCGATCGCCGCCGCGAACTTCAGCTGGCGACGGGTCAGCTGCATGGCCGGCTCGTCCAGTCGCCGGCGCACGCCGGCGGGAAGCTCGCCGAGCGCGTCCGCGGCCAGCTCGGCGCATACCTGCGCGGCGCCGCGCACGATCTCCGGCTCGACTGTCCAAAGCGTCTCGAACGAGCTCGTGCGCCTGCCATCGCGAGGCCTCGGCGGCTTCTCCCAGCCGGCCAGACACACGCTGTAGCCCGGGGCGTCGCAGACGATCGCCCACTCGCGCACGAGCGGGCTCGCCGAGGCCACCCGGATCTCGGCCGGCCCGCCGCGCGGCACGCGTGCGCGCGCGAAGTCCGCGAACACGCACGTCAGCTCGGCGCCACGCGAGAGCTCGCGCCAGCGCGCCTCCTGCTCGCGATAGGCGTGCTCGCGCTGGAAGGACGCGAACAGCAGCGGACGCTCGGCGCGCGCGAGGCTCTCGTCCTCGATCGCCTGGCTGAGCGCGAGCATTGCCGGGCGCGTCAGCAGCTGCGAGTCGAGCTCCGGGTGAGCCCGGCGAAGCCACGCGAACAGAGAGGGAGCAAGCGCAATCGGCTGCCTGGCACGTTGGATGGCGACCTGAAGCGTGGTTCCCGCCGCGCGCTCTGCGACGACGCGGCGCACGGCCTGCAGATCGTGCTCGCTGTAGCGGCGGTGCCCGCTGGCCAGCCGTGCCGGAGCGGGAAAGCCGTGACGGCGCTCCCACATGCGCAGCGTTCCCTCGGCTACGCCCGTGCGATCCACGACGTCGCCGATGCTGAAGCCACTCGAATCTCTTCCTGTACGTCCGTTGAAGTTTCCCTCCACACGTGTAAGGGTAGCCGTTGTGGGAGACCACCACGACGAGGAGGCCGCATGACGACGATCGAGCAGTCCGTAGAGGTCCATGTGCCGCTGAGCACGGCTTACAACCAGTGGACGCAGTTCGAGGAGTTCCCCAGCTTCATGGAGGGTGTCAAGGAGGTTCGCCAGCTGGACGACAAGCATCTGCACTGGACGGTCGAGCTGGCAGGCCAGCACCACGAATGGGACGCCGAGATCACCGAGCAGAAGCCCGACGAGCGTGTGGCGTGGCGCAACACCGACGGCAAGGAGAACGCCGGCGTCGTGACCTTCCATCGCATCGATGAGACGACCACGCGACTGATGGTTCAGCTCGGCTACGTCCCCGAGGGCATCGTGGAGAAGCTCGGCGACGCGATCGGCGCGCCCGACCGCCGCGTTCAGGGAGACCTGCAGCGCTTCAAGCAGCTCGTCGAGGCCAACGGCTACGAGACCGGCGCCTGGCGCGGCGAGGTGCAGCGGCCCGATGAGCGTTCGGCTGCATGACCGCTCGAGCGCCGGCACCGCGTTTGGTCTGCCCGAGCTGCGGGCTGCAGGTGCGCACGCCGGCGCTCGGCGGAGACACGGAGTACTGCCCCCGCTGCATCGCGCGCTCGGCCGGCGCTCTGTCCGTCGCCCTCGAGCCGCCGCCGGCCGCTCGGCCGCGACCCGGCGGCGCGCAGGAGCTGCTCGCGAGCCTCGCTCGGCGCATGCGAGCTCGCGTGATGCCCGGGTGACGCTCCGCCCCCGCCGGCGTCCAGAGATCGCCGGCGGCCCAGCGAGACGACCTAGACCGCGCTCAGCTGCCAGGTGACGCCGAATCGATCGGCGATCCAGGCGAAGCGGCGGCTGAACGGGTAGGCCCCAAGCGCCATCAGCACCTCACCGCCTGCCGACAGCTCGGCGCACGCAGCGTCCAGCTCCGCCTCGTCGTCGAACTCGACGAACAGCGAGATCGCCGGAGTGAAGCCGAAGGCGTGCTCGACGGCGCTGTCGATCAAACGCAGCGTCTGTCCGGCAAGGCTGACGGTGGCGTGCTTGACGGTCCCCTCCGTCCCGGGATCGCCAGGACCGTAGAGCTCCTCGTGCTCGACACGCGACCCCGCGAAGACCGATGTGTAGAGCTCGATCGCCGCACCCGCGTCGCCTTCGAACATCAGCATCGTGCTCAGCTGCGCCATCCTCAGGATTGTGACCGATGCGCAGACCGATGATCGTTGCGCCCGTGCGCGGTCATAGCTCCAGAACCAACGAGCGAAAGAGCGGAGGATGAGATGCGCAGCCTGAGCTACTCGATGACCGTTTCGCTGGACGGCTTCATCGCCGCGACGGACGGCTCGATCGACTGGTCGGCGCCTGACGAGGAGCTGCACCGCTTCCACAACGAGCAGGTCGCGGACCTGGGAGTCCACCTCTGCGGCCGCCGTCTGTACGAAACGATGGTCTTCTGGGAAACCGCCGACGAGGATCCCGCGCTGTCGGACGTCGCTCTGGAGTTCGCGCGCATCTGGCAGAAGCTGCCGAAGATCGTCTTTTCCGAGACGCTCGCCGAGGTCGAGGGAAATGCGCGCCTGGCGACCGGCGATCTCGCGGAGGAGGTCGCGGCGCTCAAGCAGCAGCCCGGCAAGGACTTGGCGGTCGGGGGCGCCGGCTTGGCATCGAGCCTGATCGCGCGCGGCCTGGTCGACGACTTTCGCCTGTTCGTCAGCCCGGTCGTGCTGGGCGGCGGAACGCCCTACTTCCCCCCGCTGAAGCAGCGCCTGCGGCTGAAGCTGCTCGAGACGCGCACGTTCTCCTCGCCCGCCGTCTACCTGCGCTACGGGCTCGCGTAGCCACCGCGCATCCGCGCCAGCGGCCCGAGCAGCGCGAACGCTGCGCGCTGCAGCGCCCACGGCGGGCTCGTCGCGCGGATCTCGTCGGCAAACTCGGGGCCAAGCGCTGCCAGAGCGAGCAGCGAAGGCATGCCGCGCTCGTTCACCCTGCCGCCCTCGGCCAGCGCGAACAGCGTCCTGAAAAGCTCGGCCGTGCGCAGGGCCGGGCGGAACTCCTGGATCGAGACGGCGTCCTCGGCGCCGTCGTTGGCGAAGAAATGCGGCGTCCCGGCAGGCAGGGCGATGGCATCGCCCGGGCCGAGGCGACGCTCCTGGCCTGCGACGGTGAAAAGCAGCGTTCCGCTGAGCAGCTGCGCGCGGCTCTCCTGGTGCGGATGGATGTGCTCTGGCTCGGGCACGGCGCTCGGCGGGTTGACGCTTTCGATTCGCAGCACGGCATCGGCGCGCTCGTCCTCGGAATCGAGAAAGCGCATGCGTTGGCCGGTGCGCGGGTTGCGGATTTCCTCGGCGGGTCCCATGGCTGCTCCTCGGTCGGTAGTCTCCAATAATCAGTTAGGCCACCTAAGCTTAGGCTACCGAAGCATATTGTCAACCTCTCCACCCCCGCGCGCGCACATCGGTCAGCTGCTCGTGCAGCTCACGCGCCTGTTCCAGACAGAGCTGTTCGAGCGGCTGATCGCCGCGGGCCTGCACGATGCGCGCGTGCCGCACACGCACGTCACCGCGTACATCAAGGCCGACGGGTCGCGCCTCACCGAGCTCGCCGCCCAAGCGCGCATGACGCTGCCGGCGATGTCCGAGCTCGTCGACGACCTGCAGCGCCTGGGCATCGTGGAGCGCCGGCCCGACCCCAGCGACGGGCGCGCGAAGCTGATCTGCCTGACCGAGGCCGGCTGGGAGGCGATGCGCAGTGGGCACGCGGCGATCGCCGAGATCGAAGCCGGCTACGCCGAGCTGGTCGGTTCCAAGCGCTTCGAGGAGGCCGCGCAGACACTTGACGATCTGCTCGCGGCGCTCGGCACGCGCACCCTGCCCGAGGAGCACACCCGGTGAGCCGCGCGCCCGATCGGCGCGCCAAGCTCGGGCGCTGCGGTACCTACTCGATCGTCGCGCGCGACGAGGCATCCGGGGAGCTGGGCGTCGCGGTGCAGTCGCACTGGTTCTCCGTAGGCAGCGTCGTCGCGTGGGCACGGCCGGGCGTGGGCGCCGTCGCGACCCAGTCGGTGGCCGAAGTCGCCCACGGGCCCAACGCGCTCGAGCGCCTCGGCGAAGGACTGAGCGCACCCGATGCCCTCGCAACCGTGCTGCGTGAGGACGAGCTCGCGCGGTATCGCCAGGTCGGACTCGTCGACGCCGCCGGGCGGGTCGCCGTGCACACCGGCGAGGACTGCATCGCCCACGCGGGCGACGAGCAGGGCGAGGGCTTCGGCTGCCAGGCCAACATGATGGCCGCCGCGACCGTGCCCGAAGCGATGGCCAAGGCCTACCGCGCCCATGACGGCGACCTTGCCGATCGTCTGCTCGCCGCACTCGACGCAGCAGAGGCGGCGGGCGGCGACGTGCGCGGGCGACAATCGGCGGCGCTGCTCGTCGTGCCGGCTTCGGGCGAGACCTGGCGCACGCGCTTTGACGTGCGCGTCGATGATGCCGAGCTGCCGCTCTCAGAGCTGCGCCGGCTGCTGCGCCTCGCGCGCGCCTACGAGATGGCCGAGCTCGCCGACGAGCGCTTGGCCGAAGGGGAACACGAGCAGGCGACGCGCCTTTACCTGCAGGCCGCCGAGCTTGCGCCGGAGGCCGACGAGCTTACGTTCTGGGCGGGCCTCGGCGTGGCCGCGCAAGACCTCCACGCGGGCGTCGAGCTCGTACGGCGGGCGGCCGAGCGAAAGCCATCGTGGCTGGTGCTGCTGGCGCGGCTCCCGCAGGAGCTGTCGCCGACGGCCGAGGCCGTCAGGCGAGCCATCGCGCGCTAGGCGCGCGCGTGCTCGCGTACTACGTGCGTCTGCCGACCGGCACGGCCAGCAGACGCAGCGCGGCTCTAAGCGGCCTGGACGTTGATCGCCTTGGGGCCCTTGTCGCCGGCTTCTGAGTCGTAGTTGACCTTCGCGCCCTCGGCGAGCGAGCGATAGCCCTCGCCGACGATCGCGCTGTGGTGGACGAACAGGTCCTTGGACTGGTCGTCGGGCGTGATGAACCCGAATCCCTTGTCGTCGCTAAACCACTTCACGGTTCCTGTAGCCATTGTTTCCTCCTGCGTAGTTGCGTGCTGCGAACGCGGAGATGCTGTGAGCAAGGCTACGAGCGCTGGCACTGCGATGTTGGGCGATTGTCGCCCAACCGGATCAAGCGACGCTAGCACGCGACGGCCCCCGCGTGCAGATCGAGCTCGAACTTGCACAATGCTGTCAGGACCTTCCGGGCGCGCGGTTTGGGCCCGGGTAATACTCGAATATGGGCCAAGCCGACGAGCAGCTCGACCTGCGCGAGATCAGACACACGCTGCGAGGGCGTCGCGACGAGACGGCCGAGCGCGTCGCCGCGCTGGCCGAGCGACCCGAGCTGGGCAGCGCGCAGGGTTTCGGCAAGCGCATCGGCGACGGCACGACCGAGGCGATCAGCCGCCTCACCGAGATCGGCGTCGGCCAGTCCTTGGAGAGCACCTTGGCGCGCACCGAACGAGCGCTCGCCAAGCTGGACGAAGGCACCTACGGCGTGTGCGACGTCTGCGCCACGCCGATCGCGCGCGACCGCCTGCGGGCGATGCCCGACAGCGTGACGTGCGTGGCATGCGCGGCGTCGGCCCCTCGGCCGCGCGGCCCGTCGCGTCGCTGAGACTTGCGCTGCGGGCGAGCGCGGGTGCCGGACCCAGTCGATCCGGCACCCGCGGCAGAGGCGCCGTCAGCGGCTAGGCCGGGGCGTCCGGCTGGATGTTCTGGTTGAGCCGGAACACGTTCGTCGGGTCATACGCGCGCTTGAGTGCGACCAGGCGCGAGTAGGTCTCCGCGCTGTATGAGGAGCGCGCCTCGTCGGCGTCGCCGAGGAAGTTGACATAGGCGCGCCCGGTCGACGCCTCGTCTGCCGCGGCGATCACGTCGCGCGCCCACTGCGTGTGTGCGGCGGCTTCGCCGGGCTCGTGCCAGCCGGTCACCGCGTTGAGCACGAACGGCATCGAGCGCTCCGAGAAGGCCGTGTCGCCCTCTCCCACACGCCCCACGGCGCCGCCCATCTGGTGAACGTGCATCTCACACTGCGGCCCGGGCGCCGCCTGATGCTGGGAGCAGAGACGCTCGATCAGCTCGTCGTCGAGCCGCGCCAGGTTGGTTGCCTTGAAGTACGCGTTGATCCCCTTCGGCCAGAGTGGGTCGATCAGCGTCTGCATGGCCATGTAGGGCATCGGGCCGAGCAGGTCGGCGACCGGCTCGGCGACCGCGCGAAACGACTCGAAGTGCGCCTGCGCCTCGTCGATCGGGCCGGCCGACACGGCGATCAGCGCGATCACCTTCTTGCCGTGCCACTCCTGCGGCACGACCGGCAGCGGCGGGGCGGTCGTCAGGTTCATCGCTGCGGTGATGTCGTCGGGCACGCCCGGCGCCCAATCGCGGAACAGGCGCAGCAGCTCGGCGTCGTGCTCGGCGGCGAAGAAGATCAGCCCGGCGTAGACGAGCGGGCCGACCGGGTGCAGATCGAGCTCGAACTGCGTGACGATGCCGAAGTTGCCGCCGCCGCCACGCAGGCCCCACAGCAGGTCGGCGTTCTCGGTCTCGCTCGCGTGCACGAGCTGGCCGTCGGCCGTCACGACGTCGGCGGCCGCGAGGTTGTCGCACGCGAGGCCGTGCTTGCGCATCAGCCAACCGATCCCGCCGCCGAGCGTGAAGCCGGCCACGCCGGTCGTAGACACCAGGCCGCCGGTCGTCGCCAGCGCGTGGGCCTGCGTCTCGTGATCGACATCGCCCCAGATCGCGCCCGGGCCGACGTAGGCGCGGCGCGCGGCGGGGTCGACACGCACCGAGCGCATCGCCGACAGGTCGATCAACATGCCGTCGTCGCAGCTCGAGAACCCGGCGATGCTGTGGCCGCCTCCGCGCACGGCGATCGCCAGGTCGTTGCTGCGGGCGAAGCCGACGGCCGCGATCACGTCGGCCGCTCCGCTGCAGCCGACGATCACCGCCGGGCGCCGTCCGTCGAACGCGCCGTTCCAGATCCGGCACGCCTGCTCGTATCCGTCGTCGTCTGCGCGCAGGACCTCGCCGCGTATCGCCTCGCGCAGCTCCTGCACCGTTGCCTCCCCGAGAATCGGGCTGATCGTCGTCGAGCTCATGACTGCCTCCGTTTTGTCTTGGCTGCTTTAGGAGCAGTGGTACCGGCGGGCGCTTTGCGTGGCCTTTGCCGATCCTTGGCGCGACTTAGCGCACGCGCCTGCATCGCCGCTGCGGCCGTCTCGTCGCCGGCTGCGAGGTAGTGCTCGCGCGCCTGCCCGGCGAGCATCGCCGCGCGCGCGTCGTCACCGCGCAGCGCAGCCACTTCGGCGAGCGTCGCGACGGTCGCGGCGATCCAGCCCTGCCGGTCGGTCGCTCCAACCACCGCGCGCGCTTGCTCGAGCGCCAGCTCGGCGTCGTCCAGGCGACCGCGCGCGATCGCCAGATCGGCGCTGCGCCAAAGCGAGCTGACCAGCCCCCAGCGATCGCCGGCGCGGCGGAAGAGCTCGCGCGCCTCGGCCAGCGGCTGCTCGGCGCGCTCGTAGTCGCCGCTGACCGTCTCCAGCAGCCCGACCGCCGCGAGGGTCATGCCGACGCCGCGCCTGTCGCGCATCTCCCTGCGCAGGCGCAGAGCCTGCGCGAGATGCTCGCGTGCGACGTCGGTCGAGCCCTGGCTGAGCGCCAGATACGCATGGCGCATGTGCACGTCGGACTGCCCACGAGCGTCGGCGCTGCGGTCAAAGCACGCGCCGGCCTCTTGCAGCAGCGCTCGCGCGTGCTCGGGCTCGTCGCGCAGCCGCGCGATCGTCGCCTGATTTGCAAGCGTGTAGCCGACTGCCATCTCGCAGGTGCTCTCCACGAGCGGATGCAGGGTCTCCTCGAAGACGATCCGCAGGCCCGGCCGAGCGGCAGGGTCGGCCGCACGCATCTCGGCGACGTTCAGCAGCGACGGGATGCGCGCCGGGGACTCGGCTTGAGCGCGAAACGACGCCGCCGCCTCGATCAGCAGCGCCTCCGCGCCGGGCAGGTCTCCCATCAGCCAGCGGGCCACACCAAGCGAGTACTCCGATACCGCCTCGTAGGCGGCGAGACCCTCGCGCCGCGCTATCTCGCGGGCCGGCTCGAACAGCGCCAGCGCCTCGCGGCCGTGGTCGAGGCCGACGGCCAGCTCGCCGAGCCGCTGCAGCGCGCGCCACTGCGCCTCGACGTCCGCTAGCTCGCAGGCGATCTCATAGCTCTCCTGCGCATACTCGGTGCCGCAGGCGAGCGTGCCGGAGCGCAGCTCGATCGCCGAGGCCGAGAGCAAGGCCGCCGCGCGCCGCGGCGTGCGTTGCGTGACCGCATCGAGTGCCGACGCGAAGCGCAGGTGCGCCTCCTCCAGGTCTATGCGCCGCAGCCAGAAGGGCGTCAGCGAGATGCAGTAGCCGAGCGCCTCGTCCGGGTCGCGCGCGAGCAGGGCGTCGTGGGCGACACGCAGGTTCGCCTCCTCGCGATCGAGCCGCGGCGAGTCGCCTTCGCGCTGCACCAGCGCCAGCGCCCAGCTCGCGTGGCGCTCGGCGAGCGCGCCGCTTTCACCCGCCGCCTGCAAGAGGTCTTTGGCGTAGAGGCGCACCGTCTCCAGCAGCCGGTAGCGCAGCTCACGGCTCGTCGAGTCGGCGCTCACGAGCGATTTCTCGACCAAGCGGGCGAGCACGTCGGCGACGACGGCGACCTCCAGGCCGTCGCCCGCGCAGACGCGCTCGGCGGCCGGCAGGTCGAAGCCGCCCGCGAACACCGACAGGCGATGCAGCAGCAGCTTCTCCTCCTGCTCGAGCAGCTCGTGACTCCACTGCAGCGTTGCCGCGAGCGTCTGCTGGCGCGTCGGTCCGACGCGGTTGCCCGTGCGCAGCAGCCTGAAGCGATCGTCCAGGCGCTCGGCGAGCGTCGCCGTCCCGAGCGCGCCGAGCCGGGCGGCCGCGAGCTCCAGCGCCAGCGGCAGGCCGTCCAGGCGAAAGCAGATGCGCGCGATGTCGCTCGCGTTCTGCTCGTCGATCGCGAACTCGGGCACGGCGGACCGCGCGCGCTCGCTGAGCAGGTGGACCGACTCGTAGCGCAGCAGCTGCTCGGGATCGAAGTGCTGCTCGGGATCGGGGATCGCCATCGACGGTACGCGAAACACGACCTCCCCTGCCACCCGCAGCGGCTCGCGGCTGGTGGCGAGGATCGTCAGGCCCGGGGCCGCGCGCAGCAGCGCGTCGGCCAGCGTCGCGCCGGCGCGCAGCACGTGCTCGCAGTTGTCGAGGATCAGCAGCATCGCGCGCTGAGAGAGGAAGTCGGCAACGCCGTCGAGCAGCGATCGCCCGGGCATCGCGCCTACGTCGAGCGCCGCCGCGACGGCTCCGCCGACGAGGCGGCCGTCGGCGACCGGGGCGAGCTCCACGAGCACCGCGCCATCGGCGAACGAGGCCTCGGCCTCCTGGGCAAGCTCCAGCGCGAGGCGCGTCTTGCCTGCTCCCCCCGCGCCGGCGAGCGTGAGCAGGCGCGTTCGCTGGACGACCGAGTGCAGCTCGCGAAGCTCGTGCTTTCGCCCGACGAACGAGCTCGCCTGTGCGGGCAGCGCCGAGACACGCTCGTCGCGCTGCAATGCCGAGCTCTCGCCGGCCAGCTCGTCGTGCAGCGCTTCGAGCTCCTCGCGACGGGCGATCGCCCAGTCGTCGTAGCGGTTCTCGGGAAGCAGCTCGCCGCCGTACAGCGACATCGCCGCGCGATACGCCCCCGGCGAACCTGCGCGGCGGGCCTCTTGCACCGCGCGCTCGAACTCGTCGACGTCGACGCTCGCGCTCAGCGTCAGCAGCTCTTCGTGCAGGACGACGGCCTCGGCGCCGAGCGCGCGCCGTGCGACGTGCACGACCTGGTGCAGGTTGTTGGCGCCGGCAGCCGGATCGAGCTCCGGCCACAGCGCCTCCATGAGCTGCTCGCGATGCACGCGATGCCGCGGCGCCAGGGCGAGCAGCTTGACGAGCTCGCGCGCCTTTCGCAGGCGCCAGCGCGAGCCGGCAACCGGCTCTCCGTCGCAGGTCGCGACGAACCCGCCTAGGAGTTTGATCGTTACGCCACCCGAGGACTCCGGGCGGTCATCGAGCATGGACTGCAAGCGTCGACCCCCCGAAAAGATCTCTCGTATACCCCGAACCGATCCCCGCCCAAAGGCGGCTTCGGCGCAACGCCGGCACCGTCCAGCCTACCGACTGCAACGCCCAAACGACACGCAATGCGCGCGTCAAAGCGACCGCTAAGCGTGCGCGAAGCGACGGCTGCGACGGTGCGCCCGAACGGTTCCTCGACACAGCGATCAGGAGACACGACGATGACCGGAGCACTCAGCCAAGCGCTCGCGCGCGAGCGTGTGCGAGACCTCTTGTGCGAGGCCGAAGCGCAGCGGCGCGGCCGCGATGCGCCGCCGTGGCCTTCCGCCGTGCGAGGCTCGCGCGATCTGCCGGTCTCTCAGTCTGGGCGCGAGACGGGATCTACACCGAGTACGAGATGCCGCTGCGCGAGCTCGCCCGCTCGGCCGGACGATCGGCCAGCGGGTCGCGGCCGTCCCAGCTTCCCTTCGCCGCGTAAGGCCTGAAGCGGATGAACGCCGACTCGCGATGAAACGGGCGGCGAGCGTGCGCCGCGACAGCCGCATGGTGAGCGGGGCCGGCAGCACCCTGGGCATAGGCGCGCATGGCGGCGGTGCTCTGCCACAGCGAGAACGTGCCCACGAGCGCCGGCGGGCGCGCGAGGCCCGTCGAGGCCAGCAGCGACGGTTCGCGCACGGCCAGTGACTCGGCCGGCGCGCTGGCGCGCAGGAACCGCGCGGCCTGCGTTAGGCGCAGGCGGCCGATCGTGAGCACGGCGGCGGGCTCGTCCTCGGCCATCGGCTGTTCGCGCGACAGCAGCCCGTCCAGCGGCGACCACGCTCCGTACACGCGCGTCGGTTGCAGGCGCACGCTCCATCCGTGCGCGAACGCCCGCGCCAGCGGATCGCCCGCGAGAAACTCGTCGAGCGCGCCCTCCGTCTCCCATGCGGCAATCAGGCCGACGCGGCCCACGGTCGGCCGGGGTGGAAAGCCGCCGGCCAGCGGGACGGCGGTCGTCATCGTGGCGTAGCGCAGACCCGACGGCGGCTGCGCGACCGGCTTGCCGAGCATCAGGCGCAGCGCTGTCAGCCTTCCCACGTCGGCGAGATGAAACGACGCGATCACGTTGTCCGGGAACACCGTCGGGCAGTCATGTTACTGTTCAGTATACCAGATGGTAACTAAATTGGCAGCTCACCGGGGCGAACCCCGCGCCGAGCCGAAAGCGAGGCATCCGGCGCCGGCGCGGCGAGCGACGATCGAAGACGCCGCCGCGCGCCTGTTCGCCAGGCACGGCTACGAGTCGACGACCGTCGACGACATCGTCACCGCGGCGGGCGTCAGCAAGCCGATCCTCTACCGGCATTTCAGGTCCAAGCAGGAGCTGTGCATGCACCTGATGGAGCGCCGGCGCGACGAGCTCGCCGCCGAGCCGCTCGGCAGCTTCCTCGAAGCGGACGGGCCGCCTGCGGAGCGCTTGGCGATCATGGTCGATGCCTGGTTCGCCCACGTCGAGCAGCACCCGGACACGTCGACGCTGCTGCTGGCCGATGCGACCGGCGGCGAGGAGATTCGTGGGCTGCAGACCGAGCTGCGCCGCCGTCAGCGCGCCGCCGACGTGGCGCTGCTGCGCGAGTTCGGCCCACCGCTGCCCGAGCAGGAGCTCGAGGCACTCGGCGAGATCATCCGCAGCTCGCTGACCGGCCTGGCTCTGTGGTGGCTGGGCCAAGACGATGTGCCGCGCTCGACCGTCGTCGCCGCGATGCTGCGCATGACGCGCGGGCTGCTGAGCGGCGACTAGCCGATCGCAACGGCCTCAGCGGTCGAGTTGCTCCAGGTCGTCCTCGACCGCGGTGGAGTCCGCGTCCGCCCACGTGCGCCCGGCTGCTCCGCGCGAGCCGAAGCGCCCGGTCCGCGCGAGCAAGCTCATCATGCGCGCCGAGTAGTGCCGCGACAGACGCCGTCGCACGAGCCTGCGCGTCGGCTCGAACAGCAGCACGAGCGCGAGTGCGTCGGTGGCGAACCCGGGGAGCGCCAGCAGCGCCGCGCCGAGGAAGCCGAGCGCGCCGTCGAGCGCCGGTGCGCCTGGTGGGCGGCGCTCGGCCACCGCCAGCGAGAGCCGCTGGATCGCCGTGCGCCCCTGGATGCGCAGGAGCTGGGTGCCGAGCACCGAGGTCGCGAGCAGCAGCACGAGCGCGATCGGCCAACCGATCGCCTGGGCGACCTCGACGAACACGAGCACCTCCACGAGCGGGACCGCGATGAGCAACAGCAGGAACATGCTCTGTTCAGCGTAGGCGCCGGGGAGTGGCAAGCGGCGCAGCGGGGTGCTAGGCGAGCTCGTCGATCAGATCGGCGACGGAGTCGACGATGCGCGACGCGCGATAGGGGAAGCGCTCGGCCTCCTCGCGCGTGGTCACGCCGCTGAGCACGAGGATCGTCTCCAGGCCGGCCTCCAGCCCGGCGACGATGTCGGTGTCCATGCGATCGCCGATCATCGCCGTCGTCTCGGAGTGCGCTTGCAGCGCGTTGAGCGCACTGCGCATCATCAGCGGGTTGGGCTTGCCGACGAAGTACGGGGCGACGCCCGTCGCGCGCGTGATCAGCGCAGCGACAGACCCGGTCGCCGGCAGCGGGCCGCCGGGCGACGGCCCGGTCGCGTCGGGGTTGGTGGCGATGAAGCGCGAGCCACCGGCTATCAGCCTGATCGCCTGCGTGATGCGCTCGAAGCTGTATGTGCGCGTCTCGCCGAGCACGACGTAGTCGGGATCGCGGTCGGTCATCGTGTAGCCCGCCTGGTAGAGCGCCGTCGTAAGACCCGACTCGCCGACCACGAACGCCGTGCCGCCGGGGCGCTGGCGGTCGAGGAAGCCGGCGGTCGCCAGCGCCGAGGTCCAGATCGAGTCCTCGCCGACTTCCAGTCCGGTCGCGTGCAGCCGCGCCGCGAGATCCCGGCGCGTGTACATCGAGTTGTTCGTCAGCAGCAGATACGGCCGGCCGATCTCCTTCAGGCGCGCGAGGAAGCGCTCGGCTCCCGGCAGCGCGTTCGCCTCGTGCACGAGCACGCCGTCCATGTCCATCAGCCAGGAGGCGATCGGCAACCGGGTCATCGAACAGAGCCTACGTCCCGCGCATGTCCTTGCGCAGCCCCTCGATCGTCGCGGCGACGACCGCGCCGACGCGCTCGCGTTCGCCGGCAGGGTCCTCGGCGGCGAGGATCATCGTCACGGCCTCGTGCATCTGCGCGAGGATCAGGTGCGCGAGCACGAGCGGATCGACGTCCTGCAGCTGACCGGCCTCGATCGCGGCTGTCAGGCCGGCGGCGAACATCTGCAGCCCGTACGGGGCGATCGTGTCGCGCCACGCCTGCCAGCCGAGCGCCCTGCGCCCCTCGTACAGCCCGACGCGCTGCAACTCCTTGCTGCGCCAGCACTCGTCCAGGTACCACTGAACGCCTGTCGCGAGCGCGTCGAACGGGTCGCTCGCACCGGCGACGGCGAGGGCGAGCCGCCCGGCGAAGTCGACCTCGACCGCCTCCAGCACCGCCGCCATCAGCTCATCCTTGCCGCCGAAGTGGTGGTACAGGCCGCCGCGGCTGACGCCCGCGCGCGCGAGAACCTGGGCGGTGCTGACACCGTCATAGCCGTACTCGACGACCAGCTCGCGCGCCGCCTGCACGAGCTTCTCACGCGTCGCCTCGCCACGATCGGCTGTCTGCGCGTGCTGCTCGATGCCGGCCATTGACAGCAATGTTATCGTGGGGCGACCGACAGTCGGTCGGTTCACACCCGGCCGACCGTGACAACAAAGTCCGAGGAGGACTTCATGGATACGTATGTGATCTTGCGGCGTGGCGCGTGGGGCTCGGCGGAGGAGCTCGGGGAGGCGGCCGGCCGCTCGAAAACGGTAGGCGACGAGGAGATGTCCGACGACATCCGCTGGATTCGCAGCTACGTGCTCAGCGAGCCCGACGGGCGCGTGGGCACCGTGTGCATCTATCAGGCGAGCAGCCCGGAGGCGATCCGCGAGCACGCCTCGCGCGCCGACCTGGCCGTCGACGAGATCATCCCCGTAGCCGACACGGTGATCATCCGCCCCGACCCGCAGACCGCCGCCGCATAGGCCGCTAGGCCGCCCGCGCGTCGAGCACCGTTCGCGCGGGCGGGTCGACCGACGGCGCCGGCGCCGAGCGCTCGGCGTGGACGATCAGCACGGGCACGTGGCTGTGGTGCAGCACGTAGTGACTGACGCTGCCGAGCAGTGCCGAGCGCAGCGCCCCGCGACCGCGCGAGCCCATCACCACGAGGTCGTGCTCGCCATGCCGAAGCCGACCGGACAACGCCGGCCTCGCGGGCTCATGGCTCAGCACGGTGGTCACCGACACGTCCTGCGGGACGCGCTCGCGGGCCGCGCTGAGGATCTGCGCGGCTTCTTTCTCGGCCTCGCCGGTCAGCTTGGTGACGACGTCGCCGCCCATGCCCGCGTAGGCGACCGCCGGCGGCATGTTGACGGACGTGAACAGGGTCAGTCGCGCTCGCTCGCTCGCGGCCAGATCGATCGCCTGCGTCAGCGCCTGGTCGGCGTCGGCCGAGCCGTCGATCGCGACAAGTACGTTGCGGAACATGACAACGCTCCTTTGCTCGAAGCTCGCATCTGAACATCAAATAATATATCAATAAACTATATAGTTATCAATATGCCCAAGGCCGCCGAACCCGAGAGGGACCGCTCCGAGCAGATGGACTACGTTGCCGGCAACCTGCTCTCGCGCGCCGCGCTGCTCGTGCGGCTGCTCGTCAGGCAGGTGCCCACGGGCGAGATCTCGCGCACCGAGATGGAGGTGCTCGTCGTGCTCACCGAAGGCCCGCGGCGGATCACCGAGCTGGCCGAGCTGGAGGGGCTGGCGCAGCCCACGATGACGCTGCTCGTCAAGCGGCTGCAAGCGCGCGGGTGGGTCTCGCGTGAGGGACATCCAGACGACGGGCGCGTCGTGCTCGTGGCGATCACCGACGACGGCCGCACGGCCGTCGAGACATTTCGCGCGCGCTTTCTCACCGCGCTCAGAAGCGACCTCGAGACGCTCTCCAACCGTGAGCTCGCGGCGCTGACTCGGGCCACACGCACGCTCGACTCGTTCGTGGACGTCCTCCAGCGCGGCAGCTGATCGGGCCTCCGCTCACTCGCATCGGCGATGATGCGCGTTGGCGACATACCGCCGCGACGGCGGCTCGCCCGATCGCGCACCGCTTCACGCCAATCACCTAGGAGGGACGATGTCCTCGCCGGATCCGCGAGCAGTCAACGACGATGTCGCCGCGCCGGGGCAGCGCTGGCCGGATGAGCTCGGCGAGGTGTTCGCGCAGGCGCTCACGTGCGAGTACGCCAGCCTCACGCGCGCCGGCGCGCCCGTGACCGTGCCCAGCACGCCGTATGTCGGTTCGCGCACGCTCGACGTGTCGACGGGCCTGACCTATCCGGCCAAGGCAGAACGTGCGCGGCGCAACCCCAAGGTCGCGCTGCTGTTCGCCGACGCGATCGGCAGCGGCGCGGCGCGACCGCCCGTCGTGCTCGTGCAGGGTCACGCAGCCGTGCGCGACGCCGACCTGCAGGCCAACACCGACCGCTACGCGCGTGTCGCGATCGCCAAGCTGCCGCAGGCGACCAAAGGCCAGCCCAAGTTCCTGCTCAAGCGAATGAAGTTCTACTACGCGCGAATCTGGATCGAGATCGTCCCGCAGCGCATCGTGTGGTGGGAGAGCCGCGAGCTGGCCGGCCGGCCGCAGGTGTGGCAGGCGGGCGCCGGCGAGCCGCTGCCACAATCGGACCCGGCGCCCAGCGGCCGTCAGCCGGCTGCCTGGCTGAACCCTCCGAGCGACTGGCGCACGATCGCCGCGCGTGCCCTGCGCGAGCTGCCGATGGCCGACCTCACGTTCGTCGGCGCCGACGGCTATCCGGTGTGCCTGCCCGTGAGCCCAGGTGCGCTGGCGGGCGACGAGGTGGCGCTCGGGCTCGGCGCGGGCGCGCTGGAGCTGCGCGACGGTCCCGCCTGCCTGACAGTGCACGGCCACGACGAGCGCTTCACCACACAGGAGAACCACACGCTCATCGGCTCGCTCGTGCAGGGCGAGGGCGGTCCGGCGCTGCGCGTCGAACGAGCGCTCGCCGACTGGAGCCTCACCGGCAGCCGCGCGCAGATCGCGCTCGGCTTCATGCGCAAGGGGCGCATGCTCAGCCCTCGCCTGAAGGGCGAGGCCGCGCGCAGAGGTCAGCCCGTGCCGGAGGTTCGCCTGCCCTGAGGCCGTGGCTCGCGACGCGCCCGAGGAGGGAGGGAGGCGCGCCGCGAGCCGATCAGGAAACCGCTCCCTAGGAGTCGTCCCCCGACAAGGGCTCGCGCAGTGCGTGAGGCAGGCGCTTCGCGAGCCGGCCGGAGGTCACCCCCTCGACAGGAGCGGCCTCCGACGCTTCGGAAGCGACGGCGCTCACGTCGTTCCGGAAGGGCAATCGGTCGAGCAGGCCGCAGACCTCGAACACGCGTCGCACGCGCGGCGGTCCGGGGACGAGCGAGAACTCGCAGCCGCGTTCGGCGCAGAGCTCTCGCGTGACGAGCACCGCACGGATGCCCGTGGAGTCGATGAAGCTGAGTTTGCGCAGATCGAGCACGACCTGCGTGCTGCGGTCCATGCGGATATGCGCCACAGCCGCGGCGAGCGTCGGCGCCGACGCCAGATCGAGCTCGCCGGTCATCACGAGCGTGTGGCGGTTGCCGCCGACGACCTGCTGCAGCTCGAACGCGCGCGCCTCGCCCACCGGGTCGGCTCTCAGCTGGTTTGACTGACTGGCGGACATCCAAACGACCTCCTGTACACGGGCCTTCTGTGCACGGTGGTCCGGCCCGGCACGCTGAGTTGCCGCGAGGTCCCGCCGTTTGTGTACATCCCCGGCCTCGTAAGCCGCGGACCCGACCGATCCTAGCTCGACCGCGCCGGCGGCGCAATGGCTACGACCCCACTCAACGCGGCTCGCGCCACATCGTCGCGACCGTCTGACTTCCGTCGGGCGTGGAGAAGCTTCCGATGCGCTCAAAGCCAACCCGTTCATAGCGTGCGTTGTTCGCGGGGTTGCTCGACTCCAGGTACGCCGGCATCCCCTGCTCGTCGATGCGCGCGGGTTCTCGGCGAGCAGGCTCATGCCGACGCCGCGCCCTCGCTGCAGCGGATGCGTGCCGAACAAGCTGAGGCAGTAGTGCGGCACCTCCTTCGGGTGCGACTCGTCGAAGCGCTCGAGCAGTTGCACGACCTGAGCGGCGCGCGGCCCGAGCAGCTCCTGCAGCAGCGGAGCCACCTGCTCCTCCTCGGCATCCGTCAGCTCGCTCGCCGCCGGCGGAATCCAGACGGTGACCGCCGCGTAGTCGCCGGCGCTCCAGCGCGTGGCCGCCCGTGTCGATACGGACGTGTGCAGCCGCCAGAGCCTGCTCGGCCACTCCGCGCCTGGAACAGCACGGCCGTCCGCCTGGGCGGTCTGCTGCTGTGCCTGGGCGTGCTCGTGTTCGCGCTCGTCGCGCAAGCCGGCGACGGCGGCGGGTCGAACCGCAGCACGAGCGCGTGCGTCGGGCGAATCCCGTCGCCGGCGACGATCGACTTCGCCGAACTGACGCGGCTGCGCGCGACGCTGCTCGGCGCGATGGCGCGCGCGGGCGGGCGTCGCTACCAGGGCGGCCCGGCGCAGCCCACGGCGTTGTGGACCGACGACTCCCCGCAGGCGATCGCCTCGGCCCGCCGAGAAGACCGGACGTGGCCGGCCGGATATGAGATCCGCCAGTGGAGCAGCGCGGGAGACGACATCGCTGCCGACGCGTTCACGTTTCGCACGCCGGCGCAGGCGCGCGCGCTGTTCGACGCGGCGTCATCGGCGCGCTGTCACGAACATGGCAAAGTCGCGCCCGCCTTCTCGCCGGCGGGCGCTCGCAATCTGGTGTGGGTCAATCCGGACGCCGCGTTGCAGGCCGACGCGTTCCTGCTGCACGGCTCGACCGTCTACCGGGTGGCCGTCGTGCGCGGCAGCCGCCCACCTGCGCGATCGGCTTCGAGCGGCCGCCCAACGACCGTCCAGATCGCCAACGGCCTGGCGTGCGCGTTGCCGGGGGCGGGCTGCTCGCAGCCTGAGACGACGACGCAGGCATAGAATCCGCGCATGGCGCAGCCAGGCGGCACGGTGCTGGTCACCGGGGGGACGGGCTTCCTTGGCGGGTGGTGCGGTGCCGAGCTCGTGCGGCGCGGGTATGACGTGCGCACTACGGTGCGCGACCTGCGGCGCTCAGACGACGTGCGCGCGTCTTTCGCGGCGGCCGGCGTCGAGCCGGGCGAGCGGCTGTCGATCGTGGCGGCGGACCTCGGCGCGGACGACGGCTGGCAGGAGGCGGTGGCGGGGTGCGAGTACGTGCTGCACGTCGCGTCGCCGTTCCCGCCGGCGCAGCCGAAGGACCCCGAAGAGCTGATCGTGCCGGCGCGCGACGGCGCGCTGCGCGTGCTGCGCGCGAGCCTCGACGCGGGCGTGCAGCGTGTCGTGATGACCTCTTCGGTCGCGGCGGTTCGCCACGGCCGCGCACCCTCTCCGGACGCGCCGTACAACGAGGCCGACTGGACCGACGGGGACGACGCGCGGCGCACGCCGTATGTCCGCTCGAAGGCGATCGCCGAGCGCGCGGCGTGGGATCTGGTGCGCGAGCGCGGAGCGGAGAGCCGCCTGGCGACGGTCAACCCGGGCGCGATCATCGGCCCGGTGCTGAGCGACGACCGGTCGTTCTCGCTGCAGGTGATCGAACGGCTGCTCAACGGGATGCCGGCGATGCCGCGGCTGGGCTTCGTGGTCGTCGACGTGCGCGACGTCGCCGACCTGCACATCCGCGCGATGACCGCCCCGGCCGCCGGCGGCGAGCGCTTCCTGGCGGTCGACCGCTTCATGTGGATGGCGGACGTCGGGCGGATCCTGCGCGAGCGGCTGGGGCCGGCCGCGGCGAAGGTGCCGACGCGCATCGCGCCGAACCTGCTGATCCGTGCGATGGGCTTGTTCGACCCGAGCGTGCGCTCGATCGTCAGCGACCTCGGCGAGTCGCCTGCGTACACCGCCGAGAAGGCCAAGACGACGCTCGGCTGGCAGCCGCGCCCGGTGGAGGACTCGATCGCGGAAACCGCGCAGAGCCTGATCGAGCGCGGGCTGGCCGGCGCGGGCTCGCGCTAGCGCAGCTCATCACTGCGGATCCGCGGCACCCGTCTCAGTCCAAATCGAAGGCAGCTCGGATCGCCTGACCCAGTTGCGGCTCCTGTTCGTCGAGCAGTGCGCCGATCTGCTCTCGCAGAGCCTCGGCCGGGACCGTCGTGACGTTGTCGCAACTCACGACCGACGGTTGGGAGAGCCCGTTGGCGCCGCCTACGTGCACCTCGGTCGAAAGTCCGCGAATGGTGGTTGTAATGGGCGCGACCGTGACGGTCGTCAGATGCGCGCGCACGAGCTCACGAGTGAGCACCAGCACCGGTCGAGCCTCGTCGAGCTGCGCAACGTGGATCGGGCGCATCACGCGAGCTTCGACGGAACGCGCACGGCACGCTCCGCCAGCCCCGCGAGTTCTGGGTCCGGCCCGCTGCGAGCGAGAATCTCGGCGTCCTTTTCGGCGACGACGCGCCGGCGCTCACGCTCGAGGGCTCGAGTGACAACAGCGGCACGGCTGCGCGCACCGGAGGCGACGGCGCTGTCGACGAACTCGACGAGCTCGTCGGGCAGTCGTACCGCGATCTGCTTGCTCATCCCAATATGGTAGCGAATTGCTACCACAGCAGCGACGCACCGAACCATCGGCACCTACCGTGTCAGCCGCTCGCAGTCACAACCCTGAGCTCGTCGAGCGACTCGCGGATCAGTCGCGGCAGGTCGGGCCGATCGTCCTCGCCGACCCAGCGGGTGAAGGCGACCTTGAAGACGGCGATGCCGGCCTCGGCGGCGAGGCTCGCGGCCGGATCCTCGACGCCGCGCGCGCGCAGCGCGCCGGCGAGCGCATCGGCGAGCGAGGCGAGCTTGATCAGCTCGCGCTCCTGCAGCTCCGAGCTCGCGGCGATGATCGACTGGCGCTGTTTGGAGAGCTCGCGTCCCTCCTGCAGGAACGCGCCGGCGGCCTCGACACCCGCCGCCGCCGCTTCGATCGGCGTGAGGCCGCCGGGCGCCTCGGCAACGGTGCTGACGAGCAGCTCGTTGAGCGCGGCGGCGCCGGCGAACAGCACCTCGCGCTTGTCGGCGAAGTGACGGAAGAACGTGCGCTCGGTCAGTCCCGCGCGCTCGGCGATCTCCGCGACGGTCGTCTGCTCGAACCCGCGCTCGCCGTAGAGCTCGAACGCCGCCTTCGTCAGCCGCCCGCGTGCGTTTGGCTCCCAGCGGCCCATGTCCCGATCGTATCCCACCTCGGCGGTGACGTCAGTGACTGTCTTCATCCGTGCTACGGTGATGGCAGCGACTGTCATCAACATCAATATTAAATATTTGGAGGTTGTTCAATGCGCATCTTCGTCACGGGCGCGTCCGGTTGGATCGGCTCGGCTGTAGTGCCCGAGCTGATCGGTGCGGGTCACCAGGTCACGGGCCTCGCTCGCTCGGATGCCTCTGCCGACGCGCTCGCCGCCGCGGGAGCCGAGGTGCGGCGCGGCTCGCTCGACGATCTCGAAACGCTGCGCGACGCGGCCGGCGCTTCGGACGGCGTGATCCACCTCGCGTTCAAGCACGAGCTCGCCTTCTCGGGAGACTTCGAGGGCGCCGCCGGCGCAGACCGGCGCGCGGTGGAGACTTTCGGCGAGGCTCTGGCGGGCTCCGATCGTCCGCTGGTGATCGCCTCGGGCATGCTGGGGCTCGCGCCCGGGCGCGTGGCCACCGAGCGCGACGCGCACGGCCCGGCCGAGGCGACGGCCGGCTTCGGCAGCGGCCCGCAGACGCGCTGGGAAACCTCAGAGCTGGTGCTGTCGATGGCCGAGCGCGGAGTGCGCTCGTCGATCGTGCGGCTGCCGCCGACCAACCACGGCGACGGCGACAACGGCTTTATCGCGATGGTCGTCGCGATCGCGCGCGACAAGGGCGTGTCGGGCTACATCGGCGACGGCGCCAACCGCTGGCCGGCGGTACACCGGCTGGACTCCGCGCAGCTCTTCCGCCTGGCGGTGGAGAAGGCGCCGGCCGGGTCGACGCTGCACGCCTCGGCGGAGGAGGGCGTGCCGATCCGCGACGTCGCCGAGACGATCGGCCGCCGGCTCGATGTGCCGGTGGTATCGATCCCGCCCGGCGACGCGGGTGAGCACTTCACGTGGCTGGGCGGCTTCCTCGCCACCGACAGCCCGGCGTCGAGCGAGCTGACGCAGGAGCTGCTGGACTGGCACCCGGTGCAGCCGGGGCTCATCGCAGACCTCGACGAGGGGCACTACTTCCGGGAGATGAGCCCGGCCGAGGCTTGATCGTGACGATCGCGGCTGTGTCATCCACTCATTGCGGCTGAGAACGGTCGCCTAGGCCGCAATGACCGCCTCAAGGAGCGTCGGGCGCTCGACGAGGGTCTTTGTAATGGCGGTTCATCGGCCTCGCCTGGGAGCGGGAGCAAATCGGCCGCGGCCGGCGCCCGCTCGACCGTCTGCCCTCGAGAACGAGGTGCGACTTCTCGGCGGGGCGCTCGTCGCTCGCGTGACAGACGTGCTGTCGCTGACGGCCGCGCGGGCCGAGCGCCTGAACGTCGATGCCGCGATGCGAGACCGCGCCGCGCAGATCAGCAGGATCTCGACGCTCGCGCTGGCGCGATGGCTGGCGGGCGAGAACCCCGGGGTCGCACGCGAGGCCGGTGAGGAGACGTGGCGCTTCTACGGCGAGGTCGCGGCTCGCCGCGAGGCTCCGCTGCGCAAGATCGTCATGCACTGCCTGTTCTGGCGCGACGCGGTGGCGGAGGTGTTGCGAGAGAGCTCCGCGAAGCTCGGCACGTCGGCGGAGGCGCTCTCGCAGGCGCTGCAGATGCTGCAGCAGGGTCTCGAGTTCGGCTTCGTGCAGATCGCCGAGTCCTTCGACGACGAGCGCAAGCGAACGGACGACGATCTCGCCTTCCTGAGCACGCACGACACGTTGACGGGACTGCCGAATCGAACGGCGCTGCTCGACAGCGCCGGGCAGATGCTCGCGCGGGCGCGCCGCCACAAGAAACCGACGGCGGCGCTGCTGATCGGCCTGGACAACTTCAAGAGCGTCAACGAAACGTTCGGCCGCAGCACCGGCGACGAGCTGCTGCGGGCTGTGACGAAGAGGCTCGACGGCATCGCGCGCGGCGCCGACACCTTGGCGCGTGTCGGCGGCGACGAGTTCGTCGTGATCGCCGAGGACCTGCCGTGGCAGGAGGGCGCGGTGCTCGTCGCCGAGCGTCTGCAAGAGGTGTTCGAGGAGCCGTTCACGCTCGCAGGAGAGAACGAGACTCGGCTGTTGCTGACGGCGAGCATCGGCATCACGACGACCCCGCGATCGTCACCGGAGGAATTCCTGCGCGACGCGGATATCGCGATGAACCAGGCCAAGTGGGACGGCAAGAACCGCTACGCGGTCTTCGAGCCGGGCATGCAGGACGCGGTTCAGAGCCGCATGGAACTGGAGATGGACCTGCGCGAAGCGCTGGCGAACGACGAGTTCTTCCTGCTCTACCAGCCGACGTTCAACCTGCGCGACATGACGCCGACCGGCGTGGAGGCGCTGATTCGCTGGCAGCACCCGACTCGAGAAGTCGTCGAGCCCGACGACTTCGTTCCGCTGCTCGAGTCGACCGGCCTGATCGTCGAGGTCGGCCAGTGGGTACTTCGCGAGGCATGTCGCCAAGGCGCTGCCTGGCACGAAGCCGGCCATGCGATCGGGATGGCCGTCAACGTGTCCGGCCGACAGCTCGACAGCGACGCGTTCGTCGCCGACGTCCACGACGCTCTCGCGCAGAGCGGCCTGGACGCAAGTGCACTGACGCTGGAGATCACCGAGACGACGCTGATGCGCAACGTCGAGGAGACGGCGCAGCGGCTCGTTGCCATCCGGAAGCTGGGCGTGCGCATAGCGATCGACGATTTCGGCACCGGGTATTCCTCGCTCAACCACCTGCAGAAGTTCCCCGTCGACGCGCTGAAGATCGACCGCTCGTTCATCTGCCGCCTGACTCACGCCCCCGAAGGAGAGGCTCTCGTGCGTACGCTCGTCGCGCTCGGCAAGGCCTTGTCGATCGAGACGCTCGCGGAGGGAATCGAGAACGAGGACGAGCTGTCGCTGTTGCAGGCCGAGCACTGCGACAGCGGCCAGGGCTTTCTCTTCGCGCGCCCGATGAGCGCGGCAGCCGCCGAGGAGTTCCTGCACAGCTGCGACGGTGCCGGCGCTTCAGCCGTACGCGCGGTTCAAGCCCGTTGAACGCCTGGCGGGCGCTGCATAGGATGCGCGGCGACGATGCAACGCTCGAATGCCCCTCGCGCGGGCCGTTCGGTGATGGCCGGAGGCGGCCTGTACAACGAGCACTCGCAGCCTCAGCACGTCGCCGGTGGCGACGGAGTGCCGCTGCTCGCGCGCGCGTGCGAAGCCGTCCCGCTGGACGGTGAGCGCAGCGTCGTCGTCGCCGACTACGGCTCCTCGCAGGGGCGCAACTCGCTCGCGCCGATGGGTGCCGCGATCGAGACTCTGCGCGGGCGGCTCGCTGCCGACACGCCGATCTCGGTCGTCCACACCGATCTGCCGAGCAACGACTTCGCCGCGTTGTTCACGACGCTCGAGGCCGACCCGCACAGCTACCTGCGCGGCGCGGCGAACGTCTTTGCGTACGCAGCCGGCAGGTCGTTCTACGAGCGGCTGTTCCCAGCCGGGCACGTGGCGATCGGCTGGAGCTCGATCACCGTCCACTGGCTGAGCTCGGTGCCGGCGCCGCTGCGCGAGCACATCTTCTCGCCGCTCGGCGATGCGCAGGAGCGCGCGGACATACGCCGCGCGCGCGGCGGAGGACTGGCAGGTGTTCCTCGGCCATCGGCTCGAGGAGCTGCAACAGGGCGGCCAGCTCGTCGTCGTCGGCAGCGGCGCCGACGAGAACGGGCGCTCGGGCGCTGAGGGCTTGCTGGGCATCGCCAACGACGTGCTGCGCGAGATGGTCGCCGAGGGCGCGCTGAGCCGCGAGGAGTACGAACAGATGGTCGTGCCGACGTACTACCGCACACTCGACGAGTTCATCGAGCCGCTCGGCAAGCCGACGCCCGCGGGCTCGTTCGAGCTGCAGGAGCACTCGCAGACCGACCTCGCCGACCCGCTGTGGGCGAGCTACGAGCGCAGCGACGACGTCGCCGCGTATGCGAAGGGCGTCGCCGACTTCCTGCGCGCGTTCTCCGAGCCGTCGCTGTTCGCCGGGGTCGCGGCGGAGCGCTCCGCGCAGGCGGCCGCGAAGCTTGCGGATGAGTTCTTCGGGCGGGTGGCGAAGGCAGTCGCCAAGCGGCCCGAGGAGGCCCGATGCGACTGGCGGCTCGTGCTGTTGCGGGTTGCCAAGGGGCGCTAGGCCGCTAGCTGCCGCGGCCGCCAAACGGGCGTGCGTTAATGCGCAGATGTCCGACATCGAGCTGAGCGCATTCGAGCGCGAGCTGCTCGAACGGGTCGGGATCGGCGGAGCGCGCTTTGGCGTGGCCCTGGATTGCCTGGACGAGGAACTGCTCGAATGCTCGCCCGGGCGCGAGGCGATCGAGACCGCGTTGCGGGCACTTCTGGATCGGGGCCTGGTGAGAAGCGAATGGTCGTGGGGCTCGCTCACGATGCGTCCGCGAGACGGCGTCCATCCGCTGTCGGAAGTCGGCAAGCGCAGGACGGTTCATCGAGAGTACGAAGGGCACTGGTGGATCCTCACGGATGCCGGGCGGAGCGCCATCGGCCTGCCATCCGCCGTCACGCGCTGAGCGCCGCTCACCCGTCGAGGTCGCGCAGGTGTGGGTACTCGCGCTCGGCTCGCTTGGCTTGCTCGGCGGCCATCGGCCTCGCCCGAAGATCGAAGTAGAGCAACGCCAACGTGAGTGCGACAAATGAAGCGACGATCGTGTCCGCCGCGATTCCGACGGTCACCGAGCCGACGCCTACGCTGCTGCCCAATGGAAGTGCGCGAACTCCGAGACGCAACGCCGCCGCCACGATCCCGGTGAGAAGCAGCAGGCCAAAGATGTGCGCGTAGTGCGTCGCGGTCAAGCGCCCGCTGCTGCGCAGGGCATCCAGCCAGTTCCCGTTCTCGAGCGCCGCAGCTTGTGCGCCGACCGCCCATCGCAGGCCAAGGACGACCCCCGGGACGATCAGCGCCACGTAGCCAAGCGCGATGCCGATCGATGACATGACGTCGGCCGCGGCGACGACCGGCAGTACTTGAAGCCCGCGCCGGGCGACGGCGCCTAGGCGGGGACGTCGTCCCTCGCCTATCGCGACCACTGCGTGCACGTGCAGCGCCGAGATCAGCGGAGTGATCAACGACGTCGTCAGCAGTTGCAGCAGCCAGTAAGTGCCGACGCCCTCGCCGCTGTGCCGCAGCGGACCGTAGCCGGTGACGGCGAGCACGGCCAGGTCGTATGGAGCGATGACCGCGACGGCGAGGATTGCGAAGAGCGCCGGATACCAGCGATACAGGCCGGCCGTGGTCGCCAGGATCTGACGTACCGACCGCGGCGTGTCCAGGGCGATCGAGCGCATCAGTGGGCCATCATGGTCAGTCGCCGGCGTGCCGGTCTCATGCAGTGCGGACGTTACCCGTCCGGGGTCGGCTACTTCGCGTTGCGCCGCAAATTGGAGACGCGCGAGACGAGCTTGACCGTCGTGGTGCCACGCCACCACGGTCTATCCGATCGCCGAGGCTCGGGGAGGCCAAACTCGGCGAGCCAGTCGTTACAAGTAGCTTCCCGGTTCTCCGAGGCAGCGATCGCGGTGCCCCGCGGGTCATGGCAGTCATCAGGAGTGAAAGGACGCGAGATGAGACGAATGAGACTGGCCTGCGCGACGTTGCTCGTCGGCCTGGCGGCAAGCACGGCCGGCGCCACTCCGGCCTCGGCGGTGCTACCGGAATTCATCACGAGCGAAGGGAAGACGTTTGAAATCACCGGCGGGTCGACGATCTTGGAAACTCGCGTGGGCTTCCTGGTGACGTGCAGCTCGCAAAGCGCAAATGGCGAAGTGGAAGCGTCCGGCTCCAAAAAAGCGCGTAAAATCCTGATGGTCCTCAAAGGCTGTGTCAGCGCATCTCAGAAATGCCAATCGTTCATGGCTGCCGCCGGGGAAATCAGGATGAACGAAATGCTCGGGGAACTCGGGTACGTCAAAGTGCCCCCGTCCCCTACCGTCGGTCTGGACCTGAAGCCAACCGGGTCTGGTGGGTTTGCGATCTTCGAATGTGGAACGCTCGGGGTAGCTCAGGTCGTAGGCTCGGTCATCGGCGCTATATCGCCGCTGAACGTGTTGCTCTCCGCCAGCGCCAGCTTTTCGCTGTCGTTCACGCAGTCGATGGGCAAACAGGGCATCACGCACTTCGCCGGCTCGGCGAACGACATCCCCGAAACGGCGACCAACGAAGGTAAATTCGAAGAATCCGGGTTCGCCGTCGCGGACAAACTCAGGCCAACCGGCCTCAGCCACATCGAAGTCAAGGGGTAGCGTCGAGGGCGAGTGCGGTAGAGGCGAGCTGATGCGTTGCCGTGCATGACTTCATGCCTCGCACGACGTCGGGGGCATTGGCTCGCTGACACCAACCGCCTTTGTCTTCAACGAAAGCGGGAGCGACGAGGTGGGGCGTCGTTGGGGGACTTCGTCGAGGTGCCGAGCGGTCACTAAGTGGCCGCCGCGTCGCTTAGCGACGCGAGGACGCTGGGGCGTCGGCGCTACTGATCTGCCAGCGAACTCCCGGACCGAACTCGAGCACTACACCGGCGGCACTGATCAGTTCCCAGTACGGCGGCTCATCCTCAACTTCGCCCGCGGCTGGCTTGATGTCGAGCACCGACCCATCTGAAAGTCTGCAGCGCAGCTCGCCAGAGGTCTCGTCGATCTCAGCATCTTCGATCGCACGTCCCACCAGCTGGGCTGGATCAGTTGGCGACCACTCCGCGTCTTGGGTCGCCAGGCGCCACAGATCTCCTTGCGCGTCCCGACCTTCAACGTGCAGTACGTTCGGATAGGCGATGCGTGCGTCTACAACCTCGCCGCGCATCGATCGCAGAACGGTTCTCGGTGAGGCATCTAGGGCTATCACGGTCGCCATGAGTCCCTCCATTCTCGCAGCCAGGCCAGCAGTTCTCGATAGCTCATGTCCTCCTGTCCGCCGCCTGACTCCTTATCGGCATGTAGCGCTTGACTGGCCTCAAAGCGCTCGTAGGCAGTCAGCCCAGCCTCCTTGCACGCTTGCCTGAACTGCTTGATGTCGAGCTTGGGACATGGCCGACAGCGAGCTTAGCCATCAATGCGGAGACGACGGTTAGGCCGGGAAACCAAATCAGCTTCAGACAATAGGTTGCGGCTCCTTTGGGAGTCGGAACTCGTTTGGCACCGACTGAGATCCGCGTGAGCGAACCCGGCTGCTGGATCAGTCCGCACACGACGCGTACTGATGCGGCAACGGCTCACGCGCTGAGGATCTGCCGACACGGTTGTGAGCTGTCGTTTAGCGAGTCTCGCTCAGGCGGCCTCAGAAACCCTTCGTGCAGATCATGTGCAAGGAAACCCCCGGGCCCATCAAGTAGCGCCACCACTTGTACCCGCGACGGGTAAGGGCGCGGTTGCGCACGACGTTCTTGGCAGCGAGCTTGAATGAGCCCAGCGTGCTCGCCTCAGTCGTGAGGTGAATCGGGTGGCTTGAGAAGGCCGAGTCGGTGACTGGCTCCAAGATCTGAAAGCAGCGGAAGCCGGCTCGCCATACGTTCCGCAAGTACTCCGAAAAGAAGTAGACGTGCTCGTTACCGTCGAACTGAGCGACCTCGGCGGCGTGGTCCCGCTTGAGATCGGTAGGCCATCGCAAAGGCTCGTTTACCACGAGCAGCCGGCCGCCGGGGCGCAGCACACGATATATCTCTCGTAGTGCCGCAGTCATGCCGGGACGATCGTTGTGGTGGAGCACCTCGCAGCAGAAGACCCAGTCGAAGCAATCGTCGGCGAAAGGGATGCTGGACATCTGCGCGAGCACTCGCTCGAAGTGCGCGCCCGTCTCCTGCATCCACCAGTCCGCAGTGCGGAGTCCCTGCATCTCGGTCATCGAGATGTCGAGCGCCACCGTGTACAGGCCGGCGTTCGCGAACGCGGCAGCGGCCCAGCATGTGTTAGCGCCTATGTCGAGTATCCGCTGGCCTGGGGCGAATGGGACCGTCTCGAACAGATGCTCTATCGCCCGCGCCTGACCAAACCAGTAGCCACTTGCCTCATGCGGAAGTCGCAGCACGCGCGCACGATCCCATCCGTCGCTTGCCATCAGCTGCGCGAAACGCTCGAGCCCTGCGGCCTCGGCAATCACCTCGGGAGATGGGTCCAGCAGCAGGTCGGCGACCCCGTAGACGATCGGGCGGCGACACTCGCAAGCCGAACAGCGAAGCCAGCCCTCGCGGATCTCTCGGCCGTCATCGACCTCGTCGGCCAACCCGAAGCTTTCGCGCGAGTCACAAGACGGACAGCGCAGCACCGCGAGCAATTCCTGTCGCACAACCTGCCCCCCGGATTCGGTTATGCCGAACTAACAGCGGGCGGTGGGCGAAGTTGCGGGCGCCGGTCAGTCCGGCCTATCAGCGGACGTGCCCGTACGCAATGGAGCGGTGCCGAACCGCACGGCACTGCTCGGCCAGCTGGAGCGCCTGCAGGATCTCTACGTACTCGGCGACCTGCCCAAGGCGCAGTACGTCATGCGCCGCCAGTCCATCGAGGAGGAGCTGCAGCGCCTCGGCGCTCCAGCCGACCCGGGCATCGAGCGCGCCAAGGAGCTGCTCGGCGACTTCTCGTCGTTCTGGGAGCTGGAGACCGAGCCCGCCGAGCGTCGGCGGCTGCTCGTCTCGCTGTTCGCGCAGGTCTGGGCGCAGGGCGGGCGCATCGTCGCTGTGCAGCCGCACGAGGACTTCCTCCCGTACTTCCAAGCCGCCAGCCGCTGCCGCACTGGGCGCGGAAACGAGCGGGGTGCCGAAAGCGGGAGCGACGGGACTCGAACCCGCGACCTCTGCCGTGACAGGGCAGCGCTCTAACCAACTGAGCTACGCCCCCGCGATGACGCTGCAGCAAAGCAGCTCCTGAAGCGCCCGCTCAGTATGCCAAGGCTTGGCGCTCGCCGGGGGCCCGCCCGCGCATCGGCCTCGGCGTAGCCGGAGGCACGCCCGCGGCCCGGAAAACTGGCTGGGCGGCCAGTCGGTCCGGTAGGCTTGCGCGGATGGCGCTCGTTGGTCCTGCACCGATGCTCGACAGCAACCCGTTCGCGGTGATGCTGCAGGACTTGCGCGACGAGCGCTTCGCGGGGCTGGCGTTCCCGCCGGGCGAGACGCGCTTCTCGATCCCGCGCACGCGGCGCTTCGCCAACGAACCGCTGGAGATGCTGCTGGAGAACTACGAGCGCTATGGCCCGGTGTTCACGCTGCGCCTGTTCCACTCGAACGTCGTGTTCATGCTCGGCCCGGCGGCCAACCACCACATCCTCGTCTCGCACTCCTCCAACTTCGCGTGGCGCTCGGGGCACTTCCGCGACCTGATCGGGCTGATGGGCGACGGGCTGCTGACGATCGACGGCGACTTCCACCGCCGCTCGCGCATGATCATGCTGCCGGCGTTCCACCGCGAGAACATCGCCGCCTCCTACGACACGATCGTCGCCGAGACGACGCACGCGCTGGACGCGCTGGCGCCGGGCAGCGACTTCGACCTGTACGCGTGGACGCGCAAGCTCGCGATGCGCGTGGCCATGCGCGCGCTGTTCGGCCTCGACCCGGACGGCAGCCGTGCCCGCGCGATCGACGCGGCCGGCCTGTTCGAGGAGGCGCTCGCGTTCTACGCGTCGGACTACTTCCTGCGCGTGCTGCGCACGCGCGGCACGCCGTGGGCGCGCATGCAGAACGCCGCGCGTCAGCTCGACACGCTGATCTACTCGGAGATCGCCGAGCGCCGCGCGTCGGGCGAGCGCGGGCAGGACATCCTCAGCCTGCTGCTCGACGCGAGCGACGAGGACGGCAACACGCTGTCGCAGTTGCAGATCCGCGACGAGGTGATGACGCTGCTGTTCGCCGGGCACGACACGACCACGTCGACCGTCTCGTTCATGTTCTACGAGCTCGCGCGCAACCCGCACGTCGCCAAACGGCTGATCGCCGAGCAGGACGACAAGCTCGCCGGCGCCGCACCCACCGCCGCGCAGCTCACGAGCGGCGAGCTGTCACAGCTTGAGATGGTTCTCGACGAGACGCTGCGCAAGTACCCGCCCGCGTGGGTCGGCCCGCGCCGCGCGATCGACACGTTCGAGTTCCAGGGCCACACGATCCCCGCGCGCGCGTTCGTCAACTACTGCTCGTGGGCCAGCCATCACCTGCCGGACGTGTTCGCCGACCCCGACGAGTTCCGCCCCGAGCGCTTCACGCCCGAGGCCAAGGCCGCCATGCCGAAGGGCGCGTACGTCCCCTTCGGCGGCGGCTCGCGCACGTGCATCGGCATGCGCTTCGGTCAGCTGGAGGTGCGCACGATCGCCACGCTCCTGCTGCAGCGCTTCACGCTGTCGCTGCGCGACGACTTCACGCTCGCGATTCGCCAGATGCCGACCATCAGCCCCAAAGACGGGGTGCCGATGCACGTGCACGCGCGCGCCGGCGCGCGCTCCGCGCCCGTCCACGCGGCCGCCTGACACGGCCCGCGCCCGCCGCAGCGCGCCTCAGCGCAAGCTCGCGTCGACGCTCAGCTCGTAGCCGCCGTCGCCCGTGCGGCTCGCGCCGACGCCTTCGATGCGCACGCGCGGGTCGGAGAACAGCGTCAGGCGCAGCGCTTGCACGAGAAAGCCGCGCGGGCGCACGACGAGCTTGCCTTCGCTCGCCCCCGCGACCGCGTCAACCGACGCGCCCACGCCGAACAGCCCGCCGCTCGCGCGCACGCGACCTCGCCGCCGGAGCTGCCGAGCAGCTGCACCTCGAAACCCGCCGGCAGCGCAGCCTTCACGTCGGCTTCGCTCGCGCTCGCCTGCGCGCGCAGCTTTCGCCCGCGCTTGCTCAGCCGCACGTCGTGCAGCGCCAGCGGCCCCTCGCGCGTCGCGTCGGCCGTCAGGTCGAACTTCTGCAGGCCGCTCGCTTCGTGCAGCAGCTTGCCCGTCTGCGCGGGGCTCACGCTGAGCGTGCGCGCGTGCACGGTCACCGCGTCGGCGTCGTGCCACAGCAGCTCGATCGCCGGGAACGCGCTCACGTGCACGCTCTGCACGTCGCCGTACTTGCCCAGCCGCGAGGAGATGCGGCCGGCGGCGATTTTCGGCAGGAAGACCTGCGCCAGGCCGAGCGCCACGACGAGCGCGCCGATCAGCCACAGCGCGAAGCGCAGCGGACGGCCGCCACCGCGCATCTACCGGGTCCCGCCGTCGCCGCGCCGCATCCCCGCAAGCTTCGCAGGAGACGCGGCGCGCGGCGGCGGTCGGCGTCAGACGACGCCGTTGGCCTTCAGGAACTGTTCGGCGACGGTCTTCGGCGCCTGCTTTTCGACGCTCACCGCCTTGTTCATCTGCTGGATCGCCGCGATCGTCAGCAGCTTGCTCACCTTGTTCACCGTTTCTTCGAACGCCGGACCCTCCGCGCTCAGCACGCTCTTCTTGACGATCGGCGCCACGTTCTGGAAGCCGAACACGTGCTTCGGGTCTTCGAGCAGCTTGAACTTGCCGCCGAGCAGCTGGCCGTCGGTGGTGAACACGTCCTGCGTGTCGACCTGTCCGGTTTCCAGCGCCTTGTAGGCGAGTTCGATGGCGATCGGCTTGAACGTCGGGTCGACGCCGTATTCCTTCTTCAGGCCGAGCAGACCCTCGAAGCGCGTGGCGAATTCGGGCGCCGCGCCGAGCGTCACCTTCTTGCCCAGCGGCTTGAGGTCTTCGATGCTCTTCACGCTCGGGTTCTTGCTCGCGAAGCTCGGCGACACAGCCAGAGCGTCCGAGTCATAGAACGGCGTGTAGTCGAGCATCGTGTAGCCCTTGCTCTCGGCGAACGCCTTGGCCTGCTTGTACGCGTCTTCGGCGCTCGTCGGCAGCTTCGTCTGTTCGGCGACCGCCGACAGGAAGACGCCCGTGTACTCCGGGTACATGTCGATCTTGCCCGACGTGAGCGCCTTGTAGATGATCTCCGAGGAGCCGATTTCCGATTTCAGGTTGATCTTGTAGCCCTTCGCTTCAAGCGCCTGCGCGTAGAGCTGTCCGAGGATGTTCTCCTCCGGGAAGTTCTTGTCGCCGATCGTCACCGCCGGCTTGCCCGTGCCCGGCTTGCCTTCCGACGACGACGCCGAGCTCGACGAGCTCGTAGACGAGCTGCTGCCGCACGCCGCCAAGCCGATGCTCAGCGCCGCCACGGCGAACAGCGCCGTCGCCCTTCCCACTGCCGTCCTCAACCTGCTCTTGCGCGTACCTGGCATGTACGCCGCCTCCTTTGTTGACTTACTTGATCGGATAAAAATTATTAATAATTAATATATATGTTTGCTCAGGTGTTCACCGTCGCCGCCGTGCGCAGCGACGCGCGTTTCGGTTTCACAGCACGCAGACCGCGCGGTGTGAGCACCTGCTGTGCGAGCGCCAGCACCCCCTCCACCGCCAGCGCGAGCGCCGCCACGCAGATCGCCGCTCCCAGCACGCCCGAGAAGTGGTAGCTCGTCTCGTTGGCGATCGGGTCGCCGAGGCTCCCGCTGAAGCCCGCCAGCGCGGCGATCGTCGTCGTCGAGATGACGAACACGGCCGCCGTGCGGATGCCCGCGAAGATCAGCGGCAGCGCCAGCGGCAGCTCCACGCGCGTAAGCACCTCGCGCTCGGACATGCCCATCCCGCGCGCCGCGTCCACCAGATCGCGGTCGACGCCGTCCACGCCGAGGTAGGCGTTCGTGATGATCGGCGGCACCGCCAGGATCACCAGCGCCAGCTCCACGACCGTCAGCCCCAGCCCGAGGAACGCGTCGCCGATCGCCAGCACCGCCAGGCTCGGCAGCGCGCGGCCGATGTTGCCGATGTTGATCGCCAGGAACGACCCGCGGTGGATGTGCCCCAGCCACACGCCGATCGGCACGGCGATCAGCACCGAGATCGCCACGCCGATCGCGCCCACCTTCAGCGTCTCCAGCGCCAGATGCGTGAGCGTCGGCAGCCCCGACTGCCCCGACACGGCGCCGTTGTTGGCGATGAACTTGAACGCCTCCACGAATTCGTGCATCGCTCAGCTCGCCCTCGCGCGCGTCCACGGCGTCAGCACGCGCTGCACCAGCACCAGCAGGCCGTCCGCCGCCAGCGCCAGCAGCACCGCCAGAGCACCCGCCGCGATCAGCTCCGTCTTGAACGGCCCCTCGCCGAGCGCCGAGTGGATCGGCACGCCCAGCCCCTTCGGGTAGATCGTGTACACGATCGTCGCCAGCGCGATGATCGTAACCACTGCGATCCGCAGCCCCGCCACGATCGCCGGCAGCGCCAGCGGCAGCTCCACGCGCAGCAGCGCCTGGCGGCGCGTCATGCCCATCCCCTCCGCCGCGTCGAGCACCTCCGCCGGCACCGCGCGCAGGCCCGTCAGGATGTTGCGAAAGAGGATCAGCAGCGTGTAGGAGACCAGCGCGATCTCCGCCGCGTAGATGTTCAGCCCGACCGGCGCCACCAGCAGCTCGAACAGCGCCAGCGAGGGGATCGTGTACAGGATCGTCGTCACCAGCAGCGTCGGGCGCTCGACCGCGCGGTAGCGGTGCGCCGCCAGCGCCAGCGCCATCGCGATCGCGAAGCCGATCGCCACTGCGATCGCCGTCAGCATCACGTGCTGCGTGAGCGCCGGCCAGAGGATGCTCGACCAGTTGTGGCTGATCCATTCCGTGCAGAAGAAGTGGTTCTGCACGACGCACTTGCTGCTGTGCGCGCTGTAGTTGGGGATCACCGGGCCCGTCGCCGCCAGCAGCGGCGCGCCGAGCGTCATGCCGCGCCCGACCCGTCCGCGGAGCCCGCTTCCGGCGCCGCGGGCGCGGGCGCGCCGGTCGCGCCGCCGTCGAGCGCCGGCTCCACGACGAGGCTCGACGGCGAGCCGTCGCCGTTGCCGTTCGCCGCCGCCTCCTCCGACAGCAGCTGCTCGATCAGCCCGAGCGTCAGCAGCCCCTGCACGCGGTCCTCGCCGTCGACCACCGTCAGCGCTTCGCCGCCCGCCGTGAGGATCATCGACAGCGCGTCGCGCACCGACGTCTGCAACGGCGCGCGCGTTGGGCCCGGCCTCGTGCCGTTGGGCTCCAGCAGCTTCAGCTCGCCGAGCGTCGTCAGCGACAGGCGCTTGATGCTGCGGTCGGCGCCCACGAACTCCGCCACGAAGTCGTCGGCCGGGTGGATGAGGATCTCGCGCGGCGTGTCGTACTGCGCCAGGCGCCCGCCTTCGCGCAGGATCGCGATGCGGTCGCCCATCTTGATCGCCTCGTCGATGTCGTGCGTGACGAACACGACCGTCTTCTTCACTTTCGCCTGCAGCGCCAGGAACTCGTCCTGCAGGCGCGCGCGGTTGATCGGATCGATCGCGCCGAACGGCTCGTCCATCAGCATCAGCGGCGGGTCGGCCGCCAGCGCTCGCGCCACGCCCACGCGCTGGCGCTGCCCACCCGAGAGCTGCGCCGGGTAGCGGTTCTGCATTTCCTCGGGGTCCAGGCCGATCAGCTCCAGCAGCTCCTGCACACGCGCGGCGATGCGCTCCTTCGGCCAGCCGAGCAGCTGCGGCACCGTGCCAATGTTCTCGCCCACCGTCTGGTGCGGGAACAGGCCGATCTGCTGGATCACGTAGCCGATCTCGCGGCGCAGCTCGCGCGCGTCTCGCTGCAGCACGCTGCGCCCGCCCAGCAGGATGTCGCCGCTGGTGATCGCGATCATCCGGTTGATCAGCCGCATGGCCGTCGTCTTGCCCGAGCCCGACGGCCCGACCAGCACGCACACCTCGCCCGCCGGCACCGTCAGCGACAGGTCGACGATTGCCGGCTCGCGCTGCCCGTCGTAGCGCTTACTCACATCGCGCAGCTGAAGCTCCGCCGCTTCGCCTGATTCGGCGAACGCTGATGACCCCTCGTGGTGGGCGGTGTCTTCGGTGTTCAAGGAACAGATCCCGGGCCGGGAGCGCCATCCTAGCCAACTCGTACAAATCGTTGACAACTCACCTGCCCGTTGGGAGCGGTCGCCAACCATGCGGACCCAGGAACCTCCCACAGAGGGTCGCTAGCCTAGGGTCCCCAAGGACTGGGGCGCGTAGCTCAGTTGGCTAGAGCACCTCGTTTACACCGAGGGGGTCGCCCGTTCGAGTCGGGCCGCGCCCATGCCGCTCGCTACAACGATTCCGTGACAGACGACAGCTCACCCATCCGTATCGCCGTGATCGGCTCCGGCCCCGCCGGCTTCTACGCCGCCGGGCACCTGCTCAAGGACTCAGACGCCGGCTTCGAGGTCGACATGATCGAGCGCCTGCCCACGCCGTGGGGGCTCGTGCGCTCGGGCGTCGCGCCCGACCACCCGAAGATCAAGTCCGTCACCCGCGTCTACGAGAAGACCGCCGCGCACCCGCGCTTTCGCTACTTCGGCAACGTCTGCTTCGGCGAGCACGTCTCACGCGACGACCTGCTCGAGCACTACCACGCGATCGTCTACGCGACCGGCTCGCCGATGGACCGCCCGCTGGGCATCCCCGGCGAAGAGCTGCCCGGCTCGCACGCCGCCACCGAGTTCGTCGGCTGGTACAACGGCCACCCCGACCACACCGGCCTGGAGGTCGACCTCGTCTCCGCCGAGCGCGCCGTCGTCATCGGCAACGGCAACGTCGCCGTCGACGTCGCGCGCATGCTCGTGCTCACCGCCGACGAGCTCGCGCCGACCGACACCGCCGACCACGCGCTGGAGGTGCTCGCGCGCAGCCGCGTGCACGAGGTGGTCGTCGTCGGGCGCCGCGGCCCCGCGCAAGCTGCCTTCACCAACCCCGAGCTGCTCGAGCTCGGCGAGCTGACCGACGCCGACGTGGTCGTCGACGCCGGCGAACTGGAGCGAGCGCTCGCCGTGCACGACGACGCCGCCGAGCAGAACGCCACCTCGCGGCGCAACGTCGAGATCCTGCGCGAGTACGCCCAGCGCGCGCCCACCGAGGGCCGCCGGCGCGTCGTCCTGCGCTTCCTGCTCTCGCCCGTGCAGCTGATCGCCGGCGAGGACGGCGCCGTGGCCGCCGTGGAGCTCGTGCGCAACGAGCTCGTCGCCGGCGACGACGGCTCCTTGCGCGCGCGCGCGACAGACGAGTCGGAGACGATCCCCGCCGGCCTCGTGTTCCGCGCAATCGGCTACCGCGGGCAGCCGCTGCCCGGCGTCTCCTTCGACGATCGCGCCGCCGTCATCCTCAACGACGGCGGCCGCGTGCTCGACCCCGACAGCCGCGCGCCCTCGCCCGGCGAGTACGTCGTCGGCTGGATCAAGCGCGGGCCCTCCGGCGTAATCGGCACGAACAAGAAGGACGCGCAGGAGACCGTCGACGCGATGCTCGCCGACCTCGCGCCATCGAGCAACGGCGCCGGCCCCGCACACCGCCACCAGCCCGAGCGGCCCGACGCGGCGGCGATCGAGACGCTGCTGCACGAGCGCCAGCCCGCGCTCGTCACGTACTCCGGCTGGGAGGCCATCGACCGCCACGAGCGCGAGCTCGGCGAGGCCGCCGGCCGCCCGCGCGTCAAGCTCACCGACATCGACGAGATGCTGCGCATCGCCGCGGAGTCTTGACGCGCGGGGAAAGGTAAAGGAGCGCGGGTTGTGGGTCCGCGTTTTGCGCTGGCGGTAGCCATGGTATTTACGCCGTAGATACCATCGCGCACGCCGACGCTTTCTCGTCTCCCGCCACGCACGCTCAAGCTCGCCGGCAGGCCCGTCGATAGACATCGTGTGAGGTTGGCGTCTCGTTGCTGTCACGCGCGTCCGCGGCTCGGACTCGCCGCAGCCGCCGCCACGGCATTGCTGCTCGGCGCGCTGTCCGCCGTGCCGGCCACGGCGAGCGCGAACGCGCCCGCCGGCGCACGCCCGTCCGCGAGCGTCGAACCCGCCGCTTTGACGCTTCCGCCGGGCGGCATCGGCCAGCTTTCGGCTAGCAACCTCGACGAACTGCTCGGCGAAGGCGAACTCGGCCCGACCGGCGTCGCGCTGAGCGCGCTGGAAGTGCCGCAGCTGGCCAAACAGCTCAGCCACCTGCCGGGGATCGCCGCACTGGCGACGGTCGGCGGGCTCGGCGGCAGCGCCGGCGTCGAACAGGCGATGGTGCAGGCGATCGAAGAGCTCGCCGGCGAAGGCGAACTGGTGGAAGAACTCGTCGGCGGGTTCGGCCTGGCGCTGGACTTCGAAGAACAGCTCGAAGCGACGTACGAAGCGTCCGCGCGGGCGCAGGAACCGGGCGCACCGGAAACGCTCGAAGAAGCCGTCGAAGAAGCGCTCGGCCGATCGCCCGAAGAAGCGATCGACGAAGGCCTCGAATCGGTCACGCTCGGCGAACTGCTCAGCAAACTGATCGGCAAAGCCGTGCACCCGGAAGCGCTCGCGCAAGCGCTGTTCGCGGCGAGCGACCAGGAAGAACTGCAGGAAATCCTCGGCACCGCCCTGGCCGGCGAACCGTTCGTCGCGTCCACCGCCGGCGAAGCGGCCGCGGCGCTGGGCATGACGCCCGCCGAACTCGCCGAAAAGCTCGGCAAGACACCGTCGCAGCTACCGGAAAGCGCCGTCGCGCTGTTCGCCGCGTTGCACAACGGCCAGCAGCTCGGCGTGTTCGCCGCCAAACAGGGCCTCGCCTTCGGCCTCGTCGGCGAAGCTCCGCCCGTCGAAGAAGAACCGGAAGAAGCCGAAGAAGAAGAACAGGAAAGCGCCGGTGGCGCGGGGCCCGTGAAATCGGGCGGCTCGAACCCGCCCGCCGGGTCGGACACGTCGAGCGGCTCGGCCGCGACGGCCGCGATCTCCTCCGGCGCACCCGGCGCCGCGCCCGCGTCCGCGCAGACGACCGCCGGCCCGGCGAAGGTCCGGATCGTCGCCCACAGGGTCAACGGCGCCGCGCTCACGCTGACGCTCGCGGTCTCCGGCACCGGTCGGCTGACGGTCGGCGGCCACGGCGTCTCGGCGATCCACCGCACGCTCGCGCACGCCGGGCGCGTGAGCGTCAAGCTGCACATCACGCGCGCGGCTGCCTCGTCGCTGCGCCGCCACCACCGCCTCAAGCTCGCGCTGCGCGCATCGCTCGTGCCCGCCTCGGGCGCGCCGTCCCTCGCCACGGCGACCGTCACGCTCGTCTAGCGCCCACGTCGCCGCCACCGTCGGCGCGAGAGCAACAGCGACGAGCACGTGCGCGTATCCACCGGCGGCCGAGCGAGCCGTCGCGGACGATATGGCAGACTGCCAGGCGCAGGCCCCGTTAGCTCATCTGGTAGAGCGCCGGACTTTTAATCCGGTGGGGCGAGTTCGAGTCTCGCACGGGGCATTTCGCCTTCGCCGCCGCTAAGCCGTCGACGCGGCGACGGCGCAGACGACGCGGCGCTTGCCGCCGTCCTTGGCGTCCATCAGCGCGGTGTCGGCCGCCTCGACGAGCTTGTCGAGGCTCCTGCCGTGGTACGGGAACAGCGCGAAGCCGACGGTCGCGGAGATCGCGCAGTCGGCGTAGCCGACATGCGCCACCGCCTCCTCGACGGCGGCGACGCAGCGCACGCTCAGCGCGCGGCTGACCGACGTGTCGACGCCGTGCGCGACGAGCGCGAACTCGTCGCCGCCGATGCGCGCGACGAAGTCGCCGGGGCGCGTGACCTGCTCCAGCGCGCCGGCGATCGCCTGCAGCACGCTGTCGCCTGCGGCGTGCCCGAACATGTCGTTGACGCGCTTGAAGTTGTCGAGGTCGATCATCGCGATCGACATCGGCGAGCCGATGTCCGGGCTGGCGTCGCGCAGCGTGCGATCGACCGCGTCGGCAAAGGCACGGCGGTTGGGCAGGCCGGTCAGCGGGTCGTGCGAGGCGAGGTCGCGCGCGACCCGTTCGGCCTGCGCGAGCTCGCGGCGGTTGTAGAGGATGATGCCGGCGACGACGCTCGCCGTCGCCGCGAGCGCGACGAAGCGCAGGATGAACAGGAGCTGCGCGTCGGACGTCGAGTACAGAAACGGCGTCGCGCATACGGCTATCCCCGCGACCAGGCGCACGATCGCGCCGCGCGGCGGAGCGAAGTACGCGGCGAGCGCGACGGCGAGGAACACGACCGGCAGCAGCGGGCTGGTCGCGCCGCCGGTGATGTACACACCGAGCCCAATCGCCGGCACGGCGAGCGCGTTCGTCACCCGGTAGGCGATCTGCTCGACACGCGAGCCCCACAAGAACACGAGCACGCCGGCGACCGCCGCCCACAGGCTCAGCGCGAGCGCGAGCTCGGAGTGCGTCCTGTCCGCGCCCGGGAGGACGATCACCACCAGCGTCAGGATCGAGGCGCCGAGCCACGCGCCTGCCGCGGCGATCGCACGCGTCGGGCGATCGTGCCAGCCGCGCGCACCGGCGCCGCCGTCGTCGAGCGCTTCGCGGTTGTCGCCGGGCTGTCCGTTGACCAGTCGCAGACGCGGGCCCGCAACGGCTGGGCCATCGGCCTTAGCCGGCTGCGACCCGGCGCGCACGCGTACCGCCGTCAGCGAGGCAGCGGCGAGCCCGCCTGCGCGATGCTTGCTCGACTTCGCGGCGAACATCGCGGCGTCGGCCGCGGCGAGCAGCGAAGCGAGCGTCGCGCCGTCGTGCGGCCACGTCGCACGGCCGACGCTTCCCGTCAGCGTCAACCCCGGCAGGCCGCTGCGCTGGGCGGCGAGCTGGACGGCCGACGCGCAGCGTTCGGCCAGGCTCGCCATCTCCGCGCGCGTCTTGTCGTCCACGAGCACCGCGAACTCGTCGCCGCCGATGCGCGCGACGCAGTCGCCGCCGTCGACGGCGGCGCTCAGCTCGGCGCCCACATGGCGCAGCAGCTCGTCGGCGCCGGTGTGCCCGTAGGCCGTGTTGACCTCCTTGAACTCGTCGATGTCGATCACCAGCACGCCGCCGCCCTCGTGCAGCGGCTGCTGCTCGGCGCGCTCGCGCAGCGCGCGCAGGTTGTACAGCCCGGTGAGCGGGTCGGACATCGCCTGCTGGCGCGACAGCTGCTCGGCGAGCAGAAGCCTGCGCTTGCGATATCCGACGACCGCCGCCAGGCCCCACAACGCAGCCACGAGCACCGTCAGGTGGCCGGGAAACTGTGCCTCCAGCGGCGTCGAGTCATAGACCAGCGGAGAAGCCGCCAGCGCGGTGATCAGCACGAGCTGCGCGAGTGCCTGCTTGAGCCTGAAGAAGTACGCCGAATACAGCGCCGTCAAGAAGTACCCCTCGAGAAAGCCGCTGCTCGCTCCCCCAGACCACAGGCACGCGAACCAGATGCTCAGCGAGCCCAGCGCGGTAAAGACGTTCGTCATCGCGTACAGCGCACGATTGGACAGCGGGCGGAAGGCCACGAACGTGAGCAGCGCGCACATCAGGCCAAAAGCGACGAGCCCGCGCAGCTCGCTCACGTGCAGCCTTCCTCCGCCCGGCAGCGCGGTCCCGACGCCGATCGTCAGTGCGCCGGCCACCCACATCGCGATGGCCGTCCAGATCCGCAGGTCGTGCTCGTCGCGCGGCTCGACCCCGGGCATGGCCAGCATCGCGCGCTCGGAGGCGTTCTCCATAAGACAAACATTCGTCCGGCGACGGCCGATTCGTGACGTCGCGGAGCAGTTCTGGACGCATCGCTCACCCGCGCGCGAGCGTCCAGAAACAGGGCTTTAGCGGCGTGTCATGCGCCCATCGCGCGCGAACGCGTGCGAGCGGGCGACACGGTCGGCCCGCGGGGGGCTCGCGAGCGTCCTCAGGAGCGGTGCGAGGCCCCCGGCGCGAGCGTGAACGCGCCTGTGCCGAAGTCCTGATTGCACGTCATCGTGGTCCTCGAGTCGTGACAGGAAAGACTGCTCGGGAAGACGATCTGCTGGCGGACCGGCAGCACGCGCCCGGGGCCCGGATGCTTCAGCGTCACGGCTTTGGCTTTGCCGGTCGTCCCCAGGCGATAGGCGCGCCCGGTCGCACGCAGCTTGCACGCAACGCTGTTCGGCTTGGGCGTCCACACGCAGCGGACGTTGCCGCTCGGGGTCGAGAAGCGACACGGCACCTTCGCGCTGTTCGGGCCGCTGCAGATCGCGTGCACGGCCGCGCCGCGAGCGGCCGGCGCTGCGGGCGAGGAGGCGGCGAACGCGGCTGAGAGCGCCAGGGCCGCGATCAGCGCGCCTGTCGTCGCCGTACGCCGGCGGGCACGCGCGGCGCACCGCCGACCCTGACGTGAAGCAAAGCGTCCAGCACCTGAGCGCATGTCGATCCTCCGATCGCAAGCCACGGCTGTCACCCGCCCGGGACGGCGGCTGGGGCGAGCGTAGTCGCCTGCGCGCGTGCGTGTCAATCGGATAGCTTGGCCGTGTGGCCCGCTCGTCCGCCAGCACCTACGACGTCAACGGGCGCACGGTGTTCATCACCGGTGCCGCGCGCGGCATCGGCAAGGCGACCGCCGAGCGCCTGCACGCCAAGGGCGCGAACGTCGCGCTCGTCGGGCTGGAGCCCGACCGCCTGGAGGAGAACGCCGCCAGGCTCGGCGACCGCGCGGCGAGCTTCGAGACCGACGTCACCGACCTCGCGGCGCTGGAACGCGCCGTCAAGGCGACCGTCGAGCGCTTCGGCGCGATCGACGTGGCGATCGCCAACGCGGGCATCGCCTTCACCGGGTCGCTGGCCACGGCGCCCGTCGAGCAGGTCGAGCGCACGCTCGCCGTCAACCTGCTCGGCGTGTGGCGCACCGACCGCGCGGTGATCGAGCAGATCGTCAAGCAGCGCGGCTACCTGCTGAACATCTCCTCGCTCAGCGCTGTCTCGCACGGGCCGATGATGGGCCCGTACACGACGGCCAAGGCGGGTGTCGACGCGCTGTCGGACTCGCTGCGCCAGGAGACGATTCCCAGCGGCGCGATGGTCGGCTGCGCATACTTCGGCTTCCTCGACACCGACCTCGTGCGCGCAGCCTTCGCCGAGCCTTCCGGCCAAGCGCTGAGCGGGCGCCTGCCGGGCTTCATCCGCAACCCGGCGCCTCTGTCCAAGGCGATCGACGCGATCGAGCGCGGCATCGAAAAGCGCTCGGCGCGCGTTTGGGCCCCACGCTGGGTGGGGCCGATGCTCGCGCTGCGCGGCATCCTGCAGCCGCTGACAGAACGTCAGGCGGCGGCGGACCCCGCGCAGCTCAGCGAGGCGATGCGCCTCGCCGACGAGGCCAACCGGACGGGTCACCAGGACCCGCTGCTCGGCGTCGCGGCGAAGGCACTCGACTAGCCCTCGTTGCCGGGCTCGCCGTCGGCGAGGATCCGGTAGAGGTCGCGGCGCGCGGTGGCGAGCACCTCGCGTGCCTTGCCCAGCTGCTCCTTGCCGCCGGTGTGCATGACCTGCGCGAACGCGTACGCGACCTCGCGCATGAGCTTGCCGAGCGCGTGCGCCTCGTCTGAGACGTCGCCGCTCATCTGCTCCCACGGGGCGGGCTTGTCCTCGCCGCGCTCCTGCACGGCCGCTCGTCCCTCGTCGGTCAGCGCGAACAGCTTGCGCCCGTCGCCCTCCTCGGAGCGGATCAGGCCCTCGTCCTCGAGCTGCGAGAGCGCCGGGTAGACGGAGCCCGGGCTGGGACGCCATACGCCGTCGCTGCGCTCCTGCACCTCCTGCATGATCTGGTAGCCGTTGCGCGGCTCCTCGGCCAGCAGCAGCAGCGCCGCCGTGCGGATGTCGCCGCGGCGCGCCTTGCGCCCGCGCCCGCGTCCGCGCGGGCCGCCTGGGCCGAAGCCACCGCCGAAGCCGCCGAAGCCGCCTTCCGGACCGCCGCCGAAGCCGCGGTGACGGTGACGTCCCCGGTCGCCGCGCGGGCCGTCCGGCCCGCCTGAGCCGCGTCCGTGCTGGCTCATAGCGAACCGCAGGACGCCGCCGATGTCGTGATGACCGGTCTCGGAGTGGTGGCCGCTTGCGCAGCGCCCCTCGCCGGTCGAATGAATCCTGTGCATCTGAGTCTCCTATCGTGAACTATCAAAGTACGGTCACGATATATCGTTATCTAGGAAATGTCAAGTCCTCCCTGCCGGATGGGACCAAGGGCCTGGCGAGCCAAGGAAATGGCGAGCGGGACGCGGCTCAGTGGCGGAAGTGACGCACGCCGGTCGCGACCATCGCGACGCCGGCCTGCTGCGCGGCGGCGACGACTTCCTCGTCGCGCACCGATCCGCCGGGCTGCACGATCGCCGTGACGCCGGCCTGAATCGCCAGCTCCGGGCCGTCGGCGAACGGGAAGAACGCGTCGGAGGCGAGCACCCCGCCGGCGAGCAGCTGAGGCTGGAAGGCCTGCGCCTTCTCGACCGCTATGCGCACCGCGTCGACGCGGCTCATCTGCCCGGCGCCGATGCCGATCGTCCGGCACTCGCTCGCGCCGTCCTCCCCCGCCGCCGCGGTGGCGAGGACGATCGCGTTGGAGCGCACGTGACGGCAGACCTTCCACGCGAACAGCAGCGCCTGCCACTGCGCCTCGTCAGGCCGGCGATCGGTCATCACGCGCATCTGCTCGCGCGTCTCTGAGACGACGTCGTGCGTCTGCACGAGCTGACCGCCGATCACCGGCTTGCCTTCGACCTCATGCGCAGGCGCCGGCCAGTGCGCGAGCTCGAGCAGCCGCACGTTCTTCTTCTCGCCGAGCAGCGCCAGCGCGTCGGGCTCGAAGCCGGGTGCGAGCAGAACCTCGATGAACTGCTCGGAGAGCTCCTGCGCGCACGCCAGATCGACGCGGCGGTTGACGGCGATCACGCCGCCGTAGGCACTCTGCGGATCGCACGCGAAGGCGCGTTCGTAGGCGCCCTGCACGGTCGCTGCGATCGCCGCGCCGCACGGGTTGTTGTGCTTGACGATCGCGCACGCCGGGCCGTCGAAGTCCTCGACCAGCTCGCGTGCGGAGCTGAGGTCGAGCAGGTTGTTGAACGAGAGCTCCTTGCCGTGGAGCTGGCGCACGCCGTCGAGCAGGTGCGTGGGCGACCCGACGCGCGCGTAGAACGCGGCCTGCTGGTGCGGGTTCTCGCCGTAGCGCAGGTCTGAGACCTTCTCGAATGCGTCGCTCCATGTCGGCGGAAAGCCCTCGTACGTGCGCTGGGAGAACCACGTGGCGATCGCCGCGTCATATCGCGCGGTGCACGCGAACGCCTTCGTCGCCAGCCGCCTGCGCGTGTCCGGCGACAGCCGTCCGTCCGCCTCGCGCAGCTCCGACAGCAGACCCTCGTAGTCGGCCGGGTCGACGACCGGCGCCGCGAACTGGCTGTTCTTCGCCGCCGCGCGGATCATCGTCGGCCCGCCGATGTCGATGTTCTCGACGATCTCCTGATCCTCGGCGTCGCCGCGCGCGACGGTCTGCTCGAACGGGTACAGGTTTACGCACACCAGATCGACCTGCTCGATCTGCTGCTGCGAGCCCGCCTGCAGGTGCTCGTCGTTGTCGCGCTTAGCCAGCAGCCCCGCATACAGCCGCGGGTGAAGCGTCTTCACGCGCCCGTCCATCATCTCCGGAAAGCCCGTGAAGTCCTCGATCTCGCGCGAGGCGATGCCCGCGGAGGCCAGCTCGCGCGCCGTGCCGCCGGTCGAGACGATCTCCACGCCGAGCTCCTCCAGGCCGCGTGCGAAGTCGACGATGCCGGCCTTGTCGGAGACCGACAGCAGCGCCCTGCGCACGCGTACCTCACCGGGCGCCGAGCGCTCGATCCCGGTGTCCGGCGGGGTCGACGTCTCGCGTTCGGAGAGCATGCTCAGAGCCTATCCCTCGCCCGGGCGGGCCGCGCGCAGGCCGCCCGGCCAGTCGGCGCTCGCGCCAGGCAGCTCTGCGACGAGCGGATGGCGCGGGTCGGCGGGATCGATGCGCAGCGCACCGCGTGCGAACAGCCGCACGGCCTGCGGCAGCAGCGCATGCTCGAGCGGGCGCAGCGCGCTGAGCACCGCTTGCTCGTCGCGCGCGCCGGGGAGCTCGATCGCGCGCTGCAGGATCACCGGGCCGGTGTCGACCCCATCGTCGACGAAATGCACGGTCACGCCGAACACCTGCACGCCGTACGCGAGCGCCTGCGCCACGGCGCCGATGCCGGGGAACGCGGGCAGCAGCGACGGGTGCACGTTGATCACCGCGCCCTCGAAGCGCGTGAGAAACGCCGCGCCGAGCAGCTCCATGTAGCCGGCCAGCACGACCAGCCGCGTGCCCTGGCGCTCCAGCCAGTCGGCCAGCGCCTCGTCGCGCGCTGCGCGGTCGGCGTAGTCGCCGCGCGCGAACACGGCGGTCGGCACGTCGCGCTCGGCCGCCCGCTGAAGCGCCCGCGCATCGGCGGAGCTCGACGCGACGGCGACGATGCGCGACTCGCGCTCGTGCACCGTGTCGAGCAGCGCCTGCAAGTTCGTGCCGGCGCCGGATACGAGGACGGCGATCGGTAGCTGCTCGGCCACGCGCCGCACGATACCCGCCGCGCTCCCCGGCGCCGCTGGGCACGCGCTTGCAGCTGTGAGCAAGCTCACAGAGGGTGCCGGCGGAACCGCGTTGAATGAATCGTGAGGGTTGGAGGCGGTGCGAGCCGCCAGCGAAAGGACACTCCAATGCTCACAGCCATCCTCATCACACTGATCGTCGTAGCTGCGCTGGGCTATGCCCTCGGCAGCGGGCGCGGCGGGCAGGCCATCCTGCGCCGTCCGTATGCCAACCGCTCCAACGACGCCGCAGCCGCGCGCCGCGACCACCTGGGTTAGATTTCAGCGCTCAGCGTTGTCCCGCCGGGGGACCGCGGACCAAGGAGAACCGACATGTGCAGCCATGCTCGCCGGGCCGCGATGCTCGCGGCAGTCGTCCTGCTGACATGCGCCGCCGCGGCTGTTGCCGCAGGTGCGAAACCGGGCGCCGTCAGGGGCGCCAAATATGCCGGAGCGGTGCGCAACTCGCCGCTGACGATCGCCGTGGCCTCTGACGGCAAGTCGGCGAAGCTCAGCATCCCCTTCGCCCCCGCCTACTGCCAGGGCGGCGGAGGCGGCGAGGTGCAGCACACCAAATCGGCGCCGATCTCCAAAGACGGCGCATTCACGGCCAAGGTCTCCTACACCGTGATGGGGTCCACCCGCGTATTCGCCACGGTCACGGTCAAAGGCACGTTCCTGAAGAAGAACTTCGACGGCACGGCCAAGTCGAGCTTCACCCCTGCGACGAGCTGCAGCGGCCAGTCCAGCTTCATCGCGAAAACGAAATAGCCGCGGCCACCGCCCAAGGTGTGCGTCGCGCCGGGCCGCGTGGCTCGGCGCGAGGAACTCAGGCCTTGATCAGCGGAAGGATCTGATCGTCCTCCAGCGAGTACTTGCCGGCCGCGCCATCGCTGCCGGTCAGCGGGTACTCGCCGCTGAAGCACGCATCGCAGTGCGTCGCGCGTTCGCCGCGCACCGCCTCGTACACGCCCTCCAGCGAGAGGTAGTGCAGCGAGTCGCAGCCGAGCTCGGCGGCGACCTCCTCGGTGGTGCGCCCGTGCGCGATCATCTCCTCGCGCGTGGACATGTCAATTCCGTAGTGGCAGGGATGCTTGATCGGCGGTGCGGAGATGCGCATGTGCACCTCCGCCGCACCGGCGTCCTTGAGCATCTGCACGATCTGTCGCGTGGTGTTGCCGCGCACGATCGAGTCGTCGACGACGACGAGCCGCTTGCCGGCGATGACCTCCGGCAGCGGGTTGAACTTCATCCGCAGGCCGTGCTTGCGCAGCTCCTGGCCCGGCTGGATGAACGTGCGCGCGACGTAGCGGTTCTTGACGAAGCCGTCGTCCTGGGGCAGCCCGGCGGCACGCGCCAGCCCGCGCGCGGCGGGGTTGCCGGAGTCGGGGACGGCGATCACCAGGTCGGCCTCGACGGGCGCCTCCTTCCACAGGATCTCGCCCATGCGACCGCGCGCGACCTGCAGCACCTGGTCGTTCATGCGCGAGTCCGGGCGCGCGAAGTAGATGTACTCGAACACGCAGAAAGCGCGTCTGCCACCCTCGACGACCATGCGGCTGGACAGGCCCTCCTCGCCGAGCGTCACCATCTCGCCCGGCTGCACGTCGCGCAGCAGTGTCGCGCCGATGATGTCGAAGGCGCACGACTCGCTGGCCACGCAGTAGCGCGGCTCTCCGTCGGACTCGGCGGTGCCGTCGTCGGGGAGCGTGCCGATCGAAAGCGGGCGCAGCCCGTGCGGGTCGCGGAAGGCGACGACTCGGTCTTTGGTCATCACGACGGTCGAGAAGGCGCCGCGCAGGCGCGGCATCACCTCGGCGATTGCGTCCTCGACCGACTCCGCCGGGTGCGTGGCGATCAGCGCGGCGATGATCTCCGAGTCCGAGGTGGAGCTGAAGCTGACACCGGCCTCGAGCATCTCGTTGTGCAACTCAACGGCGTTGATCAGGTTGCCGTTGTGCGCCAGCGCCACCTCGCGGCGCGAGCCGTCGGTGCCCTCCGAGCGCTGCACCGGCTGCGAGTTCTCCCAGGCGTTGGAGCCGGTCGTCGAGTAGCGCACGTGCCCGATCGTCAGCTCGCCGGCGAGCGTGCGCAGGTCGTTCTCGGTGAACACCTGGTTGACCAGCCCGAGCTCGCGGCGCGTGATGATGTGCCCGTTGCGGTCGGCCGCCGCGATGCCCGCCGACTCCTGACCGCGGTGCTGCAGCGCGTACAGGGCGAAGTACGACAGCCTCGACACCTCGTGACCGGGCGCATACAGTCCGAAAACTCCGCACTCGTCGCGCGGTCCCTCACGCATCACGAGTTCACGCTAGCAGGGGCCGGGGTGGCGGCGTGAGTGCGGCGGGCGCTTGCTGCGGGCGTGTGTTGTGGGTCCGCGATTTCGTGCGGCGATAGCCATGGTATTTGCGGATTGGCGCGCGATCGCTCGCTTCTGGCGCGATCGGGTCTGCTTGGCGCGATAGCGCTCAGTCCTGTGCATACCATCGCTACCGCTCGGCGCATTACGTGAACAGCTCCGCGAGCCTCGCATGCGCCAGCGCGAGCTCCTCCAGCGAAATCGACAGCCGCTCGCCTGCACGCCCGTCGCCGGCCATGCCGCCGATCCCCGCGCCCTCGCCCTCGCCCGCGCCCGCGCCCTCGCCCTCGCCCTCGCCCTCGCCCTCGATGCTCAGCACGAGCGAGTCGCCGCCGACGGTGCCGAGCCGGTGCAGCGGCACGTCGCGCGCGAGCTCGTCGAGCGCGACGGACGTCGCGCTGACCACGAAGCCACCCGGGCCCTCGCCGAACAGCGCCTCCGCAGCGCGATCGGCGAGCTCGCCCAGCTCGACGATCGCCCCGATGCCGCCGGCCAGGCAGCACTCGGCGAGAGCTATTGCCAGCCCGCCCTCGGCGATGTCGTGGGCGCTGGAGAGGACGCTCGCACGCACGGCCTCGCGGATGGCGATGTGCGCCGAGCGCACCGCGCCGACGTCCACTTCGCCGAGGCCGTCGGGAAGCGCGTCGCCGCGCAGCTTGGCGAGCTCGCTCGCGGCGAGCGACGGGGCGAACGGGCCGACGAGCGCGATCTCCTCGCCGGCGCGCTGAAAGCCCAGGCGGCCCGCCAGGCGCGCATCGGGCATGCGCCCGACCATGCCGATCACGGGCGTGGGGTAGATCGGGCCGGTCGCGCCCTCGTTGTACAGGGAGACGTTGCCGCCGACGATCGGCGCGTCGAGCGCACGGCAAGCATCGCCGAGCCCGCGCACGGCTTCGGTGAGCTGCCAGGCGATGTGCGGCTTCTCGGGATTGCCGAAGTTGAGGTTGTTGGTCGTGCCGAGCGGCTCGGCGCCCACGCATGCCAGGTTGGCGGCGCACTCGAGCACCGTCTGCACGGTGCCGGCGTAGGGATCGGCGGCGACGCGCCGCCCGTTGCAGTCGATGCTCACGGCGAGCGCGCTGCCGTCGGCGAGCGCCAGCACGGCGGCGTCGGCCTGCTCGGGACGGCGCACGGTGCGCGACTGCACGATCGCGTCGTACTGCTCGAACAGCGGACGGCGCGAGGCGATGTTGGCCGAGCCGAGCAGCGCCAGCAGGGTCTCTGCGAGCGTCGCGTCTGGCGCGAGCGTTGCCTGCGGTGGCGGATAGACCGGCGTCGCGGGCTTCTGCGGGTGAAGGTCATACAGCGGGCAGTCGTCGACGAGCGCGCGTACGGGCATGTCGCCGACCAGCTCGCCGTCGCTGAGCACGCGCACGCGTCCGTCGCCGGTGACGGTGCCGATCGGCGCGCCGTTGACCTCCCACTTCTCACACAGCGCCAGCACAGCGCCGACGTTGGCCGGCTCGACGACGCACAGCATTCGCTCTTGGGACTCGGAGACCATCACCTCGAAGGGCTCCATGCCGGCCTCGCGCAGCGGCACCTTGGCGACGTCGATCTCGATGCCCACCTCCCCCTTGGAGGCCATCTCGGCGGCGGAGGACGTCAACCCGGCTGCACCGAGGTCCTGCAACGAGACGATCAGGTTCCGCTCGAGCAGCTGCAGCGAGCACTCCAACAACTTCTTCTCCTCGAAAGGGTCGCCGACCTGCACTGTCGGGCGCTTGGCCGAGTCGCCGCCGGTCGTGTCGCCGGCGGCGAGCTCTGCGGATGCGAGCACCGAAGCGCCGCCGATGCCGTCGCGCCCGGTGGAGGCGCCGAACAGCAGCAGCACGTTGCCCTCGCCGGCTGCGGCGCTGCGCACCAGTCGCGCCTGCTCGCCGAGCCCGAGCGCCATCGCGTTGACCAGGCAGTTGTGCTCGTAGGGGCCCTCGAAGTAGACCTCGCCGCCGATCGTCGGCACGCCGATCGAGTTGCCGTAGTGGCCGATGCCGGAGACCGCGCCGTCGAGCAGGTAGCGGGTGCGCGTGGCGGAATCGCCGGTCGGCTCGCCGAAGCGCAGCGAGTCGAGCACGGCGATCGGCCGCGCGCCGATCGCGAAGATGTCGCGCAGGATGCCGCCGACGCCGGTGGCCGCGCCCTGGAACGGCTCGACGGCGCTGGGATGGTTGTGCGACTCGACCTTGAACGCGCACGCCAGGCCGTTGCCGACGTCGACCGCGCCGGCGTTCTCGCCGGGCCCCATGACCACGTGGCGGCCCTCGGTGGGCAGCGTGCGCAGCAGCTTCTTGGAGTGCTTGTAGGCGCAGTGCTCGCTCCACAGCAGCGAGTACATCGCCAGCTCGAGCACGTTGGGCGGGCCGTCCTGCTTCTCGCAGACGAGCGCGTACTCCTCGGCGGTGAGCCCGAGCGCGAGCGCGTCCGCCAGCGTGGGCGCTGTGGAGGCGGCGGCCGTCACGCGAGCGCGCCGTCGGCGGCGAGGCGCATCGACTCGAAGATCTTCAGCCCGTCGGCCGAGCCGCCGGTGAGCTCGTCGACGGCGTGCTCGGGGTGCGGCATCAGCCCGAACACGTTGCCCGCCTCGTTGCACACGCCGGCGACGTCCTGCAGCGAGCCGTTGAAGTTCTGCTGGGGCGCATAGCGCAGCACGACCTGGCCGCGCTCGCGCATCGCGGCGAGCGTCGGCTCGTCGGCGTAGTAGCGGCCCCAGGCGTGCTTGGCGGGGATGCTCAGGCGCTCGCCCTCAGCGCACGCGCCCGTGAACGGCGTGTCCGCGTTGACAACTTCCACTTCGAGCTGGCGGAAGGTGAAACGGCGATTGGCATTGACGAGCAGCGCGCCGGGCAGCAGGTGCGCCTCGCAAAGCACCTGAAAGCCGTTGCAGATGCCGAGCACCGGGCCGCCGTCGCGCGCGAAGGCGATCACCGACTCCATCGCCGGCGCGAAGCGCGCGATCGCGCCGGCGCGCAGGTAGTCGCCGTAGGAGAAGCCGCCCGGCACGACGATCGCATCGGCCCCGCGCAGGTCGCGCTCGCCGTGCCAGATCAGCTCCGCATCGCCGACACGGCGCGCGGCGTGCAGCGCATCGACCTCGTCGCAGGAGCCCGGGAACTGGAGGACGCCGAACTTCACCTCGCGTCAGCCGCTGCCGTCGAGCAGCTGTACCTCGTAATCCTCGACGAGCGGGTTGGCGAGCAGCTTGTCGCACATCGGCTGCAGCTGGCCGGCGTCGTCGATGTCGAGCTCGACCAGTCGCCCGACGTGCACGTTGGCGACGCCGCTGAAGCCGAGCGCGGGCAGCGCGCGCTGCACGGCCTCGCCCTGCGGGTCGAGGATGCCCTGCTTGGGGCGGATCAGCACGCGCGCTCTCACGCGGCGCCGGTTCGCGACAGCCAAGCGTCGAACGGCTCGCCGGCGATCAGGTCATACGCTTCGACGTAGCGTGCGCGTGTGCCGGCGACGACGTCGTCGGGGATCGCCGGGGCGGGTGGCTTCTTGTCCCAACCGCTGGAGGACGCCCAGTCGCGCACGTACTGCTTGTCGAAGCTCGGCTGCGAGCGCCCCACCTCGAAGCCCTCGGCGGGCCAGTAGCGCGAGGAATCGGGTGTCAGCACCTCGTCGCCGAGCACCAGCTCGCCGTGCTCGTCGAGGCCGAACTCGAACTTCGTGTCGGCGAGGATCACGCCGCGCTCGCGCGCGTGCTCGGCGGCGAACGAGTACAGCTCGATCGACACGTCGCGCACGCGCTCCATCAGCGCGCGGTCCTCCACCAGCTCCGCCGCCTGCTCGAAGTCGATCGCCTCGTCGTGGCCGACATCGGCCTTCGTGCTCGGTGTGAACAGCGGCTCGGGAAGCTGCTCTGACTCGCGCAGGCCACTCGGCAGAGAGATCCCCGAGACCGAGCCCGTCGCCTGGTAGTCCTTCCAGCCCGAGCCGGTGATGTAGCCGCGTACGACGCACTCGACGGGCAGCATCAGCAGCCGGCGCACGACGAGCGCACGGCCGAGCGCCTCCTCGGGCACGCCGTCGGTCGCGGAGATCATGTGGTTGGCGACGATCCCCTGCGTCTTGGCGAACCAGAACACCGACAGCCCGGTGAGCACCTTGCCCTTGTCGGGGATCGGCGTCGGGTGGACCGCGTCGTAGGTTGAGATGCGGTCGCTGGCGACCATCAGCAGCGGCGGCGACTCGGCGACCTCGAGGTCCGCCAGGTCGTACATCTCGCGTACCTTGCCGCTGGCGATTAGGGGCAGGTCGTCGAGCGTGGTCACGCGAGGCGATGCTAGCAACGGCGGCGGAGGGCCGGTGCCCGCGCTCAGTCGATCTCGTCGATCCGCGCGAGCTCCGAGTCCAGCCGCCCTACGATCTCATGCGCGTAGCGGATGTAATGGTCGTAGGCGAAGATCTCGTCGAGGTCGAGCGCGAGGCCGGTGACGCGCTCGTCGCCGGCGAGCAGCTCGCGCAGCGGCGTCCCCTCGTCCCACGCGCGCTGGGCGAGCTCCTGCACGACACGGTAGGCGTCGTCGCGCGCCATGCCACCTGCGACGAGCGCGAGCAGCACGCGCTGTGAGAACAGCGCGCCGTGCGTCAGCTCGAGGTTCTCGCGCATGCGCCGCTCGTCGACGGTCATGCCCTCGACGAGCGCGATCGCGCGGTGCTGCAGGTAGTCGAGCAGGATCGTCGAGTCGGGCAGGATCACGCGCTCGACGGAGGAGTGGCTGATGTCGCGCTCGTGCCACAGGGCGACGTCCTCCAGCCCGGCCTGGGAGTTGGCGCGCAGCACGCGGGCCAGCCCTGAGATCTGCTCGGCCTTGATCGGGTTTCGCTTGTGCGGCATCGCCGACGAGCCCTTCTGGCCGGCGCGGAACGGCTCCTGCACCTCGCGCACCTCGGTGCGCTGCAGGTGCCTGACCTCCGTCGCCAGGCGCTCCAGGCCGGCGCCGGCGAGCGCGATCGCGGACAGCAGCTCGGCATGGCGGTCGCGCGCGACGACCTGCGTGGAGACATCCTCGCGAGCGAGTCCCAGGCGCGCGAGCACGCGCATCTCGAACTCGGGGCTCGTCGCGGCGTACGTGCCGACGGCGCCGGAAATCGCGCCGACCGCTACCTGCTCGAAGGCGCGCTGCAGGCGGTGGGCGTTCCGGTGGGCCTCGAAGGCGAAGCCCGCGAGCTTGATGCCGAACGTCGTCGGCTCGGCGTGCACGCCGTGCGTGCGCCCGACGGTCAGCGTGTCGACGTGCTCGCGGGCGCGCGCGTGAAGCGCGGCGACGAGCGCGTAGGCGCCCGGCAGGATCACGTCGCCGACCGCGCGCAGCTGCAGCGCGAGTGCGGTGTCGAGCACGTCGGAGGAGGTCAGGCCGAAGTGGATCCAGCGACCGGCGTGACCGGCCGAAGCGCCGAGCACGTCGACGAATGCGGCGACGTCGTGGTCGGTCACGCGCTCGCGCTCGTTGACGGCGTCGACGCTGAACGTCGCGCCGCGAATCGCCTCAAGGTCGCTGCTGGTCGGCCCATCGCCGGCGCCGAGCAGGTCGGGCATCTCCTCGCACGCGGCGACCTCGACGCGCCGCCAGCTCTCCATGCGCGCCTGATCGGTCCACAGGCGACCGAGCTCGTCGCGTGTGTAGCGGGCGATCATCGCGGGCGCGCCTCGCCGCGCGTCACGCGCCGAGGATCTGCGCGGCGAGGATCGCCGCGTTGCGCGCGTTGTTCAGGCCGACGCACGCGACCGGAACGCCCGGAGGCATCTGCACGATCGAGAGGATCGCGTCGAGCCCGCCGGCGGCGGACAGGCGCCCGGAGAGCGGCACGCCGATCACGGGCAGGTCTGTGTGCGCGGCGACCGCGCCGGGCAGCGCCGCGGAGATGCCGGCGCCGGCGATGATCACGCGCAGGCCGCGCATGTGCGCGTTCTTGGCGTAGTCGGCGACCACGTCGGGTTCGCGATGCGCGGACATCACGCGCGTCTCGTGCAGGATGCCGCGCTCTTCGAGCTCCTTTGCGGCTTTCTCCATCGCCTCCATGTCGCTCTTGGAGCCCATCAGGATGCCGACGCGCGGGGCGTCGACGTCGATGTCGTCGAGCTGAGCCTGCACTTCGGCCTCCTGCATCGGCTCGGGCGCCAGCGACAGGCCGGGCGCGCCGGCCTCGCCCTCGGTGCGCCCCTCGCCCTCGGCGGTTGGGTCGGGTTGCGGTGAGTCGCTCATGTGAGGCGCAGCATACGCCGCTGCACGGGCGAACCCGGGCTCGGCAGCGTGGCGCGGCCGGGCGACGTCACAGCGACGCGATGAACTCCTCGATGCCGATCGCGGCGAGCGTCTCGTAGCGTCCGGTGCCGCGCGAGCCGAGCTCGAGCGACACGCGCGCCATGGTCGCCTCGTCGGGCGCCTCGACGACGGAGATGAAGTCGACGTGGCCGAGCGTCGCCCACTGCGCCTTGACGGTGGCGCCGAGCTGCTCGACCTCTTTGTTGACCTCGGTGATGCGCTGCGGGTTGTTCTTGACCGTCTGCACGCCCTCGGGTGTGAGGGTCGAGAGCATGATGTAGGTGGGCATTTGCACTCCTCCGGTTGCTTGCAGCCGGGCGAACCGCCGGCCATAAGTGCGTTCTACCCGATTGGCCCGGCCGCCGTGCGAAACATGAGCGCTTCCCAATAGCATCGGCAGATCCGCGCGCGGCTCGACACGGTCCGGCGCGTCAACGAGCCTGAGGAGGCATGGAATGAAACGGATAAAGGCACATCTCAGCTACGCCAATGTGGTGGCGACGCTCGCGCTCGTCTTCGCGATGAGCGGCGGCGCGCTCGCCGCCAAGCACTACCTGGTCAGCTCGCCGAAGCAGATCAGTCCGAAGGTGCTCAAATCGTTCGCGAGCACGAACACATCGCTGTTCAAAAAGCTCTCGAAAACAGTCGTCGTGACGAAAGCGGCGAGCGCGACGACGGCCACGAGCGCGACGACGGCCGGCACGGCGACGACCGCCACGAACGCCACCAACGCGACGAACGCGACCAACGCCACCAACGCGACGCGCGCAAGCACCGCGGGAACGGCCGACTCGGCCAACGCCCTCAACGGGATTCAGATCGTAAGAGGGCCGGACATCCCCAACCCGCACGAAACCCAGAGGTCCCAGGAAGTCGTCTGCCCGTCCGGGATGCACGCGATCGGCGGCGGGGTCCTCGACAGCGGCGGCATCGAGCAGGCGATCAACGAGACCCTCATATCCGACAGCGCGGAAGGCAAAACGGATGACGCCTTCGAAGCCCTCGTGAACAACACGAGCACGACGAAAGAAGACACGTTCCACGTCTGGGCGCTCTGCGCGACGGCGTCGGTGAGCGGGAGCGTCTTCACCCCCTAGCCAATGCATGTCCGCTCTGTCAGCGTGCTCGGCGCGGTGACAGAGCGGAGCGCGTCCGCCTGAGCCGGCGTCAGAACGTCGGCCCAGGCGTCCGCACTCGCAGGCGGCCGCACTCGCCCAGGGCGGTCCCGGCTCGCTCGAGCGGGACCGCCCGTCTGCCGCCTGTGCGTACCGCCTACGGCGCCGTCACCGTCCAGGAACCGTCGATGAAGCCTTCGGTGAGGACCGCGTTGAAGTACAAGGCGAAGCCGAACCTGTCGGCGGCATTGCGGTTGAGTTTGAAGTCGAACGCGCCGTTGAAGGTCATGTTTTCGCCCTCGGCGGGGTAGAGGCACACGAATCCACGCGCGGCCTGACCGACGCCGGGGCAGGTCGGCGACGTCGCGCCGATGGTGTTGAAGATGACCCTTTCTTCCGGGAGCGGCGCCGACAGCGGCTGGCTGAACGTGATGCCCTCGCCAACGAAGCCTTTCGTGGAGTCGCCGTCGCCCACGGCAAACCAGCCCGACTCCGACTGACCTGAGGCGAGCGGGGTCTGCGTCGTCAGGTTCGATCCGTTCGTTCCGTTCGTCCCGCTGGTGCCGTTGGCGCCGTTTTTGCCGCTCGCGCCGTTTTTGCCGGCGGGCCCGGTCGTGTTCCATGACACCTTGCGCTCGACGCCCCGCCTGCATTTCGCGTGCGCGCCCACCAGGCGCATCGAGCCGCCTTCCTTCTTGACACAGGCGTACAGCGACGCCGCGCCGGCCTGCGGAACTGCGGCAAAGGCGACGATCAACAGCGCGCCGGCGGCGGCGAGCAGGGTGATTGTCCGCCGTGTGATCCCTCGTGACATTGGTCGATCCTCCGTGTTCGTGGGTGGCTCGGCCGCAGTCACGCGACATGCCGCGCCCGCACGCGCGCAAGCGCACGCGCGTCAGCGAATCCGCCCCCCGGATTTCAGTGCGTCGGCATCGTCGCAGCCACGGTGGGCGCGGTCAACGGCGGATCGCCGCGGGCGCTGCGTGCCGTGGCTCAGCTCGCGACTGCCGCGTTGCCGGCCGCCTCCAGCACCAGCTCGCCGTCGGCCGCGTCGACGGTCACCTCGTCGCCCTCGCGCAGCTCGCCCTGCAGCAGCGCGAGCGCGAGGCGGTCGGTGAGCTGCTTCTGAATGACGCGGCGCAGCGGGCGCGCGCCGTAGGTGGGGTCATAGCCCATGTCGCCGATCAGCTGCTTGGCGTCGTCGGTGAGCGTGACGTGCACGCCGCGCTCGGCGACGCGCGCGACGACGAGGCTCACCTGCAGCTCGACGATCTCGGAGATCTGCTCGCGCGTGAGCGACTGAAAGCGCACGATGTCGTCGAGGCGGTTGATGAACTCGGGCTTGAAGTAGTCGAGCAGTTCTGAGCGCAGGCGCGCGTCGGCTGCGGCGGCGGCATGCGGGTCGGTGTCCTCGCCGGCGGGCGCGTCGGCGGCGACGGGAATGTTGGAGGTCATGATGAGCACGGTGTTCTTGAAGTCGACGGTGCGGCCCTGGCCGTCGGTGAGGCGCCCGTCGTCCATCACCTGCAGCAGCGTGTTGAACACGTCGGAGTGGGCCTTCTCGATCTCGTCGAGCAGCACGACGGCGTACGGGCGCCGGCGTACGGCCTCGGTGAGCTGACCGCCCTCTTCGTAGCCGACGTAGCCGGGAGGCGCGCCGACGAGCCGCGAGACGGAGTGTTTCTCCATGTACTCGGACATGTCGATACGGATCATCGCTTCCTGTGAGTCGAACATGAACTCGGCGAGAGCGCGCGCGAGCTCGGTCTTGCCGACGCCCGTCGGCCCGAGGAACAGGAACGAGCCGATCGGGCGATCGGGGTCCTGCAGGCCGGCGCGCGAGCGGCGCAGCGCGGTGGCGACGGCTTCGATGGCGGTGTCCTGGCCGACGACGCGCTCGTGCAGGCGCTGCTCCATGTGCACGAGCTTCTCGGTTTCGCCCTCCATCAGGCGGCTGACGGGGATGCCGGTCCAGCGCGCGACGACCTCGGCGATGTCGTCGGCGTCGACCTCCTCTTTGAGGAACACGGGCGCCTGGCCGTCGCGCTCGCGCTCAGCCGATTCGTTCTCGGCGACCTGTCGCTCGAGCTCGGGGATCTCGCCGTAGCGCAGCTCGGCGGCGCGCTGCAGGTCGGACTCGCGCTCGGCGCGCTCCATCTCCACGCGCGCGGCGTCGAGGCGTTCCTTGAGCTCGGAGATACCGGCGATGGCCTGCTTCTCGGCTTCCCACTGCTCGGTCATCTCGCGCTCGCGTCCTTCCAGCTCGGACACCTCGGCCTCGATCGCCTTGCGGCGCTCCTTGGCGGCGTCGTCCTTCTCCTTGCGCAGCGACTCGAGCTCGATCTTCAGCTGCATGGTGCGGCGTTTGACCTCGTCGATCTCTGTCGGCAGCGAGTCGATCTCGATGCGGATCTTCGAGGCGGCCTCGTCGACGAGGTCGATCGCCTTGTCGGGAAGGAAGCGGTCGGCGATGTAGCGGTGCGAGAGCGTGGCGGCGGCGATCAGCGCGCTGTCCTGGATGGACACGCCGTGGTGGACCTCGTAGCGCTCCTTCAGCCCGCGCAGGATGGCGATCGTGTCCTGCACGGTCGGCTCGCCGACGTTGACGGGCTGGAAGCGGCGCTCCAGCGCGGCGTCCTTCTCGATGTACTTGGTGTACTCGTCGAGCGTGGTCGCGCCGACGGCGCGCAGTTCGCCGCGCGCGAGCATCGGCTTGAGCAGGTTGGAGGCGTCGACGGAGCCCTGGGCGGCGCCGGCGCCGACGATCGTGTGCAGCTCGTCGAGGAACAGGATGATCGCGCCGCGCGCGTCGGAGACCTCTTTGAGCACGCCCTTGAGGCGTTCCTCGAACTCGCCGCGGTAGGCGGCGCCGGCGATCAGCGCGCCCATGTCGAGCGCGATGACGCGCCTGTCGCGCAGCGACTCGGGCACGTCCTTGGAGACGATCCGCTGGGCGAGGCCCTCGACGATGGCGGTCTTGCCGACGCCGGGCTCGCCGATCAGCACGGGGTTGTTCTTGGTGCGCCGCGAGAGCACCTGGATGACGCGGCGGATCTCCTCGTCGCGGCCGATGACCGGGTCGAGCTTGCCCTGCTCGGCGATCTCGGTGAGGTCGCGCCCGAAGCGCTCCAGCGGGCTCTGCTCCTCCTCGGGCGCCTGGGCCTGCGGGTTGGCCGGGTTAGCTGCCATCGGTCCTCCTCTCGGTGGATGGCGGGGTGGGTCGCGCAAACGGCGAGCGCGCGTCGGCGGCGCGCACGACGGCGCCGCCGCGGTAGGGCACGGCGAGCTCGGCGCGGAAGGAGCGGCGGACCTGCTCGAGCTCCTCGGCGAGCTGCACCTGCGCGTGCAGCGCCTTGACCTCGAGGTCCTCGATGCGCGCGTGCATCTCGTCGACCTCTGCCTCGAGCTCGAGCACGCGCTCGACGCCGGCGAGGTTGAGGCCGAGGTCGGAGGTCATCTCCTGGATGCGGCGCAGGCGCTCGACGTCTTCCTGGGAGTACAGGCGCGTGCCCTTGGGCGAGCGCTTGGGCTCGATCAGCCCGCGCTGCTCGTACATGCGCAGCGTCTGCGGGTGCATCTGCGCGAGCTCGGCGGCGACGGAGATCATGAACACGCCGCGTCCGGACTCGACGGACACACGGGTAACGCGCGTGACGCTACGACGAGCCATCGCCGGCCTCCTCTGCGCCGGGCGCGCCAGCGCCGCTGCGCGCGCCGGCGCCGCTGCCCGCGAACAGCCGCGCACGCGGGTCGCCGTTGAACACCTTGGACATCTCCTCGACGGCGCTCTGCTGCTCTGAGCTGAGCTGCTTGGGGACGTCGATGACGAAGCGGTAGTGCAGATCGCCGCGGGCGGGAGGCGAGCCGGAGCCGAGCTTGGGCGGCCCCTCGCCGCGCAGGCGCTGGACGGTTCCGTGCGCGGTGCCGGGGGCGACGCGCAGGGTCTTCACGCCGTCGAGCGTGGGCACCTGCACCTCGGCGCCGCGCAGCGCCTCGGGGATCGACAGCGGCACCTCGATCTCGAAGTTGGCGCCCTTGCGCTTGAACACGGGCGAGGCGGCGACGTGGGTGATCAGGTACAGGTCGCCGGGCGGGCCTCCGTTGCGCCCGGGCTCGCCCTTGCCGGCGAGGCGGATGCGGCTGCCGTCGCGCACGCCGGCGGGGATGTTCACGCGCAGGCGCTTGACGGTGCGCACGGCGCCGGAGCCGTGGCAGGTCGGGCAGGGGTCCTCGATGATCGTGCCAGAGCCGCCGCAGCGCGAGCACGGCTGGGAGATGGAGAAGGCGCCCTGGCCCTGGGTCTCGACGCCGCGTCCTTCACAGCGCGGGCACACGCTGGGCGTGGTGCCGGGCTTGGCGCCGGTGCCGTGGCAGGTGTCACAGCGCGCCTGCATCGGCACCTGCAGCGGAACCTGCGCTCCGGAGACGGCCTGGTCGAAGGAGATGGAGACCTGCGCCTCGAGGTCGGCGCCGCGTTCTGCGCGTGGGCGCTGGCGCCCGCCGCGAGCGCCTCCGCCGCCGGCTGCGCCGCCGAACAGGTTGGAGAGGATGTCGCCCATCGAGGAGGCGTCGAAGTCGAAGTTGCCGAAGCCGCCGAAGCCGCCGCCGGGGCCGGCGCCGGTGGCGAAGGGGCCGGAGGCGCTGTCGTACTGCTTGCGCTTCTCGGGGTCGCCGAGCACGTCGTGCGCCTGGGAGATCTCCTTGAAGCGCGCCTCGGCGTTCTTGTCGTCGGGGTTCGCGTCGGGGTGGTACTTGCGCGCGAGCTTGCGGTAGGCCTTCTTGATCTCGTCGGGCGTCGCCTTCTTGTCGACCCCGAGCGTCTTGTAGTAATCGGGACGCGTTGCCATGTGTGCTCCCTCGGCCTAGGCGGCGACGACCACGCGTGCCGGACGGATGACGCTCTCGCCGAGCCGGTAGCCGGGCTGGTAGACCTCGACGACCTGTCCGCTGGCGGCGCCGCCGCCGGGCGGCTGGGGCACGGTCGCGATCGCCTCGTGCAGTGCGGGGTCGAACGCCTCGCCGTCGGGCGAGAAGGACTCGACGCCGACGCGCGCGAGCGCGGCCGTGAGCTCGGAGAGCACGAGGCGCACGCCGCCGAGCAGCGGGTCCTGGTCGGTCTCGCCGGTGGCGATGGCGATCTCGACGATCGCGCGTTCGAGGTTGTCGATGGCGGGCAGCAGCTCCTTGGCGAGCTTGCCGACCCCACGCTCCTGCGCGAGCGCGGAGTCGCGCGCGACGCGCTTTCGGTAGTTCTCGAAGTCGGCCTGCGTGCGCTGCGCGAGCGCGAGGTACTCGTCGCGCTTGGCGGCGAGCGCGCCCAGCTCGTCGAGATCGCCCTTCAGCTCGGCCGAGGCGTCGGCGTGCGCGGCCGCGTCGTCGCCCGGCGCAGTGTCCCCCGGCGCGGCTGCGCCGGGGGTCTGCTGCTGCTGCTCGGAGGCGGGCTCGTGCTCTGAGGACTGCTGCTGGGCGCCGTTCTCAGATGCGTCGTGATCGATGGTGTGCCTGGGCTCGGGCATGCGCTACGCCTTCGGCTCGTCGACTACCTCGGCGTCGACGACGTCCTCGTCGTCTGCCGAGTCGCCGTCGCCGGAGGCCGACGCACCGTTGCCGTTGCCGTCCGCCGCGGCGGTCTCCTGGGCGCGCTGGTACATCGCCTCGGAGATCGCGTGGAAGGCGGTCTGCAACGCCTCGGTCTTTGCGTTGATGGCCGCCGGGTCGTCGGCCTCGAGCGACTCGCGGACCTCCTTGACGGCGTCCTCGATGCGCTGCTTGGAGTCGGCGTCGACCTGGTCGCCCAGCTCGCCGAGCTGTTTCTCGGCCTGGTAGGCGGCGTTCTCGCCGTTGTTGCGTGCCTCGGCGAGCTCACGCGCGCGACGGTCCTCGTCGGCGTGGGACTCGGCGTCGGAGACCATGTTCTTGATCTCCTCGTCGGACAGCCCGGAGCCGGCCTTGATCTCGATCTTCTGCTCCTTGCCGGTGCCGAGATCCTTGGCGGACACGTTGAGGATGCCGTTGGCGTCGATGTCGAAGGCGACCTCGACCTGCGGGATGCCTCGCGGCGCCGGCGGGATGCCGGTGAGCTGGAACTTGCCGAGCGACTTGTTGTACTGGGCCATCTCGCGCTCGCCCTGCAGCACGTGGATCTCCACGCTCGGCTGGTTGTCCTCGGCGGTCGAGAACACCTCGCCCTTGCGCGTGGGGATGGTCGTGTTGCGCTCGATGAGCTTGGTCATGACGCCGCCCTTGGTCTCGATGCCGAGGGTCAGCGGGGTGACGTCGAGCAGCAGCACGTCCTTGACGTCGCCGGCGAGCACGCCGGCCTGGATGGCTGCGCCGACGGCGACGACCTCGTCGGGGTTGACGCCGCGGTGGGGCTCCTTGCCGGTGAGCTCCTTGACCTTCTCCTGCACGGCGGGCATGCGCGTCATGCCGCCGACGAGCACGACGTGCTCGATCTCCTTGACGCCCTTGTCTTTGGCGTCGTCGATCGCCTGGCGAACCGGCTTGACGACGCGGTCGAGCAGGTCGGAGGTCAGCTCGGCGAGCTTGGCGCGCGTGAGGCGCGTGTCGAGGTGCTTTGGCCCGGAGGCGTCGGCGGTGATGAACGGCAGGTTGATCTGCGTCTCCTGCGTGGTCGACAGCTCGATCTTGGCCTTCTCGGAGGCCTCGTAGAGGCGCTGCAGCGCCATCGGGTCGGCGCTCAGGTCGATGCCCTGGGACTTCTTGAACTCCGACACGAGCCAGTCGACGATCGCCTTGTCGAAGTTGTCGCCGCCGAGGTGGTTGTCGCCGGCGGTGGACTTGACCTCGAACACGCCGTCGCCGATCTCCAGCACGGACACGTCGAAGGTGCCGCCGCCGAGGTCGAAGACGAGGATCGTCTGGTCGGACTCCTTGTCGAGGCCGTACGCGAGCGACGCGGCGGTCGGCTCGTTGATGATGCGCTTGACGTCGAGGCCGGCGATCTTGCCGGCGTCCTTGGTCGCCTGGCGCTGGTCGTCGTTGAAGTACGCGGGGACGGTGATGACGGCCGAGTCGACGGCCTCGCCGAGATACGCCTCGGCATCGGTCTTGAGCTTCTGCAGGATCATCGCGGAGATCTCCGGCGGGGAGAACTGCTCGGCTCCGGAGTCGCGCTCGGTCACTTCGACGCGCGCGTCGCCGTTGGGGCCGGAGACGACCTTGTAGGGGACGATCGACTCCTCCTCGTGCACTTCGGCCTCCTTGCGGCCCATGAAGCGCTTGATCGAGAAGACGGTGTTCTGCGGGTTGGTGACGGCCTGGCGCTTGGCCACCGTGCCGACGAGGCGCTCACCGGAGGCCGTGAAAGCGACAACGGAAGGGGTCGTGCGACCGCCCTCGGAGTTCTCGATCACGGTGGGCTCGCCGCCCTCCAGCACGGCCATGCACGAGTTGGTCGTGCCGAGGTCGATGCCTATTGTCTTGGCCATGTGGGACTGCTCCTTACATACGCGGAATAAATCTAAGTGAGATTGTGACAGATTTCTTATCAGGATTCAATAGGGATCCTCGCGATGTGTGCAGCCCCGGCGGGCGGCCGCCCTCGAGCCGCACACAGGCATCTGCTGCACACGGCGGGTACCGCACGGTGTACCTTGGGAGCATGGTGGCAGCGATCAAGACGACGATCGCCGAGGCGGTGCCCGTCAAGCCGCGCCTGCGCGGGGTATCGCACCAGTACGCGTTCTTCGTGTCGATCGGCTGCGGCGTGGGCCTGATCCTCGCCGCATCCGAAGGCCGGGCGCGCGTGGCGGCGAGCATCTACGCGGCGGCGGTGTCGGCACTGCTGGGCACGAGCGCGCTGTATCACCGCGTGACGTGGCGGCCGAAGGCGCGGCGCTGGATGCGCAGGCTGGACCACTCGATGATCTTCGTGCTGATCGCGGGCACATATACGCCGGTGGCGCTGCTGGCGCTGAAGGGCTCGCTGGCGAGCACGATCCTAATCGTGCTGTGGGCGGGCGCGCTGGGCGGCGTGATCTTCAAGCTCGCGTGGATCGACGCGCCGAAGTGGCTGTTCGCGATCGTTTACGTGCTGCTCGGCCTGGTCACGGCGGCGATCTTCGGCGAGCTGCCGGCGGCGATCGGCTGGCTTGGCGCGATCGGCATCGCGCTGGGCGGCGCGCTGTACGTGACGGGCGCCGTCATCTACGCCAGCGAGAAGCCGAACCCGTGGCCGAAGGTGTTCGGCTACCACGAGGTGTTCCACGCGTTCGTGCTGGCAGCGGCGGGGCTGCACTACGCGGTGATCGCGTTCGCGGTGCTGCCGCACGGCTGACCATTACGCGCCGGCCGCGGGCCGCTGTAAATACCATCGCTACCGCTGCCTATTTTCCGTCACACAGCCCCCACGTCCCTGCACTCCGCCACAACGCGCAGCGATAGCGGTCGTATATACAAACCGACCCGATAGCGCCCCGAACGGGCGAGGGGCGCCCGGTCAGACGAACAGCGCGCGGCTCGGGCACATGCGCGCGAGCGCGCAGTCATGGCATTCGGGCGAGCGTGCGTGGCAGGTGCGCCGGCCATGGCGAAGCAGGTTGACGTGCAGCTCGAGCTCGTGCTCGGGCGGCGTCAGCGCAAGCATCTGGTCGTGCAGGCGCTCGAACGGCGCGCCCGGCTCGAGCAGGTGCAGGCGCGCGCCGACGCGCGAGACGTGCGTGTCGACGGGCACGTCGCGCAGGCCGTAGGCGAACAGCAGCACGCAGGCGGCGGTCTTGCGCCCGACGCCGGGGAGCGCGACGAGGTAGTCGCGCGCCTCGCTCAACGGGGCGCGGGGCAGCCAGTCGAGCGACAGCTCGTGCGCGGGGTCACGAGGGTCGTCTGAGATGGCGCGCAGGATCGCCTGGATGCGCACGGACTTGACCTTGGAGATGCCGCCGGGGCGAATCGCCTCCTCGATCTCGGCGACGGGCGCGTCGCGCACGGCCTCCCATGAAGGGAAGCGTGTGCGCAGGCGCAGGTAGGCGACGTCGCGGTTGCGGTCGTTGGTGGACTGCGACAGCACGGTGAGCACCAGCTCGGCGATCGGATAGCGGTGCGGGGCGATGAGCGGCACGCCGTAGACCTCGCGCAGACGGTCGCGGATGCGCAGCACGCGCGCGCGGGAGGGTGGCTTCCATGGTGGCGAGCGCCGCTTGGCGGGCGTGCGCTTGGCGGCGCTGGCGGGCACGCGACAACGGTATCCGCCGTTATCCTCGCGCGGTGCCCGCGGTGCGCGACCACGAAGGCGAGATCGACGGGCTGCCGGTGTTCTGGCGCAGCGCGTCGCTGGCGGAGGCGTCCAACGGCGCGTCGGCGGCGACACCCGGCACGGGCGACGCGACGGCTTCGGTGCCGCTGTACGTGCACGGCGTGCCCGACAGCTCGGACATATGGCTGGAGTTCCTGGCGCGCAGCGGCGGGCTGGCGCCGGACCTGCCGGGCTTCGGCCGCTCGGGCAAGCCGGGCTCGCTTAGCTTCACGATCGACGAGTACGCCGACTTCCTCGAGTCGTTTCTGGCGCTGACGGGCGTGCAGCGCGTGCGCTTGGTCGTGCACGACTGGGGGGCGGTCGGGCTGGCCTTCGCGCAGCGCCACCCGGAGCGCATCGAGCGCGTGGCGGTGATCAACGCGGTTCCGTTCCTGGCGGGCTATCGCTGGCACCGCACGGCGCGCATGTGGCGGACGCCGGTGCTGGGCGAGCTGGCGATGGGCACGACGAACGAGCGCACGCTGCGCTGGCTGTCGCGCGAGGGCAACGCGACGCCGGGGCCGATGCCGCAGCAGTGGCGAGACAGCGTGCTGGCTCACTTCGACCAGGGCACGCAACGGGCGATCCTGCGCCTGTACCGCAGCTCGCCACCGGACGTGCTGGAGGCCGCCGGGCGCGAGCTGGGGGAGCTGGGCGTGCCGGCGCTGGTCGTGTGGGGACAGCGCGACCCGTACATCCCGGCGCGCTTCGGCAAGGCGTATGCGGACGTGCTCGGCGCCGAGCTGCTGGAGCTGACGGACGCGGGGCACTGGGCGTGGCTGGACCGCCCGGACGCGATCGAGCGCGTGGTGGAGTTCCTCGGCGCAGCGCCGGAGTGAGCGTGCGCGCACGGGCGCTGCCCGCGTGGGCGATCGCGGCCGCGTGCGGCGTGGCCTTCGCGATCGCCGCGCCGCCGAGCAGCGACCTGGCGGCGGCGGGCTACCGCAGCGACCTGTTCTCGCGCGTCGGCCTGACGCTGTGGGACAACGGCTGGTACGGCGGGCATCACCTGCTCGGCTACTCGCTGCTGGCGCCGGCGCTGGGCGCGCTGCTGGGCCTGCAACTGCTGGCGGCGCTGTCGATGACGGCGGCGGCGGCGCTGTTCGAAAGGCTGGTCGCCGGGCGCGCGCCGGCGCGCGCGGCGCGACTGGCGTCGCTGTGGTTCGCGGTCGGCGTGTCGGTGACGCTGCTGGCCAACCGCGTGGCGTTCGACCTCGGCCTGGCGCTCGGGCTGGCCTCGCTGCTCGCCGCGCTCGCACCGGCGCCGGCAGCGCGCGCGCCGGTGCCCCGTCCGCGCGGCGCACTCGCGCTGGCGCTGGCCTTGGCGCTGGCGGCGCTGAGTGCGCTGGGCAGCCCGGTCGCGGGCGCGTTCCTTGCGCTGGCAGCGCTGGCGTGGGCGCTGGGGCGCAGCGACGCGCGCCGGGCGGCGCTCGCCGTCGCGCTGGCGGCGCTGGCGCCGATCGCAGTGCTGGCGATCGCCTTCCCGGAAGGCGGCTCGCAGCCGTTCGTGCCGTCGGCGTTCTACCCGCCGCTGCTCGCGGTGCTGGTGTTCGCGGCGGTGATGCCGCCGGGCGCACGGGTGCTGCGCGCGGGTGCGCTGCTGTACGCGCTGGCGCTGCTCGGCGCGTACGCGATCGCGACGCCGGTCGGCGGCAACGCGGGCCGTCTGGGCGCGCTGGTGGCGGGGCCGCTGCTCGCGCTGGCGCTCGCCGCGCGCCCCGTGCAGAGCCTCGGGCGAGCGTGGCGCGGGCGAGCGCTGATCGTGCTGGCGGTGCCCTTTCTGTACTGGCAGGTCAAAGCGCCGGTCGGCGACTTCGCCTCGGCGGCTTCGAACCCGGCCGCGGATGCGTCCTACTACTCGCCGCTGCTGGCGCAGCTGCGCCGGCTGGACATCGGCTGGAGCGCGCGGCCGGCGCGCATCGAGGTCGTGCCGACGCGCAACCACGCGGAGGCGCGCTTCGTGGCCGACCGCGTGGCGATCGCGCGCGGCTGGGAGCGCCAGCTGGAAACCGAGCACGACGGCCTGTTCTACGAAGGCACGGGACGGCCGAGCGCAGCGCGCTATGGCGCGTGGCTGCGCGAACAGGCGATCTCCTACGTGGCGCTGGCAGACGCGCCGCTCGACTACTCCGGGCGCGGCGAGGCGCGCGTGATCGCCGGCGCGCCGGGCTACCTGCGCGAAGTGTGGCGCTCGGCACACTGGCGGCTGTTCGCGGTCGCCGCGCCGGCGCCGCTGGCGCAGCCGCCGAGCGTGCTCACGCGGCTGGACAGCGACGCGTTCACGCTGCGCACGCCGGCGGCGGGAACGTTCCTCGTGCGTGTGCGCTTCACGCCGTACTGGGCACTGACCGCCGGGCACGGCTGCGTGCGCCGCGCGCCCGGCGGATGGACCTACGTCCAGGCGCGCTCCGGCGCGAGCCTGCGCGTGGCGATCGACTTCTCGCCGGCGCGCGTGTTCGATCGCGGCCCGCGCTGCCGCTGACGCGCCGAGCCGGGCCCGGCCCGGCGGGCGGGAGCCGCTCGTGCGCGGTCGCCGAGCCGCGTGCACAGCGCGTCTACTAGGCTTGTCGGCGATGCTCGCCCGCGCTCGTCTACTGCAGGCGCGCGTCTTGCCGCACGGCTGGCTTGACGCGCTGCGGCAGGTCTCGCTCTTCGCCGGTGCGTACCTCGCCTACCGGCTCGTGCGCGGGCTGGTGGAGGGCAACGCCAACGCGGCGTTCGCGCATGCGCGCGACGTGATCTCGATCGAGAGCAAGCTGCACCTGTTCGTCGAGCCGAGCGTGCAGGCGTGGGCCTCGGGCAGCCATCTGGTGATGGTCAGCGCGAGCTGGCTGTACGTCAACGCGCAGACGTCGATCACGCTGAGCGCGCTGCTGTACCTGTACCTGCGCCACAACCGCTCGTTCTACTTCGTGCGCAATATGTTCATGATCGCGATGGCGATCGCGCTGGTCGGCTACGTCGTGTTCCCGACGGCGCCGCCGCGCTTCATGCCCGAGTGGGGCTTCATCGACAGCGTGTCGGACTTCACGGGCGTACACGTCTCGCACACCAGCGCGACGGCGAGCGCGCTGTTCAACCCGTATGCGGCGGTGCCTTCGATGCACGTGGCGTTCGCGCTGATGATCGGCTGGCCGCTGGCGCGGCTGGCCCGGCACAGCGCGGTGCGCATCGCGTGGCTGCTGTACCCGTTCCTGATGACGTTCGTGATCGTCGTCACGGCCAACCACTTCATCGTCGACGCGCTGCTCGGCGCGCTGACGGCCGGCGCGTCGGCGTACGGCGCGCGCTGGCTGGCGCGTGCGCGCCCGGCCGTGTGGCGCTTCTCGACGGTGCCGTCGGCGCACGTGCGCGCGAGCGGCTAGGCGCGACGCTCGCGGATGGCTCCCCGACAGCATGCATCGCCGAGGCGCTCGGGACGAGGCGGCTACCGCGCCGGGCGCAAGGCGGGCGGGCGGCGCGCGCGAGCGCCGATCGGCGCGGGCGAACGACGCGAGCTCGCGCGCACCCGGCTGATCCAGTCGCGCCTGACGCCCAACGCGATCTCGCTGACGGGGCTGGTGCTCAACGTCGTTGCAGCGGTGCTCGTGTGGGAAAGGCTGTTCTTCCTCGGCGGCGTGGCGTTCATCGTCGGCTCGGTGATGGACACGCTGGACGGGCGCTACTCGCGCATGTCGGGCAAGGGGACGCCGTTCGGCGCGTTCTTGGACTCGACGCTGGACCGTGTCGAGGAGGGCATCGTGCTGACGGCGGTGGCCGGCTACTTCGCGGAGAACGACAACCGCGTGGCGGCGGCGGCAGTGGTCGTCGCGGTGCTCGCCTCGCTGATGGTCAGCTACACGCGCGCTCGTGCGGAGGCGCTTGGCGTGGAGTGCAAGGTGGGAATCGCCACGCGGCCGGTGCGCGTGGTGATCCTGTCGATCGGCCTGGTGTTCGCGCGCGGCGCGTCGCTGGGCGACTTCCAGCTGCTGGAGCCGGCGGTGTACGTTCTGGCGGCGCTCAGCCTGGTGACGGTCGGCCAGCGCATCTGGCACGTGCGCCGCGAGCTGGTCGGTGTGACCTAGCGGCGACTGCGGAGTAGTCTCAGCCAAGCCCAACGGCTTCGTTGACCGCGCCTCGGCCCCCAGCGCCGAGCCCTCACAAAAGGACATTTCTCTCGTGATCAAGCAGCACTCAAACGGCAGCGCCTCAAGCAATGGCGCGCCCTCCAAGAACGGCGCCGCGCGTTACCAGTCCGAAAAGGTGCGCGTCGCGATCGTCGGCGTCGGCAACTGCGCGTCGGCGTTCGTGCAGGGCGTCAACTACTACCGCGATGCCAACCCCGACGAGGACGTGCCCGGCCTGATGCACGTCGACCTCGGCGGCTACCACGTGCGCGACATCGAGTTCACGGCGGCCTTCGACATCGACTCCAAGAAGGTCGGCAAAGACCTCGGCGAAGCGATCTGGGCGGGGCAGAACAACACGATGAAGTTCGCCAAAGTGCCGCGCAAGCTCGGCGTGCCGGTGCACCGTGGGATGACGCTCGACGGGCTGGGCAAGTACCTCAAGCAGAAGATCACCAAGGCCCCGGGCGAGACCTCCAACGTGGTGCAGATCCTCAAGGACACGCACACCGACGTCGTCGTGTCCTACCTGCCGGTGGGCTCCGAGGACGCGACCAAGTGGTACGTCGAGCAGGTGCTGGAGGCGGGCTGCGGCTTCGTCAACTGCATCCCGGTTTTCATCGCGCGCGAGAACTACTGGGACAAGCGCTTCAAGGCGGCGGGCCTGCCGATCGTCGGCGACGACATCAAGTCGCAGGTCGGCGCGACGATCGTGCACCGCACGCTGGCGCGCCTGTTCGCCGACCGCGGCGTGAAGATGCTGCGCACGTCGCAGCTGAACGTGGGCGGCAACATGGACTTCTTCAACATGCTCGAGCGCGAGCGCCTGGAGTCGAAGAAGATCTCCAAGACCAACGCGGTGACGTCGATCATGGACCACAAGCTGCCGGCCGACGACGTGTACATCGGCCCGTCGGACTACGTGCCGTGGCTGACCGACCGCAAGTGGGCGCACATCCGCGTCGAGGGCCAGGCCTTCGGCGACGTGCCGCTGAACGTGGAGATGAAGCTCGAGGTGTGGGACTCGCCGAACTCGGCGGGCATCGTGATCGACGCGGTGCGCTGCTGCAAGCTCGCGCTGAACAACGGCGTGGGCGGGCAGCTGGATGGCCCTTCCTCATACCTGATGAAGTCGCCGCACAACCAGCGCCCCGACGATCAGGCGCGCACGGACACCGAGAAGTTCATCGCCAAGTACGCGGGCCGACCCGGGCGCAGCGGGCAAACGCGCACGCGCGACGGGCAAATCGCCGTCACGCGCCAAATCGCGCACGGCGAAAGCCAAAGCGGCCGTGGCCAAATAGCCCACGGCCGCCGGCTCGGCCAGCGGGCATAATCGTAGAGCCGATGGCCTCGTCGTTCTCGATCGCGCACGTCACCCCCTATCCGTGGGAGGCGCAGGACAACGAGGTCAACGCGCACGTGCTGCGCGTGAGCAAGGAGCTGTCGCGCCGCGGGCACCGCGTGCTCGTGCTCGCGCCGTCGCACTCGCAGGAGCGCGTGCGCGAGTCGCGCAAGGCGCTGCGCGCCGCGCGCGCAGCGCCGCAGAGTCTGCTCGAGGGCACCGACGGTGGGGCGCCGCGTGTGATCGCCGTCGGCGAGGTGCTCGACGTGTCGGCGGGCGCGCGGCGCCGAGCCCCATCGCTGTCGATCGACGTCGCACGCACGATCGAGGAACTGCTGAGCACGGTGGAGCTCGATTTTGTCCATGTTCACGAGCCGTTCGCGCCGAGCACGTCCAACGCGGCGCTGCGCCACTCGCGCGCGCTGAACGTCGGCTCGTTTCATTCCTCATCGGAGCGGCTGCTGTCGACGCTGGTCGCACGTCGCTTCGTGGAGAGCTTCTACGGCCGCCTGGATGCGCGCACGGCGAGCTCGTCGGCGACCGCGGCGCTGATGGACCGCCACTTCCCCGGCGACTACGCGCAGATCGCAGACGACGAGGGCGCGGCCGCGAGCTTCGAGGGCATCTACGAACGGCTCGCCGCGCGCCGGCACGCGGCGCACGGCGACGAGGCGCTGGCGGCAAAGCTCGCGCAGCGGCCGCTGATCGACGTCGACCTGCACATGCACACCGACCACTCGCACGACTGCGCGACGCCCGTGGAGGTGCTGCTGGCGACCGCTCGTGCGCAGGGACTGGGCGCGATCGCGGTGACCGATCACAACGAGATCTCCGGCGCGCTGGAGGCACGCGCGCAGGCCGAGGAGGCGGGCGTGAAGGTGATCGTCGGCGAGGAGGTCAAGACGGCCGGCCAGGGCGAGGTGATCGGGCTGTTCATCGAGGAGAAGATCCCGCGCGGGCTGAGCCTGGCCGAGACGGTCGCCGAGATCAAGCGCCAGGGCGGGCTGGTGTACGTGCCGCATCCGTTCGACCGCATGCACTCGGTGCCCGACTACGAGCACCTGCTGACGATCCTCGACGACGTCGACGCGATCGAGGTGTTCAACCCGCGCGTGGCGATCGGCGCGTTCAACGAAGAGGCCGAGCGCTTCGCCGCCAAGTACCGCATCGTCGCGGGGGCGGGCTCGGACTCGCATGTCGCTCAAGGCCTGGGCTCGGCGCGTATCCGCATGCACGACTTCGACGGGCCGCAGGAGTTCCTGCAGTCGCTGCGCGACGCGGAGATCGTCAGCGGCCGCTCGTCATTGCTGTACGTGCAGGCGCTGAAGTTCCTGCAGACGCGCGCCACGCCGGCTTCGGCGCAGCGCGCCAGCCGGGCGCGGCGGGTCAAGCGCGTGCGCCGCGCGGCGGGGGGTCGCGGCCGGGGATAGCGCGCGGATCGCACGCACTCACCGCGCAAGGACTGATGCACAGCCAAGGACAACCATCGGCGTCGTCAAATCCCTCGGGGTCGATGCCTGTGACCGATGACGAGATCCGCGAGAAGTACCTGGAGCGCGCGATACGCGAGCTGAACACGCTCACTCGCGAGCTGCAGTCGTGCCCGCACTGCCCGCGCGGCAACCTGATGCCGGTGCTCGGCTCCGGGCACCCGCAGGCGGACATCATGCTGTTGAAGTACGCGGCGCTGCCGTCGGAGATCGAGGAGGGCGTGGCCTTCTACGGCCGCGCCGGCGGGGCGCTGATGAAGTCGCTCAAGCGCCTGCAGATCGATCCGCTGGCCGTCTACGGCACGCTTTGCGTGAAGTGCCCGCTGAGCGATGCCTCGCTGGCCGACCCGGCGTGCATGGCTCGCGTGGTCGGCGAGCTGGCGATCGTGCAGCCGAAGATCGTCGTCGTGATGGGCCCCGACGCGCTGGCGGCACTCAACGAGATGGCCATCCCGCTGGCACACCCGGTACAGCCGCGCCTAGGCGAGATCCAGCAGATGACGCCGACGATCGACGCGCTGTACGTGCCGAACATCGACGAGTCGCTCGACGAGCACGACGCCAAGCGCGACTTCTGGGCGCACTTCCGCGCGCTCGGCGACTGGTACGCCTCGCAGCCGCCTTACTGACCAGCTATGCCCCTCCGTCAAACCTCGCGACCCTCACCCGAAGGGGCACGGACTTCGCGTACATCCTCAAAAGGGGTCAGGCCATGGTCGGCAATCGCCTCATAGGACCAAAAGGCGAAGATCCCCAGGCGCGAGCGCACGCTGAACGCGACCCGAATCATCCCGATAGACCTCCAGCTCCCTTACGATCCCGTCCACAACGTGAAGCAACACATGGATTGTCACGCCATCGCTATCGTCGATTTCCGCCTCCACGGGAATCCGACGATCAACCTTGGCGGGCGTCCCGTCTGAAGGCGCGAATTCAAGACTGCCGTTGTCATCAATTGCGCGGACTGACGCCATCGTAATCTGCTCCACAAGCGCGCTTTTCCCTGTGAACTCTGCGCTCAAGAGCACCGCCAACAACTGCCTCTCCAGATCGGACAGCGGTCGAAATTCTTGCCCACGAGCACCCCGGTCGCTAGGGAACGACATAGTAAGTCCCTACGTTGATGGTGCCGTTAGGCAGAGTGTACGCCCGATACTCAATGGTCTGCCCACCGACCACCGTCCTTCCCCAAAACGACCCGGTCGCGCTGGCATGACTAACAGACTGCCCGATCTGCGATTGAATCGCCGACTCCACCTCGCCACTGTCAAGCGCAGTGCCGGCAAGGTGGCGTGCCCCATGACCAAAGGTGACATCCGCTACATCTGAGGCCGCCACGTCGGCACCCTCTGCGGCGATGTCGCCCTCCCCTCCGCCAAACAGGGCCGCCGCGGCGAGCGTTCCTTCGAGCCCATGCGTAACAGATGCCAGATAGCCACACCCGTTTTCGTAGGAGCTGATCTCTTGTTCATAGTAAGGGATCGGGTTGAGCGGGCTTTTGGAGATGACATTGCCTTCCGTCCAGAAGCTTTCACTGAACGGGTTCCAGCTGCTGAGTCCCGAAGGATCCCAGTGGCTCAGGGGGCTATCGTTCGCATAGCTGTATGGCGCCCCCGTAACCGCCACCATCGGATCTACGGTGAGGAACTGTGTTGTCGCGGGATCGTAGACACGAGCACGTAGATAAACGAGCCCCGTGTCCGAACTGGTGTATTGCCCGTCGTATCCCAGCGGTGTCGTGCCGGCGCCCGTGCTTCCCAGCTTGTTGCCATAGCCGTCGTACGTGGTCGTGCCCGACACCGACCCGGTCGGGCCGGTGAGCATTCGCGTCGAGCCCTGCTGGTCGTGGTGGAGGTAGAGGATTGCCCCTTCACCGCTGATCTGCTCGACGGGGAGATCGCCTGGCCCGTAGACGTAGCTGTTCTGACCGTCATTGAGCACAAGTTGAATGCTACTTGTCACGTCCCAGGCAAAGTAGCTCGTCGTGCCCGAAATGGTCTGCGAGGCGCGCAGGTCATTGCCGTCGGCGGCGTAGCTATCTTTTATTTCGGCGACTTCGCCTTCTTTGGGCCGTTCGACCGATGTCAGATTGCCTGCTTGGTCGTACCCGTATTTAGTAGCTGGCCCGCTGGTCGGTTTGGTCTGAGTGCGCTCGCCTACTTCGTCGTAGGTGTATTTGAAGCCGGTGCCGGTCGCTAGCTGGCTGGCATTGTCATACGTATAGGTCGGGGTGCCGATCTTCGTCGGGTTGTCGGCCGCGTCGTATTTGTAGACGATGCCGGCGCCTTTGGTGAGACGGCTGTTTTCGTCGTAGGCGAAGGCCGGTTTTTCTTCGCCAGGGAGCCCAACAGTCGTCGCTTTGGTGACCCCGCCATCTTTGTTGCGGGCGTAGACGAGCGAGGCCAGCGTTTCTGCGCCTTTGGCCATCTTGACTTCGCTCATGCGGTCGGCTTCGTCGAATGCGTAGGTGTCTTCGTTGCTCGTGCCCGTCGGGAAGGTGGTCGCCGTAAGGTTGGAGTCCGCGTCATAGCCGAATTTGGTCGTGTGTTCCAGCCAGTCGGTCGTGCTCTTGAGGCGGCCGGCATTGTCGTAGGCGCGAATCACGGCTTTGCCGTTGGGGTAGGTGATCTTGGTCTGCTGGTTGGCTAGGTCGTATTCGTAGCTTGAGACGTCGCCGTGGCCGTTTTTGCTTTCGGTCAGCCGGTCCAGCTGGTCGTAGGTGTATTTCGAGGTGCCGGTTCCATCCACCATCTTCGTGCGCTCGCCGTCAGCGTCGTATTCGTACTGAACTGTCGGCGTTTTGCCGTCGGAGTAGCTGACTTCGCTAAGGCGATTGGCCGCGTCGTATTTGTAAGTCGTCGTGCGTTTGGCAGCGTCGGTGAGGCTGGTCAGGTTCCCCGCCGCGTCGTATTCCTTGGTCGTTTTGCGCCCGAGTGGGTCGACGACTTCGGTCACCTCCTCCACGGGATTGCGCACGTAGGTCGTGGAGTGTTTGTTGCCGTCGATTTGGCTGGTGACCTTGCCAGCCCCGTCATAACTGGTTTCGGTGATCGTTTTGTTGGGCGCTTCGACCTTGATCGCCTCGTTGTCGGCGTCGTAGGTGTACGTCGTTTTATTCGCTTCGGGATCCGTGACCGTTTCCAGGTTCCCGTCGGCGTCGTATGTGTATTTGGTTTCGTGTTTGAGGGGTGCGATCACCAGCGTCGGACGACCTTGCGCGTCGCGTTCGATCGTGGTCTTGTATTTGGCTTCTTTGGTCCCGCCCGCGGCGACGCCTCTTGGGCTAACGGTCGAGGTCTGCTGGGAGTCTTCGTTGTAGGTCCACGTGCGCTTGTCGGCTTCGGGGTCGATTTCGGCGGTGCGATCGCCCTTTGCGTCGTATTCGTATTTCCAGACGCGTTTGAGCGGGTCTTCGACGCTTTCCAGTTCTCCGTGTGCGGCGTATTTGTATTTCGTCACCTGGGTTGTGCTCGCCGGTGCCGGGCGCGAGATCTTCGTCGCGTTACCGTGGACGTCGCGTTCGATCGTCGTCGTCTCGCCCTTTGGCGTGGTCGTAGTTTCGACGTCGTGCGTAGCGTTGTAGGTCCATTTGGTTTCGTTGTTGTCGGGGTCGAGCATGCTCGTGCGGTCGCTGGCAGCGTCGTAGGTGAATTTGGTCGAGTGGCCGTTGCCGTCGGTGGTGGACAGGACGTTGCCGGCGGCGTCGTAGGAGAAGGATTCGGTCGTGGCGCTCGGGGTACCGAAGCCTCGTGTGATCGAGACCGGCAGGTAGCTGCTCGTGAAGTGCTCGTCGGTCACGCTGCCGGTCGCGTGGTTGGTGATCTTCGAGTGGAAGGCTTCGTATTCGAAGGTCAGCACGTGTTTGAGCGGGTCGGTCTGTGAGACCACCTGGTGGGAGCCGTTGTATTCGTTGAGCGTTTTACCGCCACGGCCGTCGGTCAGTTCGGTCAGCTGGTGGGAGCCGTCGTATTTGAAGCGCCAGCGCGGTTCGGTTTCCCCGGGCTCGACGACGCTGGCCAGAGTGCTGCCTTCGTAGGCATATTTCACGACGTGCCCCATCGGGTCTTTGGCGCTTTCGATGAGGCCTTCGCCGTTGTAGGTCAACGTGATTTTCCGCCCAGCCGGGTCGGTGATCGCTTCCAGGCGCCCGGATTCGCCGTAGGAGAGGGTCGTCGCATTGGCGTTGCGATCGGTGACGCTTTCCAGGCGGCCACTCGTCCCGGCGAAGTGGTATTTCCTCTGATCGGGGAGCGTCAGCGTGTAGCCGGCTTCGGCGCTGCCACTGAGCGTGTCCTGGGTCCAGACGGGGGGCGTGTACGAGCCCCCACTTCCTTCGCTGAAGGGCACCGTGCTGCCGTTGGCCTGCACGAGGGTGGCGAGTTTGGCGCTCGGTTCGACGATCAGGTGGTCGCTGAAGGAGCTCGTCCACCCGTAGCCGAAGGGGCCTTTGACTCCTTCGGCACCTGCCTGTGAGTTGTAGGTTCGGGCCAGATCCAGTCCAACACCACGTCCCCCGACGGAGAGGTCGGTCTGGGTCTCGGCGAGATTGCCGGTGGCACAGCTGACCGGATCTCCGCAGGTCGGGTGCGGCTGCCCCGGTGTGGACGGGTTTTCGGGGCCGCCATAGACCGTCGATGACCCGCTTACGACGGGTTCGAGGATTTCGAGGTGTCCGCTTTTGACCACAATTGACCCTTGATTTGCGAACGGGACTTGGACGCGAATAGTGTTTGAGCCGGCGTCCACGTTGAAGGAGCCGAGATTCGTGATTCTCGGCGAGGATTCGCCTTCGTTGTAGAAGGCGAGCGACCCATAGCCACAGGTGATTCCGTAGGAGTCGGCGTTGAACGTGCCCGCGTTCTGCAGCTGAGCCCCTTTGGCCATCAGGATCGTTCCCGACGGCGACCCGCCGGCCACGCCGAAAGTGAGCGTGCCATTGTTGACGAAGGTAACTTCGCTCAGTCGCAGCGGGACGCATCCGCCGCCGATCGTGCCCGACGCGCCGGTTGCCACGACCACTTTCCCACCGCCGGTGACGGTACCGCCGCTCGCAGAGAACGACGACGTGACTTGGAGTTCGCCGACCGCATTGAGCGTGCCGCCACTGAGTGCTAGGGCGCCGACGGTCGAAGTTCCGCTCGCCACCTTGAATTCTCCGGTCGGGAGGGTGACGTTGGCGCTACCCGCGTGAAGATTCGTTGCAGTCACGGTGCCGGGCTTGAAGGTGCCGGCCCCCGACCAGGTTGTCCCGCCGAGCGAGAAGCTTCCGGCTGCGAATGCCACCGTCGCACCGGACGAAGCCGACCAAGTGCCGGATTCGTCACTGCCCCCCGCCTCGAGTTCAAGCCCGCCAAGCGCTTCGATGGTTCCCTGATTGACGAATGCAACCTGGGCTTGAACCGAGGTTGTGCCGTCGTTGGCCTTGAAGAGCCCAGTATTCGTGAGTTTTGGCGACGATTCGCCTTCGTTGTAGAAGGCGAGCGACCCATAGCCACAGGTGATTCCGTAGGAGTCGGCGTTGAACGTGCCCGCGTTCTGCAGCTGAGCCCCTTTGGCCATCAGGATCGTTCCCGACGGCGACCCGCCGGCCACGCCGAAAGTGAGCGTGCCATTGTTGACGAAGGTAACTTCGCTCAGTCGCAGCGGGACGCATCCGCCGCCGATCGTGCCCGACGCGCCGGTTGCCACGACCACTTTCCCACCGCCGGTGACGGTACCGCCGCTCGCAGAGAACGACGACGTGACTTGGAGTTCGCGGGAGAGGGTCAGTGTGCCGGCTTCGGATTGGGCCAGCGAGGCGATATTCGAGTTTTCCAGCGTACTCGTGAGTTCCAGTCCGCCTCCCGCGATCGCAACCGCTCCCGCCCCCTGGAGCACGCCGGCCTGCTCTCCACTCGCGTTCACCGTTACGGTCTTGCCCGATCCGACGCATGCCACATCGCTGCCGGTGGGCACGTGTTCGCCCGACCAGTTAGAGGCGGTCTGCCATTTGCCTTCCGATGGCCCGGTCCAGGTATCGGTGCAAAGAGCTTCGGCGGAGGCGCCCGTTGCCGCGAGCCCCAACAGGGCCATAGCGGTCAACAGAACGATGACCACGCTGCGTGGCCTTCGCCACACAGGAGCAGCGTTCGGTCGAACGCCTCGACAAGTCTCAGCGTTTCTGGCTGGTTCGCGAGCAAACTCGGGCGTGCAACACACCGACGCCATGCGCATACCGTCTCCCTCTGTGCGGGCGCCGAATGGCCCGAGATGTCCCTCCGGTCCGCGATTCCCCGGAGGCGATGCAATATCAACCGGTCTATTGCAAAGTCGGATGCTTGTCAAGCTTTCGACAGCCGGAACTCAACGCTTGTATGAGCCAGGCCGGCACGCCCGCCGCGCGGCGGCTCAGTCGCCCATCGTGATGACGATCTTGCCGAGCTTGCCGCCGGCGGAGAAATGCTCATATGCGTCGGGCGCCTGGTCGAGCGGGTAGGTCGCCGCAACCGGCACGTCGAGCTCGCCTGCATCGAACAGCGGCAGCACCTCGTGTTCGACCAGCCGCGCGGTCAGTGCTTTCTGCTCCAGCGGACGCGCACGCAGGGTCGAGCCGTGGATGCGCGCGCGCTTTCCCATCAGCGCGAGCAGGTTCAGCTCCGTCTTCGCGCCGGCGGCGACGCCGATCACAGCTATTCGGCCGCCGGTCGCCAGCGCGGTCAGGTTGTCGGGCATGTTCGGCGCGCCGACCAGCTCCAGCACGACGTCGAATGGGCCGCTGTCGGCGAACGCGTCGGCGGCGATCACGCGCGCGCCGAGCTCGGCGACGGCATCGCGCAGCTGCTCGTTGCGGACCGTCGCCGTCACGGCCGCGCCGGCCGCGCGGGCGAGCTGGATCGCGGCGCTGCCGACTCCGCCGGCGCCTCCATGCACGAGCAGGTGCTCGCCACTGCGCAGGCCGGCCTGCACGAATACCGCGTCGTGCGCCGTCGTGAAGACCTCGGGAAGACCGCCCGCAGCCGGCCAGTCGAGCTCGCGCGGCACAGGCATCAACGTCCGCTCGTGAGCCAGGACCAGCTCGGCCTGCGCGCCACCGCCGACTATGCCCATCACTCGCTCGCCTCGCTCGAAGCGCTCCGCGCCTGGGCCGCACGCGGCCACTTCGCCGGCGAACTCCATCCCGGGAATGTCCTGCGGCGAGCCTGGCGGCGCCGGATAGAGACCGCGGCGCTGCATCATGTCCGCGCCGTTGAGCCCCGCCGCGCGCACCCGCACGAGCACTTGCCCGTTCCCCGCCTCGGGGTCCGGGTGCTCCTCGATCACGATCTCCTTGTCGCGAATCGTCGCAGCGCGCATCGCTGCAGCCTACCCGCGCTCGAAGAGGGCGACGGCCTCGATGTGGTGCGTCTGCGGGAACATGTCGACGGGGCGCACGGTGCGCAGCGTCCAGCCCGCCTCGACCAGTTCGGCGGCGTTGGGAGCGAGCGTGGTCGGGTTGCAGGAGACGTACACGATGCGCTTGGGCGAGCAGTCGACGATGCGGTGCACGACCTTCTTCGACAGCCCCGCGCGCGGCGGGTCGACGACGAGCAGGTCGGGGCGCCCGGCGCGCTGCAGCAGCTCGGGCAGCGCCAGGCGCGCGTCGCCGGCGAAGAATTTGGCCTTGGTGATGTTGTTCGCGCGCGCGCCGTCGATCGCGTCGGCGACGGCCTGCTCGATCAGCTCGATGCCCCACAGCTCGCCCGCGCGCGGCGCGAGCGTCAGTGCGATCGTGCCGATGCCGCTGTACAGGTCGTACACACGCTCCCAGCTCTCCAGTCCCGCGAACTCGGCGACGATGCCGTAAAGCTGCTCAGCCATCTCGGTGTTCGTCTGAAAGAACGCCTCGGCGGAGATCTGCAGGTCGAGCTCGCCGAGGCGCTCGGGTAGCTTGGCCTCGCCCCACACGAGCTCCGTCTCGCCGCCGCCGGTCGTCTCTGCGAGGCTCGACGAGCGCGTCCACAGCACGCCCGAGAGGCTCTTGCCGAGCCACTCGCTGAGCATGCCCGCCAGCGCGCCGGCCTCCAGCTCGCCCTCGGTCGTCACGATGCGCACCTGCAGCTGGCCGCTGCGGCGGCCTTCGCGCACGACGAGGTTGCGCAGGCGCGCGCGCCCGTCCGGTGCCGGGCCGATGCGCTCCTCGCGGTGGCGATCGCGGCGCCCGCGCCGCTCGCGGCCGCCGCGCTGCCCGCGCTCCTGCGGGGCGACCGGCTCGATCGCCGGCGGACGCCCGCGATCCCACGCCGTCAGGCCCTCGGCGCGACACCAGCGCAGGGCAACCTCGCGCGCGAGGTTGCCGCGCTCGGAGGCGAGCAGGCAGTCCTCCATCGCCAGCACGCGATTGCCGCCCGCCGGCGCGTGAAACCCGCACAGCAGCTCTCCCGCCTCGCCGTCGCCGTCTCCGACCGCGTGGCCGAAGGAGTACTCCAGCTTGTTGCGATAGCGCCAGCGTTCGAGCGCCGGCACGATCTCCTGCAGCTCATAGCCGTCGAGGTGGCCGATGCGCTTGAGCGCTTCGTCGACCTGGCTCTGCTTGATCTCCAGCTGGCGCTCGTACGGCAGCACCTGCCACGGCACGCCCGGGTGCTTGGCCAGCGGCTCGATGCGCTCGGGGCTCGGCTCGAGCACCTCCAGCGTGCGCGCGTGCGCGTAGCTGCGCTTGCGCTTGTGCACGATCGCGCGCACGACGTCGCCGGGGATCGCGCCGGCGACGAACACCACGTAGCCGGAGTCGCCCAGGCGCGCGACCCCCTCGCCGCCGAACGCGATCGACTCGATGCTCAGCTCGAGCACGTCGCCGCGCTGCGGGCGCGGCTGGACGGTGTCGACAGCGGGGTCGAGGGGCGTGTGCGCATCCGCGCTCACCGTGCGCCACCGTATATACGCGTGGCGCGCAAAGGTTCTCCCGTGTCGCGAAAGTGCTCACACTTGGCGTGCGAACGACCAGCCGTAGATACCATCGCGCACGCTGCGTGAAATCCGCGCCTCCAAGCCCTCCCCCCTCCGCCGACCCGCAACCCGGTCACGCTCACGCCGCTCGGACGGCTCATCGCCCGGCCACGAGCAGCTCAAGCAGCGCCTTCTGCGCGTGGCGGCGGTTCTCCGCCTGGTCCCAGATGCGCTGGCGGTCGCCGTAGAGCACCTCGGCGGTGATCTCCTCGCCCGGATGGGCGGGCAGGTCGTGCATCGCGAAGGCGCCCGGCGCGGCGGCGTCGAGCAGCGCGTCGTCTACGCGGTAGCCGGCGAGCGCCGCGCGGCGCTCGTCTGCGGTCTGCTCGTCGCCCATGCTGACCCACACGTCGGTGTACACCGCGCACGCACCGGCGACCGCCTCGCGCGGATCGCTGTGCAGCGTCAGCGAGCCGGTCGCGTCGGCAGGCAGCGCGAGATCCGCCTCCAGCGCGTAGCCCTCCGGCGAGGCGACCGCCACGTCGAGGCCGGCGAGCGTGCCGAGGATCGCCAGCGAGCGCGCGACGTTGTTGCCGTCGCCGACATACGCGAGACGCAGGCCGGCGAGCGAGTCGTGCGCCTCGCGCAGCGTCAGCAGGTCGGCGAGCGCCTGGCAGGGGTGGTGGCGGTCGGTGAGCATGTTGATCACGGGAATCTCGCTGTGCTCGGCCAGCTGCTCGAGCATCTCGTGCGCTCCCGTGCGCACGCCGACCGCGGCGACGTGGCGCGAGAGCACGTACGCGGTGTCGCGCACGGCCTCGCCGCGCGAGAGCTGCAGCTCGTCGGAGCGCAGCACGACCGCATGCCCGCCCAGCTCGTCGACGCCGACCTCGAAGGAGACGCGCGTGCGCGTGGAGGGCTTCTGAAAGATCAGCGCCACGCTGCGCCCCTCCAGCGCGCGCGAGGAAAGCGGCGCGGCCTTCAGCTCCAGCGCGCGGTCGAGCAGCGCCTGCAGCTCGCCGGGCGAAAGCTCGGCTCCTGTCAAAAATGCCTGTCGCATGGACGAGCCAGTCTAGGCTAGGGTTGCTGCGCCGATGAGCCGACGCCTCGCCACGCTCTCGCTTTGCGCCGCACTGGTCGCGTTCGCGGGGTGCGGATCCTCCTCCAGCTCGTCCTCCTCGAGCTCCGCCTCTTCGCCGAGCTCGAGCACTGCGAGCACCAAGCCCGCGACGACATCGACCGGCAGCCTCAAAGTGACGACCACGCCGAAGTTCGTTCCGGCCTCGGGCCCGGTGAAGAGCGGCACGGTCCAGATCGCCTACCGCAACATCGCGATCGCACCCGACGCGCCGAAGGTGAAGGTCGGCAGCACGATCAGGTGGACGAACTTCGACTCCATCGCGCACAACGTCACCAGCGAGGGCGGCCCGCAGAAGTTCGCCTCCAAGGACTTCGGCCAAAAAGGCACCTTCGAGATCAAGGCGCTCAAGCCGGGGGTCATCCACTACGAGTGCACGATCCACCCGGCGTCGATGAACGGCACGATCGAAGTCGTAAATTGATTACTTCGTCTGTTTGGCGCGCGGCCGGCACCGGCCCGCGCGGCGCCTGCGAGCGCTAGCCGGGACCGAGGTCGGGCAGGCCGGCGTCCGGCGAGGAGGCGGTCGCGTAAAGCCGGCGCGGGATGCGCCCGGCGCCGCGCGCCAGCCGTCCGGCCTGCACGGCGGCGCGCATCGCGCGTGCCATCGCTCACGGGGTCCTGAGCGCGCGAGATCGCCGACGCGGCGAGCACGGCGTCGCAGCCGAGCTCCATCGCGAGCGCCGCGTCGGAGGCCGTGCCGATGCCCGCGTCGAGCACGACCGGCACGTCGACCGCCTGGCGGATGAGCGCGATGTTGTACGGGTTGCGGATGCCCATGCCGCTGCCGATCGGCGAGCCGAGCGGCATCACCGCGGCGCAGCCGACGTCGGCCAGCCGCCTTGCAAGCACCGGGTCGTCGGTCGTGTACGGCAGCACGACGAAACCGTCGTCGACGAGCTCCTCGGCGGCGAGCAGCAGCTCCGGCGCGTCCGGCAGCAGCGTGTCCTCGTCGCCGATCACCTCGAGCTTCACCCAGTCGGTCTCGAACGCCTCGCGCGCCAGGCGCGCCGTCAGCACCGCGTCGCGCGCGGTGTGGCAGCCGGCCGTGTTCGGCAGCAGCTGTACGCCCGCGTCTGACAGCACGTCGATCAGCGAACCGCGCGAGGCGGGGTCCACGCGGCGCAACGCCACCGTCACCAACTCGCAGCCGCTCGCGTCGATCGCCGCCGACAGCAGCGCCAGCGAGGCGAAGCCGCCCGTGCCGAGCAGCAGCCGCGAGCGCAGCGTGCGCCCGCCGATCGTCAGCTCGTCGGCGTCCGGGCGCACGGCCGGACGCTCGGCGGCGGCGCCCACGGGCGGGTCGACGGTCTCGCGCATACCCGCCATCATCCTCCCTGCATCGCCGTCAGCACCTCCACGCGCGCGTCGTCGGCGAGCGCGAAGGACTCCCATTGCGCGCGCGGCACGACCTCGCCGTCTACCGCCACGGCCACGCCGCGCGCGTCGAGCGCGAGGTTCAGCCGTGCGAGCGCCGCCGCGACCGTCTCGCCGCCGCGCACGTCGGACTGCCGCCCGTTGAGACTGATCACGACAGCACCGCGTTTGCCGTCGTGACCGTGGGCGCCGGGGAAGCGGCCGAGAAGCGCTGCGGATCGCACGCCGCCAGCGCCACTTCGTCGCCCTGCTCGCCGGCCAGCAGCCGGCACACGAGCTGCGCCGTCAGCGGCGCCAGCAGAATGCCGTTGCGGTGGTGGCCAGTCGCCCACGTCAGGCCGTCGAGCGTCCCCGGCCCGATCGCCGGCGCGTTGTCGGGCGTGCCGGGGCGCAGCCCCACGCACAGCTCCTCGATCTTCAGCTCGCGCACGCCCGGAACGAGCTCGATCGCCTCGCGCAGCAGCTCGTACACGCCGCCGGCGTCCGGCTGCACGTCGAAGCCGCGCTCCTCGACCGTCGCGCCGAGCACGTAGCCGCCGTCCGCACGCGGCACCACGTAGCCGCCCTCGAAGCGCACGACGCTGCTCAGCAGGCCCGGCCCGGCCGGGTCGCGCAGGCGCAGCAGCTGCCCCCTCACCGGGCGCACGGGCACCGGCGCGCCCACGCCCGCCAGCGCGGCGCTCCACGCGCCCGCCGCGACGACCACCTGCCCGGCCGCAATGAACTCGCCGGCAACACCGCGCGCCTCGCCACCGCCACGGCCTCGCCCGCCGCCGCCACCGCCTGCCTCGCTGCCGCCACGGCCCGCCTCGCCGCCGGCAAGGGCCAGAGCGCCCGCCGCCTGCCTCGCTGCCGAGCGTCACCCCCACGACGCGCTCGCCGGACGCGTCCGCCTCGATCCGCTCGACCGGCGCGTGCTCGCGCAACACGACGCCAGCCGACTCGCACGCTGCGCGCAGCGCGCCGAGCACCAGGCGCGGGTCGACACAGTGGTCGTCCGGCGCATGCAGCGCCAGGCGCACGGTCGGCGCGAGCGCCGGCTCGCGTTCGCGCGCCTGGCTAGCGCGCAGCCGCTCGGTCGCCAGGCCGAGCGAGTCGCGAAAGGCGATCTGGCGCTCCAGCTCGCGCGCCTCGTCTGCGTCGCGCGCGACCAGCAGCGTGCCCGTGGCCAGCAGTCCGACGTCTTCGCCGGTCGCCGCGGCCAGCTCGTGCGCGAAGGCAGGCCACATGTCGGCCGAGCGCAGGCCGAGGTCGAGCACGCGCCGGCCGGCCTCGCCGAACTCCACCTCGGCTACCGGCGCGAGCATCCCCGCCGCCACGCGCGAGGTGCCGGCGCCGAGCGTGTCGCGCTCGAGCACCGTAACGCTCATGCCGCGCTCTCGCGCGCGCCAGGCGATCGACAGGCCGATCGCGCCGCCGCCGATCACGAGCACGTCCGTTGAGCTCGCCGAACTGGGCATGCGTTGATGCTAGCCCGCGCAAACGGCGCGCACGCGCCCGCGGGTGCCTGACAGACTGCGCACGTGCCCCCCGCCGACACAGGCTCCGAACGCCGCGAGCGGCTCGCCGCCGCGCGGCTATATCTCGTGTGCGACGCCAAACCGGGCGGGCGCGAGCTGCCCGACGTGCTGCGCGCGGCCGTCGCCGGCGGCGTGCAGGTCGTGCAGCTGCGCGACAAGCAGCTCGGCGACGAAGAGCTCGCGGCCGTCGCCAACGCCGCGCGCGCGCTGTGCGAGCGCATCGGCGCGCTGCTGATCGTCAACGACCGCCCGCTCGTCGCGCGCGAGGCCGGCGCCGACGGCGTGCACGTCGGTCAGGACGACATGCCGGTCGCCGAGGTGCGCGAGCTCGTCGGCCCGGACATGCTGATCGGCCTGTCCACGCACGCAGCCGTCGAGATCGACGCCGCGCAGGCGAGCGCCGCCGACGGCACGCCGCTAGTCGACTACATCGGCGTCGGCCCGGTGCACGAGACGCCCACCAAGCCGGGCCGCCCGGCCGTCGGCGTCGAGCTCGTGCGCTGCGCCGCCGCCCACGCATCCGTGCCCTTCTTCGCAATCGGCGGGCTCGACGCCTCGAACATCGGCGACGTGGTCGCCGCCGGCGCTACGCGCGCGGTCGTGCTGCGCGCGGTCGCCGGCGCCGAGGACCCCGAGCAGGCCGCACGCGAGCTGCGCGAGCTGTTGCAAGCCCACGATGGCTGAGCGACCGCCGCGCGGCGAACGCGACCAGCTGGCACGAGCCGCACTGCGCCCGCTCGGGCCCGGCGAGCGCCCGCCCGCCCTGATCGTCGCGATCGCCGTGTGCCTGCTGCTGGCGGTCGGCGTGCTCGCCGGCGCCGCCAGCATCCACGACCTCAGCCGCCACGGCGGCTCGCTGCCCGGCGCGGCGCTGCTGGCCGTCGTGCTCGTGCTGCTCGCACAGGGCATGTACCGCCGTCGCTACTGGGCCGTGCTCGGCTTCGAGGCGCTGCTCGCGTTCCAGATCATCGTCACCTCGCTAGCGCTCGTCGTCGCCTCGACGATCGTCGCGGCGGTCGTCTGCCTGCTCAGCGTCGGGCTCGGCGGCTGGCTGTTCTGGAAGCTCGTGCGCGTGATGGGACGCCTGCAGGCGTCCGAACGGCCGATGTCCGAGGAGCCGTAGGCGGTGCTGGATCGGCGCCATCGCATACGTAGTCGACTACGTATGCGAGCACGGCGGCGCCTGGCGGCGCGTTTAGCATTCGCGCTCCCCATCCGAGGAGGCGGCAGTGGACGCAGGCAGGACGTTTCGCACGGCGACGAGTCGCCGTGCAGCCCATGCGCTGGGCATGGCTGTCGTCGCGGTGCTCGCGCTTGCGGCGCCGGCCGCGGCGGCCGAACTCAATGTGACCGGCACGTGGCAGGTCAGCTATCACTGCGAATCCGGCAGTTGCGCCGGCCGGGAAGAACACGGCGTGGCCGCGCTCAGCGAGGCGGCAGGATCGAGCGCCGTCACCGGCACGTGGAACGTGGTGGGGGGCGGCCAAGGGTCGGTCAACGGCACGCTCAGCGGCAGCACGTTGACGCTGCAGGGGACAGGCGGAAACGGCTACTCCGCCAAAGGCGTCGAGACGATCTCCGCCGACGGCCTGTCGTGGAACGGCAGCTACGAAGACAGCTCCGAAACGAAGGGCACGCTGACGGCGTCGCGCCCGTCGCTGCCGGTCTTCGAAACGACGCCCGGCGCGCTGCGCCCGTCGGCGACCCAGGTGCTGTGCAACTACGAGGTCGCGCCGGCCAACTTCACCTGCACGGCGCAGGTCGGCGACGCGAGCGGAGCGACGCCGGCGAAGATCCCGACCGGCACCGTCGCGTTCACCGCGCCGTCCGGCTCGTTCCTGCCAACGGCCTCGTGCACGCTCGTCGCGACGCCCGGCTCGCCGAATGTCGCCAGCTGCTCGGTCACGTACGCGACGACAACGAAAATCCCCGTCGGAACGCCGGCGCCTGTCACCGGCAGCTACTCCGGCGACAGCGTGTTCGCGGCGAGCGCCGCCAAATCGGGCACCGGCGCCGTCGTCTCGCCGGTCGTCGGCGCCGCCTCGTCGACCGGCGAAGGCGCCAAAACGACCGTGAGCTGCCCGGCGGGCGTCGCCAGCTGCCCGATCGTCGTCGGCCTGTACGTCGAAGAATCCGGCGGCGCGATCACCGCTCGCAAGGCCAAGCGCCGCAGGATCACGATCGGCAGCACCAAGCTGACGCTCAAAGGCGGGCAGAAACGGGCCGTCACCGTGTCGCTCAACCGCGCGGGCAAGCGGCTCCTGGCCAAGCACAGGAACTTCACCGCACTGCTCAAGGTCACCTCGGGCGCCACGACGATCAAGACGCAGAAGGTGAAGATCAGGCCCACGCGCCACAGCTAGCGGGCCGGCTCGGCACTGCCGATCGCCGCTCGGGATCGCCTGCGACGCTTCGATAGGCTCAGCCGCGATGGCCGAGAACTCCTACGACTGCATCGTCATCGGCTCCGGGCCGGGCGGTTACGTGGCCGCCATTCGCGCCGCGCAGCTCGGCAAGAAGACCGCCGTCGTCGAGCGCGACAAGCTCGGCGGGCGCTGTCTGAACTACGCGTGCATCCCCGCCAAGGCGGTGCTGCGCTCGGCCGACATGCTCACCGAGATCCGCGAGGCCGGCGAGTACGGGCTGAACGTCGCGGGCGTCGACGTCGACTTCGCCGCGATCATGGCGCGCCGCGAGAAGGTCGTCACGACGCTCACCTCCGGCGTCGGAGGGTTGTTCAAGAAAAACAAGATCGACACGATCGAGGGCGACGGTGCGCTGACCGCCGACGGCGACGTGCGCGTCGGCGATCGGACCTACTCCGCCGAGACCGTCATCCTCGCGACCGGCTCGGTCGCACGCACGATTCCCGGTGTCGAGTTCGGCAAGCGCATCATCGGCACCGAGCAGGCCTGGGCGCTGAGCGAGCTGCCGGCCCGCCTGGCGGTCGTCGGCGCGGGTGCGTCAGGAGCGGAGATCGCCTCCGGTTACGCGCGGCTGGGCTCGGAGGTGCGCCTGATGGAGGCGCTGGACCGCGTGCTGCCGACCGAGGACGCCGACGTCTCGCGCCTGGTCGAGCGCGGCTTCAAGCGCCAGGGCGTCAGCGTGCACACCGGCGACCCGATCGCCGACGTCAAGAGCGGCGACAGCAGCGTCACCTTCAACCACGGCGAGGACTCCGGCCTGGAGGTCGACTGGCTGGTGCTCGCCGCCGGGCGCGGCGCCGACGTCGACGGTCTCGGCCTCGCCGAGGCCGGTGTCGAGCTCGACGAGCGCGGCCTCGTCAAGGTCGACGGCACGCTGCGCACCAGCCGCGCCGGCGTCTACGCGATCGGCGACCTCGTCGCCGGGCCGGCGCTCGCGCACAAGGCTTCCGACGAGGGCATCGTCGCCGCCGAGGACTCCGCCGGCCTGCCCACGCACCCGATCCCCTACGTCGACATCCCGCGCGCGACCTTCTGCACGCCCAACGTCGGCTCGTTCGGGCTGACCGAGGAGCAGGCGCGCGAGCAGGGCTTCGACGTGGTCGTCGGCAAGGTCCCCTACGGCGCCGTCGGCGGCGGCATCGTCTACGGCGACCGAACTGGCATGGTCAAGCTCGTCGGCGAGTCCAAGTACGGCGAGCTGCTCGGCGGGCACATCGTCGGCACGCGCGCCACCGAGCTCATCCAGGAGCTCGTCAACGTCCGCCTGCTCGAGGGCGGCTTCGCGGAGGTCGGGCGCATCATCCACGGCCACCCGACGCTCTCAGAGGCGGTCATGGAGGCCGGGCGCGCGGCCGACGGCTGGTTGATTCACGGCTGATTCAAAGCCGGGCCGGACGCCCGGCGTGCTGACCGCCGGAACACCCGCAACGGTCACAGAATCACTCAAGGAGTGGAGGGTGTTCCGGCCCGGAGCCGGATGCGGTTACTTGACATGAGCAGAGCTAGGCTCTGCTCATGTCTGCGGCCTTCTACTTCGACCTCGCCAGCCCGCTCGCGTACCTCGCCGCCGAGCGCGTGCTGCACGTGCTGCCCGGCCCCGCCGAGTGGCAGCCGGTGCTCGCTGCCGAGCTCTCCGCGGACGACAGCTTCGGCGCCTTTCGCTGCGAGCGCGAGCGCGATGTGTTCCGCTCCGAGATCGCCCGGCGCGCGGACGAGCTCGGCCTGCAGCCGCTGCGCTGGCCCGAGCCGTTCCCCTTCGACAGCGCGCTCGCCATGCGTGCCGCCACGTACGCCAAGTCGATCGGTCGCACCGTGCCCTTCGCGCAGGCGGCATTTCGCCAGGCGTTCGCCGGCGGGCGCGACCTGCAGCAGATCGACAACGTGCTGATCGCCGCCGCCGCCTGCGAGATGCACCCTGCGGCCGTCACGCGAGGCACCGCGCTGCGCTCGGTCGCCCACGAGCTTTCCGCGGCCACGCAACGCGCCATCCAAATAGACGTAAAAGACATTCCCGCCATCGTCGTCGACGGCGAGGTGTTCGCAGGCGAGCGCGCCGTCGAGCAGGCCGCCACGCGGATGCTCGCGGTGCACGCGCGATGAGGGCCAAGGACGCCTACCGGCTGATCGTCACACGCGGCGGGCGGGCGCCCGCGCTGCTCGCCGACGCCGAGCGCGTCGATCACATCGAGCTCGTCGGCATCGACGACGGCGAAGTCGTGCTGTTCTGGGATCTGCCGCCGCACGCCGCCTCGCGGCGCGCGCGCGAACTGCGCGAGGAGCTGGGCCGGCTGGACGCCCCGGAGTTTCTCGCGCGCTGGAGTACCGTGGATTGATGGCAGACCTCCCCGAGCCCGCCGTCGCCCGCGAGTGGCTGGAGACGATGACGCTCATCCGCCGCTTCGAGGAGCGCGCCGGCGAGATGTACGCGCGGGCCAAAGTCGGCGGCTTCCTGCATTTGTCGATCGGCGAGGAGGCGACCATCGTCGGCAGCGCGCGCGCCCTACGCGACAGCGACTACCTGATCTCCACCTACCGCTCGCACGGTCACGCGCTCGTGCGCGGCACGCCGCCCGAGAACGTCATGGCCGAGCTGTTCGGCCGCGCCGACGGCTGCTCCGGCGGGCGCGGCGGCTCGATGCACATGTTCGACATCTCGCGCCGCTTCATGGGCGGCTACGGCATCGTCGGCGGCAACCTGCCGATCGCCGCCGGGCTGGCGCTCGCCTCCGACTACGAGGGCACCGAGGACGTCACGCTGTGCGTGTTCGGCGACGGCGCCTCCAACCAGGGCACCTTCGGCGAGACGCTCAACCTCGCCGCGCTGTGGAAGCTGCCGGTCGTCTTCATGGTCACCAACAACCAGTTCGGCATGGGCACCGCGCTCAGCCGCCACTCCGCCATCACCGACCTGCAGCGCAAGGGCGAGAGCCTCGGCGTTCCCGGCGTGCGCTGCGACGGCATGGACGTGCTCGACACCTACCGCGTCGTCTGCGAGGCGATCGCCCGCGTGCGCGAGGAGCGCCGCCCGCTGCTCATCGAGGCAGTCACGTACCGCTTTCGCGGTCACTCCATGGCCGACCCCGAGCAGTACCGCTCCAAGGAGGAGGTCGCGCAGTGGCGCGAGCGCGACCCGATCCCCGCGTTCGGCGAGCGCCTGGTGCGCGACGGCGTCATCGACGAGGACGCGCGCGCGCAGATCGACACCGACGCGATCGCGCGCGTCGACGCCGCCGTGCAGTTCGCCGAGGACTCGCCCTACCCGGCCCCCGAGACGCTCTACGACGACGTCTACGTGCTCGGCTCCGAGTCCGCCGGCTCCTACTCCGTGCGCACGACCGACCCGCGCGCCAACGCCGCCGAGGAGCCGGCCGAGCGCCTCAGCGGCGGCGATCGCTCAGAGATCCCCCAGCAGATGTCCGAAGCGCTCGCGCACGGCGAGGACTCGGCCTGATGGCGCAGATGCGCTACCGCGAGGCGCTCAACGCCGCGCTGCGCGAGGAGCTCGCGCGCGACGAGCGCGTGATGCTCATGGGCGAGGACATCGGCGTCTTCGGCGGCGCCTTCAAGGTCACCGACGGGCTGCTCGAGCAGTTCGGCGAGAAGCGCGTGCGCGACACGCCCATCTCCGAGAACACCATCGTCGGCATGGGCGTCGGCGCCGCCATGGCCGGCCTGCGCCCCGTCGTCGAGCTGATGACCATCAACTTCTCGCTGCTCGCCTTCGACCAGATCGTCAACCACGCCGCGCACATCCACTACATGTTCGGCGGCCAGGCGCGCGTGCCGCTCGTCGTGCGCATGCCCCAGGGCGCCGGCCACCAGCTCGGCCCCACGCACTCGCACTGCTTCGAGGCGATGTTCCTGCACGTGCCCGGCCTGCTCGTCGCCGCACCCGCCACCGCCGCCGACGCCAAGGGCCTGCTCAAGACCGCCATCCGCGACGAGAACCCCGTCATCTTCATCGAGCACGAGTCGCTCTACGGCGTGCGCGGAGACGTCCCCGACGACCACGACCTGCTCGTCGAGTTCGGCCGCGCGCGCATCGCTCGCGAGGGCGCCGACGTGACCGTCGTCGGCGTCTCGCGCATGGCGCTCACCGCCGAGCGCGCCGCCGTCACGCTCGCCGAGCAGCACTCCATCGACGCCGAGGTGATCGACCCGCGCACGCTGCGACCGCTCGACCTCGACACGATCCTCGCCTCCGTGCGCAAGACCAACCGCTGCGTCATCGTCGAGGAGGGCTGGCCGCACGGCGGCGTCGGCGCCAACCTCGCCGCGCTCATCTCCGAGCAGGCCTTCGACGACCTCGACGCACCCGTTCGCCGCGTCTCCGGCGCCGACGTCCCCATGCCCTACTCCAAGCCGCTCGAGGACATCGCCTACCCCCACGAGCCGCAGATCGTCAGCGCCGTGCTCGACACGCTCGGCGTGACCGCCGAGGCCGCGCGCTGATGGCCGAGCTCGTCATGCCGCGGCTGTCCGACACGATGGAGGAGGGAACCATCTTGCGCTGGCTGAAGGCCGACGGCGACCAGATCGCGCGCGGCGACGAGCTCGTCGAGATCGAGACCGACAAGGCCAACATGATCTACGAGTCAGACCTCGACGGCACGCTGCACACCGTCGCCGCCGAGGGCGACACGCTCGCCGTCGGGCAGCTCATCGCGCACATCGGCGGCGGCGCGGGGGGTGCGGAGGCGGAGGCGACCCCGGTGCGCGACGGCGCAGGCGCCGGCGGCAGCGACGATGCGGCCCCGGCGTCGCAGACCGCGGTCGCGGCAACGCCGTCGGAGGAGACGCTCGTCGAAGCGATCGCCGAGGTCGCCGGAGGGGGCGCCTCCAGCGACGTGCCGGCCGGCGACGGCGCGCGCGTCAAGGCCTCGCCGCTCGCCCGGCGCATCGCACGCGATCGCGGCGTCGACCTGCACTCGCTCAGCGGCAGCGGCCCCGGCGGGCGCATCGTCAAGGCCGACGTCGAGCGCGCCGCCGCGGGCGCGAGTGCACCCGCCGGGACTGCGCCCGCGCCTGCCGCGACGACCGACGCCGCTGCGGCCCCCGCGACCGCGACCGCGCCCGCCGCGACAGCCGACGCCGCCGTGACCCCCGCGCCTGCGGCGGCGCGCGAGGACGTGACGACGGCGAAGGGCGAGACGACGAGCGTCGCGCTTACGCGCATGCAGCAGACGATCGCGCGGCGCATGGCCGAGTCCAAGGCGACGATCCCCGACTTCACGCTGCTCAGCGACGTGGACATGCAGGAGTGCGTTCGCCTGCGCGCCGAGCTCAAGCGCATCTCCAAAGACGAGGCGCCGACGTACAACGACATGGTCGTAAAGGCCGCAGCGCTGGCGCTGCGCGAGCACCCGCGCGCCAACGGCAGCTACCGCGACGGCACGCTGCAGCTCCACTCGCGCATCAACGTCGGCGTGGCGGTCGCCGCACAGGACGCGCTCGTCGTGCCGACCGTGTTCGACGCCGACGCCAAGGCGCTCGGCGAGATCGCGCGCGAGACGCGCTCGCTGGCCGCGCGCGTGCGCGACGCGACGATCACGCCGCCCGAGCTCGGTGGCGGCACGTTCACCGTGTCCAACCTCGGCATGTACGGCATCAAGAGCTTCACCGCGATCGTCAACCCGCCGCAGGCGGCCATCCTGTCCGTCGGCGCCGTGCAGCAGCGCGCCGTCGTGCGCGACGACGAGGTCGTCGCGCGTCACACGATGACGCTGACGCTCGTCTGCGATCACCGCGTCCTCTACGGCGCCGACGCGGCCGAGCTGCTCGCGCGCATCCGCGAGCTGCTGCAGGCGCCCGCCGCGCTGACGCTGTGAGCGCACAGGCAAACGACGCGCCGCTCGACGCCGGCCTGCCCGCCGGGTACGAGTTGCGCGTGCTCTCCGACGCCGACGCGGCCGAGCTGCACGCGGTGATCGAACGCAACCGTGCTCGCCTCGCGCGCTGGATCCAGTGGGCGCACGGGCAGACACTGCAGGACACGCGCGCGTTCATCGGCCGGGCGCGCGCGATGGAGCAGGACGGCAGCGGCCTCAGCCGCGCGATCGTCGCCGACGGACATCTCGCGGGGGTCGTCGGCGTGTCCGTCGACCGCGCCAACCGCTCCGCCGCAATCGGCTACTGGCTCGACGAGGCCAGCGAGGGCAACGGCGTCGTCACCGCGGCCGTCGCCACGCTCGTCGACGACGCCTTCCGGCGCTACCGGCTCGTGCGCGTGGAAATCCGCGCCGACGTCGACAACCGCTCCAGCCGCGCCGTCGCCGAGCGGCTCGGCTTCGAGCTGGAGGGCGTGCTCCGCCAGAGCTACCGCGTCAGCGACGAAAAGCACTCAGACGACGCCGTGTACTCGCTGCTCGCGTCCGATCCCCGGCGGCGTGCGCTCTCCGGCGGCGAGGCGCGCTCGCGGCCGGTCGGTTCGCAGGCCCGGCGCTAGGCTGAAAGGCGCAAGACATGAGCAGCCCGCTCCCGCGTCCAAGCCGACACACCGACCTCTGGGTCTGCCAGCTGGGCAGCGTCCCCTACGCGCAGGCCGTCGACATGCAGGAGAGCATCCGCGCCCGGCGCATCGCTGGCGAGCTGCCCGACACGCTGCTGCTGCTCGAGCACCCGCGCGTCTACACGCGCGGCCGGCGCTCCGCCGACGGCGAGCTGGCGCTCGGCGAGGACTTCTACCGCGCGCAGGGGATCGACGTCGTGGCGACCAACCGCGGCGGGCGCATCACCTACCACGGCCCCGGGCAGCTCGTCGGCTATCCGATCATGCACGCAGGCGCGATCGACACGTTCCTGCGCACGATGGAGGACGGCATAGCCGCCGCGCTGGCCGATCAGGGGATCGCCGCGCACGGGCGCCCGCAGGATGGGCCGGACTACACCGGCGTGTGGGTGGGCGATCGCAAGATCGCCTCGATCGGCGTGCACGTCTCGCACGGCATCGCCACGCACGGCTTCGCCGTCAACGTCGACAACGACCTGCAGCCGTTCTCGTGGGTCGTCGCGTGTGGGCTGCCCGGCGTGCACATGACCTCGCTCGCCGCCGAGCTCGGCTCGAGCGCGCCCGGTGTGGCGTGCTTTCGCAAGGACATGGCCCACCGCTTCTGCCAGGCGCACGGGCGCCGCGCGCGTCTGGTCTCGCCCGCGCGACTGGGCATCGACGCGCCGCTCGCCGCGGCGCCCGAGCGCGAGGCCGTGCCCGCATGAGCGCCACCCGCTCGCGCGCCAAGCCCGGCGGCATGGACGTGCTCAGCGTGCTCGGCCCCGACGTGCGGCCGCTGCGCGAGCGCAAGCCGCCGTGGTTCAAGGTGCCCGCGCCCGGCGGGCAGCGCTACCGCGAGCTGACCGAGCTGATCCGCTCGGAGAACCTGCACACCGTCTGCCAGGAGGCCGCCTGCCCGAACGTCGGCGAGTGCTGGGAGCGCGGCACGGCGACGTTCATGATCCTCGGCGACACGTGCACGCGCCGCTGCGGTTTCTGCAACGTCAAGACCGGCAAGCCGACGTGGAACGACCCGCTCGAGCCGGCGCGCGTCGCGCGCTCGATCGCGCGCATGGGCCTGCGTCACGCGGTGATCACGTCCGTCGACCGCGACGACCTGCCCGACAAGGGCGCCTCGGCGTTCGTCGGCGTGATCCGTCAGGTGCGCCGCCAGGCCCCCGATTGCCAGGTCGAGGTGCTCACGCCCGACTTCCAGGGACAGGAGATGCCGCTCGCCAAGGTCATCGCCGAGCGTCCCGACGTGTTCAACCACAACGTCGAGGTCGTTCCGCGCCTGTACCCGCTCGCGCGGCGCGGCTCGGAGTTCCAGCGCTCCTGCCGCGTGCTGCGCATGGCCGGCGAGATGGGCGAAGGCGAGGTCGTCACCAAGTCCGGGCTGATGGTCGGGCTGGGCGAGTCCCACGACGAGCTCGTCGAGACGTTCGCCGCGCTGCGCGACAACGGCGTCGGCGTGCTCACCGTCGGGCAGTACCTGCGCCCCTCCGAGCGCCACCTGCCCGTCGTGCGCTACTGGCACCCCGACGAGTTCGCCGCCTTGCAGGAGGCCGCCTACGCGCTCGGCTTCGACCACGTCGCCGCCGGCCCGCTCGTGCGCTCCTCCTACCACGCCGACCAGCACGTGCCCCAAGCGCGCGACGGCGTCGGGCCGCTCGCCGCGCAGGCCTGACCGACGCCTGCAGCGCGACATGCGCGACGCGCTCGCGCCAGCAATGACAATGTGAGCGCCGTCGGGCCCTCGGGCCGGGCCGGCCTGAATGTTCCCGCTCAAAGACAACATCCCGCTGGCGCGCTTCCCGATCGTGACGGTCGTGCTCGTGGCGATCAACGTGATCGTCTACCTGCTGGAGATCCGCCACGGCGGCAGCTTCTTCGGCGGCCCGTCGGACAGCGTGACCGTGCACTACGGCGCGATCCCCTACGAGCTCACGCACCCGGGCAAGCACTGCGACGTCGTCAACGCCACGACCGCCGAAGGGGTCGTGCGCACCGTCGCCTGCCAGGGCATGACCGGCGTGACCGGGTCGCCGCCCTCCCAGCCGGCCACCTGGCAGACCGTGTTCACGTCGATGTTCATGCACGGCAGCTTCCTGCACATCTTCGGCAACATGCTGTTCCTTGTGATCTTCGGCCCCAACGTCGAGGACGCCACCGGGCGCATGCGCTATCTCGTCTTCTACCTGCTCGGCGGGATCGTCGCGCTCGGCGCGCAAGTGCTCGTCAGCCCCGACTCGACCGCCCCGACGCTCGGCGCGTCGGGCGCGATCGCCGCGGTGCTCGGCGGCTATCTGCTGCTGTATCCACGGGCGCGCGTGCTCACGCTGATCTTCATCGTCTTCTTCGCCACGATCGTCGAGGTGCCCGCGGTGTTCCTGCTCGGCTTCTGGTTCGTCGAGCAGCTTTGGTTCGGCGCCTCCGGCCTGGCCGGCCCGATCGGCGGCGGTGGCGGCGTCGCCTACTTCGCGCACATCGGCGGCTTCGTCTTCGGCCTCATTGCGATCAAGCTGTTCGTGTCGCGCGACCGCGACGCCGCCAAAGGGCTGCAAACGCCGCCCAGGGCTGTGTACTGAGCCGATGCGGCGCAACCTCGTGCTCGGCGCAGTGCTCTTCTTCATCGCCGGCTTCGCGTTCCTCACCGTCGCCGCGGTGGTCGAACAGGGCTTCACCGTCGCGAGCTTCCTGTCCATCCTGATCCTCGCGCTGCTGACGATCGGCATCGTCGGCGCGCTGCGCAACCCTCCGCGCTGACCATGCGCCGCCGCCTAACCTTCCGCCGGCCGATGTCCGCACGAACCCCAAGCCGGCGCGCGTGAGCCACACCTCGCCGTTCATGACGCCGGACCAGAGCCGGCGGCGGCGCGAGCTCGCGCGCCAGCGGCGCAGGCGCAGGCGCGCGATCGGCCTCGGCGCGTTCGCGCTGGCGGCCCTGGTCGCAGTCGCCGTGGTCGTCGCGCTGTCGCACTCCGGCGGTCACGCGGCGGCCTCCGCATCGACCGCCACGCACAACACGCAGCGCGTCAAGACGGTCGCCGCGCCGACGCGCTCGGCGATCGGCCTGCCACTCGCCAAGCCGCCGCTGACGCTCAAGGGGATCGGTGTGCCCCAGCAGGACTCGGTGCACATCGCCTTCCACCACCCGCCGCGCGCGGCGGTGCTGTTCAACCTGACGACCGGGCAGGTGCTGTGGCAGCACAACCCCTTCGTGCGCCTGCGCATCGCCAGCCTGACGAAGATGATGACCGCGCTGCTGACGGTCAAATCCGCGCCTCCCGCCGGCCGCGTGCTCGTCACCAAGGCCGCCGTCGCATCCGCCGGCTCGAAGGTCGGCGTGCTGCCGCTCGGCAAGCACGTGCGCGTGGAGACGATGCTCTACGGCCTGCTGCTGCCCTCGGGCAACGACGCGGCCATCGCGCTCGCCCAGCACGTAGCCGGCAGCATCTCCGCCTTCGTTACGCGCATGAACGACGAGGCGGCCAAGCTCGGCATGGGCTGCACGCGCTACTCCTCGCCGTCGGGCTACATCGACGCCGCCAACTACTCCTGCGCCGCCGACCTCGCCGTGCTCGCGCACGAGGACCTGCTGCAGCCGCGCCTGGCGAAGATCGTGCGCAGCTACACCGCGCAGCTGCCGCTCCCGATCAAGGGCGGCAAGGTCTACCTGTACAACAACAACCCGCTGCTGATCTACCACTACCCCGGCGTCACGGGCCTGAAGACCGGCTTCACCGACGCCGCCGGACGCTGCCTCGTCGCGACCGCCCAGCGCGGCGGCGTGCGCCTCGGCGTCGTCCTGCTCAACTCGCGCGATCCCGGCACGCAGGCGCGCCAGTTGCTCGACCGCGCCTTCCAGGGCGTTTATCATCAGGCTCCCGTGACCGAGCCGCCGATGCCGGCGGGAGCGTGAGGCGCCGCATGTCCGCTGACGCACTGAAGACCGTCGCGACCGCCGCCAACCAGGCCGAGGCCGAGCTGATCGTCGCGCGCCTGCAGCAGGACGGCATCGGCGCCATCGAACAGCGCACGACCGGCAATCTCGAATTCGGAGGCTCCGGCGCCCGCTATATCCAGGTGCAGGCCGCCGATCTCGATCGCGCCCGCGCCCTGCTGGCCGTCGAGGAGCCTCCTTTCTCCGACGAGGAGCTCGCGCGGCTGAGCGACGAAGCCGCGACAAAAGCGCCCGAGTGATCCCCAAGGAGTACCGTTCTCCGATAGATTGACTGGTCAGTCAGCCAAAGGAGAACGCCGTGGATCTCGACGACACACCGGAGCAGGCCGCATACCGCGCAGAGGCGCGCGCCTGGCTCGATGAGCACAAGTCAGAGGCTCCCGTCCTCGAGGGCGCAGGTGCGCTGCAGGACGAGTCGCAGATAATCGCCGCCCGCCGCGCGTGGCAGGGCAAGCTCGCCGAGGGTGGCCTCGCGGGCGTGACCTGGCCCAAGGACTTCGGCGGCCAGGGCCTCGGCCCGATCGAGCAGGTCATCTGCAACCAGGAGATCGCCAGGGCCAAAGTGCCGGGCATCCTCGACGCGATCGGCGTCGGCATGCTCGGCCCGACGATCATCGCCCACGGCACCGACGAGCAGAAGACCCGTTATCTCGGCGCCATGCTGCACGGCGACGAGGTCTGGTGCCAGCTGTTCTCCGAGCCCGCCGCCGGCTCCGACCTCGCGGCCGTGCAGGCACGCGCACGCCAGCAGGAGGACGGCAGCTGGCGCCTGAGCGGTCAGAAGGTGTGGACGACCAACGCGCAGTTCGCCTCCTACGGCCTGCTGCTCGCGCGCACCGACTCCGACGTGCCCAAGCACAAGGGGCTGACGATGTTCATCGTGCCGATTGACGCCGAGGGCGTGACCGTGCGCGGCCTGCGCCAGATCTCCGGCGAGGCCGAGTTCAACGAGGTCTTCTTCGACGACGTCGCGATCGACGCCGACTCGGTCGTCGGCGGCGTCGGCAACGGCTGGGGCACTGCGCTGACGACGCTGATGTTCGAGCGCGTCACGATCGGTCTCGGCAGCGAGGGCATGGGCTACAACTCGAACCGCTTCGCGCAGGCGATCGCCGGCGACGCCGACGCCCGCCGCGACCCCGAGGTGCGACACACGCTCGGCGAGATCGCAAGCGAACTGCTCGCCGTGCGCTTCACCGGCTACCGCACGCTGTCGGCGCTGCAGAAAGGACAGGTCCCCGGCCCCGAGTCCGGCTTGGCGAAGATCACGATCGTCAACGGCGCGATCAAAGCCGGCGACCTGATCGCCGACACGCTCGGGCCCGAGGCGCTCAGCGAGGACGGCGAGTGGGCGTACATGATCTCCTTCCTGCCCGGCCTGAAGTCGGCCGGCGGCACCGAAGAGATCCTGCGCAACACGATCGGCGAGCGCGTGCTCGGGCTACCGCCCGCGCCGCGGCTGGACAAGGGCATTCCCTTCTCCGAGCTGCGCTCCAAGGAAACGGCGGCGGCATGAACCTCTCACTGTCAGACGAGCAGGTCTTCCTCCGCGAGGCGGCCCGCGGGACGCTCTCGCGCTTCAAGACATTCGAGGCGATCCGCGAGGCGCTCGACGGCAACAGCGGCGCGCTGCCCGACATGTGGCCCGCCGCCAAGGAGGCCGGCTGGCCCGGCCTGCTGATCTCCGAGGAGCATGGCGGCGCGGGACTGGACGCCTTCGACGCGATGCTCGTGCTCGGTGAGTGCGGGCGCGTGCTCGCGCCGATCGCCCTGCTCGGCCACCTGCCCGCGACGGCGATCCTCAACGACTCCCCCGCCGGCGCATCGCTGCTGGAGGCGCTCGCCACGGGCGAGCGGCGCGCGGCCTATCTGCCCGTCTGCCCGCCCGACGACGTCGAGCAGCAATGGACCGTCGACCCGGCCAGCGGCAAACAGCGCGGACCCGCGCCGATCGCGACGGCCGACGGCGACGGCGCGCGCGTGAGCGGACAGCTCGCGTTCGTGCCCGACGCGCCCGGCGCCGACGTGCTCGTGGGCGTGGCGATACTCGACGGGAAGCCCGTCGGCGTGGCGATCGAGGGCGACGCCTCGGGCGTCAGCATCGAGTCGACCACGCGTTACGACGCCAGCCGCTCGCTCGGCCACGTGACGCTGCAGGACGCGCCGGCAACCGTGCTCGACGCATCCGAGCAGTCGCTCGCCTCCGCCTGGTACCTCGCGCAGTCGCTCGTCGCCGCCGAGTCGCTCGGCAGTGTCGAAACGGCGCTCGACGTATCTGTCGAATACGCCAAGGAGCGTCACACGTTCGGCCGCGCGATCGGCTCCTACCAGGCGGTCAAGCACTCGCTCACCGAGGTCCTGCGCCAGCTCGACAACGGACGCTCGCTGCTCTACTACGCCGGCTGGGCGCGCGGCGGAGCGCCCGCCGAGTTCCCGCTCGCCGCCAGCGCCGCGCGCTCGGTCGCCGGGCGCGCACTCGACCAGGGCTCGCGCACGATGATCTCCGTGCACGGCGGCACCGGCGCCACGTGGGAGCACGACGCGCCGCTGTACTTCCGCCGCGCGCAGCTCTCGCGCCGCCTGCTCGGCGGCACCAACGGCGCGACCGATCGCGTCGCCGGCGAGCTGCTCGCCCAAGCGGACGCCGCTTAGCGCTTCACCCTCGCGGCGCTGGCTTTGACCAGCGCCGCGAGCACCGGCGCCCCATACGCCGCATGCACCGCCTCGACGAGCGCCGCGTCGGTGCCGCAGTTGATGCAGAAGCCGTGCTGCGACCAGCCGATCGCGCGCGCGAGCACCTGGTCGGCGTACGTCACGCCGGTCGCGTCGTGGCCGTAGTAGCTGTACGCCGCCGCCCACGCCGCGCCGTCCAGCGCATAGCCGGCGCCGTCTGCCGACAGCAGGTGCGCCGCGGCCATCACCGAGTCGAAGTCGTCGTAGATCGACGGATGCTTGGCCGTGATGTGGTCGTATGCCGACGGGCGACGCCCGTACCGATATGAGTCGCTGACCAGGCGCCACGTGGTCACCGGGCCGTTGGTCACGTTGAACTGCATCGGCCCTCCGCAGCAGCCGGCGAAGTTGAGCCCGTGGTAGGTGCCCCTGGCGGTCGAGAAGGCCGACTCCTGGCGGTGGATCGAAGCGATCAGCAGCCAGTTGACGCCGAACGTGCGCTGCGCCGTCGCGTAGATCGGGTAGAAGCCTTCCATCCAGCGTGCCGGGATGTGCGTCTGCGTCTGATCGACGAAGCGCGCCGAGTCCAGCTGCTGCTGGCGACTGGTCGGCCGCGCGACGATCGCCGCACCCGCGCCGCTGCGCACGTGCTCCTTGCGTCGGTGCGTCGCGTCGGTGAGAACGCTCGCGGTCGCCGCAGCGCTTGGCGTCGGCGTCGTGGCGGCGACCGGCACGGCCGGCGGAGCGGCTGTGCGCACCGGCGAGCCCGAGCGCGCGCCGAACAGCAGCGCCGCGACGAGCACCGCGGCCCCGAGCAGCGCCAGCGCACCCGCGAGCATCCACGCCGCGTGCTCGCGCGGCGGCGCCGGCACGTTCGCATCGGGTGCGTCTGCGGGCGGCGTGTGCTCGGCGGCGGCGGTCATCGGCGGTACACGGTAACCGCGACGAACGTCCAGCGGGTGAGCGGCTTGCCGCGACATTGCCCCTACCTTCTGTGTTCGATCTCGTATGGGCAGGCTCGCACTCACCCTGTCGGCGCTTGCGCTCGCCGTCGCCCCGGTCGCCCCTGCGGGGGCGCGCACGCACGCGATCGCGTTCCTAAAGGCGCGTGGTGCGGGAGGCGAAAAAACGCGCGCGGTAGCAATCGTAGATACACGGACGCAATCGCAACAGGCTCTGTATATACGTTCGCTACCGCCGGAAAAAAACGCGCACACAACGTCCACGCTCTCACCCACGCCTCCACCTGCGCTGACCCCCGCGCAGCAGCACTACCTCGCGCTCGCTCAGCAGGGCGTCGCGCTGGCCAAACAGCGCTGGGGCGACCGCAGGCTCGGCTGGTACGACTCCCGCCTCAACGACCGCGACCGCTATCCGCTGGCGACGATCTGGGACGTCGTGCCGCTGTTCCAGTCGCTGGACGCGATCGCGATCGCACAGCCGACGCCGGCCAACCGTGCCGCGGTCGCGAGCTTCGCCAAGGGCGCCGAGCGCTACCTCAACCGCGGCCTGCGACCGCTGCCGGGCTACTCGCCGTACCCGGGCGACCGTGCGGCGAACACGCAGACGTGGTTCGACGACAACGGCTGGTGGGGACTCGCGTTCGTCAACGCCTACCGCGCGACCGGCCAGAAGCGCTGGCTGACGGACGCCAAGCGCGCGCTGGCGTACATCGCCGCCGCCGGCTGGGACGCCAAGCAGGGCGGTCTGTGGTGGAACACCGGCCACCCGTACAAGGCAGGCGCGGCGCTGGCCTCGGACACGCTGCTGGCGACGCTGCTTTACGAACAGACGAAGTCGAGCTTTGCGCTGACCCAGGCGCGCAAGTTCCTCGCGTGGGGCAACACGGTGGGCTTCAGCGCGGCCGACGGGCTGTACGCGGGCAGCAGCCTCAACCCGACGCCGATCGACTACGGCGAGGGGCCGCTGATCTACGCGCAGGCGGTGCTGTGCAGCGTGACCGGCACGGCCGCCGACTGCCAGCGCTCAGAACAGCAGAAGAACAACTCGCTGCGGCGCTTCGGCTACCTGCTGGACTTCTCGCCGCAATACGACGCGATCTACCTGCAGTGGATGCTCGCTTTGTACTCGCGCAACCACGACCGCACGCTGTACGCGCTCGCCGCCGACAACGCGCGCAACGCGGAAACGCGCGCGCGCAACGCCGAAGGCCTGTACCTGCTGTCGTGGAACGGCGAGACGCTGCCCGTCAAGGACGCGCGGCCGGGGATGCTGCAGACGCACGCCGCGACGACCAGCCTGTTCGCGTGGCTGGCCGTCGCCCAGCCGCCGAGCTAGACGCCGAGCGCCTTTTTGGCGAGGCGGTCGAACAGGTGGTCGGGCAGCAGGCGCTTGGCGGCGATCATCGCGCGGGCGTCGGTGCCGACGACGTAACGGGCCTTCATGCGCCGCGCGGCGAGCGCGCGCTCGATCGTCTGCGCGACCTGGTCGGGCGGCACTCCGCGCTTGGCGGTGTCCTGCAGCGCCTTGTCCATGGCGGCGGGCACGTGGCCGTACTGCTGCTGCAGCTCGGGCGGCACGGTCAGCTCGTCGCTTGTCTGTCGCGCCTTGTCCCAGATCGGCGTGGCGACGGAGCCGGGCTCGATCAGCGCGACCTGCACGCCGGACGTGGACAGCTCGACGCGCAGCGCGTCGCCGAACGCCTCGATCGCGTGCTTGGAGGCGCCGTACGGCGCGGTGAAGGCCATCGCGACGCGCCCGCCGACGGAGGAGAGGAAGACGATGCGCCCGTGCGCGGCGCGCAGCGCGGGCAGCAGCGCCTGCGTGACGGCGACCTGCCCGAGCACGTTGACGTCGAACTGCTTGCGCAGGTCGTCGGGGTGGATCAGCTCCAGCGGGCCGCCGTAGCCGACGCCGGCGTTGTTGACGAGCGCGTCCAGGCGCCCGGGGGCGGGGCCGTCGCCGAGCTCGGCGACACGCCCGGCGGCTTCCTTGATCTGCTGGAAGTCGGTGACGTCGAGGATCAGCGGCAGCACGCGCCCGGCGGGCGCTTCGCCGGCCAGCCGCGCGCCGGCCTCGTCGTTGCGCACGCCGGCGAACACCGTCCAGCCGGCCTTGGCCAGGCGCAGCGCGGTCGCCTGGCCGATGCCCGTCGAGGCACCGGTGATCAGCGCGGTTGGCATTCGTGAAAGCTACCTCACGGGTGCATTAGCCACTGCTTAGGATCCTCTTCGATGGTTCAGCGCGTGCACGGGCCCCTCTGCGACGCTCACAAGCGGCTGCGCCGCGCGGCGCTCGTGCTGTCGGCGCTCGCCGCGCTGGGCGCGCTCGCGCTGCTGAGCGGCTGCGGCTCGGGCCTGCACGCCGCCGACGCCGACGACGCGCACGCCGACGTCGACGCGATCGAACACTCGAGCTGCGCGTCCACGGCGCTGGCGGCGCTCGGCGCGGTGGCCACGCGCGTCTACCGCGAGGGCATCTCCAGCGAACGCACGATCAGCGCGCGGCGGATGATCGAGTCGTCGAGCGCGCTGCGCAACGCAGTCGAACACGAAAGCGCCGCCGCCGCGCGCGCCGCGGGACGCGCGCTGATCGCGACGGGCCACATGACCAACCTGCGCGTCGTGCGCGGCAAGCGCGTGCTCGTGGACCTCGGCGGCGGCGCGCTGGCGCCGCTGAAGGGCACGCTGAACGACGCGGCGGGCAAGCCGCTGGCGAGCTACGTGACGAGCGTGTGGGCGGACGGCGGGCTGATCGCCGAGGTCAACGGCATCGCCGAGGCGCAGACGGTGCTGCGCTCGGCCGGGCGGCCGGGCACCGAGCGCGACCTGGCCGGCGCCACGCCGCTGCCGGCGGGCGCTCTGCCGGCGCAGGGAACGCTCACGCGCGAAGGCGTCGCGTACGAGTTCACGTCGCTGCCGGTCGCGGCGTATCCGGACGGCGCGCCGCAGCGCGTGTACGTGCTGCGCACGATCGCCTCGACGGCGCCGCTGTGCGGCTCGAGCGACGAAGACACGACGTTCAACACGGTCAGCCGCATCGCGCACCTGATCTACGACGGCGAGGCGGGCCGGCGCACGGTCAAGCAGATCCGCCGCGTGCAGGGCAACGCGCCGCTGCTGCGCGCGGTCGCCAAGCGCGACCCGGCGGCCACGCGCGCGGCGATCGCCGCGCTGCTGCACCAGCACATCGTGCGCCTGCGCGTGAGCGCGCACGACGGGCGCCTGCTGTCGGACGTCGGCGGCCCGTACGTGCTCGCGCCTGTGACCGCGCCGCTTCGCTCGCGCGGGCGCACGATCGGCAGCTTCGTCATGTCGATCCAGGACGACGAGGGCTACAAGCGCCTGGCCAACCGGCTGGCCGGGCTGCAAGTGCTGATGTACATGGGCGGCAAGCTCGTCAAGAGCACGCTCGGCTCCTCGCCGGGCGCGATCCCGGCGAGCGGCAGGGTGAGCGTGCGCGGCAACAGCTACCGCGCGTACACGTTCACCGCGCAGGCGTTCCCGTCGGGGCCGCTGCGCATCACCGTGCTGATCCCGATGCCCTACTCCTAGGACCGGCCGCGCGGTGCGGCTTAGAGGCGCCCACCCCGCCGCTAGCCACCCGCCGCCCGTGAGCATGATCACCGTACGGCGAGTGAAACCCCCGCGTCGCTGGTCGAACTCGCAGCAGCGGAGTCAGTCGGCGGCCTTTGGCCGAGACTGCCACGGCCAGCGGCCAGACAGCTCCACGTCCAGCGTGAAGCTCAGGAACGTACGCACCGCCACCAGGATCGCGAGGACGCCGACTCCGCCGAAGGTAGGCGCGACGGCGACGGTGCGGATGATGTCTGCGGCTACGAGGAACTCCAGCCCGAGAAGGATCGCTTTACCGACCTGCTGTCGATACACGCGATACGCCGCCTGAGCTCGGTCCCGATCTTTGAGGGCGAGGGCGAATACACATGTCGCCACGACCAGCCCAGCGACGATGACTAGTACGCCCGCACCGTCGATCACCTTGGAGACGGTGTCCACGGTGCTCTTGAAGTCGGCGTCGTTCATGCGGGGCGCAAACTATCCGCTGAGCAGGTCGGGGGCGGCGGAGCGGCTTGCAGACCGGGCCGCCCTGCACGGGGCCGCGCGCTCAGGCGGCGACGAGCGAGGAGCGCTTCTGCTCCAGCGACGCCAGCAGCTCGTCGAACGCGTCGGCGAATTTCTCCACGCCCTCGCGCTCGAGCGTGTCGGTGATGTCCTTGTAGTCGATGCCGATGTCGGCGAGGTCGGTGAACACCTGGCGCGCCTGCTCGAGGTCGGCCTCCAGGCGCGGGCGCGGGTTGCCGTGGTCCTGGAAGTCCTTGATCGTCTCCTCGGGCATCGTGTTGACGGTGTCGGGACCGATCAGCTCGTCTACGTACAGCGTGTCGGCGTAGTCGGGGTTCTTGACCGACGTCGACGCCCACAGCACGCGTTGCGGCGTGGCGCCCTTGGACGCGAGATATTCCCAGCGCGGGCCGGAGAACATCGCCTTGTAACGCTGGTAGGCCAGGCGCGCGTTGGCGACGGCGAGCTTGCCCTTGAGCTCGTCGTGTCCGCCGAGCTCGTCGAGCCGTTTGTCGGCCTCGGTGTCGATGCGCGAGACGAAGAAGCTGGCGACGGAGGCGACGTTCGTCGGGTCGCCGGCCTCGGCGACCAGCCGCTCCAGGCCGCGGATGTAGGACTCGGCGACGTGTTCGTAGCGTTCGAGCGAGAAGATCAGCGTGACGTTGATCGATTTGCCCTTGGAGATGACGTCCTCGATCGCCGCGAGGCCGGGCTTGGTCGCGGGGATCTTGACCATCAGGTTCGGGCGGTCGACAGATTCGTGCAGGCGCACCGCTTCGCGGAACGTCGCGAGCGTGTCGTAGGCCAGGCCGGGATCGACCTCCAGCGAGACGTAGCCGTCGCGGCCGGATCCGCCGTCCCACACCGAGCGAAACACGTCGCACGCGTCGCGGATGTCCTGCTCGGCCAGCGCCCAGAAGACGTCCTTGATCGCCATGCCGGCGTCGAGCTCGTGCAGCTGCTCCTCGTAGGCGTCGCCCGAGGCCATCGCCTTCTGGAAGATCGACGGGTTCGACGTCGCGCCGACGACCGAGTAGTCGTCGAGCAGGCCCTGCAGATGCCCATCGCGCGTCGATTCGCGCGAGAGGTTGTCGATCCACACGCTCTGACCGAGCGCCGAAAGAAGACGTAGTGGAGGAATCTGCTCGGAGGACACGGCTGTCTCCTTTGATCTCTTTAACTATCAATAATTAATATTAAATATTCATCCGTCGCGCGAGAGCAGCGCCCGCGCGCGGTCGGCGATGTTCGCCGAGGTGAAACCGAGCTTCTCCAGCACCGTCGTGCCCGGGGCCGACGCGCCGAAACGGTCGAGTCCGAGCACGTCGCCCTGCAGGCCGGTCCACTTCCACCAGCCGTCCGTCGCGCCGGGCTCGACGGCCAGTCGCGCGGTCACTCCGGGGGGCAGCACCTCGTCGCGGTAGTCCTGCGACTGCGCCTCGAACAGGTCGATGCACGGCATCGACACGACGCGCACCTTGACGCCCTCCTCGGCCAGCGCCTGCGCGGCGTGCAGCGTCGTCGGCACCTCGGCGCCGGTCGACAGCAGGATCAGCTCCGGCGCGGCGCTGTCGTCGGAGTCCCACAGTGTGTAGCCGCCGCGCGCGAGCAGGTCGGCGCTTGCGACCTCGTCGCGGTCGAGCGTGGGGATGTTCTGGCGCGAGAGCAGCAGCGCGACGGGGCCGTCCTCGCGTTCCAGCGCGACCTGCCAGGCGACGGCCGTCTCGTTGGCGTCGCCCGGGCGGATCACCCATAGCTCGGGGATCGCGCGCAGCGACGCGAAGTGCTCGATCGGCTGGTGCGTGGGGCCGTCCTCGCCGAGGCCGACGGAGTCGTGCGTCCACACCCACACGACCGGCAGCCCCATCAGCGCCGACAGCCGCACGCTGCCGCGCATGTAGTCGGAGAACATCAAGAACGTCGAGCCGTACGGCTTGACGATGCCGCCGTGCGCGCACGCGCCGTTGACGATCGCGCCCATGCCGTGCTCGCGGATGCCGAACGGTACGTTGCGCCCGGCGTGCACGCGCGAGAACTCGCCGCCGCCGTCGAACACGGTCTTGGTCGACTCGACCAGGTCGGCGGCGCCGCCGATCATCGTCGGGCCGAACTCGGCGAACGCGGCCATCGTCTTCTGCCCGGCCGAGCGCGAGGCGATCTCCTCGCCCGCCTCGAACTTCGGCAGCGCCTGCTGCCAGCCGTCGCGCAGCTTGCCCTTCCACGCGAGGTCCCAGTCGGCGGCCATCTCCGGGAAGGCCTCGCGCCACGGGTCCAGCAGCTTGCTCTGCCACTCGCTCTGCGCGGCGGCGCCCTTGTCGCTCAGCGACATGTGCTCGTACACGCGCTCGTCGACCCAGAACGTCTTGTCGGGGTCGAAGCCCATCACTTCCTTGGTCGCGCGCACCTCGTCTTCGCCGAGCGCCGCGCCGTGCGATTTCGCCGTGTCGACGGCGTTCGGCGCGGGGTAGGCGATGTGCGAGCGGATCGAGATGAACGACGGCCGGTCCTCGTGTTCCTGCGCGACGTTGAGCGCGTGCGTGAGCGCGTCGACGTCCTCGGAGTCCTCGACGCGCTGCACGTGCCAGCCCTCGGCGGCGAAGCGCGCCATGTGGCTCTCCGAGTCGAAGGAGATCGCCGTCGTGCCGTCGATCGTGATGTGGTTGTCGTCGTAGCAGAGCGTCAGCTTGCCCAGGCCGAAGTGCCCGGCGATCGACGCGGCTTCCTGGCTGATGCCCTCCATCAGGTCGCCGTCGGAGCAGATCGCGTACGTGCGGTGGTCGACCAGCTCGTGTCCCGGGCGGTTGAAGCGCTCGGCGAGGAAGCGCTCGGCGAGCGCCATGCCGACGGCGTTGCCGACGCCCTGTCCGAGCGGACCGGTCGTCACCTCGATACCCGGCGTGTGCCCGCGCTCGGGGTGCCCGGGCGTGCGCGAGCCCCACTGGCGGAACTGCTGCAGGTCCTCCAGGCCGAGGTCGTAGCCGCACAGGTGCAGCAGCGAGTACTGCAGCACGCACGCGTGACCGGAGCTGAGCACGAAGCGGTCGCGGTCGGGCCACTCGGTGTCCTGCGGGTTGGCGTGCAGGAAGCGCTCGAAGATCGTGTAGCCGAGCGGTGCGAGCGCCATCGCCGTCCCGGGATGACCGGCGTTGGCCTTCTGCACCGAGTCCATCGCCAACCCGCGGATCGTGTCGATCGAAAGCTCGCGGATCTCGCGCTCGTCCATTAACAGCGATCCTAGCGACGTTCGCCAGCTAGAGTCCCGGGATCATGAACGAGCAGTTCTGCGACCTGCACAACGGCATCACGCTGTGTTACGAGACGTTCGGCGAGCCCTCCGATCCGACGGCGCTGCTGATCATGGGGCTCGGTACGCAGATGGTCGCCTGGCACGACGACTTCTGCCGCGAGCTCTCCGGCCGCGGCTTTCACGTCGTTCGCTTCGACAACCGCGACATCGGCCACTCGACGCACCTGCAGGGCCCGCCGCCGACGGTTCGCCAGCTGCTCACGCGCTCCAAGCGCGCCGCTCACTACCGCCTGTCGGACATGGCCGACGACGCCGCGCGCCTGCTCGTCGAGCTCGACCTGGCCCCCGCGCACGTGATCGGCGCTTCGATGGGCGGCATGATCGCGCAGACGCTCGCCGCGCAGCGCCCCGAGCGCGTGCTCTCGCTGACGTCGATCATGTCCAACACGGGCGCGCTGACCAACGGCCAGCCGGCGCTGAAGCTCTACCCGTTCTTCCTGCGACGCCCGGTGGCGGGCGACCGCGACGCCTACGTCAAGCACTTCGAGCGCCTGTTCGCGGCGATCGGCTCGCGCGGGCTGCCCCGCGATCCTCAGGAGATCCGCGAGCTGGCCACGCTCAGCTACGAACGCGACCACGACCCGGCCGGCTCCGGGCGCCAGCTCGCGGCGATCCTCGCTTCGGGCGACCGCACGGCCGAACTGCGCGAGATCACCGCGCCGACGCTCGTCGTGCACGGCACCGTCGACCCGCTCGTGCGCCCCTCGGGCGGGCGCGCGACGGCGCGCGCGATCGACGGCGCGAAGCTGAAGACGATCGAGGGCATGGGCCACGACCTGCCGCGCGCCGCGTGGACGGAGATCATCGACGCGATCGCCGGCAACGCGGCGAGAGCGGGTGGCTCCCCGGATCGCCACCCGCCCCTGCCCGCTTCCCCGGCGTCCGTCTCGGGACTGTCCGGGTAAGCGCCCCGCGGCGTCCCTCAGGCGCCGTGAGGTCGCCGGCTGTGCGCCGGCAGTCCCGCCATCGAATGAGCACGCCCGGTCGAGCACCAGCGCTTCTGCGCGCGCACGCGCACCAGCCAGTGCAGATCGTGGCGGCAGTGCGAGCGGCGATATGGCCAGCGGCCGTGCAGCGCGCGCAGCATGCGCTGCTCCTGACAGCCGGACACCCTCATCGCCCGCCGCCTTTTCCCCGTGCCCCTGTAGCTGAGCTAAGACCCATCGCGCAGGCCCCTTGTCCTTTTCCCTCATATGTCATCCGGTGGCTCTATGAACCGAATGGGCGAGACCGCTTCTCCCGCTGCGACATATAAATCATGTTTTACGCGGAATGTCAACAGATAACCGGATATGTCGCATCCGGCGCCCGGCGAGCACCCCCGCGGCCCCATTTCTCGGGCGATTTCGCCCGCCGCGGTCGGACACAGAGGAGCGCCGGCGGCCGTTGCCCGGCGTGCGCCGCCGGTGGGGATGAGATGCGCCCGGCGGGAATCGAACCCGCGGCCTGCGGCTTGAAAGACCGCTGCTCTTTGGCTCCCCGAAGAGAACCGTTGACCACTGAGCTACGGGCGCGTGCTGGGCAGTGTCGCGACGAATCGCGTCCCTGTCAACGCCCTAATCTAAGCATGCACGGCGCACGCGGGCGAGCGCGGCCGCCCGGCCGCACGCGCGGGCGCAGAGCAGCCGCTCACAGCGCGGCGGCGAAGGAGACGATCTCGGGGAGCACGAGCGCCGCGTCCTCGCGGTGCGGCCAGTGCCCGGCGCGCTCGACGATCACCGCCTTGCTCGGAGCCGAGAACAACTCGGCCGTCGTGCGAAAGAGCTCGGCGTCGACGATGTCGGCCGTGCCGCCGACCGCCAGGTTGGGCACGTCGGGCGGCACGTCCAGCAGCCGCGAGCCGCCGAGCGGCAGCGCGCGGTAGTAGTCGATCGCGCCCTGCAGAGTCTGCGCCTGCGACAGCGCCTGCTTGATGTGCATGACGCACGCGTCGCGCTCGGGGCCCGACCAGTTGGGCGCCCAGCGGCTGTACAGCTTCACCAGGTAGGCGAAGTCGTTGCGCCTGACCGCCTGCGCGGCCCACGGCAGCTTCAGCCCGATGAAGTGGCGAGCGGCGAACAGAGAGGCGGGCGTGCGCTGCAGCCGGCTGGGGTGCGGGATCGCAATCGTCACGATCCCGCGCGTGCGCTCGGGCGCGATGGTCGCCATCACGTAGGCGATCAGCGCGCCCCAGTCGTGGCCGACGACGACAGCGCGCTGCGCGCCGATCGCGTCGAGCAGCGCGAGACCGTCGCGGCCGATCGTCTCGAAGTCATACGGCCGGCCCGGCACGATCGTGTCGGGGTGATACCCGCGCAGCCAAGGCACGGTCACCCGCCAGCCGTTGCGCACGAGCTCGCCCTGCAAGTCGGCGAAGGAGTGCGGCGTGTCCGGGAACCCGTGCACGAGCACGATGTCCGGACCCTCTCCCTCCTGGGAGACGACGAACGGCTGGGTACCGCCGGCGATCGTGCGGAACTCCACGAGCGGGAGTCTATGCCTCTCCCGCGGCGCGGGTCAGTCGACCGGCACGAGGCCGCGGCGGGGATCGAGCACGCGCGACTGCGAGACCGTGTGGAACACGGCGTCGTCCGGCTCGGCCAGCATCGGCACCAGCGCACGCATGAACGTCGCCGTGTGCGGCTGTCCGAAGTGGCTCTGCAGTGCCGCGTCGTCGGCCCATTCCTCGACGAAGATGTAGCGGTCGTCCTGCTCGAGGTCGGCGTACACGCGGTAGCCGTGGCAGCCGTCGTCCTCGCGCGAGTGCGTGCACATCTCCGTCGCAACGGCGATGAAGCGCTCGCGGTTCTCCGCGGCGATGCGCACACGTCCGGTGACGACGATCATCGCGGCCAGCCTACGCCGTCGGCAAGCGTCGCGTCCGCTCGCCGCCCGCGTGACGCCCGCGCGAGACGCCCGTGGCAATAGGCTGTGGCGATCGAGCGCACGGACCTCACGTTCCCGTCGGGCGACGCGCACTGCGCGGCGTGGCTGTACAGGCCGGCCGGCACGCCCACCGCGGGTGCGCCCGTGGCGTGCGTCGTGATGGCGCACGGCTTCTCGCTGACGCGCCACGACGGGCTCCCCGCGTACGCCGAGCGCCTGGCCGCGGCGGGCATCGCGGTGCTCGTGTTCGACCACCGCTACCTCGGCGACTCCGGCGGCCGGCCGCGCCAGCGTTTTCGCAAGCGCGACCAGCTGCAGGACTGGCGCTCGGCCGTGTCCTTTGCGCGCACGCTCGACGGCATCGACGCAGAGCGCATCGTGCTGTGGGGCTTTTCCTTCAGCGGCGGCCACGTGGTCGAAACGGCCGTCGCCGACGCGCGCGTCGCGGCGGCGCTCGTGCTGTGCCCGATGGTCGACGGGCTGGCGCGCGCGCTGAGCACGCCGCCGGCGCTGTCGGCGTGGCTGACGCCGCGCGCGCTGGCCGACCAGCTCGGGCGCCACAACCTCGTGGCGGTCACCGGGCAGCCGGGCGAGCACGCCGCGATGACGCTGCCCGGCGAGGCCGACGGCTTCGCCGCCAGTGTGCCCGACGGCTCCCCTTGGCGCAACGAGATATCGCCGGGCGTGTTCCTGTCGGTCGCCATGCACCGCCCGCTCGCCAAGGCGCGCGCCCTGCGAATGCCGCTGTGGGTGGGGCTCGGCGAGCAGGACGTGTCGGTGTCCAAGCGCGCTGTCGAGCGCCTCGCCCAGCGCGCCCCCGACAGCGAGCTGCACCGCTACCCGTACGACCACTTCGGCGCGTTCATCGGCGACGGCCCCGAGCGTGTCGCCGGCGACCAGGCCGATTTCCTGCGCCGCCGGGGGCTGCTCGCCGGTTGATCGCAGTGGCCGAGCCGACGCCTGCTGAGATGCGTGCGTGACGGCGATCGTCTGGTTCCGGCGCGACCTGCGCGTGCACGACCACCCGGCGCTGCGCGCGGCGCTGGACTGCGGCGAGCGCGTCGTGCCGGTCTTCTGCCTCGACGACCGCCTGCTGCACGGACGCCACGCCTCCGGCCCGCGCACGCAGTTCCTGCTGGAGTGCCTGGCCGACCTGGACGAGTCGCTGCGCAGTCGCGGCAGCGCCCTCGTCGTGCGCCACGGGCCGCCCGAGCGCGAGCTGGCGAAGCTGGCCGGCGACGTGCATGCGAGCACGCTGCACTTCACCGGCGATGTCAGCCCGTTCGCGCGCGAGCGCGGTGAGCGCGCGCGCGGCGCGCTCACCGGCGCAGGCGTCGAGTTGCACGGGCACGCGGGGCTGAGCGCGATCGACGACGTCGGCTCGCCACGCACGCAGAGCGGCAAGCCGTACACCGTGTTCACGCCGTTTCACCGCTCGTGGGAGCGGCAGGACCGCCGCCCCGTGCTCGCCGCGCCGCGCTCGCTGCCGGCGCTGCCGAGCGCCCTGGCGAAGGGGCGCATCCCATCGCTTGACTCGCTCGGCCTGCGCCAGGAGGTCGGCGAACCGCCGCGCGGCGGCGAGGGGCGAGCGCGACAGCGACTCGCGCGCTTTCTCGAGCGCGACGTCGACGGCTACGGCGCCGGGCGCGACGCGCTCGGCGAAGACTCGACGTCGCGCCTGTCGCCGTATCTGCACTTCGGCTGCGTGTCGGTGCGCGAGGTCGAGTCGCGCCTGGGAGACGGCGCGGGGCCTCGAGCGTTTCGCCGTCAGCTCTGCTGGCGCGACTTCCACCACCATGTGCTGCTGCACTTCCCGCGCAACGCACGCTCGGAGTTCCAGCAGCGCTATCGCGGCAAGCTGCGCTGGAGCCGCGCGCATGGGCGCTTCGCCAGTTGGTGCGAGGGACAGACGGGCTTTCCGCTGGTCGACGCTGGCATGCGCCAGCTGCAGCGCGAGGGCTGGATGCACAACCGCGCGCGCCTGGTCGCCGGTTCGTTCCTGACGAAGGACCTCGGCATCGACTGGCGCTGGGGCGAGCGCCACTTCATGCGCCTGCTCGTCGATGGCGACGAGGCCAACAACAACGGCAACTGGCAGTGGATCGCCTCCGTCGGCACCGACCCGCAGCCGGTCTTTCGCCGCATCTACAACCCGGCGCGCCAGATGGAGACGCACGACCCCAGCGGCTCCTACGTGCGGCGCTACGTGCCCGAGCTGGCCGGCGTTCCCGACGCGTACCTGCGCGAACCGTGGACGATGCCCGCCGAGGTCCAGCGCGCGGCCGGCTGTGCGATCGGCGGCGACTACCCGCGCCCGATCGTCGACCATGCGCAGGCGCGGCGCGAAGCACTCGAGCGCTATCGCGTGAGCTGAGGCCGAGCGCCCCGCAGCACGAGCTCGCGCCGCGTAGAAGCCGCGAAAGGGGCGTATGCTGATTTGCGCAAAGTGCAGGCGGGACGGACGAGAGAGCGGGAGGAGCTCGAGATGGAGAGCGGAGTCACACAGATCAAGGCCCCGGGCCAGGCGGCCGCGGAAGCGGGCACGGTAGCGGCGGCGTTTCGCATCACCGCCGCCGCACGCGCGGACGAGGTCGCGATTCGCACGAAGGGCGACGCCTTCACGATCACCTGGGGTGAGCTGCGCGAGCGCGTCGACGCGCTCGCCGGTGGCCTGGCCGAGCTCGGCGTCGGCCGCGGCGACACCGTCGCGCTGATGCTCTCCAACCGGCCCGAGTTCCATCTTTGCGACCTCGCGGCGATGATGCTCGGCGCGACGCCTTTCTCGATCTACAACACCTACTCGCCCGAGCAGATCAGCTACCTGCTGACCGACGCCGAAGCCAAGACGCTGATCTGCGAGCAGCAGTACCTCGCGCAGGTGCTGGAGGCGCGCAAGGCGGCTCCCGGGCTGGAGAACGTCATCGTGATCGACGGCGACGCGCCCGAGGGCACGCTCGCGCTGTCGGACGTCGAGGGCTCGGGCCCCGGCTTCGACGTCGAGGCGTCCGTCGCCAGGCTCGCGCCGGACGACGTGCTCACGCTGATCTACACCTCCGGCACGACCGGCCCGCCGAAGGGCGTGCAGCTGATCCACCGCAACCTGCTCGCGGCCGTCGAGGGCCTGGAGGAGCTGATCGAATTCCCGCAGGACGGCCGCGTCATCTCGTGGCTTCCCGCCGCACACGTCGCCGAGCGAAACGCCCATCACTACCTGCCGATGGTGTTCGGCCTGCAGATCACCTGCTGTGACGATCCCCGTCAGGTCCTCTCCTATCTGCCCGAAGTGCGCCCGAGCTGGTTCTTCGCCGTGCCGCGCATCTGGGAGAAGCTGAAGGCCGGGCTGGAGACGATGATGGCCGCACAGCCCGAGGAGCAGCGGGCGCGCATGCAGGAGGCGCTCGACGCCGCGCTGCGCAAGGTCAAACTCGAGCAGAGTGGGCAGGAGGTCCCCGGCGAGCTCGCCGAGCAGGTCGCCCGCGCGGATGCGGAGATCTTCGCCGGGCTGCGCGAGATGCTCGGGCTCGACCAGGTCGAGGCGATCAACGTCGGCGCGGCGCCCACGCCGGTCGAGGTGCTCGAGTTCTTCCACGCGATCGGCCTGCCGCTGGCCGAGCTGTGGGGCATGAGCGAGACCTGCGGGGCGGGCACCGTCAACCCACCGGACAAGATCAAGATCGGCACGGTCGGCCCGCCTGCCCCGGGCGTGCAGATCAAGCTCGACTCCGACGGCGAGGTGCTGATCAAGTCCGACGTCGTGATGCCCGGCTACCGCAACCTGCCGGAGAAGACGAAGGAGACCTTCACCGACGACGGCTGGCTTCGCACCGGCGACATCGGCGAGCTCGACGAGGACGGCTACCTGAAGATCGTCGACCGCAAGAAGGAGCTGATCATCAGCGCCGGCGGCAAGAACATGTCCCCAGCGAACATCGAGGCCTCGCTGAAGACCGCCTCGCCGCTGATCGGCCAGGCCTGCTGCATCGGCGACGGGCGCCCCTACAACACCGCGCTGATCGTGCTCGACCCGGACTTCGCGCCGGCCTGGGCGGCGGCGCAGGGCATCGAGGCCGGCACGCTCGAGCAGCTCGCGCACGACGAGCGCGTCCGCGCGGCCGTGCAGGAGGGCATCGATGCCGCCAACGAGAAGCACGCCAAAGTGGAACAGATAAAGAAATTCACGATCGTCGAGGGCGACTGGCTGCCCAGCGGCGACGAGCTGACGCCGACGATGAAGCTCAAGCGCAAGCCGATCGCCGAGAAGTACGCGGACGACATCGCCGCGATGTACAGCTGAGCGACGGCCGGGGCGGGCTCTCGTCAGGCTGGAGCGCCGGGCGAGGCAAAGCGCGCGAACGTCACGGGGTCGTGCGCGTTGATCAGCTCGACCTCGCCGGCGTGACGCTGCGCCAGCTCGCGCAAGCGTTCCTGGTTGTGGCGGCGCGGGCCGTTGTCGACAGAGTTGATCGCCTGAAACCCTTTCAGCACGGGCGGGCAGTGCGGCGGCGACTCCATCTCGCCGCGGTGGAAGTACGCGTCGCCGCAGTGCAGCAGCCAGCGACCGTCGTGCTTGACCGCCACGCCGGTATGACCGCGTGTGTGCCCCACCAACGGGACGAGCGCGATCTCCGCGTCGCTGCCGGGCAGGATGCGCACGCTCTCGAAGCCGAGCCAGTCGTCGCCCTGCACCTCGTGCTCGACCCACTTGGGGCCGTGTGCCCAGTGCGCCGCGACATAGCGCTCGCGTTCGCGCAAGCTCGGGTTCAAGGCCGCCTTCAGCTCCGGCGCGAAAACGTGCACGTCCGCCGCCGGGAAGTCGGGGAGGCCTCCGGCATGGTCGACGTCGAGGTGCGTGGCGACGATGTGGCGCACGTCCTCGGGCGCGAAGCCCAGCGCGCGCACCTGTTCGATCGCCGTTTCGGACTCGCGTGCCTGTGGGCGGAAAAGCGTCTTGAAGATCGCCCCGAGCTGGCGCGTGTTGCGCATGTCGTCGAGCCCGAAGCCGGTGTCGATCAGCACGAGGCCTTCGGCGCCCTCGACGAGCAGGCAGTGACAGACGATCCGAGCGCCTCCGAGCAGGCCGCCTTCGCCTGTCACGAAGCGCCCACCGTGAGGGCACATCGTCCCGCACGCCAGATGGTGGATCGCGCGCGGAGACGTGTTCATGCCGCCAAGCCTATTCCGATCGCCGCCAGCGGGAGCGGACGGCGCGCCGGCGATCAGCCACGCGCGGGCGCGATGCCGAGCTCGCTCAGGCGCGCGTCGAGCGCGGCGATGCGCTCGGTATCTTCGTAGAAGTCCTCCTGCCGGACGATGCGTCCCCATCGCGTGTGTGCGATCAGCGCGGTGCGATTGCTGTAGATCTGCTCGGTGCCGCCGGGGGCCAGCGCGAAGTCGTCGAAGCGCACGAGCAGCCTCAGCCGCCACAACGGGCCCGCAAGCATCAGGTCGACGACCTCGCCCTGCAGGCCCGCGCCGACGAAGTCGCGCAGGAAGCGCTCGATCGCCGGCTTGCCGCGGTGCTCGCCCGCCCAGCGATGCCCGCCGTCGTTGAAGCGCAGCACCGCGTCCTGCGCATAGCCGGCGAGCAGCGGCCGGTAGTTGCCGGCATTCAGCGCACGCACGTCGCGGCGCAGCTTGAGCAGGATCAGGCGCACGACCAGCCAGCGCGTGAGCAGTGCACTGCCGGCTCCGCCGGCCGTGGCCGCTGCCAGATGTGCCGGTCGCTGCTGCAAGCGCTGACTCATTCGGTGCTCCTCGCGTATGACTAGATTGATCGCTCTAGAGAAGTAAAGCAAGAGCGCTCGGCGTCTGTCGCCGTTAGCCGTGCCGATGACAGAATGTTGGCGTGATCGTCGCGCGGAGCCAGCTCACCTACGCGAAGACCATCGCCACGCTCGTCGAGGCGATCGAGCATCGTGGCCTGACGTTGTTCGTGTGCGTGGACCACGCTGCCGGCGCGCGTGAGGCGGGGCTGGAGCTGGCCGACGAGGCGCTGCTGGTGTTCGGCAGCGCGATGGGTGGCACACCGTTGATGCAGCGCGATCCACGCGTCGGCATCGAGCTGCCTCTGAGGATGCTCGTGTGGCGCGAGGGCGATGACGTGCTCGTCGGGTTTCGCGATCCGCGCGAGCTGGCTGCGAGCTACGACTTGGCGGGCGAGCAGGCGACGCTCGAGCGGTTGGCTGCGCTACTCAGCGAGCTGAGCGCCGAGGTCGGTAGGACCGAAGCGGCCTAGCACGTCCTTGGCCTCAGGGAACCTCGTCTGCGCCAGGCGATCGATATTGCTGGAGCCGCAACCGGCTTGGCGAGCGCGCGCTACTGCTCGTCCACCTCATAGCCGGCATCGCGCAGCGCCGCGCAGACCTGCTCGGTGTGCTCGGCGCCGCGTGTCTCCAGCGTCAGCTCGACGCCGGTCTCGCGCACGCTGAGCGAGACCGCCTCGCGCACGTGCTCGAGGCTGAGCAGGTTGGCGCGCGCGTCCGCGACGAGGTTCAGCAGCTCGGCCAGTCCTCCCGGCCGGTCGGGCACGCGCGTAAACAGGCGCACGCGCCGGCCCTCGGCGGTTTCGCGCCGGCGCAGGACCGACGCGAGCAGGCCGTTGTCGACGTTGCCGCCGGAGACGATCGCCACCGTCGTACCGTCGATCGGCGTCAGCCGCCCCTCGGCGATCGCCGCGACCGCGACCGCGCCCGCGCCCTCCGCGACGAGCTTGGCGCGTTCGGCGAGGAACACCATCGCGTCGGCGATCTCGTCCTCGCCCACCGTCTGCAGGCTGCTCAGCAGCACGCTCAGCAACGGCAGCGTGATCGTGCCGGGACGCTTCAGCGCGATCCCGTCGGCGATCGTCGGGGCGCCGCGGGTCGCGCGCTCGCCGAGGCGCTCGGGCTCGCCCAGCGCAGCCGCGAACGGCGCGTTGGCGCTCGCCTGCACGCCGACCAGCTCCACGTCCGGTCGCGCCTGGCGCAGCGCGATGCCGATTCCGCTCGCCAGCCCGCCGCCGCCCACCGGCACGACGACGCGCGCGAGATCCGGCACGTCCTCCAGCAGCTCCAGGCCGATCGTCCCCTGACCGGCGATCACGTCGACGTCGTCGAACGGATGGATCAGCGCGGCGCCGCTGCGCTCGGCGCCTGCGGCCGCCAACTCCAGCGCCTCCTCGACCGATGCGCCGCCCAGGCGCACGCGCGCGCCCAGGCGCTCGACTGCCGAGACCTTCGACACCGGAGCGTCCCGCGGCATGAACAGCTCACAGCCGACGCCCGCCAGCCGCGCCGCATGTGCGACCGCGCGGGCGTGGTTGCCCGCGCTGGCAGCGACGAGCCCGCCCGCCGCGCGCTCGCCCAGCGCGGCGACCTTGGCGAGCGCGCCGCGCAACTTGAACGAGCCCGAGCCCTGCAGCGACTCGGCCTTCAGCAGCACCGGGCCGCCGGCTGCCGCGGCGAGGTCCTCGCAGGCGATCAGCGGCGTGCGCACGGCGACCGGCGCGATCGCCTTGCGCGCGGCCTGCACGTCGACCTCGGCGGCGCGAGCCGCGAACGTCGCTTGCTCGGAGCTGTGCATGCGCTGAGGCTAGTGCGCTCGCCGCGCCGCTACAGCGGCGTCGTGTAGGCGCCGCTGAGCCCGCCGTCGACGAGGAACGTCGAGGCGGTCACGAAGCTCGACTCGTCGGAGGCCAGGAACAGCGCCCCGTTGGCGATCTCCTCCGCCCGCGCGAAGCGTCCCATCGGCACGTGCACCAGGCGCCGCGCGGCCTGCTCGGGATCGGAGGCGTAGAGCTCCTGCAGCAGCGGCGTGTCGACCGGCCCGGGACACAGCGCGTTGACGCGCACGTTGCGCCGCGCGAACTCCACCCCGAGCTCGCGCGACAGCGCGAGGACGCCACCCTTGGAGGCGGTGTAGGAGATCTGCGAAGTGGCGGCGCCGACCACCGCGACGAACGACGCGGTGTTGATGACCGACCCGCCGCCGCCGTCGAGCAGGTGCGGGATGCCGTGCTTGCAGCAGAGAAAGACGCTGCGCAGGTTGACCTCCTGCACGCGTTCCCACGCCGACAGCGGGGTGTCGAGCACCGAGCCGTCGTCGGTCGGGGAGATGCCGGCGTTGTTGAACAGCACGTCGATACGCCCGAACTGCTCGCGCACGCGCGCGTACATCTCCAGCACCTGCTGCTCGTCGGTCACGTCGGCCTGCAGCGACAGCTCGCCGGGCGCGTCGTCGGCGAGATCGACGCCGACCACGTGCGCGCCCTCGCGCGCGAACACGGCCGCCGAGGCTTTGCCGATACCGCCGCGCGCGCCGGTGATGATGCAGACCTTGCCCTGGAGCCGGGAAGCGGTCATCGGTCGGTTGCGTAGTAGACGGCCTTGACCTCCGTGTACGCGTCGAGCGCGTGCGGGCCGAGCTCGCGCCCATAGCCCGACTGCTTGAAGCCGCCGAACGGCGTCGTCACGCGAACCGAGTTGTTGGAGTTGACGGAGATCACGCCCGTCTCGATCGCTCGCGTCATGCGCAGCGCGCGCGCGCCGTCGCGCGTCCACACCGAGCCCGACAGCCCGTAGATGCCTTCGTTGGCCAGGCGCACGGCGTCGGACTCCTCGGCGAATCCGATCACCGCGGCGATCGGCCCGAACACCTCCTCGCGCGCGACGCGCGCGTCCGGGCTCACCGGCGCGAGCACCGTCGGCGCGAACCAGAACCCGGGGCCGTCGGGGGCGCTGCCGCGGATCGCCACCGGCGAGCCCTCGTCGAGGAACGAAGCGACCGTCTCGCGCTGCTGCGCGGAGATCAGCGGGCCCATCTGCGTGGCCTCGTCGAGCGGGTCGCCGACGACGAGCCCGCGCACGGCGTCGCCGAGCAGCTCCATGAAACGGTCCAGCGCAGAGTCCTGCACGAGGATGCGCGAGCGAGCGCAGCAGTCCTGCCCGGCGTTGCCGAACACCGCCATCGGCGCCGCCGCGGCGGCGGCCTCCAGGTCGGCGTCGGCGAACACGACGTTCGCCGACTTGCCGCCCAGCTCGAGCGTCACGCGCTTGATCGTCTGCGCGGCGCCGGCGGCGATCTTGCGACCGACCTCCGTGGAGCCGGTGAAGGCGATCTTCGCCACGTCGGGATGCTCGACCAGGCGCGTGCCGCACACGCTGCCCGGCCCGGCGACGACGTTGACGACCCCCTGCGCGATGCCCGCCTCGAGCGCGATCTCGGCGAAGCGCAGCGCGGTCAGCGGCGTCAGCTCGGCGGGCTTGAGCACGACGGTGTTGCCGGCCGCCAGCGCCGGCGCGAGCTTCCACGAGGCGATCGCCAGCGGGAAGTTCCACGGCACGATCAGCCCGACGACGCCGAGCGGCTCGCGCACCGTCCACGCCTGCCCCCCCGCGACGGGGATCGTGTCGCCGAGCAGGCGCTCGGGCGCGCCGGCGTAGTAGCGGAAGGTGTCGACGACCATCGCCATCTCCCCGCGCGCGTCGCCGATCGGCTTGCCGGCGTTGCGCGCCTCCAGCAGCGCCAGCTCCTGCAGGCGATCCTCGAGCAGATCGGCGAGCGCGCGCAGGCGAGCCGCGCGCGCCGCCGGCTCCAGCGCACGCCAGGCCGGCAACGCCTCGCGCGCCCGCGCGACGGCCTCGTCGACCTGCTCGACGCCGGCGCGCGGCACCTCGGCGAGAACTTGCTCGCTGGCCGGCTCGATGACGGACAGAGTGGAGCTCATGGCTCACCGGCGCCCGCGAGATCGGCGCCGCGCGACGTGCGCGGCGCCGCTCGCTGTGGCACGACGGCTACGGCGCCTGCGCGACCGCCGCGCCCTCGCCCAGCTCGGCATCGAGCTCGGAGACCGTGTGACGAGGCCCGGTGAACGTGTGCCGTGCGCTGACCAGCCACCAGATGGCCACGCCGAGCGTGAGACCGCCGGTCACGATAGGCGCGTAGTTGACCAGGCTCCAGTCGAACTCCTTGCGCCAGGGCACGCCGCCGGGCGACAGCGGCAGGATGAAGATGATCGTGATCAGCCCCACCCAGAAGGTCGCGAACGGGTTCATCCATTTGTACTTGCGCCCGTTGTTCCACGGCCCGACCTGGAACTTGTCGCCGATGCGCCAGCGCAGGAAGATCGGGATCACGTAGGCCACGTACAGGCCGATCACGGCGATCGAGACGACGGCGTAGAAGGCGACCGGTTCGATCGCTTCGCCCTTTTTGCTGGGGAAGTACGCGGGGATCGTGATCAGGCCCGCGAGCACCGCCATCAGCACCACGGCCATCGTCGGCACGCGGCGCTTGTTCACGCGGCTCCAGATACGCCAGCCGGGGATCGCTCCGTCGCGGCTGAAGGCGTAACACATGCGCGACGCGCTCGTCAGGCATGCCGCGCCGCAGAATACCTGCCCGACCGTGGAGATGATCAGCACGAACTTCACCCAGGCGCTGCCCATGGCCGTTTCGAGGATCGCGATCGAGACGTATGCGCCGCCGGCTGCTTTCGTGTTGATCTGGTTGACGTGCGTCGCGGCGAACGTCAGCGCGAGCAGCAGGATCCAGCCGAAGATCGCCGAGTAGAGAATCGAGCGCCACACGCCCTTCGCGGCGGTCGTCGAAGCGCCCTGCGTCTCCTCGGAGATGTGCGCGCACGAGTCGAACCCGGTGATCGTGTACTGGGTCAGCAGGAAGCCGAGCGGCAGGATGTAGAACCAGTACATGTGGATGCCGAAGCCGGAGTTGTTGAAGCGCTGGGTGAACACGAACTTCAGGCTCTGGTGGTGGCTGGGGACGACGATCAGCACGACCAGGATCGCCAGCACGCCGGCGACGTGCCACCACACCGACACGCCGTTGATGCGCGCGACGAAGTGGCTGCCGGCGATGTTCAGCACCGCGTGCAGCGCGAGGATCACGACGAACAAGAAGAACGTGCCATGCAGGAACGTCGTGGCGTTCGTGGAGGCGCCGTTGAACCAGTCGACCTTGTAGAAGCCGAGCGTCGTGTTGAGGAACAGCGACGCGCCGTAGTCGACCGACGCCGTCACGGCGATCAGGCCGATCAGGTTGAACCAGCCGGTGAACCAGCCCCACACCGGGCCGCCGAGCTTCGACGCCCACCAGTAGATGCCCCCCGCCGTCGGATAGGCCGAGACGAGTTCCGACATGCAGAAGCCGATGATCAGGATCGGGATCGAGATCAGCGGCCAGCCCCACGAGATCGCGACCGGGCCGCCGTTGTTCCAGGCCTGGCCGTACGTCGTGAAGCAGCCGGCCAGGATCGAGATGATCGTGAAGGAGATCGCGAAGTTCTGAAACCCGCTCCAGGAGCGGTTGAGCTCCTGCTTGTAGCCCAGCTGCGCAAGGCGTTGCTCGTCGCTGACTACCGGTTCGGCTGTGCTCATACGCTCGGCCCCCCTGGAGTAAAGGTTTGCTCGTCGTTCCTTCGCTCGTGACGATAATCGCGAACGCGAACGGAAGTCAATAGCAAGCGACCAAATTGCAGCCACGGGCGCTCGGACCGCTGTCCAAGCCGGTCGCCGCGCCGGGGCGCGGGCGCCCGCGCGGGGCGCCGCTGCTCAGCCGTCGGGCAACAGCCCGGCGAGCACGTGCTCGGTCCCTTGCAGGTGCTCGGCCATCGCGCGCATCGCGCGCTGGGAGTCGCCCCTGCCGACCGCGCGCAGCAGGCGGCGATGCTGCGCGTTGGATGAAGCGAGCACCTGTGGCGGGTGCGCGATGTAGGCGATCAGGTCGGTCATCGCGCCCTGCGTCTCGGTCATCGCCCGGACGAGGCTCGGCGAGTCGGCGGCTTCGGCCAGTCCCACGTGCAGGCGGATGTCGGCCTGGCGGTATGCGGCGAAGTCCTCCAGCAGGCCGCCCAGCTCGGCGACGAGCTCGTCGAGTGCGGCGACGTCCGCCGGCTGAGCGCGTTCGGCGGCCAGCAGCGCGACGCCCAGCTCGACGGCCAGCCGGCGATCGCACGTCTCACGCCAGCGCGCGAGCATCTCCGGCGACGGCGGGTCGGCGGGCGGTTGCGGGTCCGACACGAACGTCCCGCCGCCGCGCCCGCGCGTGGCGTGGACGTGGCCGCTCTGCGTCAGCGCGGTGAGCGCCTGGCGCAGCGTCGATCGCGCGATCCCCAGGCGGGTGCACAGCTCGCGCTCGGCCGGCAAGCGCGTGCCCGGCGGCAGCAGGCCCAGCTTGATCGCCGTGCCGAAGCGCTCGACCGTCTCCTCGAAGGCGGTCTGCGATCGCACCGGAGCGAAGACCGTTCCGGGGGACAGGACCGTCCCTGTCACAAACGCTCGAAGCCCCGGTAGCGCTCCCAGTCGGTGACCGCGCTGCCGAACGCGGCCAGCTCGACGTCGGCGGCGTTGACGTAGTGATCGACCACGTCGTCGCCGAGCGCCGCGCGCGCGATCTTGCTGTCGGCGAACAGGTCGCGTGCGTCGCGCAGCGTCGAGGGGATGCGCGGCTTGTCCGCCGCGTCGTAGGCGTTGCCCTCGAAGGCAGGCTCGAGCTGAAGTCCCTGATCGACGCCGTGCAGGCCCGCGGCGACGATCGCGCTCAGCGCCAGGTACGGGTTCAGGTCGGCGCCGCCCGCACGGTTCTCGAAGCGCAGCGATGGGCCGTGCCCGACCACGCGCAGCGCGCACGTGCGGTTGTCGCGGCCCCATGCGACGGCCGTCGGCGCGAACGTCGCCGCCGCGTAGCGCTTGTAGGAGTTGACGTTCGGCGCGAGCAGCAGCGTCAGCTCGCGCAGCGCGGCGAGCTGTCCCGCGAGGAACGACTCGAACAGCCTGTCGTCGCGCTCGAACAGCGGCCCGTGCTCGTCGGCGAGCGAGAAGTGCACGTGACAGGAGTTGCCCTCGCGCTCGTCGTACTTGGCCATGAACGTGACCGACATGCCCTCGAGCGCCGCGATCTCCTTGACGCCGTTCTTGTAGATCGCGTGCTCGTCGGCCGTGCGCAACGCGTCCGCGTAGCGGAAGTTGACCTCGTGCTGCCCGAAGTTGCACTCGCCCTTGGAGTCCTCGCAGAGCATCCCCGCCGCCTCCATGCTGTTGCGAATGCGCCGCATCAGCGGCTCCACGCGCGCCGTGCCGAGCAGCGAGTAGTCGACGTTGTAGAGGTTGGCCGGCTCCAGCTCGCGATAGCCCTTGTGCCAGGCCTGCTCGTAGGTGTCGCGGAACACGATGAACTCGAGCTCGGTCCCCGCGTTGGCGGTCCACCCGCGCTCGGCAAGCCGCGCCAGCTGCCCGCGCAGCACCTGGCGCGGCGAGACGGTCACGTCCGAGCCGTCCTCCCACGCGACGTCGGCCAGGCACACCACCGTGCCCTCCTGCCACGGCACGAGGCGCAGCGTGTCGAGGTCGGGTGCCAACACGAAGTCGCCGTAGCCCTTCTCCCACGAGAACAGCTCGTAGCCGGAGACCGTCGCCATCTCGACGTCGACGCCGAGCAGGTAGTTGCAGCCCTCCGCGCCGTGCTCGGCGACCTCGGCGAGGAAGTGGCGCGCGGTCAGCCGCTTGCCCTGCAGACGTCCCTGCATGTCGGTCAGCGCGAGCAGGACGGTGTCGATCTCGCCGCGGTCGCTCGCGGCGCGCAGCTCCTGCAGGTTCATTCGGTCAGCTCCCGGTGAGCCATGGGATGAAGGTATAGGTTGTGCGCCTTATGGTGCAACGCGGGTCGCTTGGCGATGGTTGGCGAGCTTGACGAGATCGTCGCGCGCCTCGGCTCCACGCTGGCGCCGGCGAGCGGGCAGCCGCGCGAGCTCGGCGGCGGAATCACCAATCGCAACTTCCGCGTCACGTTCGGCGACGCCGACTACGTGGTGCGGCGCCCCGGCAAGGACACCGAGCTGCTCGGCATCGACCGTCGCGCCGAGCGCATGGCCAACGAAGCCGCAGCCGAGCTGGGGATCGCACCGGCCGTCGCCGCGACGCTCGACGACTGCCTGGTGACGCGCTTCGTCAGCTGCCGCTCGCTGACGGCAAGCGAGCTCGCCGGCGACGTCGAGCAGCTCGCGCGCGACCTGCGCGCCTTTCACGACTGCGGCGTGCGGCTGCCCAACCGCTTCGACGTGCCCGAGCTGCTGCAGGCCTACGCGACGATCGTCCGCTCGCGCGGCGCAGAGCTTCCCCGCGAGTACGCCGAGGCGGTGCGTGTCGCGGCGAGCGTCTGCGCGGTGCTTCGCAGCGACCGGCCGCAGCCCTGCCACAACGACCTGCTCGCGGGCAACGTGATCCGCTCGCTGGACGACGGGCGCCTGATGCTCGTCGACTGGGAGTACGCGGGCATGGGCGACGCGCGCTTCGATCTCGGCAACCTGTCGGTCAACAACGACTTCGACGAAGCGACCGACGAGCGCCTGCTGAGCGCCTACCACGGCGAGGCGCCGACCGACGCCCAGCGCGCGGCGCTGAAGCTGATGCGCGTGCTGTCCGACGCGCGCGAGGCGGCCTGGGGCGTCGTGCAGGGCGAGCTGTCGGAGCTGGACTTCGACTTCGCCGGCTACGCGCGCGAGCACCTCGAGCGCCTGCGCGCGGCGGCCGCTCTGCCGGCGTTCGGCGAGTGGCTCACAAGCGCGGCGCGCGCGTGATGGCCCGCCCGCGCGAGCTTCCCGCCCGTGCCCGCGTGGTGATCGTCGGCGGCGGCGTCGGCGGCGCGTCGATTGCCCATCACCTGGCAAAGCTCGGCGAGCGCGATGTCGTGCTGCTGGAGCGCAGCGAGCTGACGAGCGGCTCGACCTTCCATTCCGCCGGCCTGGTCGGCCAGCTTCGCTCGAGCGTCTCGCTGACGCGCATGATGATGGACTCGGTCGAGCTCTACCGCACGCTGGACTGCGGCTGGGTGCAGTGCGGCGGTATCCGCCTGGCGTGCACGCCCGAGCGCGAGCAGGAGGTGCTGCGCCAGGTCGCCTGGGCAAAGACGTTCGGCCTGCCGCTGGAGCTGATCTCCGCCGAGCAGGCGCAGGAGCTGTTCCCGCTGATGAGCACCGACGGTGTGCGCTGTGCGTCCTACCTGCCAAGCGACGGTTACCTCGACCCGTCGCTGCTGACGACCGCGCTCGTCGACGGCGCGCGCGAGGGCGGTTGCCGCGTGTTCACGCACACGCGCGTCACCGCCATCGACGTCGTCGACGGCGCCGTGCGCGGCGTGCAGACCGAGTGGGGGCCGATCGAGGCGGAGGTGGTCGTCGACGCGGGCGGCATGTTCGCCGCGGAGATCGCGCGCATGGCCGGCGTGCGCGTGCCGATCGTGCCGTTCGCGCACGAGTACCTCGTCACGCAGCCGTTTCGCGAGCGAACGCCCGGCGAGCACCTGCCGACGCTGCGCGATCCCGACCTGCTGATCTACTTCCGCGAGGAGGGCGGGGGCCTGGTGATGGGCGGCTACGAGCGCGAGTCGGCGCCGTGGGCGCTGGACGAGCATCTGCGCGACGCGATCCCCGCCGACTTCAACGGCCGCCTGCTGGAGGAGGACTGGCCGCGCTTCGAGCAGATCGCCAAGAACTCGTCCAAGCGCGTTCCCGCGATGGACGAGATCACCGTCACGCGCCTTATCAACGGGCCGGAGGCGTTCACCCCCGACAACGAGTTCTGCCTCGGCGAGAGCGAGGTGCGCGGGTTCTTCGTCGCGGCCGGCTTCTGCGCGCACGGGCTCGCGGGGGCGGGCGGCATCGGCCGCGTGATGGCTCAGTGGATCCTCGACGGCGAGCCGGCCGTCGACGTGTGGGAGATGGACATCCGCCGCTTCGGGCCGCACTTCCGCTCGCCGCCCTACACGCTCAAGCGCGCCAAGGAGGTATACGAGACCTACTACGACATCCGCTACCCCGGCCACGAGCGCCAGGCCGGCCGACCGCTGCGCACCTCCAGCGCCTACCCGTGGCACGCCCAGCACGACGCCGCGTTCGGCGAGAAGTCCGGGTGGGAGCGCGTCAACTGGTACGAGTCGAATGCGCCGGCAGGCGACGAGTCGCTGCGCCCGCGCGGCTGGGCGGGCATGCACTGGTCGCCGGCGATCGGCGCCGAGCACGTCGCCACGCGCGAGCGCGCGGGGCTGTTCGACGAGTCCTCTTTCGCCAAGCTGGAGATCGCCGGGCCGGGCGCCGCCGCGTTCCTGGAAACGCTGTGCGACAACCGCGTGGCGCGCGAGGTCGGCGCGATCGTCTACACGCAGATGCTCAACTCGCGCGGCGGCATCGAGTGCGACTTCACCGTCACGCGTGTACAGGAGGAGCTGTTCTCGATCGTCACCGGCACGGCCTTCGGCAACCACGACCTGAGCTGGATCCGCCGCCACGCTCCGCGCGACGGCAGCGTGCGCTGCACCGACGTCACCGCACGCTGGGCGTGCTTCGCGCTGTGGGGGCCGCGCGCGCGCGACATCCTCGCCCCGCGCTGCGACGACCCGCTGGACTTCTCCTATATGCGCATGCGCGAGCTGACCGTCGGCGACGTGCCGGTGCGCGCGCTGCGCGTGACGTTCGTCGGCGAGCTCGGCTGGGAGCTGTACTGCCCGACCGAGTACGGCGCGGGGCTGTGGCGAACGCTGTGGCAGGCCGGCCGCGAGCACGGGCTGGTCGCCGGCGGCTACCGCGCGATCGACTCGCTGCGCCTGGAGAAGGGCTTTCGCGTGTGGGCCGCCGATATCACGCCCGACGAGAACCCCCACCAGGCAGGCCTGGGTTTCTGCGTCGCAGGCGACAAGCCGTTCATCGGCTCCGACGCGCTGGCCAGGGCGCACGGCGAGGCGACGGGCGCGGACAGGCGGCTGCGCTGCCTGGCGCTGGACGATCCCCGCTCGGTCGCGCTGGGCAACGAGCCCGTGCGTGTCGGCGGCGAGGTCGTCGGCCGCGTCACCAGCGGCGGCTACGGCTACACCGTGGGGCGCTCGATCGCCTACGCCTACGTGCCCGCGCGGCTCGACTTCGGCACGCCCGTCGAGGTGGACATCTTCGGCGAGTGGGCCGGCGGGGAGATATCCCGCGAGCCGCTGTTCGATCCCAAGGGCGAGCGCGTGCGAGGCTAGGCGCATGATCGCTTTCGTGACCGCCGGGGGCGGCTTCTTGCTCGCGGTGCTGTGGTTCGACCTGATGTTCGACGTGCAGGTCCTCGGCCGGCGCGAGGAGGACCTGCCCGAGGCTGTGCTGTCGTCGATCGCCGCGTACTACGAGCGAGTGACGACCGCCGCACGGCCGATGAACCGGCTGGTCGCGACGGTCATGCTGGCGACGATCGCGGCGATCGTGGCCGAGCTCGCAAACGGCGACGTTCCCAGCGCCGTCGGCTGGGTCTCGCTCGCGCTCGCCGTGGCGCCTGTCGCGCTGGTCGCCGCGCGCACCGTGCCCCACGCCGTGCGCCTCGGCACGCGGCGCGACCCGCCTTCACAGCAGAGCGCGCTGGCGCGCTCTGTCTTGCGCGAGCACGTCTTCTGCTTCGCCTCGATCGGCGCACTCGTCGCGCTGCAGCTCTCCTGCACCTGAGGCGGGCGCGCTCAGCCCTTCGGCGGGAGGCTTCGCGCGAACGCCGCGCCGCGCCGCACCCAGGGCTCGAGCTGGCGCTTGGTGCGCACGCCGCCCGCCGCGACGCGCAGCCATCCCTTGGCGGGACGGCCGCGCATCGCCATCGGAGCAGTGTGCGAACGGGCGAGCAGCGCCTCCATCTCGCCGGGATCGCAGCGCAGCATCAGGCCCCCCTTGGAGGAGACCGCTACGGCCATGTTCCCGTGCAGCAGGAACGCGAGCCCGCCGAACATCCGCATCTCGCTGACGGCCGTCTCGCCGGCGAGCAGCTCGCGCACCCTGTTTGCGAGATCCTCGTCGCAGGCCATGCCGTTACGCGCCCGCCGCCGCGACTACAGCGACACCTCGATCGTCTCGTACACGTCGACGCTGCCACCGCCGTCGAACACCGGGCAGCCGTCGGCCAGCGCACCCGCCGCGTCGAGGCTGTCGGCCTTGACGACCGTGTAGCCGGTCAGCTGCGAGGGCGCCGCGCCGCTCGCGCCGTTGCCGTTGACCGTGGTGGAGCCCGCGAACGGGTTGCCCGGGTCGACGATCGCCGGGCCGAGCTTGCCGAACCAGGCGCCCCACGCCTGCATCGCCGCCTGTCGCTGCTCGTCGGTGTCGGCCATCATGCCACCACGATATGCAAAGAGATAATTACCCATGCTCACTGTTCTCCTGTGTTGGTCTTCATTTTATATTAATTATTAATAGATACGATCAATCGGAATCGAACACCCGGCGTGCGAGGTTGTCAAAGCACGCGTTCCATCCTTCTCCGTGGCCTTCACGCGACTGCTGGGAGGCCAGCCCGCTGTGTTCGAGCACGACGGTCGTGCGCTCGCCGTCAGCGCGGAAGTCGATCGCGACGAGGCTCACGTGACCGGGGTGAGGTCCGCCCCCGCCCTGCCAGCACCACGTGAACACGAGCCGCCTGGGGCGGGTGACCTCGCGGTACTCGCCGGCGACCACGTGCAGCTCGCCGTCGTCGCCGAGCATGCGCAGCGTGTAGCGCCCGCCGACGCGCAGGTCGACGTCGCAGCCGGGCGAGCTCCACGCCGGCGCCGCCGCCCACCAGCGCTCGAGCACGACCGGGTTGGTCCACGCGTCGAACACCTCCTCCGCCGTCGCCGCGAACGTCCGCTCCATGCGAAAGGCCGCGACCTCGCTGGTGCTCATGCCGAGCCTCCGGCGCGACGGCCGGGCCGTGTCTGCGAGCGTCCTTCGGCGATGAACTGCTCGACCACGTCGAACTTGCGCTGCCACATCTTCTGCAACTCGCCGATCCAGTCGGCGGCATCGTCGAAGGGCTGCTCGGCCAGGCGCAGGCGGTGCGTGCGCCCGTCGATCACGCGCACGATCGCGCCGGCCTCCTCGAGCACGCGAAGGTGGCGGCTGATCGCGGGCTTGGACACCGCGAAGTCGCGTGTCGCCTCGCCGACCGTCATGCCGCCGGCGTCCTCGTCGCGCGACGCGAGCCGTTCGACGATGCCGCGGCGGATCGGATGTGCGCAGGCCGCGAAGGCGCGGTCCAGCGTTACTTGGTTAGCCATTTGGTTAACTATAGCCAATGCCGCTCCTCGGGGAATCGCTCGCGCCGGTCGGCGCATCGTGAGGCGAGCGCTCGCTCGCGCCGCCTCGCTGTGCGCGCTCGCGCTCTGCGTCACGGCGATCGCGGCGAGCGCGGCGAATGCCGCGGGCGGCAGAGAGGTCGTCGTCGGCCGCTCCGTGCAGGGTCGCGCGATCGTCGCGCAGGTGCTCGGCCCGGCCTCGGCGACGCGCAGGGTCCTGCTCGTCGGCTGCATCCACGGAAACGAGTGCGCGGGCCGCGCGATCCTCTCGGCGCTCGCACGCGAGCCCGTTGCAGCCGGCGTGCAGCTGTGGCTCGTGCCGAGCATGAACCCCGACGGCGCGGCCGCCGGCACACGACAGAACGCCCACGGTGTCGACCTGAACCGCAACTTCCCCTACCGCTGGCACGCGGGCGGCGGGCCTGTCTACTACGCCGGCCCGCACCCGCTGTCCGAGCCCGAGACGCGCGCGGCGGTGCGCCTGATCGCCCGCATCGAGCCGGCCGTCACCGTCTGGTACCACCAGCACGAGGACCTCGTCGACATGGCCGGCGGCGACCGCGGCGTCGCGCGGCGCTACGCCGAGCTGTCGGGTCTGCGCGCCACGTGCCTGCCTTTCCTGCCCGGCACCGCGACGTCGTGGTCCAACCACAACTTCCCGGGCACGACGTCGTTCGTCGTCGAGCTGCCCGCGGGCGCGGTCGCTCCTCGCGCGCTCGCCCGGCATCTGCACGCGCTGCGCGCGCTGGAGCGAGGCCGGCGCAGCGGCTCGCGCACCAGCTGCGCTTCATAAAGACGCAGAGGTCGGTGAGCGCGTTTTCGCCGACGGTAGCGAACGTATATACGGGCGCTGTCGTGAAGGCGTTCGTGTATCTACGATCGCTATCGCGCACCGTTTTCCGCGGCCCGCAACACGCCGCCGCTTGACCAGCGCGAACGCACCGCCGCACAGAGCGCTGTACGGCGGCGCGAGCCGGTCAGCCCCGCGGTCAGCCGCCGAGCACGTAGCGCTCGATCGCCAGCGCGAAGCCCTCCTGCTCGTTGGATGCCGTGACCTTGTCCGCGGCCTGCTGCACGTCGTCGCCGGCGTTGCCCATCGCGATGCTCAGGCCCGCGTCCTTGAACATCAGCGTGTCGTTGGGCTGGTCGCCGAGCGTCGCGATCCTCTCCAGCGGCACGTCGTACTCGCGCGAGAAGTGGTGCAGCACGGCGCCCTTGTTGGCCTGCGGGTTGGTGACGTCGAGGTAGTAGGGCTGCGAGCGCGCCGCCGACACGCCGTCGCCGAACTTCGTGCGCGCGTCGGACTCGGCTTTGGCGACACGGTCGAGGTCGTCGCCGCCGACGCCGACGATCTTCGCGATGCCCTCGGTGATGCCGTCGAGACTGTCGACGACGGTCGGCGCGAAGCGCACCGTGTCGGCCTCTTTGGCGACGTGCGCGACGTGCGGGTCGCGCAGCAGCCATTCGGCGCCGCGATACAGCCACACGTCGAGCTCGTGTTCGCCGATCAGCTCGACGATCGCCTCGACCAGCCCCGGGTCGATCGAGCGTTCCTCGATCACCGTCATGTCCGGCCGCGCGTACAGCCCGCCGTTGAACGCCGCCAGCGGCAGCGATAGCTCCAGCGGCTCGACGAGCATCTGCATCCCGCGCGGCGGGCGCCCGCTCGTCACGGCGAACTTCACGCCCGCCTCCTTCAGCGAGTGCACCGACGCGACGGCCCGGTCGGTCAGCTGCTTGTCGTCGGTGACCAGCGTGCCGTCGACGTCGGCGAGCACGAGCTCGATCTTCATGCGAAGCGCTTGACGAACTCCAGCGCCTTGTCGGCGACCTCGCGCCAGCCGCTGTCGATCGTCAGCCCGTGCCCGCGGTTGGCGATCTCGGCGAACTCCGTCACGCCCTCGTTGCGCTTCTGCTTCTTGAACGAAGCCCTGGCGATCGCCAGCGGCACCGTGTTGTCCTTCTCGCCGTTGATGATCAGCAACGGCCCGCGATCGGGGCTCTTGGAGTTGACCTTCGCCTCCGTCCACGGGTTCAGGTTCGCGGTGGCCGCCTGGAACAGCGGCAGGCCGGCGGCCGGAACGGCGTACGTCGTGTACAGCTCCTTGGCCTCTTCCTCTGAGACCGCGTTGGCAAAGCCGAAGCGGAACTGCTCGTAGGTGAGCGGCACCGCGCGATTGCGGTTGGCGGGGTTGCCGAGCACCGGGCTCGCCGACTTCAGCGCCGAGATCGGCAGCGGCAGCACGCCGCGAAACGGCGCCGGGTCGATCGCCACCGACACCGCCGACAGGCCGCGGCCGGCCACGATCTGCGTCAGCAGGCCGCCGAAGGAATGCCCGACGACGGCCGGCTTGCGCTTCAGCTTGCCGATCACATCGGCGAAGTGGTCGGCGACCTGGCCGACCGACTTGTGCGCGAACACCTCCGGTTTGGCGTTCGCCTGCTCGACCGTCTGCGGGTCGTCGGGCCAGCCGGGCGTCAGCGGTGCGTAGCCGGCCTGCTCGAACACCGCCGCCCAGCGATCCCAGCTGCTGGGCAGCAGCCACAGCCCGTGGATGAACACGACCGGCTCCCGATCGGTCGCATTGGCCTGCTCGATCTGCTCCTGCTCGTATTTGGAGATCGTCGCCATGTCCCTGTCCTTCGCTCGTTGTTGCCCCGCCCGCCGCCCGTCAGACGACCCGGCCACCATCATTCCACGCCGCGTTGTCCTGCCCGGCATCGCCGCTCGCGGCGCCGGCGGCCCGGCGGCTCACGACTCCTCGCCGATCGTCACGCGCCCGAGCCCGATCACCTCGATCTCCTGCTGAGGGGCGCACAGCGCGATCTCCTGCGCCTCGTCGCGCAGCGTGCGCCGCAGCAGCACGAAGGCGATGCCGCCGAGCACCGCCGGCACCCACAGCGCGATCGCGCGGTAGGCGAGCACCGCCCCGGTGGCCGACGCCAGCGCCACGTCGTACAGCGCGAGCGTGCCGACGAGGCCCGCGTCGACGCCGCCGATGCCTCCGGGGATCGGGATCAGCCCGCCGAGCTCGCCGATCAGGTAGGCGATCCAGAGGATCGCCAGCGGCGGCGTGGGGCCGAGCGCGTGGAATGTCGCCCACACGATCATCACGTCGAATGCCAGATAGGCGACCAGGCCGCCGATCAGCACGACGTTGCCCTCGCGCAGCAGCGCCACCGCGCCCTGCACGCCCTCGCCGAGCGCCGTCAGGCCCTTCATCAGAAGCTGCTTGCGCCGCGACAGCTCGTGCCCGCCGCGGCGCTCCAGCGCGCGTCCCCAGCGTCGCGCGATGCGCCCCGCCTGCAGGGCGAGCACGACGGCGCCTCGGCGATCGCCGCCGGCAGCGCCGTCAGCAGCAGGTTGCTCTCGCCGCCGACCGCGCCGGTCGCCAGCAGCAGCCCGATGACGATCACGCCGAGCACGTTGGGCACGCTCGTCAGCAAGAAGAAGGCGACCGTGCGCCGCGCGATCTCCTCGCCGGGCATGCCGCCGCGTTTGAGCGCCCACGCACCGAGCGCCAGGCCCCCTGCGCCGCCGGTCGGGAACAGCGCGTTGGCGCCGAGCTCGGACATGCCCACCTGATAGCTCACGCGCCATGACATGCGCCGGCAGAAGACCATGCGAAAGACGGCCACGTAGCCGAGGCCGGAGAGCACCTTCAGCCCGACGCCCACGAGCAGCCAGCCGATGTCGGCGTGCACCAGGCGCGTGCGCAGTTCGCCGAGACCCGGCAGCAACACGACCACGGCCACGACGACCGCGACCAGCCCGGCCACGAACAGCAGTCGCGAGCGGACCTTGTGCGCGCTGAGCTCCTGCGGGCCGCCGAGATCCTCGCGCGCGACGCGCGGCCGATCGTGAACATGCGACGCCATCGGCCCATTGTGGCCGCTCGCCGAAGCGTTGCCGGACTTCGGGCTCTACTGGACCGCCGGCGGCATCGTCGGCGCGGTGCTCGTCGCGTCGATCAACGCCTGGGTGCTGCTCGTGGAGATCCTGCGCTGAGCCAGCGGCGGGCGCTCGTCGACGGTCACCGGACGCGACTCCATCGCCGTCTGCCCATCGTCAGGCGGCAGCGAGATCGAAGCGCACGCGTGGCGGTCGGCGAACTCCGGGCCGAGGAACCTCGTCTGCGCGGCGACGAGCACCGCGTAGGCCATCGCCGAGAGGTCGCGCAGCGATTGATGGCGGTTCTGGCGCACGCCGAGATCGACCTGCGCGAGCCCGTCCAACCCGGCGATACGCCAGGCGTCGATCAGCATCGCGATCTCCACGCCGTAGCCGGCGCTGAAGGGGATCTGCCACAGCAGCTCGCGCCGCGCCGCCATCTCGCCGGCCAGCGGCTGGTCGAACACCGACAGCTCGGGCGCGTGCAGGTTCAGCAGCGGGCGCGCCATCAGCTCGGTCACGCGGCCGCCGCCGTGCGGCGCGAGCGCACCCTCGGAGCGGAACGGGCGCCGGAAGCAGCCCTTGACGAGCTGCACGCCGGGCTCGCAGATCAGCGGCCCGAGCAGGCCGGTGAGGAAGTGCTCGCCGAACTGCTCGGTGTCGGTGTCGGCGAACGCCACGATGTCGCTGTCGAGCTCGCCGAGCGCGCGCCACATCGCGTCGCCCTTGCCGCGCGCCGGCCCTAGCTCGGCGCACAGCTCGTCCTCCTGCACGACCGTCAGCCCCGCGCGTTCGGCCACGCGCGCGCTGCCGTCGCGCGAGCGCGAGTCGACGACGAGCAGCTCGTCGAGCAAGCCGGCGTCGCGCAGCCTCGCCGCGTGCGCGGCGATCGGCCCGATCGTCTGAGCGACCTCGCGCGCGGGGAGTACCAGCGCGACCGTGCAACTCTTCGCCTCGAGCAGCCGCTGCAGCGGGAACTGCTCGGCCGTGTATGAGCGCCGCGCGCGCCAGTCCGAGCGAACGAGATCCTGCGCGAGACCGCGCGGAGCGCGGCCGTCGGTGCGCGCGGACGTGCGCACGCGCACGCTGCGGCTGCGGTGGATCGTCACGCCACGTGCGCGCAGCTCGTGCTCGAGCGCCTCGTCCTCGAGCGCCGCGCGCACGGGAAGACCGCCGCAGCGGCGATACGTCTGCGCGGTCAGCGACAGCGACGCGCCGCTGAACTGGTGATGCTCGGCGGCACCGTCCGGCCGCTCGTCGCCCGCGCGCGAGCGGTCGCGCGCGTCCAGCGCGAGCACCGTTCGCAGGCGCTCGGCCGCACGCGTGTCGCGCTCGCTGAGCGCCGTGGCGTCGAGCGCGAGCGCGCCGCCTGCCTGCAACTCGACGTGCCCGCCGATCGCCTGCGCGCCGAGCCGCGCGAGCTCCAGCTGACATGCCAGCCAGTCCTCGGCGACGACGCTGTCGGCGTCGGTGCTGGCGATCAGCCCGTCGGGGCGGCCCACGCGCAGCAGCCGCTCGCAGGCGAGATCCATGCCGCAGCGGCGCGCGCGCCCCACGCCGCGCGACCGGTCGATGACGACGGTGTGCAGTCGCAGCGACGGCTCGGCGGCCGCGAACGCTTGCACCCGCGCGAGGGTGTCGTCGCGACAGCCGTCGAGCACGACGATCGCCTCGTAACGCTCGCGCTCGACCCCTCGCTGAGCTGCAAGCGCGCGCAGACAGTCGGCGATGCGCTCGGCCTCGTCGCGCGCCGGGACGACGACGACAGCCTGCAGCGAAGACTCCGGCTCGGGCAGCTCGGCGCGGGTCCCCGCATCGGCGCCTGCGCGGGCGTGCAGCTCGGCCGAAGCGCCGGGCCGGCCGGCGGTGGCGCTCATGCGATCGGCCTCCCCAGGCGCACGAGCTCGCGCCCGCGCTCGTAGTCGTCGTCGCGCTCGTGCGTGAGCACGCCGGCGGCCGCACCGTCGCGCTCGTACCAAACGGTGAACGCACCGCCGGGGTGGGAGATCAGGGTGCTGCGGTCATAGCCGTCGCCCCACGCGGCGTACTTGATCGTGTGCGAGGCGATCGTCGACCAGAAGCCGGGGACCTCGTCCCAGCGCACGTCGCGGCCGGCGAGCGTCTGCCCGGCGAGCGCGCCATGCGCGAGCGCGTCTCCCCAGTGTTCGACGCGCAGATGGCGCCCGGCGCTGACGTTGTAGGCGCGCGCGACGTCGCCGACGGCGAGCACCGGGTGGGCGATGCGCGAGGCGCGCATCGCCTCGTCGACGACGACCGCGCCGTCGCTCATGCGCAGCCCGGCGGCCGCGGGGATCTCGCCGCGCGGGCGCGCGCCCATGCCGAGCACGACCGTCTCGCCCTTCACGCGCGTACCGTCGGACAGCTCGACGATGCGCCCGTCGTGCACGCTGCGCACCTCCGCGCCGCCGATCAGCTCGACGCCGAGCTCCCCCAGCCACCCGGCGATGCGACCGGCCGCACCGTCGCCCAGGCGCCCCTGCAACGGCAGCGATTCCTGGCCGATCAGCGTGACCGCCCGGCCGCCCATCGCCAGCGAACCGGCGATCTCGCAGCCGATGAAGCCGGTGCCGACCACGACGACCGGGCCGCCGCGGCTCGTGCGCTCGCGCAGGGCGAGGCTGTCGTCGAGCGTGCGCACGGTCAGCACCGCCGGGTGGCTCATGCCCGGCAGCTGCGGGCGCACCGGCTCAGAGCCTGTCGCCAGCACGATCGCATCCGCCTGCAGGCGCTCGCCGCCCTGCAGCAGCACGCGCCCGCCGACCGGGTCGATCGCCGTCGCCCGCTCGCTGCGACGCAGCGTCACGTCGTTCTCGGCGAACCATCGCGACGACTCGATCGCCAGCTCAGCGCGGTCGAGCTCGCCGCGCAGGAACTCCTTGGTCAGCGGCGGCCGGCGATAGGCGGCGTGAGGCTCCTGGCCGATCATCGTCACCTGCGCCTCGCCGCCGTGCTCGCGATACGCGCGCGCGGTCGCCAGCGCAGCCGGCCCGGCACCGACGATCGCCACGCGCTCAACCGCCATCGCCGTCGAAGCGATCGAGCCGGTAGCCGTCGCGCCGCGCGTCGAGCGTGTGCCGGCGCGCGAGGCGCTCGCACAGCAGGTCGTGCGCCTCGTCGCCGAGCATCGGCTCCTCGCGGCCCTGCCCGCGCCAGCTGACGGCAAGCACGCTCGCGCCGGCGCGCAGCTGCTCGGACAGCCAGTCCACCGCCCGCGCGAACGCCGGCGCGTCCAGGTAGTAGAGGACCTCCGAGCACAGGATCAGGTCCCATTCGCCGCCGGGCACCTGCTCGGGGAAGCCGGCCTGTGCGAGCTGCACGTTGTCGAGGCCGGCCACGCGCCCGCGCGCGAGCGCGAGCGCGCGCGCGGAGAAGTCGATCGCCACCAGCTCGTCACAGCGCGGCGCGAGCATCGCTGTAAACACGCCGATCGAGCAGCCGACCTCGAGCACACGACCGAGGGGGCGCGGCGGCAGCGCGGCGAGCGTGTCGGCGTACTTGTCGCGCTCGTAGGCGCTCGTCGCGTAGTTCCACGGGTCCGCGCTGGCACGGTAGAGGGCGTCGAACCGCTCGCGCGACACGCGAGCGCCCACTGTCGTGTCGGCGCTCACGTCGGCCCGTCCGCGAGCGTGCGCGCGCCGATCTCCACGAGCTTGGGGTCCAGGCGGTGCTGCAGCAGGAACAGGTCGAGGTCGCGGCGGGCGCGATCGAGCGAGCCGCCGCCGACGAGCGCGCGAGAGCCGCACACGCGCGCGGCCTCGCCGGCGATCGTGCGCGCGGCCTCGGCGATCGCCAGGCGGCATTCGCCCGACAGCGCGCCCCACTGCGCGGTCTTCTCCGATGCGGGGTCGTGCGGGTCGCCGCCGCCGGCCTCGGACACCGCGCGCTGCAGCTCGCCGACGGCGAACGTCAGCCAGCGGTCGATCGACGACTGCGCCAGGCGCATGCGCCCGAGCGCGTGCAGGCGCAGGTCGTCGGCCGGTCGCCCGACGAGCGCGTGCACGGTCTCGCGCACGATCAGGTCGGCGATCCCCGCCCACGTCGCCGACGTGCGCACGGCGTCGCGCGCGAACCACGGTTCGCGCATGATCTCGTCGGCGCCGCCGAGCAGCGCGAGCACGGGCGCGTGCTCGAACGACACGCGGTGGCTCTCCGACGCGCGCAGCCCCGACGCGCGATACCAGCTGCGATCGAGCGTCGTGCCGCGCGTGACGTCGACGTAGGCGATGCGCCGCTCGTCGCGCTCGTCGCGCGCGATCACCAGCGCGCGCTGCACGCCGCCGGCGCCCGAGCAGAACGTCTTGACCCCGCGCAGCGCGAGCGCGCCGCCGCTCGCGCGCTCGATGCGCGCCGGCTCGCCCTCGCCGGGCCCCGGGTCGGCACCCCACACACCGAGCAGCAGCGCGCCGTCGGCGACCTGCTCGAGCTCGCGCGAGCGCAGCTCGTCGTCGCCCGCCAGCAGCGCGAGGCGCTCGACGCCGTTGAGGTGGCCGTCGAGAATGCGCGCCGCCGAGGCGTCGGCACCGGCCACGCGGCGGACAATCGCCGCCTCCGCCGGCAGGTCGCAGCGCGAGCGGTCGGCGGCGAGCTGGGTGACGCCCGCCGCGCGCAGGCTCGCGAAGTCCTCGGCCGGGAAGCGCGGATGGGCGTCGAGCTCGCCGGCGCGCGCGGCGATCTGCTCGAGCGCCTGCGCGAACGTCGCCCCGGTCGCGTCGAAGCTCGCGATCGGCGGCGTCGCGGCGCTCACGACGCCACCGCCGGCACGGCCGGCACCGACCGTGCATTCGCGGAGTGATACGCGATCGGCTCTACGCGCAGCCCGCGCGCACGCGCCGCGATGACCAACGGCTCGATCAGCTCGACGGTGCTGTGGCAGCCGGCGCGCAGCGCGCCCGGGCCGAGCGCATCGTGCATCAGCACGACGGCGCCGGGCGTCAGCTGCGGGCGGGCGCGCGCGAACATCGCGCTCGCGAGATCGCCGCGCCAATCGTGCGTGTCGAGCGTCCAGCCGACGAGCGTCAGACCGTGACGCGCGGCGACGGCCTCGGTGGCCGCCGTGCGCACGCCCCACGGCGTGCGCCAGTGCGTCGGTCGCACGCCGACATCGGCAGCGTATCCAGCGCTAGCGCCGTGTCGAGCTCGATCTCGCGTTCGTCGTGCTCGGAGTGGCGAAGATGGAGGTGCCCGTGCAGCTGGACGTCGTGCCCTGCCTCGACGACGGCGCGGGCTGTCGCCGGCGCAGCCTGCACGCGCTCGCCGAGCACGAAGAACGTCGCGCGCGCGCCGCAACGCGCGAGCGCGTCGAGCACGTCGGGCGTCCAGCGGTCGTCGGGACCGTCGTCGAATGTCAGGCTGAGCGACCCCGGCGAGGGTTGCATGTGGGCTCCTGTTCGGGAAAGGGGGACGTTGTTCGTCTACCCAGGTGATCCGCGGGTCAATCGCGCGGCGGGGCGGCGGCGCGCTATTAGTAGGTCGGTGCCCCGCCTGCGACGATCGAGCTGCGCCGCACCGGGCATCTCGCGGCGCGGGCGCGGGCGGGGCTTCGAGTACCGCGACCCCGACGGCGAGCGCATCGACGACCCGGAGGTGCTGGCGCGGATCGCCGAGCTGACGATTCCGCCGGCGTGGCGGCAGGTGTGGATCTGCATGGACGCGCGCGGGCATCTGCAGGCGACCGGCGTGGACGCCGCGGGGCGCAAGCAGTACCTCTACCACGAGCAGTGGCGCACGCACCGCGACCGCCAGAAGTTCGACTCGATGATCGCCTTCGGCGAGGCGCTCCCGCGCCTGCGCCGGCGGGTGACGCGCGACCTGCGGGCCGCAGGCTCCGGCAAGGGCGGCGAACGGGCGCCGGCGCTCGATGCGCACCTCGCGCGCGAGCGCGTGCTGGCGTGCGCGGTGCGCCTGCTGGACGTCGGCTTCTTTCGCATCGGCTCCGAGGACTACGCCGAGCGCAACGAATCGTTCGGCCTGACGACGATGCTGCGCAAGCACGTGACGATCGACGGCGAGCAGTTGGTGTTCGACTTCCCGGCCAAGTCCGGCCAGCGGCGCGTTCAGGCGATCGCCGACGGCGACGCGCTGGAGGTGGTGTCCGAGCTCAAGCGCCGGCGCGGCGGCACGCAGCTGCTGGCCTACCGCGAAGACGGAGCGTGGTCGGAGCTGCACGCCGACGAGGTCAACGAGTACATCAAGCGCCGCAGCGGCGGCGAGTTCACGGCGAAGGACTTCCGCACGTGGAACGCGACGGTGCTCGCGTCGGTCGCGCTGGCAGCCGAGGCCGGCCAGAAGACGCGCGCCGCGCGCGAGCGCAGAATCGGCGCGGCGGTCAAGACGGTCGCGGCGTATCTCGGCAACACGCCGGCGGTCGCGCGCGCGTCGTACATCGACCCGCGCGTGATCGACCGCTACCGCGCCGGCACGACGATCGCGCCGGCACTGGCGGAGCTCCCCTCCCGCGAGCCGGACCTCGCGCAGATGCGCATCCGCTCGCGCGTGGAGGCCGCGGTGCTCGAGCTGCTCGGCTAGCGCCGCGCCAGCCTGCGCCCGCTCTCGATGTTCGGGGGCGTGTAGTTGAGCTCGTAGTGGTGATAGAGCGCCGACTCGTCCTCCTGGGAGAGCTCCTCGCCGTGCTGTGCGATGTTCGGCGCGTCCTGCACCTGCTGCCTGGTCACGGCGACCTGCAGCTGATCGGGCCCGGCGGCGATGCCGCCGAGCGGGACGAAGGTGAGGTGCTTGGAGAGAAAGCCCTCCTTGACGGTGGCGAACTGCGGCACGTCGGTCTCCACGTCGACGTACACGTCCTGCAGCTTGCCGATCTTCTCGCCGTCGGCGTCGACGATCATGCGCCCGTGCCAGTCGGCGACGTTCGCCTCGACGCTTTCGCTCTGCTCGTCCACGGTCATCGCCCCGCTTTCGCTTTGACGGCGCCTTTGCGCGCGGCGGCGGGCCGTTTGGCACGCGCGGCCGACGTTTTGGCTTTCGCGCGGGTGGCAGCTTTGACTTTCGCGCGTGTCGTCGATTTGGCTTTGCTGCTCGCGGTGGGTTTGGCTTTGCGCGCAGCAGTCGCTTTGGCTTTCGCGCGAGTGGTCGCTTTGACTTTCGCGCGCGTGCTCGTTTTACGCGAGCCGGCTGCGCGGGCGCGCTGGGACGCGGGGATCTCGGCTTTGACGACGGCTTTGGTGAAGCGCGGGATCTGCTTCTCCAGGTAGGCGCGCATGCGCTGCTCCTCGCGCAGGATCTCGCGCGCGAGTTTCTGCGTGTCGCGGTCGCCGATCGCCTGCGCGAGCGCCTCGATGCCGCTGTAGGTGGCGATCTCCTCGGACTCGCCCGCGTACTCGGTCTTGGCGTTCTTGAGGTGCTTCTCCTCGGCGCCGGTGCCGCGGATCGCGTGCAGCGGGCCCTGCGCGAGCGCGATCGCTTTCTGCGCGCCGCCGAGCACGGCCTGTGCGGCGTCGCTGACGGCGTCGGGGCCGGGAGCGTCGATCGTCGCGGCTTCGCCGCCGAGCTGCTTGATGCGTTTGCTGACCTCGCGCGCATGGCGTTTGGTCTCTGCGAGGTGCTCTTTGAGGCGCTTGCGATAGGCGCTGTCGGTGGTCATCGCGATATGCGCCTCCAGCGAGGTCGTCAGACGCTGCTCCAGGCCGTAGGCCTCGTTGAGGTACTGCACCAGCTTGTCGGCGGCTGCTGTCAGCTCTGCCATGTGAACTCCTTTTTATTGAGCGGCTTTGCCGCTTTTATCGGTCGCGCGCGGCGGGACCGCGCGAAGATTCGTCGGGACATCGCGCGACGCGCGTGTCACTTGGCCTCGGGCTGCTCCTCGCCGGGCCACGAGCCGGTGAGCCGCGCGAAAGCACGGCGCGTTCCGTGGTCGGCGAGTCCCTTCAGCGCGCGAAACAGCGCGCCTTCGATGACCAGCGCGAGCGCGAGCATGGGAATCCGGATGCGCCGCTGCTCGGCCTTCGGTGCCTCCTCGTCGTCGATCAGGCCCCAGACGGCGCGGAACAGGCTTTTGCCGGCGACTCCGGCGAGGATGCCGGCAGCGAGGCGCACCGGCATGGAGATCAGCTTGGCCATACGCAGACGTTACCCCTCATCGGCGCGTGCCAAGCAGGCGGGCCGAGCGGCCGCCCGAGACGGCTACGCTGACTTGCATGCAAACACCGCACGCACTGGTGCTCGGCGGCGGCGGAACGCTCGGCGAGGCGTGGATGAGCTCGCTGCTGGCGGGACTCGACGAGGGCGGCGACTTCGACGCGCGTGCGTGCGCCTGCTACGTCGGCACGTCGGCCGGGTCGATCGTCGCGGCATCGCTCGTCGCCGGCCTTGCGCCGGGGGCGCGCCTGGGCAGCCTCGCTCCGGCCGATGCGATGCCGCTGCCGCAGAGCGAGCAGCGCGCGACGGGGCTGCGCCAGGCGTTCGGCGCGGCGGCCGAGCTCGCGGGGACGGCGGCCGCGCCGCTGGCCTCGCTGGCCTTCGCTTCGACCGCGCGAGGCGGAGCGCTGCTGCGGCGCACGGCGCTGCGGCGTGTGCCGCAAGGGCGGCGCTCGCTGGCCGAGCTGGGGCGCATGGTCGAGCAGGCGGGCGTGCGCTGGGACGGGCGCCTGCGCATCGCCGCGGTGGAGCTCGAGACGGGACGGCGCGTGGTGTTCGGCGCGCCGGGCGAACCGCAGCCGGCGGTGTCGCTGGCCGTGCAGGCGTCGTGCGCGATACCCGGCGTGTTCGAGCCGGTCATCGCGGGTGGCCGCACATACGTGGACGGCGGCGCGTGGAGCCCGACGAACATGGATGCGGCGCAGGCGTCCAGCGGAGACCGCGTGATGTGCCTGAACCCGACCGGCTCGCTGCGCCCGGCGGTCGGCTCGCTCGCCGGCGCGATCGGGCCGGTCTCGCGCGGAGCTGCGGCGACCGAGGCGCTCGTGCTGAAGGGCCGCGGGGCCGGCGTGACGACGATCAACCCGGACGCGGCGAGCGTCGCGACGATGGGGGTCAACCTGATGGACCACGGCCGCCGACAGGCCGTGATCGACGCCGGGCTGGCACAGGGACGCCGGCTGTCGGCGCAAGGCAGCGCCCGCGCGGCGTGAGGCAAGCGCCGGCGCGCAGGGAACGCGGCCTACCCGTAGAACCCCGATGGATGCTGGCGCTGCTGTTTGCAGTCGCGTTGATCGCGCTGACCGTCGTGGCGCTGCTGCTCGCGGGCGTCGTCGCCGCAATCGTCACGGGCGTCGTGCTCGTGAACGCCTTCGCGGCGATTCTCGGCGTCCGCTCGCGCGAGCTGCACGAGGTGCATCGCACGCGGCGCGAGCGCTGGCGGCCGTCGTCCTTTCGCCTGCCGCCCGAGGTGACCGACGAGCCCGACGACGAGCACGCGCAGTCGCTGACGATCCACCGCCGCTGAGCGCTACGGCGCGAGCGCCAGGCGCCGGGAGCTAATCTGCTCGGCGGGATGGGAGTGCGCAGACGAGCCGTGACGGTCGGGGCGCTGGCGGCGTGGGCGCTGGCGGCGGCGAACGCCTCGGCGGCGGCACCGAAGTCGGCGGTGCGCGTCGACCAGGCCGGCTACGCCTCGACGGTGCCCAAGCGCGCGTATTTGATGTCGCGCGTCGAGCAGACGGGCGCGCCGTTCACGGTGCAGTCGACGACCGCCTCGGCCCCTGCGCTGAGCGCGACGGTCGGCGCGTCGCTGGGATCGTGGAGCAAGCGCTACGGGCACGTGTACGCATTGGACTTCGACTCCGTGCAGACGCCCGGCACGTACACGGTGACCGTCGGCGGCAAGGCGGGCGCGTCCTCGCCGGCCTTCCAGATCGCGCTCGCGGGCTCGCTGTACGGGGCGCCGCTGGCCAACGCGCTGTCGTTCTACGAGAACGAGCGCGACGGGGCGCAGTACATCCCCTCGCCGCTGCGCTCGGCGCCGGCGCACCTCAACGACGCGAGCGCGAGCGTGTTCGCGACGCCGAGCGTCAACGCCGGCGGCGAGTTCAAAGGCGAGCTGACGAGCACCGGCGAAACGATCGACGCGTCCGGCGGCTGGTGGGACGCCGGCGACTACCTGAAGTTCGTGCAGACGACCAGTTACACCGTCGACGTGCTGCTGGCCGGCGTGCGCGACTTCCCCGCGCAGATGGGCGCGTCCTCGGCAAGCGCGAACTTCACCGCCGAGGCGCGCTTCGGCGCGGAATGGCTGCTGCGCATGTTCGACGACCGCACGCGGCACGCTCTACTACCAGGTGGGCATCGGCGAGGGCAACTCACAGACGCTCGGCGACCACGACATCTGGCGCCTGCCGCAGGCCGACGATACCTACGGCGGCAGCGATGCGAGCGCGCGCTACATCCGCCGGCGCCCGGTGTTCCGCGCGGGGCCGCCGGGCAGTCCGATCAGCCCGAACCTCGCCGGACGCGACGCCGCGGCGTTCGCGCTGTGCTACCAGGACTTCCACGAAACCGAGCCTGCGCTCGCCTCGCGCTGCCTGTCCAGCGCCGAGCACATCTTCGAACTCGCCCACACATCCCCGAAGGGTCATCTTCTGACGGCGATCCCCTTCGACTTCTACCCGGAGAGCGAATGGCGCGACGACCTGGAGCTCGGCGCCACCGAGCTGGCAATCGCGCTGGCCTCGCCCGGCACGTTGCCGGCGGGCCTCGCGCACTCCCAGCCCATCTACTACCTGGAACGCGCGACGCAGTGGGCGGCCGCTTACATCGCGCACGTCAGGCTCGGGCGATGCGCTGAACCTGTACGACGTGAGCGGTCTGGCGCACTTCGACCTCGTACGCGCGCTGCGCCAGGCGGGCAACCCGCCGGGGCTCGCGCTCGGCGAAGCGCAGCTCACCGCCAACCTCGCCGATCAGCTCGACGCGGCCGTGAGCCAGTCGGGGAAGCGACCCGTTCGGCTTCGGCTTTCCGTGGGCGGAAGCCGACACCGCGTCGCACGGCGACGGCCTGTCGGCGATGGCCGCCGAGTACGAAGACCTGACCGGGTCCGGCGCCTACCGCCCCTACTCCGAGCGCTGGCTGGGCAACGTGCTCGGCGCCAACGCGTGGGGCGCGTCGCTGATCGTCGGCGACGGCAGCACGTTCCCCGACTGTCCCTCCCACCAGGTCGCCAACCTCGCCGGATCGCTCGACGGCACCGCGCCGGTGCTCGCCGGAGCGGTCGTCGAGGGGCCGTCGGACGAAACGAGCAAGGGCAAGGTTGGCGGCATGCGCAAGTGCCCCGCACACGGCAATGCGTTCGCGCCGTTCGACGGAAGCGGAGCAGTGTTCGACGACAACGTGCAGTCCTACACGACCGTCGAGCCGGCGATCGACCTTACGGCCACCTCGCCGCTGGCGTTCTCCTGGCAGGTCGCCGCAGCGGCGCCGCTGCCTGGGTGAGCCGCGCGGAGATGCCCGTCGCGCCAGGCGCGTCCTGTAGCCTTCGGCGCCGGGACGAGTGCGCAGCGCGCCACGCGCCGGCCCGATGACGAACGGCCAACGTATGGCGGCTCTGAGGTCCGATACGCAAGCGCACGCACAACCCTCGCGGAGGGCCCGGCCCGCCGTGACGTCGGGTGACGGACGGCTGCCACGGCCGGGGCCGCGCGACGCGTTTCGGCTTGCGCGCGAAAAATGGCGCGACGGCGAGCGCATCGACATGAGCGCGCTCGCGCGCGAGCTCGCCATCAACCGCGCGACGCTGTATCGCTGGGTGGGCTCGCGCGAGCGGCTGCTCGTCGACGTCGTGTGGAACCTCTCCAACCACCTGATCGGCGCGGCGGACGCCCAGGTGCGCGAGCGTGGCGCCGAGCGGGTCGTCCAGGTCGTCACGCGCTTCATCGACAAGGCGATCTCCGACAGCGGCATGCAGACGTGGCTGGCCAACGAGGGCGAGTCGGCGATGCGCCTGCTCACCCGCCACCAGGCGGGCTTTCAGCCGCGGCTGGTCGAGCGCCTGCAGCGGCTGCTCGGCGAAGAGGTCGACGCCGGTCGCCTGGAGCTGCCCGTCGACGTGCACGAGGTTGCCTACGTGCTCGAGCAGCTGATCGAGTCCTACGTCTACCTGTTCCAGATCGCAGGCGAACGCCCCGAGGCGCGGCGCGCCGAGCCGGTCCTGCGCATGCTGCTGCGCTGAGCGAGCGCGGCCGGGAAGCTGCTCGCGCGCCATCGCGGCGACACGCGAAGAGGGGCCCCCCGGCGAAGGGGGCCCTCTCGCGTCTGCGAACTGCGTGCTAGCCCCTGCGGGCCTGTGCTTTGGTTTTGCCGCCGACTGCGTTGGGCGAGTCGACGACCGTTCCACTGTTGCCCGTCACCGTGAGGTTCTTGGCGATCGTGTTGCCCGTCACCGTCGTACCGCCGGAGTTTCCGGTCACCTTCGCGTTGCCTTTGACGGTGTTGCCGATCAGCGTCACGCCGCCGGTGTTACCCGTCAGCGTCACGCTCTTGGAGACGGTGTTCGGCGAGCATTCTGCCGCGTCGCCGATCGTCACCGGGCCCGTACCGCCCCCGGCAGCGATCGAGCCGACTTTCGCGCCGCAGATGCGCAGCACACCGGCTTTGCTCGACTTGATGCCTTTCGTCGTCGCGCCCTCCACGTCCAGCGACCCACCGGGCTGCACTTCGATCGCCGCCGTGCTGGCCGTCGACGTCAGCTGCACGGCTTCGCCGCCTTTGACGATCAGCTTGCCCTTGACGCGACCGGTGATCACGTTCGTGTTCACCACTTCGGTCGTGCAGGACGCCGTCGTCGAGTGCCCGACGTTGTCGGTCGCCGTGCGTTCGGTCGTCTGCGAGCCCGCTTTACCGGTGTCGATCGGCACCGATCCGCTCGGGTCCGCCGCCAAGCCGGACTGGCCGTCGGAGGCCGCCACCGACGCGCTGGCGCTGGAGCCGACCGCCACGGTGCTCGGGCAGTTGACTTCCAGGCTCGGCGCGCTGACGTCGACCTGCACGGTCAGCGTGCCCGGCGCGGAGACGTTGCCGACGTTGTCGGCCTCCGTGCCGCTCGCCGTGTGCGAGCCGTCGGTGTTGAACGTCTGCGGCCCGGACAGCGTGGCCGGGTTCGTTCCCGTCCCCGGGCTGCCGTCGGCCAGCAGCGGGTCGCCGTTGTCGGAGAACGACACCGTGACCGTGTCCTTGTACCAGCCGCCGCCGCCCGCGTAGTCGGGCGCGCGGTCAGGCGTCGCCGACGGCGCGTTCGGTCCGCTTCGGTCGACCACGATGTTGGCGATTTCGTCCGAGTAGGGAGTCGTGTAGACGACTTCCGGTTCGGACTTGAACGCCGGCACGACCGTCCTGCTGCGCACGCGGTAGTTCCAGGTGCCCTCCTGTTCTGAGGTGGGCGAGTAGGCCGGCCCTTCAAGGCCGGTTGCCACGGTCGTCCATTCGCCACCCGCCGACGGACGGTGCTGCACTTCGAACGTCGGTTTGGTTTTGATCGTGTTGGCGACTTCCGACTGCGCGTGCGACGGCACGGGGCCGCGCCAGCTCAGCTGGAAGGCGCCGCTGTTCGGCGAGCTGCCACCGCTCAGCACCGGCACCGTCGGGCGCAGGCGCGGGTACTCTTCCGCGGCGGCGATCAGGCGCAAGGCGTCTTCGGGCAGCAGGAAGCCTTCGCCGAGGAGTTTTTCGGTGTCGGCTTTGACCTTGTCGACGTAGTTGCCGTAGTCGGTGTAGAGGGTCTGCAGCGTTTCTTCGCTGAACGGTTTGTACTGGCCGAGCAGCGTGCAGAACGCCGACGCGTTGCCCGAGTTGGGCGGCGGCGCGGCGGTGTTGTCGCCGCGGTTGACGCCTGTGGGCACGTCCATCTCAGGCAGGCGAATGCCGCCTTTGGCGATGCCCAGGCTGTCGCGCTTGAGCACTTTCGGGCTTTCGTATTCGCCACGCGGAGCCAGCGGCGGCGGCGAGCCGCCTTCCTGCCATTCGTTGAGCTCCTTGATGCCCACGTTGACGAGGTACGGCCAGGACACGCGTGAGAGCGGCGGGTTGGTGCAGATGGCCGTCTGAACGCCGGTGTCGCGATCGACCGGCACCGTCCAGTTGGCGACCGCGAGGAACGGCACGTGCGAGCCGCCCGCAGCCTCCCAGTGGCGCAGGCTCGGGTTGGTCGGCGCCTCGGCCTCGTTCTGCTGTTCTTTGTTTTCGAACTCCGTGATGATCCGCAGCGCCTTTTCCGGGCGGTCCGAGCGGATTTCGGTCGCGCACACCGTCAGCAGGTAGTCGTCGACGATCTGGTGAATCGGCGCGATCTTGTTGAAGTAGGTGACCAGGCGCCCGCACGACTGCGACTCGCCGGAGGCGGTGACTTTGGTGATGCTCGGCGTCAGGTTGCCCAGCGGTTCGGGCCCTACGCCCAACCCGCGAACGGCCTTGACCGCGGCGCCGAAGACGTCGAAGGACAACGCGTCGCCGCTCGGGCCGACTTCGAGGCTGCCGTAGCGTTCGGCGTTGAATTTCGTCTTCAGGTAGTTGACGCCGACGGTCTGCGCGGACACCGTCACGTAGGCGTAGCCGTGTTTGATCAAGTAGTAGGGATCGCCGAACCAGTTGGCTTCCAGGTCATAGCCGGCGGTCACGTTGTTCCACTCGACGATCACTTTGCCGTTGAAGTTCGCCGGGTTGGTCGGGCGGCGCACGACGATGCGCGTCTTGAACGGGTACGTGCCGTTGCCGTTGGGCCCGCCGGTCGTCAGTTTCGTGCCGGTGACGTTGATCGCCCCGCTCGTGTTGTAGGTCGAGCCGGTGCCCGAGATGAAGTACTCCTCTTCGGAGTAGCCGTAGCTGGCCAACGGGATGTCGGTCGCCAGGAACGGGTGCGATTTGGCGGTCACGGCGATCGGCCCTTCGACCGTCGGCGTCGGGACGTTTTCATAGGCAGCGAGCGCGGGTGAGGCAAAGGCGAGCAGCGCGCCGACGATGGCGCACAAGCCGGCGAGCAGTCCTCTCCGCGCAGGCAGCAGCACAGTGCGATGCATGCGTGATTCCCCCCATTGAGTTGTGTGATTACCCGGGGGCGAACGGCCCTCGTGCCGCTTGCATCCCCTCCGCGGCGAACCTACCACAGATGCGACAGATCGCGCAAGTGGTGCGCAAACGGCCCGCCGACAGGGCGCGCGGCGCTGTTTTCAGCCCTCCGCGAGCACGAACACGTCGCTGTACTCGGCCAGCAAAGCCGCCCCGTCGGCCGAGCTCTCCCCGCTCAACAGCGCCGACAGCTCGCGAAACCAATCGAGCGTTCGCCCGGCCGGATAGGTGCGCCAGTCGACGACCGCCTGCTCGTCCGCCGCGTTCCACATCTGGTGCGCGGCGCCGCGCGGGATCTCCAGCACCGCTCCGGTGGCCAGCTCCAGCTCGCGCCCGCCGACGAGCGCGAGCATGCTGCCCGAGAGGACCTCGAAGCGCTCGTCCTGCGCCGGGTGCAGATGCGCGGGCGGCGCCGCGCTGCCACCGCCGTACGTCGCGCGCAGCGCCAGCGCGTTGTCGTCGTGCGCGATCACGCGCAGCGTCGTCGCCGGTCCGAGCTTCAGCTCCTCGGCCATCGCTTAACGCTAGCGCGCGGCCTCGTCGCGCGGCGCGAGCTCGCCGGCGATCGGCTCGAGCATCAGCCGCGCCACGTCGCGCGTGTGCGCCGACACTACATCCGACCGGAGATCGACCCGGCGTTTTGGGAAAAGGCGTGTCGGGGTAGGATTCACGCGACGCATCTCCATTCGGATGAGGTGCCGTTCACGCCGACATAGGAGCCCGCATGAGGCACGTCCGACCCTTGATCCTGCTGCTCGCATCGACCGTCGCGGGCTCGGGCCTGCTGCTGACGAACGCCGCCGGGGCCGCTGCGGCCACGCCGGCCGTCGTGCAGGCGGCCTCGCCGGCCGCCGCCTCCTCCAGCCGTGTCGCCGCGACGCCCGCGGAAACGCCTGTCGACTTCAACGTCTCGCTGTCCCTCGCAGATCAGGCCGGTGCCGAAGCGTTCGAGCGGGCGGTGTCCGACCCGGCGAGCCCCAGCTACCGCCAGTACCTCACGGCCGCGCAGTGGGAGAAGCGTTTCTCGCCGAGCCAGCCGTCGGTGAAGGCGGTCCGGTCGTGGCTGGAATCCGAAGGCGTGACGATCGAAGGCGTCACTCCGGATCGCATGACGATCCAGGCGACGGCGACGGCCGCGACCGTGCAGAAGGCCTTCGGCACGACGCTCGGCCAGTACCGCCACCTCGGCCGGCTGCTGCGCCTGAGCTCGGCGCCGCTGAAGGTGCCCGCCGAACTGGCGCCGCTGATCGCCGGCGTCAGCGGCGTCGATCAGAACGTCGCCACGCCGGACAAGCTCGCCGCCGACACGCCGCGGCCGGCGGCCAAATCGCAGAGCAAGGAAATCCCCCAGCCGCCGGGGTTCCGCAACGCCCCGCCGTGCTCCTCCTACTACGCGCAGAACATCGACACGACCGATCCGGCGTACGGCGGCGGCTACCCCTCGCCGCTGCCCTACGCGCCGTGCGGCTACGTCCCGTCGCAGCTGCAGGGCGCCTACGGCCTGTCCTCGCCGATCTCCTCGGGGATCGACGGCAAAGGCGTGACCGTGGCGATCGTCGACGCGTACGCCTCGCCGACGCTGTTCGCCGACGCCAATGAATACAGCGTCAAACATCAGCCGACGCAGGTGCTCGCCGCCGGCCAGTACAGCCAGCGCATCAGCCCCAAGTTCAACAACATCGAACTCTGCGAAGCCAGCGAATGGTTCGGCGAGCAGACGCTCGACGTCGAGGCCGTGCACGCCACCGCGCCCGGCGCGAACATCCTCTACATGGGCGCGAAGAACTGCCTCAACGGTCTTTACAACTCCGTCCAGGAAGTCATCGACGGCCACCTCGCCGACGTGATCACCAACTCGTGGGGCGACAACGGCGGCGACCTGCTCGACTCGGCCAGCTCGCGACGCGGCTTCGACAACATCCTGCTGATGGCCGGCGCGACCGGTATCGGCGTGCAGTTCTCCTCCGGCGACGAAGGCGACAACTTCGTCGACCTCGGCATGACGGTCGCCGACTACCCGGCCGGCAGCCCGTACGCCACATCGGTCGGCGGCACGAGCCTGCAGGTCAACAGCGCCAACGCGCGCACCGGCGAGCTCGGCTGGTCGACGTCCAAGAGCGTGCTGTGCTCCTCGCTGCTGCAGAGCGAACGCTACCCCGGCTGCAAGTCGGCGAAAAAGCTGAACGCGTGGAACCCGCCGGCGCCCGGCGAATACCTGTACGGCGGCGGGGGCGGCACGAGCTACCAATACGCCGAGCCGTGGTATCAGGAAGGCGTCGTTCCGGCGGCCTTGGCCGAACGCAACAGCGCGATCACCGGCATCGCCAACCGCGTCGAGCCGGACATCTCGATGGACGCCGACCCGACGACCGGCATGCTCGTCGGCGAGACCCAGCAGTTCCCCGAGGGAACGCACTACGACGAGTACCGCATCGGCGGCACGAGCCTCGCCTCGCCGCTGTTCGCGGGCGTGATGGCCGACGCCGACCAGGCCAACGGCAGCGCGCTCGGCTTCGTCAACCCGGCGCTGTACGAACTCGGCGCGTCGCCGTCTGCGGCGAGCGCCTTCTACGACGTCGTGCCGAGCTCCCCGCAGGCGCTCGTGCGCGTGGACTACCTCGACGGCATCGACGCCGAAGAAGGCGCGATCACCTCGGTGCGCACGCTCGAATTCGAGGGCAAAGAGGTGTTCTGCAGCGGCACCGGCAACTGCACCAAACAGAAGGTCGCGCTGAACACCGCGCCCGGCTTCGACTCGATGACCGGCCTGGGAACCCCGGCGAGCGAACTCGTCGCCGACCTGGCCAAACACTAAGAGCGAAGTGCAACGCCCCGCTAGGGAGCGAGGCGCTCAACCAGCCAGCGCGCGCCGCCGTCTCGGCGGTAGCGCAGCCGGTCGTGCAGCCGGTCGTGGCGCTGCTGCCAGAACTCGAAGCTCTCCGGGGCCAGGAGAAAGCCGCCCCAGTTCTGCGGCAGCGGCGGCTCGGCGTCGGCGTAGCGCTGCTGCAGCTCGGCGACGCGCGACTCGAGCGCCTCGCGGCCCTCGACGACCTCGCTCTGCGGCGAGGCCAGCGCGCTGAGCTGGCTCATGTGCGGGCGGCTGCGCACGTACTCGGCCGTCTCCTGCGCGCTCGTGCGCTGCACCGGCCCGGCGATCCGCACCTGCCGGCCCAGCGCGTCCCAGTGAAACAGCAGCGCCGCGCGCGGGTTGGCCGCCAGCTCGCGGCCCTTCTGGCTGTCGTAGTTGGTGAAGAAGCGAAAGCCGTCGTCGCCGAAGCCCTTGACGAGCACCATGCGCACCGACGGTTGGCCATCGCCCGAGGCCGTCGCCAGCGCGACCGCTTCGGGCATGCGCAACTCCGGCGCGCGCTCGGCGTCTGCATACCAGCGCGCGAACTGCTGCAGCGGGTCGGGCGAGACGTCCTGCTCGCGCAGCGGCTTGCCGTAGTCGGTCACGCGTCAGATCGTAGGCGCGCGGATGGCGGCTGGGCGCATGAGCAGTGCCAGCGTGCCCGCGCACAGCCCGGCGGCGAGCGTCATCGGCAGCGCGTCGCCGGCGGCGTTGGCGAGCGCCCCGCCGGCGCCCGAGCCGAGGATCTGACCGGACGCCCAGGCGAGGTTCATCAGCGCCGCCGAAAGGCCGTGGTCGAGCCCGAGCCGCTCGGCCGTGTCGGACAGCAGGGCCATGGCCGGAGCCCAGAAGCCACCGAGCGCGCCGCCGGTCGCCACCACGATGAACGCAAGCGCGAGCGCGCCGCCGGGCAGGGTGAAGCAGAGCAGCAGGCCGCCCACCGCGACGAGCCCGAGCCGAACCGGCAGCATCCGGCCTCGGCGATCGGACACGCGTCCGGCGGCGGGGCTGACGAGCGCCTCTGCGACGGCGGCGAGCAGGAACGTCGCGCCGACCGCTGCCGTGCCGGCACCGAAACGATGCAGGCGAAGCGGAGCGAGCACGTCGAGCGCCCCGGCGGCGATCGCCGGCAGCGCGACCAGCCACATCGCAAGCGCCACGCCGCGACCTCCGAGCGCCGGCAGCAGACTGCCGAAGCCCTGCTCGGAACGGACGTGGCTGCTCGGCAGCCGGCGCGTCTCGGCGATCAGCAGCAGGGCGATGACGACGACCAGGCTGAAGGCCGGCGCCCGGCCGATCGCATTGGCCAGCGTGCCGATCACCGGCCCGAACAGCGCGCCGCCGATGGCTGCGCCGAGCGCGCGCCCGATCAGCGCGCCGCGGCGCGCGGAGGAGCGTCTCGGCGACGATCCACGCAAGGCCGCCCGCCCAGGAGAAGGCCCCTCCGACCCCCTCAATGAAGCGAGCGCAGTCGAGCGACGCCGCGTCGTGCAGCAGCGCGAAGGCGACCGTCGAGGCGGCGAGCAGCGCGAGCCCCGCGGCGACCGTCCGCTTCGGCCCCACGCGCGCCGCCAGCACGCCGCCGGGGAGCGAGCCGACGAGCGTGCCGACGGGGTAGCTGGCGGTCATCACGCCGGCCGACAGCTTCGACAGATGCAGTTCGCGTGCCAGCGTCGGCAGCAGCGGCGCGATCACCGCGTAGAACATCGTGTCCACGAACACGACGGCGCTGATCGCCAGCACGAGGCGCCGCTCCACGGCATCGGACGAGGAGGCCATCGCGCCACCGTAGACGCTTGCCGTGCGGCTGAGCGGCTAGCTGATGACGATCGCGCGCATGACGTGCTCGTCGGGCAGCTTGCCGAGGACGGTGCGCAGGATCTCGAGCTCGGACGCCTGCTCGCGCCCGAGGTCGCGGTAGAGCGAGCGAAGCGCCGTGTGGGCGATCTTCATCTGCTGCGAGCCGAGCGCGACGACCAGCGTGCCGCGCTCGCCCGTCGGCCCGTCGAGCGCCGACAGGACCTCGCGCGCGAGCCCGCGGATCTTCGCCTCGTGCGCCTCGTCGGAGACGAGCAGGTTCAGCGCCTTGGCGACGACGCCGATCTCGTCGGCCTCCAGCAGCAGGTGGTAGGGAGGCTCTGCGCCCTGCTCGGCGTCGTCCATGGCGATCAATCTACCGCCCCACCGCGCGCCGGTAGCGCGCGACGGCGAGCGTGGCGAACACGGTGACGATCACCAGCGACCAGACGACCGCGCCCCACACGCTGTTGTGTGCCGGCGCGCCGAGCCACAGATGACGCATCGCGTCGACGATGATCGTGAACGGGTTGACTTCGGCGAAGTCGCGCAGCCCCGCGGGCATCGAGGCCACCGGCACGAACGCCGAGGAGATGAACGTCAGCGGGAAGACGGCGATGAAGCCGACCGAGTTGACCGATTCGGGCGAGGAGACGAGCAGCCCGATGAAGGCGAGAAACCACGAGAACGCATAGCCGAACAGCAGCAGCAGGCCGACGCCGGCGGCCGCCTCGGGGAAGCTCGTCTGGAAGCTGAAGCCGATGATCACGCCGGTAACCAGCAGGATCGCCAGCGAGAGCGAGTTGGTGGCCACGTCGGAGAGCGTGCGCCCGGCAAGCACCGCGCCACGCGACATCGGCAGCGAGCGAAAGCGGTCGATCAGCCCCTTGTGCATGTCCTCGTTGAGCCCCAGCGCCGTGGCGAAGCCGCCGAAGGCGATGTTCTGCACGATGATCCCCGGCAGCAGGAAGTCGACGTAGCTGTAGCCGGGCGTGCGGATCGCGCCGCCGAACACGTAGCGGAACAGCAGCACGAACATGATCGGCTGCACGGTGAACGCGATCAGCAGTTCCGGCGCGCGCCGCAGGCGAATCAGGTTGCGCTCGGCGATGATCAGCGTGTCGGTGACGAGACGGCTCATGCGGCCCGCTCCTGCGCGCCGCCGCCGGCCTCGGAAGGATCCTCGGCGGCGTGACCGGTCAGCGCGAGGAACACGTCATCGAGCGTCGGGCGGCGCAGCGCGAGGTCGTCCACGCCCACGCCGGCCTCGCTGAGGCGGTGCACCGCCTCGACGATCGCGCCGGAGCGCTCACGCACGCCCACCCTGACGACGCCGTCCTCGACGGTCGGCGGCTCGTCGCACATCTGCGCGAGCGCACGCACAGCCGCGTCGGTGTCGGCACCCGGGTCGAGACGCACCTCCAGGCGCTCGCCGCCGAGGCGATCCTTGAGCTGGTCGGACGTGCCCTCGGCGATCACGCGACCGTGGTCGATGACGGCGATCGTGTCGGCGAGCCGATCTGCCTCGTCGAGGTACTGCGTGGTCAGCAGCACGGTCGTCCCCTCGGCGACGAGGTTCTCGATCACCGCCCACAGGCCGAGGCGGCTGCGTGGGTCGAGCCCGGTCGTCGGCTCGTCGAGGAACAGCACGGGCGGCTTGGCCACGAGAGCGGCACCGAGGTCGAGGCGGCGGCGCATGCCGCCCGAGTAGGTCTTCGTCGGGCGCGCGGCGGCGTCGGCGAGCTCGAAGCGCTCGAGCAGCTCCATCCCACGCGCCTTGGCGGAGGCGCGATCGGCCCCGTACAGGCGCCCGACCATCGTCAGGTTCTCCAGGCCGGTGAGGTTTTCGTCGACCGCCGCGTACTGGCCGGCGAGCCCGATCCGCTCGCGCAGCGCAGCGGCGTCGCGGCGCACGTCCAGGCCCAGCACGCGGGCGCTGCCGGCGTCGGCCGTCAGCAGCGTGGCCAGCACGCGCACGAGCGTCGTCTTGCCCGCTCCGTTGGGCCCGAGCAGACCCAGCACCCGCCCCTGGCTCGCGGCCAAGTCGACGCCGTCGAGCGCGCGCACCTCACCGAAGCACTTGACCAGTCCCTGCACCTCGATCGCCGGGGCGTCGGTCATCGCGTGGGCACGTTAGCAATGCGCCCCGTGCGCCCGTCCGGTCCATGGAGGCTCGCCAGGGGCGACCGGAGCCCGGCCTACCCGCCGGGCCCCGTTCCCCCATCGCGCGGCAACGATCCCGCGCCCGGGCTTCCGCCTGCCCCGGGAACGGCCATGCCTGCGTAGGCAACGCACGTAGTGAGGGGTGCAGTTGCAGGATGCAAGCTAGCGAGAGGCCAGCTTTACGTTGTTACCTCGTTGAAACGGTATTGCGGGGATTCGGGCATCGCATGGGTTTCGGCATAGCGGAACGATCCCGTTGACCTGTCGCGGCTGGAGGGCTAGGCTTGGCGTGTGCCCCAGGCGAGTGGAGAAGCTGCTTCCGCATCGGCATTCGACTGGGATCGGCTGGGCCAGTACAAGGCCGGCGGCCGGTTCCTCGACGGATACCCCGAGGACGTGCGCACGTTCTTCTCGCCGGTCGATCGCGTCCACGAGGTGCTCGTCTCGCTGCTGAGCTCGACGCAGAAGTCGATCGTGCTGAACATGTACGGCTACGACGACGAAGAACTCAACAAGATCATCCTCGACAAGCTCGAAAACGAGCGCGTGTACGTGCAGATGAGCCTCGACAAGTCCCAGGCCGGCGGGACGCACGAGCGCGAGCTGCTGAAGAAGTGGAAGAACGACCTCATCGGCAACTCGATCGCGATCGGCAAATCCAGCAAAGGCGCGATCTCGCACCTGAAGATCCTGATCGTCGACGGCGTCTACACGGTCCGTGGATCGACCAATTGGTCGCTCGGCGGCGAGGAAGACCAGGACAACGAGCTGACGATCCACAACAACGCGGTCGTCGCCGCGGAGACGCGCGCGGAGCTGGACCGCAACCACGACGAAATGCTCAAGCAGATGGCCAAGGAACGGGCCGGGGGCTAGGCAGTCGGTTCGGCGGCGGCACGATCGCGGCCTCCCGCGGCATCGTCAAAGGCGTCAAGCTGCAGGCCCTCGAGCAAAGACTTCCGATGGAGCTAGGGGGACTCGAACCCCCGACCTCCTGGGTGCGATCCAGGCGCTCTCCCAACTGAGCTATAGCCCCCCGCGCGCGCTCGGGTAGCGCGCGAGTCCCGCAAGTCTAGCCCGCCGGCCACGTTGCGATGCACGAAGAGGGCGGCGAGGTATCGTTTGCTGGCGCATGGGATTGCTCGACGACGCCATCCGCGAGCATCTGGAGCTCAAGCGCCGCCGTGGCGCCGACCCGGGAGAGGTCGCGCGCGAGCAGCGGGAGGCGCTCGACGTGGCTTCGGAGGCGAGCGCCGAAGCTCAGGAGACAGCGCCGGCCGAGGCAGCGGAGGCGGCGGACGCGTCTGTCGAGCCGACGGCAGCAGCTCTCGGACCGGCGGCCGGCAGCGACATGGAGGTCACGCCGGAGCGCCCCGAGCAGGCCGCCACGCTCGGCGAGACCGCAGAGCTGGACATGAGCAGCGTGCTCGGCGACGACACGCATGCTCCCGTTCCGGCGGCGACGCCCGCGGAGGAGGACTCGCTCGAATGGGAGGTCCCGGCCGACGCTGTCGAGGACGAGCCCGAGGAGCAGGCCGAGGACGTCTTGGAGGAGACGCCGGAGTTCCTGCGCGACACGCCCGAGCAGGACCGGCTGTGGTTCGAGCAGCGCCCGCCCCGAGACTTCGACTTCGACAAGTAGCGCCCGGCTCATCCGCCGGGGCGGGCAGTCCTTCGCTTACACTCGGGGGTGTTCGGGGCCATAGCTCAGCTGGGAGAGCGCCTGCTTTGCAAGCAGGAGGTCGACGGTTCGATCCCGGTCTGGCTCCATTTCGGGAAGTCCCTGCACGTCGCCGGCTTTTGGTTGCGACGACTCGCGATGCGTCGCTGGTGCTCGACCGTGATTTGAGGCACGAGTGCCTGAAACGCAGGGCTAGGCTCGCGGATTGCCGGCGATCAAGCTCGATTGTCGGCGCTTGCGGAGCTATGGTCGCCAGCGCCTTGACAAAGTTGCCCCGGCGGCGCTCTACGCGCCGGAGTGAGCACCTCAGAACATGAAGCTTTGACCCCGGCGACAGCTCTAACTGCCCCGGGGCCGTGGCACGGAAAGGAAAGACCTTCCCATGCAACAAAAACGTAGCGAGATCGAGCCGATCGCGATCGCTGAAGAGGCCGTGATGATGGTTCTGCTCGACGATCACCGCGACCCCTGGACGCGCGCAGAGCTTCAGCGCATGATCGGGTCACGCGTGTGTAGCGAAGACGATGTCTCTGATGCGATCGGCCACCTGCACGCCTCCGGCCTGGTCAACGTCACCGGTGAGCTCATCACCGCCTCGCGCGCGGCGCGGCGGATGGATGAGCTCGAGATCTGAGCGCTCGACATGCCATCCAAGAAGTCCGCTGCCAACCAGGCACTCGGCGATGCGCTCCGCGCGATCCGACACGAGCGTGGCCTGAACCAGGAAGCCTTCGCTGCGCACGCTGGCTTGGCTCGCAGCAACTACGGTGCGATCGAGCGGGGCGAGTTCAACGTGACGCTCGACACGATTGTCAAGCTCGCTGACGGCCTCGGCGTGAGCGTCGCAGAGCTGCTGAGTCGAGCAAGCTCCAACGAGTGGGAGCGAGCCAATGCCTTCTAAGAAGTCTGCGGCCAACCAGGCACTCGGCGGCACGATCCGCGCGATGCGTAGCGAGCCAGGAAGCTTTCGCCTTGCGCGCCGGCCTGGATCGTGGCTACTACGGAGCGATCGAGCGCGGCGAGTTCAACATCACTGTGGACACGCTTGTGAAGGTTGCGGCAGGCCTAGAGGTAGCCGTTGCAGCGTTGTTCGAGCGAGCACGGCTTTGAGCTTCGGTGCGGCGAATTGCTCGCAGGCCGCCGTTAAGAATCGCCCTCGGCGAGCCCCACGTGCCTGGTAGTCGCCACCTACGCCAGTCTGCCCTGACCTCGATCGACCTGGCACGGTCCGGGCCTTAGGAAGCGCAGGTCGGGGGAGCAGGAGGGCTCGTGAAAGATTAGGGCGAATGAGGGACGGCGGCTTCGACAGTGCCGCGACCGGGACCTGCTCGAACGGGAGCTACGCCGCAAGGGCAGCATCGGCGACCGGCACGTCCCCCGTGCCGTCGACGAGCTCTGCGAGTCGCTGTCGCTCCCCGGTGCCGCGGCGCATGAGGTGCGTGTAGACGCGCAGCGTGAGCCTTGGGTCGGCGTGCCCGAGCGCGGCCATGACCGTGGCGGGGTCCCATCCGAGCGCGACGAGGATGGAGGCGAAGGTGTGCCGGAGCTTGTGCGGGGTCACCCCGACCGGGAGCGGTGGGTGTCCGCGCTGGAGGAGCAGTTGGTCGGCGCGGGTCAAGGCAGGCGCCAGGATGCGGTTGCGCAGGTTGTCCTTATCGCGCTGTCCGCCGGTGCCAGTTGGGAAGACGGGATCGTTGGGACCTGCTCGGTAGGCGCTCGCCTTATGGGCGGCGAGCTCGTCGCGCAGCAGAGGCAGCAGCGGAATCTCTCGCAGGCCGGCTTGGGTCTTTGACCGGCCGATGTGCAGACGGCCATTCGCGAGGTCGACGTCGCGCCAGAGCAGGTTGCACAGCTCTTGCGCGCGCGGACCGGCGAGGATCAGCGTGGCGATGATCGCGCGGCGGTCGCGGGTGGGCCGGCGGCTGTCAGAGTCAAGCTCGCCGGCGGCGTCGAGCAGCGCCTGAATCTGCTCGACAGCATCGAGGTGCACGGGCCTCTGGGCGGGGAGCTTCAGGCGCCGCCGTCTGCCGGAAGCGGGGTTCGCGGAGATGTGTCCGTACTCGACGGCGAGCTCGAGGATCGCGTGCAGCACGTTGATCGTTTTGTTGATCGAGGCCGCCGAGAGGGGCTTCAGGACGCAGCCGTTCTCGCGGCGTGCGGGCTTGCCCAGCTCGATCGCGGCGGCGCGCTGCTCGCCCTGCTTTAGCTTGAAGCGACGGTAGTCGTCCACGGCAGGGATGTTGATCTCGGATAGGCGCCAGTTGGCGAAGTAGGGGAGCAGGTGGTGGCGCAGTGCCCATTCCTGATGGTGATGGCCAGCTGGTGTGATCTCCCCTTTGCGGTCTGTGTGCCAGGCGGAGGCGAACTCGTGGAAGGTCAGCTCGGTGGGTCCATTGCCGGCCTCGGCGCGGGCGCGCTTGTTGCGGTCGGGCGGGATCCACGTGCCGCGGCGGACGTCGGCAAGGATGTTCTGAAGCTCGGTCTCGGCCGACCTGCGCGTCCAGCCGTCGGCCTGCATGCCGAGCGTGAGGTACTGACGCTCGCCGTAGGCACGGAAGCGCAGCGCGTAGCCGCGTCCGTTTCTCCAGCGTCGCTCCAGCACTTGGCCTTCGGTTCGAGCCATCCCTTCTCACCTCCTGTGTTGGCGGCGGGGAAGCGTTGCCCGGGGGGCGCGGTGGCGGCTGACCGATCCGGCTGTGGGTAGCTTCGCCATCGCGCCGAAGCTGTCGACTTCGGCGCCGCGGCCAGCGACGACTCTGCGTCGCCTGGCCATCGTCTGTCTCTGGGCGACGACGATAGCTCTGGACCGGCCGGTAAAGCAAGTCGCAGAAACGCTCTTGAATCCGCCGCGGCTAACACGTGAACGATCTGCACAGCAGGCGCCCAAACGGAGCCCGTTTCGACTCGCGTTCGCCGTCGCGTTCACGCTCGCGTTGGGCTCGTCATGGCTCGCTCGAGCGATGTGCCGATTCGGCGCAGCAGAGCGGAATCTCGCGACCTCGCGAATTCGAGATCTCTACCCCCGCTAACCGATGAGCCCTCGTACGCGTGAGCTGCCTGCGCAGATCCTGCTCGGACTCCTGCTCCTGCTGGCTGCGCTCGGGGACTCGCTGCTGCCGCTACTGACTCGCCTGCTCGGCTCGCTGGCGCTGCTCAGCGTGGTGCTCCTCCCGATGGCGCTGCTGACGGGCGTCCTGATCGCGGCTCGTGTCGTCGCGACTCGTCGTCTGCTCAGATCCCGGACGCGGCTTGTCGTGCTCGCGCCGGACTCCTTTGACCCAAGCATCGAGAGTGTCCTTCGCTGCGCCGCTCAGCTCTCGCGTGTGCGACGGCTCGTTGGCGGTTGGCTTGACCCGCGCGCGAGCGCGGTTCGCATCCTCCTCGATGTCGATGACGCAGGCCTGATGCGCTTGCGAGAGAGGCGAACGTGGCGGGCGTGCGCGGCGGCCAGCTTCCGGGCTTGCTATTCGCGCGGCCCGCCCCACTCAACATCGAGGCGGTCATCGAATGTTGGCGAACCGCCAGCTCAAACGGTCGAGAAACTCTAGGTAGACGTTCGTCGCCGTCAATACGTTGAAGGCTAGGCTGCCAAGTCCTTGCGGAGCGCGCACCATCGGTGCAAACGTGGTTCGCCAGGCGCCAAAGTTCGCGGCCTCCAGATCCGAAGCGTTGAAGAAAATGAGCGCACGGGAGATCCCCTCTTCTTGGAGCGCTGAGACCAGGGCCTGCGTCGCCTCAGTCTGCCGTGGCGTCGCGCAGAATCGAGAGTGGATAACAACGAGGACATCTCCGTGCGCCCAATCCGGTCGTGCCTCAATACGAAAGTCAGTTTCGGGGCCGACTCCGAACTCCGTTTCGATCGGTGCAAGCCACTCATACGTGAGATAGAGCCGGCCGACCATGGCAGAGACATCCCCGATATCGGCATCGAGCAGTGTGGCCATGTCGATCTCTCGGGACACGCGAAACTCGTGAGCCTCCAAAAGGCGCCACACAAGAGCCTGGAAGGCCTCGGGCTCCAAGACGTCGAGTTCGCAGCGCAGCGGGTCCATGCGATGCCCCAGTGGCCGACCTCGGAACTCAGGTCCATCGAGGCGGAGGCTGCGGTGTCGAGGCATCTGCTGCAAAGCACTCTCGAGTGTCGACGCGGAGGACACGTGAAGCGTCGTCGTGTCTTGCGAGCCGTGAGCCTCGGCGAGCCAGCGGGGACCTCCCTCTCGCTCCACGAGGTCGCGTACATCCTCCGCCAGAAAGCGATCGAGCGCCTCCAGATACACGACCAAGTAGACAGGCTCGGGGTGCGCGAACCAGTACCGCAAGTGCTCGATCGGAAGATCACGGATAACGACAATCTCAGCGTGCCTCAGCCGTTCGGCAGGCATCGTGGCGCTGTGAACACCCTTCGCCTGGAACCAGACCCTCACCTGTCCAACGCGAGCATTGCCGCCCAACCGTTGCTCGTAAAAGTGTAGGCCGAGATCGAGAGCTGCACGGTCGCTCTCGTAGCCGACGAGCTGTCCGTATGGTGCCAACAAAGCCTTTAGCTTGGTGGTGTATTCCTGCTCGAAGACATCGTGCGAGCCAACGTTCGGCATGTCCACAGGTTCTCACGCGACTCGACGGGACATGCTCGCCGTCGAAGGTCCGCGTCCAGGGACATGTCCGTTCCTGGGTTAATACTGACCCCCAAATGGCCGATAGTTTGATCTTCGATCGAGTCGCGGTGGACGCAGTGATGGATGCCCGCGCGCTCGGCGATGGAACGGCGTTCAACGTCCGCGTTCGGAACGTCGGCGAGGGGTGCCAGGAGACGCGTGTCGTCCGGGCGGAGGCGAGCGGGACCGCACTCGCGTGCCTCGCGGCGAAAGGGTGCTCCGTCGACGACTGGATAGCCCGAAACGTCACACTGAGAGCAAACGCCCACAAGAACGACGGGAGGAAGCTCCGGGCTCTTGCGGAGGTGGACTCGTTGCGATTCGACTCGCGTCACATCTTGGATTAGTCCGGCGGGCGGGCTGGGGCCCGCCAGCAAATTCCGTCGATTCCCTATGGCCTCGCCGGCCACGCGAACCTCGTCCAGGGTGCAGCCACGGACTCTGGCGCACGAACATCGCGCGTCTTGTGCGGCAGCTACGTTGATTGGCACTATGACGCTAATCGTTGATATCGCCTCTGCGGCGCGTCGACTCGCCGCCGCAGAATTCCAGCGCTGGGCCGAGACCCGAACGATCTTCCTCTCCAGTGAGATGCAGGACCTCGGCGCTTTGCGTGCCCGAGTTGCCGGCGCGTTGCGCGATGCTGGGTTCTCGGTCGTCGTTTTTGAGGATCTCGGCGGACGCGACGAGGATGCTGAACGCGCCTACCTGGATGGCGTCGCGCGCTGCGATGTCTATGTCGGGGTGCTGGCTGACCGCTACGGGACGATGCTGCCGAGTGGGCGCTCTCCGACCCACGAGGAGTATTTGGCGGCCACGCGGCTCGGCAAGCGCGTCTCGTTCTGGCTTGCGGCCGACGCGAGCGGGCGTCAAGGGAACGCCGTGGACTTCGCACAAGAGGTCCAGGCCTTCCATACGACAGGCCAGTTCGCCGACACTGAGGACCTCATAGGACGACTGCTCCAACGGCTAAGTGAGATCGCGGCCGAGGATGAGGCTCCCTGGATCAAGCTTGGCGATGCTTGCGTCCGGGCCGACGTGATACGCGACGAGGGCAGCGGAATCACGTTTGAGGCTGAGGTCCGGGACCTCGCCGTCGCCCGCTACCTCGGAGGTCTCCGTAGCGATCACTGGGGCCGCTCGCCAGATGTCCCGATAGCGCTCGTCGAGCGCGCCGGATCCGGCCGCGTCACGCATGTAGTTAGCGAGACGCGCAGCGCTTCGATTCGCCACATTGAGCTTTCGGCCGATGTGCGTTGGGGCGAGGGCCGCGGCGGAGCGATGGACGCCGGCACGACGGGATTCTCAGCAGATGACCTCACTGAGGTCGAGCTTCGCGCCGGCCTGCTTGGCGAGCCGCTTCCCGCGACGCTCGGCTCTATGCATTCCATGCTCGACGCGTCAGACCCGTTGATTGACCTGCCGGCAGGGCTACCGCCCGCTGCCGAGCAAGCCATCGGGCATCTCCTGATCTCCGAACGGCTGCTCGCCTCCGGGAAGGCGGCGTACGTCTCTCGGTTCGCGCTCGGTCCGGCTCATCTCGGGCAGCGGCGAGTTGAGCTGATCTACGGCGACCCGCGACGCTACAGCAACGTCGAGCCCGGACAGCGCGAAATCGCAGGGACAGTCCGCCGAGAGCGTTCATGACCTAGCCAAGCTCGCATCGTTCGATCGACTCCCCCGTCGATCATCCGCTCACCTTTCTCAGGGCTAGGCTCCACGCATGGGCGAGCGTGGATCCTCCGATCTCCAAGAGCCAAGGTTCGCCGAATACTGGGTCGCCATGGCCGTCGACGACGACGAGGCACGGCTCCTCGACGCCGCGACAGGCGTCGAGTACGACCCACGCGTGGCTGGGGTACTCGTGGGAGAGGCAAACGAGTACGGCTCGCTCTTGGCGTTGCAGTTTCGCGCGGAGCATGACGACGAGCCAATGGGGCAGTCTTTCCGGGAGGCGGAGGACGCTTACGAAAAACTCCGGAGCCTCGCTGGCCTTGATGGAGAGCCGCAGACGCGGGGCATGACAACGACTGTTCATCTGCGGTGGCTACCGGTGGGTTCTCTGGCCGGCCGCCGCGCTCCCGCCGCCGCCGGCGACGCGCCGTCCCGCGGCGCTGCCGCACGAGTATCTCCTCGTGAAGGCGCGTAACCTCCACGCGCTGGGGAGGAGCGGACAAGGCCAGTACGACGCTGCGACTGTGGTCGCTCACGCTGCGTGCGAGGTCGCAATCACGGCAGCGATGAAGCGTCTAATTACCGCACGTAATCCTGGCATTCAGGACGCGCTGGAGGGCTTGATCGGCAACAACCGGTATTCGCTAAAGGACCCCCGCGTTGCTGAGCTGTGGGATGCTCTCGCGGAGGACAGGCTGCGAGAAGCCGATTTCTGGCGACGCTATCTGGCGCACTACGACAGGCGAAACGGCATCGTTCACGCAGGAAGGTCGGTCTCGCGTGATCAAGCCCTGTGTTCAATTGAAGTTGCCCAGGAGCTGTGCGATCACGTCACAAAGCGATCCACCTGACTGGTCGCGCGCGCGGCCGGGATCGCGGCGAGAACGTGGTGGGCCAGGCGACCGCTGCAGAGCGCAGATCCATGCGGCGGATTTACGATTCGGCGCGAAGTCATTCCCTTCCACTCACCGCCAACCCGAATCGTGGGAACTCGGCGGTGCGGGCGCGCTCATGCACGTCAGCGAGCCGCAGCCCCACGATGGGTATGTGCCGCCGCCTCAAGGCTTCCATCCGAGCTGACCGATCACGGGTCGCTCTGACATCGGACTGCCTCCTTTGCCCTAGTCGCTCGAGCACTCACGGCCAGAAGTGCCTGAGACCACGATAACTGCCAGTAAACCGCGTATCCGCATGCGGCTTTCAGCGCCGAATGACCCGCGCGATCGGCGTCTTTCCGGGCACGAAACCGGCGCTCCAACGGGCGCCCCGTCGAACTGTCAGAATTGTCGCGATGTCGGCCGACTCCGATCAACCCAGTGCGCCGCTCGAACTGCTGCATCCGTTTTACCTCGACACGGATATGTCGATGGCGTTCGCTGCAGTGCTTGCGGGCGGGGTTGCACTTGCGAGCGAAGACGTCGAGCGGGAGCGTCAAGAGTCACAGGCCGTGCGAAATCTCCGTGGAAACCTGCGCCTCTTTGGCGCTCTTGGCCTAGGCGGCGCGACCGTCGGCCTTGGTGGCGAGCGGGAGGTCTCCGAATCCGACCTTGCCACGACTGAGTCCCGGCTGGTGCGGCATCACACCGAAGCCTCGATCTTCATCGCGCTCTACGACGAGTTGCGTCGGACCGAGCGCCTGATCGACACCCTCGACGTCGAGAGGTTGAGCATCGGGGACATTGTCTCGTTCAGGATCGGCCCAGCCGTGGCCCCCCTTCGACGCGTTGTCGAGCAACTCATACGACTCATCGACGTCGCCGCGCCAATGATTGGCCTCGGCGACCTCGCGGAGCCTCAGCCAGCGGGAGGCGAGACTCGACAACAGCGACGGCAGCAGGCTCGTAGCGCTGCGCAGCGCAGCTCTGGCGATGAGGACGGCTCGGCTTATCTCCGCTCCCTTCGAGGTCTTCTCGTCGCGCTCAACGACGATCTGGATCGAAGCGGCATGGTTGATGTCGTCGTGAAGTCGGACGCCAGCCCGAGTGTGCTTCTAACGCTTGACAAGCGCTTCGTTTCCGACCAATCGCTCGAGCTGCTCCACACCTCGCGGTTTACGGTTGTGGGCAAGGTAACTGAGATCTGGCCGACCGAATCCGACTTCGTGATGCTCTTTCGGCGCTCCGTAATCTCATTGGTCCCAGCACTTGGTCAGACGTTCACCTGGGGGATGTTCGCGATTCTCGCTGCGATCGCGCGTAACCTTGATCCAGCAGCCGCGGAACGGGCGGCGCGCGAAGCAGCAGGACTACAGCCAGAGGCAACAGGCGCAGCTGACTCCAGTGAGCAAGCGGAGCCGGATCACGAATCCGACGGAGCGGTCGAGACGGGCGTGTCTGACCCGGAGGCCGAAAGCGAGAGTCAGGATAACCCCGACGGCGACGGTTCGAATGGGTCAGGCGGATCAGACGAGCCAGGCGAGGAAGTATTGCTCGGCGATGTCGCAGTCGAGGCGCTTACTGCTGCGGTCAGCGGACCGGCGATTCAGGTGTTGCCACTCGCGGTCTGCGCCTGACCGGATGGGGCGCGGGGAGACAGCCCGCCGTGGGCGGGCCGGTCACGGTACGGTCGTACGGGGGCTGGAGCGATCGTGATCGTGACTCTCCTCCGGCAATCACACCGGCGTCGTACCGGTAAGCGCTCTAGTGACGGAGCGGCTGCTCCTGCGCTTAGTCCAGCGCCCGACCGTCCCAGCCCGCCACCAACACCTCGGACCAAGCGCTGGCCGGCCGTTCTCGCGTCAACCGCGGCGTTGACTGGCTATCTGACGCTACTGGGAGGGTTACTGCTAGCCATTCGCTTCAAGCACGCTGGCCTGCCAGTGACCCAAGCCGTTAGCGCCGTGCCAGTTGCGACGCTCGTCACGACAGCGTTGATCGAAATCTTTGTCCCGTTGCTCGTTTTTGTCGGTGCCTTGCTTATTTCGTTAGCAAGCGCACTCCCGGCAGCAAAAGCCGCAACGAAGAGTCGTGCCCAGCCTCAGCAAGGCTCCTTCGACAAGTGGTTTGGCCGAATCGCCAGGCCCTTTGCCGCGCTGCTTGTACTCGGGGCAGTGCCTTTCAACGTCTGGGGAGTCACGTTCTTCCTCGCCATGATGGTGATCCTCTTCGCGGGTCGCTGGATGCCGCGCCTAGACAGGCATCCAAGGCTCAGTGCGCCCCGCTCGGCTGCGATCAGCATCGTGATTCTCTTGGCCGCCGCGTCGATCCCGGTACTCGCTCGCCAAGCCGTCGAACCCCTCAACATGGAGCGCGTGACCATCGAACGCCCTGGCGAGCGGCCGTTGGTTGCTGATCTGGTCGCGATACGTGACACCTCAGTAGTCGTTGGCCGCTGCCATGAGCTGTACGTCCTGCCGACTCCTGCTTCGATGCGCGTCGAACATCTTCCGTCGTCTTGGAGCTCGGGGGAGTCGATATTCGAGAGGCTCGGGGTCGGCGCCAACAAGCCCGTGAAGCCGCGCCCGATGCCATGCTGATTCATGCTTAGGACACGCGGCCTGGGCGTGGCCGCGTTTCTCGCGGAGAAAGCGAGACCCAGCGCGTCAGGCGCTCGTCGACATTCTCGACATCTTTGTCCGAGCCGCGACTGGCTTCGCGCCTATCGGCTCGCATGGTTGGACGAGCTATCGCTCAGCGCCAGAGCGCGCGTCACCAGTCGGCGATCGCGCGCACCAGTGTCGCGTCCGACGAGTCCGCCCACTCGAGGCGCTCGAGAACGTAGCGCGGTCGAGGCTGGCTCAGCGGGTGCCAGGAGCGCAGGCTCGCGATGATTTGCGAGTCCTCCCGGGCGAGTGGCGGCCACTCGCCCTCCGCATCGACCAATGGGTTCGCGAACACGGCGCCCCGCGCCCAGAGCGGGTCGTGAGGATCATCGGCGTCGTGCTCAACAATCCAAGCCGTCGGCGTCACCTCGATCGGTTCACGCAGTCGGCGGGATCGAACGGACCGCTCAGTTCTCGGTCGGAAGAATCCCGGCTGAACGATCGCGAGGCGGTCGCGCACCCGGGCGATTTCGCCCGGATCTTCAGGGACACCCACGAGCTGAAGCGACAGATCCACACCTTGAACCCGGTCGGAGCTCGCGTCGAGATCCGCTAGCAGCGTGTACCACCCGCCGGCGCATCCGTCGGCGAGGACGAGCATCTCGCGGTGGTGCACACGATCAAGCTCTAGATAGCGGGCATCGCGGCGCTCGAGAGCCCCAAGAAGTCCATGCAAACCAAAGCCGCTCCACGTAGAAGAGTCCTGCTGGATCATCCAGGTAGCGTCTGGGCCAAGCCAGTTCAACTCCTGGAGGTGACCTAGAGCTTGACTAGCTCCTTGAGCGACGACACCGGCACGCCAAGATCAAGCGTGATCCCTGCGCCACCGGCGGTGACCCAGTCAACATCCGGGATTGACAGAGCCCAGCAACTATCGAGATAGCTAGATGTGCCAGCCACCCAGGACAACTCCGATCCGTTTGCGTCAACTAGACGCAGCGGTCCGCGCCGATCGCGTGGCGACGACACGAACTCTGCTGGCGGGGTGCCAGACGCCTGGGCGTGTACAACGAGTTGCCGCCGCTTAAGGCCGAGCAAGCGTCGCAGATCGACGCTGCCGTCGACTAGCCCATGCACCTCTTGCCGGTTGACCAGCACAATCACCCGGCTGCGATCCCGCTCGATCTCGGCGAATGCCTGCTCGGCTATTCCTCCCATCGTGACCAGGACTCCGACGACGTGGCTTGGCTGTCGTCTGAGTCGACTCCGGACGTCGTCGACGTCCCGCGATCCGATGCGTTCGGATCTCCACTTGGCCTCGATCAGGTAGCCGTCTCGGTGGTCGGACGCGTATACGTCCGTTTGCCGTGGGGCCGCAGCCTCTGGGCCCATAACGACGTCGAAGCCTGCGCGCGTGAAAATCTCGGCCACAATCTCTTCGAACCTGTAGCCCCTCGAGTGTGGATCGGATCCTTCCTCGAGTTCATCTAGCTTGGTTCGCAAAGGGTCGTCGTGGCGCACACCTCCAGGCTCCCACAGACAGACATCTGGGGCATGTCGGCGGCCCGCCACGATGCTCTCGCCAACCGTCGAGCGGCCGTACTTGCGCCGGCGTCGTGGCGGCCCGCCAGCATCGTTCCAACGGCCCCGTAGGCATGCGCGACTATGTGCACTCGATGCTCGATAAGCGAGACGAGGTCGGCGGCGTCCTCGTCGAAATCCTGACAGCCTCGACTCGGTGGCGCGCACCCGGTGGACCAGTAGGACTTCGGGCCCCTGGCCGGCGCGCTCGATCCGGAGCGGCATACCGTGGCTGTCTGCGTTCACATCACAGAAGCGTACGTGCCAAGACCCGGGCCGATCAAGCGCGCGACCCTCGCGTAGCGGCGCGATGTCGGTGTAGGCCGCCTGAGGTCCCGCCGTCAAAGGCGGGCAGAGGGGAGCCGCACCTCCGAGAGGCTGCTCGATAACGGCCCTTATGACGTCCGCGTGTTGCCTCCCCTGCACCTAAGCCGTGCCTGGCGAGCTCCTCAAGCAGCGGCGGTCGCTGCGTGTAGACCGTACGCCGCTAGCGCCGTGCCGATCTTGCCGGACAATCCATCACTAGGAGCGCGCGGGCGGATTCCGATTCAGCCTCTTCCGCGCGGAGGATCCGCACGCTCCGCTGGCTGCCGAGCATGCCCGCAAGCGCCTCCGCTCCAAGGGCGAACTGCACCTTCAGCCCCGGTCCCATCGATACATCGTGCAGGCCCCGCTCGATCCTGGACCAGTGGCTCTGACTGATCCCCGCGAGCCTCGCCGCCTGTCGTTTAGTCGCCCTGGCCGCCGGCCGTGTCGGTCACGGACTGAGGAGCGTCCATTTCGCCCGTTCAGTCGGACTCCACCGAAGAAGGCAACTGCTCGAGGATGGTGCGCATCTCTGCGATCTCGCGCCAGACAACGACAGTCGCCCGTGCCTCGAGTCGGTCGAGGATCGCGGCGACGCGGTCGCGCTGATCGCTCAGATAACCGCGCGTGAGGTCCGGTGCTACCCGCGCGAGGTCCAGCAGCGTGAACAGCTTGATTTGCCAAGTCCCGGAGTGACGGATGCGCTCGAGCCCACGCAGCAGGTCTGAAACCGTCTGCTCAGGGTCAGGCTTCGGCGCGATCGCACCAGGTCTCCTGGCGTTGAAAGGCTGATCGCCGCGGAACGTCAAGACGAAGCCAATGTTTGCGTCGGCCTGGGGGGTCTCGCCGCCAGCGTCGATCTCCGCGCGGAGCGTCGAGACGTAGTCGGAGGCAACGTCAGGGTGACCGGCGTTCGAGAGTCCGACCGCAAGCGCACGGCGCACGAGGATCTCCCGCTCCCATGCGGGGCTGTCTGGGTTGAGCATTGGCAGCAATTCGGCCTTCTGTTCTGTGTCTGCGAAGGCACCTAGGAGATAGGCGATCTGCTCGCGAGCGATGAGGCGACGGTCCGTGCCGATACCGGTAGGCGGCGCAGCGAGCAGCGCGTCGAGCAATGCGGGGATAATGGTCTCATCGCGGTTTGGCAGGGCGACGAGGGATTCCTCGCAGCGGTCCATGACGGCGGCGGCGAGGAACTTTTCGAAGGAGGCGAGCACCTCCTCGGTGCTCGCTAAACCAGAACTCAGCAAACGCTGGATGTGGTAGGCGACAAAGAAGTAGCCCCACAGAGCGTCGCGGAAGCGCAGCTTGCCCCGTCCGGGAGAGCGTTCGTCCAAAAGTGTGTTGTGCATGAGTGCACGCGCGCGCTCAGCGGCATCAGCGACGTTTCTCTGCTCGAGGTTGGCGAGCAGCTGTCGTTCGGTGAACTCGATCGGGTCGTTGACCGGGTCCCCGGGTCTGTAATGCTCGTGGGCGAGGGAGGCGAGGTCATCCATGACCGAGTCGATCTGGTCGTGCAAGCCCGAGGCGCGGAGCCGGACTCGTGCCATCTCCTCGAAGAGATCCCACCGCCTGTCGATCGCCTCAAGCGCGTCCGGCTCTTCGTGCAGGAGTGAGACGACGTAGTGCATGTGCAATGGGACGCGACATAGCACCTCGCGCGAGTCGTCGCGATCGCGCCAGGCTTCGTAGCTCGTGAGGGTGTCGGCGCCGTAGAGGCCCCCTACGTAGGCGGCCTGGAGTTCGCCGTCCCACTCTTCGAGCTTGATCTCATGTGTGCCGAAGGCGGCATAGGCAAGCTTCTTGGAGTGAAACTGCTCGTTGCAGGTGAGCAAGAGGTCGGCCCTCGCGAACACACCAGCGTTCAAGATCGCGAGGAGCCGGTCGTGGTTAGCGGCGAGGAACGCGTCGGCGTGGGAGATAATCACGATCGGCCGGGACTGCTTGAGTGCGCCGATTTGCTCGAGCCGAGCCTCGAGCCATACCTCGCTCCCGAAGTCCGGGTCGCTCAGTTCCGCTCGCGCGTCCACGAGCAGGACGGTTCTCGTCCTCAGCTCGCGCCGGGGGTCATCGAGGCCCTCGGTCAGACGCAGATAAGTTGCGATCGCCGTCAACGCCTTGCCGAACCCGGGCGGCGCGATTACGACGATTTTGTCGGGGGGGCCGCTGAGATCGGCGAGCGTGTCGTTGACGTAGTCGATGAGTACGGGGAGCGGTGAGGGAAGCGTCCCGCGAATCCGCTTGGCCGACCAAGCGATCCGGAGCGGATCGAGCTTGCGTATTTCCCCGATCGTGGTCCCGCCGCGCGCGTGAAGACCGGGGACAAGCTCGCGAGCGAGCAGCTCCTCGCGCATCTGCTTCATCGCGGCGATACGCGTTGTGCGCGCGTAGGCGAGACGACGCAGCGTCTCGAGAATTTCGTTGAACTCCAGCTCCGCGAGGGCGAATGGTTCCTCGGAGGCGACGGCTGTCGTCGGCGATGCCAGATGTTCGGCGTCTCCGCGCAGGACATCGGCCTTATCGTGAAGTTGCTCGCCCATCATCTTGCGAAGCTCCCAAAGGTCGACCGTCAGCTGGTCGTGCGGGAAGCTGACCTCCTCCTCTTCTCCGATGTTCAGGCCGCGTCTCCGCAGGTTGCGCAAGGTGTTCCGCAGCGCTACCGCGTTGTTCCTCTCGCCGAGGTCGGCCTTGTCGAGCAGTGCGATCAGCTCAGTGCGGGTTATCGGCTTGTCCTGCCTTGCGAGTATGAGCGCGTGTAGGATAAGTCGCTCGTTCTTGCCGAGTCTTACGTTCGCCCCTTGATATGTGGCGGCCCATCTGCCGAATACTTGGACTTCGTCGATCGGCTGGTGGCGTCCCTCTTCCCCTCGCACGGCGAGGGAACATACAGGAGCGTCGGCCGAGGAAACACGCTGGCACACACCGACACCCGTCCCGATACACAGCGAGGTGCGCGAGGCCTCATAGCCTCCTGTGCAGAGAGCACGGAGGCCGAGGGCGCGGATAGGACCCATGGGCCGAGGTGTGATTCCGGCGCATGTTGCTGCGAGGAGAACAGGAGATCCGGAGACGAGGGCCGGCACACCCGGAGGATCTCGGATGCCTTAGCGCTCACGACGGTACGCATGTCGTCGGAGCAGTTCTTCAATGTCCGCGAGGACGCAGGGGCTGGACACGGCGTCTGATCCAGCACGTGGAGCGGGCGGCGGACGTAGCGCCGGTCGGGCGGTGGCGGGATGGGAACTGAGACAGACCCGACCGGGCAGGAAGACTTCGGGGTGGCTCCCGGGGTCGGGCCAACCTCTGGCGCCGAGGCGAGTCCTCGCAGCGACGCGAGCCCCGATACCGATTTTGGGGGGACTGAGCAGCCAAGCCCCGCCGGCGAGGCAGCGATTGGCGACGAGACGCTAGATGACGGCGCGTCGCCTGCCGATGGCGGCTTGCGCCCCGAGCACATCAAGCGAGCGGCAAGACACTTCGCTGCCGCGATCGCGGTCGGCGGTGGCTGCTACGCGCTTGCGAAGATCGCCCCACTGCGTGAGATCACGCAGCGAGGGCTCACGATCGCCGACGTGGCCCTAGTAGTCCACGAAGCACGGTCTCACGCCGACTCGCGCCGCGAAGCCGCCGAACGAGCTGCGTGGATCGTGATCGCTCTGGGGACCGGCATCGTGTCGTGGTACATGGCTCCGGCAATCACATGGATCGTGCCGAATCTCGCGCTCCTGTGGACCGCGACTCTGATGCAGTTCGACTGCCGGGACGCGGCCACGTCCGTGACGAGCCCTGCGCTGCTGAGGTTGTTGCGCCTGGGAGCACGACTGAAGCGACTTTGGAAGTGGCGCACGACCCAGATGACCGCGGCCGGCACGGTGGTGCTGTTGCTCGCCTTGGGTGGCAGCGCATTTGCCTTCTTCGCTGCGGTCGCGGAAACACCGCAGGATCATCCGCACCCGACGGCGGGCCTCGGCCGACAAGACCTCGCGGGACTTAACGCAATCACCCGCGAGATCGAGAAAGTGATCGCGCTCGTCAAGGCTTATGTACCGCGAACGAATCCGGTCGGTCACGCCCCGGAAGAAACCTATGGAACTCAAGCGCCCACCTTCGTTTGCAGCTACCCAGAATACGCGAACGCGCGCTGGGCTCTGCAGCCGATCCAGCACCTGCTGCGGGTGCAGGAGCGCGAACTCGGGGAACCGCTCGAGGGATGCGTTGAATCGCTGAACACCGAATACAGCTCTTACGGCGGCTTCGTCTGGGGCTACGGCGTAGACCCGAGAAACTCCAGGCTCGTCAGCGCCAGGCTGTCGATCGTTGTGGCCTCCTATGAATTCGAATCGGCGAGCATCTACCTGGCCCCGGCAATCACCCCAATGGAAAAGGTCATCCGCACCTATCACGACGTCGGTGGACCGAAGCCCTGGCCGCACTACGATGCCGGATCCGGCGACTACTACCTCGCGGACACCACCGAAGACGGGACGTGCGTTCTGCTGCGCCGTCGCTCCGGGAAAGCTGACGAATCGCTGCCGTTCACGCTCCTATACCCCTCGGTGTCGGTAGCGTGGGCGCGGATCATCCAGACTAGCCGGCGGTGGCAGTGGGTGACAGAACTGGCCGCCCCGAACAAGCACGGCGAAACGGTTTACGAGTTGACCGCCGCCGGCGAGAGCACGGCCGACGCAGAAATCACGTTCAACCCCCATACCCGTGTCGCGAAGTGGCAGGGCACGCCGTACAAATACCCGGCCGCGCAGAACGACATCGACCCGATCGAACTCAAACGCGACGTCGAAAGATATCTGCACTAACCAGTGTCGTCGGCTCCTCTTGCGGGCACGAGCGAACGCGGCGGCCCTGGTGCCCTCCGGAACGGCGCCGCGACCGTAAACGAGCCAGACCGATCGCGTTGCGCTCGCAGCTAGCCATCGGCTGAATATCGTGCTCTGGCAGCGCCAGAAGCGGGCGCCGGGGACTCTACGGCAGCGTAGAGTTCCAAGATAGCGTGCCTCGAATTCCTTGGGCGCCCCACCGCCCTCAGCGGTTTAGCTTGGACCTACTGGTCGTCTGGGGCGCCGTTGTGATCGTGCGCGTCGGCTGGTTGTTGTTTTTGCCCAACTCGTATGCCCCAACGGCGAGGCCAATCGCGACTAGGATTCCAATCGCCCACTGCACGAACGAGGCTCGGTTGCGGCGGGCCGCCACAACGTCACGGGCCTTCTCGTCCGTCAGGCGCCGGGCGGCGCCGATGGACTGCTCGAGCTTGTCGGCCAGCTCGGCCGCGACAGCTGCCGCCTCGGTCATGTCGGCGGCCGCATTTTCGGACTCCTCCCAGCTTGTCTCATCTGGCTTGGCCTTTCGAGCCGACTCCATTAGCCGATCGATACGCGATCTCAACTCCTCAAGCTCCGAATGCCTGGGGATCCCACGCAGGAGTCCCTGCTCCCGATAGGTGTACGCGTCTCGTTGATATTCGGACCAGAGGCCCCGAACGTCCGCGATGCGGACACGGACAACCTCCTCCGGGTGCTCGATGATCGCCCGACGGAGGTGCTCCTCGATCTTCGACAGCTGCGTAGCCTGCTCCGCTGGCGTCAAATCCCGCCGCGAAGCAAGGGTGCCAAGATGCGCCAAAACGTCGACCATCATGTTGCGACCGATCTCGCTCGTGTATCCAGTCCGCTGTTCGATTGCCCGGTTCAGACGGAACACCTCAGGCACATACTCGACCAGGACGCGCGTGATTCGCGCGTGGTTTTCCTCCTCGAGGTGTCCGAAGGGCGAATCCGGCTGGGAACTGCCGGAGTGTGGATCGGCCTCGGGGGTGGTCACGGGGCCCATACTGCCAAATCGTCCACCTGAGCGGAACGACTGGCGCCGCAGCGATTTAGCTGTTCTCGTCCTCTGGGAAACGTTGCGGGGGCTGCCTGAGGAACTCCTCGGATTGCCTAATCCGTTTCTGGGTCTCCTCGGGCTCTAGGGACGTGAGATCGTAGTGTCCGAGTCGACCGCCTACTCTCGACTTAGCTGAACCTCGTTTGAGCGGCACCGTAGGCGGCTTGCCGCTCAAAGCATCGGGATCCAGCTTCTCGATGGCATAGTCCTCTTCCAGCTTCCGAAAGTACGCGCGCCCCCTGGTCATGAGCGTGCTGCCACGACGTCGAGAAGGCTTGAAGATTTTGGCGGGCATGACGTCCTCGGGCGCTGCGCGACCATGGTGTAGCCGATGTCGCCAGCGAGGTTGAGTTGGTGAGAGTAGGCACCCTCTCGCTTCTTGCGACCAAAATCAAGAGCACCTAGGACGTGAAGGCTCGTTTTGCGGCTTTCCGTCCGACGTCGATGATAGCGAGGCGTATCATTATCGAGATGTTGCCTAACAAGATCTTTTAGGAACCACCATTGATCTTTCATAAACCATGAAGATACCTCTGCCTCTGGACGACAACCAACGGGGGCTGGTCCGCCCTGCTTCCAAGGCGATCTACAAGAGCCACTATGCTCTCGAGGCAATGGTCGTGATGGCGCAGGAGGACCGATTTTTCCAGGGCCAGATCGCAGAGCAGGCCGGTTGCGAGCCAAGCTACGCGGGCGAGCTTATGAAACGCCTTGAAGCGGTCGGGCTGATCGAGGCGCTGCCGAAAGATCCGGGGCAGATACGCAAGTACTACAAGGCGCTCCCCTCTCCTTTGTGGGGCGCCTCGCTCCAGCTCTTGACTCACCTTCTCGATGACGCTCCGCCCGATGTCGCGCGGCTTCCGGATCGTCGGTAGCGCTGCCTGATGAACTGGGAGCGCTGAACCGAGTCCAAGAGCGCACGGCGGTATGACTCTCGTCTACTAGCAGCACCAACGCTAGCGTGACCAAGACGCTCCCAAGCACGAGGCAGGAGATGGCGGATCACTCTCTTCCCGATAATGGCGCGACTCTATCTGGGCGCCGCCGCGCGTGGGTTCGGCCCGTAAGCGACTCGCCAGAAGCGTTCGGATAAACTGACTCCAATCTCGTGACCCAGTCCCGAGCGTCCTAGGAAGCCGGAAGGGAGGCTGATGGAGCCGAAGGTCTCGATGAGTTGGTTCGTCGTCGCGCTCGTCGCCGGGCTGCTCGCGCTCAGCCTCGCCGGCCACTCACTAGCGGCACTGTGGGTCGCTGTCGGCGTCGCTGCCCTGGCCGCCCTGCAGCACGCCATCTACATGATCGGGCGCCGAGCCGCCAAACGCATGCCAAAGCAGTTTCGCGAGCGGCGAGGGCAGCGACTCGTGCCCGTCCACCGCAGCAACCTCGACCGCTGGACGGCCGGCCAATGGGCAGCGCTGGCGTTGCTCGCTGGCGCAGGCTCGGCCGTCATCCACTCGCAAGCATGGCGACCCTTCGCCCACGTCGGCATGGTCTTCACGGTGCTGCTCGTCGGATGGATCGTGCTGTGGGCTGGCGTCTACCTGTCGGCGACAGTCGACTGGTACCTGATCATGCCCAAGGTGTCCGGCATCTCCTGCCCCGCACCGTGCGAGCGTCCCGGCAAGCAACGCTGGGCGGGCGTCACCGGCCTATGGGCGTTTCACCGCGGGTTCGCGCGCCTGCTCGTCCCGTTCGTGCTGATCGGCTCGGCCACGGTGATCGGCGCACTCACCCACAGCTCGGCCGGCCGCGCGATCGCATTCTCGATCGCTGCGACACTCGCGCTCTACCTAGCTCAATTCGAGCTCGAGGGCAAAGCCGCGATGGACTACGGGCTGAACGCCCGACGCTACCTCGGTGACCGCGTCTGGCTCGTGCGCGAGAGCGAAACGGGCGTCACCCGCGCGCCGGCCTACCTGCTCGACGTCTCAGCCGAGGGCGCCAAGTTCAAGTATCTCGACGAGCACGGCGCCTACCCCGGCGAACCGTTTGAGAACAAGCACGACGACGACGGCGACCCAGTGACCCTCACCGCACTGAACAAACGCTGGCGGGTGTCACACGCGTCCGCGCCATGCGCGGAGCGCTGCACCGGAGTCAACTGGTACTGCTGGCGAAACCCGCTCGCGCACAGCCAGACGACTAGCGCTGGCGACGAGACCTAGGACGGCCCGGCCTGCCGCAGCCCTGACCGCGCGATCGCGGCCAATAGCGCGTACTGCCACACGCACGCGACCACGACCAGCAAACGTTGCCCGATCCCAGGTAGACCAGCGCCACTCAGCGTCAACGCACCCGCGATACCCACCACCAGCGACCTCACACTCTGAGACCGAAGACCGCGATCAGCAGACACCAAGCTCGCCGCTACAGCGCACCACAGGACAACCGCAAGCACGCCTGAGCCAAGATCGTGCACGCGGTTTGCGTCACTTAGATGGTGGCCAGGCAGGACAACACCAGCGCTCGTACCAGTCCTGAAAACCGCCGTCAGTAAGGCTGCCACGGCCGCGACCCCAAGCAGCACGACGACTCCGTTGCTGCTCTGCGATGGCCGCAACTGGGCGTGGCCCAACGCGAGCGCAGTCAGCGCCAACGACAGCGCCCACGCGCCGAAGCCGACCGTCATCAGCCAGCCCGGCGAGCCATTGACGTACTCAGAGATACGGTGACGGTCGGGATCGAGGCCCGGTTGCAACAGGTGCTCCGCTGCGAGCACCGCCAGAAACAGGCCAAGCATCACACGCGAACCGCGCACCGACCACCACGAGCTGCACGCCATCGCGTGAGTTTCCAGCATCGCGCGGGCTCGCAGGCACGCCACGCGCCCGCCCGGGTTGCGCTTAACGGATCGGGACGTGCATCCTCAGGCTCCGCCCACTCCCGTGCCCAGTAAGTCGCCGCAGCAACGTGCCGGGCGGCAAGCATCAGCCTCATCTGAGCCCAGCTCTGGGCATCGGAATCTGGACAGCCAAGCGCCGGCCGGGTCTGGTGAGGCTGCACTCGGCGAGGCACTCGCCGCCGGAAGTGCCCGAAACGATGAAAGTCGCCGACGATCCGCTGGCATCCGCTTCGATCTCCGCCCTTGCACGGTCGTCTCAAGTCCCTGCAAATCGGTAACTTCCGGCGAGGAATTCGGTACGAGAGCGGGCGTTTTGCAAGCAGGAGGTCACCGGTTCGATCCCGGTTGGCTCCATAGACAACGTCGGCAGCTGCACGAGCCATCTATCGGCATAGAGGCCGCATGACGGGCAAGTTCCGATAACTGCGGCGTCCGGACATCCGATCATGCTTGGTCAATGTCCTCGTCCTCCTCTCAGAGTTCGCTCGAAGACGATCCCGGCTGGCACTCTATTCGGGAGCGTGTTGAGCGTGGATTTGATGAGAGCACTGCTGCTACCTTTGGCGAGCAATATTTCAACGCATTGCTGATCAGCTGGCGTGAGGTAAATCAATCTCTGCGCCGGACTACGCTTTTTCTTGTGGTTCTCATTGTCGGGTTTGTCCTACTCAAGGATGCCAAAGCTGCACAGTTCACTCTAGGACCACTACGGCTAACAAATGTGTCGGCAGTTTTGACACTTATCCCAGTGCTGGTTGGCCTCCTAGCTTACGAGTTTGTAGCGCTAGTAGCTGCTCAATCCACCTATCGTAAGGTGCTGGGAGAGCTGCTCAGAGTACTGCACCGCTCTGTCTATGAGCACGACTTGGAGTACATGCTTGCGCCCCCAACCGTCATGCTATTTGGCAACATCGGGGGAACTTGGGAGAGCTTGCGCGCGACCGCTCCACGACGTTCGCGGGCATTCCTAGACAGGACGGGTACCGGTATCGCCGTGACTCTCCTGCTCGGCGGTCCAGCCTTTCTAATTTACGCCTACGCATACTTGTACAGCGACCGCCATGCAAACAGCTTTGCCGTGTCCCTTGGACTCGCCGTCGCGGTGCTATTTTTCGCCCGCGCAGCGGCACTGATGGACGATACGGAGGACCAAGAGCGGTAACGCCGTGGGCCAGGGGCGTCGTTGCGCCCAGCATCGCAATAGCCCAACTGGTGTGGTGTGCTCAACCAGCTACGCACATGCGACCTCCGGCCCTACGACGAGCACTTGGTTTTGCGCGCGCCGAACAGTTTCGCCCACTGAACCGTTCGCCGCGCTAACCACGGGCGCCGTGCTCCCACGCACGAGGCCGTGTCCGATCCTCGTCGGCGATCTGGCTCAGGATCCCTGACCAGCTGAGGATGCGTGGAGCTCGACGAGCTGCGCGGCGTCGGGCAGCTCGGTGTGCGATCGGTCGACCAGGATCGGAGCGTCGACCGCTTCGCTCAGAGCACCCGGCGCGGCGGCAGCGGGGTCCAGTGCGTGGAGGACGACTTCGACGAATGCCTCGGGCCGGTCGTTCTGCAGGTAGTGATTGGCGCCGGGAATCAGATAGAGCGCGTTGCGGCCCGGCTTGAACATGAGGTGCTCGTGCCAGACGTGGCTGGCGACTCGGATCGGCGAGACCCGATCGTATACACCCCAGATCACGGTGGTGGCGAGTGACGTGGCGGCCAGCGACTGCAGCCATTTCTGCTCGTCGACCGAGCGTTCGCGCAGATATTGGATCGTCTCGTGCAGCACGCCGACGCCGTCGTCGTGCGCAAACGCTTCGGCCAGTGCCTGAACCTCGGGGTCGTCGGGACCGCGAGGCGGTGTGAACATCAGCGCGCCCATGCCTGCCGCGAGCAGCTCCGGCGTCAGCTGTTGGAGCACCTGCGGATCGTGGAGCATGAGCCGCTGAGCGTCTGTCAGGTTCGAGAGCGGCAGAAAGATGTTGCCGTTTGAGAGCACCAGATGCTCGAGCTTCACGCGGGCGCGCTCTTCCGACGCGTGCGCGGAGTGGATGAGCGCGACGCTGTCTCCCCGGTCATGCGCCACCATGACGGCAGACTCGACGCCGACGACCTCCCTGAGGTAGTAGTCGAGCAGCTCCGCGTCGCGCAGCAGGCTGTAGCCCCACCGGCGAGGCTTGTCGGAGAATCCATAGCCGGGGAAGTCGAGCATGCACACCCGGTAGCGCGTGCTCAGTTGCGCGGACACCTCGAACCAGTCGATGCTCGACGTCGGAAAGCCGTGCACGAGCGCCAAGGTCGGAGCATCCGGGTCCCCGAGCTCCACGTGGAACACCTCTACCGGCGCGGCGTCTTCCTCCGCCGGGCTCCACGAGAAGCGACTGCCCCTGGCTCGCCACTCCTCCGCGCGACAGCCAGCGGTCCGGTCGGTCATGAGGCGACCTTACTACTGCACCGGGAGCGCAGCGAGCGTCGCCAGGATGAGCCTCGTCATGGACAACGCCACGGAGCGCGCACGGCCAGCGGGGAGATATCGGTGGCGCCATCAAGAACGACGTGGGCCACGTCATACGGTCGTATGATACGCTCGTATGAATGTCCTCGGATGAGACCCGATCTGCGCTCATGGAGGCTGCGAAGCGGCTTTTGTTCGAGCGTGGGTACGCCCGTACCAGCGTGCGGGAGCTCGTCTCGGAGGCAGGCGCCAACCTCGGCGCCATCAACTACCACTTCGGTAGCCGCGAGAATCTGCTGAACCAGGCGATGTTCGAGTTCTTCTTGGAGTGGGGCGAGAGCGTCGGCCAGGTCGAGGTGGCGCCCGGTGCGGGGCCGATCGAGCAGCTTGCCGCGCGAGCCCGCGCAATGGTCGACGGCATCTCCTCCGCGCAGCCCCTGTTCGTCGTTTTCCTCGAGGGGCTGCTGCAGTCCCGGCATTCGCCTGAACTTCGCCGCGAACTGGCCGAGCACTACGCCCGCCAGCGTGAGCAGGCGAGTGAGCGGATTCGGGCCAGCCCCGGAGCCGGACAGATGGCGCCGCGGACCGCCGAGGTGATCGCGTCCTACATGCTCGCGGTCGCCGACGGCCTTCAGATCCAGGCGCTGATCGACCCAGGCAGCGTTCCCACCGGCGACGAGCTCGCAGCTTTCTACGAAGGACTGGCGGCCGCGGCACGATCCGACGGCCATCTAACCGAAAGGTCTTGAGAACAATCCAACAATCACATCAAGGAGATAACGATGAAGCCTCCCTTACAGGTCGGGCCAGTGCTTACAGCAATTGCCCTGGCCGCACTCGTGGTACTGCTGGTGCCTGCAGCAGCGCTCGCCGGCAAACCGACAGGCGAATACGCGGTCTTCAACGACTGCCCACTGGCTACGGCGGGTGTCACGGAGTGTGTGTACGCGCAGTTCAGCAGCGGCGAAGTCGCCCTCGGAAAACTCAAAGTTCCGATCGCTCACACGATCACGCTGCAAGGCGGCCTGATCGTCACCGAAGCGTCGGAAACGTTCGTCAACCCAACCGAAGGTCAAACGCTCTCTCCGACTGCCCAGGAAGTTCCCGGCGGCCTGATCGGGCTCCCGGGGCATGGGTCGGAAAGCACAGCCTTCTCGATCGCGATGGAACTCGCCGGGTCGGTTGCCTTGAGCCGAGGGAACCTCGCCGGGGAAACCGGCACAGCCTTGAAACTTCCGGTCCGGGTCCATCTGAAAAACGTCTTCCTCGGAGAAGTCTGCTACATCGGCTCGACCACGAGTCCGGTCGTCCTCAATCTGACAACCGGAGTTACCTCGCCGCCCAAACCCAACCTGCCGATCCACGGCACGGCAGGCGAACACGAATCCAAAGAAGCCGGCAATTTGATCGTCTACAAAAACGACGCGCTCGTCGACAATGCGTTCTCGTCGCCGGCGCCGAAAGGCTGTGGCGGGATCCAGGAATCGCTGATCGTGCCCGTGCTCGACTTGAAATACGGTTGGCCCGCGGCGGCCGGTAACGACACTGCGATCTTGAAAGGCACGTCGAAGTTCGCGAGTGCGGCAGCGGTCAAAGCCAGCGAATAGGTAGTCGCCCTCACGCCTCTCGTCGCCGGGCCGGGCCTGTCAGCCTGGGCCGGCCCGGCGACACCGTGCCGAGGCTGGCCCCGCACGCCTGCACGCCGGCGCTACCGCTGGTCCACTCAGGACCGACCAAGCGAAACTTCGCCGCCAACGGGCAAATCCGAAGAGATCCGCGTCCTGAGTAGGCGGCTATCCTCGGCAAAGCGTGCCTTCGCACAGACATCGGATCGGGTTGGCGATCCTTGCCATCCTGATAGCGATCCTCATCGCATCGCTCATCGGCGCTTCCTTCGGCGTCCCTGGCACGGCCGTCGTCGCGCTCGTAGTGACCCTCATGACGCTTGCCGGGATTCTCTGGCTGCGCGACTCCTTCTAGGCGACCCGCAACTGGTATCGCGTTTCTCGCTTAGGTCAGCGCGACGACCAAACCAGTCGCACGACAACGCCGCCGAGGTGTCCACCAAGGCAAGGCCAATCCCACGCCGCCGCACCGGGACGGCTATCAAGCCTTCCTGCCATGCAGGCCTCAGTGAGCCTCAGCGCTCCGGTGCGATCAGAACAGGGCGACCGGCGTGGGCGAGCACCGCGTGCGAGACGCTGCCGAGCACCGCCGAGGCGACGGAACCGAGTCCGCGCCGGCCGCAAACGATCAGCCGCGCGTCGAGCTCGTCGGCGATCTCGACGATCCTGCGCCCCGCGCCTTCCGTGGCCTGCTCCACACGAGAGCTGGCGTCGTAGCCGTGGCTGCGCGCGCGCTCCACGCCCTCCTCGGCAGCATCGGCTGCCAACTGCGCCTGCTTGCCGTCAACCTCGTCGGCGTCGCTGAGATAGCCGCCGCCGAAGCCGCCCGACCGCGCCAGCAGCACCGCCGCGGGCTGCCAGATCGTCAGCACGACCGCGGGCGCCGGATGGGCGATGAGCTCCGCCGCCGCAGCCATTGCCGCGCGCGACCCCTCCGACCCGTCGTAGCAAAACAGCACCGGTCCCGGCATACGGCCTCCTCAGAAATAGTCGCCTTGCACGAGCAGAGACTCGCCATCCTAGGCGCGACCGCCGGGCCGCGCGAGGCGGGCAAGGTCGGCTCTGGCCCACGCGCGCCTATCTCAAGAGGGTGGGCGCCAACCTCTGGCCAGCGTCGTTTGCCCCACCTCGATCAGATAGCCGTCGGGATCGCGGATATAGCAGCGCAGCTCGGTCTCGTGCTGCTTGGGCGGCGTCAGGAAGTGAGCACCCCGCGCGCTCCACTCGGCGTACACGGCTTGGATGTCCGCGACCCGTATGTTGAGGAAGCTGCTCACCCGATCCGGGTCGGGCTGCGTCTCGAGCGTGACGGTCGGCTTGTCGTCCGTCGGACCTCCTCCGACGTTGATGATGATCCAGCTGTTGGCGAGCGCGACGTACGTCACATCGTCATCGGCCTCGCCGGAGATGACCGTCTTGCCGCCCAGTACCTCGGTGTAGAAGCGGCGAGAACGCTCGACGTCATCCGAAACGATGAAGTGAGCCACGACTATCTCATCGATGCTGCTCATTGGTGACCTCCGTTTTCGGCAACCTGCTTCGCCTGTGAGGCTACCCAGCTTGTCCCCGCCGCGGATCGATTCCGCCGGGGTACCTCGGACCGACCGAGGGCCGGCTCGCTTGGATGCAGTCAGTCGGCGCCGGCCCGTGCGAGCACGGCGGGGACGACTCGCCGATGCGAGCGCTCGACCCCCGCCCACACCAGGTGAGCGATTGGGTTGCGCTTTGCCAGGAGCGTGCCCACCACGACGCCCTCGTCGCGCGGCGCGACGAACAGCTCGGCGGGCATTCCGATGCGCGAGTCGGCCCCCAGCACGACGATCTCGTCCGACCGGCGGCGCATCTGCCATCCGAGCACCGCCCGCTCGTCCTCGGTCGAGACGAGCTTGAATCCGAGTGCCAGCCAGCCGCGACGCAGCGACTGGCGCAGATGGGCCGGCGCGCCCTCGAGAATCTGGCGCGCCCAGCCCTCGGCGGTGCGCTCGCGCGCCTGCGCTCCCACCGCGAGCAGGAACGCGTCCGTATAGTCGATTCGCGCCAGCTCGCTCAGCTGACGTACCTCGGCGGGAACCTCCACGGCTTGCACGTTGCGCGGCATCGCCCGGCTCACTCCGCGAAGGGCTTGTCGGCGGTGACGGCGGCGCGCACCAGCCGGATTGCCGCAAAGCGGTGGAGCAACGAGACCGGGGGCCACACCAGCGCGGCGAGCGGGTGCTCGTAGCGGACGAACGTGGCAAACGACAGCCGTCCCGCGTCGACCGACACGACCACATTCGCCGCGATCAGCCACCCCTGCGCCTCGATGCGCACCCGGTGCTCCCCGCGCTCGGCGACCTTCCAGCCGAACAGGCGATCGGGCGCGTGCCGCACCTGCAGACCCAGCACGCGGCGGTGCACGGCCGGGATCGCCGCCAGCATCGGCGCCGGCAGGCCTCCGAGCATCACCTGCGCCCACTGCTCCGGCGTGCGATCCGCACGCGGATCGGTCTGACCGACCACCAGGTCGCTGTAGTCGACCGGCGTCAGCGGGCTGAGCGAACGCAGCGCAGCCGGTGCCGGTCGCTCCCAACCGACCGCCTGCGAGGGAACAGGTTCGTTGCTGGACATCGTCACGGGCATTTCCGGTCACCGTCCTTTCATGGATGTAACATACATGCATGTCTGTAGGTATGTCAACGAGCCGGCGCTCGGATCGATCCCTTACGCAGGCACAGCGCCGAGCGCGCTCGCGCGACGCGCTCCTGGAGGCCGCCGCGCGCGGCCTCTCCCGCTACGGCTACGGCAACCTCAACCTGGCCGACGTCGCACGCGAGGCCGGCTACACGCGCGGTGCTCTCTACCACCAGTTCAAGGACAAGGAGGACCTCGCCCTTGCGGTCCTGCACTGGGCGAACGAGACTTGGCAACGCGAGGTCGGCACGCCGGCCGGCCGCGAGTCCGAGCCCGTCGCCGAGCTGCTGGCAATGGCACGCGGCCACGCCATCCTCTGTCGCAAAGACGTCGCCCGCGTCGCGATGGCGCTGCGCGTCGAGTTCAGCAATGCCGACCACCCGCTTGCGCAGGAGATTGCGCGCGTCCAAGAGGCGTTCGTCAAGCGGCTCACACGCCTGATCGCCGCCGGGCGCAGGACCGACTCGATCCCGCCCGGCCCACCCGCGCACGTGGTCGCCCTCGCGCTCGTCGGCGCGCTCGAAGGCGTCGTGATCATGACTAGTGGCCGGGCGCCCCACGATGAGCAGCTCGCGGTTCGGGCAGCCGTCGGCGTGCTCGGGCTTCCAGCCCGCACATCGTGATCGTCGCGGGGACCGGCGTCGCGAGCAAGTTGCGGGCGATCTGATCCGGGCGGGCGCCCGGTAGACGCTGCGCGCGCTTCGAGCCGGCCGGATGTTTCAAGCACGACCGCCGGCCACGCCTCGCAGCGCTGCTACTCTGCTCGGATGTTGCGCAACCGTTGGTTGCATATAAACGAGAGGTGTGTGAATGGCCGCTGACAGCGTCGAACGAGAGATCCTGATCGACGCCTCGCCTGAGGTCGTGTGGGGCGTGATCACCGAGCCGGAGCAGATCAGCCGCTGGTTCAGCGACGAGGCGGACGTCGAGGCGCGCGCCGGTGCGGACGGCACGCTCACATGGACCCCCGGCGGCCGCGGCGGGGAGAAGGACTCCGACCTGGTCGTGCCGATCCGGGTCGTCGAGGCCGAGCCCTTCCGCCGCTTCTCCTTTCGCTGGAATCACCCCGAGGGCGCCGGGCCGGATGAGAGCAACTCGGCGCTCGTCGAGTTCAGCCTCACCGAGGAGGGTCGGCGGACGCGGTTGAGAGTCGTCGAGAGCGGCATCGACGCCGTGACGCATGACGAGCGGGGCAAGGCGCGCTACCTCGAAGACCACGCAGGGGGCTGGCAGAGACATCTCGGCGAACTTCGCGATTACGTCGCCGAAGAGTCCCGCGGGGCAACTCACTGATGGCAACCGCAGTTGCCGAGGAGGACGCGCTGTGGGCCGCCGTCGCCGACCCGACCCGCCGGCGCGTGCTCGAGGCCCTGCTCGAGCAGGAGGAGGCGACGACCACCAAGCTGGCCGAGGGGCTGCCGGTCACACGACAGGCCGTCGCCAAGCACCTCGTCGTGCTCGGCCGCGTCGGCCTCGTGGCAGGTGAGCGTCACGGCCGCGAAGTGCGTTACGTCGTGCGGCCCGAGCGGCTCGACGCTGCCGCCGAGTCGATGGCTCGCGTGGCGGCGCGGTGGGACAGGCGCTTGGCTCGCATCAAGCAGCTCGCCGAGTCAGCACAGCAAGGCGCAATCGATTCGTAATACCGAGAAGGAGAAGAAAGATGGCCGACCACAACACGGGAACTCGCGAGGAGTGGCTCGCAGCGAGGCTCGAGCTGCTCGACGCCGAGAAGGAGCTGACGCGGCGCGGCGACGAGCTGGCCCGGCTGCGACAGGAGCTGCCTTGGGTGCCAGTCGAGAAGCAGTACCGCTTCCAGACCGACGAGGGCCCGGCATCGCTCGTCGATCTCTTTCGAGGCCGCTCGCAGCTGCTCGTCTACCACTTCATGTTCGGGCCCGATTTCACAGCCGGATGTCCGTCTTGCTCAGCGATCGCCGACGGCTTCTCCGGCTCGGTTGTGCATCTCGCCAACCACGACGTCGCGTTCACGGCCGTGTCGCGCGCGCCGCTGGCAAAGCTGCAGGGCTACAAGCGGCGCATGGGCTGGAGTTTTCCGTGGGCGTCTTCCTTCGAGAGCGATTTCAATCACGACTTTCACGTCACGCACACCGAGCAGGAATGGCAGTCGGGAGCCGTCGAGTACAACTTTCGCAGCGCCGACTTCCGGCCGTCCGAGCAGAGCCCCGGGCTGATCGAGATCGCCAAGGGTGCGGGCACGGATCCCGTGACGTTCCGAAAAGAGGGTCCGGGCATGAGCGCATTCGTCCTCGAGGACGGCGACGTCTTTCACACCTACTCGGCTTACGGGCGTGGAGTCGACGGTCTCTGGGGCATGTACGCGTGGCTCGACCGCGCCCCGCTCGGGCGCAACGAGAGCGGCATCTGGTGGCGCCGCCACGACGAGTACCAGGAAGGCCTGCCGTGACCGTCTCACATGGCAGCGCCATCGACAACGCCTCCGGCACACGCGTCGCTGTCGTCGGCGCGACCGTTGCAGCTCCCGGCATCGCCCTCTCACCTCTGAGGGCGATGCGCATGGAGCTCGGTCTGGTCGCGGGGCTGCTTGCAGCGACGGGGTTGGCGTGGTGGTCCACGGCAGAGCGGATGGCGGGCATGAACGCGGGGCCGGGAGCGACTCTGGGTTCCGTCGGCTGGTTCACCGGTGTATGGGCGACGATGATGGCCGCGATGATGTTGCCGTCGCTCTCGCCGGCGGCGGCCGTCTTTGCAGCGGCGGTGCGACGTGAGCTCAGCCGCGTCCTGCTGTTCGCCGGCGGCTACCTGCTCGTCTGGAGTGCCGCCGGCCTGGGCGCCTACGGCCTGTTGGAGCTTGGAAGGAAGCTTTTCGCCGGCTCGCTGGGCTGGCACGGCGGCGGCCGCTGGCTCGCGGCGGGTGTTCTTGCCCTCGCCGCGCTCTACCAGCTGACGCCGCTCAAGCGTGCCTTTCTCTCGAGGTGCCGGAGCCCCTCGCAGACCCCCGGGACCTCCCGGCTGCGCACTCGGTCAGGAGCGCTTGTGACGGGTCTGCGCAACGGCGGCTGGTGTCTCGGATGCTCGTGGGCGCTGATGGCGGCGCTGTTCGCACTCGGGGCGATGAGCCTGACCTGGATGGGCTTGATCGCCGTGCTCGTGGCCATCGAGAAGGTCGGGCCGTGGGCACGCGGCGCAAGGCTGGCGACGGCGGGCGTGCTCCTGGTGCTCGCCGGCGCGATCCTCGCTGTGCCACACGAGGTTCCAGGGTTCGTAGTGCCCGGCTCGGCTGCGTCGCAGCCGCACATGACGGAGGCGATGGGGTAGGAGACGTCCGTGTTCATTCGGGCCGTGGCCTGTTTATGCTCTCCGCATGAGACTCGCACGCGCCGTCGCGCTGCCCATGCTCGGCTTGGTTCTGCTCGCGAGCCCCGTACAGGCGTCGGCGGAAGAAATCCCGCTGCCGACGCTCAAGGTCAGTGCAGCGGCGGTTCCCATCCCCGGCTTCCCGGGCACCGGGAACTTCTACGGCAAGGGCGCCGACGTGGAAGCCAACCTCGAAATCACCGGCTCCGGCTACGGCGCTACCCCGCAGAACCCGAAAGGCAGCGTGCCGCCGATCTCGGCCGTCAACGTCTACCTGCCCAAGGGGGTCAAGCTGCACCCGTCCGGCTTTGCGACCTGCACCGAACCGACGCTCAAGAACATCGGCCCCAGCGGTTGTCCCAAGAAATCCGTAGCGAGCCCTATCGGCAGCGTCCTCGGCGAAGTGACGTTCGGCAGCGAACGCGTGCCGGAGAGCGCGACGCTCCAAGGGTTCTTCGGACCCGGTGGGAGCATCCTGTTCTACACGCAGGGCTCGAGCCCGGTCAGCCTCGAAGTCGTCTCGAGCGGCCGGTTCGTGCGCAGCTCCGGCAAATACTCCTGGGAGCTGAAGACGCTCGTGCCGCCGGTCGCCACCGTGCCCGGGGCGCCGTTGGCGTCGGTCAGCAGGATTCACATCAAGGCGGGAGCCGCGTACAAGTCGCACGGGAAGGTGGTCTCCTACGGCACCGTCCCGAAGAAGGGCGAATGCCCGAAGGGCGGCTTCTTCGGCCAGACCGAAATCACGTTCGGCGGATCGTTCGGCGGCGAACGCGAATTCGGGATTCCAGCCAAAACGGTCACCAGCGTCATTCGCGTTCCCTGCCCGCCGCACTGACGCCCGGGCATCGTTAGCGGGCGGGCTGGCTGGCTGTCGGCTGGTGCACAGGCCAGCCGATCGGGCGCGTAAATGCGCGGCCTGCGCGGCGGCGCGAGACCCACCCAGCGGCAGCCCGCCCCGGCCGTCTGCCGGCCGGGGCGAAGGCCACCGTCAGGAACCGTCGTTCACAAACGCCTGGTAGGAGCGGCAGGGCTCGTTGCGCAGGCTCGGGCATGCCGGCAGCCCCGTCGGCACGCTGACGCCCGGCACGATCGGCAGCGTCAGGCTCGACGGCATGGTCGGCGAGAAGGCGACCGACTCCGTCGCCGTGCCGCCTTCCGGCTGCGTGTGCGAGAACGACCAGATCGGCTGGGTGTCGTTCGGTGCCGAGATCGTGACCCTGATCCGCGAGCCCGTGCGGTAGGCGTGCCCCTCGAAGTACAGCGGGATCGTCACCGGCACGTACTGGCCCGCGGGCATCGGTTCCACGTCAGACGCCAGGAACGTCGGGATCGGCTGCAGGGCCGTCGGCTTCTGCTTGAACATGTTCTTCGCGTTCGTCGCGAGCTTGCGCTCGCTCGCGCGCAGCCAGCCGTTCTGCACGAACGTCTCGTTGCCGTCCGGTCGCACCTCGCTGACCGTCGCCTGCAGATCGACGTCGGGAGTCGACGACTTGACCCAGAGCTGGACGGCACCCGCGCCCACGGCCGTCGTGTCGCTCGTCAGCGGCGCAGACACGTAGGAGACCGCCGAGCCCGCGGGCGGCTGAACCCAGTTCCATTCCCACTGCGACGCGTTGCCCCATAGGCCGCCTCCGCCGGTGTTGGACCCGTAGTCCGTCAGCGGCACGGCTTTTGCATCGGAGGTGTAGGTGTCCGCCCCTTCGGCGGCCGGCTGTTTTTCGTTGAGCGTCCCGCCCGATCCGAGGTACCACGACCGCGCCTTCGTGCCCGGGACCGGGAACTTGGCGAACGACTGTTCAAAGCCGGGGTACGGGTCGCCGGGCGTAGTCGTGCCCAGCGGCGAGGACCCCGCACCGTTGTCGAACAGCACGCGGATCGACGGGATTTCTTCGAAGGCCGCGAGCGCCGATTCGTACGTCGGCTGCGTCTGGATCGGATCGGCCGGGAGCGTCACGAGGTCCGTTTTCGGCAAACCCATTGCTTCCTGGTAGAGGACCGGCGCCGACGGCGCGCACAACCGCCTGATTGACGGCCGGTGCCTGTTTGGCCACGTACAGCTCCAGGAAGTCGTACAACCGGTTGTAGGTGGCTGGATCGAGTGAGTCGATGTGCGCCCCGTTGGTGAACGTGAACCACTTGTGACTCGTACCGGTGAAGTGCTGGACGAGGTCGGCGCAATGGCCTCCCGTCTGCTCGTCCTCCCATTGACATGCCAGGAAAGTCGGCACGTCGATCTTCTTGACGAATGTGTCCGGATCGAGTTCGTCGGCCACCGCCGGGTCATACGTCGAGTTGGCTTCGATCTTCTGCATCAGGTTGGCAGCCTCGCCGTGCAGCGCCTGGTTGGCGGCGCACGTCTGATCGCCTTCTTCGATGCGCGTGTTCGCCCATGCCTGCCCGTGCCCGGGACTGGCCGGTTCGGCGTTCTGCTGGCGCTCTTCGGCCCACGCCACCGCGAACCCGTCGTTGCGGATGCCGCCCGGGTAGAGCGTCGTCGCCGTGGCGTCGATCACCGACAGTGGCGCGATCGCCGCGAGGTCCGGCGGCTGCTCCTGTGCGGTGAACAGCTGGCTGATGCCCCCGTAGGAGATGCCGAGCATGCCCACCTTGTTGCCGAGCACCCACGGCTGGTGAGCGATCGTCTCGATCACGTCATAGCCATCGAGGTTCTGCATGTGTTCGAAGAAGTCAAAGGCGCCGCCCGAGCAGCCGGTTCCCCGCATGTTCACGTCGACCACAGCGAAGCCCATCAGGTTCGCGAGGATCGCGATGCCGTTTTCCGGGCCGGCCGGGTTCGCATACCCATAGCCCGAGTACTCGATGATCGTCGGGTAGGGAGCTGTGTAGCTCGGCGTCGGCACCCCCGGTATCGGGAGCGTCGGAAAGTGAAAGCTCGACGGAACGCCTGGCTCGCCTGCCGGACTGCTCGGCGGGTGCACGTCGATCGACAGTTCGGTGCCGTCGCGCGTCTTCAGGTACGTGTAGCCGTTGTCGGCGATCGATTGGCTGTAGATGCTGGGGTCCCAGGGCGCCGCGGCGTCGTTGTGAACGGTGACCGCTTCCGAGGTTTCACCCGTGGAGGCGACGCTGACCGTGTAGCCCTTGCCTGGCTTCACTTCGCGGAACAGCACGCCTCCCTGGGCGTCCGCGTTCTGCGTCGACACGGTCGTCTTCTTTTTCAGCAGCGACACCTGAGCGTTCGCCGGCAAGCCGGTCGCGTACACCTGTTCTGCGCTGCCCTGCGCGGTGAACGCCGAAGCACCCGCGGCCGTCATCAGCCCGGCGAAAAGCGCTGCGAGCGCAGAGGTGAGGCCGATCCGCGCACGGCGCCGGCGCGTGGATCCTGCGGTCGACCGGCAAGGCTTACCCACACAGCTCATGACCCGACGACCGCCACTCGTTCGATTGGCACGCAGCATTTCTCCCCTATCCCCGCGCCTACGCGCAGAAGCTCTTGACCCTCGCTTCGGTGCCGATCCCATCGCCCCGGCACGAACCTGGAATGCACGCATATTTACCCAAGTGCGCGCCTTCTAAACCGTGACCAGCAGGCGGCTTCTCCGGCCGGGCTTGGCCCGCGCCGGCCGCGAGGTTCAGTCCCGCGGCACGTTGGTCACGACGTCAGAGCCCAGGGCGCCGGCCTCAGTGCGCCATCGCCGGTGCCCCGGCGGGGTCGTACTGCGGTGACTGCGCCCCGGAGCGAAGCAGCGAGGCGCTGAACAGCGCACCGAAGAAGAAGATCCCGGCCGACCACCAGAAGGCCGTCGTGTAGCCGTGCACCGCACCCGCCGCCAGCGAGGCGGGTGCCGCTCCGTGGGAGGCGACGAAGCTCGTCGCCGCCGTCGCCGAGAACGTGCTCAGCAACGCCACGCCGACGGACCCGCCGACCTGCTGCATCGTGTTGACGAGCGCCGAGGCGACACCCGCGTCCTGTGCGTCCACGGCGCCTGTGGCGGTCGCCATCGAGGGGGCGAAGATCATGCCCATCCCGATTCCGAGCACGATCAGCGACGGCAGCACGTGCGATGCGTAGCCGGTGTGCACGCCGACCCTCGTCAGCAGGAGCATCGCCACACCCGCCAGGACCATTCCGGTCGGGACGAGCGGTCGCGGGCCGGTGCGTGGCAGGATCCGCGTGCTGATCAGCGTCGCCGAGGCGACCACCGCCGCCATCAGCGGCAGGAACGCCAGGCCCGTCTGGATCGGGCTGAAGCCGAGCGTGCGCTGCAGGTAGTAGGTGAGGAAGAGGAAGACGCCGAAGGAGCCCGAGCCGGCGATCGCCATCGCGCCAAAGGAGGCACCGCGATCGCGGTCGAGCACGACACGCAGGGGCAGCAGCGGATTCTTCCCGCGCGCCTGCAGAACGACGAACGTCACGAGCAGGACCGCGCTCGCCGCCAGCGAGCCCACCGTCAGCGCGGCGCCCCAGCCCTGCGTCTCCGCGTTGGAGAAGCCGTACACCAAAGCGAACAGCCCGGCGGTCGCGGTCGCGACGCCCGGGATATCGAGCTTGGGGCGAGCTGGCCGGGAGCTCGTCGACGAGCAGCACCACCGCCGCCGCCGCGGCGGGGATCGCGAACGCGAGGTTCACGAACAGCGTCGAGCGCCAGTCGATGTACTGGGTCAACACGCCGCCGAGCAGCAGGCCGATCGCGCCGCCGCCGCCGGCGATCGCGCCGTAGATGCCGAACGCCGTCCCGCGCTCCTGCGGGTTGGTGAACGCCGTCGTCAGGATCGACAGCGCCGAGGGCGCGAGCAGCGCGCCGAACGCCCCCTGCAGGGCCCGCGCGGCAACGAGCATGCCGAGGCTCTGCGCCACCCCGGCCAGCGCCGAGGCCAGCGCGAACCCGAGCAGGCCCGCGACGAGCGCGCGCTTGCGGCCGAAGTAGTCGCCGATCCTTCCGCCGATCAAGAGCAGGCTGCCGAAGGCGAGTGCGTACGCGGTGACGACCCACTGGCGGCTGTCGTTGGAGAAGCCGAGGTCGCGCTGCGCGGAGGGCAGCGCGATGTTCACGATCGTCGCGTCGAGCACGACCATCAGCTGGGCGACGGCGACCATCGCCAGGATCAGCCAGCGACGGTCGTGCTGGCGGGAGGATGTATCGAGGGCTCATTTCATCTCGCGATCGTATGTGGAGGCCAGGTTCTCAAAGTGGAGAGTGATTCTCAACTTGAGACAACGGTAGCAGATAAGCGGAATCGACGCTCTCCATTTGGAGCAATAGCCTCCACTTTGTTACGATAAGCGCATGGCCACGAGCACCGAGCGGCCCGCTGAGGAAAGATGCCGAGCGCAACCGCCAGCGCATCCTCGAAACCGCGGGAACGCTGTTCGCACAACGCGGCCTGGGCGTCTCGCTGGACGAGATCGCCCGGCACGCCGGCGTTGGCGTGGGAACCGTCTACAGGCGCTTCCCCGACAAGGAGCAGCTGATCGACGCGCTGTTCGAGGACCGCCTCGCCGAGATCCTCGCCACTGCCACCGCGAGCCTCGAGATCGCCGACCCTTGGGAGGGCCTCGCACACTTCATCGAGCGGTCGCTGGAGCTGCAGGTGGCCGACCGAGCGCTCAAGGAGCTGCTGCTCAGCACGACGACCGCCCATGCGCGCATCGAGCAGGGGCGCCTCCAGATCCAGCCGGTCGTCGAGGACGTGCTGCATCGCGCGCGCCAGGCCGGCGTCGTGCGCGACGATCTGGCGATCTCCGACGTGATGCTCCTGCAGCACGCGATCGGCGAAGTGGCCGACTACACCCACGACGTCGCCCCTGAGGCGTGGCGGCGCGTCCTTTACATAGCGCTCGACGGCCTGCGCCCCGACCGTCGCAGGCCGTCGCCGATGCCGGTCCCGCCGCTCGACGACGAGCAGGTCGCCTGCAGCATGCGCGAATGGGGCGAGCGCCGCCGCCGCTGAGCACCGCATACGCCGCGCGCGCGTGGGTCCGCTGCGATTGACAGAGGCCCTCAAGTCAAGCGCCGCTTGCGTCGATGCGTTCGGTGATGGGAAAGTCCTCCGGGCGCGATCGATTCGCCGGGCTAACGCCAAGCCGCCGGTTCTCGCTCGACGGGCCGATGGGAGTCCCGGTGCGCTGGTTGGTTGCGCACTCCGCATCGTCCTCGCCGGCCCATCGGGCCCGCGCGACGCTGCTACATAGAGGCATTCCGCAGCCGTCCGTCGCGCCGATCCCGCCGCTGGCCGGCAGATCGAGGGGTCAGGCGCCTGCGTCGAGGCGACCGCACCGGCCGAGAGCCGACCTGCTGCGCGCTACGCTCGCACGCGCCGATCCGGCGATCGTCGCGCTGATGGTCGTCGGGCTCGTCGCCGCGTTCTACGGAATCGGCACGAAGGGCCTATGGCTGGACGAAGCCTTCAGCGCCAAATACGCACAGCTTGGGTTCAGCGGTCTGTGGCACGTGGTCGGCAAGAGCGATCCGAACATGGGTGGCTACTACGCCGTTCTGCACCTGTGGACCGGCGTCTTCGGGCACGGCGAAGCAGCCGTACGCAGCCTCAGCGCAGTCGCCGGATGCCTCGCCATCCCCTTGGCGGTCATGCTCGGGACACGCCTGTTCGGGCGCACCGCCGGCCTGCTTGCGGGGCTGCTGCTCGCGCTCAACCCCTTCTTCGTGCAGTACGAGCAGATCGCCCGCTCCTACGCCCTGCTCGTCCTGCTGATCCTCGCATCTTGCGTGACCTTCGTGGCGGCGCTCGAGAACCCGTCGCGAAAGACGCTGCTCGGATATGTCATCGCGAGCGCGCTGTCGTTGTACATGCACTACTTCGCGGCGCTCGTCCTGCTCGTCCAGTTCGCCACGCTGCTCGCGTTGGCGCCGGCGCCGGGCCTGCGCAAACGCTGGGCGGCCGCCGTCGCGGCCGTGGTCGCGTTGTGCATCCCCGAGCTGGTGTTCGCTGCGCGCGCCGGCTCGCAAGGCGTCGAATGGATCGGCACGCCGACGTTCAGCGACCTGGTCCGTCTCCCGTCGGGCCTCGTCGGCGGCACCGCGCTTGCGGTCCTCCTGAGCGCGCTGGCGTGCTTCGGCTTCATCCGATCCTTCGCCGGCGGCCGGCGCTGGCAGGCCGGCTTCGCGGCGGCGTGGCTGTTCGTCCCCGTGGCGCTCGATTTCGCCGCCTCCAGGCTCGGGCGCTCGTTCTTCGTCGCGCACTACCTGATCATCGTGCTGCCGGCGCTGCTGCTGCTCGCCGCGGCAGGCGTCGCTGCGCTTCCGCGCAAGGCGCTCGGCGCCGCGGTGTGCGCACTGCTCGTCGCTCTCATGCTGCTGTACACCGGATCCTGGTACCGAGAACCCGGCATCGAGGGTTACCGCGGCGCAACGCAATACATCCTCGGCGCAACCCACGGCGGCGACCGCATCGTCTACTACCCGGAACTGCCGCTCGGCGGCCCGGCGGCCGGCGTCGCCTACTACGAGACTCGCGCGGGCGCGCATGCGCTGCGCCCGGCGCCTCTGCGGCTTGCCTCCGCACTCGCTTCGCCGTCACGGCGCGTGTGGCTGGTCATCAGGGACTCGGACGTGCCGCTGCGCCGGCGCGACGCCATCGAGCGGCGCATGACAGGCCGTTACGGCTCCGGCGTGCAACAGACGCGCTTTCGCAACCTCACGGTGATCCTCTACACCGGCGCACGGCGCCGGTGATCCGGCAAGACGAGGCGCGCCGCCAGGCACAGACGTCCTAGAAACAACGCTGTGCCCGCCCTGACCGTCGCGTTACGGTCGGCCGACATGCTGTCCACCCGGCCCCTCGGCCTGCCCTGATGCTGCCGATCGTGCTCCCCGCCGTCTGGCTCGTGCTCGTGGGCTTCGTGCTGACGATGTGCCGCCTGGCGGCGCGCAGCGATGCAGCGAGCATCGCCCGTGACGCCGGGACGCCACACCCCCGACGGGAGCGGCGGACACAGCCGGCACCGCTCGGCACAGTAGCTGTGCGTCGACGATCCGCCCGATCCGGCCTGTCCGTCGAGTAGCGTTCGTCCGCCGGGCGATTGACGGTCGGCTATTTCGCGCATTGTGCGACCAATCCGATTGGCGGTCGGTGCTGCGATTCTTATTGTTTGCGTAAGAGATACGCATGCTGCGAGAAAAGATGCTCTGGATAGGTCACAATCCCCCAATGCGGATCGCTGAGCGTGGCTTGTATTGCCTAACAGCAGCGATTCTCGCGATCCTCTGCACGCTCGCGGTGGCTTCCGGCGCGTATGCCGACGAACCTCCCGGCGGCCCGGCGACGCCCGAATCGGCCGAAACGCAGGGACAGGGCGAAGGTCAGCCGAGCGGCTCGGGCGGCCCGAGCGAAGAAACACAGGGGGCCGGCGGTCAGTCACAGGAAACCGGTCAGGAAACCCCGGTGACCGGCGAAGAAGTCTCAGGAAGCGGCGGGGTCGTCGGCGAAGAATCCGGCGAAAGCCCGCCGGCAGCCGGAGAATCCGGCGAAAGCGCGCCCACCTCTCCCGGAACGGGCGAAACGACCGAACCGGCCTCCGTCGAAGCGCCGCCCGCAACCGAACAGACCGTGCAGGAACCGGTCAAAGAAATCGCCGTCACCAAGACCGAAGGCCTGGAAGGCCAGGAAGCCGGCGCCGCCGGTCCGTTGCACGGCAACTCCTCCGAGTCCGGCGTAGCCCAGGACTCCGTCGCTCGCGCGGCGAGTGCGGGCGAAGCCGCCGGCGAATCGCAAGCGCTCATGGCCGGCCCGCTGTCGCCTCCCCCCACGGCTCCGATGGCCGGGAGCGGCGAAGCGCAGACACCCGCGACGCCGGCGCTGGGCGGCGGCGACAACGGACCGCGCGGCGGGCTGACGGCGGCCCAGCGTGCCGGAGCGCTCAGCTGTGAGCTCTCGGCGCTCGGCGGGAGCGCCACCGACAACTGCACCGTCGGCTGGCTCGGCGAAAAGCGCTTCCTCGGCGGGTCGTCAACCGTCGGCTTCGCCCGGGTCGACGGCTCGCTTGCGGCTGCGATGACGGGGACGCTGCCCCCCGGCGGCGGGCACGGCGGCTCTGCCGTCGGCAATGCGCCGGTCAGCCCGGCTCCCGGGCCGGCGCCCGGTGGAGCCTCCGGAGGGGCGGCCGTAGGCGGCGCCTCCGGTCTCGCCCCCTCGGCCTTCCTCTCGCTCGCGGGGCTGCTGCTGCTGGCAGGGCCGCGCGCGATGCGCCGACTTCGCCTTTCCTCGCGGCCGTGGCTCACGGCCTGCTTCGTACTGATTCCTGAGCGACCCGGCTAGCTCCTCCCGGCCCGCTTCACCCCGGCGTCGGTCGCCCGACCGACGCCCCTGGAAGTCAATACGAGGCCTTTGGAAGGAGCTGTATCAGATGAAACGCCAGGAATTGGCGACGACCGCAAGGATCGGTCGATACGAGGACGGCAGGGCCGCTCTCGCAAGTCCTAGACAGACGCTCGCGGCAAGCAAGCCACGCTTCGCGCGAGGGGGCGGCGACGACGGCTTTGCGCCGGCCGGCGTCGTCGCGCGCGAGCACACGCTGGTCCTCACCGGCGAGCTCGACAGCAGCTCGGCGAACGCGCTGGAAGCGGAGATCGAGCGCCTGTGCGAGGAAAAGGTCACGGCGATCACGCTCGACCTGCGCGAGCTGGCATACATAGACCCGGTCGGGGTGGCGGTCATCGCTTTCCGCTGCCGCCTCTGCATGCGGCGCGGATTCGACTTCGCGCTGATTCCCGGCAGCCGGATGATTCATCGCGCGTTCGAGCAGGCCGGCGTCGCCGGCCTGCTCCCGTTCCAGGACGGCGCGGTCGCACCGATGCGCGCAGAGGCAGAACTGGCCTCGGCGCATCTGGAGGAAGGACGGGCCGTCGGGCCCGCGCTGGAGCCGCAGACGATCGTGCCGGCTCGTTTGCAGAAGGATCTCGTCGGATCGGCCCTCATGCCCGCGCTGGCCATCGGCCGAGGCGTGGGCGGCGGCGGCGAGAGGTGAGCCGTGGGGACGGTCTCGCCGGCGGTCATCGGGCAGGCAGGTCGCTGTGCCCGATGACCGCTGCCGCCGGTGCGGCTGAGCGAGAGGCGGGCGGGTCGCGCTAGCGTGTGATCCGTGGGAGAGGGGTCTTACGCACGGCGTCCGCTTGCCGCGCTCGCCGCAGCCGTCGCCGCACTGGCTCTCGCGGCCGCGTCGCCGGCGCTTGACCGGGCGACCGCCGCGCCGTCGGAATATGGCTGCCCGATCCTGCCGGCCGACAACGCGCTCAATCAGGAAGTCGCCAGTGCGCCCGTCAGCCCCAACTCCGCCGCTTACGTGGCGAGCATCGGCGCCACAGCGCACCTTCACCCGGATTTCTCCACCAACCCGAAGTACGGCATCCCCTACTCGGTCGTCGGCGCAGAACAACCGCCCGTCCCGGTCAAGCTCACCAAATACCGCACGGAATCGGACCCTGGCCCCTACCCCGTCCCCGCGGGCGCACCGATCGAGGGGGGCGGCAAGAACGGCCACGGCGACAAGCACGTCCTCGTGCTTCAGGAAGGCACGTGCAAGCTCTACGAGCTGTACAAGGCGCACCTGAAGGGCCAGGAATGGAAGGCGGCGGCAGGCGCCGTCTTCGACCTTCGCAGCGACGCCCTGCGCCCGGAAGGCTGGACATCCGCGGATGCCGCCGGCCTGCCGATCTTCCCGCTGCTGGCCCGCTACCCGGAGGTCCGCAGCGGACAGATCGATCATGCACTGCGTGTCACCGTGCCGCAGACCCAGCGCAGCTACATCCACCCGGCGACGCATTTCGCCTCGAGCAGCTCAGACGCCGGCCTCCCGCCGATGGGGCTGCGCCTGCGCCTGAAGGCGAGCTATGACCTCAGCGGCTTCCACGGCCAGTCGCTCGTCGTGCTCGAAGCGCTCAAGCGCTATGGGCTGATCGTCGCCGACAACGGGTCGCCGTGGTTCATCACGGGCGCTCCGAACGCCGGCTGGGACGACCAGGACCTAGAACAGATCAAGCGCGTGCCCGGGTCTGAATTCGAAGCGCTCGACACCGGCGCGATCCTGCACGGCAGCTAGCTGCGCCGCGCGCGCTGGCACTCAGCGCTGCGCGAGCCGGTAGACAGCACCCTGCAGCGACGCGACGTAGATGTGCCCGCGAGCGTCCTGACCGAACGAGGACAGAGCCGGCACTTCCAGGCCAGTCGCCCTGAGCCCGGTAGCCGCTTTCCGTGAGAGCTTCACCGACTCGATCTTCGCCCGGCAGTAGTCGCCGAACAGGTACCTGCCGAACAGGCTCGGCAGCGACTGGTCGCGCACCACGTAGCCGCCGATGATCGCGCAGTAGCCGTCGCTGTGCGACAAGGTCAGGACCGGCGCGACAGCGCGGGGCGCACTGCCGGTGCCAAAGCGGCGATCGCCCTCCCACACGCTCCAGCCGTAGTTGGCGCCCGCGCCCGTGCCCGCGGGTGCGAAATCGAGCTCCTCCTCGCGATCCTGTCCGACGTCGCCGACGATCATGTCCCCCGTCAGGCGATCGAAGGAGAAGCGCCACGGATTGCGCAGGCCATAGGCCCAAATCTCCGCGCGCTTGCCTGGCTGGCCGGCGAACGGGTTGCCGCGCGGGATCGTGTAGCCGCCGCCCGCCGTCGGCGCTATGCGCAGGATCTTCGCCAGCAGCGTGCCCGTGTTCTGGCCGTTTGCGCTGGGGTCACCCTCGCTGCCCCCATCTCCGACGCCGATGAACAGGTCCCCTTCGGGCCCGAACGCCAGCTGGCCGCCGTTGTGGTTGGTGAATGCATGGTGGTCGATCGTCAGCAGCGTGTGCGCGCTCAGCGGCTCTGCGAGGTTCGCATCGCTCGGCGAGCGGCGGTACTGAGCGATCCTGATGTCGTTGCCGGAAACCGTGTAGTCGACATAGAAGAGCCCGGTCGCCGCGTAGTCGGCAGGAAGCGCCATGCCCAGCAGCCCCTGCTCGTCGCTTCCCTGCGAGTACACCGACCCGGAAATGTTCAGGAACGGCCGCGACTGCCTGTGGCCGTCGAGCAGCAGCATCACCTGGCCGGAGCGCTGCAGCACATACACGCGCCGCGGATCGCCAGGGGCGCCGGTCACGGACGTCGGTTCGTCAAAGCTCCCCATCCGCATCAGGCGCAGACGCCCGTCCCGCGCGGCGGTGTGCGTGCTCTGCGCCCCAGCGTGCGCGCGCGCAGCCGGACGTGCCGCCTCGCCCGAACCGCAGGCCGCAAGGACCAACGTCGTCAGCATCACCGACACACCGAGCGCCCGCGCTCTCACGGCGCCATCCTCGCACGCCGCCTCACGCCCGCGCGCCGCTCAGGCGGCGGCGAGGCGCGGCTCGTGCTCGGCCGCCAGCGCCGTGGCGATCGCCTGCGCGCGATCGCTCGTGCCGAGCTTCGAGTGGATGTGCTGGGTGTGCTTGTAGACGGTACGCGGGCTGATCTGCAGGCTGGCGGCGATCTCGCGCGTGCTCAGGCCGAGCGCGAACAGGCGCAGCACCTCGGCCTCGCGCGCGCTCAGGCCGAGACCCCGCAGGGCCAGCGGCGAGAGACCGGAGGCGGCGCGTTCGAACAACAGCACCAGGCCTCCGTGCCGGCCCGTGGGCAGGCGTCGCAGAACGACGCCCGTGCTCGCCAGCCGTACCGGGTCCCACGCATGCCCGGTCGGACCGGGCGCCAACAGGACATCGGGCGCGGGTGCCCCCTCGCCCCAGCCCAGCTCGTTCAGGCACTCCCTGGCGCGCGCGGAGCAGAAGACGACCTCGCCGCTTTCGACGATCGCGACCGCCTCGCCGGCCTGGTCGATGCCGCGGCGCAGCGAGTCGATGACCGTGGCCGCTTGCTCGCGTGCCTGAACGTTGCGATAGGCCTGGATCAGGTGCGGCCGCGCGAGGTTGAGCAGCTGGCGGTCGCGCTCGCTGAAGTCGCGGCCGCCGCGCGACAGCGCCATGCCGAAGGTCATATCGGGCGGCGAGGGCAGCGTGAAGGCGATCTGGTGGGGCACGCCGAGGGGGCCGTAGAGCTCGCGGAACAGCTCCAGCTCGTCGCACGAGCCGGCTTGCACGACGTCGGAGAAGCGGTAAGCGCGTCCGTCGCGCGTGCGCACGTGGCGGATGACCAGCGGATTCTGGCCGGCGTAGCGCCCCCACTGCTCGAACATCCCCGCGGGCAGCTCCGGGTCCACGAGCGTCGCGTACACGCGCCCGTCGTGGCCCACCTCGTTGTAGGAGGCGTAGTCGGCCGGCACTACACGACGCAACGCACCCGGCAGAAACGCCCGTAGCTCGTCCAGGTCGTCGGCACCGTGCGCCTCGCCGACGAAGTCGAGCACGAGACGCACGTCTTTTGCCGAGAGCCCCGCCATCGCCAGATCCTGCCCGATCGCCCGCCGGCGTGTCCGCCCCTCGTCGTGGGCGCTCCGCCGCGCCGCGGAAGGCCGGCGATGATCGGCGGGCCGCAGGCGACGTCGTCGTCGTAGCCTGATTGTCATGCCCGAGCGCGCATGACACCGCGTGGTCCTCGTCGGCGGCGGCTTTGCCGGCCTGCAGGCCGCGCTGAAGCTCGCCAAGGGGCCCGTCGAGGTGACGCTCGTCGACCGGCGCAACTTCCACCTGTTTCAGCCGCTCGCCTATCAGGTCGCCACAGGAGCGCTCTCGGCCAGCGAGATCTGCTACCCGCTGCGCTCGATCTTCCGCCGCCGCACCAACGTCGAGGTGGTGCTCGCCGAGGCCACCGGCTTCGATCTGCAGGCAAGACGCGTAGAGCTGCGGCCCGTAGCCGACGGCGTCCCCGCGCCGGCGTCGCTGGAGTACGACAGCCTGCTCGTCTGCGGCGGATCGGCCTACTCCTACTTCGGCCACGACGGCTGGCAGGCGCACGCGCCGGAGCTGAAGTCGCTGGAGGGCGCGCTGGACATCCGCAGCCGCATCCTCACGGCGCTCGAGGCGGCCGAGTGGGAGCCCGACGAGGAGCGCCGGCGGGCATGGCTGACGTTCGTCGTCGTCGGTGCCGGGCCTACCGGCGTGGAGATGGCCGGCCAGATTGCCGAGATCGCCCATGACAGCGTGCGCGAGTACCGCCGTGCCGACACCGCTGCGGCTCGCGTGCTGCTCGTCGAGGCGGCCGACCGCGTGCTCACCGGCTTCCCGCCGTCGCTCTCGGCGAGCGCCGCGCACGCCCTGGAGAAGCTCGGCGTGACGCCGCTGGTCGAGCACATGGTCACCGGCATCGACAGCCGAGCCGTGACGACGAGCGGCCCCGGCGGCAAGCACGCCAGCTACCCCGCGCGCACCGTCGTGTGGGCCGCCGGCGTGGCGCCCTCCACGCTCGCGCGTGCCCTGGCGGAGGCCGGCGGCGCAGAGCTCGACCGCGCGGGGCGGCTGATCGTCGAGGAGGACCTCACGCTGCGCGGGCACCCCGAGGTGTTCGCGCTCGGCGACATGGTCGCCGTGCGCCGCGGCGACGACGTGCAGACCCTCCCCGGGCTGGCGCCGGTCGCGATGCAGCAGGGCCGCCACGCGGCCGGCACGGTGCTTCGCGCCCTCGCGGGCAAGCCGCACCGCCCGTTTCGCTACACCGACAAGGGCAACCTCGCGACGATCGGCCGCGCGCGCGCCGTCGCCGACATCAAGGGCGTGCACCTCAGCGGCACGCTGGCTTGGCTGACGTGGCTGGCGGTGCACCTCTGGTACCTCGTCGGCTTTCAGAATCGCCTGCTCGTGTTCACGCGCTGGGCGTTCAGCTTCTTCACCCACGGTCGCGGGGCACGCCTGATCGGCGCCACGAGCCCGCGGCACCCGGATCGGTCCTGAGAGCGCCGGCCCGCCTAGGGCCTCTGGGCCTGTGCGAGTCGCGCGGCGCGCTTGAGCAGGTAGTCGCGCTCGGGGGTGCTGGTCGTGTGCGCCGCGGCCTGGCGGTAGCCGGCGAGAGCCGCCTGCGTATCGCCTGCGCGCTCGAGCAGGTGGGCGCGCGCTGCATGCAGGCGATGGCTCTGAGACAGCGGCTGCTCGAGCTCGGCCATCAGCGCCAGCCCGGCTTGCGGGCCGTCGGCCATCGACACCGCGATCGCGCGATTGAGCGCGACGACCGGGTTGTCTGAGATTCGCGCCAGCAGGTCGTAGAGCCCGGCGATCTCCCGCCAGTCGGTGTCCTGCGCGCGCTCGGCACGGCCGTGCGCGGCGGCAATGGCCGCCTGCAGCTGGTAGGGCCCGACGGCGCCCGCGCCGAGCGCCCGCGCGAGCAGCTCGCTGCCCTCGGCGATCGGCTCGCGCTGCCACAGCGTCCTGTCCTGCTCGTCGAGCGCGATCATCGCGCCGTTGGCATCCGTGCGCGCCGGGCGGCGCGCCTCGGTGAGCAGCATCAGCGCAAGCAGTCCGGCCACCTCCGGGTCGCCGGGGAGCGCCAGGCGCGCGATCCGCGCCAGGCGGATCGCCTCGCCGGACAGCTCGGCGCGGGCGAGCTGGGCGCCGCTGCTGGCCAGGTAGCCCTCGTTGAAGATCAGGTAGATCACGTGCAGCACCGACGCCCGCCGCGCCTGCCATTCGCCGGCGACGGGCATCGCGAACGCCGCGCCGGAGGACTCGACGCGCTGCTTGGCGCGGCTGATGCGCTGTGCCATCGTCGCCTCGGGCACGAGGAAGGCAGCGGCGATCTGCGCGGTCGTCAGTCCCGCCACCGCCCGCAGCGTCAAGGCGATCGCCGATGCAGGCGTGAGCGCCTCGTGGCAGCACATGAACATCAGCGCGAGCGTGTCGTCGGCGCCGCCGTCGGCCCGCTCGGCGGAGTCCTCGGCGCCGAGGCGATCGCCGGCCGAGGACTGCTCGCGGCGCCGTCGCGCGCTGTCGCTGCGCAGGCTGTCGGTCATGCGCCGGGCGGCCACGGCGATCAGCCAGCCGACTGGGCTCTCCGGCGCGCCCTGCGAGGGCCACTGTGCGGCCGCCGCTACGAGCGCCTCCTGCACCGCGTCCTCGGCGTCGGCGAAGTGCCCGAAGCGGCGCACCGTCGCACCGAGGACCTGCGGCGTGGCGTCGCGCAGCAGGTCCTCGATGCCGGCGCGCGCGGTCACGCTCCCGGGCGCGGCGCGTCCATCACCTCGCGCACCTCGATCGTCTGCTCGATCGGGACGCCATTGGGCCCGGGCGCCGCCGACCCTTTGGCGGCGATCTCGATTGCCCGCTCGGGCGACTCCACGTCGACGATGCGATAGCCGGCGAGCAGCTCCTTGGACTCCGCAAACGGCCCGTCGGTGACGACCGGCGTGCCGACGCCGTCGTGCTTGACGAACTTCGCGAGCTCCGGTGCGGCCAGCCCCTGCGCGTCGACGAACTCGCCGCGCTCGCGCAGCTCGTCGTTGAGCGCGCGCTGGTAGGCGATGTGCGCGTCGATCTCCTGCGGCGACCACGTGGTCATCGGCTCCACGCCCTCGACGCCGCCGTAAGCCTGGATCAGCATGAACTTCATCGTCTGTCTCCTTGTTCGGCGCGCCCGCATTGGCGCGTTCATATCGGTATGTCGGAGCCGCGCTCGCTTTCTCTACATCGCCCTCGCGCGATGCGGCCGGGTCAGGCAGCCGTGAGCTGCGCGACGATCGCGCCGGTGTCCATCTCATCCCATGCCTGCACGATCTCGCCGCCGGCGAGCTTCAGCACGGCCGTCGAGGTGAAGACGATGTCGCGTCCGCTGGGGGCACAGCCGAGGAACTCGCCCACCTGACGGCCGCTCCAGCGCTGGTGGGCGGCTACGAGGTCGTCCTCGCCGAGCAGCAGGAGGATCTCGTGATGCAGCGGCTCGAAAGCGGCCAGGAAGTAGGCGACGACCTCGCGCTGGCCCTCGCGCCCGCGCTTGACGCCGTTGTGCACGAAGCCCTTGGACAGCCAGCGCTCGCAGGCGTAGGTGTCGCGGCCGTTGATCGCCTCGGCGTAGAAGCTGGACACCGCTTCCTTGTTGGCGTCGAGCGTCATCTCGACAAAGCTAGCGCGTGGCCGGACTCACGCCGCGGCGCCGCCCGCCGCGGCCGTCGGGCGCAGGATGCCCGTGTCGCGCGTCAGGCGCCGCGCGAGCGCGACCGGGATCAGGCTGACGAGGATCACGAACAGCACCACCACGTTGACCTGCGGCAGCTGCTGGCCGAGGCGGATGTTGCCGAAGATCCAGATCGGCAGCGTGTTCTGCGCGCCCGCGGTGAACGTCGTCACGACGATCTCGTCGAAGGACAGCGCGAACGCGAGCAGCCCGCCGGCGACGAGCGCGGAGGCGATCATCGGCAGCGTGACGTAACGGAAGGTCTGCCAGCCGTCGGCGCCGAGGTCCATCGAGGCCTCGACCAGCGAGGACTGTGTGCGGCGCAGCCGCGCGAGCACGTTGTTGTAGACGGTCACGATGCAGAACGTAGCGTGCCCGACGATGATCGTCGTCAGCGAGAAGCCGATGCCGCTGAAGTTGATGAACGAGTTCAGCGCCATGCCCGTAATGATCCCCGGCAGCGCGATCGGCAGCACGAGCAGGAACGAGATCGCCTCGCGCCCGAAGAAGCGAAAGCGATGCACGGCGAACGCCGCCATCGAGCCGAGCAGCAGCGCGATCGCCGTGGATATCAGCCCGGCCCGCACCGACAGCCAGAAGGCGTGGCGCATTTCCTGGTTGTTCCAGGTGGAGCTGAACCACTTGGTCGACAGACCGTGCAGCGGCCAGCTCTGCACGTTGGAGGGGTTGAACGCGTAGACGACGATCAGCGCGATCGGCACGAACAAGAACAGCATGATCAGCACCGCCCACACGGTCAGCGCGATGCGGCTGAAGCGACTCGTGCCGATCACAGCGCCTCGAACGCTCCCATGCGCCTGGCGATCAGCAGGTAGATGCCCATGACGACCAGCGGGACGGTCGCGAAGGCGGCGGCGAACGGCACGTTGCTGGCGACGCCGACGTTCTGGTAGACGACGTTGCCGATGAAGTCAGAGCCGGCGCCGCCGACGAGCGTCGGCGTGATGTAGTCGCCGAGCGTCAGCGAGAAGGTGAAGATCGAGCCGGCGGCGATCCCCGGCAGGATCAGCGGGAACAGCACCGACGAGAAGGTGCGCCAACTGCGCGCACCGAGATCCGCCGAGGCCTCGATGAACGAGTCGGGCACGCGTTCGATCGCCGACCAGATCGGCAGGATCATGAACGGCAGCCAGATGTAGCTGAAGACGATCCACATCGCCCAGTTGGAGTAGCCGATGTTCAGCGAGCCCAGGCCGACCTGGCCGATCGCCCAGTTGAGCACGCCGTCTTTGGCGAGGATCAGCCGCCACACGTACACGCGTACCAGGTAGCTCGACCACAGCGGGATCAGCACGGCGACGAACAGCACGCCCTGCAGTCGCTTGGAGGCGATACGCACGGCGAAGAAGGCGAACGGCAGCGCGAGGATCGCGTCCGTCACGGTCACCGCCGCGGCGATGCCGATCGTGCGCAGGGCGATCGTCCGGTAGGTGGAGACCGAGAACAGCGTTTTGAAGTTGTCCAGCGTCCACGTGTGGACGAGGTTGCCGGTGAACGAGTCGACGCTCCACAGCGAGGACACGAACAGCACGACGAGCGCCGCCAGGTAGATCAGCACGAACCACGCCAACGGCCCGGACAGCAGCAGCCCGCCACGCAACCACGGCCGGCGGAACAACGCCGCCGACACGCGGATGCGCGCGCTGCTGCTCTCGGCGAAGCCGGCGCTGCTCACCGGCTCACACCGAGCGCTACCCGGTTACTTCCGTCCACTTCTGCTGCCACTTGGTGTAGTCCATGCAGTCGTTCTGGCCGTTGCCGCATTCGGCGACGGGGGTCTTCCAGAACTTGATCGAGTCGAAGTACGTCGACGGTGCGTCCGCGTGGTACAGCCCGCACGAGCCCTTCTGGATCTTTTCCATGTACGGGCAGGCCTTCGTGTTGACGGGCGTCTCGCCATAGGAGATCGCCTGCTGGGCCTGCACTTTCGGGCTGGACACCCAGTTGACCCATTTGTAGGCGCAGTTGGGGTCCTTGGCGTGCGCGGCGAGCATCCACGTGTCCGCCCAGCCGGTCGCACCCTCGCTCGGGATGATCTGCTTGACGGGGGTCTTGTCGGCGATCAGCGTGCTGTATTGGTAGGGCCACGCCGCGCCGATCGTCGCGTCGCCGTTCTTGAACAATTCGATCTCGTCCGAGGCCAGTGCCCAGTACTTCTTGATCAGCGGCTTCTGCTGTTTGAGCAGGTTGGCCGCCGCGTTGAGCTGCGCTTCGGTCAGCTCGTAGGGGTCGGAGATGCCGAGGCTGGGCTGCGTCTTCGACAGGTACAGCGCGGCGTCGGCGATCTGGATCGGGTTGGCCGGGACGGTCACCTGGCCTTTGTACTTCGAGCTGTAGATCGCCGCCCAGCTGGTGGGCGCAGGCGTGACCGACTTGGTGTTGTAGAGCAGCGTGTTCGGGCCCCACTGCAGCGAGATGCCGTAGTGCTTGCCGTCCACCGTGTTGTGCGACGGCGACTGCAGCTGCGGGATGAAGTTCTTCCATTCGGGCACCAGCGCGACGTTCATCGCCGTGACCTCGCCACCGCGGATCAGCCGCAGGCTCGCATCGCCGGAGGCTGAGACCATGTCGTACTGGCTGCCGCCGCCGGAGCGCATCAGCGTGACCATTTCGTCAGACGAGCCGGCGTACTTGGCGTGCACCTTGCAGCCCGTCTGCGCTTCGTATGGCTTGACCCACTGTGGCTGCGCGTAGCCTTCCCACGCGACGAGGTTGAGCTGCCCCTCGCCCGGGCCGATTTTCGTCGGCAGGCTCGCCGAGGACGAAGTGCTGGATGAGCTCCCACAGGCCGACACCGCGACGAGCATCGTCGCGAGCACCACCCCCAGCGCCCAGTCGATCTTTGCCAGTCTCATCTGCTCTGTTCCTCCTCTTGGTTTGTGTGCAGCTGCGAAGCATCCTGCGTACGCCACACGACGCTGACGCGCCGTCCCCGCTGAGCGAGCGCCTGCGCGGCGGACGTGTCGAGGTTCTGCCTGACCACGACGACCTTCTCGCCGTCGTCGAGCGCGATGTCATAACGCGTCACCGACCCGAGATAGGCAACCTCCTGCACGGTCCCCGCCAGCGCCGCCGGGTCGTGCTCGCCGTCGCCGAGCAGGCGGATCTTCTCCGGTCGGACGGTGTACGTGCGCCCGTCGCGGCGGATCAGGTTGGAGGTGCCGACGAACGTCGCGACGAACTCGTTGGCCGGCCGCTCGTAGATCTCACCCGGCGTGCCGACCTGCTCGACGCGGCCGTCCGAGAAGACAGCGATGCGGTCGCTCATCGTCAGCGCCTCATCTTGGTCGTGCGTCACGTAGATGAAGGTGATCCGCTCCGACAGCTCGCGCTGGATCGCCTTGAGCTCCAGCTGCATCTCCTGGCGCAGCTTCAGGTCCAGCGCACCGAGCGGCTCGTCCAGCAGCAGCACGCGCGGACGGTTGACGAGCGCGCGGGCGAGCGCGACGCGCTGGCGCTGGCCGCCGGAGAGCTGGCTGGGGCGCCGCTCGGCGACATCGGGCAGGCGCACCATCGCCAGCGCCTCCTGTGCGCGCTCGCGGCGCTCGCGCTTGCCCACGCCCTTGACGCGCAGTCCGTAGGCGACGTTCTCGCCGACGCTCATATGGGGGAACAGCGCGTAGTCCTGAAAGACGGTGTTCAGCGGGCGCTCGTACGGCGGGCGGCCGGTCACGTCGACGCCGTGCAGCTGCACGCGCCCCGAGTCGGCGAGCTCGAAGCCGGCGATCACGCGCAGCGTCGTCGTCTTGCCCGAGCCGGACGGGCCGAGCATCGTGAAGAACTCCCCCGCGCGCACGTCGAGTGACAGGCGCTCCACCGCGACGACGTCGCCGAACGTCTTGCGCACGTCGGTCAGGCGCACCGCCGGCTCGTCCGGCTGCGCTGCACCCGGCGAGGGGTCAGAGCTCGGCACGTCGATCGTGGTGCCCCCACCGGTGACCATCCGTCGCGCAGTCTATTCGCCGGCCCAGATACGGACAACCGGCGCCATTGGACAATCTGGCCAGCGGGCGCTGGCCACTTCGGCCATGGCCACGGGTCCAAAAGCAGCTCGCCGCCCCGTGTTCGCACACGGCTTCTCCAGCCGTTGCGCCGATCCGGCCAACGCCGGAGCCGCGCCTAGGAGGCGTGCGGGCGGGGGTAGGGCAGCGGCGTGAGCGTCTGCTCGAGGTGCTCGCGCAGCGGCTCGAAACGCGGCGGCAGCGACAGCCGCTCGCCGAGGTGCGCGGCGTCCTCGTCGACGGCGAAGCCGGGGCCGATCGTGGCGATCTCGAACAGCACGCCGCTGGGCTCGCGGAAGTACACCGAGCGGAAGTAGAAGCGATCGATCACCGGCGTCGGGTGCGCGCCGGCCGCGGCCGCGCGCGTGCGCCAATCCTCGTGATCCTCGATCGTCGACGCGAAGGCGACGTGGTGCACCGTGCCCGCGCCCTGGCTGGCGACGGCCTCCGGCGGCGCGGCATCGTAGACGTAGTGGCTGCCGCGATGGTCGCCGCGCACTTCCCAGCTCGACCCGTCGGTGCTCTCGAAGCCCAGCCCGTCGAGCAGCAGCCCGGCGCTCGCGCTGGGGTCGGCGCTGTAGGCGCGCACTCCGTCGAAGCCCTGCAGGGCATACTCGCCAGGGACTTCCGGCGAGGTCGCCTCCAGCGGCGCGTCGGTGACCGTCGCCGGCACGAGCTCGTGCTCCAGGCCCTCCGGGTCGGCGAACACGAGGCTCTCGCCGGAGAGCTCCACGACGGCGTTGTGCTGCTGCAGGCGCTCGTGCCAGAACTGCAGCGCGGCGGCCGAGCCGACGCGCCAGACGATCCGGTGGACCATCCCCGCGCCCGGCCTGCCGCGCGCTGCGCCGGGGTACTCGAAGAACGTCAGGTCCATCCCCGGCGAGCCGTCGTCGTCGCCGTAGAACAGGTGGTAGACCGTCGGGTCGTCCTGGTTGACCGTCTGCTTGACCATGCGCAGCCCCAGCACGCCGGTGTAGAACTCGACGTTGCCGGGAGCGTCGGCGGTGATCGCGGTGATGTGGTGGATGCCCTCGAGCTTCATGCGCCAGCTGCCATTATCGCCGAGTGCAAGAAGGATCGCTCATCCCGCGCTTCGGGCGCGCGCGGCGCGATCGCTCGCTGGCCGTGCTGGAAGGCCTGCACCCGCTCAAGCACGCGCTGCGCTTCGGCGCGAACGTGCTGGAGGTCGTGTGCAGCGACCCTGCCGAGCTCGATCGGCTCGCGGCCGCGCTCGCACCCGACGTGGCCGAACGGCTGCGCGAGCTCGCCAGCGAGGTCAAACCGGACATCTTCGAGCAGCTCTCTCCGCTGGCGCCGACGGGCGGTGTGATCGCGCTGGCCGAGCGCCCGCAGGTCGACCCGGCCGTGCTGCTCGCCGCCGCGCGCGCCGATCCGGTGGTGCTGCTGGAGGATCCGCGCGATCTCGGCAACATGGGCGCCTGTGTGCGCGTGGCCGCTGCCGCGAACATCGCCGGCGTGCTGAGCACGGGCAGCCACGACCCGTGGGCACCCGACGCACTGCGCGGCGCCGCGGGCCTGCACTTCGCGCTGCCCGTCGCACGCGTGCACGAGCTCGACGAGCTGCGTGCCGGCGAGCGGCCGCTGCTGGCGCTGGACCCCGAGGGCGAGCCGTTGGACGTGGCGAGGCTGCCCCGGCGCGCGCTGCTGGCGTTCGGCACCGAGCGCTACGGCATCAGCGACGCGCTGCTGGCGCGCGCCGACGCGCGCATCAGCATCCCGATGCGCGCCGGTGTGTCGAGCCTGAACCTCGCCACCTCGGTCGCGGCCGTGCTGTTCGCCTGGCGGCTCTCGCCTTCCGGCGCCGCCGAGCCGCCGCGGAGCTGAGCGCCGGGGCGGCTAGGCCGGGTGGGCGGCTGCCCACTCGACGATCTTGCGCGAGTCATACACGGCCGTGCCGTCGTCGAGCTCGAGCACGGGCACCCAGCGTTTGCCCGTCAGCTCCTGCGCGCGGCGGCGGCCGGCGGTCGCGTTGAGAGCGGCGGGCAGCGGCGCGAAGCCGTAGGACTTGATCACCTCGGGATCGTGCCCTGCGTCCTTGAGCGCGTGGTATGCGTTGGCGCACGGGTGCCCACCGGGACGCGGTGTCGGGAAGGTGCCGTAGCAGACGTAGAGCTTCACGAGACTGTCAGCGTACCTTCCATGCCGGCCTGACGGTGGCCGGGAACGGTGCAGTAGAAGGTGTACTTGCCGGGCTTGAGCGTCAGCGTGACCGACTTGCTGCCGCCGCTGAACACGGGTGTCTGACCGAGCACGGTGCTGCCCTGTGCGACGGCGACGTCGTGTTCGACGGGCGACATGTTGGCCATGTCGATCGTCACCTTGCCGGCCTTCGCGGTCAGCTGCTTGGGTTCGTAGGCGAGCTGGCCGGCCGGGTTGGCGGCGAGTTTGACCGTCGTCGCGGCGGCCGGCGAGGAGGCCGGCGGCGGCGTGCCGGTCGTCGCCTTGGGCGATTTGGCCGGCGTCGAGGCGGCCGGCTTGGATGCCGTCGCCGTCGAGGGCTCAGACGTGGCACTCGGGGCGCTGGTACCCCCGGGCGTGGCGGTCGTCGTCGTCTCCGAGGCACTCGCCGCGCCGGCCTTCTCGGTGCCACCGCCGGAGGTGATCACGGCGGTCGAGGCCGCGGCGATCACGAGCACGGCGCTGATCGCCATGACGATGCGCTGGCCGCCGAGGCTGCCGGGGAAGTCCGGTTTGCGCAGGCCGAACAGGACGGAGACGATCAGCGCCCAGGCGACGAGCAGCCCGCCGGCGATGTAGTAGGCGGTTTTGCTCTTCTCGGCCGCGAGCACGGGCACGAGGTGTACGGCGAGCAGGTGCACGGCCGCGAGCCTAGCCGATGGGACCCCGGATATGCTGCCCGGCGGGATGGTCGACGCGGTGCGCACAGCCGAGCAAACGCTCGAGGATCTGCCGGAGTTTCCCTTCGCTGCCCACTATCGCGAAGTGGACGGGCTGCGCCTGGCGCACATCGACGAGGGAGACGGGGCGCCGGTGGTCTTCGTGCACGGCGAGCCGACATGGTCGTTTCTATGGCGAAAGACGATCGGCCCAGTGCGCGACGCGGGCTTTCGCTGCATCGCACCCGACCTCGCCGGCTTCGGCCGCTCGGACAAGCCGACGGACATCGGCTGGTACTCCTACGACCGCCACACCGAGATGACGGCGACGCTGCTGGAGGACCTGGACCTGCGCGACGCGACGATCGTCGTGCACGACTGGGGCGGCCCGATCGGCCTGCGCCTGGCCGTCGAGCACCCCGAGCGGATCGCGCGGATCGCGATCCTCGACACGGGGCTGTTCACCGGGCACCAGCGGATGACCGACGCGTGGACGGCGTTTCGCGACTTCGTGGAGCGCACCGAGGATCTTCCGGTCGGTTTCCTCGTGCGCGGGGCGTGCAAGAACGATCCCGGCGACGAGGTGATCGCCGCCTACGACGCGCCGTTCCCGGATGCCGCATCGAAGGCCGGCGCGCGCGCGTTCCCGCTGATGATCCCGCGTGCGCCCGAGGAGCCGGGCGCGGCGGCCGGGCAGCGCGTGCAGGACGCGCTCGCGCAGGACGAGCGCCCGATGCTGATCCTGTGGGCGGACTCCGACCCGATCCTTCCGCCGCACGTCGGCGAGCGCTTCGCCGCGGCGGTCGGTGGACCGGCGCCGCGGCCGATCCCCGACGCCAGCCACTTCCTGCAGGAGGATCAGGGGCCGCTGCTCGGCAGCCTGATCGCCGACTGGCTGACCGCGGGCTAGCTGCCGGGCACGCCGCCCGGCTCACCGACCGAGCTGGGAATCTGCGGCGTGCCGGAGCCGGCGTCGAGCCCGGGCTCCGAGCGCGCGGCGCGCAGCTCGTAGTTGCGGCGGGTCAGCGAGTCGGCGTCTGCGAGCACACGGTCGGCCTTCATCGCGCGCGCCATGCCCTCCGACAGGCGGCGCGGCAGCACGACGCCGAGCACGTTCGTCCGCTTGGCCGACTTGGGGACCCACACTTCGACGATCCCGAACTGCAGCGCCTCGACGATCGCCTCGGCGACGTCGGCCGGCTCGAGGTTGCTCAGGCCGCGCGCCTCGCCGAGCCCGGAGCCGAGCTCGGTGTTGACGACGTAGGGCATGACGTAGCTGAGGTCGATGTGCGCGTCCATCAGGCGCAGCTCGCCGCGGACCGCCTCGGTGAGCCCGACGACGGCATGCTTGGTCGCCGAGTACGTCGCGCCGCCGGGGGCGCCGAACTTGCCCGCTTGGGAGGCGATGTTGACGACGTGGCCGCGGTCGCGCGGGATCATGCGCGCGAGCGCGAGCTTCATGCCGAGGATCACGCCGTGCAGGTTGATGTCGATCATCCGCTGCGCGGTCAGGTCGTCCTCGTCGAGGAAGCGGCCGATCTGCATGATGCCGGCGTTGTTGACGAGCACGTCGAGCGGCCCGAGCTGGCGCTCGGCCTCGTCGAGGAAGGCGGCGAAGGACTCGCGGTCGGTCACGTCGAGCGGCAGCGCGATCGCGCTCGGGCCGAGCTCGTCGGCGGTCTTGCGCGCCGCGTCGATGTCGACGTCGCCGATCGCGACCTTCATCCCCCGCGCGAGCAGCGCCTGGGCGGTCGCGCGGCCGATCCCCCGCGCGGCACCGGTGATCGCGGCGGTCTGTCCGGCGAGGATGCGGGGCTGCTTGGCCATTCTCTTCCTCCTGATCGTGCCGGCTGGGAGCCCGGCGAAGCTGTTGAGACCCAAAGCTAGCGCGACCTCGCCGCAGATGTTGGCCGACCAGCCAGTTTGCTTACGCCCGGCGAATAAGTAGGGTTGTGCGATGGCCAGCTTTCAGTTCGAGGGTCAGCGCATCGCCTACACCGAGTACGGCGGCGGGCCGGCGGCTGTCACGGAGGCGGGCGGGCGCGGGCGGACCGCGCGCAGCTCGCGCGCCTCACAGCGCCCGCTGATCCTCGTGCACGGCCTGCTGCTGTCGCAGGAGATGCACCGGCGGCTGGCCGAAGACCTGGCCGCGCGCGGCAACCGAGTGATCACGGTCGACCTGCTCGGCCACGGCCAGTCCGACCGCCCGCGCGATATGTGGCGCTACTCGATGCGCTTCTTCGGCGATCAGATCGTCGCGCTGCTCGATCACCTGCAGATCGACGAAGCGGTCGTGATGGGCACCTCGCTGGGCGCGAACACGGCGCTGAACATCGCGCTGACGGCGCCCGAGCGCCTGCGCGGGATGGTGATCGAGATGCCCGTGCTCGACAACGCGCTGATGTGGAGCGCGCTGGCTTTCACACCGCTGCTCGTCGCGCTGACGTTCGGCGAGCGCGCGATGAAGCTCGTCGCGCGCGGCACGCGCGCGGTTCCGCGCCGGCTGCTGCCGCACTACGGCAACGTGATGCTCGACCTGGTGCGCCAGGAACCGGGGCCGAGCGGCGCTGTGCTGCAGGGGCTGTTCTTCGGGCGCATCGCGCCGCACCGCAACGACCGCCGCACATTCGACACGCCGACGCTCGTGCTCGGCCACCATCGCGACCCCGTGCACCCGTTCTCCGACGCGGGCATGCTCGCCGAGGAGCTGCCCAACGCGCGGCTGCTGGAAGCCAACTCGATCATGGAGCTGCGCATGCAGCCCGAGCGGCTGACGAACGAGATCGCCGGTTTCCTCGACGACGTGTGGGGCAACGCGCGCCCGGCGCGGCGCGCCAAACGAACCGCCGCGCAGTCGCGCAAACGCGCGAGCAAAACCGCCAAAGCGCCCGCACGCGCCAAGGCACCGGCCGCCAAACGCCCGGCCAAGCGCGCTCGCGCGGCCGGCTGAGCGCTCGTCGCCCGCTTACTTCGCTTTACGCGCGAAGAGTTCCAGTTCGTTGACGCTGACGCGCCCCGGCGCGGCGGGCGTGCCGACGGCCGAGGCCGGCGCCTGGCTGATCCACAGGACGATGAAGCGGTAGGGCTTGGTGGCGTTCTGCTGTGCGGTCGCGTCGCCGGCGCCGAATTTGATGCGCACGTGGCGCTTGCCCTCGGTCAGCGACGGGGTCAGTGCGATCCACGCGGGGTCGGTGATCGAGGCGGGCGGCGTGGCGGCGTTGGCGCCGTACATCTGGATCGTCATGCCGGGCGTGGTCGTGGTGAGCGCCAGTCCGGACAGCTTGCGCGCGGTGTTCAGGTCGACGATCAGTCCCTCGGCGAGCTTCGGCGCGTTGGCCGGTTCGACGAGCGCTGTCCAGCCGGTCGAGGCGTCGCCGTCGATCGCCAGGCTGGGGTCGCCGAAGTTGGTGGCGGCGTAGTTGTAGGGGTTGTACGTGGCGGCGGCGTTGGTGTCGAGCAGCAGCGCTTCGGGGTGCGCTTCGCCGGCCGGCACGGGCGCCTGCTTGCCGCCCGCTTTGTGGGTTTTCGTGACGGGAAGCTTGGCTGCGGGCGTGGGCGTCACGGGAGTCGCCGCGGGCGTCGTGGGCGTGGGTGCCGACAGCGGGATTTTCGGCGGTTTGGCCGTGCCGAGCGGCGTCGACGGCTTGATCGTCGTTGGCGTGCCGATTTTGGCCGGCGGGACTTCGCCGGAGGCGGGCTGTACGGGCGTGGTCGCCACGGCGGCGGGCGCCTGGGCGACGGCGACGGTCGCCGTGCGTGGCGTGGCGCTGCCTTTGCTCAGCGCGGCGTAGGCGGCTCCGGCGGCGCCGGCGATGAGCAGCACGAGCGCGGCGATGACGACGGCTGCCGAGCGCCAGCTTGGCAGCCGCGAGCGCAGGCTGTCGGGCGCGCCGGTACCGCACTGCAAACACCAATCCTGGCCGTCGGTGAGCGCCGCGCCGCAGTTGGTGCAGTGGCGGGCGGGCGCCTGGCCGGAGCCGGGCGCGGGCGTGGGCGAACCGCCGGCGGAGGCGGCGTCTGCGGGCTGCTGCTCGGAGGGCGCAGCCGGAGGGTCTGCGAGCACCGTGGGCACGGTGCCGATTCTACCGGCCGGACTAGCGACTCGGCGCGGGTGGGCCGCCGTCGACGATGTCGCGACCGGTCGGCTCCATCTGCTCGTCGAGCTCCAGCTGCCAGTAGTAGCGCGTGAACGTCGTGCCGTCGCGGAACTCGCCGACGTGCGGGGAGACGGGCTCGCCGGCCGCCATGGCGACGATCAGCTCGGGGTAGCTGCGCCCGGGCAGCGCGGCGTAGACGGGTGCGGGAAAGGCGCCACCGAAGCGCGTGTTCACGTCGGTGATGGCGACACCGATGTCGGGATCGCGAAAGACCTGGATGGTCGCCGGGCCGATCACACACAGCGCCTCCATCGCGCGCCTGCCGAGCTCGATGAGCTGCTGGTCGCGCACGACGGCGCCCTTGATCGACTCGCCGCCGCGCGACTCGAGCATCGTGCGTGGGATCGCGTTCAGGCAGCGCCCCTGCAGGTCGCCGAGGCAGTCGATCGACAGCTCGGGACCGTTCATCGCGCGCTGGACCATGACCGGCTCGTCGACGTAGTCGATGAAGAAACGGGCCTGAGCCGGGTCGGCGGCGCGATGGATCGAGCGCGCGCCGGAGCCGCGGCGCGGCTTGATCATCACCGGGTAGTGCAGCGAGTCGAGCTGCTCCTCGGGCAGCACGGTCGGCGGCGAGGGCAGCTCGAGGCTCGCCAGCAGCAGGTGCGTCTCGTACTTGTCGTAGGTCGCGCGCGCGATCTCGGGCGAGGGGACGAGCGCGGGCAGGCGCCTGTCGGCGCGGGCCTGCGCGAGCAGCTCGATGTCGAGGTCGGTGAGCGGCAGCACGGCGCCGACTTCGTGCAGTTCGCACAGCTCGCGCAGGGCGGTCACGTAGCGCGGGTCGTCGATCATCGGCACGGATGCGCGAACGTGTGCGGCGTACTGGGCGGGGGCGAGCGGCGCGGGATCGGCGACGACGGTCTTGGTCAGGCGCGCGAAGCAGGAAACGATGTCATAGCGCTTGCCGGCGCCGGTGAGCAGGACGGCGGGAGGGCTCACAGCTCGCCCTGCCAGCCGCCGGACTGCCCCTTGTAAAGACCGCCGCCACCGAGCACGAGCGCGGGCGTGCGCAGCAAGATCCTCAGGTCGAGCAGCAGCGAGCGGTGTTCGACGTAGTAGAGGTCGAGCTCGATGCGCTCCGACCACGGCAGCGAGGCGCGGCCGTTGATCTGCGCCCAGCCGGTGATGCCCGGCTTTACGGACAGGCGCCCGTGCTGGCGCGAGGTGTACTGAGCGACCTGCGCGGGGAGCGTGGGGCGCGGACCGACGAACGTCATCTCGCCGCGCAGCACGTTGACGAGGTTGGGCAGCTCGTCCAGCGACGTGCGGCGCAGGAAGGCTCCGACCTTGGTGATGCGCGAGTCGTTGGCGTTGACGGCGAGACCGGCGCCGATGTGCTCGGCGCCGTCGACCATCGTGCGCAGCTTGAGCATGTTGAACTGCTCGCCACGCAGGCCCGAGCGCCGCTGACGGTAGAAGGCGGGGCCGCGCGAGGTCAGCCGGATCGCGATGACCGCGACCAGCAGCACAGGTGAGCTGAGCACGAGCAGCAGCAGCGACCCGACGATGTCGATCGCGCGGCGGATCATCGGGTTCCCTCCGCGGCGTCCCACCAGGCGGTGGTGCCGTGGCGCAGCCAATCCCACAGCCCGGCGGCGGGCGAGGCGGTGGTGAGCACGTAGTAGCGGGCGATCAGCAGCGGGCGCACGCGCAGCGCGCCGGCGAGCAGCGCGGCGAGCAGCAGCGCGAGCTGCAGCGCGAGCGTGACGACGTACAGCGCGCCGGCGCCGGCGGCGACGAGCGCGACGTTGGCGGCGAGCGCGAGCGCGTGCAGCGCGGGCGTGGAGTAGCGGAGCAGTCGGTGGGAGAAGATCATCAGCGCGTACAGCGGCGGGTAGCCGCGCGGCGAGAGCATGCCACCGCGCAGGACGATCGGCCAGGTGTGGCTCATCATGCGCCGCTTGCGCGCGAACTCGCCGAGCAGCGAGGGCACCATCTTCTCGCTGGCGCGCGCGCTGGGCACGTACACGGCGCGCAAGCCGTGCTTGACCATGTTGAAGGGCAGCGACAGGTCGTGTCCCATGATCGGGTCGACGACGATGTAGGCGTCGCGACGCGTGGCGTAGATGGCGCCGTTGCCGGCGGTGATCGACGACAGCCGCGACTCGACGGCGCGCACGGCGAGCTCGTAGCGCCAGTACACCCCCTCCTGGTTGGAGGCGGCGGCGCCGATGGCGTCCTGCACGAAGCGCACCTGCCCGCAGGCATAGCCGACCTCGGGGGAGTCGAACGCGCGCACGAGCTCGGCGAGCGCGGCGGGCTGCCATTGCGAGTTGGCGTCGGAGAAGGCGACGATCTCGCCGCCGGCACGCTCGACGGCGACGTCCTGCGCGCGGATCTTGCCGGCGCGCGGCAGCTCGAGCACGAGATCGGCGCCCGCGTCGCGCGCGCGTTGCGCGGTCGCGTCGCGGCAGCCGTCGCACGCGACGATCACCTGCAGGCGCGCGCGCGGGTAGTCGAGCGCGAGCGCGTTTGCGACCTTCGCGGCGATCACCTGCTGCTCATCGTGCGCAGCGACGATCAGCGAGACGGTCGGCAGCGAATCGACGTCGCGCGAATTGTCTTTATGAGCTTCACCCCTGTCGGGGTTCCGCGGCTTGGTCGCGTGTGGCGAGACAGCGGCCGGCGCGAACAGCCGGGCGGCCGCGAACAGCGCGAGCGCGTAGCCGAGCTGCGTCCACACGATCAGCGCGGCGCACAGCCAGAAGACGATCTGCAGGGCGAGCACGCGTGGATTCTCGCGTTTGTGCGACGCGATGCACTGCGCGGTAGGCTCGCGCGATGGACTACACGATCAAGAACCTCACAGAGACGGCAGACAGCGCGGTCAAGTTCGGCTTCTCGGAGATGGGCGAGGCGCACTTCGCGACCGAAGAGCTCGACGCGGAGAAGACGGGCATCTCCTACCAGGTGCTCAAGCCCGGCAAGCGCCAGGCGTTCGGCCACCGCCACGACAAGGCCGAGGAGGTCTACGTCGTGCTGGAGGGCAGCGGGCGCGTGCGCCTGGACGACGAGATCGTCAACATCTACCGACTCGACGCGATCCGCGTGGCGCCGAGCCGTCACGCGCGCCTTCGAGGCCGGCGACGACGGTCTGTCCTATGTGGCATTCGGCCCGCACTTCGAGAAAGACGGCGCGCTCGACCACGACTTCTGGAAGGACTGAGCGGCCTCAGCGGTCGAGCAGGCGCTCGTACAGCGCGAGCGTGCGCTCGGCGATCGCCTGCCAGCCGTATTCGCCGCCGGCCACGGTCGAGCGCGCGCTCGCCGAGCGCGCCAAGCGCCGCCGGGTCGGCGAGCAGGCCGGCAAGCGCGTCGTGCAGCGCGGCGGGATCGCCCGGCACGACGGCGTGCGCGGCGCCGCGCTCGGCGATCTCGGCGAAGCCGCCGACGTCTGAGACGAGCAGCGGCTTGCCGAAGGCGAGCGCCGTGAACAGCACCCCCGACTGCTCGATCTCGCGGTAGGGCAGCACGACGAGGTCGGCGCGCGCGAAGTACGCCGGCAGCTCGTCGTCGGCGACGAAGCGCGGCACGAGGCGGACGTTGGGCGGCGCGTCGGCGAGCAGCGCGGCGACGTCCATGCGCGGCATGCCGACGATCCACAGCTCTGCGTCGTCGACGCCACGCCATGCTTGCAGCAGGACGTCGAGCCCCTTGTACGGGCGCAGCAGGCCGAAGAACAGCACGACGCGCTTGTCGGTGTGGAACGGCGGCGGCCCGGGCGGCAGTTCGGCCAGGTGCGCGAAGGCGCCATGCGGGATCACGTGCACACGCTCGGCGTCGACACCGAGCTCCTGCGCGAGCCGCACGCGGCTGTGCTCGGTGTGCGCGACGACCGCGTCGAAGCGCTCGTACAGCCGCCGCTGCGCGGCACGCCGCCTGGCGCCTGCTTCGCGCGGAAGCACATCGTGCGCGGTGAGCACGAGCGGCGCGCGGCCGCGCGGCAGCAGCCATCCCGTCGAGCTGCTGCACGGTCAGCCACTGGAAGTGCACGACGTCGGCGGCGGCCGCGGCGCTTCGATAGCGCAGCATGTCGGGAACGTGCTCGGCGAGCTTCAGCGCCCGGCGCGCGCGTTGCGCCGGTGGCGAGGTGCCGGGCAGACGCTGTGCCGCGCGGTAGAAGAACTCGCGTCTGACGTATCCCTGCGGCGGCGGCAGCTCGCCGTAGGCGAAGCGGCTGGTGAACAGCTCGACATCCGCGCCGGCCTGCGCGAGTGCTGTGCTCAGCGCGTGGTCATACGGCGGCGTGAAGGCCGACGGGTCGACGAGGTGGACGCGCATCGCCGCCCAGACAATAGGCGGGCGCTGCCTCGTCCCGCACGAGCGCATGCGCGAGCAGGGAGAAGCGATCCCCGAGCCTTCGGGCGGCGGCGTCTACGTCGCGCTTTCGCCGGCCGCCTGACGGACCCGCACTAGAGTCCGCGGCGTGGCGGACGTGGAGCTCTCCTACTGCGTGGTCAACACGTCCCAGCGCGAGCTGCTGCTGCGCGGGCTGGACGCGATCGCGCGCGAGCGCGAGGGCCTGCCGTTCTCGACGGAGGTGCTCGTGCTGGACAACGGCTCGCGCGACGGCTCGGCGCAGGCCGCGCAGGCGCACGCGACGGTCGACGAGACGATCGCGCTCGAGCGCCGGCGCGGCAAGGGACTGAACGACTCCGAGCTGCTGCGCCGCGCGCGCGGGCGCTACGCGCTGCTGCTCAACGAGGACTCGGAGCTTCAGCCGGGCGCGACGCTCGCGCTGTGGCAGGCGCTGCAGGAGCGCCCGCAGGCGGCGTGTGCGGGCGCGCGGCTGCTGCGACCGGACGGTACCGAGCAGCCGTCGGCGTGGCGCTTTCCCACGCCGCTTACGGCGCTCGCCGCAGCGCTGCTGCTGCACCGCCGGCTCACCGTGCAGAGCGGCGGCACGCAGACGCGCGAGGTCGACTGGTGCCAGTCGGCCGCGCTGCTCGTGCGCCGCGCCGCGGCCGAGCAGGTGGGCTATCTCGACGCGGCGTTCTTCGTGTACTCCGACGAGGTCGACTTCGCGCGGCGCCTGCGCGACGCCGGCTGGCGCAGCGTGTACGTGCCGGGCGCGGCGGCGATCCACCACGAGCAGCTCTCGACGGCTGCCGTGCCCGAGCGGCGTATCGTCGAAATGGCGCGCAACCGCGACCTGTACATGCGCAAGCACCACTCGCCGGCCGCCGCGCGCGCGGTGCGCTGGCTGACCGCATGGGCATACGCGCTGCGCGCGCTTGCGGCGCTGGCCCTTCCGGGCCACTCGCCGCGGCGCTACCGGCGTCACGTCACGGCGTCGCTGTGGCCGCAGCGTGGCGAGGGCCTGCGCGAGGCCGCCGAGCGCTACAACCGCGAAGGCGGCTAGACGCCGAGCTCGTCGAGCAGCGCGCCGACGACGCGCGCGTCGAGCTGCGTGCCCGCGACACGGCGCAGCTCCTGCGCGGCCTCCGCGGGCGTGCGCGCCGGGCGGTACGGGCGGTCGGTGACGATCGCCTCGTACGTGTCGCAGGCGGCGATGATGCGCGCGGCCAGCGGGATGCGCTCGCCGGCAAGCCCGTCGGGGTAACCGGCGCCGTCCCAGCGCTCGTGGCTGGCGCGCACGGCCGGCGCGAGGTGCGCGAACGCGGGAATGCTCTGCACGAGCGAGCCGCCGGCGGCGGCGTGGCCGCGCATCGTCACCCACTCCTCGTCGGTCAGCGGCGCGGGCTTGAGCAGGATCTCGCTGGGCACGGCGACCTTGCCGACATCGTGCAGCAGCGCCGCGTAGCGCACGTCGCCGGCGCGCGTGGCGTCCATGCCCAGACGCGTCGCCACGCGGCGGCTCAGGTCGGCCACGTCCTGCTCGTGCGACGCGGTGTAGTCGTCCTTCGCCTCGACGGTGCTCATCAGTGCCGTGAGCGTCGTCGTGAACGTCTGCTCGAGGTCGGCCACGAGCATCGCGCGATGCACCGACGAGCCGAGGCTCGCGGCGATCGCCTCGACGAGCACCGCATCGGCCTCGCTGAATGCGCCCGGCTCCGGCGCCTCGAGGTTGAGCACGCCCCACACGGAGCCGTCCACCACGATCGGCACGCTCAGCTCCGAGCGCGGGTCGGTCTTCGGGTCGCGCTCGATGTAGTCGGGGTCGTCGCGCGTGTCGGCGACGAGCGCGCTCATGCCCGTACGCGCAACGCGGCCGTTGACCCCGTCGTTCAGCGACTGCTCGACGAGCAGGAACTCGGTCATCACCTCCGCCAGCGCGCCGCGGCCGGCGACCAGGCGCAGCTTCTCGGCGGCGTCGTCGACGCGCTGGATGGCCACGAGGTAGAAGGCGAACGTGCGGTGCATCTCGTCGACGAGCAGCCGCACCATCTCCTGGATGTCGTTCGTAGCCGCCAGCTGGGCCGTCAGCCGCGCGGCGAGGCGAAGCTGCACGCGCAGGTAGGGCAGCTCGCCGGCCTGCGCCATGCGATGCGCCTGCCCGTCCTCGCGATAGCGCCGCAGAGCCTCCGCCCTGCGCCGTCGCTCGCGCACGTCTGCGCGCTTGCGCGTGACCGCCAGCTCAACCATTGCGCGCGTATCGGCCGCGTCCGGGCTCGACTTGACAGCCGCTGGACGTGTTTAGACGCTTTACGGGACACGCTTGATCTGACATGCGGAGGGCAAGCAGCTCAAGGACGCAGCGAGCGTGGCCTGCCGATCGTCAATCGACGGGATCGCCGATCGGCCGGCAGGCGAGCGAGTGAGGACGCGGAGATGCGCCGGCATCCGCTTGTCAGAGATCTTTGAGGGGGTCCTCGGCGTATTCCTCGACCTCGCCGTGCCCCGCGCGGAACGCCGCCACGCGTCGCCGGCCGTCGGCGAGCAGCGCCCTCGCCTGCTCGCGCTCGTCGGCGCCGAAGAAGCGCGTGAGCACGAGCAGCACCGGCACGAGCGCCAGCCAGAGGACACGCAGGGCGATGCCCACGAAGCCGCTCGTCGGCAGCAGCAGCTCGCCCGACACCGCCACGCCCGCGAGGATCGCCGTCAGCAGCGCCAGCCGCCGCCACTGAAAACCGACCGCGAACAACCGGCGCGTGAGCAGGTGCATGACCGCCAGCATCGCCACGTACGCGCCGCACAGCGCGATGCCCGCGCCCGCGATCCCCAGGTTCAGCCCGCCGCGTGGCACGAGCACGAGCAGCAGCACGACGTTCACGACCAGGCCTGCGGCTGCGGCCGGCAGGTTGCGCACGGTGACCTTCGCGCGGCCGGTGATCACGATCATCACCTGATAGAGCCCGTACAGCGTCCACGCCAGCGCCAGCCACGGCAGCGCCGCGTGCGCGCCGAAGTACTGCGGCGCAGCGAGCAGGCGCACGATCCAGCGCCCGAGCAGCGCAACCGCCGTGACGACCACGCCCGTCGCCAGCAGGAAGTACGTCGTCACCAGCGAGTACAGGCGCGAGGCCTCCGCGTCCGACTGGATCGAGTACGCCAGCGGCGGCCACGCGTACTGAAAGCCGCGCACCATCACGAACACCACCGTCGCGAACTGCAGCGCCACCGAGTAGTTGCCCGCGGCCGCGTGCGAGTAGCCGCGAAACAAGTAGAAGCGATCGGCCACCTGCAGCGCGTACACGCTCGCGTCCGCCGGCACCGTCGGCAGCCCGAAGCGCAGCATCGCGCGCAGGTCCGACCAGTGCACGCGCAGGCTGAAGCGGCGGCGCAGCACCCACCACAGGCCGAGCACGACGATCGCCGACGCGCCGAAGTTGCCGAGCAGCAGGCCGCGCGCGCCCTCACCCGCGACGACCACCAGCGCGACCGTGAAGATCACCGTCAGCGTCACGTTCGCGCCGGAGGCGAACACGTACGCACGCGCGCGTTCGTCCACGCGCAGCTGTGCGTAGGCCATCTCCAGGTTCGTGAACGCCCACAACCCGACCGTCGCGCAGTCGAGCAGCAGCGGGTCGTCGTAGCCGAGGATCAGTCGCGACAACGGCCCGGCGAGCACGACCGCCAACAGCGCAGCCACCGTCGTCGTCCACGCGACCGTCGCCGTCGCCGTGCGCGCGATTCGCTCACGACGCGAAACATCGTCGTCATCAAAATAAAAACGGATGAACGCCTCGCCGACGCCCACCCGCAGGAAGATGCTCGCAAGGATCACCGCCGTCAGCAGCGAGTTCGCCGCGCCGTAGCCCGCCGGCGAGATGTGCCGCGTGTACAGCGGGATCGTGACCAGCGCGATGCCCTTCGCGACGATGTCGCCGAACTGGTAGGCCGCGCCGGTCGCCACCAGCCGCTTCAGATAGCCGCGCACGGCTGAGAACCTACTCGCCGCTTACGCCGCAGCCGCGCGTTCGCCGCCGGCCGGGTCGCGCGCCCCGAGCTCGCCCGCCTGCGCAAGCGCCACGCCGATTCCCAGCAGCGTCCACGTCAGCGGGTCCTCGAGGAAGTCCGCGTAGGCGAACGTGTGCAGCACCAGCGCAGCGAAGCAGGCGGCGATCGCAATGCGCGGCGGCGAGCGCCCGGCTCCACGGAACAGCGCCAGGAATGCGGCGATCAGCAGCGCCACGTACAGCGCAAGACCGACTATCCCCTGCTCGGCCGCGACGGTTATCGGGATCGTGTGCGACGCCGACGTGGCGTTCTCCACGCTCGCCTTGTGCCGGCTCTCGTACTCCTTCTGAAAGGAGCCCGAGCCGTAGCCCTGCAGCGGCCGGTCGGCGAACAGTTCCAGGCCGCCTTCGACCAGCTTCGCCCGCCCCGTCGTCGCGTTGTTCGCCGAGCCGCCGTTGCCCTTCAGGCCGAAGTGCGCGCCGGCCGGCGCCAGCAGCACCACCAACAGCGCCAGCGCGACCAGGCCGGCGGCGGCATACAGCGTCCAGCGCAGCGACCAGCGGTATGCCGCGAGCACCGCCAGCCCGAGCAGCAGTGCCGCGATGCTCGACTGCGAGAAGCTCGTCACCAGCCCCGCCAGCAGCCACGCCAGCACCGCCGCCGCCGCGAGCACGCCGCGCCTGTCGCGCCACCACAGCACCACCGCCGTCACCGCGATCATCACCAGCGCCAGAAAGCGCCCGTAGACGTTCGGGTCGAAGAACAGCGAGTTCACGCGGAAGTAGTTGTCGAACTGGTTCGCCGCCACGACCTTCGGGTTCAAGAACAGTTCCTTGCGTGCGTACTCCACGAAGCCGATGCCCGCGAAGACCACCGCCAGCGCCACCGCGACGCCCAGGCAGCGGAGCAGCAGCTCGCGCCGCCACTGCACGTCGCGCAGCAGCACGAACAGCAGCGCGAACGGCACGTAGAAGAACGCCAGGTTCTCCGCCGCCTTGCCGCGATCGGGCGAGTACAGCGCCTGCACCGCGTACAGCGCGAGCGTCGCCAGCAGCAGCCATTCGAGGGTGTTCGGCCCGCGCTCTTCCCGCTCGAGCAGCCGCGGCAGCAGATGCGCGAGCACGCCCGCCGCGACAACCAGATACAACGGGATCAGCAGGTTCACCGTGCGCCCTTCCGCCGAGATCGGCAGCCGAAACGGCAGCGCCAGCACGGCGAGCAGCGGGAACGCGTCCGCGTTCGCGCGCATCAGCGCAACCAGCCCCGCGATCACGATCGCCGCCCCGAGCACGGCCGCCACGACCACGCCCGCGCTCAGCGACGTCGCCGGTAGGACCGGCAGCGCCAGTGCCGCCGTCATGGCCGCACCAGCGTGAAGCTGCGCGGCGACAGCACCGAGCGATGCTGTTCGCGCAGCGTCACGCGCACGCGGTATTCGCCCGCCGGAGCGGGCCGCCCGGAGATCCTCGGCTGCAGCGCCGGGCGCCCGTTCGGGCCGGGCACGAGCGCGTAGCCGTGCGCCGTGCCCAGCCGCCCCGTCCAGCGCAGCGAGAGCTGTTTGTAGCGCTGCACCGGGTGGTCGTGCAGCAGCCTCGCGACCTCCGCCCCGGCCGAGTCGACAATCGACACCGTCACCTCATCCGCGCGCGCCAGGCGGAAGGAGATGCGCTCCTGTTTGATCTTGCCCACCGGCGTCGGCGAGAAGCGCGTCGTCAGCTTGAACACCTGCACGGCCGTCGGCGTGTGCTTGAGATGCTGCGTCAAGAAGAACGCGACGAAGCACGCGACCACCAGCAGCGCGAACACCGCGCGGGCGGGAGGATCGGTGGCCCGCCGGTTCTGACTGGTCAATCGCCCCCGGCCGATCCCGTATCGCCGAGCGCGAAGCGCTCGACCGTGTCCGAGCGCAGCCCCAGGCGCAGCGTCTCCAGCGACAGCACGTCGTCGGCGGCGATGTTGCCGAGATTGCACTCCGTGCCGAAGCGCGTCAGCAGCCACACCTGCTGCGGGCGCAGCGGCGCCTCGAAGATCAGCCGCTGCGGGTCCACCGCGTGCGCGATCTCGTCGATCAGCCCCGTGCGCGGCTCGCCGTCGGCGCGGTAGATGCCGGCGTTGCCCGACTCGCGCGCCTCCGTGATCACCTTCCACGCCCCCGCGTCGAGGTCGCGCTCGATCTGTTCCACCCACACGTACGGCGCCATGATGAAGTCCGCGTCCTTGTTGCCGACCTCCGCGAGCACCACGAACTCGCCCGACAGCCGTTCGATCAGCGCGTGCTTGTAGCCGGCGTCCAGCGCGATCGTCCCGTCGGAGATCTCCACGTGGCGCAGCCCCAGCTCGCGCAGCCACGCGATCAGCCCGTCGATGCGTCCCTGGCGAATCGCGATCTCCGTGAGCGTGCCGCCGAGCACCACCGGGATCCCGTGCGCCGCGTAGCGCTCGAGCTTCGGCTGCAGGTTGGCCGTCACCAGCGCCGTGCCCCAGCCCAGCTTGACGATGTCCACGCACGCGCCAGCCACCTCCAGCAGGCCGTCCACCTCCGCCACCGAAAGACCGCGGTCGATCACGTGCGTCAGCCCCCGCTCGCGCGGCTTGGCCGAGCGCTCGGGAATGTCCAGGAAACCGGCTATGGCGAGGTCGCAGCCTTGTCGAGGCCGACGATCACCACCACCGTCGCCGAGCCCGCCAGCGAGGCCACCGTGCCTTCCATCGGCTGCGCCTGAGAGACGCCCAGCGTGCGCGCCACGCTCTGCGCCTCCGCTTTGTGCCCGCTCGCGTACTCCACCACCGTCACCTGGTTGGCCCCCGGCGGGTGTCCGGTCAGCGCCGTCGCTTTCGTGAAGCCGTGTTCGCTCAGTTCGCTGGACACGTGGTGCGCCAGGCCGTTCGTGCTCGTGCCGTTGAGCACCACCACGTTCGCCTGCGCGCGATCGACCGTCGTGCCGCCGCCGTTCGCCGTGCTGCCCGACGTCTTCGTGCCCGGCGCTTCGCTGCCGCTCGAAGCCTGTTTGGCGTTCGTGCTCGCAGAGGAGCCGCCGCCCTTCGAGCCGCCGCCGAGCGACACCAGCACGGCCACCAGCACCGCAACGCCGACGATCAGCCCGCCGACGATCAGCAGCGTCGCGCGCGCCGGCGAGCGGCGCTCCGTGCGATAGCGCCTGACTGCCGGCTCGGAGCCCTGCGCCGTCGCCGCGCGCCGCGCCGCGCGCGAGCGCTGCGAGCCCGGCTCGCTGCCGGCGCGTGTGGGAGCGCTCGCCGGCGGCGCTGACGCTGCCCTACTCGCGACCGCTCCGCCTGCTGCGCCGCCGCCGTGCGCGGCGCATCCGCCGCCGCGCGTGCAGGCGGCGGGGTGACCGGTGCCGGCGGGGCCGGCGGGCGCACCGGCGGGCTGGGCGCGCGCGCCGCCGCGCCTTTCGCCGCCGTCGTCGCAGCCGCCACCGTCGCCGGTGCCGGCGTGCGCGGCTCGGCTGCGCTCGGTGCCGAGCCCGGCTGCTGAGCCGGCGGGGATGCCGGCGGCGCGGCAGGCTGCTGCCCGCTCGTCGCGGTCGCCGCTCCTGCGGCCGCGGCGCCCTGCTGCGCGGGCGCCGGGTTCGCCGCCACCGGCGCCGTCGATGCCGGTGCGCCGGGCGCCGGCTGCTGTCCCGGTGCGCCGCCCTGCGGCGCACCGCCTTGCTGTGTGGCCCCGCTGCCGGCCGCCGCCGCGGCGCCCGCGGCCGTTGCGGCAGCCGTCGCCGGGACGGCGCCGGGCGAGACGCTCGTGGCGGGTGCGGCGCCCGGCGTGCCGGGCTGAGCTGGGGCCGGCGGCGTGCCGGGCGCCTGCCCCGGAGTCTGTGCCGTCGACGGTGACGCGGCCGTCGCCGGCGCGGCGGCGCTCACCGCCGTCTGCGCGCCCGCCGCCGAGACGGGCCGCGCGTTCAGCGGCACAGTCCGCGGGACCGGGCGTACCGCCCCCTGCGGTTGCACCGTCGCGGCCGGCTGCTGCAGCCGTGCCGCCGCCTCCGCGCTCACGCGCTGCTCGACTTCCGCGTCGCGCTCAGGCGCGCGCCCGGCCCACTCGCGCAGGCGCTTGAGCTCGCGCGCTTGGGAGAACACGAGCAGCGAGAGGATCGCGATTCCCAGCAGCGCCGCGAACGCGACGATCGCGCCGACCTTGGTGAAGTCGCTCGAGAGCGAGAGCGCGAGCGGCGTGACAGTCATGAATCCGGAGAGTGTATGAGGGCGGCAGGCGCCTCGTGCCCGTCGTCGCCGGGCGCCTGCTCGCTCGCCGGCGCGCGTCGCGCGGGCCGTTGCGAGCGCGACTCGACGTGCAGCGCCGACAGCTCGGTCACCTTCGCCGCCAGGCCCGCCGCGTCGCCCTCCAGCACGAGCAGGCCGATCTCCGAGAACATCGACTCCACCGCCTCCGCGCCCAGCGGCTCGCGATCGGCCAGCAGGATCTTCTCGGCGCTCGTCGGCTGCGCGCGCTCGTAGCTGTTGAACAGCTCCTCGTGCAGCTTCTCCCCCGGACGCCGCCCGACCACCTCGACCTCGATGTCGCGGTCGGGGTCCAGCCCCGAAAGCTCGATCATCGCGCGCGCCAGCTCGAGGATGCGCACCGGTTCGCCCATGTCCAGAACGAACACGTCCGCGTCGCGCTCGGTCGCCAGCGAGCCGCTGCGGATGATCAGCTGCACCGCCTCGGGGATCGTCATGAAGTAGCGCGTCATGCGCTCGTCGGTCACCGTCACCGGCCCGCCACGCTCGATCTGGCGGCGGAAGATCGGCACCACGCTGCCCGACGATCCGAGCACGTTGCCGAAGCGCACCGCGGCGTAGCGCGTGTGAGCAAAGCGCGCCGTCGCCGCCTCCAGCGCGAACTCCGCCAGCGCCTTCGACGCGCCCATCACCGTCGCCGGCGCGACCGCCTTGTCGGTCGACACGAGCACGAAGCGCCCGACGCCCAGCTCGCCCGCCACGTGCGCGACTACGCGCGTGGCGATCGCGTTGTTGCGCACCGCCTCCACGGGGTTTGCCTCCATCAGCCCAACGTGCTTGTACGCAGCCGCGTGGAACACCACCGTCGGCCGGTGCTCGGAGAAGACCTCGCGCATGCGCTCCTCCTCCTTGCAGTCGGCCAGCACCGCCGACAGCATCGACGGCGACACGTGGCGCTCGTCCTCCAGCTCGCGCTGGATCGAGAAGAGGTTGTCCTCGGCATGGTCGAGCAGCACGATCCGGTGCGGCTCCACGCGGGCGATCTGGCGGCACAGCTCGCCGCCGATCGAGCCACCCGCGCCCGTCACCAGCACCGTCTCGCCCGCCAGGTACGCGCCCACCCGCTCCAGCTCCATCTGCACCGGCTCGCGCCCGAGCACGTCCTCCACGCGAACCTCGCGCATCTGCCGCGCCAGCGCCCCGCGCGTCTGCAGCAGCTCGAACACCGTCGGCAGCGTGCGCACCGGGATACCGCGCGTGCGGCACTCGCGCACGATGCGCGCGCGCGTCGATCCCGGCGCCGAGGGGATCGCGATGATCACTTCGTCGGGCTCTGAGTCGTCGAGGATCCGCGGCAGGTCGCCTTCGGTGTTGCCGCGCACGCGCACGCCGTCGATGCGCAGGCCGCGCTTGCCGGAGTCGTCGTCCACGAAGCCCACCGGCGTAAGGCCGAGCCCGCGGTTGCGCACGATCTCGCGCAGCACCAGGCGCCCGCCGTCGCCCGCTCCGGCGATCAGCACGCTGCGCTGGTCCTTGCGCCCGCCGCGAAACGCCGCCAGCGGCCGTCGCTCGTAGATGCTGCGCGCGAGCGCCCGCACGCCCACCAGGAACACCAGCGCAAGCAGCGCGAAGAGGATGATCACGCCGTTGGGCAGCGCCACGGCGACCGTGCTGCGGTAGTGGTGCACCGGGCGAAAGACCTCCACGGCGACCACCGCCAGCAGCACGATCGCCGCCACCGCGCGCGCGACCGCCTCGTAGTCGCGCTGGCCCGAGTAACGCCAGCGGCGCTGGTACACGCGCGCCAGCACCAGCACCGGCAGGCTGCCTGCCAGCACCCACCAGATCGTGCGTTCGCGCAGGTGCGCGTAATAGCCCGTCGGGCCGTGCTCGAAGCGCAGCTGGAAGGCGAGGTAGTACGCGAGCGCGACCAGCGCCCCATCCACCGCGAGCTGGGGTAGCGCGTGACGATGCAGGGGAAAGGCCGCCGAGCTGATCCGTCGGCGCATTGTCGAGATTGTAAGCGCCCGCGGGCGCTCAGGCGCCTTGGGCGCCGGCGTGCAGCGGAGAGAGCAGGAGCTCCACGAGCGCGCGCGGATCGCGGCGCACGCGGGCGAGCTGCGATCCCGGCCGGCCCGCGGCCAGGTCGAGGTCGCCTGCCGCGCGCAGACGGCGCAGCCGGCCTTCGGCGATCAGCCGCTCGTCGACCGCCCCGGGGCGCCCCTCGAACGTCGTGTACACCGGCACGCCCAGCGCCACCGCCTCGCGATTCATCGTCCCTCCCGCCGAGATCACCAGCGCCGAGTAGGCGATCAGCGATTGTGCGTCGATCGCGCGCTCGGGCAGCACGAACTCGGCTATCTTCGCCAGCTCCGCACGCTGGGAGTCGATCCGCGGGAGCACCACCGGCTGCACTCCTTCCGACGCCGCCGCCTCGCGCAGGCGCTCGAGCACCTGCGCGAAAAGGTCGTTCTCGAAGCGGTGGTACAGCGACACCTCCGGCGGCGTGCGCACGACCACGATCGCCCGCCCCGGGTCCAAGCCGAGCTCGTCCAGCACCGCCGCGTCCGGCGTGAAATCCGACAGGTAGTACTCCTCCTTCAGACCTTCGTACGCATGCAGCTTGCCCTTCGCGCCGTAGCGGTAAAGGCGCTCCGGCGGGATCGCCTCGGGCACCACCACCGCCGAGGCCAGCCGGCAGTTCACGTTGTGCTGCACCGTCGCCCACTCGTAGTCGAACATCGTCGAGCTCGGCACGCGCAGCAGCGCCGCCGCCACCGTCACGTCGTTGGAGCCATGCCCCAGCGCAATGTCGAAGCGCCCTCCCCCGCTCGCGTGCTGCTGCGCGTATGCCCAGCGCAGCAGCTGCGCCGAGCGCGATGCCAGCCCCATCGCCTTCGCCCGCAGCCGCTCGCCGCGATGATGGCCGATCTGCGTGTGCTCGATGCCGAAGCGCTCGCACAGCGCGATCGTCTGCGCGAAGTCGCGCGCCGTCACGCGCACATCGTGCCCGTCCTCGCGCAGCAGCTCGATCACCGGCCGCATCACCAGCACGTGCGGGCTGTTCGTCAGGTCGATCCAAACGCGCATCGCTGGCACGGTAGCCCGCATGTGACCGGAAAGGCGCGTCGGGCGTGCCGCGCAACCCGAGCGAGCGCGGTGTTCGGCCGCGCATTTTCGACCGCGTATAACCATGGTTATACGGGCGCCCCCGCGCGCGGCGGCCCAACCCCCCGGTATCGTCCCCGGCCATGTCTCCCGCACTGCTCGTGCTCGCGTCGATCTCCGAATCGCTCGTCAACGAAACGTCTCACCTCGTGCGGACCGGCGGGCTGCCGATGATCTTCGTGCTCATGGCCGTCGGCTCGGCCTGCATTCCCGTCCCCTCGGAGGTCGTCATGCTGTTCGCCGGCTTTGCCGTCGCCGACAAGACCGGAAGCGGCGCCCACCACCATCTGACGATGACCGGCGTCGTGCTCGCCGGGCTGATCGGCACGATGGTCGGCTCGTGGGTCGCCTACGCGGTCGGGCGCGGCGGGCGCCTGGAGCTGCTCGAACGCCACGGCGGCAAGATCCACATGGGCCCTGCGCAGATCGCGCGCGCCGACAAATGGTTTCAGCGCTACGGACAGCGCATCGTGCTGTTCGGGCGCCTCGTACCGCTGATCCGCGCGTTCGTCTCGCTGCCCGCCGGCGTGGCGCGCATGCCCGTCGGCCGCTTCACCGTCCTCACGCTCGTCGGATCGCTGCCGTGGGTGCTCGGTCTCGCGCTCGTCGGCCACGCCGTCGGCGGCGAATGGACCAGCGTGCGCAAGGGCTTCGAGTACGTCGACTACGTGCTGCTCGCGCTGATCGTGCTCGGCGTCGGCTATCTGATCGTCCGCCGCCGGCGCAGCAAGCGCCTGCCGGCAGAGCCGGTCGACGGCCCCGGCAGCGCCGGCCCGGCCGCCGACGCACCTTGACCGGCGCCCCGGCGCCCGCACGCCTGACGCTGCGCCAGTCGCTCGCACTCGGCCTCGCGCAGGGACCGACCGAGCTGCTGCCCGTCTCCTCCTCTGCGCACACCACGCTGATCCCCTTCCTGCTCGGCTGGCCGTACGCGCGGCTGCCCGGCGAGCAGCGCAAGTCCTTCGAGGTCGCGCTGCACGCCGGCGCCGGCGTCGCGCTCGCGCTGGACATGCGCCGTGAGCTGACCGACGATCTACGCCTGCTCGACGCGCGCCGGCTGATCACCGCTTCGCTGGCGCTCGCGCCGGCTGCGCTGGCCGGGCTCGTGCTCGGGCCGGCGATCGAGCGGCGCCTGGGCGCACCGCGCTCGATCGCCGCCGGGCTGGTGGCGGGCGGCGTGGCGATGGCGCTCGCCGATGCGCACGCGGGCGACGGCGGTCGCGCCCACGAGGACGCCCGGCCGGCCGACGGCCTCGCGCTCGGCGTCGCGCAGGCCGTCGCGCTGATCCCCGGCGTGTCGCGCCATGGCGCCACACTCACCGCCGCGCGCGCGCGCGGCTTTGCACGCGCGGACGCGCAGCGTCTCTCCTGGCACGCCGCGCTGCCCGTCATGCTCGGCGCCAGCGCGCTCAAGGCCCTGCGCCTGGCTCGCAGGCCGGCGGGCGCGGGCGACGCCACGGCGCTCGCCGCGGGCGCGGGCGCGGCCTTCGCCTCGACGCTGCTCAGCGCGCGCGTAGTGCGCAGGTCCGCCGCCATGCGCGGGTCGCTGCTGCCCTACGGGATCTACCGGGCCCTGCTCGCCGCGCTCGTCGTCGCGCGCCTGCGTCGCGGCGCCACCGTCTGCGCGCGGAGCGCTTTGCGCGCACAATAGGTCGCCATGACCGCCATCGGCACACTGCTCGGCGGCCGCTACCGGCTCGATGCGCAGATCGGGCGAGGCGGCATGTCGACCGTCTACCGCGCCTTCGACACGGTGCTCGAGCGGCCCGTCGCGATCAAGCTCATGCACCGTGAGATCGCCTCGGACTCCGATCAGCTCGAGCGCTTCCGCCGCGAGGCCCGCTCGGTCGCCCGCCTGAACCACCCGCACATCGTCACCGTCATCGACGCCGGCGAGGAGCCCTCCGAGGACGGCTCCGAGCCGGGTGTCGGCGCCCCTTACATCGTGCTCGAGTACGTGCAGGGCGAGACGCTCAAGGAGCTCATCCGCCGCGAGGGGCCGCTGCCCATCACCGAGGCGATCGCCTATGCGATCGAGCTCGCGCGGGCGCTAGGCGCCGCGCACGAAAGCATGATCGTGCACCGCGATGTCAAGCCCCAGAACGTGCTGATCGGCGAAGAAGGGGGCGCGAAGATCACAGACTTCGGCATCGCGCGCACGCTCACCGAGGAGGGCCTGACGATCGCCGGGCGCGTCCTCGGCACGACCGACTACGTCTCGCCCGAGCAGGCGCTCGGGCAGCCCGTCACCGGCCAGTCCGACCTCTACTCGCTCGGCGTCGTGCTCTACGAGATGCTCACCGGGCAGGTTCCCTTCACCGGCGATTCGCCCGTCGCCGTCGCCATGCGCCACGTGCGCGAGCAGGTGCCCGACGTGCAGCAACTGCGCCCCGAAGTCTCCGCCGCGACCGCCTCCGTCGTCGATCGCGCCGTCGCCAAGGATCTCGACTACCGCTACCACGACGCCGCCGCAATGGCCGCCGATCTGGAGGAGGTGCTCGCGATCGAGGCCGCGCGCGCCGGACAGGCCACCGGCGAGGTCACCAGCGTCCTGCGCACGCTGCCCGGCGACACGCGCCGGCGCCTGCCCTGGCGCATGCGCCATCCCGCACGCTGGGCGGCCTCGCTGGCGCTCGTCGCCGCGATCGTCGCCATCGCCATCGTCGCCGCCGCCCAACAGGCGCACAAAGGCACCGGCGTCGCGCCCGACGTGCACGCCAGCGCCGGCCTGCAGGCCGTCCCGCTGAGTCAGACCGCCGCCCATGACTACAACCCGTTCGGCACCGGCCCCGAAAACCACAACCGCGTGCAGAACGTCGTCGACAGCGACCCGAACACCACCTGGAGCACCGCCCACTACTACGAAAAGACGCTCGCCAAGGCGGGCGGCACCGGCCTCGGCGTGTACGTCGACGCCTCCCCCGGCGTCGTCGCACGGGCGATCGAGCTGCAGACGCCCACACCCGGCTTCGACGTGCAGGTCTACGGCGCGAGCCACATCAACCTCTCCTACCCCTACGGCGACTCCACCCCGCTCACCGCCCGCGGCTGGCACGGCCCGCTCGCCTCCGCCACCAGCGTCCGCAACCACCAGCGCATCAAGCTCTCCAGCGCCGCCACCCCGTACCGCTACTACCTGCTGTGGCTCACGACGCTGCCGCCGGGCCAGGAATCGGCGTCGGTCAGCGAACTAACGCTATTCAAGTAGGCGGGGGCGAGTGAACAGGCGGCCAGGACGGCCGCCCAGGTAACTGCCGTGGCGGCCGGAGCGGTCACCAAGTTCTATCCCGAAGCGGAGGCCGGCTCGGCCAGGAGGCCGGATGCCGTTTACAAGTCCCACCACGCGCGATGAGCCTCTGCCTTTTGCCTAAAGGCGCGGGGGTGTCCCGCCCATTTTGCGCCGCGTATAGCCATGGTCATACGCAACGCCGGCCCGCCCACGCGACCGGCAGCCCGGCCGGCCGACCAGCCGGCCGCGCGTCAGAACGCGTGCGCCCCAAGCCGCGCGTGGCGCTCGATCCCCAGCCGGCACAGCCGGTCGACGAGCTCCGGATAGGCGACCCCGGAAGCCGCCATCAACTTCGCGTACACGCTCGTCGGCGTGAACCCGGGCATCGTGTTCAGCTCGTTCAGCAGCACGTGCTCGCCGTCGACGAAGAAGTCCACCCTCGCCAGGCCGTCGCAGCCGGCGCGCGAGAACGCCTCCAGCGCCAGATCGCGCACCTGTTCGGCGGCCGGCTCGGAGATGCGCGCGGGAATCAGCAGCTCCATCCCGCCCGGCTGGTACTTCGCCTCGAAGTCGTAGAACTCGCCCTCGAAGACGATCTCTCCCGGCAGCGAGGCCTGCATGTCCCCCGTCGCCGAAGACCCGAGCACGGCGCACTCGACCTCGGCCCCGCCGGCCGCCGCCTCGACGATCACGCGGGCGTCGTAGGAGAAGGCCGACTCGATCGCGCCGAGCAGCTCGTCCTCCGCGGCCACCTTGACGATGCCCACCGAGGACCCGAGATGCGCGGGCTTTACGAACACCGGCAGGCCGAGGCGCATGACCTGCTCGAGCAGCGCCTGGCGCCCGGCGACGGCGAGGCGCCCCTCGCCGGCGTCCACGTACTCGACCTGCGGGATCGTCCCGTGCGCCGCCATCAGCTCCTTGAACAGCACCTTGTCCATGCACAGCGCCGACGCCGCGACGCCCGAGCCGACGTACGCAACGTCGAGCATCTCCAGCATGCCCTGCACCGTCCCGTCCTCACCGAAGCGCCCGTGCAGCACCGGGAACGCCACGTCCACCCCCAGCAGACCGCCGCCCGGCGTCGTGCTCAGGGGCTCTCCCGCGCCGTCGCGCCGCCACGCGCCGTCGCGCCCGATCTCCACCCACACGACCTCGTGGCCGCCCTCGCGCAGGCCGGCGCGGACCGCCGCGCCGGACGACAGCGACACCTCGTGCTCGGACGAGCGCCCGCCCGCGAGCACCGCCACCCTCAGCGCGGTCATCCCGCAGCGGCCGCCGGAGGCGTGACCGGAGGCGTTGTCGTGGTCGTCGGCGTCGTCGTCGGCGTCGTCGTCGGCGTGGTCGGCGTCGTTTCGCTGCTCTTCACGCCGACCGTCAGCGTGACCGTCGAGCCCTTGCGCGCGTTGCGCCCCGCGCTCGGGCTCTGCTTGAGCACCACGCCGACCTTGCTTTCGTCGGCGGTCGGCGCCGTCACCACGGTCGGCGCGAAGCCGGCGCCGCCGAGCGCAGCCGCCGCCTGCGTCTCGGACTGGCCGACCACTCTCGGCACGACCACTTCATCGGAGACCTTGGCGATCGTCAGGTTGACCTTCGCGCCCGTGCGCACCGATGAGCCCGCCGCCGGAGACTGCGAGATCACGTTGCCCGCCGCCTGCGCCGTGGAGACCTGCTGGGTGACCGTTCCCGCCGCCAGCCCCACCGCCGCCAGCGCCGCTTCGGCGCCGCTCTGCGAATCGCCCGACACGTCCGGCACGCGCACCTGCGCCGGGCCGCTGGAGACGAGCACCGTAACCGGGCTGCCCTCCTGCAGCTCCGTTCCCGCCGGAGGTTCCGTGCCGATCGTCTTGCCCTGCGCGACCTTCGCGCTCGGCTGCTGCTTGGTCGTCGGCTTGAAGCCGGCGGTGCGCAGGCGGCTGACCGCCTGCGCCGACGTCAGCCCTTCGACGCCCGGGAGCGCCGCGCTTCCTGGGCCGCTGGAGACGACGATCCTCACGCGCGACCCGCTCGATATCCGGCGGCCGCCGGTCGGCGACTGGCCGATCACGCGACCGCTCGCGACCGTCAGGCTCGCGCCCAGCGACGGCGATGCGCTCAGCCCGTTCGCACGCAGCTTCGCCTCGGCTGCCTGTTCTGTTTCGCCTGTCACGTTCGGCACCGTCACCTGACGCGGCGAGGAGGAAAGCAGCAGCACGGCGGCGACGATCGCGCCGACGACCAGCGCGGCCAGCAGGCCCCACAACACCACCCGGCCGACCCCCGGGCCGTCGCCGTCGGCACCGTCCTCGTCATAGCCGTCATCGGCCAGCAGCATCGCCCCGGTGACCGGCTGCGCGCCGTCGGGCGGCTGCCCCGATGCGACCGCACCCGCCGGCACCACCGCTGCGCCGTAGCCCTGATGCTCGCCCGTCGAGCCGCCGGCCAGAACCGCGCCCGATGGCGCCGGCAGCGCCTGGCGCTCGCGCACCAGCGCGGCGATGAACTCGTCGGCGTCGGCGTAGCGCTGCGCCGGGTCCTTGGCGAGCGCCCGCAGCACCACCGCGTCCAGCGCCGGCGGCACCGCGGGGTTGACCTCGCTCGGCGGGCGCGCTTGCGCGGAGACCTGCTTGAAGGCGATCGCCACGGCCGTCTCGCCGTCGAACGGGACCACGCCCGTCAGCAACTCGTAGAGGATCACGCCGATCGAGTAGAGGTCGGAGGTGCCACTGACCATGTAGCCCTGCGCCTGCTCGGGCGATAGGTACTGCGCGGTCCCCATGATCGATCCCGTCAGCGTCATGTCCGAGGCGCCGGCGCGCGCTATCCCGAAGTCCGTGACGCGCGCGCGTCCCTCCTCGTCGATGATCACGTTGTGCGGCTTCAGATCGCGGTGCACGACGCCACGGCGGTGCGCGAAACGCGCCCCGCGCAGGATCTGGATGACGATGTCGATCGCATTCGCCGGATCAAGCGGGCCGTCCTCGCGCACGACGGACTTCAGCGAGCGTCCGGCCACGTACTCCATCGCGATGTAGTAGGTGCCTTCCCACTCGCCGCGGTCGAAGATGCCGACGATGTTCTGGTGCGACAGCCCCGCGGCGCTGGACGCCTCGCGGCGGAAGCGCTCGACGAACTCCTGGTCCTCGGCGAAGTGGTGGTGCAGCAGCTTCACCGCCACCTGACGTCCCAGCAACTGGTCTTCGGCGAGATACACGTCGGCCATCCCGCCCGAGCCCACGCGTGAGATCACCTTGTAGCGGCCGTCGATGATCGTGTCCGGCTCAACCATGCGCCGCTCCCGTGCGCTCAGTCATGCAGCAGCCTTTCCATGACTTCCCTGGCGATCGGCGCGGCGAATGCGCCGCCCTGCCCGGGCACGCCCTTCAACGTCACCGCGATCGCCACCTTCGGCGAGGAAGCCGGCGCGAAGGCGATGAACCACACGTTGTTGATCGCCGTGCCGATCTGCGTCTCCGCCGTGCCCGTCTTGCCCGCCACGCGCACGCCCGCGATCTGCGCGGAGGTGCCCGTGCCTTCGTTGACCACGGCTTCCATCATCGCCGTCACGGCGGCTGCGGTCGACGGTTTCATCACCACCGACTGCACGTGCGGCGAGATGCGTTCGCTCGTGCGCCCATCCGGGTCGACGATGCGATCGGTCATGTGCGGCGTCATCAGCTTCCCGCGGTTGGCGACCGCCGCAGCGACCTCCGCCATCTGCAGCGGCGTGGCCTCCAGTTTGTCCTGGCCGATGCCCATCCGCCCGACGTCCACTGCCGAGCTCGTCGGCGAGACCAGCCGCGTGCCGCTGTACTCGCCGCTGGAGGACATCTCTTCCGCCGGGTAGTCCAGCTGCGGCTTCTTGTCGAAGCCGAAGCGGCGCATGTAGCGCGCCATCGTGCCCTTGCCAAGCCGCTCTGCGACCTGGGCCCAGACGGTGTTCACCGATTTGGCCAGCCCCTGCGTCAGCGTGATCTGCCCGAACGTCTCGTTTTCGTCGTTCTGCAGCGGCACGCCCGAGATACGCACGTCGTTGCGCCCGTCCACCGTCGATTCCTTGGAGAACGCGCCCGAGTCGATCGCCGCGGTCGCCGTCACGACCTTGAACGTCGAGCCGGGCGCATAGCCGAACTGCGTCGCGCGGTTGACCAGCGGCCTGCCGCGCGAGTCCTTGGCGAGGTGTTCGTAGGTCTTGGCCGAGCGCAGGTCGTTCGGGTCGTACGACGGCGAGGAGGCCATCACGCGGACCGCGCCAGTGCGCGGTTCCAGCGCGACCACCGCACCTTCGTGGCCGGCCAGCGCGGCGTTGGCGACGCGCTGCGCCCCTGGGTCGAGCGTCGTCGTGACCTCGTTGCCCTGTCGTTTCTTGCCCTGCAGCTGGTCGAGGATCGTCTGCAGGTTCGTGCCCGCCTGCCCGTTCAGGGTCTTGTTGCGAAAGCGCTCCAGGCCCGTCCGGCCGAGGTTGGTGAAGTAGTAGCCGATCGCGTGCGCGAACTCTTCGCCCGTCGGGTAGCGCCGTTCGAACACGCTTTCCGAGCGGCTCGACGCGGCCGAGCGCACGCTGCGCGCGAGCACCGTGCCGTCCGCCGCGAGGATGCGCCCGCGGTCGATCCGTTCCTGCTCCAGCAGCGCACGCGCGTTCAGCGGGTTGTCGCGCAGCGACGACGCTTCGAAGATCGTCCAGCGCGAGGTAAAGGCCAGCAGGACCGCGAACATCAAGATCACGAGCCCGAACAGCCGCACGATCGGTTGGTTCATTCAACTTGCCCCAATTCCAAGCTGTGGATCAGCGTCGCCGCGTTTGCTTCCGAGCGCAGCGAGTGGTCGAGCAGCGTGTGCCTGCGCGCCGGCGTCAGCGTCGACGCGCTGACGCCCGACACGTAGTTGCTGCTGTAAAGCGCCAGATCGCCCGGGAGCTTGAACGGGACCCCGCGGAACACCGTCACCAGCCCGCGATCGTTCGTGCCGATGAAGTAGACCGACTGCACCGCCACGTACGCGCCCGCGCCGATCAGCGCGAGGATCGCCACGGCCACACCCAGCACACCGACACGGCGCAAGCGCGCGCGCCGGCGCGAGGAGCTCCTGCCGGCCGGGGACGGACGGCGAGGACGGCGTTGCACGACCGGCCCGGAGTCCTGCGCCGGCTCGGTCGTGGCGCTCGCGGTCGCCACGCCGCCCTCCGCGGGCGCGACGGCGGGCTCCGGCGCAACGGCCGAGGCGGCGGCGCCCTGCACGACCGGCGCTTCTTCGGTCAGCGGCGAGTCGCTCGCGTCGAGCTCCTCCAGACGCATCAGCACGACCGTGATGTTGTCGCGCCCGCCTGCCTCGTTGGCCGCGGCGATCAGCGCCTCGCCGCGGTCGCGCAGTGTCTCGTGCGCAGCCAAGAGCTCGGTCAGACGATCCTCGGGGAGCATCGTCGTGAGCCCGTCGCTGCACAGCAGGTAGACGTCGCCGCCGCGCGCGGAATAGGAGCGCGTGTCGACCTCCACCGCTCCCTCCGGGCCGAGCGCGCGCGTGATCACCGAACGCTGCGGGTGCTCGACCGCTTCCTCGGGCGTCAGGCGGCCCTGACGCAGCAGCTCGTCGACCAGCGAGTGGTCGTCTGTCAGGCGCGTCAGCTCGCCGTCGCGGAAGCGATAGGCGCGGCTGTCGCCGACATGCGCGATCGAGATGTCGCGCTCGCCGACGTACACGGCGGTCAGCGTCGTACCCATGCCCGCTTGCTCGGCGTGGCTGTGCGACAGCTCGTGGATGCGCGAGTTGGCCTGGCGCGTCAGCTCGGCCAGTGCCGCCTCGGGCGCCGAGGCATCCTGCAGACCGTCCTGGAAGGCCTCCACGGCGATCCGCGAGGCGACCTCCCCGGCCTGCGCGCCGCCCATCCCGTCGGCGACGACGAACAGCGGTGCGCGCGCCAGCAGCGAGTCCTCGTTGGCGCGCCGCTGGCGCCCCGTGTCCGTACCCGCGTACTGCTCGGCCACCCGCAGCACGTCAGTCGACCTCGAAGGTGAATTCGCTGTCGCCGATGCGCACGCGATCGCCGGGGTGCAACGGCCGCGGCGACTGCAGCACCTCCTCGTTGAGGTAGGTCCCGTTGGTCGAGCCGAGATCCTCGATCACGACGATATTGCCCTGTTCGTACACGCGCGCGTGCTGCGAGGAGGCGAACGGGTCCTCGAGGCGGATCTCCGCACGGTCGCCGCGCCCCAGCACGAGGTCGCCGTCGATGTCGTAGATCATCCCCGACTCGTGTCCCGGCGCCCGTGCGACGACCAGCTGCGGCGAGCGATCGGCGACGTCCGCGCCTGATGCGGCGGAGGCGGAGTGCAGGCCGGTCGCGTCTGCCGGCGCGGCAGCCGGCGCGCCACGCTCGGCCGCGAGCGTGGCATCGCCGCGGCTAAGGTCGCGACGCGAGCTGCGCGCGACCCACAGCACGAACAGGTAGAGCACGGCCAAAAAGCCGAACTTCAGCGCGACGGAAACGGGCGCCAGGGTCGTCATCCAAGCTCGAAGACGATCTCCGTCGAGCCCAGCTCGACACGGTCCCCGGCCTGCAACGGCTGCGCCCCGCGCAGCGCACGCCCGTTGAGGCGCACGCCGTTGGTCGACCCGAGATCGGCGACGGTCCACCCCGCCGCGGCGGGTCTGATCTCGGCGTGACGACGTGAGATGCCGGCGTCGTCGAGCACGATGTCGCAGTCGCGGCTGCGCCCGATCGTCGCGCCCTTCGCAGCGACCGGCAGGCGCCGGCCGGACACGACGATGAGCGCGCGCGCCGGGCGTTCCTGGGCCTCTGCGACCTCGCCGCGCACGCGCGCGGAGGTGCTGTAGATCATCGTTTCTCCGTGCTCTGGGACCGGCTGCGGATCCTGCGCGCCATGGGACTCGTCACTGTGACCCCCGGGGCGGACCAACTGCGCCTGGATACCGAATTCCCCCAGCGCCAGGCGATCGTCGGTGTGGAAGACGATCACCGGGCTCGCCGTCAGGATCAGCTCCTCGCGGCGAGCATGCTCGAGCAGGTACGCAGACAGCTCGCCGATCACCTCGTGCTCGACTCCCTCGTAGCGGGCACGGTCCTGCGGCGACAGCCAAACGGAGTATTCGTTGGGCGCATACACGCGCGAGACCGACATCGTGCGGTGCTCGTCCATCTCGCGCGCGAGCTTGCGCGCGAGTTCCATCGGGCGCACCTCCGAGCGAAACAGGCGCCCGAAGGTGCCCTCGACGAGGTTGGCGATCGTTGTCTCGACGCTCTTGAGGACGTTCATTGGCTGACTCGGCTGCCGCGGCAGCCCGTCAAGCGGGGCCGAGCGAGGATCGCTCGCGCCCAACTCGCGGGGCCTGGTCCGGCCGTGGGGCCATGCTACGTCAGACAGGGCCGCGCAGAGCGCGGGCGCCCACGGCGAGCGCTCCTCCGAGCACGGCACCGACGATCGCGCCCCGCGGGCTCGCCTGCGCGGCGTGCCCCTGAGCGCCCGTGGCGGCCAGCGGCGCGGCGACCGCCAGCGCAGCCGACCACACCGTCGCAGCGACGACGTCCAGGGCGGCGCTTCGACCGCGCACGATCAGCGGCAGCAGCAGCGCGCCCGCGGCCCAGAGTGCCGCGCCGAGCAGCACACCGACGCTCAGCACAGGCGCGATCACGTGCGCCGCTGTGGCATTCAGCGAGCTCTCCCAGCTTGCGCGTGCGTGCGTGCCCGCCGCGGGGCCCAGCCACAATCGCTGCCCGAGCAGCGGCTCGGCCAGCACCAGCCACCAGTAGCCCACGGCGGCGTACGCCGCGCGCATGCGCCAGCGCCGGGGCTGTCCGGCGAGCGCCGGGAACGCGCCGGCGAGGGCGATCGAGCCGAGCGCCGGGGCCAGCACGCACAACAGCCAGGCACCCGACCCACCCTGCGACCTGCGCCCGACCGGCAGCAGCACGATCGGCAGCAGCGCCGCGAGCACGAGCAGGCCCACGCCGGGACGCCCGGCGATCGTCTGCCACCCGGCCAGCGCCAGTGCCCCGGCCAACCACACCAGACGCGGCAGGCCCCAGCTTTCCGCTTGCACGATCGGTTGCGCGGGGGGCTGCGCGCCAATCGCCTGCTCCAGCGCCGCGGCAGGGTGACCACGGGGCTCGTCGCCGTCGCGTCCGGCAGCGGGCGCGCGACGCGGATGGAACTGCGCCGCGTCGGCCGACGGCGGCGTGGCGTACGGGTCGCCCTGCAGCCGCGTCGGCTCGGCGGCGCGAGAATCCCGCCTGCGCCTGCGCGGGACGATCCCCGCGCCCGCGCTCGGCGGGTCCTGCCCGAGCGCGTCGTCCAGCGCGTCGGCAAGCTCCTGAAGCGTTGCGCGCGAGTGCGGCGCACGATGCAGGCAGCGGTCGATCGTCTGCGTCAGCGCCCGCGGCAGGTCGCGGCGCTCTCGCGCGAGTGCGCGAATCGGCCGCCCGATGCGCCGCGCGGTCTGCGCCGGCGTCGTGCCGCGAACGGGGTTGAAACCGCACAGCGCCTCGTAGAGCACGAGCGCCAGCGAGTACACGTCCGCCGGCTCGCCGGTTTCGCGACCCTCGCTCTGCTCCGGGGCCATGTACGCGAGCGTGCCGGTCACATCGCCCGTGCGCGTGAGCACGTCCTCGCCGCTCAGCCGCGCGCCGCCGAAGTCCGTCAGCTTGGCCACGCCTGCGTGACCGTCCGTCCCCTGCCCGTGCGCGGCGACGGCGTGCGGGACGAGCACGTTCTGCGGCTTGACGTCGCGATGCACGACCCCGCGCGCGTGCGCGTGCGCCAGCGCACTGCAAAGCGCCGCGCCGATACGCAGGATCTCGTCGTCGCTCAGCGCGTCTTCGGCGATCAGCCGTGCCAGCGTGTCGCCGTCGACCAGCTCGGAGATCAGGTAGAAGGCATCGGCGACCGGGCACGCCTCGTACAGCGCGACGATCGCCGGGTGCGCCAGGCGGGCGCTGGCGAGCGCCTCGCGCGTGACCCGCTCCGGGTCATCGCCCGGAGCGAGCGCCACCCGCTTGACCGCGACGTCGCGATGCAGCTGCTCGTCGTGCGCGCTCCACACCACGCCGAAGCCGCCCGCCCCCAGACGGTCGCGCAGCCGGTAGCGCCCCAGCACGAGCGCCTGCTCGCCGGGGCCGTCCGGCCACGCCGCGCGCTCGCGGTCGCGCGGGCGACGGGGCACGACAAGCGTGCGGTCGACGAAGGTCTGCGACTCCACCGGCTCCTGCGTTCGCCGTCGGCAGTCCCTGTCCCTGCCGCGCGCAGCAGGAGAAGAGGCGCTGAGCGAGAAGTTGCAGGATGGTCAGGGAGGTGGCCGGCAGTCATACTTGGCTCCCTCCGGAACCCCTGCAAGGAGCAGCTTTTGTCGTTCTTCGACGACGGCGACGAGACCGAGGCCCAGCCGTCATCTCGCTCGCCTCGCCAACCGCAGCGCCCAAGACCGCGCCGCCCGCAGCAGTCGAGCGGCTCGTTGCCCCTGGACCAGCACACGCTGATGGTCCGCCGGCGCGTCGCCGCGGGCGTCGGCGTGGTGCTGCTGATCGTCGTCATCCTCCTGGTGAATGGCTGCCTGAAAGGCCAGAAAACACAGGAACTGAAGGACTACAACCACGAAGTCTCGACAATCGCGCAGGAATTCGACGAACACGTCTCGCGCCCGCTGTTCTCGGCGCTCACAGCCGCCGGCACGAAGTCCGCACTGAACGTCGAGGTGCAGATCAACCAGCTGCGCCTGCAGGCTCAGGATCTCGCCAAGCGGGTACAGAAACTCAGCGCGCCCGGCGCGATGTCCGGCGCTCAGCACGACCTCGAACTGACCTTCAACCTGCGCTCTGAAGGCGTCGACAAGGTCGCGACGCTCGTGCCCACGGCGCTCGGCGGGCAGGGCAAACAGGCGGTCGCGCAGATCGCCGGCGACATGGAGATCTTCCTCGCCTCCGACGTCATCTACTCGCAGCGCTCCGCGCCGCTCATCCAGCAAGCGCTGGACAGTGGCGGGGTGCAGGGGCTGACGACCGCGCCTTCGCGCTCGCTGCCGAACATCGGCTGGCTGGAACCGACGACCGTCGAAGCGCGTATCACCGGCAAGTCCGCCGCCAAGCAGAACGAAGAAGCGACCTCCGGCACGCACGGCAGCGCGCTGATCGGCGTGAGCGTGGGCGCCAACACGCTGGCAACCGAACCCACGCTCAACCACGTCAGCGGCGGCAGCAACCCGACCTTCACCGTGAACGTCGAAAACGGCGGCGAAAGCGCCGAGACGAACGTCAAGGTGAACGTCGTCGTGACCGCCGGCGGCAAGCAGTTCAAGGCCTCTCACGCGATCGAAAAGGTCGAACCGGGCAAGACCGTCAGCGTGGACATACCCGTCAACGGAGTCCCGCTCGGCGAGGCCGCGAAGGTCGAAGTCAACGTCGAAAAGGTCCCCGGCGAGAGCAACACCGAAAACAACAAGGGCGTCTTCCTAGCCGTCTTCGCGAAATAGGCCCTGGCGCCGCAGCGCGCGCGGAGCCTGAACAAGCCGCCGGGCGCAACGGCTAACTTGTGCCGATGCCGCTCGTAGCCGCGAAGCTCACCGACACCCCGGGGATCGTCGCCCTGGCGGCCGCCGGCGTGGCCGTCGTCGCGCTGCTGTGCTGCGCTGCGCTGGCGCTGAGCCTGCGGCGCATGCGCCGTGCTCAGCAGATCGTGCTCGGCGACGCCGGCGCGCAGGACGTCGTGGCGCACGCCGCGCGCATCCAGGAGGCCTTCGAGGCGCTGCGCATGTACGTCGACGACGTGGCACTGCGACTCGACGGGCGCCTGGCTGGAGTCGAAGCGGCGATGCGCGGGACGATCGCGCACCGCGCGCTGGTGCGCTACGACGCCTACAACGAGCTGTCGGGGCACCAGTCGCTGTCGATCGCGCTGCTCGACGAGGAACAGTCGGGGATCGTCCTCTCGTGCATCCACCATCGCGACCAGGCGCGCGTGTACGCCAAGCAGGTCACGGCAGGGCGCGGCGAACTCGAGCTGTCGCCGGAGGAGGCCGAGGCCGTGCGCGTGGCGCTTTCGCCGCCCGTCGCACCTGCCGCGGCCGAGGGCGCCGCCGAGCAGTCGGCCTGAGATGTCATCCCAGCCGCGGGCGCGGGTCGGCTTCCTCGGGCCGGCGGGGACGTTCACGGAGGAGGCGCTGCTGTCCAGCAGCGCCGGCGACGCCATCCAGCCGGTGGCGCAGGCGAGCATCTTCGACACGGTCGCCGCGCTGCGCGGCGGCGACGTGCGCTGGGCGATCGTGCCGATCGAGAACTCGCTCGACGGCTCGGTGAGCGTCACCCTCGACCTGCTCGCCGAGCAGGACGGAGGCGTGGAAGTGGTCGGCGAGGTGCATCTGCGCGTGCGCCACTCGCTGATCGCCGCCGGCCCGATCTCGCCGGCGGAGATCGACACCGTGCTCACCCACCCGCAGGTGCCCGGGCAGTGTGTGCGCTTTCTGCGCGGCGAGCTGGCGCATGCGCGCGTGCTGCCCGCCAGCTCGACCGCCGGCGCGGTTCGCGCGGTGACCGCCGAGGCGCGCCACGGCAGCGCGGCGATCGGCACCGTGCTTGCGGCGAGCATCTACGGCGCGACGGTGATTCGCGAGGACGTGCAGGACCGTGCGGACAACGAAACGCGTTTCGCCTGGCTGGCGCGCAGCGGCGAGCACGAGACCGCGCCGCTCGTCAGCGCGGCGCTCGCCGGCGACGAGTGGAAGACATCGCTGGTGTTCTGGGGCAGCGGGGCCGAGAGCCCCGGCTGGCTGGTGCGCTGCCTGGACGAGTTCGCCCGCCGCGACATCAACCTGACGAAGATCGAGTCGCGCCCGCGACGCGAGCGACTCGGCCGGTACATGTTCTTCGCCGACCTCGCCGGACGCACGAGCGACGCCCGCGTGGCCGAGGCGATCGACGGCGTGCGCGCCGTGGCCGAGCACGTCGGCGTGCTCGGCTCCTATCGCGCGGGCGCACCGGCCGTCGCTTAGCCGACGAGGGGCGCGCATGAAGGCTCCCGCCCACGGCGGGGCCCCGCTAGACTGCCGCGTTGACGATGCAGAGCACAGTCCCACCAGAGCCGGTGGGGTCCGTGTCGCCTTCCGAGCACCAGCGGCACGGACCTGAGGCATCGCCTTCACCGGCGATGGGTGGTCGGGTGCTCGTGTTGAACGCGACGTATGAGCCGATCAACGTCTGCACCGTGCGTCGCGCGATCGTGCTTCTGCTGAAGGAGAAGGCCGAGCTGCTGGAGCGCAGCCGCTGGGAGCTGCACTCCGAGAGCGCCACGCTCGCGCGGCCGGTCGTGATCCGCCTGGTCAGCTACGTCAACGTCCCGCGCGATGCCCATCGGCGCAAGATCACGCGCCGCGCGGTCTTCGCACGCGACAGCTGGACCTGCCAGTACTGCGGCTCGCGCTCGAACCTCACCGTCGACCATGTGATCCCACGCTCCAAGGGCGGTTCCTCGAGCTGGGAGAACATCGTCGCGTCCTGCGCGCCGTGCAACCGCCGCAAGGGCGACCGCCTGCCGCGCCAGGCGGGCATGCATCCGCGCCACGCCCCGCGCACCCCCCGCGCGGAGATCTTCATCCACGTCGCCAGCCCGACGATCCCTGCGGCCTGGCTGGCGTACCTGCCGCAAGCCGCTTAACGACGAGGGACGCCTCGACGGGCGCCCCTCGCTCACTGCTCTGACTGGAAAACCGAGACGGCGGAAAAAGGCTGCCGGAGGGACCAGAACCGGCGGTCGTCTCGGGGTGTCCCGGGTTGGATTCCGCTAAGCGGTCCAGCCTTTCCGACCTAGCGGCCGGTCACCTCCAGGGTCCCGCAAAAACTGTCAGACAACGTACGGACCACCTCCTTTCTCTGGTCCGCTCAGATTAGCGAACGGGCCTGACGAGCGCGGGAGGTGCGCGGCGCCGACGAGATCAGCGCACGATGACGCCGAACTCCTGCGTGTACAGCGCGCCGGCGACTCCTTCGGAGAGGGCCTGCGGAACTTCGGGCTCGACGTCGATGCCCGTGTCGCGGTACTTGCCTTCGAGGATGTTCGCGAGGTGCTCCGGCGAGGCGATCCAAGCGTTGACGATCGCCTGCGGCGTGGCGAGCGTGAGCGTCCCCCACGCGAGGTTCTCGCCGATCACGTAGCCGACTTCCGAGCTGGGGATGTAGCCGGTCGTGCGGATGCGCTGCACCGGAGTCAGGCCCGAAGGCGCGATGTGGTCGAAGTAGTCGAGCGAGAGCATTTCCTTGCCGTGTCCTTCGGCGGCCTGTTCCAGGCGCGCGTCGGGGCTGAGCGGCTCCTTGCCATTCTGCGCGCGCTCGGTGTTGATCAGGCACAGCACGGCGGCCCGCACCAGCGCGAGGTTGCCCGGTTCGGGGATCAGCTGGGTGTTCTGGCACGGCGTCGCCAGGACCTTCGCGATGATCCCGGCCGCCGTCGGCGCCGCTTCCACGGCCGGCGTGGTGACCTTCGTGGTCGTCGGGCGCGGGCGCTTGGCGTGGGGCGCCCTGGCGGCGACGCGGCGACTCGCCGCCCTGCAGTTGGCGCTGCGCCGGCGCGACCGCTTGTGCGTAATGCTGCAACTGCTGGACTTTCGCCGCGCGTGCACCGAGGCAGCGCGAGCGCGCGGCGTGGAGAGCGAAGCGGCTACCGCGTACTGCCCAGCACCCGATGCAACGGGCGTTTGCGGGGCAACGGCGGCGCTCGCGGAGGCTCCGACGGTCACGCACGCGACGATCGCGGCGGCCATGGCGATGAGGATTCCCCGACGGGTCACCCTCTGCCTGTCGGCGCTTGGCGACCCTCGTCTGAGGCTTTAGGCGCGAATCTGGACGGGTAGAGGCCGCGGCCTCAGGCGTCCGGGGCGGGCGGCTCTGTGCCCGGCACGTCGACCGCGGCGGGCGCCGCAGCATCGTCGGCGTCCACGCCGGCGTCCTCTCCGGCGTCGACTACCAGCGCAACCGCACTGACGAGGTCTTCGTCCTTGAGGTTCATCGCGCGCACGCCCGTCGCCGAGCGTCCCTGCTGTGAGATTCCGCCCGCGGAGGTCCGCTGGACCATGCCGCCCACGCTGATGAACACGAGTTCCTGGTGCTCGCGCACGACCAGCGCGCCGGCGAGGCCGCCCTTGCGCTCGGTCAGCTTGATCGTCTTGACGCCTTTGGCGCCGCGGTTGGTCTTGCGGTACTGCGCGATCTGCGTGCGCTTGCCGTAACCGTGTTCGGTGACGACCAGGAGGTCCATGTCGTCGCGCGCGACGTCCATCGCGATCACCTCGCCGGCCTTGCCGACGTCCATCCCGCGCACGCCGGTCGTGTCGCGACCCATCGAGCGGGCGTCCGACTCGGCGAAGCGGACCGTCAGGCCGGCCTTGGAGACCATGATGATCTCGTCGTTGGGATCGACCGCGCGCACGGCCAGCAGCTCGTCGTCGTCGCGGATGTTGATCGCGATGATCCCGTCGGCTTTGATCGGCGTGTTGTAGGCGAGGAACTCCGTCTTCTTGACCGTTCCCGACTTCGTCGCGAACACGAGGTACTTCGTCTCGGTGAAGTCGCGCGTCGAGACGACCGCCTGAATGCGCTCGCCTTCGCGCAGCGGCAGGATGTTGACCAGCGCGCGGCCCTTGGCGGTGCGCGAGGCCTCCGGCAGCTCGTACACCTTCGAGCGGTAGACCTTGCCGCGGTTGGAGAAGAACAGCAGGTAGTCGTGCGAGGAGCACACGAACAGGTGCTCGATGAAGTCGCCGTCCTTCATGTCCATCCCCGTCACACCGCGCCCACCGCGCTGCTGCTGGCGGTAAGTGGCCAGCGGCAGCGACTTGATGTAGCCCGTCTGCGTGATCGTGATGACCATCTGCTGGTCGGCGATCAGGTCCTCGATGTCTATCTCGTCCTCGGAGTGGCTGATCTCCGTACGGCGCTCGTCGCCGAAGCGCTCGGCGATCTCCGTCAGCTCCTCCTTGATGACCGCGAGCACACGTGTCTCGTCGCCGAGGATCGTGCGCAGCTCGGCGATCCGCTCGGTCACGTCGGCGTGCTCCTGTTTGATCGAGTCCGCCTCCAGGGCCGTCAGCTGCGACAGGCGCAGGTCGAGGATCGCGGTCGCCTGGATGTGGCTGAGCTCGAAGCGCTCGACGAGCTGCTCGCGGGCGGCGTCGCGGTCGCGCGAGGCGCGAATCAGCTCGATGATCGCGTCGAGGTGGTCGAGCGCGATCAGCAGGCCCTGCAGGATGTGCGCACGCGCCTCCTTTTCGGAGAGCTCGTGCTTGGTGCGGCGGACGATCACTTCGCGCTGGTGGGCGACGTAGTTGTGGATCACGGCCTGCAGCGGAAGCGTCCGCGGGACGTTGTCCACGAGCGCGACCATGTTCACGCCGAACGTCGTCTGCATCGAGGTGTGCTTGTAGAGCTTGTTGAGCGCGACCTTCGGGATCACGTCGCGCTTGAGCTCGATCACCAGGCGCATGCCGCGCTTGTCGGACTCGTCGCGCAGGTCTGAGACCTCGGAAATGCGTTTCTCGTGCACGAGGTCGGCGATCTTGGAGATGAGCCCGCCGTCGCCGCCCTTCTTGACCATGAACGGCAGCTCGGTGACGACGATCGCCTCCTTGCCCTGCTTGAGCGGCTCGATGTGGGCGCGTGCCTGCACGCGCACGCGGCCACGGCCCGTCTCGTAGGCGTCTTTGATGCCGGCGTGCCCGAGGATGATCCCGCCCGTCGGGAAGTCCGGGCCTTTGATGTGGCGCATCAACCCCGCCGTGTCGATGTCCGGGTCGTCGATGTAGGCGATCGTCGCGGCGATCACCTCGCGCAGGTTATGCGGCGGGATGTTCGTCGCCATGCCGACCGCAATGCCCGAGGAGCCGTTGACGAGCAGGTTGGGGAAGCGCGCCGGCAGGACCAGCGGTTCGCGTCGCGAGCCGTCGTAGTTGGGCGCGAAGTCGACGGTGTCCATGTCGAGATCGCGCAGCATCTCGGTCGCGATGCGCGCCAGGCGCGCCTCGGTGTAGCGCATCGCGGCGGCGGGGTCGTCGTCGACCGAGCCGAAGTTGCCCTGGCCGTCGACCAGTTCGTTGCGCATCGAGAAGTCCTGCGCCATGCGCACGAGCGCGTCGTAGATCGCCGAGTCGCCGTGCGGGTGATAGTTGCCCATCACCTCGCCGACGATCTTCGCGCACTTGGCATACGAGCGAGTCGGCCCGAGGCCCAGCTCGTTCATCGCGTAGAGCACGCGGCGGTGGACCGGCTTCAGCCCGTCGCGCACGTCCGGCAGCGCGCGCCCCACGATCACCGACATCGCGTAGTCGAGATACGCCGTGCGCATCTCCTCCTCGAGCCCGCGCGGTTCGACGTTGCCTCCGCCTATGACGTCAGTAGCGGCCATTGCTCACCTCCCTACACATCCAGGTTGGCGACGGCTCTTGCGTTGTCCTCGATGAAGGCCCTGCGGGGCTCCACCTGATCGCCCATCAGCATCGAGAAGATGCGGTCGGCGGCGAAGGCGTCCTCGAGCGTCACCTGCGCGAGCGTGCGCGAGGCCGGGGCCATCGTCGTTTCGCCGAGCTGTTCGGCGTTCATCTCGCCGAGACCCTTGAAGCGCTGCAGTTTGACGCCCTTCTGGGCGACGGTCATGACGGCTGCCCGCAGCGTCTCGAACGACGTGGCCGCGTCGGTCACGTCGTTGAGGCGGACCTCGAACGGCGGCGTGCCGGCGAGCTCGATCAGCTGCGCGTGCACGCGCGCGAGCTGGCGGTACTCCTCGGAGTCGAACAGCGCGCGCTTGATCCGATGGGTGAGCGCGAAGCCTGTCTTCGCTTCGACGGCCTTGACGCGGATCTCGCCGTCGTCGTGGCCGAGCAACTCGGTGGCGTGCGTCTCGCCGACCAGGCCGGCGCGGCCGAGCAGCTCGATCGCCGCTTCCGCTGTCATCACCTGCTCGCCGAGCAGCGAGGACTCTTCGAGGAACTGGACGACGCCGTGGCCGTGGTGTCCGCGCAGCGACAGCGACCATCCTTCGTACTGCTTGAGCAAGCGCGTGAAACGCTGCCAGCGCGCCTCGGTCAGCTTGAACTGCGTGCCGTGGCGATCGAAGACCTCGATCTTGTCCCATTTGTCGGCCAGCAGCAGCTCCTCCAGCTCGGAGTCCTTCTCGATGTAGCGTTCGCGCGCGCCCTGCTTGAGCTTGTACAGCGGCGGCTTGGCGATGTACACATAGCCGGCTTCGATCAGCTCTTTCATCTCGCGGAACAGCAGCGTGAGCACGAGCGTGCGGATGTGCGCGCCGTCTACGTCGGCGTCGGTCATCAGCACGACCTTGTGGTAGCGCGCGTTCTCGATGTTGAACTCGTCGCGAACGCCGGTGCCGATCGCCGTTATCAGCGCCTGGATCTCGGTGTTCTGCAGAACCTTGTCGATGCGCGACTTCTCGACGTTGAGGATCTTGCCGCGCAGCGGCAGCACGGCCTGCGTGTTGCGGTCGCGTCCCTGCTTGGCCGAGCCACCGGCGGAGTCGCCCTCGACCACGAACAGCTCGGCCAGCGACGGGTCCTTGACCGAGCAGTCGGCGAGCTTGCCCGGCAGCGTGGAGTTCTCCAGCGCCGACTTGCGCCGCGTCAGGTCGCGGGCCTTGCGCGCGGCCTCGCGGGCGCGCTGGGCCTGCACCGACTTCATGATCACCGCGCGGGCCTCGCTGGGGTTCTCCTCGAGGAACTCGCCCAGGCCGGTGTTGACGATCGACTCGACGAACCCGGCCATCCCGGGGTTGCCCAGCTTGGTCTTGGTCTGCCCCTCGAACTGCGGGTCGCGCAGCTTGACCGAGATCACCGCGGTAAGCCCCTCGCGCACGTCCTCGCCGGTGAGGTTGTCCTCTTTCTCCTTGAGCAGGCTGTGATCGCGTGCGTACTTGTTCAGCGTGCGCGTGAGCGCCGAGCGAAAGCCGCTCATGTGCGAGCCGCCCTCGCGCGTGTTGATGTTGTTGGCGAAGGAGTGGATCGAGTCCTGGTAGGAGGAGTTCCACTGCATCGCGATCTCTGCCGCGCCCTCCTCGGACTCGCCGGCGAAGAACACGACCTTGCGGTGCACCGTTTCCTTGTTCTCGTTGAGGTAGGAGACGAAGTCCTCGATGCCGCCCTCGTAGCGGAAGGTGGCCGAGTGCCCGTCGGCGCGCTCGTCGACTATCGAGATCTCCAGGCCGCGCGTGAGGAACGCCGTCTCGCGCAGGCGCTCCTCGAGCGTGAGGAAGTCGAAGTCGAGCGTCTCGAACACGTCGGCGTCGGGAAGGAACGTCACGGTGGTGCCCGTCGGGGCGCCGGAGGGCAGCTTGTCGCCCTCGGTCAGCTCGGTCTGCGGCGCGCCGCGCGCGTAGTCCTGCGTGTAGGTGTGGCCGTCGCGGCGGATCTCCACGTGCAGCTGCTCGGACAGCGCGTTGACGACCGACACGCCGACGCCGTGCAGACCGCCGGAGACCTTGTAGCCGCCGCCGTCTCCGAACTTCCCGCCGGAGTGCAGGACCGTCAGCACGACCTGGACTGCGGGAAGGCCCTCTTTCTCCATGATCGCCACGGGGATCCCGCGGCCGTCGTCTTCGACGGTCACCGAGTTGTCCGGGTGCACGGTCACCGAAACTTTCGAGCAGTAGCCGGCGAGGGCCTCGTCGACCGAGTTGTCGACGACCTCGTAGACGAGATGGTGCAGGCCCATCACGCCGGTCGATCCGATGTACATGCCGGGGCGCTTGCGGACCGCCTCGAGGCCTTCCAGGACGGTGATGTCCTGCGCGTCGTAGGTGCCCGACCCGCCGGTCATCGACGGGTCGTTGACTCCGCCCTTCTTCGCTTTGGTGGAGCTCTGGTCAGAGCTGCTGCTGCCTGTAGCCAATCGGCCTCCGATTACGTCAGAACGCCCCGGAATCCGCGGCGCTCAGGATGCGGACCGGGGCGGGGTAACTGTGTACATAACTATAGCATGCAGCGGCGTTGGGACGACCTCTCGCGAAGGCCAGAAACCCCTGCAAATTGCAGGTTAATTCACCCCATGGCGGCAGCTCGCACGGGCGCCGGGCGAAAGCGCTCGGCAGATTCGCCGTCAGGCCGTGCGGCAGCGCAGCTCGCGGATCGTCTCGGAGCCGATCGCGCGGTTCAGCGCGGGCACCAGATCGCCGGCCATCATGTGCAGCTCTTGCGCCCACACGGCGGCGTCGCAGGTAACCGTAAGCACGCCGTCGCGCTCGCCCGTCGGGCGAGCCGCGGAGGCGATCGCAGGCCCGGCGGCTAGCTCCCAGACTTGTTGCACGCGCGCGAGCGGCGTGGCCGGCGCGAGCGTCGCGGTGAGGCCGTCCAGCGCCGTCGTCAGCGAGCGTGGGGCGCGCCTGCTCACGCCGCCAGCGCCTCCTGCAGGATCGCGCCGGGAGAGACGCGCAGCCGTGTGACGCCCGCCTCGCCCGCGCCGGGGACGTGGGCCAGATCGGTGGTCGCGATCACGCTCTGCCCGTCGGCGGACAGCTCTCCGGCGAGCAGCTCGCGGCGCTCTGCGTCGAGCTCGCTCATCACATCGTCGAGCAGCATCAGCGGGATGCGCCGGCGTTCGCGCGCGAGCACGGTTCGCTCGGCGAGCAGCAGCGCCAGCAGCGCCAGGCGCTGCTCGCCCTGGGATCCGTACAGGCGCAGCTCCTTGCGGTCGCGCAGGATCGCCAGCTCGTCGCGATGAGGACCGTGACCGGTGAACCCGCGGTCCAGATCGGAGGGCAGCCGTGCCTGCAGCTCGGCCACGAACTCGTCGGCGTCGGCCGCGCGAGAGCGGGGGCGGTAGTCGAGCAGCGCATCGCCGTTGAGACCGAGCAGCGCGGCGCGCTGGGCGAACGGCTCGGCGAGCAGCTCGACGGCGGTCGCGCGGTGTTCGCGCACGGCCAGCGCGGCGGTCGCCAGCTCGCGATCCCACGCCGCCAGCGTGGCGTCGGAGGCACGCCCGGAGCGAATTCGCGCGAGCAGCGCGTTGCGCTGTGCGAGCACGCGCGAGTACTCGCGGCGGTCGCTGGCGCGCAACGGCCAGATCGCCGAGACGACCTGATCGAGGTGGGCTCGGCGCACTGAGGGCGGCCCCTTGAGCAGCTCCAGGCGGTCGGGCTCGAACACGCTGAGCAGCGGCCGGAAATCGACGTCGAGCAGGCGCTCGGCAGGGGCGCCGTCGGCCGTCATGCGCTTGACCGCGCGCTCACCGTCGGGCCCCGCGCCGTAGGCGACGCTCAGCTCGTGCTCCCGTCCGTCCTGCTCACCACGCACGACGACCCTGGCCGCCTGCGCGTCGAAGCGCACGAGCTCGCGCTCGTTGCGCGTGCGCGGCGAGCGGCCCGTGCAGCCGAAGTACAGCGCCTCGAGCAGGTTGGACTTGCCCGCGCCGTTGGGTCCGTGGACGACCGTCAGGCCCGGGCCGAGCGCCGCCTCTGCGCGCGCGTACGTGCGAAAGTCGCGCAGCTGCACGCTGAGCACGCGCACGCCATGCCCCTAGACGTTCAGCCTTATGGGCATGATCAGGTATACGAAATCTCCGGAGTCGGGCGATTCGATCAGGCCGGGGCGCAGCGGGCTGATCAGCTTGAGCACGAGCTCGTCGGACTCGATGCTCTCCAAGCCGTCGCGCAGGAAGTCCGGGTTGAAGCCGATCTCGAAGGCCTCGCCGTGGAAAGGCACGGGCACCGACTCGCTGGCCTCGCCGACGTCCGGCGTCTGCGCGGAGACGGTCAGCGTGCCCTCGCTGAAGCTGAGGCGCAGCGGGGCGTTCTTCTGCGCGAGCAGGCTGATGCGGCGAACGACATCGGTCAGCTCGCCGCTGGCCAAGCGCAGCTCGTGCTCGACGGACTCGGGGAGCAGCTGGCGGTAGTTGGGGAACTGCCCGTCGATCAGGCGCGAGGAGAGCACGATGTCGCCGAGCTCGAAGACGACCTGGTTCTGCCCGACGCTGACGGCGACCGACTCGGCCGGCGCGGCTTGCGCGATGCGCGCTAGCTCCTGCAGGGCGCGAGCGGGCACGTTGGCCTCGAGGCTGCCCTGCAATGGCGCGTCGAGCGCCGTCTCCTTGACGCTCAGCCTGTAGGAGTCGGTGGCGACCATGCGCAGCTCCCGCCCGGAGGCGGACATCAGGATTCCCGTGAGCACCGGGCGCGTCTCGTCGCGCGAGGCCGACCGCGCGACGCGTGAGATGGTCGCCACGAACGCATCGACGGGCACGGCGACGCGTGTCTCGGGAGACGGTTCGGGCAGCGACGGGAAGTCCTCGGCGCGGAGCGTGCGCAGGTGAAAGGTCGCCGGCCCGGAGATCAGCTCGACGTCCTGCTCTGAGCTGCGTAGCTCGAGCGAGACCTCGGCGGCGGGGAGGGAGCGGGCTACGTCGAGCAGCAGTCGCGCGGGAAGCACGGCGCTGCCGGGACGGCTCGTCTCGGCAGCGAGGGGAACGCGCAGGCCGATCTCCATGTCGGTCGCTCGCAGCTCGGGGTTGCTTCCCTCGGCAGCGGAGATCATCACGCCGGAGAGTGCCTGCACGGCGCTGCGCGTGGAAGCGACACGCGTGACGGTTTGCAGCTGGTTCAACAGCTCTGAGGTGGAAAGGGAAAGCTTCATACGGTGTCGAGAGAAGAAGGAGTAGTTAGTAGGTGCTGTGTGTATGTGGATAGCGCGTGTATGTGGGCGCTAAAGGCAGCGAGAGGGTGTGTCGGACTGTGCATAGATGCGAGCAGTCTCTCAGGCTATGCGGTCGCCGGTTGCGCCGGTGGGCCGTGAGCTGTGGGCGGTGAGGCTGCGACACAGCTTGTCCACAACATCTCGCGCGGCGGTGTCCTCGGACATGCGCGCAGCGGTACGCCGCCAGGCATGCAGGACCGTGGTGTGGTCGCGACCGCCGAATTGCCTTCCGATCGCCGGCAGAGATTCGCCTGTGAGCTCGCGAGCGAGGTACATGGCCACCTGCCGCGGCCAGGCTATGCGGGCCGTGCGGGCGCTGGAGAGGAGCTCTCCGCCGGCCAGCCCGAAGTGCTCGGCGACGGCAGTCTGGATCTCGGCGACGGAGCTCGGCTTCGCGACCGACGTGCTGCCAGCGCGGGGATAGAGCGTTTTGAGCACCTCTTGGGCGAGCTCTGCGGTGAGCGGCCGCCCGGTGAGCGAGCTGAAGGCGACGACGCGGATCAGCGCTCCCTCCAGCGCTCGAACGTTGTTCTCGATGCGCTCGGCGATCACCTGCAGCGCGAGATCGTCGGCGAGCTGCACTCCGTCGTGATCTGCGCGCTTGCGCAAGATCGCCAGGCGTGTGGCGAGGTCCGGCGGTCTGACGTCGGCGACGAGACCGGCCTCGAAGCGCTCGCGCAGCCGGTCCTCCAGGGCCTGCAGGTCGTGCGGTGGGCGGTCCGATGTGACGACGATCTGGCGGCCGCCGTCGTGCAGGGCGTTGAACGTGTGGAAGAACTCCTCCTCGGTCTTGGTCTTGCGCTCGAGGAACTGCACGTCGTCGAGCAGCAGCACGTCGACGTCGCGAAAGCGAGCCTTGAAGGCATCGGTGCGCCCGCCGGACAGCGAGTCGAGGAAGTCGTTGGTGAAGGCCTCCCCAGTGGTGCAGCGCACGGTCATGCCGGGGCTGTGAGCCAGCAGCAGCGTGGCGATCGCGCTGAGCAGGTGGGTCTTGCCGACGCCCGGGGGGCCGCAGATGAAGAGCGGGTTGTAGGCCTGCGCCGGCATCTCGGCGACGGTCAGCGCGGCTGCGTGCGCCAGGCGGTTGCTGTCGCCGATGACGAACTGCTCGAACGTCAGCTTGGGGTTGCCGAGCGGCCCGTGGAGCCCACGCGCAGGCGCGGGGGCCGTGTCGTGCTCTGCGCCGCCGTCGCTCGCGCGGCGCTTGGTCGCCGCCGCCGTCTGGACGCGGGGTCGCGGGTACGTGGAGCCGGCGTCGCGCGAGGCGCGAGGCGGCTGCTCGACGAGCCGCACGGCGGCTCCGTCGCCGACGATCTTGGCCGCGCACGACTCGAGCACGCGCCCGAAGCGATCGCTGATCCAGCCGCGTCCGTGCGGCGGCGCTTGCAATGTCAGACAGCGGTCGCTGAGGTCGACCGCCTGCAGCGGCGCCAGCCAGATGCGGTAGGTGGCCTCGTCTACGGACAGGGCAAGCTCGGCTTGCACGCGCGACCATATGTGCTCGAGCTCGGTGCTCACGGCAGCGTGAATCGGCCCTCTCCGAAAGGATTGACGACTTATCCAAAAGAGGAGCCCGTGGGCCCCGGTGAGGCGACTATAACCGAGGACCTGCGAGCGTTCGATCGCCTGGTCGCAACTGCCGGGAAAAATACGCGGCGGGCAATTTGGTCCCTATACTTCAGCGCCGACGTCCGCCTGTCGGTATGCGGCAAGCCGCTGCCGGTGGAGGAACCGGGCGGGCTACGGCGAAGACACCAGATGAAGCGCACCTACCAGCCAAAGAAGCGCAAGCGAGCCCGTGCACACGGGTTCCGCGCCCGCATGCAGTCGCGCGCCGGGCGGTTGACGCTCAAGCGCCGCCGCGACAAGGGACGCAAGCGACTCTCTACCTGAGGGTGATGGTTGGGCGATGAACCCGCGGTCGCCCAATCGCGGTCGCCTCTCGCGCAGCGCCGAGTTCGAGCGCGTCTACCGCCAGGGCCGCTCCACGGCGAACCGCCACCTCGTGCTGTACACGTTCCCCAACGCGTCGGCTGAGCGACCGCGGCTGGGGCTGTCGGTGTCGCGCAAGGTCGGCGGCGCGGTCGAGCGCAACCGCGTCAAGCGCATGCTGCGCGAGTCCTTCGCGCGCGTGGAGGCCGAGCTGCGCAGCGACCAGGATGTGGTCGTCGTCGCGCGTCCGTCCGCCGCCGAGCTGGTGGAGCGCGAGGGCTTGGCCGGCGTGGACGCCGCGCTGGGCGAGCTGATCGCGAAGGCGGGGATGCGCGACACGCCGGCGGCAGACGCGCAAGCGGCAGCGGACGCGCAGCCCCCCGCGGAGGCTCGGCAGTGAGCACGGACGGCTCGCGCGAGCAAGCGGCGGGCGGACGAGCGCCGCGCGCCGGCCGCCTGGCGAGCGCCGCGCGAGCGATCGCTGTCGCTCCGATCGCCGTGTATCAGCGCGTGATCTCGCCGGCGATCCCGCGACGCTGCAAGTACGAGCCGACGTGCTCGCGCTATGCGGTCGAGGCGATCCGGGAGTACGGCATACTTAGAGGCGCGGTGCTGGCGGCGTGGCGGTTGCTCAGGTGCAATCCATGGAGCTACGGGGGATACGATCCCGTGGAGGCCCAGCAAGTGTTCACGGCCGGTCACCGCACGGGCGTCTGAACGGGCGACCGGCGGCCAGTTGCCGCCGAGCGGCGATCGACCCGTTGCACTCGAGCCACCCGCGTAAAGAGACTTAGAGCATGCCAATCATCGCCAACGTCATCGAGGACGCGTTCTCGCCGCTGATCAGCGCGTTCGAGTCAATCATGGTGTTCATCCACGACAACATCGTGGGTGGCAGCTGGGGTGTGGCGATCATCGGGCTGACGGTGCTGATCCGCGCGGTGCTCGTGCCGCTGACCTATCGGCAGCTGAAGTCGATGCAGGAGATGCAGCGCCTGTCGCCGCAGATCGCCGCGCTGAAAGAGAAGTACAAGGACGACAAACAGCGCCAGCAGCAGGAGATCATGGCGTTCTACCGGGAGAACAAAATCAACCCGCTGGCGTCGTGCTTGCCGCTGCTGCTGCAGCTGCCGGTGTTCATCTCGCTGTTCTACATGCTGCGCACGGACCTGAAGCTCGACATCTGCGGCACGCAGCTGCGCGAACACTTCTCCCAGGCGCTCGGCAAGACGATCACGCACAACAGCGAAATCCCGTCCAACGCGGTGACGGTCGCCGGCCACCATGTCAAAGGCCTGTCGGAAATCAGCTGCAACGCCGTGGCGCCGCACTCGGCGAAGTTCCTGTTCCTGCCGGACATCACCGAAAAGGCCACGGGCGCGGCGCTGATCGTGCTGATCTTGCTGTACGTCGGCTCGCAGATCGCCTCGACGCTGGTGGCGACGGCGACGGCCGATCCCAACCAGCGCAGGCTGATGCTGCTGCTGCCGCTCGTGTTCGTGGTGATCCTCTACCGCTACCCGGCCGGCCTGCTGGTCTACTGGATCACCACGAACCTGTGGACGATCGGCCAGCAGTACCTGATCAAACGCCGAATCGGACCGCCGCCCGCGCCCGCCGAGACGAAGGGCGCGACGAACGGCAAGCCTGCGCGATCTCTGAAGCCCGCGCTCGCGGGCGCGGGGGTTGGCGGCGGCTCGGCAGGCCCGCCGGCGCAGGCAAGCTCCGCACCCGCCAAACGCCTCGGCCGCAAAGCGCCGCGCGAGAAGGCCGATGGCGACGGCGCCGGCAACGGCAAACCGGCAGCGCCGCCGCCACGGCCACCCCGCAAGAAGAAGAAACGATCGGGGAGGCGCAGATGAGCGACGAGGCAAACGCACGGGAGGCGGGCTCCGAGGAGGAAGAGCTCGAGCCGGCGGAGCTTCTGGAAGAGTTGCTGGAGGAAATCACCGCCGGCCTCGGCCTTGACGCTGAGGTAGAGGTTGAGGAGGCTCAGGGAGTCCTGCGCGGCCGCATCGTCGGCGAGGAGGTCGGCCTGTTCATCGGCCGGCGCGGGCAGACGATCGACGCCGTTCAGCACCTGGCGCAGCGGATCGTCTTTCCCGATGGCCCATCGTCGACGCGTGTGGAAATCGACGCCGACGGTTATCGCGAGCGGCGGGCAGAGCTCTTGCGCGAGGACGCCGACGATGCAGCAGAGGAGGCGCAGCGCGAGGGGCGCCCGGTGGAGCTGGAGCCGATGCCGCCATCGGAGCGGCGCATCGTGCACGAGTACCTGCGCGAGCGCGGCGGCGTGGAGACGCACAGCGAGGGCGAGGAGCCGAAGCGCTACCTCGTCGTCTCTCCCGCCGAGGACTGATCGCGCAAGAGGCGGCGGGAGTGTTTCACGGGAAACACCCGCCGAGGCGACAGGTGCGATGAGCGGCGATTGGGACGTGCGCCAAACGCTCGCCCGCTACTCGCTCGACGCCGGCCAGATCGAGCAGTTGGCGGCGATCCTGCGTGAGCTCGATACCGCCGAGCACGCACCGACGACGGTGCGCGATCCGCGCGAAGCAGCCGACGCGCACCTTGCGGATTCGCTGGTCGGCTTGCAGTTCGAGGAGATTTGCGCGGCGCGCGCAATCGCCGACTTGGGCTCGGGCGCCGGCTTTCCCGGCACGGCGCTGGCGATCGCGCTTCCGCAGGCGCAAGTGAGTCTGGTGGAGAGCCAGCGGCGCAAGTGCGAGTTCCTGCGAAGGCTCTGCACGAACGCGCAAATCGCCAACGCGCAGGTCGTGTGCGCGCGGGTGGAGGACTGGGAGCAGGGCCAAGGCACGAACGATGCGGTCGTCGTCCGCGCGCTCGCGGCGCAGCCGGTGGTGCTGGAGTACGCTGCGCCGCTGCTGAAGCTCGGCGGGGCGTTGCTGGACTGGCGAGGGAAGCGCAACGAGGCGGAGGAGGCCGCGGCGGCGGTTGCCGCGCAGGCGCTCGGCCTGCGCCTGCGCGAGATCCGCCACGTGCAGCCGTTCGCGCACGCTCACGATCGCCACGTGCACGTGTTCGTCAAGGCCGAGGAGACGCCGACACGCTTCCCGCGGCGTGCGGGCATCGCCCGCAAGCGCCCGCTCGGCGCGTGAATGCGCGGCCGACCCCCAGGCGTAGCGGTGCAGCGCACGCCCGATATAGCCCGCTGATTGGGGGTATCGCCGGCGCCTCTGACCGCCGCCGTCGCTAGCTTGCAGGCATGGCAACGATTTACGCGATCGCCAACCAGAAGGGTGGCGTCGGCAAGACGACGACGGCGCTGAACGTGAGCGCGTGCATCGCGGAGGCCGGCTATCGGACGCTGCTCGTCGATGTCGATCCACAGGCCAACGCGACGGTCGGCCTGGGGATCGCGCGCACGCAGTCGCCGGGCCTCTACGAGGTGCTCACGGGCGAGGCGACGGCGGCCGAGGCGGTGACGCAGTCCAGCATCGAGGGGCTGCAGGTGATCCCCGCCGGCGCCGGGCTGGCGGGCGCGAACGTCGAGTTGCCGCGCGTGGAGGGCTTCGAGCAGCGACTGCGCGAGCGCCTGGCGCCGCTGCGCGAGAGCTTTCAGTACATCCTGCTCGACTGTCCGCCCTCGCTGGGCCCGCTGACGGTCGGCGCGCTGGTCGCGGCCGACCGCGTGATCGTGCCCGTGCAGACAGAGTACTTCGCGCTGGAGGGCCTGGCGGGGCTGCTGGACACGCTCGCGCTGATCCGCCGCGAGCTCAACCCGCGCCTGACGATCGCGGGGATGCTGCTGACGATGCACGACAACCGTACGCGCCTGGGCCGCGACGTCGAGCGCGAGGTGCGCGAGCACTTTCCCGATCTCGTCTTCTCCACGGTGATCCCGCGCAACGTGCGCGTGGGCGAGGCGCCCAGCTACGGGCTGCCGGTCACTCATCACGACCCGCACAGCGCGGGCGCGGAGGCGTACTTCGAGCTGGCAAAGGAGGTGGCGGCGCGTGGCTAGGCCGAAACCAGGGATGGGCAGAGGGCTGGAGGCGATCCTGTCGGTCTCCGCAGACGCGGACACGACGAAGGACGACGAACTGCGCGACCTGCCGCTGGAGCTGATCTCGCCGAGCCCCAAGCAGCCGAGGCGCCGCTTCGACGAGGACGCGCTGCAGGCGCTGGCGGGCTCGCTCGGCGAGCGGGGAGTGCTGCAGCCCGTGCTCGTGCGCCCCAAGCCGGGCGGCAGCTACGAGCTGGTCGCCGGCGAGCGACGCTGGCGCGCGGCGCAGATAGCCGGAATGAAGAGCATCCCCGCGCTCGTGCGCCCCCGCGATGACGCCGAAGCTATCGAACTGGCGCTGATCGAGAACATGGCGCGCGAGGACCTCAACCCCGTCGAGGAGGCGCGTGCGTGCGCAGCGCTGGTCGAGGAGCTGGGGCTGACGCGCGAGGAGGTCGGCCGGCGCGTGGGGCGCAGCCGCGTCGCCGTGAGCAACCTGATGCGCGTGCTCGACCTGCCCGACGAGGTGATCGAGTTGCTCGAGCAAGGCGCGCTCAGCGAGGGCCATGGCCGTGCTCTGCTGCTCGCCGAAGACCACGCGGCCCGCACGAGCCTCGCGCGGTCGGCCGCGCAGGAGGGCTGGTCGGTGCGCACGGTCGAAGCTCTAGCGCGCAAGGACAACGAGGCGGGAGGCGCAGAGCCCCGGCGCGCCCCGCGCACCCCCCGCGCCAAGGCCGAGCTGCACCCAGACCAAGAGCAGGCCGTGCGCGAGATCGCCGACGCGCTGGGCGCTGCGCTGGGCGCCGACGTCAGCGTGAGCGCCGCCGCGGGTGGCGGCTACACCGCCGAGCTGTCGTTCAAGACCCCCCGGGAAGCAGTCGAGCTCGCGCGCCGCCTGCGCCCGCGGGCAATACCCGGGCTGCTCGAGCATTCCAGATAATCATATATTATTATTAATCGGTTGTTGCCACACGGCATAGAGCGGCGGTGGCTGCGTCGAGAGCCGACGCCGCCTGGAGGTCTCGGCGGCGATAAGATGGGCGCGCCCGGGGCGGTCGCCGGCCTCGCGAGCATGGGCGATTAGCTCAGATGGTTAGAGCGCTTCTCTGATAAGGAAGAGGTCCCAGGTTCGAGTCCTGGATCGCCCACTGGAACTGGAACGCCCGCCGATGCGAGCGAATGTCTCGATCGATCTGCCGAGCCGCCGCGACCGTAGCTCGACGGGTCGAGCACTAGCTGCCGGGCCGCCGGCTCCAGCCTGGAGGAATGCTGCACGAACCTTGCCGCCCTGGGCCCCTGGCGAGGGACCGATCCGGCTTAGACGATGTCGCCACCCATAGCCGCAGACGTTAACACGCCGCGGCAGGCAACGCAAGCAACTGCAGACGACACGCTGCGCCGCCGCTCGCCGGGACTAGATTATGTCTCCGCCAATACGCATAATGGTCTCGTTCGAGTATATCGGCAGACACAGTTCTGCCCGTTAGCTGCGGGGGCGCACGCGAATGCTGGACCGCTTGGCGGGGACTACCGGTGAAGCAAGGCGCGGCCTGCTCCGTCGCCGGCGATCGCGCGGCTACAGGTCGAGCGAGAGCATCGCGAGTCAGAAAGAGGCCGCCCTTCGCGGCGAGCTGGACAGCCAGGGTGGGGGCGGAAAGGTCGAGTTCAACGACCTGGTGGTGCTCAAGTATTGGCAGACATTGTCTGCCAAGCACAGCGACGAGCCCCGCAAGAGCACGGGCGATCGCATGTACGACGAGGTTCTCCGAGCGTGGAAAGCCCAAAACCCCGGGCGAGTGGTCGTCTTCCCTGTCGGAGGGGTCTACCTGCTGGGTAACGGCCGATTCCACTACACCGTGCTGGAGTCGACGATTCGCTTCGACTGGTCTGAGGCCGACCAGCTCATCTACCGCATCGATTCCATCGCCGAGCAGGCGCGCGAATGGTGGCCCCAGGCAGAAACCGGTCCCCAGCGGCCGCGGCCCCAGGGAGGCCAGCGTGGGAGGAGCGAGCGCAACAGGGTGCAGTGCCAGCCTCACTTGGACCGCGCCTTCGCGCGGATGACGGGAGTCCTCTCGGCCGTAGACCTGGAGAACGAAGTCAACCATCCGGAATCTCGCCCGGGAGCGCTCCAACGCGTCTACAGCCTCGTCGCGGCCGCTCTGATCTCGGTCGATTCGCGAGTCGGGCCGGCTCCCGTGCTGACCCATCCGCGCTCGCCGTCGAGCGACTTCGCCGCGAAGATGACGGTGATGCGCGCCGAGACCGATCGCGCCGAGTCTCTGCTCGCGGTGGCGGCTCAGCGCAACGCCCAGGTGAGGTACGCGAGGGGGATGCTGTACGGGACGGGCCTGATGACGGTCGGCTCGGTCCTCACCGCCATTGCGCTCGCGCTGACTCACGTGCCTGCTCAATACGCGATCGCAGCACCAGCCGGTGCGCTGGGGGCGCTCGTGAGCGTTCTGCAGCGCATGACCTCAGGGAGCCTCAAGCTCGACTTCCACGCGGGCAAGCGCATGCTCACCTTCTTCGGCTCGGTGCGCCCGATCATCGGCGCGGTATTCGGCATGGCGCTGTTCGCGCTCGTGCAAGGCGGCCTGCTCCCTGCGCTTGGCACCCCTCGCGTGCCGCTCGCGTTTTACGCCGTGCTCGGGTTCCTGGGTGGGTTCAACGAGCGGTTCGCTCAAGACATGCTCGTCGGCTCGGCGAAACGATTGACGGCGGCCACCGCGCACGAGTAGCCGAGCCGGCTAGGCCGTCGTGTCGCTCACGGCCTCCAAGAACTCGACCAGCGCGCTGTTGACCGCCTCCGGCGACTGCTGCTGAACCCAGTGCCCGGCACCGGGCACGACGATCTCCGCGCGTAGGTCGGTCACCCAGCCGCGCATCGCCTCGGCCGGCATGAAGCGGCGGACGGGGTCGAGCTCACCCGTGAGGAACAGCGCCGGCTGATCTATGCGACGGTCGGCGACGGGCGCCGTCAGCTCCCAGTTGCGGTCGATGTTGCGATACCAGTTCAGGCCGCCTGTGAAGCCCGTGCGCTCGAACGCCTGCACGTACACGTCGAGCTCATGCTCTGACATCCACGCCGGCGGCTCGCGGCGCGCGCCGTCCTCGAGCGCCCACTCGGCAGTCCACTGGCGGCTCGTCGTGAGCGTGCGCCGCACGTCGCTCGCCAGCGCCGCGTCGGCCACGCCCGGCTGCTGGAACCACACGATGTAGAAGTCCTCGCCGAGGTGCCGGCGCATGATCGGGATCGGCGCCGCCGGGGCCCGGGGGACGAACGGCACGCTCAGCCCGGCGACAGCGCGCACGCGCTCGGGATGCAGCACCGCGAGCTGCCACGTGACGCTGGCGCCCCAGTCGTGCCCCACGAAGATCGCCGACCGCTCGCCGACGGCATCGAGCAGGCCGCACATGTCGCTGCACAGCGTCGCCACGTCGTAGGCCTCGACCTGCGGCGGCGCCGAGCTGGCACCGAACCCGCGCATGTCGGGCGCCAGCACCCTGTAGCCGGCTTGCACCAGCGCGGGGACCTGATGGCGCCAGGAGAACGCCAGCTCGGGAAAGCCGTGGCACAGCACGACCGGCGGCCCCTCGCCCTCGTCGACGACGTTCAGCTCGATGCCGTTCGCGGTCACCTTGCGCTCGGTCATGGACCGCAACGATACGCGGCGTCCACGGCCGCCGACACGTACGCGGCCGTGCGGAGGATTTGCCGGCAACCGAATGGCGTGGGAATCGCCGTCGCTTCATGCGAGCGACTACTGTCACTGTGCGATGCCAGCCGCAGCCGACCTCGCACGAGTCGCCGACGCAGAGCAGCCCGGCACGCCGGCACGCCGGCCCGCGATCGTCGCCGTCGACGACGAGCCGGCGGTGCTCGCGGCGGTCGCGCGCGACCTGCGCCGCGGCTTCGGCGAGCGCTTTCGCATCCTGCGCGCGAGCTCCGGCACCGAGGCGCTGAAGCTGCTCGGCGAACTGCGTGCGCGTGGCGATCAGATCGCGATGCTGATCGCCGATCAGCGCATGCCCGGCATGCCCGGAACCGAGTACCTGGTGCAGGCCCGCAAGATCGCCCCCGACGCCAAGCGCGTGCTGCTCACCGCCTATGCCGACACCGAGGCGGCGATATCGGCGATCAACGAGGTGGCGCTCGACTACTACCTGCTCAAGCCTTGGGACCCGCCCGAGGAACAGCTCTTCCCCGTCGTCGAGGACCTGCTGACGACGTGGGAGTCCGGCGCCGCGCTGGAGGCGGGCGGCGTGCGTATCGTCGGCCACCGCTTCTCCAAGGAGTCGCACGACCTGCGCGACTTCCTCGTGCGCAACCGCGTCCCCGCACGCTGGCTGGATGTCGAGCGCGACGCCGAGGCGCGCGAGCTGCTGCAGGTCGCCGGCGTCGACGCCGATCGCCTGCCGGTCGTGCTGCTGGAGGACGGCTCGGTGCTCGAGCGGCCCACCGTGCTCGAGCTCGCCGAGCGCCTCGGCGTGGCCGTCGCCCCGGCCGAGGATCACTACGACCTGGTCGTCGTCGGCGGCGGGCCGGCGGGGCTCGCCGCCGCCGTCTACGGAGCATCGGAGGGGCTGAAGACGATCATGGTCGAGCGCGAGGCGCCCGGCGGGCAGGCCGGCCAGTCCAGCCGCATCGAGAACTACCTCGGTTTCCCGGCCGGCCTCAGCGGCTCGGACCTCGCTCGGCGGGCCACCGATCAAGCGCGGCGCCTGGGCGCCGAGCTGCTCGCCGTCCAGGAGGCCGTCGCGCTGCGCGTCGAGGGCTCGGCGCGCCTGGTCGAGCTGAGCGGCGGCGAGCTGCTCAGCGCCAGCTGCGTGCTCGTCGCGTCTGGTGTCTCCTACCGCCAGCTCGACACACCGGGCTTCGCCGAGCTGACCGGCGCCGGCGTGTATTACGGCGCGGCGATGACCGAGGCGCGTGCGTGCGCCGACCAGCACATCGTCGTGATCGGCGGCGCCAACTCGGCCGGACAGGCGGCCGTCTACTTCAGCGGCTACGCGGCATCCGTGACGATGCTCGTGCGCGGCCCCTCGCTGGAGGCGTCGATGTCGCACTACCTGATCGAGCAGATCGGCTGCCTGGAGAACGTCCACGTGCGCACCGGCACGAGCGCCACCGCAGCCGAGGCGCACGACGGCAAGCTCACGCAGATCCGCATCGCCGGCGCCGACGGGGAGCAGACGCTCGACGCCGACGCCTGCTTCGTGTTCATCGGCGCCTCGCCGCGCACCGATTGGCTCGAGGGCGTGATCGCTCGCGACGAGCGCGGTTTCATCCTCGCCGGGCGAGACGCGCAGGCCGCCGGCTGGCAGCTCGAGCGCGAACCATACGTCCTGGAGACGACCGTGCCGGGCGTGTTCGTCGCCGGCGACGTGCGCGCGCGCTCGATCAAGCGCGTCGCCAGCGCCGTCGGCGAGGGCTCGATGGCCGTCTCGCTGATCCACGAATATCTGGTCGAGGCGTGAGCGCCGCCGTGACCTCAGAGCCGCCCGTGACCGTGCAGGAGCTGCGCACCGTCGACCTGTTCGAAGACCTCTCCGACGAGCAGCTCGCCGAATGGGTCGCCGTCGCCGGCGCCTATCGCGTGCCGGCAGGCGAGACGATCGCCGAGCAGGGCGACGAGAACCGCGGCCTGCAACTGCTGCTGGCGGGTGCCGCGCAGGCGACGATCGTCGACCAGGCAGGCTCAGAGCCGGTTGGGCGCCACAAGGCGCCGACCTGGATGGGCGCGATAGCCACGCTCACCGGCGGCTCGCTCGGCGTGCGCATGACCGCCGAGACCGACTGTCGCATGGCCGCGATCGAGCCCGACGACTTCCGTCGCCTGGCCTTTGCACAGCCGGCGATCCACCGCCGCGTGATGCAGCAGGTGGCGCCCGTGATGAGCCGCGTGACGAGCATCGAGCAGAGCCGCGAGCGGCTCACCTCGCTCGGCACGATGGCCGCGGGGCTCGCGCACGAGCTGAACAATCCCGCCGCAGCCGCTCGCCGCGCCGCGGCTCAGATAACGGAGGCGCTCGACGTGATCAACTCGGCGATCGCGCTGTTCGTCGAGGCCGGTGTCGAGCGCGAGCAGGCAGAGGTGCTCGTCGCGCTTCAACAGCAGGCGCTCGCCCATGCCGCCGCGTGCACGGCGCTCGACGCGCTCGACGCGTCCGACGCCGAGGAGGACGTGCTCAGCCGTTTGGAAGCGCTCGGTGTGGCCGAGCCATGGCGCCTGGCCGAGCCGCTCGCAGTCGCCGGTGTCGACCAGGCGTGGCTGGAGCAGGTGGCCGAGGCGGCCGGGCCGGCGAACGGCGCCGCGCTGCGCTGGGTCGCCGCGTCGCTGACGGCCGTGCGTCTTGCCGCCGAGCTGGAAGAGTCGACCGAGCGCATGTCGAGTCTCGTCGGGTCGGTCAAGTCCTACGCGTACATGGATCGCGGCGACCTCGTCGAGGTCGATCTGCACGAGGGGCTGGAGACGACCATCGCGGTACTCGGTTACAAGCTCAAGCACACGCAGATCGAGCTCAAGCGCGAATACGACCGCGCGCTGCCGAAGCTGACCGTGCGCGGTTCGGAGCTCAACCAGGTGTGGACGAACCTGCTCGACAATGCGATCGACGCGCTCGGCGACCGTGGCACGATCGCGATCGCCACACGCGCCGAGGGCGAATGCGCGGTCGTCGAGCTCACAGACGACGGGCCCGGCGTCCCCGAGGACGTCGCCGCGCGCATCTTCGACCCCTTCTTCACCACCAAGGAGGTCGGGCAGGGCACCGGCATCGGCCTCGCCACGGCTCGGCGCATCGTCGTAGACCAGCACGACGGCTCGCTCACGCTCGACTCCGTTCCCGGGCGCACGAGCTTCCGTGTGCGCCTGCCCTTCACGCAGACACAGAACTGACAACGAAAGGAAGCCATGCCCGAGTGCACCCACCTCGATCACGTGCTCGTCACCGAGCTGCCCGATGCAGTCGACGGCTGCGAGGACTGCCTGCGCATGGGCGGCGCTTGGCTGCACCTGCGCATCTGCCTGGAGTGCGGGCACGTCGGCTGCTGCGACGATTCGCCCAACCGCCACGCCAGCGCGCACAGCGCCTCCAGCGGGCATCCGATCATCCGCTCGATCGAGCCGCGCGAAGACTGGTCGTGGTGCTTCATCGACGAGGTGATGATGCGCATCCCGGAGGTTCGTGGGGAACCGCGCATCCCGCCCTCTCCGCTGGGCGGCTAGCGAACATTGGTCCAGCCGGCGCGGCTTTCCGGTTGGCAACGGCTCACACCGGCGATCACAAGGTGGTGTCCTCTCCCACCGCCACCGCCCATCGCGCGCCCCCCACGGCCGTCGCCGATCTGGTCGATCGCGAGGGTGTGCGCTCGGCCTACCAGCCGCTCGTCGACCTCCACACGGGTCAGACCGTCGGCTATGAGGCGCTCGCGCGCGGCCCGCGCGGCTCGCGCCTGGCGCGCCCCGACGCGTTGTTCGAGGCGGCGCGCATCGCCGGCCTGGAGCGCGAGGTCGAGTGGGAGTGCCAGCGCGCAGCCCTGCAGGGGGCGCTCGACGCGCGCATGCCGGCCGGCCGAGCGCTGTTCGTCAACGTCGAGCCGCGCCTGCTGAAAGCAGGCCCGCCGGAGCACCTCGGTGCGCTGCTCGACCGGGCGCTGGAGAAGTTCTCCGTGTTCGCGGAGTTCACCGAGCGCTCGCTCACCGATCGCCCCGCGGAGGTTCTCGCCGCCGTCGCCCGGCTCCGCCGGCGGGGAGTCGGGATCGCCCTCGACGACGTCGGCGCCGATCCGCGCTCGCTCGCGCTGATGCCCTTCCTCGCACCCGAGGTGATCAAGCTCGACCTGCGACTCGTGCAGGAGAACCCCTCTCGCCAGGTCGCCGAGATCGTCCATGCGGTAGGTGCCGAGGCCGAGCGGACAGGTGCGCTCGTGCTCGCCGAGGGGATCGAGACCGAGCAGCACCGCGAGACCGCGCTGGCGCTCGGGGCTCGCTACGGCCAGGGTTGGATGTTCGGCCGCCCGGGAGAGCTGCGCCCGACCGGGCCGCCGCCGGACGTCGCCATCTCCCGCCCGGTGCGCACGCTGCGCGAGCCCTACGCCAGCCCCTTCGAGGCGGTCACCGCGCAGCGCGAGACGCGGCGTGGCGACAAGCGCCTGCTGCTCGCCTTGAGCCTGCAGATCGAGGCGCAGACGGCCGACCTCGGGTCCTCCGCCGTCGTGCTCAGCACCTTCCAGGAGTCGCGCTTCTTCACGGCGCGCTCGGCGGCTCGCTACTCGCGGCTCGCCCGGCACGCGGCGCTGGCAGGCGCGCTGGGGGTCGGGCTGTCCGAGCAACCCGCGCCGGGAGTTCGCGGCGTGGCGCTCGACCGGGTCGACCCGCTGCGCGGGGAGTGGGACGTGACCGTGATCGCCCCGCATTTCGCGATGGCCTTCGTCGCACGCGAGCTCGGCGACGGCGGCGCGGACATGCAGCGCCGCTTCGACTTCGCCGTGACCTACGATCGCGAGCTGGCGATCGCCGCCGCACGCGCGCTGATGAGCCGCGTCGCCGCCGTCTGAGCGCAGCGCCGCCGGGCCGTCCGTCTAGACGCGCTGCAGGCGAATCGATTGCCCCGCGGCTCGCTTGCCGGTGGTCGTCGCGCGCGCGAGGCGCCCCGCGTCGGCGAGAACCCCGGGGGAGACCCGCGGCCACGGCGCACCCGGCCGCGACAGGTAGAAGCCCTGGCCGAGCGGTACGCCGAGCTCGATCAGCGTGCGCAGCTCCGCGGCGTGCTCCATGCCCTCGGCGACGAGCATGATGCCGGCGCGCTCGGCGTAGCTCGCAAGCGCGCTGATGAGCGCGGCGCGTCCGTCGTCGGCGTCGATCCCCTTGACCAGCGACCGGTCGAGCTTGAGGTAGCTCGGCTGCACGGCCGCGATCTGGCTGAGGCCCGAGTAACCGGCGCCGATGTCGTCGACCGCTAGACGTGCTCCGCGGGCACGCAGCGGCTGCATCGCGGCGTGCAGCTGCGCGTCGTTCTGCACGAGCGCCTCCTCGGTTACCTCGATGATCAGCCCGCTCAGGTCGGGCATGTGGTCGAGCATGCGCAGCGTGCGCGGATCCAGCAGCGCCGGGGCGGCGAGGTTGACCGACAGGCTCGTACGCGGCGGGCGCCGGCAGAACAGCTCCAGCGCTTCGCGCAGGCACGCGCGTTCCAGAGCCTCGCGCTCGCCGAGCTCGTCGGCCAGCGAGAACCACTGCAGCGGGCTGCCCGAGCCATCCGTGCCGAAGCGCGCGAGCGCCTCGAAGGCGTGGATCGCGCCGGTGCGCAGATCGACGATCGGCTGCACCGCCATCGTCAGCTCTTCGCCGTCGATCGCGCGGCGCAGCTCCCCCCGCGCGCTCTGGCTGCCGTGCCCGCTCAGCGAGCCGCCGGAGTACGCCGAGACCTGCCCGTCGCCGGTCGCCTGCTTGGCGACGCGCAGCGCGATGTCGGCCGCGCGCAGCAGCGCCTCTGCGTCGCGCCCGTCTCGTGGCGCCTGCGCGATGCCGACGGAGGCCGACAACCGGCGAACCTCCTCCTCGCCTTGCGGAAGCGAGGACAGCAGCCCGCCGGCCACGTCGATCGCCTCGGCACCTGCCAGCGCGATGCCGAACTCGTCGCCGCCCAGGCGCCCGGCGATCCCGCCGTCGGCCGTCTGCGTGAGCAGGCGCTCCCCGAACGCCGCCAGCAGCGCGTCGCCCGCCGCGTGCCCGGCGGTCTTGTTGATCGCGCCGAAGCCGTCGAGGTCGAACAGCAGCAGCGACAACGGCTCGCGCTCGTCGGCGCGTGCGCTGGCGCGCTCCAGCTGCGTGCGAAAGGCCGCCCGCGAGAGCAGGCCGGTGAGGTCGTCGTGGTCGGCGTCCCAGCGCGCTTGCCACAGCAAGTGGTTGAGCTCGAGCGTCAGGCGCCCGATCGTCAGCAGCAGGCCGATCGCCGCGATCATCAAGCCGGCCTGTTCGATGCCGAGCCGGCCTTCGCGGATCACCGGCAGCACGAGCGCCGTCAGCACGACCGCGCGACCGATCCAGTGCACCCTGCCGCCGCGGGCCATCACGCCGCTGGCGACAGCGGCCAGCCAGAGCAGGCTGAGCACCGTGACGTGCTGGTTTCCCAGGCCGACGATCAGGATCGCGGCGACGCCCGCGAGCGACTCCTCCGCCTTCAGCCACGACGGGCGCCGGCCGTACAGGTGCACGGCGGCCGTGGCGATGATCGTCGCGAAGCCGGCGAGCCCGAGGGCGCGGTGCTCCATCAGGTGCGGTTTGACGAGGATCAGCGATATGCCGGCGAGCCCGATGACCACGCGCGCCCACGCAGCCGTCCGCCGCGCGCGCCGGACGTGGCCATCGCTCTCGATCGGCACCATGCCCGCGCAGTCGGCATCGACGCGCCGGCGCTTGACCGCCAGGCGCGAAGGACGGACCGGTGGCTAGCCGGTTTCAACAGTCGGGAAGAGGCTATTCGTAGGTGTAGGCGTCCGCCGGCGGGTTCTTCTTGCTGGCGGCTTTGCCGACCGATGCTTTCACGTCGATCGTCCCCGGCTTGCCCGGCGGCGTGAGCGCGGTGCAACTCGTCGTCGATTCGCACACCACCGAGGAGGCGGTGGCTTTGCCGAAGGAGAACACGGTTGCACCGGCGCCCGGCGCGAAGCCGCTGCCCGTCACCGTCACGCTCGAGGCTCCTTCGCGGGGCCCGGCGTTCGGGCTCAGCGCGGCGATCACCGGGCCTTCGTAGGTGAAGCCGTGTTTCGCGGCGCTGACGCCCGTCCCGTTCGGCGTCTTCACGGTGATCGCATCCACCGAGCCCGCGGTTGCCGCCGGTGCGACGGCGCTGATCGACGTCGCTGAGTTGACGGTGAAGCTCGACGCCGCCGTTTCGCCGAAGTCGACCTCGGTCGCGCCGGCGAATCCCGAGCCGGCAATCGCGACCGCGGTCCCGCCCGCCGCCGGCCCCTTCGACGGCTTGACCTTGGTCACCGCGGGCGGTGGCAGATACGTGAAGCGGTCGTTGGCACTCGGTGGGCTGGTGGCCGTGGGTGTCGTCACGGTCACGTCCACGACGCCCGTGCCGGGAGGCGATACGGCGCTGATCGACGTCGAGGAATTGACGGTGAAGCTCGTCGCCGCGGCGGAGCCGAAGTGCACGGCGCTCGCTTCGCCGAAGTTCGCGCCGGCGATCGTCACGCTCGTCCCGCCGGGCTGTGGGCCCGAGCCGGGGCTGATGGCAGTGACGCTCGCCGCGGGCGGGCCGAGCGAGAGGCTGTGCGAGCCGCCGCCCGCGAGACCGACCGCGCCGCTCAACCCGGCGACGGACACCGGGCTGGGGCTGTTGAGGTTGGAGTTGTTGCCCAGCTGACCGTCGGGGTTGTAGCCCCAGGCGACGATCGACCCGCCGGCCAGCAGCGCGAGGCTGTGGCGTTCGCCGGCGGAGATCGCCGTGACGCCGCCGAGGCCGCCGACAGGGCTCGGCAGGTTGCTCGCGCCCCCTTGGGCGCCGTTACCGAGCTGGCCGCTGTGGTTGCCGCCCCAAGCCATGACTTCGCCGTCGCCGAGCAGCGCGAGGCTGTGTTCGCCGCCCGCCTCGACGGCGGTCGCTCCGCTCAGCGATTGAACGGCGACGGGCACGTCGCTGTTTTCCGGTTCGGTTTCTTCGATGAATTCCTGTTCTTCTTCTTTGACGATCTTGATTTCGGCGGGGATGCCGAGCTGGCGCTCCTGATTGCTTCCCCACGACATCACCGTACCGTTGGTGAGCAGTGCGAGGGCGTGTTCGTGACCGGCCGACACCGCGCGAACGCCGGTCAGCCCGCGCACGGTGACCGGCACCGCGCTTTTGGCGTGTTTGGCGTTGCCGAGCTGTCCCTGTTCGCCGGCGCCCCAGGCCATCACCGTGCCGTTGCTCAGGCGCGCGAGGCTGAACTGGCCGCCTGCGGCGATCGCCGTCACGCCGGTAAGCCCTTTCACGCTCGTCGCGAACGTGCTCCGCGTCGTTTTGCCGTTGCCCAACTGGCCTTCTTCGTTACCTCCCCACGCGAGCACCGTGCCGTTGTTCAACAGCGCCAGGCTGTGTTCTTTGCCCGCTGCGATGGCCACCACGCCGGCGACTCCCGACACGATCACCGGCACGCGGCTGTTGGCCGTGGTCCCGTTGCCGAGCTGGCCTTCGCGATTGTTCCCCCAGGCCATCACCGTCCCGTTGGACATCAGCGCGAGGCTGTGTTCTCCACCGGCGGCGATCGCCGTCACACCGCTCAGGCCCGATACGGCCACGGGAACGCGGCTGATCGTCGTCGAGCCGTTGCCCAGCTGCCCCGAGCCGTTGTAGCCCCACGCAGCGACGCCGAGCGGCGCCGCGAAGGCGGAGGCGCACGGCAGGGCGGCGGCGACGGCGCAAGCGACGACGAGCGCGCTCGCAAGCATCGCGCGAGCGCGCCGTCTGCAGGCACGCGCGTCGCACATGGTCCCTCCGCCCTCTGCGTCCATCCCTCTCCCCACGATCCGGCGTTCCCGGGCCGGCCATCCCCCTGCGCTCACCCCGAGGCTCGGGGCCATCCTACAGCTACCGCGCGCGAGGGTCCACCCCCACGGGCCGCCTAACGGTGGGCCAGCGCCGCCGCCGCGCCTGCGTACAGCACGGCCTGCGCGCGCGCGACCGCGCCGACGGCCTCGTCGGGCACGAGCAGCTCGGGGTGGTGCAATGGCCGCGTGGCGAAATCCGGCGCGCCGTCCAGGCCGACGAACGCCATCGTCACGGGCGCGATCTCGCCGTAGAAGGAGAAGTCGTCCGAGCCGCACGAGCGCCATTCGGGGGCCGTGTCGAAGCCGCCCTGCGCCAGCAGGGCGCGTCCCGTGGCGACGATCCGCGGGTCGTTCTCCAGCGCCGGCTCGCCGACGATCAGCTCCGCCTGCCCGCGGCAGCCATGGGCGGCCGCGACCCCCTCGACGACGGCGACGACCATCTCGCGCAGCGCCTCGCGATCCTCGGCGCGCAACGCGCGAATCGTCGCCCTCGCCCTCGCCCTCGCCGGGATCACGTTCTCCGCGCCGCCGCCTTCGAGCACGCCCACGCTCAGCACCGTCGGCCCGAGCGGGTCGATCCGCCGGCCGGCCTGCGCATGCAGTGCGACGACGACCTGGGCGATCGCCAGCACCGGGTCGCGCCCGAGGTGCGGATAGGCGCCGTGCGACGGTTGGCCTTCGACGACGATCTCCACGGAGTCGCTCGACGCGTTCACCGCGCCGGCGTCCAGCCCGACCGCTCCCCACGGCAGTTCCGGGTGCACGTGCGCCGCCAGCACCGCCGCCGGGTCGTGCGCGGCGAGGGCACCCTCACGCGCCAGCTGCTCGGCGCCCGACGGGAAGGCCTCCTCGCTGGGCTGGAAGATCGCCAGCAGCGCGAACGGCAGCTGCTCGCCCAGCTTGTGCGCAGCGCGCGCAAGCGCCACGAGCGCGGCCATGTGCACATCGTGCCCGCACGCGTGCATCGTCTCGCCCGCGGCGCTGAACGATGCCTTCGTCCGCTCGCGCATCGGCAGCCCGTCGAGCTCGGCGCGCATCCCCAGCGCCGGGCCCTGCGGCGGTCCGATGCGCGCGAGGCGCCCGGTGCCGGCGGCGGTCGCCGATGCCACGGGCAGCGCGTCGGCGACGATCGTCGCGGTGCGCAGCTCCTGGTGCGCGAGCTCGGGCTGTTCGTGCAGCAGCCGTCGCAAGCGCACCGCATCTGCCAGCTCGTCGTCGATCAGCGCGAGCAGCGCTGCGAGCACAGCGTCAGTAGATGTCGCCATAGCGTCTGCACAGCTCGTGCAGCTCCTCGCCGTCTGCGGCCTCGATCTCCGCACGCTTTACCGCCGCGTAGGCCTCGTACGTCAACGGCGTCATCCACGCACGCGCGGTGGCATCGTGCGCGAGCGCCTGCAGCGCGTCCGCCAGCGAGCCGGGCAACCCAGCGACGCCGTAACCGGACGCCTCGTCCTCGCCGAGCCGTGCGGGATCGCGCTCGAGAATCGGAGGCGCCGCGAGCGCCGCGCGAATGCCCTCCAGCCCGGCGAGCACTATTGCGCCCAGGGCGAGGTAGGGATTGGCCGCGCCGTCCGCGCCGCGGTACTCCAGGCGAAGCTGCGAGGCCTGCTCCCCGAGCGACGCGACGAGCGGCGGGATGCGCAGCAGCGTCTCGCGATTGCGCAGCCCGAGGCACTTCGCGCCGGCGCTCCATCGGTGCGGCGCGAGGCGCTCGGCCGATACGGGGCTGGGCGCGCAGATCGCGCTCAGCGCATCGGCGTGCTCGAGCACGCCCGCGGCGAAGCTCGCGCCGAGCTCACTCAGACAGGCCGGCCTCGACGGGTCGTACAGCTGCGCATGCCCGTCGTCGTCGATCAAGCTGATGTGGATGTGCACGCCGTTGCCGGCGTGCGCCGGGTCGAGCAGCGGCGAGAACGTCGCACGCACGCCGTTGCGACGCGCGACCTCGCGCACCACCTCGCGCAGCACCACCGCGCGGTCGGCGGCGCCGATGCCGCCGGCCGGCGCAACCGGGATCTCGAACTGATGCGCGGCGTACTCGGGCATGAAGCGCTCCGGTGCCGCGCCGGCCTGGCGCAGCGCGGCGAACGCCTGCGAGGGGAACGGCTCGGCTCGCCGCTGAGCCTCCAGCGAGAACGCGAGCGCGGGCGGTGCGTCGCTGAGCAGCTGGAACTCGTGCTCGAAGCTGGCGAGCACGCGCAGGCCCGTCTGCGCGTGCAGCTGCTGCAGCGCTCCGCGCAGAAAGCTGCGCGGACAGCACTCCCACGGCTCTCCGTCGGTCGTCGCGATGTCGCACAGCACGAACTCCAGCGCGTCCTCGCCCGCGTCCGGCGCCACGTCGACGTGAACGAGCGTGTCGAGGTCGGGGAGCAGGCGCAGGTCGCCGGTCGAGCCGAAGGGGTTGGGCTCGGCCAGCGTGCCGATCGGCGTCAGCGCGTGGTTGGCGGGGACCCAGCCGACCCCGTGCGCCGCCTGCTCGGAGAGCTCGCCGGCGGGCAGCGAGCGGCCGCGAACGATCGCGCCGAGGTCGCAGCAGACCAGCGCGACGAGCTCGCTGGAGCTCACGCCGCGGTCTCGGCTGTCACCGAGCCGTTGTCCCAGGCGCCCTCTTGCAGCCCAAGGTCCTGCAGTGCCCCGCGCACCGCAGATGCTTGCGCGCTGCCGACGACGACGACGATCCCGCCGGGCGCCATGTCAGGCCGCTGCAGCGCCCGCGCAAGACGCTCGCGCGGCTGCAGATGCACGCCGTTGCGCCCGAGCGAAGGATAGGTGTCGGCAATTGCGAAGACGCTGCCGCGTGAGCCGGTCGTTCGCGCGACCACGCACACGAAGTGACCGACGTCCCAGTCGGGCTCCGGCCCGGAGTCGGTGCCGTGCAACAGGTAATCGAGTAGCTCCGCGATGCGCGGCGCGCCTCCCCACAGGTGTCGCGTGGCGACGTTTGCGATCAGCGCTGCCGGCTCGTCCAGCGCGGCGACCGCGGCGAAGGCCCCGTCGAGTGCCTGCGCGGTCCACGGTCCGGCGTAGGGGATCGCCGCCAGCGCCCCGTCCGACAGCTCGCCGAGCGCCGCGACGACGCCCGCGCAGTTGGTCCCCGACACGGACGCGTCCTCGATGAACGGTGGCGTGACGCGGTAGTCGCGCCGGCCCGGTTCGCCGTGCGGCAGTGCCGCGAGGTCCGGCTCGCGCGAGACGACCGTACCGGCGGCGCGCGCCACGGCGTCCTGGTCGATCGCTTCTCCGCGCCACTGCGCGATTCCTGTCGCCGCAAGCGCCAGCGCGCCACAGAACGCGCCGCACAGGTCATCGCGCTGCGGCAGCGCTTGCGCGTGTGACGCGAGCAACGCCTCAGACCCCGCGAGCAGGGTCGTCTCGAGCTGTGCGGTCCGCTGCATGACCGCAATCTACTGCGCCGAAGGCGTCCCGCCGATCGCATCGCTGAGCCACCGGCGCCGCTTCTGCACGCGCGCAAAGCGCTTGTGCGCCTCGCGCATTTTGTGCCCGTCGGGCGAATAGCGCCGCCGCGCCCATGGCGAGCGCGGGGTGGCAAGGCGCACGGCGCCGACCAGCGACGCGAAGGGAACGAAGATGCCGATCAGCCCAAGCAGCGGCTTGCCCTTGAGGATCGCCAGGGCCGACAGCGCGATGTCGATCAGGATCGCCACGACGAGCGAGCCGATCGAGCCTTTCTGGTTGGCCAGGTCAAACGGCGCGAGCCCGAGCACGACCATCCCGCCGAGCAACGCCGCGACGACGACCGCGTCGAGCGAGATGCGCCCCTCCTGCGACCAGTACACGTCTTCCAGGCGAACCCACAGCGCGAACTCGTCGAGCGTCAGCCCGGCGCCGATGCCGAACGCTGCGGCGAGCAGCTCCGCAGCGGGGCTCCCCGGCTTCAGCACGAAGTTGAGAAAGCCGCTGCTCATCATCAGGCAGATCCCCCACACGAGGTGGTGCAGATGCAGCCCGCTCTTGGTCTTCACGCTGCCCGGCCACCATGAGAATTTCGGGCTGCGGATCATGCGCGCGCTCGTACGGATGAACAGGAACGCGCCGAGGAACGCGCCCAGCAGGATGAAGCCCGAGCGCTGCCCGCGATCGTCGAGGAAGTGCTGGGAGATTTCGAAGTGCACGGCGGCCAGCATCGGGGCAGACTCTAGTTGCGGGTCAGGCGCGCATGCGCGCCGGAGTGCCGGCCACGTCCACGCGCGCTAAGGATTTTCGTCCTCCTGCCGATGAAGGGATCGTGTCCGCACTTTTCCCAGCAGGCAGCAGTGCGTCGCGTCAGCAACCGGGCAGCCGGATCCGGCCTTGGACATTCGCGCTCGCCACGCTGCTCGTCTTGCTGCTGCTCGCATCCCTGCTGATGGCGCAAACCGCCGGCGCGGTCACCGTGACGGTCGGAGGAACGCAGTTCGGCGTGCAGCCGGAAACCGAAGTGCAATTCACCGGCGCGATCTCAGAACCGCTCTCCTACGGCAGCGGCCCGGTCGTCCACAACAGCGCTTCGTACGCGATCTACTGGGATCCGCACACGGGCCGCATGTCCGGCGAATGGGAGCGGATGCTCTCGGGCTTCCTGATGGGCGCCGCCGCGGACAGTGGCGCGCTCGGCAACGACTTCGCGGTGGTGACGCAGTACCACGACGCCACCGGCGCGAAGGCGGCCTACGACCAGACCTTCCGGGGCGCTTACACCGACACCGACGCCTATCCGGGCACCGGCAACTGCAACGAAGGCGTGCCCTGTCTGACCGACGCGCAGATCCGCGCCGAGCTCATCAAATACATCACCGCCCTGGGACTGCCGACCGGGCTGAACCCGGCCTCGGGACCGACGCCGATCTACTACGTGTTCACTCCGCCGGGCGTCAACGTCTGCCTGGAGGGAGTTGGCCAGCATGGCCACTGCGCCTCGCAGACCTCGGCGAACCCGCTTTGCGGCTACCACTCGTTCATCCCCGCCGGAGGACAGCTGTCCGCGACCGTGCTCTACGTGGCCGAGCCGTGGACCGCCGGTAACCTCGGCACGGGGCGCTCGCCGCGGGTCTCCGGCAGCAACTGCCAGGACGGGACCGGCACGATCCAGGAGCCCAACCAGATCGGCCTCGGCCGAGAAGGCAACTACGGTCCGGCTCTTGCCGACCTGATCGTCAACAACGTCACTACGCAGGCGCTTTCGACGATCACCAACCCGCTGTTCAACGCCTGGCATGACAGCGGCGACGCCGACGAAGTCGTCGACAAGTGCCGCAACTTCTACCTCGGCAACGAACTGCTCGAACCGCCGGGCACCAACGTCGATTCGAAAACCGAAGCCGGCATAGCGCACAACCAGACGATCGACGGGGTTCCGTACTACATCAACAACGTGTTCAGCCAGGCGGCCTTGTACGCCCCATTCCCCGGAGTTCCCTGCATCAGCGCTGTGAGCGTAGACCCCCAATTCACGGCGCAGACGCCGATCCGCTCCGGCGACGTGGCGACGTTCAACACCACGCAGTCGGACTTCACGCTGGGCATCCAGAAATACAACTGGAGCTTCGGCGACGGCACCGGCACCGAAGCAAACTGCGAAAACCGCGTGCCGACCAACGGCTTCGAGCCGGAGGAATGCACGGGCACGTCCGGCACGAACATCACCAATCCGGTCGCGAGCACCGAGCACGTCTACACCTACGGCGGGAAATACACGGTCATCCTGACGATCCAGGACTACGGCGGAAACACCGCGAGCACCTCACACGAAATAACCGTCTCTGGCCCGGCGCCCCCTGCGCCTGCCGTGACCCCTTCCACGACGACCTCGTCGACCCAGGCGGGCTCGTCCACGCCCGGCGGGTCTCCCGATCTCAAACCTGGCACGAAAGGGTCGGCGGCCAAGGTCGTCGCCACGCAGGCGGTCGTCTCGCGCAGCCTCTCCAGCGCGCTGAAGGGCGGTCTCGTGGTCCGTTACTCGGTCAACGAGCAGGTCGCCGGGCGCTTCGAGGTGCTGCTGGGAAGCGCTACGGCGCGCAAACTGGGCATCCACGGCACGGCTGCGACCGGCCTGGCCAAAGGCACAGCGCCGCAGACGGTCATCGCCAAAGCGATCCTCGTGACGACCAAGGGTGGCCACAGCACCTACAGGATCAAGCTGTCCAAGGCGACAGCCGATCGGCTTCGCAAGCTCGCGAAGGTATCGCTGATGATCCGCCTGGTCGTGCACAACGCGACCAGCCCGGCAGTGACGACGGTGCTCAACACCGTCAACCTGACCCGCTGATCAGCGTTCGGGCGGTTCGCCGCGCTTGGCTTTCGCCTTGCTGCTGAAGACGTAGCGCCACAGCGCGAACAGCAGCAGGTAGCCGAACACCAGCGAGACGGCTGAGACCACGGCGATCGCCGTGCCGTTTCCGCCGCCGTCGGTGGCGCTTTCGCCGTCGAGCGCCAGCGGGACGAGGCTCGCCGCGAGCACGCCGAGCGCGGCGATCATCGCGCGCGGGACGCTTCGCGCCGGCGGGCACGCGACTGCGCCGCGATGCCCATCAGAGCCCAGGCCAATGGCGCACGACGTAGCCGCTGTTGTCGGTCGGGCTGACCTGCCAGCGCGACGCGTAGGGCCCGCTGCGCCCGGCGGTGTCGTAGAGCACGCCGTCGACGTACATGTACGTGTGCCCGGCCGCCGCGTAGACGGTGATGTAGCGACCGGGGCCCGGCGCGCCCCAGCTCTCCAGTTCGCCCGATGTCTCCGGAGCGCTGAGCAGGCCGCCCGCGGCGAGTGCGTAGCTGACCGAGCCCGAGCAGTCGTACGCGTTGTCGACGAACGACCCGTGCCCGCCGCCGAACACGTACGGGAAGTTGGTGATCGCGTTCGCGCCGGCGATCACCCGCTGGACGACTTCGGGCACGTTCGCCGGTATCGGGATCGTCCCGTTGCCACCGACGGAGTTGCCGCCCGCGACCGGCGTGAGCTGTTGCTTGCGCTGCTGCTTGGCGCTGCGTTCGACGGCCTGCATCTGCGCGAGCTCGTGCTTGACTTCGGCATCCGACGGCGCGCCCGCCGCGACGACCTGTTCGCTGGCCTTGGACGGCGTCGCGGCGGCCTTGTGGCGCACCGAGGCGGGCGAAGGGAAGCTGCGAGCTTCCTCGGGGTCGGCGACCTCCGAGACGTTCACGCGCTTGGCGCCCGTCCCGCCGTCGGCGCTCGTGGAGGCGGCGCCACCGTGAGCTGGTGCGGTGGGCGATGAGGGCACCGCCGCGGACTTCGCCCCCTGGCCGGGCCCCGTGGCGTGCTTTGGCCCCGAACTTGCGTCATGCGTGCCGGACCCGCCGGCTTTCACGAGCAGCACGACGGCCAGCGCGACGATGACGGCCAGCAGCGCGGCGGCAGCGAACAGCCACGGGCGCCGAAGCTTGCCGCCCGGCAGGCGAGCCGCCTGGGCTTGGCTTGAGTCGGGCATCCATGCAAGGCTAGCGAGCGCCCCCGCGCCACGCGCCCGCTACGCTTGCAGGGCTCGGCGGCCGAGGACGAGGCCCGCACGAAGGCCCGCCAGGACCGGTGGGGGCGCGACTGCGCTCAGCTAACCTGCACCGATGCGCGACGAGGCAACAGCCGTAGACATCCACGCCCGCAACATGCGTCCCCCGGCAGCGCCGGTCCAGCCGCACATGCGGCTCGTGCACGGCATGCGCAAGCCGGCCAACTGGCTGCAGCTCGTGCGCTTCGGCGTGGTCGGCGGCGTCGGGTTCATCGTCAACCTGGCCGTGTACGCGCTGTTCGTCCACCCGCTCGGCGTGGACTACCACGCGGCCGCCGTCGCGGCGTGGCTCGTGGCCGTGCTCAACAACTTCGTGCTCAACCGCCACTGGACGTTCGACGCGCGTGGCGGGCAGGCCCACGCGCAGGCGATGCGCTTCATCGTCGTCAGCCTCGCGGCGTTCGGCGTCAGCCTGCTGCTGCTGACGCTGTTCGTCGAGAGCGCGGGGCTGGCGAAGGTGCCGGCGCAGGCGCTCGCCGTGGCGGCGTCGATGCCGTTCAACTTCATCGGCAACAAGCTGTGGAGCTTTCGCTCGGAGGCCGTCACCGGCGCGGAGCCGGGGCTCTGAGCGCACCCGTCAGGCCGCTTGGCCGGTCCTGACCGTACCTATACTCTGGCCTTTCCCCCTCTCGGAGGACTTTTCGTGCAGGAGATGGTCATCTACGGCGTCAGCTTCGACATGGTTGGCAAGCAGCCGATCGTGCTTCTCAAGACGGTCGAGGGCAACAAGTTCCTGCCGATCTGGATCGGCCATCCGGAGGCCGCTTCGATCCTGATGAAGCTGCAGGGCGCCGGCACGCCGCGGCCGATGACGCACGACCTGCTCTGCGACATCCTCGGCGAGCTGGAGGTCAAGTGCACGCAGGTCTCCGTGACCGAGCTGCGTGAGAACACGTTCTTCGCGTCGATCACGCTCAGCGTCGGCGGCCGCGAGCTGGAGATCGACTCGCGCCCCAGCGACGCGATCGCCCTCGCCGTGCGCAGCGGCGCGCCGATCTACGCAGCCGAGGAGGTGATCGCCGAGTCGGCGATCGAGTTCGAGCACGACGTCGAGGAGTCGGAGGACGTCGTCGAGAAGTTCAAGGAGTTCCTCGACGAGGTCAGCCCCGAGGACTTCGCAGCGGGCGATTCCTAGTAGGCGTTAGCCGGCCGGGATGGCCGGCCCCGGTAACCGCCGTGGCGGCCGGAACGGTCACAAATTGAAACGAGAAGTGGAGGCCGGCTCGGCCAGGAGGCAGGATGCCGTTCACCATGTGCTCGCACCGGCCCGACTGGTCAGCGGCTAAACGCGCTGTCCAGCAACCGCGCAATGAGCTCGTCAAAGCTGATCCCCGCGGCGTCGGCCGCCTGCGGCAGCAAGCTGGTCTCGGTCATACCGGGGATCACGTTCGTCTCCAGCACCCACAGCTCGTCCGCCTCATCGAGCATCAGGTCGACGCGCGCGACGCCGCGACAGCCGAGCAGCCGGTAGACGTCGAGCGCCAGCTCCTGGGCGCGCGCGGTCGTGTCGTCGGACAGCTCGGCCGGGCAAACGAACGTCGTCATGCCGATCTCATAGCGCGATTCGTAGTCGTAGAAGTCCTCCTCGCGCGGCACGGCCTCGACGACGGGCAACGGCGTGGGGCCACCCGGCCCTTCGATCACCGACACGGCCAGGTCGCGGCCCTTGACGTAACGCTCGATCAGCACCTTGCGGTCGTAGGAGAACGCGCCGACGAGCGCGCCCGGAAGCTCCTCGCCGTTGCGCGCGAACTTGACTCCCAGCGCCGAGCCTTGGCTGGCCGGCTTGACGACCAGCGGGAAGCCGAGTGATCGCTCGACGGCGGGCAGCGCGTCGGCCGCGCCGAGCTCCTTGATCGAGCTCTCGCGCAGCGAGTGAAAGTCGGGGGTGGGGATGCCGGCGCTGCGCATCAGGTGCTTGGCGAGCGCCTTGTCGGTGGCGCACATGCACGCAGCGGGGCCCGAGCCGGTGTACGGGATGCCGATCGCCTCCAGCAGCGCCTGCATCGTGCCGTCCTCGCCGTCGGGTCCGTGCAGGGCGATCAGCGCGGCGTCGGCTCCGGCCTCGCGCAGCCGGGCCACCAGCTGCGCGTCGACGTCGATCGCGACGACCTCATGGCCGAGGCGTGTCAGCGCCTCCTGCGCGTGCGCGCCGGAGCGCAGCGAGACGTTTCGCTCCAGCGAGTGCCCGCCCTTGAGCACCGCGACCTTGCGGGCCGCGCTCATCGATCCTTCTGCCGGCGCGCCGACTCGTCGCGCTCGCGACGCGGCAGCTCGACGACGTCGGCGAGCGCCGGCTGCTCGGGGGCCTGTGGCGCCGGCGTTTCGGCGGGGGCCTTGCGTGCCGCCGCGGTCCCGCTGAGCGTGCCGTACAACCCCAGCTGCTCGTGCACGACCTTGCCGATCCGCCGGATGCCCTCGCGGATCTCGTCGTCGGGGACGCCGGCGAAGTTCAGGCGCATCGACGACGCGCCGCGGCGCCCGTCCATGTACGCGGCGCGCCCAGGCACGAACGCCACGCCCTCGCTCTCGCGCGCCTGCGCGAGAAGATCCGTCGTGTCGATGCGCTCGTCGAGCGTCGCCCATACGAACAGGCCGCCCTGTGGCTTGGTCCAGCCGGCGTGCTCGCCGAAGTGCTCGTCGAGCGCCGCCAGCATCACGTCACGCCTGCGCTTGTACAGCTCCTTGAGCTGCTGCAGATAGGCCAGCCAGCGGGGTTCGCCGTGGCCCTGCTGCTGCTTGAAGTACTCCGCCACGAACAGCTGCGTGACCGACGACGAGCAGAGGTCGGCGCCCTGCTTGCCGAGGTTGAGCTTCTCCAGCACCGGTCGCGGTGCGACCGCCCAGCCCAGGCGCAGCCCAGGGGAGAGGATCTTGGAGAACGTGCCGAGGTAGATCACTAGATCGGCGGCGGCGCGCGTGCCGCCGACTTCGGCGTCGAGCGAGTACAGCGTCGGCAGCGCCTCGCCCTCGTAGCGCAGCAGTCCGTACGGGTTGTCCTCGAGGATCAGCAGCTCGCGCTCGTGCGCGACCTCGACCAGCCGCCGCCGGCGGGCCAGCGACATCGTCACCCCGCCGGGGTTCTGGAAGTTGGGGATCGTGTAGATGAACTTCGGCCGGCGGCCCTCGGCCTGCAGGCGGTCGAGCGTGCGCTCCAGCTCGTCGATCGGCATGCCGTCGGCGTCCATCTCGATCTGCTCGACCTCGGCCTGGTAGGCGCTGAAGGTCGGCACCGCGCCGGGGTAGGTGGGCGCCTCGGCGACGATCACGTCGCCCGGGTCGATCAGCGTCTTGCACACGAGGTCGATCACCTGCTGACCGCCCGTCGTGACGATCACCTCCGAGGCGTCGACGAGCGTGCCCTCTGCGGCCATCACCTCGACGATGCAGTCGGTCGCCGCCGCCATGCCTTCGGTCGGGCCGTACTGCAGGGCGCGCGCGGTCTGCTCGGCTGCGACCTGCGACATCAGCTTGGCGAACAGCTCCGGGGCGAACGTGCTCGTGTCGGGCAGACCCCCGGCGAGCGAGATCACATCCGGGCGCTCGGTGAGCGCCATCATCTCGCGCATCGCCGAGCTTTTCATGCCGCGCGTGCGCGCGGCGAACAGCGCCTCGTAGCGTGCGAGCTCGTGTGCCGTGGGACGAGCCTTACGCCCGCCGCCAGCTCCGCTGATCGGTCGGTTCATCCGCTGTCGTCTCTATTCGCCGCCGCGTCCCGCGCACCTCGCCGGCCGAGGGCGAATTGCCGTTCGCGTCGTCTATCGTCCCTGCCGCTCGCTGCTGCAGGCACGGTAGCGCACACCAGCAACGCTGATCGCATGAACGGCATCTTCTTCTACATAGGTCTCGGCGCCGGCCTGGCGGCGGCCTGCGGGCTGCGCCCCTTCCTGCCGGTGCTGCTGGCAGGCGCGCTCGCATCCGCGAAGGTGCTCGGCGTCAGCTTCGCGCACGATCCGTTTCGCTTCCTGCGGGCCGACTGGTGGCTGCTCGTCGTAGTGCTCGCGATGGCCATCGCCTATGCGCTGCAACTGCTGCTTGGGCTGTCCGGCATGCCCGAGTCCAGGTCGAAGGGCGAGCGACCTGTCGATCCGCTTTCCGCGTCGCTCACCGGCCTCTCCTTCGGCGCGGGGGCGCTGATGTTCGCGGGCACGCTCGCTGCCCATGGCGACAGCGCTTGGCCCGGGGTGTTCGGAGGGTTCGCCGTGGTCGCCCTGGCCCATCGCGCCGTGCTGCCCGTGTTCGTACGAGCGCGCGCGCGGCTGGCCGACGGCACCGCCAAACAGGCGCTGACGCTCTACCTCGACGCCGTGTCGCTGCTGCTCGCGGCGCTCGTCTCGCTGCTGCACCCGCTCGGCTACGTCGCGCTTGCGCTGCTCGTGTGGTTTGCGCTGCGCGGGCGCGCGCGGGGCGAGGAAAAGTACGCCGGACTGCGCATCTTGCGCCGTTGATGGCCGAGGCCGGACCGCGACCGCCGAAGCTGGTGCTGTGCGTGATCGACGCGATGGCGCCGGAGATGCTCGAGCGCGCGGTCGCGTCGGGCGCGGCGCCGGTCTTGCAGACGCTGATGGAGCGCGGTCGCTATGTGCCGGACTGCGTCGCCGCGTTTCCATCCGTGACGCCCGTCTGCGCCGCTTCGATCGTTACCGGCGTGGCCCAGGACGAGCATCGCGTGCCGGCGATGAACTGGTATCACCGCGGCGAAGAGCGCTACGTCGAATACGGCTCGAGCTTTCGCTCGGCTCAGCGCTTCGGCATCGCGCGCCAGCTGACCGACACGGTCTACAACATGAACCGCGCGCACCTCTCGGCGGACACCCCGACGGTGTTCGAGACGCTAGACGACGCGGACGTGCGCACCGCCGGGACGACGTACCTGATGTATCGCGGGCGCTACCGCCACGAGCCCCAGCGCGACACGGCGCTCACGCGCGTCGCCTCGACGCTCATGCGCCACGCGGTGATGGGCCCGCGGGAGCTGTTCTACGCGGACATCTTCGCGTCGCGGCGGACCGGTTGCCGTTCGGGGCTGGGAATGCCGGGCGTGCGCGACCGCCACTCCGGGTGCGTCTCCAGTTACATGGTCGAGCACGACCTGTTCGACTTCCTGCTGCTGTCGCTGCCCGACAACGACTGGTACTCGCACAAGCGCGGTCCCGAGGCGCAGCTGCAGTCGCTCGCGCAGGCCGACCTGCAGCTTGCGCGCGTGTGCGAGGCGGCCGGCGGAGTCGACGAGTTCCTCGCCGAGCACGCGGTTATCGCGATGGCCGATCACTCCCAGGCGCCGGTGACGGACACGATCGTCCTGCAGGACGAGCTCGCCGACCTCGGCGTGCTGGCACCCGCGCGGTCCTCCGGCGAGGAGGAACCGCGGATCGCCGTGTGCCCGTCCCAGCGTGCGGCGATGGTCTATGCGTTGCACGCGTCCGAGCGCGACGCGATGCGCGCGTCGGTCGTCGCGCGCGCGCTGTCGATCGAGGGGGTCGACCAGGTGATGTGGCTCGCCCGCGACGCCCACGACGAGCCGCGCGAGGGGATCGTCGCCAGCGCCGATCGAGGCGAGCTGCGCTTCAGGCCGGGGGGGCCGGGCCGCGGCGCGCCGCTGCAGGGCGAGACGCTGCGCGATCCGCGCGGCGCCGTCTGGAGCGTCGAAGGCTCGCTGGCCGCGGTCGGCGGCTCGGCGCTGGAGGGGCAACTGCGGACGCCCGAGTACCCGGACGTGCTCGGACGTGTTTGGGCAGCGCTCACATGCCCCTCCTCGGGCGAGGTCCTGCTGTCGGCGGCGACGGGGTATGAGTTCGTCGACTGGGGCCGCCAAGCGCACGTCGGCGGCGGCAGCCACGGCTCGCTGCATGCCTCGGACTCGCTCGGCGCGCTGATCGCCTACGGCGTCGAGCTGCCCGCGCAGGAACCGGCGCAATGGGCGATCCGCGACATCGCGCAGCTCGTGCTCGGTCATTTCGGCCTGGCCGGCGCAGACGGCGCTGCGCAGGCCGCGGTGGCCTGAGGGCGAACGCGCGCCTCACCCGCCCGCCGGGCGCACCGGCGGCTCAAACGTGCCAGCGCTGTCGTTACGCTCGCGTGATGTCACGCCTGCCGAGCACCCTCGCTTGCGCCGTTGCCTGCTGTGGCGCGCTGGCCCTGCCGGCTTCGGCGCTCGCGCTCGGCAACGCGCCGCAGCCGACGAAGCTGGCCGGCGGCGACAGCGGCTACTCGGCGGCAGCAAACTCGTCCAACGCCTCGGTCGCGGCGACCGCCAAGGGCTCCGCGGCCAGGAAGACGCAGCCCGCGAGCGCCAACGCGGCGATTCCCGTGGCGCCGTCGGACACCCCGCCCGCGGGGCGCAGGCTGTCGCCCAACGAGGTGCTCGTGAAAGCCGAACGCCTCGCGTCGATGAAGGCCGTACGCGCGAAATACCCCGGCTCCTACGGCGGCGCGTATCTGAAGATGCCGTTTCACTGGCAAGTCAGCTACTTCTCCAAGAACGGCAAGAAGGAGATCGGCCAGGTCATCATCGACGACCTCACCGGCCGCGTGCTGGAACAGTGGACGGGCTTCCAGGTCGCCTGGACGATGGCTCGCGGCTACCCAGGAGCGTTCGGGCGCCACGTCAACGCCCTGTACATCTGGCTGCCGATGTGCGTGCTGTTCATGCTGCCGTTCTTCAACTTCCGCAGACCGCTGAGGCTGCTGCACCTGGACCTGCTGGTGCTGCTGTCGTTCTCCGCGTCTCTGGCTTTCTTCAACCACGGCCAGATCTACCAGTCGGTGCCGCTGGCCTACCCGCCGCTGCTGTATCTGCTGGCGCGCATGCTCGCGCTCTCGCGCACCGGGCGCCGCAGCCGGCGCCGCGACCCTGGGCCGCTGCACCTGCTCGTGCCGGCGCCCTGGCTGGCGCTCGGCGTGATCTTCCTGATCGGATTTCGCGTCGCGCTGAACGTGACCGACGGCAACGTGATCGACGTCGGTTACGCGGGCGTGATCGGCGCGGAGCGCATCGTCGACGGCAAGCCGCTTTACGGGCACTGGCCCAGCGACAACGAACACGGCGACACCTACGGCCCGGTCAACTACGAGGCGTACGTGCCCCTCCAGCAGGCGCTCGGATGGAGCGGCAGATGGGACGACCTGCCGGCCGCGCACGCCGCGGCGATCGCCTTCGACCTGCTCGCGATGGCGCTGCTGTTCCTGATCGGCCGTCGCGTGCGCGGGCCGAGCCTCGGTGTCGCGCTGAGCTACTCGTGGGCCGCCTTCCCGTTCACGCTGTTCTCGCTCGAGAGCAACTCCAACGACACGCTCGTGGCTGTGCTCGTGCTCGCCGCCGTGCTCGCCGCGACCTATCGCGCAAAGCTCGGCCCGCCTGCGCGCGGCGCGTTCGCCGCGCTCGCCGGGCTGACGAAGTTCGCGCCGCTGGCGATCGCGCCGTTGCTGGCGACATACGGGTTGTGGGACGGGCGCGACGGCAGGCGGGTGCGCACGCGCCTGCGCGACCTCGTGACCTTCGCGCTCGTCTTCGCGCTCGTCGCTGCGGTCGCGAGCATCCCCGCGTTGACCCACGATTCGCTGCACACGATCTACGAGCGGACGTTCGCCTACCAGGCCGACAGGGCCTCGCCGTTCTCCGTATGGGGGCTCTACGGCGGGCTGGGCACCTGGGAGGGGGTCGTGCAGGTCGGCGCTGTCGTGCTCGCACTCGTGCTGGCGGTGATCCCGCGCCGCGCGGACATCGCCGCGCTCGCGGCCGCTTGCGGCGCGACGATCGTCGCGGTCGAGCTGGGCCTCGAACACTGGTTCTACTTGTACATCCCGTGGTTCTTCCCGCTCGTGATGGTCGCGCTGCTGGGTCGCTTCGGCGCGCCCGTCAGGCGGCGGGCGGGCGCGGCATCAGGATCTGCTCGATCGCATCAGCGCGCCGTCGCCGTGAGCAGCTGATCAGCACGCCCATCAGCCATGGGTCCTCGTCGGAGGTCTCGAAGCGCACCGGCATCTGCGTCAGCAGCGACTGGATCGCCTGCTCGCGCTTGACGCCGATGACTCCCCCGCGCGGGCCGGTCATGCCGACGTCGGTGACGTAGGCGGTCCCCTGCGCGAGGACACGCGCGTCCGCTGTGGGCACGTGGGTGTGCGTGCCCACGACGGCGCTCACGCGACCGTCCAGGTGCCAGCCCATGGCGACCTTCTCGGAGGTCGCCTCGGCGTGCACGTCGACCAGCACGTGATCGGCCTCGGCCACTTCTTTGAGGGCCGGCTCGATCTCCGTGAACGCCGAGCGCCCGGCCCGCAGATAGAGGTTTCCGCTGATATTGACCACGCCGAGCCGGATGCCGTCGCGCTCGACGACGCACGTTCCATGGCCGGGCTGGCTGCGCAGGAAGTTGGCCGGGCGAAGGATTCGCGGCTGGGAGTCGAGGTAGGGGTAGATCTCGCGGCGGTGGTAGGTGTGGTTGCCGAGCGTGATGGCGTCGACTCCGGATGCGAGCAGCTCGTCGGCGATCTTCGGGGTGATGCCGAGGCCGCCGGCGATGTTCTCGGCGTTGACGACGACGAACGTCGGCGCATGGCGCTCGCGCAGCACTGGCAGGCACTCCAGCAGCGTGCGCCGGCCGATGCCGCCGACCACGTCGCCCACGAAGAGGATGCTCGCGCGAGCGTCGTCTCCGGCGCGCGCCGTCGCCGCGGTCGCGCCGCCGGACGCCGCCGAAAACGCCGCCTGACCCTCAGCCATACTCTGGCGATGGTGGGAGGCGAGTGACAGAGGGCGCCGGCAAAGGCCCCGAAGCGACCCCTCCGACGGAGGAGGAGAAAAAGCTCTCGGACGAGCCGGCGCAGCGCTCGCCGCAGGCCCACGACGAGCCCCCGCGCTCGGTCGTTCCGCGGTGGGTCCAGCTTGCCGTCCTGCCGATCGCGCTGCTCGCCCTGTGGGCGCTCGCGAACGTCGCAACTCCGGTGCTGGTGCTGTTCGTCGTGGCGGGGCTCATCGCGCTGATCCTCAATCCGGCGGTGGCGTTTCTGCAGCGCCGCCACCTTCCCCGGGGCCTGGCGGTGCTCGCGGTCTTCCTCAGTTTCTTCGTAGCGCTCGCCGGGATCGGCTTCCTCGTCGCCAACCCTATCTCCAACCAGGTGAAAACGTTCTCGAACAACCTGCCGCACCTCGTCGACGAAGCCAACGAACAGATCGCCTCCTTCCAGAAGGAACTCAACAAACGCGGCATCCACGTGCACCTGGTCAAGCAGGGCAAAACTGCGCTGCAGACGGTTCAGGACAAAGTCTCCAAAAGCGCCAGCAAACTGGCCTCCTTCGGCGGCGGGCTGCTGACCGAAGTGGTCAGCGCGGCGTTCGACCTCGTGCTGATCTTCGTGCTCTCGGTGTACATGCTGCTGTACGGCGAGCGCATCGGCGAACTGGTGCGAAGACTGTTGCCCGACGGCGACGGCACTCCGGCGGACGACTACCCGCATCTGGTGCAGCGCGCCGTCTCGCGCTATGTCGGCGGCCAGCTTCTGTTCAGCATCATCATGGGCGCCTCCGCCGGTTTCAGCCTGTACATATTCGGTCTCGTCGGGCTGTTCCCCGACGGCGAGAAGTACGCGATCGCGTTCGCGGTGTTCTACGCCGTGATGGAGCTCGTGCCGTACATCGGCCCGATCCTCGGCGCCGCGCCGCCGGTGCTCGTCGCGCTGTTCACCAAACCGATCTCGGCGCTCTGGCTGATCTTCCTGTTCATCGGCCTGCAGCAGCTGGAGGGCCACGTCGTGGCGCCGCAGGTGTTCGGGCACACGCTGCGCATCAACCCGATCCTCGTGATCTTCGCGCTGCTGCTCGGCCTGCACGTCGACGGAATCATCGGCGCGCTGATCGCGCTGCCGATCCTCTCGGTCGTGCGCGAGACCGTCGTGTATCTGAGCAGGCACCTGTCGCTCGAATCCTGGGATCGCTCGCGCGAGAGCTTGATGTAGAGGCGTGGAGCAAGCGCGCGCAGAGGGAGTCGGCGAGCCGGTCTTGAGCGTGCGCTCGCTGGCCAAGCGCTACGGAGAGCGCGAGGCGCTGCACGACGTGAGCTTCGACGTCCACGCAGGCGAGCTGGTCGCGGTCGTCGGGCCAAACGGCGCCGGCAAGACGACTCTGCTGTCGATCCTCGCCGGGGCGCAGCGGGCAAGCGCCGGATCGGTGGGCGGCTCGGCCCTCGGCGCAGGGATCGGCCGGATCGGCTGGGCACCGCAGCAGGCGGCTGTCTACTCGAAGCTGACCGTGCGCGAGAACCTGCGCCTGTTCGCGAGCTTGGAGCGCGTCGCCGATGCCGATGCGGCGGTCGAGCGGATGCTGCAGCAGACCGGCTTGGCCGCGCGTGCCGACGAGCGCGTGCAGCGCCTCTCCGGCGGCAACCGCCAGCGTGTGAACGTCGCGCTCGCACTGCTCGCCGACCCGCCGGCGCTGGCGCTCGACGAGCCCACCTCGGCGCTTGACCCAGGGCAGCGCGCGCGTCTGTGGGAGTTCGTGGGAGCGCTCGCCGCGCGCGGGACGAGCGTGCTGTTCTCCACGCATCACCTCGGCGAGGTGCGCCGGTATGCCGGCCGCGCGATCGTGCTGGCCGGCGGCGAGGTGCTGTTCGACGGGGCGCCCGGGGAGCTGCTGGGTGGGGACGGTGCTTCGGACGACTTGGAAGGGGCTTTCCTCGAGCTGCTGGCCAAGCGAGGGCACTCGTGAAAGCGCTGCTCGTGAAGGACCTGCTGGTCCTGCGGCGCTCGCGGCTGCTGGTGGGCGTGCTGGTGATCTACCCGATTGCGATCGCGCTGCTGATCGGGCTGGCCATCTCGCGCTCTCCGGGGAAGGCGAAGGTGGCGATCGTGGACGAGACGCCGCCGGGGCAGACGGTGCAGGTGGGCTCAGAGCGCGTGCCCGTGAGCCGCTACGCCGAAGAGCTGTTCGACCAGGTGCAGCCGGTGAAGGCAACGTCGCGCTCGCAGGCGACGGCGGAGATCAAGTCGGGCAAGGTCCTGGCGGCGGTGATCATCCCGCCGAACATCGCGGCGCGGCTGGGCACGGGGCTCAAACAGGCGCAGCTGGAAGTGCTCTACAACGGCAACGCGCTGGAGCAGTCGCTGGTGAAGTCGCAGATCGACGCGGCGCTGGCGCAGGCGAACATCGCCTTCTCCGAACAGATCCAGCGAGCGGCGTCGCAGGCGATCGGCGCGCTGCTGAGCGGGCGCAATCTCGGGCTGCTCGGCGCACCGGACCTGATCGGCCTTGGTCAGATTCCGGGCAAGCTGGCAGGCGTGATCGCGCGCACCCCGCCGGGCGCGGACCGCGCGGCGCTGGAACAGATCGCCTCGTTTGCGCGCTTTGCATCGCAGAACCTCGGCCTGGCGAAGAACGTGCTGTCGACGATCGGCCAGCCGATCCAGGTCAAGACGACGCTGATCAGCGGCCGGCGCACGCCGCTGAACACATTTGCGGTGGTCGTGGCGGTGAGCGTGTCGCTGATGTTCGTGTGCGTCCTGCTGGCCTCGGGCGGGCTTGCCCTGGAGCGCGAAGAGCACACGCTCGCGCGGCTCGTGCGCGGGCTGACATCACGCTCCTGGCTGCTCGCGGAGAAGGCGCTGCTGGCGGCGGCGTGCTCGTTCGTGCTGGCCTTCGCGATGCTCGCGGGCATCGGCGCATTCGTCTCGCTGGACTGGAGTCGCATGGGGCTGTGGCTGGCGGCTCTGGCAGCCGGCGCTGCGGGCTTCGCCGCGCTGGGGGTGGCGATCGGCGCGCTCGCGCGCGAGGTGCGCGCGGCGTCGCTGCTGGCGTTCCTGCTTTCGCTGCCGCTCGCGTTCCTGGCGCTCGTGCCCAGCGGGGCGGTCGGCTCGGGCCTCAACGACGCGATCTCCGTGGTGTCGTTCGTGTTCCCGTTCAAGGCCGCGCTGCAGGCGCTCGACGCCGCCGTCAACGGCGCATCGCCGTCGATCGGGCTGCCGCTCGTGCATCTGGCGGTGCTCGCGTGCGTGTTCGGCGTGCTCGCGCGGCTGGGGCTGCACCGGACAGACGGCTGAGGCGAGCCGGCCCGTCGAGCGCCCAGGCGTGCGCCGCGGGGCGAGAACGCTCTAACCTGAGGTCCCTATGGCCTTTCCACAGACGCGGATGCGCAGGCTGCGCGCGTCGGCTTCGCTGCGCGGGCTGGTTCGTGAGACCGAGCTGTCGCCGGCGCGGCTGGTGCTGCCGATGTTCGTCGCCGAGGGTGTGCAGGGACGCGAGCCGATCGCCACGATGCCGGGCGTGGAGCGCCTGTCGGTCGCGGCGGCCGTGCAGGAGGCGAGCGACGCGGCCGCGCTGGGGGTCTCCGCGGTGATGCTGTTCGGCGTTCCCGCCGAGAAGGACGAGCAGGGCTCGGGCGCCTGGGACGAGGAAGGCGTCGTGCAGCTGGCGACGGCGGCGATCAAGCAAGCGCAGCCGCAGACGCTCGTGATCACCGACGTGTGCCTGTGCGAGTACACCGACCACGGCCACTGCGGCGTGCTGCGCGACGACGGGGCCGTGGACAACGACGCGAGCGTGGAGCTGCTCGCGCGCACCGCCGTCAGCCAGGCGCGCGCCGGCGCCGATCTGGTGGCGCCGTCGGACATGATGGATGGGCGCGTGCGCGAGATCCGCTCAGAGCTCGACGGCGAAGGTTTCGCAGACACGCCGATCCTCGCCTACTCGGCGAAGTTCGCCTCGGCCTTCTACGGCCCGTTTCGCGACGCGGCCGGCTCGACGCCGTCGTTCGGCGACCGACGCGGCTACCAGATGGACCCGGCCAACGGCGAGGAGGCCGTGCGCGAGGCGCTGCTCGACGTGCAGGAGGGCGCCGACATGGTGATGGTCAAGCCGGCGCTCGCCTACGGCGACGTGATCGCGGCGGTCAAGCGCGAGACGCGCCTGCCCGTGGCGGCGTACAACGTCAGCGGCGAGTACGCGATGGTCAAGGCGGCCGCCGCGGCCGGCTACATGGACGAGCGCACGGCGGTGCTGGAGATACTCACGTCGCTGCGGCGCGCGGGGGCGGACACGATCGTCAGCTACCACGCCAAGGACGCCGCGCGCTGGCTGGCGGAGCAGGCATGACCGAGCCCGAGCCGACGACGGCAGACGCACCGCTCGCGCAGGCGCCGCTGGCCGACGTGGCCGACCGCTCGCGCGCGACGCTGGCGACGCCGAAGCTGCGCAGCCGCAAGGACGGCGCGGCGATACCGCTGGACGATCTCGACCGCAGGCTGCTGAACCTGATGCAGGGCGGCTTCCCGATCGCGCCACGCCCGTACGAGCAGGTGGCCTCGCTGGCCGGAGTTCCGGAGGCCGAGGTGATGAGCCGCGTGCAGCGCCTGCTGGACAAGCGGATCATCCGCCAGGTCACGCCGATCTTCGACACGCGCGCGCTCGGCTACTCCTCGATGCTCGTCGCGGCGAAGGTCGACCCGGAGAACCCGCACCGCGCCGCCGCGGTGATAAACGAGCATCCGGGCGTGTCGCACAACTACCTGCGCAACCACGACTTCAACCTGTGGTTCACGATCGCCACCGAGCCGGACTCGCAGCTCGGCCTGCAGGGGACGCTGGACGTGCTCGCGCGCGAGGCCGGCGCGGAGTCGGTGCGCCAGTTGCCGACGCTGAAGCTGTTCAAGATCCGCATGGACCTGGAAATGGAGGGGGGAACGCAGGAGCTGGCCGGCGCCGTCGAGGCCCAAGAGCCGATCGAGCTCGAGGCGCAGCCCTATGACGAACGCGACATCGCGGCGATCCGCGCGCTGCAGGGAGACATGCCCGTCGTCTCCGAACCGTACGCGCCCGCGGCAGCGGCGCTGGGCATGCCCCAGCAGGCGCTCCTGGACCACCTCTCGGCGATGCAGGAGCGCGGCTTGCTGCGCCGCGTGGCGGCGATCCTGTTTCACCGTCGCGCGGGCTTCTCGGCGAACGGCATGGGCGTATGGCAGGTGCCCGACGAGCAGATCGCGGACATCGGCAGGCGCATGGCCGCGGTGCGCGGGATCTCGCATTGCTATCAGCGCCCGACCTACGCCGACTGGCCGTACTCGGTGTTCACGATGGCGCACGGCCGCTCCAAGGAGGAGTGCGACGCGGTGCTCGACGCGATCGCCGAGAAAACGGGAATCTCCGAGCGCGCGACGCTGTACTCGTCGACGGAGTTCAAGAAGATCCGCCTGCTGTACTTCACCGACGAGTTCAAGGACTGGGAGAGGAAATATGGATGAGGAGTGCCGTTGAGGCACTCCCTTCGGGCGATCGCGGCGCACTGACCGGCTGATGGCATCGCTGCGTGACAACCGCTCGGCCGAGCTGTACCGGCGCGCCGTGGAGTTGCTTCCGGGCGGGGTCAACTCGCCCGTGCGCGCGATGCGCTCGATCGGGCGCGACCCGCTGTTCGTCGCGCGCGGCGAGGGCGCCGAGCTGATCGACGTCGACGGCAACCGTTTCATCGACTACGTGTGCTCGTGGGGCCCTTTGATCCACGGGCACGCGCACCCGCTCGTGATCGCGGCGATCGAGCAGGCAGCGCACGATGGGCACGAGCTTCGGTGCGCCAACGCCGGGCGAGGTCGAGCTGGCGGCGGCGGTGGCCGCACGGATGGAGCGCGTGGAGATGCTGCGCATGACCTCCTCGGGCACCGAGGCGTCGATGACGGCGATCCGCCTGGCGCGTGCGGCGACCGGGCGCGAGCAGGTGCTGAAGTTCGCCGGCGCCTATCACGGGCACGTCGACGGCCTGCTGGCGCAAGCCGGGTCGGGGCTGGCGACGCAGGGGCTGCCCGGGAGCCCGGGCGTGCCGCAGAGCGCGGCGGCGGCCACGGTGGTCGTGCCGTGGAACGACGCCGAGGCGCTGATCGCGGCGACCGAGCGCTACGAGCTGGCGGCGATCCTCGCCGAGCCGCTGCCGGCGAACATGGGACTGGTCCCCGCGCGCGACGGGTTCCTGGAGCTGCTGCGCGAGCGCGCCGACGCGACCGGCGCGCTGCTCGTGCTCGACGAGGTGATCAGCGGCTTTCGCGTGGCGCGCGGCGGCGCGCAGGAGCTGACGGGCGTCGGCGCCGACCTGACGATCATGGGCAAGGTGATCGGCGGCGGGCTGCCGGCGGCGGCGCTGGGCGGCTCCTCGGAGCTGATGCGCATGCTCGCGCCAGCGGGCGACGTCTACCAGGCGGGCACGCTGTCGGGCAACCCGCTCGCGGTGGCCGCCGGCCTGGCGACGCTGCGGCTGCTCGACGAAGCGGCGTACGCGCGCCTGGCGGCGACGACCGAGCGCCTGGCCTCGGGCCTGCGCGAGGCGGCGGGCGACTACCCGGTGCAGGTCGTCTCCGCGCCGGGCCTGTTGACGGTGTTCTTCAGCGAGCAGTCGCCCAGTGACTTCGCCGGTGCGCAGGCATGCGACCTGGAGGCCTACGGCCGCTGGTGTCGCGAGCTGCTGTCGCGCGGCGTGTATCCGCCACCCGCACAGTTCGAGGCGTGGTTCCCGTCGCTGGCACACTCGCGCGAGCACGTCGACAGGACCGTGGAAGCTGCTTCGGCGGCTTTTGCCAGCCTGCGCGGCGCCGGAGTGGGGGCGTGAGCTCCTCCCGGCGCGACGGCCTCGCAGAAGGCCGCGTCAACGGCTCGTCTGGAGCGCTCGTGCGCCTGAGCGCGCTGCTGCGCGAGGAGGGCGGGCTGATCGCCTCGCTGCTCGACGGCGCGAATGGGGATGGCCTCGAGCTGCAGGAGAGTGGGGAGAGCCCCGCGAGGCTCGCCGCGAGCGGGCCGCGGGCGCAGGCGTGTCCGCAGGAGTACGAACTGCTGGTCGAGGCGATCTACGAGGGGTACCTGCTGCACTACGGCGCGCCGCGCGTGGTGCGAACGCCCGAGGCCGACCTGCGCGTGCTGGCCGGCGACAGGCTGTACGCGATCGGGCTTGCCCGCCTGGTCGCGATCGGCGACACGGCGGCGGTGGCCGAGCTGGCCGACACGATCACGCTGAGCGCGCTCGCCCAGGGGGCGTCCGATGCCGAACTGGCGGATGCGATCTGGACGGCGGGCGCGCGCGCGGTGGGGTGGGGTTCCAGCGAGCAGCACCGCCGCGCGAAGGAGCTCGTGGCCGCGGGCGCGCCCGCGGCGATCGAGGCGATGCGCACAAGCGCGCCCGCCACGCCGAGCACGCCCTGAATCGCGCCTCGATATTGTTCGCGGTCGGTGTCCGACAAGCACTCCCAGCACAAGTCCAAATACACCGCCGACCGTATGATCCCCGGCGCCTTCGAGGGCGAGACGGTGACACGCCGGCGTTTCATGACGGGCACAGCGCACACGGCGGGCGGAATCGCCGCGGCCGCCTTCGCGCTTCCGGCACTCGGCTTCGCGATAGGGCCGATCTTCAAGAAAACCCCGCATAGCTGGCAGACCGTCGGCACGCCCGACCAGTTCAGCGAAGACAACTACGTGCCGGTGGCGGTGACGCTCACGCCGGGCATCGGCGAGGCCGGCAAGTCGACGGCCTACGTGCGCAAGTTCAACCCGAAGATCGACACCGACCCGGCCGACCGGGGCTCCAAGTACATCGCGATCTCCAGCCGCTGCGCACACCTCGGCTGCCCGGTGCGCTGGGTCGATGCCGCCGAGCGTTTCATCTGCCCTTGCCACGGAGGCGTGTACGACCTGCTCGGCAAGCGCGTCGGCGGGCCGCCCGTACGCCCGCTGGACCGCTTCTACACCCGCCTGGAGGGCGAAAACGTGCAGATCGGCCCGCGCTTCAGCGTCAACTCGGAGCTGCACCGCTTCTCCCCCCGCGACCCCGGCGAGCCGCTCGACGGCATCGGCCAGTACCTCTACCCCTCGCGCCCCAGCGAGCGCAAACTGTAGCCCGGAGAACGACGCATGCCGAAGATGCCAAAGCTTCCCGCTCCGCCGCTGCCGGCTGCGCTGCAGGCGCCGCCGCCGCGCCCGGGCGAGGGCAACGGCAAGGCCGGCCCACTCGATCTCGGCAAAGAGGCCGGGATCACGGTCGTCGACTGGGTCGACGAGCGCACGTCGCTGAGCAGCGCGGGCCGCTGGCTGCTCTTCCGCAAGGTGCCCAAGGGCACGAACTGGTTCTACACGCTCGGCTCGGCGACGATGTTCGCATTCCTCTCACAGGCCGTCACCGGCGTCTTCCTGGCGATGTACTACCGCCCGGACCCTGCGGGCGGCGCGTATGAATCGATCCGCCACGTGACCAACGAAGTGTTCCTCGGGCAGTTCGTGCGCGGCATGCACAAGTGGGGCTCGAGCGTGATGGTGATCCTGATCTTCCTGCACATGGGCCGCACGTTCTTCTTCGGGGCGTACAAGTACCCGCGCGAGTTGAACTGGGTGATCGGCGTGGTGCTGCTGATCTTGACGATGGTGATGTCGTTCACCGGCTACCTGCTGCCGTTCGACCAGCGCGCCTACTGGGCGACGATCGTCGGCGTGAACATCAACGGCACGGGACCGCTGCTCGGTCCCTACCTGAGCGACTTCCTGCGCGGCGGGGGCGAATTCGGCGCGACTACGCTGTCGCGCTTCTATGCGATCCATATGCTGCTGATACCCGGGTTGCTCGCTGCGCTGATTGGCTTTCACCTGTACCTGGTGGCAAAGCTGGGTACGACGGCGCCGCCGTGGTCGAAAGCCAAAGAGCGCCCAGAGCTGCTCGAGGCGGAGGTCTAGCCCGCGATGAACCAGCGCGAGAAGGAGGAGTACCTCCGCGATTACTCGATCCTAAAGGCCCAGGGAAAGCCGTTCTTCCCATATGCGGTGGCCAAGGACGGGGCGATGGCGTGCGTGGTGATGGCCGTCATCATCACGATGTCGCTCGTGCTCGGCGCCGAGCTGGGATCCAAGGCGAACCCGACGACGACGACGTACGTGCCGCGCCCGGAGTGGTACTTCTTCTTCCTGTTCGAGGTGCTGCGCGTGGTCAAGCCGCCGAGCCTCGTGCCGCTGGCGACGATCGGCGTCCCCACGCTGGGGATGATCCTGCTGTTCCTGCTGCCGTTCTATGACCGCAAGCCCGAGCGCCGCCCCGAGCGCCGCCCGATCGCCACGCTCACGGGTATCGCGGTGATCGGCGCGATGGCGTTCTTGACCTACTCCGGCGCGAATGCGGGGTCGCCGACGGCGATCGAACTGAAGACGCCGCAGTCGGTGTTGAATGCGGGCGGCAAGACGCTGGCCGAATACGAAGCGGGGAAGAAGGTGGTCGCGCAGTCGGGCTGCCTTGCCTGCCACAAGATCGGCGACAACGGCAACGACGGGCCCGGCCCGCAGCTGACGAAGATCGGCGGGCGCCTGCCGCGCCAGGGGATCGCGCGCACGCTGGTGAACCCGACGGCGCCGATGCCGTCGTTCAAGAACCTGCCGCCGAAGAAGTTCAACGCGGTCGTCAGCTTCCTCGCGCAGCTGAAGTAGCGTCGCGTCATGCCCGCTCAGCAAGGCGCCGGCGCTGCGACCGGACCGAGCGGCGAGAACGGAGCGCCGCACACCGCCGGCCAGGCGCCGGCCACCGGATCGCAGGCGGGACGCCTGGAGGCGGCGCAGGTGCGTGCGATGTTCGACGGCATCGCCGGCGTGTACGACCTGCTGAACACGGCGATGACGGCCGGGCTGCATCACCGCTGGCGCGCACGGGCAGCCGATCTTGCGCGCGTCGGGCCGGGCTCGCGGGTGCTCGACGTGGCGACCGGCACGGGCGACCTGGCGATCGAGCTTGCCGGCCGCGTGGCGCCGGGAGGCGAGGTGGTGGGCAGCGACTTCTCCGAGGGCATGCTCGCGCTCGCACGCCGCAAGGCAGCGCCGGCGGGCGCGCTGCAGCCGCGCTTCGAGTGGGCCGACGCTCTGGCGTTGCCCTACGAGGACGACTGCTTCGATGCGGCGACGGTCGGCTTCGGCGCGCGCAACTTCGCCGAGCTCGGCCGCGGGCTGGCGGAGATGGCGCGCGTTGTGCGCCCGGGCGGGCGCGTGGTGGTGCTGGAGATCACGACGCCCACGAGGCCGCCGCTGTCGGTGTTCTATGCCGTGTGGTTCGATCGCGTGGTGCCCGCCCTGGGCCGCGTGACGCAGCTCGCCGGCCGCGCGCTGGCGCTGCTGCGAGGCAGCCGCCGCGCCGGCGGTTCCGAGACACGCGCATCGATTGCCGACGCGTACTCCTACCTTCCCAACTCGGTAAAGCGCTTCCCTGCGCCCGCAGAGCTGGCCGCCGAGCTCCAGCGCGCCGGTCTTCAGGAGATCGCCTACGTGCTGCTCGCTGGCGGCATCGTGGCGATCCACTCCGGCACGGTCGGCGGGTCCGGCGGATGAGCGCGGTCGGAAGCACGCCCGCAGATGGGTCGGTGGACGGCATCGAGGGCGTCGACGCGATCATGCGCCGTGGCGGCGAGGCGCTGCGCCGGCGCATGGTGCGCGCGGAGCATCATCTGGAGAACGTCACTGCGCAGGCCGGGGCTCCGCTGGCTTCGCCGGCGAGCGCGACGATCCGCGCGGGCGGCAAGCGACTGCGCCCGCTGCTCGTCGTGCTCGCGTCGGAGTCGGCGGGAGGACCGCCGGAGACGCAGGACGGCGAGGAACGGCTGCTGCGCGCGGCCGTGGCGGTCGAGCTGGTGCACTCGGCGACGCTCGTGCACGACGACCTGATCGACGGAGCGCAGCTGCGCCGCGGGCATCCGACCGTGGCCGCGGTGGCCGGGCGATCGGTGGCGGTGGCGACAGGCGACCTGCTCTTCTCACTCGCGTTCGCCGAGCTGGCGCGCAACGACAGCGCAACGCAGCTGCGCGCGCTGTCGGATGCGAGCTCCGCGCTCGCGGCGGGCGAGCTGCTGCAGCGCGAGGACGCCTACGCGCCGCACGTGGCGGTCGATCGCTACCTGCGTCGCTGCGAGCTGAAGACCGCGGCGCTGTTCGAGGCGGCGTGCCGCCTGGGAGCGCTCACGGCGGCGGCGGGCTCAGACGAGCTGGCCGATGCGCTGGGCGCGTTTGCGCGTCGCATCGGGCTGGCCTTTCAGATGCTCGACGACGTGCTCGACGTGTCCGGCCCGGTGGAGCGCACGGGCAAGTCGCGCGGGACGGACCTGCTGGACGGCACGGTCACCCTGCCGCTGATACTCGCGCGAGAGCGCGATCCGCTCCTTGCGCAGTTCGATCTGGGGTCGCTGTCGGGGCCCGAGCAGGCGGAGGAGCTGTGCGAGCGGATCGCCGCAACCGGCGCGCTGAGCGAGGCGCGCGAGCGGGCACTGGCGGTCGTCGCCGAGGCCAAGGCGGCACTGCCGTCGATCCTCCCCGACGGACGCGCAGCTCTGCTGGACCTGGTCGCAGACGCGGTCGTCGAGCGCTACAGATAGCCGGCCAGGACGGCCGGCCCGGTAACGGTCGTGGCGACCGGAGCGGTCACAAGTTGTAGCGAGAAGCGGAGGTCGGCTCGCCGACGAGGCGGGATGCCGTCAGAAGTCGTACGGCGTGATCAGGTCCGCGTCGAGCGCGCGCACGAAGAAGTCGACTTCCTCGGACATGTTCGCGTGGGTCATGCGCCGCAGGTCGCCGAGCAGCGCGCCGGCGGCGCGGTCCAGCTCGTCGTCCAGCAGTTCGACAGCCGATTGCTCGAACACGCCCTCGCGCCTTGACTCGCACTCCGGACAGCGCAGGACGATGCGCCAGTGGCGCACCCCTTCCTCGCACCAGTCCAGCGGGTAGACGAGCTCGCCGGCGCAGTTGAAGCAGACGTGCAGCTGGTCGGGCGTGCAGGAGCTCGGCTTTCGCTCTGCGCCCTGCGTGGCCTTGACGCCCGCGGCGGGCGGCTTGGGCGAGCGGGGGTGTATGTCGGGGCTCTCGTTCATTTGCTGCTCACGCGCTACATCGACGGCTCGCCGCGGGTGCTTTAGCCCTGCGCTCGCTGGGCTGTCCGTACGTGCAGGGCCGCCGCCGCGGTCCGGCGGGAGGGGGCCGTGCGCGAATCGCTCGGTGGTAGGTTCAGTTGGCCCATGGCCACCGCGATTCGCCCGATTTCCCACGAGGACCGGCTGAGCCTCGTGGAGCATCTCGAAGAGCTGCGCACCCGCCTGATCATCAGCGCGGTGGTGCTCGTGGTCGTCTTCGGTTTCTGTTTGTGGCAGAACCACGAACTGCTGCACATCCTCAACAAGCCGTTGCAGACGCAGACCAAGAAGCAGGTCGCCAAGGGCGAGGGCACGGTCGGTCAGGCGGTGCTCGCGCAGCAGAGCCTGCTCAAACTGTCAGGCGACACGCAGGCGGCATTGCAGGCGCTGCAGAAGCCCGGCAGCGGCGTGTCGGCGCGCGCGCGCGCCGAACTACCTGCGCTGATCGCTGCGATGAAGGCCGACGTCGCGAAGATCCCGCGCAAGCCGACCGGCGACAACCCGGTCACGCTCGGCGTCGGCGAGCCGTTCACGACGACGATCACCGTGTCGCTGCTGTTCGCCCTGGTGATCTCGCTGCCGTTCATCCTGTTCGAGGTCTACGGCTTCATCCTGCCCGCGCTCAGCCCGGATGAGAAACGCATCGCGCGGCCGCTGCTGGCCGCGGTGCCGTTTCTGTTCGCGGTCGGGGTGGCGTTCGGCTACTTCGTCGTGCTGCCCGCGGCGGTTCGCTTCTTCGTCAACTTCAACTCGAGCGAGTTCAACGTGCTCGTGCAGGCAAGCCAGTTCTACAAATTCGCGGCAACGGTGCTGCTGGCGATGGGTTTGGTCTTCCAGGTTCCCGTCGTGATCCTCGCGACGACGCGCATCGGGCTGGTCACCGTCGAGCAGCTGCGCAAGAGCCGTCGCTACGCGATCGTAGCCTGCGCCGCCGTCGCCGCGTTCCTGCCGGGCGACGCGATCACGCTCATCCTGGAGACGGTGCCGCTGTATGTGCTGTATGAGGCGAGTATCCTGGTTGCCTCGCTCGTGGTCCGTAGGGCTGAGGCGAGAGAGCGGAGCGCCGGGGAATCTCAGGGGAGCCCGGCGCCAAACACCCACGACGACCCAGCGGAGCAGAGCGTGCAGCAGATCATCGACCACGTCGACCCGGACCACACCGACTGATGCTGTTCGATCTGAGAGGGCGTCACCGGCGCCGCGCGGTCAAGGTGATCTACATCGGCCTGGCGCTGTTGATGGGCGTGGGGCTCGTCGGCTTCGGCATCGGCGGCGGCTTCGGCGGCGGCGGCCTGCTCAACGCGGCCAGCGAAAACGAAGGCTCGGGCGGGGCGAGCTTCGCCAGCGAAATCAAGAAGTACGAAAAGACGCTCAAAAAGCAGCCGAGCAACGTCGCCGCGTGGGAAAAACTCACGAAGGCGCAGCTGCACGAAGCGGGCGGCGAAGCGTACGTGAACGCCAGCAACGGCCTGCCCACGGCGAAGGGCAAGGAACTGTTCTCCAAGGCGTCTCGCTCGTGGGAAAGCTATCTGGCGCTCAACCCGCCGAAACCGAGCGCGGAACTGGCCAAGCTGATGGTCCGCGTGTACGGCGCCGAAGGTCTCAACCAGCCCGCCTCGGCGGTGCAGGTGCTGCAACTCGTCGTAGCCGCGGAACCGAAGAACGCCTCCTACTATGCGGCGCTCGCCGAGTACGCCTACAAAGCCAAGAACGCGCGCGTCGGCGACCTCGCGTCGACCAAGGCGGTGGCACTTGCGCCAAGCGCCCAGCGCACGCGCGTAAAGACCGAACTCGAAGCCGTCAAGAAGAACCCCGAAGGCGGCGAAATCCTCACGACGACGACCAACGGGACCGTGTACACGGGCAAGGCCAACGGCTCCGGCGGCTTCCAGGGCACGGCTGTCACGACGACGCCCCAGCCGGCGAAAACCACCACGACCAAGACCAAATAGGGCCTGCAGGCGCCGTCCGGCGCGCCTCGGCTAGAATCGCTGCCTGAGCCGGCGACGATGGCCGGCGCCCTCCCGGGCCGTTAGCTCAACCGGCAGAGCAGGGGCCTCTTAAGCCCAAGGTTCCGGGTTCGATTCCCGGACGGCCCATCCACGACACACCAGCCGCTCCCGCCCGATCTCAACGGGCCACTTCACCGGCGCGCGCTGGTCCTGCTCCGCCGATCCATTCACCTTGAGGGCTTGGGCCGGTATCGAGGTCGACGGCCTCCCCGACCTGGGAGAGCAGGTCCGGATGGTCGGAGAGCAGGTCATCCCCGAGCTAGCTTCGTGATCACAGCGGTATTGATTTTCACCTGATAACTTATCAAGTGAAATGAACACGGCTCCGCTCGCCCCCAAGCGCGCGTACCGCATGCGCGCGCGCGCCGACGCAGCAGCCGCCACCCGCGAGCGCCTCCTGGCCGCGGCATGGCGCCACTTCTCCGAGCGTGCCTACGAGAACGTCCGCCTGGCGGATATCGCGGCCGATGCAGGGGTCAGCGCCCAGACTCTGCACACCCGCTTCGGCCGTAAGGACGATCTGTTCGTCACCGCTTGGCGCTGGTTCGCGGCTGGGGAGGCGGCCCGCCGCGACGCCCCCGTCGGAGAGGCCGAGGCCGCCGTGCGGATGATCTATGACAGCTACGAGTCGGCGGGCGACGCCGCGCTGCGGGTTCTTGCGCAGGAGGATCGCATACCGGCGATCCGCAAGATGACCGACAGCGGGCGTGCCGGCCACCGCGATTGGGTTGCGCACACGTTCGCGCCTGCGCTCGCCGAGCTCTCGGGTGCGGCACGCGAGCGCCGCCTCGTCTCCCTGATCGCAGCCACGGACATCCTCGTTTGGAAGCTGCTGCGGCGAGAGATGCGCCTGCCGCGCAGGACCGCGGAACGGGTGGTGATCGAGATGATCGCCGGGCTGAAAGCGAATCGCTAGATGGCACGCGTGCTCGTTTACACGACGCCCGGCCCCGGCAACATCTACCCCGTCGTCCCAACGCTGCTGGAGCTTCGCGAGCGCGGTCACGAGCTCCGCGTGCACACGCGCGACGACGAGGCCGAGCGCCTGCGCTCGATCGGGCTGGAGGCCACGGCGATCGACCCGCGCATCCACGACATCGAGATCGACGACTACCGCGCACGCTCGCAGATCGATGCGTCGATGCGCCTGCTGCGTGCGCTGGCCGCGCGCGGCGAGATCGAGATCGAAACCGTTGCCACGGCGATCGAGCAGTGGCGCCCAGACGCGCTGCTGATCGACGCAACGGCGCAGGGAGCCGGCTACGCAGCGGAGGCAAGCGGGCTGCCGTGGGCGCAGTATTGCCCGTTCCCTCCGGCCATCCGCTCAGCCGACGTGCCGCCGTACGGGCTCGGGCTGCGCCCGGCAAGGCACATCGCGGGCCACATGCGCGACCGCCTTCTCAATCTGCTCAGCGAGCGGCTGCTGAAGCGCCAGCTCAGGCCGCTGAACGCGCTGCGAGGCGAGCTCGGCCTGGCGCCGCTCGATGCCTTCGACGAGCAGTACCGCAGGTCGCACCGCTTCATCCTCTTCACGGCCGAGCCCTACGAATACCCACGAAGCGATTGGCCGGAGAACGTGCGCCTGGTCGGTCCGGGGACGTGGGGCCCACAGGGTCAGGCGCCGCCGTGGCTGTTCGAGGAGAAGCGCCCGATCGTGCTCGTCACGGCCTCGACCGAGCTTCAAGCCGACGCAAAGCTGATCGCGACGGCGCTCGACGGCCTCGCCGACGAGCCCCTGGCAATCGTCGCCACGACGGCTGCGCATGACCCGGCGCAGTTCACACCCCCGGCGAACGCGCGCGTCGAGCGCTTTCTGCCGCACGACCCGATCATCGCGCGGGCGGCGTGCGTGATCTCCCATGGTGGGCAGGGAACCACGCAGAAGGCGCTCGCGGCGGGCGTGCCCGTGTGCGTCGTCCCGTTCTGCCGCGATCAGTTCGAGGTTGCGCGCCGCGTCGAGCTTGCCGATGCCGGCGTGCGCCTGACACCGCGGCGCCTGAGCCCCGGGCGGCTGCGCCGAAGCGTCCGGGCCGCGATCTCGAAGCGCGCCGGCGCCGAACGCGTCGCCGCGTCCTTTGCGCTGGCCGGCGGCGCCGCGGCGGCAGCAGACGCCGTCGAGGAGCTCGTCTAAACGGGTGAGCAGCTCGGCTCGCACAGGCGTGCGAGCTTCAGTGGTAGGCTCGCGCCATCCGGGCTGCGCAGGCGGTCTAGGCGAAAAAAGGGGGGGATGCGGGGGCATCCGCGACGCGTCCGTTCGGGCTGACCGAGCGGCATCTCAGGTGGCGTATCTGACGCCGCTGCCAACGCCCGTGGCCTCACAGTCGGCGGGCTCTCCGATCGCAAGGAGGAACAGATGAGCAAGAAGCTACTCGGCCTCGTGCCGCTGCTGATCGTCACCGCATTCGCGGCGATACCGGCTGCGGCGCAGGCGGCACCGCACTGGTACAAAAAAAATGTGATGGTCGGCTCGGCGCCGGTCACCGTCGCCACCAAAGGCGCCTTCACGCTGGCCACGGCCAACGAAGTGATCAAATGCAAAGTCAGCGACGGCGAGGAAATCTGGAACCCGTCGATCGCCGCGGCCGGTCAGGATCTGATCACGTCGATCAGCTTCTCCGGCTGCAAAGCCAAACCGCTGTCGTCAGCGGCGACCTGTGCAAAAGGGCCCGTGACGGTCATTCCGACGGGGCTGCCATGGGGTTCGGAACTGATACCCGGCACGCCGATCCGCGACGAAATTCGCATGAAGATCAACGTCGGCTGCACCGCGGGAACACCACCGACCGAATGGGGAGGGGCGCTCACGCCCGAAGTCGGCAACGGGATGCTCGTGTTCGGCGGTCCCGGAGGCGGCATGCTGACTGACCCGTCGTCGAACACGATGACCGTCTCGGGCCCCGACAAACTCGTCGCGCCCCCGGGCAAAATCACCGCGAAAGACCCTTGATCGGAACTCGGCAGAGCCGCCCGCGCGGCTGACTGCCAGGCGCGTTGGCGTGAGGCCGCTCTCGGTCTCACGCCTCCGCGTCGCGGGTCAGGCGACCGTCGGCCCTGCGCTCAAGTGCGCTCGCCGTGCGAGCCGTCCTCGACGACCACGCGCACGGTGCGCAGCAGCCGGTCGCTGGCTCCGCGAACGCTGCCGCCGAGCTCGAGCGTTCGCTGCACGTAGGCGAGCGTCTCGGCCGTCAGCCGCTCGCCGGGAAGCACGTTGGGTATCCCCGGTGGGTAGGTGGCCAGCGACTCGGCGGCGATCCGCCCGGCGGCCGCAGCCGCCGGCACGGCCTCCTGCGAGCCGAGGAACGCTTCGCGCGGCGTCATCGCAAGCTCTCCCCACGGCGGCGCGGCGGCAAAGCTCGTGGTCGCGCCCGAGGGGTCCAGCCCGACCCGCGCCGCCGCCTCGCCGAGCGCGCCGACCAAACGCGCCGCCTCGGGCAACGCGCGCTCGCCCATGCCGAACACGGCGACCACCACGTTCTGCCCATAAAGCTCGAGGTTGATGTCGCCGATCTCGCGCAGCATCGGCGCCAGCTCGTAGCCGGTCGCCGCGATGCCGCGGACGTCGACGGCGAGGCGCAGCGGGTCATAGGCGAACACGCCGGAGCGTCCGGCCATCCGCTCGTCGAGCACGTCCAGGCCGTCGATCGCGCGGATCTGCGCGCGCGTGTCGGCGAGCGTTCGCATCGTGTTGGAGAGCAGCTCGTGGCCGTGCAGCACGGCGAGACGCCGCGCCGCATCCAGCGACGCCGTCAGCAGGGCGCTGGGACTGGTCGATTCGGTCAGCGTGACAGCGCGGTCGACGGCGTCCGCGCCGATCATCTCCACACCGCCGGAGCCGAGATGGAGCATCGCCGACTGCGTCAGGCTGCCGACGATCTTGTGCGTGCTGGAGATCACCAGGTCGGCGCCGAGCGAGAGGGCGTGCGCCGGGAGGTCCTCGTGGAAGGCCATGTGCGCACCCCACGCCTCGTCGACGATCAGCGGAACGCCGCGCGCGTGTGCGACCTCGGCGAGGGCGCGTACGTCGGCGACCGCGCCGAAGTACGTCGGTGAGACGACCCAAGCGCCGGCCGCGCCCGGCGTCCTGGCAAGCGCCTCGTCGAGCGTCTCGGGCAGCAGGCAGTGCGCGATGCCGAGCTCCGGATCCACCTCGGGCGCCACGAACGTCGGGCGCAGGCCCGACAGGATGAGCGCATCGACCGCGCTGGAGTGCGCGTTTCGCTGCACGACCACCTCGTCGCCGTGGTGGGCGAGCGCGAGGCCGGCCGACAGGTTGCCCTGCGATGCGCCGTTGACGAGGAACCATGCGCGCTCGGCTCCCCACGCCGCGGCCGCCAGCCGCTGTGCTTCCTCGAAGGGTGTCGGCTCGGGGCCGATGTCGATGCCGTAGGTCAGCGCCGGGATGTCCAGGCTGAGCGCGCGCTCGCCGAGCGCCGCCAGTAGCTGCGGATCGGCTCCCGGGCCGCCCTTGTGCCCGGGGACGTGCAGCCGCGCCGGCTCGCGCGAGGCGTACTCGATCAGTGCTTGCAGGTAGGGAGCCTGCTGCTGGCCGGCGGGCATCCCCTCAGGCTAGACGCCCGCGGGGTCGCGCCCGCCGGAGGTGCTAGGCGCTGATCTGCTCGGCGCCCTGCACGCCGCGCCCGAGCAGCGTCTGCAGTCCCTCGTCGGTCCACACCGTCTGCTCGCGTCCGGGACCGACCCCGACGAGCGCGACCGGCGCGCGAACGTGCTCGGCGACGAACTGCAGGTACTCGCGCGCCGCGTCGGGCAGATCGGACATCGTGCGGCACTCGCCGAGGTCCTCGCTCCAGCCGCGCAGCTCGGTCAGCTCGGCGGAGCTGTGGTGCAGCACCGTCTGGTGGTAGGGAAAGTCGTCGAACACCGCGTCTTCGGCGCCGCGGTAGCTCGTGCAGACCTGGATGCGGTCCAGGCCGGAGAGCACGTCGAGCTTGGTGACGACGAGCGCGGTGAGGCTGTTCAGGCGGGCGGCGTAGCGCAGCGCGACGAGGTCCAGCCAGCCCGTGCGACGAGGACGCCCGGTCGTCGTGCCGAACTCGTGGCCGTGCGCGCGGATGCGCTCGCCCATCTCATCGTGCAGCTCGCTCGGGAAGGGGCCCGCGCCGACGCGCGTGGTGTAGGCCTTGGCGATGCCCCATACCTCGTCGATGCTCTTCGGCCCCACGCCGGTTCCCACGCACGCCGCGCCGGACAGCGGGTTCGACGAGGTGACGAACGGATAGGTGCCGTGGTCGATGTCGAGCATCGCCCCCTGTGCACCCTCGAAGATCACCGTCTTGCCGTCGTCGAGCAGGTCCCACATCAGTTTCGCCGTGTCGGCGATGTGCTGCTCCAGGCGGTGGCCGAAGGTGAGGTATTCCTCGGTCATCGTGTGCAGGTCCAGCGAGGGGTCCTTCTCGAACGGACGCAGCGACAGGCGCTTGGGCTCCATCGCGGCGACGATCTTCTTCTTGAGGATCTTCTCGTCGAGCAGGTCCTGCAGGCGTATGCCCAGGCGCGCGGCCTTGTCCGCGTAGCAGGGGCCGATCCCGCGACGCGTCGTGCCGATCTGCAGGCTGCCGAGTTTGGCCTCGCCCGCGGAGTCCAGCAGCAGGTGGTAGGGCATGATCAGATGGGCGTTGGCCGAGATACGCAGGCCGCCGACGTCGACGCGCCGCGCACGCAGCGCATCGAGCTCGCCGATCAGGACCTTCGGGTCGATCACCACGCCGTTGCCGATCACGCAGCGCTTGCCCGGATAGAGGATGCCCGAGGGGATCAGATGGAGCTTCCACTCCTCGCCGTCGCGCACGATCGTGTGGCCGGCGTTGTTGCCGCCCTGAAAGCGCACGACAGCGTCGACCTGCTCTGCGAGCAGGTCGGTGATCTTTCCCTTACCCTCGTCGCCCCACTGGGCGCCCACGATCACGATTCCAGGCATGTGAGGGTCAGTCTACGAGGGGGCGCGACTCAGGTCAGCACGATGGAAGTTGAAATCCTGCATCCCCATCGATAGCTCCCTCGTAAGGATTCGGATCTTTGAGCGACAGCCGATCGTCGTCGCCGTAGAGGAGGAGTCCATTCCCGCAGATCGCCGACTAGCCGTGAGACTGTCCGATCGCCTAGCTGCTCGACCAATTCCTCTTGTTCCAAGTTGGTGGTGACCACCATCGCTCGCTCATCCTCATAGCGGCGTGTTAACGATCGAGTAGAGCTGCTCCATGACCCAAGGCGTGTCGTGTTCTCGGCCCCGACGTCGTCGATATGCAGCAGATCGACGGCAGCTAGGCGGTCGAGGAAGCGCGACCATACCCGCCTCAGTCTCGATTGCGCCGCGGATGAGGTTAAGTAGCCGCGGCAGAGAATAGATCGCAACCGAACGCCCAGCATCAAGCGCGGCCTTGGAGACGATCATCGCCAATGTGGTCTTGCCAGTCCCCACGTCGCCCATCAGCCACAATCCCTGCCCCGCATCGAGCTTGGCGTCGATGTCGCGCACGTAGCGTCGTACCTCTTGGACGACGTCTGGGGCGACGCGCGCGATTTCCGGGACCGGCGGCCGGTCGAACGAAACACCCTGGTAGTGCCTGGGCACACGTCCCTCGAGACTCGCGATTCTGCGCTTTGCGATCCTCCCCGCGCGGCACGCGCAGTCAGAAGCCGTGTTGCTCGCCTCGTCGACGACGAAGCCGCTGCCGTCGCAAAGCCCGAGTGGGCACGGTGTCTCGCCTGCCGCCTGGGTGATGCGCTCGCGTGCGCTCACGGCGCGTAACGCTCGCCGGCGTAGTTCATGAACTTCGGGTACTCCTTCTGGAATGTGAGCGTGACTTTGCCCACCGCGCCGTTGCGATGCTTGGCGATGATCAGGTCGGCCTCGCCAGGGCGCTCGGAGTCCTCGTCGTAGTACTCGTCGCGGTAGATGAACATCACCAGGTCGGAGTCCTGCTCGAGGTTCCCGCTCTCGCGCAGGTCCGAAAGCTGCGGTTTCTTGTCCGGGCGCGTCTCCACCGCACGGCTCAGCTGCGACAGCGCGATCACCGGCACGCCGAGCTCGCGCGCGAGGATCTTCAGGCCGCGGCTCAGCTCGCCGACGGCCGTGACCCGGCTGTCGTAACGGCTGTCGGTGCGCATCAGCTGCAGGTAGTCGATGATGATCAGCCCGAGGCCCCCCTCGCACTGGCTGTGCAGGCGGCGTGCCTTCGCGCGGATCTCCAGCATGCCCACGTCGCTGGAGTCGTCGACCCACAGCGGCGCGGCCGCCAGCACCTGTGAGGCCTTGAGGATCTTCGGCCAACGTTGCTCTGCGACGCGGCCCTTGCGCAGCTCCTCGCCCTTGATGCGCGCTTGGGAGGCGACGAAGCGCTGGGCGAGCTCGGCCTCGGCCATCTCCAGCGAGAACAGCGCGACGGGCTTTTTGTGTTCGACGGCCGCGTTCTCGGCGATGTTGCAGACGAGCGCGCTCTTGCCCATCGCCGGGCGTGCCGCGATGATGATCAGGTTCCCTGGCTGAAAGCCGCCGGTGATCTCGTCGAGGTCTTTGAACCCCGACGGCGTGCCGGTCAGCGATGTGCCCTCGATCGACAGGCGATGCAGCTTGTCCAGCTCCTCGTGCAGAACCTCCTCGATCGCGCGGAAGTCCTGCTGGCGATCGTCGCGTGCGACCTCGAGCATCGCCTTCTCGGCCTGCTCGACCAGCTCGCGAGGCGCCGCCTGGTGTCCGACGACGCTCTCCTGGATTTCATATGACGCCTTCAGCAGGCGCCGCAGCAGCGCGTTCTCGCGCACGATCTGCGCGTAGCGCCTGGCGTGGCCGGCGGCCGGTACCACGCCCGCCAACTCGTCCACGGCTACCGCCCCGCCGATTTCCTCCAGCTTGCCCATCTGGCGCAGGCGGTCGATCACCGTCAGCGTGTCGACCGGCTCGCTTTCGTTGTACAGCGCGAGCATTGCCTCGTAGATCGCCCCGTGGCGCTCGCGGTAGAAGTCGTCCGCGCGCAGCCCCTCTTCGATCACCAGTGCATAGAGCGAGCGGTCGGACAGCAGGATCGCCCCGAGCACCGACTGCTCGGCGTCGAGGTTGTGCGGCGGGGCCAGCGCCGCGGAGGCGCCGCTCGCGCCGTTGACTGTCGAGACGGCACTCATCGGTTGGGCGAGTCTAGGCTCGCGACGTGGGACATCTCGATCACCTCCCCGCTATCTGGGTCAATTTGCTCGACGTTGTGTGATAACACGAACGTATGTTCGCACAGCGACCGGACCCGCACGGCGCCACGCCTAAACAGACGACGGCCAAGAAAGACCTAGACGTGCCGGTTGGCGTCCTCTGCATACTTTAATGTATGCAGTAAGCACACCAGCAACCTGGGGTGCGCTTATCCCCCACAGGAGTGCCCGGACTATCAAATCACGCGAAGTTTTCACGCCAACGTCCCGTCTAAGCTCGTGCATCAGACGTTCTGCGTCTTCCACTGCGGCGGAATCAAGTCGGACGGTTGTGTACGTTGCTTTTGCCATCCGCATCTGCTCATAGCATCGTCTATGCATGCACTATGCATGCAGATTGACCCTACTACGCTTAGAGGTAGGCGGTGCTAAATGACCGACTTCAATAGCCGAAAGTTCCGCGAGCTAATTGTCTACATCGCGAAGCGCCTTGGTCCCGAGGCAGCGTTGGGGCGCGTCAAGCTCGCAAAGCTACTCATGTGGAGCGACTTCGGAGCGTTTGCACGGCTCGGCAGGCCAATCTCAGGCGCGACATACGAGAAGTGGGAGCACGGCCACCTGCCAAACGAGCTACTGCTCGCCGAACGCGACCTCCTCGCGAGCGGCGACATTGCCAGCGAGCTCGTCGACTACTACGGCAAGGGCCTTAAGCACATTACTGCCGGGCGTGACCCCGACCTCAGCGAGTTCAGTGAGGAGGAGTTGGCAGTCGTAGAGGGGGCAATCCGGCGCTACGGCCATGAGAGTGCGGCCTATCTCAGCGAGCTTTCTCATCACGAAGTCGGTTGGCGGCTTGCGCGGATGAAAGAGGTCATCCCCTATACAACCGTCTTTCTTGGTGCGGGCGGCGTAGCAGAGGGTGATATCCGTCGGGGGGAGGAACTAGCTTCCCTGCATGGCTGGACTTAGCGGCGAACTCCGCTGCGAAGGGTTTGTCGAGACTGACGAGTTCGAGAGAGCAAAGGCCGAACTCAGGCGAGCGACGGGACTCACGGACGATCAGATTGATCTACGGCTAGAGGGGCTGGTCTGGGCGCTCCTGAGAGAACCAGCGTCTGTCGCAGAGCGGGTGGGTAACCGCAACCTCTGGGTCGCGGTTACCGATGTCGGCATACCGCTCTTGCGCGTGTACCTACGTCCGCGGGCCGGAACGGCGAACGAATGCGAATGGGTTTGGATCGAGGAGCGCACCTAAGCGCTACGCCCTTAGATGGTCTATTTCTTGGCGACGACCATCGTCTTGATCGTCGCCGTCACACCGTCGACGACATCGACCACGACCATGTACGTGCCGACGTTCTTGATCGGCTCGGGGAGATGCACGTTGCGTTTGTCGAGCTTCAGGCCACGCGCTTCCTTGATCGCCGAGGCGATGTCCTGCGCGGTGACCGAACCGAACAGGCGGCCGTCCGCGCCCGCCTGCTGGGGAATCGTCAGCACTGTCCGGTTGAGCAGGTTGACGTTCTCCTCGGCTTTCTCGATCGCGTTGCGAGCGGCGCGCTCGGCCGCGTCCTGACGCTGACGGATCGCCTCCACGGCACCGCGCGTCGCCGGCTGGGCCAGCTTGCGCGGCATCAGGTAGTTACGCAGGTAGCCCTTGGAGACATCGATGACGTTGCCCTGCTCGCCGAGCGTGTCCACGTCCTTGAGGAGGATCGCCTCGGGCACGGCTGCCTACCGGTCCCTGTCGCGGTCGCCGCGTTCGCGACGAGGGCTGTCCTCGCGGCCACCCTCGTTGACGTACGGCAGCAGCGCCAGCTCACGCGCCCGCTTGACCGCTGTGGCGATCTGCACCTGGTGGCGCCTGCACGAGCCGGTGATCCGGCGCGAGCGGATCTTGCCCTTCTCGGAGATGAACTTGCGCAGCGAGACGACGTCCTTGTAGTCGACCTGCTCGACCTTGTCGCGGCAGTGCTGGCAGGACTTGCGCCGCCCGCTGCCGATCCCGCCCTTCTTGTCGCGCCGGCGAACCGGCTTGCCGCGGCCGCGTGCCTTGGCCATCAGCGGACCACCGCGCGGCTGCGCTTGCGACTGTCGGGCTTGAGAACGGCTGAATGCACAGGAACCTCTCTAAATCTCAGAACGGGATGTCGTCGTCGCCGGCTCCGCCGGCAGCCGGTGCGGGCTGGAAGTCGCCTTCGTCGACGGGAACATCGCCGCCTTTGGCGGCTCCGTTGCCCTGACGGTCCCCGAACCCGCCTCCGCCGGAGGCATCGTCGCGCGAGCCGAGGAACTGCACCGAGTCGGCAATGATATCGGTTGCCTGGCGCTTTGTGCCGTCCTGTGCTTCCCACTCGCGCCACTCCAAGCGCCCGTCGATCGCCACGGGGCGTCCCTTGGACAGGTAGCGCGCGGCGTTCTCGCCCTGCGCGCCCCACACGGTGACGTTGAAGTAGTTCGGCTTGTCGACCCATTCGCCGCTCGCGCCGTCCTTGCGCCGCGTGTTGCAGGCGATGCGCAGGCTGCACACCGAGTTGCCGCTAGGCAGCGAGCGCAGCTCCGGATCGGCGGTCAGGTTCCCGGTCATCACGACCCTGTTTATGTTGGTGGCGGCCACGGCTCCTCTTCCTTTCGGCTTTCGCTTAGCCCGCTTCTCGGGCGCGTGTCATCTCGTGCGGTTCGCCGCCGAGTCTAGAGCGGCCTGCGGGCACGAACGTCCGGAAAGCCGCTAATTGCGGTCCCCGCGCTCGCCGCGGCGGGCCCGGGGGGACGTGCCGAACACCTCGTCCCAGTAAGGAGCGCTGATGCCGAAGCCCCGCGTGTCGTCCTGGAAGTGGTGGCGCATGTGACGCTCGCGCAGCATCCGCCCGAGCCAGCCATGCGGGCGGAAGTGGTGCAGGTAGTAGTGCATCATGTCGTAGACCAGATAGCCGACGAAGAACCCGCCGCCCAGGCCCGGCGCGTAGCGTGCGCCGAAGATCACGTAGAGCAGGCCGAACACGGCCGCGGCCAGCGGCACGCTCACCGCCGGTGGCATCACCAAGCGCATGGGGTCGTTCGGGTGGTCGTGGTGCACGCCGTGGATGATCCAGTGCAACCGCGCGCCGATGCCGTCCTCCGGCTCGAAGTGAAAGACGATGCGGTGCAGCCAGTACTCGAACAGCGTCCACAGCGCGTATCCGCCGACCGCCAGGGCGAACGTCACCAGCACGCTCACTTTCGACAGGCTCCAGCCGGCCAGGACGGCGATGCCGGGGACGAAGATCAGCACCGGCACGAGCGGGTGCACGCGCGACAGCGCGTCGAGCACGCGCGACTCGAACATTGGCGGCGACGCGCGCAGCACGTCCGTACGACTGCTCGCGCCCTCGTTCATGTCTTCCGCCCAGCCCACGTCGTCGATCTTATTACGCGTGCGCACCAGGCATAAGCGCCTGACGGGCGTCTTGCGGGCGCCTACGGAGCGCTACGACGGCTCGCCGACTGCCACTTCGGCGTCGGTCTCGGCGGCGACGGCGGGTGCCTCTGGCGTCTCGGGCGCCGCTGCGGCCGTCTCGGGTGCCGCGGCGGCGACAGGCTCTGGCTCGGGCGCAGCCTCGCCGGCCGCCTCGGGCGCTTGCTCGGCCGGCGCCTCGGGCGCGTCGTCCGGGCGACGAGCGGCGGCCGCGCTGCTGCTCATGTCCGGCGCCGACGGAACGCCGGGGGCAAGCTTGATGATGCGAAAGCGCAGCACCTCGTCGGCCAGGCGCAGAGTGCGGTCGAGGCCGCTGAGCAGTTGCTTGTCCGCCACGTGGAACTGCATCAGGTGGTACTGCGCGCTGGACTTGCGGTCGATCGGGTAGGCCAGCGCACGTTCGCCCCAGTCGTCGTGGCGCAGCAGCTCGCCCTGTCCCTCGATCGAGGTGCGCGTGTCGGCGACGAGCTTGGCGCGCGTCGCGTCGTCGGCCTGCGGGTCGAGCAGGACGACCAAGTCATATGTCGGTGCGGGCAGCGTCATATTCAGGCGCCCGGAGGCGCTGCGCTGCAAGGTTAGCGGGTCCGGCCCTTCGCGCGGATGTCCGCGAGCTGCTCGTCGATCCAGTCTCCCGGGTCGCGCGACGTGACGATCTCGACCAGGCCTTCGGCGCGCCTGCGCTTCTCCGCGGGCGCCATCGTCAGCGCGCTGTGGATCGAGTCCGCCGTCTCCTGGATGTCGAACGGGTTGACCGAGAGTGCGTACTCGCCGAGCTCCTCGTGCGCGCCGGTGTTCTCGGAGAGGATCGACACGCCCTCGCGCTCGTTGACGATCGGCCCCTCCTTGGCGACGAGGTTCATGCCGTCGAACATCGCGTTGACCAGCAGCACGTCGTAGTGCTTGTAGGCCGCCACCGCCTCCTCCAGGTCGTCGCGCAGCTTCAGCTGGATGGGCATCCAGTCGGGTGTGCCGTGGCGGTGGTTGACTACCGCCACGAGCGCCTCGATCGCCTCCAGGTACTCGGCGTACTGCGGCACGTCGGTTCGCGACGGCATCAGCTGCGCGACGAACGTCACGCGCTCCGAGAACTCCGGATGCTGATCAAGGAACAGATCGAACGCGGAGAAGCCGCGCAGCACGTTCTTGCTCAGGTCGGCGCGGTCGACGCGCAGGATCAGGTGATCGCGCCGGCGGCGCAGCAGCTCCTGCTCGAACTCCTCCACGCGCGCGCGCCGCGCCACGCGGCGCGTCGCCTCGTGATCGATCGGCAGCGGATACGCGCGCACCCACACCTCGCGGCCTCCCGGCGCGACGACGATCCCGCGCTCGAAGTCGATCTCCAGGCCCATCAGATCGCGGCAGCACTGCAGGAAGTTGCGACGGTAGGAGCGCGTGTGAAAGCCGATGATGTCGTTGGCCAGCAGGCCCGTGAAGATCTCCTCGCGGATCCGCGTCGGCAGCACGCGCCAGGCGTCGGACTGCGTCCACGGGATGTGCACGAAGTGGTGCAGGAAGGCGTCCGGCCGTGCTTTGCGGATCAGGCCGGGCAGCGTGTAGAGGTGGTAGTCGTGGATCATCACGACTGGCTCCTCGGCGCCCTCCAGTTCCTCGATGACCGCCTCGGCGAGGTCTTCGTTGACGGCGTTGTAACCGAACTCGAAGGCCTCGATCTCCTCGCGGCGGATGTCCGGCGCGTTGGACAGATCCCACAGGTAATGCTGGATGAACCACAGCATCGGGTTGGCCACGACGTTGTAGAAGCGGTCGTAGGCGTCGGGGTCTGAGATCACCAGGCGCACGCGGAAGTCGACGTCGCCCGAGGGCGAGCGCACCGGAAAGGACTTCTCGTCGTGCTCGCGCGAGGCGCGCGCGTCGTGCTCGCTCATCGCCGAGGCGATCCAGATGGCTTCGCGATGGGAGGCCAGCCCGGTCAGCGCGGTGACCACGCCGCCGGAGCCACGCTGGGTGTCGCCCTGCGCGTCGAACGTGACCGGTCCGCGGTTGCTCACGAGCACCAGCGGAACGTCCTTGGTCATGTTCCTGCCTCCATCAGGTCGGCGTTGTGACGGTAACGCTCGACATCCGTGCTCGCGCTTATTTCTTCAGCTCGGTGAAGATCTTCAGGTAGTCGCGCAGATAGCGCGGGGTCAGAAAATGCGTGCGCACGTGCTCCTTGCCACGCCTGCCGAGGAACTTGCCCAGCGCCGGGTCCTTGAGCACCTCCAGCGCGCGGTCGGCGCATTCCTCGGCGCTGGAGACGAGAAAGCCGGTCACGCCGTCCTCGATCTGCAGCGGGATGCCGCCGACGTTGCCGCCGATGAACGGCCGCGCCTTCCAGATCGCCTCCGAGACGGTCAGGCCGAATCCCTCGCGCGTGGACTTCTGCACGAGCACGTCGGAGTGCGACTGAAAGGCGTTGACCTCGATCGCGCCGACGTTGTTGAAGTTGTTGAGGATGTGTATGTCGGGGTCGCCGTCGGCGTGCGCGATCGTCGCGTTGAAGAAGTCCCAGCCCTCGGGGTCGTCGCTGGCCATCGAGCCGACGAGCGCGAGCTGCAGGTCGGGCAGCGACTCGCGCACGATGCGGTAGGCGTCGATCACGCCGAGCGGGTCCTTCCACGGATCGAAGCGCGAGACCTGGCACATCAGCGGCCGGTCGACATCGATGCCGAACTGGCCGCACACGAAGGCACCGTCCTCGGGCGACAGCGCCATGTTCTTGGGCGTCAGTGGGTCGATCGCCGGCGGCACGACGTTGACGTGCCCGCCCATGCCCTTCGGCACGTACTCGCGCATGTGAAACAGCGACTGCGGATAGTCCTTGATGTAGGGCAGCAGCTGGGCGATCGTCTGCTCGTTGGGCGTCGACAGGTCGATGTGGCAGCGCCATACCCAGCCCTTGGCCTTCTCCGGGACGAGCCCGAACAGCGCCGCCGGCTGCGGGTCGTGCACGAGGCAGACGTCCCACCCGCCGGAGAGCTCGCGCGCGTTCATCTCGTTGTACTGGCGCCACGTCGCCCACTGCTCCTCGTCGAGATCCTGCGGCGCGCCCTGCAACGCGTTGTGCATCAGCTTGGTCGCGTTGAAGAACTCCTCGCGGCCGTAGATCACCTGCCACTCGCAGTCCAGCCCCACGTCGCGCATCAGCGGCACGAGCGTGTAGAGGATCTCCGATACGCCGCCACCGAAGGCCGTCGCCGAGATATGCACGACGCGATCGCCCTGCAGGGGCTCGGCGAGCTCGCGGATTTCCGCGATCAGCTCGCGGCCGCAGATGTGCGTGTAATCGGCGAGCGTCTTGTTGCCAACGGCTACGGGCTGGAGCACGCGGCCGCACGATACCTAACGGTGAGCGCGTCTTTGCTGCGCCCCATCGCCCGCCGGCCGAACTATGGTCTTACAGATGCTCAACGGTCGCCTCTACAGAGCGGCGTTTCTACCCTTCTTCCTTGCCCTCGCGGTGGCCGCCTTCTCGCTCACCGGGCGCCCGAATCCCCTGCATTCGACGCTCGCGCCGGATGCTTTCGAAGGCTCGCGCGCGTTCTCGGAACTGACGAGCCTCGCCGCCGCCTACCCCGACCGCCGCCCGGGCAGCAAGGGCGATCAGGCGCTTGGCGCGTACGTCGCGCGCACGCTGCGCGGCCTCGGCGGCACGGCCGGCGGCGGCTTTCAGGTGCATACCCGCAACTTCACTGCGCAGACGATCGACGGCGAGCAGTCGCTTACGACGGTGATCGCCCAGCGGCCCGGCTCGACGGGCGCCAAGCCGATCGTCATCTTCGCCCACCGCGACGCGGCGGGCAGGGGCGCTCGCGCCGAGCTCTCGGCGACCGCGGCGCTGCTCGAGCTCGCGCGCGTGTTCGCCGCGCGTGAGACGCAGCGCACGATCGTGCTGGTCTCCACCAGCGGCGGCACCGGCGGCGACGCCGGCGCGGCCGAGTTCGCCGCAGACGTCGCCGGCCCGTTCGACGCGGCGATCGTGCTCGGCGATCTCGCCGGTCGCCGCCAGCGCAAGCCGTTCGTCGTGTCCTACTCCGACGCTGCCGGCGCTGCGCCGACGCAACTGCAGCGAACCGTCGACGACGCGATCGAGCAGGAGGCCGGATCGGACCCCGGCGCGCCGAGCGCGATCGGCCAGCTCGCGCACCTGGCGTTCGGAGCCACGGTCGGCGAACAGGGCCCGCTGAACGCCGCGGGCATTCCCGCGGCGCTCGTGCAGGTCAGTGGCGAACGCGGGCCCGCGTCGTCGGACCCGGTCGGCGAAGCGCGTCTGCAGGGCCTCGGCCGGGCGGTGCTCAGCGCGGTCGACTCGCTCGACGTCGGCGCCGACATCCAGCCGGCGATGCAGACGGGGCTGCTGGCCGGGCGAAAGACAGTTCCCGCGTGGGCTCTGCGGCTGCTCGTCGGCACGTTGCTGCTGCCGCCGCTGATCGTCGCGGCCGACGGGCTCGCGCGTGCGCGGCGGCGGCGTCTGCCCGTCGCCCGCTGGTCGCTGTGGACGTTGCTGTGCGCGGCTCCGTTCTTGGCGGCCGCGCTGTTCGCTCTGTTGCTCGGCACCGTCGGGATCATCGGCGCTGCCCCCGGCGAGCCCGTACCCCCTGAGGCGCTGTCGTTCGGTGCCTCGGCGGCCACTACGGTCGCCGCCGTGCTGCTCGCGCTCGTGCTCGCCTGGCTGCTCTGGCCGATGGCGATGCGCAAGCTGGGCGTGAGCGCACGCCCAGCCTCGGATGGGGCCGGCGTGGGGATGCTGCTGGTGCTGCTGCCGCTCGCGGTCGTGGTGTGGGTCGCCAACCCGATCACGGCTCTGCTGCTGCTGCCGGCGGTGCACCTGTGGCTGCTGATCGTCTCGCCCGAGCTGCGCCCGCGCCCGCTCGCCTCGCTGGCGCTCGTGGCCGCCGGCTTCGTTCCCGTGGCGTTGCTCGTCGCCTTCTATGCGCAGCAACTCGGGCTCGGCCCGGGCCGCGTCGCGTGGATGGCCGTGCTGCTGGTCGCAGGCGGCCACATCGGCTTCCCGGCGGTGCTGCTGTGGATCGTCTCGCTGGGTTGCGCCGCTGCAGCCGCCATGCTTTCTGTGACGGCCGGCTCGCCGGCGCTTGGGGATGGCAACGAGGATGTCGATGAGATCACGATTCGCGGACCGCTGTCGTATGCCGGGCCGGGCTCGCTCGGTGGAACGCAGTCGGCTCTGCGACGATAGTTCTGCGTAAACCAGCGTGACGATGTCTGAGATTCCCCTCACCCCGGTCTCACGGCGTGGCCCGAGCTTCTCGCGGCGCAGGCGCTCGCCGTGGTCCCAGCGCGCCTTGCGCGCGCTCGCGGTCGTGCTGATCCTCGCCGGCGTGCTCGCGCTCGTCGACGCGGGGATCACGCTCGTGTGGCAGGAGCCGTTTTCGGCGCTGTACGCGAAACTGCGCCAGGACCACCTGAGCGGGGCGCTGGCGAAGGTCGAACACGCAGCCCCGACGGCCGTCGAAGAGCGCACGCTCGTCGACCTGGCCGACGTGCGCCGTCGCGTGGCGTTCCTCGCGGGTGGCCTGGAGGGGCGCGCCAAGGACGGCAGCGCGGTCGGGCGCATCCTCATCCCGCGCATCGGCGCGAGCTTCGTCGTCGTCAAGGGCACGAGCACCTCCGACCTGGAGAGCGGGCCGGGGATATACGGCGAAACGGTGTTCCCGGGAATGGCGGGCACCACGGCGATCGCCGGCCACCGCACGACGTACCTCGCGCCGTTCCGTCACATCGACATGCTGCGTCCCGGCAGCCGCATCATGCTGAACATGCCCTACGCGCACTTCACCTACACGGTGATCGCCAAGAAGGTCGTCGCCCCGACGAACGTCCGTGCGGCAGTCGGCAATGTCGGCTACTCGCGGCTGGTGCTGTCGGCCTGCACGCCGCTTTTCAGTGCGGCCAAACGGCTGCTCGTGTACGCGCGCCTGACGCGTTCCGTGCCGGTCGGGGCAGGCCGCGTGCCCGCGGCGCAGCGCCCCGCCGGAGCTCGCGAAGCGCTCGTCGGCGATCAGCTCGAACAGCCCGCATCGGCCAGGGCAGCGGCAGAGCGTCCCCCGCTACCAAAGGTGCTCGAATCCGCCAAGGCGCACCTCATCCCCCCGCTCTCGGAGTAGCGACAGGCCCGGCGTGCCGGCGACGACCTCGCCGACCCAGGTGACTCCGACGCCCGCCGAGTCCGGCACTGCCGCCTCGACATGTGCGCGGGTCTCCGGCGCAGCGCAGAAGCACAGCTCGTAGTCTTCGCCCGATCCCGCGGCCAGCTCGCGCGCGTCCAGCCCCAGCTCGGCGCAGACCTCCTCGACGCCACGCTCCAGCGGCAGTCGGGCCAGCTCCACGCGCAGGCGCGCCCCGCTGGCATGTGCGATGTGCGCGGCATCGGCGGCGAGCCCGTCGGACAGGTCGATCATCGCGTGCATCCCGGCAGCGGCCAGCGCGCGGCCCTCGTCCAGGCGGGGCTGCGGCGCGCGTGCTCGCGCCAGCAGCTGCTCGGCAGCCGGCGAGGGAGCCGTCTGCCCCTTCATTACAGCGAGGGCGGCTCCGGCGGCGCCGAGCCTGCCCGTGACGCCCACCAGATCCCCCACCAGGGCGCCGTCGCGCCCGACGAGCTCGTCTGCGTCCTCGGCCCACCCGACGACGGTGACCGTCACGGTCAGAGCGGGAGCGGCGACGACGTCGCCGCCGGCGATCGTCGTTTCGGTGGCCGTCGCGAGCGCCTGTGCACTGCGCACCAGTGCCAGCGCCCGGTCCTCGGCGAAGCCCGCAGGGAGGCCGAGTGCCAGGTAGGCCTCGCCCGGGCGCGCGCCCATCGCGGCGAGATCGGAGAGCGCCGAGGCGAGCGCGCGATGACCGACCTCCTCGGCGCTCGACCAGCCGGCGCCAAGGCGGAAGTGCGTGCCCTCGACCATCGTGTCGACAGAGACCACGCTGACCGGCCGTCCGCGCACGACGGCTGCGTCGTCCCCGGGTCCGCGCAGGACGCGCGCCGTGTGCGGCGCGCCGGCCAGCTCGGCCTCGATGGATTCGATCAGCGAGCGCTCGGCGATGGGTACGTCAGCGGTGCCGGTAGACGATTCGCGCGCGGTCGAGATCGTAGGGAGACAGCTCGCAGCGCACGCGATCGCCGGGCAGGATGCGGATGCGAAAACGGCGCATCTTGCCTGCCACGTGTCCGAGCACGACGTGGTCGTTGTCCAGCTTCACGCGGAACATCGCGTTCGGCAGGGCCTCGATCACCTCGCCCTCGAATTCGACCTTGTCCTCCTTTGCCACCTGTGCGCATCCCCGATCTCGCAAACGCATCCGCGCCGCGTCCGTCGTCTGGAAGTTAACTCCGGTCAAACTACCAGCGTCCGCCAGCCGAGGCGGTCGCCGAACACCCGCTCAGGGCACGCCGGCTCCGCCGGTGCCACGGACGCTCGGCCCGTTGTGCGGTGCCGTCGGATGGCTCGGTGGCGAGGCGGGTGCACCTGTGCCTCCCCGTTTCGGCGCTTTGCTGTGCGTCGATTCGGTTTTGACCGAGGACGATTCTTCGCTTTCCGATTCGCTGGCCGAGCGCGACTGTCCGGTGGTGGCGAATTTGCCGTAGAACGGTTGGTAGGAGATCGATTCTTTGGCGGGCTGGAACTGCTCGCAGGTCTTGCCTTCAACGACCGAGCTCATGTACGCGTGCCAGATTTCCGCCGGGAGATAGCCGCCCTGCTGAGGCTCGCCGTGAACGTCGGTCATCGATACGCGTTTGGTCGGATAACCCATCCACACCGCAGTCGAGTAGTTGGGGGTGTAGCCGTCGAGCCAGGCGTCGACCAGTTCGCTTGTCGTGCCGGTCTTCGCGGCGCTCGGGCAGCTGATCGCCGAGCGGCCCGCGGTGCCGCTTTCGACGTTCTCTTTGAGGATCTGGGTCTCCTCGGCGGTGACCGCTTCGCTGAGCACTTTCACGCGATGTGGCTTGCCCCAGTTGTTGTCCACGTGGCCGTCGGGGAAGACGACTTTGGTGATCGCGATCGGGCTGTTGCGCCAGCCGCCGTCGGCGAGCGTCGCGTAGACATTGGCCATCTCCAGCGGGGTGACGCCGAGCGTGAGTCCGCCGAGTGCCTCCGCGGCGTAGCTGTGAAGCGGGCTGGTGACGCCCATCTTGCGGGCCATTTCCGTCACCGTCGACTCGCCGAGGTCGGCGGCCAGCTGGGCGTACACGGTGTTGTCGGATTTGAGCGTCGCCTGCACGAGGTTGATCGTGCCGTTCTGCTCTCCGCCGAACGTTTTGACTTCATAGGTCGGATAGCCGGTGAGCCATCCCGGCGAGAGCGTGTGCGAGCTGTAAACGGTGCTGTTCGGGATCGATGCCGCGCGAGAGCGCGTCGGCGAGCACGATCGCCTTGAACGTGGAGCCGGGCTGGCGGTGGCCCTGAGAAGCGAGGTTGTACTGCGATTCCTCATAGCTCTGGGACTCGGCCATCGCCTCGATGTTGCCGTTGGCCGGGTTGATCGTGACGATCGCCGACGCCGGGTCTTCGGGCTCGTTGAGCACGTTGGCGATCGCGTCACGCGCCTTTCGCTGCATGTCGAGGTCGATCGTCGTGTGCACCTTCAAGCCGCCCTGCGCGACGGTCGCCGCGCCGTAGCGTTTGACCAGCTGCTGGTGCACGTATTCGAAGAAGAAGTCCTCCTTGCGCTCTGAGTAGAAGTAGCCGCGCTTGACTTCCAGCGGCGCCGCCTCCGCGGCCGACGCGGCCGAGGCGGAGACGTAGTGAAGTTCGGCCATCTTCGCGAGCACCTCGTTGCGGCGCTGCTTGGCCACGGCGGCGTCACGGAAGGGGTTGTACTGCGAGGGTGCCTGCGGCAGCCCGGCCAGCAGCGCCGACTGCGCCAGGTTCAGCTGCGACGCCGGTTTGTCGAAGAAGATGCGCGAGGCGGCCTGCACGCCGATCGCCGTCTGCCCGCCGAGCGTGCCGTAGGGGACGCTGTTGAGATAACTGGTGAGGATCGAGTGCTTGTCGTGGCGTTCCTCGTACTCGATCGCCAGCTTGGCCTCGATGATCTTCTGTCGGATCGTGTGCTGATCGCCGCCGAGGTAGAGGTTGCGCACGAGCTGCATCGTGATCGTCGAACCGCCCTGCAGCGCTTTGCCGTGCGTGATGTCCTTCACGGCGGCGCGGAAGATCCCCGTCAGGTCGATGCCGTTGTTCTTGTAGAAGCGCTGGTCCTCGATCGCGACGGTGGCGTTGCGCAGGTTGGCCGGGATCTGATTCCACGTGACGGGGGTGCGCAGCTGATCCGATTGGATGAAGCCCAGTCGCGTGCCGTCCGCCGCGTACACCTGGGAGGAGCCCCCGCCGATGATCGGGTGCAGGCTGGCGATCGCCGGGGCCGACTGCGAGACGTTGAGCACGTAGCCGATTGCCGCGATCGCGCCGACGATCAGCGCGGTGACGAGCACGCCGCCGCCGATCAGGAGAATTCGTGTGGGCCCCGCGCGGTTGTGCCTGCGCCGGCGCTGTCGTGCCTGTCGAGACATCTCCGAACCTCCGAGATTACCGTTCCGATTGTGATTTCCTGCCAGTTGGGCGCTCTCGCCCCTCACGCCGTGTGCCGCCGACCATGACCCCCGAGACAGCCGAGCTCGCCGCCGCCGCCGACGGCGCGGGCGAGCGGGCGGGCGCCTACGCGATCGCGGCGGGCGCCGTCGGCGTCGCCGGTCGCCGGCCGCGCGCGCCGGCGAGCCCTGCGCTCGGTCACCCTGGCTGCGCTCGATCCCGCGCGCGCCACGGCGGTGCGCGACTGTTGGCGTGCGCTGTGGAGCTCGCGTCTGCTCGTGTGGGTCGCCGGCGCGGTCACGTTGGCGACGTACGGCTTCGGGCCGGTGCGCCACGCCTTCAACCCTCCCGGCCTGACGAGGGGGTTCGGCTGGCTGGGCGACGCGCTGGCGGCTCCCGCGGCGCGCTGGGACGCCGCCTGGTATGAGGTGATCGCCCACTACGGCTATCGGCCGGACCTCGGCTCGTTCACCTCCTCGCGTGACGCGTTCTTCCCGCTGTATCCGCTCGGGCTGCGCGCCTTTGCATGGGTCGGCGTGCCGCTGGTGCTCGGCGGTGTGCTGTTCTCGGTCGTGGCGCTCGCGCTCGCGCTGTACGGCATCCATCGCCTGACGACGCTCGAGCTGGCGAGCGCCGCGCGCACGGGCGGCAGGTCGCTGCTCGGGGCCGCTTCCCCGGATGCGCCGCCGGCGCCCAGCAGCGAGCGGCGCGCCGGTATCGCCCGCCTGGCGGTGATGGTCACGGCGTTCTCGCCGATGGCGTTCTTCTTCTCGGCCGTGTACTCCGAGGCGCTTTACCTGGCGCTGTCGGTCGGCCTCTTCTACGCGGCCAGGCGCGGACGCTTCGCGCTGGTCGGCGTGTTCGGAGCGCTGGCCGGCGCGACGCGCAGCGCGGGCATCGTGCTGCTGCTGCCGGCAGCGATGCTCTACCTGTATGGACCGCGTGAGGATCGCCCGCCGGACTTCCCGCACGCGCGGGGCCTTGCGCCGCGCTACCGCGTGCGCGCCGATGCGCTGTGGCTCGCGCTGGTCCCCGCGGGGCTCGCGCTGTACATGGCCTATCTGGGACTCGCCGGCGGCGACGCGCTCGCGCCGTTTCACGCGCAGGACGTTTGGGGGCGTCATTTCGCCGGGCCGTACCTGGGCATGTGGGACGGCGTGCGCGCGGCGTTCGGCGGTGCGCGCCAGCTGCTTTCGGCTCAGCAGAGTCACCTCTACTACCCGATCGACGGCAACAGCGCGTTCATCAACTCCGAGCACAACCTGCTGTTGCTCGCGTTTCTCGTAGCGGCGATCGCCGCGATCGCCGGCGTGCTGCGCCGGCTGCCGCCGGCCTACGGCGCCTACGTGATCGCGGCGCTGGCGCTGCCGCTCTCCTACCCAGTCACCGCGCAGCCGCTGATGTCGCTGCCACGGTTTCTCGTCGTCCTGTTTCCGCTGAGCATGTGGTTCGCCGCGTGGCTGGCTGACCATCCGCGCGCGCAGCGCCCGGCGCTCGTCGGCTCGGGCCTGCTGATGGCGTTCTTCGTCGCGCAGTTCGCGACGTGGCACTGGGTCGCCTAGCGCCGTGGACGATCTGACCTCGGCGCCGGGCTCGCAGCGCCCGGCGTATCTGCCGGATGAGCCCGAGGCCACGCGGCGCTTTGACTCGCCGCTCACCGACTGGCCGCCGTGGACCGCCCCCGTCGCGCTGATCAGCGGGCTCGTGGTGGCGGTGGTGGGCGCGCTGCTGGTCGACGTCCCGGCGCTCGCCCTGGGCGTCAACGTGTCCGCTCAGCACCTGCCCGACGGATTGCAGGTCGCCGACACCGCGGTCCAGGACGCCGGCTTCATCTTCGTCGCGGTGTTCTTCGCGCAGATGGGCGGGCGCGGCGCGCGCGCCTGGCAGTTCGGGTTGCGCCCCACCCCGCTGTGGCGCGCCTTGGGCTGGGTCGTGCTCGTCGGCGTCGGCTTCCTGGGGTTCTCGCTGTTGTGGAAAGTCGCGGTGAACCCTCCCGAAGAGAAGGTGCTCGAACAGATCGGCACGGGAGTCCTCAGTGCCGCGCTGACCTGCGTCGTCGCGCCGATCGGCGAGGAGTTCCTGTTTCGCGGCTATATCTTCACGGCGCTGCGCAACTGGCGCGGCCCGTGGACGGCGGCGGTGCTCACGGGCCTGTTGTTCGGGCTGGTGCACGTCGGCTCGGCACCGCTGCTGGACCTCGTTCCGCTCGCGGGGCTCGGCTTCGGGCTGTGCCTGCTGTTCCGCCGCACGGGCTCGCTTTACCCGTGCATCGCGCTTCACTCGCTGAACAACTCGGTCGCCTTCGGCCAGCTCGCCAACTGGAACTGGCAGTGGCAGATCCCGCTGCTGGCGGTCGCGGCGCTGGCGTCGATCGCTCTGCTCGCGTTCGCCCTCACGCGCGCCGGTGTGATCTCCCCCGAGCGCTCGCTCGCAACCTGAGCTGCGTGGGCCGTCGCTTGCGACGGATAGGATTCCGCGCCATGAGCAAGCTGCGCACACTGCTGTCCCTGCTGGCCGCCGCGATCTCGCTGGCCTGCGTGTCCTCGGCTGTCGCAGCGACCACGCCTGCGCCGACGACTCCCAGCACACCGGCCCCCGCCCCTGCGCCGCCCGCGGCCTCGTCGGCCGGCGGTCAGATCAAACTCGTCGTGCAGCGCGCGTTCGGCAAACCGCCGTTCGTGATCGCGGGCAGCCGGCTTGTCGTGCGCGGGATCGTCGTCCCCTACGTGGGCGGACAGACGGTCAAGGTCACCCTCTATCGCGAAGGACGCAAGGCGGAAGTGAAGGACGTCAGCGTGCAGGCGATCGGCAACGGCGCAGGGCAGTTCCACATCGGCTACGCCAGCGGCAGCGCGGGTGTGTTGCAGGCGCGCGCGGTGCACTACGCGACCCCGCAGCAGGCGGCATTCGCCGGCAAGTCAGAAGAGGTGCACGTCGCCTCGCCGGATCTGTCCTCCGGATCGCGCGGGCCATCGGTGCGCCTGCTGCAGTCGGAGCTGAACGCACTGCACTTCGTCGTTCCGCTCAACGGCGTGTACGACGAAGCCACCGGCCGCGCCGTGATCGCCTTTCGCAAGGTCACCGGGCTGCCGCGCGTGTCGTCCACGAACATGAGCGTCTTCAGACGCCTGCAGGAGGGCGGCGGGGTGTTCCACGTGCGCTACCCGAGCGACGGCCGTCACGTCGAGGGCGACCTGACCAAACAGGTGCTCGCGGAGATCGAACCCGGCGGGCACGTACACGCGCTGTACACGATGAGCTCGGGCAAGCCCTCCACGCCGACGGTGATCGGTCGCTTCAGCGTCTACTCCAAGACCTTCGGCACGAACTCCGAGGGCATGGTCGACTCCAACTACTTCATCCGCGGCTATGCGATCCACGGTTACGCCGAAGTGCCGACCTACGCGGCAAGCCACGGCTGCCTGCGCGTGCCGATCCCCAACGCCGCGTCGATCTACGACTGGGTGCAACAGGGGACGCCGGTCGACGTCTACAACGAGAGCGGCGGCGGCAGCCACAGCGTCAAGAACAACGCCGGCCCCTGACGCGCGGCGCGGCCTACAGACGCACGCGGATCATCCGCGTTATGAAGCCCAGCACGAAGCCGTAGAAGAACAGCGTGAGCAGCAGCCCGATGGCGCGACTGAGCCATTCGCTGCTCGTCGCTTCGGTCGCGAAGGAGAACGGCGAGGTGATCGCTTCCGAGGCTTCGTCGATCGTCTTGCGCGCCGAGCTCTCGCCCTGCTTGCCCGAGCGCGAGGGTGCTTGCGAGGCGGGAGGCGCTCCCGACCCAGGTGCCGCGGCATTGACGACCGCCTGCTGGTGCGCCGAAGCGCTGCCCGTCTGATCGACGACGAACAGCGCGAATGACACGATCACGATCAAACAGAGGACGACCGATGCCAGGCGCAACACGCTGGCCAGCGGGGAGAGCACCTCGCTAGATTAGATCCCCACATGGACGCTCTGGCCGAATGTACCGTCGAGGGCGCGAATGCGCGAGAGCTGCTTATCGACGAGCTTCGCGAGCACGCCCTGGTGATCGGCGAGGTGACGCTGACCAGCGGGGCGACGGCGCAGTACTACGTCGACGCCAAGCGGGCGATCCTTCGCCCGGCAGGCTTCTCCGCGCTGGCGGCGCTGCTCGCGGCCCAGGTCGCCGACTGGCAGGGCACGGCGGTCGGCGGTCTGACGATGGGAGCCGACCCGGTCGCCTGCGCTGCGCTGGCCGGCGGTGCGCGTGTTAACGCTTTCTTCGTGCGCAAGGAGGCCAAGCAGCACGGCCTGCAGCGCCGCGTGGAGGGCCCGCCGCTGACGAGCGAGGATCGCTGCGTGGTCGTCGAGGACGTCGTGACGACCGGCGGTTCGACGCTCACTGCGATCGAGGCGCTGCACGACGCCGGACACGAGATCTGCGGTGTGATCAGCGTGCTCGACCGGCTCGCCGGCGGCGGCGCGGCGATCGAGCGCGCGGCGGGCGCTCCATACGTGGCGCTGACGACGATCGACGATCTCTACCCGGACCGTCCCGACCGCTCCGACGGCTGAGCGGTGGCCGGTCTCCCGAGCGAGCGCCCGATCGCCGATAGCGCGACCGTCCCGCGCTCGCGCCGGCGGCTGATCCTCGCGATCTGCTGCATGAGCCTGCTGATCGTGGGGCTGGACAACACGATCGTCAACGTCGCGCTGCCGTCGATCGGCCGGGAGCTGCACACGACGGTGTCGGGCCTGCAGTGGACGGTCGACGCCTACACGCTCGTGCTCGCCAGCCTGCTGATGCTGTCGGGCTCGATGGGCGACCGGCTCGGCCGCAAGCGCGTGTTCTCGCTGGGGCTGATGCTGTTCACGCTCGGATCGCTGCTGTGCAGCGTCGCCCCGAACCTCGGCTCGCTGATCGCCTTTCGCATGCTGCAGGCGATCGGCGGATCGATGCTCAATCCGGTCGCCATGTCGATCATCCGCAACGTCTTCACCGATGCGCGCGAGCGCGCGCAGGCGATCGGCGTGTGGGGAGCGACGGTCGGCATCAGCCTGGCGCTGGGACCGGTCGTCGGCGGCGCGCTGACCGAGTCGGTCGGCTGGCGGGCGATCTTCTGGATCAACATCCCGGTCGGCCTGACGGCGCTCGCGCTGACGCTGCGCTTCGTGCCCGAGTCGCGCGCGCCGCACCCACGCCGCCTGGACCCGGTCGGCCAAGGGCTGGTGATCGCCCTGTTCGGCTCGCTGACGTACGCGATCATCGAGGCGCCGGCGGCGGGCTGGCTGTCGGCGCAGAGCCTTGCGCTGTTCGGCTTCGCCCTCGCCGCGCTCTGCGCGCTGGTCGCCTATGAGTCGCGCCGCCGCGAAGCGCTGCTGGAGCTCCGCTTCTTTCGCAGCGTGCCGTTCTCCAGCGCGAGCGTGATCGCCGTCTGCGCGTTCGCCGCGCTCGGCGGGTTCCTCTTTCTCAACACGCTGTACCTGCAGGAGGTTCGCGGGCTGTCGGCGCTGCAGGCGGGCTTGTGCACGTTGCCGATCGCCGTGATGACGCTGATCTTCGCGCCGATCTCCGGGCGGCTGGTGGGCAGTCGCGGCCCGCGCATCGGCCTGCTCGTCGGCGGCTGTGGAATCGCGCTCGGCTCGGGGCTGCTCACGAGCCTCGGCGCACACACCTCGATCCCGTCGCTCGTGCCCGCCTACCTGATCTTCGGCATCGGCTTCGGCATGGTCAACCCGCCGATCACCAACACCGCCGTGCTCGGCATGCCGTCCGCGCAGGCCGGCGTCGCAGCGGCCGTCGCGTCGACCTCACGCCAGCTCGGACAGACGCTCGGTGTGGCGGTCGTCGGTGCGGTGACCGCCGCCGGCGCCGTGTCGGTGGGCCCTGGCTTCGTCGCGGCAAGCCACGCCGGCTGGTGGATCGTCACTGGCTGCGGTGTCGCGGTCATCGCGCTCGGGCTGGCAAGCACGACCGAGCGCGCGAATGCCAGTGCGCGCGCTGTCGCCGAGCAGCTCGACGATGCCCGGCCCGGCCAAGAGCGCGAGGCGCAGCTCGTCGGCGCCTGACACGACGCCGCGCCGCGCCGCGCCGCGCCGGCCGGACGTGGCGCCGCGCGGGTAGCCTTGTGGGGCTCGCGCAGTTCCGTGGGGCTCGCCCTCGTAGTCCAATGGATAAGACGACCGCCTCCTAAGCGGTAGATCCAGGTTCGACTCCTGGCGGGGGCATGGCGCGCTCTTCATCGAATAGCCTCAGAGCCCCACGAACAGAGGGAGGCCGCCGGTGCCGCTGACGCCGACCGCAGAGCAGGTCCAGAGGCTCGTCGCCTCCGACTCCGACAGACCCGTCGTAATGCTCAACCTGCTGCGCTTCAAGGAGCGCGCCGACGGCATCGACGAGGGCGTCAGCGGCCGCGAGGCCTACGCCCGCTATGGCGAGGCGGCCGCGCCCTTCCTGGCAGCCGTCGGCGGGCGCCTGCTCAACGCGGTGCAGGCCGGCGAGGTGGTGATCGGTCCGCAGGAGACCGAGTGGGACGTCGCACTGCTCGTCGAATACCCGTCGCGCAAGCGCTTTCTCGAGATGGCCACCAATCCCGAGTATCTGGCCGTCCACGCCCACCGCGAGGCAGCACTCGCGGACTCTCGGCTGATCGCCTGCGAGCCGATGCCGGGCGCCGCGTAGAGGCCGCAGGAGCGCTCAGCCGCGGCGAGCGCGCACGGCCGCGGCAAGCTCGTCGAGCACGTCTGCGGTCGTCTCCCAGGACATGCACGCGTCGGTGATCGACTGACCGTAGGTCAGCGCCTCGCCGTCGACGAGGTCCTGGCGCCCGGCGACGATGAACGACTCGAGCATCACGCCGACGAGGCCCTCGCTGCCGCCGGCCAGCTGCATGCAGATGTCCTGCACGACGGCCGGCTGGCGGGTGTGGTCCTTGCCGCTGTTGTCGTGCGAGGCGTCGACGATCACGCGTTCGGGCAGCCCGACAGCGTGCAGTTTCTCGAGCGTCTCCGCGACGGCCGCGGCGCCGTAGTTCGGCGCGTCGCGCCCGCCTCGCAAGATCACATGGCAGTCGGGGTTGCCGCGCGTGTGCAGCACAGCCGGCGTGCCGATGAAGTCGATGCCCGCGAAGGTGTGCGAGACCGCGGCCGCGCGCACGGCGTCGACGGCGACCGCCACGTTGCCGTCGGTGCGGTTCTTGAAGCCGACGGGCATCGACAGCCCCGAGGCGAGCTGGCGGTGGATCTGGCTCTCGGTCGTACGCGCGCCGATCGCTCCCCAGGAGACCGCGTCGGCGATGTACTGGGGTGTGATCGGATCGAGGAACTCGCAGCCGACGTGCAGGCCGAGGTCGATCACCTCCAGCAGCAGCTTGCGCGCCAGTCGCAGGCCCTCATTGACGTCGCCGGAGTCGTCCAGGTGGGGGTCGTTGATCATCCCCTTCCAGCCCGTCGTCGTGCGCGGCTTCTCGAAGTACACGCGCATCACGATCAGCAAGTCGTCGTGCAGCTCCTGTGCTCTCGCGCTCAACCGGTGCGCGTAGCTCATCGCCGCGTCGGCGTCGTGCACGCTGCACGGCCCCACGATGACGATCAGCCGGTCGTCCTCGCGGTCGAGGATGTCGGTGACCGACGAACGTCCCTGCAGCACGACGTCTTCGGCGGCCGCCGGAAGCGGCTGTTCGCGCAGCATCACCGCCGGCGTCATCAGCCCGGTCGCCCACTCGATGCGCTGGTCGCGTACGTAATCGAGGTGTCCGGTCGTGCCGGGGGGCACGGTGCTCATTGGGCGGTCCATAGCGCTTTGAGACTACGCGGGGCACTTGGACGGCGCAACTCGACCAACGGCTAGTTGAGCGCCAACTGCACGACTGGTAGCTTGAAAACGAGATGTTCAGAGCGAGGGCACGGCAGGCGCTTGGGCGCCGTGCCGATCACCGGTGAGGGGCGGCTGGGTTCTGCGAGCCGTCATCCTGTGCCTGCTCGCCGCGGCCGTCGCCGGTCCGCTCGCAGGCTGCAGCGAATCGACGGGCGGCAACGCTCCCGCGCAAGCCGGCGGACAGGAAGAAGACAGCAACGAAGAAGCCGCGGCCGAAAAGCAGGAAGAAGCCGCAGAAGTAGCCAAAAGTCGCGAATTGCTCTCGCTGCTGGAAGCCAAGAAGCGCGAAGAAGCCGCCGAAGCGGCGGCGAAGCAGACCGAACGCCAGGCCGCCGCCAAGGCCAAGAAGCGCGAACAGAAGGCCGAAAAGGAAGCCAAGAAGCGAGAAGCCGCAGCCGCCGCGAAGGCGAAGAAACAAGAAGAAGAACTCAAGGCCGCAGCGAAGCAGGGCAAGGAAGCGGCCGAAAAAAAGGAAGCCGAAGTGAAGAAACAGCGCGAAGCCGAACGAGCCGCCCGGCAACGGACGAGCACGACGACGACCACGACAACCGAAGGCCCGTCGGTCGGCGAAGGCGGACAATGACGGCGATGTCCAACCAGCCCGGCCTTCCACCGCACGCGTCGCTGCGCCGGCGCCTGCCGGCCCTGGGGCTCGTGCTGCTGCTGCTGCTGGCCGCGGCGATCGCCGGCTGTGGCGAAGGGTCGGGGGCGGGCTCGAAATCCTCGGCCGGCGAAGCGGGCGAAGCGGCAAGCATCGGCTCCGAAGAAGCTGCCGAAAAGGCCGAACGGGCCAAGCAGCGTGCACGCGAAGCGGCCGCGGCCAAACGCGAAGAAGCTGCCGTCGCCGCGAAACGGCGCAGGCAGGAAGCGGCGATCGCCGCGGCACAATCCTCCGCGAAGAACAAGACCGGCAAGACCCACACGCGCGCGTCGCACACGAAGTCCTCGCACAAGCACTCGGCGAGCAGCAAGGAAAAGAAGCAGGCGACCAAGAGCAAGGGCTCGAGCGAAAGCGCTGCCGAAAAAGCCGCCCGTCAGAAGTTCGCCGAAGAAGAAGCGCGCGAAGCCGCGGCCTTCAAGCAGCGCGCCAAGCAGGAAGCCGCGCCCTAGTCGCCCGAGACGGAGCTTGCGCGCGGTCCGCCGCCGCGGATAGCGTCAGCACTCGGGACCGGCCCGCCGACTCGCGTCGGCGCCGCGTCGAGCATCCACTTACAAAAGGGGCAGAACTGTGATCCGAAAGCTTTTCCCGTCCGCGCTCGTGCTGCTCGCCACAACGGCGCTGATCGCCGGTTGCGGCAGCTCCGGCAGCTCCAGCCCCAGCAGCTCCGCCACGACGAGCGGATCGACGGGCTCGAGCTCGACGGCGACGACCGGGGGAGCTAAGGCCGCCGGAGTGGCCGGCGCCGTCGCGCAGTGCAAGCACGGCGTAAACGTGTTGCCGACGCTTTCAGCGACCACCAAGCATCGCCTCGAATCGATCTGCGACAAGGCCGCCAGCGGCGACGCCAAAGCAGTTCACGAGGCATCGCGCGAAGCGTGCGAAGAAATCGTCAAGGCTTCGCCACTGCCCGCCGGATCTGCCCGCGATCGCGCGCTGGCAGGCTGCAAGTCCGCCGGCAAAGAACTGAAGTAACCGAACGGGGTGCCCGGCTAATCGCCGGGCACCTGTTCGTCTTCCTCGTCCTCGTCGCTCGGCGTCGTCATACAGCGACTCGCTGGCCAGCTGCTGGCCTTTGACGTTGAACAGCTTTATCTCCAGAAGGTCGTGGCGGTAGTCGTCCGGCGCGATCAGCGTGAAGCGCTCGCTGACGACGTCGCACTGGTCGACCGCGAGGTTGGCCAGCTCGGCCGTCGCCACGCGCCCGCCCGACACGAGCGGATGACCCCACACGAGCGTCATCGCCGCGACCGCGCCCGACTCCCCGCGCCACGCGCCGATCACCTCGTCGCACAGATCCAGCTCCCAGTCGGGGTTTCGCTCGGCCGTTTCCTCGGTGAAGTCGACGAACGCCGAGAAGTCGCTCGGCTCGCCGCCCTCCTCCGCCGTCGCGATGAAGCGCACGTAGCCGAACAGCTCATAGCCGTTGGCCGTCAGGGAGGTGCCGGGCACGTACGTACGCCCGTGCCACGTGCGGTCCGGGTACCACAGGATCTCGCCGGGCGCCCCAAGGTCGTCCTCGCCCGTCTCCAGCTGCGCGACCGACGCGAGGAACTCCTCGCTCAGGCGCTCGGCCCAGCGTCCGTAGGGGAGCTCCTCCTGCGGCGGCTCGGCGGCGAAGCGCGGCAGGAAGCGGGGCTCGGGTGCCATCGCGCCCAGACTAACCCTCCGCGCCGCGCGAGCGCGCGGTCACGCCTCGCGCAGCAGTGCCGCCGCGTGCTCGGGAGCGACGATGTTCAGGTTCAGATCGGTGGACAGCTCGAGCCCCGCCAGATGCGTCAGGCGCGGGACCACGTCGATACGCCAGCAGAAATGCTCGGCTCCGCGCGGCGCCGTGCGCACCCACAGGTTCAGCGGCGGGCTTGCGCCGAGATGGCGCGTCAGACGGCGCAGCCCGTCGTGCAGCAGCGCCGCCCCGGTCGGCCCGTCCTGCTCGAAGCGCGCGACCGGGCGCCGTGGGGCGAGCATCAGCTGAAACGGCAGCCGCGACGCATACGGCGCCATCAGCACCGCCTCGTCGTCGATCGCGACGATGCGCTCGCGCAGGCGCACCTCCTCGGCGACGAGATCGCCGAGCAGGTTCTGGCCCATCGTGCGTGCCGCATATGCACCGGCGCGCTCGCGCTCGCGCGCGACCGCCGCGGGCACGAAGTCCAGGCCGTAGAGCTGCGAGTGCGTGTGCGGCAGCGAGGCCCCCGCCTGGCGGCGCTCGTTGACGATCAGCTGCACGTACGCGCAGTGCTCGTGTACGCGCATGCGCTCGCGCCACACGTCCATCGCCGCGATGACCTGCTCCACGGGCAGCTCGGCCAGCGACAGCACCGGCTGGGGGCCGTTGACGATGACCTCGTGCGCACCCGTCGCCGGCAGCGCCTGAAACAGCTCGCCCGCCGGCGTCTCGGCCTGCTCCTGTGGCTGCTTGCCCGGCGGGGCGAGCGCCGGGTAGAGGTTGGGCACGACGCGCACCGTCCAGCCCGGAGTGTCGGGCGCCGCCTCCGCCGGGGCGCACGGCGTACAGCTCCGGCGGCGTGCGGTCCTCGTTGCCTTCGGCGAACGGGTCGCGCTCGGGATCGATCTGCTCGACGATGCGCTCGCTGTCGCTCAGCGTGGGCGCGCCTCCCGGCCGGCGCGAGCGCTCGCCGGCGACGATCGTGCGGTGCCCGCTCAGCGCGTCGATGCGGATTTCAGGCATGCGCCGCCGCCCGCAGCGCGTAGCGCCTGACATCCGCTTCCAGGCGCGCCTGGCTGGGATAGGGGCCCTGGCGGATGTACTCGCCGCCCGAGCTGTCGTAGAAGACCGTCACCGGGGTGAACGTCGAGTCCGTGAGCGCCTCGCCGGCGGCGCCGCTGTGGTCGTAGTAGCTGGGGTAGCTGACCGGGAAGCTGCGCAGGAACGACGCGCCCGCTGCGCGGCTCGTGTCGCCGGAGTCGATCCCGATGAACGCCACACGGCGTCCCAGCGCGACGGACGCCCCCTGAAAGGCGCCGAACTCCGACCGGCAGGGCACGCACCACGAGGCCCACTTGTTGATCACCACGGGGCGCCCGCGCAGCGAGGCCAGGCGCGCGCGCAGCGCGTGCAGCCCGCCGGGCAGCAGCTCGCTCGCCTGGGCGTGCAGTTGCGCCAGCGGCGCCGGCGCGCCGGCCAGCCGCTCGCGCATCTGCGCGAGCGTGAGCTTCGACGGCCGGGTCGGAGACGTCGAGGAGCCGGCGAGCTGTACCAGCCCGACCACGAGCAGCGCGAGGACCGCGACTGCACCTGCTGCGATCCACAACCGCTTCGGCGCCATCGCGCGTAAGGGTGTCAGATCGCGCGCCCCGCGAGGGCCGCTGCCGGTCGTCGCCCGGCGATGCCCTCGCCATGGTGGCCAACGCCCTCCTCGACCTCCACCCGACGTGCTATATCTTCAAGGCACGTAGGCCGGTTCGCTCAGAGCATCCGGCAATGGCGTCAGTGGGGCGCCAGTCTTTCCGAGCCACGCCGAAGCCCTTCTGCGTCGGCTCCGTCTCGAAGTCCAGAGCCTCAATGGCCGAGTCCAGCTCAGCGGCCCTCGCGGTCGCGTCCATTCCAAGTTCCGCCGAAATCGCGCGGGCGGAGAAGCTCGTCCGCGAGCGCTTCCTGCACGACGGCGAGGACGCCGCCGTCGCCCTCGCCGCGGGCTCGCCGCGGCGCATGGCGCTCGATGCGGCGCTCGCCGAGCTCGCTGCCGATCCAAAGGCCAAGAACCCCTCGACCGCGTGGCGCCGCGAGTACTCGTTGCTGCTCGGTCTGGAGCGTGTCCTCTCCGAGGACGAGCCGAAGCTCGCCGACGGCACCGTGCTGTCTGCCCACCAGGTCGACGCGCTGTCGGGAACGCTCGCCGCACTGCTCACCGCCGCGCAGGTCGCCGCCAGCAACGGCAACGGCCGCGCCGCCGCGTCGGCCTCGCCGGAGCTGCTGGCCTCGGCTGAGATCTTCGGTCCCGAGGACATCCCCTCGCCCGACGCTGCCGCCGCCCGCGCCGACGAGGATGTCACCGCCGACGAGGACGATGACGAGGAAGACGTCGACGACGACGACGAGCTCGACGACGACGAGGAGGACGACGAGCTCGGTCCCGTCCAGCGCGCCGCGCCCGACGAGGACGATGACGACGAACTGGACGACGAGGAGCTGGAGGCAGACGACGAGGAGGACGACGAGTCCGAGGAGGAGCCGGAGGCCGAGTCCGAGGAGGAGCCGCGCGACTGGGCCGACGAGGGCGACGAGGAGGAGTCGCTGGCCGACCAGCCCGAGGATCCCAACGCCGCCAAGCGCTTCTGGTTCGAGCACGCGACGGGTGCCGGCAAGACGGTCGCCGCGCTCGGCTTCGTCGAGGCGTCGCAGACCGGCGGCGTGCTGATCCTCACGCACCGGCGCAACCTCGTCGACCAGTTCAACGGCGAGCTGCGCGACCGCGGCTACGCCAAGCGCATCTGCAAACCGCTGCTCAAGGGCGAAGACTCCTCCAAAGGGCCGGTGACCGTCGAGACCTACCAGTGGTTCGTGCGCAACGCCGGCAAGATCTCCAGCGCTTACACGATCGTCATCTGCGACGAGGCGCACACGGCGCTCGGCGAGAAGACGAGCGCGGCGATCCGCGAGTGGACGGGCCCGATCTTTATCGGCATGACGGCCACGGGCGCGCTGATCGCCCGTCACGTCACCGACCTGTTCCCGACTCAGACCTCGCGCTTCGACCTCGCGCAGGCCGCGCGGCGTGGCGTGATCGCGCCGCTGCGCTGCGTGCGCATCTCCCCCGGCGTCGGCGTGCGCACGATCGCCAAGGTGCCGCTGCGCCGCGGTGAGATCGACACCGAGTTCGACCAGGACGAGCTGGCCAAACTGCTCGACCAGCAGCCCTTCAACCTGGCCGTCGCCAACCTCTACAAGACGCGCTTCAACGGCGTCCCCGGCGTCGTCTACGCGGCCGGCGTCAAACACGCATACAACCTCGCCGAAGCCTTCCGCGCCGAGGGGATCAAGGCACAGGGCGTCTCCGGCGAGACGCCCAAGCGCGAGCTCGCCGAGATCCTCGCGCGCTACGAGCGCGGCGATATCGACGTGCTGATCAACGCTCAGCTGCTCGCCGAGGGCTGGAACAGTCCGCGCGCGACCGTCTGCGTGCACCTCGCGCCGACCGCCTCCAAGCGCATCTACCAGCAGCGCGTCGGGCGCGTCACGCGACGCCACCCGGGCAAGGAGGCCGGCCTGGTCGTCGACTTCGTGCACCCCGCGACGAAGCACGACGACCCCGTCGTGACGCTGCACTCGCTGCTCGATCGCGACGTCTACCGCGGCGGCGCGATCGTCGTCGGGCCGGTGCGCCGCGGTCGCGGGCGGCGCATGCGCGTCGAGCGCCGCGTGCTGCCCGTCTGCGCGGAGGAGGAGCGGCGCTTCGCCGTCTTCGAGCGCGAGCTGTGGCGGATCGCCGTCGAGCACCTCGACTACGGCGAGCAGCACGTGTGGGCGGCGCTCGCCGGCGCTCGTGTCGCGCCCAACGGATGGCGCCGCGCGCGCGCCATGCTGCACTTCGATCGCACCGGCGAGCTGAAGAGCCGTTTCCTGATCACCGCCGTACAGCGCAACAAGAACCCGCAGCTGCGCCTGCGCGCGCTGAGCGACATACCCGCGCTGCGCGACCCGGACGCCTTCGACACGGCGATCGACATCATCGGCGGCTGGCCGCGCGACGAGCGCCGCGAGGCGACGAAGATCATGCTGCGCGCGCTCGTCGAGCGGCGCATCGGGCGCCGCGACCAGGCCAACGCATGGATCTGGCGCCTGGCCGAGTACACCCGCGACGTGCACGAGGAGTACGCCGTGCAGCGCTGGCCGGAGACCAAGCGCCTGCTCGGGCTGCTCGTCAACTCCGCCGGTGGCGCGCACGCGCGCAACGCGCGCCGGCTGATCCACGCCGCGCGCAAGCAGGACCGCCGCCTCGCCGCGGCGCTGCTCGCGGCTGCGCTTGCGCACACGCCCGAGGCCGAGGAGGCGCTGCGCGGTGCGCGTACGCGCATGGCGCGCAAGCCGCCCGCGCTCGCGCGCGAGCTGCTGCGTAACTTCCCCAAGCGCCGCGCGCGCAACTCGCGCAGGCGGCGCAAGGGCGGCTCGGGCAACGCCGGCAACCGCGGCGGCGCGCGCGCCAACGGCGCGCCGAACGGGACGGTCGCCGAGTCGGCCAAGGACTCGACGTCCGAGAACGGCAGCGCCTCGCAGAGCAGAGCCAGATCCGAGAACGGGCGTAGGTCGCGGCGCACACCCGCCGGCGAGCCGAGCGCCAGTGGCGGTGGCGGCGGTGGCGGCGGGGAGTCGGCTACCTAGGCGTCGCTCAGCAGGTGCACCTCGCCGGCTTCCAGCGAGGCGCGTCCACCATCGCTGAGCGACACGACGAGGCGACCGGCGCCGTCGATGCCCTGCGCGCGACCGCGCCCGGCGCTCCAAGTCACCTCGCGCCCGCGGAGCGCATCGCGCTCGCGCCACGCGGCCAGCGTCGACTCCTCGTCCTGCGACAGACGGCGCGACAGCGCGTCCAGCAGCCGTCGCAGCATCGGCTCCACGTCCGCGGGCGTCAGCCCGAGCGTCGCCGCCGTGTCGTGCAGCTCCGCCGGGAGATCCTCGACGCGCACGGCGACGTTCACGCCGATACCGAGCACCGCCCAGCCCTCCTGCGGACGCCCCTCCGCGAGGATGCCCGCGAGCTTGGCCAGGCGCTCGCCGCGCACGAACACGATGTCGTTCGGCCACTTGACCTGCGCCTGCTCGCCCGCGACGTCGCACACCGCCAGGGCGGCGATCAGCGGCAGCAGCGCCGGCGGGGAGCGCAGCACCAGCGACATCAGCAGCGCGCTGCCCGGCGGTGCCGACCAGCGCCGTCCCTGGCGCCCGCGTCCCGCGGTCTGCTCGCTCGCCGTGACCAGCGTGCCGTGGACGGCCCCGGCGAGCGCCAGCTCGCGCGCACGGTCGCTCGTCGAGTCGACGCGCCGCAGGTGCACGCGCGGGCGCCCCAGCGTCGCTCCGTCTGCGCTCCCGTCCGTTGCGCTCATCGGGTGTCCCGCACGCCCGGCGCCGGCCATCCTCATCGTGCGGCGGCGTCGGCGAGCAGCGCCTGCAGCAGGCCGTCGATGTCGTGCTCGGCGGCCTGCACGTCGACGGTCAGCCCGCGCTCGCGCAGCGCGTCGCTCGTGACCGGCCCGATCGACACCACGCGCGTATGCGGCGAAAGCGCTGCCGCGCCATCGCCGTCCGCGCCGGCGCCGGCTGCCTGCAGGAAGTTGCGCACCGTCGACGCGGAGGTGAACGTCACGTAGTCCGCCGCGCGCGCGAGCGCGAGCGTCTGCGCGGACAACGGCTCGACGACCGTCTCGTACAGATCGAGCACGTCGACCTCGGCGCCGCGCGCGCGCAGCGCGTCGGGCAGCACGTCGCGCCCGCCGCGCGCGCGGGCGACGAGCGCGCGCGTCACCTCGACGCCGGCGAGCGCCTCCACGAGACCCTCGGCGACGAAGCGCTCGGGGACGATGTCCGCGGCGATGCCGCGCCTGGCCAGCGCCGCCGCCGTGCCCGGTCCGATCGCCGCCACGCGTGCACCGGCAAGCGAGCGAGCGTCGCGCCCGCCCGCGTGCAACCGCGCGAACAGCTCGTTGACCGCGTTGGGGCTGGTCACGCACACCAGGTCATAGGGCTCGGGGTCGAGCGCGGGGCCGTCGAGCACCTGTGTGCGCACGACCGGCGCCTGCACTACGTGAGCGCCCAGCTCGCGCAAGCGCTGCGCCAGCCCGCTGGCCTGAGCGCGCGCCCGTGTGACGGTCACCGTGCGTCCCGCCAGCGGACCGCGCGCGGTCCACGCCAGCTGCTCGGCCAGGCCGGCGACCGCGCCGACGACCGTGATCGACGGCGAGCCGATTCCCTCGCGGTGCACGTGCTGCGCGAGCGTCTGCAGCGTCGCCGTGACGGTTCGCTGCGTCGGCAGCGTGCCGCGCTCGACGACCGCCGCCGGCTCGTCCGGGTCGCGCCCGGCGTCGATCAGCGCACCGGCGATCTGCGCCAGGCGCTGCACGCCCATGTAGAAGACCAGCGTGCCGGGGAACGCCGCCAGCGCCGCCCAGTCGAGCTCCGAGTCGTCGCCCGTGCGCCCGGTGACGAACGCCACGGCCGTCGACAGGCCGCGGTGGGTGACGGGGATGCCCGCGTAGGCCAGCGCGGCAACGCCGGCCGTCACGCCGGAGACGACCTCGAACGGAATGCCCTCGTCGCGCAACGTGAGCGCCTCCTCGCCGCCGCGCCCGAACACGAACGGGTCGCCACCCTTCAGGCGCACGACGGACCTGCCCGCGCGCGCACGCGCCACGAGCAGGTCTTCGGTGTGCTCCTGCGGCACCGACTCGCCGCCACCCTGCTTGCCCGCGAACAGCAGCTCGGCGTCCTCGCGCGCTCCGTCGAGCGCCGACTCGGGGATCAGCCGGTCGTACACGATCACGTCGGCCGCGGCGATCAGCGCCAGCGCGCGAGCGGTCAGCAGGCCCGGGTCGCCCGGCCCGGCGCCGACCAGGTACACGTGCCCGCCGGCCGCGGCACCGTGGTCGTGCGACGTCACGACGCGCGCTCCGGCGGCGAAGACGCGAGCTCGCTCGCGCGGTGCAGGATCTCGTCGGCACCGGCACGCTGCAGGCGCGCCGCGACCTCGCGCCCGAGCGCCTCCGCGCGGGCGGCTGTGCCGTCGAGCTCGTCGCTGGCCCACTGCGAGCCGTCCGGCAGTCCCACCCACGCGCGCAGCGTCAGCGAGCCCTCGCGTGCGACGGCGTGCGCACCCAGCGGCGTGTCGCAGTCGGCATGCAGCGAACGCGCCAGCGCACGCTCGGCGGTCAGGCAGGCGAGCGTCTCGGCGCTGCCGATCGCCGCGAGCGCCGCGCCGGTCGCGTCGTCGTCGCTGCGCGCCTGCAGCGCCAGCGTCCCCTGTCCCGGTGCCGGGACGAAGCGCGCCGGGTCGAGCACGCCGCCCGCCTCCTCGTCGCGGCCCAGCCGCTGCAGGCCGGCGCGTGCGAGCACGATCGCGTCGACCGCCTCGTCCGCGAGCTTCGCCAGGCGCGTGTCGACGTTGCCGCGCAGCGCGACCAGCTGCAGGTCCTCGCGCACCGACAGCAGCTGCGCGATGCGCCGCAGGCTGCTCGTGCCGACGCGCGCGCCCGGCGCGAGCGCATCGAGGTCGCCGGCGCCGCACAGCACGTCCTCGGCAGCCGCGCGCGCGGGAGCGGCCACGAGCGCGAGCCCGTCGACCGGGTCGCCGGGAACGTCCTTGGCCGAGTGCACGGCCGCGTCGATCTCGCCCGCCAGCAGCGCGCTCTCCAGCTCCGACACCCAGCGCGACTTGTCCTCGTCGAGCGGAGTCGGCTCGGCCGCCGCCGACTCGCGGTCCCCGCGCGTCACGATCGGGACGATCTCGACGTCGCTGCGCCCGGCGCGTTGCAACGCCTCGGCGACGAGCTGAGCCTGCGCGAGCGCCAGCGCGCTCGCACGGGTCCCGAGGCGCATCAGCGAAGGCGCGCGCGCATCATCGCTCGCGGCGGCGGCGCAGGTCGTGGACCTCCGCCAGCTCCGTCGCCGCAGGCTCCTGAGACGGTGGGTCCTCGCGCAGCGCGAACAGCTCGCGCACGAGCTCCAGGCTGGCGTGCCCGCGCTCCTCGGAGAGGCTGCGCAGGCGGATCGTCGGCTCGTGCAGCAGTCGGCTCATGACCGCGCGTGCGACCGCCTCGATGCGCGCGAGATCGCGCGGCGAGGCCGACTCCCAGCGCCCCGAGTTCTCCGCCAGCACCTGCTCGACGATGTCGTTGCCGTGCTCGCGCAGTGCGCTGACCGTCGGCAGCGTGTCCAGCTGGCCCAGCCAGCGGGCGAAGCGGTGGATCTCCTCCTCGACGATCTCCTCCGCGCGCGGTGCCTCGCCTGCGCGCGTGCTGAGGTTGCGCGCGACGACCGCCTGCAGGTCGTCGATGTCGTAAAGGCGGACGCCCTCCAGTTCCGCGCACGCGGCCTCGATGTCGCGCGGCACGGCGATATCGATCAGCAGCAGCGGACGGCCGCTGCGCTCGCGCATCACCTGCTCGAGCTCGTCGCGGCCGACGATCGGGTGCGGCGAGGAGGTCGAGGACAGCACGATGTCTGCCGCCAGCAGCTGATCGGGCAGCCCGTCCAGCCCGACGACCGTGCCGCCGAAGCGCTGCGCCAGGCTCAGCGCGCGGTCGGCGTGGCGGTTGGCGACGAAGAACGTGCCCGCCCCCTGATCGGCGAGCGCACGCGCAGTGAGTTCGCTCGTTTCGCCGGCGCCGAGCACGACCACGTGGCGCTCCTGGAGCCCCCCGAGCACGCTCAGCGCGAGGTCGACGGCGACCGACGGGATGCTCACGCGGCTGGAGCCGATGCTCGTCTCCGTGCGCACCCGCTTGCCGGTGCTCAGCGCGGCGGCGAACAGCCGGTTGGACAGCGGCCCGGTGCAACCGGCGCGCATCGCAGCCTCGTGCGCGCGCTTGACCTGCCCCTGGATCTCGGCCTCGCCGACGATCATCGACTCGAGGCCCGCCGTGACGCGGTAGAGCTGGCGCGCGGCGTCGCAGTTGCGCGGCGAGTAGATCGCCTCGGCCAGCTCGGTCGGGCGGATCGAGGCCCGCCGCGCGAGCAGCCCGAGCACGTCTGACTCCGCCCGCACGGGGTCGCCCACCACCAGGTAGACCTCCGTGCGGTTGCAAGTGGAGATGACGACGGCCTCGCGCACCTCCGGCGTGGCCGTCGCCTGCTGGGCGAAGTCGATCGCCTCCGGCTCGGTGAACGCCACGCGCTCGCGCAGCGAGACGGGCGCCGTCTTGTGCGAGATGCCGAGCGCGAGCAGCTCGCCGCTCATACCAGCGTCGACTCCCGCTGAGCGCCGTCCCGCTCGTCGGCGCCGGCCTGCTCGCGTGCCAGCAGCTCGCCGAGGTCGCGCTCCAGGTGGCTGAGGCGGATCGCCATGATCGCCACGTACACGAGCACCATCGCGAACAGCACGATGTACGCGGCCGCGACGTACTTGCCGGCCTCGTGCAGCGGCAGCGCCGGCAGCTCGGCGAGCAGCGCAGCGCTCATCGCAACCCCCGCCCGTCGCGCGGATGCGCGGTCATCGCCGTCGCCTGCAGGCTCGGCGCCGCGCTGCGCCCGCGGCGCGCCGGCGCGGCGGAGGCGGTCCCGGCCCGGCGTTCGGCCAGGCGACGCAGCGCGCGCAACTGCGCGCGCGTGTGCTTGGCCGTCAGCTCGTATTTGCAAAGCGTCACGAACAGCAGCGCGATGCCGAGCAGCGACACGAGGAAGGTCAGCGACATCTGCCACGGCAGGTTCGACGTGGCGCCGAGCACGCGTGGGTGCAGGTACGCGCTCGACAGGCGCACGGCGATGAAGTTCAGCGGCACGAAGGCGCCGGCGGTGACGGCGAACACCGACGCGTAGCGCGACTGGCGCTCGGGGTCCTCGATCGCGAAGCGCAGCGGCTGGTAGGTGGCGTACAGCAGGAACACGATCAAGAACGACACGAGCGTCGGCTCGCTCCACTCCCACCAGTGCCCCCACGAGCCCTTCGCCCAGATCGAGCCGGTGATCAGCGTGGCGACGCCGAAGATCAGGCTCATGTGGATCGCCACATACGAGCGCATGTCCCAGCGCGCGTCGCGCGTGCGCAGGTGCTGGATCGCGAAGATGCCGCCGACGACGAACCCGCACAGCGACACGATCGCCAGCGGCACGTGCACGTAGAAGATCTTCTGCAGAAAGCCCTGGTCTGCTTCCAGCGGCGCCCAGAAGAACACGAGCACCAGCGCGAGCGCCATCACGGCGACCGTGGAGATGCTCAGCGCGCGCAGGCCCTTGCCATACATCTTTTGTTAATCCTCCAGGAGGAAATCGAACAGGGCGTAGGCGATCAGCCCGAACACCAGATCATAGAGGCCGAGCGTCAGCAGCCAGCGCGCCGCAGGCTCGCCCGCATGGCTTGCCGCGAGCAGCGGAGAGGTCGCGCGGGCGCCGCCGATCACGATCGGCACGAGCAGCGGCAGCGCCAGCAGCGGCCCGAGCAGATCGCGCGCGCGTGTGCGCACGGCCAGCGCGGCGACGAGCGTGCCGATCGCCGCGACGCCGAGGTCGCCGAGCGCGAGCACGCCGATCAGCCCCGGCAGCGCGTGCCCGAGCGACGTGCCGAGCAGCAGCAGCGCGAACGCCGGCACGGCGACGATCTCCAGCACGATCAGGTAGCCCAGCAACGCCAGCGCCTTGGCGAACAGCATCGCGCTGCGGTCGACCGGAGCGAGCAGGAAGGCGTCGAAGCCGCCTTGGTCGGCGTCGGCGACGAACAGGCGGTTGATGCCGAGGATCGCCGCGAACAGCAGCGTCACCCAGAGGATGCCCGCGGCGAGGTCGCCGTCGACCGTGTTGCGGTTCAGCGCGAAGTGAAAGACGACGAACGTCGTCACGGCGAACAGCGACATCGCCGGAACCGACTCCAGCGTGCGCAGCTCGACGAGCAGCTCCTTGCGCAGCAGCGCTCGCACGACCGCGAGTGTGCGCCGGGGTGGCGCAGGCACCGCGCCGGGCGAATCGCTCGCCTCCGCCGCGGCCGTCCCGGTGCCGGCTGCGCGCTCGGCTCCGTCTGTGGTGCGCGTGCCGGGAGCCGTCGCGCTCATCGGTACAGCTCGCCGATCTCACGCGCATCGATCTGACCGGCAGGGCGAAGCAGCGCGGGCCGGCCGTCGCGCAGCCCGAGCACGATGTCCGCCTCTGCCAGGCCCCCACTCGGGTCGTGGCTGCAGATCACGCGCGTACGTCCCGACGCTGCGCCGATCAGCGGGTCGACGAGCTCGATCGCCGCGGGGTCGAGGTTCGAGCGCGGCTCGTCGAGCAGCAGCAGCTCGGGGTCGTGCAGCACCGCGCGCGCGACCGCCGCGCGCTGGACCATGCCGCGCGACAGCGAGCGCAGCGGCTCGTCGGCGCGGTGCTCGAGCTGCACCTGCGCGAGCAGCTGCTCCACGCGCTCGGGGCCGACGTCGTGCAGGCGCGCGTGAAAGCGCAGGTTCTCGCGCACGGTCAGCTCGCGATACAGCAGCGGCTCGTGCCCGAGCAGGCCGATGCGCCCGCGGGCCGCCCACGACTGCTCGGGAATGCTGCAGCCGAGCACGCGCACGTCGCCGGCGTGCGGGCGCAACAACGTCGCCAGCACGCGCAGCAGCGTCGTCTTGCCCGCGCCGTTGGGACCGAACACGACGAGCGTCTGTCCCTCCCGCAACGACAACGAGACACCGCCGAGCGCCTCGCGCTCGCCGTAGCGCCGAGCCAGCCCGGCGACCTCGACCGCCGGCACCTCGGGGGCGGCCTGCGCCTGTCGCGCTGCTGCGATCGCCGGCAACTGCCTACACGGTCGTCCGCAGGCCGGACAGGCGGCCGACGCCTGCGAGCGCGTTGAGGAGGATGCGCTCGCGCCTGCGTCCTGGCGCGAGCGTCTCCGGGTACTCGAGCGTGACCATCGAGAGGTAGACGGGCACGCGAACGTTCTTCGCGTTCGTGATCGCGCGCGCGCGCATCAGCTCGCTGATGTGCTCGATGTAGTCCTCGAAGCGAGCCGCCGGCCGATGCACGTTGCGCACACGAACCGGATCTCCGGAGCGGTTTTTGAACGTGTGCAGCGCGCCGGCCGGCACCGAGGCGGACTCGCCCGCCTTCAGCGTTCTCCAAACGCCTGACACCATCACGTCGAGCGCGCCTTCGATCACCTCGTACTCCTCGACGATCGAGCCGGGGTGCACGTGCGGCGGCGGCGGAACCGAGCTGGGCGGCAGCGTGAACTCCATGCCGACGAACTCCCCGTCGGTGTCCGCGGCCGCAGACGTCACGGCATAGACGCTTCCGTCGGGCATCTCGAATCGGTCACCGGTTTTCGCCATCTCCGCTCGCAGTCGGTCGGGGTCGTGCGGAACGTAGCACCGGGCGGCACGCCCGATGGCGGGCCCGCAGGTCGCTCAGGCTCGCGACACCTGCGGCGTGTGCGGCATCTGCGCATCGGCGATCAGCTCGCGCACCGCGTGCTCGCCCTCGCCGCCTGGGCCGCGGTCGCCGCGCAGCAGCGCGATCGGGTCGGGATCGCCGTTGACGATGCCCTCGAAGAACTCCTTGCGGTCCTGGTAGGTGGGCAGCGTGCCCTTCGCCCAGCCGCGCACCTCGTTGAGCAGCACCGCCAGGCGCGCGTACGGCTCGCCGTACTGCGCTTCGATCTCGCGCTTCATGCGCTTGGCGAGCGCCGGCGAGGCTCCGGCGGTGGAGATGGCGATGGCCAGCGGGCCCGTGCGCACGATCGCCGGCAGGATGAAGTTGCACAGCGGCGGCACGTCGACGACGTTGGCCAGCATCGCGCGGCGCTCGGCATCCTCGAAGACGGCGATGTTCACGTCCGTGTCGTCGGTCGCGGCGATCACCATGAACGCGCGCTCGAGATCCGTCGGCCCGGCGTATGTGCGCTTCAGCCACTCGATCGACCCCTCGTCGGCGTACTCGCGCAGCTCCGGCCCGGCGTCGGGCGCGATCAGCGTGACCTTACCGTCGCATGCCAGCAGTCCCTCGACCTTCTCCAGGCCGATCGCCCCGCCGCCGACGACCACGCAGCGCCGGCCGGTCAGCTTCAGGCAGGCGATGTAGAACGGCGTGTCGAGCATCCCCTGCACGCAGCTCTGATCGCAGATGCCCTTGCGCAGCTGACACACGCACTCCTTACCTGCATAGGCCTGGGCGGGCATGCGTTCAAGGGTAGTGCAGCGTCTGCGTTTGCATGCGCCCACGGGGAGCGTTCGTGCGGTGCCGCGGAAAAGAGCCGACGGTAGCCATGGTATTTACGCGCGCCCGGCTTGTATATACCTTGGCTACCGCAGGCGCAAAACGAACACTCAATTAATCCTTCAAACAGGCAGGCGACGGGCGCCGGCTATCGCGGCAGCCCGCGCCCGAACGCGCGTGCGCCGATGCGCGTGAGCGCAAGCGCCCCGTTGCGCCATGCGTGCTCGCGGTCGATCTCGCGGCTGGAGCGCATCTTCGCGACCGACCGCGCGGCGCGCGTCGTCAGCTCGTCGTAGGGCCCCCACCACAGCCCGCGCGCGGCCGCCGGGTCCCACGTGATCAGCTTCTCCTGCGCGCACGCGCGCAGGCCGGCCGCGCCGAGCGTGCGCCCCAGACCCCCGCCGGCCGCCGCTCCCCACGGTCCGCGCGAGACGGTCGGGCAGGGCAGGTGGTCGTTGCACCACACCATGCCCGCGTGCAGCTCGCGCGCGATGCGCAGCGCCTGGTAGCGGTCGGCCGTCCACACCGACGCGCCGAGCGCGTAGTCGGAGTCGTTGGCCAGCGCGATCGCCTCGCCGACCGAGTCGACCGCCATCACCGCCAGCACCGGGCCCTCCAGCGGCTCGCGCATCAGCGCCATCTCGTGCGTCACGTTCACGATCACCGCCGGCGCGTAGAAAGAGCCCGCGTCGCATCCGGGCGGGCTGACCGGGCCGCCGCACAGCAGCGTCGCGCCCTGCGCGACCGCATCGTCGACGAGCGCGCGCACGTGCGCCAGGCGCCGCGGCGAGGCCAGCGGCCCGACGTCCGTGCGCCGGTCCGCCGGATCGCCGACGCGCAGCGTCCCGGCCGCGGCGACGAGCCCGTCGACGAAACGCTGGTGCACCTCGCGCGCCACGTACACGCGCTCGACCGATCCGCGCGCCTGCCCGGCGCCCGCGCAGCCGGCCCACAACGCGCCTTCCACGGCGCGGCCCAGGCGCGCGTCGGCGAGCACGAGCATCGCGTCCTTGCCGCCCAGCTCGACCGTCACCTCCTTCTCGCGCGACACGCCCTCGCCGGCGACCACGCGGCCGACCGCCGGCGAGCCCGTGAAGAGGATCTTGTCGACCGGCGATTTGGCCAGCGCGATACCCACGTCCGCGCCGCCGTGCGCGATCCGCACCAGGCCCTCCGGCAGCCCGGCGCGCGCCAGCACGCGCGCGATCCGCTCGCCTGCCAGAGCCGCGCGCGCAGCCGGCTTGAACGCGACGCCGTTGCCCGCGAGCAGCGCGCCGGCGATCTGGCCGAGCGGCTGCGCGAACGGTGCCGAGCCGGCGCCGATCACGCCGACCACGCCATACGGCTCGAAGGCGACGCGCGCACGCTTGGCCAGCGCCATGCCGCGGCTGATGCCCACGCGCCGCCCGCCCAGCAGGTCGGCGCCGTCGTCGGCGATCCAGATCAGCGCGTCGATCGCCGGCAGCAGCTCCAGCGCCGCGACCTCCGCCGCCGGGCGTCCCTGCTCGCGCGCGAGCGCCGCCGTCAGCTCGTCGAAGTCGTCGATCACCGCCTGCGCCATGCGGCGCATGTAGCGCGCCCGGTCCTGCACGCGCAGCAGCGCCCACAGCGGCTGCACCTTCGCGACCTCCGCGACCAGGCCGGGAATACCCAGCGGGGCCGTAGCCTGCACGCTGCCCAGCGGCGCGCCCGTCGCCGGATCGCGCGCCTGCAGCGTCGTCGCGCCGGCCGGCTCGCTGGAGATCGTGCTCATGTACCCGCGATTATCGCTGCTCGGCACCGCGCGCCTTGCGAATCTCGCGCAGGCGGCGGTCGAGCTCGGCCTCGGCCTCGTCGGGCTCGTAGAAGCGCGCGCCGGCGACCTCGTCCGGCAGCAGCGGCTGCGACGAGACGTGGCCCGCGTGGCGGTGCGGGTTGTCGTAATCGGCCTTGTCCTGACCGGGCCTCGGTCCCGAGCGAAGCCACGCCGGCGCGGGCTGCGCGCCGTGCTCGCGCACGTGGCGCTGGGCTGCGCCGAGCGCGCGCCCGGCCGCGTCGGACTTCGGCGCGAGCGCGAGGTAGATCGCCGCCTGCGCGAGCGCGTAGCGCGCCTCCGGCAGCCCGACGTGCTCGACCGCCGCAGCCGCGGCTGTCGCAACCGTCAGCGCCTGCGGGTCGGCGTTGCCGATGTCCTCGCTGGCGAGGATCACCATGCGCCGCACGATGAAGCGCGGGTCCTCGCCGCCCTCGAGCATCACCGCCAGGTAGTACAGCGACGCGTCCGGGTCCGAGCCGCGCGTCGCCTTGATCCACGCCGACGCGTAGTCGTAGTGGCGGTCGCCCGCTTTGTCGTAGAGCACCGCGCGCCGCTGCAGCGCGTCCTCGACGGCGGCGAGCGTCACGCGGCCGTCGCCGTCCTGCAGTGCGGTCGCGCTCGCGAGCTCCAGCGCGTTGAGCGCCGTGCGCGCGTCGCCTTCGCTGCGTGCCGCGAGGAAGTCGATCGCCTCGTCGTCGACGCGCGTCTCGCCGGCCGCGCGGCGCAGCAGCGCGGCGACGTCCTCGGCGCTCAGCGCCTGCAGCGCGTATACGCGTGTGCGCGACAGCAGCGCGCCGTTGACCTCGAAAGCCGGGTTCTCGGTGGTCGCGCCGATCAGCGTCAGCAGCCCCTCCTCGACGGCCGGCAGCAGCGCGTCCTGCTGGGCCTTGTTGAAGCGGTGGATCTCGTCGAGGAAGAGGATCGTCTGCTGGCCGGTCTTCGGCCGGCCCGCTGCGCCGTTCTCGCCCAGCGAGCGCCGGTGCTGTGCCCGCTCGATCACCGCGCGCACCTCCGCGCGTCCTGCCTGCACGGCGCTCAGCTCCTCGAACGCCGCCTGGGAGTGCTCGGCGATCAGGCGCGCGAGCGTCGTCTTGCCCGAGCCGGGCGGGCCGTACAGGACCATCGAGTGCGGCCGCCCGTGCTCGATCGCGCTGCGCAGCGCCGAGCCGGCGCCGAGCAGGTGCTCCTGGCCGACGAACTCGTCGAGGCTGCGCGGGCGCATGCGCACGGCCAGCGGGCGCGCGTCCGCGCCGCCACGAACCTCGGCGACCGCGTCGGGCGCGCCCGTACGATCGTCCGGCCCTTGCGGGTCCGGATCGGCCTCGAAAAGCGTGTCCACCCCCCGCAGTATCGCGCGCTTGCCCACGCCGGCCCGAATAACTACGGCGCAAACGGGCAATGGCTTGACAGGGTCTCCGAGGACGTTGGCCAGCTGTGGATGTGCGATGGTCAGCAGGTTGGCCAGGTGTGGACGTCGAACTTGTAAGCCGCGGGTATATGTGTGTGGACGAGAGAGCTTTGTGAGCTGGGGATCAAACTGACATGAGTGTCGGCGCCGCCGAGATACTCCCCGGTGCGGGCGGAGGATTCGACGTCCTCGAAGCGGACGGGGAGATCGCCGCCCGCTCGCCGTTGCAGCTGTTCTGGCGTCGCCTGCGCCAGGATCGCGTGGCGATGGCCTCGCTGGGCTTCATCGTGTTCCTCGTGATCCTCGCGATCGCGGCGCCGCTCGTCGTCAAACTGCTCGGGCTGCCCGGCCCGGCGGTGGAGAACTCCAACCTCACCGACTCCTTCGGCAGCCCGCTCGGGCCAAGCTGGGCTCATCCGTTCGGCGTCGATCAGCTGGGCGAGGACGTCATGTCCCGCGTGATCTACGGCACGAGGGTGTCGCTGGAGATCGGCATCATCGGCACCGGCATCGCGACGATCATCGGCGTCGTGACCGGTGTGCTCGCCGGTTTCTACCGCGGCTGGGTCGACACGGTCTTCTCGCGGCTGGTCGACGTGCTGCTGTCGATCCCGCTGCTGCTGCTCGGCCTCGGCCTCGGCGCCGCCTGCGCGGTGCGCGGCTGCTTCGGCGGCACGATCCAGCCGGGGCTCGGCGAGATCCTCTTCCTGATCGCCTTCGCCAACTGGACGTACATCTACCGCATCGTGCGTGGGCTGGTGCTGTCGCTGCGCGAGCGCGAGTTCGTCGAGGCCTCGCGCTCGCTGGGAGCCTCCGACGCGCGGATCATGTTCCGCGAGATCCTGCCCAACCTCGTCGCGCCGATCATCGTCTACGCGACGCTGCTGATCCCGCTGAACATCCTGCTGGAGGCCGCGCTGTCGTTCCTCGGCGTGGGCATTCGCCCCCCGACGGCCAGCTGGGGCCAGATGATCGCCGCGGCCACGCCGATCTTCAACACCGCTTGGTGGTACATGACGTTCCCGGGCCTCGCCCTGCTGTTGACCGTGCTCGCGTTCAACTTGCTCGGCGACGGTCTGCAGGACGCCCTGAACCCAAGGACTGCCCGGTGACACGGGTATCGACAAAAACAAAGCAGAGGAGGCGCCCATGAGGTCGCTGAAAATGATCACGGCGGTAGCGTTCGCGGGCTTGCTCGCGCTCGTACTCGCCGCGTGCGGATCGAGCAGCAGCACCAGCTCGAGCTCCGGCGGCAACAGCGCCGGCATCGCCCCGGGGATCAACACCCCGAAGACGGCCACCCTGACGGGTGGCAAACGCGGTGGCACGCTGAGCGTGCTCAACCACGAGGACTTCGAACACATCGATCCAGGGCAGTCCTACTTCTCGGTCGACTACGAGGCGGTGTACGCCACGCAGCGTCCCCTGTACTCGTACAAGCCGAACACCTTCTCTGAAGTCACACCCGACACGGCCGAAGGCCCGCCGGCGATCTCCGATGGCGGGAAGCTCGTGACGGTGAAAATCCGCCACGGCATCCACTTCAGCCCGCCGGTCAACCGCGAAGTGACCTCCGCGGACGTCGCCTACGCGATCGACCGCGCGGCCAACCCGAGCGTCGCCAACCCGTACTACCTGGGTTACTTCAGCTCGGTCGAAGGCATGAAGACGGCCAGCGGCGGACCGGTCAAGGGCGTCACCACGCCGGACAAGTACACGATCGCCTTCCACCTGACCGAACCGCAGGGCGCGATCGTCGCGGCTGCGCTGGTGCTGCCGATGAGCGCCCCGGTGCCGGAGGAGTACGCGAAAAAGTACGACGCCATGAAACCGAGCGAATACGGCAACTACCAGGTCGCCACCGGCCCGTACATGTTCAAGGCCAACAGCGAAGGCAAGGTCCTCGGCGTCGGCTACCAGCCCGGCAAGTCGGCCACGCTCGTGCGCAACCCGAACTGGAGTGCCAGCACGGACTTCCGCCCGGCGTATCTGAACCAGATCAACATCAGCATCGGCGGCGACACGACCGTCATCGGGCGCCAGGTGCTCGAAGGCTCGCACACGGTGCAGAACGACACGCCGGCGCAGTCGATCGTCAAGCTCGCGTATGAAAAATTCCGCAGCCAGCTCCTGATCTCCCCTGGCGCGGGCGACCACTACGTGGCGATCAACAACAGCAACGGGCCGTTCAAGAACGTGAACCTGCGCAAGGCCTACTGGGCGGCGCTCGATCGCGAAGCGATGGACAAGGCGCGCGGCGGAAGCCTCGTGACCAACGTGCAGACACACTTCATCTACCCGGAAATCCCGGGCTTCGAAGAGGCCGGTGGGCTGACCGGGCCGAAAGTCGACTACAACGAACACCCGCAGGGCGACGTCACGGTGGCCGAAAAGTACATGAAGCTGGCGGGCTACCCGAGCGGCAAATACACCGGCACGGAAACGGTGCAGGTCGTCGGCTCGACGGGTAACCCGGCTTCGGAAGACGCGCAGATCGCCAACGAAGCGCTGAAGAAGCTCGGCTTCAAGACGAAGCTGAACCTCGTCGACCAGTCGGTCATGTACTCGAAATTCTGCGGGGTCGTGACCGAAAAGATCGACGTCTGCCCGAACGTCGGCTGGATCTCCGACTTCGGCGACCCGCAGGCGACGCTCGACGTGCCGTTCAACGGCAACCTGATCGTCAAGAACGGGACGAACTCCAACTGGGGTCTCGTCAACCACCCGAAAATCAACGCAGCGATGGAAGCGGCCACGAAGGTCGTCGGCATCGACGCGCGCGCGAAAGCGTGGGCGAAGATCGACGAAGAACTCGTCGCCGAAGCCGTCGCCGTGCCATACGACTGGGACAAGGAGCCCGTGATCGAGTCCAAGGACGTCGACGGAATCGGCGACCTGTGGAACATCGGCTCATGGGACTTCAACTACACGTCGTTGAAGTAGGCCGGTGAGGTGCGTGGGGCCCGCTCGTCGCAGCGGGCCCCACGTCGCCTTCGCGTGCCGACCGGAGACCACGAGATGCGAGCGAGCCAAGCCGAATGACGCGTTACATAATCCGCCGCCTGCTGTGGGGCGTCGTGCTGCTCGTGCTGGTTTCCGCGCTGACGTTCGTGATCTTCCGCATCCTGCCGACGGCCGATCCCGCAAAGCTGCGCGCCGGACGCCTGCAGAACCCCAAGATCATCGCCGAGATCCGCCAGAACCTGGGCCTGAACAAGCCCCTGCTGACGCAGTTCTGGCTCTACATGAAGGGCATCTTCCTGCACTTCGACCTGGGCTTCAGCTACTACTCCAACGCGCCCGTCAAGACGCTCATATTCGAACGCGTCCCGGCGACCGTCTCACTGGTGCTCGGCGGCGCGGTCGTATGGCTGGTGACCGGCCTGTCGGTGGGGATCGTCTCGGCGCTGCGGCCGCGCTCGCGCCTCGACCGCGGCGCGATGGGTACCGCGCTGGTGCTCGTCTCGGCGCCGGAATACTGGCTCGGCCTGATCGCCCTCTACCTGTTCGCCACGGACATCGGCCAGGTGCACGTGTTCCCCGGCTCGGGTAGCTACGTCGCGCTGACGAGCGAACCGGTCAAATGGTTCGAGTCGCTGATCCTGCCGTGGCTGGTCGTCGCGGCCGGCACCGCGGCGATCTACGCGCGGCTGATCCGCGGCAGCCTGATCGAGACGATGAGCGAGGACTACATCCGCACCGCGCGTGCGAAGGGGCTGTCTGAGAAACGCGTCGTCCTGCGCCATGGCGTGCGCTCGGCGATCAACCCCGTCGTGACGATCCTCGGCATCGATATCGGCGTGTTCCTCGGTGGCTCGGTGCTCGTCGAAACGGTCTTCAACATCCCCGGCATCGGCCGCCTCAACTACGACGCGATCACGCATTCGGACTTCCCGATCGTGCAGGGCACGGTGCTGCTCGCCGCCCTGTTCATCATCGTCTTCAACATCGTCGTGGACATCGCCTACGCCTACCTTGATCCGAGAGTGAGATACGAGTGAGCGCCGCCGAGCCGCTGCTGCGCGTGGAGGACCTGCACGTGGAGTTCTCCACCGAAGACGGCGTCGTGCACGCGGTCGACGGCATCACCTATCAGGTGCACGCCGGGCGCACGCTGGGCATCGTCGGCGAGTCCGGCTCGGGCAAGTCCGTCGCGTCGATGACCACGCTCGGGCTCACGCGCGGCAAAAGCGCGCACATCTCCGGGCAGATCCTGTTCGAGGGCAGAGACCTCGTCTCGCTCGGCGAAAGCGAGCTGCGCAGGATCCGCGGCAACGACATCGCGATGGTCTTCCAGGACCCGCTGTCCTCGCTGCATCCCTTCTACAAGGTCGGCTTCCAGCTGATCGAGGCGGTGCGAGCGCACCAGGACGTATCCAAGGCCAAGGCGCGCGAGCGCGCCATCGAGCTGCTCGGCCTCGTCGGCATCCCGGACCCGAGCCGCCGCGTGGACGAGTTCCCGCACGAGTTCTCCGGCGGCATGCGCCAGCGCGCGATGATCGCCATGGCGCTCGCCAACGAGCCCAAGCTGCTGATCGCCGACGAGCCCACGACGGCGCTCGACGTGACCGTGCAGGCGCAGATCCTCGCACTGCTGGAACGCCTGCAGCGCGAGCTGGGCATGGCGATCGTGATCATCACGCACGATCTCGGCGTGGTCGCCGAGATGGCCGACGATATCGCCGTGATGTACGCCGGGCGGATCGTCGAGACGGCCTCCACGGCGACGGTGTTCGACGGGCCCGAGCACCCATACACCTGGGGGCTGCTGAAGTCGATCCCCACGCTCGCCAGCTCGCGCGACGAGGATCTCGTGCCGATCCCCGGCACGCCGCCGAGCCTGATCAACCGCCCCTCCGGGTGCCACTTCCATCCGCGCTGCCCGTATGCCCAGCCCTCGCATGCGCGCATCGACCCTCAGCTGCAGCCGCTTCCCGACGATCCCAGCCACCACGTCGCCTGCCTGCTGGAGGTCGACGTGCGCCGGCGCCTGTGGGCGCAGCTGCGCGCCGGGCGCATGCCCGACGAGGCGCTCGCCGAGGTCGGCGTGCCCGGCGAGGAGCCGGCGTGAGCACGCAAGACGGCGACGCACTCGTGCAGGTGCGCGATCTCGTCAAGCACTTCCCGCTGACGCGCGGGATCGTCGTGCAGCGCAAGGTCGGCGCGGTGCAGGCCGTCGACGGCGTCAACTTCGACATCAAGCGCGGGGAGACGCTCGGGCTGGTCGGCGAGACGGGCTGTGGCAAGAGCACGACGGCGCGCTTGATCACACGCCTGCTCGACGCGACGTCGGGCGAGATCCGCTTCGACGGCCAGGACATCACGCACCTGAAGGGCGCGCGGCTGAAGGCGATCCGGCGCGACGTGCAGATGATCTTCCAGGATCCCTACTCCTCGCTGAACCCGCGCAAAACGGTCGGCTCGATCATCGGCCTGCCATTCGCCATCCACGGGCTGGAGCAGGGCAAGGGCGAGCGCAAGCGAGCGGTGCAGGAGCTGATGGAGATGGTCGGGCTGAACCCCGAGCACTACAACCGCTACCCGCACGAGTTCTCCGGCGGCCAGCGCCAGCGCATCGGCGTCGCTCGTGCGCTGGCCTTGAAGCCGAAGCTGCTGATCGCCGACGAGCCGGTGTCGGCGCTGGACGTGTCGATCCAGGCGCAGGTGCTCAACCTGCTGCGCGACATGCAGCGCCAGCTCGGCCTGACGCTCGTGTTCATCGCACACGATCTGTCGGTGGTCAGACACATGTGCGACCGCGTCGCGGTGATGTATCTCGGGCGGATCGTCGAGATCGGGCCGAGCGACGCGCTGTACGACTTCCCCCGCCACCCGTACACCGGCGCGCTGCTGGCCGCCGTGCCGATCGCCGACCCGTCGGTGCGGCGCGACGAGCGCCAGCTGCTCAGCGGCGACGTTCCCAGCCCGGCGAACCCGCCGCAGGCCTGCCGCTTTCACACGCGCTGCCCCAAGGCGCAGGAGCGCTGCTCGATCGACGACCCGCCGCTGGAGGACAAGGGCACCGGCACGCGCGCCGCCTGCCACTTCCCGCTCACGCGCGAGGAAACCGCGGCGATCGGCGTACGATCTGCGCGATGAGCGCCACCTCCTCGCCACGCAGCAGATGACCGGCGCACGGCCGCCGCTGCGACGATGAGCGAGAACGGCGCCGGCGCGGAGGCACAGGAGCTGCTGCGCCGCCTGGTGCGCTTCAACACGGTCAACCCGCCGGGTAACGAGCGCGAGGCACAGGAGTACCTCGCCGATCACCTGCGCCAGGCGGGCTTTCACTGCGAGCTGCTCGGCGCCGAGCCCGGGCGTCCCAACCTGATCGCGCGCCTGCGCGCGGACGGTGCGCCCCCCGCCGGCGAGCCTGCCGGAGACGGGCCGACGCTGTGCTTTCTCGGACACGTCGACACGGTGCTCGCAAACCCGCAGGAGTGGACGCACGACCCGTGGTCGGGCGACGTCGCCGACGGCTACCTGTGGGGGCGCGGCGCGCTGGACATGAAGTCGCAGGTCGCCGCGGAGATCGCCGCGGCGGCGTCGCTGGCGCGCTCGGGCTGGCGCCCCGCGCGCGGCGAGCTGCTGATCGCCTCGGTCGTCGACGAGGAGACGGGCGGTTCGCTGGGCGCCGAATGGATCACCAAGACGCATCCCGAGAAGGTGCGCTGCGACATGCTCGTCAACGAGGGCGGCGGCGAGGTCTTCGAATACGAAGGCCGGCGCTACTACGGCGTGTGCTGCGCGGAGAAGGGCGTGTTCCGCTTCACCGTCAGCACCGACGGCGTCGCCGGCCACGCGTCGATGCCCGGGATGGGCGACAACGCGCTGCTGAAGATGGCGCCCGTGCTCGAGCGCCTGGCCGCGCGCCAGCCGGCCTACGAGCTGACCGACGAGCCGCGCGGCATGCTGCGCGGGATCGGCGAGGACCCCGACGACGCATCCGCTTCGATCGCGCGCATGCGCGCCGCCGACCTTCGCCTGGCGACGATGTTCGAGCCGATGCTCGGCGTGACGTTCACGCCGACGCGCATTTCCGCGTCGGAGAAGATCAACGTGATCCCCAGCCGTGCCGAGCTGAAAGTCGACTGCCGCGTCCCGCCGGGCCTCGGCGAGCGAGAGGTGCGCAAGGGCATCGCCGAAGTGCTCGGCGACGACGGCTTCGGCATCGACTTCACCGAGCGCGTCGTCGGCAATCGCTCGCCGATGGACTCGCCGATGTTCGAGACGATCGTCGACTGGATCGGCGAGCGCGATCCCGGGGCGGCGGTCGTTCCGGTGATCCTGCCGGGCTTCACCGACTCGCGCCACTTCCGCGAGGCGTTTCCCGACTGCGTCGCCTACGGCTTCTTCCCCCAGCGCCATCAGACGATGTTCGAGGCGGCGCCGCTCGTGCACGCGGCCGACGAGCGCATCGACGTGCGCGACATCGCATTCGCGACGGAGTTCTACGCCGATCTGGCGACGCGCACGCTCGGCTGACCGCGCCCGCCGCGACGTCTGTGCGCACCCCTGCGAACGTTTGCGCAGCTTTGCGCAGATCTCGCGAGAAATAGTCTCCGGTCAACCCTCGCAATCGAACATCTCGTTAGCGATACTTGACCGATGCTAGGGATGGCTGACTTGCTGGAGAAGGCACGAAGCGGAGTGGAATCGGGAGTTCGCGCTGTGATCGATGCGCCCCCGCACCATCTCGCACACGCTCTGGTCAACTACTCACACACGCCGCACCCGCTCGTCCCGGTCGCGAGCTTCCGCCCCGCGGCGATCCCCGCACCGATACCGGGCCCGTCGCTCGTCTCGCAGATCCAGAGCGCCGCGCTGAACTGGTCGCCGGTCGTGATGATCCTGTTCTTCGCGGCGCTGCTCTATCTGATGCTGCGCACGCTGAAGTCGATGCCGCGCGTGAAGCCGCAGCAGATCAAGCCGGCCTCCAACCAGTCGGTGTCGTTCGCCGACATCGCCGGCGTCGACGAGGCGAAGGCCGAGCTGGAGGAGATCGTCGAGTTCCTGCGCGACCCCAAGCCGTTTCAGAAACTGGGGGCGAAGGTGCCCAAGGGCGTGCTGCTGCACGGGCCGCCGGGGACCGGCAAGACGCTCCTCGCAAAGGCGGTGGCGCACGAATCCGGCGCGCAGTTCTTCGCGCAATCGGCCTCGTCGTTCGTGGAGATGTTCGCCGGCCTCGGCGCGGCCCGCATCCGGCGGCTGTTCGCGATCGCGCGCAAACACGAACCGGCGATCATCTTCATCGACGAGCTCGACGCCGTCGGCGGGCGCCGCGGAACGGACATCTCCGGCGAGAAGGACCAGACGCTCAACCAGCTGCTCGTGGAGATGGACGGCTTCGCCGGCAGCGGGCGCGTCGTGGTGATCGCCGCGTCCAACCTGCTCGACAAGCTCGACCCGGCGCTGCTTCGGCCGGGCCGCTTCGACCGCCAGGTGTTCGTCGTGCCGCCCGACGTGCGCGGTCGCGAAGGCGTGCTGAAGGTCCACACGCGCGACAAGCCGCTGAAGGACGTCGACCTCGGCGTGATCGCCCAGCAGACGAGCGGGCTGACGGGCGCGGACCTCGCGAACATCTGCAACGAGGCGGCGATCTTCGCAACCCGCCGCAAGAGCGCGACGATCGCGACCGGCGACTTCGACGCGGCGATCGAGCGCGTCGTCGCGGGCGTGCAGTCCAGGCGCGTGCTCAACTCCCACGAGAAGCACGTCGTCGCCTTTCACGAGGCGGGCCACGCGCTGTGCGGCGAGCTGCTCCCGTCCGTCGATCGTGTCCACCGCATCTCGATCGTCCCGCGCGGGCAGGCGCTCGGCTACACGCTCAACCTGCCGGCCGAGGACCGCTACCTGAAGACGCGCGAGGAGCTGCTCGACTACATGACCGTGCTGCTCGGCGGTCGTGCGGCCGAGCAGATCGTCTTCGGTGCGATCACCACCGGCGCCTCGGACGACCTCAAACGCGTAGCATCGGTCGCCCACCAGATGGTGCACGACTTCGCGATGGGCACCGCCGGGATGGGCCGCTCGCCCGACGGCGACGTGCAGCTTTCGGAGACGACGCTGCGCATCCGCGACGAGGAGCGCCAGGACCTCGTCGAGGAGGCGCGCCGCGCAGCGCAGCGCATGATCATCGCCCACCGCCCGCTGCTCGACGCGCTCGCGCACGAGCTGCTCGAGCACGAGGTGCTCGAGCGCGATTCGATCGACCGGATCATGGCCGGCGTGCCGCGGCTGGAGCGCGCGCCGGGCGTCGGGCTGCGCGTCGTGGCCGCCGCGAGCGCCACCGACGCGCTCGCGCAGGACTAGCCCCGCCAGCGCGGCGAGGCCAAGCGCGCCCGAATACACTGCGGGGCGTGTTCACGCGCATCGACCACATCGGCGTCGCCGTCGAGGAGATCGAGCCGGCCCTCGCGCTCTACCGCGACAGCTTCCAGCTGACGCTCGCGCATCGCGAGGTCGTCGAGGAGCAGGGCGTGGAGGCGGTCCTGCTGGACGTCGGCGAGAACCACGTCGAGCTGCTCGCGCCGCTCGGCGCAGACACCCCCGTCGGCAAGTTCCTCGCCAAGAACGGGCCGGGACTGCACCACGTCGCCTACCAGGTGCAGGACATCGACGCCACGCTCGGCGCGCTCAAGCAAGCAGGCCTGGCGCTGATCGACGAGACCCCGCGCACCGGCATCCGCGGCTCGCGCGTCGCCTTCATGCACCCGCGGGCGACCGCCGGCGTGCTCACCGAGATCGTGCAACCAGCGGAGGGGCACTGATGGCAACGGCCAAGCAGCACATCAGCATCGGCTTCCAGGGCGGCCAGGTGCTCACCCTGCGCGTCGCCGACAAGCAGCTCGACGCTCTGCACAAGGCGCTCGGCAACACCGGCTGGCACGAGCTGGAGACCGAGGAGGGGCCCGTGCGGCTCGATCTCGCGCAGATCGTCTACGTGCGCTCGGAGAGCAGCGATTTGCGCGTCGGCTTCGGCGCCTAGGCGTCGTGTCGGCTGACAAGAGCCTCGCGTCGCTCGACGAGCGGCTCCTGCGCCTCGCCCGCACGCGCGGGCATACGGCGCAGCTCGACCGTGCGGTCGCGCGGTTCACGCTGCTGGGGGAGCACGCGGCGGTGTGGCTGGCGATCGGCGTCGCCGGGGCGGCGGTCGATGCACGCCGGCGGGCGCGATGGCGCCGCGCGACGGGGACGGTGGCGGGGATGTACGCGCTGAACACGGCGGTCAAGTTCGCCGTGCGCCGCTCGCGGCCGCGCCTGCGCCGCCTGCCGCCGCTGATCGCCACGCCGACGACGCTGAGCTTCCCCAGCGCGCACGCGTCGACGGCGTTCGCCGGGAGCAGTCGCGTACTCGCGCCTGGGGCTGCCCGCGCCGGCGCTGTACGCGCTCGCGGCAAAGCTCTCCTACTCGCGGCTGTATCTCGGCGTGCACTACCCGTCGGATGTGCTCGCCGGGGCGCTGCTCGGCGCGGCCGTCGGCGCGCTGGGCACGCGATCGGCGGGCGGACGCGACGAGGCTGCCCGCGGCACAGCAGCCCAGCGAGGTCGCCCACAGCAACGGGCATGCGCCGCAGGCGTTTGCCACACGGGCCGCCGGCGGCGCGGCGTGAGCACGCGCATCGGCATCGTCGGCATGCCCAACGCGGGCAAGTCGTCGCTCTTCAACGCGCTGACGAAAGCCGGCGCCGAGGCGGCCAACTACCCCTTCACGACGATCGAGCCGAACGTCGCAGTCGTGCCCGTGCGCGATGAGCGCCTGGAGCAGATCGCCCAGACGGTCGGCGCCTCGCAGATCGTGTGGGACACGATCGACTTCCACGACATCGCCGGGCTGGTCGCCGGCGCGCACGAGGGCGAGGGGCTGGGCAACCGCTTCCTCGCGAACATCCGCGAGACCGACGCGATCGTGCACGTCGTTCGCGCGCACTCCGACGACAACGTCATCCATCCCGAGGGCAGCGTCGACGCGCTGCGCGACATCGAGACGATCGAGACCGAGCTCGTGCTCGCCGACCTCGAGCAGGCCGAGCGCCGCGTCGAGCGCGTGGGCAAACAAGCGCGCGGCGGCGATCGCGTGGCCGTTGCCGAGGAGGCGTGGCTGAACGCCGTCATCGCCGAGCTGCAGGCCGGGCGCCCGGCGCGCGGCGTGCCACTGCCCGAGGAGGCGCCGAACGCCGCGCGCGACCTCGGCTCGCTGACGAGCAAGCCGGTGCTGTTCGTGGCGAACGTCGACGAGGGCTCCGAGGAGGTGCCGGCGGTGGTGGCCGAGCACGCCGCGTCGCACGGCGCACGCGCCGTCGCCGTGTCCTCGCGCATCGAGGCCGAGCTCTCAGAGCTCGACGACGACGAAGCTGCCGAGATGCGCGCCGAGCTGGGCGTCAGCGAGTCCGGCCTGTCGCGCGTCGTGCGCGAGGCGTTCGAGCTGCTGCGACTGCTGGCGTTCTTCACGGCCGGCGAGGCGACGATCGCGCAGTCGTGGCACCTGCGCCGCGGCCTGACCGCGTGGCACGCCGCCGGGCAGATCCACACCGACATCCAGAAGGGCTTCGTGCGCGCCGAGGTGATCGGCTGGCGCGAGCTGATCGATGCGGGCGGCTACGCAGGTGCCCGCGATCGCGGCACGCTGCGCGTCGAGGGCCGCGACTACGCGATGGCAGACGGGGACGTCATCAACGTTAGGTTCACCCCCTAGGCGAGGTGATCGAGCCGCTCGGCCAGGCGGGCCATGCCCAGCTTGCGGGCGTGGTTCGCGCCGCCGGCGAAATCCGTGCCGGCGTCGGGCGGGGGTGAGACGTCGATCTGCTGGAGGGTCGCTATCTGCTTGAACGAGCGCAGCAGCTCGGCGTTCTCGCGCAGCGCTGCCGCCGCGCGCGGGCGCATCTCATCCTCGTCGCGCCTGACCTTGTCGGTGAGGGCGTCCGCCGCGTCGAGCAGGTCCTCCAGCGGGCCGTAGCGGCGCAGCAGCTGTGCCGCCGTCTTCGCGCCGATGCCTGGTGCACCCGGCAGACCGTCGGAGGGATCGCCGCGCAGGGCGATGAAATCGGGCACGAGCGCGGGCTCGACGCCATAGCGCTCGCGCACGTCGGACGGGCCGAGCTCGGCGGTCTTGCCGCCCTTGAGCAGCTCCAGCACCGACACGCGCTGGGTGACCGCCCCGTAGAGGTCGCGGTCGCCGGTCATCAGCAGCGCCCGCCCGCCCTGCTGCTGCTCGACTTGCGCGAAGGAGAACATCACGTCGTCGGCCTCGAGGCTGTCGCTGCCGCTGACCGTCCAGCCGAAGCTCGCCAGCAGCTGCGGCGCACGCCGCCACTGCCACGCCAGCTCCGGCGGCATCGGGTCGCGGTGGGCGTGGTAGGGCGGGTAGAGCCGCACGCGGTACTCGGCCTCCTCGGCGCCCGTGCAGGCCACGACGGCGCGCGCGCGGGCGGTAGAGCGCCGGCATCGACGTACCCCAGCAGAGCGTTTACGGTCCCCAGCAGCGCGTTGACCGGCTTGCCCTCGCTGCCGACGATCGATTTCGGCAGCGCGAAGTAGGAGCGGTAGAGCAGCCAGGGGATGTCTGCGAGCAGCAGCGGCGCACGGGCGGGCATGCGCGCAGGTTACGGCGCGCGTCCGCCGCCCGGCGGCAGGGCGGTTCGGATGGGGCGATCGTCTACATCGCCCTCCCGGCAAGTCGCGCACGCCGCACTCGCTCGCGGCGGGCGGAGGCGCGCGCGAACGCGATCGAGCGCCAGCGCGGAGTGCGCACGACCTCCCGCCGCGCCTGCCGGCGCTCGGCGTTCCAGGCACCGTTCGCGGCCAGTGCAAGCACGGGCATCGGCTCCTGCGCAGGCGCCACGCGTTCGCCGGCAGAGCTGCGCTGCAGGAACGGGAGCCGATCGGTCATCCCTGCCAGCTCGAATGCGCGCTGCACAGGCCGAGCGCCGTGCACGAGCGCGACCTCCTGCCCGCGGCGTTCGCACCACTGGCAGCGAAAGGCGATCACTGCCACGCCTGTAGCGTCGATGTGGGTGAGCTTGCTCAGGTCGAGCGTGATCGCGTCGACCTCCATTTCGCACAGATCCTCCAGCGCCGCCTCCAGCGTGCAGGCCGCAGACGCGCCGGTCAACTCGCCGAGCAGAACCAGCGTATGCATCGAATACAGCTCCTTTCGCGCGTTCGTTGCAGATCGTCGGCGCGGATCGGGCGATCCGCGCTCGGATGACTCGCGGCGGGCGGAGCTAGCCCGGGCGGTCAGCGATCAGCAACAACGGCGCTCGTCGCCAGGATTCGGCGACGAGTCCAAACCGGCGCAGGGCCGGCGGCGCGGTGAGCAGCAGCAGCGCTGCGAGGGCCAGGGCGACGGCGATCCCGCCTCCTGCCCCGACCGCAGTCGCCGGAGAGACACCACCCGGGGACGACGGCGTGGGCGCGGGACTTGCGGGCAGCGACGCGCCGGGCGCGTCGTGGGCGGCAGACGAAGCGGCCCCGTGCCCGCCGGTGAGGTGCAGCGTGCCGAACGTTCGCGACGAGGTGCGCGGCACGCTCGAGGCCGGTGTCGCAGGCGGTGTGCTGCGCGCGCCGGCCGGGCCCGGCTGCGACGTGAGCGGCGGGTTCGCGAGGGCGAAGCTCGCGCCGCCCTGGGCGAGCAGGCGGTCGGGGAAGAGTTGCGCGCCGGTCATAGCGGCGAGCGCCTCGCGCGGTGACTCAACCGCCGCGATTGCCTGCAGCGGGACACGGCGGGCTGGAAACGCCGTTTCGGCCACGAGACCGAGCGAGCGCAGGCTCGGGACTGCCGGGTCCAGCACCGAGCTCGCCACGCCGCCGATCGTCTCGCCTGCTTCGGCGACGCTGCCGATGACCGACGAGGCGTCTCGTGCGAGCGCCCGGACGATCTGCGAAGGGGCGCTTGCCGGGCCGAGCACGCGCTCGGCGGTGGCCACAGCCTGGGTGTCGGTGACGGCCCCGGCGGTCCGGCGCACGACTTCAGCGACGAGGCGAACGGGAGGATCGCGCCGCACGGCCGAGTGCACGACCGTGCTCAGCGGGCCTCTTTCGGCGGCGGCGGCGGGGACGGACGGCTTCGGCGCTTGTCGGCCCTGCGGCTGCGCGAGCGGGCGGGGTGCGGGAGACGCCGCTCGTTTCGCGTGCGGCGTCGCCCAATGACTTGGCTGCCGCATGCAGCGGTGCGGGCGGCGGCGATGGCGGGGAGGACGACGGAGTGGCGGGGGGAGCTGCCTGCTCGCCGGCGCCCTCCGGCGCAGCGGGAGCATCGGCGGCCGGTGCCGGCGGGGACGGCAGCGCGCCAACGGCCGGTGCGACGGTCGTGCCGACGGTCGAGGTGACGTCCGACGCCGCCGTGTGAGCGACCGCGTCGAGCGTGCGCGTGAGCGGGCTCGCCGCACTCGCCTCGGCGTGAGTCGCGAGCAGGACGGATGCGACGCACATCAAAACAGCCATGCCGAGGCGGGCGATCCGGCCGGCGGCGGAGCCAGGCGAGCGGCGGTGAGGTTTGGCGAGCATCGACTACTTCTGAGCAGTGTTTGCCCCCGCCCGCGCATGCGCAAACAAATCCGTTTGCGCCGATGGCGCGTGCTCGTTCGCCAGATGCCTATTCGGGCGCTGAGGTGCCTCCGGCGTTGGGCTGCGCGCGGTTGACAGCGGAACCGGAGGAGGCCCTCGCGGCTTCGGCGGGCGGGGCTGACGGCACGCCGCCCTGCGGGGTGCCTGACGGACCGGGCGCGGCGGCCGGGGCGGGGCTGGCGAGCGCCGACCAGCCGCTGCGATCGGGCTCGGGCTTGACGCTCTGCCCTTCGCGCGTGCTGAAGTAGGCCCACGCGCTGTACAGGCCTAGGCGGCCTGCGAGTTCGGGCCCGCTGATGGCCGTGCGGCCCGCCGTGCCGAGCACGTAGGCCGAGACGATGCGCGGGGAGAAGCCGCGCTTGACGACTTCGATGCCCTGGAAGCTTCCGCGGACGAGGCCATGCAGGCGTTTGGCGGCGGCGGCGAAGCTCAGCGCGATCTTCCACGTGTGGCGGTCGCCGCGCTCGTACTGGTCGACGACGCCGCGCAGCCACGGCTCGGGTTCTGAGCCGGTGAACGAGTTCTCGTTGTTCTCCGTGCGCCCGCCCGAGCTGGCGAAGAAGTACGTGGCGGCCGGTTTGCCTTTGTACGTGACGATCTGCCCGGCCGTGGCGGCGACGGCGGCGTCGGTCTGCGGCGTCTGCGCGGCCACGCCGCGGTACACCTGCGAGCGCGTGTCGGCGTACACGTCGAAGCGCGAGCCGCCGGCATGCGCAGTGAGCGCGTACGTGCGGCTGGCGACGGCCTGCGCCTCCAGCGCGGCCAGCGGCCAGCTCGCGGAGACCTCGGCGGAGACGACGCCGCGCACGTAGGTCTCCAGCGCGACCTTGCGCACCTTGTTGTTGGCCATCAGCACGCGCACCTGCGCGTTCGCGGGCGCGCTGCCGAGCGCGGTGCCGGTGTAGTAGTGGGCGAGGATCGCCTGGTAGGTGAAGCCGTGTTCGGCGTACCCGAGCGCCCCCTGCTGGCTCATGCCGACGCCGTGTCCGTAGCCGCCGCCGGAGATCAGCAGGTCGGCCGCGCGCGCGGTGCTCGTCGCGAGCAGCGACACGGCGAGCGTCGCGGCGAGGACCGCCAGCCGCCGGCCGGTGCGGTGGTAGGTTGAGCCGATGTCGAGCATCGGTTTCAGTGGTGTGTCGTGACGCACCCTAATTCCGTCGGAGCCCGGCAATGGCGCCGTGAGCATCGCTCCCGCCGGGGGGCTATTCGTCCAATTCCTGCAAGGTTTGCTGCGCCTCGCGCGCGGGAAGCCGACGTCAGACGATGAGTACGCAATCTCCGCGACAGCACGATCCGGCGACGGTGCTCGAGGGCGTCCCCAAGCAGTTGTTCATCGGCGGGCGCTGGCGCGATGCCTCCGGCGGCGGCACGCTCGGCGTGGAGGACCCGGCGACGGGCGAGACGCTCGTGCAGGTCGCCGACGCGCAGCCCGGCGACGCGCTTGCGGCGCTGTCGGCGGCAGCCGGCGCGCAGGGCGACTGGGCTGCGCATCCGCCGCGCGAGCGTGGGGAGATCCTGCGGCGCGCGTTCGAGGCGATCAGCGAGCGCAGCGAGGAGCTGGCGCTGCTGATGACGCTGGAGATGGGTAAGGCGCTGGCCGAGTCGCGCGCGGAGATCTCCTACGCGGCGGAGTTCTTTCGCTGGTTCTCCGAGGAGGCGGTGCGCATCCACGGCCGCTACATGGTCAACACGACGGGCAAGGGCCGCATCCTCACGATGCGCCAGCCGGTCGGGCCGTGCGTGTTCGTCACGCCGTGGAACTTCCCCACGGCGATGGGCACACGCAAGATCGCGCCGGCGATCGCGGCGGGCTGCACGATGGTCGTCAAGCCCGCGCAGCAGACGCCGCTGTCGATGCTTGCGCTGGCGAAGATACTGCAGGAGGCGGGGCTGCCCGACGGCGTGCTCAACGTGATCGCCGCGTCGCACTCCGGCGAAGTGATCGAACCGCTGCTGAAGGACCCGCGCACACGCAAGCTGTCGTTCACCGGCTCGACGGAGGTCGGGCGCAGGCTGATCGAACAGTCCGCCGAGCAGGTGCTGCGCGTGTCCATGGAGCTCGGCGGCAACGCGCCGTTTCTCGTGTTCGAGGACGCCGATCTTGACGCCGCGGTCGAGGGTGCGATGCTCGCGAAGATGCGCAATGTCGGCGAGGCGTGCACGGCGGCCAACCGCTTTCACGTGCACGAGTCGCTGGCCGACGAGTTCGCTGCCAGGATGGCCGAGCGCATGGGCGCGCTGAAGGTCGGTCGCGGCAGCGACCCGGATACGGATGTTGGGCCGCTGATCGACGACGACCAGCGCGGCAAGGTCGCCGAGCTCGTCGACGATGCCAGGCAGCGTGGCGCGCGCGTGCTGCTCGGCGGCGAACCGGTCGGCGACCGCGGCTACTTCTACGCGCCGACCGTGCTCGCCGATGTGCCGCAGGACGCGCGGCTGCTCGACGAGGAGATCTTCGGCCCCGTCGCTCCGGTCGCCACGTTCTCGACCGACGAGCAGGCAATCGAGGCAGCCAACCGCACCGAGTACGGCCTGGTCGCCTACGTCTACACGCGCGACCTCGACCGTGCGTTTCGCGTCTGCGAGGCGATCGAGACCGGCATGGTCGGCCTCAACCAGGGCGTCGTGTCGAACCCCGCCGCGCCGTTCGGCGGCGTCAAGCAGTCGGGCTTCGGGCGCGAGGGCGGCTTCGAGGGGATCGGCGAGTACCTCGAGACGAAGTACGTGGCGCTCGCGGTTTAGGCGAGTTCGCCTAAAAGCGGACCCCGTCTAGTTCCGAAGTCTGGAACGCGTTAGTCTTCGCCTGTCCGTCAAGCCTTGGGAGGGGCGATGAGAAAGGTCCGTGCCCGCGCCACGCTGCTCGGCGCCGCGATGGTGGTGGCAGCGACGCTCGCCGGCTGCGCCGGCAGCAGTTCGAGCACGACCGAGGCAACCTCAGGCGCGAGCACGAGCCAGGCCACGTCCGAAGCGAGGGTCCCCCCGGTCGCATTGCATCTGAGGCGGGGCAGCTACTCCGTGTCTGTCCCCGCAACGACGATCTCGGGGACCGTGTCCAAGGGAGCGTCCGTCTCGGTCAACGACACCGAAGCCACGGTCCACTTCGGCCGCTGGCGCGATCGGCTTCATCTCCACATCGGCTCCAATCGAGTCGAAGTGAAAGCGACGATGAGCGGGCGCGCCTCGACGACCCGCATCGTTCGCGTCGTCCGCCACCACAGCGCCGCGGAACTCGAAGCCCGCGCTCGCGCCCGCGCGCTGCGTGCCGAAGTCAAGCGCCGCCACGAAACCGAATCGCGCGAACGCAAAGAACGCCAAGCCGCCGAAAAGCGCGAACAAGATCAAGCCCGGCGACAGGCCGAATGCCCCAACGGGACCTACGAGAACTCGGCCGGTAACGTCGTCTGCAAACCGTACGCAAGCTCGACCACGCCGGCGGGAGCCACCGCACAGTGCGTAGACGGCACATACAGTGAAAGCGAATCGCGTAGCGGGACCTGCTCCCATCACGGCGGAGTGGCAGTCTGGCTCAGCGAATAGCCGCGTCTACTAAGCGACCGCCCCCACCGCACGCCCGCGCAGGTTCACGCGCCAGTTGGCCAGCGGCAGCACGAAGAGGATCGCGCCGAGGGCGATCATGATGAAGCCGGCGAGCGTGGCGATCGTGCCGACGAGCGACCAGCCCCACGCGCTGAGCAGGATGCTGCGAAGCGTCTCGCCCTGGAACAGCGTCGCCTTCTCTTCGGCGAGCTTCGCGTTGGTCGGCGCGGCGATCGCGGCTGCCGAGACCTGGGCGTAGGTCTGCCCGGCGGCGACCTTCGACAGGTGGACGTTGATGAAGTCGTTGGCGTAGGCCTTGGCCTGCGAGCCGTTGACGAGCTGCTGACCGGCGTACTGCTTGATGCCCGGCAGCAGCTCTGGGCTGTTGGCCGCCGGGAAGACGATCTTCTGCGGCACGAGTTGATCGTGCACGACGTTCTTGGCGTAGTTGCCGCCGACTACGGCGATGATGCCGACGGCGACGATGCCCGCCGCGGCGAGCGCCGCGACCGACGTCAGGCCGGTCAGCTTCGCCAGCAGGGCACTCGCGCCCGGCCGGTCGTGCGGCGGACGTGCGTGCGTGGCGCCGTTGGTCACGGCGGGTGCCGCGGGCGTGGCTGTGCTGCTTGACATGGAGGGCCTCTCGATCGGTGTGCGCTGTGAGCGCATGACGCCAGCGACCTGAGTGCACCGCGGACTTGATCAACATAGCATGAAACAAATATCTATATATATAAATCAAGATACGCTAGGCTAATGTCATGCAGCAGGACACCACGCCGCACTGGCGCTTCTTGACCAACCACGCGCAGGTGCTCGTGTGCATCGCACACGACCCCGGGGTTCGCCTGCGCGAGATCAGCGATCGCGTCGGCATCACCGAACGCGCGGCCCACCGGATCGTCGACGAGCTCGCGAGCAGCGGCTACATCTCGCGCGAGCGCATCGGCCGCCGCAACCGCTACACGATCCAGACCGACGCCAAGCTGCCCGACCGTGCCGGGCGCATCGAGCGGATCGGCGAACTGCTCGCCGTGCTCGCCGGCCGGCCCTCGCCGGCCGCAACCGACGCAGCCTGAGCCGGCCTAAGCCGCCGCGGGCTTTGCGGCGCCGGCCTGCGCGAACAGCGCGCGCGCCAGTGCCTGAACGCCGGCCGTCTTCTCCACGACCTGCTCCAAGCGTCCTTCGCGCGCGTACTCGTGCACGTAGGCCTCGGCGGTGAGGATGATCGCAAACGCCGCCGCTTCGTCGATCTCCACCTGCACCCCGGCTTGGCGGGCGAGGAAGGCGACGCCCTGCACCGTGCGCATCCAGTCGTGCAGCGCGCTGGCGCGGGCCGCCATCGCCCGGCGCCCGGCGCAGTGCACCTCGACGACCGTCGTCACGGCCACCTCGGGATGCTCGGCCATCCAGCGGAAGTACGCCGCGATCCCCGCGTCGAGCTTGCCGTCCCACTCGGGCACCTCGGCGGCTGCCTGCAGCGACGCGGCGATGCGCGCGTCGGTCATCTGCGCGTACGTCTGCAGGAAGCACTGCTCCTTGTCGGCGAAGTGCTTGTAGAAGACCGTGCGCGAGGTGCGCGCCACGCGCACCACGTCGGCGATCGTCGTCTCGCCGTAGCCGGCCTCGCTGACGCACTGCCCCATCGCCCGCAGCAGACGCTCGCGCTGGCGGGCGCTGACCTCGTCCGGCTGGAGCGTGTGGCGCCCCGCCGGGATCAGGAGTTCCTCGCCGATCTTGACAGTGTCCACGGATTGAGTATAGAGTACGCCGACGTACTCGGAGGGGTACGGGGCGGTACTCTAAGGACCGTCTCACACAAATGGAGAAGTAGGGGGAGGGCGTTTTGATGTCCAAGCTTCGCAAGTTGTTTGCGTTGTCTGCTGTCGTCGTCGGACTGTTGGTTGTTCCGTCGGTCGCCAGCGCAACGATCAGTTCCGTTTTCGGCACGATCCCGTGCACCGTCCAGACGGGCGCGAATGCCGGTCAGCGCTGGTGCGGCGAAAAAGCCGGCGCCACGACGCCGAGTTTCGACGGCACGCCGATCGATATCGCGATGGCGTTTCCCGCCGAATCGGGGTCGGACAACAACTACCCGGTGATCGGCATCTACCACGGGTGGGGTGGCTCGAAGGTCACACCGTCGAGTGCGTCGGTGCAGCGCTGGATCGCCCAGGGCTACGCCGTGTTCAGCATCTCCGACCGCGGCTGGGGCTCGTCCTGTGGATCCCCCTCCAAACCGGCCAACACGGCCAAGGCGGCTCCCTGCGAAAAAGGCTACATCCACCTGATGAGCCGCAAGTATGAGGTCCGGGACGTGCAGACGCTGCTCGGCGAGCTCGCCGACGAAGGCGTCATCAACGGCCAGCAGATCGGTGCGACGGGCGGCAGCTACGGCGGCGGCATGTCGCTGCAGCTCGGCTCGCTGAAGGACCGCGTGGAACTGCTCAACGGCGAACTCGTCCCGTGGGAAAGCCCGGCCGGCAAACCGATGAAGATCGCCGCGACCGCACCGGAATACCCGTGGAGCGACATCGCCACCGCGCTGCAGCCCAACGGCAGCAGCAACGACTACGTCTCAAGCGATCCCTACAACGGGGTCAACCACGAATTCCGCGACGGCATCGAAAAGAACAACTGGAACAGCTCGCTGTACGTCGCCGGTCAGCTGATCGGCTACTACGGGCCAGAAGGCGAACCGGAATCGAACCTCACCGCCTGGCACAACTTCAACATCAAAGGCGGCCCGTACGACGGTGAACCGCTGGCGATACAGCAGGAAGAATTCCTCAAGTACCACAGCCCCTACTACACGCCGCTGAACGAGGCTCCGGCCCCGTCGATCATGCAGAACGGCTGGAACGACGACCTGTTCCCGGTCGACGAAACGGTCCGCTACTACAACGAGGTCCGCTCGGTCTACCCGAACGAGCCGATGAAGCTCTTCGACCTGGACCTTGGCCACAACCCGCGCTCGGCTACGCCGGCCGCAGGGGATCTCGCGAAGCTCACCAACGCGCAGAACAAATGGTTCAAATTCTTCGTCAAGGGCGAAGGCAGCGAACCGTCTGAAGCGCAGGGCGGCGTGACGATCATCACCAGCGCGTGCCCGGCGGCCACCGCCGGCACGGAGTTCGACGCGGCAAACTGGGCAAGCCTCGCCCCCGGCGAAGTGAACCTGAACAGCCCTGCCGAACAGACGATCGCGTCCCCGTCGACAGCGCCTTCGAACGCGTTCACGTCGGGCACGATCTGCACGACGGCCGCCAACACGGCCAACGCCACGGCGGCGACGTACAAGGTCAACCCGGCTCCGGCGAGCGGATACACGATCGCCGGCTCATCCACGGTGATCGGGGAATTCTCGACACCGGCGGCCAACGACCAGGTGATCGCACGGCTGTATGACGAAAACCCCACAGCCAAAACCGAGCAGCTGATCGGCCGCGCGATGCTCCGCCCGCTGAACCCGGGCGGTGGCTTCACGCAGCAGCAGTTCCAGCTGCACCCGCAGGCCTGGAACGTGGCCTCCGGCCACGTGGTCAAGCTCGAGCTGCTCACCGCGGACTCGACCTACGCCCGCAACTCGTCCTCGCCGCACTCCGTCCAGGTGAGGAACCTGGAACTGCGTGTGCCGACGACGGATGCGCCGGGAAGCGCCGAAGGTCTCGTGACGGCTCCGCTGACGAAGCGTCTGGTCAGCGGATACACGCTCGCGCTCAACGTCACACCGGGAGCACCGAGCGCGCCGAAACTCACGAGCGGGTCCAACCCGAACGCCAACGGCCAGTTCACGCTGGCATGGGAAGCGTCGCAGGCGGCCATCAAACCGACGTACACGCTGCAGCACCAGAACGCTGCAGGTGGCTGGAGCAACGTGGCGACGGGCATCACCGGTACCGAATACACGTTCGGTGGCGGCAACCCGGAGGCCGAAGGCACGTGGACCTATCGCGTGACCGAGTCCAACGCAAGCCCGGAAAGCGCTCCGTCGACGGCGTCTGAAGAAGTCAAGGTCGACAAGTCAGGCCCCAACCCCCCGACGGCCACGGCCGACCGCGAACCGGACTACGCCGGTGGCGGCGGTTGGTATGCGGACTCGGTGACGGTGTCCTTCTCGAGCAACGGCGATCCGCTGCTCTCAGATGGCAGCGCCGGGACGGGCGTCGACGGATCGACGCTGTCGGGCCCGCAGGTGTTCAACACCGACGGCTCGCACACCGCGAGCGGGACCGTGGCCGACAACGTCGGCAACGTCTCCTCGCCCGGCACGCTGACGGTGCAGGTCGATGTGTCGCCGCCCAGCGTCGAAGTCAGCTGCCCGAGCACCGCGGCAGTCGGCTCCAGCGCGAGCGCGACGATCACAGCATCTGACGGGCAGTCGGGCCTGGCCAGTGACCCGAGCGCCACGGTGCCGATCGACACCAGCAAAACAGGACCGCAGACCACCGAAGCCACGGCGACCGACAACGTCGGTCACTCGGCCTCGGATTCGTGCACCACGAACGTCAGCAACACGACGGTCATCAGCGGCAAAGTGCACAAAAAGATCGTCGTCAAATCCGGCGAAGCGGTCGAAGTGACCTCGACGGCCACGACGGGCACGATCGAAGTGCAGCCGGGAGGATCCCTCGACGTCGAGGGTGCCTCCACCAAAGCGATCAAAGCCAACGGCGCAGGTGTGATCCGCATCTGCGGCGCCAAAGTCGGCTCGCTGAAGATCTCCGGGACCACTGGCCCGGTGACGATCGGCGACGGCGAAGGGTGTGCTGCAAGCAGCGCCTCCGGGGCCACGATCACGAACAACACCGGCGGCGTGACCGTCGTCGGGAGCACGTTCAAAGGCGCGGTCAAGGTCACCGGCAACTCCGGTGGCGTGACGGTCACGAACAACACCGTGTCCAAGAGCCTCACGGTCACGGGCAACAGCGGCACCGTCGTCGATCAGCCCAACACGGTCGGCGGCAAGACCAAAACGCAGGCGCGCAAGCACAGCGCGAAGAAGAAGTAGCTCGACGGGGGGAGGCGGGCGTGGGGGGACGCCCGCCTTCGTTGCCGCCGCGGTCTTGCCGGCCGCGGCGGCGACTCGCAATCCTCTCGCCGGCCCGTCCCCTGCCAGGGGCGGTCGGCGGGAGCGGTTCGCGGTTCGCGCCGCGCGAGCGCCGACCGCCGCGCGCGAGTAGCCTTCCGGCTCGATGAGCGAGGGGACGGCCTGACATGACGAGCGTGCGCGACGCCTCCTTCGAGTTGTTCCGCAAGCACGGGATGACGACGATCTTCGGCAACCCAGGTTCGACCGAGCTGCCGATGCTCGGTCCGCTGCCTGAGGACTTCCGCTACGTGCTCGGCCTCCAGGAGGCCGTCGCCGTGGGCATGGCCGACGGATACGCCCAGGCCGGCGGCGGCGTGACACACGTCAACCTGCACACCGCGCCCGGCGTCGGCAACGGCGTCGGCGCGATCTTCAACGCGCGCGCCAACCGTGCGCCGCTGCTCGTCACCGCCGGCCAGCAGGCGCGCTCGCTGATCACCATGCAGGCCAACCTCACCAACCGCGACGCGACCGAGGTGCCCAAGCCGTACGTCAAGTACAGCCACGAGCCGCCGCGTGCCGCCGACGTGCCGTTCGCGCTCGCCCAGGCGATTCACAACGCGGCGCTGGCGCCCGCGGGCCCGGCGTTCGTTTCGATCCCGATGGACGATTGGCTGGTAGACATCGAGCCGGTCGACTACGCGACGCAGATCGCGCGCACCGTGGGCGGTCGTGCGCTCGCCGACCCGCAGCAGATCGCAGCGCTCGCGTCGCGTCTGCGTGCCGCCAAGCGCCCGGTGTTCGTCGCGGGGCCCGACATCGACGCCTCCTCCGGAGGCTGGGACGCGGCGATCGAGCTGGTCGAGTCCCAGCGCCTGCCGGTGTGGGCCTCGCCGCCGACCGGCGGCAGCCGCATCGGCTTTCCCGAGAACCATCCCGCCTTTCAGGGGATGCTCCCGCCGGCCGTCGGCCCGCTCGCACAGACGCTCGCCGACTACGACTTCGTGCTCGTCGCCGGCTCGTCGGTGTTCCCGTACTACCCGAACATCCCCGGCGACTTCCTCGCCGAGGGCAGCGAGCTGGTGGCGATCACGTGCGATCCCGACGAGGCGGCGCGCGCGCCGATGGGCGACGCGATCGTCGCCGACGTCGGCCTGACGCTGCGCGCGCTCGCCGACGCGCTGTCCGAGCCCGCCGATCGACCCGACCCGCCCGCGCGCGTCGAGCTCGAGCCGTTCGCCCCGGGCGAGCAGCTTTCCGGCGGCGAAGTGCACGCGACGCTCGCCGAGCTCTTCCCGCACGACGGCATCGTCGTGCTCGAGTCGCCGTCGAGCACCGCCGCGCTGCGCAACCAGCTGCGCTTGTCGCGCCCGGGCTCCTACTACTTCAGCGCCAGCGGCGGTCTTGGCTTCGGCCTGTCGGCGGCCGTCGGCGTGCAGCTGGCCCAGCCCGAGCGCCAGGTCGTGTGCGTGCTCGGCGAGGGCTCGGCGCAGTACGCGATCACGGCGTTCTGGACCGCCGCCGCCTACGACGTGCCGGTGAAGTTCCTCGTGCTGCGCAACAACGAGTACTCGATCCTCAAGTGGTTCGCGTCGCTGGAGAACGTCACCGGCGCGCCCGCGCTGGACCTGCCGGCACTCGACGTCGCCGCCACCGCGCAGAGCTACGGGGTCCCGTCGAGCACAGTCAGCGGCGGCGACGAGCTGCACGCCGCGCTCGCCGACGCGTTCTCACAGGACGGCCCGCGCCTGGTGCAGGTGGACGTCGCACCGGGGATGGCGCTGGCTTGAGCGCACGGGCGCTGCTGGAGCCCGACACGCGGCGCATCGGCCGCCCGCCCGGGCCGGTCGCGCCCGACCGTGCCCCGGATTCGCTCGCGCAGGGCACGCCGCGAGCGCTGCGCGAAGACCTGGTCGCGCTGCTCAGCGCCGAGCGCGTGCTGAGCCGAGCGATCGACCTGATCGCCTACGCCTCCGACGCCAGCCCCTACCGCCGCTTCCCGGCGGTCGTCGTGATGGCCCACGATGCGGCCGACGTCGGCAAGGTGCTCGCCTACGCGCGCGGCGCGGGCCTGCCCGTCAACTTCCGCGGCGGCGGCACGAGCCTCAACGGACAGGCGCAGACCGACGGCATCATGATCGACGTGCGCCGCTGGTTCTCCGGCGTGAAGGTGCTCGACGGCGGAGCGCGTGCGAGGCTGCGCGCGGGCACGCTGCTCGGCGTGGCCAACAGGGTGCTGCAGCGCTGCGGCTTCAAGCTCGGCCCCGACCCGGCCAGCAAAGACATCGCGACGGTCGGCGGGGTGATCGCCAACAACTCCGGCGGCATGCGCTGCGGCGTGCAGTGGGACTCCTACTCGACCGTCGAGTCGATGACGCTCGTGCTCGCCTCCGGCACGGTCGTCGACACCGCCGAAGCCGGCGCCGAGCGGCGCTTCGCCGAGGCCGAGCCCGAGCTCGCGCGCGGGCTGCTGGCGCTGCGCGAGGAGCTGCTCGGCGACGAAGAGCTCGCCCAGCGCGTACGGCGCAAGTACGAGATCAAGAACGTCACCGGCTACCGGCTGTGCGCGCTGCTCGACGCCGGCACGCCGCTCGAGATCTTTCGCCGTCTGGTCGTCGGCTCGGAGGGGACGCTCGCGTTCATCGCCGAGGCGGTCGTGCGCACGCGCCCCGAGCCGGCCCACACGACGCTCGCATGGGTGCACTTTCAGAACATCGACGCCGCAGCGGACGCCGTGCCGGCGCTCGTCGCCGCCGGCGCGCGCGCGACCGAGCTGATGGTCGCTCCGGCGCTGATCGCGGCGGCGTGGAACATGCCCGGCTGCCCGGAGTACTGGCGTGAGCTGCCGTTCGAGTCCGCCGCGCTGATCGTCGAGTTCGGCGGCGAGGATGCAGGCGAGCTCGCCGCGGGCGAGGCTGCTGCGGAGCGGGCGCTCGGCGCCCACGAGCTGATCCGCCCGCTGCAGTTCACGCGTGAGCACGAGGAGATCGAGCTGACGTGGACGGTGCGCGAGGGCCTGTTCGGGCTCGTCGGGCGCCTGCGAGAGCTCGGCTCCGCGCTGATCATCGAGGACGTGTGCGTGCGCCCCGAGCGGATCGCCGAGTGCGCGCGTGACCTGCAGGCGCTGCTCGGCGAGCACGGCTTCCTGCCCGGCGTCGCCGGGCACGCCTCGGCGGGCAACCTGCACTTCCAGCTGACGCCCGACTTCGCGAAGCCCGAGGACGTGCAGCGCTACGAGCGCTTCATGGAGGAGCTCGTCGAGCTGATCGTCGGCAAGTACGACGGGTCGCTGAAGGCCGAGCACGGTACGGGCGTGAACATGGCGCCCTACGTCGAGCGCGAGTGGGGCGCCAAGGCGACGGAGATGATGTGGCGCATCAAGGCGCTCGCCGACCCGCTCGGCGTGCTCAACCCGGGCGTCGTGCTCAACCGCGACCCCGACGTGCACCTCAAGCACCTCAAGAGCCAGCCGCAGATCGAGGAGGTGGCGGCGCACTGCGTCGAGTGCGGCTTCTGCGAGCCGGTGTGCCCGAGCCGCAACGTCACGACGACTCCCCGCCAGCGCATCGTCATCCGCCGCGAGATGGCGCGCCAGTCCGAGGGCTCGCCCGTCTACGAGGCGCTGCTGGCCGACTACGAGTACGACGCCCTGCAGACGTGCGCGGCCGACGGAAGCTGTCAGAGCGTGTGCCCCGTGGCAATCGACACCGGCGCGCTGGTCAAGGAGTTCCGCCGCCGCGAGCGCAGCGACCGCGAGGAGGCCGTCGCGCTGGCCGTCGCCGAGCGCTACGCGCTGGTCGAGCGCGCCGCACGCGCCGGCCTGTCCGCCGCGGGCGCCGCCGGCACGCTGCTCGGCGATCGCAACGTCGCGAGGCTGCCCGAGCTGCTGCGCCGCCGCGTCAGCAGCGAGCTGATCCCGGCGCTGCCCGACGACCTGCCGGCACCGGCCTCGGCGCGCCTGCCGGGCACTTCGCGCGAGGGCGCGGCGGCCGTCTACCTGCCCGCGTGCATCAACCGCATCTTCGGCAACCCCTCCGGGCGCGACGACGAGCTCTCGCTGCCCGAGGCGCTCGTCGCGGTGTCGGCGCGCGCGGGACTGCCCGTGTGGATCCCCGGCGACGCCGCCGGGCACTGCTGCGCGACGCCGTGGAGCTCCAAGGGCTACCGGCGCGGTCAGGATCGCATGGCCGCCAAGACGGCCGCGGCGCTGTGGCGCTGGAGCGACGGCGGCACGCTGCCCGTCGTGATCGACGCGAGCTCCTGCGCGCAGGGGCTGCTCGACGACGTCGCGCCGCGCCTGGACGAGGCCGAGCGCGAGCGCTTCGAGCAGATCGAGGTGCTCGACTCGATCGCCTGGGCGCACGACAGGCTGCTGGGAGCGCTCACGGTTCACACCAAGCTGGGCAGCATGGCGGTACACCCGACGTGCTCTGCCACGCAACTGGGCCTGTCGGGCAAGCTTCAGGCGATCGCCGGCGAGCTGGCCGACGACGTCGTCGTGCCGGCGGCGAGCGGCTGCTGCGGCATGGCCGGCGACCGCGGTCTGCTGCACCCCGAGCTGCCGGCTTCGGCGATGCGCGACGCGGCAGCCGAGCTGGCCGACCTGCAGATCGACGAGCACGTGTGCAGCAACCGCACGTGCGAGATCGGCCTCCAGCAGACGACCGGCGCGCCCTACGCGTCGTTCGTGCTCGCACTGGAGCGTCAGACGCGCCCGCACGCGGGCTGAGCGTAGGCTGCGGCGCACACCTCGAACAGGAAGGAGCGCGCATGGACCTGCAGCTCACCGACAAGGTCGCCGTGGTGACGGGAGCCAGCAAGGGCATCGGGCTCGCCGCCGTGCAGACGCTCGCCGCCGAGGGGGCGCTCGTCGTCGCAGGGGCACGCAGCGCCGGCGGCCTCGCGGGCATCGAGCGCGTCACCGCGGTCGCCGTGGACCTCGCCACCGACGACGGCCCCCGCGAGCTGATCGAGCGCGCGGTGGCCGAGCACGGACGCGTCGACGTGCTCGTCAACAACGTCGGCGCCGTGCGCATCCGCCTCGACGGCTTCCTCGGCACGAGCGACGAGGAGTTCGCGTGGGCGATGCAGATGAACTTCTTCATCAACCTGCGCACCACGCGCGCGGCGATCGTGGCGATGCTCGAGCACGGTGGCGGCGCGATCGTCAACGTGGCGTCGGTCAACGCCTTCTTCCAGCCCGACGCGGGGACGATCGACTACGGCGCGGCGAAGGCAGCCGTCGTCAACCTGACCAAGTCGCTCGCGCAGGAGTTCGGGCCGCGCGGCGTGCGCGTCAACGCCGTCTCTCCCGGGCCCGTGAGCACGGAGTTGTGGCTGGGCGAGCACGGCGTCGCCGAGACCGTCGCGAAGGCCTCCGGCGTGGATGCCGACACCGCGCGCGAGCAGGTCGTCGCGAGCATCGGCGGCTTCGCGACGGGGCGCTTCACGACGCCCGAGGAGGTGGCGACGCTGATCGCCTTCCTGGCGAGCGAGCGAGCCGGCAACATCACAGGCGTCAACTACGTGATCGACGGCGGGTTGATCAAGACGACCTGAGCGCCGTTAGCGCTTCATGGACGGCATGGCGCCGCGGCCTCCGGCCGACCGTGCGTGTCTATAGAGTGCCGCGGCAATGAAATCGAGAACCGCCTTCGCCGCCGTACCGCTGCTCGTCGCACTGCTGATCGCCGCCGTGCTCGCCGGCTGCGGCGGCTCGTCCTCCTCCTCGGGCAACGGCGTCGCCGACAAGGCCCCGGCGGAGATCCTCGCCGCGACGAAAGCCGCGTCGGACACGGCGACGTCGGTCCACGTGGCGGGTTCGATCGTCAGCGACAAATCGCCGATCACGCTCGACATGAACCTGCTCGCCGGCAAAGGCGGCCGCGGCCAGCTCTCCGAGAGCGGTCTCGCCTTCGAACTGATCCAGGTCGGCGGCACCGTCTACATCAAAGGCAGCCCGGCGTTCTACAAACACATCGGCGGGACGGCCGCCGCCCAGCTGCTGCAGGGCAAGTGGCTGAAGGCGCCTTCCAGCGACGCCAACTTCGCCTCGCTGAGCCAGCTCACCGACCTGCGCCAGCTGGTCGATCAGACGCTCGCCAGCCACGGCTCGCTGAAGAAGTCCGGCACGGCGACGATCGCCGGCCAGAAGGTCGTCGGCATCACCGACACCACCAAAGGCGGCACGCTGTACATCGCCACTACCGGCAAGCCCTACCCGATCGAGATCTCCAAGGGTGGCTCCGGCGGCGGCAAGATCACGTTCGATCGCTGGAACAGCAGCGTCACGCTCGCTGCGCCGAAGAACGCGATCGACGTCACGCAGCTGCAGTCCGCCGGCAAATAAGCCTCAAACATCTGTCTAGGCCGATTTCGCGTGCTCAAGAGCGCCGCGTGCCTCGTCGAACGCGTGTTTGAGAGCAAGACCGACCGTCCAGCCCCCTGCATTGCCCGTGAGCGGAGTTATCCAAGCCAGCTTTCGACGACCCGCTCGCCGCGGGGCCTCGCAAACACGCCTCGACGGGGCTCCGCCGTCGCCCAACGGCGCCAAGCGACGCGCACCGGACACCCCTGCCTCCTCCGGGGAACGGCGGGGTAAGCTCGCCGGTGTGGGCCAATCTCCCAAGCCGCCGCGCCGGCGCAAGGAGTCCGAGCAGGGTATGAGGCGAGCCAATCCGGCGATGCTGTGGGCGCCCCTGGCGCTCGTCGCGCTGGCTGCGCTCGCCGGAGCGATCGTCACGGCGGGGTCGGCGATCGGGGTCGTCTGCATCGCGGTACTCACCGCCGCCACGGTCGCGCTCGGCTGGCGCTTCGGCGAGAGCCGCCGGACGGCGCTGGAGGAGGAGATCGACGGGCGCTCGCACGAGCTGCGCCGCGCGCTTTCGGAGCTCGAGATCGCGCAGACCGAGACGGTGCGCCGCCTGTCGATGGCGGTCGAGTTCCGCGACGAGGACACCGGTGCGCACATCGAGCGCATCGGACGCCTGTCGACGTTGCTGGCCGAACAGATCGGCATGGACCAGGACTTCTGCGAGCAGCTCAGCCACGCGGCCCCGCTGCACGACGTCGGCAAGGTCGCGATTCCCGACGCCATCCTGCTCAAGCCGGGACCGCTGACGGCCGAGGAGCGGGCGATCGTCGAGACGCACGCCGAGGAGGGCCATCGCCTGCTGCGCGGCTCGTCGTCTTCGATCCTCGAGCTCGCGACGACGATCGCGCTGAGCCACCAGGAGAAGTGGGACGGCACCGGCTACCCGCGCGGGCTGACCGGCGAGTCGATCCCGATCGAGGGCCGCATCGTGGCGATCGCCGACGTGTTCGACGCGCTCACCAGCGACCGCGTCTATCGCAAGGCCTTCCCGGTGGAGGAGGCGGTGCAGATGATGCGCGAACAGCGCGGGCGCCACTTCGACCCGGTGCTGCTCGACGCTTTCATGGAAGTCCTCGAGGACTCCGGTCCCGACGCCCGAGAGAAGGAGCGCGCGGACCCCGGCGAACTCGTCGAGAGCACGCTCGAGACCTACGGGACGGCGCTGGAGCGCGGAGACGCCGAGACGGCCGAGGGCGCGATTGCCCAGGCGATCGAGGACGGCATCCCGGCGACGACGCTGCACGGCGAGGTGCTCGCCCCGGCGCTGCTGCGCATCCGCGAGCTGCGCACGGCCGGCGACATCGACGCCGACCGCGAGCGGCTGGCCAAGGGCATCACGCGGCGCGTGCTGGCGACGCTCTACCGCTACATGATCGGCAACGCCGAGCCGACGCGCGAGCGGGTGCTGCTCGCCGGCATGGAGGGCGACGAGCACGCGCTCGAGCTGCAGATGATGCACGACCAGATCGCCGCCGCCGGCTTCGACACCGAGCTGGAGGTCGACCTGTCGAGCGAGACGCTCGGCGCCGCGGCCGCGGCGAAGACTCCCGACGTGATCGTGCTCGGCGCGATCGATGGCGAGGACCCCGAGGCGATCGCGCGTGCCGTGCAGGAGCTGCACGACGCCCACCCGGCGATCCCGATCCTGCTGGGCGGCACGGCCGTCGGCGGTGCGACGCCCGCGTCGCACAACGGGATGCGGGTGCTCGAGCGCATCGACGAGGCGGTCGAAGCGGTCGAGGAGCAGCTCGCCACGCGCTCGCAGGCTGCGTCTCTGTAGATTGCCCGGCGTGACCTCGCGCGCGATCGTGACCGGCGGAGCCGGCTTCATCGGCTCACACGTCGTCGATGCGCTGCTCGCCAAGGACTACGAGGTGACCGTCGTCGACGACCTGTCCTCCGGCGACGCACGCCGCGTGGCGGCGGACGCCGAGCTGCGCGAGCTGGACATCGTCGAGTTCGACCGGCTGCTGGCGCTCGTCGAGGAAGTCAAGCCCGACGCGATCTTCCATCTCGCCGCGCAGGCGAGCGTCGTCGCCTCGGTGGAGAACCCCGGCCGCGACTGCGAGGTCAACGTGAAAGGGACGCTGAACGTCGTCGAGTCGGCGGGGCGCGTGGGCGCGCCGGTCGTGTTCACGTCGACGGGCGGCGCGCTGTATGGCGACGAGGCGCCGATGCCGACGAGCGAGGAGCGCATCCCGTCGCCGCTGTCGCCCTACGGCGCATCCAAGCTCGCCGCCGAGGCGTACGTCAACACGTGGTCGCTGTCGTCGGGCATCCCGCATGCGGTGTGCCGGCTGGGCAACGTCTACGGCCCGCGCCAGAGCCCGCACGGCGAGGCCGGCGTCGTGGCGATCTTCTCCAACCACCTGTACACGGGCAAAGCGCCGAAGCTGTACGGGCAGGGCAAGCCGACGCGCGACTACGTGTACGTCGGCGACGTCGTCAAAGCGCTGATCGCCGCGTCGGGCAAGTCGGGCACGTACAACATCGCCACGAGCGTGGAGACCGGCGTGGCGACGATCTGGCGCGAGCTCAAGGCCGCCGCCGAACAGCTCGGCGCCGAGGGCGCATCGGAGGACCTCCCGTCGCTGGAGCCCCAGCTCGCCGATCTGCGTCCGGGGGAGCTGCAGCACAGCCGCCTGGACATCGCCAGAGCCGAAAAAGAGCTTGGCTGGCGCCCGGAGGTGCCGATCGCGCAGGGGCTGCGACAGACCTACGAGGCGCTCGTGGAGGGCTTTCAGCAGGAATAGCCGGATGTGCGATTCGCCGCGCAAGCGCTGGCTTGGGCCACGCATCTGCCGACGTTAAGCACATGAGCCATGCCCGCAAGCCGCTGATTGCGGTGGCCACGAGCATCGCCGCGCTGTTTGTCGTCTCGTCCGCCCAGGCGGGCGCCGTAGGAGGCGCCCAGGCGCCGTCGGCGCCGCTGTCGGGTGGCAGCGAGTACGGCCTGGCGAGCGTAGCCGTGCGCCATCCCGTCGTGACCAGCTTGAGCGTTCCCGCGACAGCGGTGCCCGGGCGCCCGCCGCGCGTGACGTTTCGCATCGACGAGCTGCATGTCGCCACGGTCAGCGTGACGGTCGCGATCAACGACCTGGCGAGCCGCAGGCCGGCGGTCGTCGCCGCGCTGGGCTGGGTGCACACAGGCCGCACGGTGACAGTCGGCTGGCCGCACGGCGCCGCGCTGAAGGCCGGCACCTACCACGTGAGCGTCAGCGCCCACGACCATCAGAAGCACAGCCTCGCGCGCAGCGCCCACAGCTCCGGCGTGAGCACGCTGCTGGTGGCCGCGCCGGCGCCCGCGCCGGCTCCGCTCACTCCGCCTGCGCCGGCGCTCGAAGCGGGCGTGCCGACCCCCGCGCAGACCGTCGCCGGCGGCTCGGTGTTCCCCGTCGCCGGCGCGCACAGCTTCGGCGGCCCGGAAAATCGCTACGGCGCCGCGCGCAGCGGCCACATCCACGAAGGCCAGGACATCCTCACCGCCGAAGGCACGCCCGACGTGGCGCCGCTGGCGGGCACGATCTCCACCACCGACTTCCAGGCCGGCGGCGCCGGCTACTACGCCGTCGAGCACGCGACGATCGGCTTCGACCTCGTGTTCGACCACTGCAAGGCCGGTTCGCTGGCCGTCAGCGCCGGCCAGGCGGTCGCCGCGGGGCAGACGCTCTGCCTGGCGGGTCAGACCGGCGATGCGACGGCCCCCCATCTGCATTTCGAGATGTGGGTTGGCGGCTGGTATGCGCCGGGCGGGCACACGATCGACCCGCTGCCGTATCTCGAAGCGTGGGAACACCCGGCCTAGCGGCCGGAGTCCCGCTCGCACGGGCGTTCAGCCGGTAGCATCGGGCCCGTTGCAGCAGCGGCGAGATAGCTCAGTTGGTAGAGCACACGACTGAAAATCGTGGTGTCCCCGGTTCGAGTCCGGGTCTCGCCATAGCTCGAAGTGCCTGCACATAGGCACGTTTTCGGAGCCCGCTCTGGCGCCAGATCACTCGCCAGAGTGGCTGATTTCTAGCTCCACGTCCTTTTCACGTCCCAAACCTTGAGGCTGGTCGAGAGTTGGAGCCGGCAATGCGGTCTCCGGGGTGCTCCGATCTCTGCGAATGGGAGTGGGCTTATAGTTGGAACTCGTGCTTTACCTCCGCCGCGCTGACCGCGCGGACTACCTCCTCGGTGCGTTGGCGGACGTCCTCGGGGTGCCGTTGGCGGACCCGTTCGCGGCGGAGGTCCTCGCGGTGCCGACCCGCGGCGTGGAGCGCTGGCTTTCCCAGCAGCTCTCCGCGTCGTTGGGTGCCGGCGAGAATCGCGACGGGGTGTGCGCGAACGTCCTGTTCCCCTCGCCGCGTGAGCTAATCGACGAGGTAGTCGCGACCGCGTCGGGCTTTGAGGCCGAGCGCGACCCCTGGTCACCGCGACGGCTGCTGTGGCCGCTGCTCGAGACGATCGACGAGCAGCTTGCCGAGCCGTGGCTTGACGTGCTCCGCGCCCATCTAGATCCAGCACGGGGTGACCGTTCGCGGCGGCTGCGCGTCGCCCGGCATCTCGCGAGCCTGTATGACCGCTACGCCGTCTTTCGGCCTGAGCTCTTGGACGGCTGGCTCGCAAGCGAAGATGACGAGCATTGGCAGGCACGGCTGTGGCGGCATCTGCGCGCGAGGCTCGACTGCCCCGGGCCCGCTGAGCGCCTGCAGGCGGCGTGCGACGGACTACGGGAAGACTCGGATCTCAGCACGCTGCCCGCCCGGATCTCGCTGTTCGGCCTGACAAGCTTTCCCGTCCGACACTTGGAGGTCCTGCGCGCGCTCGCCGAGGGAGGCCGGGACGTTCACCTGTTTGTGCTGGCCCCGTCGTCGACGGCCTGGCAGGAGATCACAGGCGTGCTGGCCGACCAGGACGCCCCGGTGCTTCGCGGCGAAGTCGGCAACGAGCTTCTTCCGCACAGCCCCCTGCTTGGGTCCTGGGGGCGCGACGGGCGCGAAGCTCCAGCTCGTGCTGCTCGGCGCCGGCGGAGAGATCCAGGAAGTCGATCACGCGCGGGGCGGGGACGGCGAGCCCGCGACGCTGCTCGGCCGCCTTCAGGCCGACATCCGCGCCGATCGCGCACCTGGCGGCGAGGCGGATGTCGACCTGAGCTTGCAGGTACATGCCTGTCATGGCGCCGCGCGCCAGGTGGAGGTCCTCCGCGACGCGGTCCTTCATGCCCTGAGCGAAGATGAAACGCTCGAGCCGCGCGATGTGATCGTGATGTGCCCTGACATCGAGCGCTTCGCGCCACTTATTGAGGCGACCTTCGGCGCCGGGTCGGTCGACGACGAGCACCCCGACGCGCGTCAGGGCCCGACCGCCGAGCTGCGTGTGCGGCTCGCGGACCGCTCGCTGCGCGAGACCAACCCGGTGCTTGGTGTTCTCGCACGCCTCCTGGAGCTCACACCCGCGCGGATGACCGCCTCGGAGGCGCTGGATCTCGCCGATCGTGAGCCTGTGCGCCAACGCTTTCGCTTCACGACGGAAGATATGACGCGCCTTGGGGAGTGGGTGGGTGCTGTCGGTGCCCGGTGGGGGTTCGACGCGCAGTACCGGACCCGCTTCGGTCTTCAGGATGTCCCGCAGGGGACGTGGGCGGCCGGCCTCGACCGCCTCCTGAGCGGTGTGGCGATCGGCGGTGAGGAGCCGCAGCTGCTCAACGGGGTGGTCCCCTACGACGACGTCGACAGCTCGTCGATCGATCTCGCTGGGCGCCTGGCCGAGTACCTGGAGCGCCTGCAGGCGATCGTCGAGGACTTCGGCGAGCGCCGTCCGCTCGAGGCTTGGGTGCGTGCGGCGGCAGAGGCCGCCGATGCCCTCTGCGCGACAAGCGGAGCGAACACGCGCCAGCGCATGGAGCTCGAGCGGCTGCTCAGGCTGGTGGTGCAAGAGGCGGCGATCGACGAGATCACGAGCGAGGCGCCGCTTGACGTCGCTGACTTCGCCGCGCTATTGGAGGATCGGCTCGCCGGCCGCCCGACGCGTGCGAACTTCCGCACCGGGCATCTGACGGTGTGCACGCTCCAGCCGATGCGCAGCGTCCCTCACCGGGTCGTCTGCCTGCTCGGCCTGGATGACACCGTGTTCCCGCGGCGCTCGGCGCGCGACGGCGATGACCTGTTGCTGGCCGAGCCACGGGTGGGTGAGCGCGACCCGCGCTCGGAGGACCGTCAGATCCTGATGGACGCGCTAATGGCCGCGACCGACCGGCTGATCGTCACCTACACGGGCAACGATGAGAGAACGAATGCGCAGCGTGCCCCCGCCGTCCCGATCGCCGAGCTTCTGGACGTTGTGAGACGCTCCACGGGCGGCGGGGACGTGGTCGTACGCCATCCGCTGCAGCCGTTTGACCCGATGAACTTCGAGCCCGGTGTGCTGGTCGGCGAGGCGCCATGGAGCTTTGACGCGATGACCTTGGACGGGGCGCGCGCGCTTGTCTCTGAGCGCGTCGCGCGGCCGGCGTTCCTGCCTGGGCCGCTCCCTCCCGCCGCCCACGGCGAGCTGATCGAGCTCGAGCGGCTCGTCTCGTTCCTCGGTCACCCCGTGCGCGGCTTTCTGCGCCAGCGGCTCGGTATCGGCGTGAACCTCCGGGTGCGGGAGATCGAGGACGGTCTGCCGCTCGAGCTGAGCGCTCTCGAGCGCTGGGAGATCGGTGGGCGTCTGCTTTCCGCGCGCCTTTCAGGCACGGAGGCGCAGGACGCCGTCGCGGCCGAGCGTGCGCGAGGCACGGTGCCCCCGGGACTGATCGGCGAGGGGCGTCTGGCTGAAATCGCGGGCCTGGTCGAGCGGGTCATGACCGCGGCCCACGACGTCCTTGACCTAGAAGCCGAGCGGCAGACGCTCGACGTGCGGGTCCCGCTCACTGACGGGCGACTGATCGCGGGCACGATCTCCGGCCTTCACGGCGACGTGCTGCAGCATGTCGGCTTCTCTCGGATCAGCCCCAGGCAGCGCCTTGGTGCCTGGGCGCGTCTGTTGGTGCTCACCGCGGCATTCCCGCACCGGGGGTTCTCCGCGGTGAGCGTCGGGCGCGCCCGCAAAGGCGTGTCGCCACGCTTCGGCGTGAGCATCGCGCGCGTAATCTCCCCGTCGGGCCTGGCCAGCGCCCAAGAGCGCGAGGACTGGGCGCGCACGGAGCTTCTGCAAGCTCATCGATCTGTTCGACCGCGGCTTGCGTGAACCGCTGCCGCTCTACTGCGAGACCTCCGCCGAGCTGGTCTCACAGCCGGCTGACTCGGCGCCCCGACGTGCCGAAAAGGCCTGGACCTCGGAGTTCAACGCCCCGCGCGAGGACGGCGAAGAGGAGCATGTCCGGGTCCTCGGGGCTGAGCAGACCTTCGCCGATCTTCTCGAGGAGACACCGCGTGAGGGCGAGGACTGGTTCGGCGAGCAATTCGGCTCGCGCCTTGAGTGCTACGCGCATCGTCTGTGGGATGGACTGCTCGCGGTGGAGACGGTGAGCGAGCGTTGAGCGCAGCCGAGACCCGTGAGACCTTCGAGCTCTGCGGTCCGCTACCGGTCGGTGTGACGGTGCTCGAAGCAAGCGCCGGCACCGGCAAGACCTACACAATCGCCGCGCTCGCGACCCGTTACGTGGCGGAGGGCGTGCCGCTGGACGCTCTCCTGCTGGTCACGTTCACCCGGCTGGCGACCGGGGAGCTGCGCGATCGGGTGCGCCAGCGGCTCGTGGACACGCGTGGCGCGCTGGAGGCGGCGCTCGCCGGCGGGGGTGCCCCCGACAACGAGGCCGTGGCCGAAGACGACGAACTCGGACGGATGCTGGCCGCCGGCACGCGAACAGAGGTCGCAGAGCGCCTTGATCGTCTAGTGCGCGCGATCGCCGATTTCGATGCTGCGACGATCACCACGACCCACGGCTTCTGTCAGGAGGTGCTCGGCTCGTTCGGGGTCGCCGGGGACATCGACCGTGCCTACACGGTCAGCGAGGACGCGCGCGACCTTACGCGGGAGGTCGTGGACGACCTCTACGTTCGCGAGTTCCTCGACCGCGCACCTCTGTTCTCCCGGCTGGAGGTTGGCCAGGCGGTGGCCGCCGCGGTTCAGAATCCGGGTGCGCCGCTCGCGCCCGCAGTGCAGACCGGCGACGGCGCTGCGCACGCGCGCCACGCGTTGGCCTCCGGGGCGCGGGCGGAGCTCGATCGACGCAAGCGGGCGCTTGCGCTGATGAGCTATGACGATCTCGTCTCTCGCGTGCGGGTGACGCTCGAGGGTGAGCAGGGCGAGGAGGTCGCGCGGGCGCTGCGCGCCCGCTACCGGGTGGCGCTCGTCGACGAGTTCCAGGACACCGACCCCGACCAGTGGGCGATCATGCGTCTGGCCTTCGCTCACGAGGACAGCACGCTGGTGTTGATCGGCGATCCGAAGCAGGCGGTGTATTCGTTCCGTGGCGCGGACGTCTACGCCTACCTCGATGCGGCGCGGCATGCGAACGCCGTCAGAACGCTCGAGACGAACTGGCGTAGCGACCAGGAGCTGCTCGACGCCTATGACGCGCTCTTCGCCGAGGCGCGCCTCGGACACGAGGACATCACGTACGTCCGGGTGCGCGCCGCGGAGCGCGACGGGGCCGCGCGCCTTGACGGCGCGCCGGTCGGCACGCCGCTGCGGTTCCGCATCCTCGCGCGGGGCACTCCCGACGTGCGCAGCACACCTACGGGGTGGTCGAACGCAGGGTCGGCTCGCGCCTATATCGCCAGGGATCTGGCCGGCGAGATCGCGACCCTTCTGGACGCCGGTGCGACGCTCGACGACGACGGTGCCCTGCTCGGCGCCGGCGACGTGGCGGTGCTCGTGCGGACGAACGGGCAGGCTGTGGCGGTGAAGGACGCACTCGGGGCGGTGGGCGTCCCGGCGGTGGTCAACGGTGCCGGCAGCGTGTTCAAAACGCGGGCCGCGCAGGACTGGGCGCTACTGCTCGACGCACTGGAGCGGCCTGAGTCGCTCGCGCGTGCGCGGGCGGTCGCGCTCACCTCGTTCGCGGGCTGGAGTGCCGAGGCGGTCGCGGGCGCGAGCGATGAGGAGTGGGATCCCCTTCAGCAGCGGCTGCACTCATGGGCGGGGGTCCTCAGGCGCAACGGCGTCGCCACGCTGCTTGAGGTCGTGAGCAGCCAGCAGTCGCTGGCGGGACGGCTACTGTCGGGCCTCGGTGGGGAGCGCGAGCTGACCGATCTGCGCCAGCTCGGGGAACTGCTTCACGTCGCTGCCGCGGACGGAGGGCTGGGCGCGACGGCGCTCGCGAGCTGGCTGCGAGCCCGTATCGCCGGTGACGATCGCGACGCGGATGCCGAGTCGCGCATGCGCCGGCTGGAGTCAGACGCCGATGCGGTGCAGGTGCTGACGATTCACCGCAGCAAGGGACTTGAGTTCGCGGTCGTCTATTGCCCGTTCCTGTGGAACCCGTTCTGGTCAGGAAGCGGTGATCTGCCGGCGGTCTACCACGACCCAGACGACGATCAGACCCGCAAGGTCGACGTGGCGATGGACCCGGGTGACGGTGCGTACCGCCGGCACCGTGCACAGGCGCTCGAGGAACAGGCCGGCGAGGAGCTTCGGCTCGTGTATGTGGCTCTGTCTCGCGCCAAGCATCAGGCGGTCCTGTGGTGGGCGACGACCTCCCAGAGCCGCGGCTCGCCGCTCGGCTGCCTGTTGTTCGGGGCCCCTCCGGGTGCGCGCCAGAGTGTGGAGGAAGCGACGTCCACGGCACGGGAGCAGTTCAGAACCCTCGTCACAGCGGCTCCCGATTCGATCGGCCTCGAGCGGGCCGAGATCGCAGCGCACGCGCGGTGGTCCCCGCCGCCACGCCAGCCGGGCGATCTTGCGGCTGCGACGTTTGCGCGGCGTCTGGATGTGAGCTGGCGACGACTTTCCTTCACCTCGATCACGGCGGGCTCCTATGAAGCGCGTGTCGCAAGCGAGCTCGAGGAGGCGACGGGCTCCGATGACGCGCCGGGTCATCATCCGCTTGGGATTGGGCCAGCCGCGGGCGAGCAGGCCGAGCTGCTAGCCGTCCCATCGCTGCTCTCCAACATGTCGACAGGCATGCGAGTGGGAACGCTCTTGCACCAGGTACTGGAGGACACGGACTTCGCGGCGCAAAACCTTCCCGAGGAGGTCTCGCTGCGGCTGGCGGATGCCCAGCGCTGGCGCACGGTCGAGCTCGGCGATCAGGATTCGGTCATCGACGGGCTGTGTGCTGCTATCGAGACGCGACTCGGCCCGTTGGTGAGCGAGCGGCGACTGCGTGACATCAACCGCACCGACCGCTTGGCCGAGTTGAGCTTCGAGCTGCCGCTCGTGGGTGGCGAGCACCCCGATGGCGAGCTGACCCTGACGACGATCGCTGCGGTGCTACGAGACCATCTTCCCGCGGACGATGTCCTCGCGGGCTACGCGGATCGGCTGACTGACCCGGCGCTGAAGACGACCCTTCGTGGCTATCTGACGGGCACGATCGATGTGGTTGCTCGGATCGATGGCGCCTTTTGCCTCATGGACTACAAGTCCAATCGTCTAGCTGCTGCCGGTGAGCAGCTGACGGCCTGGCATCACCGTCCCGAGGCCTTGGCCGAGGAGATGCAGCGATCCCACTACGCCTTGCAGGCGATGCTCTACACGGTCGCGCTGCACCGTTACCTGCGCTGGCGTCTGCCGGGCTACGACGTCGCGCGTGACCGACTGGCCGTGCTCTACCTGTTCCTGCGCGGTCTGACCGGGGAGCACACCCCGCGCGTGGACGGGATGCCGTGCGGCGTGTTCGCCTGGCAGCCCTCGTCGGCTCTCGTCTGCGCGCTCAGCGACGCGCTGGATCGCGGGGCGCCGAAGTGAGCTTGCTGCGTGAGCGCGACGCCAACGACGTTCGCCTGGCACGGGTGGCACCGCAGCCGCTGCGCTCGTTCAACGACGCCGCGGTTCTCTCCTCCGCCGATGTGCAGGTGGCGCGGACTCTGGCGGCACTCGCTGGGGTTCAGGAGCCCGCTGTCCTTCTCGCCGTAGCGCTGGCGGTGCGCGCCCCGCGGCTCGGTCACGTTCTCGTAGACCTAGCCACGATCGCGGGGACGGTTGCCGTGGACACCGAGGAGCCCGTGGATCTGGCCAAGCTCGACTGGCCCGATCCCGAGGAGTGGGTGACGGCTGTCGCGGCGAGCCCGCTCGTCAGCGAGGCGCCGCACCCGCTGCGCCTGGAGGGGTCGCGCCTGTATCTGGAGCGCTACTGGCGTGAGGAGTGCGAGGTCGCCGCGCATCTGTGGGCGCTCGCGACCGCCGCGGCGACCGGTGACCCCGAGGACCCCGAGCTGCTCGCGGACGTCGAGCGACTGTATCCGCAGGCGCAGGACGAGCGCTCTCGGGCAGCCGTGCTTTCCGCGATGACGCGGCGACTGACGATCATCGCCGGTGGTCCGGGCACCGGCAAGACCAGGTCGATCGCGAGCGTCGTGGCGCTGCTGGCCAAGCATGCGAACCCTCGAGGATCAGGCGACCGGCCGCCGCTGGTCGCCCTCGCCGCGCCGACGGGCAAGGCCGCGGCTCGACTCGGCGAGGCGCTCGCCGAGCGAGCCGAGAGCCCCGATCTCGAACCGGAGGTTCGCGACGCCCTCTCGGCGACCAGCGCGCGCACGCTGCACCGGCTGCTCGGCTCCCGAGCGGACAGCCGCGGGCGCTTTCGCCACGACCGCCGCAACCGCCTGCCGCACGACGTGGTGATCGTCGATGAGACCTCGATGGTCTCGCTGACGTTGATGGCGCGGCTGCTTGAGGCCTTGGGCGATGAGGCGCGCCTGGTGCTTGTCGGCGACCCGGATCAGCTGTCCTCGATCGAGGCGGGCGCTGTGCTCGGCGATATCGCTGGACTGGCCCTGAGCGACGGTGAGGAGCGTGGAGGTTCAGCGATTGCGGACAGCGTGTTCGTTCTCGATCGCACCCACCGCTTCGGTGAGGCCATAGCCACGCTTGCCGAGGCTGTGCGCCGCGGCGATGCCGATGGCGCGATCGCGGCGCTCGGCGCGTCCGAGGCCGAGGTGATTTGGATCGCAAAGGATGCGCACGCGGTCCGTGGCGATGCGGCCCTTGACCCGGTCCGCGAGGCGGCCACCGCTGCGGGCCGTGCGGTCCTCGCCGCCGCGCTCGGGGGTGACGCCCCGGCGGCGCTCGAGGCGCTCGGAGAGTTCCGGCTGCTGTGCGCGCACCGGCGAGGCCCCTACGGAGTTTCCAGCTGGATGTCGAGCGTCGAGCTGTGGCTCGCGCTCGAGATCAGCGCCGCGGGCGGGCCGACCGGCGACTATCCCGGCCGGCCGCTGCTGATCACCGCCAACGACTATGACCTGAACCTGTTCAACGGCGACAGCGGTGTCGTCGTACTAGGCGAGGAGGGGCGTCTCACCGCGGCCTTCGAGCAGCACAGCGGTGTGGCGCAGGTGCGCCCGAACCAGTTGGGGGCTGTAGAAACGGTTTATGCGATGACGGTGCACAAGAGTCAGGGTTCGCAGTTCGGGACCGCCGCGGTGATACTGCCCCCGCCGTCCTCGCGGATCCTCACGCGGGAGCTGCTCTACACGGCGCTGACGCGAGCACGGAAGCGCCTGCTCGTAGTTGGTACCGAGGTTACGATCCGTGCGGCAGTCGCTCGCCCGGCGGCTCGCGCTTCTGGGCTGCGCGAGCGGCTGATTGACGCTGAGGCCGATACCTAGGCTGGTCGTCAACGCTAGTGCCGATCTGAGGACCACGTTTTATAGGCGTCGCCGACGGATCCCGGGCGCGAGAGGCACGACTCGCTAGCGAGACAGGTAAGCCATCGATTCTGCGGGCAATGAGGTGGGGCGTTGATGAAGGCGACTTGAGATTGGACCGCTTTCGAGCTAGACAACGCGACGACCAAGACCAACAGCGGCCCGGCAGCGCGTTAGGAGCGCGCCACCGGGCCTTGACACCGAAGGCAAAGCTCCGGTGCCATGAAGAACCGTATCCCCCGCGGGATCGCGTTCGCGTGCGTGCTCGCCCACCTCCGGTGCCACGAGCAAAGGAGATGCCATGAGCACCACCGTCGAAGTGCCCGCAGCCCTCAACGTGATCCTCCGCGAGGCTCTGATCGAGGGGATCGGAGATGTCGCCGAAGCTTTGACCGATTGCATCGCGCTCCGCGATCGCGTTCGCCGACCTGACCGCTTCGATGGACCCTTCGATCGGCTTGAAAGGATCCGTGAGCTGCTCGCCGACCTGGGCTGGGAAGACCCCGACCCAGACGAGGCCCTATGGATCGACCTTGACGTGCATGGGCGCGAGCTTTCCGATGCCCTAGACAAAGCGCTGCGATTCACCGACGCTGCAGTACAGGAGGCCGACGACGTCGACCGCGAGCGACGCGAACGCGGCGAGCCGCCCGTCCGGGAGCAGAAGGAGCATCGGGCACAGAAGCTCAGGGAGCTTCGCGCCGGCGTGCCGAAGGCAGCGCCCCCGGAGCCGACGGTGATCCACGGCCGACGCCGCTTCCTGCGGTTCCGCGTCCTCGGCGTGAGGGTGTCGGTGTCCTCCGACGTCTCGCTGCGCAAGCCGCCCAGGTGATCACGGTCGGAGCACTCGTCCCGTTGAATCGTCCCTCGTCGGAGACACAACCACACGCTACGGCCTGGCAGACTCAGAATTCGTTGGCACTTAGAGGGTCCAGCTGGGATTAACGCTTGATGGCAATCTTCGACGCATCGGTCGGACAAATCGAGAGGCCGGTTCCCGGCCGCGGTGCGAGCCGCGCCAGACGCGCGCCATGGCGACGTGGCGTCTTCTCGCCGGAGGAGGCAGCATCCGGGCTCCAAGCGCAGCGCGCCGAGCTGCTCCGAGCCGCTCGTGCGCGAGCGGATAGCCGCGGCGTATCCGAGACGATTCTGCAGGAGCTCGTCGACGAGGCCATCGCCACGGTAGTGATGATGCGCAGACCGATCGTCTCCGACGGGCATCTGCTCGGAGCGTTTTGGAAGGCACTAGGCCTTCTCCTTCGCCATCACCGCGAAGGACGTCATCGACTGCGTGTCGGCTCGCGCAAGCGCGCGGACTTTGATCTCGTCGCCAGCCGTGCGTGCGCCGATGGGCCGGGTCCAGAGGAAGTGGTCGAGCTGAAGGAGCGAGTGGCCTGGGCCGCCGACTTCGCTACTCAGCTGACGGAGCTCGAGCGGCGCGTCGTTGCTCTGATGGCGAGACACGGCGTAGGCGCTAAGTACGTGGCGGGAGCGCTTGGCGTTCCGACCGCCGAAGTGAGGGCCGCGGTTCGATCAGCCGACGCCAAGCTGGACCGAGTCGCGACGATCGCCTCTGCCGGCCGGCTCTGCGACTACCGTCGAGACGCAATCGCTTCTTACGCGGCTGGCCACTGCACAACGGAGGAGGAGGAACGCGCGCGAGCGCACCTCTCTGCGTGTGTGGCGTGCAGGTCGGCCTACGCTCCGCTAATCCGCGAGCTGCGCGGCTCCGGGTTCCAGCGGCGTCTCTCCGCAGCGTTCCTGCCGGTCCCGGCCGTGCCCGCGGCGCACCCGCTCGGCGCCGCGGGGCGAGCGCTCGGTTGGATCGGCGACCAGCTCCCATTCGGCGGCCCAGGCGAGCGCGTCGCCGAGGTGCTGGGCGGCGCGGGAATAGTCAAGGTGGCCGCTGCCGGTGGCGCGGCCGTCGTGCTCGCGACCGCGACGATCTCGACTGGAGTTCACTCTCTGGAGTCGAGCCGACATGCCCAGGCTGAGCATCGACGCTCCGCGACTACGCGATCGGCCAGTCGAAAACCGGGACACGTCGCGGTCGCCGTCCGGGATTACGCCACGAGCCCAGCCTCGCAGGCGAGCGAGACGACGGCCCAGCGCTCAACTCAACTGACTTCCGCCCAACGCGTCTACCGCGAGTTCTCGCTCGCGGCCTCTCCTACGCCCGAATCGGCCCATCAGCGACCACGCTCGAATGCCTCGGTCGAGGCGCGTGCAGCATCGGTCACCACAAGCGAAGTAGAACGAACCCAGTCGTCGGCCTCTTCTGCATCTCGTAGCTCCACCTCGGCATCCCCCGGCACGAGTGCAGCCGAGCGTGAGTTCGGCGGGCCATAGCCTCCGTCGACCGCAGTCATTGACGGGGTGACCCGACCAAGACTCTGAAGTTAAGTTGCACTGCGTCGCCCCAGCTTGGATTAACGAGCATGGGAGACGGATCTCACGGACGAGAAGAATTTGACGACCCCACCGGGCGTCGGCATGACGAGATCGAGGGACTCTTTGACGAGCTGGTCGTTAACGACGATCGCACTCCAACCAAGCTCGTGGCGAGAATCGCCGCAAGGCCTCGCCGACGCGTGTCGCCGCGAACGGTCATTGTGGCGACGATCATCTCGATCCTCGCGCTGGCGGCTGCGCAGCTTGCAAGGCAGCGCCAGCAGTCGCGTCAGACCGGCGGAGAACGAGGCCCACGGCCTCCCTCGCGGGGCGCGGTAACGTCGCCCCATCGCGTAGCTGGCGCTCCACGCCGTCGCCGCAAGACGCAGCGACGAGCCGCAAAGACGACGCCGGACGTCGCTCGAGCAGCTCGTGCCGTGGCTGCGCCACCGTCAGCAGCCGAAGTAGCTCGGCCACCGAACGGGCCGGTCTCCGGAGCTTCGCGTTCGCCGACGTTGAGGCCGACGCCGTCGAAGTCCGCTCGCGAGTTCGGCTTTGAGAGATAGCGAGATGCAGGTTTCCGACGAGCTGGCGAAGCTTTTGGCCCGCCGCATGCAGCTCCTCGCCGACCCGATGCGCGTGCGCACAGTCGCCATTCTCGAGACGCACGAGGCGTGCGTTCAAGAGCTGCAGCGACCAGCTGGGAGCCTCGCACCAGAACATGTCACACCACCTCAACCTTCTATACCGAGACGGTGTCCTCGCAAGGCGCAAGGAAGGCACGACCGTCTTCTACTCGCTCGCTGACTACACAGCCTGCCGGCTGCTCGAGCAGGCCTCCGCAAGCGTGCGCGCTCGGCTGGAAGAGCTATCCGACGCCGCTGCTGCCTAGGTGAGTTGTAATTCACATATTCGACAAGACACGATCACGACCGATCTGCAAGTGTCCGTTTGGACACATACACAGATGTACTCGCGCGTAGCTGTGGTGTTGAAGTGAATCGCCGCGTAGCTTCGTTGGCATGGATTCACTTCGCAGTCTTTGGAGTAAGCGCAGCGCGCTCGTCGGGACGGCCGTCACAGCAGTCTGGCTTGCGCTGTTCACCGCCAGCGCATCAGCTGCGGGTAACGACGTAGGAAAGAACGTCGGCGGCCTGCTTAAGCACTACGCCGGTGAGGTCTACGGCGGGATCGTCGCCGCCTTCAGCCTCGTGTTCCTCTGGAACCGCCGCTACATCGAGCTCGCGACCTTCCTGTTCGCCGCGGTCGTCGTCGCGTGGATGGTGTTCGCGCCGGATCAGATCGGCAAGGCCGCCGAAGCGATCGGCCATCAGGTCTTCGGGTGAGCCCCGCGCATGAGTGACTCCCCTGCACCGATTCGCTCCTACCAGCGAATCTTCACTTCGGACCGGCGGATCTATCAGATCGACGGCCGCCGACTTCCGGTCCCGGGCGGCGTGCCACTGAACTGGCTCGGCTGGGCGTTCGCCAGCCTGCTCGTGATCCTCGTGCTGAGCACCCGCTCGGCGCTGCTCACGGCGATGGCGGGTCTCGGCGCGGGCGCCCTGCTGGGCAGCTCGCGGGGGTGGCGCGCAGGGCTGGCCGGCGCTGCCGTCGCCGCGTTCGGTGTGCAGGTCTGCGGCCTTGTGCTCGGCTGGATCGACTGGCCGCTTCGGCTCGTCGTCCTGCCGATCCTGATCGCCACCGGCGCCGCTCAGCTGACGCCCGACGGGCGTTCCGCGCACCGCTACCTGATCTCGCGGCTCGCGCTGCGCTTGCGCGCGGCGCGGCGCTCACTCGAGCGACCGGTGATGGTCGACGAGCAGGTCGAGCGCTGGGCACCTCGAGTCTGGGTGGCGCCCGATCACCATGCGCCCGTGCTTCAGCACGGACGCGTCCACGGCCCGGCGCGAATCGTCTTCGGGCGTCCGGTGATCCTCACTCCTCGTCGCGGCCGACACGTCGCGCGCCCGGCGAAAGGGCACCAGATGCGCTCACGCGACGTGCGCGCGGAGGTCGTCGAGCTCGGCGAGGGCCAGGTCGTGGAGATCCGCCCGTGATGCGCTTTCCGCTGCGCTACGCCCACGAGAACTTGCTGATCGGCCTAGGCGGGCAAGCCGCGGCGCTCTATCGCCTGTCGATGCGTTCCTATCCGTTCCTGCCGACCGGGGAGAAGTGGGCGCTGCAGCGTCAGCTCGAGCGCCTCGCGCAGGTGATCGGCGACGACTTCAGCATCTGGCGCGTCAACCGCGCCTACCCGGCCGAGCGTTATGTCGAGCACACTGCCGGCCTGCTCGACGAGCGCCATCAGGACGGTGCAGCATGGGATCGATTCCTCGACGGCCACCGCGAGCGACTGCAGGCGCTTGGCTCACACGTGCCGGAGGTCTACCTCGCCGTGTCGCTGGACTCGGCCACGCAAGGTGGTTTCGGAAGTGGACTGCTGCGCGTAAGCGATCGCTTGCGCGCTCACGTCGAGGACTTGGCGCACCTCGGCTCACATTCACCGATTCCGCGTCGCGAGCTTCACGCGCTCCAGGAGCTCGAGCAGCGCGTGCACGAGCGCTTGGGCGCCGTTGCCTCGTTGCGGCGCGCTCGCACGCTTGAGCTGCAGTGGCTGCTGCGCCGAGTCGCGCTCCGAGGCGTTGGCGAGCCCGACCTCGACCGCTACTGGCGCCCGGATGCGCTCGAGGTGCGCGCCGAGAAGGGTGAGTTCGCCTACGAGCCGATCGCCTCGAGCCTCTGGCGTCACGTGAACTGCGCGATCTCCGAGAAGGAGCGCGTGCTCGCCATCGACGGCGAGCAGACTCGCTCGCATCAGGCGATGCTCGCGCTCGGGGCGCTCGCTGACGCGCCAGCATTTCCCGGAGCGGGCGCCGAGCTGCTGTTCGCGCCGCTTGAGGCGCTCAGCTTCCCCGTCGACGCGGTGCTGCACGCACGCTGGCTGGGCAACCGCGACGCGCTCGCGCAAGTGCGAAAGCGGATCGCCGACGTCGAGCATTCCTACCGCGAGCAGCTCGAGGGCGCCGCCTTTGGGCCGGGCCTGCAGGCCGAGGAGAATCGCCTGCTCGCGCGCGAGTATGAGGCGAAGCTTCAGGCTGGCCCACGCCCGGCGATGCTGAGCGGCTGGATCGGCCTCGCCGTCGGAGCGCCCAGCGAGGAGGAGCTTGAGCGCCGAGTCGACTCGCTGCGAGAGCACTACGGTGAGATTCAGCTTCACCGTCCCGCAGGGCTTCAGCACCAGCTCTTCTTCGAGCATGTCGCCCGGCCCGACGGCGGGGCCAGCACCGACTACCTGCAGCAGATCACGATCGAGCAGTTCGGCGCGATGGTCGTGAGCGCGACGCGCGCCGTCGGCTCGCGTCGCGGCCCGTACCTCGGACACACGCCGAGTGGTGCTCCGCATCCGGTTCGCTATGACCCGACGCAGGCGCCGCGCGAGTCGCGCGCCTCCGCGGTGCTGCTCGTCGGGACGCTCGGCTCGGGCAAGACCGTCGCCGCGCAGCTCATCGCCTATGCCGCCGAGCGGCGCGGCTCGCTCGTCGTCGACTTCGATCCGAAGCCCGACCACGGCTGGGAGCGCCTGGCGGAGCTCGCCGGGCGCCTCGAGGTGCTCGAGCTCTCCGGCGAGCCGGCTCAGCAGGGCAAGCTCGATCCGCTGGCGATCGGGATCGAGGAGCTGCGCGAGGAGCTCGCGGTCTCCTACCTGCTCGAGCTGCTGCGCGAGCCCTCGCCGGCCTGGGAGAACGCAATCAGCCGCGCGGTCAAGAACGCGGTCGCCGAAGGCTCGCGCAGCCTGATGCACGTGATCGAGCTGCTCCGGGCGGCCGAGCAGAGCGCCGCACGCGACGCCGCCGAGGCGCTCGAGGTGATCTGCGACTTCGGCCTCGCGCGTCTCGGCTTCGGATCGGAGCCCGACGCAGTCTCCGAGGCCACTCGCTCGCTGACGACGATCCGCATGCCGGGCCTCTCGCTTCCCGACCCTGCGGCACCCCGCGACACCTACACGCGCACCGAGCGCGTGTCGGTCGCCACGCTGACGCTCGTCGCCGCCTACACGCTGCGGCTGATCTCCCACGACCGCACGCGCCACAAGGTGGTGCTGCTCGATGAGATCTGGTTCCTGCTCGCCTCACCGCAGGGGCGGGCGATCATCGACCGCCTCGTGCGACTCGGGCGCGCGTTCAACGCGACGGTCCTTCTCGGAACGCAGCGCACGGCCGATCTCGGCTCGCTGGCCGACCTGATCGGCGTCTACTTCGTCTTCGGCCAGGACTCAGACGCCGAGGCGCGTCGGGCGCTCGAGCTGATTGGACTGGACGCGAAGCGCTCCGAGCTCGTGCGCCTGCTGCGCGAGCTGCGCAAGGGACGCTGCCTGATGCGCGACCTCGACGGCCGGGTCGGCGAGGTACAGGTCGACGTCGTCTACCCGCAGCTGCTTGAGGCGCTCCAAACCACGCCGCGCCAAGCCGAGCGAAGCGCGTCATGAGACGCCTAACTCGCCGCCGGGTGGGGTTGCTAGCCCTCGGCGCCGTGGCGCTCGTGCTGGTGATCGTCGCCTCGGCTAGCGCGAGCGACGTCTACGGCAACATCGGCCCGGCCTCGCAGCTTCCCGCGGGCGGAGTTTTCGGCCGCTATCCGCTGGCCAACTACCAGCTCGACCAGTACTTCCCGGGGATCAAGGTCGGAGTGCTCAGCGGCGTCGACGTCTCAGGCGTGCCGCCGCTGATCGCCTTCTTCATCGCGCAGGTGATCTGGATGGTCACGGCGTTCATCGCCAACACGCTGATCACCCTGTTCGCCTTTGCCTTCTCGCTTGACCTGCTCAACGGCAACGGCACACCCGGGTCCGGTGCGCTCACGCCGGTCTCGGATGCGATCCACAGCCTGTATGCGAACACGTTCGGCGCACCCTGGCTGATCGTCGCGATCCTGCTCGCGGGGCTGTGGGCGATGTGGAAGGCGCTCGTGCAGCGCCGCTACGCGGAGACCGCCGGCGCCCTCGCGATCTCGCTCCTCTACTGCGTGCTCGCGATCGCGATCGTCGCGCAGCCACAGCGCACGATCGCGCCGGCGAGCAGGTTGTCGAACGAGGCTCTCGACCGCGCTGCTCTCGGCGACTAGCCAGGGCGATCTCTCAAGCGAAGGGCAGGCGAAGCGGGCCGCCGGCGATCAGCTCTTCCGCCTGCTCGTGCTCGACCCGTGGACGGTGCTCGAGTTCGGGGGGATTGAGCACTGCGCTCGAGTCAGCGAAGGCAAGGCCCAGTCGGTCGCGGTCCGCCCGCTCAGCACCGATCCCTCACAGGACGCGGCGCTCGGCGCGCGCCTTGCCGGCGGAACCGAAGTCCAGGCGCAGGGCAAGACGTGCGTCAACGACGCCAGCAAGTACGCGCCGCACTTCCTCGCCTTTCCGTTTCAGTCCTCGCGGCGCAACTCCGAGCACGACGCGCTCGAACACGGTTCAGACCAGAACCTCCCCGCCTCAGATCCCGCCAAGGGTGACGGGAGCTATCCGCTTGGGCCCGTGGACGAGCCGGCCGCCGAAGCGATGGGCAAGGGAGGCCAGTACCAACGACTGCTGCTGGCGATCGTGATCGCCGTCGGCGAGCTCGGCGCCTTCCTGCTGCTCGGCGCGCTCGCGCTATCGGTGATCCTCGCGCAGGTCCTGCTGCTCCTGATGCTCGCCTTCGCCCCGGTCGCGTTGGTAGTCGGCGTGTTTCCCGGGCGCGGGCATGACTTCTTCCGCGCGTGGCTCTCGCGCCTGGTCGGCTTCCTCGCGCGCAAGGTCGTCTACTCGCTGATCCTCGCGCTGGTGCTCGCGGTCTGCCAAGCGCTCGCAGACTCGACCAGCAACCTCGGCTGGCTAATGAGCTTCCTGCTGCAGGCAGCCTTCCTGTGGGCCGTCTTCCTGCAACGCCACAGGCTGAGCTCGAGCTCCTCGCCGTTCCGGCTGGTCCCCAGGCGGCGAGGGATGGGGTGGCTCGCCTGCAGGCCCTCTACTACACCAGCCGCCTCACGCGGATGGCCGGCCTGCACCGACGTCACCAGCCGGCATCGCCGGCGGCGGGAGGGGGCGTGCCGGAGGACGGCGCGCCCCCTCCTCTGAGCCAGCCCTCGGGATCCGAGGGCGAGGAACCGCTCGACGCCGACGGCGATGAGGGTCCCTCGGAGGGGTCTTCGTGACACCCCGGGTCGAGACCGGCGATCCCGCCCGGGTGCTCGCGGAGCTGCCGAGCGGTCTCGCTCAGGCGTGCATCATGGCGGTTCCACGTCAGCCGGCTGAGCTCACGCTCGCGATCGTCGATGAGCTGCGTCGAGTCCTTCGCGAGGACGGCAGCTTGTGGCTCTTGCTCGATCCGCGAGAGCTCGCGCCCTGGCGGATCGAAGAGCGAGGCTGGCGCCGCCAGCGCCTGCCCGCTTGGTTCGTGCCGCTGAGCCGAGCGCGTCTCGGCGCGTCGCGATTGACCCTGCTCAGCAGCTCTGAGGACTTCTTCTGTGAGTCGCCCCGCGCGCCGCCTGGAGGCGACAGCTCCTGCGTTCGCGTCACGGTCCAGTCGCCAGCGCCGTCGTCTCGAAGGGTGCGCCGAAGGACGCACCGATCATGCCGAGCTGGTTCGCCGCTGCATCCTCGCCGGCAGCGCATCGCGCGCCTGCGGGTGCTGCGGCGCCGCGCGACCAGCGGGCGTCGCTGCCCCGCGCTGCCGTCACGGTGACGCCCGCGGACGCTGTCTGGTGGTCGATCCCTTCCACCAGCCGTCGAGCCCGACCCCAGTGCTCGCCGCGCAGCTCGGTCGCAGCTTCTTCGGAATCATCGGCGACCCTGACATGGGCCCGGCGCGATGAGCACGTGGCTTGCAGCACTGCGCGATCGTCCGCTCAGCGAGCGCCAGCGTCGCGGCGCCCTCCCGATCCTCGCGGTGGCCCTGGCTCTCGCGACGCTGGTGCTCGTCCTCACTCGTCCGAGCCCGGAGCATCGCACGGCTCAGCGGGTGCCGGCACGTCGGATCCTCGCAAGCCATGGCACGGAGCTTGCACCCTCGCGGCCGCCAGTGCCTTCGACTGCCCAGGCCCGAGTGAGCAGACGGTTCTTGCAGGGCTACCTCGCCTACATCTATGGCCACGCGTCCGCGCGCCGGATCCCGTGCGCGTCAGCGGCGTTGTCGCGCTCGCTGCGAGCGCAGCCTCCACTGGTGTCCGCCGATGAGCGCGCACGTCACCCGCGCCTGATCAAGCTGGAGGTGCTCTCGAGGACCGGCGCCGGCCCGCGGGTGAGGGCGCTCATATCTGATGGCGGCGTCGCCGACTATCCGATCGAGCTGGTGCTCGACCTACGGGGCGGTCGTCTGCTCGTCACCGGGGTGGCGCCGTGAGCGATCCAGATGCCCCGCGGCGGAGAGGCTCGGCGCTTCGCTGGTGGCTGTTCGGCGGGTCGCTCGCCGCCGCGCTGCTGCTGCTTGGCGCGCTCGGCGTCGTCGTCGCGGTGCTGGGGGCGAGCTTCACCGGGTGCCAGGGCCCCGCCGCGCCGCAGCCCGTGAGTGGAGTCGTCCCGGCACCGTCGGCCGCGGCGCTTCAGGACATCCCGCCCGAGCGCCTGCGTTTGTATGAGCTGGCGGGCCAGCGCTCCGACATCGACTGGAGCTTCCTGGCCTCGATCGGTGCGCAGGAGTGCAACCACGACGGCTGCGATGGGGCGAACTCGGCGGGCTGCGCCGGGCCGATGCAGATTTCCTACGTTCGCGGAAGCGCCTGCAGCCCAGGCAGCGGACCGACGCTGTGGGAACGCTTCGCCGTCAGCGCGCATCCCGGGCGCACGCCATCGGTGAACGATCCGGCCGACGCGGTCTACACCGCGGCAAGGATCTTGCGCGACGATATGGGCGCGCCGCCGACAGGCGGCTCCTTCACCGCCTATCGCGATGCGGCCTGTCGCTACTACGGCGCCTGCGCCGACGCGGCCGTCAGCTACGCCGAAGAGGTGATGGCGCGCGCGGTGCAGTACGGCTTCACCGGCAGCGGCTCGCCCTCGCCGACGAGCCCGACGCTGGCCCAGCCGGTCAGTAGCGAAGCCGGCGAATGCAGCGCCGCCGCCTTCGCGCCGGAAGCGGCGAGCGCCTCGCAAATCGTGCGCGTCGCCGAAAGCCAGCTCGGTCAGGGAGAGCGCCCCCCGGGCTCCAACTGCACCCTGTACGGACCCTGCGAGGAGTGGTGCTCGCTGTTCGTCGCCTGGGTCTGGCAGCATGCCGGCGTCGCGCTGCCTGGGCCGACCGCGCTGTATGGATACTCCGGCTCGCTCTACAGCTGGTCTGCCCAGCATGGCGCTACGCGTGCCTTGAGTGCGACGCCAGCGGCCGGCGATGCCATCTTCTACGGCAGCGGACCCGACGCAAGTGTCCACGTCGGCATCGTCGTGCGCGTGCTTGCCGATCGCCGCATCGTCACGATCGAGGGCAACTTCGATGACCGGGTCCGCCGCGTCGGGCCGTTCGCTCCGAGCAGGGCGCAAGCGGCAGGGGAGTCGGGTCCGGTCTACGGCTATGCCGAGCCGCCGAGCTCAGCGGGTGCTCCCGCGTGAGGCACCCAGGCCTAGGGCGATCACCGCGCGCCTCAGCCGCCGCTTCGGGCTGCGCTTCACGTAGCGCTTCACCCAGCGCTTCGGCCGCGCTGCAGATCTGCTGGCTCCCCCGTAGATCCGCGCAGCGAAGCGGTTCCTCGGCGCTCGCCGACATCGACATCTCTACACCGGTACATCCTCTGTGAGCCCTCGTCCGACGCGCGAGCTCCCTCCTCTGCTGGCGCTCGCCGGGGCGCTGGCGCTGGCCGCTCACGCTCGCGCGGGCCTCGCGGTTCCCTCGCCGGTCCTCCGACTGCTGCCGATCGCGCTAGCCCTCGCTCTGATCCTCCTGCTGGCGGCGCTCGCGGCTCGTGTCGTCACGACTCGTCGTCTGCTGGCACGGCGGGCGCGGCTCGCGGTGCTCGCGCCTGACAGCTTCGATCCGAGCCTCGACAGCGTGCTGCGCTTCGCCGCTCAGCTCTCGCGCACCCGGCGAGCAACTCGCGGCTGGCTTGACTCGCGCGCGAGCGCGGTGCGCGTGCTGCTCGATGCGGACGCGGTGGGGAGGATGCGCTACTCGCTCGTGGTGCCAGAGCGAGCGCTGCCGGCGCTGCGCGCGGCGCTCGGCGCCTATGAGCAAGTCGAGCTTCGCCGCCTCGAGCCGCCAGAGGATGAGCCAGAGCAGGCGGCCGTCGTGCGCGCAGAGCTGCGTCTCGCCAGATCGAGCAGCGAGCCGCTTGCGCACCTCGGCCTTGAGCCGGACCCTCTGCAGCCGTTCGCCGGCGTCCTCGCCTCGCTCGACATTTCCCGCGGCGAGCGGGCGCAGGTCGCGCTCGACCTTCTGCCGATGAGCCCTGGCCGCCAGCGCCGCATCAGGCGCAGGCTCCTTCGCGGCGGTGAAGCGCCGCCCACGGCGGAGGTCTCGACTGGCCTGCGGCACGAGCGCAGGGGACCGGCGCAGGCCACTCGTAACCGGGCGGCGCGTGATCAGCTCGCTGCGAAGGTGCTGCGCAGTGAGCCGCTGTTCGAGCTGCAGGTGCTCGTGCGCTGCTCGGCAGCGACGAAGGGTGCGGCGCTCGAGCGCCTACAGGGGATCCTCGGCTGCTTCGACGCGCTCGCCGACGCCAACTCGCTGCGCGTCGTCGGCCTGCGCGTGCCCGGCGTGGCGTTCGTCGGCTCGGACGTGCCACTGCGCCGTGGTCGATTTGACAAGCGAATGCGGACCGGGGTGTTCGCTCCGACGCGGCGATGCGTGGTCGGCGCACGCGAGGTAGCCGGGCTGCTGAAGCCTCCCAGCGTTCGCTGCGCCTCACCGAGCGTGCTGCGCCTTGGTCCGGCTGTCTTTCCCGCGCCGCGCGAGCTGCCGAGCTTCTCGACCGATCAGAGCCGGCTCGTTCCGCTTGGACGCGTGCATGCCGAGCGTGGCCAACGCGTCGTGGGCTTGGAGCTTGCCGACAGCTTCTTCACGTACATCGTCGGTCGCTCGCGCTGGGGCAAGAGCGAGCTGGCGATCGGACAGTTCCTGCATCTCGTGCGCTGCGGTCACGGGGGCTTGTTCCTCGATCCGCACGAGGACGCGATCGCGCGGATCAAGGGCTTCCTTACTGAGGAGGAGCTCGCTCAGCGAGTCACCGAGCTCGACCTCGTCGGTCCGCGTGCGCAGGAGAGCCAGCCGAGCTGGAACTTGCTGGCACTCGGCGGGCTGCCCTCTGAGGAGGTCGAGCGTCGCGTCGAGGCGGTCGTCGACGCCTTTGCTTCGGCGCTCGGTTGGAGCGAGGTGAACAACCGAGCGCTGACGCTTACAACGCAGGCCACGGCGGCGCTCGCCGACCTCGCCCAGCGGCTCCCTGCCGACTGCCAGCCGACGCTGTTTCAGATCCCGACGCTGCTCGCCAACGACGGCTGGCGAGGCGCGGTGCTGCCATTTCTCTCCGCCCAACGTCGGCAGTTCTTCCTCGAGCGCTTCCCGCGCCTCTCCCAGGAGGCGATCACGCCGATCACCAACCTGATCGATCGGATTCGCAGCTCCTCCTCGCTGGCTGCGCTGCTTGGCGGCTCGGCGTGCACTTACGAAATCTCCAGAGAGATGGACGAAGGCAGGATCGTCCTTGCCTGCCCGGGATCTGGCGGTGCGAAGGACCGCCTTGTCGCGAACCTGCTCGTCTTTGACCTCCTGCATGCCGCGAAGGCACGGGCACGGATTGCGCCTGCTCGGCGCCGACCCTTCCATGTCTTTCTCGACGAGGTCCAGACCTACGACGGTGCATCGTCGGGCAGCCTCGCTGCGCTACTTGAGCAGACGGCGAAGTACGGGATCCGCGCGTTCCTGCTCAACCAGAGCCCCGAGCGGTTGACGAGCGAGACGCTCAATGCGCTGACGACGAACCGCTCGCACCTGATTGCGACTGCGCTGAACTCGCACGCCGCTTCGCTCATCGCGCGGGAGTGGGGGGGCCATCCGCCGCCAAGTGCGCTCGCGAGCCTTCCGCGCTACAGCTTCCTCGCTCAGGTCACCCACCAAGGCGAGCTTGCGAGGCCGTTCGTGATCGAGGGCGTGAAGGTCGAGGAGCAGCTCGGGCTAGAGCCACAAGTAGATCGCCTGCATGAGGCCCAAGCGCTGATCGATCACGCGTCTAAGCGCACGAACGTACAGACCACGTTGGACTCGCTCGAGACGCTTGATGAGCGCATCATTCACGCGCTCTCTGCGCGGCGCTCGAGCGGTCCTGCGGGCTTGCGTGGCGCACCGGTGCTACCGCTACCCGACGGCGCGCGTCCATGATGAGCGAGCACTCGCAGCATCCGTCCAGCCTGCCGGCGCTCGCAACCGAGGCGCTCGAAAGCCTCCACCAGCACCGGCTACTCTCCACGACGCAGATCCAAGACCTGCACCTACCGGGTCGGTCGATCAGGCGTACACAGGAGCTGTTGAAGAAGCTCGCGTGCAGTGGCCTCGTGGCTTGGGCGCCGGGTTCGGGGCGGCTGCGGCTTTGGTACCTGACCGCGAGAGGGGCTGCTGCGGTGCAGGCGATCGATCCTGCTGCGGGAAGGCGACGTCGTCAGGTCACGCCGCAGCAGGCGGCAGGTCCGCTGAGGGCTCACACGCTGTGCGTCAACGAGCTAGGCGTCGCATTCGTCCACTGCGCTCGCCTGAGGGGCGATGACTGCGGGCCGCTCTCCTGGCGCCACGAGGTCGCGCTTCGTCTGCCCTCGCCGCAGCGGCGTGGCGGCGATCTCGTGATCGCAGACGCCCTGCTCACCTACACGCAGGCGTCTGAGGAGCGCTCGCTGGTCTGCCATCAGCGCTTGATCGAGCTTGACCGCGCAACGCTCCCGGTGCAGGCGCTCGTCGAGAAGCTCTCGCGCTACAGTCGGGCGCGCCGCGCCTGGCTCGCCGGCGAGGAGCGCCTCCTTCCGGAGCGCTTCGATCGCTTCCCGACGATTCTCATCGCCTTGGCGAGGAGCGCGAGCGCAGACACCGCAGCGCTGCGGCGTCGGCTCAGCCACGTCGTCGCGTTGCAGCGGGCAAGCGCTGAGCAAGACCCAGCGGCAGCTCAGCTCGTGCTGCTCGACGAGCTGAAGGCCAGAGGGCCCTTCGCGCAGATCTTCATCGACCCAAGCGAGCCCCACGCCTACGTGGACTGGCTTGGCAACCCACGAGGAGGCTGAGATGTCCCAATCACGATCCCGTGCGCGTAGCTGGCGCATCATGCAGGCCGATTGCCTACATGCGCTTGCGGAGCTTCAGAACGCCAGCGTCGAGGCCGTCATCACAGATCCGCCTTACGGCATCGGGCTCAACGGCATGGCGTGGGATCGTCCGCGAGCCCGTTCGTCGCGAGCCGGGGAGGCTCCCTCCAGGGTGGCTCAGGGTGCGAGGTGTAAGCGGGGAAGCGATCGCGCCTCGCTGCGTAACGCGACCTCGTTTCAGGCCTTCAGCGGAAGCTGGGCTGGGGAGTGTCGACGCGTGCTGCGTCCGGGTGGATATCTCGCTGCCTTTGGTAGCCCGCGGACCTCCCATCGACTCGCCTGCGCGCTCGAGGAGGTCGGCTTTGAGCTACGCGACACGCTGATGTGGCTGCACGCTCAGGGCTTTCCGAAGTCGCGAGGCCTCGGACCTGGTGCCGAGGGATGGGGCACGACGCTCAAGCCCGCCTATGAGCCGATCCTCCTGGCACGCAAGCCGCTGGCTGGGAGCACCGCAGAGAATCGCGCGGCTCACGGGACGGGCGCTCTGCACATCGAGGCTTGCCGCGTGTCGGCGCCTGGGCGTGACGGTCGCTGGCCGGCAAACGTCCTCCTCTCCCACGGGCGACGCTGCCGCACCGCTGCCTGTCAGAGCGATTGCCCGGTCGGTGTGCTCGATGCTCGCGCACGATTCTTCTTCTGCGCCAAGCCGAGTCGCCGCGAGCGCGACAGCGGGTGCGAGCGACTGCCCCGCCGCACGACCCAGACCTTCAAGATTGGAGCACGCGGCGAGCGTCGCGCATCCGCTAATCCGGTGGCGAACATCCATCCCACTGTGAAGCCGGTCGAGCTGATGCGCTGGCTCGTGCGCCTGATCGCGCCGGCCGAGGGGCTGGTGCTCGACCCATTCGCAGGTAGCGGTAGCACGGGCATCGCCGCAGTGCTCGAGCGCCGACTCTTCATCGGCATCGAGCGTGAGCCCGACTACGTTCGAATTGCGCGCGCGAGGATCGCAAGCTCTGCGCGCAGGCTTCGGGAGGAGTCGCAAGGCGATGGCGCTTGAGCCTGCTGAGATCGATGCGATCGCCGAGCGCCTCGCCAAGCTGATCGCTCAGCGAGCGCAGGCACGTGCGCGCTTGGTCGACGCTTCAGAGCTCGCGCGGCTGCTCGGCGTCAGGCGGAGCTGGGTCTATGAGCACGCCAAGCTGCTGGGGGCGGTCCGCCTGGGCGGACCCCGGGGGCGGCTCCGCTTCGACCCCGACGAGGCCACTCGTGCACTACGCCGGACGTCGGAGCGGATGACCGAGACGAAAGGCGAAGCACGTTCTGGGCGCCGGCCGCGGAGACGTTCTTCTGGCGTTGATCTGTTGCCCTTCTAGAGCTAGTGTCGCTGCGACCTGAGAAGCCCGGGCGACACGCCGGGCCAGACCCGGAGGTGCGATCGATGAGGTGCAGCCTTACCCGTCACGAGCGGGTGGATGAGTGATGCCCCGCTCGTCATGTGGATCGATCCTTGTCCGCACGCTGAGCGACGGCACTTGCTCCTATCGGCTTCGCTTCCGTGCCCACGGCGAGCGCCACGACGTGTTCCTGCACGAGCGCGCCGCTTGTCGCTGCGGCTGTGGTGGCGGATGGGACGAGCGCGGCGCGCGAACGGAGCTGGGGAACATCCAGGCGCGCGTGCGCGTCGGCGTCTGGCGCCCCGCCGTCGTGCCGATCCTCGAGCAGGAGGCTCCTGCCGAGATGCCGAGCTTCCATGAGTACGCCTCAAGCTGGCTACAGGCAAAGCTCGACGGAACTATCGGGGAGAAGCCGCTTGCGGCGAACACCGAGGCCGCCTATCGCGGGATGCTCAAATGCCATCTGCTGCCGTTCTTCGCCTCCTACAAGATCGATGAGATTGACGCTCGCCTCTGCCTCGCCTACAAGGCGCAGAAGGTCCGCGAGGCGGCCGAGGTTCGCGACGCCCTGATCGCTGGTGCCGACCTGCGGGATCGGCGTGGCCGCCGTCAGGTGCCGCTGTCGCCAAGCTCGATCCGCAAGACGATCGGGCTGCTCGGGATGATCCTCGAGGAGGCACAAGCCGACGAGCTGGTCACGCAGAACCCGGCCCGTGGCAAGCGCATGCGGATACGGGTGCCAAAGCCCCGGCGTACCTTCCTTGAGATCGATGAGCTCGCGGCGCTGATTGACGCGGCGGCGGCGCAAGACGCAACCCCGTCGATCCCTGCCCCGGAGCTGGCTGGCGACGGCACGCGCGCGCGGGTGGCGCGTCGCCTGTCGGCCGGGCGCCGTTCGTCCAGCATCGCGGCTGAGCTTGGCATCTCGACTGGGACGGTCTCCTACCATTCGGCGCAGCTGATCGGCCAAGCCAGTCCGTACATCGGTCGTCGAATAGTCGTCGAGATCCTCGGCCGCTGTGGGGTGCGCGCAAGCGAGCTATGCGACCTGCGGATCCGCGATGTCCGTCTGCACGATGCCGACGGAGCGCGCTTTCAGGTCCGCGACTCAAAGACCGACGCCGGCATCCGCGAGGTGCAGATGACTCCCCACCTAGTCGAGGCCTTCGTCGATCACCTTGACAGGCTTCGCCGCTCTGGGCGACAGGCAGAGCCAGACGACTTCGCGGTGCCAAACCTGCACGGAGGCCGGATGAGTCGCCAGCGAGCAAGGGCGATCGTGCGGGAGGCGTGCCTGCTCGCCACCGAGCGCCGGGAAGCCGTGGGGCTACCGCCGTTGACGCCGATCACGCCGCACAGCTTGAGGCGGACCTACATATCGCTGGCGTTGCTCGCCAACAGCTTCGACGTGAAGTGGGTCATGAGCCAGGTCGGACACGCCGACTCGAAGATGACCCTTGACGTCTATGCCCAGCTTGAGCAGCGTGTGCAGCGCGATCATGGGCGCAGCTTCGACAAGCTGCTCGCGGACGCAAGCGGGTCGCTATGCGCCGCCGGAAGCATTTGCGACGGAGGCGGCGACGATCACCTCACGATCGGTGCTCCGCTGCCGACGACGGAGCAAGGATCCGATCCTGTCGGCGACATCGCTTGATGGCTCGTGCTCCCAGGCGCGAAGCACTTCCCATCCGGCCCTCCTCAGATCCTCGTCGACGGCCCGATCACGAGCGACGTTTCGCGCGAGCTTGGGTACCCAGTAGTCGGTGTTGGCTCTCGGCTCGTTCCCATGGAGCGGGCATCGGTGCCAGAAGCAGCCGTCGACGAAGACGGCGAGGCGATAGCGCGTGAAGACGACGTCTGGGCGCACCGTTCGCCCAGGGACGCGTATGAGGTGGTGCTTGCGAAAACGAAGGCCGCGGGCGTGAAGCGCCGAGCGCACCGCAACCTCAGGCTTCGTGTCGCGCTTGCGATTTGCTCGCATCCTTACCGAGACTTGCTCGCTGGTTGGGCTCGGATACGGAAGTCGCTCCATCGTGCTGGTCAGCAAAGCAGGCGGGTCGAAACGACGGGTCTGATCAATGCGGTGCGTGCGACGAGGGCGCCGCGCGCAAAGCTGACTAGCGTCGCGAACCCGCCGTTCAGCCAGGCGAGGCCTCAGCCTGTTCGTCCGCCGCGTGAGCGAGGATTCAGCCTGTGACAAGCCCTCCGCGGTACAGCGCTGTCTCGCTCTACAGCGGCGCTGGTGGGCTCGATCTCGGCTTCGTGCGTGCCGGATTCGACGTGCAATGGGCGATCGACAGCGACGCCTTCGCGGTAGAGACCTACAACGCCAACCTCGAGGCGCGAGCAGTTTGCGGAGACATCCTGCGCGTAGATCCACCTGAGCACCTACGTCCGGACATCGTGTTCGGTGGGCCGCCGTGCCAGGGCTTCTCGGTGATCGGTCGCATGGATCCTGGCGATCCACGCAGCCGGCACGTTGAGCACTTCCTCGACGTCGTAGAGAAGCTTGAGCCGCGAGCTTTCGTCATGGAGAACGTAAAGGCGCTTGCAACTAGTCCTCGCTGGGCTCACATCCGCGAGGGCTTGATACAGAGGTCTGAAAGCCTGGGATACGAGCACGAGCTGTTCACCCTGAATGCAGCCGACTACAGCGTCCCCCAAACCCGCGAGCGCATGTTCTTGGTCGGGCTGCAGGGTGCGCCGCCCGAGCGTCCTGCTCCCACGAGCGAAGGATGTCCACCCACGGTGGGCGATGCGCTAAGTCGACTTCCGCGTGTCGGGGCACCTGGCAACGACGGCGTCTGCGCTGCGCGGGTTGTCCCAGCGCGAACGCCGATCATGCGCCCCACCGCGTACAAGGGAAGCCTGATGTTCAACGGCTCGGGGCGCCCGCTGCGACTCGATGGGCCAGCTAAGACCCTGCCGGCGTCGATGGGAGGAAACGCAACGCCGATTATCGATCAAGAGCAGCTGGAGGATGGCTCTGCGCCGTGGGTCGTCTGGTATCACGAGCGACTGCGGAACGGAGGTCACCCGCTGAAGCGAGCGCCTAAGCGGATGCGCCGAATCACCGTGCAGGAGGCGGCTGCGCTCCAGACCTTTCCGAACGAGTGGGTGTTCGTCGGACCCCAGGTCGCCCAGTTCCGACAAGTTGGGAATGCGGTCCCCCCGAGCCTTGCGCAGGCGGTGGCCACGAGTGTGCGTGGCACGCTCGACCGGGTTGACGCCGTATCCCAGCGAGACGCGCTTCTAGCGGCATAGATCGGAAAATGCGTACCTAGGAGGAGGGCTCCACCCAGCGTTGCGCGATCGCGGCCCAGGTTTCGATCGTCGCCCCAGCCGCCCGTATGTCGCGAAGGGCCTCTGCGAACGCGCGCGGGAGGGCCGCGCAGAAATCTGCCAGCGCGACGCGCGATCCGCCTATCGCGGCCTCATGAAGCAGCTCCCGTGTACCGTCGGTGATTCGCAACACGACGCCGTGGGCCTGCTCAGCACGATGAATGACGCCGACACGATCGAAGCCAACGAGCATGCCCGGCCGAAGCACCACGAGAAGCGCTCGTTCGGTTCCGTGCGATAGCGCATCCATGACAAGCGTGTCGGCAGTTGCTTCGTCCGTGGGTACCTGCTTGACCTCCGAGCCGATAACCAACTTTCCAGCGTGCTTGATCGGGATGTCGATTCGACGTGGGTCGTTGCGCGACGGCACGTCTGCTTCGAAACCGGCCGCTCTAAAGGCTGCAGCTACGAGAGCCATTCCTCGAGCCCCATCCTCGGAGTCCGAGGCGACGAAAGCATCAAGCACGTCGACGAGATCGGTTAGTGCCGGCGCCCGACTGAGCAGCCCTGGCACTTGCGCGACAGCGGCACCGGGAGCGACTGTCCTACGGACGCGAACGAACGCGGCCAGTGCTTCGGTGGCGTCTTGCTCCGAGAGTGCGTTGATGTCGCGTAGCCATCTGAGGATCACTTGCAAGAACGGCTTGTGAGGCGGCGTAATCCGAGCGAGCGCCACGTCCCACCGCTTCGAGCTTACGATCGTCCCTTGGTTGATTGGGTCACGGTCACTACTCGAGCCGATGTCGTAGCCGTATGCGTGACGCCGCTGCGCTAGAACCGTCGCGGGCTTTCTCAACGAGTACGCGCCCGCGCTTCCCTCTTGCTTCTGGATGACGAAGGCGTCGATCTGTGAGTCCGTCGCCTTGGCAAGCAGCACCGCTCCCACTGCGGCGATGAATCCGACGGAGGGGCTCTCGCTGAGCTTCGTCGCCCGGGCGATCCAGATCGCCGGAAGGACGGAATCGCTCGTTGCGAGCAAGTAGGCGTTGTCGAGCGTCTGCTCCAGCTCTTGAGCCGAGAGGGTGACCGTCATCGCAGCCCATTATCGCTGGAGAGGCGAGCAAGGAATGGGGAACGCGCCGGACGGGCCACCGACCCGTCGTCGACGCCGGGTGCCCTTTCAGCGTAGTCTCGCGCCGATGAAGCTCTCAAGCAATGACCGAACCATCCAGCGGGTGCTCGCCGAGACGTACTTCAATGTACCGCGCTATCAACGTCCCTACTCCTGGACGAGAGACAATGTCGAGGAGCTGTGGGACGATGCGATCCAAGAACGAGACGGTGACTACTTCATCGGGTCGATGGTGGTGCATCCGCTCAGTAGGTCGAGCGACACCGTGGCCGTGGTCGACGGACAGCAACGCCTGACCACCTTGCTGATGTTCTTGTGCGCAGTTAGAGACGCCGCAGATGCGCAAGGTCTCGAGACGCTTGCGAAAGGGACCCACAACCTTGTCGAGCGTCGCGATGCGGAGGATCAGGTTCGGCCGGTGTTGCGCAGCGAGACGGCCCATCCGTTCCTTGAAGACCTTGTTCTCACTCGAGGCGCGGCACAGCTGGGCGAAGCGCAAGGCGAGGAGCAAGAATCGATTCGAGATGCCTTCGTCGTTGCCAAGGCTAAGGTCGCCAAGGTCGTCGAGGCCGTCATGACCAATCCGAGGGTCGGCGAACAGGGCAAGGCAAAACGGATCGAGAAGGAGCTACGTGACCTTCGCGAGCAGGTACTTGGGCTGCAGGTCGTCTTCGTAGAGACCGCGAGCCGCGATGACGCAACCACCGTGTTCGTCACGCTCAATTCGCGTGGAAAGGACCTAGAGCCGTCCGACCTCGTAAAGGCTCACATGCTCTCTCAGCTCCCGAAAAGCGGAAGCCTGGATCAGCCGCTGCAGCGGTGGCAGCAAATCGTTGACCTGTTCGATGCCAGCGAAAATCGTCCCGATATGAACGACTTCTTGCTGGCAGTCTGGCGCTCTCGCTATGGATCGGCAACGGCCAAGTCGCTCGATAAGGCCGTACGGAAGGTCATCAAACGGGCTCAGGCTGATGCCTTCCTCGATGAGCTCACGGAGGATGCTCGACTTTTTCGCATCCTGGTCGAGCCCAGCTTTCGCAAATGGGGGCAGCACACCGATCTCGCGGACTCGCTTCGCTTCTTCCTGACGTTCGGCATTCGTCAGCCTCGGCCAATGACGCTGGCGCTCCTGCGTGCATATGAAGCCAAATCGATCTCAGTGAGTCAGATCAGACGAGCACTCCGCGCTATCGAGAACTATCACTTTACGTTTCACGTCCTGGCTGGACGTAGCTCCACTGGCGGCTTGTCGGCGCTGTACGCGTCACGAGCGCTGAGGCTCACGAAGGCTACGACCAGTCAAGAGCGCGCCTCTATCCTCGACGAGTTCGTCGCGGATCTCAAGAAGAAACGCCCGACCGACGACGAGTTTGACGTCGCGTTCGAAGCACTGGAGTTCCTAGAGGGGTTCACTGCTGACAAGCGGAAGATTCAGTACATACTGCGGCGCTTTTACGAACGTGACGGCGGCAGTGCGCCGGTTGACTACGCCAAAATGACGATCGAGCATGTGGCATCGCAAAGCTCCAGCGACGCCGAAATTGGCACGATCGGGAACCTGATCTACATCTCTGAGGGGTTGAACAACCAGCTCGACAACAAGAGCTTTCCCGCGAAGAAGCGCATCATGGAAGGGGCTGGCGAGTGGATTCCGCCGGAGGTCCTTGCGGTCGATCGCTGGACCGGCCGGCAGATCGAGGCTAGGACGAAAGCGATGGCGGAAAGAGCGCGTGATGTCGTTTGGCGCTAGCCGCATTAACCGGCATGACCGTGAGACTCCGAGCAAGGCGGGACAGGACGTGACGGCGAGGCGTGGCTAATCCGCCGGGGGCGCCCCGACGCGCCTGCCGATAGGCTCGCTGCGTGGATGCAGCGTCAAGCTCGTATCTAAATTCGGAGATTTCAGGCCTTTCCCGCCTGGCTGCCGCGACCACCGGAGCCAGAGCGTTGGATGTAGCAGTCGCATACGCCAAGGCGAGCGGCGTCTCACGAGTACTGAGGTTGAACCTCCCTAGTGCCTCACGGTTCCTCCTCGGTACTGGATTTGCCCTCACTGAGCCGCGCGCCGTTACGATGCTCCACGAGGCAGGATTCCCGGTTCGCATGTTCTTCGGGGACGATGAGTGTGGCGCCTCGGCATTTCACCTGAAGTCGTTCCTCTGCTACCTGGACAAGGGGTTGGTAGCGATAACGGGCTCGGGCAATCTCACCGCTGGAGGCCTGGAAGGCAACATCGAGCAGTTTGTTGAGCAAGTCATCGACGATACCGCCGCTGAGGCGCGGCGGCACGCAGAGCGCTTCGAGGCGCTTTGGCTGCGAGGCCTTCCCCTCTCGGTCGCTAAAAGAGAAGGTCTCTGGTCCCGGTATGAACTCATTTACGAGCGAAGGAGGAAGCTCGATCGAGCCATGAGCCGATCGATCGGTCTGCGCCTGCGTGCGGAGCGGAGGTCCAGCCAGAGCGCCCTCTCACGAGCTCGTGCCTCCGGGGCGGCGAGCGGCTATATCGCCAATACATCGCCACGCTGGTGGGACTATGTAGTGGCGAACAGGCTCCGAGGCCCAGCCTTTTGGCGCTCAAGCACCAATCAGTTTCATGCCCTGCGCGATGGCGGGTTCTTCTTTCATCTCGTCAACTACAAGGACGGTGTGCGGCTGTCAGCCCAAGACCGGCTCCTAGTTGGCTACAGCCGCTATCACCTCGGTTACCAGGTTCTGTCCGGCCGGGAGGCGTGGAAGGAGTATGGGCGGTCTCTAGGATCAGGTAGCCACGTGAGCTTTCGAGAGGCGTTCAACGCTTCGCTCGAGGATCGCATCGGAGTAATCGAGCTTCACAATCCGGTCGAGTTTGTTTCCCCCCCAACGGTGAGACAGCTAGAGGCGGCAGGGGTTCCCTTTCGGCGTCAAACCGTCAGTGGGCGCAGGACGGAGGATGCAGAGATCGATGCAATCTTTGCGCTAGCCGGCGCGAGACTGCCGGACTAAGCGATCGTGGCAGCCTCGCGAACTCGGTGCAGGTCGATCGGCACGGGTGCAGACCAGCACGACGACACACGAGGCCTACCCGGACGGTCCAGTTATGCGAATCTTGCAGAATGACAGCCGGCCGATACGGAAAGACGACGGTGGGCGTTCTGACCGTCATCGACGAGGAGTTTGACGCAGCCAGGGTCGCCTTGGCAGCAACAGAGCGGCATCAGGCTACTCGCTACTTTTACGCCTCCCCGTCGACCAAGCGTTTCGTTCTAGCCAAGATGGCCGACCGCGGAAACGTCCCAGCCCAAGAAGCGACGAGGAAGATGATCGAGCACTGGCGGCCCGACATAATCTTGCTAGTTGGCATCGCCGGCGGGCTGGACACGGGTCCCGCTAGCCTCGGCGACATCGTGATCGCGGACTACATCCACTACGGTGACTTCCGCAAGCTCACCGGAGGCAAGGATGCTCTCCGGTTCGCCGCCTACGATCAGCCGACCGTGAGCTTGCGTGTCGAAAACGTGGAGGCGATCAGGGCTCAGGGGCTCTGGCAGGGGAGGGTGACGGTGGTGCCCCCGTCCCAGGGCATGAGCGACCGTCTGCTGACGCGGCTCGGTGTACGCGCCGCCGCTGGCGCGACGCCCCGAGTCGAGGTGGGCGGCGTCGTGGCTGGGGAGAAGATCGTCGGCGACCCAGATCATCCCGAGCAGCAGCGACTGTTTGTGAGCTTCGATAGCGCGATCGCCGTCGACATGGAGTCCTTCGGCGTGGCGCGGAGCTTGCACGATGCGCGCTCCGAACCCGACTACAACCCGCGCTTGTCTGTCGTCCGGGGGATCTCGGACATGGTCCACCGGAAGCCTGAGCGTGACATCCGCGGCGCGCTCCGGCCACGAATGCCGATCACGAGCACGACCGTTGAGCTCAACAATCGGCAGCGGAGGATCTGGAAGGAGTACGCGGCGCACACCGCAGCGTGCTTCGCGGCGGCGATCGTCGACGAGGTCGCGCCATGAGCAACCAACGTCTCGCTCGCCTGCTCGAGGCATCCCGCGCGGCCGTTGATCGAACCGTTCCGCCCGAGCCACCGTTTGAGATTAGCGTCGCCCTGGCGAGTAACTACGACCACCTGCTCGCCGGCGACGTTGAGCCTGACGATGTCAGCGTCCGCGAGCTCTTGCGAGTGACACGAGCTTATGGCCGACTCTTGCTGTCAGCTCCGGCGGCTCGCGGCAAGACGACCGTTACTTACCAGCTCATGCGCGCGGCTCTGGAGGCTGGCCAGGCAGCGTTGCGCGTTGACCTTAAGCGCTGGACGCCGTCGCTAGATCAGCGCTGGCTCGAGGGCCGCGAAAGCGACGCCGGGAGGATGGAACTACTCCTCAGGCACGTCGCCGACCCGCCCGTCAACGAGCAAGAGTTGACAGTAGCGTCCGGCGTTGGATGCTTGATCATCGTTGACGGTCTAAATGAGATTCCGGCAGGCTCCAGCCAGGCCGTTCCATGGGTGCTAGATGCTTTCGCCGCTAGACGCCCATTTGCAAGCGTCGTGGTCTGCGATCGGCTGCAGCGACGAGCCTTGCCGTCGGACGAGTGGTCGCTGGCCACTATCACGAAGGTCACGGACCCCCGGCGCCCCGATGCGCCAAGCCACAGCGCGCTGATGCTCGACATCGGCGAGGGCGAAACCGTCCAACCCACGAATGAGGCGAGGAGGCTGTTGGCCTACATTGCCAACGCGCTCGGAGAGAAGGCCGATCTCATGAGTCTCGCGGAGGCTGCGCTGGAAGCGTATGTGCTCCAGCGCAGCCGGTATATGCCGATCGAGCCTCTGGTTTCAGCGATCGGCGAGGAGGGCGTCGCTCGACTAATAGACACGAAGCTAATGGAAGCCGATGGCGGCCAAGTCTATTTTCGTCATCACCTCTTCCACGACGCACTCGGCGCTGCAGCCGTGGTGGCCGAGCGAACAAGGTGGGATGGCTATTGGTTCGATGCGCTGACTTTCAAAACCAACAGCTTCGACGCGATCGGACTGGCACTGCAGTTGCTGGACGACCGAACTGAAGCAGACGCGTTCTTGACTGCCATCTATAACTGGAATCAGTACGCCAGCGCGTACGCGCTTAGCCAAGGACGTCAACTCGAGAGCACCTGCGTCTCGCGAGCATTGGAGCTGGCAATGCTCGCTGGTCTAGCGGAGCGTCGCTGGGATCCCGTCGCGCCGACTGTCGAGCGGGTCGAAGATGCGCTGCGTGTGTTTCCCGGTGACCTGGCCAAGCGACTCCTTCATGCTCGTGACGTCGCGGAGGTTCGCGCCCTGATCATTAAGAGTGCCGCCGAGCTTGACGTGCCCCCAGACTGGCTTGAGACGTTCTTGGGCGTGAGCACGACGAACGCGATGGTGGAGGCTCTCGCCGGGGAAGAGCTTCTCGGCTGGATGGCGGCGAATGCCTTGCGTGACGCCGTCCTTAGTGCCGATGATCTGGGGCAAATCATCGCCGCTTTGAACCATGGTCAGCGCGACGTTCGTTGGCGTGCGGCTCATGCGCTCGGAGCTCACCCGAGCAGACGCGCCGCACAGCGACTTTTGAAGGCTGTCGACGATGATCCCGATGAGTGGGTTCGCTATGGGTCGATCCGGTCGTTGATCGACGAGGCTGGTCGCGCCGACGGCAGGCTACGCGCCTGGATCTTGCGTCAGATTCGAAAGCGAGTCGCCGCAATCCGCAAGGATCACTTGGTCCGGCGCGAGCTCGAGAGGGCGCTGCAGCTTCGCGAGCCGCCAATCGGGTGGGCCGCGGACGTCGAGCCCCTGGTCATGGAGATGTTTACAACTGCAGCGACGGTGCCTGACCAAGATCACTGGCGCCGCGTCGGCCGCCGCGTGACTGCTTCGGTTCTCGCGGCCCGGGAAGGCGTTAGGTGACCGGCGCGCCACCGGTACCCACACCCAAAGGTCAGTCGGTCGACTGGGGGAAGATGGCTAAGACCGCATGGGCCGTGCGCGAGAAGGCGCGTGTACACGGAAAGACGCGGGTTGGTGTCAGCGTGCTTTCGGCGCAAGGGAATGTCTACGGCGGATGCAATGTGGAGCATATTTTTCGCTCCCACGACGTGCACGCTGAGGTCAACGCGCTCACCACTATGACCGCGGCCGGAGACGGCCCCGCGGTCGCCGTCCTTGTCGCGGCTGAGCGTGACCGGTTCACTCCTTGCGGAAGCTGTCTGGACTGGATCTTTGAGCTCGGTAGCCCAGAGACGCTAGTCGCGTTTCAGGGAGCCCCCGACGCCGCCGATATCGTCGTGCTTCGTGCTGACGAACTCATGCCGCATTATCCGCGCTGACGGTTGCGGGAAGAAATTCGGATCCGCGCAGATCGGCGGCTCGGCCGCTGCCGTGCCAGGGACAGGTCCGAGAGATCAGTGGCATCAACGGTCTCGCTAAGCGACCAATCTTGCTCGTGACGGCACGGCGCTCGATCTCGTGAGACCGCCCCGAGGAGCAAAGTCTCCGTTGCTGGCCTCGCTACGAGCCATCGCCGCGGGCAGGTATCCAGACCGAGGATTCTATACGCTGGGATTTCGCCGCTGGATCGTCTGGGGCGGCCCTAAAACGCTATGCCGGGAGCCATCGACTACAAAGCCCTGCTAGACGAACTCGGCTCCGAGATTTTTCCCCGACTACGGCCGGCGCAAGCACGCGCGCTAGAGAGCTACTCGGCGACGCACACCGCAACTGGCGACCTCGCTATAGAGCTTCCGACGGGCGCCGGCAAGAGCCTTATCGCGCTGCTGATCTGCGAGGCGTGGAGGCGGGAGGGTGCCACCGTTGCCGTGCTGACGGGCAACAAGACGCTCGCGCGACAAATGGAACGCGAGGGTAACTCGCTGGGAGTGCCGGTCGAGCGCTTCGAGGGCGCCGGCAGCTCCATCGGGCTTCCGCGCCGGCGCCGGTACCGACGCGCACACGCAATAGGAATTATGAATTACTGGGTCATGTTCAATCAGAACCCAGTTATTGATAGCCCTGACCTCTTGGTGATCGACGACGCGCACCTTGCCGAGACAGCGCTCGACTCACTTTACTCAGTAGAGATAGATCGCGTTTCCCATCCTGCGTTGTTCAACACGTTGGTCAGCGCACTTGGGCAAGCGTTTCCAGATTACGCAACCTTCCAAGACGCACTGGCGGAAGTCCCGTCGCGAGCCGGTGCCGAGCTTCTCAGTTTCTTGGACCAGCACGCATTCGCGGACAGGCTGCGCAGCATTGTTGACAACGCGGCAGAGCTGCAGACTGATGATGATCTACGTTTCCGCTGGGCGCGGGTCAGGGAGCGACTCTTGGAGGTTAATATCTATGCGGACACCCGGGCCATTTGGCTACGGCCCTACGTGTATCCATTGCAAGACAATGACCGCTACGCGGACGCGCGGCAACGGATCTACATGTCGGCGACCATCGGCGATCCCGCCGATCTCGCCCGGAGGCTGGGTACCAGGCCCATCGTCACATTGCCGGTCAATCCGGATGAAGCCGACCAAACGTATGGGCGGAGGCTTCTTGTCCTCAACCCTGACGACCCAGACACAATCCCCGGGCGACTCGAGGCTGTGACCTTGGCTGCGCTCCGTATTCAACCGAAGAGCTTGTGGCTGTGCGGCTCAAAGGCTGATGCCGAGCAATACAGGAGTGCGGCCACGGCCTGGCTTGAGAGCAATGGATTGCCCGCTCAGTCCTGGACTCTCACCAGCCTCGGCGACGAGCTCGATCGCTTCAAGGAGGCCGATGCGGGACACCTCTTCGTGGCCGGCCGCTTTGACGGGATGGACTTCAGCGCAGATGAGTGTCGCCTCGTGGTGCTTGCGACACTGCCCAGGGCTATCAACTTGCAAGAGGCATTCGTCGCTGACTATCTTCGCGACGCTGGCTTCATGATGCAGCGGTTGAACCAGCGCATCTTGCAGGCGTTGGGGCGATGCAATCGGGCCGATGATGACTTCGGCGTCTACCTACTGATAGATCGCCGATTTGCAGCGCACTTTGGCCAAGAGGCTCGCAGACACGGCCTCCCAGCGAACGTTCAAGCCGAGATCGACTTGGCCGAGAATCAGACGGAGTTGGCTGACGCCGATCTCGTCGAGCGCGTTGAGCGCTTTCTTCGCCAAGATTTCGCGACGTTTGACTCCGAACTTGACGCAGTCGCGGTCGAGGTTCCCGAGCAACCCGATGCGAGGCCGGACAGTTCCAACGACGAGGTACTTGGTTGGCTCGAGATGCACGGGCGTCAGGACTATCGCTCCGCCGAGCAGCATTTTCTCGGTCGCCAAGAGTGGTGTAGCGCAGTCGGGCTCCGCGAGTTGGCGGCGTTTGCGCAATGGAGCGAAGCAAAGGCGGCCTATCTAGAGGGCAGAAGGGGCGATTCAGCGGCGGCGGAGCGGGCGCTTGTCGCTCTTGAGAACGCGATCCACCGTGGCGGCGCAACATCGTCGTGGTTCAACCGGCTTCGCTCCAGCCTGCTGCGCTACCGCGCTGGCGAGGTCACGACGGCAACAGTTGGTCCTGATGACTTCCGTGCCGCCACCATCCGCGCGTTCGACGAGTTGCTCGAGCGCATCGGGCTGCGAAAGTTCGAGAGATGGAGCACTCGGCTTGAGACCGACCTGCGATCGAGCAACCACGACCAATTCGTCGCCGGGCTCGCTCAGCTTGGCGAGGTGCTTGGGTATGCCACGACTCGCCCGCGCTATGGCGCTGCCACCGACTGTCGCTGGCGAGGCGTATTTGGAAACTGGCGCGAGGTAGTGACGTGGGAGGCCAAGATTGAGCAAGGGGTCGACGCAAAAGTCGATGCGCATGCGATCGGGCAGGCAAATAATCAGCGAAACAGAGCGGAGACTGAGCTGGGCCCTTCGGGTTATCGAGTTCGAGGGACAGTCGTAACTCACCTTGAGCAGATCGAGCCGTCGGCAGCTGCAAGCGCCGGGACCATCAAGGTGGTCCGGCGGGATGCGGTACTGGCACTTTGGTTCCGTGTACGCGCGCTCCTGGGCCTCTACGCTGAGAGCTGGACGGCGGATAGTCCGGAGGCGCGGTTGCTCGCGGCAGATCGCGTCGCACCCCGACTGCCCGACACCTGCTGGCTTGATCGGGCGCTAACAACCGACGAACTCTTTGTTGTAAGCGATCTGATACTCGCGGAGTGGCCGGACTGATCTGGACGTGGCTCGGCCTGGGACGCAGGCGTGCGCTCCTCGTCCGCGGGGCAGAGCGGGCCGGTCAGGGCTTGCGCAATACAGGATCGGCGAGGGCGCGCAGTCTCGAATCTAAACGACCATTCCTTAGGAACGAGGTTTCCCTCGATCCAGGACGGCTCAGTCACTGCGCTGCAGGTAGTGGGGCAAATGATTGGCAGCTGCATCTTGGTCGGCGTTGAGGTCTCGCCTTGGGCACGCTCTTAGATCGGGACGAGGTGGACAACGGGTCCGGTTCATGGGAGACTCGCGCCGTGTTTCGAGGCGGCATTCGCGACTGCTTGGGCAACAGTCGCAGCCATCGTTTGGCAGCGCAATGGTTGTCAGGACCCCTAGCTGCCTTGCTGATGTGCACCGTCAGCGCGGGGGTCGTCCAGGCGGGTTCGGCCAGGCCTAAGTTTCAATTGACGGCGACGCCAAGCATCGTCAAGCCCGGTCAGAGGGTCATCGTCCACTTGATCGGGAGCCAACGCGACTGCACGGTGGCGTTGATTCGGTCCCTACACCTGGAGCGCGTCTGGAGGATGAAAGCTCGCCGGAGAAAGGCGATCGTTCGGACTGGTCGTAACCCTGGGGCGCTCACAGTCTCGGCGAAATGCGGAAGTCAGACGCGTATCGCCCCGATCTGGGTCGTCTCCAGCCATCATGGAAGCACCGTCCAACTGGGATACCAACCAAAAGCCGGATGGGACGCTGGGGGACCAATCTTCGCCTCGTTGGCGCCGTCGAAGACGGCTGCCTCTAGTCGCAACGCCCTACGTTGGGCTCCCCACGTCACGACGCCGTTCCGGACCAAGGCTGACGCTCGCGCCGCTAGCAGCGGCGCGAGCCTGAGGTCAGCGATTGTCTCGATCGCTCAGTCACAACGGGGGGTGGCCAGTCCTGCAGGTTCCGAGTGCAACCCCTACAGCGCAAGGATGAAGAATGCAACATCAGTCGGCTGTCCGAGCGGGTGGTATCGCGAGGCGTGGTGCGCAGACTTCGCCGCGTGGGTTTGGCGCCAAGCCGGAGTTAGCTTCACCTATGGCTACGCAGGGTCCAACATAAACGCGTGGTCGGCGAGCTTCTACGCTTGGGGGCTGGCGACCGGCAACTGGCATCCACTTTCCAGCGGCTATCAGCCGCAGCCCGGTGATGTCGCCGTTTACGGGAACCTGACGGAGGCGCCGGGTCCCGGCCACGTTGGTATTTACGTCAGCGGCCCGGCGTCAAGTCCCACGGTCGTCAACGGGAACTGGGAATACCCCACCCCGAATGTCGCCCAGGTGTACCAGCAGAGCAACGAGCACAACACAGGTCTTCGCGGGGGGGACTTGGACGGGTACGTCTCAGTCCCGAACGGCGGGACGACAAGCGCTGGCGGAGGGACGGCCCCACCTGCGGGTACTAGGCCTACAGGCCCAAGGACCACGCCCAGCGGTGCCCCGGCCGCGTCCGGCAGGCCATCCGCAATCGCGAATAGCAGCTACTCGACCATCGATGTGTTCTACCGAGATACGAGCGGCGATCTGATGGATGACGGCTGGAGCGCGAGCTCGGGGCGTGGTTATGAGAGGCAGGAGATCACGCCCGGAATTGTCAGCGACCCTCATGCGATCGTCAATGGCAGCTATTCGCAGATCGATGTGTTCTACGCCGGCTCAGACGGCGGCCTCTGGGACGCGAGCTGGAACGCGGGCTCGGGTCATGGCTATCAGACCGAGAGGATCGCTAGTGGGATCGTCGGCGATCCGTGCGTACTCGTAAACAGTAACTACACGCAGATCGACGTGTTCTACCGCGATAGCGATGGCAAACTGATGGACGCAAGCTGGAGCGCCACCTCCGGCCATGGCTACCAGACGCAGGAGATCACGCCCGGGATCGCTGGCGACCCTTCCGCGATAGTGAACAGCAGCTACTCAAACATCGATGTGTTCTATCCAGGTTCAGACGGTGCTCTCTGGGACGCAAGCTGGAGCGCCACCTCCGGCCATGGCTACCAGACGCAGGAGATCACGCCTGGGATCGCTGGCGACCCTTCCGCGATAGTGAACAGCAGCTACTCAAACATCGATGTGTTCTATCCAGGTTCAGACGGTGCTCTCTGGGACGCAAGCTGGAGCGCCACCTCCGGCCATGGCTACCAGACGCAGGAGATCACGCCCGGGATCGCTGGCGACCCTTCCGCGATAGTGAACAGCAGCTACTCAAACATCGATGTGTTCTATCCAGGTTCAGACGGCTACCTCTGGGACGCGAGCTGGAGCGCCACCTCCGGCCATGGCTACCAGACGCAGGAGATCACGCCCGGGATCGCTGGCGACCCTTCCGCGATAGTGAACAGCAGCTACTCAAACATCGATGTGTTCTATCCAGGTTCAGACGGCTACCTCTGGGACGCGAGCTGGAGCGCCACGCCGGCTGGGTATACGACCTACCCGCTACCAACGGGCTGAGCCTGTTCACCTACCACCCAGCCGCAGTTGGGCGGAAACCGGTCCGGGCCCTCGACCAGTCCGCTGACCGGGCCGACAAGGGGTTGACGCAGCCCCGCTTGTTTAGGCCTGTCGCTCGAATCTAAACGACCGTTCCTAGGACGACTCCGGTGCGCGGCTTCACCGTCCAAATCGCCACAGCTACTGGAGCGGAGTGGCGCGCGTCGTGGGACCTTCAAGGGTCCAGTAGAGCGTTCCAGCCGACCACCTAATCGGACGAGCTATCCATTCGCCTGCGCCGAGCAGATGCTCGCCTTGGCCGTCGAATGTCCAGACGCCTTGAGGGCCGGTGTGCTCCCCCTTTGCGTTCACTGGACCGCCCCTGCCAAACCAAGCCAGCGAACCTGCAGGTGTGACGATGAAGTATCCCCGCGCCAGCGTGTCGATTGTGTTGCCATCGCCGGGGGGCGCGGTCTCATGGATCAGTTTCCCCGTCCGCACGTCGCCTGATCGGAGCGACATCGAATTCGAATGGCCTTCAGTGCGCTGCACCCAGGCGACAACGCTGGAGGGCCGAGAGCCACTTTGGGGCGCCAGCTTGAGCAGCGTCGTGTGTGCGGCATCGAATCCAAAGGAGCCCGCGTATCCGAGCAGCAGCGGCCTGCTCCCACCAGTGCGCCAGCACGCGTACTCATGCTCCGGAGCGAGGCGGCTGTGCGTCGGCAAGCGATAGAGGCGAATCGTGCGTGAGAGCCTGACGGTTTCCGCTGCTCCCGGACCGCAGGTCCGCGGCTTGTTCGCGGCCGTCGAAGACCTAGCCCCGGCGAGGCTCGCGCCTAGCGCAGAGACTCCGACAGACGTCGCGATGAAGAGGATCGAGGCGCGGCGCCGTAGCACGTCAAAAAAAGTACCAGGATTACCCTGCTCGGCGCCTTCGTTTGAGACCGTTTATAGGGCGAACCCAGCACGGGCGCTCGATCTGGGAGGCCATCTCTAGGACGAGCCCTGTGGGCGGCTGTATCGCCCCAGACAGCACGTCGGAGCCTTGGTCCAGATGTTCCCGACCTTTGTCCGTGAGCCTTAGCCTATGCGCGAAAACAATGGCGGCGTTCGACTGAGACGCGCACGAGGTTCCCAGTGCTTGTCATGTCCGTCGCCAGCTCCCCTCCAGCGGGATCTCGGGCATGGTCCCTGGCCGGTGAAGCTTGCCGGCTGCAGCATCGGCGAACCAACCGGCCCATCTATCAACGAAGTCGTCGAGGTCCCCAACATCTAGTCGGGCGAAGGGCCATGCGACCTGGAAGGTGCCCATGCCAGGACCCAACGCTTGGCCCGCAGCGTCGTCGCCCGGATCGGCTGCGAAAGGATCCCGATTCATCTGTCCCCCCATAAGCGGACTAACCATGAAAGCGGTCTCGAACCAGCCATATGAGGCTGCTTCGCGCGCATCGCAAAACCAAAGTGCGTGGCTTCGCCCCTCGTATCCGTAGCGGTCGGCCTGCATCGCTAGGGCAATGGTGGAATACGCAACGACGTCAAATGGGATGCCTATCCCGGCTTCCTGAGGAGCCTCGCTGCCGGAGTACATGACGAGCCGGGCTGATCCGAGCTTCCAAGCCCCTGCGAGTCCGGTCGTCGAGGCGCACTGCCGAGGGTGCACCTGATGCGATCGTCTCGATCAACGTGTTAGTGATCGCGTCGAATCCCCGCATGGCGGCACCAAGAAGAGCAGCGCGACGCTCTGCCTCTGTTACAGCTTCCGAAGCGGCACGCGCAGCCGCAGCCTTGTCGTTCACGTGGACCCGGTTTGCCTCCTGCAGTCTTGCGAGCCCCGGCGAGGACGACGTGGAAGCCGCCAGTTCCAAGCGGACCAGCAGGTTGGCCGGACTGGGCCTGGCAGCCGGAGCCTTGATCAAACACTCTTCGATGAGCGCTGCAAGGCGAGGGTCGACCTGTTCGAGCGGTGCTGGATCCGAGTGAAGATGTTGCTCCCGAAACTCTTCACGAGATGGCCCGAGAAACGGTCGATGCCCTGCAAGCAGCTCGTATCCGATGATCCCGACCGCGTAGACATCAGCTGCTGAGGTCGCATGTTCGCTACGCCATCGCTCTGGAGCAGCGTACGGCAGCGACATGGCGTGCTTGTGTGTCTCGGACGCTGTACTCGCTTCCGCGTAGCGAGCGATCCCGAAGTCTGCAATGCACCAGCGACCCGCGAGAAATAGGACGTTTTCGGGCTTTAGGTCACGATGCACGACCTTCGTCGCCAAATCCGCGAGTGCCATCGCGACGTCCGTGAGGATCTTCCGCACGTCCGCAGGGCCAATCGCCGGTCCTCTTTCCTCGATGAGGTCTCGTAGGCTCCCGTCGGCCTTCGGCATGATGAGTACCCAGTTGTCCTCGGTTTCACCGCTATCGAGGATGGGCACGACATTCCGCGCCGGCTGCAAGTCATCGAACAACAGCTCACGCTCAGCACCAGGCTCCTTGGGAATGAACTTTGCGACAGCTATCTCGCTACCCGAAGTGACAATTCGGACAATTCCGAAGCCACCTGAACCTATCTGCTCGCCGACCTGCCACTCCTTTTCCAGGTTGAGCTTCATTCCTAGATCCTAGGGGAAGGGTCAGGCCGACCAATCTAGGATGGTCTCGGACTCTGTAGTCGGCTGGCGTCTAGGCTTACTCGATCGACAGGGCCTTATTGCGCTCTATCCCAAGAGACCGTTCTTGGGACGAGCCCATTGGGCGGCTATCAACCGGGTTCGCCAGCCCCGCACGCGCTGGGCACTTCGTCACCGCTTCAATGCGCGCGCTCGCCGCGCGACGGCCGCTGCCGATTTCTACCGCCGATACCTCTTTTGTCGACAGCGAGAGCAGCCGTCTTGCTTCACCGTCAACGAGCGTGACCGACGAAGAATCCCGGGAGAGGTAAAGACCGCGGATACACCGCCCCCCGGTCAGGCGCACAACCACGCTCGGCAGACTGAGCGGAACGAAGTAAGCGACACTCGCCCCGCCTACCAGCGTCAGGCCGAGCAAGATCCCGACCATCCACCGCGCTGGGATCGCCGTGAGGCCGCGGAAGCCAGGAACCGCGGGGACACTCGGCGCTGCGACCGCGTTGGGCGCGGTCGGGCGGCCGGCGAATATCTGCCAAACGCAGGCCGCAGCCACCGCACCGACACCGCCAGCGAGCGCAAGAACCTGAGCGAATTCCTGCAGGTGAGGTGCCTCTCCCGTGAGAGATGACGCGATGAGGAAGACAATGCCGGCAAATGTGCTTAGAGCCGTCCCATAGCCCACGAAGTCAGCGAGCGATGCGAGTCCAGCGCGCTCAACACGGTCGGGTCGTGTCTCGGTCCTGGGCGCCGTCTCGACTTCCGCATCGCTGTCGGATGCGCCCGAGTCGCCGTCCGCGTTCGCCCGTGGCCTGTCGGTTGGGGGAGGGGTGCTCGATGATGTCTTACCTCTCGCCCAAAGAACGATCCGGACAAGGAGCCACACGATTGGCGCCGCCAGCGCAACGATGAGCCCGGTTGCGAGGATCTGCCGGCTACTGATCAGCGAGAGCGCCTGGGAGGCGGGTAGGTGACTGCCCGTGAAGCGCAGGTACTCCACCGCGCCTCCGGCGGCGTAGGCATACGCAGCGATGCCGGCTCCTACGCCGAGCGCGTCGAGCAGCGCGTTCGGCAAGGCGGAACCGTTGCGGGGCTTGACCTCGGTTCGCACGGTCGCGATCCTATGTGCCCTAGGACGTCTGTGGCTACCGCTCAGCGATCGAACAGAGCGCTCTTGAGTGCTGCTGGATCTGATGAGCGACGCGGGATACGATGGGGTTTCTGCGCCGGCTTCAGAGCCGAGCTGGGCTCTGGGCCTGCGACCGGCCCTTGTTCGCGGCCACCCGAATCAGGCGACGTTCGTTGTCGCGAATGTTAGGATCAGCCCGGTGACCGAACCGAGCAGCCAGGGGCTGATCGCCGCTTCGGCCGTTGGTGGAGCCATCTTCAGGCCGTCGCGCGCCTCCGGCGGACCGGAGGCTATTGCTCAAGGTGCATTCACGGTCATCATATGCGACTCGGCGGCTCCACTTGACAGTTACCGCAGCCTACTGAAATCGATAGTTGGCGCCGAGGGACTTCGCAGCTTCCCGGGTCCAACCCTGCTCCGGCGTGGAGACCAGGGCAAGCGCCAAGACTCTCTACTCCGGCACGACGGTGTCACAGGTACTGCAGGTCACGCGGAGACCGGCTGCAAGGCGCGAAACCAGACCGACGGCTCCGACGCGCCACTTTCGGCGGGCATTTGACGATGCGTCAGCCGGACATCATCAAGCTATGGGGGCTCTCCGCTGCTCACTGCTCCCGACCAGAGTGTCGACGGCCGTTGATCCCTGATCTCCGCACATCCGGTCGCGTCAACATTGGCGAGATGGCTCACATCGTCGCAAGAAGTCCACGCGGCCCACGCGGCAAAGACAAGTGTCCCGGCAATCACACGTATGAGAACCTCATTTTGCTCTGCCCGAACGACCATCGGTTGATAGACATGGCCCCCGCTGACTTTCCGGCGCGGTTGCTTCGACGCTGGAAGCATCAACATGAGCGCTGGGTTGAGCGCTCGCTGCTGACCGCGCCCGAGACACCTGTGGTATGGCGGATGCGCAAGCTTCCGAACTATCTTCTATCGGGCCGAAGCAACGAGCTGAAGTCCCTAGGTTCTCGCCTTGAGCGAGAGCCGGTACAGATTCTCCACGGGCTTCCGGGCGTCGGCAAGAGCCAGCTCGTCGCACACTATGCGGCCGACTACAGCGACGGCTACTCAACTATCTGCTGGGTGCGGGCTGAGGATGCGACGACACTCGGCGACGATCTAAGAGTCCTGGCTGAAGATCTACAGCTTCCATCAGCAGCATCTGGTGATCCGGAGCTCGTCTATGGCGAACTCCGATCATGGCTCGCTTCCCACGATAACTGGCTGCTGATCTTTGACGGCACCGATTCCATCGATCAAATCCGTTGTCTGCTCCCAAGCGAGCCGAGCGGACACGTCATAGTGACAACGCAGGATTCCCGCCGTCGAGGTTGGGGACAACGCAAGAAGGTTCCGCCGCTATCGTTCACTGCTGCGGCTGGCTATTTGCTAAGTAGAACAGAAAGCTCTGAGCAGACGGTCGCGCGTGAGCTGGCTCGCGAACTAGGGAGCCTTCCGCTCGCGCTTGAGCAATGTGCCGCTTACATACTTGATACTGAGCGCTCGCTCGCTTGGTATCTCAAGAGCTTTCGTCGAGCCGCCGGGCGAATGCTAGAAGTCGGTCCGGTCCCCGACGACTACCACGCAACCGTCAGCGTCACGGTGGCTCTTGCGCTCAAGCGAGCGCAATCCCTAGACAGCGGAGCCGAGAAGCTACTTCGTGTGCTTGCGTTCTGCTCTCCCGAGCCATTGCCGCGCCAGGTCCTCGATCGATCAAGTCGCGCGACTCCGCCACACGAGGTACACGGGGCGGTGACAGCTGATCGACGACTTGCCGCGCTTCGTAGGTACTCGCTAGTCGAGATGAACGAAGAAACTGTTGCGGTACATAGTCTCGTGCAGCAGGTAGTAAGGGCACGCCTTCCAGCCTCACGCCGCCTTAAGACTGCTCGTGCTGCGCAAGAGCTGCTTTCGGAAGCGCTGCCGCAGGAGGCTCAGGAGGCTGGGAATTGGCCTCGCTACCAAGAGCTTCTCCCTCACCTCATCGCGGTCTGTGACCACATGCTCGCCTTGGAGGCTGCCGACGCGACGACCGTGCGTCTCCTGGACCGTCTCGCCACCTATCTCCAGGAGCAGGGCCGCCTCTCCCTCGCAAAGCAACGCTTCGAGCAAGCGTTGAGCCTAGCGCGCGTCGTCTGGACGCCGGTGGATGAGCGGGCGCTTCGCATTGAGTGCAACACACATCATCTAATAACGATGCTCGAGCCGTCACGAGGACGCCTGTTGCTCGGGGAGACCGTGCATCGAATTGAAAGCGCGCTCGGTGATCGAGCTGGTCAAAGTGCGCTACTGGCTGACACCCTGAACGACCTCGGTCACGCGGAGTGGCTGACCGGAGATAACAACGATGGCTCAAAGCATCTCGAACAGGCTCTCGCGATTTACGCTCGCGTGTACGCCGAGTCAGCGTGGGGCGACCATCTGGACGTGATCAACTGCTGGACGAATCTAGGCTTGAACCAATTGGACGCTGGGCAGGTGCCGTCGGCACAACGCTCATTCGAGCGCGCCCTGCAGCTTGTTGAATCGAGAGGGCAAGGAGAGGGCCGAGCGCCGAACCTCGCGAACGCGCTGAGCAATCTAGGCGTCGTCTACTTGCAAATGGGCCGTGCACGCCTGGCTGCCCGGCTCCACAGGCGAGCCATCGGATATGCGGAGGCTGCATACGGTCAGACGCACGTCCGAGTGGCGGTGGCTAAGTCGAACCTCGGTGCCGCGATGCGCGCCATCGCTGAGGTCTCGAACTCGACGGCCCGCAAGCGGCGCACGTTGTTGAAAGCGTTTGAGCTGCACGAGGACGCCGAGCGCATCGCGCTCGCGCTAGAGCCACCCAACAGCTCAATGGCCGACCAAGCCCTCAACAATCAAGGCCTAGATCTCTGGCAGCTAGGCGATCTGAACGAGGCCGAAAAACGACTACTACGAGCCCTCGCGCAGCGGCAGGCGCGACTCGGAGGGGGTCTGCCGGTGGTGCAGAGCCTCACAAACGTTGCCCGCGTCGAAATCGATGCGGGCAAAGTTGATGAAGCCGAGCTTCGACTGAAGCAGGCAGCTTCGGTTGCGGACGCGGCTGGTCTAGACCTCATCCATCATCAGCGAGGCGTGATCGCTGGTGCACGTGGAGAAGTAGCGAAACACCGCGAGAAGTGGGCCGACGCTGTTGCCCGCTTCGACGAATCCGCTCGGATCTTCGCCTCAATCTACGGGCCCGAATCTAGCCGCGTCACGCGCGCTCTTACTGATGCCGCGGACGCCGGCAAGCACCTCGCTACTTCTAAGCGACGCATTCTCGTCTTGGCAGACCTCAGCCCGGAAGCAATGCGTGGTTTGCGAGCGTGTGCCGACGTGATTCACGTGCCAGGCCGCCGTCCAACTTCGTCCGAGCTGGACGATGTTGAGGTGATCATCGCGCGAAGTCACGTGCGGATTGACTCCAGTCTTCTCAAAGCCGCGCACGCACTAAAGCTGATCGTTCGGCCAGGATCTGGCCTGGATAACGTTGACCTCGGCGCATGCGCCCGCCGGGGAGTGGAGGTGCGAAGATTGGGCGCCGGCCCATCCGCTCGGTCCGTCGCTGAGTTTGCGCTTGGGGCCACCTTGGTGCTACTCCGGAGGCTGGGCGTGGCCAGCCAAGGACTTGCCCGAGGTGAGTGGCTCAAGCACGAGCTCTTGGGCACGGAGATTGCGGATCGCAGGGTCGCCATCTGGGGATTTGGTCCCGTTGGCGCGGCTACCGCCGAATTGCTCGAGGCAGTCGGCGCTGACGTGCGCGTCTACACGCGCAGCGGTCGTACGGGTCGGTTCTCGTCTGAGCTATCCCTCGCTGAGCTGGCGGACTGGGCTCATGTACACGTGCTAGCGCTTCCGTTGACTGCCGACACCCACGGCCTTCTCTCGGAGGACGTACTTCGGGCAATGACTTCACGCGCGCCGCTCGTGATCAATGTGAGCCGCTGGGCGGTGATCGACTTCGCAGCAGCGCTCAGGGCGCTCAAGGCCGGTGCCATCTGCGGACTAGCGATCGATCCGGTCGATCGCGAACACGTGCCATTTGTCCGCGCCGCGCTTGAGGATTCGACGTTGAACCTTCTGGTTACGCCCCACGTCGGTGCTAACACCGAGGAAAGCCTGAGCCGCATGGGCCGAGCGATCCTCGACGAAGTGTGCACATATCTCTCATCCGCGCATGATGTGTCGAGGCCGTCCAGCAGTGAGCCCCAGCCTCCCGAGCACTGAGCTATAGGCCGCCCCTAGCATGGACCAAAGCGACCAGACCTCCAGCCTCGATGATCTCGGCAACATCAGACGGTAGCGGGGTGGGATGCCATTCGCGCCCAGAGACTAGATTGCGCAACACCCAACGCTCGGCATCAAACTCGAGGCTGTCGCCCTCGGCGATCTCATCGGTCTCACAGATGAGCGGCAGGAGTCCAATATTGACGGCGTTGCGTAGGAAGATGCGAGCAAACGTGGGGGCCACCACAGCTCGAACACCCAGGCGCTGAGCGATGCGCGGAGCCTGCTCGCGGGATGACCCGCAGCCGAAGTTCCCGCCCCCAACGAGAAAATCGCCGGGTCGAATCTGCTCGGCGAGTCCGGGCCGAAGTCCTTCCATGAAGTGCGTAGCAAGCTCGTCGAGGTCCATCGTTGCGTGCTTGTACTTTCCAGCGATCATATGATCCGTGTTCAAGTTCGCGCCAAATCGAAAGACTCGCCCCACGGTCGTTCCTAGTCCAGGGCGGACGCCGCCGTAACCCGTCCGACCACCGCCGAGGCCGCAACGGTCTCGGGCGACCCGAGGACAATCGACGCGCGCTGGTTTCCCATACGCCCTCGAAAGTTCCGATTGGCCGTGCTGATGACGGTCTCCCCGTCGCTCGGGATCCCTTGATGGGTGCCGACGCACGGTCCGCAGCCCGGCGGATTCACCACGGCACCGGCGACAAGCAAACGCTCGATGACGCCTTGACGAACGGCATCGAGATAGACCTGTCTGGAGCCGGGAGTGACGATCAGCCGCACCCCCGGGTGCACGTGCCGGCCGTCCAGGACTGCTGCTGCCGCTCGCAGGTCCTCAAGCCGGCCGTTCGTGCACGTGCCGATGAACGCTAGGTGGATCGGAACATCGCCAACCGACGTGATCTCGGCAATTCGGTCGAGATCGTGGGGCATGGCAACGAGCGGCCTTACGAGGTCAAGGTCGACCCGAATGCGATCCTCGTCCCGCGCCTTGCCGGAGAACTCGACCGGTTTCACGCTCTCGACGCCGTACGCTTCAAGGCAGCGGCGCGCCACGTCGTCGATCTCCATCAGTGAGCATGTGGCGCCAACCTCGATCGACATATTGCAGAGTGTGAACCGGCCGTCCATGCTGATCGAGGACAAGCCCGGACCGCCGATCTCGAGGCACGAGCCGTTCGCGCCGTCGAGCCCGATGCTCTTGACGATGGTGAGGGCGACGTCCTTGGCGGACGCCTGGGGTGGCAGAGTACCGACTAGGTCCACTCGCAAAGTGCGCGGCACCTGGAACCAACAACGGCCGTGACGCATTGCGATCGCGATATCTGTGGCACCCAGACCAATACCGATGCAGTTCAGGGCACCGTAAGTGACGGTATGCGAGTCCGAGCCAACAACGAGCCTCCCTGGGCGCGCGTAGCCGTTTTCCGGGAGAACGAGGTGGGAGATCCCCTCGCCGACGTCGAACAGACGCGCTCCATTCTTCTCGGCGAAGCGGCGCATAATCGCCTGCATTCTGGCCGCTCCCTCGCTCGGCGCCGGGGCGCAGTGATCGATCACGAGCACGACGCGGTCTGCTGGTTGGAGGATGTCCGCGCTATCGAACTCGCTTTCCAGCAACTCGATTGCCAATGGGGCGTTGCCATCTTGAGCCATGACAACATCGACGTCAGCGATGAGAAAATCGCCGGCGCGAACCTCGCGCCCGGCGTGCGCCGAGAAGATCTGCTCAGTTGCAGTCGGCGACACGGTCCAAAGCGACGCGATCGTAGATCGCGACAAGCTCATCCGGGGTCAACGCACCCCGCTTCTTTACCGCAGTGAGACGCACGGTAGCAAGCACGGCAGGGAGCAGATCCTCGTCGACGTCTGGCCGATCCTGGCGGAGGACATGAGCGATCGCCGCACGGCCGCTGTGCTTACCAATGACGATTGACCGGTCTGTCCCAACGAGCTCCGGCGGAAATGGCTCGAACGCGTCAGGAAGGCGGAGAGTCCCGTTGACGTGAATCCCGGACTCGTGCTGAAAGATGGCGGACCCTGTGATTGGCTTGTTGGCCGGCAGTGGGCGACCGGCGGCGCGCGCTACAAAGGCTGCCAGGTCGGCAAGACCCTCGGTCCGGACGCCGAGATCGATTCCGTATCGGTACTTCAGAGCCATCACGACCTCGTCGAGAGAAGCGATGCCAGCGCGCTCTCCCAGTCCGTTCACGGTCACGTGGATGTGACGCGCTCCTGCAAGAACCCCAGAGATCGTGTTCGCGGTGGCGAGACCGAAATCGTTGTGCATATGCACCTGAATCGGCATAGTGAGGTCTTCAGTGAGCCTCGATACCAGACTGCCCACGCGATCGGGTGTGAGGAGACCGATCGTGTCGGACACCCGCATGCGATCTGCCCCTGCCGCTTGGCATGCGAGCGCATACTCGCGAAGAAAGTCGACGTCGGCACGCCCAACATCCTCCGCACTCACGGACACCCACGCGCCACTGCCCTTGGCGAAGGCGACCAGCTCTTGCATGGTTGATATGACCCACGCCCGATCGCGGCCGAACTTCCGTGTGATGTGATGGTCAGACGCCGGAAGGCCGATATGAACCGCTTCGAGCCCACAAGCGAAGGACGCCTCTAGATCGGACTTGTTCCCGCGGTTCCACCCAATAAGACGGATTGGGAGCTTCGCCTTAACGAGTCCGAGGATGGCCTCGCGCTCTGGGCCCCCCATCGCCGGCGTCCCAACCTCAATCGCGCCGACCCCGAGGTCGGCGAGCATCCGGGCGATGGTGAGCTTGTCCGACCCAGAGAAAGTGACGCCGGGCGACTGCTCGCCCTCTCGCAGCGTCGAGTCCTCAAGGAGAAGTCCAGGCTTCACGTGATTGGCTCGGGTCAAAAATAGAAACCGATTGGCGCGTGGATCGGTGGCGAGGAGGATATCGGTCCGGGCGGATGTGCGCGGAGTCCCGCCGACGGGAATCTGTTTGAATGCCGGGCCGCGAGGGCTGTGAGCATGATGGCAACTTCCCTAGGAACATTGACCAATCTTCGATCGCGCCCGGAGAGGGAGCTCCTCGCTACCTCACCGAACACGACCGAGACGACGCGGATAGCGGTCCAGCCAGGGGGACCGCGCTGTTTCGGCTGCCTCAGCGCGCCACGTATGCGGCTAACGCCAGCCTTGAATTCATCGTCGCCGGCGACGGCTCCGGGTGCGGGCAGTCGGAGTGGTATCTGCTCAGCGCATGATCGTCAGCTTCCATCGGGAGCGCATTGCCTAAGGAGGGGGGCGGGCGTTGCCTGCGCCGTCATGGCCGCGGTCGTGGGTGTCTCGTGGGCCGCCACCGGAAACTCCGTGGCGTTCGCTCACCACAAAACCCGACCAAACCCGCCCCCGCCGTTGCGGACATCCGGCCCAGCCGGCGCCGTCTCTGCCCCTCGGCCGAACGGCCTCCGCGAAGCCTCCTCGGTCCCTCCAAGTGCTGCCTCGGGTACCACCACAGTGGCGTCGCACTCCTCGTCGCTTCCCCTGCCCTTCCAGTGGCTGGGCAGCGGTTTGGTCGGCGTGATCCTCGCCATCGTTGTCGCCGGGCTCTGGCGTCGGTTCCGAGAGCGACGCCAGGCTAGTTCTGCTCTCAAGAACTACCTCGCCGCAATCTGCGGGCAGCCCCACGCCTCCGACACGGCGCACGCATTTGCCGATCTCCGGGCTCGGTACGACCTCAATGCCTACGTGATGCCATGGCTTCGATTCAGCTCAGGCGAGAGGCGCACGGCGCGCACCTATCTCGTCGAGTCGACTCAGCAGCCCGCTGCAAGTTACCTCTTGGTCCACGGCGTCTTCGGCTCAGGCAAGACCGCCCTCGCACTAGACCTCGCCGTAACCCTCGCGCAGCGGGCATTGGTCGATCTTCGACCCGGTGCAACCCTGGTCATCCCGTTGTACGTTCCTGCCGGTGCACGACACCTCACGCTGGCAGAGGACTTTGCCGCCGGCATCGATCGCCTCGTCACCGAGTATGGGCTTGGACCCTGCGGCGGCTTCCGAGGGCTGCGCAAGTCGCACCGGGTCGCTCTCATTCTCGATGGCTTCGACCAGATGTTTCCCCAGGCTTGGGGCCAGGCCTCCGCGTCTGTCGTCGGACACATCCACCGCCTGCTGCAGACGAGCGACTCTCGCAACGCTCCATGGCTCATGGTTACGGCTCGCAGCGATTTCATCGACGATCGTGACTCGCTCGTGTCCCGTAGCTTCGACGGAAGTGTCGTCGCGGAGATGGGCGCTCCGGCGCTGTCTGTGCCGCCGTTCGACCGTCTCTTGCTCGAGGGCCTCGACGACACGCAGCTTCTCGATTATCTCGGTAGGCGCTCAGATCTAGGCGCAGCATCCCCCGAGTTCGTCCTCGAACGGCTAAGAGCCAACGTTCACCTTTCCGAATGGATGCGCCACCCTCTCATCCTCAACATGTTCCTCACGATCGGAATAGACGCCATTACCCAGCAATCCAGGCTGAACGTCGCTGACCTTTACCGAAAATATGCCGACCACTGGTTTCGAAACGATTCGCGTCTCGTCCGGCTTGGCAGTCCGGCCCGTCGGGAGCAGTTTGTCGAGGATTTGGCACTTTCAGTCCTTCTCGGCTCCGGCGAGGCTGTCTCCGTCGAGGACATCCGAGGCATCGACGGGACTGCAGATTGGGTCTCATCGAAGGAAGTGCTTCTCGATCGACCGGCGACGTACTGGGACGCGTCGAGCCGCTCGGTGTTGCAGGTCAATCGAGACGACACCGTGAGCTTCGCTCACCGCTCGTTCGTCGAGTACTTTGCCTCCCAGTGTGCACTCCGTGTCCTTCGATCCGAACGGGACATCCCGGACGGAGCGCTGCAGCAACTCTACTCCAGTCTGATCGTGTCGTTCATGCGGTTCAGCGTGACTGATACTGATTACGCTTGGGTCCTCGAGCTGGCACGCGACAGGGAGGTGTACCGGCGCTGCCTTGGCAACGCGCTGCTACCCGCTGTGGTCGGCTCCAAGATTGACGAGACTGTTCAGCAACTGCGGGCCAGCTTCGAACGGGAGACCGACATCGATGCGCGACGTCACATGCTCTACGGTATCGGATGGCTAGGCGCCGATCCCTGCGACGAGACCGCCGCCGAGGTGCTGAGGCAGCACCGCACCGAATGGCTTGAAGGTGGCCTGCGCTACTACCACACGGTCGAGCAGCAGCGCATGCACTGCGTGCACCGGCTGAGGTCCTTCGCCGCGGGCGACGACACGTTCGCCATGAACCGGGGGCTCTATATCTTCGACCTGTCGGAGGTGGGTGAGGCTGAGGACATCCCACTTATTGCTCCATACGCCCTCGCGGACATCGAAGCCAACAGCGTAGTGCGCGCCTTTGCAGACGATGCCGTGCAACGAATCACGGCGCGGACGGACGGTCGCAGCGATGAATGATCGCGCCTCGAAGCTGGAAGCTCCTTCACCGGGATCGGCAGACCGGAATCGGGGTGTACGACGGTCTATCAGCCCTGGTCGCGACGAAGCATGCCGCGGACTTCTTGTGGCTTGGAGGCTTTAGTATCGCGGCGGCGCGGGGTCTACCGGACGCAGGTCTCATTGGCTCTGAGGCCCTACAGGACGTGGTGCGAGTAGTCGCGAGGTGCACGCCGTTGCCACTCGTTGTCGATCTGGACTCGAGCTTCGGCGACCCAGCGTGCACGTATCACGCTGCGAGGGGGCTGTTCTTGGCGGGAGCGGCTGCCGTCGCAGTCGAGGACGGACCGCTCGCAAAGCGCAGCAGCTTGTACCTGGATCAGCCGCATAGTGTGGTGCCCCTAGCTGACCAGATCGCGCGAATAACCGCGGCGCGCTCGGCCGCGCGCTCAGCTGGTCGCGGCAATGTTATCGGGCGCACCGAGGCCCTTGTTAGCGGACTTGGGCATGACGAAGCGATGCGCCGGGCTCACGCATTCGTTGCCGCGGGGGCGTCCGGGGTCTTGGTGCAGTCTCTCGACCCGACTGGCAGCGACGCGCTCGAGTTCGCTCTCGCCTGGGCTCGACGCTCGGCCCTCTTTCTCGTGCCGACGATGTATCCAGGCGTGGAACGCTCAAAGCTCTTTGACGCGGGCGCTAGCCACGTGATTTACGCAAATCAGGCGCTTCGCGCTGCTCATGGCGCCCTTGAGCGCGCCTGTTCTCACCTGCTCAGCGACGACACCACCGAAGACACCGAAATGTCGTCGGTTGCCGATGTCTCGGACGCGGTAGGGGCATCACGGCTTCCGATGGCAGATTACAGGCCGCCTGACGTTGCGCCCTCCGCGACGGGCAGTGCGAAGGATGCCGACCACGGCCATGAGGTCTGACCCGCGCCGCTCAGCCGCCGGCAACCACCGCTGCGCCGCGGAGACCACGGCAGTCACGCTATCCTCCCGGCGCGAATCGTAGGATCAGCCCTAGAGCAGACGCAAAGAACTCAGGAGCCCGCCGAAAATGCCGGAAAGTCGGAGCGCAGCGGGGTCCACGGACCCTCACGCGCCGGATGCGACCCTGCTACCCGTCACCGAGGACCGGTTCGCTGAGGCGCTCGCGAACGTGGTCTTCCCAGGCGTGGACGACGGGGCACTGCGTCGTGCGCGCGACGTTCTCCCGACCCTTGACTCACTCGGCGATCTGCCACCAGCGAGCAGCGTTCTTGTGCGGACTGACCTGGACATGGCGATCGTCGACGGCGAGGCGGTTGAGGTTTCACGCGTGCGATCGGCCCTCGAGACGATCGAGTTCTGTATGGACCACGGTTTCCGCGTCATCCTCTTCGGGCACCTCGGCCGGAACGGCGCCTCCCTAGCACCCGTACAGCGCGCCTTCGCGAGGGAGCTGGATCGAGACGTCGTCCTCGTTGAGAGTTGGGTCGACGAAGAGTCGCTTCAGTTGTCGAGTTCCGCCGTCGCGCAAATCTCTGAGTGCGCTGCCCCCGGCGTTGTAATGCTCGACAACACGCGGAAGTACGCCCTCGAGCAGTCACTGTGGACCGTCGACCGAGAGGAGTTCCCACAGATTGCTGCGGCTCACTACCGACTCGCGTCCGACATCAGAACACACCTCGCTCAGACCTTCATCAACGAGGGGATTGCTGCGTCGAACCTCGACTTCTCATCGTGCGCGGTGCCTCTGCTGATGGATCGAGTCGCACTGGGAAGGTTTGTCAGGGCCGAGTTGGATCACCTGGTGGAAGCGCAGGCCTCTGAGATCATCATCATGTGCGGCCTCAAGCCGAACAAGCTTGATGATCTAGAGGACATTGTGCGTCGTGGCCGTGTGCGGCTGATAGTCGTGGCTGGCGCGCTCGCTATGTCCCTCCGTAAGGCCGACGCTCGCCTACATGGACACGATGTCTCAATCGGACGGGCGGAAAGCGAGTCCGACGCACCCTTCTACGTTCCCGAGGCTCGCATCGAGCAGGCTCAGCGGATCCTGATGGAGTGCCAGGAGCAAGGCGTGCGCCTGGTGCTACCGGTCGACTTCGTCCTTGAGGACGGCGAGGTTGCTGATGTCATTCCACCGGACGGCGCGCAGCAGGACATCGGTCCGAAGACGGTCGAACTTATCGATCAGGCCCTCTCCTCAGCCGTTGCCTCGCACGGCGCTGCTGCGTCGCTGCGGCTCTACTTCAATGGGGTGCCCGGCCGCTTCGAGGACCCTTGCTTCCGGAGCGGAAGCGAACAACTGATTGCGCTCATCCGGAGGATGACCCTGGAAGGCGTCGACACTTACGTCGGGGGGGAGAGGGTCGGCAGGCGCTCGTGACCTATGCGAAGCTTGATGACGTCAAACACGCCTTTACCGCCGGAGGCACTGTTCTCAAGGCAGTCTCGGGAAAGCCTCTTGGGTTTCTCAGTGCCCTGGAAGAGCAGCAGAAACTCGCCAACAGCCGTGTTAAAGGAGCGTAACGAATGGACGATTTGGCCGCCGCCATTGACGAACTACGTAGCACCAACGATTCGCAGCGCTTGGAGGATCTCGCGGACATGCTTGGTGCCGTAGGCGACGTCCGCGCCATTCCAGCGCTCCTGTATCGTCTCGGTGATTCGATAGTTCAAGACGACCCCGATGTCGAGAACGCTGTGGGCGACGCCCTTGTCTACCTTGGCGTCATGCGTCGTCTAGGCAACCTCAACTTCCGCTTCGTACGCGACCTCGCACCGCCGGCCGCGCAATGGATCGAAGAGAACATCCAGACTATTCCGCGAAAGTACTTCGCGAGCGAGACCGCGGACTAGGAGCTAACCTGGTGCCTGATCGTGAACTTCGCGCGGTCGTATTCGACCTCAACGGGACAGTTCTCGACACCGAGGAGGCGCATTGGCGAGCGTATAGGGACGCCCTAGCACCGTATGGGATCGACTTTCCTCTCGAACGGTTTTCATACTACTTCACATATCGTGGCGACGGGCTCGCCGAGATATTGGAGCAGGCAGGCAATGAAACAGTCCTCACGCATAAGAGCGCGATTGCCGCGGACAAGGCGCGGCGTCTGCGGGACGACCTAGGGTCCGTCACCGCGATGCCGGGGATTCACGAGGCGATCACCCGCCGGCTCGCTGGCAATGTGAAGCTCGCGCTTGATTCGACATCAACGACCGAGGACGTCAACGCGATGCTCGCCAGCTCTGGGCTGGCCGGGTACTTCACCCTTATCACCACGGGCGACATGAAAATCGGCGAGCCCGCCCCCATGGGCAAGGCGCAGCGCCTCGCCTACATCGCTCGCGGACTCGGAGTGGACCCGTCACAATGCGTCGTCGTCGGCGACGCAGAGAAGGACATCATGGCAGCATCGGCGGCAGGCATGGCATGCGTCGCCATCCCTAACGAGTACACAAGAGACCATGACTTCTCGGGAGCAGCAACGATCCTAGGTTCGGCTCAGGAGTCTCGACTTGGAAGTACTCTGTGAAGCCTTGGAGGCGTTGCCAGCAGAGCATTGAGCACGCGACGTGAAGGAAGGCTGTGTGGATCTCGGGAGTCGCGCTCGTAGTTAATTCAGCTCGCGTGGGGCCGGGCACTTGTCGCCAGAAGTGCTTGAAGCCGGGCCAATCGCAGATATTCGAGTCGATCCGGCGTGAGTCTCAACGCGAGTCAGGCGAGTAGAATCTAAAGAACCATTCCAAGACAAGGTCCATTGTGCAGCTTGATCGCGATGCCGATCCGATCCAGCGTCCGTGTGGCGGGCCTAATTGCTCATCCTCCGGTGCCTCGTCTGACGCTTCGCAGACGAGCCCTGCGGCACGCGCGGCGACCACTTGCTCGAAGACCGTCCGCCCGATCGTGTCAGTGACGGTGCAATGGGACATGTCGCAGTTGAGCCGGATCCCGGGCTCTATGCCGAAAGGCCTTCCGGGGACACTGCCGTTCCACGGCTGACCCCAGTGTACGCCGAGCCGACTCGAGTAGCCAACTCACGACAGGCATCCGAGTCAGCGAATAACCTGGTCTGATGCTTATCGATGTGCCGGCGGCTGCGTCGAGCTCGGGTACATCATGGATCTTGGTTGCGACAACGGGACTAACTGCGCTAGGTGTAATCCTGGGCGCAGCAATTAGTCCGTTCAGCGAAGTGGTTACGCGGCGAGACCAGCTAAGGAGCTATAAGCGGGAAATCTATCGCAACTTTCTCGACCATGGCTACTGGTATCTTCACGGCGACGAGAACAGGCAACAGCGTGCGGAGCTTTATATCGCGGACTGGCACCGCATCCGTTTGATCAGCGATGACGAGACGGTCTCTCGTCTTACAAAAGATATTCGGGAGCCCAGCACGTTTTCCGACGAGCGAGCCGAAGAGCTATTGATGGCCTTCGCAGCCGAGATTGGATCTCGGGGCCTCAAAGGCGCTTCCTAAGTGGAGCGAGTCGAGAGACTGCGGGGGAACTCGCTCTCTGTGAGAGCTCGACCAATTCACCAGCTCAATCGCGACCGTGAGCGCGAGATAGTTGCTCTGCTGATCCGGCGCGGCCTGCGAGTGCGTAGGCGAAGAGCAGACGGGGGGGGGGGCCGGTCGGTGAGACAACAGCCACCGCCTCGCCCTACGGAGGGCTCAGGCCAAGCGTAGGCGGTGGCTGAGCATCCCTGGCCCCGTCTCTAACGTAAACGACCGTTCCAGGGCGACGTCCCCTCGTATGACGGGTATGTGCCGTCAAAGATCAGGACCGGTCGTGGTCGTCTGACACGCGAACGATGTCTTGCTCGTCAGACGGCGACTCAGGGTCCATGTGTTGCCAGATCTCAGCAACGATGCCCCACGTGGTTAGTCCCACCAAGCGATGGTGCTCACCGACCTCGATCTGCAGAAGCTCGCCCACCGGGCAAGTGACGAGTGGACCTTCGTCCTCACTCAAGCTGCGACTAATGCCGACAGGACCCTCGATGACCCGCCAGATCTCGCTGCGTCTGAGGTGATACTGCCACGACAGGCGCTGACCGGGGGCAACGATGAGCACCTTCGGGCTGAGAGTCGCCTGCTGGGTATCGATTTCGAGGCCGGAGTCCGCGAAGTAAGCGTCGACGAATGCCGCCACATCGATATGAGAGATCGTCAAGAACCCGCCCCATGGACGCGCGAGGTCCTCGCTGGCGACGGACAACCCAGCGCGAGTCAGAGCTCCCTTCACGCGCGACAGGACAGCGTCGCTCGGCGACGTCATGCTTCGTGTCTAGCGTCCCGCATCGGCAAATCGCAGGTCTGCTAGCGATCGCCGCTGCACGCCATCCTCATCGAAGTTCTTGGGCGAAAGCCACGCCTCAAAGCCGACTCTGATCGCCGGCCATTGCTCATCGGTGATCGCATACCAGGCGGTGTCGCGATTGCGGCCCTTGACGATCATATGCTTGCGAAAGACTCCCTCGAAGCGGAATCCGAACCGCTCCGCGGCGCGTCTTGACGCAGCGTTGAGCGAATCGCACTTCCACTCAAGACGCCGGTAGCCGAGATCATCGAAGGCATGGCTGATCAGAAGGTGGATCGCCTCAGTAGCCGCGGGCGTGCGCCTCAGCGGAACGCCGAACCAGATGTGGCCGATCTCGATCACCCCCGACTCTGGCGTGATTCTCAGATATGAGGCTAGGCCGAGCGGCCGATCATCCACGCTGCGTTCGATCGTGAAGTAGAGCGGATCCTCGGAGGTCTCGGCCCAAGCGAGCATCTCGTGCAGATCCTCTGGCGCCTCGTAGGGACCATCAGGAAGATACGTCCAGATCGTCTCGTCGCCATCAGGTGGATGGGAGACCGCGTACAGCGGAGCGGCGTCGAGATGAGCGTCCACGGGCCGGAGCGACACGTATCTCCCCTGGAGGCTCTTGGCTACCGACGGCTGGGCGCCAGCCCAGTCGATCTGCTCTCCCAGGGGAAGCTTCTGCATCATCGCTCGAAGGATGGCATGCGCGATCAAGGCTCGGCGACAGCGGCGGTGGCGGCACAGGCTCCCGGGCGGAAGCTCATAGTTCCAGCGAAAGAGGCTCCCTAACTCAGTCGCACTTCACGGTTGCCTGGTCCTGACAGACTGACTTCATGACGAGGCTCGCCAACATCTGCGCTGGACCTTATGGGCGGATCTACGACTTCTGCATCGAGCGCGAGTGGCTGATGCGGCCGGTCGCACGGCTTGTGTGGGGCATTGACATGGGCCCGCTGTACTCCTCAATCAACGAGCTCTCGAACATCGGCGCGGGCGCGACAGTTCTCGACGTGCCGTGTGGCGGCGGCATTGCGATGCGCGGACTGCGCCCCAGCCAAGACCTCCGCTACATAGCGGGCGATCTGCTCGACGAGATGCTCGCCCGAGCTGAGCGACGAGCTGCGCGCCAGGGGTTGGGCCAAGGCGAGTTTCTCCGCGCGGACATGCAGCATTTGCCGTTTCCCAGCGAGTCGGCCGACATCTTCCTGTCTTACAGCGGCCTCCACATGGTCAAGGACGTCGAGTCGGCTGTGCTTGAGATCGGGAGATGCATGAAGCCCGGCGGGACGCTGATCGGCTGCACCCTCGTACGTGAGGGCGCCCGCCGCCAGCGCATGCTGTTCTCGGTGGGGCAGCGACTAGGTCACGCCAGTCCGCCGCGAGTATCCGATCTCCATCGCTGGTTCGACGCCGCTGGCATCGTCACGACAATCGAGCCCACGCGGGGGCTGGCTTTCTTCCGAGGTACAAAGCGCACCGCATGACGACGAAGTCTCGGACGACACTTCGAATCTAAACGACCATTCCGGGGAAAGGACCAGTGCTAAGTTACCCTCCCGTGCCGCGCGTCATAAGCGCATTGGTGGCGACGATCCGTTAGCAGCCTACGTGTCGCGAGAGCCGTAGAAGCGTTCTCCGGTACGCGAGGTCGCAATCAGCGGGGCCAGCCAACAGATTCCGTCGCTCTCAGTGACTACTAAGCGCCAACGGCCGAAACGTGCGTCTGCACGTAACCGCACCACGAGGCGCGTGCGAGTTCTCAGGGGCCTCTGTAGGTGAGTAGTTCGCGCTTCGGTGCGGGCGCTGCATTGGCCGGGCGGGCGTCTAGAGCCGCCGGCCAGGCTTCGGCCAAAGTCAGTTCAGCGTGGATGAGCTGGGCTTGCCGCCCTGGGTCCAGTAGAGCGTGCTTCCCACGAGAGCCAAAGAGGCCGGGTCGATATCAGTGCCTGTCGTAAGCAGGTGGCTCCCGCTCTTGTCGAGAGTGTGTACCTCATAGCAATCGGACTGCGACCCCGCGCACTTTTCTGCACCGGTTCGCACGATCCACGCGATCGCGCCATCTTGCTTGAGCACAAGCGCGACAGCATAGCCTGCACCAACGAGACGTTCGGAACTTGGGCCATGTACCCCAGTCGGCGTCCTTTGCAGAAGCTTTCCTGTTCGCAGATCTCTGACGACCAGAAGCCAGCGCCCTTCTTCTGGCCCCACGGTTGAATCTTGATAGGCGAGCGTCGAGCCAGAAAGCGTCGCGTGTTCAATTCCGCCGCCGCCGCTGCTCGAGAACCGAGGCGGGGGCCCCAAGAGGTACCGATGCGAGCGCCCGTAGGCGCAGGCAAAGATTTCAAGTTCTCCAGACGGCCTAGCAGGCGAAAGGTAGACCTGAGCCTGTGCGTCAGCGACCAAGACACGCGACAAGGCGCGCGGCGGGAGGCATCTTGCGCCCGGGTTGTGACGGAGGCCGCTAGCGCCTATGGCTGCTGGCGCTACGCCCGTGCATAGGAGCAAGCAGAGGAAAACCGCGCGTCGCATGCTCCTTAGACTACGTGAACTAGCGGAAGTTGCGGTTGGCGGCGGACGACCGTTGGAGGGCGCCACAGCTCACCCCAAGCCATTCACAGCGACAGGGACGCTGCTGTTTTCGTTCTGCCCGTCGCCCAACATACCGTTGAGTCCAAAGCCCCAGCAGCTAACATTTTTGTCCGCAAGCAGAGCACACGCATGTATCCCGCCAGAAGACACTTCGGTGGCACTGGCGATGCCACTCACTGCGACTGGGGTCGTACTGCTAGTGGTTGTGCCATCGCCGAGTTGACCTGCGAGGTTGGAACCCCAGCAGGTCACTTTGCCGGTTGCCAACGTCGCACAGGACGAACTGTCGCCCGATGAAACCCCTGTCGCATCAGTGATATCGGCAACGGCTACAGGTACGAGGCTGCAGGGCGATCCGTAGCAAAGTTCGGGTCCCGTGTTCGTGCCATCGCCAAGCTCCCCATCCGGATTGCTGCCCCAGCACTGAATAGTGGCGCTCGACAGCAGAGCACATGGGCTGACACCAAAGTCCGAGATCTGGGTCGCTTCGGTGATTCCGCTAACCGCTACAGGGGTGGAGCTTCCAGCCTGCGAGCCGTCGCCGATCGTTCCGCCGCCTATTCCCCAACAAACCACGCTTCCCCCAGCACGCAGTGCGCACGCCCCGTAATACCCTGTGGCGATGCCAACCGCGTCAGTGAGGGCGCTGACTTCGACGGGTGTCTTGCTACAGGCCAGGCCAGCTTCCCCACATGATTCTGGGCCTTCTTCTTCGCCTGTGCCCAACTGGCCTAGCTCATTATCCCCCCAACAGTCGACGTGGCCGCTCGACAGAAGCGCACACGTGTTGTAAGCGCTCGCAGACACCTGTATGGCGTCGACAATTCCGTTAACTGCGACAGGCGTTATCCTCGCGCTAAGCGAGCCATCACCCAGCTCCCCCACCATGTTGCGGCCCCAGCACTTTACCTCTCCACCGGAGAGCACGGCGCAGGCGTGTTCGTTTCCGTCGGAAATGCCCACTGCAGAAGTGAGCCCACTCACCCGCACTGGGTATGATTTGGCGGAGGTCGTCCCGTCACCTAGTTCGCCATAGGAGTTGGCGCCCCAGCACATGATAGTGCCGCTGCTAAGCAGAGCGCAAGAGGAGGAGCTACCGGCTGACACAGCGATCGCCGCGCAGCCCCCGGATCGGAAGACGCGATCGCTTCCGGCAGCAGGCTGCCATTCATCTGCTTCACTTTCCGCTTCAACGCGATAGTGATAGGTAGTGCATGGCGCAAGTTCGCTCAGCGCCACCGTCGTCGCCTGTTCGCCATTTGAGTTCGCGAGCGCGAGGTGTTCTGTCTGATGGCCGTAGGCGCTCGTAAGCCCATAACTAATCCAGGACGTCGTGGGAAGACCCTGCGGGTCAATGTTCGTCACGACGTCCGTAACAGTTGGATCGGGCGATGGTGAAGACGGACCCGTGTGGGGAGTGGGTGGGCAGCCGTTGAGATTCAGGGCCAGCACACAATATGCGGGTCGCCAGTCTTCCGGTTCGACACCGTCGCCGCTAAGCAGGGCACTGTCAAATGAGGGTCGACGAGTCGTAGATTTGTGGCTTGCCTTTTCTGCGGCGCTCGGCCCTCGATACCCATGGTAGTAGGACCATTCGACGCCCAATCCGGCCCCGAGGCTGCGAAAATCTAGCGCGGCTATGCGCTGCAGTTCTGCGTTATCCGTAAGTTTCGTTTTGCCGCTGGGCGATTCTGATTCGATCTCCACGCCCTCCTCGCTAAGCCAGAACCGGGGTTTGTAGGCTCCACGCCTGATCGCCCGAACAAACCGGGCGGCTTCCTGATTGACGTAGCCTTTCGCGAGCACCTGTTTGCCTCCGACGGCTTCGGCGCGGACGTGTTCCAGATCGTTGTAATCGTGCATTGCCCAGACGCTCGGCTTGGCCCGCGTCGGGAACGTCTTGTTCCGCTCGAGCTTTAGAAGCTCAGCCTTGTATTCGCCAACGTAGGGCGTATAGGCCGCGAATTCACCCGCGACGACCTTGCAGAACCTACGACAGCCAAGGTCTTCAGAAGCGCGCTGCGCCTCGCCCCACAGGACCGCTGCCCGTCGTGCGAAGGTATGCAGAGGGTTATTCCTCAGGTTCGGCTCGTTCCAGGCACCAAAGCTGCGTACCCCGTCGGCAATTAGGACCTTCATCAGCGGCTTGACGCGAGCGTAGTATTGGCTGGGCTTGGGAATGGCGGGTTCGGACGGACATGGGCGCCGTTTGCCTTCATGTTGTTCTTTGTAGTTTGCGGCCTGCGGAAAACACGCGGTGAAGGTCACGAACGGCGTCAGGCCTTCTTTCAGAACCGCTTTGAGCCATTCGTCGACGAGCTGGCTGTGTGGAGGCGTGTTGTAGTCAATAAAGAGCCTGGCACTGGTTACACCGAGGTTACCGCTGAGGCCTTCGTCAAAGGCTGCGACGGTAGTGGGAGTTCCCCCCGGCGGGGTTTCTTCGGAACTAGTAAAGGCGGTCGGGCTTTGATCAGACAGACCGTGTCGGACCGTCGGTGCCAGACTGGCGCTCACCCCATTGGTCGGTGCGCCTACTGACATTCGGGCCGTCTGAGGAAAGACGGTGCCTGACGGCCTCGGAACCGACATAGTGACCGTATTGCCTTGGACGCTTAGCGTCGCGGTCACTTCGTTCCCGTCCGCATCCATCACGATGGGAGGCGGAATGATAGCCAGCGTCAGGCCCGAAGCTTCGGCTTCGGCCGATTCCATCGCGCTCGTCGCGTGTTCGTATTGGCTCTGGGTGTCTTGAGGGTGGAGTTCGCCTTCGTGGGGACTGCTTTCGGGCGTCGAGACGAGCGGTGCGGGTGGGAGCTGTTCCAACGGGGTGTCATCTTCCAGAGTCGCTTCGAATTCTTCTTCAGACGCCGCGCCGTCGGCGCCTTCTTCCCCGCTCGTTTCGCCCGGAGGTTCGGCTTCGGGCGCTTTGAGTTCTTCTTCTGAGAGGGGTCCTTCGAGAGCGAGAGACGTTGGTTCCACGACCGCAACTGCCCCATCTGGCAGTAATTGGAGCGTTTGGGAAGTGCCCAGCCGGACTTCCCACGAGAATGACGTTGGTGCTGCAGCAGACCGAAGCTGAAGGAGCGCCGAAGCTCCGAGAGGATCGGCTCTCAGGAAAGTGTCCGTAGAAGGCGCCGTGTCGGCAAAGATGGCAGCGGCACCGTTCGCGATCGCGGGTGTTTCTGTTGCATCTGCAGGGCTGCCGAGCGGCGTGAAGCCGAGTTCCCCGACTGGTGTGTTGACCGAAAATTCGCCACCCGTTTCCTTCGAGATCGACGCGCTCGTCAGAGCACCTGTGGAGCTGACCGCTTCGCCTGTGTCGCTGAGAGCTGGTCGGACTTGTTCGCCTTCGAGTTCGGCAAGTGTGGCCGGGGCCAACACAGAAGGATCGGTTTCCTCGGCGAGTTCGAGGGCATCGGCAGTGCTGGCCTGGCCTTCTGGAGAAACAGGTACGACCGCGGAGACTGCACTGGCGCTTCCGAGTGCGTTTTCAGCAGTGACCCTCAGCCGCAGGCTGCCCCCCAGATCGGAGCTACTCACCGTGTAGTGAGCCTCGCTGGCGCCTTCGATTCCGGTGCACGCTTCCCCGGAGGCTTCGCACCGTTCCCAGCGATAGAAGTACTTCAGCGGCCGCGAGCCCGACCAGGTCCCATTGTCGGCGACCAGCTCTTCTCCGTCTTGGCCGGATCCTCTGACCGAGGGCGCTGTCGTAGCTTCGGGTGGACCCGGCGCTGAGATGGGTTCGCTCGGCGCGGAGTCCACCGCCGCATCCCCAAGCGCGTTCGTTGCCGTGATCGTGACGCGGACTGCGGCTCCCGTGTCTTCTTCGCCTAGCGCATACGTTTCGCCGGTGGCGCCTTCGATAGGCGCGCATTCAGAACCCTCTTCGTCACATCGTTGCCATTGAAAGCCGAAGGTGATCGGCGTGCTCCCCAGCCAGGTACCGGTTTGGGCGGTCAGGGTGGCGCCAGTCTCGGGGGCTCCTTCGATTTGAGGATCGTCGGCGTTTCTGGGCGCCGACGGTTCGGCGGCGATGACCGCGGTTGGACCGGAGTAAGCAGTGTCAGCCGTACCCGAGCTGCTAGCCGTGACTTTGACCCTAAGGGTGTGGCCGACGTCCGCAGCGCTCAAAGCGTAGGAGGAATCGGTCGCACCCGTGATCGGGCTGCAGCTTTCGCCCCCTGCGTCGCAGCTTTCCCATTGGTAGGCAAATGTCACGCCCTGGGAGGACGTCCAGAGGCCCGGATCGGCAATCAGCGCATCGCCTGGCTGGTCGGTCCCCGAGATCGATGGTTCTGAGAGCTGGGCGAGCGCGGCGCCGCTTATCGTGATCGGCGAGCTGGGCGCTGAGGTGGATGTGCCGGCTTCGCTCGCGGTGAGGAGGAGACGAATCGAGCTACCCGCGTCGCCGCTGCTCAGCGTGTAGTCGCTGGAAGTAGCCCCGGAAATCGCTTCGCAGCTTTCCCCGACCTCATCACAGCGCTCCCATTGGTATTCGAAGAGGTCTGCTTCGCCAGACCACGCCCCGGTCTGCGCGGTAAGCGTGTATCCCGGAAGTCCGGTGCCCGAGACTGTCGGCAGCGCCTCGACTACGGGCGCACCGGGACCGGCGATCGGAGACGTAGTTGCTGTTGCGGTTGCGCCGTCTTCGGCACCTTCTTCGCTCGTCGTAATGAGCACCCGCATCACATGGCCTACGTCGGCCGAACCTAGGCTATAGGTCGGTTCTGTCGCGCCTTCGATGTCTGTGCATTCGAAGCCGTAGACGTCGCAGCTCTGCCACTGGTAGGTATGCGCCAGTGCTAGTTCGCCTACCCAGCTGCCCGCATCTACGGTCAGCGCGTGTTCGCTTTGGAAGACACCAGAGATACTCGGCGCCCACGTGGCATGCACTAGCGTGGCCCCACCGACGGGCACGCTTACCGGTGATAGAGCCGTTACTGAGCCGGCGTCGTTGCTTGCGCCGATTCGGGCGCGAAGCGTGCTGGCAAGATCGCCGACCGCGAGTGAGTATTCGGGCGACACCGCTCCGACGATCGCAGCGCATTCTTCGCCGAGTGAACTACACCGTTCCCACTGGTAGCTCAACGCGACTTCCGTCCCCCCCAAGTGCCGGCGTCTGCGCTTAGTGCCTCGCCGACCTGCGCATCGCCGGAAATAGTAGGTGGCTCCAGCTCGCTCGGTGCGCCTCGGATTACTTCTTCGGTTGGCGCTGATCGGGCGGCTTCCGTGCCGGACGGGTTCTCGGCCGTAACGATGACGCGTAGAGTCGTGCCGAGGTCGCCAGAGTCAACGACGTACTGTTCTTGTGTAGCCCCTTCGATCGCCTGGCATTCGCTTCCCCCGGAGTTGCAGCTCTGCCACTGATAGGAGAACGATGGCGGTACATAAGAAGTCCACGTACCATTGCTGGCCGTCAGCGTCTGGCCATCTTGCCCGCTTCCCGTGATCGTGGGTCCACCGGTCGAAACGGGCGCAACTTCAGCTGGCGCGACGACTGCAGTTACTTCCGAGGTGGCGCTACTGCTTCCCGCATCGTTTTCAGCGGTCACGTTCGCGCGTATAGTCTTTCCTAGCTGGGCAGCCGTGAGAACGAATTCGGATGTAGTCGCCCCGCCGATCTCTTCGCAGCCTTCACCAGATGCGTCGCATTCTTCCCACTGATACGCGTACGTCGACGAGGCCCCGGCCCATGTACCACTGTCGACCGACAGCGTTTCACCGACCCACGCGACACCAGAGATGGCGGGAGGGACTTCGCTGACCGGTTCGCTTGCCGCGACCGCCGACGTCGGTTCCGATGTCGCATTTCCGGTCCCCGCGGGGTTATAGGCCATGACTTCGACACGGAGAGTCTTTTCGAGATCTTCCCCGCCTGCGCGATAGCCTTCTTCATAGCCCGAAGCGATGTCGGTGCATTCGCCTCCCGCTACATTGCACCGCTTCCACTGAAAGAAGAATTCGATCGGTGCCAGGCCAGTCCAGCTTTCGACGTGCGCCGTCAGTTCTTCGCCTTCCCGCGGCGTTCCGGCAATCGTTGGCAGGGCGGTGTTGACGGGAAACTCGCCGGCATCGTAGTGCCCTTCGATCTGGCTTTGCGAGAGCGAGCTGGTGTAAAAAGCGACATTGCTGAGTTGACCGGTGAAAAGCGGCCCTTCAGGGTCCGACGACTTGCCGAGGTAGGCCGCAGCTTCGCTGCCAAGCGATGCGGGGATCACGGACTGTTCGGTCACCTGAGCCTCTTCTTTGCCATTGACGTAAAGCGTAACGGTGCCCGAGCTAGTCTCAGTGACGGCCACGTACATCCAGGCGTTAGCGGCGAGCGTTTCGGTAGTAACCGAGGCCGAACCACTTGATGTTGTGTGCAGCGCAAAGCGCAGCGGGTGCCCAGGTTGTGCAGACGCCGGCGTGAGGGACATGTGATTTGTCGCGCTGGTGCCGATATCGAAAATCGGCTCTTCGTAGGACGTACTTCCCGTCCAGTTGACCCACGCCTCCGCGGTGAAGGCCGTGGCACCGGAGAGGGGGTTGGAAGGCAAGCCGGCATAAGCGGCTCCCGCGAAGGTCCCAGCACTCGCACCGTCGAATGGACCGGCCGACCCAAGCCCAATCCCTTCATTGGTCGCCGTGTAGGTTCCGGCGGAGTCGGCCAGGGTGCTCGAGCTGGGCGGATCGTCGAGCCGGAACTCGGCCGCGGGGGTGTCTGATGCGACGGTGGACTGATAGGTATCAGACGGCTCGATGCCATTAGCCAACGCGGCCGCCGACGCTAGGAGCGCGACGCTCCCGACGGCTAGGAGCAGTGCAATGCGCCGTCCGATACCGCACAGCAAGACGTGTACGGCCCTCCCCAGTGGGCTCACTTTGGCCTCCCGTGCCCTAAGTTCCGACCCTGGCAGTGTGGACGGATAATGCCGCTAACCCCAGTGAGTCTAGTCACGTCAGCGACAACGTTTCAATGGTGCGGACACGCGGATGCCCGCAATTTGCATCTATTCTGTGTCTTGGGAAGACGGCTATTCCGACTCGGTCCGAGACAGTCGGTCCGTTCGCTCCAACCCGTCGATCGCACGCTAGCGGCTCGATCCTCGACGCTTTCGAGGCCGAGCGCTTGGGCCTGATCAATCTGACCGAATGCGGCTGACAAGCGAGGGGGAAGAGGCTCTTCGCGCTCACGGGTGGCTATGAGGCCATCCGGCTGGCAATCCGCACGGAGCGTTCGCAAAGAGCGCGGAGCACCCCCGTGTCTATCGGCCCAGCGTCGAAGCGCCCCGACTATCTCTACCTCGTCCCACCGCACGTGAGCGTGACAGGCCTGCAGCGTGACGCGGGAGAGGCGTCGCCATTCCCGGCGGTCCAGTTGCACCTCGTTGAGCTCAGCTGGTGCCCCACTGCCTGAGCGCCGAGCGCCGAGCGCCGAGCGCCAAGCGCCGATCGCGATCGTGAAGGCACTCTGCACCAGCGTTACGCTCGAGAACAGGTTGCACAAGGCGAGCCTTAGCTCATTCGAGCTCCTCTCGCGAGCGCTCGGTCGGCGCTCCGCCGCGGCGTGCTACCCACTCTTGGAGTCGCGCGAGGAGCTGAAGTTAGCGTGAGCGGCGTCCGTTTGGCAGCGGCGTCTCAATAATCGCCCTGTCAGCTCGCATCAGAGCAACCAGACCCTCCAGCGCCCAGTTGACTCCGGCGTCGTCGCCGAGCGCCACCGTTCGCGCTCGGCCGATCGAATCCACCGCTCGCCCGCATAGGAACGGGACCGCAGTTCTGGCGGCGTTGACGGCTCGTTATCACTAAGAAGAGCCGCCAGCGCTGCCACGAACATTGGCTCTACAACGTCGGCATCTATACGAGGCGCGTCACAGCGGTCTGCATGGCGGTCCCGGCTATGGCTGGAGCAGCCGAAACGACGGGCGAGTGAGCCATCCTCGCCTCCAGGCCGGTATGGACGTGTAGAGGAGCCCCGCATTTGCCGCAGCGGGCCAGCCGCGCAAGCAGATAGCACTCCACCGGACGAAACCGCGGCGGCGGGCGGCGCTTGGCCAAGTGCGTTCTTATCCGGCGGTGCGCGATCGATTGGGACGTGAGCGAGCGCGCACGTCCCGATGGCGCGTAAAACCGATGGAAACCAAGGGACTAGGCTTGCCCCTTATACCGAGAAAACTGTCGATTTACAGGCAGTCTGCCATCAGATACCGCCCGCCTTGCGTCCCTGAAAATCGTGGTGTCCCCGGTTCGAGTCCGGGTCTCGCCATTAGGACTTTGGGACGAGAATCTGCCCGAGGGCGCCGCTGTCGAACCGCCGCTCTCGCACCAGGTCCAGCTTCAGGTGTTCGTCAAGATCCGCGAAAGGGCTGTGGCCGGCGCCGATCGCTAGGGGTACATATGTGAGCTGGTACTCGTCGACGAGGCGGAGCTTGGTCATCGACTTGGCGAAGTTCGGCCCGCCGTGGACGAGAATCGTGCCGTCGTCGTCGCGGGCCTTCAGGTCGGCGATCGCGCGAGCGAGGTCGCCGCCGAAGATCTCGGCCGGGCCCCACACCGCGCTCTCCAAGGTGTTGGAGAAGACTGCCTTGGGCTTTCCGTTCATGGATTTCGCTATCGGCCCCTCCGAGGCGAGCCAGTGCGGGCCCATGATCTCGTAGCTTCGCCGGCCCATCGCGTGGGTCCCGGCCTCGTCAAGAGCGCTGAGGTTCCACTCGCCGCTGTCGTCGCCGAAGAACTCGAACATCCAGTCATGTGTCCCGTCGAGGCTCGTCGCGAAGCCGTCGAGAGACAGCACCATCTTGAGAACTACCTTTCTGGTGGTCATGTAGGCAGGGACTCTTGCATGGCCGGAAAATCATCGGCGTCCACGGTCGTCGACCAGAGCACCCTTACGCGAGTTCGTGCCCCGGATCTCGCCTCGTGGCACAGACTCGCCGGTAACTGTGGGCTCGAAACGCGCGGCGCGGCGGTCGGATAGGCTGGGCCTGCCCGGCAATCGCCGGGACGCCGCATCGTAGGGGGGGGAAGGCGAAGCACCGGGTGATTCCTGGCGCCGGCGCGCAGTTCGCGCGGCCGGGGGTGGCTTCGAATCGCGTCCCTCGCCAACGTTGGCCACCTGGCGCGGCGACCGATCCCAACGCCACGGAAGGAAGGCACCTGATGCGAAGCACGATGAAGCCGATCGCGGCGCTCGCCGCGACACTCTGTCTCGGCGGGTCGATCGCTGGCAGCGCGGCCGCCGCGCCGAAAACTCTCCATCTCACCTACAGCCATCCCACCGAAACGAAACTGTCCCCGGGGCAGCAGGTCGAAGGCTGGGACCGTTCGTGGTCGCTGCAAACGAGCGCCGGAAGCGTCTCCTGCTACCTCAACGAACACAACGAGGGCTTTCTCGGAAGCGACGAAACCAACGACCAGAAGACGGACTACATCTCGGTCAGCAGCGTGTTCGGCGGCTTCTCCACCAACTCGGAATGCACCAGCCAGATCGCCGTGGTCGGCAATCCCGTCAGGGGCATCTGGTTCAACGGCAACACGGGCGACTTCGACGTCACCGGCAAATGGAAATTCGGCACAAAGGAAGTGGGCGAATACCTGACGGCCGCCCCGCACGACACGGTGATCGGACTTGAATCGATGACCGCACCCAGAGCCTTCTGCCTCTACGAGGTCAAGAAGCTCAAGGGACGACTGGACGTCTTTCCGGAAGAGGTCAATCTCAGCTTCTCCAACCAGAAGGTGAAACTGCTGAAGACGCTCCCCGGCCTCAAAAGCGCGGCCGGCTGTCCCAAGACGGCAACGGTCTCCACGCTCGTGCAGTTCTATGTGCAGCTCGGCGGGGGCGAAGAAGCAGCGCTTGCGGGGAACGTCGGTTAGCCGAACGCGTTACGGGCTCGGCCGGTGACGTGCGACCGGCCGAGCCGTCCCGGCC
>CAVXYO010000003.1:0-740879 GCA_963766105.1 uncultured Solirubrobacteraceae bacterium
GTCGGGATCACTCTCGTCGCCCAGCAGCACATGCTGCCACAGCGTGTAGTCGGCGTACTGCACCGCGAGCGGCGCCCACCCCGGCCTCTCACCCCGGCGGCGCGCCTCGTAGGCTTGCGCCAAATCACGGCCCAACACACCCATCGACCAGCCATCAGCCGTGATATGATGCACGACAATCAATAACGGATACTTCATCGGGACCGAGCGCCAGCAGCCGCGTCCGCAGCGGCGGCTCGGTCGCCAGATCGAACCGGCGACCCACCGTGGCCGCCATCACCTCCGGCAACTCGGCCTCGGCGGTAGGCGTGACCGCAAGCGCAGGCGCCATGCCCTCAAGGACGACCTGTGGGGCACGCCGTCCGAGTGCGGGAAGATGGTACGCAGGCTCTCGTGGCGGCCGATCACATCGGCGAACGACGCTGCCAGCGCCCGCGTGTCTACCTCGCCCTTGAGCCTGAGCGCCCGAAGCAGGTGATAGGTAGGACTGTGCCCGTCTAGTTGGTCCAGGAACCACAGCCGGGCCTGCGCAAAGGACAGGGGCATCACATCGGGGCGACGTCGGGGACGCAACGCGACTAGCGCCTGACCGTCGTCGGTCAGTCGGTCCGCCACGCCGGCAATCGTCGGGCGCTCAAACAGGGTCCTGAGGTCAAGTTCGATTCCTAGCACGGCTCTGACCCGCGAGATCAGCCGCACCGCGAGCAGCGAGTGACCTCCGAGTTCGAAGAAGTCGTCGTGGACACCGACCTGCTCTATGTCTAGAACCTCTTCCCATATCGCGGAGAGCACCTTCTCCTTGTGCGTACGGTGGGGGACGAGAGGGGTGTCGAGCTCCGGGCGGATGTGGCCGGGCGCAGGGAGGGCGCCTCGGTCAAGCTTTCCCGTTGGGTGTCAGCGGGAGAGCCGGGAGCATCACGAAGGCCGAGGGAACCATGTACGCAGGCAGGCGTTGGGCGAGGTGGTGGCGGACCTGGGTAGCTGACGGACCGGGGTTCGATGGAACCACCAGATAGGCGACGAGGGTGGTCTCCCCGGAGCGGCCTTGACGCCCGATGACAGCAGCCTCCGACACTCCGGGATGGGACCTGGAGCACGGACTCGACCTCTCCTGGCTCGACGCGAAAGCCGCGGATCTTGACCTGGTGATCCTTTCGACCGATGAACTCGATCGACCCGTCCGGCAGGACGCGGCCCAGGTCGCCCGTCAGATATGTCGCGGTCCCGGGGCGCGCCGGATCGGGACGGAACACCGCCTCCGATGCCTTAGGGTTTCTCCAGTATCCCAGCGCGACATGGCGACTTTTGATTGCGATCTCGCCGACACACTCATCGAGACCGCGTTGCCGTCTTGGTCGACGAGGAGCACTTCTGTCTCCTCAACAGGGCGTCCCACCGGTAGGGCGGTCTGGGCGACCGCGCTCCGCGCACCAAAAAAGCACCGCAGTCCCAGCGTCGACTCAGTCGGCCCCAGACCGTTCACCAGGATGCTCCGCTTCCGAAAAGTATCTCTTGAAAAGCTCCAAGTCACTTCGGAAACGCCGGTTCGCCTCCGAGACTTCCATCCTGACGCTGTCAAGATCCCCCGCCTGCCTGACCGTCGCGACGAAGGCCCGAAACAGCGTAGGCGTCAGGTGCAGCACGCTGATCTTGTTCGCAGCGATCCACTGCGAGACCCCCTGCACGCCCTGGTTCGGGACGTCGAACGGGTACAGGGTGGCACCATTCAAGACGGCACCGTAGACGTCCATGACCGCGGCGTCGAACGCGTATGAGGCGAAGAGCGCGACGCGGTCTCCGGCGCTCAGATGAAGTCCGTTCGTGTAGCTTCTGATGAAATGCAGCACATTACGGTGGTTCTGCATAACGCCTTTTGGCTCGCCTGTCGAGCCGGATGTATACAAGACATATGCCAGGTCATCCGGACGCGGAGCACCATGGTCTTGCGCCCCGCTACCGTCGTGATCAATCCGCATGAGGTCGGTATTGACGACCTCAAGCTGCCCGGCTACTTGCAGTCGTTCCGCGATGGACACCATCTCAGACTCTGTTAGCACCACCCGAATGCCGGCGTTCCTCATGAGGGTGGACAGACGTTCGGGGGGCATGGTGGGGTCCAGCGGCACGTACGCCCGGCCAGCTGTCATGGTCCCGAGCATCGCCGCGACCATCGGAGCACCCGAACCGAAGAGAAGGCCGACGAGGGGTTCGGTTGTGCTCCGCCCGGTGACTTTCACGATGCGAGCGATTCGCTGCACGACGACATCGAGCATTCGGTATGTCCACCGGTGCTGTGCCGTGACAACCGCATCGTTGTCCGGGTACAGCGCAACCTGCGCCTCGAAGCGCCTCGAGATGGAGGTCTCGATGTCCTCCTGCTGGAATTCACAGAAGGGGTTGTGGGGACGCGATGCTCGCTGATCAGCTCCTGCGACCGTGACGAATGATGCCTCGGCCTCCAACGGCGACTGCGCCCGAGAGGAGCCCAGCGCGGTCTTTTCCGGGATCGGGTCGCTGCGCGGATCCCCATCTGGCGGGGGCGGCTCGCGCATCGTCGAGAGCGGTACATCGATCTGGCCGATCGCCTGGTGCGCGTCAGCGACAAGCGCGTCCAACACGCCGAGAAAGCCGCGCTGATGCATCTGCAAGTCCTCTGGACTGTACAGGCCAGGGTTTGCTTCGAAGTCGACCCTCACATCGCCCTGATCACGCCTGTCATAAACGCCGATCGTGAGATCATCAACCGGGGCCCGAGCGACACTCTCCACTGTGATCGGATGCCCGGCAAACCGAATATTGTAATCAAACAGCCTCACATTGATTGTCGGCCCCCGTAACAGCGCGTCCACGCCAAACAGCCTAAGGTCTCGGACAAGATCCTCATGTCTGTAGCGCTGGCGTTGTAGCGCCTCACGTATCGGACTGGTAGCGTCCTGCAACGTCTCCTTTAGACTGCTGTCAGCTCGCACGGTCAGGCACACGTGGACTAGGTTCGTCGCCATCCCGGCCACGCGCCGGGTCAGCGCGTTCGTGCGACCAGCGACCGGCACACCAACCACGACGGTTTCCAGGCCGGTGACGCGGTGCAGGTGGATAGCCGTGGCAACAATCATTAGCCTTGGCCACGTCAGCCCCGCTCGTTGTGCCACCAGCCGGAGTTCGTCGATGCGCGATGGCGCGACATGAGTCCGCTCTCGCAGGACACCGCCAGATCGCTGCGGCGTGCGTTGGGCGATCTCGCTCCCCCCGGGCCGGCCAACAAATTGACCAACCCAATAGTCGCGGTCGTCCTCAAACTGCTGGGAGGCACGGTAAGCGGCATCCTCCTCGATGAGGACACGAAGGGGGGCAAGACTGCTCTGATCGAGAGCTAGATCCTGGGCTAGCGATGAATAGACGTCCGCCATTCGCTGGGCGATGAGCGAGAGGCTGAACCCGTCTATCACCAGATGGTGGTAGCGATAACACCAGAGGTACCGGTCTGTGGCTACCTTGAACAGAGTCCACACGGCCAACCGATCGCGAAGCAAGTCAACGGGCTCCGAGGCATCCCGTTCCATCCAGGCTACGGCCGCGTCCTCTGGCCCCGGTTCGGCCGTCATATCGAGAAAGGTGACAGTTAGTGCATTGACAGGGTCCACGAACTGCCAGGGCTCGCCGATCAGACTGCCCAAGCCGAACCCGCAGGGCGTCGACCTCCCCGGCAACCTGTTGGGCGGCCGCCTCAAATATGGCGGGGTCGATCGCCCCATGAATCGTGAGGTACTCTGCGATCTTGAATGCGTGACCAGTCGGATCCAACTCGTGGGCAAACCAGATCCCCAGCTGGGCGGCCGATAGCGGCAACCTCTCGCCCGGGCCGCTCCTCACGTGGTCGATCGCAGAAGCCAGTCGATCGCTCCTAGGAGGCATGCCGCGGGCGTCTATCGCTCGGCGCAGTCAACGCCACGCCGTAACGCATCGGGCGGGTTGACGACCTGCCGCAGTTCCACGAATCCTGTTGCGGTGAGCTGTCGCATTGTCACCACGCCAAGTCCGTGGGCGCGACAGAACTCCTGAACGGCCAAAATGTCACTTGGCTCGGTGGCTGAAGTTAGCTCGTCAGCGCTCTGGTGTCGGTCGCGCTCGCAGGGGTCGGCACGCCGGCGGCTTGGACGCGGGCCAGCCGAAGGTCGTTTGCGCACTACCCAGGGCGTGGTTATCACGATCGCTCTCACATGCCGGACCCTGCCCGCCGCTGCCCGGGTGAATCCTGATCTATCAACCCACCGCAACATCAGGAGAGCTCGTTTTGGGTGTGGCTGGCCATGCTGGGTCAGAACATCATTCGGGGGTCGCGGTAATGCTTGAACTCAAGAAGGTTATTGGAGGGGTCCCGCAGCACGATTGTAAGGTGCTCCTCGACCTCATTCGTGAAACGGGTTGCAAGGGGTTGGAAGAGCGGCAGGTCGCGAATGGCGATGAGGCGGAGGAGGGCGTCAAAGCGGTCGCGGTGGCAGAAGGTCACACCGAAGTGACGCGGGTACAACTGCGGGTCATCGTCGATGTCGGTGGACAGATGGCAGACCAATTGGTCGCCGAAGAAGTCGACGGTGATGCGGTCGGAGTAGCGGCGCGCCAGGTGGCAGCCGAGCTTCGACACGTAGAACGTCTGCGTCTCATCGAGGTCGCGGGCCGGGATGGCTAGGTGGAACACGTGTTCATCCTCACGCATGTAGGGGGGCTGACTCGAAGTGCATGAAGGTGTCGGACCGCAAACCGAGCCTGAGCGTCTCGACGGCGAGGACGTCGCTTGGGGCGATGTTCCCGAGGTTGACGTTGGCGCCGACGCGAGTGATGAACTCGACCTGGAGCGCCTTGGTCGGCGCCTCAAACAGGAGCCGGTCAGGGTCGATACCGCTTGAGAGGATGTCGGTGACGAGATCGGCTCGCAGTTCACCGTCGCCGGCGCAGAGTCCGCTACGACCGTTGTCACGGGCCTCGGTGATGACCAGCGAGGCGCCCGCCTCGAGGTCTTCGTTGATAGCTTTGATCCACGCCCGCGAATCGAGGGCGTCGGAACGGCGCGCGTCCTTGAACCCGACCTCACTCACGACAGTGAAGTCCCTGGCGCACCGGCCCACAAACGCCGCTTTCGCGGTATTCGACATCGGGATCGTGCCATTCGACACCTCCACGAGATCGCAGTTGAAGCGGTGGCAGAAGGCGAGGAACGACTCGAATCGGTCCTGCATGACGAACTTCTCGAATAAGGTGCCCCCGAAACAGTACTGGATACCGTGGCTCCGCAGGCAGTCGATCTTGCGCTCTAGGTCGTTAGTGACCAGCGCGGTGCCCCACCCAAACTTGACGACATCGATGTATGCCGATGCGCTGTCGATCGCGTCCTCGAGCAGACGGCTGGGCATTCCGCTATCGATCACCATCGTCAGGCCGATGTCCGAGGCTTCGCAGCGTGCAGGGGTAAACTGAGAGGATCGAGGGCGACCGTCGACGGCTCACCGGCCTCGCCCGCCAGAACCTGTAGAAGTGATCGGCGTACTTTGCCTGTCGGCCCGAGGGGCAGGGTATCCGCGACGGTGATCTCGACGGGCCGTTTGTAGCGGCTGAGTTCGGCGTCGCAGCGCTCGGTGAGTTGGTCAATGAGTGTCGCCCGCTCTCCGGGATTGACCCGGGCCAGCACGAACGCCACGGGCTGCTCCCCAAGTGTCGAATGGGGCCGCCCGACAACCACGGCGGTCACCACCGGCTGTCACCGAGGAGGACGTTCTCGAGCTCGCTGGGATAGAACTTCTCGCCGCCCCGGTTGATGACGTCGTCCTTGCGCCCAACCAAGTACAAGAAGCCGTCAGGGTCCAGCCAGCCGACGTCACCGGTCCGCAACCAGCGTTCCTCCTGTCGGGCTGGCTCCGGGCCTGGGGCGGTGCCATCGGAGGGCCAGCAGACGGTCGCGACGCTTGGGCCGCGTATTTCCACCTCGCCGGTCACCTCGCCGGGGACCGGCAAACCGTCGGCCCCAACGATTCGCAACTCGATACCTACCGGTAGGCCGACTGATCCCGCTCGCCGCTCCTCGGCTGGCAGCGGATTGGCGGTGATCTGGCTTGCCGCTTCGGTCATACCGTAGGTCTCGAGCACCGAGACGGCGAAGCGCGCCTCGAACCGCTCGCGGGTCGCCGTCGGAAGGGGCGACGAAGCGGAGCGAGCGAAGCGGATGCGATCGGAGGTCACCACAGGGCTTCCGGGCGCGTGGACAAGGATGCTCATGATGGCCGGCACCAAGTTGAGCCAGGTGACGTCGTGGTCGGCGACGGTAGTCCAGAACGCGCTCCTGGAGAAGCGTCGATCCACGACGAGGCTGCTCCCGGCAACAAGCGTCGAGAGAACCCCAACCACCAGCGCGTTGATATGAAAGAGGGGCAAGGGACAATAGCCGCGGTCATGCGGGGACAGTTCGTGGTGCGACGCGATGCTCCGCGCCGCATGCAGCAGTTGGTCTTCGTCGAGTGGGACGACCTTGGGTCGACCAGTGGTGCCCGAACTGGATAGTACGAGGGCGGCGCGACCACGGGGAACAGGTGGTGGTGGCCGTGTGGCCGAGAACGTTCGTTCGAGGTCCTGTCCCCGTGGACACCACAGATCGCATCCGGCATCTCGCAGGCTGTTGATCAGGACCTGGTGGGTTAGATCGGTTATGAGGACGTGGACACCAAGCGTCCGGCACAACCCTACGAGCTCGGCCGCGCTTGCTTCAGGGTTAACGGGGCGACGCCGACGCCCGCGCCGAGAGCACCAAGAAAGCAGGCGACATTGGCGAGCGGATTGTCGAGGAGGAGACCGACGCAGCGTTGCCCGCCGTCGTGGAGGACCTCGCGGTTCTCTTCCCAGGCACGCGCTCGCGTTTCGAGATCCGACCATCGAAGGCACGAACCTGTGGCTCCATGAAGGAACGCGGGGCCGTCCCCACAACCGGCCCGAAGACGGAGCAGGTCCCCGACCCCCCACTAGCACCACTTGTCATCGGGTCTTACCTCCAGAGATCGAGCTCATCGGGGCTCTCCTTGAACCCAATTGAGCGCACAATAGACATTTGCCGGCGGAGATACTCAGATGTTGTAGATGGCTTGAGAACGAAGGCGTGCCTTCGCGGTTGATGAACACCGGTGCCGCGCTAGCCGGCAGGAAGGAAACCGCAATGCAGGACGTTCGCTGGCTCCCCGTGCACAGGAGCGGTGAGGTCGAGTTCACGCTCGACGTGTTCGCCGGAGGGTGCTCGTACGGGGCTCGCCTCCGCGACGCCCGCCGCACTGCAGCGGGGCCTTCGCGCATCGCTTGACAGGATTCAAGCGACATCTAGACTCACGCCCGACCGGTTGATCACTCGTGATGGCACGCGACGGGGGGCGCGTGCGCTCCATCTCCGTCCTTCTGGTCAGGCGGGACGAGAATGACGCGCTCTGAAGTCGTTGGCGCCTAGGCGAACACATCGCTCGGGGCATGCGTCTGCGCGACGAGTCCCTGCAAACGCGAAGGAGCTGTGTAGTGATACTCGTGGGAATTGTCATCTTCGGGGCCGTGATCGTGGGCGATTGTCGCGAATCGCTTGCTGCAGCCGAAGATTGCCGCGTACAACAAGGATCATGGGATCGGTCCCGTTTCCGGGCAGATCGGCATCAGCGCGATCTTCGGGCCGGTGGCTACGCTCACGGTGTTCTTTCTCGGCTTCGCGTTGTTGACCGGCTCGCAGTCCTACTCGCAGGCGAAGCTCGCCATCGGTAGTGAAGCGGCGGTCGTCGACAACATCTTTGAGACTGCCGCGTACCTTGATGAACCGTTCAAGCGCAGGCTCCAACGATCAGCCGTCTGCTATTCGCGCGCCGTCGCCGGACCGGAGTGGGAGAGCATGGGAAAGGGCTAAGCGACCTCTCGCCCGTGCCGAGCAACTGGACCGGAGGCAAGCACAACGGAATCCGCAAGGCGTTTCTGGACATGGGCCGCGACGCGCCGCTGTTTACGACGCTCTTGGCGGCCGACACAAAACGCGGCGACAGCCGTCGCGACCGCCTCGCCCAAGCGTCCCCGAAGCTCCCGAGCGTGGTGTTTGTGTTTCTCTTGGCCGGCATCGCCATCGGACTTTGTTTTCTCGCGGTCGCGTCGCCGAGGAGCAGCCCAATGCACATCACCGCGCTGTCGATCGCCGCGGTCGTGCTCTTCGCCGCGATCTTTCTGATCCGCAGCCTGGACCGGCCTTACAGCGGTGCATTGGCGCTTGAACCCACAGCGATGCAGACGACCGCTGACGACGTCGCGGAGGACTTCATCGACGAGTACGGGAAGGTTCGCGTGCGCTGCGATACGGACGGCAACCCGACGGGATCGGGATTCGGTTCGTGAACGTCGAGATTTCGACATGACCTTGGTACCTACTCATAGATTTGGCCGAGTCGTGCCGGGACTTGACTTCGCGGGCAGCGACATTGCGGGACTCCGCCTACTGGACAGGACCGCCGCCTACGATCGACATAGCCGATTTGGGGCTCCGTCCTGCCCGCGGGCTGTTCTCCTGCGACTGCCATCGGTTGACGCTTGATCGTCAGCGAAGCTGCACCACGTGCGTACAGCTCGGCTCGTGCGTCGCTATAGGGACCAGCGACCTTCCCGCCGTGGACGCGCGCGGCGAACGCGCACATCAACACGACCGTGACGCGCAGCGGATCGTGTGGCTGTCGGGCCTCGATGTGTGGCGCTAGGTAGAAGCGCGTCGGCCCAGCGATCGCCACGAGCTCGCCGCGGTAGTGGATCAGGTTCGTCATCACGCGATCGAATGGAGGTCCAAGGCCGATCAGAGTCCCCGATCCACGCTGCGACCACGTGCTTGCGCGAACCGCCCGATTCGCCGCTGCAAGTCGCGGCGATCCTTGACGGCGGCATCGGTCGCACTCCCCAGGGCGTGATGGCGGTGGGTCACGCGGTAGGTGCTGCGGTAGTCATCGATGGCGAGCGCGAGGCGCCGCCATTCGCGCCGCAGTTCCTCGCCTCCGCGGCCGCGCCCGCTGCGTGGAGGGCGACCGATCGCCCCGATCAGGAAGGCGGGTGGGTCGTCCTCAAGCTTTGCGAGCCATGCGGCTCGCTCTGAGTGTGGTGCCACGTCGCGGGCGTCGAGCTCGTGCACCCGAGCGTCGGCGCGAGTGAGCAGCTTGTTGACGCGGGCCTCGGTTAGATCGAGACAACTGGCGATGTCGCGGTACCGCCAGCCGGCGGCGCGCATGAACGCGATGTCGCGTTCCTGGTCGGGCAGCACGGCAAGTCGCTCGCGTACCTCCAGCAGGCCGTGCGCCACGTCGGCGTTCCGGTGTGTGGCGGCCAAACCTTTCACGTGGGACGCTGCGCGTTCGTGTGCGTCGATCGAGAGCTGCCTGCGGCTCGCCGCATCGAGTCGGATCGCCTGTCGGCGTGCGACCGTCCGCAGCCACGCGAAGATCGTGTCGCGACGCGGTTGATGGCTGAGGAGTTGCGCCCAGGCGTAGGCGCAGGCGTCTTCCACGTTGTCCCGAGACGTGGTGACGTTGAGGGATGTGACCCGGACCAGGCGCTGGTGGTATCTGGCGAAGAGCTCGGCCTCGTCACCCTGCGGCGCCATGGGTTCGCGCGCGCTCGCCCGCACCGCGACGGTGTGTCCGCCGCCCGGCGTTGGTCGTCCCGTCCGTTCACGCGACGTGGCGAGCCTCGACGAACGCCCGTGTAACGCTCGCCGGCCCGTGGGTGGGCGAGTCGCTTGAGCTCGCGGCTCCGAAACCACGGGCGCAGCGCGATCCGCACGGGCGGGAGGTGCCCGTACACGAGCAGCATCGAGCCCGGGCGGCTCTCGCGCAGGACGTTGGCCGGCGCGAGCGGGCGGAAGGTCGGGATTCGGTCGTCGAGCGGCGCCCGTGCTCGCCGGAGGTGCGTGAGACCTGGCGAAGCTCGCGATCGCCGAGCACGCGCGACACGTAGTCGAGCGTCTTCTCGCACGAGAGGCCCGGCCCGAACAGCTTGGCTCGGTGGTTGTTGACGATCGTGTCGGCCTTGGCGCCCCAGCGTGCGTGGACCTGGGCGAGGTCCTGGACGACGGTGACGAGCTGGATGCCCTGGCCGGCGCCCGTGGAGGCGATCTGGTCGAGGTCCGGGAGCGGCGCGATGTTCGGCGCCTCGTCGAGGACGAGCAAGCAGCGGCCGGATCGATCGGCTCGCCCGTGCTGCCGGCGCGGGCGTAGACCTCGCGCGACGATCTCGCGGATCAGCGTCGACGAACAGCGGTCGCAGCCGCGCCTGCTCGTCGGCCGGCGCGCAGAGGTACAGCGGTGTTGGCCGGCCGCCCAGCAGCCACTCGGCCGTGCATGTCGGCCTGGCGAGCACGCGAGCGACCGTCGGGTCGTTGTACGCGTCGAGCGCCAGGCTGGCGGTGAGGTAGAGCGAAGAGCGCAGACGATCATCGGCTGACCAGACGGTCAGCAGCGCGTTGCGAGCGCGCCTCGTGCTCGCTGCGCCTCGAGCGCGTCGAGGACCTCCTCCTGCTCCTCGGTGTCGATCCAGCGCGCGACGTCGGCCATCGTGCGGCTCGCTGAGGGCAGCGGCGAGCAGCAGCGGCGCGAGGAAGCGCGCGCCGGCCTGCGCCCAGAAGTCGGCGTCCTGCAGCGAGCGCGGCCGGGCTGCGCGGCCTTGGCGAGCCGATCGGCGGTCCGCCGCGCGGCCTGCCAGTCGCAGCATTCCGCGAGCGGCGTCCACTGCGCTCGCGTCGAGGCCGGTGCGTCGCGGTCGGGTCGAACACCTGCACCTCGCCGAGCGTGCGCGCGGCGCTGAGCGTGTCGCGCAACGAGGTCGGTCTTGACCGAAGTCGCGAGGACCGGACCGTCCCATTCGAGGATCGCCGGTACGGCGAGGCCGGTGGTCTTGCCGGTCTGCGTCGGCGCGACGACGATGCACCGACTGGCGCGGCTCGGCCGCGATGAGCGACCGGCCGAGCCGGCCGAGCACGACGCGTCCGCCGCCGGCGTCGACGCACGCGCAGCGCTCGGAGATCGTCGCGCTGCGCCCAGCGCGCCGGCGCCTGCTCGCGCCGGGAGCGACGGCCGTGCGACCAGCGGGTGAGCCCGAGCGCCAGCGCCGATCGCTCGCGAGCACGAGCGCGAACGCGGCGTAGAAGCCCGCCAGCGCCGGGCAGGCTGTCTGCCGCGCGCTGGCGGCCAAGCCTCGCGCGGATCGCCGAGATGCTCGCGGGAGCCGCGCCGAGCACGCTCGGCATGTCGGCCAGCGGGACCGGTGACCCACCCGTCTCCGAACAGCAGCCCCGGCAGCGCGCCGACGAAGCGTCGAGCGGCCGCCGCGACGAGCAGCGCACCGCCGAGCAGCGACCGCGAGCGACGCAGCTCGACGGGGCTCGCAGCGTCGTGCGCTCGCCGCGTTCATCGACCCGGCTCCGGTCGAGCATCCGCGCGTCGGTGTCGACGAGCTCGGCTTCCATCGGCGCTGAGCCGGTGCTGAACGAGGAACGAGCGCCGGCCGACCTTCCAGAGCGCGACGCCGGGATCGAGCTCGCGGCAGGATCGCGGCCTCGACCGAGGTGAGCCCGAGCAGCTCGCGCGTCCGCGGGACCTCGTCCTCGTACTGGCGCGTAGACGACCCGCGTCTGCGCGTCGTGCAGGAGCCCCTCGGCGAGCGCGACCTCGCGGCTGCCCGCGGCGCCGGCGGCCGACAGGTCGGAGAGCCGGTGCATGACGATGACGTTCTGCATCCCGTACGCGCGCGAGCGCTTGAAGGAGTCCTGCAGCCACTCGCCGATGCCGAGGACCGAGAGGATCTTCCAGGCCTCGTCGGCGACGTTGATGACCTTCGGCGCCGGCGCGCCCGTCGCGGTCGGCCTCGCGTGGCGCTCGGCGATCGCCGCGCGCTGCCACGCCGCGGCGCAGGTCATCAGGATCCCGAGCGCGGCGGAGTGGTAGACGGCCGAGAGGTCGAGCACGACCGCGCGGCCGTCGAGGTCGAGGTCCGCGCGTCGTCGGCCCGTCGAACATGCCGCGCAGCTCGCCGTCGCAGAGCCGCTGAAGGCCGAGCGCGGCCGGCCGCGGCGCCGCGCGCCAGACGCTCCGGCGCGTGGTCGCGAGACGGTCGGCCATCTCGGCGGTAGGGCGCGAGCAGCAGCTCGACGACCTCGGGCAGCGTCGGCTCGTCGTCGCCGCGCGTTCGAGACGCGCGAGCGCCTCGCGCAGCGCTGCCTGCTCCTCGGGCTCAGCGGGCGGTCGAGCGCGCCGCGGCGACGGCCAGCAGCAGGCTGAGCTGGCTCTCCCACCCGCCGCGCGGCGCGAGCGGGTTGAGCGTGACGCCGCCGCCGGGGCGAGGCGGATCGGCTCGACGCCGAGCGCCCGGGCGAGCGGCCCGTACTCGCCCTTCGGGTCGATGATCCATGGAATCCGGCCGAAGACCGCCTGGCGGAACAGGTACGTCTTGACCAGCGACGACTTCGCCGATCCGACGGCGCCGATGACGAGCATGTTCGGGTTCGTCAGCGCGCGCTGCGCGCGCACGGGGAAAGCAAGGGCACGCAGCTCGTCCACGGTGCGCACGGTCCTCATGCGCAGGGCGAATGGTCGGTTGCGGGAATCATCGGCTTCGGTCCAGTTCCTTGCGGATACCGGCGCGACTGAAGATGTCGGTGCGGTTGTCTGCTGAAGTCCACCCCAGGCTGGCCCGGTGGCGGCTACGGCCGATGATACCGCCGTTCGAGGCGTTGCGAAAGGGTGCGGGCGCTCACCAGGCGTCGACGTACGGCCGCGTCTTGCCATGCTGCTCCCACCACGGCTCGGCGTGCGCGTCGAACAGCATCGAGATCCAGCGCGCCGAGTCGGCCGGGTCGATCACGTCGTCGATCTCGCCGTAGGCGGCCATGTTCAGCCCGCGGCCGCGCTCGTAGGCACTCGCGACGAACGTCTCGAACAGCCGCTCGCGCTCCTGCGCGTCGTCGATCGCGTCTAGCTCGCGGCGCATGCCAAGGCGCACCGCGCCCTCCAGGCTCATGCCACCGAACTCGGACGTCGGCCAGCCGACTGTGAACAGGGGCGCCTTGAAGCCGCCGCCGGACATCGCCTGCGCGCCGAGCCCGTAGCCCTTGCGCAGCACGATCGTGCCGCAGGGGACGCGCACGTTGGCCCGCCGAGGAACATGCGCGCGAAGTGGCGCACGGTCGCCGTGCGCTCGGCCTCCGGCCCGACCATGAAGCCGGGTGTGTCGCAGAGGAACAGCAACGGCAGGCCGAACGCGTCGCACATGCCGATAAAGCGCGCCGCCTTGTCGGCGGCGTCGGCGTCGATCGCGCCGCCGAGGTGCCGCGGGTCGTTGGCCACGATGCCGAGCGGACGGCCTTCGTGGCGTGCGAGGGCGGTGACCATCCCCGCCCCGAAGCCACGGCGCAGCTCCAGCACGGAGTCCTCGTCGAACAACCCGTCGATGACGCGCCGCACGTCGTACACGCGCTTGCGCTCCTGCGGGATCAGCGTGCGCAGCGCCTCCCGGTCTGCGAGTCGCCCGGGGTCGCCTGCGCCGTGGAAGTAGGACAGGTAGCGCTTGGCGGCGGCGACGGCCTCGCGATCGTCGGCGACGCGAAGGTCGACGACGCCGTTTGCGTCCTGCACGTCGATCGGGCCGACGTCGCTCGGCTCGAACACGCCCAGCCCGCCGCCCTCGATCATCGCCGGGCCGCCCATGCCGATACTCGCGTCCTCGCTGGCGATCACCACGTCGCAGCAGCCGAGCAGCGCGGCGTTGCCGGCGAAGCAGTAGCCCGAGGCGATCCCGACGAGCGGCACGAGGCCGCTGAGCCTGGCGAACAGCGCGAATGCGCGGCAGTCCAGGCCGGCGACGATCGGCATGTCCACATCGCCCGGCCGCCCGCCGCCGCCCTCGGCGAACAGCACGAGCGGCAGCCGACGGCGCTCGGCGATCTCGAACAGCCGGTCTTCTTGGCGTGGTTGCGCATGCCCTGCGTGCCGGCGAGCACCGTGTAGTCGTAGGACATCGCCACGCATGCGTGCCCGTCGATCTCGCCGACGCCCGCTACCAGGCCGTCGGCCGGCGTGCGCGCGATCAGCTCCTCGCGCGAGCGCCTGGCCTCCTGCGCGGCGAACAGCAGCGGCCCGTACTCGACGTAGCTGCCTTCGTCGAGCAACTCGTCGAGATTCTCGCGCGCGGTGCGCCTCCCCAGCTCGCGACGGCGAGCAACCGCCTCCGGGCGCGCGGCGTCCAGTCCGATGGCGTGGCGTTCGCGCACGGCCTCGAGGTCGGCGCGAAAACCGTCGTCGCTCCCCGGCCTGCCCGCAGGCGGGCCGTCCGGTGCGAGGTCTCCGCCGACGCTCGCGCCGAGGAGCGCCAGCACCTGCCCCTCCTCGACGGCGTCGCCGATCGCCACCTCGACGCTGTCGAGCACGCCCGCCGCATCCGCGAGCACCTCGTGCTCCATCTTCATCGCCTCGAGCACGATCAGCGGCGCGCCGGGGACGATGCGTGCCCCGGGGGCGTGCGCGATCGACACGACGACGCCTGCGAACGGGGCCTTGACGCTGGTCTGCGCGGTCGAGGATGGCGCGGGGTCGGGCTGCGGCATCGCAGGATCATTGCGCAGCAGCGCCGCCGGGCGCGGGGCTCCCGCCCAGTGGCGGTGACCGTGCCGGGCCGGTGGCGCGCGTCGGCCTCTCCCAGGCAACGCTTACCATCCGGCCATGTCCGCCACGCAGCCCGAACGCACAGCCGCCGAGCGGCGCGAGGAGCTCAAGGCGGTGTTCGCCCAGGCGAAGGGCTGCGTGCGCTGTCCCGAGCTCGCGGCGACGCGCAAGACGGTCGTGTTCGGCTCCGGAAACGCAGACGCCGAGCTGATGTTCGTCGGCGAGGCGCCCGGCGCCTCCGAGGACGAGCAGGGGGTTCCCTTCGTCGGGCGCGCCGGAAAACTGCTGGAGACGCTGCTGGGGGAGGTTGGGCTACAGAGAAAGGACGTGTTTATTGCGAATGTCTTGAAGTGCCTGAGATACAACGCACAGGTACAGCTGGGCGACGGCTCTTGGGAGCGGATAGGCCGTCTCGTGCGCTCGCGCTACGACGGCGAGGTGATGACCGTCGATGAGGAGGGTGCGCTCGCGCGGCGTCGAGTCGTCGGCTGGCACGCCACGCCGCTGTCGGGACGTCGGGTGTATCGACTGACGTACCGCTCGGCCAAGAAAGCCGGCGCAGGAAAGGTGAACGTCGAACTGACGGGAGACCATCCGGTGCTCACGCAGCGTGGCTACGTCCCGGCCGCGGAGCTGGTCAGCGGGGATCGGGTCGCCACGGGGCAGGGGCTCAGCCGCCTAGCCTGGGACGTCGCGTGTGGGACCGTGCTGGGAGATGGCTGCCTGCAGGCGGCCTCGTCGACGTTGACGTTCTCCCATTCCCAGCATCAGGGCGACTACGCACGCTTCAAGGCCACATTGCTCGCAGAGCTGGGGACGACTGTCGAAGAGCGAGAAGTGGCGGCCGCAGAAGGGGACGACCGTATGCATGGGGTCGTCGTCGCACGCTCGCTCGCCCATCGCGCTCTTCGCGTCCTTCGCACCGATTTCTACCGACCTAGCAAGGTGGTGCCGCATTGGCTCGTTGACGAGCTCAACCCTCGGATGCTCGCCTTCTGGTTCATGGACGACGGACACACGCGAATCCGTGGCGGCGGTCGTCGACCTTCGGCGGAGATCGCGACGAACGCATTCTCCGACGGCGACCTGCAGCGGCTCATCTCCGCGCTTGGCCGGCTTGGCCTGCCCGCCAAGGCGCTGCGCTCGCGCCTGTTCTTCGATGTGCCCACGACGGAACGTCTCAGCGAGCTGATCGCCCCATATGTCCCAGAGGCGATGCGTTACAAGCTCCATCCGGACGTTGCTGCGCGGGTTCCGTTCGACCCCTCGGCGTTGCGGCGTGGCCCGCGTGTGTCGCTCTACGACGAGGTCGAGATCGAGGACGTGACCGATCGCAAACGTGCGGACACGACGTTCTTCTGCATCGATGTCCAGGAAACGCACAACTTCGTCACGGCAGGAGGCATCGTTCACAACTGCCGACCCCCCGGCAACCGCGACCCCCTGCCGATCGAGATCGACAACTGCCAGGAGTACCTGCACCGCCAGGTCGAGCTGATCCAGCCGACGGTCATCTGCACGCTGGGCAACTTCTCGACCAAGCTCCTGCGCGGCGATCCCACCGGCATCACGCGCCTGCACGGTCAGCCCGAGGTCCTGACGCTCGGCCGCCGTTCGGTACGGCTGTATCCGATCTTTCATCCGGCGGCGGCCCTGTACACCCCGCGCATGCTCGAGACGCTGCGCGAGGACTTCGCGCAGCTGCCCAGCCTGCTCGCGCTCGGCGCGCCCGAGCAACCCTCGCTGGAGCCGCTCCCGCAACTCGGCGACGAGCCGGCCGGCGCAGAGGCGCCCGGCCGGGCCGGGCCCTCGCTCGCGCAGGGACGTGAGGATCCCGGCGAACCGCCGCAGCGCGCGGCGCAGCCGGACCCGCCGCAGAGCGCGCAAGGGCAGGAGGAAGTCGATCAGCTCGGGCTGTTCTAGTTGCCGTCTGGACGTTCGTTGGATGCCCCGGCGGGCGGATCTTCCCACGTTTCCCCTGCAAAGAGGGCTTTTCCGGAGGATGTCGAAGATTTCTTCCCCAAGGCCTCAAGGCCGTAAGTCCCGCGGCCGATACTGGCCATGTCTCCATCCCTCCAGGAGTAACGACCGGCCCGCGACCCTTTCTCCCGCGGGCCGGTCGCGTTAATGGGCGGCGCAGTTGGCTCTAGAGTCTCGACGTGGCCGTGCGCATCGTCGATACCTCGGACCCCTCGCAGACGGAATCGCTCGGGGCGGAGCTCGCCGAGAAGCTGCGCGACGGCGATGTCGTGCTGGTGCGCGGTGAGCTGGGCTCGGGCAAGACGACGCTCGTTCGCGGGGCGGCGCGCGCGCTGGGCGTGACAGACCTCGTGACCAGCCCGAGCTTCAGCATCGGTCATCGCTACCGCGCCGGCGAGAACCTGACGGTCTCGCACCTGGACCTGTATCGCCTGGGCGATCTCGACGACGAGGATCCGGCGCTGCTGGCCGACTACCTGGGGGCCGGGCGCATCGCCTTCGTGGAGTGGCCGCCGGACGCCGCGCGCGACCTCGCCGGCGCGCGCCTGCGCGTCTCGCTGACCCACCGCGGCGAGGATCGGCGCCGGATCGAGGTGAGCGAGCCTTGATCGTGCTGGGGATCGACACCGCAACGCAGGCGACGGTCGTCGGCCTGCGCTTGGCCGACGGGAGCACGCTGCAGGCCCGCGACGACCCGGCCACGCAGGAGCATCCGGGCCACGCCACGCGTCTGCTGGACATGGCCGCCGGATTGCTCGCGGAGGCGGGCATCGGCTGGGGCGAGCTGGGGCGCATCGCGGTCGGGACCGGCCCCGGCAGGTTCACGGGCCTGCGCGTGGGCATCGCCACGGCGCGCGGGCTGGCGCAATCGCGCAACGTGCAGCTCGTCGGCGTGTCGAGCTTGCGCGCGCTCGGCCTCGCCGCCGCGCGCCGCGAGCCCGCCGAGGCGATCCTCGCAGCGATCGACGCGCGCAGGCGGGAGGCGTTCGCCGCGGGCTACGCCACGGGCGCGGACTTCGCGCGCGTGCCGCAGGCGGGCGAGGCGCTGGCGGGCGAGACAGAGCTCCCCGGCGCGCTCGGAGCCGAGCGGCTGCAGGGCATCGTGGCCGAGCTGGAGCAGCGCGGCGCGCCACCTGGAGAACGCTGGCTGGCCGTCGGCGACGGCGCGCTGTGCTTCTCACAGGAGCTGGCGCTTGGCGGTGTCCAGGTCGCCCCGGCAGACTCCCCGCTGCACGCGATCGACGCGGGCGCGATCTGCGAGCTCGGCGCGCTCGTCGCGACGGACGGCGCGGCGCCACAGGTGCTGCCCGACTACCGGCGAGACCCCGACGCGAAGCTCGCGCGCAAGCCGCCGCTGGCCGTCGAGGGGGCGACTCGATGAGCGAACACCCCTCACCGCCGGCGCAGGGCAGCCAGGCCGCACCGGCAATCCGCATTCGCCCGCTGGCATATCCCGATCTGCCGGAAGTGCTGGCGATCGAGCGGCGCGTGTTTCCCACGCCGTGGTCGCTTGCGATGTTCGTGCTCGAGCTGTCCAAGCAGACGGGCATCTGCCTGGCTGCGACCGAGCGCGTGGAGGCCGACACCGGCACCGGCGCCACCGGCGGCGAGCGCTTGGTGGGTTATCTGATCTGCTCGCGCTACGACACCGTTTGGCACGTGATGAACGTCGCCGTCGACCTGCATCGCCAGCGCATGGGCCTGGCCTCGCAATTGCTTGCGGACCTGTATGCGCGCGTCGGCGACGAGCGCGCGCGCTTCACGCTGGAGGTACGCCGCTCCAACGCCGTGGCGATTCACCTGTACGAGCGCGAGGGCTTTCGCGCGGCGGGGACGCGGCGGCGCTACTACCAGGACAACGGCGAGGACGCGCTTGTGATGTGGCGGACCCCGGCGACGCGCACGGGCTCGCTGGAGGACGTGCCCAACCCGGGGCCGGTATGAGCATCCTCGCCCTGGAGACGAGCTGCGACGACACTTGCGCGGCGGTGATCGACGAGGGCGGCGCGATCCTCGCCAACGTGATCTCCTCGCAAACCGCGCACGAGGACTTCGGCGGCGTGGTCCCGGAGATCGCCTCGCGCCACCATCTGGAGCTGGTCAACGCAGTCGTGCAGCGGGCGCTCGACGTGGCGTCGATCGGTTTCGACGACGTGCGCCTGATCGGCGCGACGCAGGGGCCGGGCCTGGTCGGGGCGCTGCTCGTCGGCCTGTCGACCGCCAAGGCGCTGGCGGCCGCGCGCGAGCTGCCGTTCGCGCCCGTCGATCACCTGCAGGGTCATGTCGCGGCGAACTTCCTCGCACCCGCCTTCGAGCCGCCGTTCATCTGCCTGATCGCCAGCGGCGGCCACACGCTGCTGACCCACGTGCGCGAGCACGACGGCTTCGAGGTGCTCGGGCGCACGCTCGACGACGCCGCCGGAGAGGCCTTCGACAAGGGCGCACGGATGCTCGGGCTCGGTTATCCGGGCGGCGCGGCGCTGGAGCGCTTGGCGCGCGACGGCGATGCGCAGGCGTTCGTGTTCCCGGGGTCGCGCGGCGAGCGCTCACAGGGAGGGCGCGGCGCCCACCGCCAGGCCTTCGCCGAAGGACTGGACTTCTCGTTCGCCGGCTTGAAGACGGCGCTGCTGTACAAGCTGCGCGAGCTGCCCGGCGAGCAGGCGCAGGCAAGTCGCGCGGACCTTGCGGCCTCTTATCAGGCGGCGATCGTCGACAACCTGATCGAGCGCGCCGAGCGGGCGCTGGAGCAGACCGGCATGGACCGGCTCGCCGTTGGCGGCGGCGTCGCCGCCAACGGGCCGCTGCGCGAGCGCCTGGGCGAGCTCGGCGTGACACTGCACGTGCCCGAGCGGGTGCTGTGCACCGACAACGCGGCGATGATCGCCAGCGCCGCGCGCTTCGGCGAGCAGCTTGCCTATCCGCGCTTTCTCGGCCTGGACGCCTATGCCACGGGCGAACGCGCGCGATGAGCGCGATCGTCGTCTACACCCGCCCGGGATGCCATTTGTGCGTGGAGGCGATGACCGACCTGCGCCGCCTGCAGGACGAGCTGGGGTTTGCCCTCAGCGAGCGCGACATCGACGGCGACGAGGCGTTGCTTCGCGCCTACTTCGAGCGCATCCCCGTCGTCGCGCTCGACGGCGAGGAGCTGTTCGACTTCTACGTCGACGAGACGCTCCTGCGAGAGCGTCTAGAGTCCCGAGCATGACCTACGGAGAGACGACGACGCGCCCGCGCGAGGTCGAGCTGGACGGCGCGGCGGCCTCGACGGAGCGACTCTCGCTGGGCGTGGCGGCGCGCCTGTCGCGCTATCTGCAGGTGCTCACGCAGGCCAAGAAGATGGGCAAGGAGACGATCTCCTCCCAGGAGCTGTCGGACTACACGCACGTCAACTCGACGCAGATCCGCCGCGATCTGTCGGGCTTTGGCAAGTTCGGCAAGCGCGGTGTGGGCTACAACGTCGAGGCGCTCGTGTCGCAGATTCGCAAGATCCTGCGCACCGCCGGACAGCACAACATCGCGCTGCTGGGTGCCGGGCACCTCGGCCAGGCGATCGCCTCCTCGGACATCTTCGCCGACCACGGGTTTCGCGTCGTGGCGATCTTCGACGTGGACGAGCGCAAGGTCGGGACGAACGTCGGCAGCCAGGTCGTGCGCCACACCTCCGAGCTGCGCCAGATGGTGGAGGACGAGGACATCGTCGTCGGCGTCCTGGCCGTGCCCACGAATGCCGCGCAGGGCCTCGCCGACGAGCTGGTCGAGGCGGGTGTGAAGATCATCTTCAACTACTCGGAGTCGTTGCTGCTGGTGCCGCCCGAGGTGACCGTCCACACCTCCAGCCCGGCGGTCGATCTCCTGTACGCGCTGTACTTCTATCTGACCTAGAGAGAACCGACAGCGGGGCCTGTCGCCCAGCGCAAGCCCCGACCGCACAGACGCAGACCGCAAAGCAGGCCAACCCGTCCGAACGCCATGACCAGCCTGGATCTAGACCGAGCCGTCGACACGTTCGCACAGGCGAGCGACTTCACCGTCGGAGTGGAGGAGGAGTTCTCGATCCTCGATCCGCAAACGCTCGAACTGCTGCCGCGCTTCGAGCAGCTGCGCGACGCCGCTGCTGCAGACCGGCTGCTGCACGAGCACATCACCGGCGAGCTGATCTCCTCGGAGATCGAGATCATCTCCGGCGCCGGCTCGGACCTGCACGACGCGCTGGCGCGCCAGCGCGAGCGGCGCAGGCGGCTGTTCGCGCTTGCCGCCGATCAAGGCGTGGCGCTGGGGGCGACCGGCACGCACCCGTGGGCCGACTACCGCGAGCAGCCGATCATCGACACCGAGCACTACCGCCGCGTCGAGGACGGCCTGAAATACGTCGCCTGGCGCAACAACACCTTCAGCCTGCACGTGCACCTCGGCGTGCGCGACCTCGACCGCGCGATCCGCGTCTGCGACAGGCTGCGCCCCGTGCTGCCGCTGCTGCTGGCGATCTCCGCCAACTCGCCGTATCTCGACGGGCGCGACACCGGGCTTCACTCGGCGCGCACGCAGAGCTTCACCAAGAGCTTCCCGCGCTGCGGCGTGCCCGACGCGTTCGGCGGCTGGCAGGCCTATCGCGAGTACATCGAGTTCCTCGTGCGCACCAACTCGATCGTCGAGTTCACGCAGGTCTGGTGGTCGGTGCGCCCGCATTTCAGCTTCGGCACCGTCGAGATGCGCATCTGCGACGTGCAGGCGACCGCCGGCGAGTCAGACGCGCTCGCGGGCCTGATCGCGGCGTGCATCGCGCAGGCGACTCGCGACGTCGACGAGGGCGTGCCGCTGGAGGATCCCGCGCCGCGGATGATCGAGGAGAACATGTGGCGGGCGATCCGTTTCGGCCTGGACGGCAAGCTGATCGATCTGGCGTGCGCCGAGGAGTACCCGGCGCGTGAGGCGATCGAGCGCCTGGCGGCCTGGACGGAGCCGATGCGCGGCGAGCTGGGCATCGACCTGGCCTTCCCCGAGCACAACGGCGCCCAGCGCCAGCGGCGGCTGATCGAGGCCGGCGCCACCCGCGAGGAGGTCTTCGCGGCATCGGTCGCGGAGACGCGAGAGACCTATTCCGAGGAGGTGAAGGTGTGAGTACCGATCCAACCGGCCCGGCGGGCGGCTCCGCAGCGGGCGCCACGGGCGCCACGGGCGCTCAGCCAAGCGAAGAGGAGCTGCGGGCGGCCTACGAGGCCGAACTGAGCCGCATCACGAGCGCCGACATGATGCTTCAGGCGGCGGTCTCGCTGCTGAACATCGGCAGCTACCGGCTTGCGCCGGCGCCACCCGGCGCGCCGCCGGCGCCGGCGGGCGAGGGCCGCGATCTCGATCAGGCGCGCGACGCGATCGACGCGGTGAGGGCGCTGCTGGAGATTCTCGAACGACGGGTCGACGGGGCCGAGCTGGCCCCGCTGCGCAACGCGCTGTCGCAGCTGCAGATGGCCTATGCCCGCGAAGCGCAGGCCGGCGGCGCCGAGCCCGCCGCCGAGCCGCAGGCTCCCGGCGCAGGCGCGCCTGCCCAGACGCCTCCTGGCGCCGAGCCGTCCGCCGAGGGACAGTCGCCCGGCCAGGAGGGGTCTTCCGGGCCCGGGCCGGCCGAGTCGAGCGGGCGTCTGTGGGTGCCCGGGCGCTGACGCGGGCTGGGCGGGGCCCGGGGCGCGGGCATGTTTCCGGTGGGCGCGATAGACTGCCCGCGCGTTTGCACCGGGTAGGCGCTCGTCCCGAGCACCCGGGCGACAAATGTGCGCGCGACGATCCTCGCGCGGCACGCCAATCAGACCGCGGAGGATTTTCAGTTGAGTAGCTTTCTGACGAACCATGGGGTCGTCGTCGCCCTTGTATGCGCCGCATGCGCCGTCGTGTACGGCGTGGTCACGACGCGTTCCCTGCTCGCGCTCTCACCGGGCAACGAGAAGATGCAGGGCATTTCACTGGCCGTGCAGCAGGGCGCTCGCGCCTACCTGAACCGCCAGTACGCGACGATCGCCGTCGTCGGCGTGGTGCTGTTCGTGGCGCTGATCTTCATCCAGGACATCGCGGTCGCCGGAGGCTTTGCGATCGGCGGCCTGCTGTCGGGCTCCACGGGCTATATCGGCATGAACGTCTCCGTGCGCTCCAACGCGCGCGTCGCCGAGGCCGCGCGCTCGGGGGTCTCACCGGCGCTGCAGGTGGCCTTCCGCGGTGGCGCGATCACCGGCCTGCTCGTCGTCGGCCTGGCGCTGATCGGCGTCGCCGGCTACTACGGCGCGCTGACGTCGCTGTTCAACGACAGTCCCAAGACAGCCGTGGACGCGCTCGTCGGCCTCGGCTTCGGCGGCTCGCTGATCTCGGTCTTCGCGCGACTCGGCGGCGGCATCTTCACCAAGGCGGCCGACGTCGGCGCCGACCTGGTCGGCAAGGTCGAGGCGGGAATCCCCGAGGACGACCCGCGCAACCCGGCGACGATCGCCGACAACGTCGGCGACAACGTCGGCGACTGCGCCGGCATGGCGGCCGACCTGTTCGAGACCTACGCGGTCACGGCCGTCGCGGTCATCCTGCTTGGCGTCCTGACCTTCCACGAGGCGACCAAAGTCGCCCTCTACCCGCTGGTCATCGGCGGCGTGGCGATCATCGCGTCGATCGTCGGCACGTACGCCGTGCGCACGAAAACCGACAACGTCGAGCGCGCGCTGCTGCAGGGCCTGCTCGTGTCGGGTGTGCTGGCGGCGGCGGCGTTCGCGCCGATCACCTACTGGCTGATGCGCGGCCTCAGCTTCAAGGTCGTCGGCGACGTGGTCAACCCGCCCGAGTGGTGGCACCTGTACCTGTGCTCGCTGATCGGCATCGCCGTCACCGCGCTGCTGTTCGGACTGACGGAATATTACACCTCGACCCGCTTCTCGCCGGTCAAGAAGACGGCGCAGGCTTCGGTCACCGGGCACGCGACGAACATCATCCAGGGCTTCTCCTCCGGGCTGCAGGCGACCGCGCTGCCGGCGATCGTCATCGTGCTGGGAATCCTCGGCGCGTGGAAGCTCGCGGGCGGCGGCGTCACCGGCATCTACGGCATCGGCGTCGCGGTCATGGGGCTGCTCTCGCTGACCGGGCTGATCGTCGCGCTGGACGCCTTCGGGCCGATCACCGACAACGCCGGTGGCATCGCCGAGATGGCCGAGCTGCCCGAGGACGTGCGCAAAGTGACCGACCGCCTGGACGCCGTCGGCAACACGACGAAGGCCGTCACGAAGGGTTACGCGATCGGCTCCGCCGTGCTGGCCGCGGTCGTGCTGTTCGCGGGCTTCCAGAAAGAACTGGAGGACAAGGTAGGCCACGTGATCTCCTTCGGGATCAACGAACCGCCCGTGCTGATCGGACTGCTGCTCGGCGGCCTGATGGTCTGCCTGTTCGCCTCGCTGTCGATCGAGGCGGTCGGCCGCGCCGGCGGCGCGGTCGTCGAGGAGGTGCGCCGCCAGTTCCGCGAGCACCCGGGCATCATGGACTACACCGAAGAGCCCGACTATGCGGCTTGCGTGGACATCGTCACCAAGACCGCGCAGCGCGAGATGATCCTTCCGTCGCTGCTGCCGATCGTGCTGACGCTGATCATCGGCTTGATCGACCAGCAGGCGCTCGGCGGGCTGCTGATCGGAGTGATCGTCGTCGGCTTCTTCTTCGCGGTGATGATGACCGCCGGCGGAGGCGCGTGGGACAATGCCAAGAAGCTCATCGAGGACGGCGCGTTCGGCGGCAAGGGCTCTGAAGCTCACGCTGCGTCGGTCACCGGCGACACCGTCGGCGATCCGTTCAAGGACACGGCGGGACCGGCGATCAACCCGATGATCAAGGTCGCCAACATCGTCGCCATCCTGATCATTCCGCTGATCACCTGAGATCCGGCCCCCTCGCCCGCTGCGAAGCTTCAGACCGGGCGAGGGATGCCGCCACGCAACTGCAGCCGACCCCTAAGCTCAGCGTGAGATGACCGGACGACAGGTGCATCGCTCGGGCACGCTGGTGTTCTCGGTCCTGATGGCCGCCATCGGCATCGCGCTGATCGCCCAGGTGCTCAGCGGCGACGGCGGTGTGCTCTCGGCGCGCATGCTGCTGGGCGTGTTGTTCCTCGCCGCGGGGATCGCGCGTGTCTACCTGGAGCGAAAGCGCGGCGATCGGGCATGAGCGGCCCGGGGGACACGCCGCCGCCGGGCGCCGGCGAAAGGCCCGAGCAGGCACCGGCGAGCGGCGGCGAGGCGGGCTCGCCCGACGCGCCGCGCACGTCGCGCGCGCAGGCCGAGCTTGCGCGTGGCGAGGCCGAGCGGATCGCGCTGCAGATCTCCGCGCGCTCGTTGTCGACCGTCCGGCGCAGCGTCGGCTCGCCGCTGCTGTTCGCGATCGTCTACACGCCGCTGGCGAGCGCTATCTACTTCTCGCTGGGCGTCATCTCCGGTCACGCGCTGGGGCTCACGCCGCTGGTCTTCCTGATCGCGGCGCTGTTGTTCGCGCTGACGGCGATGACCTACGCCGAGGGTGCCTCGCTGCATCAGGAGCGCAGCGGCTCGACGGTGTTCGCGCGCTACGCGTTCAACGAGCTGATCAGCTTCGGCGCGGGCTGGGCGATCTTGCTCGACTACATCATCCTGATCGCCGTCACGTGCTACTCGGCGACGCAGTACCTGAAGGTCTTCTGGAGCCCGCTGGGACACAGTGCAGAGTCGCTGGGGCTGGCGCTCGTGTTCATCCTGATCGTCGTTCTCGGCAACATCCGCGGATTCGGCTGGCGGCGCTCGCGGCGGCTGGCGGTGCTCGTGGTCGGCGACCTCGCGCTGCAGGGCCTGGTCGTCGTGCTCGGCCTGGTGCTGTTCTTCAACCCGCACACGCTGCTGGACCCGATCCACCTCGGCAGCGCGCCGACGTGGTCGAACCTGGTGTTCGCGCTGACCGTCGCGACGATCTCCTTCACGAGCCTGGAGTCGGCAGCCGGGCTGGCCGGCGAGGTGCGCATCAGCAGCGGTGCGCTCAAGCGCCTGGTGGGAACGGGAACGATGACCGTGGTCGTCATCTACGTGGGCATCGCGCTCGTCGCCGTGACCGCGCTGCCGGTGCACGCCGGGCACACGCAGCTGGCCACGCGCTTTCTCAACGACCCGGTCGTCGGGCTGGTGTCGCACATGCACCCGCACTGGCTGGCAGACACGCTGCGCTACGTCGTCGCCGGCCTGGCGGCGCTGACGCTGGTCGCCGCGGCCAACTCGGCGATGCTCGGGCTCTCGCGGCTGGCCTACTCGCTGTCGACCAATCGCCAGATCCCCAGCGGCCTCGGGCGCCTGCACCCCCAGCGCTCGACGCCCTACGTGCTGATCATCCTCGCGGGCGTGATCGCGGCGGGGCTGGTCGTGCCGGAGGACCTCGACTTCCTCGTCGGCATCTACGCCTTCGGCGCGCTTCTCGCCTTCACGATCGCGCACGTGTCGGTCGTGCGGCTGCGCTACAGCGACCCGGAAGGCGTGCGGCCGTACCGCATCCCGCTGTCGATCGGCTTCCGCGGCGCCAGCCTGCCGCTGCCGGCGGTGTTCGGCGCGCTGGTCTCCGGTCTCGGCTGGATCGCGCTGTTGATCCTGCACGACCCGGCTCGCTACGTCGGCCTCGGCTGGATGATCGCGGGGCTGGCGATGTATGTCATCTACCGCCGCGCCGACGAGGCGCCGCTGCTGCGCCGCGTGACGGTTGCGCCGGAGGTGCTGCGTGCCGACCCGCCGCGCGAACGCGACTATGGCTCGATTCTCGTGCCGCTGTTCGGCACGAGCCTCGACGAGGACATCGTGCAGACCGCCGCGCTGCTCGTGTCCGGCGAGCCGACCGACGAGGCGGCGATCGACGAGGCGACGATCGAGGCGGTGTGGATCTTCGTGATCCCGATGTCGCTGCCGCTGGACGCGCGCCTGCCCGAGGCGCAGATCAAGGAAGCGCGCCAGGCGCTCGCGCGCGCCAAGGCCGTGGGGGAGGAGTACACCGGCGTGCAGGTCGCCACGGCGACCGTGCGCACGCGTCGCGCGGGCTTTGCGATCGTCGACGAGGCCAAGCGCCGCGGCGTCGAGGCGATCGTGCTCGGCGCCGAGGAGCCGTCGCTGATCCGCGGCGGCGCCCGCCTCGGAGGCCGCGGCGGGCCGCTCGAGAACTTCGTCGGCGACGTGACCAAGTACGTGATCGGCAAGGCCGACTGCCGCGTGATCGTGACGGCCCCCGCCGCCGGCGAATCGGCGGCCGAGCGTCGCTCCAAGCTCGCGCCCGCGGGCTCGTGAGTCGTGTCCTGGCGGTTGCCTGATTGCGCGCATCGACTAATCTCCGGCGCATGTTCGTGTTGATCGTCGGAGCCGGCCGCGTGGGCTCGGCAGTCGCCAAGTCGGCGCTCGCCTCCGGCCATGAAGTGTCCGTGCTGGACGAGGACCCCCTCTCGCACGAGCGCCTGGACGCCGGGCAGACGGCCAGCTGGGAGGACTCCGGCGGCCAATTCACCGTCGGCACGGCGCTGGAGATCGAAGCGCTGATCCAAGCGGGCATCGAGCGCGCAGATGTGTTCATCGCCTCTACCGACGGAGACAACACGAACCTGATCATCGCCCAGATCGCCCAGCGCCGGTTCGGCGTCGAGCGCGTGATCGTGCGCGTGATGGACCCGGCGCGCGCCGCCTGGTACGGCGAGCAGGGCCTGCGCACGATCTCTCCGACCAAGCACGCGATCGAGATGTTCGAGAGCGCGCTCTCTCCCGAGCCCGCCTGAGCCATGTACGCGATCATCGTCGGAGCCGGCAAGGTCGGCCGCAACCTCGCGCGAGAGTTGATCGACAAGGGCCACGAGGTGACGCTGATCGAGTCCTCACGCCCACGCTACCTGGCGATCGAGGAAGAATTCGAGCACTCCGTCGAATACGGCGACGCGACCGAGCTGTGGGTGCTCGAGCGCTCGGGCATCCAGCGCGCCGATCTGGTCATCGCGGTGACCGGCGACGACGAGGACAACATGCTGGTCTGCCAGGTCGCCAAGGAGAAGTACCTGTGCGATCGCATCATCGCGCGCGTCAACAACCCGCGAAACCACGACCACTTCCGTCTCTTGGGAATCCAGCCGGCGGTCTCGGCGACCGACCTGATCCTGCGCCTGATCGAGCACGAGGTGCCGCGCTACGGTCTCGTGCACCTGCTCGCGCTGGAAGAGGAGCGGCTGGAGATCATCGAGCTCGAGGTTTCCGCCGACGCGCCCACCGTCGGCGAAGCCGTGTCGGACATCCACCTGCCGGAGGGCAGCCTGATCATCTCGGTGCTGCGTGGCGGCTCGGGCTTCGTGCCCAAGGGCGACACGGTCATCGAGGCCGGCGACGAAGTGCTGCTCGTGCTCGACCCCGGCCTGGAGGAGGCGATCACCGCCTATTTCGCGCCGAACGGGCTCGAGGCGGGCACGTAGTCGCAGATCTCGACTGCCGCAGATCGTTTGGCTATCCTTTCGCCTGTCACGGTCCGGGATAGTCCAATTGGCAGTGACGCCCGGTTCTGGTCCGGGAGATTGGGGTTCGAGTCCCTGTCCCGGAGTTGAGCGGCAAGAGCCTTGAGATCGTAGGTCTGGGGGGCTCCCTGGCAAGGGTGTCCAGGAGCCGCGCCGCATTGCAGCTGGCGCTAGAGGGCGCCGCGAGCGCCGGTGCGAAGACAACGCTGCTCGACCTGCGCGAGCTTGCCCTGCCGATGTACGACCCCGACGAGGACGGCGACGCGCCCGCTGCCGCCGAACGGCTGATCGAGTCCTGCTACGCGGCCGACGGCATGCTCTGGAGCAGCCCGATGTATCAGGGGACGATCTCCGGCGCGTTCAAGAACGCTCTCGACTGGCTGCACGTTCTCGGTTCGCGCCAGCCGCCGTTCTTGCACGACAAGGTCGTCGGGCTGATCAGCGCCGCCGGCGGGACTCAAGGCCTGCAGGCGATCAACACGATGGAGTTCGCCACGCGGGCACTGCGTGCGTGGGATGTGCCGTACGTCGTCCCTGTCGCCGCGGCCGCGCGCGTCTTCGACGACGGCGGGCAGGTCAAGGACTCGGCGGTCGAGCTGCAGCTCAAGGCGCTCGGCGGCGAAGTGGTGCGCGTCGCCGGGCGGTTCGCCGCCGACAGCGAGGTGCACCGGGGAGGCGAGTGCGAGGAGGCGGCCGAACGCGTCGCCGCGGCCGCCTAGCCGAGGCTCTCCGCACAGGGCCGGGCGGCCGGTGCTAGCGTCGTCCTCATGGCACCTTCCCGGCCGGCTCTCGCCTACGACGATTGGCAGGCCACGTGCGACACGTTGCACGCTCACACGCAGGTACTCGGCAAACTCGCGGCGAGGCTGGCCGCGCCCGAGCCCGAGCTTCAGCATGCCGCACTGCGGCTGACCGCGCGGGGATGGGAGACCGTGCCGCTGCCCGCGCCGGACGGCTCCGGCGCGGTCGTCGTCGCGCTGGACCTGCATCTCCACGCCGCGCTCGTCGAGCACAGCGACGGGCGCCTCCACGACGTCGCGCTGACGCCGGACAGGCCGGTCGCCGACGTCACGCGCGACGTGCTCGACGCCGTCCGCGACCTCGCCGGCCCCTTCGAGATCGAGCTGGTTCCGCAGGAGGTGCCGTGGAGCATCGCGCTCGACGAGGACCGCGAGCATGCAAGCTACGACGCCGAGGCGGTGGGCAGGTACTTCGACGCCGCCACGCAGGCCGCACTCGTGCTCGCCGAGTTCCGCGCCCCCTACCGCGGGCGATCGACGCCCGTGAACGCCTGGTGGGGCTCGTTCGATCTCAGCGTGAGCCTGTTCTCCGGCGCCCCCGCGGACCCGCCTTCGGACGACTTCATCATGCGCAACGCGATGGATGCCGAGGAGGTGGCGGTGGGCTGGTGGCCCGGAGACGCGCGCTACGGCAAGGCCGCCTTCTACGCCTACGCGCACCCTGCGCCCGACGGGTTCTCCTCGGCGACGCTCGCGCCCGCCGCCGCGCGCTGGGAGAAGGACCTCGGGGAGTACGTGCTCGACTGGGAGGACGTGCTGGCGAGCGACGACCCGCACGCGACGGCCGTGTCGTTCGCGCGCTCGGCGTTCGCGCACGCATGCGCGGTGTGCGGATGGGACGGCAAGTTCGCGGCGAGCGCGGAAGGCGATCCGCCACCGCTGCGATAACCGGCTCAGCCGCTTGGCCGACAACGTCACATCTGGCTCTACGGCTAGCATCGCGCGATGACATCGCCCTCCCGGCGAGCGTTCCCGCGAGCGCTCGCATCAGCACGCAGGGTGCGGTCGCTGTGCTGGAGCGCGGTGGCGATTCTGTTTGCCTGCGCAACCCCGGCGGCCCCGGCCCTGGCCGCGCACACGATCTCCTGGGGGAGCTCGCTGAGGACGCCGCCTTCGCGCGCGCTGAGCGCTCCTGTCGACGCCGCCTACTGGCAGCAGCAGGTCGCGCCGAAGGCCGGCCGGATCGTGACGGTGACGCTGTGGGGGCGCGTCGCGAGCGGTCAGCCGATCGTGCTGTTCCAGGACCTGCGCCCGATCGGCGACGGCGAGCTGAAGGTGATCAGCACCACCCAGCCGTTCAAACTGACGGGCACGGCCGCCAAGCGCACGTTTCGGCCGGTGAACTTCTTCGTGCACAAGGGCGATCACGTCGGCCTGGCGACGATCGGCGGCAGCTATGAGGTCTTCGCGGCGGCACCCGGCGTGACGACCAGTGGCTTCGTCGGCGCCGGCGGCGACATGAACGGCAGCCGGTTCGACGGCAAGGCGCACTCCGGCGTGGAGCTGCTGCAGCGCATGACCGAGCGCGTCGGCTAGTCAAGTCGTCCAAATGCAGTTCCGGCTGCTCGCATCGTTCCATTAGGCTTGCGCTACTTGGATCGCGATAGCCAGGAGGTGGCGTTGTGCGAGTTGTGAACCGTCGTTCTGTTGTCGTCTGCTGTTGTGCGCCGGCAGCGCTCGTGGCAGTGCTCGCACTTGCCACCGGCGAGGCCGGAGCCGCTACGTTCGTGCTGCAGGGCGAACGCTTCACGGGCTCGGAAACGACATCTGGAGCCCGCTTCGGACGCTCGGTGGCGCTATCGGCCGATGGCAACACGGCACTCGTGGGCGCCCCGGAAGAAGGCGGCGGCACGGGTGCTGCCTGGGTGTTCACGCGCTCGGGCGGCGTTTGGACCCAGCAGGGCGCCAAGCTGACAGGCGCCGGCGAGTCCGGCAGCGGGCAGTTCGGCACGAGCGTCGACCTGTCGACGAACGGCAATACGGCGGTGATCGGCGCCCCGGCGGACAACGGCAGCGTCGGCGCGGCGTGGGTGTTCACGCGCACCGGCTCGACATGGACGCAGCAGGGGGCGAAGCTGACGGCCGCCAAAGAGGCCGGCGCCGGGTCCTTCGGCTCCTCTGTCGCGCTTTCCGGCGACGGGGCGACGGCTTTGATCGGTGCGCCCGACAACAAAGGCGAAGCGGGCGCCGCCTGGGTCTTCGAACGCCCGGCTAGCACTTGGAAGCAGCGCAAGAAGCTGAGTGCGAAAGGCCATAGCGGGCGCTTCGGCACGAGCGTGTCGCTGACCGACGACGGGAACACGGCAATGGTGGGCAGCCCGGGCGACGATGAAAACTATGGGGCCGCTTGGGCATTCACACGCACCGGGAAAAAATGGGCGGTTCCCGGCGAAAAGCTCGTCGGCAGCCCCGGCGAAGTCAAAGGCTTCGGTCCGGTGACCGGCCGCGGGCGCTCGGTGACGTTGTCGGGCGACGGCTCGACGGCGCTGGTCGGCGGCTTCGGTGCCGCCTGGGTGTTCGTCGCGACGGGCTCGGCGTGGGAACAGCAGGGACCGGTGATCGAAGACCGTCAGACGTTCCCCTTCCCGCCGGACTTCGGGGCGAGCGTCGCGCTGTCGCTCGACGGCGACGAGGCGCTCGCAGGGGCGCCTCGCGCGGGAGAATTCAAAGGCGAAGTGCGCGTGTTCGAACGCTCGGGGTCGAGCTGGGCGCTCAGCGAAGAGCTGCTGAGCGGCAAATGCCCGACGGAAAACCCGTGCGACCGCGAATTCGGCGGCGCATCGGCGCTGAGCGCCGACGGCGAGACAGCGCTGGTCGGCGGCCCGATCGAAGCAACCGGCTTCGTGTGGGCCTTCTCCAGCGCCCCCTAGTAGACCGCCGAGCGGGGATGTCGCGCGCAGCCCCGATGCGCGGCATCCCCACAGCGCTCAGGCCGCGGCCTGCGCTGCCCAGTCGCGATACAGCTCGTAGTAGCGCCCTTCGGCCTCGATCAGCTCGTCGTGTGTGCCCTGCTCGGCGATGCGCCCGTGCTCGAGCACGACGATGCGCCCGGCTTGGCGGATCGTCGACAGGCGGTGGGCGATGACGATCGAGGTGCGCCCGGCGAGCAGCCTGCGCAGCCCCTGCTCGATGCGCGCCTCGGAGTGCAGGTCGACGTTGGAGGTGGCCTCGTCGAGCACGAGGATGCGCGGATCGGCGATCAGCGCGCGCGCGAAGGCGATCAGCTGGCGCTGGCCGGCGGAGAGCTGTGTGCCGCGCTCGCCGATTTCGGTGTCGTAGCCGCTGGGAAGCTCGGCGATGAACTCCTCCGCGCCGACGGCCGCGGCGGCGCTGCGGATCTGATCGGCGTCGGCGTCGGGGCGCCCGAAGGCGATGTTCTCGGCGACGGTGCCGGAGAACAGGAAGGCCTCCTGCGGCACGATGCCCATCTGCGATCGCAGCGAGCTGGAGGCGACTTCGCGCAGGTCGTGCCCGTCGACGAGCACGGCGCCAGAGGTGGGGTCATAGAAGCGCGCGATCAGCTTGGCCATCGTCGACTTGCCGGCGCCGGTCGCGCCGACGAGAGCGACGGTCTGTCCCGGCGGGATCCGCAGGTCGATGCGATCGAGCGCGAGCACCTGCTCGGTCGAGTTGTCGCCGCGGCGCTTCTGGTAGGCGAAGGAGACGTCGTCGAAGTCGACCTCGCCGGCGATCCGGCCCAGCTCGATCGCATCGGCGCGATCCTCTAGGTCGGGGCGCTCGTCGAGCAGCTGGAAGATCTTCTCCAGCGCGGCCATCCCGGACTGGTAGGTCGCGTAGAGCTGGGAGAGCTGCTGGATCGGTTCGAACAGGTTCGACAGCGCGGCGACGAAGGCGACGATCGTGCCGATCGAGATGTGCCCGTCGATCGCCTGATAGCCGCCGTAGAGGACGATCAGGCCGACGGCGACGCCGGAGAGCATTTCGACCGACGGGAAGTAGGCGGCGTTCAGCTTGACGGTTGTCATGTTGGCGTCGGCGTTGTCGGCGTTCAGCTCGGTGAACTGCGCTTCGTGCACGGGCTCCTGAGCGAAGCTGCGCACTACGCGGATGCCCGAGAGCGTCTCCTGCAGGTAGCCGGTGATCGCGCCGATCGTCTCTCGTGTGCGGCGGAAGGCGCCCGCGGAGATGATGCGAAACCACAGCGAGCCGGCGAGCACGATCGGCAGGATGCAGAAGGTGATCAGCGCGAGCTTGACGTCGAGGTAGAGCAGGATGCCGATCGTCCCGATCAGCGTCAGCCCGGATTGGAACAGCGTCACGACGGAGTCGGTCACGAGCGAGTCCAGGGCCTCGACGTCGTTGGTCATGCGCGAGATCAAGACGCCCGCCGAGCGGCTCTCATAGAAGCCGATCGGCAGGGTCTGCAGGTGCTTGAAGATGCGGATGCGCAGGTCGGCGAGCGCGCGCTGGCCGACCCAGCCGACGAGGAACGTCTGCGCGTAGGTCATCACCCAGACGATCAGCGCGGAGACGAAGAAGGCGATGACGACGAGCAGCAGTTTGCCGAAGTCGTGCGGCTGGATGCCGTCGTCGATCGCGGCGCGCGCGAGCAGCGGCGGCGCGAGCGAGGCGGCGGTGCCGAGCACGAGCGCGACGACCGTCAGCGCAGCGCGCAGGCGGTAGGGGCGCAGCAGGCCCAACAGCCCGCGCAGGTTGCGCCCGCGCGTGCCCTTGCTCGCGCGCTCGCCGGTCCACGTCGAGCCGGGACCGCCTCTGCCGACCATCGGGCTCACAGCCCGCTCCCCTGCGGCTCCAGCGGCTTGCGCGTGAGGAACACCTGGTCGGGCAGGCCCTTCTCGACGATCTCGCGGTACAGCTCGGACTGCGCGAGGAGGTGCTCGTGATCGCCGTGGGCGGTCACGCGGCCGTGGTCGAGCACGACGATCTCGTCGGCGAGCGAGATCGTCGAGAGGCGGTGGGCGATGACGAACGTGGTGCGCCCGGCCATCGCCTCGTCGAGCGCGAGCTTGATGCTCTGCTCGGTGGAGGCGTCGACGGCGGAGGTCGCGTCGTCGAGGATCAGCACGCGCGGGTCGGCGAGCAGCGCGCGGGCGATCGCCAGGCGCTGGCGCTGGCCGCCGGACAGCGACAGCCCGCGCTCGCCGACGCGCGTGTCAAAGCCCTGCGGCAGGCGCGCGACGAAGTCGAAGGCCTGCGCACGCCGCGCGGCCGCTTCAACCTCCTCGCGGCTGGCCTGCGGACGCCCGTAGGCGATGTTCTCGGCGACGCTCGCGGAGAACAGGAACGGGTCGTCGGAGACGACCGCGACGGCCCGGCGCAGCGAGGCCAGATCGACGCTGCGCACGTCGGCGCCGTCGAGCAGCACCGAGCCCTTGCTCACGTCATACAGCCGCGAGATCAGCGAGACGAGGCTGGTCTTGCCCGAGCCGGTGGCGCCGACGAGCGCGACGGTGGTGCCCGCCGGGATGTCGAGGCTGACGTCGCTGAGCACGGCGCGCGCCGCGCGCGGCGCGGCCGCGACGCCGTCGCGGTCGACGTCGAGCGACAGCTCGCGGGGGCCGGCGTGGACGGCGCCGAAGTCGTCGCCCTCGTCGTAGCGCAGCGTGACGTCGCGCAGCTCGACGTGGCCGTTGCCGGGGGGCAGCGCCGGCGCGTCGGGCGGGGCGACGATGCGCGGCTCGCGGTCGAGCACCTGGAAGATGCGCGCGCCCGAAGCGGTCGCGCGCTGGGCCAGCCCGAGCGTCACGCCGAGCGAGCGCATCGGGCCGATCAGCATGTTCAGGTAGAGGTAGAACTGCGTGAACTGCCCGAGCGTGAGGTGCGCGTGGATCACGCGATTGCCGCCGATCAGCAGCACGGCGGCGAGCCCGAGCTGGGGCAGGAACCCGATCGCCGGGTTGAACTTCGCCTCCAGGCGCGTGGCGACCATCGACTGGTCGAACACGCGCGAGACGCTGTGGCGGAAGCGCTGCAGCTGCTGTGGCTCGCGCGCGAAGGACTTGACGACGCGCACGCCGGAGATGTTCTCCTCGGCGTCTGCCGTGAGCTCGCCGATGCGCTGCTGGACCTCCTGGATCGCGGGCCGCGCGGTGCGCCCGTAGCGCTGTGAGATGAACACGACGAACGGCGTCGGCGCCATCGCGATCAGCCCGAGGCCGGGGTTGATCAGGATCATCGCGACGCCGGCGAGCACGAGCGTCAGCGCGGACTGCAGGATGAACACGAGCCCGTAGCCGAGGAAGAAGCGCACGGCCTGCAGGTCGACGGTCGCGCGCGACATCAGCTGGCCGGTCTGCTGATGGTCGAAGAAGCCGAGCTCGAGGCGTTGCAACTGCGCGTAGATGATCTCGCGCAGGTCGAATTCGATCGCGAGCGAGATGCGCCCGGCGATCATCCGCCGCATGTACGTCAACAGCCAGCGCACGAGCACGATCGCGACGATCAGGATCGCGAGCAGCAGCAGCGTGTGGCGGTCGTGCGCGCGCAGCGCGAGCTCGTGGTGGCGCGCGTGGTTGTCGCCGTGCCTGATCGCTTCGACGGCGGACCCGGTGAAGTGGGGGATCAGCACGGTCACGACCATCGCGAGGCTCGCGAGCAGCCAGGATGCGATCAGCCCCCGCTTGTAGGGCCGTAGGAATCCGAGCAGTCGATAGAAGGTGTTCATAGTTGTACGGGCAACGATTATCGCAGGCGCCCGTCAGCCCACGCGAGCGCCGCACCCGTTCAGCGCGCCTAAGCTTGGCCAATGTCCGAGTGCGCGAAACCGCCAGGTCCGGGCGCCCGAGCGGGCCTGTGCGACACGTGCTCACACCAGCAGGAGGTGCGCAACACGCGCGGCTCGGTGTTCTCGCTGTGCACGCTTTCGCGAGTCGATCCAGCTTATCCGCGCTATCCGCGTGTGCCGGTGCTCAGCTGTCCGGGCTACGAGCCGCGCAAGGACTGATTTATCTATGAGGCCGGCAAGCCGGCCGGGTTTGGTCGCGCGAGCGAGGACGCAGGTGGGCGCGAAGAACGCGCGGCCCCGCGCCGGTCAGGCGGCGGCGGGCGCGGGCGCCTCGCCATCGCCGGGACTCTCGTCGCCGGCCTCGGTGCCGGAGGCGACGAAATCGCGGCTGCGCACGAGCGCGAAGGCGAACACGGAGCCAACGAGTGCGACGCAGGCGCCGACCAGCAGGATGCTCGAGAAGGCCTGCGTGAAGCCGACGCGATAGGCATGCATCAGCGCGTCATGCGCCGGCTTGGGCAGCCCCTTGGCGACTTGGCCGACTTCGCCGGAGACGAGCGCGGTGTTGAGTTTGCCGTGCGCCGCGCGCAGCACTTCGCGCCCGGGCCCGCTGGCCAGCGCGGAGGTGGTGTTGCGCGTGACGTCGTGCTGGAAGATCGCGCCAAGCCCGGCGATGCCGGTCGCGATGCCGACTTGGCGGAAGGTGTTGTTGATGCCCGAGGCCATGCCGCTGCGCGAGTGGTGCACGACGCCGACGGCCGTGGAGGCGAGCGGCGGGTTGATCAGCCCGATGCCGGCGCCGGCGAGCACGAAGCCGGGCACGAGCACGGTCCAGGTGGAGTTGGCGTCGACGGCGGTCATCGTCAGCAGGCCGACGCCGACGAGGATCAGGCCACCGCCGAGCAGCAGGCGCACGGGCACGCGAACCGACAGGCGCCCAGACAGCGGCGCGACGAAGAACGACAGCAGCGTGATCGGCAGGAAGCGCAGGCCGGCCTGCAAAGGGCTGAAGCCGAGCACGTCCTGGATATACAGCGTGAGGTACAGGAACATCGAGAACATCGAGGAGGAGACGGCGAAGGCGACGATGCTCGCGCCGGCGAACGCGGGCTTCTGAAAGAGCTTCAGATCGAGCATCGGTCGCTGCTGGCGGCGCTCGACGAAGACGAACAGCACGATCAGCACGAGCGAGCCGACGAGGAAGCCGACGATGCGCGTGGAGCCCCAGCCCTTTTCGTTGCCTTGGATGAGCGCGAACACGAGCAGGAACAGCGAGCCGGAGAATGTCAGCAGCCCCAGCCAGTCGACGCCGCGGGCGTTGGGGTCGCGCGACTCGGAGACCTGCGTGAGCGTGAGCGCCACCGCGGCGATGCCGATAGGCACGTTGACGAAGAAGATCCATTCCCAGCCAATGCCCGAGGTGATGATGCCGCCGACGATCGGGCCGACGGCGACGGCGCCGCCGATCACGCCGCCGTACACGCCGAAGGCGACGCCGCGCTCTTTACCGTGAAAGGCGCCGGCGATCAAAGCCAGTGAGGTGGCGAACATCATCGCGCCGCCGGCGCCCTGCACTGCGCGAGCCAGGTTCAGCGCGAGCGGCGAGCCGGCCAGGCCACACGCGGCCGAGGAGAGCGTGAAGACGACCAGTCCGGTGACGAACACCAGCCGCCGGCCGAAGCGGTCGGCGAGCGCGCCGGCCGTCAGCAGGAACGCGGCGAGCGTGAGCGAGTAGGCGTTGACGACCCACTGCAGATCCTGGAAGCTCGAGTGCAGCGAGCGCTGGATGTCGGGCAGCGCGACGTTGACGACGGTGATGTCCAGGAGCAGCATGAAGATCGCCACAGAGACGGCGATCAGCGTCCACCACTTGCGCTCCACGACAGCTCCCCTTGTCGATGCGTGCGTTACCGCCCCGCACTATATGAACGTGCCGCGAAAGCTCCGAGGCGCCGGTTAACCGGCCTGCAGGTGCGTGTGCAAGAACGGCACGATCTCGGCCCACAGCGAGGCGGCGGCCTCGGGGCGGTAGGTCGGGCGGTAGTCGGCGAAGAACGCGTGCCCGGCGCCGTCGTACACGTCGACTTTGACCGGCTGGCCGCTCTGCGCGGCCTTCGCGCGCAGCTGCTCGGCGAGCTCGGGGGAGGGGTTGGAGTCGTCGGCGCCGACGGCCGCAAGAAGCGGGCAGCTCAGCTTGCCGGCCAGCGTCAGCGGCGGCGTCGGGCGGGGCAGCGAGGAGAGCTCATCGGGGGTGGCGCGGTCGATGAAGCCACCCCAGCAGTCCACGGCGGCGTTCAGCCGGTCCGAGGTGCAGGCGAACAGCAGCGTGTAGCGCCCGCCCATGCAGAAGCCGATGCAGCCGACGCGCCCGGTGACGCCGTCGAGGCCTCGCAGATGATCGGCGGCGCCCTCGAGGTCGCCGAGCACGGTCGCGTCGGACATCGCAAACAGGCGCTTCATCATCGCCTCGCGGTCGTCGGTGGGCGGCGGGCCGCCTTCGCGCGTGTACAGGTCGACGCCGAGCGCGACGTAACCGATGTTGGCCAGGCGGTTGCAGACGTCGCGGATGTGCGCGTTGAGCCCACCGGCCTCGTGGATGACGACGATCCCCGGGCGGCTGGCGGCGTCGGCCGGGCGGGCCAGGTAGCCGTTGACGTCCGTGCCGCCGTCGCCGGCGAACGCGATCTCCTCGCCGCTGATGCGCGTGGGGTCGTTGACGGCGCCGGGAACGCCCTGCGGGCTGGGCGTGACCTCGATGCTTGGCATGGCTCAGGCCTCCTGGTCGCTGGCTCGTGGTCTGCGGACGGGCGCTCTTCGCCGGTCGGACACTTACAGGATCGCCTTGGGATAGGCACGGGTTGCCGCGGCGAGCATCACGGCGAAGAAGCCGCCGACGACGAGGAAGTCCAGCCACACCTCGCCGGAGCCGCCGACGCCGACGAGCATCTGGCGCAGCCCCTGCACCTCATATGTGAGCGGGTTCACGCGTGCGACGACGTGCAGCCAGCCGGGCATCACGCTGAGCGGGTACAGCGCGCTGGAGGCAAAGAACAGCGGCATCATGATCAGCTGGCCGATACCCATGAAGCGCTCGCGCTCCTTGACGGCGGCGGCGAGCAGCATCGACATGCAGGCGAAGGCGGCGGTGCCGAGCATCAGCATCGCCAGCGTGCCGAGCACGCCGCCCACGCTCCAGCGAACGCCGATGCCGGCGACGGCGATGACGACGAGCAGCAGCAGCGCCTGCACGAGTGCGCGCACGCACGCGCCGGCGGCCTTGCCGAGCACGATCGCCGTGCGCGGCAGCGGCGTTGCGAGCAGCCGCTGAAGCTGGCCGACGTCGCGTTCCCAGATGACGGCGAGGCCGAAGAAGATGGCGATGAACATGGCCGCCTGGGCCATCACGCCGGGCGCGAGGTAGGCGCGGTATTCCAGCGTCCCGAGCGTCAGCGAGCGGTTGTGGCTGAGCGCCGTGCCGAAGATGAACAGCCACAAGAGCGGCTGCACCGAGCGCGTGACGATGTCGAGGTGGTCGTGGCGCAGCTTGCGCATCTCCGACTGCGCCATCGCGAACGTGCCCGCGACGAGCGAGCGCAGGCCGGCGGCCGTCAGCAGGCCGCCATCACGGCGCCCGCGGGGACTAGCCGAGCCGGCGGGCAACGCGGCGCTGTGCGCGGACATCGGCCAACCTCCCTTCCTGCTCGGCGTCGAGCGCGCGGCCGGTGACCGCCGAGAAGACCTCCTCGAGGCTGTCGGTTCCGTGGCGCTCGAGCAGCTCGGCCGGCTCGCCCTGCTCGACGAGCCTTCCCCGGTCCATGATCGCCAGGCGCTCGCAGTAGCGCTCGGCCTCCTCCATCAGGTGGGTGGTGACGAGGATCGTCGTGCCGACCTGCTCGCGCAGCGCACCGAGGTGCTCCCACACCATGCGCCGGGCGGAGGGGTCGAGGCCGACGGTCGGCTCGTCGAGGAACAGCACGGCCGGCCGGTTGAGCAGCGCGGTGGCGATCTCCAGGCGGCGCAGCATGCCTCCCGACAACGTTCGCGCGAGCCGGTCGAGCATCGCGTCGAGGTTCATCGAGGCGATCGCCTGCTCGATGCGCTGCTTGCGCTCGCGCGAGGAGACGCCGGTGACGCGCGCATAGAAATCAAGGTTCTCGCGGGCGGTCAGCGCCCCGTCGACGGAGATGGCCTGCGGGATGTAGCCGATCGACGAGCGCACGGCGAGGCTTTGCGCGCGCACGTCGAAGCCGGCGACGAGCGCGCGACCGGATGTGGGCGGAAGCAGCGTGGTGAGCACACGGATGGTGGTTGTCTTGCCCGCCCCGTTGGGGCCGAGCAGGCCGAACACCTCGCCGGGCGCGACGGCGAACGACACGCCGCCGACGGCGATCGTCTCGTCGAAGGCGACGACGAGGTCGTCGACGAGCACCGCCGGGGCATCGCTCACGACGGCGCCTCGCCGCTGGGCTGCAGCTGCGGCGGGAATGTGGGCTCGGCGTTGGCGTCGAGCTCGCGGATCTTGCGCTTGACGCGCTTGCGCGTCTCCGACAGCTCTCCCTCCAGGCGAGCCAGCTCGCCGGCGCGGCGGCGCACGAGCTCCAGTTGACCGTCGAGGTGCCCGAGCGCCTCGGTGAGCAACTCACGGCGGCGCTCGGCGTCGACGTCCTCGCGGCGCAACTGCGCGCGCACCTCGGCGCGCGCCTCCTCGGCGGCGAGCACGGTCTTCAGCTCCTCCAGCGACAGGCCGAGCAGCTCTTTCATGCGCATCACCTCGCGCAGACGCTCGACCTCGTCCTCGCTGTAGAGGCGGTGGCGCCCGGACGGGCGCTCGGGCGCCTCCGCGAGCAGCCCGATCTCCTCGTAGTAGCGGATCGTGCGCGGCGTCGTGCCGACCAGTCGCGCGACGTCGCCGATGCGCAGGTTCGGCCCGGCGCCCGGGCGATCGCTGGATCGCGAGGCCATCAGCGCACGCTCAGCTCGTCGGCGCGCGGGGGCAGGGGGGAGGCAGCGCCGGCGGCGTCGGCGGCGCCGTCGAGTCCCGGCAGCATGGCCTCCTCCACGACGGCCTCCTCCCAGGGCGTCACCGAGGTCTCCGCGCGCTCGCCCTGCTCTGCTGCGGCGTCGGCCTGCGTGCTGGCGTGGCTGGGGCGCAGCAGGCACACGCCGGCGCCGAGCAGCGAGGTTGCTGCGAGCACCCACAGGGCGACGTGCATGTTGGCGATGAAGGGCGCGAGCTTCTCCGCGGAGAGCCCCTGGGCGAGGCCCGAGAAGACGGCGAAGAGCGTGGACTTGGGCACCGCCGAGGTGACGATGGCGAGCACGAAGGCGATCGACAGCACTGCGCCGGTGTTCTGCAGCAGCGTGCGCGCGCCGGCGGCGATGCCGCGGCGATGCGCAGGCACGACGCCCATCATGGCGGCGGTGTTGGGGCTGTTGAACATGCCCGAGCCGACGCCGACGACGAGCAGCCACAGGCCGCTCTGCCAGTAGGGGGTGTGCACGCCGAGCGTGGTCATGCCGGCCAGGCCGCCGGCGGTGACGAGCATGCCCAGCGCGGCGAGCGTGCGCGAGCCGTGGCGGTCGGCGTAGATGCCGGCGATCGGCGAGGCGACGAGCATGCCGAGTGCGAGCGGGATCAGCTTGATGCCGGCTTGGATGGGCGAGTTGCCCTGCGCGCCCTGGTAGTAGAAGACGAACAGGAACATCAGCGCGAAGCGCGCGAGGCCGTTGAGGAACGAAGCCGCGCTGGCGGCGGCGAACAGGCGGTTCTTGAACAGGGCGAGGTCGAGCATCGGCGCGCGCGAGCGGCGCTCGACGAGGACCCACAGCGGCAGCAGCACGGCGGCGACGATCAGCGCGCCGATCACGAGGCTGTCGTCCCAGCCGCTGATGCCACCGCGCGACACGCCGTACACCAGCCCGGTGAGGCCGATGACGAAGGTCGTGGTGCCGAGCACGTCATAGCCGCGCACGGTGTCCGGTTTTGCCAGCTCACGCAGGATCAGCGCGCCCCACAGCGCGCCGCCGAGCGCGAAGGGGACGTTGAACCAGAACACCCAGTGCCAGGAGATCGCGACGAGCGCGCCGCCGAGCACCGGGCCCAGCACGAGCCCGATCGCGGCGACCATCGTGTTGGCGCCCATCGCCAGGCCGAGTTCCTCCTTGGGGAAGGCGTCGGTGACGAGCGCGGCAGCGTTGGCGAACAGGAACGCCGAGCCGATGCCCTGCAGGATGCGCCACAGGATGAGCACGGTCGCGTCGCCGGAGAAACCCGCTCCAAGCGACGCGAAGGCGAACACGAGAAAGCCGCCGACGTAGGCGCGCTTGCGCCCGAACAGGTCGCTCAGGCGCCCGGCCATGAGCACGAGCACGGTCGCGGCGATCAGGTAGGCGAGGATCACCCAGACGAGCGCGAGCAGGCTGGTGTGCAGCGAGCGCTCGAGGTCCGGCAGCGCGATGATCAGCGTGCCCGAGTTGGTGGCGGCGAGCAGCATGCCGAGGCTCGTGCAGGAGAGCGCCCACCACTTGTAGCTGGCGTGGCCGGCGTCGACGCCGAAACGCGATGCTCGGCCACTGTCCTGGGCCGGTGCTGCGGCGGGCGATGAGCTCATGCGATCGGACTCCTCTGCGACTCGCTTGCTTGCCACATCAACTTGACGTGAACGTAAAGATCACGATAGCAGCGTGTGCTAGAACTTTCGTATGAGCGAGCACAAGGTGGTCAAGTCAGACGAGCAGTGGCGCGAGGAGCTGACGCCCGCGCAGTACGACGTTCTGCGCAAGGCCGGCACCGAGGCGCCGTTCACGGGCGAGTACGTCTACAACAAGGACTCCGGCGACTATCGCTGCGCGGCGTGCGGGGCGATGCTGTTCGGCGCCGACACGAAGTTCGAGTCGGGCACGGGCTGGCCGAGCTTCACCGAGCCGGCGGTTGCCGAGGCGGTCGAGCTGCGTCCGGACAACAGCCTGTTCATGCGCCGCACGGAGGTCGTCTGCCGCACGTGCGGTGGGCACCTCGGCCACGTGTTCGACGACGGCCCGGGCGAGAACGGGCAGCGCTACTGCATCAACTCGGCCGCGCTGAAGTTCGACCCTGCGGCCGACGGCGACGGCGCCGGCGACGCCGCGGGCAGCGCGACGTCCTCTGCGCAACCAAACGCCGACACACGCTAGGCTCCGCGCGATGATCATGGAGGCGCGCGCCAAGCGCCTGTCTACGCCGCTGCAGTGGGGACGGCGCGAGAAGACCGCCGTCGCGGCGCTGCTCGTGACGGTGCTGGTTGCGGCCGTCGCGCTTGGCGCCTACGCGATCAGCGGCGGAGCGCCCGCGCGCAAGGACTGCGTCGAATCGTTCGCGCCGAGCACGCTCGGCGCCGTGCGCATCCACGCCTGCGGCGCCAGAGCGCGCCAAGTGTGCGCCAAGGCGGGCACCTACAAGGGCATCGCAGAGACGCTCGGCGAGTCCTGCCGCAAGGCGGGCCTGCCCTACTCCAAGCCGAGCTAGCGCCCGCCGGCAGCCTCCCCGGCGGCTGCTGAGCCCGCTCGGAGCCCGGGAACATCGGCGTTCTGCGGGGTTTCGCAGGCGCGCGCGCAAACCGCCCGAAGGGCATCTATACAGGTGTCTAAACGGCCCCTGAAAGTGTTGGGCAGAGTGTCCCTATCGGCCCGTGGCAACTGTCGTTTTCATGTGCCATTGCAATTGGCGCGCCCCGCTCGCATGCGTGCAGCTGGGGGGGCCACCAACAAAGTAGGAATGGAGGCACATGTCCTGGAACGCATATCCAAGCTGGCTCGTGGCCGGCGACAACGCGTGGCAGATGACCGCGGCCACGTTCGTCGGCCTGATGAGCCTTCCGGGCCTCGCGGTCCTGTATGGCGGTGTGATGCAGAAGCGCTGGTCGGTCAACAGCATGATGCTCACGTTCGCAGCCTTCTCGCTCGTGCTGGTCGCGTGGGTGCTGTGGGCATTCAAGATGGGCTTCGGGACCCCGATTGGAAGCGGCAAAGGCTTCTTCGACACGATGTGGGGAAAGTCGGGGACGGTCCTTGGGGCAGGCACCTTGCAAGCACAGGCGGCGATCCCGTCTATCTCGCTGGGGCCGCCGTTCCACTTCCCTGAGGCGTCGCTCATCTACTTCCAGTTCGTGTTCGCAGCGATCACGCCGATCCTGATGCTCGGTTCGGTGCTCGGGCGGATCAACTTCAAGGCATGGATCCCATTCGTGCTCTTGTGGATCACGTTCGTGTACACGATCAACGCGTTCCTGATCTGGGGAGGCGGTTACTGGTCGGCGCACGGTGCGCTGGACTACTCGGGTGGTTACGTCATCCACCTCGCGGCCGGTATCTCAGGCTTCGTGGCGGCGGCGGTGATCGGCCCGAGGCTGCAACGAGATCGAGAGATCGACGCGCCGAACAACCTCCTGATGGTGGCGGTCGGCGCCGGTCTGCTGTGGCTCGGCTGGAACGGGTTCAACGGCGGGGACTCCTACTACGCGGGTGTCAACGCGTCGGTGGCTGTCGTCAACACGAACCTGTGCACGGCCGTGGCGATGCTCGTGTGGATCGCCTGGGACTACATCTTCCGCGACAAGCCGTCGTTGATCGGCTCTGTCAACGGGATGATCACCGGCCTGGTGGCGATCACGCCGGCGGCCGGTTTCGTCAACGGCTGGGGGGCAGGTGCGATCGGCATCATCGCCTCGACGGTCGTGTGGATGGCGATCAGGTTCCTCAGCCGAGCGCCCGTCTTCCGAAGTGTCGATGACACTTTGGGGGTGATCTATACACACGGGATCGCCGGCCTTCTGGGCGGTCTCTTGACGGGCATCTTTGCCGACCCGCACATCATCGAGTACATCGGTGCCGGTGGCGGGGCGGAAAACCTGCCGGGAATCTCGGGCGTCGTGCACGGCAGCTGGACGCTGCTGCGCTGGCAAGCCGAGACGGCTCTGTGGGTGATCCTGTTCAGCGGTATCGCCACGTTCATCCTGCTGAAGATCGTCGGGATCTTCGTGCCCTTGCGGCTATCCGACGAAGAGCTGGAGATCGGCGATCACGCGATCCACGGCAACGAGGTGTACCCATCGGACGTTCCGACGCTCGGCGGTCCGCACGCGCCGCCGGCGTGGCAGCCCAGCCCAGCGCCTTCAGGGGCGTAGGGCAGGGAGGCCGGGGCTCGGGCGCGTCCACTCCCCGCGGACGCGCTCGAGCCGGATACGACGGAAAGCGGCCCCGCTTCGGCGGGGTCGCGCCGTTTAATGTCCGTCGCGAGGAACGGCGCGGCGCTCGCGCACGAGCAGCATGCCGAGCTGCACATCGACGACGGCGCAGGCACCGGCGAGGCCGAAGCCCAGGGTGTGCGCGACGCCGTGCGTGGCGAGCGCGAGCACGATGCCCGCCGCCGCCGCGACCGCCAGCCCTGCCGAACGTTGCCCACGTGGCGGGAAAGCGGCGCAGTCGTCAGGCGCTGCAGCCGACCGTGAAGGGGCATCTTCGTGGACCGCTCGCTTTCCGACCGGTTTGCGCGGCCGCGATCGACGCCGGGTCGCCCGGCTCAGCTTGCGCGGGCGAGGCCGATCGGGCAGCTGACGCCCGTGCCGCCGAGTCCGCAGTAGCCGTTGGGGTTCTTGGCGAGGTACTGCTGGTGGTAGTCCTCGGCGTAGTAGAACGGGCCGGCCTTGGCGATCTCGGTGGTTATCTCGCCGTGCCCGGCCTGCTTGAGCACCGCCTGGTAGGCGTCGCGCGACGCCTCGGCGGCGACGCGCTGGGCGTCGCTGTCGTAGAGGATCGCCGAGCGATACTGCGTGCCGACGTCGTTGCCCTGGCGCATGCCCTGGGTCGGGTCGTGGCCCTCCCAGAACAGCTTGAGCATGTCCTCGAAGCTGGTCTGCTCGGCGTGGAAGGCGACGAGCACGACCTCGGTGTGCCCGGTGCGGCCGCTGCAGACCTCCTCGTAGGTCGGGTTGGGGGTGAACCCGCCGTCGTAGCCGGCGGCGGTCGTGTAGACGCCCGGCGCTTCCCAGAAGATCCGCTCCGCGCCCCAGAAGCAGCCCATGCCGAAGACCGCCGTCTCGACGCCCGCCGGGAACGGGCCCTTCAGCGGCGTGCCGAGCACCTCGTGCCTGGCCGGCAAAGACATCTCGCTGTCGCGACCGGGAAGAGCGGAATCGGCGTCGATCATGTTGGACTGCTTGCGTGTGAAGAGCATGCCTTCAGGCTAGTGGATCGACGGCGGTTCTCTAGTCCTGCGCGACGCGAGGCGCGTAGCGGTGATGCAGCATGAGGGCATTTCCTTCGTTGTCGTTGAAAAGGGCCATGTGGCAGACGCCTGTGTCGAAGATGTCGCCGCGGAACTCCACGCCGCGCGCCTCCAGCGCCTTGCGTGCGGCGGGCACGTCGTCGACGTGCAGCGCGACCTCGTGGCGCATGGTGTGGTGCTCGAGGCCCATCTTCTCGGCGTCGATGATGCTGAGCGTCAGGTTGCCCGTCTCGAACTCGGCGTAGTTGCGCTCGGGCAGGTAGACCGAACGGCGCAGGCCGAGCTTGTCGCCGTAGAACTCGACGGACGCCTGAACGTCGTGCGTGGGCAACGCGACGAAATCGACGCCGCTGATCAGTTGCTCGGTGGGTGTGTTCGTGGTGGTCATGCGCGTCTGCTCCCGGTTAGGCGTTGGCGCGGCCGATTGCCCGGCTCGCGGCGCTCTGCTGGCTTGCGTTCGATGGTACGCCGCGCGGCGCGAGCCGGGCTGCCCGACGTGACGCGTGGCCGCCGGTAGGATCGGCCGATGAGCGATCAGCCGGCGGTGCTGTACGAGGCGTCAGAGCGGATCGCGCGAATCACGCTCAATCGTCCCGAGCGGGGCAATGGGATCACGCGTACGCTCGTCATGCAGCTGACCGAGTGCGTTCGTCGCGCCGATCTCGACCCGGCCGTGCACGTGATCGCGCTGAGCGGGGCGGGGCCGGGGTTCTGCGGGGGCTATGACCTGGTGGAGAGCGCCGAGGGAATGGGGGCCCGGCCGGCTGGCGCACGCGAGGCCGACGCGCCGGCCGGCTCGCCGCTCGACCCGGCGGTGATGGCCGCCAATCACGATCCGCGCGGCACGTGGGACCCGATGGTCGACTACGCGATGATGAGCCGCAACGCGCAGGGCTTCATGAGCCTGTTCGGGTGCGGCAAGCCGGTCGTGTGCAAGGTGCACGGCTTCTGCGTCGCCGGCGGTACCGACATGGCGCTTTGCTCGGACCTGCTGGTGATCGCCGAGGACGCGAAGATCGGCTACCCGCCGGCGCGCGTGTGGGGATCGCCCACGACGGCGCTGTGGGCACATCGCCTGGGGGCGCAGCGTGCCAAGCGGCTGCTGTTCACGGGCGACTCCTTGTCGGGGCGCGAGGCGGTGGAGTGGGGGCTGGCGATCGAGGCCGCGCCGGCCGAGCAACTGGACGAGCGCACCGAGGCGCTGCTGGAGCGGATCGCGCGCATGCCGCTCAACCAGCTGATGATGATGAAGCTGCTGATCAACCAGACGCTCTACTCGCAGGGACTGCACGCCAGCCAGGTGCTCGGCACGGTGTTCGACGGGATCGCGCGCCACACGGCCGAGGGCTACGCCTTCCAGCAGCATGCCGCCGAGCAGGGCTTTCGCGAGGCGGTGCGCGAGCGCGACGAGCGGTTCGGCGACGCCGGGCGGTCGACCTTCAAGGGCTAGACGACGCCCACTATCGTGGGCTCGTGGCGCCGATTCGCGCGAGCTCTCCACTATGCCGGGCGCTCGCTCGCTCATTTCCCGCGCGCCCCTTCTCGGTGCGCTTGTGGGACGGCGGTGCGCTGGCGGCGACGCAGCCGGACAGCCCGACGTTCTTCGTGCGCGCGCCGCAGGCGCTTGCGCAGTTCCTGCGCGCGCCGGGCGAGCTGGGGCTCGGGCGCGCATACGTCGACGGCTCGCTGGCGGTGGACGACCTCGACGCAGCTTTTGTGGTGGTCGACGAGTGGCAGCCGCCGGCGCTCAGCGGCGCCGATCGCGTGCGTCTGGGGGTGGCGCTAGCCGTCGCAGCGGCGCCGGGCGGCGTCCCGCCGGTCCCGGGACTGGAGCTGGTGCAGCGCGGGCGCCTGCACAGCATCGAGCGCGACGCGGCGGCCGTTCGCTACCACTACGACGTCGGCAACGAGTTCTTCGCGCTGTTCCTCGACGAGTCGATGACCTACAGCTGCGCGCTCTTCTCGCGCGGCGCGCAGACGCTGGAGGAGGCCCAGCGGGCGAAACTGGACGTCGTCGCAAGCAAGCTCGCGTTGGAGCCGGGAATGCGCGTGCTGGACGTCGGCTGCGGCTGGGGCAGCTTCGCAATCCATGCCGCGCGCAACTACGGCGCGACGGTTACGGGCGTGACCCTGTCGCCGGCGCAGGCCGAGCTGGCGCGCGAGCGCGTCGCGCAGGCGGGGCTGTCCGAGCGCGTGGAGATCCGCGTGGCCGACTACCGCCAGCTCGAGGCGTCGTCTTTCGATGCGATCGCGAGTATCGGCATGGCCGAGCACGTGGGCGATCGCCAGATCGACGTGTACGCACGCTCGCTGTTCGAGCTGCTGCGCCCCGGCGGGCTGCTGCTCAACCACGCGATCGCGGCGCTCGACCCGGACGACAAACCGCTGGAGGACGTGTTCTCGGTTCGCTACGTGTTCCCCGACGGAGAGCCGCTGCCGCTGTCGCGCATCCAGCTGGCGATCGAGCGCGGCGGATTTCGCACGCAGCACGTCGAGGGCTTTCGCGAGGACTACGCGACCACGCTGCGCCACTGGAGCGAGCGCCTGGACGAGCGCCTCGGACAGGCCGAGCAGCTGGCCGGCGCAGAGCGCACGCGCGTATGGCGGCTGTATCTGCGGGCCGCACGACACGGCTTTGAAACAGGCCACAACGCCGTCTATCAGGTGCTTGCACGAAGGCCGGCTTGAGCCGCCGTGGACGTCGCTGCCGGCAAGGCTCATCGTGACCGGAGGCGCACACGATGGACGCGGCCCCGGCGCGAAGGCTAGAATGCGCGGGTCGCGCGGATGTAGCTCAGCTGGCTAGAGCGTCGCCTTGCCATGGCGAAGGTCGAGGGTTCGAATCCCTTCATCCGCTTGTAGGAGATGAGCCGGCGCGCTGCGCTCAGCGTGTGGGCGAGGCCGAGCGCTCGGCCTGCACCGTCACCGTCAGCTGGCGCGTCGTCACGTCGATCGTCTTTCTGACGCTCTGTCCAAGTACGCGGGCCTTTAGAGCTGCGCGCCGATCGTGCGTCCCAGAGCAACGGCGGCCAGCCCGAGCAGCAGGCTCACGAGCACGTTCGCGACGGCGGCCCGTACACGCGAGCCTTCGGCCAGCCGCTGCGTCTCGAACGCCCACGTCGAGAACGTCGTGTAGGAGCCGAGCGTCGCCGTGCCGGCCAGCACGAGCAGGTTGCCGCCGGCGGCCAAGCCCGAGAGCAGCCCGAGCGCGAGCGAGCCGCTCACGTTGACCGCGAGCACGCCGAGCGGAAGGTTCCCCTCGCTCAACGACGAGACGAACGTGACGACCGCAAAGCGTGCGCACGCGCCCGCGCCGCCGAGCAATGCCACGCCGAGCCAGGTCTGTGCGCTCACGCCGGCACCGGGCCGCGGCGTACGAGCCTCGTGGCGAACGAGATCGCCAGGTAACCGCACAGCAAGCTCGTCAGCGCGTATGCGACCGCGAGCACGAGGCGATCGCGGTCGACCATCTGCAGGATCTCGATCTGCATCGTCGAGAACGTCGTGTACGCGCCGCAGAAGCCCACCCCGAGCAGCGGCGGCAGATACGACGAACGCGGACGCCGCTGAACGTGCGTGGCGATGCACGCCAGCGCGAACGAGCCGCTCACGTTGATCGCGAAGATCGCCCACGGCCAATCGCCTGCGCCGGCCGGAAATTGGCGCGCGAGCCACACCCGCAGCAGTGAGCCGGCCATCCCGCCCAGGAAGATCGCTGTGACCTCTCGTCGATCCAGATGCGGCATGTGCCCGATTGCTCCTCTCGCCGTTGCGGAAGACTTCGCGAAAGGGGCCATCAGCCCTTGTGATCCGGTGGGCGGTCCGGAGGTCGCCGGCGGCGACCTCGCGTCAGGGCTCCATCTGACGCGGCGAACCGTAGCGCACGTCTGCGCCGCCGACTGCAAGGCGCGGTACATACCGCCCTCCGTCGCCGCGCGCCAGCAATCCCAGCAACTCGAGCTCGCTCAGAGCTTGCAGCAGCTCGCCCGCATCGGACGCTCCCCGCGTCAGCTTCTCGGCGGTGTCGATGCCCTCGCCGACGCGCTCGAGCACCTCGCGTAGCTGCGGACGCAGCCAAACGTCCGCCGTCGCGCGGGCTTGCGAGCTTTCGCCCGCACAATGCAGCAGGTCGAGCACGTCGCTCGGCCCGCGCACGAGGCTCGCCCCATCGCGCAGCAGCGAGTTACAGCCCGACGACGCACGTGAGCTGACACGCCCCGGAACTGCCGCGACCGGCCTGCCGAGTCGCTCGGCCAGGCGCGCCGCGCGCAGCTCGCGCACGCTGTCGTCGGCCTCTACGACGATCGTCACGTCGGCGAGCGCCACCACGATTCGCTGCGTCGCGACGGCGCCCCAGCGTCGCGGCGGCGTGCCGCACGGCAGCTCGCTCACGGCCGTACCGTCCCGGCCGATCAGCTCCAGCAGGGAGCGATGCCGCGCCGGCGTCGCGACGTCCACCCCGCCGGGGAGCGCAGCCAGCGCCGATTCGCCGGCCTGCAGCGCACTCCCCAGCGCGGCGCGCCCGATGCCGTCGGTCAGCTCGCCCGCGATCGTCACACCGCCGATCGCCAATCCACGCGCCAGAGCGCGCGCCATCTCGATTCCGTAGTCCGTCGCCCTGCTCGTTCCCACGATCGCCGCCACCGGCCGTGTTGTGAGTCGCGTCAGCCGCGGCAGGCCTCCACGGACGAACAGCGCCGCCGGGCCTCCGCGCCAGGCCAGCTTCCGGGGGTAGGCGCAGTCGTGTCTGCAGGTCTCGGCGATCGCGGCTTGGACTGCGAGCTCCTCGGCGGAGAACTGAGCGTGCCGATCGCGCAACTCGCCTCGGCGGCGACCGCCGAGCGCGGCGATCAGCTCGTCGTCGGACAGCGCGAGCAGGTCGAACAGGCGATCGTCGGCGCGGCAGTTGCAGTCCAGCGGACCGGCCAGCCGCGCCAGCAGCCAGCTGCGGCGTAGGCAGCCCGCACATGCGCCACGGAAGGCCGACGGCTCGGCGTGGACGCTCATGCTGCGCGCGTGCCGCTCAGCGCCGCGTCGCCGCGCAACGCCAGTGCCGAGCCGACGTCTCGCGCGCGCACGCGAGCGCTCCCGTTGAGGTCGGCGATCGTCCGTGCCACCCGCAGCACGCGATGCTGACCGCGAGCGCTCAGCAAGCCTCGTTCGCCCGCCGCGCTGAGCATCGTCTCGCCGGCCTCGTCCAGCGCCACGTGCCGGTGCAGCATGCCGGCGCTCATGTGAGCGTTCAGCGCGACGCCGTGCTCGCTCATGCGTGCGGCCTGGCGCTCGCGCGCGTCGGCCACCAGCCCGCGTGCCGTCGACGAATCGGTCAGCGCGGGCGCGTCGAGGACCGGCCCGGCGTGCGGGTCAAGCTGGGCGAGCAGATCGATGCGGTCGAGCAGCGGCCCGCTCAGCCGGCGCCGGTGCCGCGCCAGGTCTGTCTCGCTGCACCGGCAGCGCTCGTCCACGCCGGCGTAGCCGCACGGACAGGGGTTCGTGGCTGCGAGCAGCATGAAGCGCGAGGGGTAGATCGTCGAGTGGCGTGCTCGCACGATCGCCACGCGCCCGTCCTCCAGCGGCTGGCGCAGCGCGTCCAGCACCGGGCGCGCGAACTCCGACAGCTCGTCGAGGAACAGCACCCCGTTGTGCGCGAGCGCCACCTCGCCGATCGATGTCTGTCCGGCCGCGCCGATCAGCCCGGCCGCGGTGATCGAGTGGTGCGGCGCGCGCCACGGCCGTTCGCGCACGAGCTCGCCCGCCGGCACTCCGGCGACGCTGCATATGCGCGTCACCTCGATCGCCTCGGCACGATCCAGCGGCGGCAGGATCGTCACGACCCGCTGCGCGAGCATCGTCTTGCCCGTGCCCGGCGCTCCGCTGAGCAGGCAGTTGTGCCCTCCGGCCGCCGCGATCACCAGCGCCCGCACCGCGTGGTGCTGGCCGCGCACCTCGCTCAGGTCCAGGCCTTCTCCGGCGTCGCGTGCGATGGCCGTGCGGGTTGCCGGTGGCGTCGCATCGGCCTTGCCGCCGCTCAGCAGGCGCACGGCGCTTCGCAGCCGCTCGGCGACCGCCACCTCCAAGCCCTCCACAAGCTGCGCTTCCCTCGCGCAGCGCCCGGCGAGGACGAGCCTGGCAAAGCCCTCCTGCCGCGACGCCTGCGCGACCGCCAACGTGCCGCGGCACGCCCGTACCTCGCCGCTGAGTGCCAGCTCGCCGAACAGCACCTGGCCGTCGAGACGACCGGGCGAGACCTGGCCGCTGGCCGCGAGCACGGCGCAAGCCAGGGCCAGATCCAGCGCTACGCCGGCCTTCGGCACGTCACCGGGCGCGAGGCTGGCGGTGATCCGTCTCGCGGGGAACTCATATCCCGAGTTGAGAATCGCCGAGCGCACCCGTTCACGCGCCTCGCGGACCGCTGCGTCGGCGAGGCCGACGATCGTGAAGGCCGGCAGACCGGCGCGCACGTCGACCTCGACGGTCACGTGGCGCGGCTGCAGCCCGTCGATCGTGAATGTGTGTGCCCGCGCGAGCATTGGGCGTGCGTACCTCCTCGTCGCTCTTTGTCGAAGGCCGCAAGCTACGCGGGAGTTGTGACGGGACTCTTTGCCGGCGCGTCCCCGGTGAGTCGAACCGCCGCGTCAACTCCGCGCTGGGCGAGGGGAATCCCGCGGCGTTGCATCCGGAGATGGGAGCGACGCGCGAACCGAGGGCTATCTTGAGAGCCACCACGACCGGGCGGCCGTAGAGCGGATGCCGAATCGAGGGGATAGGCGATGTCTCAGAAGAACGTGGACTTGGTCAGGTCGATCTACGAGGGGTGGGGCCGCGGCGAGCTCGGCCTCGAGAGGCTCGATCCTGAGATATCGATGATTGAGTCGGCCGTCCTTCCCGGTGCGATTTCCGCTCACGGAATCGCGGCTGTCGAGCGATACATAAGAAGCTTCGCCAAGCACTGGGAGCAGATCAGCTTTCAGCCACAGGAGTTCATCGACGCGGGCGAGCAGGTCGTGGTCGTCGCGCGCTTGATGGGACGCGGCAAGAAAAGCGGTGTCGAGGTCGCCCGCACCTGGGCGTATGTCTGGACGCTTCGAGAGAACAAGGCACTGAGCCTGGTCGGATACGCCGACCGCGCAGAAGCCCTCGAGGCGGCGGGCGTCCCGGGGTAGGCGTGGGCGAGATCGACAGACGGGCGATCGTCGGCGGAGCAAAGACAGACGCCCCGGCCGCATGGCGGCCGGGGCGTCTGTGAGTGCATGTGACGGGCGGGCCCGGAGGCCCCCCGCTACATGCCCGCGGGGTGACGGACGACGTAGCCGCCCGTCGAGCCCAGCGAATCGGACCAGCGCGAGCCGGTCTCCTGCTGGGCGATCGTGTCGAAGCGTTTGCCGTCGATCACCATGAACGCGTGTCCGGCGTTGGCGTAGATCGTGATGTGCTTGCCGGGGCCGGCTTCGCCGTAGGACTCCAGCTGCGAGGAGTCCTCCGGGGCACTCAGCAGGCCGCCACCGTGCAGCGCGTAGGACACCGAGCCCGAGCAGTCGTAGCCCGCCGACTGGAACGACCCGTGCCCGCCGCCGTACACGTACGGGCGCGTGGCGATTTCGTCGCCCGCGGCGATCACGCGCGCGATCACCGACGAGCCTTCGCCCGTCGAGCTGCTGGAGGATTCCGAACTGCCGTGCGAGAGCGCCGAGTGGGGCGGCTTGAGCGTTTCCGCGCTTTCGACGCCGAGCACGCTCCACGTGGCCGGGCCGACGACACCGTCGACGGTCAGGCCGTGGCGGGCCTGCAGACGCTTGACGGCCGCCTCGGTTTCCGGCCCGAACGTTCCGTCGGTGTTCAGCTTCAGCCTGCTCTGCAGACGCGACACCGCGTCGCCGCCGGAGCTCGCGCCTTCTTCGCCGCTCGAGGATTCGGTGTCGGCGACGGTCGCCGTCGCGGAGTGGTGATCGGTGACCGTGGAGGCCGGGGGAGTCAGCGTTTCCTCGCCGCTGACGCCGAGCACGCTCCACGTGGCCGGGCCGACGACACCGTCGACGCTCAGGCCGTGGCGGGCCTGCAGACGCTTGACGGCCGCCTCGGTTTCCGGCCCGAAGACCCCGTCGGTGCTCAGGTGAAGCCTGCTCTGCAGGCGTGACACGGAGTCACCGCTGGAGGCGCCTTCGGTAGAGACGATGTTCACGGCGTCACGGCGCACTCCCGCGCTGGAGGCGTGCGCGTGCCCGCGCAGCGCCGCGATCGTCGCCGGGCCGACGATGCCGTCCGCGGTCAGGCCCTTGCTGGACTGAAAGGACTTCACGGCTTCTTCGGTTTCCGGCCCGTACACGCCGTCCGCCGGGATGCCCAGGGCTTCCTGCAGCATTTCGACCTGGCGGCCCTGGCTTTCGGAGTTCAGCGAGATCGTGTGTTCGGTCGTCGTCGCCGGTTCGCTGCCGGTCGAGGCGACAGCCGTGCCGCCCTCTGCGAGGCTCGCCGTCGGCCCGACGGTCAGCGCTGCAAGCGCTCCGAGCGACAGTCGTTTGGCGCGCGTGCCGCTGGGCACGAAGCGCAGCTCGGCGGCGCGTCGCCGTGCGCGCGAGCGCCCGAGCGACAGCTCCCACGGTTCGGTCGCGGCGAGATCGCGCCGATCGACCAGCTTGCCCGAGATCAACGCCCCAAGGCCGAACGGATCCAGTCCGTGGCGGGACTTGGAGGGGTGCGCGGCGGCGGCCACGGCGTTGCGCTTGCGCGCACGACGGGCACGCGCACGGCGTGCACGAGAGCGCTCCAGCGAAGCGTCCCAGGGGTCCACGACAGCAAGATCACGTACGAATCCCGGCATGCAAAGGCGTCCTTTCTCACATTGCTTGGCGCCTACGGGGTTAGCTGTCGGGCTCGCGTAACTTCTACGCTACGCCACAAACTGTGGCGATTCGCCCCCGCAGCCTCTCGGCTGCATTGGGTCCCCCGCTCCTTAACCCCTTGAGGTCAAGGACTCGGCACGAACGCGCTGCAAAGTAGCATGTTTTTCTGCAAGATGCATCGCATGGGGAGGTTTGCATAGGTTCTTGCCGACGCCCCCGAACGACCCTCGTACGGCCCTCGACGGACTGCTGTCGCCTCCGGCAGGCGCGCCCTGGGCCGGGCGCTGGTAACTTCGAGCGCCGATGCGCCGCGACGGATTGAACTTTCGCCTTGTGCTCTCGCTCGTCGCGCTCGTCGTAGTTGCGGGTGTCGTGGCGCTCGTCGCCGGCGGCGGCTCGTCCAAGCCCAAGGCGAGCTCCGGCAAGGCCCTTGCCCGCAGCGCCTACAAAGCCGAAGCCGTGCTCTCGCCGCCGACCCCTGCGCCGCCGCTTGCGCTACGCAACTACCTGGGCAAGGAGGTCAACATCGCCTCCTACCGGGGCAGGGCGGTGCTCGTGACCTTCCTCTACACCAACTGCCCCGATATCTGCCCGCTGATCACCGCCAACCTGCGCGTCGCGCAGAACCTGATGGGACCGAAGGTCGCCGCCAAGGCGCAGATCATCGCGGTATCGGTCGATCCCAAGGGCGACACGCCGAAAGCCGTCGCGAGCTTTCTCGCACACCACGAGATGACCGGGCGCATGCAGTACCTCGTCGGCTCGACGCATGAACTCGCGCGTGTATGGAAGGCCTGGGGAGTCGGCTCGGAAGCCGATGCCAAGCAGCCGCAATTCGTCAACCACTCGGGGCTGATCTACGGGATCACCGCGTCGGGCGAGCGCACGACGCTGTACTCGCCGAGCTTCAAGCCGGCCGACGTCGCGCACGACGTCCCGCTGCTCGCCGCCCACTGACGGCCTGATTCGATGGGGCGTCGCCGGCTGCTGCTGATCTCCACGGCGCTTGCGGCGGTCGCAGCGCTGATCGTCTTCGGCCTGGCCTCCAGCCATTCCGGGACAGTCGGCCGCCGCGCCCCGGCGCTGCCCGGCGAACGCCTCGCGGGGTCGCCGACGACTCTTCATACGCTGCTCGCGAGCGCTCACGGGCGGGCATCGCTGATCACCTTCTGGGCAAGCTGGTGCGGGCCGTGCAGCAAGGAGGCGCCGGCGCTCGAGCGCTTCTCGCGCAGCGCTGCTGGGCGCGGGCGGCTGGTGGGGGTGGACTGGAGCGACGGGCTGTCGGGCGCGCGGGCATTCGTCGCGAGTCACCGCTGGACGTTCCCAGTGCTGCGTGACGCCGAAGGCACAGTCGGCAACGAGTACCGCATGACCGGGCTGCCGACGACGTTCGTGCTCGACTCCTCCGGGCGCATTCGCTCGGTGCTGCGCGGGCCGCAGACCGCGAGCACGCTCGCACGCGCGATGGCCAGCGTCACCCGCACCTAGCGCGCGCCGCGCTCACCCGGCCAAACGACGTCGCGCAGATTAGGCCAGCTGTCGCTGGCGGCGACCGGGCGCGAATCTACGATTGAGCGGGTCGTCACGCCGAGGACATATGCGCTCGTCCCGATGTTCGCGACAGTGCTCTGCGCGCTGCCGGCGGCACCGGCCGACGCACCGCTGACGGTCGGCTCGGCCGCCGGCGCAACCGCTCGTTCCGCGACAGCGGCAAAGCGTCACGCGGCGCCCGTGGCTCACCCGATCTACCCGTCCAAGCCCCGCGTACGGGCGGCGACGCGCTTTCTCAGCCGACGTGCCGGTCGCAAGTCGTTCGCGGTGGTCGACGACCGCGGCAGCTTGGACGGCTACCGCGAGCACAGCCGCTTTCACTCCGCGAGCGTCGTCAAGTCGATGCTGCTCGTCGCCTACCTGCGACGGCTCTCGGCCGAGCATCGCGGGCTCGACGCCGCGAGCAAGGGGTTGATGTACCCGATGATCCACTCCTCCGACAACGACGCGGCGTCGGCGATCCTGGCGATCGTCGGCGAGAATGCGCTCGATCGCGTCGCCCGCGACGCGCACATGGCCGACTACGAGCCGGCCGGCGCGACGTGGGGGTTCACCGAGGTCTCCGCCGCCGACCTCGCGCGCTTCTTCTACCGCCAGGACGCGATGATCCCGCCCCGCTTCGTCGCCTACGCGCGCTGGCTGCTGTCGACGATCGAAGCGAGCGAGAGCTGGGGCATACCGTCGGTCGCGCGCCCGGAGTTCCGCGTGTACTTCAAGGGCGGCTGGCTGCCCGAAGTCGAAGGCCTGGTCAACCAGGCCGCGCGCCTGGAGCGGCCGGGCATCTCGTTCTCGCTGGCCGTGCTCAGCACGCACGACCCGTCGATGGAATACGGCGAGCGCACGATCGCCGGCGTGACCGAACGGCTGCTCGGCCGCAGGCGCTGAGCCATCGCCGAGCGGCGGTCCAGCGTCACGGAGCCGCTGCAGGCCCTACGCTATGGACATGTGCAGAAACATCAGAACACTTCACAACTTCCAGCCTCCGGCCAGCGACAGCGAGGTCCACGACGCGGCGCTTCAGTACGTGCGCAAGATCAGCGGCTCGAGCAGGCCCTCACAGGCAAACGCCGAGGTCTTCGATCGTGCCGTGCACGAGATCGCGCACGCGACCGAGCGGTTGCTCGACGGTCTCGTCACGTCGGCTCCGCCGAAGGACCGCGAGGCCGAGGCGGCCAAGCGCCGCGCCCGCTCGGCCGAACGCTTCGCGGCCTGAGCGGCCGTCGTGCGCCGCGACCCCGGCACCGGCTGCCGGGGTGCATCGGCGCGTGCGCGTGAGGCGCGACTGAAGCGAGAGAAGCCTCGCCGTCGGTGGCTATCGTCGTAAGCCGAGCCGACAGACGACACGAGAGGCAAGCGATGGCGAAGATGAGAGCAATGCAGGTGAGCGAGCCGGGCGGCGCGTTCGAGCTGGTCGAGCGAGACGTGCCGCAGCCGGGTCGTGGAGAGGCGCTGGTGCGCGTGCACGCGTGCGGCGTCTGTCACAGCGACGTGTTCGCCAAGGACGGCGGCTTCCCCGGCGTCAGCCATCCACTCGTCCCCGGCCATGAGATCGCCGGGAGGATCGAGTCGATCGGTGAGGGCGTGCAGGGCTGGGAGGTCGGCCAGCGCGTGGGCGTGGGCTGGTTCGGTGGCAACTGCGCCTACTGCGAGCCGTGCCGCCGCGGCGACTTGATCAACTGCCAGAACATGGAGATCCCGGGGATCACCATCGACGGCGGCTATGCCGACTACGTCGTCGTCAACGCGAGGGCGCTGGCGCTGATCCCCGAGGAGCTCGCCGACGAGGACGCGGCTCCGCTGCTGTGCGCAGGCATCACCACGTACAACGCGCTGCGCCACAGCGGCGCGCACGGGGGAGATCTGGTCGCGATCATCGGCCTCGGCGGCCTGGGCCACCTCGCCGTGCAGTTCGCTGCCAAGCAGGGCTTTCGCACGGTGGCGATCGCGCGCGGCGCGCAGAAGGGCGAGCTGGCGCGCAAGCTCGGTGCGCACCACTACATCGACAGCACCGCTGAAGACCCCGCCGAGCGGCTGAGCGAGCTCGGTGGCGCGAAGGTCGTGCTCTCCACCGTCACCAGCACCGCGGCAATGGCCGCGACCTTCGGCGGGCTGGCGCCACGCGGAAGGCTGGTCGTAGTCGGCGCTTCGATGGAGCCGATGCCGATTCCCCCGGCTGCGCTGATCGGCGGCAGCACGACGATCGCCGGGCACGCCTCGGGCAGCTCGCGCGACTCCGAAGACACGCTCTCCTTCAGCGCGCTCGCAGACGTGCGCCCGATGGTCGAGACGCTGCCGCTCGAGCAGGCCGGCGAGGCCTACGAGAAGATGATCGGCGGCGAGGCGCGCTTTCGCATGGTGCTGACCACGGGCGACTGAGCACGAACGCGGCTCAGCGCACGATCTGGCGGATCGCCTCGACGGCCTGCGGCTCGGCCGGCAGGTCGGCGAGCGTCGCTGCGACCTCCGCTGCCAGGGCGATCGTCGCATCGGGCGTCTCGCTCAGCCAGCGCGCCAGCCAGCGGCACGCCCACAGGTCGTAGTCCGGGCCCTCGGCCGCCACGAGCGAGACCAGGCCGAGCGCCAGCGGCAGGCCGATCGGCCTGCGCTCGCGTGCGATGTCCTTGGCGATGCCGATCGCCATGTCCAGTTCGCGTCGCTCGATCGCGCCTTCCAGTTCGCGCACCGGACGATATGGGCCTACTCCCATCATGCGAACGTATGTTCGCATAGAGACGCCTCGGGCTGCAAATGTCAATCGGTTAGGCTGGCGTGCCGGCGGCAGTCGTGGCGGTGTCGGCGAGGGCCGGCGCGGAGCGTGAGCGGCGCGGACGATCGCCGCTCGCGGGCCGGTGCGGCGCGGCGCCCTTAGATGCCGATTGCCCGGCGTACGTGCGAGCGGATCGCCACGCGGTACAGGACATCGGCCAGCAGCGCGACGACCGTCACCTGACGCACGTGCGTCGCCGCCGTTGCCCGGGTCGGCCAATGCGGCGCCGCCGAGCGTGCTTTCCCCATAGTCATCCCTGACTCCCCATTTCTCGCCCGGCGCCGAGGCCGGTCGATTGTCGTCTCCCTGTCTCCCATTGCGCAGTGTAAATCGGGGGCGAGTCTTGTCAAGCCATGAGCGACGGCGTGCGCGCACGGTTCAGCCGCGCTCACCCGGTAGCAATCCGAGGCGATGGCCTGCCACTACGCGAACCTCCAAAGATCAAGATGAAATCGACCCCGTGGACACCGCCATTCGTGCGGCCGTCAGATGCTCGGCGGCTGCCCCGGTCCCGGCGACGGAACGTCCGGTCCGGGCGCCGGCGGCGTCGGGTCGGGACGCGGCACGGGGGGCTGCGGCGCCGGCTCGGGCGGGTGTGGCGTGCCGGGGATCGGGACGTCGGGCCCGGGGCCCGGTGGGCGCGGGTCGGGCGCCGGGGTGGGGGGAACGGGCGCCGGCGGCTGCGGTTCGGGGACGGCCGCGCGCGGCGTCGTGATCGGCTCAGGTGTCGCGGGCGGTGAGGTGCAAGTGGCAGCGGGCATGTTCGCTCACTACCCCGCGCTCGATGTGTCAAAGCGCCTGCGCGCGGGTAGCGCCAAGTCATGGCCGACAAGCGACGAGAGATCGACTGGAGCGGCGCGCAAGTCGAAGACGGCTCGGTCACGCTGCCGCTGAGCGCCGACGCGCCGAAAGATTGGAGCGAGCGCTTCGCTGCCGTCGTCGCGCTGCTCGCGCAGAAAGGCAGCGCGCGCTGGGGCGACGTGAAGGTCACCAAGAAAGCCATCAAGGTCGCCGAGCTGCAGCCGGGCGGCGAGGACGACCTGCGCCACTTCCTGGCGAGCGTCGTCGCGCAGGTCAACTCCGAGCTGAGCGACGAGGCCAGCGCGCAGGCCGCCCAGCCGGCACAGGATGAGCCCGATCCGCGGGCCGCGCAGGACGCCGAGTCGGCCGAGCGGCTGCGCTCGTTCGCCGGCGAGCAGCAGGCCTAGCCGCGCACGGCGCGCGGCGCGCGTCCCCGGCGATAGGGTTGCGCGCGATGCCGCCGACGCTGACGCTCCACGCCGTGCCCCCCTCGCATCCGTGCATGACGGTCGCCGCTGCGCTCGAGTTGAAGGGCCTCGAGTACGAGCGCGTCGACCTGCCGCCGGGCGAGCACGTGCAGCGCATGCAGGAGCTCTACGGCGAGGGCAACTCGACGGTTCCCGGCGTGCTGATCGACGGCGAGCCGGTGCACGGCTCGTGCACGATCCTCGCGCGCCTGGAGGCGATCGCGCCGCAGCCGGTGCTGTACCCGTCCGAGCAGGTGCGCGAGGCCGAGCGCTGGGGCGACGAGGAGTTGCAGGATCTCGGACGGCGCCTGCCGTGGGGGGCGCTTCACTTCCGGCCCGAGGCGATGGGCTCGTTCGCGGGCTCGGGACCGCTCGACGGGCCGGGCACGGACTTCGCGATCAAGTACGTGCGCGCGTCGTGGCGCTATCACGGCGTAACGGCCGCGCGACTGCACGACGATCTGGCGGGCCTGCCCCAGAAGCTCGCGCACATCGAGGCGCTCGCCGAGCAGGGGGTCATCGACGGCGAGCAGCCCAACGCCGCCGACCTGCAGATCGGCGCGACGATCCGCGTGCTGCTGCCGATCGCCGACCTGCGGCCGCTGCTCGCCGGCAGCGCAGCCGAGCGCATCGCGCTGCGCTTCTTCCCCGAGTACCCCGGCGAAGTGCCCGCCGGTGCCTACCCGGCCGGGTGGGTGCCGACCGCACCCTAGCCCTCGCCCTGGCCCTAGGCCCAGCCGTATATACGATCGCTACCGTCGGCTGTTTTTCGCGCGGTCACACATACGCACGCACGCCCACACTCCTCCCGCACGCCCTGACGACTACAGCGGGCTGAGCATGACGGCACGCTCGGTGCGGATCGTGGCGGCCTCCTCGGCGGTCACACCGGCAACGAACTCGTCGACCTTGCGTCGAGGGCCGGTGACGGTGAAGGCGACCTGCGTGGCGAGCAGGTGGGGGTGCTCGACGACCTCGCATTGCACGCCCAGCCGCTCGGCCCATTCGCGCAGCGACTGCTCGAATTCGCTGCGGACGAGCTTGCCGGCGCTGGCGACGACGGTGCGCGTCTGCACCGCCTCGGCGCTGCGCTCGGCGGCCTGCTGCGCTCGCTGCTCGCCGGTGCTCGGCGGCGGATCGGTCTGACGCCAGTCGTCGAGCGCGTCGTCCCAGTGGCTGACGTGGATGCGTGCGTCGACGCCGTCCTCGCGCAGGGCGCGTTCGATCGCGCTGCGGGCGCTCGCGAGCAGCGACTCGTCGGCGGCGTAGGCGAACAGCTCGTTGCCGTCATGGGTGATGACGACGTCGTGTGGCGCTGCCGAGCGGGCGTCGCGAAGCGCGTCGCTGCCGCGAAAGCGTGCGACGAGCGCGTGCAGCGAGTCGCGCGGCTGGGGCACATCCAGCTCGGCGCGCAGGCGCCAGTCCTTTTCGTCGCCGCCGTAGTCGGTCACGCAGAGGGCGAAGGCGCCGGCGGTTTGACGATCGTCGGCGGTTCGAGCAGCGCGGGCGGGTGCTTGAGGTCGAGGAAGTCGAGAACGGTGCGCGCGTTGGCGTCGCGGTTGGTCAGCGCGGGGAGGTTCCACTTGGCCTCGATGGTGGCGAGCACGGAGGTGTGGTCGTGCACGACGTTGGTGACGCCGTTTGGCTTGGAATACGGGGAGGCGACGATGCCGGGCACGCGCGGGCCATAGATGTCATAACCGCCGGGCACGTCGCCTGCTTCCAGGCGCGGCGGGATGTCGTCGGGGGCGATCGCCGCGGGAGGCTTCACATGGTCGTAATAGCCGCCGTGCTCGTCGTAGGTGTAGATCAGCAGCGTGCGCGGCCAGGCCGGCGAGTTGAGCACCGCATCGACGGCCTGGTAGGCCCAGTACTCGCCGTAGGACATGTCCTGTTCTGACTCCTCGTCGCCGCCGGTCGTGTTCAGGACGCCGGTGATCGGCGCGAGCTGCGGCAGCGCCGAGAGCGGGCCGCCGATATCGGTGAGCGCGCCGAACTCGGGGTCGACGAAGCTGACCGACGGCAGCCCGCCGGTTTTGCAGTCGGCGAGGAACTGCTCGAAGGACGCGAGGTTGCTCGGGTATTTTTCGACGATCGACGGAATGATCGCCGTCTGCGGAAGGTCGGTGAAGTAGTTGCGCCAGCTCACGCCGTAGGTCTGCAGGCGGTCGAAGATCGTGCCGTTGGGCGGCGGCGGGTCTTTGAGGCTTTCGTTGTCGGTGGCGATGTCGCCGTAGGCGGTCGCGGCCATGAGGAAGCGCCGGTTGGGGTAGGTCTGACACGGCGCCGAGCAGAACCAGCGGTTGTTGAGCGTGAACGAGCGCGCGAAGGAGTAGGCGAAGGGCAGCACGTCCTCGGTCCAGTAGCCCATCGGCTCGTCGTTGCCGACCGACTGGACGAAGCCGTTCATCTTGCCGCCGTTGACCTGCTCGTGCGTGGCGTTCCACGTCTGCGTGACCGACGGCGCCTGCGCGGTGGTGGGCAGCTCGAACGAGCGCACACGGCCCTTGCCGCCGACGCCGGGGTTGCTGTTGCGCGCGTTGCCGGCGGAGTCGAAGCGCAGGCCGTGGGCCTTGGGCTGGCCCGAGCGCGAGAGCGCGCCGAGCAGGTTGTCGAAGGAGTGGTTCTCCATCATCACGACGACGACGTGGTCGAAGGGCATCGCGTCGCTCGCGGCGCCCGCCGCGCGGGTGGGATCGGGGAGGCTGTCGGGCGAGCGCAGCACGGCGGCGCCGGCGCTGGCGGTTCCCAGCAGGCGCCCGATGCCGGTCGCCCCTGCCAGCGCGGCGCCGGCGGCGCCGCCGTAGCGCAGCGCCGTGCGGCGCGTGAAGCGCCCGTCGGAGAAGAAGCGGCCGGGATCGGGCATGTTTGCTGGTGCCTCCGCGACCGGGCGGTCGCTCAGTCGGGGATGAAGTAGAAGGGGTTTGGCAGCTTGAAGGCACGCTGCGCGAAGCCGCCGTCGAGGTCGGATTGCTGGTCGCCGACGTTGACGACGATGCGGTAGCCGCTCTTCTTGATGGCCGCGCGCGTGGAGGACTTGAACTGCTCGGTGTCGGCTTCTGTGGGCTTGAAGTCAAGCGCGTTCCAGCCTTCGTCGTAGCCGACGTTTTTCAGGTTGCTTTCGGTCGGGCCCTGGATCTCCGAGGGGCGGCCGGTGACGAAGAACACGGCCACGCCGTGCGCGATCGCGTCGTGGTAGAGCGCGACCGTCGGCGCGATCGCCGTGCCGGTGCCGCCGGCCGCCGTGGCGACGGTTCCCTCGGCGGTGAAGCCGCTGGCGAGCAGGCCGCTGTAGTTGGACAGCGAGGTCTCGTCGATGTCGAGCACGATCGCCGGTTTGCCGTGCCCGCCGAGGTGGCCGTCGAGATAGCTCTGCGCCGCCTCGTCGACGCTTGCCAGATCGCTTTCGTACTGGCCGGAGTCGTGGTATTTGACCAGCGCGGCGCTCAGTTCGCCGGCGCCGGTGGTCGAGCTCTCGCCGATGTCCGGCAGCCCGACGCCGGTGGGGCGCAGGCCGACCTCGTTGCCGCCCGGCGCGCGGTACTTGACCGGCTGGCCTTCGTCGGTGGCCGCCGCGGCGACGCCGGCGAGGGCGATCGTCAGCACGAGCACAGGCGCGAGCAGTGCGCGCGTGTGAGGTCGCGCCGTCAGGCGCTGCAGCGGGGAGGTCATCGCGCCACAGTTACCCGTGACGGGAACTTTTATGTGAGTTTTTTGTTATCGGGAGCCGCGCGGGCGCGCTAGGCCGCGGCGCGACGCCCACCGCCGCCGGGTGAGAGCGCCGGGGAGGAGCCGTCGGGCGGCGCGAGGTCGCCCGCGGGACCGGGCTCGCCGGGCTCGGCCAGCTCGCGCAGCTGATCGAGCGAGCGGCGCAGCAGCCGCGAGACCTGCATCTGCGAGACGCCGACCTTCGCGGCGATCTGCGTCTGCGTGAGCTCTTGGACGAAGCGCATGTGCAGGATCGTGCGTTCGCGCGGCTCGAGCTGGCGCAGCGCGGAGGCGACGGTGAGGTCGAGCTCCACGAGCTCGAAGCGAGGATCGTCGTCGCCGAGCGACTCGGCGAACGAGGCATCCTCGACGGGGCCGCCGGGCGGAGGGGCGTCCAGCGAGACGGTGTCGTAGGCGCTGAGCACCTGCAGCGCATCGAGCACGTGCTCGGGCTCCCACGCGAGCTCCTTGGCGAGCTCGGCGACGGTCGGCGCGTGTCCGCGTTCGTCCATCAGCTGCTCGTGCGCGGAGCGCAGGCGCAGCGCGCGCTCCTGGCTGCCACGCGGGACGTGCAGCGACCAGCCGGAGTCGCGGAAGTAGCGGCGCATCTCGCCGAGCACCGTCGGCACGGCGAAGGACTGAAAGGAGAAGCCGCGCTCCAGGTCGTAGCGGTCGATCGCCTTGAGCAGGCCGAGCATCGCCACCTGCAGCAGGTCGTCGAACGGCTCTGAGGAGCGGCTGTAGCGCCGCGCGAGGCTGCGCGTGAGCGGCGTGAAGCGCTGCACGAGCTGTTCGCGCGCGCGCTCGTCGCCGTTCTTTTGCCAGCGTGCGAACAGCTCGCGCTCGCGGCGCCCGGCGGCCTGCTTCTCCGCGCGCGTCTGCGTGCTCGTCGTCGCTGCGTCGCTCGCGCCGGGCTTCATCGGCGAGGGGCGCTGGGCAGCGTGCGGCGCAGTGCCGGTGGCACCGGCAATCCACGCGTCGGACAAGTCAGATCGGTCATCGCGTCTCCTGGAATAGGTCGCGGCCCAATGGCTGCGATCTCATTGCGAGAAGTCCAGGTGGCCCCTGTTAGAAGCCGCTTGTCCTGACGCGCTACCGCTATCGGCCCCCGATCAACGGGGGAAACCGACGTTGCTCAGTTTAGCTGACGCGGAGTGGCTGTCCGCCCGCACCGGGCTTGCCGGTGAGCGTGGCGAGCTCGCGCAACAGCGAGTCCATGCCGCCGATCTCATAGGCGTCTCGCTGGCGCGCGGCGCCACCGCCGTTCGCGACGAGTGTGCGCAGGTGCTCCAGCTGGGCGCGGCAGCCGAGCTCCCGGGCGTCCTCGCTCGTAAGCGCCAGCGCCTCGTCGAGCAGCTCTGAGACGGGCCGCAGCTGCCCGTCGGAGTCGGGCAGTCGCGCTTGGACGCCGTAGCGCGCGGCGCGAAAGCCGCCCTCCTCGAGCACCTCGCCGGGCGGGTCCGGCTGAGGCTCGGCATGCGCGCTGTGCCTTGCCAGGCAGTGCGTGAGCGCGACGAGCGCGCCGGTGTCGCGCAGCGAGGACTGCACGTCCAGCGCGCGCACCTCGACGGTGCCGAGGCGCGGGTGCGGGCGCAGCTTCCACCAGAACCACGTGTAGTCGGGCACGTCTGCGGCGCGCACGAGCAGCCGCGTGGCGTTGCAGAAATCGTCGAAGTCGCGCATTGCGCGCGGCACGCCCGAGCGCGGCCAGCCGCGCACGGTGACCTCGCGCGCGGAGGCCAGGCCGGTGTCGCGGCCGTGGCGGAAGGGCGAGTTGGCGGCGAGCGCCTGCAGCAGCGGCAGGTGGCGGCGCAGGCCGTTGAAAGCGCGGATGGCCGACTCGGGGTCGGGCATGCCGACGTGGATGTGCAGGCCGCTGACGGGGGTCGCGACGGCGTCGCCGAGCAGCTCGCGGATGCGCTCGTAGCGCTGCTTGTCGGTTATCTCCGCCTCGCCCTCGAGCGCCGACGGGTGCGTGCCCGAGCCGATCAGCCCGGCGCCGGTCGCCACGACGGCCGCGCGCATCGCGCGCAGCGCGCCGATCGCCTCGCCGGCCGAGTCGCAGATGTCGGTGATCAGCTCGACCTGGCAGGCGTGCAGCTCGCGCTCGACCTCGCCGGCGACCCGGCCGAGGCGTCGCTGCACGGCTGCGGAGGCGTTCGTCTGTCGCCCGGTGACGGGGTCCACGAGGAACAGCTCCTCCTCGACGCCGACCGAGTAGGGCGCGCGCTCACCGAAGGTGTGCTCGATTTGCTGGTTGGCGCTCATCTCGGTTGCGAGCGTGCCGAGCGTTGGCTCCGCGGCTCGACTATCAAGAGCGTACCCGCCGCCCCGCGCCAGCAAACGGCAGCGCGGACGTTACATCGCCGCTGGACGCGCGCTCTAGGGTCGCTCGATGCGCTTGCGACGGATCGCGTCGCGAGATCCTCACGATCGCCGTGCTCGGCGCGGTGCTGGCATTCGCCGGTTGCGGCGCAAGCGGCGCGCACCACAGCGCGGCCCGCAGGGGAGGATCGAAGCGCTGCGCGAAGCACAGGAAAAGGCGCAGTCGCAGATCGAAGCCGAAGGCCGGCGCAACGCGCTGCGGGCCGAGCGCGAACAGCAGGCGACGCGCGTGCAAGCCGAACGCGAACGCGACGATCGCACGGTCACGACGCGCTGAGCGCTACAGGCGCTCGCGCCGCTGAAACAGCGAGAGCGCGTAGGCGCCGGCGGGATGCTCGCGCGCACGCTGCACGAGCGCGGCGGTGGGCGCCTGCATGTCGGGCGGCTGGGGGAGCTTGACGCCGTACACCGGCGGCACGACGATGGCGGCGGCGAGCGACGCGAACGTGATGTCGGCGGCGCCGAAGCGCTCGCCGCAGAGGTGCTCGCGCCCGTCGGCGAGCAGGCCGGCGGCGAAGTCGAACTCGCGCCACACGGCGGCCTCGTCGTCGGTCTCGATGCCCGGGCGGATGTCCAGCGCTCTGCGGATGACGCGCTCGAGCACGGGGAAGCCGACGCGCATGACGCGATCCTCCCAGCGCGGCACGCCTTCGTTGTTGAAGCGCATCGCCAGCGCGCGGTCGGCGAGCATGTGCACGTAGATCAGGCGCCGGGACTGCGGCCCGAGCTGCTCGTCAAAGCGCGCGCACAGTCGCTGCACCTCGGCACGCTCGAGCGCCGTCGCTCGGCAGCAGCCGGCGCTCGGGCGGCGTGTGCGCGTCGACCCACTGCAGGATCAGCGCGGACTCGCCGATCGCGCCTTCGGGCGTGACGAGCACGGGTACGGTGACGCCGCCGCCTGCGCGTCGCGCGGCCAGCCGGTGGATGCCCTGCACGTGGCGCTCCTCGCGGTAGGGCAGGCCGGCGCGCGTAAGCGCCCAGCGCGCCTTCTCGCAGTAGTGGCTGATGGGGATCGTGATCAGGCGCAGCACGCGAGAGGGAGTATCCCCCGCGGAGCGGTGCGGGTGAGCGGCGAGTCGCCCGGTCGCTCGCGCAGGGCGCTAGTCGGGGCTGCCGGCGCGCACGGCGCGCCGCGACGAGGGGCGCTTGGCCGCGCGCGGGCGCTCGACGGCGCGCGCGTGGATCTCCAGCGGCGCGCTCTCGTCGCCGGGGCGCTCGGCGAAGTGCTCGGGGCGGGCGATGTGAAAGCCCTGGGCGTAGTCGACGCCGAGCGACGCCAGCAGCTCGAGCGTCTCGGCGTCCTCGACTCCCTCGCCGACGGTCTGCACGCCGAAGTCCTTGGCGAGCGCGACGAGCGCCTGCACGACGTGGCGGCTGGCGCTGTTGCGCGCGAGGTCGCGGACGAATTCGATGTCGATCTTCAGGTAGTCGACGGGTATCTGCTTGAGATAGGTGAGGCTGCCGTAGCCGGTGCCGAAGTCGTCGAGCGCGACCTTGCAGCCGAGCGCCTGCACGCGCGTCGCGAAAGTGCGCACGGCCTGCTCGTCCTCGACGATTGCCGTCTCCGTGATCTCGAACACGAGCAGCCCCGGCGCGACGGCGCACTGCTCGATGCTGCGTTCGACATGTTCGAGCACGTCGGGGTCGCAGACCGAGCGCGCGGATACGTTCAGCTGCACGGGACACCCTTCGCCGGCGAGCTGCGTGGCGCGCTTGATCACCCACCAATCGATCTCGCCGATCAGCGCGTACTGCTCTGCGACGGGCAGGAACTCGCCCGGGGCGACGATGCTGCCGTCCGGTTCGCACATGCGCAGCAGCAGCTCGTGCTGCACGGCGCGGCGGCTGCGCAGGTCGACGATCGGCTGCGCGTAGAGCACGAAGCGGTCGTCGAGGATCGCCTGCTCGACGCGGTTGATCGTCGCGAGCGTCTCGGAGTCGCGCTCGCGGTCGCGCTCGCGGCGCTTGCGCTCGGAGATGTCCTGGAAGATGACCACGCACCCCTGCAGGCCGTCGTCGGTGTGGTAGGGCGAGGCGGTGTAGGCGACGGGCAGCTCGCGGCCGTCGCCGACGCGCAGGCGGCCGTCGTCGCTGCGCACGGTGCTCTCGCTGCTGAGGGCACGTGCGATGGGGGACACGCCGAACGGCTGCGCGGACCCGTCGTCTGCGGCGGTGTGCACGAGCTCGCCGACGAGCTCGCTGGAGTCGGGGCCGCCGAGCATCGCCTGCGCAGCGCGATTGACATATGTGACGTGGCCGTCGAGATCGGTCGTGAACAGCCCCTCGCCCATGCATTCGGTGACCGCCTGGGCGTAGTCGCGCGATTGAGCCAGCTCGGTCTCGGCGGCGACGTGCGCGGAGATGTCGACGGCCACGCCGACGATCGCCGCCGGGGCGCCGTGCTCGTCGAGTACGAGGCGGTTGCGCACGTAGATGGTGAACAGCGAGCCGTCCCTGCGCCGGACGAGCAGCTCGCCGTCCCAGCGCCCGTCGCTGGTGAGCTTTGCGGCCAGCTGCTCGGCGGCGCTCGAATCCTCGGGGACGATCAGCTCGCGGGCGTTGCGCCCGATGGCCTCCGCGCCGGTCCAGCCGTACAGCGCTTCGGCGCCGCTGTTCCAGCCGATGACGGTTCCCTGCATGTCGGTGCAGATGACCGATGCGTCGATCTGGTCGTAGAGCTCGCTGTTGGCGGCGGCGACATCGCCGCTCGCGCCCTCGGCGCCGGCGCCGGCGGGGATCGCGTCGAGCATCGCGCGCCACACGTTCGCCGGGCCGTGCGCGGGCGCCGCCAAAGCCTCGTCGCCGGGGTCACGGCGCACTGCCACGGAGGGGGCGGACAGCACGGTGGCCGTCGCGGAGGCGAAGTGCGCGGGCGCGCGGCGCCCCTCGCGCGAGGCGTACAGCCGCGCGTCGGCGCGGCGGCATAGGTACTCGAGATTGCCTCCGTCGTCGGGGAACAGCGCAAGGCCCCAGGAGACGGGTGCGCGCTCGCGCAGCGCGTCGGCGATGCGCGCGACGCTCGCGCGCGCCTCCTCGGCGTTCAGCTCGGGCAGGATCACGGCGAACTCGTCGCCGCCGAGCCGCCCGACGGCGTCGGCGGGACGTACGACGCGTTCGAGCGTCTGCGCGACCCAGCAGAGCAGCTCGTCGCCGGCGGCGTGACCGAACGTGTCGTTGACGGGCTTGAAGTGATCGATGTCGAGCACGACGACGGCGCCGGTGCGCCCGCGGCGCTGCATGCCGCGGATCTGCGCCTCGGCGGACTCCTCGAAGCCACGGCGGTTCAGGCAGCCGGTGAGCGGGTCGGTGCGCGAGGCGGTCGCCAGCAGTTTGTGCTGGCGCTTGTGGTTCTGCGCCTGCCAGGCGCTCATCGCGGCCGTGCAGGCGAGCGCGCCGGCAAAGGCCCCCTGGAAGGCCCAGCTCGATTCGCCGGACACGATCGCAACGCCGAGATAGCTGATCACGCTGACCACGCCGACGGCGACGACGGATGCGAGGGGGTAGGACATCGAGGAGAAGACGACCGGGATGAAGAACACGAGGATGAGCGGGCTGGCGGTGCCCCCGTCGAGCAGCGTGCCGATCACGAGCATCGCGAAGTCGAGCAGGCTCCACGCGAGGAAGAACGGCTCGCGTAGCCGGCTGCGCACGATCTGCTGGGTCGGCAGGCGCTGGATCGCCACTGCGGCGAGCACGGCGAGCGCGAACAGCACGGCGAGGCCGAGGCGGTTCGGCCGGCTCCAGGTGAGCGCGACGTAGATCTCGCCGAAGCCGCCGATGCCGAACGTCAGCCAGATGCCCGCCGCGATCGTGGCTTCGCGCATCCGCATGGCGGATACGTCCATGGCCTCGGTATCGCTGCTACGCACAGGGGAATATCGGCGCAAGTCGCAGATCGCGTGAACGCAACTGCGCGGCGCTGGACATGCCGGGAGCCGCGCAAGGGCGGCGGTGCGCGGTGCCGTCGCGTGCGGGCGAGCCTCTCGCCGGCGGCTGACCGAATCCGGGCCCGCGGATGAACGCCGGCGGTTGGAGTCGCAGCGACGCCCGCCGATGAGCTCGCGTGCGCGTGCGTGAGCGCCGAGGGAGGCGGTTCGATGCGCGGTAATCGGGTAGAAGAACCGGGTCTGGAAAGCAAGAAACGCCTGAAAACACGCGTGTTTTCAGGTACCATCCCCACCCGCTACACACCGCCACAGGCTTGGATCGGAGGTCGGGCGAATGCGGCAGGAAGCCGAGCAGTTCGCATCATTCAAGGAACGATTGCCTGTCGATACGCGGATCACGCCGAGACCGTGTCCGGTGGCTCTCGCGCGCGAGATCGCAAACGACGTGCTGACACCGCGCGCCGCGCACCACGACGCGACCGGCGAGTTCCCGGCCGACGCGATGGAGGCGCTGGGCGGCGCCGGGCTGCTGGGCCTGCTGGTGCCGCGCGAGTACGGCGGCATGGAGGCGACGATCGAGACGTTCGCCGACGTTGTCGGAGAGCTGGCGCGGGCGTGCGCATCGACGGCGATGATCTACGTGATGCACCATTGCCAGTACGCGATGGTCGTCGATCACGGGACCGAGCAGCAGAAGGAGGCCTTCCTGCCGCCGATCGCGGCCGGGCGCGAGCTGGTGGCGTCGGGCACGACTGAGCCCGAGACGGGCGGCAACGCGGGCTTCTGCGTGAGCGCGAAGGAGTCCGACGGGCAGCGCATCCAGCTCACGGCGGTCAAGCCGGTCGTGACGAGCGCCAACTACGCCGACTGGGTCTACTGCACAACGCGTGCCTCTTCCGAGGCCGCGGGAGACGAGCTGAGCATGGTGATCATGCCCGGCCCGGCGCGGAGCGAGTGCGTGGAGCCGTTCGGCGTGTGGGACTGCATCGGCATGCGCGCCACTTCCAGCTCGGGCCTGCGCTTCACCGCCTGCGAGGTGCCCAGCTGGCACCAGATCGGGCCGGAGGACTCCGCGCACGTGCGCGCGACGTCGATGACGGTCGTCTCGCGCGCCGGGTTCGCTGCGGTGTGGCAGGGGATCGCCGAGTCGGCCTTCGACGAAGCGCTCGCCCACGTCAGGCGCAAGCATCACGACTTCATTCGCCGCGACGCCGGCGCGAGCAGCACGCGGACCGAGCGCCGCAGCGTGGCCGCCTCGGAAACGACCCAGCGCCAACTGGCGGAGATGCGCGTGCGGCTGCTGTCCTCGCGCGAGCTGCTGAAAAGCGCCGCACGGACGATCGACCTGCGTCGCTGCGAGCTGCTTCAGAAGGGCACGGTCGAGGAGGTGCAGGACCTGCTCTGGTCGGCGCGCATCGCCTGCGGCGAATCGGCGGTCGACGTGACACGCCAGGCGCTGCGGCTGTGCGGCGTGACCGGGCTGCGCGGCGGTGGCACGCTTGCGCTCGAGCGCCACATGCGCGACGCGCTAACGTCGCAGGTGATGGCCCCGAGTGAGGACGCCACGAAGCTGATGCTCGGAAGCCAGCTTGCCGGCTGACGGCGACGCCGACGCACCTCAGGCGCGCCCGGCTGGCGCCGGCCGACCGCGCGTCCCCGAGCCGATGGTGATGGACGAGCCGCAGGCGGCGGCGGCATTCGACCGCGCCGGCTCGGGCGACGGGCCGCTCGTCCCGCAGTACGAGCTGTGCGCGCGGGGGATGAGCCACCTGCTGCCCGCGGGCGGCACGGTCGTCGACCTGGGCAGCGGCTCGGGGCGCTTCCTGGCGTACTTCGCCCAGCGCCGCCCGGACGCCGAGGTGGTGGGCGTCGAGCTCTCCGGGCCGATGGGCGAGCTGGGCAAGCGAATGCTGTTCGAGGAAGGCCTCGGCGAGCGCGTGCGCCTGATCGAGGCGGACATGACCGCCTGCGAGGACGTCGTGCCCGCACAGGTCGATCTGCTCAGCTGCATGCTCGCGCTGCATCAGCTGCCCTCGGAGGTCGAGCTGCTGCAGGCGCTGGGGCAGGTCGCGGCGATCCGCGGGCGGACCGGCTGTGCGGTGTGGCTATGGGATCTCGTGCGCCTGGCCGACGACGAGGCGATCAAACAGTGGATGGCGCAGGCTCAGGACTCCGATCCGCTGTTTCATCGCGACGCGCTGGCAAGCGAGGCGGCTGCATGGACACACGACGAGCTGACCGATGCGCTGGCGCAGGCCGGGCTGGACGACCTGCACCACGGCATCTCGCGGCCGCCGCTGCTGCAGGTGCACTGGGCGCTGGCAAGCGAGCCGAAGCGGACCGGGCAGGAGGGCGTGTGGCACGAGGTCGCGATGTCCAGCGCCCTGCGCCGGCGGGTCATCGGGCTGCGGCTCGGGTTCAGCGGGCTGCGCTAGAGCTCGCGCCTGCGGGCCGGCGGTAGTGTTGGTGGCATGACGACAGATGAGATCGGAGTCGTCGTGCGGCGCTTGGCGCGGCCGGACGGCACGGGTGGCATGGTGATCGAGCGGTCGGTGATCCTCGCCGAGGGCGCCGACTCCGGCGAGATCCTGCAGTGGATCTCCGACCACGACGGCGTCGCCGACTCGACGATGGCTCCGGCGCGAAGCAGCGGGCTGCACGGGCTGCGCGAGACGGCGGGCGCGAAGGACGCACCGGCACGGCGCTTCCTGCTGCCCGCCGGCGCATTCGACTGAACCGTCCCGCCGGCTGAGGCGAGACGCCGCCCGGCCTGCTGCTAGCCGTCCGCCTGCACGCCGTCGGCGTCGCTCTCGAAGACGAAGATCTCAAAGAGCATGTTCGCCCCGGGGTCCATCGCGCTCGTGAACGCGCGCACCTTGCGCTCGACGAGCTTCTCGATGGTCGCGACGAACTCGTCCTTCGTGGCGATCTGAAACAGCACCCGCGCGGTCTGAACGGCCTCGTCCTGTCCGCGGCTGACGAGCTTGACCTCCGCCGGAACGAGCACGTCCTCGAACGCGCAGACGAGCATGTCGGCGCCGAAGAAGTGCGCGCGCGCCTTCGTCGGGCCGCGGCCGAACTGCTCCTTGTGCAGCCCCACGAGCGCTCTGGCGACCTCGGCTGTGAGCGGCTGCTCCTGCTCGTTCTCACCCGGCATCAGGCCGGGACAGTAACCGAAGAAAGCCGGACGTGCCGCCGATTCCCGCCGCTACGGACGAGGCTCGTCGGCACGTCCATAGACAGTGTCCAGCCTGGATGTACTGCTGTCGCTAGACCAGTGCCCGCTCAGCGGCTCGCTAAACGAGAGGCGGACGGACCCACGAGCGAGAAACGGCAGCGCGCCGACGCCCGAGGGAGCATTACGCTGCCTTCTGCCGATGCGCCATCGCACTGTGACCCGCAACCGCACGCGCGCTGCCCTGATCGGGCTCGTGGCGTTGCTGACCCCCGTCATGGCGGGCTGCGGTTCGAGCGCCGGCACCTCGTCGGCGTCGGCGCCGGCCCCGACGCCGGCAGGCCTCACGATCTCGGGCCCGGGCCTGCAGACCAGCCAGCCGGCGAGTGGGGCCAGCCAGGCGCCGTGGAAGCCGGAATACGCACATCTCGCACAGCGCCTGAAGCTGATCGGCATTCCCGCGGGCGGCCAGGAAAAGTTCCACATCCACGCGCTGCTGCACATCTACGTCAACGGGCTGCTGAAGCCGCTTCCCGCGGAGATCGGCCTCGACCCCGCCAAGGGCATCGAGTCGAGCATGCACACGCACGACGGCAGCGGCATCATCCACATGGAGGCGCCGCACCCGTACAACTACACGCTCGGCGACTTCTTCTCGGTGTGGGGCGTCAAGCTTGGCCCGGCGCAGGTCGGCGGGCTGCAGGGATACGGCGGCAACCGGCTTCACTTCTTCCTCAACGGCAAGCCGCTGAGCAACCCGGCCGCGCTCGTGCTGCACAAAGACGACAGCGTCGTCATCGGCTACGGCCCGCCCAGCGGCTATCCGCACGACCCGAGCAAGTTCCTGCTCAAGGAGGTCGACAAAGGCGAAGGCGGGCTCGGCTGCGGTGCGGCCAAGAACGGCAAGAAAGCAAAAAGCTGCTTCGCGCCGAAGACGACGAGCGGCAAGGCAAAGCCGAGCACGAGCTGATCCGCGTCCGTCGTCGTCTGACGCGATGGGACCGACCCGCGCGGAGCCTTCGCTTGGCGAGATCGCGCGGGAGTGGGGGCGCATCGGCTGCATCGGCTTCGGCGGCCCGCCTGCGCACATCTCGCTGCTGCGCCTGCTGTGCGTGGCCGATCGGCGCTGGCTGAGCGAGGAGCAGTTCGAGCGCGCGATCGCTGCGACGAACCTGCTGCCTGGCCCGGCTTCGACGCAGCTGGCGATCTACTGCGCGTGGCGGTTGCGCGGGCCGAAGGGCGCCGTGATCGGCGGGCTGGGCTTCATCCTGCCCGGCCTCGTGATGATCCTCGCGCTGTCGGTGCTGTTCCTGTCCGGATTGCCGCCCGCGTGGATCCGCGGCGCCGGCCTGGGCGCCGGCGCAGCCGTCGCGCCCGTCGCGGTGAGCGCCGGTCTCGGCGTGGCCGTTCCGATCTGGCGGCGCGAGGGTCTCTGCTCTACCGAGCGCGTAGAGATGCAGCCGCGGATCAGATCGCAGTGTGGCCGGGCGGAGTCGAATCCTTCATCGACGGGGTGACCTCGCGGGCTCGGTGCTGCAGATCGGGATTGGCGAGAAAGGCATCCACGAGCGCTCGCGAGCCGCCGATGCAGGTCCAGTCGTCGTCCCACAAAGTCGAGACGAGCCACGAGCGGTCGGCCGGAAACATCAGGTCCGGCAGGGGACCCTTCCAAGCGCCCTCGCGCCAGATCCGCGCCTGCTGTGGGCCTGCCTCGACGAGCACGTAACGCCCGTCGTCGTTGGGGCCCGGCCGCACCTTTCGGACGTCGGGGAAAACGATGTCCGCACTGCCCGTGTCGAGATAGCCAAGCCACCATGGCTGCGCCGCAGAATGCTCGCCGAGCACCGCAAGCACGGCCGCATCGTGAACGTCACGATCCTCCAGCGGCGAGCTTGCGTCGTGGTGTCCGCCGCAGGGAAGCTCCAGCGTGGCGTAGGCGTCGAATATCGGAGGGATCGCAGACGTGATCGCGAGCGAGACCTCGGTGTCGTCGCGGATCCAGGCGACCTCGGCTTGCCCGCCGATGCGCCACGCGCGACCGTCCTTGTTCGCATGGGCCTCTGTCATCCGATCGCCCGACATCGGCGGCATCTTAAGTGAGGTCCCGGCGACACTCGCAGCCGGGCGCCGAGGTCATCGAGCACGCACCGGTCTCGCGCTGGGGTTGGAGTGAGGCGCCGCCGTTCAAGCCGTAGCTATCCGGCGTGAGCCAGATGCGCGCCTGAGCTCACGCGAGGTAGGATCGGGTTATGCGCGTGGGGAGACTGGTGGCGGGGATGGCAGTGCTGACGGCAGCGGTAGTGCTCGCCGGCGCGTCGACGAGCGGCGCCGCACTGGACCTGCCCACCGCCAAGGTGTCCGAGTTGGACCCGCACCAGTGGGAAGTGCCCAAACCGCAAGCGAACGTGTACGGCGCCGACTACCAGCTTTACAACCTCGCCGACGGCGGTGAAAAGCGCAACTTGATCGACCATCACCAGACCTTCGGAGCGGACGTCGACTTCGGCGACGGTCAGAAAGTGTCCACGGGCCTGCGCCAGTTCAGCTTCAAGCGACGCAGCCGCCTCAAAGGGCGAATCTCGTCGAAGCAGAACATCGCGATCTACGACAACTTCACCCACAAATACCTCGTCAACGAACACCAGAAACTCGGTGTGGACCTCGACTGGGCCGCGAGCCCGTCCTACCAGTGGCACCTGGTGCCTGGAACGTACCCGAACTCGGTAGGCCTCTATAACACCCGCCGGGGCGACTACCTCGTGCTGGGGCAGGAGACTTTTGGGGTCAACCTCGTGTGGTACAAGGAACTTCAGAGCCAGCTCGGGACTGCCCAATACGCAAACCGCACGGCGACCGTGACGCTGACCGAGCAGCCCGTCGAGGAGGGTTTCGTTCCCTACGCAGGGAGCTTCGGCGGCGGAGTCGGTGCGGCCAACGAGACGCTGCAGTCGATAACGAACCCGTTCGGCAACGTTGCGATCCAGTTCCTCAAGCCCGGACATAGCACCAGCGAATGCGACCAGTCGAGCGCCGTCATGGCGCTAGGCCCGGGCGGCACGCTCAGCGGCGCGGGCCTAGCGTCGCTCTACGGCTCTGCGGCTCCGGCCCTGCCAATCACCTTCGTCGCTTGCGTGGTCGCCTCGGCGAATGTGTCGAGTGTCCCGCTACGCATCGTCTACTTCGGGCCGCCGTGAGCAAGGCACAGCGTCTGATGCGCTAGGCCGTTCGGCCGACGCGACGCCCCGGTAGGACCGCGTCCGGCCGGCGTTCGGGCCGACTGGACTATCTTCGCCACGTCGATCTCACGACCGATCTATGCGCGACGGCCTCCTTGTTTTCGCGCAGGCCCGGCCGGGCCTGCGCGTGTTCGTCTCCCGAACGATCGAGCCCGAAGGGCTCAGCCCGCGTTCCACACGATCGGCTTTTCCGCGTAGGCGTCGCCGCTCCCGGTCCACTCGCCCTTGACGATCGAGCCGCCGCCACCCACCAGGTAGACCTGGCAGGTGGCGAAGGTGACGCCGTGAGTGAACTGCTTGGGCTGCGTGCCCGATTCGCAGGGGCGGAAGGTGCCGAGCAGGGTCAGTTCCTGTCCTTGCTGCCCGCGGTCGTCGATCGTCTGAAAACCTGCGGTCGGAACACCGTCTTCAGCGCTGGCGTTGCCTTCGCCAAGATTCGTGATGCTGAGCTTGACGTAGTAGGGAGTCTTGCCCTGCTGTTCCTTTTCGAGTTCGACCCCGTTGAGATCCGAGGCGGGCGCCTTGGTGATCGAGGCGACACTGACGCGCAGATGGTAGGTGGGGCTGTCGGACTTGATGCCCGGCTTGTAATCGACGGTCGCCGGGGCGCCGAGCGCGAGCGTCGCGCCGGGAGCGGTCGTCCCTGCGGCGGCGGTCGTCGATGCGCCGGTCGACTGTGCCGCGGTTGTCGGCGTCGTTGCCGGGGCGCTTGTCGCGGTATCTGCGGAGCCTGCACTGGTCGAGCTCGACGACCCACATCCGGACATCGCCAGCACGATCGCAACTGCGCCGGCCACCGCCAGCCCATCGATACGTCCCCTCATACCGCCTCCTCTTAGTTGTGCCCGATCGCTTTGACGCGTCTCTTCGCCATCCCCCAACGTGCCGCCCCCGTCCGCGCCGACCCGCGCTCGCGATTCAGGCGAGCAACCCTAGCGCAGCCTGCTGTGAAGGGGGTTGGACTCGATCTTTCTGAAGAGCCCGACCGGGCTCACCACGACGCCTGCACGCCGTGAGCGCCGAGCAGATCCGATGGGCCATCACCGCGAGCGCCTCCCTTTGGCTAACGCGGCATCGAGACGGAGAGGCCCGCCTGGTTTCGCCAGCTCACCGTCGATGCATTGATCGCGATCGTGCTGAGGACCGGCGCTTCGGCAGGAATCTTTGTCTTCAACAGCGCCCGTGGACTGGAGAGGTGGCGGGGCTTGACCGTGAGCACGCAGACCTCCCATTCCTTCGGCGGCGGCTTGTTGGGATGTTCCGCTTCGGCTGCGAAGTCGTCCGCTTCTCCGGCCACGGCGACCGTCCCGTCTTCGGCAATCGCGTATTCGAGTTCTTCCGAGGGCACTTTTGGCCCAGGATCCTCTTCTTCGGGCACCACTTCCCTTTCGAAGATGCCCGCTTCCCTGTCCGGTCCACGCGGCAGTTGCACCCATCCGATCGTAGTCCCGGCGCCCCCCGACACGCCTTCCGCGAAGGCCACGAATCCGAGCCGGTCGCCGACGAGCTTGTACTGCCCGACGGACTCGTTCATCAAAAACGGCTGGCCCTGGAACGGGAACGGACGGTGTGACCCGCGAGCGCACAGGTAGAACTGTTTGTAGTGCGAGCCCTCCTGTCGGGGATTGCCGTAGACGGCCGGAACCTTGAAGACGCGGACAGCGGGGCGCTTGAAGACCGTCTTGCCGGATTTGCAGTTGACACGCGCGGATGCCGAGGCGCTCGCCAACGACAAGCAGGCCCCCGCTGCAACGACAGCAATGCCAGCTCGCCTCGCGAGCGCGCGCGCCCCCATGCGGCAACTCTACACAGCAAAGCTTGTACCGGGCGCGCAGCGGGGTAAGGCATCCCTACCCCCGGGGTGGCTGGAAGGTATGAGCGCGCGCCGTGAGCATGAGCTCAATCCAACTCACACGCCCAGGAGGCAAGAACATGCTCACCACGAAGATCCGCACGACCATCCTCGCCCTCGCCGCAGTCGCAGCTCTATCGGCGACCGGCGCTCCCTTGGCCAGCGCACAGCAGAACACCAGCACCGTCAGCGAGGACACCTGCCAGCAGTGGCTCAAGTGGTTCGAAGAAGACCTGAAACACGCCAACGAAGGGGTCACGGCAAAAAACCCGGGACAGGTGACGAAAAGCTACGGAGAAGCCGCTCATGATCTGCAGTTGGCCAGTGACGCCCACTGCGGCTGGGCGTCGACAGCGATCGCCCATAAAACGCCTCCGCGTGCGGTCACGGTCATGGCGCATCTCGGCACCACGCGCATCGCGCGTTGAACTCTCCCGGCCACAGGAGAGTCTCTGCAAGCGTGGGGATTCTCCTGTGGCCGCGCCCTGCTGAGGAAAGTGGCATGCTCCTCCGGCAAGCCTGTCGCGCCCGGGGGGCGCGGAAACGAGATTCCGCGAAGGGAGCAGCGCTATGCCCAGTCCGAGGACGTTCCTCTGTCGCAAATCGTCGGGCCAGGCCCGACGAGTTCTCGCCGCCGCTGCGCTCGCAACGCTCCTAATGGTCGTGCTTCGTGCCGGTGTCGCACAGGCAAGCGTCAGCTTCGAAGTCAAGGGGCAGTGGACGTGCGACAACCGCGGCACGGTGACGCCGCTGGCAGGCGCGCGAGTCGAGCTGTGGCGCCCGGGCGGCATCTCGACTCTGTGGTTCGACGAAAAGCTCGGCGCGACGCATACCAACGCAAATGGCGCCTACAGCTTCAGCGTGCGGGCCGACGACAACTTCGACCTCTACTCGAAGGTCGTGATGAACGACGACCAAGGCGTGCATCTGGGCAACTGGTACTCCTTCAGCGACTACGACACCGAAACGCAGACGGTCGGGAGCCACGCCGGGATCGTGAACCTCGGCAACTGGCAGATCTCACACGAAAGCGGCGCGGGCACGCCGACGTGCGCGGCCTTTCAAGGTGCGCACAACGCCTATCAGAACTACAAACAGGTGATGGGCGTAGCTCCGCCGGACTCCAGCTACCTGATCAGCTGGGACTACCCATGCTGCGGCGTCCCCTTCACGACGCTCTCGACGACGAACTGGCCCCAGGGATACGAAACGGGATACGGCCCGAAAGACCCCGACGGCGGCTACGCGGTCAACTTTCACGAGTTCGCCCACTCGGTGCGGCACACATTCGACGGAAGCGGAGCGCACTTCTTCTACGACGCGGCTCGCTTCGCTTATCCCAAAAGCCATGAACTGTGTCTGGTCAGCAACGAAGGCTTCGCGTTCAACGAGGGCTGGGCGGAGTTCTGGGCGCACACGCCCGGGCCGTGCGGCAACCCCACGGACTTCAACGTCGAGGGCAATGTGGCGGCCGCTCTCACAGGGCTGGAAAAATGCGCGGATCGCAAGACGATGGTCAATGTCCTGGCTCACAACCCCGAATCGATCCACAGCTTTGCCGAGTTCAAGGCGAAGTTCTTCGCCATCGTCGGCCAGCGCGCGTGTGTGCTCAAGTCGATTGGAGGACTCCAGGCCGTCGAGAAAACGATCGCCGCCGCGCCGTTGCTGGCCGCCACGGAAAGTCAGATCGCGGGTGAGACGAAACTGATCAGCTCGATGTCGCGCAGGATGGCGCTCGTGCACACGCACGCCCAAGACACCGAAAAATGCAGCAAAAGCGAATGCGCAGCCGCTCTCCGCATGCTGATCGAGCCGGCGGCACTGAGCACACAGATCGCACTGGCCAAGCTCCTGCGCGAACGGCTTCAGACCGGGCTGGCCGCTGCCCGCAGCGCGATCGCCGGGCCGGAATCGGCGCAACTGAAGCTGTTCGAAACGCTTGAAGCCGAACGCGCGACGTTCGAAGCGGCCAACCAGGCAATCCAGATCAAAGGGCTGCAGCAGAGCGTCGCGGCCGTGCGAGCCAAGCCTGGCTTGGCCGCGGCTCGCTCAGCCCCGGCATTTCGCAAGATGAGCCAGCGTCTTGCGAGCCTGACGGCTGCGCACACCCGCCACTCGCCGACGCCGAGCAGCGTTGCCACGGTCTTCTCCGCGCCGCAGGCGCCTGGCGACGTTGCGCGCCGCGTCGGTGGCCGCTGAGGCGCCTTCGCGCTCGGCGGAGCGCTGGCGCGGATGCTACGAGCCGACCGATCGACGAGTCCGGGCCGCCGGAGTCAACCGAGGGCGGTCGCGATCGCCTCGGCGCCAGAAAGATGCACCTTTGGCACGTCAAAGGCCCACGCGGAGCCGTCGGCGAAGGTCACCTCCAGAACGCCGGCGAGGCGCCCGCGCTCCAGTTTCGCCTCGCTCACACTCGTGCGCGGCGCTGTGGCGATTGCATCATCGGTCGCCTTCGGACGAAAGGCGCCTCGTTTTGCGCGGAACAGGGTCAGCTCGTCGCTGGTCAATCCGAGATAGGCGATCTGGCCCGCGCGGATCGGCGAGCTGCCGGCGTGCCGAGACTCTGCGGCGTGTTGCGCCGACATCGCGCCAACGGCGCCGAGCATCTCTCGGCCTATCGTGCCGGCGACGATCGAGTGCACCATCCCACGTGGCTCGACAAACGTGCCCACTATCTCTCCCTCATCCTGCGTCATCGCCTTGCCCTCCCGGAGTTGACCACCATCCCTGCGCGACCTTAGCCGACGAGCGAGGGTGGGCAGACCCGACCACAGCCCCTGGGATCGCGGTTGTCGCGATCGGGGAGGGACGCAACGCGTGGCGCGGCGAGGCGTGCTGTGCCAAGCGCATCGCCGGCGCCGATGGCGACGGCTGCCCGGACGGCTGCTGAGCCCGTCGGTGTCGTACAGGCCGGTTGTAACGCGACCAGCGAATAGATCGAGCCGCACGGCGTCTCGCGATGCACGGTACTGAAGGTGCGCTGAGCGGTCGGCCGACCACGCAGAGGTGGTGGATCGTCGTACGGCGACGGAACCTCGGCCGCCGCGCGTCCGTCGATCTCCGCCTGTAGTCTTCGCAACCGACGAGTACATCACTGTGTATCGAAACCGGGGGGTTGCTGATGGGGCGTTTGCGAAGGATCGCGACCGGGGTCTGCGCGTGTTTCGCGCTCGCCTTCCTGCTGGCATCGAGCGCGTTCGCGGCGACGAAACCATCGCTGCTGCTCGTCGCCCATACCTCGAAGAAAGCGGTTGCGGTTGGCACCGAACTCGTGATGGGTCTGTCGGTGAAAGACCACGTCACGACGAAGCTGGGTTCGACTGACTGTCTATCGCCCACTCTGACCGGACACGTGACGGCGAACGGTGGCGCGAGCATTCAGGTCGAACTGACCCGCCCCGCCGAACAGAACACCTGCTTGGAACATGGCGCGATGCCGTTCGAGAAGTCTCAGTATCTGTGGGGCTGGGGCAACTTCCCGTTCAACCACAGCTTCGGCAAACTCGTCCTGAAACCGAAAGGGAAAGTGCAGAACGAAGGGCTCGCCGAACTGTTTCCGAGCCCCGAAACGAGCGACCTGATGACCTTCTCCGCCACAGAAGCGGCACTGACGCGCGAATGCTCGTATTCCTTCAAGAAGCTCAAAGGACTCTGGTTCGCGGGTTCGCCGACGCAGATCGCTCTCAACAAAGGCGACAAGATGAAATCCGATGGCTCCGAGAACGAGGCGAGCTGCCCGAAGACGGCCACCATCCCGATCGCGCTCAACGTGCGAGAGGAAACGTCGTCGGGCCGTGAAGTGGTCGAAGTGGTGCCCGTCTAGGGCGCCGCTCGCGGCGATCCTCCGGGCATAGAAGCCCATAGCCGTACTGCCTGAGTGACTATGACGCCGACGGTGGCCGGCCTTCATCGCCACGGCACCCGCCTGCGTTTGGACGGTTACAGCAACTGATCCGTCGTTCGCCTCGCTCAACGATGAGACTCAAGGCCCTGACGCGACGGCTGATGCCGTGCCTGGCTCAATCCGCTTTTTGGGAGAGCCTGGGAGAGCCTGGGAAACAGACGCTGTCTTCAGCCACACTCGGCCAGAGAGCGCATTTGCAGGCAGTTCCTAAGGCGACGACCGGAATCGAACCGGTGTAAACGGCTTTGCAGGCCGCTGCGTAGCCACTCCGCCACGTCGCCAGAAGCAACGCAAGGGTACCGGGCCATGCCTTGATGTCCCGCCGAGCTCTCGGCAGTGGTCCAGGACGTGCCGGCCGTGCCATGAGACGGATGCCGTTACGAACATTTTGCGTCTCCGTTAGCCGCGCTTTCGGATCGCGTTAGCGCCCGCACAGCGAGCCGGCGCACCATGGGCTGATCCTGCAAGACGACCGGAGGTCAGCCGTGAAACGCCTATACGCACCAGTCCTGCTCGCCGCACTGCTGGGCGCGGCCGTCGCGAGTGTCGCCGTGGTCCTCGTCGCAGGCCGCAGCTCGTCGTCGGCCAAGCCGGCGAGCACAGTCGCCGCCAGCTCATCGTCGACGGGAACACGCCGCGATGCCGCTTCGACCGCGCTGACGGCAACGCAGATCTACAAACAGGCCTCCGCCGGGGTCGTGGCGATCAAGGCCGTGACATCGCAGGGCACCGACAGCGGCACCGGCATCGTGCTCAACGACAAAGGCCTGATTCTCACCAACGACCACGTCATCTCGGGCGCGAGCAGCCTGACCGTCGCGGCGAATGGCTCGTCGAGCGAGACCCGCACGGCGACGCTGGTCGGCGAGGAAGCCAACGACGACCTGGCGCTGATCAAAGTGGACCCGTCGGGCCTTGGCCTCAAGCCGCTGACGCTCGCCAGCTCGAAGACCGTCCAGGTCGGCGATCCGGTGTATGCGATCGGCAACCCCTACGGCCTGAACGAGACGCTCACACGCGGGATCGTGTCCGCGCTGGGACGGTCGATCTCCGCCCCCAACGGCTCGAAGATCGCCGGCGCGATCCAGACCGACGCGGCGCTGAATCCTGGCAACTCGGGCGGGCCGCTGCTCGATGACGAAGGCCAGGTGATCGGTGTCAACTCCCAGATCGCCAGTGAGGCCGCCAGCATCAACGGCTCGCAGGCAGGGAGCACGGGCGTTGGCTTCGCGGTTTCCTCCGACACGGTCGCCCAGGCGGTCAAAGCGATCGAAGCGGGCCACGGCGTGTCGTCCTCGACTACGACCGGTCGTCGGGCGGTTCAGTCCGGAGGCGAAGGCGAAACGCGGTCGCCGTTCGGGGGCAGCGGCGGTGAGTCTCAGGGCGGTACCGGCGAACTGGAAGCCGGCGGAGGGCAGACCGAAAGCCCTCGTGAATCGGGCGGCGTCGAAGAAGGCGCATCGAGCTCGGGCGCTGCGGAAGGCCGCGAAAGCAGGATCGTGATCGTGCCGTGATGGGAGGGAGGCCGGGCTCGCCTCCGGCTCGGCCTCCTCACGGCGCTTGCTCGACGGCGACCGGGCGCTTGGGGCCGATATCGCGTTGATACCCTTCCGGTCGATCCCAGGGCGATTAGCTCAGCTGGGAGAGCGCCGCCTCGACAAGGCGGAGGTCACTGGTTCGAGCCCAGTATCGCCCATAGACGGATTTGGCTCTAAGGCATGAGAATCACGCCTTGAAGCCTCCAGTTGGTAGCAATCGTCGCCCATCCCGGGACGCGGTCGGCGGCGTCGAGGTGTTCGCAGCGGGAGTCAACCTTGTCAGATGCGAGCAGACGACTAAAAGCCGGGCGATCGTCCGCAGGCCCTGGCTCCCGATTGAGTGGCTGGTTGCCGGAACGGGGGAGGCCCTTGAGCGAGGGCATTGGCTCCCGGATCAGGGATTGGGCGGTGCTGGCGCGTCGTGCCAGAGAGCGCAGCGAGGCGATTTCGGGCGGGACCGCCCACGCGGAAGGGCGCGGGCGGCCAGCCTCCTCTGGAGTTCCTGAGCAGAAGCCGAGGGGGCGAGGCGCTTGCTTGACCGCGAAAGCACAAACTCGCTGTCGTCGATGGCTGATGCTTTACGAGTCGGTGATGCGCCCCGGATGTTATCGACGAGGGCTAACTTATGGGATCATTCGGAATGTGCAGATCTCGCGCGGCCTGCTAAGTAGGTAATATTTGGCTGGCTGTGGCTTGGTAAGGAGCCTCAATGAAGGGAGCTGATCGTGCGGCGGACGGAGGGATTCTACGGGTCCGATGATCGCGGGTCGGCGCGCATCGCCTCAACATCTTGGTTGCGGTTCCGTCGCTTCGTCGTCGGAGCGTTGGGGCTGACGTTGGGATTGGGAGTTCTGGAGCTCGCGTGCCTGACCGCGCCGGCTGCGGCGACGATCGCATACACCTACAACAACTACGGCGCCCAAACCTCCTTCGTTCCCATGTGCCGTGGTAACCCCAACTACCCATCCGGACACGACCTCCCAGGCGGGTCGTTCAGCCAGACCATGACGGTTCCAGCTGGCGTGGCCACGATCAATACCGTCGAGATCGAGATAGATCCCGTCCCGACCGAGACCGCGTCGCTGACGCTGTCGGTGAACGGGATTCCTATGGCCTCCGCCTCCGCCACGCCAAACGCCGACACTTACTTCCACCTGCCGAACATCGCGGTCAGTCAGGGCCAATCCGTAGCGATCGACGTCTCGCTCAGCGACAGCGGTGACTCTTCAAAAGGTCAGATCATCACGATCTACGGAGCTGGCGCCGCCAGCGGGGTCTTCACGTACTCGAACTCGTGCGTACAGGATCCCAACGCGACGGGCTCATCCACTACGAACACCCTCAGAGCTGTCGTCTCCGGCGAAGCAGTGCCGCCGCCGACGGCGACGATCAACTCACCGTCGACCGCCGGCCTCTACGCCGAGGGCCAGACGGTCGCAACGAGCGTTACGTGCACCGAAGGGACCGGGGGTCCCGGGATCAGCACCTGCTCGGACAACAACGGCGGGTCGAGCACTAGCGGCACGCTCAACGGGACGCTCAACACCTCGACGCCTGGTGCGCACACCTACACAGTGACCGCGAAGAGCAGCGACGGCCAGGAAGGCACGGCGGAAATCAGCTACACCGTGGCGAAGGCGGTGTGCACCACCAACGCGGGCACGATCAAGCTCTCACCGGGCCTGACTGACACGGCGGCTGTCCAGACGGTGAAGATCAAGGGCACGCTGACCGGCTGTACGGGCGAACCCTTTACCGAAGTGAGCTACAAAGCCACGCTGACGACAGCGCATGCGGTCTCTTGCTCGGCGCTGAGCGAAGCGGGCGAAGCGGCCAGCGGGTCCGCGAAGCTCAAGTGGACGCCGAAGGCGAGGCCTGCGACGGCGACGGGGCCGCTGAGCCTCGTGCTCAGCGAAGAGGCCTCCGTCGCATTCTCCGGCGAAACCACGGCCGGCTCGTTCTCACCGCTGACGCTCGCCGGTGCCGTGAGCGAGACCTACGAAGGCGCCGCGAAATGCGGGGTCGCGGAAGGAAATAAGAAGGTCAAGGCCGTCAAGAAAGGCACCTTCACCGGCACGGCGGTCGCGTTTGAGTAGAACGCCGTCCCGGATGGCTCTGGCGCTACAGCCATCATCCAAGACACTCAGTCTTTCGGCCAAAAGCCCCGATCGCACGGCTCAACGAGCGAACCAACCCCTAGGTACCTACAGCCAGCTCGGGGCTGTGTGCGTGGCGGCGCGAGCTGATCTGAGGGCGCTGAGTCCCAGTAAACCGGGCAATCTGTCTCTACCTGCGCCCCAGGGGCGAGTTCGAGCCCAGTATCGCCCATACACCCCAAAGCCCTGCCGGATGCTTGGACCTTTCTTGGCTGCAGAGCCCGCCTGGAGTTCCTCACGCAAGCGTGATGCTTCACAAACCCGTTCGACGACGATCGTGTGCGGCACCGTTAGGCGCGTTGACCACGAAAGCGGCCTGCCGTGAGCAAACTATTCCCGAGAGCCATTAGCGCTGTAGCTGCAACTGCGAGCCAAAAGCCTGTCCCCGCCGCCCGATAGGAACTAGCGATCGGTAGCGCTAGGCCCAGGAGCCACACCGAGTCGAAACCGAGGCTCGCGAGAGCTATCGCCATGATGGTCAGGGCGATGACGGTGACGGTAACCGGCTGGATTGTGAACACGTCCCACAGGGTTGCTGAGCCTAGGCCGAAATAGCTCACGAACGGGAGCGAGATGACAAGCAGCAGACCGCCTGTGACGACCAAGACGATTCCAGCGAGGCATTTATTCACGCTCGCGGTCCTCCGGAAGTTCCCCTGTCGGCGGCATTGGATCGCCTAGCTCGCTGTAGCGCTGCGCGAGGTCCTGGCGTGGGGGGTCGTAGAGACCGCCCGGCAGCCCTGAGCCGGAGCCTCTCGTCCACCAAAAGCCGGCGACGACCAGAACGACAAACGCGATGGCGATGATCGCGTCTTTCATGGAGGCACCCTTACCCCGGCGCCCCCATTGGCGAAACGTCAGGATTCGCCCATGCAGAACGATGAGGGGAAGGCTTGGGCCGATCCAAGAAACTCGCGCTGGCCGCCCGCCCGTCAACCGTTTGACGCGGCGAGGCTTTCCAGAGCATTCGCTTCGCGCGCTTCCAGCGCGCCCGTGGCGAGCGAACCGAGCTTCGCCGCGGGAACGCGCGCCCGGCGCAGGCTCGCTTCGATGGCACCGATCGCCGCGGCGGACTGCGCGCTGGAGAGGACGCCGCTCACGTTCATGCTGCGCAAGACGGCGGCGACGCGGGCGCCGTCGGATGCCTTGCTCCTGAACACGCCGCGCAACTGGCTGTGCAGGCTGCGGAAATGGACGTACTGACGCTGCGCGGCTGAGTAGTCGCGCGCCCGTATCGCCGTGCTGTCCCGGTCGATCGTGACGAGCAGCGCTTCGGTCAGAGCCGTGGCTCTTGCGCTGTCGATGAGCATCGCCAGCTCGGCTTCGCGAAGGCTCGTGCACTGAGGTCGTTCGCCGCTGGGTATCGCCGCGCAGGAGGGGAGAGCCGGCCGCTTGGATGCGCGGGGCTTTGCGAGACGGTGGAATCGGCGATCCGGCGGGTCGTTGATGATCCGGTAGTCGTTGATCACCCTCGCCGTCGCGTCGTTGCTCTGCAGCAGGGCGCCGGCCTGACCGAGTTCGTCCAACACGGTGGAGAACGCGAGTCCTGAATTCAGCCCCAGCGCGGCCGACAGGCCGTGCGCCTTCCAGGCCTCTTCGAGCGCCGGCCCGAGGTCTTCGCGCGCCTGTTCCTTGAGCTGTTTGCGGCGCGCTTCGCTGACTTTCCGTTGTGCGGGTGTGCTTTTTGGGCCCCGACCACCGCCGCCCGGCACCGGTTTGGTTTTGATGTTGTTCCCGGACGCGGGGCTGGTCGCGCTCACGGTGAGCGTCATGCTCTCCTTGACGTGGGTTTCCTTTGGCAGGCACGTGCAGTGGCTCGTGCCGTCGAAGGAGAACGTCCGGGTTCTCGTCGCAGGTCTGCCAGGCAGGAATTCGAGTGGGTCGAGGATTGCTTCGTATTCCTTCATCTGGGCGGGCGAGAACGTTTCCTGTTTGAGCAGCATCTCGTTTGGCTGCAACAGTTCTTCGGTCTGAACCGAACTGCAGCGCCCTGTTACCGATTCGAGGACGGGCACGAGCGTGGGTACGCCGAGGGCGATGTACTTCCAACCGGGGCTCGGGAAGTTGCTCGTCTCGTTCAGCGACCAGCCTCCTGCGACCGGGTTCTTCGCCGTCGCCAGCGAGAGCGTGGCGGTGGAGTCGTAACAGTTGCCGTTCCCTTCGAGCGAAGACGACCCGCTCACCGACGAGAAGTCGAGCGCCAGGGCCCCGTCGGAGCCCGCGGAGCTGGCGGTGGCGGTCCAGTTGATCGTGCGCAGCTGGTGACTCGGCTTGCCTTCGGTCGGGAATACCTCTATGGACATCTTCCCCGCGTAGGTGATCTGGACCGGCGGCAGGCGGGCGGCCGAGGCTGTTGCAGCTTTGGCCGACGCGCCCCCTGCGATAGCGAGCAGCGTCGCCGCGAGTGCCCCGCAGAGCCTCGCCACACCGCCAAGCCGGCGGACGGCAGCCCGATCGTTCAGTCCGCGCCCCCTCGGCAGCATTCGCGCAAAGCTATCAAGCGCCTGTGCCCCCAAACGCGCTTGACCATGCCTCGTGCACGTTTGCGATCGCCATGCGGCGGGCATTTTCCGCCCATGCGCGATTGGGACGGCGACGCGATTGCATGGACCGTGATGATCGGCTTGGGCGTTGCCGCCGGTCTGGGTGTCGGATGGGCACGTGCGATTGGTGCGGTGCTGTTTCCGCTCTGGCTGTTCTCAGTCGCCGTGCCGTGGCTCATCGGCGAACTTCCGCCGCCTTGGCGCAGACGCCAATGAACGAGCGGCCGCCCGCGCCGTGGCCGTTCTTTGGCCTGGCCTCGCTTGCAGCGATGCTCGCGGGCAGCATCCTCATCTCCGACGAACGCAAACCGACCCTCGCGCTCGTCCTGACCATCGTTGGCACGGCCGGTCTTCTCGCGTTCTCGTGGGCCGGCAAACGTCATCGTCAGCGGTGACTGCCAAATCGGCACGCGATGAACTGGGTCTGCGCAATGAACACGCCTTCAGCCAACCCGACGACCCCGACGGCAAGCCAGGTCGTGAGGCGATGCGCCCGCCGCGACTGAAACGTTGGCTGGGTTCGTATGCGGTCGGCTGCGGGTTCGTCGGTGCGGCCGTCGCGGTTGCAATCTTCAAGCGCGACTGGCCGTTTGCGACCGCATGGAGTGCGTGGATCGTGCTGATCGTCGTGCGGTATCGGTTCTTTCCCGAGGCGCAGGGACGCCGGCTGCATCCGCCCAATGAATCGACGCTTCAGTTTCTGCGTAAGCGGCGCCGGGCCGAGGAGACTCGCGACGACGCGCTCAGCGAGCGCGCAGTGTGAACGCCAGGCCCACCATCAGGATCGGTACCGCGGCCGGCGGATACGCGGTGAGGCTGGCGAGCAGGGCCAGCAGCGCGCACCCTGCGGCGAGGCGCTCGAACGGATTGCGGGTGATTCGCACATTCGAGTATCGGACGTCGCAACTGACAGCTATAGCCACGTGATGGCGCACTGGAACAACCGCCGAGGAAGCACGCTTGCTCGCGAACTTCCCGAGTGACTCAGCCTGCGCTTCAGCGCAGCTCGAACGGCGCGACAGCCGAGGCGATCGCCGCGACTGCGGTCCCTGCGATGAACATGCCGATCAGGAAGCACTCGGCGATCGTCGCGATGCCCGTGTTCAGAGAGCTGCGCATGTGTCCTCATCGCGCATGCGGCGCCCGGCCTTGAGCGTTCTCGACGGATAGACCTTTCGCGTGCCGCGTGTCTCGCGCCGCGGCGCGCCGCACCGCACCGCATGTTGCCTGCTGCGCCGGCTGCCGGCCGACACCCGACGGCCGTCTCGCCGGTCAGCCGCGTTTGAGCATCCATGCGCAGGCGACGAAGCCCACGGCACCGATGCCTGTGGCCGCTGCGGCGACGCCGGCGCTTTCGTCTTGCACGCTCAGCACGAACCCGGCGACCGCCAGCGCCACCGCGACGAAGCCGACGACGTAGAAGATCGCTGGAGGACTAGTGCGAATGGTGCCCACCGCGCACGGTTCGCCACGACTGCCAGGTGATGCGCAGGATTACCGCGGTGATCAGCAGGCCGATCAGCGGATCGGCGATCGGCGCGCCCAGCGCGACCACCGCGGCCGAGCCGATCATGGCGAGGCTGACGTACGCGTCGGCGTGCGCGTGGTCGCCGTCGGCGATCAGCGCCGGGCTGTCCAGCTTGCGCCCGGCGTTCAGGCGGATGCGCGCGGCGGCGAAGTTGCCTGCGACGCCGGCTGCGCCAGCCAGCGCGAGCACCACGAGATGCGTAGGCGCCGAAGGGTGGATCAGGCGCATCACCGCCTCCACTCCCGCGACGCACGCGCTGACCAGGATCGCCGCGACGACGAACAGCCCCGCCCGGCGCTCGGCGCGCCGGGACCCCAGCGCGAAGGCGATCGCCAGTGGCACGGCGGTCAGCGCGTCACCGCCGTTGTGGATCAGGTCGGCTAGCAGGGCGATGCTGCCGCTGACGGCGAAGATCGCCGCCTGCGCCGCCGCTGCGAGGGCGAGCACCGCGAGCGACATGGAGACGGCACGGATGCCCTCGCGCGAGCGCTTGATGCTGTCGTCGACCAGGCCGTGCGAATGGCCGTGCTCGTGCGCGCGGACGCCGGCGCCGGCGGCCTCGAGCGATTGCGACAGGCGCGGCGCCGTGGCGTGCCGGTGCCGGCGCGAATGGGGGTGGGCGTGCACACGGCCCCCGTGGCGATGACGGAAGCTCGTCGTCGCGGTCTGCACACCGTCAAACGTAGCGGAGGCCGTCGGCGGCAAGGCCCGTCCCGCCCCACCGTCACGTGCCGCCCACCGCGCCCGCGCGAGCCGGCGACCAGCCGAGCCGCCCGCGTATCGGCGCACGGCTGAGCAAGAAGAACGCCGCGCCGGTCAGCGCGGCTCCGGAGATCGCGTCGAGCAGGTAGTGATTTCCCGTCGCCATCACGGCGTACGTGGTCACGAACGGGTACACGACGGCCACCTCGCGCAGCCAGCGCCGCCCGGTCATGTTCCACACGGCGATCGAGCACCACGTCGCCCAGGCGATGTGCAGAGAGGGCAGCGAGCAGAGCTGGTTGGAATCGAGCGCCGTGGCTCCGTACTGCCACACGGGCAGGCCGTGCACGCGCGCGACGAGGTCGACGTAGCCGGCGCCGAGCATGCGCGCCGGCGCGGTGGGAAAGGACCAGAAGACCGCCAGCGCGACGACGTTGACGATCACGAGCACCCAGCGCATCACCGCCAGCAGGTCGGCGCGGCGCCACCACAGCACCGCGTACACGGCGAGCGTGACGACGATGTGCACGTTTTCGTACCAGAACACGACCACCTGGCTGAGCTCGTTGTGGCGCGCGAGCCACGTGTCGAGCGTGCGCTCGGGGTCGAGGTGCAGCGAACGCTCCAGGTCGAGCACGCTCCTGCCGTTTCGCTCGGCCAGCTGCTGGCGCACGGGTGCGAGGTTGTTGAGCGCGTCGAACAGCCAGATCAGCCACGCGACGATCAGCACGTCGACTGCCAGCCACATGCGTTCGCCGGGGTCGCGCAGCCGGCGCGCGAGCGCGGCCGGCGAGGACGCTCCGTGCTGCGTTGGCCCGCTCGTCACCGCCACGCGTCGATTAAGGCACACCGGCTCGCGCCCTGCGCGGGACAGGCCGCACGATGGCGGCGCGAGACCCGAGACGCGCCGCTGGGAATCGCTAGCCTGCCGGCGATGGCCGATACGAGCACGATCGCCTCGCTGGCGACGGCCGGCGGCACGCTCGTGCTGGCGGTCGCGACCTTCTCCGCCACGCGCTCGGCCAACCGCGCGGCGCGCATCTCCGAGCAGTCGCTGAAGGTCGGCCTGCGCCCGGTGCTGTTCAACGCGCGCCCGCAGGACCCCACGCAGAAGGTCGGCTACGGCGACGATCACTGGGTCGCGCTGCGCGGCGGGCTGGCCGTGGCGCAGGAGGCCGACGACAACATCTATCTCGCGATGCCGCTGCGCAACGTCGCCTCCGGCATCGCCGTACTGCACGGCTGGCATCTGTGGCCGCGGCGCGCCGGCCTGGACGACCCGCACCCGGATATCGGCGACTTCCGCACGCAGACGCGCGACCTGTACGTGCCCGCCGGCGACATCAGCTTCTGGCAGGCCGCGCTGCGCGACTCCGGCGATGAGCTCTACGAGCCGGTGCGCGAGGCGATCGCCACGGGCGGCCCGCTCAGCGTGGACTTGCTCTACGGCGACCACGAGGGCGGCCAGCGCACGATCACCCGCTTCTACATGATCCCCCGCCCGCGTCAGGCGCGCGACGGCGACGGCGGCGACGACGAGCCGTGGCTGCGGCTGTGCTCGGTCTCGCGTCACTGGAACCTCGATCGCGCGGACCCGCGCTGAACGCCCGGCGGCTGCGCCGGGCGCTGCAGATCGGCGACTAGACTCGCTGCACGGCAGTCCCAACCAGGAGGATGCGATGCGCGCAGTGCTGCTCAGCGAGACCGGAGGCCCCGAGGTGCTGCGTATCGAGGACGTGCCGGCGCCGCAGCCGGGCGACGGAGAGGTGCTGGTGAGCGTGCGCGCGGCGTCGATCAACCCGATCGACTGGAAGTTCCGGCGCGGGCTCTCGCCGAAGGACCTGCCGGCCGTGCTCGGCAACGACATCTCCGGCACGGTGGCGCAGTCGCGCGCGGAGGGCGTCGCCGAGGGCGACGAGGTGTTCGGCTTCTCACCCGGTGGCGGGTATGCCGAGCTCGCTGTCTGCCCGGCGCAGGCGATCGCCAAGAAGCCGCCCGGCGTCAGCCACGAGCAGGCCGCCGCGCTACCCGTCTCCGGGCTGACCGCGTGGCAGGCGCTGTTCGACCGCGGCGCCCTGCAGAGCGGGCAGACGCTGCTCGTCGCCGGCGCCGCCGGCGGGGTCGGCCACCTCGCGGTGCAGCTCGGCAAGCACGCCGGCGCGCGCGTGATCGGCACCGGCTCGGCGCGCAACCGCGACTTCGTGCTCGGCCTTGGCGCCGACGAGTACGTCGACTACACCACGCAGGACGTCGCCGACGTGGTCGGCGACGCGGATGTCGTGTTCGACACGGTCGGCGCCAAGACGACCGAGACGCTCGTGCCGACGGTGCGCAAGGGCGGCGTGCTCGTCGTCATCGCCGGCGCGCCGCCGGAGGCCGAGGCGGCCGAGCGCGGCTTTCGCGCCGAGCTGTTGATCATGACCGTCAACCAGCAGCAGCTCACGGACATCGCCGCGCTCGTCGCCTCCGGCGATGTCCGCGTGGAGATCGCCGGCACGTTCTCGCTCGACGAGGTCGCAAAGGCGCACGAGCTCAGCGAGGCCGGTCACACGCGCGGCAAGCTGATGCTCGTCCCGTAGCGCTCGCCGCGAGGTGCGCCGCCGCTAGGGCGAGAACGGCAGGTTCAGCGTCGTCGACAGCCAGGCCGCGCGATCGGCGCTCGGGTCGTACGCGCCTTCCTCTTCCAGCAAAAAGCCGTAGCCCCACCAGATGCCCGCGCCGTTGACTCGGGCGCCCGCGCCCAGCGCTTGCGAGACCGAGTCGGTCGCCGTTTCGATGTTCTCCACGGCTGGGTCGTGCCATGGGTTCGCCGAGTAGGAGGGCAGAATCGGCACGAGCCTGCACGACGGCGAGGCGTTGGCGGAGTAGTAGGCCAGGCCGGCGCTCACCCACGCCCGATAGCCGGCGATCGTCGTGTATTCGCTGTCGTAGAAAAGCGGGTCCAGCTGCGTCACCAGTTCGCTGATGCGGTGCAGGTAGGAGGGTGGCCATTTCGACGTGCTTGCCGGAGCCGCGATGGAGAACCGCCCGTGAAAGCCCACGCGCGCGTACATCGCGTCGAGCTCTTCCAGCAGCGAGATGAGCCCCGGCGAGGTGGGGTAGGGCTCCAGGTCGAGTTGCACGCCCGCGAGCCCGAGGCCGAGCGTCGATTCGACGCTCGCGACGATGTTCGCGCGCGTCGCCGGGTCGTCGAGGTTCACGCCGCTTTTCTTCGTCGAGACCTTGCCCGGGAAGACCGCCGTCAGCGACATCTGCGCGCCGTGCTGCGCGTCGTACGCCGCCGCGCGTTCGGCCCAGCGGCCGAGCATCTCCCGGTTGTGCTTGGGCACCTTCAGCACGCCGAGCTTCTTGAACTTGGGCATCGCGAAGACGACCTGCCCGAGGTCGTAGGAGTCGACTTGCGCCAGATAGCCGTCCACCTGCGAGGCCGGGCGCACGAAGTGCACGAGCCCGTAGGGCATGTAGATCAGCGTGTCTTGCGCGTTGGCCGCCGCGCGCGCCGGCGCCGCCACGCCGAGCGCCGCCGCGAGCAGTGTGATCGAGGCGCACAGCAACTGCGCGAAGCCGATCGCCCGGCCGACCGCCCCGCGCTGCGCCCGCATCCTCCCCCGAATCGACGGCATGTGCCGACTGTACAGCGACCGTACGCTGCCGCCAACCCCGGCAAGTCGCGAGGAGGGCCTGGCTATCGCACGGCGTGCAAGGGGCGGGCGCGCGCGTCGTCGCTCGCCGATGGCGCCTGCTCGAGGAAGCGCTCCAGCGCGTCGGGGGCGAGCGGGCGCGCGAACAGGAAGCCCTGCGCGAGGTCGCATCCCTCCAGCTGCAGCTCGCGGACCTGGCTGCGCTCCTCGACGCCCTCCGCGAGGGTCTGCAGACCGAGCGCTTTGCCGAGCTGGATCAACGTGTGCGTGAGCGCGTGCGCCTCGCTGGAACTGGCGATCGCCGTGATGAAGGTGCGGTCGATCTTCAGCGAATCGACGGGGAACTGGCGCAGGTAGGCCAGCGAGCTGTAGCCGGTGCCGAAGTCGTCGACCGCGATGCGCACGCCGAGCGTCTTGAGCTCGGCCAGCAGCGCGGCCGTCGTGTCGGGCTTGCGCATCAGCACCGTCTCGGTGATCTCCAGCGTCAGCTCGGCGGCCGGCAACCCGCTGTCGCGCAGCGCGCCACGCACCTCCTCGACGAACTGCGAGCGTTCGAGCTGGCGTGCGGACACGTTGACGGCGATCGTCAGGCGGTGCCCCATTGCCCGCCAAGCCGCTCCCTGCGCGCACGCCTGATCGAGCACCCACCGGCCGATCGGCACGATCAGCCCGTTCTCCTCGGCCAGCGGGATGAACAGGTCCGGCGCGATCACTCCGCTGTCCGGGTGGCGCCAGCGCAGCAACGCCTCGACGCCGACGACGCGCTCGGTCTCCAGGTCGAGCATCGGCTGGTAGACGAGGAAGAACTCGCGCTTCTCCCACGCGTCGGCCAGATCGACCTCCAGGCGCATGCGCTTGTCGGCGACCGCCTGCATCTCGGACTCGAACAGGGCGAATCCGTCCTTGCCCGAGGCCTTCGCCTTGTACAGCGCCAGATCGGCGTCCTGCATCAGGTCTTCGGCGGTCGCCGGGAGGCCGGTGGCGATGCCGATGCTCGCCGTCACGGTCGCCACGCCGGTCGCCGGCGCGGGCAGCTCGATCGGCTGGCGCAGCACGTCGAGGATGCGCTCGGCCACCAGCTCCGGCGAGGCGTTGAGCCCGATCGAGTCGATCAGCATCACGAACTCGTCGCCGCCGAGGCGCCCGACGGTGTCGTTGTCGCGCAGGATCGTCTTCAGGCGCGCGCCCACCTGGCGCAGCACCTCGTCGCCGGCGTGATGCCCGTAACGGTCGTTGATCTGCTTGAAGCCGTCGATGTCCACGAACAGCGCCGTGACCGACACATCGAGGCGCCGCGCGCGGGCGAGGATCTGCTCGGCGCGGTCGAGCACGAGCACGCGGTTGGGCAGGTCGGTCAGCGGATCGTGCAGCGCGCGGTAGGCGAGCTCGCCGGTCTTCTCGCCGACGAGGTTCCATGCGCGCCGGCGCGAGGTCGACAGCACGCGGTAGACGACGAACAACAGGAGCGTGATCAGCAATCCGACGACGAGCGCCAGTGCGAACTGGCCGTCGGCGTCCTGGGGGTGGTCCGGTGAGCCCGCAGTGGCCAGCACCCAGCCGTCGCCGAGCGTGCGCCGTTGCGAGAAGGCGGGCGGCCCGGCTTGCGCGGCATCTTTCGCACTGCCCACACGCTGCACGGCGCCCGCCGCGTCGCGATGGAACAGCGAGAGGCTCAGCGAGCGATGGTCGCCGAGCAGCGAGCGAAGCAGCACGGCGCTGTCGAATGACAGCCCGACCACGCCGGTGAACGCGGCGCGCCGATCGCCGGCCGTTGCGAGCCGTGCTCCCATGCGATAGACCGGCTCGCCGATCGCCACGAGCGGGAAGCCGGGAATCGGCGTGACGATCGTCGAATCCGCGCCGGCGCCGGCGCGCAGCAGCGACACGAACGGCGAGCGCCCGATTCCAGGGAGGACCGGTGCGCAGTAGTCCAGCAGCGGCGGATAGAGGTTCGACGCAGCGGAGGGCCCGACGATCGCGCGGGCCAGGCAGTACACCGGACGCCGGCCGGCCGGCACGACACGCGGTGTGCCCACGAGCAGCTTGCCGAACGCCGGGTCGCTCTTGGCCTGGCGCAGGAAGGCTGCCAGCCGAGCCGCGGGGACCGGTTGGATGAGCTCGGCGAGAACGGGCGAGGAAGTCGACACGCCGCGCTGCAGCTGGTCGTACCACTGGTTCAGCCGCGCGTCGGTCACGCCCGGCTCCATCGTCGCGATCGAGCGCAGCGCGCGCAGGATCGTGACGTTCGCCCTCAGTTTCGCGTCGAGCGTATGGCTGAGATCGGTCGCCGTGGAGCGGAACGCGCTGCGGTTGGCTTCGCGGGCGCTTTCACGCCAGCGCTCGGCGAGGAACAGCGAGGCGCTGACGCCGACGACCACGATCAGGACTCCGATCGCCGTCGTTCGCACCGGAGCGGACGGTTGTCCTTGGCGCGTTCTGTGGCCCGGCGCGCGAAAGCGCGCGCGCAGCCCCGCAAATCTCATCAGCTGGCCACATTCATAAAGCCTGCATCGCCCGGCGCGAGCGCGAGCATGAGCGCGGGTGTTGGCGGTGGCCGAAGGGGGGCCGGCCGAAAGGGTCAGCCGCCGGCGGCTTCGACCTGCACGCGATACGCGCGGCAGATCGCCGGCACACTCGATTCGTCGGTGAACACGGGTGCCATCACGCTGCCCGGGACCGTCGAGTGGGGGTGGCCGAGCAGGTGGCCCATCTCGTGCACGACGGTCAGGCAGAACATGTTCCAGTCGGCGGCGATCCGGCGATCGGTGGGCCACTGCCAGTGAGCCAGCGAGATCGTGCACAGCGTGTACGTCGCCGCGGGCGCGTCCAGGTCGTTCGCGCCGAGCGAGGATTCGAAGGTCACCCAGCCGTCGGTCTGCGCCGCCATGCCGGCGGCGAGCGGCTGGTTCTCGAGCACGGCGACCGTGCCGCCGCAAGGGACCGCTCCCCAGTAGCGCTCGGCCAGCGACGTGGCCAGTGTCGCCGGGTCGCGGGCGGCGAGCGAGCCGAGCGCCGCACGCCGCGCGACGGCGTGACGGTCTGCAGCTTGTGACGAGCTGCGATGGCTTCGAGCGCCCTGCGCGCCGCCCGGCACCGCGAGCATCAGCATCGCGGCGATGCAGGCGATGGGTAGCGATCGGGCCATCTCCCACACCCTGCGCCTTGGCGCGGCGGCTTTCTTCCTCTTTGACGGGGGATCTTCGTGCCCGCGGCGGGGGAGCGGCGGGGGAGGCGCGGCTCACCCATCGGCCGCGTGCTGTCGATGTGAACGTGTGCATTCGTCAGCGCCGGGCTCGCCGGCGCCGCCTCCCACCCTCGTCACCGTCCTCGTCGGGCGGTTCGACGATCTCTTCGCGCGGGGACTGCGCGAGCTGCTGGCCGGCGACCGCAGCCTTGCGGTCGTCGCGCGCGACATCGAGCAGCGCCGTGTCGGCGTCGTGCTGCGCGCGAATCGTCCCGACGTGGCGATTCTCGACGCGCGTGCGCTGGGCAAGCTCGCCGACGTCCGCGAGCTGACAGTGCAGTACCCGTCGACCCGTCTGGTCCTGCTGGGCGACGGTCTCTCGGCAGTCGAGTGCGCGCAACTGCTCGCGTTCGGCGCGAGCGCCTGTCTCGGGCGCGAGACGCAGGCGCGCGACGTGCTCAACGCCGTCCATCTCGCCTCGCGGGGACTGCAGCTGACCCCGCGAGCGTCCGCCGGCGACGTGCCGCCGGCGAGCGGCCTGCTGACGCGGCGCGAGGCCGAAGTGCTGCCGCTGCTCTCCCGGGGGGCGACGAACTCTCAGATCGCCGCCGCGCTGGGCGTCGGCGTGGAGACCGTGCGCACGCACGCGCGCAACATCTACCGCAAGCTCGGAGTCGGCTCTCGCACCGAGCTGGTCGCCGCCCGCGAGGACGAGCGCGGCGAAGGCTCTGCCTCGGACGTCGCCGCGCCCCGCCGCCGTGCCGGCGCCCGCCGTCCGCGCCCTCGGCGTGGCCACGATGCCCATCGTCGGTGAGGGCAGCGCCCTTCGCGAGATGCGTAGACGTTTGACCTAGGGCGGCCCGCGACGCTAACGCTGCGACTGCGAAGCGTCGGGTTACATAACAGGCCGATCCAGGCCGGGGAGCCATTCCCTTTCTAGCGCGGCGCGCAGCGCCGCAGTCAGGAGACGCCGATGAACAGAGGCGTCCCAACGAAGCACCCGTCGCCTTTGGGCGACGATCTCGCAGCACAAAGGCGTCCCCTCTGGCGGTCGGCCACGAGGACACGCCGCCTCGGGCTTGCGCTGTTCGGCGGGCTGCTCGCAAGCATGGCCTTGGCCGCGTCGGCGCTCGCGGCGCCCGCGAAGGTCGGCTTGGGGACCGCGTCGAGCTTCTCGGTGCTCGCCGGCTCGACCGTCACGAACACCGGGCCGACGACGATGTTCGGCGACCTCGGGCTGGCCCCCGGCTCCTCGGTCACCGGCGCACCGCACGTGCTCGGCACCACGCACGTCGACGACGCGGTGGCGATCCAGGCGAAGACCGAACTGACGACCGCCTACAACGACGCGGCGGGGCGCCCCACCGAAGGCTCGGCCGGCACCGACCTCAGCGGGCAGACCTTCACAGCCGGCGTGCGCACGGCGAGCAGCTCGCTGCTGCTCTCTTCCGGCAGCGTGATCCTCGACGCCCAGGGCGACCCCAACGCCGTGTTCATCTTCCAGGTCGGCTCGACGCTGATCACCGGGTCCAACACGACCGTCCAGCTCATCAACGGCGCGCAGGCGTGCAACGTCTTCTGGCAGGTCGGCTCGTCGGCCACGCTCGGGACCGGAACCAAGTTCGTCGGAACGGTGATGGCCGCGGAAACGATCACCGCCGGGACCGGCGCGACGATCCACGGCAGGCTGCTCGCGCAGACCGCCGCGGTGAACCTCGACACGAACACGATCACGCAGTCCAACTGCGCCGTCGAAGCGACCGAAACCGCGACACCGGAAGAAACGACTGCGCTTGAAAAAGCGCCCGGGGGAGGATCGACCGCGGGAGGAACGACGACCTCGACGACTCCCACCCCGACGCCGGTCGGCGCATCGCCGACAACGGCGACCGTACCCGCGGCGATCGCACCGCCCGCGTCGACATCGACGGTCGCCAGCAGGCGCGCAGCCGCCCACCGCGCCGCCGTGCGGCGAGCCCGCCGTGCAGCCGCGCGACGCCGCCGCGCCCGCCGCGCAGCGACGACGCGTCGCACACAGGCACGGCCGGCCCGTCCGCAGAGCCCGGGCGCATTCACGGGCTAGACGCAGCGGCAGAGCTGTCCGGGCGGCGAAGCGGTCGCCCGGAGCTTCGCCGCGCGCGCCTGTTGCTCGCGCTTGCCGGCGCGATGTGCCTGCCGGCAGCGATCGGCGCTCAGGCGCCGGCCCCGGCGCAGGCCGCCGCCTCGCCGACGGCAAATGCAAGCGAGCGGCTGGCGGTCCTGCTGAGCGCGCACGCGGCACATCGCCGGCCGCAGGCCGGCTCGCGTGTGCTCGTCACGGTGCCCGCCACACGGCCGATCACGGGCGAGCGAACGGCGCTGCCGGTGGTCGGGCACGCGCGCGGCGCCGGCGGCATCGCCTGGCTGCACGTGATGCTGCCGGGCAGGCCCAACGGGTCGACCGGCTGGATCGTCAAACAGGGCACGCGCGCGCAGGTCACCGGCTGGCGCATCGCCGTCAGCCTCGGCGCGCGGCGCGTGACCGTCTACCGCCACGGCCGCGCGGTCAGGCGCTTCGCGGCGGTCGTCGGCAAGCCCTCCACGCCCACGCCGACCGGGCACTTCTTCGTGGAGGAGACGCTGCGAATGTCCGCCGGCGAGCCCGGCGGGCCGTTCGCGCTGGCGCTCAGCGCGCGCTCGAACGCTCTTCAGGAATTCGAAGGCGGTCCCGGCCAGATCGCGCTGCACGGCCGCGACAACCTCGGCGGCGTGCTCGGTCAAGCCGAATCGCACGGCTGCGTGCGCCTGGCCACGGCGAGCATCGACTGGCTGGCGCAGCGCATCGGTCCCGGCGTGCCGGTGACGATCGCCGCGCGCTGAGCCCGCCGCGACCCACGGGCGCCCGGCGCCGGGCCGCTCAGCCGATGTGCGTCGTCGGTTCGGCGGCGGAGAGCTGGTCGGGCAGGTTGATGTCCACGCCCGGCGGCGGGTCGACGTGCCCGGCAAGCAGCGGGTCCTCGGTCTCGCGTCATCCACCGTTCCAGGCGCCCGCGCAGGTCGGCGAGCACGCCGGCGTAGCGCGGGTCGTCGAGCAGGTTGTTGGCCTCGTTGGGGTCGAACACGAGGTCGTAGAGCTGCTCTTTGGCGATCTCGCGCTCGGCGAAGCCTTCGCGCAGCAGCAGGTCCTTGCTCGGGCCGTCGTCGGTGTTGGGCAGCACCGGCGTCCGGCGATCGCCCCAGCGGCGGATGTACTTGTGGCGCGTAGTGCGCACGGCGCGCTGGGGCTCGTACGCGGCGTGCCAGGTCGAGCCGGCGAAGACCTCCTCGCGCGCCTGCGCGACCTCGCCGCGCAGCAGCGCCATCAGCGACACGCCCTGCAGGAACGGCGGGCGCTCGATGCCGAGGTGCTCGCAGATCGTCGGGTACAGGTCGATGTGCGAGACCAGCCCGTCGTGCACGCGCCCGCCGGCGAACGGCTCGGGCCCGCGCAGGATCAGCATCACGCCAAGCCCGCGGTCGAACAGCGTGGCCTTGGCGCCGGGAAAGGGCATGCCGTGGTCGGTCGTGAAGATGACGAGCGTGTTCTCGCGCAGCGGCGAGGAGTCGAGCTCGTTGAGCACCATGCCGACGCCGTGGTCAAGCGAGCGCGCGCTGGCCTTGAACGCGGCGACGTCGGCGCGCACCTCGGGCGCGTCGGGAAGGTTGTTGGGCGGCTTCGAGAAGTGCACGTCGCGCAGCGAGCCGGGGCCGAGGAATTCGCGGTGCGTCTCGAAGAAGCCGACCGACAGGAACAGCGGCTGCTCGCGCTCGCGGCGCAGCACCTCCATCGCCAGCGGCGCGACCGACTCGACGTGCGTGGTGGGCACCTTGACGACCTCGTCGTAGCCGATCGCCTGCGGGTCCTTGGAGATGTGCTGCTCGCCGATCAGCGTGGAGGTGTAGCCGACCTTGCGCAGGGTATGCACGATGTGATGGCTGTAGTCGCGCAGCGACCATCCGCGATGGGCCAGGCCGAGCATGCCGTTGCTCTGCCCGTACTGGCCGGTCAGCAGGCACGCGCGGCTGGCCGAGCACGTCGGCGCGGCGCAGAAGGCCTCGCGGAACAGCACGCCCTGGTCGGCGAGCGCCTGCACGTTGGGCATCGGCACCTGCTCGCCGTAGGGCTGGATGTAGCGCCCGGTGTCGTGCGAGTGCAAATACAGGATGTTCGGCCGGTTGGACATATTTAATAATTAATAATAAGTTTTATGATCGGTTGACTGATCAACCTTGGTCCCTGCGATGAAGCCAATGCTCTCCTACCTGGTGTGCGCGACGCCGCGAAGCGGCAGCACCCTACTCTGCCACGAGCTCGACCGGACCGGTCTCGCGGGGCATCCGCAGGAGTACTTCGAGGCGCTTCGCCGCTCGGGCGTGCCGCGCCGCCCGCACGAGTACTTCGACCCCGAGCGCCACCCGAACATCGTCGAGCGCCTGGCCTTCCGCGAGATGCTCGAGGGCGCGCCCAAGCCCAACCCGCTGTGGCAGCCGGACACCTACGACCAGTACCTCGAGTGGGCGCTGACGGAGGGCACGACGCCCAACGGCGTGTTCGGCGCCAAGCTCATGTGGGGCTACCTCGGCGACTTCGCCGAGTTGCTTCGCGGCATCGAGGACAACGCCGGGCGCTCGCTGCCGGAGCTGCTCGCGCGCGCCTTCCCGGGCCTGCGCTACGTGCAGATCACGCGCCGCGACAAGGTCCGCCAGGCGGTCTCGCTGTGGAAGGCCGTGCAGACGCAGGCATGGCAGCGCGAAGCGGGCGCCGACGGCGCGGACGCCGGGGCCGGGCGGATGCCCGACCCGGTCTTCTCCTTCCGTGCGATCAACTACCTGATGCGCCAGCTGACCGCGCACGACGCGTCGTGGGACGCGTACTTCCTCGGCCTCGGCTACGAGCCGCTGAAGGTCACCTACGAGGAGCTCGCCGAGAGCACCGACGCGGTCGTGCGCAGCGTGCTCGAGCACCTCGGCATCGCCGCGCCCGAGGACCTGCGGATCGGCGCGCCGCGCCTGTCGGTGCAGGCCGACGAGGTGTCCGAAGAATGGGTCGCGCGCGTGCTCGCGCACCTCGAGGCGCTGGAGGCTCCCGAGCCGGTCTGAGCGACGCTGCGCAGGGCGGCTGGCGTGCGCGGAGGAGTAGGGTGCGTCGCGTGCGAGCGCACCACGTGCACATCGAGCACGACTTCTCCCAGCCGCCGGAGCGCGTGTTCGCCTATCTGGCGGAGCACGAGAACCTGGCCGAGGTGTTCGGCGCGAAGGTCACGCGCCTGCGCGACGGCGAAGACGGCGAGCGAAACGGCTCGGGATCGGTGCGTAAGCTGCAGATCGGCCCGTTGCCGCCGTTCGAGGAGACCGTCATGGAGTTCGACGTGCCGTCTCGCATCGTCTACCGCATCACCAAGGGCAGCCCGCTGCGCGGTCACGTCGGCACGATGGAGTTCTCGCCTACGCCCGCCGGCGGCACACGCTTCGTCTATGACATTCGCATCGCGTCGCTGATCCCCGGCCTCGCGCCGCTGGTCACGGCGTCGCTGACGCGCTCGATCTCGCGCTCGATGGCCACCGTCGAGCGCGACGCCTAGGGGGTCCGATGGTCGACATAGCCGCGGCGGCCGAGGAGGCCGCGTCGGTGCGCAAGGGGGAGTCGGCGCAGGCGACGGCGATGGCCGCGGTGCTCGCGCGGGCGTTCTTCGACGATCCCGCGTTCACATGGGTGCTGCGCGGCGACGTGCGCCGCATGAGGGTGCTGCGCCGCGGCTTCGAGCTGTTCCTGCGGCGCGTGTGGCTGGCCGAGCAGCACGTCTACACGACCGCCGGGACGGCCGGCGTCGCCGTCTGGGAGCCGCCCGGCGCTTGGAAGCAGAGCATCGGCGATCAGCTGCGCCTGCTGCCGGCGTCGCTGGCGGCCTTCGGCCGCCACTCCCCGCGCGCCTTTCGCTCGCTGGCCGTGCTGGAAGCAGGCCACCCCGCCGAGCCCGAGCATCCGCCGCACTACTACCTCGCCTTCCTCGGCGTCGACCCGTCGTGGCAGGGGCGTGGGCTGGGCGCGGCGCTGATGGCGCCGGTGCTGACGCGCTGCGACGCCGAGCGCGTGCCCGCCTATCTGGAGGCCTCCTCGCCGCGCAACCGCGCGCTGTACGAACGCCACGGGTTCACGGTCACCGGGGAGTTCGAGCTCGGCCGCAGCGCGCCGCCGCAGTGGCGCATGTGGCGCGAGCCGCGCTGATCGCACCTCTCCAAACCTGCGCAAGGGTTGACAATCGGAACTACGAGCATTACCGTCCGCGGCGATACGGGGGCTGCAATGGGGGCATTACGCCGTGACGGTGCGGATGGTGCACGGGGAGGGGACAACTCACCGGTCCAAAGTGGTTCTCGTCTGAGAGGGCGCCCCTGGAGGGGTCTAAATGCCCAGAGGGCCGGATGGCCTGCGGGCTCTAGTAGACGAATGGAGACCACATGACTGGAAAGATTCCTAAGTCCGTCGGGGCGATCCTCGCGGCTGTGGCGATCCTCGCGATCGCTGCGTCGACTGCGGGAGCGGCGACGGTTTACAACAACCTGATCAAACCGAAACCGAAAAACACGCCGTCGGAGGCCTTCGCAGCCACTTCGACGTCGGAATTCGGCGGTGCGATCAAAGCAGCCGGGACGAAGCGCAACAACCCGAGCGTCACGATCGTGCTCAGCAGCTGGGCCTGTCAGGAAGGCTCCGGCACGAGCTGTGTCACGCACGGCAACGCCTCGTTCAGCTGGCCGGTCACGGTCAAGCTCTACGAACTGGGCCCCGGCGCCACAGTCGGCGCGCTGGTGAGCGAATCGACGAAAACGCTGGCGATCCCCTACCGGCCGTCGGCGAACAACAAACTCTGCTCGCCGAACGCCGAAGGCGCGGTCGGTTACACAGCAGAATGCTTCCACGGCAAGGAGACCGCGTTCACCTTCCCGCTGACGGGCACCCTGCCCAACGAAGCGATCGTCGCGGTTGCCTACAACACGACGAACTACGGTGCGGCCCCGGTCGGCCCCGCCGCGTGCAGCAAATTCACCCCGTCGCGTTGCGCGTATGACTCGCTCAACGTCGGACTCGAAGAAGGCGCGGGAGCGTCCGTCGGCACGCAGCCGCTGCCGGCTGACGTGTTCCAGAGCTCGACGTGGACCGGCGCATACTGCGACAACGGCGCAGGCGGCACCGGCACGTTCCGCGACAGCGCGGGCTGCTGGACCGGCGAACAGCCGCTGCTGCAGGTCAAGGCCGGCAACTAGCAACCGGTCGCAAGCCAGGCAGTCGAGTAGTGCAGAGGGCCTCGCTTCGGCGGGGCCCTCGCTGTTTGCGACGCGCTGCGCGCCGCCTATGCTCGGGGCATGTGCGGGCGCTACACCAACACCGCGGGCGTCGAAGAACTCAACGAACGCTTCAAGGTGCCGTTCCCCGGCGAGCAGGGCACGCACCGCTACAACATCGCGCCGAGCGAAGAGGTGCTCGCGATCGTCTCGCCCAAGGGCGAGTCCGAAGCGCAGCTGCTGCGCTGGGGCCTGATCCCGCCATGGGCGAAGGACCTCAAGGCGGGCTACAAGATGATCAACGCCAAGCTCGAGACGGTCACGAGCAGGCCCGCGTATCGCAAGCTGATCCCGCGCGGCTCGCGCCGCGCGCTGCAGATCGCCGACGGCTACTACGAGTGGCTGAAGCCCGAGCGGCGCGACACGCCGCGCCAGCCCTTCCTGTTTCGCGTCGACGGCGGCGTGCCGTTCGCCTTCGCGGCGCTGTGGACGCCGGCGAAGATCGACGGCGAGTGGCTGCACAGCGTCGCGCTGCTGACATGCGACTCCTCGCCCAACCGCGTGGCCGCGGCGATCCACGACCGTATGCCGGTGATCCTCGCCGACGAGGCCGCCCAGCGGGCCTGGCTGGACGACCGCCTCGACGCCGAGGAAGCGCTCGCGCTGTGCGGAGCGCTGGCGCAGTCGCGACTGTCCGCATCGCCGGCCAACCCGGCGGTCAACAAGCCCGACCCGGAGACCGAGGGCCCGCAGCTGCTGCACGCTCCGGGCTGACGCGACGGGCCAGCGCCCGCCCCGGTCTTGAGGTCGGCGGCGTCGCTGCCGATGGGAGGGCATGGGCTGCGATCACTCGGCACTGCGCAGCGGCGGCGCGCGCTACCTGCCGGCCACCGGCGAGCTGCACCTGATGCTCGTGTGCGACTCGTGCGGCGGCGAGTGCCAATCGCTCGGGCGCGTGGAGTACGAGCTGCGCCCGCGGCGGCTGACCGGCCACCTCGCCGAGCTGACCGCGCGCGAGCTGGGGCTGGCAGAGCAGCAGATCGCGCGCGTGCGCTTCGCGGCGCTCGTGTGCGGGCAGTGCCGCGACCAGATCCCGCCGGCGATCCTCGCCAAGCGCGGCCCACTGGACGAGCGCGAGTGGGCCGAGGTGCACCGTTACCCCGAGCTCGGCGCTGCGCTGCTCGACGACGAGAACCTCGCGGACATCCGCGAGTGGATCCTCTGTCATCGCGAGCGACCCGACGGCAGCGGCTACCCGCGCGGCCTGCGCGGCGAGCAGATCCCGCTGGAGGCGCGCATCCTCGCCGTCGCCGACGCCTACGCGGCGATCGTCAGCGACCGTGCCTACCGCACGGCGCGCGACCACGACGACGCGTGCCGAGAGCTCGAACGCTGCGCGGGCACGCAGTTCGACGAGCGCGTCGTAGCCGCATTCCTGACGGCATCGCAGCGACGCAACCCGCTGCTGTCGCGCGCGGCCGCCTGATTGCTCGCACGGCCCGCCGCATCTCCTATACGGCCGGCAGGCGGTACTTGCGCGTCTTCGGGCAGCGCTCGAGCAGGCCGAGTTCGACGAGCGTCAACGCGTAACGGTGGGCGGTGCTCGGGCTCATGCCCAGCTCGCCGGCCAGCTCGACGATGCCGCGCTCGGCGCCGCCGGGCCCGAAGCCCGCCAGCAGCGAGAAGCCGCGCAGCAGCGAGCGCGACAGCCGCGGGTCGTCGATCTCGCGCGAGAACAGCTCGCCGCCGGCGACGCCGCTCGACCGGCCGTTGCCGTTGCCCTTGACGTTGTCGGTGGCGCTGTCCTGCCCGTCGCGCGCTCGCGCCAGCGAGCCGGCGATGATGTTCGCGATGCTCGGCGCGCGCTCGTCGGCTGCGGCGCGCAGCACGGCGTCGACTTGCGTGGGCGAGAGGGCGATCGTGATCGCCGCCTGGTCGCGCTCTGACATGTGACGAGCTTCGCATATGCAGACGATCGTCTACAGGGGTGTTTCTCAGTCGCCGCGTCTTGCGGACCGGGGTCCGGAAGTACGGTTGCACGTGCAATCATTGTCCGGAGTGGGAAGCATCGCTGTCACGCACTTCACCGATCCGGGCTGTCCGTGGGCCTACTCGGCCAGCCCGGCGCTCGCCGTGCTGCGCTGGCGCTACGGCGCTCAGCTCGACTGGCGAACGGTGACGATCGGCCTGTCGGAGGACCCGCAGCGCTACGTCGAGCGCGGCTACACGCCGACGCGCATGGCGGTCGGCAACCTCGGCTTCCGCCGCTACGGCATGCCCTTCGCCGCCGAGCCGCGCGCCCGCGTCGCCGCGACCGCACGCGCTTGTCGCGCGATCGTCGCCACGCGGCTGCTCGCGCCCGGTCGCGAGCACGACGTGCTGCGCGCGCTGCAGTTCGGCTGGTTCACGACGACGCTCGTGCTCGACGAGGACGCCGACATCGCGATCGCGCTCAGCCGCGTGGCCGGCCTCGACGCCGAGCGGATCGTCGCGGCGCTCGACGACGAGGCGACGCTCGCCGCCTACGAGGCCGACAAGGCGCTCACGCGCACGGCCGAGGGCGGTCCGACCGACTTTCAGGGCAAGGCGCGACAGACCGACGGGCCGGTGCGCTTCTCCGCGCCGTCGCTGGTGTTCGAGTGCGACGCTCAGCGCCTGGAGGCGGGCGGCTTTCAGAGCATCGAGGCCTACGACGTGCTGATCGCCAACCTGGACAGGTCACTCTCGCGCCAGGCGCCGCCGGAGGATCCGCGCGAGGCGCTTGCGCTCTTTCCCGGCGGGCTGGTCACCCAGGAGGTCGCGGCGGTCATGGCGCACAACAACCAGCTCCCCGACCGCGACGCCGCCGAGCGCGCGCTCGTCGAGCTGGCCGGCGCGGGCCGCGTGCGGCGCACGCCGCTCGGCGACGACGCGCTCTGGCAGCCGGCCTGACGCTCGCGCGCGCTCGGCGAGCCGCGCACGCACGTTCCGCGCACGCGGCGCCGCACGCGGCTCGGCTCCGCACGAAGCTCGATACACGCGCAGGCGCGGCCGGCGGGTAGCCTGCACCGCTGAGATGACGCTCACGGTGACACTCCCCGACGGAACTGCGCTGGCGCTGGCCGACGGCGCGACCGGCGCCGACGCGGCCGCGTCGATCGGCCCGGGCCTCGCGCGCGCCGCGCTGGCGGTCGAGGTCGGCCATCCGGAGGCCGGCGAAGCGCCCGAGCTGCGCGACCTGTCGCGCGCGCTGCCCGACGGCGCGACGCTCGCGATCCTCACCAAGAAGGACACAGAGAAGGCACTTCAGTTGATCCGCCACGACACCGCGCACGTGCTCGCCGAGGCGGTGCTGGAGCTGTACGAGGGCGTGAAGATCTCGATCGGCCCGCCGATCGCCGACGGCTTCTACTACGACTTCGAGTTCCCCGACGGCGTGAGCATCTCCGAGGCCGACTTCCCGAAGATCGAAGAGCGCATGCGCGCGCACGTCAAGCAGGCCGAGCCGTTCGAGCGACGCGACGTCACCCCGGCGCAGGCGCGCGAGCGCTTCGCCGGCGAAGGCCAGGACTACAAGGTCGAGCTGATCGACGACCTCGTCGCGGCGGCCGAGCACGCGCACCCGCCGCGGCGCCTGGAGTCGGTGTCGCTGTACACCAACGGCCCGTTCACCGACCTGTGCCGCGGCCCGCACGCCCCGAGCACGAAGTCGGTCGGCGCGTTCAAGCTGCAGTCGGTCGCCGGCGCGTACTGGCGCGGGGACTCGCAGCGCACGATGCTCACGCGCATCTACGGCACGGCGTTCTTCACGAAGGAGGAACTGGAGCAGCACCTGCAGCGCATCGAGCTGGCCAAGGCGCGCGACCACCGCAAGCTGGGGCGCGAGCTCGGGCTGTTCACCTTCTCCGACATCTCGCCCGGGGCGGCCTTCTGGCTGCCGGCCGGCACGACGGTGTTCAACACGCTGCTCGGCGTCTCGCGCGAGATGGGCGCACAGCGCGGCTACAGCGAGGTCAAGACGCCGCAGATCTTCGACGCCGAGTTGTGGAAGACCTCCGGGCACTGGGGCAAGTACCGCGAGAACATGTTCACGCTCGACGTGGAGGGGCGCGAGATGGGCGTCAAGCCGATGAACTGCCCTGGGCACGCGCACCTGTTCGGCAGCCGGCGCCACTCCTACCGCGACCTGCCGGTGCGCTACTCGGAGCCCGGCCTGCTGCATCGCAACGAGGCCTCCGGCGTGCTGCACGGACTGCTGCGCGTGCGTCACTTCGCCCAGGACGACGCGCACGTCTTCTGCACCGAGGAGCAGGTTCAGCAGGAGGTCTCGGGCTGTCTGGAGATGGCCTTCGCGACCTACCGCCTGTTCGGCCTGCAGGTCAGCCTGGAGCTCTCGACGCGTCCCGAGCAGCGCATCGGCTCAGACGAGATGTGGGACCGCGCCGAGGCCAAGCTCGCCGCCGCGCTGGCCGAGCAGGGGCTCCAGTACGAGCTGAACCCCGGCGACGGCGCCTTCTACGGCCCGAAGATCGATATGCACATGACCGATTCGCTCGGGCGCTCGTGGCAGTTGGGAACAGTGCAGCTGGACTACTCGATGCCCGAGCGCTTCGAGCTGACCTACACCGGCACCGACAACAACGAGCACACGCCCGTGATGATCCATCGTGCGCTGTTCGGCTCCTACGAGCGGTTCATCGGCATCATGCTCGAGCACTTCGCTGGCGAGCTGCCGCTATGGCTGGCGCCGGTGCAGGCGATCGTACTGCCGGTGTCCGATCGCTTCAACGCCTATGCGGCAGGCGTGCGCGACGAGCTGGCGGCGCTCGGCCTGCGCGTGGAGCTCGACGAGCGCAACGAGTCGGTCGGGCGCAAGATCCGCGAGGCCGAGCTGCGCAAGATCCGCTACATGCTGATCGTCGGCGAGCGCGAGCAGGAGCAGCAGTCGGTCTCGGTGCGCGAGCATGGCGGCGGCGACACGGGCTCGGCGACGGTCGCGGAGTTCTGCGAGCGCTTGCAGGGGGAGCTATACTCACCCGCCTTGCAGCCGCAAAAATCTCAAGAGCGCGACGCCTAGCAGCTTGACGCGCGTTCAATACAGCTAGTGCCGGTTCCCCGCAGGTTCGACCGGCGCCCGCCCGAGCGGGACACGACGAGGATCAACGAGCGCATTCGCGTTCCCGAGGTCCGACTGATCGACGACGAGGGCAACCAGGTCGGCGTGCTCAAGACGCCCGACGCGCTCGCCTTCGCGCAGGAGCGCGATCTCGATCTGGTCGAGGTCGCCCCCGAGGCGCGCCCGCCGGTGTGCCGCGTGCTCGACTACTCCAAGTACAAGTACGAGCAGGCGCAGAAGGTCAAGCAGGCGCGCAAGCACCAGCAGCAGATCACCGTGCGCGAGATCAAGTTCCGCCCGAAGATCGCCGAGCACGACTACGACACCAAGAAGCACCACGTGGAGCGCTTCCTGCGCCACAAGGACAAGGTCAAGGTGACGATCATGTTCCGCGGGCGCGAGGTGACCCACCCCGAGCGCGGCACAGCGATCCTCGACCGCCTCGCCGAGGAGCTCGCCGAGCTCGGCGTCGTCGAGCAGCGCCCGATCCAGGAAGGGCGCAACATGACGATGATGATGGCGCCCTCCAAAGCCGTCCTGTCGGGCAAAGCCGACGGCGAGGAGGCCGCCGACGAGGTGTTCACAGAAGGCGAGCAGGGCGACGTCGCCTCGACCGCGCTGCAGTCGCCGCTGGACGAGGCGGCCGTCGAGGCCGTCGAGACACCCGAGGCGCGCGCGGCATCCGCCGGCGAGGACAGCGCCGCTTCGGACGGCGACGCGGGCAAGGACGCAGACGCCGCCGCGACGGGCGATTCGCCCGGCGAGCAGGGCTCCGGCGAGACCGCGGACGCGTCCGCGGACACCGCCGTGTCATAATCGTCCGCTCGTCATGCCCAAGATGAAGACCCACTCCGGCGCGAAGAAGCGCTTCAAAGTCACCGGCACCGGCAAGGTGCGCGGCCGGCACCCCTTCACGAGCCACATCCTCGAGAAGAAGTCGCCGAAAAAGAAGCGTGCGCTGGGCGGCCCGAAGATGCTCAACGAGCACGACGTCCCGCGCGTCAAGCGGATGCTGGGAGTTGGCAGCAAGTGACGCGCGTCAAGCGATCGGTCCACGCGCGCAAGAAGCGCCGCGCCACGCTCGAGCTGACGAAGGGCTTCCGCGGCGAGGCGCACTCCAACTACAAGCGCGCCAAGGAGGCGCTGATGAAGGCGGACGCGTACGCGTACCGCGATCGGCGCAACCGCAAGCGCGACTTCCGCCGCCTGTGGATCACGCGCATCAACGCCGCCGCGCGCATCAACGGCATGAGCTACTCGCAGATGATGCACGGCCTGAAACTGGCCGGCGTCGAGCTCGACCGCAAGGTGCTCGCGGACATCGCCGTGCGCGACGCCGACACCTTCCGACGTTTTGCCGAGGTCGCCCGCGAGGCGTCGGCTGCCTGACCCGGCATCCGACATCGAAGCCTCCCGGGCGCCGTTCTCTGAGAAGGACGGCGCTTTTTTTATGCCCGCACCCGCATCGCCAGCCCACTCCATCCGATGACACTGATCAGCTCAGACCAGAACCCAAGGCTCAAAGGCGTCAAGCGCCTGGCGACGCGCCGCGAGCGCGCACGCTCCGGGCGCTTCGCCGCCGAGGGCGAGGACCTGGTGCAGCCGCCGCGCGCGCCGGGCGCCCGCTCGTGGAGGGCTACCGGCTGGCGGGGTCTGAGATCGGCGGAGCGGGCTTTCACGACGTCGAGGCGCAGGCGCTGCGCGCGGTGTCCACGCTCGGCTCGGGCACGCGCGCGATCGGTGTCTACGAGCAGCGCTGGGGCGAGCCGGCCGGCCCGCTGTGCGTGTACCTCCACGGCGTCGGCGACCCGGGCAACGTCGGCACGATCTTGCGTTCGGCGGCGGCGTTCGGCGCCTCGTGCGTCGCGCTCGGCCCGCACTGCGCAGATCCGCACTCGCCGAAGGCCGTGCGCGCGAGCATGGGCGCGATCTTCTCGGTGGCGCTCGCGCGCGTGGCCGATGCCGGCGCGCTGCCCGGGCTGCGGATCGCGCTCGTGGCGGGCGCCGAGCAGGAGTTGTCCGCCGGCGAGCTGGGCGATGGGGAGGACGGCGTGACGCTGCTCGTCGGCGCCGAGCGCGACGGGCTGCCCGAGCAGGTGGTGGCCGCGTGCGAGCACAGCGCGCGCATCGCGATCGCCACGGAGTCGCTCAACGCAGCGATGGCGGCGACGGTGGCGCTGTATGAGCTGACGCGTGGCCGCGAGCTCGCCTCGCACTCATCTAGGGTCCGCTCGTCATGATCGAGCGCATCGACGAGCTACGCGCCCAGGCCGAGGCGGAGATTGCCGCGGCCGCTGCGCCCGATGCGCTGCAGGAGCTGCGCGTGCGCTATCTCGGGCGCAAGGCCGAGCTGCCGCAGATGCTGCGCGGCGTCGCGCAGCTGCCGGCGCAGGAGCGCGGCGCCGTGGGCAAGGCGGCAAACCAGGCTCGCCAGGCGCTCGAGGCGCTGATCGATCGGCGTGCCGAGCAGCTCGACTCTGAGCAATTGCAGCACGCCCTTTCGGCCGATCGCGTCGACGTCACGCTGCCCGGCGCGCCGCCGCAGCCTGTCGGGCGCCTGCACCTGCTGACGGCGATGCGCCGCGAGCTCGAAGACATCTTCCTCGGGCTCGGCTTCACCGTGATGGAGGGCCCGGAGATCGAGACAGTCCGCTACAACTTCGACGCGCTCAACCACAGCCCGACGCACCCCGCGCGGGCGCGCACCGACACCTTCTACGTCGCCCGGGCCGACCTGCTCGAGCGGCCGAGCCGCCGGCGGGGCAGCCGCCATCGCCGCTGGCCGCCGAGGAGCTCGTGCTGCGCACGCACACCTCGCCGATGCAGGTGCGCGCAATGGAGGCGCACCCGCCGCCGCTGTACGTGGTGATCCCCGGACGCGTGTACCGCCCCGACTCCGACGCCACGCACACGCCGCAGTTCCATCAGATCGAGGGCCTGGCGGTCGACGAGGACATCACGCTCGCCGACCTGAAGGGAACGCTGCTGATGTTCGCGCGCGCGGTCTTCGGCGACGTGCGCGACGTGCGCCTGCGCCCGCATTTCTTCCCTTTCACCGAGCCGAGCGTCGAGGTCGACGTGTCGTGCTTTCACTGCGAGGGCAAGGGCTTCCTGCGCGACGGGTCGCGCTGCTACCTGTGCAAGGGCGAGGGCTGGCTGGAGGTGCTCGGCGCCGGCGAGGTCGACCCGAACGTCTACTCCTACGTCCCTACCACCGAGGCCAACGCGCCCGGTTATGACCCGGAGAAGGTGCAGGGCTTCGCCTGGGGCATGGGCGTCGAGCGCATCGCGATGCTCAAGCACGGCGTGCCCGATTTGCGCCTGTACTACGAAAACGACCTCCGCTTCCTGGACCAGTTCTGATGAACACGCATGCCGGCGCCGGACGGCGTCCTCAGTCGCTCGCGTGCCTTTCAGCACGCCACGCTCCCTGCGTCCTTGTCCGGCTTGGCCTGCGCGTCCATCAGGGGCACGTGGCAACGATCGGGGCTGGGTGAGATGCGCGTCCCGCTGACATGGCTGCGCGAATACTGCGACCCGCCGCTGGACGTGCGCGCGATCGAGCAGCGCCTGACGCTGACCGGTACGAAGGTCGAGGCGATCCATCGCCACGGCGTGGCGGATGTCGCGGGGTTCGTCGTCGGGCACATCCTCGACGTGCAGCCGCATCCCGACGCCGACCGCCTGCGCGTGTGCACGGTCGACCTCGGCGAGCGCTCGGACGGTGGCGATGGCGACAGCCCGGCGACGATCGTGTGCGGCGCGCCGAACGTCGCCGCCGGACAGACGGTCGCGGTGGCGACGCCCGGAGCGGTCATGCCCGACGGCACCAAGCTCAAGCGCGCCAAGCTGCGCGGCATCGTCTCCGAAGGGATGATCCTCGCGGAGAACGAGCTGGAGATAGGCACGGGCGGCGAGGGCATCCTCGTGCTCGACGAGCTGATGCTCGACGCGGAGTTCGCGCCGGGCACGCCGCTGGGCGACGTGCTGGCGATCGCCGACGACGTGCTCGAGCTGGAGATCACGCCCAACCGGCCGGACTGCCTTGGCGTGTACGGCGTGGCGCGCGAGCTGCACGCCGCCACGGGCGCCGATCTGGCGGGCGAGCCGTGGCTGGACGACCCCGGCTCGGCCGGTCCCGTGACGGCGGCTGAGGTCGTCGTGCAGTGCCCGGAGCTGTGCCCGCGCTTCACCGCGCGCGTGTTCGAGGACGTGAAGATCGGCCCGTCGCCGCCGTGGCTGAAGGCGCGCCTGATGGCCGCCGGGCAGAGGCCGATCAACAACGTCGTCGACATCACCAACTACGCGATGCTGCTGACCGGCCAGCCGCTGCACGCCTTCGACCTCGACCGCGTGGCGGGCGCGAAGCTGACCGTGCGCCGCGCCGGCGACGGCGAGCAGGTGCAGACGCTCGACGGACAGACGCGCGTGCTCGACTCGGCGATGGTCGTGATCGAGGACGCCGAGGGGCCGACGTCGATCGCCGGGCTGATGGGCGGCGCGCGCTCGGAGGTGTCCGAGCAGACGACGCGCGTGCTGCTGGAGGTGGCCACGTGGGACGGCCCGGCGATCCACCGCGCTTCGTGGGCGCTGGGACTGCGCAGCGAGGCCTCGTCGCGCTTCGAGAAGGGCCTCGCACCGGAGCAGTGCATGCACGCGCAGGCGGTCGCCACGCGCCTGCTGATCGACTGCGCCGGCGCGCAGCCTGCGCCGGGGACGATCGACGTGGCCTGGCAGCCGGACGAGCCGAGCGTGCTGCGCCTGCGCGAGGCGCGCGTGCAGGCGATCCTCGGCGTCGCCGTGCCCATGTCGCGCCAGCGCGAGATCCTGGAGGCGCTCGACTTCGTATGCGAGCCGGCGGCCGACGGACTCGACGTGACGGTTCCGGCGCTGCGCCGCAACGACGTCACGCGCGAGGTCGACCTGATCGAGGAGGTCGCGCGGATCGACGGCGTCGACCGGCTCCCCGCGACGCTGCCCGCCCGTCGCGGCGCCGCCGGCATGCTCACGCACGCCCAGCGCGTGCGGCGCGCGGCCGAGGACGCGATGGCCGGTCGCGGCCTGCGCGAGATCGTCGGCTGGAGCTTTGCCGAGCCGCAGCTGCTCGACCGCCTGCAGCTGCCTGCCGACCACGCGATGCGCAACGTCGTGCGCCTGGAGAACCCGCTGTCGGACGCGCAGTCGATCATGCGCCCGACGCTGCTCGGGTCGCTGCTGGACGCCGCCCGCCACAACGTTGCGCGCAACGGCCCGGACATCGCGATCTTCGAGTCCGGCACCGTCTATCGCGCGGCCGCGCCCGGCGACGGCCGCGCCGCCGATGAACACCACGCGCTCGGCGCGCTGCTCAGCGGCTCGCTCGCGCCGCGCTCGTGGCGCGGCGAGACGCCGCAGGCCGACTTCTTCGCCGCCAAGGCGCTGCTGGAAGCGCTGCTCGATCAGCTGCACGTGCAGTGGTCGGTGCGCGCGCAGACTTGGCCCTTCCTGCACCCGGCGCGCAGCGCGCTCGTGCTCGCGGGCGAGCAGCCGCTCGGCTTCGTCGGCGAGCTGCACCCGCTCGTCGCCGGCGCGTGGGATCTGCAGCGCACGGCCGCGTTCGCGATCGACCTCGGCAAGCTCGCCGCCGTGGCCCCCGAGGCGATCGCCTTCCAGCCCTTCGCCGCGGTGCCGCCGCTGCGCCAGGACCTGGCCGTCGTGCTCGGCGACGACGTGCCTGCCGCGCAGGCGCTCGCGGCCGCTCGCGCGGCGGGCGGCGAGATGCTCGACGACGTGAGCGTGTTCGACGTGTACGACGGCGAGCAGGTCGGCGAGGGCAGGCGCTCGCTGGCGCTCGCGCTGTCCTTCCGCGCGCTCGACCGCACGCTGACCGACGAGGACGTCGCGCCGGCGCGCGAGCGGATCGTCGCGGCGCTCGGCGAGCTGGGGGGCGAGCTGCGTGGCTGACGTCGCTCCTTCCGCCGGTGCCACAGCGGACGGCGCCTCGGCGCAAAGCTTCGCGGCGGGCTCGCCGCGCGCGATCGTCGCCGGCGCGACGGGCTTTGCGGGGGCGCTGGCGGCGCACCTGCTGTGGCGCCACCCGCGCTTCGAGCTCGTCGCGGTGACGGGGCGCTCGGAGGCCGGCAAGCGCGTCGACGAGCTGTACCCGCGCTATCGCGTGCCGCTTCAGATCGCCGAGCTCGACCTCGATTCCTACGGCGAGCTGGACGCGGCGATCGTCGCCTACCCGCACGCGGCTGCGGCGCCGACAGTCGCCGAGCTGCGCGAGCGCGACGTGCGAGTGGTCGATCTGAGCGCCGATTTCCGTCTGAGCTCGCTGGCGACGTACGAGCAGTGGTACGGCAAGCATCCGCGGCCGCAGCTGCTGGAGCAAGCCGCCTACGGGCTGACCGAGCTGCACCGCGAGCGCATCGCCGGCGCGGGCATCGTCGCCAACCCCGGCTGCTACCCGACGGCCTCGCTGCTCGGCCTTGCGCCGCTGGCGCGCGCCGGGCTGATCGCCGACTTGGTGATCGACGCAAAGCAGGGCGTCTCCGGTGCCGGGCGCGCGTTCGACGAGACGACGCATCTGTCGATGGCCGGCGAGAACATCCTCCCGTACAAGGTCGCCGAACACCGCCACACGCCGGAGATCGAGGATCAGCTCGCGCCGCTGCGCGCGGGCGCCGGTCAGGACGACGATCTGGCGGTGCTGTTCCAGGCGCACCTGGTGCCGCTGGACCAGGGCGAGCTGGCCGACTGCTACGTGACGACCACGCGGCCGGTCGGCGACGCCGAGCTGGGCGAGCTGTTCGCTGCCGCCTACGCGCACGAGCCGTTCGTCGAGGTCGTCGGCGCGCCGCCGGGCACGCGCGACGTGCTCGCGACGAACTACTGCCGCGTGTTCGCCAAGGCCGACCCGCACAGCGGCAAGGTGGTCGTGCTGTCGGCGATCGACAACCTGTGGAAGGGCACGTCCTCGCAGGCAGTGCAGAACCTCAACGTGATGTTCGCCCTGCCCGAGACCGAGGGGCTGACATGAGCAGCGAGTCTTCGCCGCGCGTCCCCGGGGCGTCGGCCACGCCGCCACCGCAGCCGTTCTTTCACTCGCGCTGGGTGCCCGCGCCGCCGCACGTCACCGACGTCGGCCCCGACGGTGGGCTGCCGGGCGGCTTTCGCGCGGCGGGGGTCGTGTGCGGGCTCAAGCCGAGCGGCAACCCGGACGTCGGCGTGCTCGTGTGCGACGCCGACAGGCCTGTGAGCGCGGCGCGCTTCACGGCCAGCGGCACGCCGGCGGCGCCGGTGCTCGTCAGCCAGGAGCGCTGCCGGCTGGACGCGCTGCGCGCGGTGCTCGCGAACTCCGGGTGCGCGAACGCGGCGACAGGCGGGCGCGGCCTCGACGACGCCGCCAAGACGCAGGGCGCGGCGGCGATGGCGCTGGGCATCGACCCGGCGGAGGTCGCGCTGGCCTCGACGGGCGCGATCAGCCATCACCTGCCGGTCGAGCCGATGCTCAAGGGGATCCTTGCGGCCTCCACACAGCTGCAGCGCGGCGGCGACGCGGCCTTCCAGCAGGCGATCCAGACGACCGACCTGACCGAGAAGCGCGCGACGCTCGACGTGGCACTCCCCTCGGGAACCGTGCGCCTGACCGCCCAGTGCAAGGGCGCGGGGATGATCTCGCCGAACTTCGCGACGATGCTGTGCTTCGTGCAGACCGACGCCGAGCTGTCGCCCGAGACGGCCGAGCTGCTGCTGAGCGTGTGCGTGCAGCGCTCGTTCGATCGCGCGTCGGTCGACGGGCAGCTCTCGACGAACGACACGGCGATCCTGATGTGCTCGGGCGCCAGCGGCGTGCGCGTGGAGCCGGCCAGCGAGGACGAGCTGCGCCTCGGCGAGGCGCTGGACGCGCTGCTGCGCCAGCTGGCGATCATGATGGTCGCCGACGGCGAGGGCGCAGAGCGCATCGCGCGTGTGGTCGTGCGTGGCGGGCATCTCCCCGGCGCCGAGGCGGTCGCCCGCGCGGTCGCCAACTCCCCGCTCGTGAAAACGGCGCTGCACGGGGGCGACCCAAACTGGGGGCGCATCGTGCAAGCCGTCGGCGCGGCGCTGCCGGGCACCGCGCCGCTGGCCGTCGATGTCTCGATAGAGGGCATCCGAGTCTGCGCCGACGGCGCGGCGATCGCGCACGACGAGCTGTCCGTCGTCGAGGCCGTGCAGGCCAAGGAGCTGGAATACGAGATCGGCCTGCCGGGGGAGGGGGCCGAAACCGAGGTCTTCTTCTCCGACCTCGGCCACGAGTACATACGAATCAACGCCGAGTACACCACGTGAACCGGGAGGCTTGACCGATGCGCGACGTAGGCACGCTGCTCGAGGCGCTCCCGTACATCCGGGAGTTCCACGGCAAGACGGTGGTGATCAAGTACGGCGGCGCGGCGATGGAGGACCCGGCGCTGCGCGAGGAGTTCGCGCGCGACGTGGTGTTGCTCAAGTACGTCGGCCTGAACCCGATCGTCGTGCACGGCGGCGGCCCGGAGATCAGCGCGTACATGGAGCGCCTGGGCATTCCGATCGAGTTCGTGGGGGGGCTGCGCGTGTCCAGCGAGGACACCGTCGAGGTCGCGAAGATGGTCTTGATGGGGAAGGTCAACAAGGAGATCGTGTTGCGCCTGAACCGCCACGGCCAACCGGCCGTCGGCCTGTGCGGCGACGACGGGTCGCTGTTCCGCGTGGCCCGCCGCTCCGCCCCCGACGGCGAGGACATCGGCTTCGTAGGGCGCATCGAGCGCGTCAATATCGGCGTGATCGAGCACGTGGCCAGCGACTACATACCGGTGATCGCGTCGGTCGGCGCCGACCGCGAAGGGCTCTCCTACAACGTCAACGCCGACGAGGCCGCCGGTGCCGTCGCCGGCGCGATGGGCGCCTACAAGGTGATCTTCCTGACCGACGTTCCCGGATGGCTGGAGGATGCGACCGACCCGCAGAGCCGCATCGCCAGGGCGACCGCCGAGCAGGTGCGCGACGCGCTGCCGCAGCTCGCGGGAGGGATGCGCCCGAAGCTCAGTGCATGCATCGACGCGATCAACGCCGGCGTCAGCGCCGCGCACATCCTCGACGGGCGCACGCCGCACTCGCTGCTGCTGGAGCTGTTCACCGATGAGGGGATCGGCACGATGATCGAAGCCGCCCCGTGAGCCTCGCGGAGCTTCAGGCGTTGGAGCAATCGAGCGTGATCGCGTCCTACGCGCGGCTGCCGGTGGAGTTCGTGCGGGGGGAGGGATCGCGGCTGTGGGACGTGGACGGCAACGAGTACCTGGACTTCCTCTGTGGGATCTCGGTTACGAGCCTTGGGCACTGCCATCCGCGCGTCGTGGAGGCGGTGCGCGAGCAGGTGGGGGAGCTGATGCACACAAGCAACCTCTTCTACACGCAGCCTGCGATGCAACTCGCGGCGCGCCTGTCGCAGTCGAGCCTCGGCGGCAAGGTGTTCTTCTGCAACTCCGGCGCCGAGGCGAACGAGGCGGCGATCAAGCTCGCGCGCAAGGCGCGTCCACGCGGGGACTTCGTTGTCCTGATGGGAGCCTTCCACGGGCGCACGTACGGATCGCTGTCGGCCACCCCGCAGGAGGCCAAGCAGGCGCCGTTCGCGCCGCTCGTGCCGGGCTTTCGCGCGGTCGAGCCGACGCCCGAGGCGATCGCCGGCGCGGTCGACGCGCAGACCGCCGCGGTGATCCTCGAGCCGATCCAGGGCGAGAGCGGCGTGCACGTCCTCTCCGACGCGTGCCTGCGCGCGGCACGCGCCGCCTGCGACGAGCACGGCGCCGCGCTGATCTTCGACGAGATCCAGTGCGGCATGGGACGCACGGGCACGCTGTGGGCGTACGAGCAGACCGACGTGCGGCCCGACGCGCTGACGACCGCCAAGGCGCTCGGCGGCGGGTTGCCGATCGGCGCGCTGGTGACCGGCGAGCGTTTGGCCGACGTGCTCTCGCCGGGCGACCACGGCTCGACGTTCGCGGGCGGCCCGGTCGTCGCCCGGGCGGCGCTGGCGGCGCTGGAGCTGACCGAGGACGAGGCGCTGCTGGCGAACGTGCACGAACGCGGGCGCCAGCTCGAGGCCGGCCTGCAGGGCCTCGCGCACGTCGTCGCCGTGCGCGGGCGCGGGCTGATGCTCGCGGCCGAGCTGGACGTGGCCGCGCCGGAGGCGATGCGGCGCCTGCTGGCCGAGCAGCGGCTGGTCACGAACGCGACCGGACCCACATCGCTGCGCCTGCTGCCCGCGTTGAACGTCTCGGCGAGCGAGGTCGACGAAGCGCTGGACCGGCTCGCCGCCGTCCTCGGGGGCTAGGCGTGCGGCGGGAGCTGCCCGGCGGCTTCGAGCTCGACGACGAGCGGACGCGCATCGACGTCGATGCCGTGCACGAGTTCATCAGCACGCAGTCCTACTGGGGCCTGGGCCGCCCGCGCGAGCAGGTCGTGCGTGCGATAGATGGCTCGACGCGCGTGCTCGGGCTGTACCGCGACGACGGCTCACCCGACGGTGAGCAGGTCGGCTTCGCGCGCGGCGTGTCCGACGGCACGAGCGTCGCCTACCTCGCCGACGTGTACGTGCTGGGCGCCCACCGCGGCCGCGGGCTGGGGCTGGAGCTCGTGCGCGAGATGGTCGAGGGCTCGTTCGACGGCGTGCGCTGGATGCTGCACACCGCCGACGCGCAGCCGCTGTACGCCAAACTCGGCTTCGTCGAAGACCAGCCGCCGTACCCGCTGATGGAACGCCCGCCCGGCGGTGGCACCGCGCCCGCGACGAGCCGCCGCTAGCCTTCCCCGCCCGTGAGCTCCAACCCGATCAGCGCGCAGCCCACAGCCTCCTACGAGGCCGACCCGGCCTCGGTGCACCGCGTGCTGCTGCTGTACTCCGGCGGCCTGGACACGAGCGTGATGCTCAAGTGGATCCAGGACGAGTACGGCGCCGAGGTCGTCTGCCTGACCGTCAACCTCGGCCAGCCGGGTGAGGACTACGGCGTGATCGAAGGCAAGGCGCTGCACCTCGGCGCGCTGGAGTGTCATGTCGTCGACGCGCGCGAGCAGTTCGCCGAGGAGTTCGTCGTGCCGGCGATCAAGGCGAACGCGCTGTACGGCGGCGGCTATCCGCTGTTCACCGCACTGGGGCGGCCGCTGATCGCCAAGCTGGCCGTGGACTACGCGCGCAGCTCCGGCTGCGACACGATCGCCCATGGTTGCACCGGCAAGGGCAACGACCAGGTGCGCATCGAGGCGACGATCGCCACGCTGGCGCCCGAGCTGAAGGTGATCGCGCCGGTGCGCTCGTGGCAGATGGGCCGCGAGGAGGAGATCGCCTACGCGCGCGAGCACGGCATCCCGGTCAAGGGCGGCACCGAGGCGGCGCCGTACTCGATCGACGACAACCTATGGGGGCGCTCTTCGGAGGGACGCTGGATCGAGGACCTCGAGCACGCGCCCGAGGACGACGTTTTTCAGCTGGTGACGCGCCCGGAGGAGGCGCCCGACGAGGCCGAGACGGTGACCGTGGAGTTCGCCGCAGGCGTGCCGGTGGGCCTGAACGGACAGCGGATGGAGCTCGTCGCGCTGCTGGAAGCCGTCGCGGAGATCGGTGCGCGCCACGGTGTCGGCATCGTCGACCACATCGAGGACCGCATCGTCGGGCTGAAGGTGCGCGACATCTACGAGGTGCCCGCTGCGGCGATCCTGCTGCCGGCCCATCACGAGCTCGAGCGGCTGGTGTGCACGATCCACCAGAACCAGTTCAAGGCGCAACTCGACCATCAGTGGGCGTATCTCGTATACGCGGGGCTGTGGTGGGAGCCGCTGCGCGGCGACCTGGACGCGTACATGCAAGAGGTCAACGGCCGCGTCACCGGGACGATCGGCATCAAGCTGTACAAGGGCCACGCGCGCGTCGTCACGCGTTCCTCGCCCAACGCCGTCTACGACGCCGCGCTGGCCTCGTTCTCGCAGTCGGGCGGCCTGTTCTCGCAGACCGCCTCGCCGGGCTTCATCGAGCTGTGGTCGCTGCAGTCGCGCATGGCCTGGCGCCTGCGCAACGAGCAGGACGACGATTAGCTCCACGTTGCGAGCAGAGCGGCGCGCCGGGCGGTTATCGCCGGTCGCCGCGGGGTAGGATCACCGCGTGAACGGAAACGGCTACAAGCTGCTCGGCTTCGTCGTCTGGCGCGGCGGAAAGTGGTACGCGCGGCGCAAGTTGCCCTCGCGCCGGCGCAGGGTCGCCGGCACCCTCGGCATGGTCGCCGCGGCCGGCGCAGCAGCGCTCGTAGTTCGCCGTGTCGCGGGCTGATCCCGCCCGATCCCCGCGCCGCGAGCCGTCCGGCTCCCGGCGTAGCTTGCCGCCATCGTGATCGCCGAAGGCAACGAGACACCCGGCGGCGAGTCCGGCGGCGCGCCCGAGGGTCGCGGTCGGCCCGGCGAGAGCGATCTGTTCACCGAAAGGCGCGCTCGTCGCGCGGCGGAATCGGGCGAGCACGCGCTGACGCTGCGAGCGGAGGCCGCCGAGGCCACGGTGCGCACGCTGGAGACGCACGTCGCCAGCCTGCAGCAACGCCTCGGCGACGCCGAGCAGGAGAGCCGGCGCATCGCCGACCTGCTCGACGCCGAACGCGCCCCGCGACACTCAGAACGCGGCGAAGGCGCTCGCGACACGCCACCGGCGCGCGAGCCGGCGCTCGAGCGCGAGCTGCAGCGGTCCTCCCAGCGCGAGTACGCCGAGCAGCGTCTGCGCGTGGAGGCCGAAGACCGCAGCTTCGAGCTGCAACGCGAGTCGCGCGCGGAGACCGAGCGCCTGAGCCGCCGACTGAGCGCGAGCGAGCGCGAGACCCAGGCAATCGGCGCGCGGCTGGAGATCGTCCAGCGCGAGCTGGCGGAGGCCGAGCAGGCGGCAGCCACCGAGCGCAGCGCAATGCTGCGCTCAGAGCGCGCGCTGCGCGCGCGCCTGGGCGAGCTCGAGGGCACGGCGCTGGAGCTGCACGGCGCGCTGGAAGCCGAGCGCGCGGCTCGCCGGCGTGCCGAGTACCTGCTCGACGCGCTGCGCGATGCCCAGCGCAGCGCCCTGGGCGTGCTCGGCGGCCTGGCCGACACGATCGCGCGCCTGCGCGCCTCCGTGCTCGCTGTGCCCGCGCCCGCGCCCGCGCACGCGCCCGCCGCGGCCGTGCCGCAGTCTGTCACACCCTCAGCCGCACCTGCACCCTCAGCCGGACCTGCACCTACAGCCGCGCCTGCGTCCGAGGCGCACCCGTCCTTGCCGTCGGCGCCCGCGGAGCTCGCTCGTGCGCCGGTTCCGCCGCTTTCGGCGCCGCAGCCGGCGTCCGGCGCCTCCGTCGCAGCACGCACGCCGCCTGCCGAGCCGGTGGCCGAGGCGCCTTCGCACCTGCGGGGAGACGTGCCCGCACAGCCCGCCGCCGACCTTCCCGACGAGGTGCGCAGCGCGGAGATGGCCGAGGCGCTCGCCGCCGCGGTCGAGCGCCTGCGCGCACGCGTCGAGCAGCAGGAGGAGCACGTCGCGCAGGTCAGTGCGCCCGCCGTGAGGCGTCCGGCGCACAAACACAGCATGTCGCTGATCGGTCGCACGAGGCTCGCTCTGCGCGCCCGTCGAGAACGTCGCAAACAGCGACGCGCGGGCTGATCGCAGCACCTCGATCCGCCGCTGCGATCCATACGATCAAAAGACGTTGACCGAGCCAGCCTGCGCCCACCTGCACGTCCACTCCGAGTACTCGCTGCTCGACGGTGCATGCAAGATCGAAGCGCTCGCAGAACGCGCCGCGGAGTTCGGCCAGCCGGCGCTCGGGCTGACCGACCACGGAGTGATGAACGGCGCAGTGGAGCTGCATCAGGCTTGCGCCAAGCACGGCGTGAAGCCGATCGTCGGCTGTGAGATCTACCTGGTCGACGACCACACGGCGCGCGGGCCGGGCAGGACCGAGCGCAACCACCTGACGCTGCTGGCCTCCAACGACGCGGGCTATCGCAACCTGGTGAAGCTGTCCTCGGCGGGTTTCCTCGACGGGCTGCAGCGCGGCAAGCCGTCGGTCGACATGGGGCTCGTCGAGCGCTACTCCGAGGGCGTGATAGCGCTCACGGGCTGCCTGGCCTCGCGCTTCTGCCAGCGCCTGCTCGACGACCGCGTCGACGACGCGCGCGCACACGCCGACGACCTGCGCAACGTGTTCGGGCCCGACAACGTCTACTTCGAGCTGCAGAAGAACGGCCTGGCGCCGCAGGAGAAGTGCAACGAGGGGATCGTCAAGATCGCCCGCGAAGCCGGCGGCAGCCTGGTCGGCACGGGCGACGTGCACTACCTGCGCCGCGAGGACTACGACCACCACACGGCGCTGCTGTGCGTGCAGACCAAGAGCACGATCGCCGCGCCGAAGCTGACCTTCGACACCAACGAGTTCTACCTGCGCGACAGCGGCGAAATGATCGCGGCGTTCGCGGAGTGGCCGGAAGCGATCGCCAGCACGCTGGAGATCGCCGAGCGCTGCAACGTCGAGCTGGAGCTGGGCAAGCAGCTGATCCCCAGCTACAAGACACCCGATCAGACCAGCGAGCAGGAGTACCTGCGCGCCCGCGTGCTGGAGGGGATGCGCCTGCGCTACGGCGACCCGGCGCCCGCCGAGGCGGTGCAGCGGATGGAGATGGAGCTCGGCGTGATCGACCGCATGGGCTTCAACGCGTACTTCCTGATCGTCTGGGACTTCGTCAAGTACGCCAAGGAGAACGGCATCGCCGTCGGCCCCGGGCGCGGCTCGGCGGCGGGCTCGATCGTCTCCTACTGCCTGGCGATCACCGACGTCGACCCGCTCAAGTACGACCTGCTGTTCGAGCGCTTCCTCAACCCCGAGCGCGTGTCGATGCCGGACATCGACATCGACTTCTCCGTGCGTGGGCGCGAGCGCGTGATGCGCTATGTGACCGAGAAGTACGGGCGCGAGTCGGTCGCGCAGATCGTCACGTTCGGCAAGATGTTCCCTCGCGCCGCCACCCGCGACGCGGCGCGCGTGCTGGGCTTCGACTACGGCATGGGCGACCGCCTGGCCAAGCTGATCCCCGACCCGATCATGGGCCGCTCCCCGTCCTTCGCGGACTGCCTGAAGCAGGGTCAGCCGCTGCGCAAGGCGTGCGACGAGGACGCGAACGCCAAGCAGATCGTCGACGTCGCACAGGGCCTGGAGGGGATCGTGCGCAACTCCTCGATCCACGCCGCGGCGGTCGTCATCGCCGACCGTCCGCTGACCGACATCGTGCCGCTGCAGCTGGCCGACGCCGGCACCGACGAGAACGGCAACAAAGTCTTCCGCACGGTCACGCAGTTCTCGATGAAGCCGATCGAGGCGATCGGCATCTTGAAGATGGACTTCCTCGGCCTGCGCAACCTCGACGTGATCGAGGACGCGCTGGACATCATCGAGCGCTCCAGCGGGCAGCGTCCCGACATGACGACGCTGCCGCTGGATGACGCGCGTACGTATGAGATGCTCGCTGCCGGCGACTCCACGGGGGTCTTTCAGTTCGAGTCCGAGGGGATGCGCGACGCGCTGAAGAAGGTCAAACCGGACGAGTTCAACGACCTCGTGGCGCTCGGCGCCCTGTACCGGCCGGGGGCGATGGACCAGATCCCCGTGTACGCCAAGGGCAAGCGCAGCCCGCAGGCGATCTCCTACCCCGACGAGCGTCTGCGCCCGATCCTCGAATCGTCCAAGGGCGTGATCCTCTACCAGGAGCAGGCGATGCAGATCTCCACCGAGCTGGCCGGCTTCTCGGGTGCCAAGGCCGACGACCTGCGCAAGGCGATCGGCAAGAAGAACCGCGCGGCGATGGCCTCGCTGAAGCCGGAGTTCGTCGAGGGCTGCCGCGCCTCGAAGACGAGCTCGGAGGTGATCGAGTTCCTCTGGCAGACCAACGAAAAGTCCGCCGACTACTCCTTCAACAAGAGCCACGCAGCTTGCTATGCGCTGATCTCCTACCGCACCGCGTGGCTGAAGGCGAACTTCCCCGCCGAGTACATGGCGGCGCTGATCTCCTCGGTGATGTCGACGAAGGACAAGGTGCCGTTCTTCGTCGCGCGCTGCGAGGAGATGGGGATTGAGATCCTGCCACCCGACGTGAACCTCTCCGATCACGAGTTCACAGTCGTGGAGGGCAATATCCGCTTCGGCCTGGACGCGGTCAAGGGCGTTGGCTACCAGGCCGTCGAGGCGATCAAACGGGCGCGCGAGGAGGGCGGCGAGTTCAAGTCGCTGTGGGACTTCTGCGAGCGCGTGGACAACCGCACGGTGAATAAGAAGGCGATCGAGGCGCTGATCAAGTGCGGCGCGCTCGGCTCGACCAAAGCCAGCCGCAAGGGCATGCTCGGAGTGCTCGAGCAGGCGCAGGCCTCGGGCCAGAAGGCCCAGCAGGACGCGCTGATCGGCCAGGGCTCGATCTTCGACCTGGCCGAACCGGGCAGTGCGCCGGCGACCGACGTGGCTAGTGCTCCCGGCGCCGGGCTCGCCCGTCCGGTGCATCCGCCGATCTCCTCCGAGGAGTTCGAGCAGGCCGAGTTCTTGGCGGTGGAGAAGGAGGCGATCGGCCTGTTCATCTCCGCGCATCCGCTCAAGCCGCTGCGCGAGGCGCTGCGTGCGAAGGCGGACTGCCCGCTGGCGGCGCTGGCCGACCGCCGCGACAAGGACTGGGTGACGGTCGGCGGGATCATCGTCGAGGCCAAGCGCATCCGCACCAGGAACGGCGACCCGATGATGTTCGCGACGCTCGACGACCTCGCGGGCAGCGTCGAGATGCTCGTCTTCGGCAAGGCGCTGGCCGAGTACGAGTCGGCGCTGGCGGTCGACGAGGTGGTGCTCGTCAAGGGCCGCGTCGATCACAAGGAAGCGGGCAAGACCTGTCTGATCGTGCAGAGCGTCGAACGCTTCGCGCCGTCGCAGGAAGAGATCGAGCAGGCGCGCGAGAAGTCCGATGCGTCGGCACAGCGCAAGAGGGCTGCCGCGGCGATGGCCGAGCCCGTGCACCTGCGCGTGCACGCGAGCGCCCTGGGAACGGGCCTGATCGAAGACCTCAAGCACGCGATCGAGGACTTCCCGGGAGCGGCGGAGATCGTGCTCGACGTCGACACGAGCGCCGGCACGCGGCGGGTCAAGCTCGGCGACGCCTTCCGCGTGCAGCACACGCCGACGTTGCGGGCCGAGCTCGAACACGCGCTGGCGCCGCTGCCCTCAGCGGCAACCGCTTAGGACCATCGGCCCAGCTAGCTGCGCGCGGCAATGCCCTGCTTGCGCAGGCGCTTGGCCAGCGCGACTTCCTTTCGCGACGGTCCTTCGCGGTTCTCGCCGGGTGTCTCGAGGATGCACGGCAGTTTCTGTAGCGAGGGCGCCGAGAGGAACGCAGCGCAGCCCTTGCGCCCGAGCTCGCCGGCGCCGATGTTGGCGTGGCGGTCGCGATTTGAGCCGAGCGGGGTCTGCGAGTCGTTGAGATGCAGCGAGCGAACGATCTTGCGTCCCAGCTTGCGCGAGCACTCGCGCAGCACCGAGGACATCGCGTCGGGCGTGCGGATGTCATAGCCGGAGGCGAGCAGGTGACAGGAATCGAGGCACACGCCAAGTCGCTTGTCAGAGCCGGCGGCGTCGATCAGGGCCGCCAGCTCCTCGAAGGAGCGCCCGAGCGTGCCTCCCGCGCCGGCGGTGTTCTCCAGGTGCAGCTCGCATCCCTCGCTGTCGCCGAGCGCCTGGGCGATCGTCTTGCCGGCGCGAGCGATCGCCTCGCCGACATGCCCCTGCTTGGCCGATCCGGGGTGCAGCACGACGGCGCTCGCGCCGATCGCCTCGCCGACCCGCAGCGAGTGCGTCAATGAGGCCAGCGATTTGGCGCGGATGTCCTTGTCGTCGGAGGCGCAGTTGAGCAGGTAGACCGCATGGATCAGCACGGCGTCGATCGGGCTGTCGGCCATCGCCTGGCGAAACGCCGCGACGTCCTCCTTGCGATAGGTCGTCGGTTTCCACATCCGCGGCGACTGGTTGAAGATCTGGATCGCCTCGCAACCGCGCTCGACGCCGCGCTCGATCGCCTTGGGCAGGCCGCCCGAGGGCGAGACGTGGGCTCCGATTAGCATGCGAGCGGATTATGAGGGTTCGCTTCGCACCATCGCCCACCGGGGCGCTGCACATCGGCGGCGCACGCACGGCGCTGTTCAACTGGCTGCTCGCGCGCCACTTCGACGGCACGATGGTGCTGCGCATCGAGGACACCGACCGCGAGCGCTCGACGCCGGAGAACGTGGCGCAGATCCTCGACTCGCTGGGCTGGCTGGAGCTCGATTGGGACGAGGGGCCGATCATGCAGACCGACCGCACACCGCGCCACGGCGAGGCGCTGCAGGCGCTGCTCGAGGCCGACCTCGCCTACCGCTCGAACGCCACCTCCGACGACGTCAAGGCCTACAAGCAGCAGCACGGCGCCGAGCGTGGCTTTCGCGGGGAGGCCGAGTCCAGCGGGGCGGTGCGCCTGCGCGTGCCCGAGGGCGCGACGGTCGTGCACGACGCGATCCGCGGCGACACGCGCTTCGATCACGTGCACATGGACGATCCGGTGATCGCGCGCGCGGATGGCTCGGTGCTCTACAACTTCGCCGTTGCGATCGACGATCTCGACGCCGGGATCACGCACGTCGTGCGCGGCGAGGACCACCTGTCGAACACGCCGAAGCAGTTGCTCGTGCTGGAAGCGGCGAAAGCGGTCGGCCTCGGCGAGGACGCGCCGCTGCCGACGTACGCGCATCTGCCACTGCTGCATGGCGCCGACGGCAAGAAGCTGTCAAAGCGCCACGGGGCGGCCTCGGTGGGCGAGCTGCGCGAGGCGGGCTTTCTGCCCGCGGCGGTGCGCAACTACCTGGCGCTGCTGGGGTGGGGCGCCGGCGACGACCAGACGGTGCTCTCGACTGCCGAGCTGATCGAGCGCTTCACCTTGGACACCGTCAGCCGCAACCCCGCGCGCTTCGACGAGGTCAAGCTGCGCTGGCTCAATGGCGTGTACCTGCGCGAGCTGCCGTTGCAGGAGCTCGAGCAGCGCCTCGGCGAGTACCTGGATGCCACTGGCCATGCGGGATTGCGGGGTGACCCGCGGTTTTCCCGCGCGGTGCAGATCAGCCAGGAGAAGATCCACACGCTCGCCGACTTCTGGGGGCTCAGCGGACCTCTGCTCGACGCTCCGGTCGACGACGCCAAGGCGCGTGAGAAGTGGCTGGGCCCGGAGGGCCTGGCTATGCTCGCCGACGAGCGAACAGCGCTCGCCGAGGCTCCGAGCTTCGACGAGGCGGCCGTCGCGCAGACCCTGGAAGCGCTTGTGAGCAGCCGTGAGGTCAAGCCGCGCGAGGTCTACCAGCCGTTGCGCGTGGCGATCTGCGGTACGACGGTGTCTCCGGGGATCTTCGAGAGCGTCGCGCTGCTCGGACGCGACGAGACGCTGCGGCGCATCGACACGGCGCTCGCTCGCGGCGGCTGATCGCGAAGTCCCGCGAGGCGCATACGCCGTTGAGACGGGCCGCGGGGGACAGATTCGCGCGACCGGCACTCAACCGTTGGCCCTGAGCTGCCGATAGGGGATCAACCGAGAGCGGCCGACACGGATGGTCGATCCACATGAGCAACAACGCACGCATGCAGGCAACCGCTTCCAAGTCAAAAACCAAAGCCCAGACAAAGCCGAAGTCCCCGCCAAAGGCCAGGAAGGCCGGTCCCGCCAGGAAGGCAAACGCCTCCACGCCGGCCCGCCGCCCCGCGTCGCCGGCTGCGGCTTCGCCGTCGGGCGAGCGCCACCAGAACGAGGGTCACGGCCGCCGGCTGACGTTGGCCTTCGAAGCGCTCGAGGCATTCCCCGCGCTGGCCGAGTCGCGCGACCGTCTGCTGACGGTGGTCACCAAAGATCACGTCGCGACAGCCGATGTGGTGACCGCCGTCGAGTCCGACGTTGCCCTGATCACGGCCGTGCTGCGCTTGGCCAACCAGGTCGAGGGCAAGCGCGGACGCGTGGACACGGTCGTCGCGGCAATCGAGCTGCTGACGCCGCAGACGGTGCAAGCGCTGGGGACGCGCGTGCGCACCTTCGACTTCTTCGAGCGCTCGAGTGTGTGGGAAGCCGCCCCCGAGCGCTTTCGCCTGCACGCGCTCGCGACGCAGCACGCCGCCGATCGGATCGCCGCGGAGGTGGGCTTCGAGAGCCGCGACCGCCTGACCGTGACGAGCCTGCTGCACGACATCGGCAAGCTCGTCCTGCTGCACGCCTATCCCGGCTACCCCTCCCAGGTGCACCGCGGCGCACGCACGCCCGAGGACCGCATCCACCAGGAGCGGCGCGAGCTGGGCGTCGACCACGCCCTCGTCGGCGGCGTCCTGGCCCGTCGCTGGGGTCTGCCCGCGACGATCGCCTCGACGATCGAGCGCCACCACAGCCCCGACGTCGACGGCGAAGCCGCCTGCGTTCGCCTAGCGGACATGCTCGCCCACTACGAGCAGGGGGCGCCGGTCTCGCCCGCCGAGATGCTGCGCACCGCACGGGCTGTCGGGCTCGGCCCGGACGAGCTGCGCCGCGTGATGTACGAGCTTCCGAGCGCGCCCACTCAGCGCCGCCGCCACGTCGACCCGTGCCCGCTGTCCGGCCGCGAGCTCGGCGTGCTGCAGCGCCTGGCCGAGGGCAAGGTCTACAAGCAGATCGCGCACGAGCTGACGCTCTCCACGAGCACCGTGCGCACCCACCTGCACAACATCTACGGCAAGCTCGGCGCCGTCGACCGCGCGCAGGCTGTGCTGATCGCAACGGAGCGCGGCTGGCTCTAGGCCTGCGCGGCCGCTCCGGCCGGCGCCCGCCACCACGACTTGTTGCGTAGCATCGGCACCGTGATGCCGCGATGATCTCGATCACCAGCAAGTCTCCCTACGCGGTGCTCGCGCTGGCCGAGCTCGGGCGCAGCAGCGGCGCCGAGCCGGTGCCGATCGGCGAGCTGGCGCGCAAGCGCGACGTCCCCGTGCAGTTCCTCGAGCAATTGTTCGCGGTCCTGCGCCGCGCGGGCGTGATCAGCTCACAGCGTGGCGTCAAGGGCGGCTATCGCTTCGCCCGCGATCCCTCCAGCGTGACGGTGCTCGAGATCGTCGAGCTGCTCGACGGGCCGCTCGGGCGCGACGCGCAGGGCCCCTTCGCCGATGCAGCCGCGGCAGCGCGCAAGGTGCTGGGGGAGACGACCATCGCCGATGTGATCGAGCGCGAGGCGCGCGAGGCGGGCGCGTCGATGTACCACATCTAGACGCCACATCTGACACGCGGCTGCTGCGATCTTTCGACCGCTGGCCAAGATTCGGTACGCCCGTTGACTTCGCGTCATATTGCGTTTACTTTGGCTGCGAGACGGCTCGGAGCGCCATGCCGCGGAGACGGACAGGTCGACGGCGCTGGAGCGACGCAGGCGATACGCACGACTACGGAGGGCAATGCAACTCGGACCCGAGAGTCCGCTTCAAGCGATGGATCGCTGGCCGGGCAGGACGCGCCGGCGTACACGACCGCCCGGGCTAGCGCGATCGTCTCGCCCACCGCTGGTCGCTGTCCTGATCCTGAGTCTGGTCGTGGCGCTGTCGTTGGTTGCGCTCGGGGCGGGCGCGCAGGCCTCGCTGTCCACTGAACGGCTCATCCAGAAAGGCCCAAAGCTCTCCGGCGGCGGCGCCGAAGCGCGCTTCGGCGCGAGCGCTGCACTGTCGGCCGATGGCAGCACGCTGATCGTCGGCGCTCCGCAGGCCAACGGGTCACAGGGCGCGGCGTGGGTGTTCCAGCGGGTCGGATCGGGATCGGAATGGGAAGAGCAGGGTGAACTGACGTCGCCGGCTGCGGTGGATGAACCGGCAGTCGAAGAATGCGCCGAAGAATCGACCGAAGAAGCGGGCGAATGCGCGTTCGGCGCGAGCGTGGCGCTGTCGGCCGACGGCAACACCGCGCTCGTCGGCGAACCGTCGCCCAACTCGACAGCCGGCTCGGCCTGGATCTTCACGCGCTCGGGCCCGCAGTCGCCGTGGACGCGGGCGGCCGAACCGCTGAAAGGCGGCAGCGACGCGCACGAAGGCCGCTTCGGCAAGAGCGTCGCGCTGTCTGCCGACGGCACGCTTGCGCTCGTCGGCGACCCGTCGGCCGTCAACGGCCACGGCGGCGCCTGGGTGTTCGCCGATTCGGGCGGGTGGACGCAGCAGTCGATGATCGTCGACGACGAAGCGAGCCCGTTCGCGCATTTCGGGCGCAGCGTCGCGCTGTCGGCGGACGGCCTCACCGCACTGATCGGCGGGCCGGGCGACGCCAAAGCCAGGGGCGCAGCCTGGGCCTTCTCGCGCTCCGGTGCCGTATGGACCCAGCAGGGCGAAAAGCTGACCGGCGAAGGCGAGACCCCCGAAGGCCATTTCGGGCGCACGGTCGCGCTGTCGGGCGATGCGGGCACGGCGCTGGTGGCGGCCCCGGACGACGGGGAAGGACGCGGCGCGTTCTGGACATTCACGCGGGTCGCGTCGGCATTCGCCGCCTCCGGCTCCAAGCTCTCCGGTGCTGCCGAAACGCAGGGGCGCTTCGGCAGCAGCCTGGCGCTGTCCGGCGACGGCTCGGAGGCGCTGGTTGGCGCACCGCGCGTCGAATCGGGCCTCGGGATCGTCGACGTCTTCGAGCGTTCCGGCTCGACGTGGCTCGAACAACCCGCGCTCGGCGGCAGCGAAGCCGTCGGCAAGGGCTACTCGGGCGCGAGCGTGGCGCTCTCCGGCGACGGCGAGGTGGCGGCGATCGGCGCGTCGCGCGATGACAAGCGGGTGGGCGCCGCGTGGGTCTTCTCGACCGAACCGACCTCGGCGATTCCCGCGCCGACCGTCACCGACGTGGAACCCGGACACGGGCCGGTCGGCGGAGGAACGAGCGTGACGATTCAGGGCTCGGGATTCACCAAGGATCCATCCGGCGAACCGGTCGTGATGTTCGGTAGCGAGCCCGCGGCGAACGTGGAAGTGCGCACCGCCGCGGAAATCCGCGCCGTCTCTCCGCCCGGTGCGAAAGGGACGGTCCACGTGACCGTCGCGACCGCGACCGGCAAGAGCGCCGAAACGGGCAAAGACACGTTCCGCTACGAAGCGCCGAGCACGGCCGGTGGGGGAGTCGCTACGCAGGCCGGCGGCTCGGCCACCGCCTCGGCGGGCGTGCTAGGCGTCGCGCAGAGCGACCCTGCCGCTTGCCGTGTGACGCTGCGCAGCAAGCGCCTCGTCGTGGCGCTCAAGCGCAGCGCGGCGATCAGGCTGCTGCGCACGGGCGCCGGCCAGTGCCGCGGGACGGTGACGCTGCGCTTTCGCCAGAAGACGAGGGCCAAGCGCTTCAGGCTGAGGACGATCGGCAGCGCGCACTTCTCGATCCCGCCGGGCGCCAGCCAGGTCGTGAGGGTGAAGCTGAACGCGCTCGGGCGCAAGCTGTTCGCCGCCGGCCACGGCAAGCTGAATGCGAGCGTGGCGGTGCTGAGGACGACACCCTCGCCGAAGCTCGCAAAAACGGCGAGCGTGCGCCTGAGCGTCAAGAAAACACCCAAAGCACCGAGCGCCGCGCGCTAGCGGCCGCCGGGCGCACAGCGAGCGCCCTGCACTATTGTCGTGGGCCTATGGCCCAAATCCCGATCAACATTGCAGAGCTTGTGGGAGACTCGCCGCTGGTGGAGCTCGCGCGGATGCTCGAGGGAACGCCCGCGGCGGACGCCGATGTGCGGCTGTTCGCCAAGCTCGAGTCCTTCAACCCGGGTGGAAGCGTCAAGGACCGCATCGGCGTGGCGATGATCGAGGCGGCCGAGGCGGAGGGGCGGATCGAGCCGGGGCGCACGACGATCGTCGAGGCGACGAGCGGGAACACCGGCATCGCGCTTGCGTTCGTGTGCGCGGCCAAGGGCTACGAGCTGATCCTCACGCTCCCTCAGGGCATGAGCCGCGAGCGCGAGAGCCTGCTTCGCCTGTATGGCGCGCGCGTGGAGGTGACCGAGTCGATGGGCGGCATGAGCGAGGCCGTCGAGGCGGCGCGTGCGCTGGCCAGCGACGACGACGTGTTCCTGCCCGACCAGTTCACCAACCCGGCCAACCCCGAGGCGCACCGCAAACACACCGGCCCGGAGATCGCACGCGCGCTCGACGGTCAGGTCGACGTGCTCGTCGCCGGCGTGGGCACGGGAGGAACGATCACGGGCGTCGGCGAGTACCTGCGCGAGCGCAATCCGCGGCTGCGCGTCGTGGCGGTCGAGCCGCGCGGCTCGGCGGTGCTCTCGGGCGGTCGGCCGGGGCCGCACCGCATCCAGGGGATCGGCGCCGGCTTCGTGCCGCCGGTGCTCAACCGCGAGCTGCTCGACGAGGTCATCGCGGTGTCTGACGACGACGCGATCCAAACGGCGTGGACGTGTGCGAAACGCATGGGCCTGCTCGCCGGCATCTCCTGCGGTGCCGCGCTGTGGGGCGCGCTGCAGGTGGCACAGCGCCCGGAGTCGCGCGGACAGCGGATCGTCGTAGTCATGCCCGACTCCGGCGAGCGCTACGTCTCACAGGCCTTCTTCGCCCCCTGACGGCACCCGGCCGCCGTCCACGTGCTGCCGGCACGCGGCCGTCAACCGTGCACCGTCAGTCCTAAAAGTCGCTGCACGAGCAACTATCTCGGCTAGGCTTTGGGCATGGCCGGCTTCGAGCTCGCGCGGGTCGTGAAGGAGGTGCGTCGCGACGTTCAGGCCGCGCGCACGCGCGATCCGGCTGCGCGCGACGTCGGCCAGCTGGAGATCCTCGCGACGTGGCCGGGGATCCAGGCGGTGCTCGCCCACCGCATCGCGCATGCGCTCGACGGTGCGGGCGTGGCGCTGCTGCCGCGGTTGATCTCGATGCTCGCGCGCATGCTGACGGGCATCGAGATACACCCCGCCGCGCGCATCGGCAGCGGGCTGTTCATCGATCACGGAACGGGCGTGGTGATCGGCGAGACCGCCGACATCGGCGACGACGTGACGCTCTATCAGGGGGTCACGCTCGGTGGCACGGGCTTTGCCACGGGCAAGCGCCACCCGACCGTGCAAGACAACGTGACGATCGGCTCCGGCGCCAAGTTGCTCGGCCCGATCACGGTCGGTCACGGGGCGAAGATCGGCGCCAACAGCGTGGTGATCACGGATGTCCCGCCGAACTCGACGGTCGTCGGCAACCCCGGTCACCCCGTGCGCGTGGAAGGGCGCCGCGCGGAGGGCCCGGACGCCGATTGGATTCACCTGCCCGACCCGATCGCCGAGGCGATCCAGGGCCTCGCCAGCCGCATCGGCTCGCTGGAAAGGACGGTCGCGGAGCTGTCGGAGGACAGCCCCGAGCCGGTCGCGGAGGTGCGCCCGCTGCGCACGGTCAAGGGGCCCAACCCAGCCGGCGGCTGAGCGCGCCGAGCGCACGCGCGGCGCGATGGCGCCCGCCGAGCGCGCGCCTATGCTGAGAGCGATGTCGCCAAATCCCCACGCCGAGCACCTCCAGGAGCTGCTGGAGGGCCTGAACGAGCCCCAGCGCGAGGCCGTCACGCACGGCGAGGGGCCGCTGCTGATCCTCGCCGGCGCGGGCAGTGGCAAGACGCGCGTGCTCACGCATCGCATCGCGTATCTGATCTACACCGATCAGGCGCAGTCCAACGAGATCCTCGCGATCACGTTCACCAACAAGGCCGCCAAAGAGATGAGCGGGCGCGTGGGGCAGCTGCTCGGCAGGGCCACGCGCGGGATGTGGCTGATGACCTTCCACGCCGCGTGCGCGCGCATCCTGCGCTCGGAGGCCGAGCGCCTCGGCTACACGCGCCAGTTCACGATCTACGACCAGGCCGACGCAAGGCGCCTGACCAAGCGCTGCGCCGACGCGGTCGGCGTCGACCCCAAGCGCTACACGCCCGCGGCGATCCACAACCAGATCTCCGCGGCGAAGAACCGCCTGCGCGCCGCGTCTGACCTGCGCGACGCCGTCGGCTCGCCGTTCGACGAGATGCTGGCCGAGGTGTACGAGCTCTACGAGCGCGACCTGCACCGCGCCAACGCGATGGACTTCGACGACCTGCTGTTTCGCACGGTGAACCTGCTGGAGCTGTTCGAGGACGTGCGCGAGCGCTACTCGCAGGCCTTCCGCCACGTGCTCGTCGACGAGTACCAGGACACCAACTACGCGCAGTACCGGATGCTGCAGCTGCTCGTCGGCGGTGGGCGCGAGGAGCCAAAGCAGGGGCACCGCACGAGCATTCCGGGGCACCGGAACCTGGCCGTTGTCGGCGACGACTCCCAATGCCTTGTCGAGGGCACGTCGGTCACGATGGGCGATGGGAGCACTCAGCCGATCGAGGATGTGCAAGCAGGCGATGAAGTGTTGTCATGTTTTGGCAGCGGCGACATGCGACCGGCGCGGGTGGTTCGCACGCATCGCTCACAGGCTGATCACGGCATCGCGATCACTTTGCGCAGTGGGCGACGGATTGTGAGCACCCCCGAGCACATGCACTTCGCGGGCTATCGCGTCGGGTCGACGCCCCAGATGCACATGACTTACCTGATGCGCCGTCGCGACAAGGGCTTTCGTGTCGGCACATCGCGCACCTATACGAGAGGGCAGGTCAAGCCTGTCGTGGGGGTGTGGCTACGCACGCGTCAGGAGTCTGCGGACGCCGCGTGGGTCGTGGGTACCCACACGAGCGAGGCGGAGGCTCGCGCACATGAGATGAGAATCTCGCTACGGCATGGTCTGCCGACGATTCCCTTCCGCGCACGTCCCAACGGTCAAAGCAATGGAATCGTGGGCAATCAAAGCCTGATCGATGACATCTTCGGGGCTTTCGATACGGTCGCGGCGGGCACGGCGCTTCTGAAGGAGGAGGGGTTTGATCTCGATCACCCGCATTTCGTGCCCGGCTCGTTCGAGGGCCGGAGAAGGATCGTGACTGTGACGCTGTGCGCCGAGAGGCGCGGCAAGACACCGATGCACCTCGTGGCAGTCGGCGGGCGCGATCCTGAGGCTCGGGGGAAGCTGGAAGACCTTGGTCTCAAGGTACGCCCAGCCAAGGCCGGCAGCGAGAGTTGGCGCTTCGAGTCCGTGTTCAAGGACTTTGCCGCAGTTATGGCGATTGTTGCGCGCATCCGCGCGGTGCTACCGGTCACGGTCCGCTGTCAGGCTCGGTTGGGGTCGCAACGCGAGGGCGTCGAGGGGAACTCGCTTCCGTTCACCCCGGCCGGCTCGATCCGCCCGGGCATGGTGATGTTCGCGGACGACAACAGCTATGACGTCGTTGAGAGCGTCGAGCGCGTTCCCCTTGAAAGGCCGGTCTTCGATCTGGACATCGCGGGCACGCACAACTTCATCGCGGGCGGCGTTCTCACGCACAACTCGATCTACAGCTTCCGTGGAGCGGAGGTCAGAAATATCTTGGACTTCCAAGACGACTTCCCCGACGCCCGCGTGGTCAAGCTCGAGCAGAACTACCGCTCGACGGAGACGATCCTGCGCGCGGCCAACGCGGTGATCTCAAACAACCGCGGCGGCATCGCCAAGCGCCTGTGGAGCGAGCTCGGTCAGGGCGAGCAGATCCATCTGCGCGCGCTGGGCGACGAGCACGCCGAGGCGCGAATGGTCGTGGGCGAGATCGAGCGCCTGGTGGACGAGGGCGCGTCGCGCGCGGAGATCGCGGTGCTCTACCGCACGAACGCGATGTCGCGCGTGATCGAGGACACGCTCGTGCGCCGTGAGATCGCCTATCAGGTGATCGGGGGCACGAAGTTCTACGAGCGCGCGGAGATCAAGGACGCGATCGCCTACCTGCAGTTCCTGGCCAACCCGTTCGACGTGGTGAGCTTCGGGCGTATCGCCAACTCGCCGCGGCGCGGCCTCGGCCAGACTTCGCTGGCGCGCGTGCTGGCCTACGCCGACTCCGCCGACATCTCGGCATGGCAGGCGGCGTCGGCGCCGCAGGAGGTGCCGGGGCTGGGCACGGCGGCGATCAAGGCGCTGAGCCGCTTCATGGACACGATGGCCGAGCTGCGCGTGCTCGCGGGCACGGCGGGCGACGACGGCACGCCGCAGGGCGAGGACGAGCCTGCGAGCGCGAGCGACGGCGTGCCGGTCGGCGATCTGCTGGAGGCGGTGCTCGCGCAGACCGGCTACATCGAGGCGCTGGAGGCCGAGCGCTCGATCGAGGCGCAGGGGCGCATCGAGAACCTCGAGCAGCTCGTCGAGGTCGGCCGCGAGTTCGACGCCGCAGCCGAGCCCGGCAACGACACGCTGGACGTGTTCCTGCAGGAGGTCTCGCTGGTCGCGGACGCCGACTCGCGCTCCGACGACGAGGGCCTGGTGACGCTGATGACGCTGCACAACGCGAAGGGGCTGGAGTACCCGATCGTGTTCATCGCCGGCATGGAGGAGGGCGTGTTCCCGCACTCGCGCGCGCTGGACGAGGGCGGCCTGGAGGAGGAGCGCCGGCTGTTCTATGTCGGCGTGACGCGCGCGATGCGCGAGCTGTATCTCTCCTACGCGATGCGCCGCGCGGTGTTCGGCGCGCAGACGCCGGGGCTGCGCAGCCGTTTTCTCTCGGAGATTCCCGCCGACCTGCTCGACGAGGTGCAGCCCTCGGACCGCCTGCGTGCGGGGCGCCTTGGCGGCCCGATCGCCGCCGGGCTGGGACGCGGCGCGCGCGCGCTGGTGACCGGCGGCGGAGGTGCATCGGGCGGATCCTCCGGCGGCGAGTGGGCGAGCGCCGGCGGCGCGCAGACGGCCGTGGCGAACTCGTTCGCGCTGGGCGAGGACGTCGTGCATGCGGCCTTTGGCGAGGGCGTCGTGACGGGCGTTGAGCCGGGCGGCGTGATCGTCGTGCGCTTCGCCGGCGACGGCACGGAACGCAAGCTGATGGCCGAGTATGCGCCGGTCAGCCGCCGCTGAGCTCGCCGCCCGGCCGCGCCGCGCAGCCGCCAGCCCAGCGCGTAGCATCCGCGAAGTGAGCGCGACGATCATCGACGGCAAGGCGATCGCGGCGCAGGTGCGCGCGCGCGTGGCCGAGGACGTGGCGGCGTTCACACGGCGCACCGGACGGGTTCCCGGGCTGGCGACGGTGCTCGTCGGCGACGACCCGGCGTCCGCTGTTTATGTCGGCGGCAAGCAGCGCGCGTGCGCGGAGGTCGGCATGAAGGGCTTTGACCGGCGCCTGCCGGCGGGGGCCTCGTTCGACCAGGTCGCCGAGGAGCTGGAGGTGCTCAACGCCGACGACGCCGTCAGCGGGATCCTGCTGCAACTGCCGGTCCCCGAGCACCTCGACGGGTCGGCGCTGACCGGCCTGATCGACCCGGCGAAGGACGTCGACGGCTTGACGCCGGTCAATGCGGGGCTGCTCGCGCTCGGACGCCCGGGACTGCGCTCGTGCACGCCGCTGGGCGTGATGGAGCTGCTCGCGCAGACGGGCGTCGAGCTGCAGGGAGCCGAGGCGGTCGTCGTCGGGCGCTCGAACCTGTTCGGCAAGCCGATGGCCCAGCTGCTGCTGGGCGAGAGCGCGACGGTGACGATCTGCCACTCGCGCACGCGCGACCTGGCGAGCGTCTGCGCGCGCGCGGACGTGCTGATCGCCGCCGTCGGCAGCCCGCGGCTGATCGGCGCGCAGTTCGTCAAGCCGGGCGCCGTGGTGATCGACGTCGGCCTCAGCCGACTGACTCCCGAGGAGGCGCAGAACAAGAGCGGGCTGGTCGGCGACGTCGACTTCGCGGCGGTGTCGCAGATCGCCTCGGCGATCACGCCGGTTCCGGGTGGCGTCGGGCCGACGACGATCGCCTTCCTGCTGCGCAACACGCTGCTGGCCGCCGAGCGACAGGCGGAAGAGGTCTCGGTGTGAGCATCGGCAAGGCGCGCTTCGGCGACATGCTGGCGTTCGCGGGCGCGTTGCTGGTGGTCGTCTCGCTGCTGCTGGCCTGGTACGAAGGCTCCTCGTCGGGCACGCTGGACGCGTGGGACACGTTCGGCCTCGCTGTCGCGCTGATCGTCGTCGCGGCAGCATCCGCGCTGGCGATGTTCGTGAGCGCGGTCGCCGAGCGCAGCACGGCGCTGGCGGTGACGGCGAGCGTGTGGGCGGTGCCGCTCGGCCTCGCCGGGGCGATCGCGGCGGTCGTGCGCCTGCTGGAGCGCCCCGATCACGCGACCGGGCTGTGCGCCGGGCCGTGGCTGGCGTTTGCGGGCACGCTGGCGATCCTCGCCGGTGCCTGGGCATCTGTCCACGACGAACGCGGCTCGCTGTATCCGCCCGCCGAGCCGGAGCCTCGACCGCGCCCGTAGCGATGGAGCTGGACCTCAGCCGCGTGCGCGGCGCCGATCGCTTGGTCGCCGTCTCTGCGCTGGCGCTGGCGCTGTTCGTGTTCGTCTTCGATTGGTTCGGCGAAACCGTCAGCGGCACGCTGCCGGGCCCGGAAGCGGCGGGCGGCTTTGGCAGCCTGACCGGCTGGCAGGTGTTCACGAACAGCCGCTGGGTGTGGCTTGCGACAGTGCTCGTGGCCCTGGCATCGGTGCCGGTCCGCGCGGCCGCCGTACGCTTGCCGGTATCGCTCCCGGCCGGATCGCTCGTGGCGCTGCTCGGCACGGCGTCGGTCGTGCTGATCGCCTACCGCATCGTCCATCATCCGGCGGCGAACGCGGGATTTGGCGGTTTCCACATCTCCTTGAACATCGAGGCCGGCATCTGGCTCGGTTTGCTCGCCGCCGTGGCGGTCACGTGCGGGGGCTGGCTTCAACTACGCGACGAAACCGCCGAGCCGCGGCCGGCGAAACGGCCGGCGGAGAGCGGGTTCACCGGCCTGACGGTAGCCGCGGCCCCCGCCGTGGCCGACCGCGGCTCGCCGCCTTCCGCGCCGCTGCGCCCGGAGGACGCCGGCTCGCCAAGGGACGTGCAAGCCGGCGCCCCGCCCGGCACTCGGCCCGACGCCCCCACCGACGCACCCTAGAATCCACGGCCGTGATCGAGCGAGACGAGGTACTGCACGTCGCGCGCCTGGCGCGTCTTGCGCTGAGCGACGAGGAGATCGAGCCGATGGCGCGCGAGCTGTCGGCGGTACTCGACCACGCGGCGAAGATGGGTGAGCTATCGCTGGACGATGTCCCGCCGACGTCGCACGTGGTCGAGATGACGGGCGCGCTGCGGCCGGACAGCCCGCGACCGTCGCTGCCGCGCGAGGTCGCGCTCGACCAGGCCCCGGACGCGGGCGACGAGGGCTTCTTCGTCCCCAGCCCGCAGGCTTAGCGCGCCGGCGATGGGCGACGAGATCCTCGACCTGTCGGCGACGGCCGCGATCGCGCAGATCCAGGCGCGCGAGCTGAGCGCGCAGGAGCTGTTCGACTTCTACCGCGAGCGCTCCGAGCAGCACGGAGGAGCCGTAGCGGACGGCGGGCTCAACTGCTTGACGTGGGTCGCGCAGCAGGCGCCCGACAACGCAGATGCGCTCGAAGGGCCGCTGGCGGGCGTGCCGCTGGCGGTCAAGGACCTGTTCTGCACGAAGGGGGTGCCCAGTCAGTCGGGCTCGCGCATCCTGCAGGGCTACGAGCCGCCGTACACGGCGACGGCGGTGCAGCGCCTGACCGACGCGGGGGCGACGCTGCTGGCGAAGGCCAACCAGGACGAGTTCGCGATGGGCTCCTCCAACGAGAACTCCGCCTTCGGCGCCGCGCTGAACCCGTGGGATCGCGCGCGTGTGCCGGGAGGGTCCTCGGGCGGCAGCGCGGCGGCCGTGGCGGCCGGCCTTGCGCCGTGGGCGCTGGGCACCGATACCGGCGGATCGGTGCGCCAGCCGGCGGCGATGTGCGGGATCGTCGGCCTGAAACCGACGTACGGGTCGGTCTCGCGCTACGGGATGATCGCGTTTGCCTCCTCACTCGATCAGGCGGGGCCGCTGACGCGCGACGTGACCGACGCGGCGCTGCTGCTGGAGCACATGGTCGGCCGCGACAAGTGCGACGCGACGTCGCTGCAGTTCCCCGAGCCGATCGCGCGGCCGCGCGCAGAGCGCCTGGACGGCGTGCGCCTGGGCGTGCCGGCGGAGCTTCAGAACCCGGCCGCCGAGTTCGCCGGCGCGGACGTCGAGCCGGGCGTGCGCGCGGCATTCGAGCGGGCGCTCGCTCTCGCGCAGGAGCTCGGCGCGAGCGTGCAGGAGATCCATCTGCCGCACGCGGCGCACGCGCTGTCGGCGTACTACATCCTCTCCTCGTCGGAGGCGAGCTCCAACCTGGCGCGCTTTGACGGTGTGCGCTACGGCATGCGTGCCGAGGACGCGACGGACCTGCTGGACATGTACACGCGCACGCGCCACGACGGCTTCGGGCCCGAGGTCAAGCGGCGCATCATGCTCGGCACGTATGCGCTGTCGGCGGGCTATTACGACGCGTACTACGGCCGCGCGCAGCGCGTGCGCACGAAGATCGCGCAGGACTTCGAGACGGCGTTCGCGGACGTCGACCTGATCGTCACGCCGACCTCGGCGAACGTCGCGTTCGCGCTCGGCGAGAAGACGGCCGACCCGTGGTCGATGTACCTGAGCGACTTCTTCACCGTGCCGATGTCGCTGGCGGGCATCCCCGCGATCTCGATCCCCTGCGGCCTGAGCGGCGACTTCGCGGACGCGGGCCCGGCGGGAGCCGGCCTGCCGGTCGGCCTGCAGATCGCCGGCCCGGCGTTCAGCGAGAACAAGCTGCTCGACGCCGCCTACGCGCTGGAGCAGGCGCTCGGCTTCGGAGAGGGCGAGCGCGCGTGTCTGAGCTGGAGGCGGTGATCGGCCTGGAGATCCACGTGCAGCTGGCGACGCGGACGAAGATGTTCTGCGGCTGTGAGCTGTCCTTCGGCGACCCGCCGAACACGCACACGTGCCCGGTCTGCCTGGGACTGCCCGGGAGCCTGCCGGTGGCAAACGAGCGGGCGGTGCACTTCGGTCTGATGATCGGCCATGCGCTGGGCTCGCAGCTCGCGCCCCGCTCGATCTTCCACCGCAAGAACTACTTCTATCCCGACCTGCCGAAGGGCTATCAGGTGTCCCAGTACGACGAGCCGCTGTGCCTGGGCGGGCGCCTGGGCGACGTGCGCATCCATCGCGTGCACCTGGAGGAGGACGCGGCGAAGCTGACGCACGTGGGCGCGAGCGGGCGCATCCACGGCTCGGACGCGAGCGTGGTCGACTTCAACCGCGGCGGCACGCCGCTGGCGGAGATCGTCACCGAGCCGGACTTGCGCTCGGCCGAGCAATCGAGCGAGTGGCTGCGGCTGCTGCGCGCGACGCTGCGCCAGCTCGGCGTGAGCGACGTGAACATGGAGGAGGGCTCGCTGCGCTGCGACGCGAACATCTCGCTGCGCCCGGCCGGAAGCGAGACGCTGGGCGTGAAGACGGAGCTGAAGAACATGAACTCCTTCCGCTTCATCGAGCGCGGGATCAAGGCGGAGATCGAGCGCCAGCGAAAGCTGATCGAGGCGGGCGAGACGGTCGTGCAGGAGACGCTGCATTACGACCCCGCCTCCGGCGCGATCACGTCGCTGCGCTCCAAGGAGGAGGCGCACGACTACCGCTACTTCCCCGAGCCCGACCTGCTGCCGGTGGCGATCGACGAGGCGATGGTGGCGGCGGCGCGCGAAGCGATGCCCGAGCTCCCGGCGCAGCGCGCCGAACGTTACGAGGGCGAGCTGCAGCTGACCGCCGACAGCGCTCAGCGGCTGGCCTTTCACAACGAGCTCGCTGACTTCTTCGACGCGGCGCTGGCCGCGAAGCCCGACCCGAGCGCACCGGCGCAGGTACTGGCCAACTGGGTGCTCGCAGACCTCGCCTCGCGCCTCGACGAGGGTGCGGATCCCGCAGCCTCGCGCGTGCAACCGGCGGCACTGGCTGCCCTGGCGGGCCTGGTGGCAGCCAAACGCGTGAGCGTGGGCGCCGGGCGCCAGGTGCTCGACAAGCTCGTGGCCGAGGGGGGCGAGGACCCGGCGGCGATCGTCGAGGCCGAAGGCCTGGGGGCGATCGGCGGCGGCGACGACGAGCTGGCGAAGATCGTCGCGGCGGCGCTGGCGGCGAACGCCGATGCGGCGGAGCGTGTGCGCGCGGGCAACGAGAAGGCGATTGGGCCGATCGTCGGTGCGGTGATGCGCGAGACGAAGGGCCGCGCGGACGGCACTGAGGTCACGCGCCTGGTGCACGAGCAGCTCGGCGTCTGACACTTCGCACGGGCGCGCCGGGCACATTTTGGACTTTCGGCCAAAGGCTCGCGAGCGGTCGTGCGCAAGTATGCGTGCATGAACTCGGCAAGTCCCTCGACGACCTCGAAAGCTTCCCGGCGGCGGTTCGTGTTGCTGCCGGAGGAGCCGGTGAATGGGCACGGTCAACGTCCGCGAATCCGTCGCTATCAACTCACGAGCGTCGGTCAGCGGCCCTGCGCAAGCGGGACCGATGGCGCAACGGCACGGATCGCCGGCGAGCTTGGCCGCCGTCGTGGCCGGATGTAGCCCGGCTGCCCTCAGCGATCCCGCCTCGGCTTCCCTCTGGCCGTTGCGGGCGGTGCGTCCGGACGGGGTCGCGGTTCCCCGTCCGGATGCATCACCGGCTTTCCCTGCTCACAGCGCCGACCGCCTCGACTGCCCGCCTTAGCGAGTACCCTGAGGTCATGAACGAAACCTCGAAACGCTCCTTCGGGCGCACGGTGGTGGCGGCGCTGGTGCTTCTGGTCGCGGTGTGGCTGCTGTTCGGCGTGATCATCCACGTGATCTCGTTCCTGTTCAGCATCCTGCTTCTCGTGGTGGCGGTCGTCGCGGTCGTCTGGGCGCTGCGCATACTGCTGTAGCGAGCCGGATCGGCGATGGCCTATGTGATCATCGCGGTGTGCTTCGGCCTGGCGGGGGGGATCGTCGGGCGCATCAAGGGCAGCTCGTTCGTGCTGTGGTTCTTGATCTCCGGCGCGGTGCCGTTCTTCGGCCTGCTGGCGGCGCTGGCCTATCGCTTCGATCGCGACGAACTGCGACGCGTGTGCCCCAACTGCGGTCGCGTGACGCAGATCTACGACGCGCTGTGCACGCGCTGCGGCACCGAGCTCGAGTTCCCCGAGACGGCGATCGCGCCGGCCTCGGCCAAGCCGATCGGCCGCGAGCCCGCCGCGGCCGCGAGCCCGGGGCAGGCCTCGGAGCACGCCTGAGACAGCCCGGAGCGGCTAAGGGTTCCCTAACCCGGATTCGGCATACCTAAGCCAAATTTTGGCCTACTGTGCAGCCTATGAGCACACAGGCGAAGGCCGTCGAGGCGACGGAGAAGATCGCCGAGGAAGCGGACGGCCCTCCGATCGCCCGGCTGGTCCACCGCTGGGGCTTCGCCGACGAGCGCGACTTCCTGCTGCGCGTCGTGCAGCCCGGCCTCGTTGGGCTGATCGATGGCACGATCTCATCGCTTGCGCCGATCTTCGCGGCGGCGATCACGTCGAGCTCGCACACGGCGTTCATCGTCGGCCTCGGCGTCGCCCTCGGCGCCGGCGTGAGCATGGGGTGGTCGGAGGCCGGGTCGGACACGGGCGAAGAAACGGGTCGCGGGTCGGCGGTCGTGCGCGGGTCGATCACCGGGGGAATGACGGTGCTGGGGAGCATCTTCCACACGCTGCCGTTTCTCATCTCCGATCTGAAAAAGGCGCTGATCGTGGCGGGCGTCGTCGTCGCCGTAGAGCTGTTCGCGATCGCGTGGATCCGCAACCGCTTTCTCGATATCCCGATGCGCTCGTCGCTGCTCTTCATCGCCGTCGGCGGTGTCATCAGCCTCGCGATCGGCGTTGGCCTGGGAGCCTCTTAATTGTTTTGATGGCCGGCCTGCCGGCCGGATGTTCGGTTCGCGCGGTGTGTGCCAGAGCCCAGGAGATGCGCCGTTGGGCGCGAAAAAACCACTGGTACACTGGCTTTTTTGTGGGTTTTCGAGCTGACGGAAGGAGGTCGATGAGATGCGCGCGGTCGATGCCGTGATGGAATGTCTGAAGGCGGAGGGCGTGGAGGTCGTCTTCGGCCTGCCCGGAGGCGCCAACCTGCCGACGTACGACGCCTTCGTGACGGGCGGTCTGCGCCACATCCTCGTGCGACACGAGGCCGGCGGAGGCCACGCCGCCGAGGGCTACGCCAAGGCGACGGGCAAAGTCGGCGTGGCGTTCGCGACGAGCGGGCCCGGTGCGACGAACCTGATCACGCCGATCACCGACGCGATGATGGACTCGGTGCCGGTGGTCTTCATCACCGGCCAGGTGCGCACGGAACTGCTCGGCACCGACGGCTTCCAGGAGGCCGACACGATCGGGATCACGATGCCGGTGGTCAAGCACTCGTTCATGATCACGCGCCCGCAGGAGATCCCGCGGGCGATCCACGAGGCGTTTCACATCGCCCGCTCGGGTCGCCCCGGCCCGGTGCTCGTCGACATCCCGCAGGACCTGTCGCGAGCGGAGATCGACTACGAGCCGGTGACCGACCTGCGCCTGCCCGGCTATCAGCCGCGCGTGGAGGGCAACCAGAAGCAGATCCGTCAGGCCGCGAAGGCGCTGGCGGCGGCACAGCGCCCGGTGATCTACGCGGGCGGTGGCGTCGTCAACGCGGAAGCCTCCGAGGAGCTGACCGAGTTCGCCACCTCCGATCGCTTCCCGGTCACCTGCACGTTGATGGGCCTCGGCGCGTTTCCCGCGCCGCACGAGCAGTGGCTGGGCATGCTCGGCATGCACGGCACGCGCGCGGCCAACTACGCGATGGACGAGGCCGACCTGATCTGTGCGGTGGGAGCGCGCTTCGACGACCGCATCACGGGCAAGCTGTCGGAGTTCGCCCCGCGCGCGAAGTTCATCCACATCGACGTCGACCCGGCGGAGATTTCCAAGAATGTGCCGGCGCACATCCCGATCGTCGGCGACGCCAAGCACGTGCTGGCCAAGCTGCTGATCGAGTATCGCGCGATCGGCGCCGACCCCGAGCGCCTGTCGGCGTGGTGGACGCGCATCGACGGCTGGAAAGAGAAGTACCCGCTGGCCTTCGAGGACAGTGCCGACAACGAGATCAAGCCGCAGTTCATGGTCAAGGCGCTGTACGAGGCCACGGGCGGCGAGGCGATCGTGACCAGCGACGTCGGTCAGCACCAGATGTGGGCTGCGCAGTACTACGACTTCCCCGCGCCGCGCCGCTGGATCAACTCGGGCGGCCTGGGCACGATGGGCTTCGGCCTGCCGGCGGCGATGGGCGCAGCGGTGGCATGCCCCGACCGCGTGGTCTGCTGCATCGCCGGCGACGGCTCGGTGCAGATGAACGCGCAGGAGCTGGCGACGTGCGCGCAGGAGAAGATCCCGATCAAGGTGTTCATCATGAACAACGGCTATCTGGGCATGGTTCGCCAGTGGCAGGAGCTGTTCTGGGATGGCAAATACAGCCACGTCGAGACGGGTGAGTTCCCCGACTTCGTCAAGCTCGCCGACGCCTATGGCGCGACGGGCATGCGCTTCGAGGACAAGACGACGCTTGTCGCGGACATGAAGCGGGCGATCGAGACGCCCGGCCCGGTGTTCGTTGACGTGCGCGTGACGCGCGAGGAGAACACCTACCCGATGATCCCGGCCGGGCAGGCTGCCCGCGAGATGGTCGGGTGAGCGCGGCCATGGGAGAGCCCGGAACCAAGGAGCCCCTGAGCCTCGAGGAGCTGGAAGCGTCGACGAACATGCGCACGGGCCGCAAGCACGTGCTGTCGATCCTCGTGGAAAACAAGTCGGGCGTGCTGACGCGCATCGCCGGGCTGTTCGCGCGGCGCGGTTTCAACATCGACACGCTGACGGTCGGGCCGACCGACGACGATCAGGTGTCGCGCGTAACGCTGACCGTCGACGGCGCGCTGCACCCGATCGATCAGGTGACCAAGCAGCTGCACAAGCTGATCAACGTGCTGAAGATCCGCGACCTGGAGCCCGCCGACACGGTGGCGCGCGAGCTGGCGCTGTTCAAGGTCTCGGCCGACGGCGTGCAGCGCGGCGAGCTGATGCAGATCGCGGAGATCTTCCGCGGCAAGGTCGTCGACGTAACCAAGCGAGCGGTGATCATCGAGGTCACCGGCACGACGGACAAGATCGAGGCGTTCGAGGACATGGTCCGCCCGTTCGGCCTGATCGAGATGATGCGCACGGGCGAGATCGCGATCTCGCGGGGACGCACCGAGACCTAGACGGTGCTGCACACCGGCTCACGCGCGCCGCTGCAGCTCACACAGGCCGACGACGAGCGCTTGGCCGGCCGCCTGCGCGCGGCGCTGTCGCGCGCACGCCGCAGCGGCAGGCAGTCGCTGGCATCGATCTCGGTGGCGCTCGACGGCGAGATCGACCCGACGGCCGTGGCGTGCGCCTCGCGCCGCCCGGGCGAGCCGTGGTTCGCGTTCGAGCAGCCCGATCGCGGGCACGCGGCGCTGGCGGGGCTCGGCGAGGCGGTGGCGCTGCAGGCGAGCGGCGCGCAGCGCTTCTCGAGCGTCGCCGAGCGCTGGCGTGCGCTGTCGGCCGGCGCGGGCGCCGAGCAGCGCGACGGTCCCGACGGCGGCGGGCCGGTCGCGGTCGGCGGCTTCGCATTCGCCGCAGAGGGCGGCGCCTCGCCGCACTGGCAAGGCTTCGCGCCGGCCTCGTTGATCGTGCCCGAGGTCACGCTGCGGCGAAGCGAATGCGACGGCCGACGCGCCGTCACGCTGACGCTCGCGGCGCTCGCGTCGCCGGACGACACCGCCGAGGAGCTGCTCGCGCGGTTGCGCGCTCGGGTGGATGAGCTGCGCGAGCGCGCGCTGCCGCTGCTCGACCCGGCGCCGGCGGGCCGCTTCCAGGTCGCCAGCGCGATGCCGCCGGAGCACTTCGAGGCGGCGGTCGCGCGCGCGGTCGAGCTCATCGGAGCGAGTGCGCTCGAGAAGATCGTGCTCGCGCGCGAAGTGCAGGTGCACGCGCCGCGGCCGTATGACCCGGCGGCCGTGCTGGGGGTGCTGCGCGAGGAGTTCCCGTCGTGCTTCGTGTTCTGCGTCGGGCGCGGCGACGCGGCGCTCGTGGCGGCCAGCCCGGAGCTGCTCGTGCGCCGCGAGGGGCATCGCGTGAGCACGCTCGCGCTCGCCGGCTCGACGCGCCGCAGCGCCGACCCGGCGGTCGACGCTCACCTCGGCGAGGCGCTGCTGCGCGACGAGGGTTACCGCGAGGAGCACGCGATCGTCGCCAGGCGGATCGAGCGCATGCTTCGCCCGCACGCGATCTGGGTCGCGGCGGCGCCGGAGCCCGAGCTCGTGCGCATCGCCAACATCCAGCACCTGGCGACGCCGATCCGCGCGCAGCTTGCGGCGCCGATCGACGCGCTGGAGCTGGCCGGCCTGATGCACCCGACGCCGGCGGTCGGCGGCGAGCCGCTCGCCCGCGCCGCGCCGCTGATCCCGGCGCTGGAGGGCCTGGACCGCGGCTGGTACGCCGGCCCGGTCGGCTGGACGGATGCGGCCGGCGACGGCGAGTTCTGCGTCGCGCTGCGCTGCGCGCTGCTGCGCGGCCCGATCGCGCGCTGCTTCGCCGGTAACGGCATCGTCGGCGAGTCCGACCCGGCGGCCGAGCTGGCCGAGACGGAGGTCAAGCTCGCGGCGCTGCTGCCGCTGCTGGCAGGCTGAGCCACGTCGAGCTGCGCGAGGCCACGTCCTCGGTCGCTCACGTACCGAAGCCGGGAGACCCTCGCTGCGCTCGCATCCCCGTTTCGGCCAGCACGCTTCGCTTCCTGCGTCCTCCCCTCGCTTGCTCGACGTGGCTCAGGACGTGAGCGCCGCGGAAACGGCCTGCCACACGCGGCGATGCAGCGCGACGTTGGCGTCGCGGTCGCTGCGCACCTCGACGATGCTTGAGCTCTCGCGGGCGAGCGCTCGCTCGAGCGCCGAGCGCAGGCCGGGCACGTCATCGGCGCGCTCGTGCGACAGGCCGTACAGCTTCGCGGCGGCGGCGAAGTCCAGGCCGGTCGGGGTGGCGATGTGGCGCGTGTAGATGTCCTGCTCGCTCTCGCGTTCGTCCTCGTTTTCGGACTCGCGCGCGATCGCTGCGCCGGCTACGGGGAGGAAGTCGAAGATGCCGCCGCCGCCGTTGTCGAGCAGCAAGATCGTCAGCTTCAGCTCGAGCCGCCGCGCCGCGAGCAGACCGCCGATGTCATGCGCGAGCGCCACGTCGCCGATCAGCAGCACGACCGGGCCGTCGCCCGCAGCGGCCGCACCGAATGCGCTCGACACCGTGCCGTCGATGCCGTTGGCGCCGCGGTTGCACAGCACACGCGGCGCGTCCGCGCGAATCGGCCAGAACGTCTCGATGTCGCGCACGGGCATCGAGGAGGCGACGAACAGCGTCGCCTGCTGCGGCAGCAGCACGCCAAGCTCGAGGGCGACGGCGGGCTCGCTGGCGGTGCCGTCGCCGAGCACGCCGAGAATCGCCTCCGCCGCGCGCTCGTCGCCGCTGCGCCAGCTCGCCAGCCAGTCCTGCTCGCCCGACGCGACGCCCGCACGGGCGAGTGTGTCGAGTGTCGCCGGTGCGTCGACTGCCAGCGAGTGCGAGAGCACGGCGCCGGGGTCCTGCCACGCGCCCTCCGCGTCGAGCGCGACCTGCTCGACGTCCGCGAGGCCGCCGAGCCACGTGCGCAGCGGCTTTGACACGGGCAGGTCGCCGATGCGCAACACGAGGTCCGGGCGCAGCGAGCCGGTGAAGCTCTCGTCGCGCAGCAGCGCGTCGTAGTGCGCGACCGCGGCGCCGCCACGCCGCGCGCCCGACAACGGGTCTGCGAGCAGCGGCCAGCCGGCTGCCTCGGCGAAGTCGGCTGCGGCCTCGCCGAGCGAGCGCTCGCCGGGGCCGGGCAGTCGCTCGTCGCGGCCGGCGACGACGACGCCGCGCCGCGCCGCGCCGACGAGCTCGTGCAGCGTCCGATCGGGCGAGGCACGGCCGGCGGCGAGCGGCGCGCGGCGTACGTACGTGGCGCCGCCGGGGCGGCCGGTGCTGTCGGGTGGCAGCGGCTCGTCGGTGACGAGCGGCTCGCGCAACGCGAAGTTCAGGTGCACGACGCCCGGGCGGCCCTCGGCGGCAGTGGCGTACGCGCGGCAGGCGAGCGTGCGCATCCAGCGCAAGCTCGCGACGTCAGCCTCGTGGGTGCCGACCTCGAAGAACCACTTGGCGGCGCTGCCGAACAGCTCGAGCTGGTCGATCGCCTGGCCGGCGCCGTTCTCGCGCAGCTCGGGCGGGCGGTCGGCGCTGAGCAGCAGCAGCGGCACGCGCGCCTCGCGAGCCTCGATCGCCGCGGGCAGGAGGTTGGCGACGGCGGTGCCCGAGGTGCAGGTGACGGCGACCGGCAGCCCGGACGCCTTGGCCAGGCCGAGTGCGAAGAAGCCGGCGCAGCGCTCGTCGATGTGCGAGTAGCAGCGCAGCCGCCGCTCGCGCGCGAGCGTGAGCGCCAGCGGCGCCGAGCGCGATCCGGGCGAGGTGCACGCCGCGCGCATACCGCAGCGAGCGAGCTCGTCGGCGAACGCGCGCAGCAGCTGATAGGTGTCCGTGGCGCGTGTGCTCATCATCTGCAGCGCGTCACGTCGAGCTCGCGTGGTCGGAGACGAATTCGGCATGCAAGAAACGCATAGAGCACGGCTCTAGGATGGCGAGCGTGACGGAGACGTTGGTCATGTTGCATGGCTTCAGCGGCACCCGGCACGCATGGGATGGCGTGTCGGCGAGACTGGATCTCCAACGGTATCGGCCGCTGGCGCTCGACCTCCCGGGCCACGGCGAGGCGATCGTCGCGGATGCACCGATCAGCTTCGACTCGTGCGTCGCCGCGGTCCTCGCGGCGAGCCCGCCGCGGTTCGCGCTGTGCGGCTACTCGCTTGGTGGCCGCGTGGCACTGCACGTCGCGCTCGCCGCTCCCGAGCGGGTCTCGCGACTCGTGCTCGTCTCCTGCAGTCCGGGGATCGAGGAGGAGGTCGGGCGCGCTGAACGCCGAGCGTCCGACGCGCGGCTGGCGGGCGAGCTCGAAACGACGCCGTTTGAGCAATTCATCGACAAGTGGCGCACGCAGCCGCTGTTCGCCGGCGATCCTCCGGCAGTCGACGAGCTTGCGCGCGAGGATCAGCGCCGCAACGACCCGCACGCGCTCGCGGCCGTGATGCGCGGCATCGGCGCGGGAGAGATGACGCCGTTGTGGGGCCGCCTCGGCGAGCTGAAGATGCCGGCGACGTTCGTTGCCGGCGCGCGCGATGCGAAGTTCCGAGCGATCGGCGAGCGAGTCGTTGCGGCCCTGGCGGATGCCCAGTTGGTGGTCATCTCGGGCGGGCACGCTTTGCCGCTGGAGAGTCCCGACGAGCTGGTCGAGGCGATAGACTAAGTCTTATGACTAAGTCTGTTGGTGTCCATGAGGCCAAGACGCATCTGTCGCGCCTGCTCGATGAGGTCGCTGCGGGCGAGGAGGTCGTGATCACCCGCCGCGGCGAGGAGGTTGCGAGCCTGGTGGCTGTGCGTGGCGGGTCCAAACGCCGGTTCGGAATCGATCGGGGTCGCTTCGTCGTGCCGGATGACTTCGACGATCCACTGCCGGACGAGCTGCTGGACGCGTTCGAGGGAAGGTGAGGCTTCTCCTCGACACGCACGTCTTTCTCTGGCTGCAGGCCGAGCCGGAGCGCTTGGGAGAGCATCTGGCACTGCTCGAAGATGCGTCGAACGACCTGCTCGTGTCGGCGGCCAGCACCTGGGAGATCACAATCAAGTACGCCAGTGGCAGGCTTGCACTGCCTGAGCCGCCCGAGCGGTTCGTCCCGACGCGCATCCGCGAAATCGACGCTGAGCCGTTGGCAATCGAGCATGTGCACGCGCTCGCCGTCTCGCGGTTGCCGAACCTGCACAGCGATCCCTTCGACCGGATGCTCATCGCTCAGGCCGCGACGCTCGACGCCACCCTCGTGACGGCCGACGAGCGAGTGTGGCGCTACCCGGTCCGCACGGTCTCCGTTTAGAGCGGCGGCACGCCGAGCCCGGCGCCCGTCGGCAGCGCGATGCGCCCGTCGTGCGCGGGCAGCGGGTTGTCGAGATCGGCGAACAGGCCGAGCGTCGCCAGGCCGCAGTGCGGCACCGCGCCGCGCGAGGCCAGCGCCGCGGCCGCGTGCACGCCGGCGGCGACGCCCAGGGGGCCGTCGAACGTCGAGGCGATGTAGGGCTCGGCGCCGGAGGCGCGCACGAGCGTCGCCGCGGCGATCAGCCCGCCGATGCCGCCACAGCGCGAGATCTTCAGGCACACGGCGTCGGCAACGCCCGCGCCGAGCGCTCCGTGCTCGGCCGCCGTCTCGTCGATCGACACGCGCACGGCGACGCGCTCGCGCACCTCGCGCACGGCGTGCAGCCCGTGCACGGGCTCCTCGACGAGCTCCAGGCCGGCCGGTGCCAGGGCCTCGATCGCCCGCACCGCCTGCTCGACGTCCCAGCCGCCGTTGGCGTCCAGGCGCAGCGCGACCTCCGGGCCGGCCGCCGCGCGTGCCGCGGCGACGCGACCGGCGTCGTCGCCGGTGGCGACCTTCAGCTTGATGCAGTCAAAGCCCTCGCGCACCGCCGCGGCGGTGCCCTCGGCGACGCTCGCGCGGTCCAGCGAGGAGATCGTCGCGTTGACGGGCACCTGCGCAGCCGGGTCGTCGGTCAGCAGCGCTGCGATCGGCAGATCGCGCAGGCGACCAGCGCGATCCCACATCGCCAGGTCGATCGCCGCGAGCGCCTCCGGCAGGTCGTCGATGCGCCGGCACGCGTCGATCAGCTGCGCTCCGTTGAGGCGCGCGGAATCCGCGAGCACCGGCGCGTAGCTCTCCAGCGCGTGCTGCGCACGCTCGACGCTCACCCCGTCATAAGGCTGCAGCGGGGCCGCTTCGCCGTAGCCCGCGACGCCGTCCTCGCCGGTCAGCGAGACGGTTAGCACGTCTCGCTTCTCGAGTACGCCGTAGGACGTCTGCACGGCGCGCTTGAAGGCGAGCGTCCGCCGCTGGATGTCGAGCTTCAAGAGCCGATGCCACCGCTCGCCAGGATGCCCGCCGCGTAGAGCAGGCAGAACAGCAACTGCGTCGCGCCGGTCTTCGCCAGGGCGCCGTTGAGCGCCGGGCCGTCGGTGTGCGTGCGCACGACGCGCACCACGCCGAGCGCGACGGGGATCGCCAGCCAGCTGAGAAAGAGCCATGCGCTCATCGAGCCGAAGGCCCATGGAAGGGGTGCCGTGACGAAGGCCGCGGCGATCATCGCCGTATACAGCGCGCGCGTGCGCTCGCGGCCCAGGCGCACCGCCAGCGTGCGCTTGCCCGCCCGCCGGTCGGTCTCCAGGTCGCGCACGTTGTTCACGACGAGGATCGCGCTCGCCAGCAGCCCGACGGGGATCGCGCACACGAACGCCTCCCACGGCAACTGCTGGACCTGCACGAAGTAGGAGCCTGCGACGGCGACGACGCCGAAGAACAGGAACACGAAGACCTCGCCGAGCCCCTCGTATCCGTAGGGGCGCGGGCCGCCCGTGTAGAGCACGCCGGCGAGGATCGACGCGGCGCCCACCGCCAGCAGCTCCCAGCCGGCGACCGCCACGAGGTAGGCGCCGCACGCGACCGCCAGCCCGAACGTCACGTACGTCGCCACGAGGACCTGGCTCGGTGGCACGAGCCCGCCCGCGGTCACGCGCACCGGCCCGAGGCGATCCTCGGTGTCCGCGCCACGCCGCGCGTCGGAGTAGTCGTTGGAGAGGTTCGTGCCGACCTGGATGAACACCGCTCCCAGCAGCGCGGCGACGAACGCAAGCGCGTGGAAGTGGTCTGCACCGAGCGCCAGCGAGGTGCCGACGAGCACCGGCGCGATCGCCGCGGGCAGCGTGCGCACGCGCGCCGCCATCACCCAGATACGCACGGCGCTCACGCCGTCAGGCTCGTCGCGGAAAACGCGAGAAGTCGGGCTTTCGCTTCTCGCGGTAGGCGTCGCGACCCTCCTGGGCCTCCTCGTTGCCGTAGAAGAGCAGGTTCGTGTCGTGCGCCAGCTGCTGGATGCCCGTCAGGCCGTCTTCGGCTGCGTTGAAGCTCGCCTTCAGCAGGCGCAGCGCGAACGGCGAAAGCGCCAGCATCTCACGACACCACTGCACCGTCTCGTCCTCCAGGCGATCGAGCGCGACGACCTTGTTGACCATGCCCATCTGGAGCGCCTCCTCGGCGGAGTACTGACGGCACAGGAACCAGATCTCCTTGGCCTTCTTCGGGCCGACGAGGTTGGCCAGCAGCCCCGCGCCGAAGCCGCCGTCGAAGGAGCCCACCTTCGGGCCGACCTGCCCGAAGCGCGCGTTGTCGGCGGCGATCGTCAAATCGCACACGAGGTGCAGCACGTGCCCGCCGCCGATCGCATAGCCGGCGACCATCGCCACGACCGGCTTGGGCAGGCGGCGCATCTGCACGTGCAGGTCGGTGACGTGAAAGCGCCCCACGCCGGCACGGCCGGAGTCGTCGTCGGCGAGGTAGCCGGAGTCGCCGCGCACGCGCTGGTCGCCGCCCGAGCAGAACGCGTCAGGGCCCTCGCCGGTGAGCACGATCACGCCGATCTGCGTGTCCTCGCGAGCGTGCTCCAGCGCGCGTGAGATCTCCACGATCGTGCGCGGGCGAAAGGCATTTCTCACCTCCGGGCGCGCGATCGTGATCTTCGCGATTCCCTCGTCGGGCGCCGCCGAGCGCTCGTAACGGACGTCCTCGAAGCCGCCGCCCGCGTCGCCAGTCGCGTCTGTCCAAGTGGTGCCCACGGCGCGAAGGCTAGCCTGTGCGCCATGGTCGTCGAGGCATGGCTCGCTCGCGCGGCGGCGGCGCGGCCGCAGGCGGTCGCGCTGGACACGCCCGGCGGGATGTGCACGTACGCGCAGCTGCACGCCGGCGCGAGCGCCGGTCGCGACGAGCTGATCGCTCGCGGTGTGGGTGCGGGGCAGCGTGTCGCCATCGCGCTCCCGGCCGGCTGCGACTTCGCCTACGCGCTGCACGCGTGCATGCTGCTCGGAGCGATCGCCGTGCCCGTGGACCTGCGACTTTCGGCGTCCGAGCGTGCGGGCGTGATCGACGGTGCCGCGCTCGTCGTGGACGAGCCGCTGGCGGTCGAGGGGCCGTCGCGACAGACCGGCGATTCGGCGCATCATGACCTGGATGCGACGGCCGTCGTGATCCACACGTCGGGCACCAGCTCCGCGCCGAAGCCAGTCGAGCTGACGTACGCCAACCTGCTGTGGAGCGCGCTCGGCTCGGCCGTCGCGCTCGGTCTGGACGAGCGCGAGCGGTGGCTGTGCGCGCTGCCGCTCTCGCACGTCGGCGGCCTGTCGATCCTCGTGCGCTCGGCGATCTACGCGACGACCGCCGTCGTGCACGAGCGCTTTGACAGCGAGCGCGTGCTGCAGGCGCTGCGCGAGCAGCAGATCACGCTCGTCAGCCTCGTCGCCACGACCCTGGCGCGCCTGCTCGACGCCGGCCTGGCCGATCCGCCGGCGCTGCGCGCGGCGCTGACCGGCGGCGGCCCGGTGCCGGCTGCGCTCGTGCGCCGCGCCGCCGACGCCGGCGTGCCGGTGAGCATGACCTACGGCTTGACCGAGAGCTGCTCGCAGGTCACCACGACGCCGGCTGCCGCGCTTGGCGACGGCGAGCACGCGGCCGGCCCGCCGCTGTTCTGTACGCGCGTGCGCTGCGCCGAGGACGGCGAGATCGTCGTCGCCGGCCCGACCGTCTCGCCGGGCGCGCTCGCGCCCGGTGGCTGGCTGCACACCGGCGATCTCGGCGAGTTCGACGAGCGCGGCCGGCTGCGCGTGACCGGGCGCAAGGCCGACACGATCGTCAGCGGCGGCGAGAACGTCGCGCCCAGCGAGGTCGAGGGCGTACTCGAAGCCCACCCCGACGTGCTCGAGGCTGCAGTCGTCGGGCTGCCCGACGAGCAGTGGGGGGAGGCGGTCACGGCGATCGTCGTCATCCGCCCGGGCGCCGCGAGCGACGGCGAGGCGTTGCGCGCGCACTGCGCGGCCGCACTGGCCGCCTACAAGGTGCCCAAGCGCGTCGTGCTGCGCGGCGAGCCGCTGCCGCGCACGCGCTCGGGCAAGCTGCTGCGCCGGGAGCTGCGGTGAGCTTCGACGCCAACGCCCACCGTGACGCCAGCCTGCAGGGCTGGGAAGAGGCCGCCGCCGGCTGGGTACGCAGCCAGGACAGCCTGCGCGAGTTCGGCGCGCCGGTCTCGCACTGGCTGATCGACGCCGTCGCGCCCCAGCCCGGCCAGCGAGTGCTCGAGCTGGCGGCCGGGCTGGGGGAGACCGGGCTGCTGGCGGCCGAGCTCGTCGCCCCCGTCGGCGGCGCGATCGTCTCCGACCAGGCCGAGGCGATGCTCGCCGGCGCGCGCGAGCGCGCTGCCACGCTCGGGCTGAGCAACGTCGAGTTCCAGGTGATCAACGCCGAATGGATCGACCTGCCGGTGGCGAGCGTCGACATCGTCTTGTGCCGCTGGGGCTACATGCTGATGGCCGATCCGGCCGCCGCGCTCGGCGAGACGCGCCGCGTGCTCAGCTCGGGCGGTCGCGTCGCCTTCGCCGTGTGGGACTCGATCGAGCACAACCCGTGGGCGTCGCTGCCGGGAGCCGAGTTGCGCGAGCGCGGCCTGACGGCGGCGCCGTCGCCCGGCACCCCGGGGCCGTTCGCGCTCGGCGACGCCGAGCACGTGCACGAGCTGATGGCGCAGGCCGGTTTCGAGGACCTGCGCGTGCAGACGCTCGACCTGCACCGCCGTCACGCCGGCTTCGGCGAGTTCTGGGAGACCACGCTGGATCTCTCGCGTGCCTTCCACGACGCCGTGCTGGCCCGCCCGCAGAACGAGATCGACGAGATCCAGGCGGCCGTGCGCGCTCGCCTGGAGCCCTACGAAGACGCGTCCGGCGTGCTGGACATCCCGGGACGCACGCTGGTCGCCTCGGCGAGCGCCTGAGCGGCTCGCTTGCCGCGCGTCCGCTAGCCTGCGCGCCAATGATCTACGACGACGACGCAGACCTCACGCTCCTCGACGGCAAGACCGTCGCCATCATCGGTTATGGCTCGCAGGGCCACGCGCACGCGCTCAACCTCAAGGACTCCGGCGTGAAAGTCGTCGTCGGGCTGCGCGAGGACTCCGCCTCGGTCGCCGCCGCGCGCGAGCAGGGCCTCGAGGTCCTGCCGGTCGTCGAGGCCGCCAGCCGCGGCGACCTGGTGATGATCCTGCTGCCCGACGAGCGTCACCACGACATCTGGGAGCAGGAGATCCGCGACGGCATCGCCGAGGGCAACATGATCCTCTTCGGCCACGGCTTCTCGATTCACTACAAAGAGATCGAGCCGCCGCCCGGCGTCGACGTCGGCATGGTCGCGCCGAAGGGCCCCGGCCACCTCGTGCGCCGCCAGTTCACCGAAGGCAGCGGCGTGCCCGGGCTGATCGCCGTCGAGCAGGACGCGACCGGCAACGCGCGCGCGCTCGCGCTGGCCTACGCCAAGGGCATCGGCTGCACGCGCGGCGGCGTGATCGAGACGACCTTCAAGGACGAGACCGAGACGGACCTGTTCGGCGAGCAGGCGGTGCTGTGCGGCGGCGCCTCCGAGCTCGTGCAGGCCGGCTTCGACACGCTCGTCGAGGCCGGCTATGACCCCGAGATGGCCTACTTCGAGTGCCTGCACGAGCTCAAGCTGATCGCCGACCTGATGTACGAAAAGGGCCTGGCGGGAATGCGCTTCTCGATCTCCAACACTGCCGAGTACGGCGACTACACGCGCGGCAAACGCGTGATCACCGACGAGACGCGCGCGGCCATGCGCCAGATCCTCAAGGAGATCCAGGACGGCGACTTCGCGCGCGAGTGGATCGCCGAGAACCGCGCCGGCCAGGAGAACTTCAAGCGCATGCGCGCCGAGCAGGCCGACACGCAGGTCGAGCACGTCGGCGGCGAGCTGCGCTCGCACATGGACTGGATCAAGCCCTCCTTCTAGCGCCCCTCGCGCGATGCTTGCCTACCTCTCCTGGCATCGCGCGGCGGCAGGGGTGGGGCAGGAGGCCTACGAGCAGGCGCTGCAGCGCTTCCATCGCTCGCTCGCGCACAGGCCGCCCAGCGGCTATCGCGGCTCCGTGGCGATGCGCTTGAGCGAGCTGCCGTGGCTGGCGCCGCCCGGTGGCGCCGAGCACGGCGCGCCGGGTTATGAGGACTGGTACCTGCTCGACGACTGGGCCGCCGTGGGCGTGCTCGAGGAGGCCGCCGTCGCGCGCGGACACGAAACGGCACACCACGCGATCGCCTCGCGCGCCGGAGCTGCTACCGGTTCGGTCTATCGCCTGATCGAGGGATGCGCGCGCCCGAGCGTCGCCGATGTCGCCGTGTGGGTTGCGCGCGAGGCCGGTCACGAGTCGCCGTCGCTCGGCGCGCTGCTCGGCGACGGCATCGACCCGGCGAGCGACGGCCTGTGGCGGCGCTGCCTGGGGCTCGGCCCCGCCCCGGAGTACTGCCTGCTCGGCTCCCGCGCGCCGGCCGGCGTCTCGGCGAGCCGGCTGCCGAGCGGCTGGATTGCGCACTCGCTTACGCGGGAAGCAATATGGAATGGCTGACCCGATCATCGACGGCGAGCTCTCCGACGGCTCGTTCAAGCGCCAGGAGAGCCGTTTTCGCGACTGGGTCGGCACCGACCCGCGCACCGGCGAGGCCAGCGACTTCCCGGTGCTCGCGGGCCGCTACCACCTGTACGTGGCGCTCGCCTGCCCGTGGTGTCACCGCGCGGTCATCGCGCGTGAGCTCGCCGGCCTGAGCGGCGCGCTGGGGATCTCCTATCTTGCGCCCTACCGCGACGAGCGCGGCTGGGCCTTCACCGGCGAGCTGTTCAGCGTGCGCGGCGAGCACGGCTGGACCGACGAGTACGTCGATCGCCTGCACGGCTGGCAGTTCATGTCCGAGGCCTACAGGCTCAGCGACTCCGGCTTCAAGGGACGCATCACCGTGCCCGTGCTGTGGGACACGCACAGCGGGCGCATCGTCAACAACGAATCTGGCGACATCCTGCGCATGCTCGGCTCGCCGACGTCGCTCGGCGGGCTTGGCAAGGCCGGCGAGCTGGCGCTGTACCCGCCGGAGCTGCAAGAGGAGATCGATGCGCTCAACGAGCGCATCTACGAGACCGTCAACAACGGCGTCTACCGCGCGGGCTTCGCGCGCCGCCAGGAGAGCTACGAGGAGGCTTTCGCCGATCTGTTCGCCAGCCTCGACTGGCTGGAGACGCTGCTCGGCGAACGGCGCTACCTCGCCGGCGACCGCGCGACGGAGGCCGACTGGCGCCTGTTCCCGACGCTCGTGCGCTTCGACGAGGTCTACAACCTGCACTTCCGCTGCAATCGCCGGCGCTTGGTCGACTACCCCAACCTGTGGGCCTACGCGCGCGAGCTGCACCAGTGGCGAGGGGTCGCGGCCACCGTCGCGATGGAGCAGATCAAGCGCCACTACTACACCACGCACGACGAACTAAATCCAAAGAAAATCATCCCCGTCGGCCCGGGCTACGACTGGTCCGCTCGCCACGGCCGCGATCGCTGAGACGTTCGCTACACTCGCCTTCGTCGCGACTGGCGCTGAGGTGGAACAGACCACCGGGAAGCGACGAGTTGGAAAGCCGCGCGCCTGGGCAACCTCAGATCGTCGAAATCCCTCGAGGACCGAACAGCGAGGAGCCCCGCATGACGCCGAGCACCACAGCAGAGACGCAACTGGTCATCCCCGACGAGCTCAAGCCGGCCGACGGTCGCTTCGGCTGCGGCCCGTCGAAGGTCCGCCCGCAGGCGCTCGCCACGCTCGCCTCCGACGGCGCGAGCGTGATGGGGACCTCGCACCGCCAGAAGCCCGTCAAGGCGCTCGTCGGTGAGATCCGCGCGGGCCTGCGCGAGCTGTTCTCGCTGCCCGACGGCTACGAGGTCGCGCTGGGCAACGGCGGCGCCACGTGCTTCTGGGACGCCGCCGCCTTCGGCCTGATCCGCGAGCGCTCCGCGCACCTGGCCTTCGGCGAGTTCTCCCAGAAGTTCGCAACCGTCAGCGCCGGTGCGCCGTTCCTCGGCGAGCCGGCCGTCGTCACGGCCGAGCCGGGCGACGCGCCCGAGCCGGCCGCCGCCGGCAAGGCCGCCGCCGAGTCCGGCGCCGACGTCGTCGCGTGGGCGCACAACGAGACATCGACCGGCGTGATGGCCGCGATCGAGCGTCCCGCCGAGGCCGGCGAGGCGCTCGTGCTGATCGACGCCACATCAGGCGCCGGTGGGCTGCCGGTCGACGTCTCGCAGACCGACGCCTACTACTTCGCGCCGCAGAAGAGCTTCGCCGCCGACGGCGGCCTGTGGCTGGCGCTGCTCAGCCCCGCCGCGCAGCAGCGCATCGCCGAGCTCGAGGCCTGCGACCGCTGGATTCCCGCCTTCCTCTCGCTGCACACGGCGCTGGAGAACTCACTCAAAGACCAGACCTACAACACGCCGGCCGTAGCGTCGCTGTTCCTGCTGGCCGAGCAGATCCGCTGGATGCTCGGCTCGGGTGGCCTGGACTGGTGCGCGCAGCGCAGCGGCGAGTCCTCGCGGCTGCTGTATGGCTGGGCGGAGCGCAGCGGCTACGCGACGCCGTTCGTCTCCGACCCCGCCAAGCGCTCGCTCGTCGTCGGCACGATCGACTTCGCCGACGACGTCGACGCGGCCGCGATCGCAAAGACGCTGCGCGCCAACGGCATCGTCGACACCGAGCCCTACCGCAAGCTCGGGCGCAACCAGCTGCGGATCGGAATGTTCCCCGCCGTGGAGCCCGCCGACGTGCAGGCGCTGACCGCCTGCATCGACTGGGTCGTCGAGAGGATGTCCGCATGAGCGCCGCCGACGCCACGGCCAACGGTCGCCCGAAGGTGCTCGTCAAGGAGAAGATCGGCGACTCGGGCGTCGATCTGCTGCGCGAGCACTTCGACGTCGACGTCGGCACCGACTGGGCCGACGGCGAGCTCGCCCAGCGCATCGGCGAGTACGACGGCATTCTCATCCGCTCGGCGACGAAGATGACCGCCGAGCTGATCGACAAGGGCGCCAAGCTGCGCGTGATCGGGCGCGCGGGCGTGGGCGTGGACAACGTCGACGTGGACGCCGCCACCAAGCGCGGCATCGTCGTCGCCAACGCGCCGCAGTCCAACGTCGTCACCGCCGCCGAGCACACGATGGCGCTGCTGCTGGCGCTCGCGCGCAACATCCCGCAGGCGCACCAATCGCTGCTGGAAGGCAAATGGGATCGCTCGAAGTACTCCGGCGTCGAGCTGTACGAGAAGACGCTCGGCGTCGTCGGCTTCGGGCGCATCGGCCAGCTCGTCGCCCAGCGCGCGCGCGGCTTCAACATGCGCGTACTCGCATTCGACCCGTTCGTCAGCGCCGAGCGCTATCGCGAGCTGGGCGTCGAGAAGGCCGCCGACTCCGACGAGATCTACGCGCAGGCCGACTTCATCACCGTGCACCTGCCAAAGACGCCCGAGACCGAAGGCTGGCTGAACGCCGAGGCCTTCGCCAAGATGCGCGACGGCGTGCGCGTGCTCAACGTCGCGCGCGGCGGGCTGATCGACGACGCGGCGCTGAAGGATGCGCTGGACTCCGGCAAGGTCGCCGGCGCGGCGCTCGACGTGTTCCCGTCGGAGCCGATGACCGACTACCCGCTGTTCGACGGCTACCCCAACGTCGTCGTCACGCCGCACCTCGGCGCCTCCACGGCCGAGGCGACCGACCGCGCCGGCTACCAGAGCGCCGAGCAGATCGTCGCCGCGCTGACCGGCGGGGTCGTCTCGACCGCCGTGAACATCCCCTCGATCGGCGCCGAGGACATGCAGGTCCTCGGCCCGTTCCTGCCGATGGCCCGCCAGCTCGGGCGCCTGGCGATGGCACTCGCCGAGGGCAGCTCCGTCGAGCGCATCGAGGCCGCCTTCATGGGGCGCATCGCCGACTTCGACACGCGCCTGCTCACGCTCGCGGTGATCGGCGGCGCGCTGGAGGGGCGCACCGAGGAGCAGGTAAACCCCGTCAACGCGCCGAGCATCGCCGAGGAACGCGGGATCGTCGTCGAGGAGAAGTCCGTGTCCGAGGCGCAGGACTTCAACGAGCTGATCCGCGTGACCGTCGTCGCCGGCGAGGACCGCGTGGCGGTCGCCGGTACCGGCATCGGCCCCAAGCAGGATCCGCATCTCGTCGAGGTGCAGGGCCGTCGCCTGACGATCGAGCTCGAGCCGCACGTGACAGTGTTCCGCTACGAAGACCTGCCCGGCATGATCGGCCGCGTCGGCACGATCTTCGGCGCGCACGGCATCAACATCTCCTCCGCCGCCGTCGGCCACACGCCCGACGGGGCGACCGCCGGCGACGAGGCCTCCAAGACGGGGCAGCGCCTCGCGGCGATGGTCGTCACGACCGACGCCGCCGTGCCCGACGAGGTCGTCGACGAGATCGTCGCGTCGGAGGGGTTCGTCAACGGCTGGTCGGTCGACCTCGGCTGAGCCGGAGCCGCAGGCCATGAGCAGCCCTCGGTCGCCACGCGCACACCGCGTCGCGGTCGCCGAGGAGCCCGACCCGCTCGGGGGCTCTGACTACGCCGCCGCCTTCGCCGTCGCTCGCCGTCCAGAGGATGTGCGATCGGCGGAGCAGTGGGCGCGAGCCGCGCTGGAGGGCGCACCTGCTGCGCTGCGGACGTTCGTCGCCGCCGGCTGGCGCTACGGGCTGGGCTTTCGGCTCGGCCCGCGCGCGTCGGCCGCGCACGTGCTCGGCTGGAAGATCGCGAGCGACGCGCCCGATGTGATCGTCCTCGAGCTGCATTCCGCGCTGGTCACCGCCCGCAAGGTCGTGCGCGTCCATCCAGCGCGAGTCGTCATGACCACGTTCGTTCGCTACGAGCACCCGGCGGGGCGGGTGCTGTGGCCTGCCGTCACGCCGGTTCACCACCGGACCGAGCCATACCTCCTCGGCCGGGCCGCGGCACGCTATTAGCAGTCACTAACCGGATCGAGTAATGTCTGGGCCGATGCGGGCGGTGGTCATCACCAAGCACGGCGGGCCGGGCGTGCTCGAGGTTCAGGAGCAGGCCGATCCGACGCTCGGGCCGGGCGAGGTGCGCATCGACGTCGCCGCGGCGGGCATCAACTTCGCCGACGTGATGGCGCGCATGGGCCTCTACCAGGACGCGCCGAAGACGCCATGCGTCGTCGGCTACGAGGTCGCGGGGACGATCCTCGAGCTCGGCGACGGGGTGGAGGGCCTGACGGCCGGCCAGCGCGTCGTCGCGGGCACGCAGTTCGGCGGCTACGCCTCGCAGGTCGTCGTCCCGGCGGCCGACGTGATCCCGTTGCCGGATGGGCTGAGCTTCGAGCAGGGCGCGGCGATCCCCGTCAACTACGGCACCGCGTGGGCCGGGCTGATCGGCTTCGGCTCGCTGCAGGCGGGCGAGCGCGTGCTCGTGCACTCCGCGGGCGGCGGCGTCGGCATCGCCGCGACGCAGATCGCCAAGCGGACCGGCGCCGAGGTCTACGGCACCGCCTCGCCGGGCAAGCACGCGCGCTGCGAAGAGCTCGGCGTCGACCACATGGTCGACTACACGCGCGACGGCTGGGAGCGCGGCCTGCCGCAGTTCGACGTGATCCTCGACGCCGTCGGCGGCAAGAGCTTTCGCACCGGCTATGACCTGCTGCGCCCGGGCGGGCGGCTCGTCGCGTTCGGTGCATCGGCGATCGTCTCCGGCCAGCGGCGCAACCTCGTCACGGCCCTGCGCACGGTGATCCGCATGCCGCGCTTCAGCATGATCAAGCAGATGGGTGAATCGAAGGCTGTGATCGGCCTGAACATGCTCACGCTGTGGAAGGACCGCGGCACACTTGCACCGTGGATCGGGCCGCTTCAGGAGATGCTCGACGACGGCACCGTCAAACCCGTCGTCGCCGGCGACTTCTCCTTCGAGGACGCCGGCGCGGCGCAGACGATGATCACCGAGCGCCGCAACGTCGGCAAGGTCGTGCTGACGCCTTAGCCGGCAGGCCGGTGGCGGGGGCTGCTCCCGCCCACTTCTCGCAAATTGCGGCAACGGGCTTGATCGCACCGAGTTCGATCAGGTAGAACGAATACGGTCTACCGAACCGGGGGCGGATGGTGACGCGCCGCAAGCGAGAAGCGAAGGGCCAGGCCGCGATGGGCGCGGCGCGACGGCCCGACGTGAAGGTCTCGCACTACCCGCCCGGCGCTGCGCCCGACGTGCTGGTGCCCGGCGACTTCAGCCTGCACCGCGCCACGACGAACAAATCGCGCGGCGGCGAAACCACCGCGCTGGGGAAGTTCATCCAGGCGGGCGAGCGCGTTCGTTACGGCAACAGCGACTTCGCGCGCTGGACTCATTCCACGCTGATCGTCTCTGCGGACGGTGGGATCGTCGAGGCGATCGAGTCGGGCGTCAGCAACGACAACATCGCCAAGTACGTGAACACGGACTACACGATCGTCCACGCGACGGCCACACCGGAGCAGCGCGCCCTGGCTTGCGGCTTCGCACTCAGCCGCGTCGGCGACTCCTACGGAATCGTCAACTTCATCGGGCTCGCCCTGCAGTCGCTGTTCGGCTGGACGCTGTCCGTTCACCTCGGGGGCCAGTACATCTGCTCGGGGCTGGTCGCTCGCGCCACCGAGAAGTTCATCGACGGTTACCCGCGCACGCCCGAGGACATGATGCCCGGCGATCTCGCCTACTTCTGGGGTGCCAGCTCGGGTGAGCCTCTGCCGCCTCTCGGAATCGTCGGACGCCTGCTCAACCTGCTCGTCACGTTCGTCGACTTCTTCCGCAGGGGCAGCGGCGACCCGGCGCCCGAAAGAGCGGCTCGGTGACCAAGAACCTGATCGTCTGCTGCGACGGGACGTGGAACGACCCCGACGAGCTGCGCCACCACATCGCCAGGCCGACCAACGTCGCCAAGCTCGCCCTGATGCTCGCTTCGGATGTCGAGGACGACACCGCAGGACAACCGCGCCAGATCGTGCACTACGAGACCGGGGTGGGGACGAGCGCGGACGAGCGGCTGATCGGCGGCGGCTTCGGCTATGGCCTGTCGCGCAACATTCGCAGCGGCTATCGATTCCTGGCCGAACACTACGAGCCCGACGACCGCGTGTACCTGTTCGGCTTCAGCCGCGGTGCGTACACCGCGCGCAGCCTGGCGGGATTGATTCACAACTGCGGGATCCTGCGCAAGAAATGCGTCGGTCAGGTCGATGCGGCCTTCGCCTTCTATCGCGACCGCACGAATCAGACACATCCCAAAACCATTGGGGCGCAACTCTTCCGCGAGATGTACTCCCACGCCGAGTCGAAGGTGTACTTCACCGGCGTATGGGACACCGTCGGCGCGCTGGGCATACCGGAGCAGGTTCCGGGATGGAAGGAGCTCTCGAAGGTGTTTCCGGCCTGGGAGCAGATGTGGGGCTTTCACGACACCCGCCTGGGCCCGGACGTGACATTCGCCTATCAGGCGCTCGCCATAGACGAGCAGCGCCCACCGTATGAACCGACGTTGTGGCTGCAGGACGACAAGCCATGCGCCGAGCAGACGCTCGAGCAGGTCTGGTTCGCCGGCGTGCACAGCGAGATCGGCGGCGGGACGAGCGATCCTTCGCTCTCGGACATCCCCCTCTTGTGGATGCTCGACAAGGCACGCAGGGCCAAAGTGCGCTTCCAGGCCGGCCAGCCCAACGGCGGCTTCCCCGATCTCGAGCTGCTCGCTCCGGCGCCCGACTACGCGGCGCCGATCGAGCAGTCCCGACGGGGTCTGTGGCAGCTCTTGCGCCCGTATCATCGACTCACCAAGCAGTCGGTCAAATCCGCGCCCCGGCAATGGATCGCAAGGAGCGCCGAGCGCCGGTTCGAGGAGAGGATCGGGGGCTACTCTCCGCAGGGCTTCGCGGAGTACCTGGCAGCGTTCGGTACGCCACCCGTGCCGCAGGACGCACAAGCCTCCTGACCGCCCGAGCGCGCGGTGCTACCCTGCCAGCAGATGTCGTTGCAGAACTCGCTTCTCTCGCTTCTCCTGCTCCCCCCTCGGGGGGAATAACGCGTGGCGGCCGCGTAGCCGCATACCCAGCAGAGAGGAACGACAAGCGAGTTAGAGAAGGAGCACGAACGGCATGAGCAATTCGGCAGAAAGCACTTCGGGCGCACGCAGCGAGTCGGATCGCGTCCTGATCTTCGACACGACCCTGCGCGACGGCGAGCAGTCGCCGGGGATCTCGCTGAACAGGACCGAAAAGCTGGAGATCGCCCACCAGCTCGCGCGTCTCGGCGTGGACGTGATCGAGGCTGGTTTCCCGATCACATCGCCGGGAGACTTCGAGGCCGTCGAGGCGATCGCCCGCGAGGTCGAAGGGCCGGTCATCTGCGGCCTGGCACGCACGAGCAGCCAGGACATCGAGGCGGCTTGGAACGCCGTGCGCGACTCCGAGCGCCCGCGCATCCACACGTTCCTGGCGACCAGCGACATCCACATCGAGCACAAGCTGCAGACCACGCGCGAGGACGTGAAGGGCCAGGTGCGCGCGGCCGTCGCGCAGGCGCGCGAGCTGACCGACGACGTCGAGTTCTCACCGGAGGACGGCTCGCGCTCGGACGTGCAGTTCATGGCCGAGGTGATCCAGATCGCGCTCGACGAGGGCGCGAGCACGATCAACGTGCCCGACACCGTCGGCTACACGATGCCGCACGAGTACGCGGCGATGTTCGAGGAGCTGTATCGCTTGGTGCCCGACCTGCGAAACGTCGTCGTCTCGGTGCACTGCCACGACGACCTCGGCATCGCCGTCGCCAACTCGCTGGCCGGCCTGGAAGCCGGCTGTCGCCAGGTGGAGTGCGCGATCAACGGCATCGGCGAGCGAGCCGGAAACGCCTCGCTGGAGGAGATCGCCATGCTGCTGCACACCCGCGAGCCGAGCCTCGGCCTGTGGACGGGCATCGAGACGACGGAGATCGCGCGCACGAGCCGCCTGGTCTCCCGCCTGACCGGCTATCAGGTGCAGCCCAACAAGGCGATCGTCGGGCGCAACGCGTTCGCGCACGAGGCCGGCATCCACCAGGACGGCGTGCTGAAGGAGCGCACCACCTACGAGATCATGGATGCGACGACGGTCGGGCTGAACAGCAACTCACTGGTGCTGGGCAAGCACTCCGGCCGCCACGCGCTGAGCAAAGCGCTGGAGGAGATGGGCTTTGAAATCGACGGCCAGGCGCTCAACACGGCGTTCAAGCGCTTCAAGGAGATCGCCGACCGCAAGAAGCAGGTGACGGCGATGGACCTCGAGGCGCTGGTGACCGACGAGCTGCGCAGCGAGGACATCGGCGGCTACACGCTCGGCTCCTTCGAGGTCGAGGCCTCGTCGCTGCGCCCGCCGCACGCGCGCGTCTCGGTGAACCTGCCCGACGGGGAGACGGGCGTCGGGTCGTTCACCGGCGACGGCCCGATCGACGCCGTGTTCCAGGCGATCAACGCCGCCACGGGCGTCGCCGCGAAGCTCAGCGAGTTCCGCATCGGCGCCGTCACCGAGGGCCAGGACGCGCTCGGCGAGGTGTCGGTCGTGCTCGAGGTGCTCGGCGTCACCGGCGCCGGGCAGGGCGTGTCCACGGACATCATCGACGCGGCCGCGCGCGCGTATGTGCGCGCGCTGTCGGTCGCCGTGGCGCGGTCGCGCGCAGACGAGGCGATCGGCCTGCCGGAGATATCCGCGCCCTGAGCCGGGGCTCCAGCAACACATAACGTTTGTCCGTGATAACGTACGGGCATATGGCGACCGCGACCGCAAACCCAGCGACTGCCGACGACAACCCGAGGACGGCCGCCGACGAGCTGGACCCGGCGGCGGCACCGCCGACGTCGTCGGTGGTGGGTGCGCGTGTGAAGGCGCTGCGCGAGTCCTCCGGTTTGTCGCTGCGCGACCTCGCCGCGCGCAGCGGCGTCAGCGCGCCGATGCTCTCGCAGGTCGAGCGCGGTGAGACCAGCCCGACGCTGACAGTCGCGGCGCGCATCGCCGCCGGGCTGGACCTGCGCCTGTCCCAGCTGCTGCGCCTCGACGAGGGCGGCTCGGTGACGATCGTGCACGCCTCCGAGCGCCAGCGCGGCGGCAACGCCAGGCGCGGACATCGCTTCGAGGTGTTGACGGCCGCGCAGCCGGGCCAGCGCGCCGAGCTCTCGCGGCACACGCTCGCGCCGGGGCGCGCGACCGGCGCCGAGGACGATCCGCCGATGCACGAGGCAGGCAGCCGCGAGACGGCGCTCGTCGAGTCAGGCGGCTTGGTTCTGGTGTGCGACGGGCAACGGTATTTCCTCGAACGAGGCGATTGCGTGACCTTCGATGCAGACCTTCCCCATCACTTCGAGAATCCCGGTGAACAAGAGGCCGTTTTCCTTGCGGTGGTATCGGCGGGTCTGCGGCGCAGCTAGGTGAGCACCACACCGCAAACAACCCGGACCCCGGCAGGGGTCCTCATCAAAAGAGGACACGACACCCACGACGAGAAGGACCGATGACCATGCCACAGACGCTGTTCGACAAGATCTGGGAGACGCACGAGGTCGCCCACGGGCTGCTCTACATCGACCTGCATCTCGTGCACGAGGTGACCAGCCCGCAGGCCTTCGACAGCCTGCGCATGGCCGGCCGGCCGGTTCGCCGCCCCGACCGCACGCTGGCGACCGCCGATCACAACACGCCCACCGACGGCACGCCCGTCGCGGCGCGCATCAAGGACGAGCTCTCGCGCGTGCAGGTGGAAACGCTCGAGTGCAACTGCGAGGAGTTCGGCGTGCCCGTCTACTCGCTCGGCTCCTCGCGCCAGGGCATCGTGCACGTGATCGGCCCCGAGCTGGGCGTCACCCAGCCCGGCATGACGATCGTCTGCGGCGACTCGCACACCTCCACGCACGGCGCCTTCGGTGCGCTCGCCTTCGGCATCGGCACGAGCGAGGTCGAGCACGTGCTCGCCACGCAGTGCATGGTCCAGCACAAGCCGCGCTCCATGCGCATCGTCTACGAGGGCGACCTCGGCTTCGGCGTCACAGCCAAGGACCTGATCCTCGGCACGCTCGGGCGCCTCGGCGTGGGCGGCATGACCGGTCACGTCGTCGAGTACGCCGGCGCGGCGATCGAGGCGCTTTCCATGGAAGGCCGCATGACCGTCTGCAACATGACCATCGAGGGCGGCGGCCGCGCCGGCATGATCGCGCCCGACGAGACGACGTTCGCGTGGTTCACCGCCAACGAGCTCCCCGGCGCGCCGCAAAGCGGAGAGCTCGACAAGGCGATCGCGCGCTGGCGCGAGCTGCGCACCGACGAGGGCGCCGAGTTCGACCGCGAGACGGTGATCGACGCCACGAAGATCTCCCCGCAGGTGACGTGGGGGACCAACCCCGGCATGGTGCGCGCCGTCACCGAGCGCGTGCCCACGCTCGACGAGTTCGACTCGCCCGCCGACCGTGAGGCGACCGAACGCGCGCTGGCCTACATGGACCTGCAGCCGGGCATGCCGATCGAGCAGATCGCGCTCGACCGCGTGTTCATCGGCTCGTGCACGAACTCGCGCATCGGCGACTTGCGCGCGGCCGCCAAGGTGGTCGAGGGACGCAAGGTCGCCGACAGCGTCGATGCGATGGTCGTGCCGGGCTCTCAGCAGGTCAAGAAACAGGCCGAGGACGAGGGCCTGGACGAGGTGTTCCGCGCCGCCGGCTTCGACTGGCGCGTCGCCGGCTGCTCGATGTGCCTCGGCATGAACCCCGACATCCTGCAGCCGGGCGAGCGCTGCGCCTCGACGTCCAACCGCAACTTCGAGGGCCGCCAGGGCCGCGGCGGGCGCACGCATCTCGTCTCGCCGCAGATGGCCGCGGCAGCCGCCATCGAGGGGCACTTCGTCGACATCCGCGAGTGGGCGTGAGCGTCGTGCGCGTCGCGCGGGGGAGATAAAGGAGCGTGCTGCGATCTGCGACTTGGAGCGCGCGATAGCCATGGTCTATACAAAGGACAAGCAATGGATCCAATAAGCGTCATTTCTGGACCGGTGAGCCACCTCGACCGTGTCGACGTCGACACCGACCAGATCATGCCCAAGCAGTTCCTCAAGCGTGTGGAGCGCACGGGCTTCGGCGAGTTCCTGTTCTACGACTGGGCCAAGGAGCCGGGCTGGGAGCTGCCGGCCAACCCGATCCTCGTCGCCGGTGAGAACTTCGGCTGCGGCTCTTCGCGCGAGCACGCGCCGTGGGGCTTGCAGGACTACGGCTTCCAGGCGATCGTCGCGCCGAGCTTCGCCGACATCTTCTACTCCAACTGCACGAAGATCGGGCTGCTGCCCGTCGTGCTCGACGAGGAGGACTGCCGCGCGCTCGCGCACGCCGGCGCCGGCGAGGTCGACCTGCTCGAGCAGGAGGTGCGCTTCGCCGGGCGCGATGCGGCGTTCGAGATCGACCACGAGATCCGCCACCGTCTGCTCAACGGCCTCGACGACATCGCGCTGACGCTCGAGCAGGCGGCGGAGATCACCGACTATGAGTCAGAGCACGACCGCGAGCGCGGCTGGGTGGCCACCGCGACGACGGCGCTCTGAGACGAGCGACGACGACCTAGAGGCCCTAAAGTTTAGCTGTCGGAACTCCGACGATTCAGATGTCGACATGGTTGGCTCAAACGGACTTCTTCCCGTCGTCATCGGGATCGGGCTGGCAGCGCTCTCAAGCGGCACGCTCGCTGCTTCGCGCAGCGGTGGGGAGGAATCGCGCTGGCGCGAGCCTCTTTTCGTTTTCGCCGTCCTCCTGATAGGACTCGCAGTCTTCGGCGCCGCCCTGTACGAGCTCGGTTGGTCGATCGAGAGCGGTCGGAAGCTCCCGCCGGTTGAAGCGAGAGCGGAGAACTGGCTCATCGGGGTGCTGGTGCTCCTGCTTGTCACGCTGGCGGCGCGCTCGGCGTGGATCGCATACTTCTACTCCTCCGATGGCCCGCCTTGGGAACGCGGGCATCTCGATCGCCTACCACAGCTGCTCGGATTTGCGATGGCGAGTCTCGGAGCTCTGGTCATCGGCTTGGTCGTCGATGCGATTGTGCTCGTCGTCGCGAGGTTTGAACCACACACCGCGATCTTGCTCGTTGCCGTAACCCTCGCGCTTGGCTTTGCGCTGGCCTGGGCTCTACTCCGGCTCATGACCGGGGGCAACCCCTCTCCGACTGCACACTTGATGTCGCGACGAGCCCAGTTGAGGATGCTCGCGACCCTAGACGGAGCGGTGGGCAATTGGACCGAGGTCGAGGTTTCCGCCGCAGGTCGACTGGAGCCTCCCCTGGCCCTGTCGGCCGTCGTTTGGATGACAAGGCAAGAGATGTACTGCCGCACCGACGACGCGTACGCTCTCGTGCGTTATCACGATTGGGCGGCCAATCATCTGGCCTCACCTACGCCGGCGGTGCACGCGCAGCGGTTGATGCTCGCGAACCCGACAAAGCGCGCAGACAGGCATAACGCGGTCAAGCCGTGGACCGGACGGCGATCGGTATGGCTCGATGTAGTGAGGATGAATCGCGCCGATCGCTCATCCTTTGCTGACTCGTCCTCCCCGGAGCGCGCCGCCGGCCTGGTCCACCTGCCCCACGAGCAGCTGGCCGCTGCCGGACTGCGGATCAGCGTGCGACCCAGGCGCGAGCACCGCAGCAACAGGCCAATCGAATTCGCGTAGTGGCCTGGTAGCGTCGCGCCCATGAGCCACCGCATAGTCACCCTCCCCGGCGACGGCATCGGGCCGGAGATCATGGCGCCGACGCTCGACCTGCTCGGCCGGCTGGGGGATTTCGAGTTCGAGGAGCACGTCTTCGGCGGCGCGTCGATCGACGCGCACGGCACGGCGCTGACCGACGAGGTGCTGGCGGCCTGTAAAGGCGCCGACGCGGTGCTGCTGGCGGCGGTCGGCGGGCCGAAGTGGGACACGACCGACCCGAACGAGCCGCGCCCCGAGCAGGGCCTGCTGGGGCTGCGCAAGGGACTGGGGCTGTACGCCAACCTGCGCCCGGTCAAGCCGCTGCCGGCGCTGTACGAATCCTCGCCGCTGCGGCGCGAGCGCATCGAGGGAACCGACCTGCTCGTCGTGCGCGAGCTCACCGGCGGCATCTACTTCGGCGAGAAGACGCGCACCGAGGACTTCGCCTCGGACGTGTGCGCCTACAGCACCGCGGAGATCGAGCGCATCGCGCGCACGGCTTTCGGCGCCGCGCGCTCGCGCGTGTCGAGCGTCGACAAGGCCAACGTGCTGGAGACCTCGCGGTTGTGGCGCCAGGTCGTCTCGGATCTGCACGCGCGCGAGTTCCCGCACATCGAGCTCGAGCACGTGCTCGTCGACAACGCCGCCATGCAGCTCGTCTCGGCGCCGCGCCACTTCGACACGATCGTCACCGAGAACATGTTCGGAGACATCCTCTCCGACGAGGCCGCGATGCTGACCGGCTCGATCGGCATGCTGCCGAGCGCCTCGCTGGGCGGCGACGGGCCGGGGCTGTTCGAGCCCGTGCACGGCTCCGCACCGGACATCGCCGGCACGGGCAGCGCCAATCCGCTTGCGATGTTCCTCTCGGCGGCGATGCTGCTGCGCCACGGCCTCGGCTTGGAAAGCGAGGCGACGGCTGTAGAATCGGCCGTTGAAGGGGCGCTTCAGGCGGGGCTTCGCACCGCCGATCTCGGAGGCTCGGCGGGCACCATGCAGGCAACCGAGGCAGTGCTCGCGAACATCTAACAGGAGCTCTAGTGAACGTGGATCCCACCGACCTCATATGGATGAATGGAGAGTTCGTCGCATGGGAGGACGCCAAGGTCCACGTCCTGACGCACGGCCTGCACTACGGCACGGGGGTCTTCGAGGGCGTGCGCTGCTACGACACCGAGCTCGGCCCGGCCGTGTTCCGCAACGCCGAGCACGTCGAGCGCCTGTTCCGCTCGGCGGCGCTCTACTACATGGACATCCCGTTCTCGGCCGAGCAGCTGCGCTCGGCGACGCTCGAGCTCGTCGCGCGCAACGGCTTGCGCGAGTGCTACATCCGGCCGATCGTCTACCGCGGCTACGGCACGATGGGCCTGAACCCGCTCGACGCGAGCGTCGACGTGACGATCGCCTGCTGGGAGTGGGGCAAGTACCTCGGCGAGGAGGGCTCCAACAACGGCGTGCGCGCGAAGGTCTCCTCCTGGCGGCGCATCGGGCCGGACTCGCTGATCCCGCACGCCAAGGCCTCCGGCCAGTACCTCAACAGCGTGCTCGCGAAGGTCGAGGCGGTCAAGTCCGACTACGACGAGGCGATCCTGCTCGACGATCACGGCTACGTGTGCGAGGGCACCGGCGAGAACATCTACGTCGTGCGCGACGGGGTGATCGCCACGCCCGGTCAGAGCAACTCGATCCTCGACGGCATCACGCGCCGCTCGATCATGCAGATCGCCTCCGACCTCGGCTACACGGTCGTCGAGCGCGACATCGCGCGCGCGGAGATGTACCTCGCCGACGAGGTGTTCATGTCGGGCACCGCGGCGGAGATCGTGCCGGTGCGCGAGGTAGACGACCACTCCGTCGGAACCGGCAAGCCCGGTGAGATCACGCGCGTCATCCAGGCGGCCTTCGACGACGCGATCCACGGACGCTCCGAGCGCTACCGCGAGTGGCTGGACGTCGTGAACGCCAGCGACCTGGAGACGCCCGCCGGCGAGGCGCCGTCACCGAGCGCCACCGCCGCTGGCTAGGCCGCCCGATGAGCGACATACAGCTATACGACGCCACCTTGCGCGACGGCATGGGCGGGGGTGGGCTGACGCTCACCGCCGAGGAGAAGCTGCGCGTCGTGCGTGCGCTGGACACGCTCGGCGTGGACATGATCGAGGCCGGCTTCCCGGCGTCGAACCCGAAGGAGCAGCAGCTGTTCGACCTGCTCGCGGCCGAGTCGCTGGAGCACGCCGAGATCGTCGCGTTCGGGATGACGCGCCGCCGCGAGGTGCTCGCCGAGGACGACGAGGGCCTGCGTGTGCTCGCCGACTGCTTTGCGCCCGTGTGCACGCTCGTCGGCAAGGCCTCACTGCTGCACGTGGAGAAGGTCGTGCGCGTTTCGCGCGAGGAGAACCTGGCGATGATCGGCGAGTCGATCGCCTTTCTCGTCCTGCACGGCAAGCGCGCGCTGTTCGACGCCGAGCACTTCTTCGATGGCTTCGCCGAAGACCCCGGCTACGCGCTGGACTGCCTGCGCGCGGCGGCCGACGCCGGCGCCGAGCGCGTCGTGCTGTGCGACACCAACGGCGGCTCGCTGCCGCCGCAGGTGCGAACGGCGCTGGCGGTCGTGCGCGAAGCGTTGCCGAGCGACGGCGCTCGGCATCCACTGCCACGACGACTCGGGCTGCGCCGTCGCCAACACGCTCACGGCAGTCGAAGCCGGGGCCACCCAGGTCCAGGGCACGGTCAACGGGATCGGCGAGCGCACCGGCAACGCCAACCTGATCACGATCGTCGCCGACCTGCAGCTGAAGATGGGCGTCGACCTATTGGCGCCCGAGCGCCTCGCGCGGCTGACCGAGACGGCGCACTTCATCGACGAGCTGCTCAACCGCGCGCCCGACCCCGCGCAGCCGTACGTCGGCAAGCACGCTTTCGCGCACAAGGCCGGACTGCACGCCGCAGGCGTGCGCGCCGACGCGCAGACCTTCGAGCACGTCGATCCCGAGCTGGTGGGCAATGAGCGCGACGTGCTCATCTCCGAGCTGTCGGGCCGCGGCACGGTGATCGAGAAGGCCGCCGCAGCGAACATCGACCTGTCGGGCGCCGGCGGCGCGCCGGGCGGGCAGGGAGCGGACGCGGACATCGCCGCGCAGGTCGTCGAGCGCGTCAAGGAGCTCGAGCACGAGGGCTTTCAGTTCGAGGCCGCCGACGGCTCGTTCGAGCTGTTGATGCGCAAGGAAGCGGGCTCGTACGAGCCGCTGTTCCGCCTGGAGTCCTGGCGTGTTCTGGTGGAGAAGCGCGCCGACGGCAAGGTCGTCACGGAGGCGACGATCAAGATCTGGCTGGGCGAAGAGCGCTACGTGCGCACGGCCGAGGGCAACGGCCCGGTGCACGCGCTGGATGCGGCGCTGCGCGACGCGATCGGAGAGCTGCACCCGCATTTGCGCGATATCGAGCTGGTCAACTTCAAGGTGCGCATCCTCGACGAGACGAAGGGCACAGACGCGGTTACCCGCGTGCTCATCGACGCCTCCGACGGCCACGACACGTGGGGCACGATCGGCGTGTCGGAGAACGTCATCGCCGCCTCGTGGGACGCGCTCGTCGACTCGCTGGAGTACGGCATGCAGCCGGGGCGCCAGCCGGCGGCGGCGCCCGACGCGCCGGCGGCCGGCCCTTCCGGCAGGGCCTAGGTGGCCCAGCGGGTCGCGCAGGAGGTCGTGCCGCTCGCACGACCGGTGCTGGGCGAGCAGGAGGAGCGCGCTGTCGTCGAGGTGCTGCGCTCCGGGCAGCTGTCGCTCGGCCCGCGCGTCGAGCAGTTCGAGCGGGCGTTCGCCGGGCACGTCGGCGCACCGCACGCCAGCGCCGTCTCCAGCGGCACGGCGGGGCTGCATCTGGCGCTGCGCGCGGCGGGCGTGCAGGACGGCGACGAGGTGATAACGAGCCCGTTCTCCTTCGTCGCGTCGGCCAACGCGGCGCTGTACGAGCGCGCGCGACCGGTGTTCGCCGACATCGACCCGCTGACCCTGAACCTCGACCCGCAGGCCGCCGCTGCCGCCGTGACCGAGCGTACGCGCGCGCTGCTGCCGGTGCACCTCTTCGGCTACCCGGCCGACATGCCGGCCTTCGAGGCGCTCGCCGCACAGCGCGGCCTGGCGATCGTCGAGGACGCGTGCGAGGCGCTCGGTGCGCGCCACGCCGACGGGCCGAGCGTCGGCGCGCGCGGGCACGCCGCCGCGTTCGGCTTCTACGCGAACAAGCAGCTGACGACCGGCGAGGGCGGCATGGTCACGCTCGGCGACGAGGACGCCAAGCAGCGCATCGACTCCGAGCGAAACCAGGGCCGCGCCCCGGACATGGGCTGGCTCGACCACGATCGCCTGGGCTTCAACTACCGGCTTTCGGATATCGCTTGCGCGATCGGGGTTGCGCAGTTGCAGCGACTGGAGCAGATGCTCGCCGCGCGCGCGGCGGTTGCCGAGCGCTATCGCGAGGAGCTCGACGGGGTGGAGGGGCTGACGCTGCCCTGCGCCGACAGCGGCGGCGACGTGCGCGGGTGGTTCGTGTTCGTCGTGCAGCTTCCGCGCGGCGTCGATCGCGACGACACCGTGCGCAGGCTCGCCGAGGCCGGGATCCAGAGCAAGCCCTACCTGCCGGCGATCCACCTGATGAGCTTCTATCGCGAGCGCTTCGGCCACCGCGAGGGCGAGTTCCCGGTGTGCGAGGACGTCGCCGCGCGGTCGCTGGCGCTGCCGTTCTTCCCCGGGCTGTCCGAAGGGCAGATCGCGCGCGTGTGCGCGGCGCTGCGCGACGTCATCGGTCGCTGAGCACGCCCGATTCTCAACGCGCCGGCGACCGTGCGCGATTATCGAAGGAGCCCATCGGCGCAACGAGCGCGACGGCGCGCGGAAAACCCAAGCGCAGCCTGCGGTCGCGACGCGGAGGGCGTCCGGACCGGCGATCTTGAAGGAGCGGAGCATGGCGTCCAGCGCCCGAGCGGGAGACACGGCAGGCCAAATCGCAGCGGCGGCCCAGAGCAACGGGCGGCGTGCGTTCGGCGCGACGGGCGGGCGGGCGAAGCTGCCGAAGGGCCCACCGTTGCCGAGGTCTGTGCAAGCCGCGATCTGGGCGCTGCGCCCGCTGGAGATGATGGATCGCTGCGCCGAGCTCTACGGGGAGATCTTCACGCTGCGCGTCAGGCGCGGCAGCCCGTGGGTGCTGATCAGCAACCCCGAGCACGTCAAGCTCCTGTTCACCAACCAGTCGGCGCAGATCCGTGCGGGCGCCGGCGAAGCGAACCCACTGCTGGAGCCGCTGCTCGGGTCCAGGTCGGTGATGCTGCTGGACGAACCGCAGCACCTCGGCGATCGCAAGCGGCTGTTGCCGTCTTTCCACGGCGACCGCATGCGCGACTACGGCGCGATGATGACCGACATCGCCGAGCGACAGACCCGCACGTGGCCGACCGGCGAGCCGTTCGAGCTGTGGCCGCGGATGCAGGCGATCAGCCTCGACGTCGTGATGAGCGCCGTGTTCGACGGGCTCGAGCCGTCGCGGCGGGAGCTGCTGCGCCAGCGTCTCGTGACGATGACCGACTGGATCAACCAGCCGCGGCGCCTGGCGCTGCTCGCGGCGCTCGGCAAGCGCTCGATCGCCAACAGCTCGGGGTTCCGCCACGTGATGGGCGAGGTCGAGGCGGTCGTGCTCGACGAGGTGCGCCGGCGTCGGTCGGACCCGGCTCAACAGGGACACGACGACATCCACTCGATGCTCGAGCGCGAGTACGGCGGCGAGGAGTCGCACACCAGCGAACGCAAGATGCGCGACGAACTCGTGACGATGCTCTCCGACGGGCCGACCGCGACGTCGCTCGCGTGGGTCTTCGAGCGGCTGTTGCGCTACCCGGACAAGCTCGCGCGGCTGCGCGAGGAGGTGCTCGCCGGGGAGAGCGAGGAGTACCTCGACGCGGTCGTCAAGGAGACCCTGCGCCTGTGTCCCGCGGTGCCACTCGTGATGCGCCGGCTCGCCGAGCCGATGAAGCTCGGCGGGCACACGATCCCGCCCGGCACGATCGTCGCACCGAGCGTGTATCTGATGCACCGTCGCGACGACGTCTATCCACAGCCGCTGGAGTTCCGTCCCGAGCGATTCCTGGAGAGCGCGGCCGGGACGTACACGTGGATCCCGTTCGGCGGCGGCGTGCGCCGCTGCGTCGCCTGGTTCTTCGCGCAGCTTGAGATGAAGCGCGTGATCCAGGTCGTGCTGCGCGAGTTCGACCTGAGCCCTGCCGCATCCGGCGGCGAGAGCGCGACGCGCAGCTCCGTCTCCTTCGCTCCAGCCGGAGGCGCGCGCGTGATCGCCACGCGCCGGCACGCGCGCGCCTCCGGGGAGGCCGTGGCCGCCTGAGCGGGTTGTGCGACAGCGCCGGCCGTAGACTGGTCGCCGTGTCGCGCTTCCACGAGCCCCAGCACGCCGATTTCCACCGCCTGAACGCGTCGCTGCAATTCGATCGCAGGCTGTGGCCTCAGGATCTCGCGCAGTCGCGTGCGCACGCGCGGATGCTCGCCGCGCGCGGCATCGTCTCCGAGCAGGACCGCGACGCGCTGCTCGCGGGCCTGGATGCGGTCGAGGGCGAGCTGCGCGACGGCAGCTTCCCATTCGACGGCGGCGACGAAGACATCCACATGGCCGTCGAGCGGCGTCTGACGGAGATCGCCGGGCCGGTCGCCGGGCGTCTGCACACCGCGCGCTCGCGCAACGACCAGGTGGTCACCGACCTGATGATGTACGCACGCGAGAGCAGCATGCATGCGCGCGAGGCGGTCTCCGCGCTGATGGCGACGCTGCTCGCACGGGCCGAGGAGCATGCCGACTGGCCGATGCCCGGCTACACGCACCTGCAGCGCGCCCAGCCGGTGTATCTCGGCCATCACCTGCTGGCGTACTTCTGGATGCTCGCGCGCGACCGCGCGCGCTTTGCCTTCGCCGAGCGCCAAGCCGGCTCGCTGCCGCTGGGCGCCGGCGCGCTTGCGGGCGTGAACTTCGACACCGACCGGCGCATGGTGGCCGCCGAGCTGGGCTTCGAGGACGTGGCCCCCAATTCGATCGACGCCGTCTCCGGGCGCGACTTCATCCTCGACTACCTCAACGCCGCGGCGACGTGCTCGACGCACCTGTCGCGCCTGGGCGCCGAGCTGGTGCTGTGGTCGAGCGCGGAGTTCGGCTTCTGCGAGCTGCCCGACTCGTGGAGCGCGGGCTCGTCGATCATGCCGCAGAAGAAGAACCCCGACGCCGCCGAGCTTCTGCGCGCGAAGGCGCCGCGCGTGGTCGGCCACCTGGCAGCCTTCCACGGCGTGTTGCACGCGCTGCCGCTGACCTACAACAAGGACCTGCAGGAGGACAAGGAGCACATCTTCGACGCGGCCGACACGCTCGAGCTGACGCTCGCGGCGGCGACGGGCATGCTCGGGGGCGTGCGCTTCGATCGCGAGCGTCTGCGCGCGGCAGCATCGGACGAGCTGATCGCCGCGACCGACGTGGCCGACCTGCTCGTGCGACTCGGCGTGCCCTTCCGCGAGGCGCACGGCGTCGTCGCCGGTCTCGTGCGCACCGCGATCGACGCGCGCAAGCCGCTTTCGCAGCTCAGCGACGAGGAGCTGGCGGCGCACAGCGCGACGCTCGCTGCGCACGGCGAGGAGTTCCACGCGGTGCTCGCGCAGGAGTCGTGGCTGGAGTCCAAGGTGTCCGAGGGCGGGACGTCGTCGGCGCGCGTGGCCGAGCAGCTCGCCGCCGCGCGCGCGGCGCTGGCCGGGGACGCGTCGGCCTGAGCGCCGTGTCGCCGCAGCCCGCCGCAGCCCGCGCCTCGCGCGGGAGAGCGCAGACGAGGACGCTGCCGCGCTCTTTCTACGACCGCCCGGTGCTGGAGGTCGCGCCCGAGCTGATCGGCTGCGTGGTCACGCACGGAGAGACCTCCGGCGTGATCGTCGAGACCGAGGCCTATCACGAGAGCGAGCCGGCCAGCCACGCCTACGCCGGGCTGACGCCGCGTACGGAGGTTCTGTTCGGCGAGCCGGGACTGGCCTACGTGTATCGCTCCTACGGCATCCACGCGATGCTCAACGCGGTGTGCGAGCCCAAGGGTGTCGGCGCAGGTGTGCTGATCCGCGCGCTCGCGCCGCTGACGGGGATCGAGCTGATGCGCGAGCGCCGCGGGCTGGTCGCCGAGCGCCCTGTGCGCGACGGCGACCTCTGCTCGGGCCCGGGCAAGCTCACACAGGCGCTGGGGATTTGCTTCGACGAGAACGGCACGTCGCTGGCGCGCGGCTCGATCCTGATCAGCCCGCGCGTCGGCGAGTGGAGCCAGCCGGAGGTGTCGATTGGCACGCGCATCGGCATCACGCACGCCGTCGAGCTGCGCTGGCGCTTCTGCGCGAGCGGCGACGTGAACGTATCGCGCCCGCGTATCTGAGCGGCCGGCCGCCCTGGGCTGAGCTAGCCGCCGGGGCTGACGCCGCCCGTCGGCGACGAGGATTCCGAGGACGGCGGCGTGGCCGATTCGCTCGGCGCCGGGCTGGGTTCGGGCGTTGCGGGCGTGGGCGCTTTTTCAGGGGCCGGGCTGGGCGATTCGGTTTTCTGCGAGCCGCCTTCGCCGCCACCGTTCGGGGCGCTGGATTTGCCGCTGCCCTTGTTCGATTCGCCGGCGGGCGCGCTGCCCGAGCCTTCGCTCGGCGAGGAGGAGCCTTCGGCGCTGCTCGTGCCCGTGCTTTCGCCCGATTCGCCGGACTTGGGCTTCTTGCCGGCGGCCGCTTCTTCGGCGCGCGCCTTGTCGATGTTCAGCGCGGAGGTCATGAAGTCGTGCCAGATGAGCGCCGGATAGGTGCCGCCGAGCACGGGGCCGCCGTTGAACGCGGTGGTCATCGGCACCAGGCTGTCGGGGTAGCCGACCCACACGGCAACCGTGTACTTGCTGTCCCAGCCGACGAACCAAGCGTCGCCGTAGTTGGACGTGGTGCCCGTCTTGCCTGCGGCGAACTGCCCGATCGCGGCGGCCTTGCCGGTGCCGTACTGCACGACGGTCTCGAGCATCGAGGTCTCCGTCGCGGCGATGCTCGCCGGAAGCACGGATTTGCTCTTGACGTGATTGACGTCGTGGTGGTTGCCGTCGGGCAAGGTGCGCGAGCCGGCGTCGACTTCCTGGATGGCCACGGGATCGCCCTCGTCGGCGAGCGTGCCGCTGACCCGCCGCCCGCCGTGGGCGATCGTCTCGTAGGCGTGGGCCATGTCCAGCGGCGTCACGCCGACGGTGAGCCCGCCGATCGTCATTGCCGGGTTGGTCGAAAGCGGCGTGGTGATGCCCATCCTGTGCGCCAGGCGGGCGATCTTGCGCGTTCCTACTTTCAGCCCGACTTCGGCGTAGATCGAGTTGTCCGAGAAGGCCGTCGCGCCAGTCAGCGTGTTCGAGCCGGTGTAGTTGCCTTCGTCGTTGTGCACGACGAACTTTTCCTGCCCGCGCGTGTTCGGCACGTAGAAGGTCTTCTGCTTGGACGTCCACGAGGAGTCGGGCGAGATGCCGGCCTCCAGTGCCGCGGCAAGGTCGAACGCCTTGAACGACGAGCCGGGCTGGCGCTGGCCGTTGATCGCGAGGTTGAAGGGGCTCTTGGAGTAGTCGCGCCCGCCGACCATCGCGCGCACCTCGCCGGTGGAGTTTTCGATCGCCACGAGCGAGGCGGTGGGACCGCCCGCGTAGGCGAGGTAGGCGTTGACGGCCTGTTCGGCGGAGTGCTGCAGTTCGATGTCGAGCGTCGTCTTGATGCGCAGGCCGCCATCGAACGCGCGTGCGGCGCCGTAGCGTTCGATCACCTGCTGCTGCACCCAGCTGGTGAAGTAGCCGGCGTCGATGCCTTCGATCGTCTGCTCGGTCGGCGTCTGCACGTCCTTGGCGGCGGGCAGCGACTCGGCGATGCTCTGTTCGTAGACCGAACGCGTGATGTAGCCCTGGGCGAGCATCTGGCGCAACACGGTGTTGCGCCGTTCGCGGGCGGCGACGGGGTGCATCGTCGGGTCATACGCTGTCGGCGACTGGATGATCCCGGCCAGCAGCGCGGCCTCCCACGGCTGCAGCTGCTGCACGCACAGCTCGTGCGTCGGCTCGCCGCAGCCGAGATGGTTGACGTCGTGGCCGAAGTAGGTCTGCGCGGCCGCCTCGATGCCATACGCGCCGCTGCCGAAGTAGATCGTGTTGAGGTAGGCGGTGATGATCTTTTCCTTGGACCACTTGTGCGAGAGCTGGAAGGCCAGGGCGACCTCGCGGAGCTTCTCGAAGATCGTGCGGTGCGACTGAGCCTGCAGGGCGTTCTTGATGAACTGCTGCTCGATCGTCGACGCGCCCTGCACGGAGCCTTTGTGGGCGATGTCCTGGAACAGCGCGCGCGCGATGCCGCGGATGTCCACGCCGCTGTTTGTCTGAAAGCGCTTGTCCTCGATCGAGATCACCGCCTCCTTGACGATCGGCGGGATCTGCTCGGGCGTGACGATCACGCGGTTCTGCTGGCTGACGACGCCGAGCGGGTGTCCGAGGTCGTCGAGCAGCACCGAGCTCTTGGCGTCCTTGAGCTGGGAGAACTTCGTCAGCGACGGCAGGTCCGAGGCGACGGAGATGAAGATGCCGAAGACGAACGACACGAAGCCGAGCACGAGCACGGCGAGCACGATCGCGACGAAGCGCAGGCGCTTGAGGCGCGGTTTGGGGCCCGCCGTGCGGTCGCCCGGCTCGGGGGCCGGGGCGGGCGGTATGTCGGGGCGAAGCTCAACGCTCATCGGCGGTTGCTGGCGAGGACCCGGGGCGCCGGGAGGTGGTTCTCAGAAGGCGCCGGCCACGGGGTCCAACGCGGCGCCGAGGGACCCCCCGCGCCCGCGAGAGTCTAGCATTGGCACCGATGCCCGACGCCACCGATGCGGCTGCCGAGGACCCTGCGCGGCTGGCCGCCTGGCTGTCGCGCAACGCCGTCGACAGCCTGCCCGACGAGGCGCTCGCGGCGAAGCTGGCCAAGGCGCGCGAGGAGCGGCGCCCGCTTCGCGTCAAGCTCGGCATCGACCCGACGGCGCCGGACATCCACCTCGGCCACGCGGTCGTGCTGCGCAAGCTCGCCGAGTTCCAGCGGGCCGGCCACAAGGTCGTGCTGATCATCGGCGACTACACCGCGCGCGTTGGCGATCCCTCAGGGCGCTCGGACCTGCGCCCGATGCTCTCGCCCGAGCAGATCGAGGCCAACGCGGCGACCTTCCAAGAGCAGGCGCTCAAGATCCTCGAGGACGACCCTGAGCGCCTGGAGGTCAGGCGCAACGGCGAGTGGCTTGACATGCCGATGGCCGAGCTGCTGGGCCTGGTGCGCACGACGACGGCCGCGCAGCTGCTGGAGCGCGACGACTTCGCCAAACGCTGGTCGGCGAACGAGCCGATCTCGCTGCTGGAGCTGCTGTACCCGCTGCTGCAGGCGTATGACTCCGTGGCGATCGACGCGGACATCGAGCTGGGGGGGACCGATCAGAAGTTCAACCTGCTGCTCGGGCGCGACATCCAGCGCGCGTACGGCAAGCCCGAGCAGGCGATCCTCACGATGCCCCTGCTGGTCGGCGTCGAAGGCCGGCGCAAGATGTCCAAGTCGCTGGGCAACCAGATCGGCGTCACAGATACGCCGCAGGAGATCTACGGCAAGACGATGTCGATCCCCGACGAGGCGATCGCCGAGTACCGGCGGCTGCTGCTCGACGAGCACGACGGTCCGCCCGATACGCCCGGGGACGCCCCGGCGGGCGCGGGTGAGGAGGCACCGCACGGCAGCTCCGCGCGCGACGCCAAGCGCGCGCTGGCACGCGAGCTCGTGGCCTGGCTGCACTCCGAGCGCGACGCGCAGGAGGCCGAACGCCACTTCGAGCGCCTGTTCGTCGAGCACGACACGCCCGAGGAGATCGCCGAGACCGCCTTCGCGCGCGACGGCGGCAGCGTGCATCTGCCGGGTCTGATCGCCGCCGAGTTCGGCGTCTCGAGCTCCGAGGCGCGCCGGCTGATCGATCAGGGCGCGGTGACGCTTGGCGACGCCGCCCTGGGGCGCGGCGAGTACGATGTGCCGAGCGACCGGGCCGACGGGCAGGTGCTGAAGGTCGGCAAGCGCCGCTTTCGACGCCTGCGCGCGGCTTAGCGCTATACTTCGTCGTTCGCCCGCAAACGCGTCTCCGGACGCTGGGCGAGTAGGTCTCCTCAGAAGGAAGCACCTTTCGAGAGGCTTGACGGTCTTTGAAAACTCAACAGCATGCGCATCTACGATCGATTTTCGATCGTGGTGTGCGTCCAGGTTCGACCCGTCAGCGGGAGCACCGGTCGTAAGACCAGCATCCGCGTGACGGCAAAGAGTCAAGTAGAGCAGTACCCCGTCATGGCTTCGAGACCACGGTGTATAGGTCTCGTGCAGTTCCATGACAGCTTTTCGTGAAGTTCTTCACGGAGAGTTTGATCCTGGCTCAGGACGAACGCTGGCGGCGTGCTTAACACATGCAAGTGGAGCGACGAACCAGGGCTTGCCCTGGGGCAGAGCCGCGAACGGGTGAGTAACACGTGGGTTACCTGCCTTGATGACCGGGACAACCCGAGGAAACTCGGGCTAATACCGGATGTGCCCGCAAGGGGAAAGGAAGCTTCGGCCTCCGCATCAAGATGGGCCCGCGGCCCATTAGCTTGTTGGTGAGGTAACGGCTCACCAAGGCTTCGATGGGTAGCTGGTCTGAGAGGACGATCAGCCACACTGGGACTGAGACACGGCCCAGACTCCTACGGGAGGCAGCAGTGGGGAATCTTGCGCAATGCGCGAAAGCGTGACGCAGCAACGCCGCGTGGGGGAAGAAGGCTTTCGGGTTGTAAACCCCTTTCAGTTGGGACGAAGCTTCTCCGGTGAATAGCCGGATGGAGTGACGGTACCTTCACAAGAAGCACCGGCTAACTACGTGCCAGCAGCCGCGGTAATACGTAGGGTGCAAGCGTTGTCCGGAATTATTGGGCGTAAAGAGCGTGTAGGCGGCCCCATTAGTCCGCTGTGAAAGTCCAGGGCTCAACCCTGGAATGCCGGTGGATACTGTGGGGCTAGAGTCCGGAAGGGGCGAGTGGAATTCCTGGTGTAGCGGTGAAATGCGCAGATATCAGGAGGAACACCAATGGCGAAGGCAGCTCGCTGGGACGTGACTGACGCTGAGACGCGAAAGCGTGGGGAGCAAACAGGATTAGATACCCTGGTAGTCCACGCTGTAAACGATGACAACTAGATGTGGGGGGTGTCGACTCCCCCCGTGTCGAAGCTAACGCATTAAGTTGTCCGCCTGGGGAGTACGGCCGCAAGGCTAAAACTCAAAGGAATTGACGGGGGCCCGCACAAGCAGCGGAGCATGTGGTTTAATTCGACGCGACGCGAAGAACCTTACCTGGGCTTGACATGTGAGTGACCGCCGTGGAAACACGGCTTCCCTTCGGGGCACTTTCACAGGTGGTGCATGGCTGTCGTCAGCTCGTGTCGTGAGATGTTGGGTTAAGTCCCGCAACGAGCGCAACCCCCGTCGCATGTTGCCAGCATTCAGTTGGGGACTCATGCGAGACTGCCGGTGACAAACCGGAGGAAGGTGGGGATGACGTCAAGTCCTCATGCCCCTTATGTTCAGGGCTACACACGTGCTACATTGGCGCATACAGAGGGCTGCGATACCGCGAGGTGGAGCGAATCCCTTAAAGTGCGTCTCGGTTCGGATTGCAGGCTGAAATTCGCCTGCATGAAGGCGGAGTTGCTAGTAATCGCGGATCAGCATTGCCGCGGTGAATACGTTCCCGGGCCTTGTACACACCGCCCGTCACACCACGGGAGTGAGCAACACCCGAAGCCGGTGGCCTAACCCGCAAGGGAGGGAGCCGTCGAAGGTGGGGCTCGTGACTGGGGTGAAGTCGTAACAAGGTAGCCGTAGCGGAAGCTGCGGCTGGATCACCTCCTTTCTAGGGAGCACCTAGCGGTGCCCCGATCCAGGATTCGTCGCAAGACGGGTCCGCGCGGTCGCCGACCCTCGAGGCCGGCGATGTCCAAGCGGATCGGGCCTAGCATGTCGACCGAACCTGGCTGGATGGCTCACGTCCGCAAGCCTCCCTTACTACTTAGGGAGCGCGACCGGCCGGGCCGCAAACGATCCCAGCATGCTGTTGAGTTTTGAGAGACCGGCGTCCGTCGGTCACCGTGAGGACATGCCAATCAGGCGTGACCATCAATGCACGGAGGCCAACCGGCGTTCATGCCTCTCCACGGTCCTTGAAAACTGCACAGAAGCCACATCAGCCGCCATCGATAAGCGGCGGCTGAATAACGGGTATCACCGGGCCCTCTGTGAACTGGATGCTTCGCAAAAGGCATCCAGGACGCTTTGGGCCAGATCACCGTCAAGATAGTAAGGGCACACGGTGGATGCCTTGGCACCAAGAGTCGAAGAAGGGCGTGAACGGCTGCGATAAGCCACGGTTAGGCGCTTAATAGCCTATGACCCGTGGATTCCCGAATGGGGAAACCCAGCGCTGGTAATGCGGCGTTATCCCCGGTTGAACACATAGACCGGCGGAGGACAAGCAGGGGAAGTGAAACATCTCAGTACCCTGAGGAAAGAAAATCAAAAGAGACTCCCTGAGTAGTGGCGAGCGAAAAGGGATCAGCCCAAACCTGGCAGATGTAAGCGGACATGCGTTGTCTGTCGGGGGTTGTAGGGCGTTTGTTCCGAGCCATGTCCGGCTCGGCGGAAGTTACAAAGTCATGCGGTAGTCGAAGCGCGTGGAACCGCGCACCATAGAGGGCAACCGTCCCGTAGACGAAACTGCATGGCCTTCCGTCAGACGTTCCTGAGTAAGTCCGCGCCCGTGAAACGCGGACTGAACCTGGGGGGACCACCCTCCAAGGCTAAGTACTCCTTGGTGACCGATAGCGGACTAGTACCGTGAGGGAAAGGTGAAAAGTACCCCGGAAGGGGAGTGAAATAGTACCTGAAACCGCGTGCCTACAAGCGGTGGGAGCAGGCTTGTCCTGTGACCGCGTGCTTTTTGCATAACGAGCCGGCGAGTTACTCGTCTGCGGCAAGGTTAAGCGATGAGCGGAGCCGTAGCGAAAGCGAGTCCTAATAGGGCGACATAGTCGTAGGCGGTATACCCGAAACTGAGCGAGCTACCCATGGGCAGGCTGAAGCGGGGGTAAGACCTCGTGGAGGGCCGAACCGACCTAGGTTGAAAACTGGGCGGATGACCTGTGGGTCGGAGTGAAAGGCTAATCAAGCTCAGTGATATCTGGTTCTCTCCGAAATATATTTAGGTATAGCCTCGGATAAATTGCGTTTTGGCCGTAGAGCACTGTTTGGACTAGGGGCCCTACCAGGTTACCGACTTCAGGCAAACTCCGAAGACCAAAACGTTTACTCCGGGAGTCAGTTGCTGGGGGATAAACTTCAGCGTCAAAAGGGAAACAGCCCAGACCGCCAGCTAAGGTCCCTAAGTACTAGCTAAGTGGGAAACGATGTTCGAGTGCATAGACAACCAGGAGGTTGGCTTAGAGGCAGCCATCCTTGAAAGAGTGCGTAACAGCTCACTGGTCAAGTGTTCGAGCGCGGACAATGTAACGGGGCTCAAGCTAGTCACCGAAGCTGCGGGTGCGTGAGACTTTCGAGTCGATCGCGCGGTAGGAGAGCGTTCCCATGCCAGTAAAGCGGCGGCGTAAGCCAGCCGTGGAGGCATGGGAAGTGAGAATGCCGGCATAAGTAACGAAAGAGGAGTGAGAATCTCCTCCACCGATTGCCCAAGGATTCCTGAGTAAAGTTCGTCTGCTCAGGGTTAGTCGGGACCTAAGGCGAGGCCGAAAGGCGTAGTCGATGGCCAACAGGTTGATATTCCTGTACCACGTCGCTTCCGTTTGACCGATGGGGGGACGAGGAAGGCTAAGGGAACCCAGGCGATGGTTGCCCTGGGACAAGCATGTAGGGGCGGTCCTTGTCAAATGCGGGACTGCATAACCTGAGGTGCGATGTGAGCTGGCATTCAGCCGGCGACTCCCCGACGCCATACCTCCAAGAAAATCCTCTAGGGAGGAAGCGCGTGCCCGTACCAAAACCGACACAGGTGGGCAAGTAGAGAATACTAAGGTGATCGAGATAACCCTCGTTAAGGAACTCGGCAAAATCGCCCCGTAACTTCGGGATAAGGGGCGCCCTAGTAGGGTGAAGCGCTTTACGCGTGGAGCCCGAGAGGGCCGCAGTGAATTGGCTGAAGCGACTGTTTACCAAAAACACAGGTCTCTGCTAAGTCGTAAGACGACGTATAGGGGCTGACGCCTGCCCGGTGCCGGAAGGTTACGTGGAGTTGTTAGGACTTCGGTTCAAAGCAGCGAAGCTAAGCCCCGGTAAACGGCGGCCGTAACTATCAGTTGACCGAGGTAGTTGTAAAACCTGGCCATATGCTGGAACATCCGAGCATCCCGCACTACGAGTTTCGTCCTAAGTGGGCGATACCGTGAAAATGTGACGGGTGCGGACAATCAGCAGGAAAGGCCATCCATAGAGGCCATACCGGCCTCGCTCGGTAGCTTCTTGTCCGGATTCGCTCTGGGAGAGGGGAGCTTCATGGTTGTCTGCCGCAAGCGCGGCGATTACCGGCGAAGCTTCAAGCTCTCAGCTGCTTTCAACGTCTCGCAACGCGATCGCGTGCCCTTGGATCTCTTTCGGGAGACCCTAGTGTGCGGGACGCTTCGCAAGGCGGGTAACGGTGGCTGGTATTGGGAGGTCAACAGGCTTTCCGACTTGACCAGCCGCATCGTGCCCTTCTTCGATCGGTTTCCGGTCGTAGGGGAGAAGGCAGGTGACTACCGGCTATGGAGAGAAGCAGTGATGCTGCTCTCCACCGGCGGTCTAAGCATCCAGGACTACCACCAGGTTCTTGCTCTCCGGGAACGGATGAACCGCGGTGGGAAGAGACGCCATCGAATGGATGGAATCCTCAGAGACTATACGCCAGGCCCATCGACCTAGAGCGGTTGTGGGATGAGATAGTCCGCTCTCATGGGCGACCATGAGAGTCCGTCAGAAATGAGCGGACCGCTCGAGCGAGTAGTTGTCGTTGCTCGAGTAGTAACAGTCAGGAACGGTCCTAAGGTAGCGAAATTCCTTGTCGGGTAAGTTCCGACCTGCACGAATGGCGTAACGACTTCAGCGCTGTCTCAACGAGGAGCTCGGTGAAATTGCAGTCTCGGTGAAGATGCCGAGTACCCGCGGCTAGACGGAAAGACCCCGTGAACCTTTACTACAACTTGGTATTGGAGTTCGGTGCATTTCGCTCAGGATAGGTGGGAGGCTTTGAAGCACCGGTTGCGGCCGGTGTGGAGCCAACCTTGAGATACCACCCTTGGTGTATTGGATTTCTAACAGCATTCCGTGAATCCGGGTGCTGGACAGTTCCAGGCGGGTAGTTTGACTGGGGCGGTCGCCTCCCAAAATGTAACGGAGGCGCACAAAGGTTCCCTCAGCACGGCCGGAAATCGTGCGTAGAGCGTAAAGGTAGTAAGGGAGCTTGACTGCGAGACTGACAAGTCGAGCAGGTGCGAAAGCAGGTCTTAGTGATCCGGCGGTAGCAAGTGGAAGTGCCGTCGCTCAACGGATAAAAGGTACTCCGGGGATAACAGGCTTATCGGGCCCAAGAGTCCACATCGACGGCCCGGTTTGGCACCTCGATGTCGGCTCGTCGCATCCTGGGGGTGGAGTTGCTCCCAAGGGTTGGGCTGTTCGCCCATTAAAGCGGTACGCGAGCTGGGTTCAGAACGTCGTGAGACAGTTCGGTCCCTATCTGCCGTGGGCGTTGGAGAATTGAGAGGATTTGTCCCTAGTACGAGAGGACCGGGATGAACGCACCTCTGGTGTATCTGTTGTCCTGCCAAGGGCATTGCAGACTAGCTACGTGTGGATCGGATAACCGCTGAAAGCATCTAAGCGGGAAGCCGGCCTCAAGATGAGTTCTCCCATCCCCTAGAGGGAGTAAGACCCCTGGTAGACCACCAGGTTGATAGGCCGGATCTGGAAGGACGGTAACGTCTGCAGGAGACCGGTACTAATGGGTCGAGGGCTTGACGGATTTTTTTAGTGATGCTCGTTTGCGTGGCGCTGTGCAGTTTTGAAGGACCGGGAGGGCTGGTCTCTCACCTTTTTCCGGTGGCTTTGGCGAGGGGGAAACACCTCTTCCCATTCCGAACAGAGCAGTTAAGCCCCTCAGCGCCGATGGTACTTGGCCCGCAAGGGCCTGGGAGAGTAGGACGCCGCCGGTTTATTTCGACAAGAGCCGCCCCTCGGGGCGGCTCTTGGTCGTTGTGGGCGGTTGCGAACGCCGCGCTCAAGCCCTCATTCGGGCAGCGCGACCCGACCGTCGTCGTCGAGCGGCCAGTGCGGGTTGTGCGCGACCTCCCACGGATAGCCGTCGAGGTCGACGAACACGCCCGAGTAGCCGCCCCAGAAGGTCTCCCCGGGCTCGCGCGAGATCGTGGCCCCGGCGGCGCGTGCCTGCGCGATGACGTGGTCGACCTCAGCGGCCGAGGCGACGTTGTTGGCGAGCGTGATACCTCCGTACCCGCTGCCCAACTCGACGCCGCTGTCCTCGGCCAGGCGCGTACGATCCCACAGCGACAGCACGCTGTCGCCTGTCTGAAAGAACACCACGTCGTCGTCCTCGCCGGCGCGGCTGCGCCAGCCGAGCGCTTCGTAGAAGGCGCGTGCCCGCTTCAGGTCGCTCGTGCCGAGGGTGATGACGGTAACGCGTTGCTTCATCGCTTCCCGAAGGATAACGCGCGCCGGCGTGTCGCTGGTTGGCCTCGCGTCAGCGGGTCGAGTGCCGCTTGCGCGGCGCCGGGCAGAGTCGGACGAGCACGTCCGTCGGTGGCATGCTTGGACACCGGACCGATCGGCGAAATGCAGGGCTGCTGCCGGGACGGGATTGCGCCCTTGCGACGGCTCGGCAGGCTGCGCAGATGCCTCGCCGGCCCGCGCAGCGCCATTCGGTGCGGGTGCGATTGCGTCAGTTCCTCGTCCCGGTCGACCTCCCAGTCGACGTCGTAGTCGTCCTCGAGCAGTAGGAACGAGTGGGTGAGACGCAGGGCGCCGAGTGTGCGCTGCGCGAGCTTTGAGGTGGTTGCCTTTGCGAACATCTGTTCGTAGAAGGTAGGCGTGCCCCCGGACGGACCCGAGGCGAACGTATGTACGCGTCGCGTGCCACGTTGCAATCCCGCATTGCAGAGCCAAATCATGCCCGCAGATCCTGCAAGCGCGCTTGCAGAATCGCCCCGGTCGGGGGGTGTTCCGGCGGACGCTCGAGACGTTCCTCGCCGAGGCGACGGAAGGTTGCTCGGAGTGCCGGCAGGGGAGTGCGCGTGCGGCGCGAACTTGACTGTGCAGATGGCTGTTACGCTTGCCAGGCGCGATGCGATCGCCCCGCGATGGGGCCGTCGGCGGCGTGCACCACAGCTCATGGAGAAGTTCGTCATCGAAGGTGGCGTACCGCTGTCCGGCACGATGGTCCCCGCCGGGAACAAGAACGGTGCACTGCCGATCCTCGCTTCCGCGCTCCTCACCGAGGACGAAGTGATCGTGCGCAACGTGCCACGCATCCGCGACGTCGAGGCGATGCTCAACATCCTTCGCGCGCTCGGCGTTGCCGTGAGCTGGCGCGGGCCCAACGAAGTGTCCCTCTGCGCCGCCTCTGCACGCGAGCTGGAGGTGGAGGCTGCCCTCGCGGAGACGATTCGGGCGTCGTTCCTGCTGGCCGGCCCGCTGCTTGCGCGGTTCGGGCGCGCGGTGATGTCGCCACCCGGCGGTGACGTGATCGGCCGGCGCCGCCTGGACCCGCACCTCGACGCCTTCCGCGCGATGGGCGCGAGCGTGGAGTGCAACGGCACGATCGCGCTGCACGCTCCGCGCGGCCTGCGCTCGACCGACGTGTTCATGGACGAGCCGTCGGTGATGGCGACCGAGAACGTCCTGCTCGCCGCCGCGCTCACGCCCGGCACGACCGTGATCGGCAACGCGGCCTCCGAGCCCCATGTCCAGGACCTTGCGCGCATGCTCGTGAAGATGGGCGCCGACATCCAGGGGATCGGCTCCAACCTGATCACCGTCAACGGCGCTGAGCGCCTGCACGGCTGCGAGCACGATGTGGCCCCCGACCACATCGAGATCGGCAGCTTCATGGCGCTCGCCGGCGTCACCGGCGGAGAACTGCGCATCAAGGACACCGTGCCGGGCGATCTGCGCATGATCCGCCTCGTGTTCGAGCGCCTCGGGCTGCGCTCGCAGCTCGACGGCAACGACGTGCTCGTGCCGGGCGGGCAGAAGCTCGTCGCGCAGGCCGACGTCGGCGAATACAAGAGCAAGATCCAGGATGGTCCCTGGCCGGCGTTCCCCGCCGACCTGACGTCGATCGCCGTTGCCATGGCGACGCAGGCCGAGGGCTCGATCCTCGTGCACGAGTGGATGTTCGAGAACCGCCTGATCTTCACCGACAAGCTGATCCTGATGGGCGCCGACATCGTCATGTGCGACCCGCACCGGGCGATCGTCACCGGGCCGCGGCGGTTGCGCGGCGAGCGCGTCGAGTCGCCTGACATCCGCGCGGGAATGGCCATGCTGCTGGCCGCGCTGTGCGCGGACGGCCGCTCGGAGATCGGCAACATCCGCCAGATCGACCGCGGCTACGAGCGCATCGACGAGCGCCTGCGCGAGCTCGGCGCGCGCATCGAGCGCGTCGCGACCGAGCCCGTTCCCGCGTAAAGGCCGGCCCGGACGGCCGGCCACCGTAACGTGTCATGGCGGGCGTAGCGGTCTCCCGCAAGCTCGAAGCGAAGCCCGACATGACCTGAGAGGCCGGATGCCGTTTACTTTCGCGAGAAGATCATGATCCACCCAATCCCCAGCGGCACGCGCGACGTGCTCCCACAGGAGACGGGCGAGGTCCGTGGCATCACGGACACCCTGCGCCGCGTCTTCGACGAGCACAGATACGGCGAGATCTACACGCCGGCGCTGGAGTACGAGTCGGTGCTCGCACGCGCCGACATGGCCGAAGCGCGGCCTGCCTACCGCGTGTTCGACGAGAGCGGCGCGGTGCTCGTGCTGCGCTCGGACATGACCGCGCCGATCGCCCGCGTCGTCGCCACGCGCTACGCCGACAGCGAGCCGCCGCTGCGCTTCTGCTACTTCGCACACACCTACCGCGGCGTGCGCCCGCAGCGCGGGCAGCTGCGCGAGATGCTGCAGGCGGGCATCGAGCTGATCGGCGCCCCCGCGCCCGAGGGCACGGCCGAAGCGCTCACCGTGCTGTGCGCGTCGCTGAAGGCTGTCGGGCTCAAGGACTTCCGCATCGGCGTCGGCGACGCGTCGCTGTTCCCGGCGCTGATGGAGAGCCTGAACGTGCCCGAGGATCGCCGGGCCGGGCTGCTGCAGTCGCTCGTGCGGCGCAACTTCGTCGAGCTCGAGCACCGCCTGCACGAGGCGGGGCTGTCCGATGCGGATGCCGAGTTGCTGCTGAGCGTGCCGCAGCGCCGCGGCGGCCCCGAGCTGCTGACCGACGCACCCGCCGCGGCGGTCGAGGCGGTCACGGGGATGCGCCGGGTCTTCGAGCTGCTCGATGCGCAGGTCGCCGAGCGCGTGATCTTCGATCTCGGGCTGATCCGCAACATCGGCTATTACACGGGCGCGGTCTTCGAGGTCTATGACCCGGCGATCGGCGCGCCGATCGGCGGCGGCGGTCGTTATGACGAGCTGCTCGGGCGCTTCGGCCGTTCGCTGCCGGCCGTCGGCTTCGCCCTGTACGTCGACTCGCTGCACCAGGCGCTGGCGGGCGAGGAGCGCGGAACCGGCGCGCTCGCGGAGCTGCGCTCGGTCGTCGCCGGGCAGAGCGCATGAGCGCGACCAACGGCCTGACGATCGCCGTTCCCCGGGGCGCGCTGTTCGGCGGGACGGTCGATCTGCTCACTGCGCTCGGGGTCGATACCGAGGAGCTTCGCTCCAACGACCGCAAGCTGCTGTTCGAGGACATCGGCGTCGTGACGATGCGCCCCTCCGATGTGCCCACGTACGTCGAGGCGGGCGCGGCGGATCTCGGCGTGACCGGCAAGGACGTGCTGCTGGAGCAGACCGCGCAAGGCCCCGAGGAGGGCGGTCGCGACGTGTACGAGCTGCTCGACCTGGGCTTCGGGCGCTGCACGATGGTGCTCGCCTCGGAGGCGGGCCCGGATCCTGCGCTCGAGTCGCTGCGGCGTCTCGGCGTGATGCGCGTCGCCACGAAGTACCCGCGCATCGCCGAACGCCACCTCGAGCAGACCGGCCGCCAGGGCGAGATCGTCGAGGTCAAGGGCTCGGTCGAGCTCGCGCCGCTGACCGGCATGGTCGACGCGATCGTCGACCTCACGGCCACCGGCACGACGCTGCGCGAGAACAACCTCGTCGTGCGCGAGGAGATCGTCGTGTGCACCGCGCGGCTGATCGCCAACCCGGTCTCGCACAAGCTCAAGGCGGCGCAGATCGACGCGCTGCTCGGACAGCTGCGCGGCCTCACGGCCGCCGGCGCAGCCTGAGATGCGCCTGCAGCGCATCGCGCTCGCAGAGCTCGAGGGGCTCGGCGGCAGCGCCGGTGTCGCAGCGCATCTGCGCTCGTCGGTCGCCGGCGCCGGATCGGTCGAGCAGGACGTGCGCGAGATCGTCCAGCGCGTGCGCGCCGAGGGCGACGCCGCAGTGCTGGACTACACGCGCCGCTTCGACGCGACGGCTGCCGCCGGAACGCTCGCGCTGCAGGTCGCACCCGAAGAGCTCGACGAGGCGATCAAGCGGCTCGGCTTGGACGTGGTCGCCGGGCTGCAGGTGACGATCGCCAACGTCGCGCAGGTCGCCGACGCGGCCGTCGGCGAGGAGCGCACGGTGGCGCTGGCGCAGGGCCAGCGGATCGTCCTGCGCGAGATCCCCGTCGTCTCGGCGGCGATCTACGTCCCGGGCGGGCGCGCGCCGTACCCGAGCACGGTCGCGATGGGCGTCGTCACCGCGCGCGCCGCCGGCGTGCTGGACGTCGCGGTGTGCGCTCCGCCGGGCGGCGACGGCGAGGTGCACCCGGCGATCCTCGGCGCGTGCCGGCTGTGTGGCGTGGAGCGCGTGTATCGCATGGGCGGCGCGCAGGCGATCGCCGCGCTCGCCTACGGCACCGAGACGGTCGATCGCGTGGACGTCGTCGTCGGCCCGGGCAATCTGTACGTGCAGGAGGCCAAGCGCCAGCTCTCGGCGACCGTCGGCATCGACGGCTTCGCCGGGCCGAGCGACCTGCTGGTCGTGCTCGGCGGCGAGGTGGGCGAGCGCGAGGTGCGCCTGGCTGCGCTGGACATGCTCGCGCAGGGCGAGCACGGCGAGGGCAGCCTCGTCGTCGCCGTGTCCTGCGGCCCTGGCGTGAACGACGCACTCGCCACAGAGCTGCAACGGCTGGACGCCGAGCGTCCGGTGGCCGGCGCGACGTTCGCACTCGTAGACGCGTTCGACGCGCGCGGTGCGGTCGAGCTGGCCAACGCGTTCGCGCCCGAGCACCTGCAGCTGATCGGCGCCGACGCGGAGGCGCTCGCGCCGCGCGTGCAGTCGGCGGGTTGCCTGTTCGTCGGCGCGGCCAGCGCGACGGCGTTCGGCGACTACGTGGCCGGGTCCAACCACGTGCTGCCGACGGGCGGCGCGGCGCGCTTTGCGTCGATGCTCTCGCCGCGCCACTTCCGCAGGCGCATGGCCGAGGTGCACGTCGACCCGGCGGGTGCCGGCAAGCTCGCCTCGGCGGGCGCGCCGATCGCGCGCGCGGAGGGCTTTGAGTGGCACGCGCGCTCGATGGAGGCGCGCATGGGCGACAATTAGTCGATGGCCACCGCACAGACCAAGCGAAGCGCGACGATCGAGCGACGCACGGGCGAGACCGACGTGCGCCTGTCGCTGACGCTGGAAGGCTCCGGCGCGGGCACGCGCGAGACGGGTGTGGGCTTTCTCGATCACATGCTCGACCTGCTGGCGCGCCACGGGCGCATCGACCTCGACGTGAAGGTCAGCGGCGATCTGCAGACGGGCGCGCACCACACGGCCGAGGACACGGCGATCGTGTTCGGCCAGGCACTCGACGAGGCGCTCGGCCAGCGCGCGGGGATCGTGCGCTACGGCGCGGCGACGGTGCCGATGGACGAGGCGCGCGCGAGCTGCGCGCTGGACATCTCCGGGCGGCCGTTCACGGCGTTCGAGGCCGACCTGCCGCCGGGCTCGACGGGCGGCTTCGATCACGAGCTGACGGAGGAGTTCTTCCGTGCGCTGGCCAACGCGGCCAAGCTCACGCTGCACCTGCGCGTGGAAGCGGGCTCCAACGCCCACCACATGATCGAGGCCGCCTTCAAGGCATTCGCGCGCGCGCTGCGCCAGGCGGTGGCGATCGACCCGAGCGAGAGCGGCGTGCCGAGCACGAAGGGAACGCTGACCGCATGAGCGCGCTGATCGACGAGCCGGTGCAGATCGCGGTCGTCGACTACGGCATGGGCAACCGCCGCTCGGTCGAGAAGGCGCTCGCACACGTCGGCGCGCGCGCGATCGTCAGCGGCGACGCCGAGCAACTGCGCGGCGCGGACGGCCTGGTCGTACCGGGCGTCGGCGCGTTCCCGCGCGCGATGGAGCGCCTGCGCGAGCTCGGCCTGGACGAGCTGCTGCGCGAGCGCGTCGCCGTGGGCACGCCGGTACTGGGCATCTGCCTGGGGTTGCAGCTCGCGTTCGAGCACTCCAGCGAGCTCGGCGGCGCCGACGGGCTGGGGATCGTCGCCGGCGAGGTGCACGGCCTGCGCGCAGGCACGCTGAAGCTGCCGCACATCGGCTGGAACGAGGTGCGCTTTGCCAAACCCGATTCGCGCCTGGTCGCCGACCTGCCGCGCGAATGCGCCTTCTACCACGTGCACTCGCTGGCGGCCGAGCCGGCGCGCGAGCAGGACGTGCTCGGCACGGCGGCCTACGGCGCGCCGTTCGTGACGGCCGTCGAGAAGGGCTCGTTCTACGGCGTGCAGTTCCACGCCGAGAAGTCCTCGGCCGCCGGCCTGCGGCTGCTGGCGAACTTCGCGCGCATCTGCGCGGACGCGCTCGCGCCGAGCCACGCCGGCGCGCCGGGCGCCGACAGCGGCCCGTGAACCTCTACCCGGCGATCGACATCCTCGGTGGCAACGCCGTGCGCCTGGTCAAGGGCGACTTCGAGGACAAGAAGGTCTATGACGAGGATCCCGCGTCTGCCGCGCGAGCGTTCAAGGACGAAGGCGCGAGCCACCTGCACGTAGTCGACCTCGACGGCGCGAAAAGCGGCACGCCGCAGAACGTCGCGCGCATGGGCGCGATCGCCGCCGATCTCAGCCTGCCGGTGCAGTATGGAGGCGGCCTGCGCTCGGGCGCGGCGGTCGACGCCGCGATCGAGGCGGGGGCGTGGCGCGCGATCATCGGCACGGCCGTGTTCACCGCGCCGGAGGTGCTGACCCACGCGCTCGACGCGCACGGCGCAGATCGCGTGGTCGTGTCCGTCGACGCACGCGGCGGCTACGTCGCGACGCACGGCTGGCTGTCGACGACCGACGTGCCCGTCGGCGAGGCGATCTCGCGCCTGCGCGAGCAGGGCGTGCGCCTGTTCGTCTACACGAACATCGACCACGACGGGATGCTCGACGGCCCCGACCTGCAGGACGCCGCGACCGCCGTGCAGGCGGCGGGGGAAGGCAACCTGATCCTCTCGGGCGGCGTCGGCACGCTTCAGCACCTGCGCTCGCTGGCCGGACTGCCGCTCGACGGCGTGATCGTCGGCAAGGCGCTGTACGAGCGGCGCTTCACCGTCGCCGAGGCGCTGCACGCGCTGGCGGCGTAGCCGCAGCATTTTCCCGGCACCGTCGACCGCTACCGTGACGTCGTGCATTTCAAGCGTGTGATCCCATGCCTGGACGTCGACGCCGGACGCGTCGTCAAGGGCGTCGAATTCCTCGACATCCGCGACGCCGGCGATCCCGTCGAGCTGGCCGCTTTCTACGATCGCGAGGGCGCCGACGAGCTGGTGTTCCTCGACATCACGGCGACGCACGAGAAGCGCGACACGATCGCCAAGCTGGCGCGCGCGACGGCCGACGACGTGTTCGTGCCGTTCACGATCGGCGGCGGCATCCGCTCGGTGCAGGACGCGCAGGCGGTGCTCGACTCCGGCGCGGACAAGGTGTCGGTCAACTCGGCGGCGCTGGAGCGCCCGCGGCTGCTCGACGAGCTGGCGGGCGTGTTCGGCTCGCAATGCGTCGTGCTGGCGATCGACGCGAAAGCCGACCCGTTCGTCGGCGGCGGCCTGGACGATCCGTCCAAGTGGGAGGCGTACCTGGCTGGTGGGCGCACGCCGACCGGCCGCGACGTGGTCGAGTGGGCGCGCGAGGCAGTCGAGCGCGGAGCGGGGGAGATCCTGCTGACGAGCATGGACCGCGACGGCACCAACGACGGCTACGACCTTGCCCTGACGGCCGCGGTCAGCGAGGCGGTGACCGTGCCGGTGATCGCCTCCGGCGGGGCGGGCGAGCTCGAGCACCTGGCGGAGGCGCTTCGCGCGGGCGCCGACGCGGCGCTGTGCGCGTCGATCTTCCACTACGGCCGCCACACGATCGCCGAGGCCAAGTCGCACCTGGCGGCGGCCGGAATCCCCGTGCGGATCGGCTGAGGCCGGCGGGCGTCGTGGGCGCGAGCGTGGGCGAGCAACGCGAGAGGGGAGAGGCGCTGCTCGCGGCCGTGCACGAGCTGCCGGGCGGGCGCGAGCTGCTCGACGTGGCGCAGGAGCACGACGACGTGGAGCTGGTCGGCGGCGCCGTGCGCGACCTGCTGCTCGGGCGCGCGCCGCGCGAGCTCGATGTGATCGTGGACGGCGCGGCTGCGGCGTTTGCCGGCGAGTTGGTCGCAATTTTCGATGAACGCTTCGCGGATGAAGGGTTGCGTGGTGGCGTCGACACGCACGAGCGCTTCGGGACGGCGGTCGTGCGCCTCGTCGACGCGCGCATCGACGTGGCGACGCGTCGCGCGGAGTCCTACGCCTTCCCGGGAGCGCTGCCGGACGTGCGCGCGGGCACGCCTCAGCAGGATCTGTCGCGACGCGACTTCACCGTGAATGCGATCGCGCTCGGCCTGGGCGGTCCGCGCCGCGGAGAGCTGCGCGCCGCGCCGCACGCCTTGAATGACCTCGACGAGTCGAGCTTGCGCGTGCTGCACGACGCGAGCTTTCTCGACGATCCGACGCGCCTGCTGCGCCTGGCGCGCTACTGGGCGCGCCTGGGCTTCGAGCCCGAGCAGCACACCGCGCAGCTCGCCGCCGCGGCGCTTGCCGCGGGTGCCCTGGCGACGGTCTCGCACGCGCGCATCGGCGCCGAGCTGCGCCTCGCGCTGGCCGAGCCGGACCCGGTCGCCGCGCTCGAGGCGCTGGACCGGCTGGGCGTGCTGTCGGCGCTGCACGAGGCGATCGAGCTCGACGTGGGGCTCGCTCGCGGCGCGCTGGCCGCGCTGCCGCGCGTGCGCGAGGCGTGGCCGGACGTGCTGCTGCTCGCTTCGCTGCTGCTGCCTGCACACGCCTACGACACGACCGACTACGAGACGCGCCTGCGCGTGCTGCTCGACGGGCTGGAGGTCCCCGCCGCCGAGCGCGAGCGCACCGTGCACAGCGCGATCCTCGCGCCGCGCGTGGCCGAGCGCCTGACGCGGGCGAGCACGCCGTCGCAGATCTATGAGGTCGTGCACGACGTGCCGCTTGAGGCGACGGCGCTCGCCGCGGCGCTCGCCGACGCGCGCGATGCACCCGCTGCGGCCGCCGCGGCGCGGCGCTGGCTCGACGAGCTTCGCCACGTGCGTCTGACGATCGGCGGCGACGATCTGCTGGCCGCGGGTATCGCGGCCGGCCCGCAGGTCGGCAGCCGCCTGCGCCGCGCGCTGATGCGCAAGCTCGACGGCGAGCTGCACGGGCGCGAGGACGAGCTGAGCGCCGCGCTGGAGGACGCATGAGCGCCGCGCGCACGACAGCGAGCGTCGTCGAGCACGCGGAGGGCTTCTCGTGCGAGCTGCCCGCAGGGGCGCACGCGCTGTTCAGCTCGCGCGCGCACGGCAACCTGTCCACGCAGACCGGCGACGGGCACGAGCGCGGGCGTGCGGCGCGCGACGCTTTGTGCGCGGACCTCGGCCTGAAGTGGCTGTGCGCGAGTCGCCAGGTGCACGGCTCGGACGTGCAACGCGTCAGTGCGCTTGACGGGGAAGGGGGAGAGGCGGTGGCGATCGACGCCGACGGCCACGCTACGGCCGTGCGTGACATCGGCGCGACGGTGCTCACGGCCGACTGCCTGCCAGTGGCGCTCGCCGGCGGCGAAGCCGTGGCGATGGTGCACGCCGGCTGGCGCGGGCTGGCGGCGGGAGTGCTCGACGAGGGCGTTCGTGCGCTGCGCGAGGCCGGTGCCGGCGCTGCGGAGGTCGTGGCGGTCATCGGGCCGGGCGCGGGCGCCTGCTGCTACGAGGTCGGCCCGGAGGTGCACGCGGCGTTCGGCGTGACCGTCGGCGCTGCGCAGAACATCGACCTGCGCGCGATCGCGCGCGCGCGGCTGCTCGCGGCGGGCGTCGCGCAGGTGCTCGACGCGCGCGCGTGCACGATCTGCGACGAGCGCTTCTTCTCACACCGGCGCGAAGGCGCGCGCGCGGGTCGCCAGGCGGGAGTCGCGTGGCGCGCTTGATCTCCGGGCTGTCGGCGCAGCGCATCCGCGAGAACGCGGCGCGCGTGCGCGAGCAGATCGACGCAGCGCATGAGCGCGCGCCGGGGCGCGCCGTCGCAGTGCCCGCGCAGGTGGAGCTGCTGGCGGCGATCAAGTACGTGACCGTCGAGGACCTGCCGCTGCTCGCCGAGGCGGGCATCGCGCTCGTCGGCGAGAACCGCGCGCAGGAGCTCGCCGCCAAGCACGCCGCGCACGGCGAGCTGTTCGAGTGGGACTTCATCGGCCAGCTTCAGTCGCGGCGCGTGCGCGAAATCGTGCCGTACGCGCGGCTGATCCACTCGGTCGCCTCCGAGTCGGCGCTGCGCGAGCTGGAGCGCCACCGCGAGCAGGCGCGGCCCGGGCTGCGCATCCTGATCGAGGTCAACGTCGCCGGCGAGGCCGGCAAGGCCGGCGTCGCGCCGCAGCAGCTCGGCGAGTTCGTCGCGCGCGCGCCGGTGCCGGTGGCGGGGCTGATGACGATGCCGCCGCTCGCCGGCAGCCCCGAGCAGAGCAGGCGCTGGTTCGCCGCGCTGCGCGAGCTGGCCGACGAGCACGGGTTGGCGCACCTGTCGATGGGCACCTCGCAGGACTTCGCCGTGGCCGTCGAGGAGGGCGCGACGATCGTGCGAATCGGCACGAGACTGTACGATTAGCGGCTAGTCCGGCAGGGTGTTCGGCGCGCGTCCGGCGCGCGTGAATCTCTAGCATGAGGAGGGAATCCGTCCTTGCGGGCGAAAACGCATCTACACGAATGGCTTTCCGCGACTCCTGGCACAGTGCGCTCGTCTACTTCGGCCTAGCCGAGGAGTATCACGACGACTTCGACGACGGGCCGCCTGAGGCGGAGATCGAGGATCGCTACCGCGAGCGGCCGAACGTCCGCCGCCTGCGCCGGCGCCGCGACGAGTTCGACGACATCTTCGCCGAGGACGAGGGCGGCTCACGCGGCGGGCGGCCGACCACTCAGCTCAAGGCCGTCGCGCGTGGCAACGGAGACGTGCGCGTGCATCTGGTGATCCCCAAGTCGTTCAACGACGCGCAGCAGATCGCCGACAAGTTCAAGGACGGGATCCCCGTGATCCTCAACCTGCAGGCCTCGGAAACGGACCTGTCAAAGCGCCTGATCGACTTCGCCTCCGGCTTGACGTACGCGCTCGACGGCGGCATGCAGCGCATCGCCGACAAGGTCTTCATGCTCACGCCGCGCAACGTCGAGATCTCCGCCGAGGAGCGCGCGCGGCTAATCGAGAAGGGCTTCTTTAATCAGAGCTAGCCGGGTCTGTCGGGCCCGGCCGGCCTCTAGTCTGGACCCGGTATGCAAGTTGGACTGATCGGCGCAGGCAACATGGCTCGCGCGCTCGCGCGCGGGTGGGGTCAGCCGGTCCTGTGCGCCGATCCGGTGGCCGAACGCGCGCAGGCGCTCGTCGACGAGCTCGGCGGCGAGGTGCTCGCCGGGAACGCCGAGGTCGCGCGTCGCGCCGATCTCGTCGTGCTCTGCCACAAGCCCGCGCAGCTGCAAAGCGTCGCCGGTGAAATCGCGCCGCACGCGAAGGCCGTCGCGTCGATCCTCGCGGCGACGCCGTTGCAGGCGCTGCGCGACGCCTATCCGGGCAAGCCCGTCTACCGCTTCATCCCGTCGCTGCCCGTCGAGGTGCGCCAGGGCGCCGTCGTGCAGGCGCGCGATCCCAGCGGCGCGGGCGGCGAGCTCGACGCGGCCGTCGGCGAGCTGTTCGCCGAACTGGGCACGCTGGTCGTACTCGACGACGCGCTCGTCGACGTGGCGATGGGCCTCATGTCGTGCGCGCCGGCGTACGTCGCGCTCGTCGCGGAGGCGCAGGTCGACGCGGGCGTGCGCCGCGGCATCCCCGCCGCGCAGGGCGCCGAACTGGTCGTGCAGACGCTCTCCGGCACGGCCGAGCTGCTGCGCCGGCGCGACTACGACACGGTCGCCGTGCGCCGCGAGGTGTCCTCGCCCGGCGGGCTGACCGCGCGTGGCGTGGACGCGCTGGAGCGCGGCGGGCTGCGCGCGGCCTTCTCCGACGCGCTCGATGCCGTGCTCGAGAAGCGAGGCTGAGCGCGATGGTGCTCGCCAGCGCACGCACGCAGATCGCCGACTACCTGTCGACGCTGATCTACGTGTACACGCTGCTGATCATCCTGTACATCGTAATCCAGCTCTTGTTCTCCGTCGGCGTGCGCCCGCCGTACTCGCGCACCGTCGACATCGTGCTCGGCTTCCTGCGCGACATCTGCGAGCCGTTCCTGCGCATCTTCCGCCGCGTGCTGCCGTCCTTCGGGGGCTTCGACTTCAGCCCGATCCTCGCGATCTTCACGTTGCAGATCGTCAACTCGCTCCTCGTCCGCGGCCTGATTCACGGCTGAGCGCCGGTGCGCCCGCTCGCCAGCCCGTGGCTTCGCGCGGCGCTCGTGCTCGCGCTCGTCGTCGCTGCCGACCAGCTGAGCAAGCACGCCGTCGAAAGCTCCATCGTGCAGGGCGAAGAACGCAAACTGCTGCCCGGCGTGCAGCTCGTCGACACGCGCAACCACGGCATCGCCTTCGGCTTCCTTCCCGGCAGCCACGTCGCCGTGACGATCGCCATCGGCGCCGCGCTGCTCGCGCTGCTCGTGTACTTCGCGCTGCACAGCCACGCGCCGCTCATCTGGCTGCCGACCGGCATGCTCATCGGCGGCGCCGTCGGAAACGTCGTCGACCGACTGCGCGCCGGCTCGGTCACCGACTTCATCAAGCTGCCACTCGGCTGGCCGCCGTTCAACATCGCCGACATGTCGATCACGCTCGGCGTCGCCATCCTCTTCCTCGTGATCGACCATGCGCGACATCGCGCGCGCGCATGACCGCCGACGACGCGGCCCCGACGCTGCCGCGCCCGGCGACGAGCCCTTTCGCATCGCCTACGAGGACGAGCACCTGCTCGTCGTCGACAAGGCGCCCGGCGTCGTCGTGCACCCCGCCAAGGGCCACCGCGAGGACACGCTCTCGCAACTGCTCGCGCACAGCGCCGCCGGCGGCGACCCCGAGCGCGCCGGCATCGTCCACCGTCTCGACCGCGACACCTCCGGCCTGCTCGTCGTCGCACGCTCCGAGCAGGCGCACGCGGCGCTGCAGAAGGCGCTCGCGCGCCGTGAGATGCAACGCGAATACCTCGCGCTCGTGCAGGGCCGCCCGCCCGCGCGCAGCGGCACCATCGAGGCGCCCATCGGGCGCGACGCGCGCGTGCGTACGCGCATGGCCGTCGGCGGCGCCCACGCGCGCGACGCGCGCACGCACTTCGAGCTCGACCGCGCGCTGTCCGAGCACTCGCTGCTGCGCCTGAAGCTCGACACCGGCCGCACGCATCAGATCCGCGTGCACCTGCGCGCGATCGGCCATCCCGTCGCCGGCGACCCCGAGTACGGCACCGCCGGCATGCTCGGGCTTCAGCGCCAGTTCCTGCACGCCACGCGCCTGGCCTTCGCGCACCCGCTCGGCGGCGAGCGCATCGACGTCGTCTCGCCGCTGCCCGCCGATCTGCAGGCCGCGCTGGAGCGCGCCGAACGGCTATCCTGAGCGGTCAATCGGAACTGCGACCCGTCTCGGGTCACCTGGTCGCGGCCCTGCCCGCAGCGACGAACTGAAAGTCGCTTCGGGTCCGCGCCAACCGAGACGGAAATCATCAAATAAATAAAGGGAGTACCCGTGGCTCAAGTAGGCATCGCGGAGCTGCTGGAGGCCGGTGTGCATTTCGGCCACCAGACGCGCCGCTGGAACCCCAAGATGCGCCGATTCATCTTCGGCGAGCGTGGTGGCAACTACATCATCGATCTCGTCAAGACGTCCGCGCTGCTCGACCAGGCCCAGGCGTTCGCCAACGAGCTGTCGCACCGCGGCGGAACCGTGCTGTTCGTCGGCACCAAGAAGCAGGCCCGCGACACCATCAAGGAGGTCGCCGAAGCGGCCGACATGCCGTTCGTCAACCATCGCTGGCTCGGCGGCCTGCTGACCAACTTCCAGACCATCAGCCTGCGCATCCGGCGGCTGCACGACCTCGAACGCTACGAGACCGAGGGGCAGCTCGCGCTGCTGCCGACGCGCGAGCGCATGGCCGCGCAGGCCGACCTCGCCAAGCTGCGCGCCAACCTCGGCGGCGTCAAGAACATGCAGCGCGTCCCCGACGCGATGTTCGTCATCGACCTCAAAACCGAGGAGATCGCCGTCAAAGAGGCGCGCCGCCTGCGCATCCCCATCATCGGGCTCGTCGACACCAACTGCGACCCCGACGGCATCGACTACGTGGTCCCCGGCAACGACGACGCCATCCGCTCCTGCGCGCTGATCACGCAGGCGATCGGCCAGGTCGTGCAGGAGGGCCACTCCGTCTTCCGTGCCGAGGAGGAGCGCGCGCGCAAGGAAGCCGAGGAGAAGGCCCGCATCGAGGCCGAGGCGCGCGCCAAGCGCGAGGCCGAAGAGCAGGCCAAGCGCGAGGCCGAGGAACAGGCAAAGAAAGAGGCCGAGGAGAAAGCCGCCGCCGAGCGCGCGGCCGCCGCCGCCGCGCAGGCTCCGCCCGCGCCCGCGCCCGCCGCCGCGCCTGCGCAGGAGGCGTCTGCTCCCCCCGCGGCCAAAGCGCCCGACGCGCCTGCAGCCGCCAAAGCACCCGACGCGCCTTCTGCGCCGGCAAAAGCTCCCGAGGAGAAAGCGACGGCCGAAAAAGCCGTCGCTGCGGCCGCTGCGCAGAAACCCGTCCCCGAGAGCACGCCCGTCCCACCCGAGCCGGCCGATCCGGCCACGCTGGAGCCGCAGAGCGAGTCGGTCACGCCGATGAACGCCAGCCCCGACGCCGGCAAACCTGCCAAGGAGCAATCCGCGCCGCCCGAGACGGCCGCCGAGAGCGAGGCCGAGGCGCCTTCCGCGCCTGAGAACGCCGCGCCGGGCGACGCACCCGCAGAGACCGCTAAAGAGGCCGCCGAGCCGGCCAAGGAGGCACAGACGCAATGAGCGCAGTGGAGGTTTCCGCCAAGGACGTCAAGGCGCTGCGCGAGCGCACCGGCGCCGGCATGATGGACTGCAAGAAGGCCCTCACCGAGGCCAGTGGCGACATCGACAAGGCGATCGAGATCCTGCGCCTCAAGCAGGGCAAGAAGATCCAGGATCTCGGCGAGCGCACGGCCACCGAGGGGACCGTGCAGTCCTACATCCACGCCGGCGCGCGCGTCGGCGTGCTCATCGAGGTCGACTGCAACACCGACTTCGTCGCCAACAACGAGGACTTCACCGGCTTCGCGCGCGCGGTCGCCATGCAGATCGCCGCCACGCCGACCGTCAAGTACGTCAGCCGCGAGGACGTGCCCGCCGACGTGCGCGACGCCGAGGCGCGCATCTACGAGCAGGAGGCGGCCGACAAGCCCGAGAACGTGCGCGAGAAAATCGTCTCCGGCAAGCTCGACTCGTGGTACGAGACGATCGTGCTGCTCGAGCAGGAGATGCACAACCCCGCATACGACGGCAAGACCGTGCAGCAGCTGCGCGACGAGCTCACCGCCAAGACCGGCGAGAACGTCGTCATTCGCAGGTTCGCGCGCTTCGCGATCGGCCAGTAGCGCCGCGCGCGCCGCGCGCACGGCGACTGAGTAGGCTCTCGCGTCGGATGGCCCCCGCTTTCAAACGCATCCTGCTGAAGCTCTCCGGCGAGGCGCTGATGGGCACGCTGGAGTTCGGCACCGACCCCGAGCGCGTAGTCGGCGTCGCGCGCCAGGTCACCGAGGTGCGCGACCAGGGCGTCGAGGTGGCGATCGTCGTCGGCGCGGGCAACATCTACCGCGGCATGCAGGGCGCCGCGGCGGGGATGGATCGCGCGACGGCCGACTATATGGGCATGCTGGCGACGGTGCTCAACGCGCTGCCGCTGCAGGACGCTTTGGAGAAGATGGGCACGAACACGCGCGTACAGTCGGCGCTCGGCGTATCCGAGGTCGCCGAGCCGTACATCCGCCGGCGCGCGATGCGCCACCTGGAGAAGGGTCGCGTGGTGATCTTCGCCGCCGGCACCGGCAACCCGTTCTTCACGACCGACACGGCCGCGGCGCTGCGCGCGGCGGAGATCCACGCGGAGATCATCCTGATGGCCAAGAACGGCGTCGAGGGCGTGTACACGGCCGACCCGGCCGTCGACGCCGACGCGAAGTTCATCCCCGAGATCACGCACATGGAAGCGCTCGAGCGCCGGCTGCGCGTGATGGACTCGACGGCGCTCGCGCTGTGCATGGAGAACGCGATGCCGCTGAACGTCTTCAACATGGACGACGAAACGGCGCTCGCGCGGATAATCTCAGGCGAGCGCGTGGGGACGCTCGTGGCGACACCTCAAGGAGAAGCCGATGGCCGCTGACAGCCTGATCGACGAACTGCTGGACGACGCGAGGGAGCGGATGGTCAAGTCCGCGGAATCCGCACAGCACGAGTTCTCCACCGTGCGCACCGGGCGGGCCAGCCCGGCGCTGCTCGACCGCGTGGTCGTCGACTACTACGGCGCGATGACGCCGCTGAACCAGCTTTCGACGATCTCCGCTCCCGAAGCGCGCCTGCTCAGCGTGCAGCCGTATGACAAGTCCTCGATCAAGCTGATCGAGAAGGCGATCAACGAGTCCGACGTCGGCCTGAACCCGTCCAACGACGGCAACGTGATCCGCCTCGTCGTGCCCGAGCTGACCGAGGAGCGCCGGCGCGAGCTCGTCAAGGTCGTGCGCAACCTCGCCGAGGAGGGCCGCGTGGCGATCCGCAACGTGCGCCGCGACACGATGCAGCAGCTGCGCGAGCTCAAGGCCGAGGGCGAGGCCTCCTCCGACGACGAGCACCGCGCGGAGGTCGAGCTGCAGAAGCTCACCGACGGGCGCGTGGGCGACCTCGACGACGTGCTCAAGGCCAAGGAAAAAGAGATCCTCGAAGTCTGATGGGCGCCGCCGACCGATCGACGATCGGGCAACAGGCGTCGGCCACCGATCTCGCCTCGGCGCCGGAGTCCTCCGGCGAGCCGCCGGCGACGGCGCGCTACGTGGCGATCATCACCGACGGCAACGGGCGCTGGGCGCGCAAGCGCGGCGTGCCGGTCAACGAGGGACACAGCGCCGGCGCCGACACAGTCAAGGCGCGCCTGCGCGACGCCACCGAGTTCGGCGTGCAGGAGCTGACCGTGTATTCGTTCTCCACCGAGAACTGGTCGCGCCCGCCCGAGGAGGTCGCCGGGCTGATGGCGATGTTCTCCCAGCGCATCGCCCGCGAAACGCCCGAGCTGAACGACGAGGGCGTGCGCATGCGCTTCATCGGCCGCCGCGACGGCGTCTCGCCGGAGCTCGTGCAGCGCATGGCGTGGGCCGAAGAGCTGACCGCGCGCAACGAGCGCATCACGCTGTTCGTCGCCTTCAACTACGGCGGCCGCGCGGAGATCCTCGACGCGGCGCGCCGCTTCGACGGCGGCACCGAGGAGGAGTTCCGCGCGTGCCTGTACGCGCCCGAGATGCACGACCCCGACGTGATCATCCGCACCAGCGGCGAGCAGCGGCTGTCCAACTACCTGCTGTGGCAGTCGGCGTACGCGGAGCTGATCTTCCGCGAGGAGCTGTGGCCGGACTTCTCGCGCGAGGCGCTGCGCGACTGCCTCGACGAGTTCTCCCGCCGCCGACGCCGCTTCGGCGCGCGGTGAGCGCGCGCTGATGGCAAGCCGCGCACGCACGCCCGCGGGACAGAACCCGGGACGGCGCAAACGCGGGTCCGGCCGGCGCCCTCCACGTGGGCCGCTCGTGCGCCGCCGCCCGCCCGCCGACCCCGAAGGCGCGCCGCGCTCGGACCTCGGCGCGCGCCTGCTCGCCGCCGTTCCGGCGATCGCCGTCGCGCTGTTCCTGGTGATCGAGGGCGGCGCGATCTTCGCGCTCGGCCTGTTCGTGCTCGGCTGCGTGTGCCTGCACGAGCTGTACGGCATGTTCTCGCGCGCGCACCCCGTGCGTCTCGCCGGTTTCGTCGCGCTCGCCGGGCTGCTCGCCGCGGCGCTGTACGGCGACCAGTTCCAGGTGCTGCTCGTGCTCGTCGCGTCTGTGCCGCTGCTGTTCGGCCTCACGCTGCTGCAGCCGCGCCCGAGTGTCGGCGGGCTGTCGGTGACGCTGCTCGGCGTCGTCTGGATCGGCCTCGCTCTCGCGCATGCCGTGATGCTGCGCGGACTGCCGCACGGCCTCGGCATCGTCATCGACGTGCTCGTCGGCACGTTCGTCGGCGACACCGGCGCGTACTTCGGCGGCAAGACGTTCGGCAAACGTCCGCTCGCCCCGGCCATCTCGCCGAACAAGACCGTCGAGGGCCTGCTTATCGGCATGCTCTGCACGGTGCTCGGCGTGTGGATCGCCGGGCGCTATCAGGAATGGCTGCCCGGCACACACGCGATCGTGCTTGGCGTGGCCGTCGCGCTCGTCGCGCCGGTCGGCGACCTGTTCGAGTCGTTCGTCAAGCGCGAGGCGCGAACCAAGGACTCCGGCGGCCTGTTCGGCGCGCACGGCGGCGCGCTCGACCGCCTCGACGCGGTGCTGTTCGCCGCGGTCGTCGGCTACTACGTGTGGGCGGCCTACGCCTGAAGCTCGCAGCGGCCCCTCGCACGGGCATCGCCGGCCGGGTATCGCACAGCCGCTCGCCGACCGCGTGCGGCCGTCCCGCGCCGCGTCCGCCCGGTAGCTGCGTGACGGATACGCGTTGGTGCGCAGTCGACGCGCGCGAGGGCGACCCACCGGCCGCAGGCCCCCGTTAGGCTTGCCGGGCAGCTTCGGACATGACGTCGAGATCGGGGGACTGGATGCGTCGGACACTGCCTGTCGTATCAATTGCGCTTGCAATCGCGCTGGCGTCGTCGGGCGCCGCCGCGATCGCCAAGACGGCCACTTACAAAACCGGCACCTACAGCGGCACGTTCAGCTCGCAGAAGATCAGCCTCACGCTCAAGCGCGCCCGCTGCGGCGGCAAGACGCAGCTGTGCGTGACGCTGACCAAAGCGATATCGAGCGTCTCCTGCGAAGGGCCCGCCGGGGAAGGCGGCGCGGCGTTCGTGCCGATCGCCGCGTCTGTGCCGCTGCCGCCGAGCGGCAAGGTCACCGCGCACACGCCGGTCACCGAAAAAACCTACCCGCCGCCGGCGAACTTCAAGGAAACCAAGAAAAACGGCTTCACGGCCACGTTCACGAAGAAAGGGACGGTGAGCGGGGTCTTCGAACTGGACGTCCTGCAGATAGAAGCAGGCGGCTCCTTCGCGTGCACCGGCAGGGAGAAGTTCACGGCGAAGCTCGGCTAGCTTCGGCGCGTCGCGAGCCGCGCGCCGCCCGTTGCGCTAGCGTCAACGCCTATGAACGCAGACGACGACCAGCGCGCGGACGATCTCGAGGGGGCGCTCGACGAAGGCGATGTCGGGCGCGCCTCGAAGATGGCCGGCAAATGGTCGACCTCCAACGCCGAGGTGGCGCTCGGCGAGGTGCAGCGGCGCAACGACGCCCACCGGCGCGACGTCGAGGGCGCTGCGTCAGACGGCGGGGGCGCCGCCCCCGACCTCACACGCTTCACCCAGCGCGACGAGGACATCGCCGCGCTGCGCCTGCTGCTGGCCTGAGCGGCGGGCGTTCGCGCCGTCGCCGGTCGCGTGCGGGCGCCGAGTGGCTTGAGAAGCGCATGCGCAGCCGCGCCCGGCCGTCGTTGCGTCAACTGCCGCCGGCCGCGGGCTCGCGTGCGGTGTGGCGCGCGAGCTTTCGCTGCAGGCGCGCCGGCTGCAATGCCAGCGGCGGCCTGCCGGGCGTGATCACACCGTCGAGAGCGTCGCTCGCGGCTGTGGCCGGCGCACGCCCGGGCAGGCGGTCTGCGAGCGGCGACTCGAGCTCCGCGGCGGGCTGGCTGACGCGCAGCAGCGCGCCGACGACATCGGGGTCGAACTGCGTCCCGGCGCATCGCTGCAGCTCGGCGCGCGCGTCGGCCAGCGGCATCGCTTCGCGATATGACCGCGTCGTGGTCATCGCGTTGAACGCGTCGCATGTGGAGACGACGCGCGCCTCGATGGGAATCGACTCGCCGCGCAGGCCGTCCGGGTAGCCGTCGCCGTCCCAGCGCTCGTGCGACGCGCGCACGATGCGGCCGATCTCGCTCATGAAGCCGCCGATCGTCTCGAGCATGCGCTGACCCTCGATCGTGTGCGTCTTGATGATCGCCCACTCGCGCTCGTCGAGCTCACCGGGCTTGTTGATGATCTCCTTCGGCACGGCGATCTTGCCGATGTCGTGCAGCAGCGCGCCGAACTCGACGTTGCGCTGGCGGTCGGCATCGAGCGTCAGCTCGCGCGCGACTTCCAGCGACAGCCGCACGACGCCCTTGCAGTGCTCGCCGGTGTACGCGTCGTCGGCCTCGACCACGTCGCCGAGCAAGAGCGCGGTGCCCTGATAGGCGTCGTTGAGCTCGGCCAGCTGCTGCAGGCGCTCGTGGCGCTCGCGCGAGAAGAACCGCAGCATGCCGAACAGCGGCGCCACCAGCAGCAGCGCGAGCTGGCTGTGAGCGGCGAGAATCGAGAAGGCGACCGCCAGGCCGAGCGTCGACAGGGCCAGATCGATCGCATACACGGGCCGGTACTCGGCCACGAGCTCGCGGATGCCCGGCCCACCGTAGATGCGCTCGCGCGCGGCGCTCGCGGCGAAGTCGCAGGCGAACTGCGCCGCCAGCGCCAGCAGCAGCACGTCCCAGTGCCCGCTCGGCGTGTGCATGCCGGTAAGCACGAGCACGAGCGCCGGGCCGAGCGCGAACCAGCTGTTGCCGAGCGTCGTCAGCATCCAACTGGGCGAGGTCTCGCCGCGGGCGACGGCCGGCGCCATGCCGAGGGCGAGCGCGAGCGGCACGAGCAGTGGGACGACCGCCGGCGGCAGCGCGAACAGCATCGGCACGAAGATCGCCTGCGTGGGCACGGTGAAGCCCGCTCCGACGTCGAAGCGCACATGACCGGCCGCCGCGATCGCGACCACGTACAGCAGGGCGGTGGCCGGCGAGAAGCCGCTGCGACTGCCAAGCAGCGCCAGCGTTACAGCGGCCGCCAGGAAGGGGACGCCGACGAGCAGCACGGCGCGCCGATGCGTCGCGTCCATTGGACTGCGGAAGCGCACGTGCAGCTCGCGCGCGCGCTCGGCCTCTTGCATTGCGTGTACGGACATGGGCGCCGTGGCCTGTATCGCCTGTCCGCCCGGGCTGACTTGAAGAAACGATCCGCCAGAGGACGACTCGCGAGCGCCGCGGCCACCCGCTCGTACATACGTCCTTGCCCCTTTAGGACGACACGAAGCTGCCCGATAGTGCCCCTGTAAGGAAAACCAACAAAAGCACTGAAAAAGGCAAACCCGTCGCGAGGCGGGGACGCAAAGCCAGAGGTCTCAAGGATGAGATAGCTCGGTCGCCAGTGGAACGTCACGGAGGACGCAAAATGTCTCTGTCTCGCACCACGGCAAGTAGGTTCGCAAGGAAGCTCAGCTGCACCGCCGTCGTCTGCATCGGCGTCGTCGGCATCTCGGCGGCACCGGCACTGGCCGGCAATGGCAAGGAAGCCTCGACCGCCGTCAACGCCGAACTGGCGGTCTGTCCCGGGCAGACGTTCTCGCAGCCCTTCGAAGGTCTGCAGGACAGCAACTACTACATGCTCGTCGAAGGCAGCGAATTCAACGAAGGCGCCGCGGCTTGGGAACTCGCCAACGGCGCAGAAGTGATCGAAGCAGCGCGCCCTGACGGCTCCACGGGGCCGGTGCTCAACCTGCCGAGCGGCGCGGAAGCGGTCAGCCCGCCCGTCTGCGTGACGCTGGCCTACCCGACTGCGCGCGTTTACGTGCAGAACCTCGAAGGCAGCGGAGCGGTCGCCGTATCGGTCGGCTACGCCGGCACGAAGTCCGACGAAAAGCCCAAGGGCTCGGGTCAGCTGCGCGGGCAGCAGGGCGAATGGACGGTGTCCAGGGCCTTTGACGTGCGCCCGCAGCTCGGCGGCAAAGTGGAAGAAGTGCGCCAGGTGCGCTTTCACTTCGCCGCGATCGGCAAGAACAGCACGTCACGCCTGTACGGCCTGTACGTCGACCCCCGCATGAGCTGACCGCGATGGCTTGACGCAGTGAGATCCACGGGTGGGGCGGTTGCCTCCGTGGCTGCCCCATCACATCCATCAGCGCAGCGCCGGGGCAACCCGGTGCTGGGCGCTGACAGTAAAAGAGCCCGCACATGCGGGCTCTTTTCGTTCCGTGAAGCCCGGAGCGATGAAGCGCCGCGCCGGACGTCGTAGGGTCCGTGCCATGCCCAAGCGCATTCTCGTGCTCGGCTCGACCGGCTCGATCGGCAAGCAGGCGCTCGACGTGTGCGCGCGCTCGGACGAGCTCGACGTGATCGGCCTGTCGGCCGAGCGCTCGTGGCAGGAGCTGGTCGCGCAGGCGCAGGCGACGGGCGTGCGCAAGATCGCGCTCGCCGACGAGGACGCGGCGGCGCGCGCCGCGGAGGCGTGGACGGACGGGCAGGTGCTGGCCGGCGCCGAGGGGCTCGTGCGCCTGGTCGTCGAGTCGGGCGCCGAACTGGTGCTCAACTCGCTCGTCGGCTCGGCCGGCCTCGGCCCGACCGTGGCGACGCTCGGCGAGGGCATCGACCTCGCGCTGGCCAACAAGGAGTCGCTCGTCGTCGGCGGCGAGCTGGTCGGCGCGCTGGCCGAGGCAACCGGTGCGCGCATCGTGCCGGTGGACTCCGAGCACACCGCGCTTCACCAGCTGATCGCCGGGCAGCCGCCGGGGGCGGTGCAGCGCTTGACGATCACCGCCAGCGGCGGGCCGTTTCGCGGGCGCTCGCGCGAGGAGCTGGCGGATGTCACCGTCGAGCAGGCGCTCGCCCACCCGACGTGGGCGATGGGCGGCAAGATCACGATCGACTCGGCGACGCTGATGAACAAGGGGCTGGAGGTGATGGAGGCGCATCACCTGTTCGGCACGCCGTACGACAACATCGACGTTGTCGTGCATCCGCAGTCGCTCGTGCACGGGCTGATACAGCTCGCCGACGGCGCGATGCTCGCGCACCTCGGCCCGCCGGACATGCGCATCGCGATCTCCTATGCGCTGCACGGCGGCGAAAGCGCCGGGCTGCCGATCGCGCCACTGGATCTCGCCGCGGTCGGCGAGCTGACCTTCGAGCCGGTCGATCTCGACGCCTTCCCGTGCCTGCGCATCGCCGGCGAAGCGGCGCGCGCGGGCGGGACGGCGCCGTGCGTGCTCAACGCGGCCAACGAGGTCGCCGTGCACGCGTTCCTCGACGGGCGCCTGCGCTTCCTCGGCATCTGCGAGGTGATCGAACGCACGCTCGCGCAGCTCGGCGCCGAGCCGGTGCTCGCGTTCGAGTCGCTCTACGAGGCCGATCGCCAAGCGCGCGAGGTCGCGGCCGGGCTCGTCACGGCGCTGGCCTGAGCCGCCGGGCCTCGCGGGCTCGCCTGCGAACATGGGCCTGTGAGTTGGGTTCTGACGATCCTCGGGATCATGGCGCTGATCGTGCTGCACGAGTTCGGGCACTTCGCCGTCGCCAAGGCCGTCGGCATGCGCGTCGAGCGCTTCTCGCTGTTCTTCCCGCCGACGATCGCGCGCTTTCGCATGGGCGAAACGGAGTACGCGCTCGGCTCGATCCCCGCGGGCGGCTACGTGAAGATTACCGGCATGACGCCGGAGGAGCTCAAGGACGTGGACCTGCGCGTGGCCGTCAACGGCTACTCGATGCTCGCCCCGTGGCGGCGTATCGCGGTGATCCTCGCCGGGCCGGGCGTGAACCTGCTGATCGCCTTCGTCGTGTTCTGGGCTCTGCTGTTCTCCGGCAACATCCTCGGCGTCGCCTCGCTGAGCAAACTGGACCCGTCGCTGCACGCGTTTCACGAAAACACCTCGGTCCTCGAAGTCGAGAAAGGAGCCGCGGCCGCCGGCGCACTGCACGCCGGCGACAAGATCACCGCTGTAGACGGCGGACCGGTGACGGTCGAATCCGCGCGAGCGCGCACCGGCGAGCACATCTGCGCCGCGCCGGTGCGCAACGGATGCCGCGCGGCGACTCCCGTCATGCTGACCGTGCTGCGCGGCAAGCGCACGGTGAGCCTCGCCGTCTATCCGCGCTACGACGAAGAAGCCGGGCGCATGCTGCTCGGCGTGGCGTTCGGCTCGGTGAAGCACTTCGGCGCATTGGCGGCGGCGGGCGGGGCGGCCGGCTCGATGTGGCATGCGACGACCGAAACGCTGACCGGCTTCGTGCGCGCGCTGACGAGCTCCAAGACGCGCAGCGAAGTCAGCAGCATCGTCGGCATCACGCAGACGGCGCACACCACCGTGCAGGAGGGCGCCGGGATCGGTCTCGTGTTCCTCGCCTACATCTCGCTCGTGCTCGCGGTCATCAACCTGTTCCCGTTCCTGCCGCTCGACGGCGGCCACGTGCTGTGGTCGCTCGGCGAGAAGCTGCGCGGCAAGCGCATCTCGCTGGTCGCGATGTACCGCTTCAGCTCGGTTGGCATCGTGCTGCTGTTCTTCCTCGTGATCAACGGCGTGAGCAACGACATCGGCCGCCTCGCCGGCTGACGGAGCCTCAGCCCGCGGGCGGGCGCACGCTCACCCAGCTCTTGACCAGCGGGCCGGCGCGCTCGGCCAGAGCGGGGCCGAACAGGCGCTCCATCTCCGCCCGGCGCAGCAGCGAGATCCGCTCCCACCCGCCGGCCGCGCCGAGGCGCCAGTAGCGCTTGCGCAGGGCGACCGGAAGCCAGTGCGCGAACGGCAGCAGCGCGTGCGGCTCGACGGGGAACGAGTAGGCAGGCGTCTGCACCAGCCAGCCGCGCCCGACGCGGCGCAGCTCCGCCGCGAACGCCTCGCGGCGCGCCGGAGCGACGTGCTCGATCACGCTCGAGCAGTACACGAGGTCGAACTCGCGATCGGCGAACGGCAGGCCGTCGGCGGCGTCGGCGCGCACGAACGCGCCCGGGTAGCCGGGACGCTCCTGCAGATCGACGCCGGTGATGTCCAGACCGGGCTCCAGCGCGCGCAGCCCGATGCGCCCGCAGCCGAGGTCCAGCACGCGCGCACCGGGCGCCAGCCCCGCCATCGCGAAGAAGCGCTCGTGGCGGCGCCTGCGGGCGCGGGCGGCCAGGGGGGAGGCCAGGCGCGCCAGCGGGCCGCGCGCCGTCGCGTAGACGTGTTGGGCCGCGGGATCGGACATCGCCTGCGCAGGTTAGGGCCGGCCCGGGTCGGCAAGCGCCCTCGCCCGTCCAATCGCCCGCGATCACTGGCATTCACGCCTGCTTCACGGTCGCGCCAGGGCCCCCGCGTACAATGGGGGCATGCCTTCCAAGCGCCAGATACACGTGGGCCCCGTGCCGATCGGCGGCGGCGCGCCGGTGGCCGTGCAGACGATGACCAAGACCGAGACCGCCAACCTGGCGGCGACGATGGATCAGATCCGCACGGTGGCCGACGCCGGCGCGGACATCGTGCGCGTGGCCGTGCCGCGCGAGCAGGACGCCGAGGCGCTGAAGACGATCGTCGCCCAGTCGCCGATCCCGATCATCGCCGACATCCACTTCAACCACACGCTCGCGCTCAAGGCGATCGAAGCAGGAGCTCACTGCGTGCGCCTGAACCCGGGCAACATCGGCGGGCCGGAGAAGGTCGCCGAGGTGATCGATCTGGCGAAGATCCACGGAACGCCGCTGCGCGTGGGCGTCAACTCGGGCTCGCTGCCCAAGCACCTGCGCGAGCTGGAGTACGAGAACCCCATCGAGGCGCTCGTCACGGCGGCGATCGAGACCGTCCAGCTGATGGAGCGCCTGGACTTCGACAACTTCAAGGTCTCGATGAAGTCGACGTCCGTGCCCAACACGATCGCGTCCAACCGCATGCTCTCCGAGCGCATTCCCTATCCGCTGCACCTCGGCGTCACCGAGGCGGGCACGAAGTGGTCGGGGTCGCTGAAGTCGGCCGTCGGGCTGGGCACGCTGCTCGCGGACGGCATCGGCGACACGATCCGCATCTCGCTGTCGACGTTCCACGCCGAGGAGGAGGTGAAGGTCGCGTGGGAGATCCTCAAGGCGCTGAAGCTGCGCGAGCGCGGCCCCGACCTGATCGCCTGCCCGACGTGCGGGCGCCTGCAGTTCGACATGGACAAGGTGGTCGTCGAAGTCGAGCGGCGCCTGGAAGCCTACGAGGACCCGATCGAGGTGTCGGTGCTCGGCTGCGCGGTCAACGGCATCGGCGAGGCGCGTCACGCCGACTTCGGGATCACCGGCGCCAAAGATATGGGCATGATCTACTCCAAGGGCGAGCCGCTGAAGAAGGTGCCCACAGACGAGCTCGTCGACGAGCTGTTCAAGGAGATCGACCGCTACTACGCGGCCGGCAAGACGGTGCAGCGCGACGAGACCGCCGCCGCCGAGGCCCGTCGCTGGCTGGAGGAGAACGAGGACGCCACGGCGATGACGCCCGAGCGCATCGCCGCGCTGGAAGCGGCGGCCGCCGAGAACGACGCGAGTGCCGCCGAGGTGCTCGAGTCGATGCTCGAGCCCGCAGCCGCGGCGCCGGCGACGGAGATGGACGAGGCCGTCTCTCCCGTCGCCGGGCGCCGCTTCAGCCGTACTTAGCTCGCCGCGCTAAAGCGCTCTGCGACCTTGTCCCAGTTGACGACGTTCCAGAAGGCGTCGATGTAGTCGGGGCGCTTGTTCTGGTACTTGAGGTAGTAGGCGTGCTCCCACACGTCGACGCCGAGCAGCGGGGTCTTGCCGTCGGAGATCGGGCTGTCCTGGTTGGCCGTTCCGACGATCGCCAGGCCGGAGCCGTCGTGCACGAGCCATGACCAGCCCGAGCCGAACTGGTTGACGCCGGTTTCCTTCAGCTTGGCCTGGAAGTCGGAGAACGAGCCGAAGGCCGAGTCGATCGCCGCGGCGAGGTCGCCGGAAGGCTCGCCGCCGCCATCGGGGCTCATGCTCTCCCAGAACAGCGAGTGGTTGTAGTGGCCGCCGCCGTTGTTTTTGACAGGCCCCTTCTTGTCGCCGAGGCTGTCGAGGTTCTTCAGTACCTCCTCGACCGGCTTGTCTGCCCACTCGGTCCCCTCCAACGCGGCGTTCGCCTTGTCGACGTAGGCCTGGTGGTGCTTGTCGTGATGGAATTCCATCGTCGCCTTGTCGATGTGCGGCTCGAGCGCGTCGTATGCATACGGAAGCGGCGGAACGGAGTAGGCCATGTCGGATGCTCCTTGTCGTTTTGCTCGTGAAGTCTGCGGTTGTTTGCTGTTCTATCAGAGGCCGTGAGCGTGGCTCCGGGCGCGTACGAGACCGCAGGCGCCGTACACGCGACGGGCGCCGCAGGCCACATGCAGGTTGGCGGGACGGCTAATCTCGGAGCATGACGCGGGCCGCACCCGGCCGCCCAGGCCGGCCAGCCGCAGCAACTCGGGAGGCCGCCCTGGCGCTCGCCACCGAGCACTTCCTCGCGGCCGAACGGATCGACATCCAGGCGATCGCCCTGGAGCTGGGCTTGGCGCGGGCGACGATGCACCGCTGGTTTCAGACGCGCGAGGCGCTGCTCGGCGAGCTGCTGGCGACGCTCGCCGAGGGACGGCTGGCGGCGATTCGCGAGCAGACGCCCGCACAGGGCGCCCGCGCGCTGCTGGAGACGGCCGACCGCTTCAACCGCGAGCTCGCCGCGACACCCGGGATGCGCTTCTTCCTCGCCCAGGAGCAGGAGCGCGCGCTGCGCATCCTCACCTCCAGCGGCGGCATCGTGCAGCCGCGCGTCGTCGCGACGATCGAGCGGATGATCCTCGACGAGCAGGAGGCCGGGCGCTTTCAGCCGCGCGTTGCGCCCAACGCGCTCGCCTACGCGATCGTCAGGCTGGGGGAGGCGTTCCTGTACAACGATGCGATCGTCGGCATTCGCGGCGACACCGATCGGCTGCGCGAGATCGAGGCCGCGCTGCTCGGCGTCGACTGAGCGGACCGGCGCGTCACGCGGCCGTATACGCTCGACGCCCGCAAGGTCAACGATGACGCGACTCTCCGAATACCTCCTGCCCACAGAGAAGCAGCCGCCGGCCGACGCCGAGGCGATCTCGCACAAGCTGATGGTGCGCGCGGGGCTGATTCGCCAGATGGGCGCCGGGATGTGGAGCTGGTTTCCCGCCGGCTGGCGCGTGCATCAGCGCGCCGTGGCGATCGTCCGCGAGGAGATGGACGCGATCGGCGCGCAGGAGATGCTGATGCCCGTGCTGCAGCCGGCCGAGCCGTGGCGCAAGACCGGGCGGCTACAGATCGACGAGCTGTTCAAGCTCAACGACCGCAAAGGCGCCGAGCTGGTGCTGGCGCTGACGCACGAGGAGGCCGTCACCTTCCATGTCGCGCAGATCGTGCGTTCCTACCGCGACCTGCCGCTGATCCTCTACCACTTCCAGGTCAAGGAGCGCGACGAGGCGCGTCCGCGCGCCGGGGTGCTTCGAACGCGCGAGTTCATCATGAAGGACTCCTACACCTTCGATCGCGACCGCGCGGGCCTGGACGAGCGCTATGAGCTGCACGTCGGCGCCTACGACCGCATCATGGCGCGGACCGGGCTGCGCTTCTATCGCGTGGAGTCCGACGTCGGCGTGATGGGCGGGGTCGGCGCGCACGAGTACATGGCGCCGTGCCCCGCCGGCGAGGACCGCGTCGCGCTGGGCGACGGCTATGCGGCCAACGTGGAGGTCGCGCTGAACGACCCCGACGTGCAGCAGGACGGCGAGATCCTCACGCGCAACGGCGAGACGCTCACCGTCGAGCCGGCGATCGAGATCGGCAACATCTTCAAGCTCGGCACGCGCTACTCCGAGCCGCTCGGCGCCACCTACCTGGACGAGAGCGGCGCCGAGCATCCCGTGTGGATGGGCTCCTACGGCATCGGGCCGGCGCGCATCGTCGCGGCTGCCGTCGAGCAGTTCGCCGACGAGCACGGCATCTCCTGGCCGCGCGCGCTGGCGCCGTTTGACGTGCACCTGGTGGCGCTCGGCAAGCCGGGCACGCCCGAGCGCGACGCCTGCGACGCGCTGTACGAGACGCTGCGCGGCGGCGGCGTGGACGTGCTCTACGACGACCGCGAGCTTGGCCCGGGCGAGAAGTTCGCCGACGCCGAGCTGCTCGGCTGCCCGCTGCGCCTGACCGTCGGCCGGCGCTCGCTGGAGTCCGGCGAGATCGAGGTGCAGAAGCGCCGCGGGCGCGAGGACGCGCCGGGGCTCGCGCTCGGTGCGGAGGCGCCGGCGCTGCTCGCGGCGGTGGACGAGCTGTGGCAGAGCCTCCCGTAGGCGATCGCAGCGGTCGCGCCGCCACGGCCGCGGCGAACGTGCGCCGGCGATTGACCTTCGCGCGCCTGTCGGGACTGGACAGGTCGGGGCCGCCGCCGGCCGAGACGCAGCGCGGCAGCCCGCTGCGGCCGTGGACGATCCCCAATGCGATCGGCTTCGCACGCCTGGCGCTGATTCCCGTCTTCCTGGTCGTCGCGCTGTCCAGCGACAACGGCAACAGCGCGCTCGCGGCGACGCTGTTCGCGGCGATCGGCTGGGGCGACTACGCCGACGGGATCGCCGCCCGCGTGACGCGACAGTACAGCCGCCTCGGCGCGCTGATGGATCCGGTCACAGACCGCCTGCTGATCGTCTCCGGCGCCGTCGTGTGCTGGCGCTTCGATCTGCTGCCGCGCTGGGCGCTGGCCGTGCTCGCCGCGCGCGAGCTGCTGATGCTCGCGCTCGGGCGCTACGGCCTCAACCACGGCGTCGACCTGCGCATCAACTGGCCGGGGCGTATCGCCGTGGCGCCGGTCATGGGCTCGTTCTTCTTCGCCATGGCGGGCCTGGAAGGGGCGGGCGAAGTAATGCTGTTCGTGGGCTTGGCGCTCGCGCTGCTGGCGACGGCGCTGTATCTGCGCAGCGGCGTGCAGGCGCTGCGTGCAACGCCGCCCGCAGCCTCAAGCTCAGCCTGACCGTTTGGTCTATACTGCGCGTCCCTGTCGGCCGCGCGGAAGCTCTCGTGCAGGACCGGCGCAAGCCCGCACGAGGAGATGAGCGACGATGGACGAGACGTTCCCCGACCTCGGCTCGCTGACGGACGTCGAACTCAAAGACGTGATCCGCCAGCTCACCGAGGAAGAGACCGAGATCTCCTACAAGCGGCGCATCTTGCACGGCAAGATCGACATCCTGCGCGCCGAGCTGGTCAACCGCCTGCGCAAGAAGCACGACGGCGGCGAGGTGCTGATCACCGGCGAGGACGTGCAGCAGCTCACCGACATCCTCGCTTCGCACCAGCCCGACGCCGGGGGCGAGGACGCCTGATGAGCCCGGTCGCCCCCCGGGGCCGGTAGCGGGAGCCGCACAGAAGATGGCCTTGCACTGCACCGAGTGCGGTTTCGTCAACGTCGAGGGAGCCAACTACTGCCAGCGCTGCGGCTCGCTGCTCGAGCGCGCGCAGGAGGCCGGCGAGCCGGTCACCGCGACCTACCGCATCGACGACGCCGGCGAGCTCGTGCCGATGGACATCGAGGAGGTCACCGCGCGCGGCCCGGCGCTGGTGATCCGCGCCGGCGGCGGGCGCGTCGGCGAGAGCTTCGCCGTCGACCGCGAGCGCACGGCGATCGGGCGGCGCCCGGACGCCGAGGTGTTCCTCGACGACGTCACCGTGTCGCGCGACCACGCGCTGCTGATCCGCCGCAGCGACCAGTGGTACCTCGATGACATGGGCTCGCTCAACGGGACCTACGTCAATCGCTCGCGGATCGAGTCTCAGCGCCTGGAGGAGGGCGACGAGGTGCAGATCGGCAAGTACAAGCTGACGTTCCACGTGCGCTGATGGCTGCCAAGGCGCCCCAGGCCGGCGCGGAGCTCGACGTCGACGCGCTCGGCGAGGACGCCGTCGCCGGCGCACACGGCGACGGGCCCGATGGCGCCACGCGCCAGAAGTCGCTGACGATCGGCGCCGTGTGCAAGGCGCTGGCGCAGGAGTTCCCCGACATCTCGATCTCCAAGATCCGCTACCTGGAGGATCAGAAGCTGCTGACGCCGCGGCGCACGCCCGGCGGCTACCGCCTATACGGCCAGGGGGACGTCGCGCGCCTGCGCACGATCCTGCGCATGCAGCGCGACGAGTTCCTGCCGTTGCGCGTGATCCGCCAGGAGCTGGCCGCGGGGCGCTCGGACGAAACGACGCCCGCGCCGGGGCGCCCGCCGCGCGAGGGCATGCGCGCGTGGCGCGCGAGCATGAGCGTCGGCGAGGCGACGGGCGCGCTGTACTCGCTGGAGGACGTGCTCGAGGACACCAAGGCCGAGGCCAAGCTCGTGCGCGAGCTGGAAGAGTTCGGCGTCGTCAAGGGCGAGATGCGCGGCGGCGTGCGCTACTTCGACGAGACCGAGCGCGAGATCGTCGCGGCGGTCGCCGAGCTCGCGCGCTACGGCGTCGGCGGGCGCAACCTGCGCGTGTTCCGCTCCTCCGCCGACCGCGAGGCCAACCTGCTGCAGCAGATCCTCGCTCCGGCGCTGCGCTCGCGCAATCCCGAGCGGCGCAAGGAGGCCGTCGAGGCGCTGGAGAACCTCGCCGCCGTGGCGACGCACCTCAAGCACCTGCTGCTCGTTCGCGACCTGCGCAAGATCGTTCGCTGATGAGCGTCGAGCTGGACCGGAGCCTGCGCGCGCTGGTCCGCGAGATCCCCGACTTCCCGCGCCCGGGGATCGGCTTCAAGGACATCACGCCGCTGTTGGCCGACCCGCTGGCGCTGACGGCGGCGGTGCGCGCGCTGGCCGAGCTGGCGCGCCCGCTCGGCGTGGACTGCGTGATCGCCGCGGAGGCGCGCGGCTTCTTGCTCGGGCCGGCGCTCGCGCTGGAGCTGGGGGCGGGGTTCGTCCTGGCGCGCAAGCCCGGCAAGCTGCCCTACGAGACGATCAGCGCGGAGTACGAGCTGGAGTACGGCGCCAATCAGCTGGAGATCCACACCGATGCGCTGAGCGACGGTGCGCGCGTGCTCGTGCACGACGACCTGCTGGCGACGGGCGGCACGGCGGCCGCGCTCTGCCGGCTGGTCGAGCAGCTCGGCGGCGAGGTGGCCGGCTGCGGCTTCTTGGTCGAGCTGACCTTCCTCAACGGGCGCGCGCGCCTGGCGCCGCACCAGACGCACGCGCTCATCAGCTACGAGTCCTGAGCGTCCCGCGTGCCCTCCGCCCGCCGCAGCCGCACGATCTCCGCCCCGGTCGCGGAGCTGTGGGAGCTGATCTGCGATCCCCACCACCTGCCGCGCTGGTGGCCGCGCGTGGAGCGCGTGGAGGACGTCGCCGACGGCGCCTTCACCGAGCTGATGCGCACCTCCAAGGGCAAAGCCGTGCGCGCCGACTTCCGCCTCGTGCGCGCCGACGAGCAGGCGCACTCGCTCGCCTGGGAGCAGCAGCTCGAGGGCACGCCGTTCGCGCGCGTGCTCAGCGCGTCGGAGACGCTCGTCACGCTGGAGCCGGCGGGCGAGCACACGAGCGTCACGCTGGAGCTGCGCCAGAAGCTGAGCGGCTTCTTCCCGCGCTTCGGCGGCTTCATGGTGCGCCGCGCGGCGGCCGCGACGCTCGACGAGGCGCTCGACGGGCTGGAGCGCCTCAGTGGCTGAGCAGGCGCGCGTCGCACCGATGCGCTGGTGGGGCTGGGGCGACCCCGCCCATCCGCCAGGGCTGCCCGCTGCGGCGCTCGGCTTTCTGGCCGAGACGGTCGGCGTGGCCTCCAGCCCCCGCCCGCCCGTCGCGCTGGAGAACGTGCGCCTGCCCGCGCCGTCGCTCTCGCGCGAGGCGGCCTCCGCGCTGGGCGCGATCGTCGGCGCGGAGAACGTGCGCGAAGACCATGCCGAACGCGTGCTGCACGCCGCCGGCAAGGGCTATCCCGACCTCGTGCGCGTGCGCGCCGGGGAACCGCGCGGCGCTCCCGACGCCGTAGTGCTGGCCGCCGGCAGCGATCAGGTTGCCGCAGTGCTCGCGCTGTGCGCCCGCGAGTCGCTGGCCGTCGTGCCGTTCGGCGGTGGCACGAGCGTCGTCGGCGGCGTCGAGCCGCTGCGCGGCTCACAGCGCGGCGTCGTCTCGCTGGACATGCGGCGCATGGGCGAGGTGCTCGCGCTGGACACGGCATCGCGCACTGTCACCGTGCAGGGAGGCATCCGCGCGCCCGCGCTGGAGCGTCATCTGGCCGAGCGCGGGCTGACGCTCGGGCACTACCCGCAGTCCTACGAGTACGTGTCGCTGGGCGGCTGCGCGGCCACCCGCTCGGCCGGTCAGGCCTCCAGCGGCAACGGCGCGATCGAGCGCATGGTGCAGGGGATGCGCGCCGTCGCGCCCGCCGGAGCGATCGACCTTCCGGCACAGCCGGCCAGCGCCGCCGGTCCTTCGCTGCGCCAGCTGCTGGTCGGCTCGGAGGGGACGCTCGGCGTGATCTGCGAGCTGTCGCTGCGCGTGCGCGCCGCGCCCGCCGAGCAGCGTTACGAGGGCATCTTCTTCGAGGACTTCACAGCCGGCACGGAGGTCCTGCGCACGCTCGCCCAGCAGGGCGCCTCGCCCGACGTCGCGCGACTGTCCGACGAGCAGGAGACGCGCATGTCGCTGGCGCTGGCCGGCACGGGCGGGCTGAAGGGCCGGCTGGGGCGGTTGTATCTCGGTGCGCGCGGCTATCGCGAGGGTTGCATCGCGATCTTCGGCTTCGAGGGCAGCGGGCACGACGTGCGGCGCAGGCGCGACCACGCGATCGACGTCGCACGTGCGGGCGGCGGGCTGGCGGTCGGGCGCTCGCCCGGCGAGGCGTGGCGCGCCGGGCGTTTCGCCGCGCCGTACCTGCGCGACGAGCTGCTCACCCACGGCGTGATGGCCGAGACGCTGGAGACGGCGACGCAGTGGTCGAACCTGACCCGCCTGCACACCGTCGTCAGCGACGCGATCGCCGAGTCGCTGCGCGCCGGCGGCACGCCGGGGCTGGTCATGTGCCATGTGTCGCACCTGTATGAGACGGGCGCCTCGCTGTACTTCACGTTCGTCGCGCGCCAGCGCGAGGGCGAGGAGCTCGCGCAGTGGCAGGAGGCCAAGCAGGCCGCCGGCCGCGCGATCGTGCAGGGCGGCGGCACGATCACCCATCACCACGCCGTGGGGGTCGACCACGCGCCGTGGATGCGCGACGAGGTCGGCGACACCGGCCTGGACGCGCTGCGCGCGCTGAAGGCCCAGCTCGACCCCGCGGGGATCATGAACCCGGGCAAGCTGCTGCCCTGACGAGCCGGGGCCGAAGTTATCGGCGCGACGGCCGCCGCTGCCCGGTCAGTGCAGCGCGAAGCTGCCGCTGAGCACGACCGGGCCGGGTTTGCTCGGCTGCGTGCTCGTCTCGCGCGTGAGCAGCATCGTGTGGTACTTGCCGGCGTCTTTGGGAAGCAGCGCGCCGCCCTGCAGGCTTCCGTTGGCGGCGACTTCCGGGCTGCGCCCGAGCGGCTCGTGGCTGCTCGGCGAGTTGTACAGCCACACGGCGTAGAAGAAGCCCTTGCCTTTGCTCGGCGCCAGGTGTTCGGCCGCCAGGTAGAAGGCGTACTGGCTGCCTTCGGAGAGCACCTCCGCGACGCCTGCGGCCTTGCTCGACGCGTCGGGCGGGCTGAGGTTGATGCGCTTGTCTTCTTTGGCCTTCGCGCCGCTGGTGCTCGTCGTGCCGGTCGAGCCGGTGGAGCCGGTCGAGCCGGCGGTGCTCGCCGCGGGCGTGCTCGCGACGCTCGAAGAAGAGCCGCTCGACGATCCTCCGCCGCTGCCGGCGACGAGCACGACGACGACGACCACGATCGCGACGATCGCCGCGAGCAGCAGCGCGCCGCCGGTGCGCGAGCTGGCAGGCGAGGGGCGCGAGCGCCTGGCGGCGACCGGCGCTCGGGGCTCGCCCGGCTGCGTCGCCGGGGCCGCGTCGCCGGGCGTGGGAGCCGAGGCGACGCCCGCGGGAACCTCCGGCAGCGAGCCGGCGAGCGGCGCGAGCTCGCCGGCCAGGGCATTCGCCCAGGCGCGCGCGGGCGCCGAGCCCTCCAGAAAGGTGCGCGTGGCCAGGCGCTCGGCGACGCCCGAGCGCTGGCCGAGCAGGTAGTCGCCGATCTCCTCGCGCCTGTCGGGCGGAACCTCGCGCGCCTGGCCGGGGGCCAGCACGGCGAGCGCCGCGTGTGCGCGGTCGTGCACGGCGCGCTTGGGGATCTCCAGCAGCGCAGCCACGTCGGCATAGCTCTTGGCGCTGCGCAGCAGCAGCGAGAGCGTGGCGCGCTGATCGGGGGGGAGGTCGTCGAGTCGGCTCATTGGTGTCGGCGATGGGCCCGCTTGGAGCGCTCGCGGGCGGCCGGCAGGGAGATTCGTAGGCTATCGTGGCGCCGGGATGGCCGAGCCGAGCATCGAGCAGCTGAACGACGCCGTGAGCGGGTTCGATCGGCTCTACGGCCTGCAGATCGTCGGATACGCGGAGGGCGAGGTCTCGGCGCAGGTGACCGCGCGCGACGAGGTCAAGCAGCCGGCCGGCCTGGTGCACGGCGGCCTGTACGCGTCGATCGCCGAGTCGATGACCTCGCTGGCGACCGCGCTGGCGGTCATGCCGCAGGGGTACATGGCGATGGGCCTGTCCAACAACACGAGCTTCCTGCGCCCGATCACCGAGGGCGTGGTGCACGCGCACGCAAGCGTCATCCACCGCGGGCGAACGACGTGGGTGTGGGACGTGCGCTTCAGCGACGACGCCGGGCGCTCGTGCGCGGTTACGCGCATGACGATCGCCGTGCGGCCGATGCCGGAGGGCCAGGCGCCGCTGTCGCTGGGCTAGGCGCCGGGCCTAGCGCAGCGCGCGCAAAGGGGACGGGACCTGCGAGGGCAGCGGCGTCGAGCCGAACCCGGTGTCGGCGAGGCGCGCCGGCAGCGGCTCGCCGGGCGCGCCGGTCTCGTTGATCGGCACGATCGTCTGTGCGGCGGCGGCGGCCAGGCGCGGGCTGTCGGCGTAGATGCCCACGACGACGCCGGCCGTGGGGATCTCGATCGTGTGCCCGCCCTGCGCGACCACCGCGCCGGCGCCACGCACGCGTGCTGTGCGCTGCGGCGTCTCTCCGCCCGCGACGAAGCTGTTGTCCGGCGAGGTGACGATGCGCAGTGGCGGCACGCAGGTACTCTGCCCGCCCTCCACGCAGTCGCCGTACTGAACCGTGAACGCGCCGCTCGGATCGTGGCTTGCTTCGGTGATCGCCATGCCGGCGAAGGAGCGCCCGAGCCAATAGACCGGATACGGCGCCACGAGCAGCGTCTCCAGCGTGTTGTGCGGGATCGGGCGGTCCTGCAGCGTGTTGCCGCAGGCGGCGAGCCCCAGCGCGAGCAGCACGAGCAGCCCGGCTGCCGTGAGCCGGTGTGCGCCGGGCGCCTCGCGCGCACGACGCGCGATGCCGGGGCGCGGGCGCGTTGCCTGCGCAACCGCCGGGGCGGAGGGGTCGCGCACGGCTTCAGCCTCGGTAGCGGTTGGTGATCGGCATCCGCCGGTCGCGCCCGAAGGCGCGCTCGGTGACCTTGATGCCGGGCGGTGCCTGGCGGCGCTTGTACTCGGCGAGGTCGACCAGCCTGGTCGCACGCTGCACCTCCTCCTCGGGCAGGCCCTGTGCGATCAGCTGCTCGCGGCCGAGATGCAGCTCCACGTAGCCGTGCAGGATGCGGTCGAGCAGCTCATACGGCGGCAGCGAGTCTTCGTCGCGCTGGTCTGAGCGCAGCTCGGCCGACGGGGCACGCTCGACGATCGACACGGGTATCGGCGCAGGCACACGCCCGGGCGCGCCGGCGTCTGCGGAGTTGCGCCACTCGCACAGCCGGTAGACGAGCGTCTTGGGCACGTCCTTGATCACCGCGAAGCCACCCGCGAGATCGCCGTACAGCGTCGTGTAGCCGACAGACATCTCCGACTTGTTGCCCGTCGTCAGCACCAGCCAGCCGAACTTGTTGGAGAGCGCCATCAGCAGGTTGCCGCGCACGCGCGCCTGCAGGTTCTCCTCGGTGAGGTCGTGCGGCAACTCGGCGAACTCGGGTGCGAGCGTCCCGTCGTAGGCCTCCACGACCGGCTCGATCGGCAGCTCGTGCGCGCGCACGCCCAGCGCCGCGGCAAGATCGCGCGCGTCCTGCTGCGTGCCCGAGGAGGAGTAGCGCGACGGCATGATCGCCGTGCTCACCCGCTCGGCGCCCAGCGCGTCCGCGGCCACGCACGCCACCAGCGCAGAGTCGATGCCTCCCGACAGGCCGAGCACGACGTGCCGGAAGCCGTTCTTCTCGACGTAATCGTGCAGGCCGAGCACGAGCGCCTCGTACACCTCCGCCTCGATCGGCTCGATCGGCATCGCCAGTGGGCCGCCCGGCTGCGGCGGCTCGCCGCCGCCCGCCTCGCCCGCGCGCGGCAAGCCCGCCAGCACCTCCACGCGCGAGCCCTCGCGCGACGGGACTGCGGATCGCCCGGATCGCACAGCCCCGCGGTGCCCGGCCTCGCGCAGCCGGGCTGCCGCCGCTGCCTCGAGGTCGACATCGCAGACGAGCAGGTCCTCGCGGAACTGCGCCGCCCGCGCAATCGTCGCCCCGGTGTGGTCGGTGACGAAGGAGTGGCCGTCGAACACGAGCTCGTCCTGGCCGCCGACCAGCGCGCAGAAGGCCACGCAGGCGAGGTTGTCGCGGGCGCGCTGGGCGAACATCCGCTCGCGCTCGGCGCCCTTGCCGGCGTGGTAGGGGGAGGCGGAGATGTTGAGGATCAGCGTCGCGCCTGCGAGCGCCTCGTCGCTGGCCGGCGGACCCGGCTCCCAGATGTCCTCGCACACTGTCAGGCCGATTCGCCTGGCGGTGCCTGTGCGATCGCCGATGTCGATCACCGCCCCGCCGGCGCCGGACTGGAAGTAGCGCTCCTCGTCGAACACGCCGTAGTTGGGCAGGTAGACCTTGCGGTAGATCGCATGGATCGCGCCGTCGGCCAGCACGGCGGCGGAGTTGTACACGTCCTCGGCGCGCTCGGGAAAGCCCACGACGGCGATCGTCCCGTGCGTCTCGGCCGCCAGCTCGCGCAGGGCCGCTGCGGCGTCGGTGAGGAAGTGCTCGCGCAGCAGCAGGTCCTCGGGCGGGTAGCCGGTGAGCGCGAGCTCGGGGAACAGCACGAGGTCTGCGCCCTGCGCCAGCGCCGCCTCGCGCCCGGCGCGAATGCGCTCGGCGTTGCCGGCGATGTCGCCGACGGTGGCGTTCATCTGGCAGAGGGCCAGGCGCACCTCAGCTCGCGCGCGCGCTGCGCCCCGCGCCGGTACGCCCGGCGGCGGCTTTGCGCTTGCGCGGCGCTGCGGCTTTCTTGGCCCGGCGCTTGGCGGGCGCGCTGACGCCGGCCGCGCGGGCGAGCGAGCCGATCGCCCACTTGAGGTCGGTGGCGATCGCCTCGAGCTCGGGCAGTGCGTCGAAGTCGCCGAGCAGGCCGAAGCCGAGGTGGCCGTCGTAGCTCATCACGGCGATACCGAGCGCCTGGCGGCGAGCGAGCGGCACGACCGGGAAGAGCACGCGCAGGCGCCGGCCGAGCACGTACAGCGGGAACTGCGGCCCGGGCACGTTGGTCACGACGAGGTTGAAGAAGCGCTGGCGGGCCTGCAGGCGAGCCGCCTGGCTGAGGATCGTCGGCGGCGCGAAGCCGGCGAGGTTGGTCAGCACCTGCGCACCGACGGCCTGACCGGATTTCTTCAGGTCCTCCATCGCGCGCGAGATCTGCTGAAGGCACTGCGCCGGGTTCTGCACGCCGACGGGAAGCGGCGCCCACATCGCGGCGACCTGGTTTCCGAGCGCGCCGCGGTCGGAGTCCGCGCGCACCGACACCGGCACCATCGCCTTCAGCTCGAGCTCGTCGGTGTCGACGCCTTCGCGGCGCAGATAGCGTCCCAGCGCCAGGCTCACCGAGGCGAGCACGACGTCGTTGAGCGTCCCGCCGAGCGAGTCCTTGATCGCTTTGAACTGCTCGAGGTCAGCGTCCACGAACGTGTAGCGGCGGTGCGGGCCGATGTCGACGTTGAACGGGCTGTCCGGAGCGGGGGCGTTGATCCCCGCCCAGGTGGTCGCGCCGATGCTCGTCAGGCCGTCGACGACCTGCGACAGAGCCTTGCGCGGGGCGCGCAGCAGCGCGCGCGTCCCGCGCGCCATCTCCGCGGGCACGGTCGTGCGTTCGCGCAGCGCCTCGCCCAGCAGCTTGGCCGGGCCGGGCAGCGGCTTCGCCGTCCACGGGACCGGCGCGCGCGAGGAGGGCACCGGGTCCGGCGCGGTGTCGAACAGCACGGTCGTGATGTCCACGCCGGAGATGCCGTCGACGAGCGCGTGGTGGGTCTTGGCGATCAGCGCGAAGCGTTCGCCGGCCATCTTCTCCACGAGCCAGATCTCCCACAGGGGCTTGGAGCGGTCCAGGCGCTGGGAGAACAGCCGCCCCGCGAGCTGCTTGAGCGCCTTGTCGTCGGCAGGCTTGGGCAGCGCTGTGTGGCGGATGTGGTAGCGCGGGTTGAAATGCGGGTCGTCGGCCCACACCGGGCGGCCCTGGCCGTAGGGCACGTTGGCCAGTCGCTGGCGATAGCGCGGGACGAGATGCAGGCGGCTGACGATGTGATCGACGAGCTCCTGCGGGGTCGGCGCCACGCCGTCGAAGACCATCACCGAGGCGACGTGCATGTGCGCGGCGGAGTGGTCCTCGAGGTGCAGGAACGTCGTGTCGAGCGCCGTCAAGCGGTCCGGGTTGGCCATCGCGCTCGATTGTCGCGGTTTGGGCAGCCGCCGTCAACGACTGCGACGGCAATTGGGCACGTTGGGGCCCTCGACGGGCACGCGCCGCCTTCGCGGGCCGGTCGCTCCGTGCTTTCGGCCGTGCGGGGGCGGGCACGCTCAAGGCGCCCGCGCCGCCGGCCGAGACTCGACAGATGAGGTTCTCCGCGTCCACGCGCAGCCTGTTGTCTGCAACCGGCGTATCCGGCGAGGGCTCCGCGGCCGACGCCAGAGCGGCCGAGAGCCTGATGCGCTGGGTGGGCGTCGCGATGTTCCTGCTCGGCTCGGCGACATTGCTGGCGACGCTGCCGCTGCCGGACCCGAACACCAGCGATCACCCCGCGATCAGGCTGATCGCAGCGCTGCTCGGCCTGGGCGCCGTGTTCGTGTGGAAGCTGCTTCCCGGCAGGCGCTGGGTGGCGCGCGTGACCGTCGTCTACGGAATCCTGCTCGTCAGCGCGCTGATGGCCGTGACGCGCCCGATCGAGGCGACGCCGTTCTTCTATCTGTGGCCACTGGTCTTCTCGGCCTACTTCTGCACCCGTCGCGAGGTCGCCGCGGACCTCGCGCTGATGTGGGCGACGCTCGGCCTCGCGTTGTTCGTGTGGTCGCACGACCCGATGAAGGCCGTGCTGTTCATGGGCGTCGGCGTGTCGGTGACGCTGACGACGCTCGTCGTCAAGCTGCTGGCCGAGCACGTGAGCGCCGTGATCTCGCCAGCTCGTCGCCGCCGCCGACACCGACTACCTGACGGGCCTGCTCAACCGGCGCGCGTTCGACGTCGAGTTCCGCCGCCAATGCGACCGCGCGCAGCGCAGCGGGCTGCCTCTGGCGCTTGCGATGTTCGATCTCGACCACTTCAAGCAGGTCAACGACCGCTACGGCCACGCCGCCGGCGATCGGGTCCTGCGCGACTTCGCCGCGCTGCTGCGGCGCGAGCTGCGCAACGGCGACACGCTCGCGCGCGTCGGCGGCGAGGAGTTCGCCGTCGTGCTGTTCGGTGTAGATCGCGACGATGCCGTGGCGTTCTCCGAGCGCATCGGACGCGAGCTGCAAGCCCGCGGCAGCGGCGACACGCCCCCGCTCAGCACGAGCGCCGGGGTGGCGGCACTGACGGAGGCGGACCCCAGCCCGGAGGCACTGATGCTCGTGGCCGATCGCGCGCTGTATGCGGCCAAGGCCGCCGGACGGCGGCGTGTGGCCGTGTGGGAGGACGGCCGCACCCGCGTCGAGGCGCACATCTCAGAGCAGAGTGCGCTCGTCGCCTAGGCGCGCGGCCATCCTCCCGCAGCGGTCCAGCCAGCGGCTTGCTCAGCCGCCCTGGCCGGCGAACTGGATCTTCTTGCCCGGCTTGGTGCACCGCTCCGGCACGCTGCCGACCGGAACTTTGAATTTGGCGACCGTGCATTTGTAGCCTTCGGGCGTTTTGCCGGTTTTGGTGGTGTAGAGCCCCGAGACGAATTTGAAGGCGGACGTGCAGGTCACCCCTTCGGTGACGATCTGCTTGACCTGGACTTTGAATTTCGACTTCGGCTTGCCCGGTTCGTTTTCGATTTCGATGGTCACGGTGTGGTTGCCGCAAGCATGCGTGCTCGCGATCGCGGCGCCCGGCACCAGCGCGAGCGCTGAGAGCGCGAGCACGCCGGCGAGCGTGGCTGGTCCTTGCCATTTGCGTACAGCTTTCATCCGGCCTTCTTTCGATCTTGCCGGCGCCCCCATGACACCGATTTGCAGGGACAATACCCGCCGCGTCCAGCGGATATACGCACGATTGCGCAGGCCCGGGCGGGCTCATGGCGGCCTTCGCAGACCTGCTGCAAGACGAAGAGCCGGCCAGGGTGGCCGGCTCTTCGGAGGAGAAAAGGAGACGATGAGGCTTGTTGCCTCAAGCATGACAATAACCGATTCCTGGCTGTCTGGCCAGGTTCTCGCGAGAATCGGCCGCGGGGCGGGGCGCAACAGCGCAGCCGGTGCGAGAAGTGCCTGCAAAATGAGCATTTAAACGTTGCCTGGCTGTGTGTCCGTCGTCACAGAAGGACACCTTCGGCGACCTCTAGGCTTACGAACAATTGTTCGACTCTGCTGAGTCGCCGCCGTCCATGGCGGCGATCGGGGAACCCACCGCCGGCCTGAAGCATCAGCGGCCGGATGGGGCGAATCGGCCGCTGATGTGGCCGTAACGCCCGGTTGACGCGCGTCCGTTTCGCGCAGTCGGCCGGCCGTGAGCCCGACAGCTAACCCCGTAGGCGGAACCACAAGGAGGTTCGCACCAGATGTACGCACCCGCGCCACCGGCGCAGCAGGCCCTCGCGCTTGCTCCCGTCGACATCGTCTCGACGACGCCCGCACTCACCGCGCCACCGCTCGGGCGGGCCGCGAGCACGACTCTGCACGTGCGCAAGGCGAAGCTGAACGTGCTCGACGGTCACCGCGTGAGCGTCGCCGGCACGCTCAGCCCCGCAATCGCCGGGCGCACGATCAAGCTGCAGGCGATGGGCAAGCACGGCTGGAGCACGGTCGCACGGACACGCACCGCCGCCAAGGGGCGCTTCAAGCTGACCTACGTCCCGCGCGACACCGGCAGCCAGCGCGTTCGCGTGGACTTCCCCGGGGACGCGCTCGGCCAGGCCGCACACCGCCGGCTCGGGCGCCTCAACGTCTACCGGCTCGCCGAGGCGTCCTGGTACGGCGGCGGCGGGGGACTCGCCTGCGGCGGCTCGCTGACCAGCGCCACGCTCGGCGTGGCCAACAAGACGCTTCCCTGCGGCACGCTCGTGACGCTCCGCTACAACGGGCGCTCCGTGCGGGTGCCCGTCGTCGACCGCGGCCCCTACGTCGCCGGACGCGAATTCGACCTCACCCAGGCGACCAAGCAGGCGCTCGGCTTCGGCGACACCGGCGAGGTCTGGAGCACACGCTGAGCCACGCGCAAGCGTGAGCTCGGCTGCGGCCGGGGACGCCCATCTCGGGCTTCCCGGCTGCGCCGCCGGCCCAAGCGCGCCTTGCGCGCGTTTGGGCAGGTTCGTGCAGGGCTTGGGTTTCTCGCTGAGCGTTCGTTGAATCCCTGCATGCCCGCTTCGGCCAAGACATCGCGGACGCAGGTCTGGTTCGACACGCTCGGCGACTGGAGCTGGCCCGGACGGGCCGCCGAAGCCGTCGAAGCCCTGCCGCCCGCGTGGGTGCCGGCCTTCCCGCGCCTGGAGCCGGCGGGCGCATCTGCAGGCGTCTCGGGCGCGATTGCGACGGCGCCTGCGCTCGAGCGCCGCCTCAATCCACGCCGGCTCGCCCTCGGCCTCGTCGCGGGCGCGCTTGCCGTGCTGTGCGCGATGCTCGTCGTCAACGGCCCGCAGAGCCTGGACCCGATCCTCGGCTCGCGCACGGCCAGCCCGGGCGCTCGGGTCGCCGCCGCGACCGCCGGCGCTCCGGCGCCGCTGCCGACGCTGGTCGCCGCCGGCGAGGATCGCGCGGGCAGCTCGATCGATACCGCCACGTACACCTCGGCCGCGCTCGGCGCCACCGGGTCCTTCCACGTCTACCTGCCGCCCGGCTATGGCGCGACGACGCAGCGCTATCCGGTGCTGTACCTGTTGCACGGAAACGAACAGCCCGCCACGGCGTTTCTCGAACTGGGCCTGCAGGGCGAGCTCGACACGCTGATCGCCCGCCACGAGATCCCGCCGCTGATCGCCGTCATGATCCAGGGCGGTAGCGGCGCCAACAACTGGCGCGACCACGGCAGCCGCCGCTATGAGAGCTACGTCGTGGAAGTCCAGGAACTGGTCGACCGCATGCTGCCGACCGTCGCCACGCGGGCCGGGCGCGCCGTCGCCGGGGACTCGATGGGCGGCTACGGCGCGATGAACGTCGCACTCGGCCATCCGCAGCGCTTCGCCGTCGTCGAGAGCTGGCTCGGGTTCTTCAACGGCCTGTCCGGCGAGCTGCGCACCGCGCAGCCGACGATCGCCCGCGAGGGCCTGCGCGCCTTCGTCTACGGAGCCGTCTCCGACCGCATCGCCGACCCGCTGGAGAACGCGCCCTTCGCGCGAGCGCTGCGCGCAGCCGGAGCCGACGCCCACGGCGCCGTCTACGCGGGCGAACACGACATGCAGACGTTGCACGCGCACCTGCCGCACATGCTGCTGTTCGCCGGCGACGCGCTCGCGCAGGGCCTCGCCGACCCGGGTGCGCGCGCGAGCACCGCCGGCATCCGCGGCGAAGACGAACCGACGTCGGATTCGCCCGCGCGCACGCCGCACGCCGCCGTGGCGCGGCAATGATCCTGCGCCGCACGGCACCTGTCGCGGCGCGGCCGGCCGGCGCGCTCGGCGCGGCTTCGATCGGCGCGCTGGCGGCGGGAGCGCTGGCGGGCGGCGCCATGGCGATCGGCGCGCTGGCGATCGGCAGGCTGGCGATTCGCAAGGGCGCGATCGGCTCGCTGAAGATCGGCGACCTGGAGGTCGCGCGGCTGAGCGTCGGCGAGCTGCGCGTCGCACGGCGCGAGCAGGGGGCTCACGCCAACGGCCGCGCCGCATCGGGCGGCGAGGGCTTCGGCGCCTCGCACGGGCCCGCCGGCAGCGCCTAGGGCCTCCTGGCCAGTCGGCCAGTATGATCGCGCGACCGGTCCGCGAAAACGACGGGGAGGTCCAGATGGCGTCCGTATCCAGCGATGTCGAGAACGTGCTCCTGGCCGAGCACGAGCTGTGGGCCGACGGGCCGCCGCACGGGGTGTTCAAGGAGATGCGCAGCAAGTGCCCGATCCACTGGACCGAGCGCGTCACCGAGTATCCCGACGAGCGCGGCTTCTGGTCGGTCACCACGGCAGAGGACATCCACACGGTCAGCCGCGATTGGCAGACCTACTCTTCCGCGCACGGTGTGACGGCGGTCTCCGAAGTGTTCCCCGTGGAGCTCGTGCAGGCGATGTTCATCGGCATGGACCCGCCCAAGCACGACCGCCTGAAGGCGCTGTTCCAGGCCGGGTTCACGCCGAAGCGGATCGCCTCCCACGAGCAGGAGATCCGCGAGATCGTCGTAGACGTGCTCGAGCGCGTGCAGGGGCGCGAGGCTTGCGATCTCGTCACCGACATCGCACAGCCGGCCGTCTCGCGCGTGATCGGGCGCTTCATGGGCATCCCCGAGGAGGACGACGCGATCTGGGCGCGGCTGATGAACTCGACGCTCTCCGGCGACGACAAGGACCTCGCGCCCGAGGGCATCGAGGGCGTGCTGGAGAAAGACATCCCGGAGATCTTCGCGCGCTGCGGCAAGATGATCGCCGAGCGCCGCGAGAACCCGACCGACGACCTGACGACCGTCCTCGTCAACGCCGAGATCGACGGCGAAACGCTCGCCGAACACGAGATCGTGATGGGCTTCTTCCTGCTCGTCGCCGCGGGCAACGACAGCACCAAGGCCACCTACACCAGCGGCATGCGCGCGCTGATGGAAAGCCCCGACCAGCTGCAACTGCTGCTGGCGGACCCGTCGCTGGTCTCCGGCGCCGTCGAGGAGTCGCTGCGCATGTTCCCGGCCTTCGCGCACTTCCGCCGCACCGCCACGCGGGACACCGAGCTGCACGGTCAGCAGATCAAGGAGGGCGACAAGGTCGTGCTCTGGTACGTCTCCTCCAACCGCGAAGAGTCGTTGTACGACGACCCGGACCGCTTCGACGTGCAGCGCAACCCCGAGCACCAGGCGTTCGGCGCCGGCGGGCGCCACTTCTGCCTGGGAACCGCGCTCGCGCGCCTGGAGCTGAAGATCCTCTTCGAGGAGACGCTCAAGCGCTTCCCCGGGATTGCCCTGGACGGCAAGCCCAGCTACGTCGAATCGGGCTTTCTCAACCAGATGAAGACGCTGCCCGTGCGCCTCGGCGCCTAGGCCGGCGCGAGACGTGAGCCCGCCCGCGCCGCGAGCCCGCCTGCGCCAGGCCGTGCTCGTCGCCGCCGAGCTGGAGCCAGTCGAGCGCGAACTGCGCGATGCGCTGGACCTCGGCGAGCCGTTTCGCGATCCCGGGGTCGGCGAGTTCGGGCTGCAGAACGCCGTGTTCGCGCTTGGCGACTGCTTCTTGGAGATCGTCTCGCCGATCCAGCCCGGCACGGCCGCCGGGCGCTACCTGCAGCGCCACGGCGGCGACGGCGGCTACATGGCCCTGTTCGACCTCGAGGACCTCGCCGGCGCACGCGCGCGCGCCGAGCACGAGGGCGTGCGCGTCGTCTGGTGCATCGACCTGCCCGACATCTCCGGCACGCACCTGCATCCTGCCGACATGCGCGGCGCGATCGTCTCACTCGATCGATCCGACCCCTACGGCACGTGGCGCTGGGGCGGGCCGCAGTGGACAGGCACCACCGGCGAGGGCGCGCCGGGGCGGCTCTCGTCGATCACCGTCGCCGTCGCCGATCCAAGCGGCGCGGCCGAGCGGTGGGGGAGGGTGCTCGGCATTGCCGGCGCGGACGGCGTGCGGGCCTCGCTTGCGCTGGACGCAGGCGCCGTCGAGTTCGTCGCCGCGGCGGATGGCGCCGGCGAAGGGATCGTGGAGTTCGGCTTCGCCGGGGTGCCCTCGCTGGATCGTGCGGGGGGCGCCGTCGAGGTTGGTGGCGTGCGCTTGCGTGCGCTGGCGCCTGCCTAGGCCGGTCGCGTCATCCCGACAGCGGCGCGAAGCGCGGCTCGCGGCGCTCGAGGAAGCTCGTCACACCCTCGGCGAAGTCCGGCGCGGTGAACGAAGCGAGCATCAGCCGGTCGGCCTCGTCCAGCGCGTCGGGCACGGCGCGCTCGAGGTCGGCGTAGACCTGCCGCTTCATCGTCGCCATGCTCGCCGGCGAGCAGTTGACGGCCAGATCGCGGGCGTAGGCGAGCGTTCGCTCGAGCACCGTCTCGCCCGGCATCGCCGCGTTGACCAGGCCCATCGCGGCAGCCTCGCGGCCGAGCACCACGCGACCGGACAGCAGCAGGTCCAGCGCCACGGCCGGGCCGACCAGGCGTGGCAGCACCCACGAGATGCCGTGCTCGGCGACCAGCCCGCGGCGTGCGAACGCCGTCGTCAGCTTGGCGTCCTCGGCCACGAAGCGGATGTCGCACATCAGCGCCTGCACCAGCCCGATTCCCGCGCACGGCCCGTTGATCGCAGCGATGATCGGCTTGGGAACCGTCAGCGGGTAGGTCTGCGCGGTGCGCGCCCCGTTGCGCTGGTCCTCTGAGACGCCGTCCTCGCCGAGGCTCTGCAGCTCCTGCATGTCGGCGCCCGCGCAGAAGCCGCGCCCGGCGCCCGTCACGACGATCGCACGCACCTCTTGGGAGGCGCCGCACTCGGCCAGCGCGGCGAAGTAGTCGCGCTCGAGCTGCTGCGTCCACGCGTTCAGGCGCTCCGGGCGGTTCAGCGTGATCGTCGCCACTCCGTCGCGCGCCTCTTTCAGCACAATCTCGCTCATCGCCGCTCCTTTCGCCTGGGTCTGCCGAGCCTACAGCCCCGGCACCGCGCTGCCTACGCCTTGCCCGCGCGCCTCGCGCCGAGCGCCGCGCGGGCGATCGTCAGCGGGTGGTTGAGCACCAGCGACAGACGCCCGAGCAGCGAGCCCGGGTCGCGCGCTAGGCCGAGCTGGCGCAGGATCGTCGCCTGGTCGAAGTACACGCGCTCGCACACCAGCCGCTCGCCCTCGAACAGGAACAGCGCCGTCATCTGGCAGCGAAAGGAGCGACCCGTCGGCGGCAGTCCGCGCAGCGGGCCCAGGTGCGTGCCGAGCAGCCAGAACTCCGCGATCACCGAGTCCTGCGCGTGGTGCAGCGCGATCGGCTCGTTGCGCTGGTCGGGGAAGGCCGCGCGCGTCTCTGCGTAGTAGGCGCTCACCTGCTGCTCGCCGTCGAACGTCTCGCCCGTGGCGATCAGCTCGTAACGGGGGTGGCCGAACGTGCGCAGCGTGGTGTCGAAGTCGTGCACGTTCTCAGACTCCATGTGCTCGACCACGAGCGCCTCGCGCCGCGCACGCAGCGTGTCGGTGTCGATAACGCCGCTCGCTCGTTCGGGGGCGGACATCGAGCTCTCCGGTCCGCGCTCGCCGGCGCTTCTCAGGCGGCGGCCGAGGCGCCGACGCGGTCGGCGAGGATCGCCGCGAGCTGCGCGCGGTGGCGCTTGGCGCCGCCCAGCAGCGCGGCGTCGAGCTGCGCGCGCTTGTACAGCCAGTGAACGTCGGCCTCCCACGTGAAGCCGATGCCGCCGTGGGCCTGGATCGCGCCGGCGGTCACCTCGCGCCCGGCGTCCGACGCCGCGGCCTTGGCCATCGCCGCCGCCTCGGCCAGGCGCTCGGGATCGGCGTCGGCCGTCCATGCGGCGAACGCGGCCGTCGAGCGCGCCTTCTCCGTTTCCAGCAGCATCTGCGCGCAGCGGTGCGAGACCGCCTGGTAGGCGCCGACCGGCACGCCGAACTGCTTGCGGTCCTTGACGTAGGCGACGGTCATGTCCAGCGCTCGCTCGCACACGCCGACGAGCTCGGAGCTGACCGACACGAGCGCGCGCCCGAGTCCCGCGCAGGCATCGCCCAGCGCGTCGCCGGCGCCGTCGGGCACGGCGACGCGCGCCGCCGAGCGGGTCGGGTCGATCGCCGCCAGCGGGCTGACGTCGGCCTGCTCGGAGCTCAGCACCAGGCCGTTGCCCTCCTCGTCGACGAGCACCAGCACCTGTGCGTCGGCGCCGCCGACGACCAGCTCGGCCACGCCGTCGACGGTCGAGCCGAGCGCGCCGAAGGCCTCGCCGGAGGCCAGCCCCGGCAGCCAGCGCTCGCGCTGCTCGGCCGAGCCGGCCTGCTCGATCACCGCTGCGGCCATCGCGCCGGGCAGGAAGGGGACCGGTGCCAGCGAGCGGCCGAGCTCCTCGCAGAGAATCGACAGCTCGATCTGCCCGAGGCCCTGTCCACCGTAGGCCTCGGAGATGGCGATGCCCGGCCAGCCCAGCTCGCTCAGCTCGCGCCACAGCGCCTGGTCGATCGTGCGCGCCTCGGCGTGCTCGCGCACGCTTGCGGCGGTTGCGCGTTCTGAGAGCAGATCGCGCGCCGTGCGCTGGATGTCGCGCTGATCGTCGGTCAGGCCGAAGTCCATCTACACCGCCACCTTCAGGCGCGGCAGCCCGAGCACGCGCTCGGCGACGATGTTCTTCAGGACCTCCGTCGTGCCGCCCTCGATCGTGTTGCCGCGCGCGCGCAGCAGCTCATAGCTCCAGCTCTCGCCGACGGTCAGCGCGTCGGGGCCGACGACGTCGACGGCGAGTTGCGTGAGGCGCTGGTTGGTGTCCGACCACAGCCACTTGACCAGCGAGCCCTCCGGGCCGGGCTGGCCGTAGCGCTCGACGTCGGTCAGGCCCTTCCACGCGAGCAGGCGGATCGACTCGCAGCGCACGTGCAGCTCGGCGATCGAATCGGCGTACAGCGGGTCCTCCAGCAGGCCGCGCTCGGCGGCGATCGCGATCACGTCGTCGAGCAGCTGGCGCAGGCGGATCTGCAGCGCGAAGCCGAGGCCCGCGCGCTCGTTCATCAGCGTCGTCAGCGCGACCTTCCAGCCGTTGCCCACGCCGCCGACGACGTTGGCGTCGGGAATCCGCGCCTCCTCGATGAACAGCTCGTTGAACTCCGCCTCGCCGGTGATCTGGCGCAAGGGGCGCACCTGCACGGCGTCCTGCTCCATGTCCATCAGGAAGTAGGTCAGGCCCTTGTGCTTGGCCACGTCGCCGTCGCTGCGCGCGACGAGCATGCACCACTTGGAGTACTGCGCGCCGCTCGTCCACACCTTCTGGCCGGTGACGACCCACTCGTCGCCGTCCTTCACCGCCTTGGTTTTCAGCGACGCCAGATCAGAGCCCGCGTCGGGCTCTGAGAAGCCCTGGCACCAGATCTCCTCGCCGGAGAGGATCGGCGACAGGTAGCGGTCCTTCTGCTCGTCGGTGCCCCACACCATCAGCGTCGGGCCGCCCAGCAGCAGGCCGAGCACGTTCGCCGCCATCGGCACGCGCGCGCGCCCGAGCTCTTCGAAGTAGATCGCCGACTCGGTCAGCGATGCGCCACGGCCGCCGTACTCGGTCGGCCAGGCGGGCGCCGCCCAGCCCGCGTCATACAGCTTGCGCTGCCATTCGCGACGCCAGGCGTACTGGCCGTCCTCGCCCTCGCTCGTCGGCGGGTCGCCCGGCTTGTTCTGAGACAGCCACTCGCGCAGCTCGTCGCGGAAGGCGGTCTCCTGCTCTGAGAACGTGAGGTCCATGCCGCCTGCAAGCGTATCCCAAGGTGGCTTGACGGTGACACGCCACCGTGTTTGTCGCAGTTCGGCGCCGGGACTCGCGGCGGGATCGCGGGGGAGGGCCGCTCGCTCAGCGGATCTCGATCGGCGTGCCGACGCCGACGATCGCCCACAGGCGGGTGATGTCGGCGTTGCGCATGCGAATGCAACCGTGCGACGGGCGGCCGGGGATCAGCCCCGGTTCGTCGGTGCCGTGGATGCCGACTATGCCGCCCCCGGGCCATTCGCTGAGCGTCGGCGCGTACGCGCTCGTGCCCAGCGCGAACGGGCCGTAGATCGGCCCGTTGATCGCGCGCAGCTTCTCCATCACGTAGAAGTTGCCGGGCGGTGTGATCGTGCTCGCCTTGCCGACTCCCACGGGCGCGCTGAAGATCGCCCTGCCGCCGCGAAATAGCGTTGCGCGCAGCCGCTCGCGGTCGACGAGCAGGTGGCCGGAGACGGCGTGCAGCGGGCCGAGCGCGCCGCGCGGGACCCAGCCGGTATGTCCGTTGGGACGGCCCGGGAGCTCGACCTTGATCCACGTTTCGCCCGACGCGGTGTGCGCCGAGGTCAGCGCCATGTACAGCTCGGCCTGCTGGTCGATCGTCAGCAGGCGCAGGTTCCCGATCGGGGAGGCCTGCGGCGACGGCGCGGCGCGCACCGTCGCCTCGGCGTTCGGATAGGCCCAGTGCGAGAGCGTGCGCAGGTCCGACAGGCGCTTGTACACCGCTTGCGGCGCAGCGTGCGCGGCGACCGGCGCCGACACCGCCGAGCACGCCGCCACACTCAGCGCCGCCAGCCACATCGACCGCGGCGCCCGGCGCCGCCGGAAGCGCACGGCCGGGCGCATCTCAGCCCGTGAAGCGGGGCGTCAGCACGGCCGAGCTGCAGCGCAGCACGGTCATCGAGCGCGTCGCGTGCCTGGCTTTGGCGCCCGCGCTCGCCGGCACCATCGTGATCTTCGCGGTCAGCTTGTGCGAGCCGACGCTCAGCGTGGACGGGTCGATCGTGATCGTCAGCCGGCCTTTGCGCGCGCTCTTGGCCGTCATCGACTTCAGTTTGCGCTTGTCCATGTAGAAGCCGACGCTGCGCACGCCCGCCGACTTGACGCTCGCCTTGAAGCTGCTGCGCACGCAACCGTGAGGGCCGCTGAGTGCGGGGATCGCGGTGGTTTTCGAGGCGAGCACGCCCGTTTTCGGCGATGTTCCCGTAACGCCCGTCGAGCCGCTCGGCGCGGCGGTCAGCGCGAGCACGCCCGAGGTCGGGCTGCCGCCCGTGGTGGTTTCGCCTGTTTTGTCGGCAGGTTTTTCGGTTTTTTCCGGCTGGACTTCGCCGGTCGGGACGTTCACGACGACGGTGTTCGATTCGCCGGTCACCGGCGAGCCTTCGCCGACCGGCGTTGCCGTGTCGCTCGCGATGTTGGTGTAGGAGCCGGCCGTCTGATCGGCTGCGGTGAGCAAGTGCGTGCACGTGAACGTGGTCGATTCGCCGATCGCCAGCGTGCCGGCGCCCGGCCCGCCGGCGATCGTGCCGGCGTCGCAGTGCGCATCGCTGAGCGCGCTCAGCGTGACCGGGATGTTGCCGGTGTTCTTGACGACGATCTCGTATTCCACGGTCTGACCGACTTCGCCGGTGAGCGCCGACGGGGTGTAGCCGGTTTCCGGCCCGATGCGCTGGAGCTTTTCGATCGTCAGTGCCGGTGCGGGCGGGCAGACGACTTTGCCGCGCAGGTCGAAGTGCCCGGTCAGGCCGTTGGTCGCCCAGTGCGCCCAGGCGTCGACCTGGTAGCGCCCCGCGTGCCCGTCGAGGGCCATCGTGCTGGTGCCCGTCGTCCCGTCGAACACGAACGTCGACAGTTTGCGCGTGGCGTGGTTCTTTTCGATCGTGAGCTGCTGTTCGACGGTGTTGCCGGGCAGGTCGGGGAAGGCTTTGTAGTTCCACGTCACCTGCGTACAGGAGAACACCACGCTGCCGTTGGGGTGCTTGAGTTCCTCGCGTTCTTTGCGCGCACGCAGGGTCGCTTCGCGTTTGGCCTGGATGGCCGCCTGTTTGGCTTCGTGGCGAGCCAGATGTTCTGCAGCTTTGACGGCGGCGCGCGCCTGGCGTTCGGCGAGCGAGCTTTCGCTGGAGGCGCTGGCCGAGACGGTGGAGGCGAGCAGCAGCGCGCTGGGCAGCAGGACGAGCAGCAGCGCGATCAGCCGTGCGCGGCGCACCCTCCGGCGGGCGACGGCACGGGCCCGCGCGCGCCTACGCGCCTGCATCCGTCCGTCATGGCCAATCGGCATTGCCTGTCTCCCATCCATGAGCGCCCGCGCAAGCACGGGCGTTGTCCCCCGGTTTGACCCCCCTTTCGAGCCAAACCTCCAGGTAGTGAACGCAATGTTCTCACAGAACAGGCCCGCTTACCAGGCCAAACCGCCCCCTCGGGCGCCCGCCGCGGCTCGCGCTAGATTCGCGGGTCCATGTCCGCGCCCGCTTCCAGCCTGCGCGTCGCGCACCTGGATGCCGACGCCTTCTACGTGTCGATCGAGCTGACGCGCCGTCCGGAGCTGCGCGGCAAGCCTGTGATCGTCGCCGGATCGGGACCGCGCGCGGTCGTCACGACGGCCAGCTACGAGGCGCGCAAGTACGGCGTCGGCTCGGCGATGCCGGCCGCGCGTGCGCGGCGGCTGTGCCCGCAGGCGATCGTGCTGGCGCCCGACTTCCAGACCTATCGGGCGGTGTCTCGGCAGATGTGGGACCTCGTGCGCGAACACGTCGAGCGCGTCGAGGTGGTGGGGCTCGACGAGGCCTATCTGGACCTCGACGGCCTGCACTCGCCGCGCGCGGCGATGCGCCGCCTGCTCGCCGACGTCAAGCGCGCCACGCAGCTCACCTGCTCGGTCGGCATCGGCCCGAACAAGCTCGTCGCCAAGGTCGCCTCCGATGCCGAGAAGCCGGCCGGCTTCGTGGTGCTCACGCGCGAGCAGGCGTGCGAGCGCTTCGCCGGCGCTGCGCCGGGCCTGATCCCGGGCATCGGCCCGAAGACCGCCGCGCGCCTGGCCCAGCTCGGCCTGAACACGCTCGCCGACGTCGCCGGCGCCCCCGAGCGGCTGCTGGCCGAGCGCTTCGGCCCGAACCACGGGCGCGAGCTGGCGCGGCGCGCACGCTTCGAGCACGACGGCGAGATCGGCGCGGCGCGCAAGGTCGTCTCGGAGTCGCGCGAGCGCACGTTCGACTACGACGTGCACGAGTTCGCAAAGCTCGTCGAGGCGCTCGCCGCGATGACGCGCACGCTCTGCGACAGCCTCACGGCCAACGCGCGCAGCGGCCGCACGATCGGGATCAAGGTGCGCCTCGACGACTGGACGACGGTGACGCGCGCGCACTCGATCGGCGAGCCGACGTGCGACTACGAGACCGTCTTCGCCGTCGCGCTGCGCCTGCTTCGCGAATACGCGCCCGCAAGGCCCGTGCGCCTGCTCGGCGTGCGCGTCGCCGGGCTGACGCACGGCGAGCGCGCACCGGCTCGCGAGCCCGCGGCCGGCGATGCGCCGCAGATGGCCCTTCCGCTCTAGCGGCGGACCGCGGCCCTCGCCGCTCACGCGCGCACGCGGCGAGGGTAGGATCGAGTCGTGACGACGATCGACGTCGGCGACATCCAGCTCGACTACGAACGCAGCGGCAACGCCGCCGGCCCGCCGCTGCTGCTGATTATGGGCATGAGCGGCACGGCGCTGCACTGGGGCGACCCGTTCCTGGACCTGCTGCGCGCGGACTTCGACACGATCGCCTACGACCACCGCGGCGTCGGCGCGAGCACGCCGCTGGACGGGCCGATCACGACGCGCGAGATGGCCGACGACGCGGCCGGCCTGCTGGCTGCGCTGGGGCTCGACGACGCGCACGTGATGGGCATCTCGATGGGCGGCATGATCGCCCAGGAGCTTGTGCTGAACCACCCCGAGCGCGTGCGCACGCTGACGCTCGGGTGCACCTACTGCGGCGGCGAGGGCAGCGCGCTGGCCAGCGAGGCCGACCTCGCGGGGCTGGTGGAGGCGATGGGCTCGGGCGACCGCGAGCGCGCGCTGCGTGCCGGCTGGGAGATCAACGTCTCACCGCAGCTCGCCGCCGACGAGGACGTCTACGCGGCGTTCCGCGAGATCGCCATGCGCCGCGCGGTCGCGCTGCCGGTGATCATGCAGCAGATGCAGGCCTGCGCCGCGCACGACACGAACGCTCGCCTGGGGGAGATCGCGACGCCGACGCTCGTCGTGCACGGCACCGCCGACCGCCTGCTGCCCGTGCAGAACGGCCGGCTGATCGCCTCGCGCATCCCCGGCGCGCGCCTGGAGATCTTCGACGACGTCGGCCACCTGTTCTTCTGGGAGCGCCCCGAGCGCTCGGCCGAGCTCGTGCGCGAGCACGCCGCCGTTGCCGCCTGAGGTGGCGGGCGGCGATGCGCAGAGCCGGCCTCTGAGCATCGACGCCGCCGGCGTCTCGCTGGCCGGCGAGCAGGCGGGGGAGGGCATTCCGGTCGTGCTGCTGCACGGGCTCACGGCAACCCGCCGCTACGTCGTGATGGGCTCGCGCGCGCTGCAGCGCTCCGGGCATCGCGTCGTCGCCTACGACGCGCGCGGTCACGGCGCCTCGTCGCCGGCGCCCGACGCCGCTGCATACGGCTACGAGCAGCTCGCCGGCGACCTGCAGGCGGCGCTCGACGCGCTCGGCATCGAGCGCGCCGTGCTTGCGGGTGCGTCGATGGGCGCACACACGGCGCTGCGCCTGGCGCTCTCGCACCCACAGCGCGTCGCCGCGCTGGCTCTGATCACGCCGTCGTTCGAGCCGGACTCGCCGCGCGACGAGCGGGAGCTCGCGCGCTGGGACGCGCTCGCGCGTGGCCTGCGCGAGGGCGGCGTCGACGGGTTCGTCCGCGCGTATGACCTCGCGGCCGTTCCCGAGGACTGGCGCGAGACCGTCGAGAGGGTGCTGCGCCAGCGGCTGGGCGCCCACGAGCACCCGCTCGCCGTCGCCGACGCGCTGCAGGCGGTCCCGCGCTCGCGCCCGTTCGAGTCGATCGACGAGCTCGGCGCGCTGCGCGTGCCGACGGTCGTGATCGCCAGCCGCGACGAGGCCGATCCCGGACACCCGCTGGCCGTCGGCGAGCGCTACGCAGAGACGATCCCCGGGGCGCAGCTCGTCGTCGAGCAGGCCGGACCGCCGGTGCGCTCGCCGATCGCCTGGCAAGGCGGGCAGCTCTCGCGCGCGATCGGCGAGCTGGCCGCGCGCGTGGAGGTCTGACAGCCACGGCGCGGACCGAGGGCGCGGCGACCCTCGATCTATAAATATATATACGTGATAACGTACAGGCGTATGCCAGATACGCGCACATGGGACGGACAGAGCTATGACCGCATCTCCGGTCCGATGGAGGCGCTGGGGCGCGAGGTGCTCGGCCGGTTGCAGCTTCGCGGCGACGAGACCGTGCTGGACGCAGGCTGCGGCTCGGGGCGCATCACGCAGGCGCTGATCGAGCGCCTGCCGCAGGGCCGGGCGATCGCCGTCGACGCGTCGCACTCGATGGTCGACGCGGCGCGCGAGCGGCTGCCCGGCGCCGACGTTCGCGTCGCAGACCTGCTCGAGCTGGAGCTGTCAGAGCCCGTCGACGCGATCCTCTCGACCGCGACCTTCCACTGGATCGGCGATCACGAGCGGCTGTTCGCGCGTCTGCACGGCGCGCTGCGCCCCGGCGGGCGGCTCGTCGCGCAGTGCGGCGGGCGCGGCAACATCGACGTTCTGCGCGGGCACGCCAACGAGGTTCTCGCGCGCGAACCGTACGCCGCGCACTTCGGCGACTTTCGCCAGCCGTGGAACTACGCCGGGCCGCAGGAGACCAGGCAGCGGCTGCTCGACGCCGGCTTCGCCGAGGCCGAGTGCTGGCTTGCGCCCGCGCCGAAGCAGCCCGACGAGCCGCGCGAGTTCCTCTCGACGATCGTGCTCGGGCCGCACTGCCAGCACCTGCCCGAGCAGCTGCGCGAGCCGTTCATGGACGACGTGCTCGCGCTGCTCGGCGAGCCGGTCGTCGTCGACTACGTGCGCCTGAACATCGACGCTACGGCGTAGCGACGGCGGCATCGACGGCCGCGCGACCGGCCAGCAGCTCGGCGTAGCGCCCACCGAGCTCCACCAGCTCGTCGTGCGTGCCGCGCTCGACGATCTGACCCGCGTCGAGCACGAGGATCTGGTCGGCGTCTCGGATCGTCGACAGGCGGTGGGCGATGGCGATCGTCGTGCGCCCGCGCGAGAGCTCGTCCAGCGCCTGCTGCACCGCGCGCTCGGTCTCGTTGTCCAGCGCCGAGGTGGCCTCGTCGAGGATCAGCACGGGCGGGTTTCGCAGCACCGTGCGCGCGATCGCCATGCGCTGCTTCTCGCCGCCGGAGAAGCGGTAGCCGCGCTCGCCGACCGGCGTGTCATAGCCGTCGGGCAGCGAGGAGATCAGCTCGTGGATCTGCGCCGCGCGCGCCGCGTCTTCGATCTGCTCGTCGCTCGCCTCCGGGCAGGCGAAGCGCAGGTTCTCGCGGATCGACGCGTGGAACAGGTAGGTCTCCTGGGAGACCAGTCCGACCGTCGCGGCCAGCGAGGCGAGCGTCATGTCGCGGATGTCCACGCCGTCGATGCTCACGCTGCCGCGCTCGGGCTCGTACAGGCGCGCGACGAGATACGCTAGCGTCGTCTTTCCCGAGCCGGTCTCGCCGACCAGCGCGGTGGTGCTCCCGGCGGGCACCTCGGCGCCGATGCCCGAGAGCGTCCACGGCGAGTCGCTCGCGTAGCGAAACCACACGTCCTGCAGGCGCACATCGCCGCGCACGTCGCTCATCGCTCGCGCGTCGGGTCGCTCGACGATGTCGACCGGCAGGTCGAGGTACTCGAAGATCCGCCCGAACAGCGCCAGCGACGTCTGCACTTCCAGCCCCACCGACAGCAGTGACTGGATCGGGAACAGCAGGCGTGTCTGCAGCGTCGTGAAGGCGACGACCGTGCCGATCGAGATCGCGTTGCCGCCGGAGCCGTGGTCGATACCGGCGAACAGGTACACGAGCGCCGGCATGATCGCGAAGCTCATCTGCACCGAGGCCATGCGCCAGCGCCCGGCCATGCGTGCGCGCACCTCCAGGTCGGCGAGCTCGCCCGACTCGCCGCCGAAGCGGCGCACGAGCTCCGGCGAGCGCCCCATCGTCTTGCCGAGCAGGATGCCCGACACCGACAGCGACTCCTCGACGAGCGTCGACATGTCCGCCAGGCGGCTCTGGCGCACCGACTGGATGCGCCGGCGCTCCTCGCCCACGCGCCGCGTCAGCCACACGAAGAACGGCAGCAGCACGAGCGAAAAGGCCGCCAGGCGCCAGTCCAGCAGCACCATCGCGACGATCGTCGCCAGGACCGTCGTGACGTTCTGCACGATCGACGTCGCCGTCGAGGTGACGACGCTGTCGACGCCGCCGATGTCGTTGGCGATGCGCGACTGCACCTCGCCCGTGCGCGTGTGCGTGAAGAAGGCCAGCGACATGCGCTGCAGGTGCGCGTACACGGCAGCGCGCAGGTCGTGCATCACGCGCTGGCCGACCTGGTTGGAGATCCACGTCTGCGCGACGCCGATCACGCTCGTGAGGATCGACAGCGCGATCATCCCCGAGACGAGCTCGACCACCAGCGTCGTGTCGTGGCGCGGGTAGGCGTCGTTGATGAATTCGCGCAGCAGGAACGGGCTGATCACGCCGAGCGCCGCCGACACGAAGATCAGCCCCAGCAGCAGGCTCAGCCGCGGCCGGTAGGGCCGGAACAGGCGAGCCACGCGACGCAGCGAGACCGGCGTCGAGGGCACGTCCTCGGGCCGGAGCTCCGGACGCGGCGAGTGGCGTCCTTCCCCCGAGCGGCCCTGAGAGAAGGGCTGGCTGCTCACGCGTTGACTTTAGCGACGCGCACACAGCCGATCGCGAGGCCGGCCGGCCGCTGCACGCACGCGGAGCGCTTGGATACCCTCGGAAGGGCCGTGAAATGCGCCACACAGAACCGAGCGGGGCAAAGCTCGCCCGTGCCCACCGGAGCAGACCTCCGATGACCCCCGGATTTGGCTCCACAGCTCCGATCGCGGGGTTGGGCGCCGCCGAGGTCAGGGTGCTCGGCTGCCTGCTGGAGAAGCAGCGCACGACGCCCGACGCGTACCCGCTTTCGCTGAACTCGCTGCGCCTGGCCTGCAACCAGTCGACCAACCGCGATCCGGTCGTCGACTACGACGAAGCGACGATCCGCGAGGCGCTGCATCGACTGGAGCGCCACGGCCTCGTGCGCCTGGCCGGGGCCAGTCGTGCCGCCAAGTACCGCCATCTGCTCGCCGAAGCGCTGCCGATGGACGACGCCGAGCAGGCCGTCATGTGCGTTCTCATGCTGCGCGGCGCGCAGACGCCCGGCGAGCTCAAGCAGCGCGGCGAGCGCATCCACTCCTTCGCCGACCTCGCCGAGGTGCACGACACGCTGGCGCGGTTGATCGAGCGCGAGCTCGTGCAGCGCCTCGCACGCCGGCCCGGGCACAAGGAGGAGCGCTACGCGCAGCTGCTGCAGGAGGAGTCCCAGCCGCCGCAGGCAGCGCAGAGCGCCTCTTCCGACGCGCCCGCGGAGACACGGGCGGCCTTCGCCGAGGGGCCGGGGGCGCCTGGGGCGGTGCCTGCGCCCTCGGGCGGCGAGGACGCCGCCGCGCGCGCGCTGGAGGAACTGTCCGAGCGCGTGGCGCGCCTGGAGCGCGAGATCGACCATCTGCGCGAGGCGATCCAGCCGTCGCCGGGCTCGGTGACGGCGCGATGAGCCACGCCGCGCTGCTGCTCGCGTCGACGTCCGACACCGCGACGGGCGTCGGCATCCCTCTGGCCCTCGCCGCGGGCCTCGTCTCGTTCCTGTCGCCGTGCGTGCTGCCGATCGTGCCCGGCTACCTGTCGACGGTCATCGGCGTCACGCCCAACGACCTCAAAGACGGGGTCGGGGTCAAGCGCGTGCTCGTGCCGAGCCTGCTGTTCATCGCCAGCTTCTCGCTGATCTTCATCCTGCTCGGGCTCAGCGCGACGGTCATCGGCTCGACCCTCAACGACCACAAACAGATGCTCGAGCGCATCGGCGGCGGCGTGATCATCGCGCTCGGGCTGATCTTCCTCGCGAGCCCGTTCGTGCGACTGCTCAACCGCGAGTGGCACTCCGAGTCGCTGCTGCGCCTGGCCGGGCGCGGCGGTCCGCTCGTCGCCGGCGCGGCGTTCGCGATCGCCTGGACGCCCTGCACGAGCATCACGCTCGGTGCGATCCTCACGCAGGCAGCCGTGTCGGGCTCCGCTGCGCACGGAGCGCTGCTGCTCGCCGTCTACTCCGCCGGGCTGGCGATCCCCTTCCTGCTGATCGCGCTCGCCTTCGAGCGCATGACGACCGCGCTCGCCGTCGTCAAGCGCCACTTCCCCGTGATGATCGCCGTCGGCGGCGCAGTGATGATCGTGCTCGGCGTGCTGATCGTCACCGGCGAGTTCACCGTGCTCAATTCCGAAGCGAACAAGTTGCTGCAGGGGACGGGGCTGGACGTTTCGGGGGTCTAGGCGCGAGCCTGAACGCGCGGCTCGGCCGCCTGCGCCGGCACCGCCCGCTGCGCCCGATACCGCTCTTCCCAAGCCTCCTGATTGCGCTTGGCGTCGAGCACGAACGGCGACCACCCGATCGCCTTGACGATCCAGCGGTTGATCGTCGCCTCGGGCTCGGGCAGCGGGCGCAGCACGTCGACGAACAGCACCACGCGGGTCTCGTCGGTGTCGTTCCACACCTCGTGGTTGAACGTGTCGTCGAACACCATGCTCTCGCCCTCGCGCCAGTGGCGGAAGTCGTCGCCCACGCGGATCCGGCAGGCCTCGGCGTCCTCGGGCACGATCAGCCCGAGGTGGTAGCGCAGCACGCCCTTGTACGGGCCGCGGTGGTCGAGGATGTGCTTGCGCGGGGAGAGGATCGAGAACATCGCAGTCGTCATGCCGGGGATCTCGCGCATCAGCGCGGCCGTGCGCGGGCACGTCTCGACGCCGAGCTTCGCCTGGAAGCCGTAGCCGTAGAGGAAGTACGTCTTCCAGCGGTCGTCGTCGGTGATCTCGATCTGGTCCTTGGAGATGTCCTGGAAGTTCGGCAGCGCGTCGCGATCCTCGAGCACGTGGCGCAGCTCATCGCGGATGACCTCCCAGTTGTCCTCGATGTGCTTCGCCCAGGGGAAGCGGTCGAGCTCGAAGAACGTCGCGTCGCCGACCAATGAACGACGCCCGATGAACCGCTCGACCGGCGCGAGGATGCGTTCGCCCACCGCGATCGTCGTCTCGACGGTCCGCTCCCACAGCGACTTGGACACGACGCGAGCCTCCCGTGTTGGCTGTCAGTGGCCGGCCGCGGCCCCGCGGCCTTGGCTCGCAGACTAGCGAAGCGACTGCTTGCCCCGAAGGGATCGAACGAGCGCCCAGAGGTGTTTCGCGGTTGCCGAGTGGGGGTATGTCGCGGCCTGTCCTTGCACAGACGCGGCGCGTTGCGCAAGCCGCTGGCAGCGGATGCCCGAGGACGGCTCCGACACCCCACAGAGGAGAAGAGATGACCCGAAGCGCCAAGCTAGCCCTGTCGGCCGCGATGGTCGTGCTGACGACAGCAGCGCTCGCTCAATCCGCCGCAGCGTTCGCGCCCGCCGGCGCCGGCCCGCTGCGCACGAGCGGCTCCACCGATCAAGGGTCGGTCGCGCAGACGCGCTCGATCACTCTGACGCTCGCGCCGCGCAACGCTGCCGCGCTGCGGCGCTACGCCGCCCAAGCGGGCCATGCGCCGCTCAGCCCGGCTCAGTTCGCAGAACGCTTCGCGCCCACTCCCGCCACCGTCGCCGCCGTGCAGTCGTGGGCCGGCGCGCACGGACTTACGGTGGGCAGCGTCTCCGCCGACCGGCTGCTCGTGACGCTGTCGGGCACGACCGCTGCGCTGGGCTCGGCCCTTGGCACCTCCTTTCACAGCTACCGCGCTGCCGACGGCTCGTCCTACGTCTCGAGCACCGCAACCGCGAGCCTTCCCGTATCGCTCGCCGGCTCGGTCATCGCGATCACGGGCCTCTCGGACCTCTCGCGTGCACAGCTGCACACAGTGCATCGCTCGGGCGCTGCGACGCCGGGCCTGAGCTTCCCGACCAGCTACGGACCGAAGGAGCTCAACTCGCTGTACGGCGCAAGCGAAGCGCAGACCGGCGCGGGGCAGACGGTCTCGGTCATCTCCGAGGGCGATCTGTCCCAGCCCAAGCGCGACCTGGCGCAGTTCGAGAGCAAATTCGGCCTGCCCACGGTTACGTGGAACCAGGTCAACGTCGGCACGCCCACGAGCGACACCGAAGGTGACGACGAGTGGGATCTCGACACGCAGTACTCCACCGCCTTCGCCCCGGGCGTCAAGCAGGTCAACGTGTACGTCGGCTCCTCGCTCGAAGACGCCGACATCCTCGCGACGGTCGACCGCTGGGTGACCGACGACGCCAGCTCGCAGGCGAGCTTCTCGGCCGGCGAGTGCGAGTTGCTGGCCAACGCATCCGGCTTCACCGAATCGCTGGACACGGTGCTTGCCGAGGCCGCCGCGCAGGGGCAGACCCTGTTCACCTCCAGCGGCGACACCGGCTCGCAGTGCCCGCTGCTGATCGGCCTCAACGGCCTGCCGCTCGGCCTTCCGGGCGTCAACTACCCGGCCTCCAGCCCCGGCGCGATCGGCGTCGGCGGCACGACGGTGCTCGGCGAAGGCCCCACCGAGATCGGCTGGTACGCCGGCGGTGGCGGAACCAGCGCGATCGAGGAAACCCCCAGCTGGCAGGCGAGCGCCGGCGGCAGCTTCCTGGGCGTGCGCCGCGGCGTACCCGACGTCGCGCTCGACGCCGATCCCAACAGCGGCTACGACGTGATCGTCGGCGGCGAAGAAGAGGTGATCGGCGGGACCAGCGCGAGCGCGCCGTCCTGGCAGGGCATCTGGGCACGCGCCCAGGGCGCGCACGAAGGCGCGCTCGGCTTCGCCGGGCCGGTCATCTACGGCACAGAGCCCGAATCGGCGTTCAACGACATCACGATCGGCAGCAACGGGCTGTTCCCCGACACGCCCGGCTGGGACTACGTCACCGGCCGCGGCACGCCGGACATCGCGGCGTTCGTGGCCGGCGCCTAGGCACTCCAGGCCCACCGTAGACAGGCTCTCGTCCGGCCGGCGCGTCACGAGGCGCGCCGGCCGTCCGACGCCCACACCCCTGGCACGCGCGCCTCGCGGCTCGCTGGTTTGACATCCGCGCGGGTGCCTATCGTGACCGACATGACCGGTGGGCGATGGCAGATTGCGTCCCCGGCGTGAGCGGGCGGACGGCGCTCGTCACGGGAGGTGGCGGTGGCATCGGTCGTGCGGTCGTGCTGGCGCTGGCCGAGGCGGGCTGCGCCGTCGCGATCGGCGACGTTCGCGAGGACACGGGCGCGGCAGGTCGCGGGCGAGGTCGAGTCCGCCGGGGGGCGCGCGCTGGCGCTCGTACTCGACGTGACGAACTCGGGCTCGGTCGAACGGGCGTTCGCGGCCACGGAGAGCGAGCTGGGGGACGTGGACGTGCTCGTCAACTGCGCCGGCTGGGACGAGTTCAGGGCGTTCGCAGACACCGACGAGGCGTTCTGGCGGCGTGTGATCGCGATCAACTACGAAGGTGTGCTGCGCACCACGCAGGCGGTGCTCGCCGGGATGGCCGAGCGGGGGTCGGGGCGCATTGTCAACATCAGCTCCGACGCGGCTCGCGTCGGCTCGGCGCAGGAGAGCATCTACGCGGGCGCCAAGGCGGGGGTGATCGCCTTCACCAAGACGATCGCCCGCGAAGTCGCGCGCCGCGGCGTGACGGCCAACGTCGTCTGTCCCGGCCCGACGGACACGCCGTTGCTAACCGCGATGGCCGGGGAGGACGGCGAGCGCCTGGTCGCGGCGCTCGAGCGCGCGGTGCCGATGCGCCGCCTGGGGCGCCCCGAGGAGGTCGCCGCCGCGGTCGCCTTCCTGGCCTCCGAGGAGGCCTCCTACATAACCGGCCAGACCCTCTCGGTCAGCGGTGGGCTGACGATGGCCTGATCGGGCAAGCAATTCGTTCTCGCGACACGCAAGGAGCCAGATGGGAAGCTGACAGACGTCACCTACGAGGTGCAGGACGGCCTCTGCTGGATCACGATCGCACGGCCCGAGCGCTACAACTCGTTCACCGCGCACACCGTCGACGAGCTGATCGCCTGCTTCAAGCGCGCCTGGGCCGATGCCGACGTCGGCGTCGTCGCGCTGACGGGGGCCGGGGAGAAGGCCTTCTGCACCGGCGGCGATCAGAAGCAGCGCGCGCAGAGCGGCGACTACGGCCCGTCGCAGAGCGGCCTGTTCGAGATCGAGGCGCTGCACCGCACGATCCGCGACATCCCCAAGCCGGTGATCGCCGCCGTCAACGGCCTGGCGATCGGCGGCGGGCACGTGCTGCACGTGATCTGCGACCTGTCGATCGCCGCCGAGCACGCGCGCTTCGGCCAGGCCGGCCCGCGCGTCGGCTCGTTCGACGCCGGCTTCGGCACGGGCTTTCTCGCGCGCGTGGTCGGCGAGAAGCGCGCGCGGGAGATCTGGTTTCTCTGCCGCCAGTACGACGCGCAGGAGGCCGAGCGCTGGGGGCTGGTCAACAGCGTCGTCGCCGGTGGCGAGCTGCGTGCGGAGGTCCGCCGCTACGCCGATCAGATCCTCGCGCTGTCGCCGACCTCGCTGCGCTTTCTCAAGCAGTCCTTCAACCAGGACACCGAGCACCTCGCCGGGCAGGCGGCGCTGGCCTTCAGCGGACTGCACGAGTTCGTCGCAAGCGATGAGGCGCAGGAGGGCATCGCCGCCTTCGACGAGAAGCGCAAGCCCGACTTCGCGCCCTACCGGGCCCGCGCCTCGCAGATCTTGTAGCCCGGTGTATGTCGCACAACGGCCGTTGCGCGTCGCGCCCGGTGTCGGCCGGTGGTGCGGACGTAGGTGTGTGGCGTTAGGCGAAAAAGAGTGAGCGATAGCAATCGTAGATACGGCGTATATACCTTGGCGCACGCGCGACGAAAACCGACTCACGACACACCACACGGACCCGAGAATCATCACCCCCCGCTACCCATCCGCGCCGTGCGCGCGGCACGCCTCACCGAAAGACAAAGGGGCCCCGCCGCATCGGCGACGGGGCCCCTTTTGTCGAATCTGCGAGCGCCCCGACGGGCGCCGGCGGCTAAGCGGCCTCGCGCAGGGCGGCCAGCTCGGGAGACTCGGCGAGCTTCTTCAGCGCGCGCTGCTCGAGCTGTGAGGCCCGCTCGGCGGAGAAGCCGAGGCGTTTGCCGATCGCGGTGAGCGTCTGCGGCTCCTCGCGGCCGGTGCCGAAGCGCAGCGTCAGCACGGTGCGCTCGGTCTCGGGCAGCTCGGAGATCGCGCGATGCACGATCCGCTCGCGCTCGTTGTCCCAGGCCGTCTCCTCGGGCGCCTCGGCGTCGGAGGGCAGCAGGTCACCGAGTGCGGTGTCGCCGTCTTCGCCGATCTGCTGGTCGAGGCTGACGAGCGCGGCGCGCTGGTGGCGCACCTCCTCGACCTGCTCGATCGGCAGTCCGGTCTCCTGTGAGAGCTCCTCGATCGTGGGCTCGCGGCCCAGGCGCACCGACAGCTCACGCTCGACCCTTCCGACCTTGCGCGAGCGCTGAGCGACGTGCACGGGCAGGCGAATCGTGCGTCCTGAGTTCTCCAGGCCGCGCTGAATGGCCTGGCGAATCCACAGGGTGGCGTAGGTGGAGAAGCGAAAGCCCTTGCGCCAGTCGAACTTCTCCGAGGCGCGAATCAGGCCGAGCATGCCCTCCTGGACGAGATCGCCGAGGGGCAGGCCCTGGTTCTGGTAGCGCCGGGCGTTCGAGGCGACCAGGCGCAGGTTGGAGTTGACGAGCAGTTCCTTGGCATGCAGGTCGCCGCGCTCGATCTTCTGGGCCAGGTCGATCTCCTGGTCCGGAGTAAGCAGGGGGTAGCGGCGCGAGTGCGCAAGAAGCTGGTCGACGGCCTCGGGGATGAACGTGTCCGACGTGCTCAGGTCGAGGCGCTCGATGGGGTTGTCCAGCCGGTCCGGCGCAGCGGTTACGGCGCCGTCGGCGACAACCTCGGACTCACGATCCGCGCCGGTGGCGGGGGCCGTGTCGTCGATAGGGGCTGTGGTTACTGGGGAATCTGACATTTTGGTCCTTCTAATCCGATGCTTGGAGTCGGAATTATACGCCGCGATAGTTGCGTTGTCAATTATATTCTTCAAGGCCGCCCGGATGGCCTGCTTCGACGCTTCCTAAGCCATTACCTGCCCGCCAGAAGCCGAATCTATGCGGGGTTTCGAGATATGAACCCCACAGTCGCCCAAAAGGCACGCAATGGCCCGGAGGGCGCGTTTGGAGCCTGTGAGCGCCTATCGGTGCGCCGTGCCTGCGGGGTGAGGCGCAGAGGCTAAGCTCGGCGAATGACCGTAGACCTATCGAACCAGGTAGTTGCCGTGACCGGCGCGTCGTCGGGCATCGGCGAGGCGACAGCGCTGGCCTGCGCCCAGGCGGGGGCCGCCGTGGCGCTGGCCGCGCGGCGCACCGATCGCATCGACGCGCTGGCCGAGCGGATCGTCGGTGCGGGCGGCCGTGCGATCGCCGTCGAGACCGACGTCGGCGTCGAGGAGCAGGCGCAGGCCTTCGTGCAGCGCGCGCACGCCGAGCTCGGCCGCCTCGACGTGCTCGTCAACAACGCCGGCGTGATGCTGCTCGGCCCGATCGCCGGCGCGCCGACCGAGGAATGGCGCCGGATGATCCATGCCAACGTGTTCGGCGTCCTGTACTGCACGCACGCGGCGCTGCCGCTGATGTCCGGGCAGGGCTCGGGGCACATCGTCAACGTCAGCTCCGTCGCCGGGCGCGTGGCGCGGGCCGGGTCGGGCGTCTACAACCTGACCAAGTTCGGCGTGGGCGCCTTCTCGGAGTCGCTGCGCCAGGAGTGCGTGCCGCTGGGCGTGCGCGTCACGCTGGTCGAGCCCGGCGCGGTTGCCACGGAGCTGCCCGGCCACAATCGCCCGGAGGTGCTCGAGCAGATGGCCAAACGCTTCGAGGAGGTCACACCGCTGCGCGCGGAGGACATCGCCGAGACGATCCTGTTCGCGATCGGCCAGCCCGCCAACGTGAGCATCAACGAGCTGCTCGTACGGCCCAGCGGCCAGGGCGCATAGCGCCCGCCGCACGACGCGCCGGCGGTCCGCCGCCGGCTTTCGCCCCGGCGGCGGGGCCGGGAAGGTTCATCGCGAGATTGCGTCTGACGGGTGAGCGCTGGGCATCTGCCGAGCGTGTCGACCCCAGCAATCAGGAGGCCACAGTGAAAAGACCCCTAGCCCTCGGCGCGGCCGGCGTATCGGCGCTGATCCTGCTCGCCGGATGCGGGAGCAGCAGCAGTTCGAGCAGCTCGACGGCCGCATCGACCGCGGCGAGCACGGCCACGCAGAGCACCGCCGCATCGACGCCCGCTTCGTCGGGCACGGCGATGACGATCGCGACAAAGCACGGCAAGCTCGGCACGATCCTCGCGGCCGGGCCCAAGCACCTGACCGTGTACCTGTTCGAGGCCGACAAGGGCACGAGCTCGACGTGCAGCGGAGCGTGCGCGAAGGTGTGGCCGCCGGTGACCACCGAAGGCAAGCCGACGGCATCGGGCAGCGCCGTGTCCGGGGATCTCGGCACGACGATGCGCTCGGACGGCACAGAACAGGTCACCTACAAGGGCCACCCGCTGTACTTCTACGACGACGACAAGGACTCCGGCGACGCGTACGGCCAGGGCTCGAAGGCGTTCGGTGCCGGCTGGTATGTGCTGAAGCCGAGCGGTAGCAAGGTCGACGACGATGGCGACTCCGCAACGAAGAGCTCCGGCGACAGCTCATAGCCCCACCGCGACTTCCCGGCTCGCCTCGAGAGCGATCCGGGGAGAGGGCGGGGGAGGGAACAGGGCGGGGGCGGTCGCGACTGGCAGCGGCCGCCCCGCGCCTTGGCGCTGCGAGCGCGCCCTGACGGTCGGTGGCAGGGACAGCTAGGCGACGGGCTCGCCGTTGGCGGTGAGCAGCACGTCGATATTGCCGCGCGTCGCGTTGGAGTAGGGGCAGACCTGGTGCGCTGCGCGGACCAGGTCGACGGCCTCGCCGGCGTCCTGCATGTCGGGCAATGTGACGTGCAGCTCTACGGCGATCGTGAAACCGCGCTCCTCGGTCGTTATCAGCGCGACCTTGGAGTCGATCGCGACGTCCCCGGTCTCTTGCTTGTTGCGTCTCGCGACCGTGCCCAGAGCGCCCTCGAAGCAGGCGGCGTAGCCCACCGCGAACAGCTCCTCGGGGTTGGTGCCGCCACCCTGGCCGCCCATCTCCGCCGGCAGGCGCAGATCGACCTCCAGCGCGCCGTCGCTCGTGCGCCCGTGGCCCTCGGCGCGCCCGCCGGTGACGTGCGCCTCGGCGGTGTACAGAGCTTTCGTCATGCCTTTCCTCCTCGTCGGTCGGTTGGTGTCAGCCGGCTTCGCCGGCGTGCGTGGCCGGCTGGATGTCGAGCAGCTCGCCGCCGGTGTGGTCGACCTGCAAAGTCGTGTGGTCCAGCGCGAAGCGCTCGTGCAGCATCGCCTCCATCTCGCGGCGTGCGGCGTGGCAGTTGCTGTCGCCGCGCACGAGCACGTGCGCCGAGAGCGCCGGGAAGCCGCTGGTGATTTCCCACACGTGCAGGTCGTGCACCTCGACGACGGCGGGCTGGGACACGAGCGCGCGGCCGATCGCCTGCGGGTCGAGGTTCTCCGGCGCGGCCTCGAGGAAGATGCGCCCGGACGCCTTGACCAGCGACAGGCCCGAGCGCGTCATCAGCGCGGCGATCAGCAGCGAGACGATCGGGTCGGCGCGCTGAAAGCCCGTCAGCAGGATCACCGCGGCGGCGACGGCCGTGCCGATGAACCCGTACAGGTCGGTGACGATGTGCTGGAAGGAGCCCTCGATGTTCAGGCTCTGGCGGTTGGCGCGCGCGAGCGTCGCCGCCGCGGCGAGGTTCACGGCGACGCCGATCAGCGCGACGATCAGCACCAGCCAGCCACGCACGATCGGTGGGTCGAACAGGCGGCGGATCCCCTCGTAGGCGATGAACGCGGCGAGGATCAGCAGCGTGACGCCGTTGGCCTGCGCGGAGAGGATCTCCACGCGCCGCAGGCCGAACGTCATCGCGCCTTTGGCCGGGCGCGCGGCCAGGCCGATCGCCACCAGCGAGAAGCCGATCGCCGCGGCGTCGGTGAGCATGTGCCCCGCGTCGGACAGCAGGGCGAGCGAGTGCGCGACGACGCCGATGGAGATCTCCACGGCAACGAACGCGACGATCAGCCCGAGCGCCACCGACAGACGGCCGCGGTCGGCATCCGCGCTTACTGCGTGTGAGTGCCCGGCGTGATCGTGCGCCACGCGCTCACCATACGACGTGCAGGCAGGCGCGAGCGGGCCGGCACCAGTGGCCGGCCGGCTCGCGCGGGCGATCAGTAGCGGTAGCCGCCGCCCGACGATTGCGCCGGCGTCGTCGCGGTCGTGGCCGGCGTGGTGGTGGTGGCGGAAGTGCCGCTGCTCGAACTCGTCGTCGCGGCGGCGGACCGCGCGGCTGGCGTAGCGGCCGGCTTGGGTTTGGAGGAGCCGGCGCTGTAGGAGCTGCCGCCGCACGCGGCGAGCGTCAGCGACGCCGCGAGCACGGGCAGAACGGCGATGGTTGGGCGCATCGGAGGGTCCTTTGTGAGCGGGAAGCCCGGGCGGTGCAGAGCGCCGGTCGGGCACTACCTGCAAGACGTCTGCGGGCGCGATTCCTTTCGCCCGCCCGGTGGCGCGCCACTCGCCGGCGCCGCACGGCCCGCCGTCGGCGCGGTCCTTAGTCTCTAGCGATGTCCGCGGCCGAGGAGACCGAGCAGCTGCTCACGCCGCGGCGCACGACGCTCGTGTCGATCGCCGCCGCGGGGCTGCTGGTGGCGCTGAAGCTGGGCGTCGGTCTCGCAACGGGCAGCCTCGGGCTGATCTCCACGGGCATCGAGTCCAGCGGCGATGTGATCGCCGCCGTGCTGACGTTCTTCGCCGTGCGTCTGGGCGGCCGTCCGGCCGATCCGGAGCATCCCTACGGCCACCGTCGCGCGGAGAACCTGGGGGCGCTGGGAGAGGCGGGCATTCTCGTCGCGGGAGGCATCTTCGTCGCCGTCGAAGCGATCGGCCACCTCGTGCGCGACGAGCGTCCGCCGCACCTGCACTGGTACCTGTTCGCGGTGATCGCCGTGGCGATCGTCGTCGACCTCAGCCGCACGATCGTCTCGCTGCGCGTCGCGCGCCGCTACTCCAGCGCCGCGCTGCGCTCCAACGCCTTTCACTTCGCCGGCGACATGGCCGGCTCGGTGGCCGTGCTGATCGGGCTGCTGGGCGTCGACGCGGGGTTTGCGCAGGGCGACTCGGTGGCGGCACTCGTCGTCGCGGCGATCATCTGCGCGGCGGCCGTGCGGCTGATCGGCGAGAACGCCAACGTGCTGATGGACCGCACGCCCGCCGAGGCGCGCGAGGCGGCCGAGCGGGCGATCGCGCAGCTCGGCGGCGACGTCGAGCTCAGCCGCCTGCGCCTGCGCGAGTCGGCCGGGCGCTACTTCGCCGACGTCGTCGTCGCCGTGCCTCCGGGGCAGGCCGTCGTCGAGGGCCATCAGACGGCGAGCTCGATCGAGGACGCCGTCGAGCAGGCGCTGCCCGGCTCGGACGTCGTCGTGCACGTGGAGCCGCGGCGCCGTGGCCTTGACCTGCGCGATCGCATCCTTGCGATCGCACTCGCGGAGCCGCTGGTGATGGAGGCCCACGACATCACGATCTTTCGCCAGGGCGACGACGTCAACGTGTCGCTGCACCTGAAGTTCCCCGACGACCTGGACCTGCGCGAGGCCGAGCAGATCGCCGACCGCGTGGAGCAGGCGATCTGCGAGCGCCCGGGCGTGGCGGCCGTGCAGACGCACCTCGAGCCGCTGGAGCGGACGCTCACCGCGCGCGCCGCCGACGTCAGCGCCGATGCGCATGCGACGCGCGAGATCGACCGCCTGGTGCGCGAGCGCACGGGCTCTGCGCCCAAGCGCGTGAAGCTGCTCTCGACCGACGCCGGGCGCGTGGTGTTCCTCACGCTCGGCGTCGCGCCCGACCAGACGCTGTCGGCCGCGCACCGGCTGGCGAGCGAGCTCGAGGAGGAACTGCGCGGGCGCATCCCCGACGTGGCCGACGTGGTCATCCGCACGGAGACCTGAGGCGCCTGAAAGGTTCCGCCGCGTGCGGCGTCTCGCAGGGTAAGTGCACCTCGTCAAAGGAGAGCCATGCCCAGGCCGGCGCTGACAGCACGCGCGCAATCGCGACCGCACCTACGCCGCGCACGCCGCAGCGTGCGCATCCTCGCAACCGTCGCGCTCGTCTCGGCGTTCGCCGCCTCGGCGGCGCTGGCGGCGCATCTGGGGCTGACGCTCGGCTCCTCGTCCAACTCGGCGCTCGGCGAGCGCGTGATCGTCAACGCGCAGGGGCGCACGCTGTACTCGCTGAGCCCGGAGACGAGCAGGCATCTGCTGTGCAAGTCCAGCGAATGCCTGCGCTTCTGGCCGCCGCTGACCGTCGGCTCGGCGTCGGCGAAGCTGAAGAACGGCCCGGGCGTGCAGGGCCGGCTGGGGATTCTGCGCCGCAGCAACGGAACCTTTCAGGTGACGCTGCGCGGCATGCCGCTGTACCGCTACTCCCAGGACCGCGCGAAAGGCGATGCCAAGGGCCAGGGGATCGAAAGCTTCGGCGGCACGTGGCACGCCGCCACGGCGGCCGGCGGCGAAACGGCGCACAAACCGTCCACGCCGAGCACGCCGCCGATGACTCCCCCGGCGCCGGCCTATGCCGAAAGCGCGCCGATGACGCCGCCGAGCGCGCCGTCGGCTTCGCCGCCGCCACCCAGCACGACGCCGGCCCCGTCGACACCGCCTGCGTCGCCGCCCTATCCGTACCCGCCCTACTAGGCGAGCGCCCGCCACCCGCGCCCGTGCGCTGCGGCTAGGAGCCGGGCGCGCCGGGGCGCGGATCGGCCTCGGCCAGCCGCGCGGGCGCGACCGCGAGAAAGCCGCACACGAGAAAGCCGAACAGCGCGACGACGCCGATCGCGTGCGCCCAGCCGGCTTCGGCGACGGTGAGAAAGCCAAAGCCGGCGAGTAGGCAGGCGCCGGCGATGCGCCCGAGCAGCCCGGCGCGCGACGCGCGCAGCACCGAAGCCGCAGCGTCGAGTGGGCGCTCGGGCTGCTCGGGGCCGTGCCCGAGGCGCCCGGCGAGCACGAGGCGAAACAAAAGCGCAAGCGACGGGAAGAGGATCGTCGCGCCGCCGAGCACGGCGATCACGACGAGCACGAGCGTGTCGTGCGGCGCGGCGGCCTGCTGCACGGTGAGCCCTTTGAGCAGCAGCGGGCGCTGCGCGAGCGCCCAGCCGCCGAGCACCGCGGCGACGGCCAGCGCGGCGGAGTAGCGCGCCAGCTCGAAGCTGCTGCGACGCACGAGCTCGAGCGTCGCCAGGCCGGCGACGGCGGAGACGATCGCGGCGGCGAGTGCGCTGCCGTGCAGCAGCCGCGTGTAGAGGAAGTGCGAATCGCCGTGCAGCACGACCAGCCCGGCGACGGCGACGACGCCGGTGACCAGGCCCATCAGCAGCGCCCGCGCACGCAGCGCCGCGACGAGCTGGCCGTCGCCGCCCTCGGCCGCCCTGACGCGCTGCGCGTCGGCGGCCATGAACACGGCCGCGAGATATGCCGACGCGCTGACGGCGAGCACGCCGACGACGATCGCCGTCGGGTTCAGCCAGCTCGAGAACAGGTGCCCGGCTGCGTTGCCTACGGGCACGCGCCGCGCGGCGATCGCGCCGACGACGGTGCCGAGCGCGAACGGCGTGAGCACGGAGGAGAGCGCGAACACCGTGTCCACGCGCCGTCGCTCGCGCGCCGTGACCGTGCCCGCGCGCAGCGCGTAGGCGGCACCGCGCATGACGATGCCGATGCCGGCGATGAACAGCGGCACGCACAGCGTCGAGGCGATCGACGCGAAGGCCGTCGGGTAGGCCGTCCAGGTGACCGTGAGCACGAAGATCAGCCACACGTGGTTGGCCTCCCACACGGGCGCCATCGACTCGTGCGCGTGCTCGCGGATGCGCTCGCCCATCTTCCCGGGGCCGGCGACGAGCTGCCAGAAGCCGGCGCCGAAGTCGGCGCCGGCGAGCACGACGTACAGCGCCAGCCCGGCGAGCACGAAGATCAGCGGGATCTCGTACAGGTGCACGTCAGGCCGCCGCGGTCGTTCCGCTCGCGGGCGGGGGAGAGGCGCCGCGCTCGCTCAGCGGCATGCGCGACAGGTGCAGCAGGATCCACGCGGCCGCGCAGGCGACGCCGAGGTAGACGAGCGCGAGCGTGGCGTAGCCGACGACGATGCCGCCGGCGCCGGTGACGGCCTGCGAGGTGAGCATGACGTGGTAGACGACCCACGGCTGGCGCCCGACCTCTGTGGTCACCCAGCCGGCGACGAGCGCGACGAGCGCCGCGGGCCCGGCGAGCGCGACGGCGCGGTAGAACCACACCGATTCGGGCAGGCGCTTGCGCCGCACGCGCACGTACAGCAGCGCGACGCCGAGCAGCGCGAGCAGCGTGCCGATGCCGACCATCGTCTGAAAGGCGATGCGCACGACGTTGATCGGCGGCTGGCGGTCCGTGGGCACGGTGTCCAGGCCGGCGACCGTCGCGTTGGGGTTGTGGAAGGCCAAGAACGACAGCAGTTTGGGGATCGCGATGCCGTATTTGACGGTTTCGTTCTCATACCAGCCGAGCAGGTGCTCGGAGGCGCCCTTGGTCGTGTGCGCAAGGCCCTCGAAGGCGGCCAGCTTGACCGGCTGCTGTGTGGCGACGTCGCGCGCGGCCCAGTCGCCGACGAGCACCTGCACGGGCGAGGCCAGCGCGGCGATCGTCAAGGGGATCGCCAGCGCGGTGCGCTCGTAGCGGCCCCATTTGCCGCGCAGGCGCCCGACCGCGTAGGCGCCGGCGACGAGAAAGCCGCAGACGATGTAGCCGGCGATGTACATGTGCGTGAGCTCGGGCCAGAGGAAGCCGTTGTCGAACAGCGCCTTCAGCGGGTGCACGTCGGTCACGTGCCCGCCCACCAGCTTGAAGCCGCTGGGGTGGTTCATCCAGGCGTTGACGGCGATCACCATCAGCGAGCCGGTCATGCCGGAGATGACGATCGGGATGCCGCTGAGCAGGTGCGCGCGCGGCGACAGGCGGTTCCAGCCGTAGACGTAGATGCCGATGAAGATCGCCTCGAGGAAGAAGGAGAAGCCCTCGATCGCGAAGCCGAGCCCGAACACGCTTCCGAACGTCGCCGTGAACTGCGGCCACAACAGACCCATCTCGAAGCTGAGGATCGTGCCGGTGATCACGCCGACGGCGAACAGCGCGGCCATGATGCGCGTCCAGCGCCGCGCGAGCGTGCGGTACAGCTCGTCGCCGGTGCGCAGGTGCAGCCACTCGACGAACAGCACGATCGCCGGGAAGGCGATGCCGAAGCAGACGAGCGGGATGTGCGCCGTGAACGACAGAGCCTGCATCTGTCGCGCCTGCAGCAGGTACGCCTGATGCGCGGCCGTCATCGCACCGTGTGTATAGCTCGCGCGCCGGTCGCCTGCAACGCGCCGCGCCTCGCGTCAGTCGTGTTCGGCCAGGCGCTCGAGCAGCGGCAGCGCGTCAGCGAGCAGTCGCTGCTCGCGCGGGGTGAGGTCGTCTGAGAGCGTTCGCGCCAGCCAGCCCTCGCGGTGGCGGCGGTCCTCGTGCAGCGTGTTCAGGCCGCGCTCGGTCAGCTCGACGAGCGTGCGCCGGCCGTCGCTGGGGTCCGGGCAGCGCTCGATCAGGCCGTCGGCCTCCAGGTCGGCGATCGTCTGCGTCATCGACTGCGGGCGCACGCGCTCCAGCGCGGCGAGGTCGCCGATCGACTTGCGCCCTTCGCGGTCCAGGCGCCCGAGCACCGACCCCTGCGTGAACGGAAAGCGGTGCTCGGCGCGCATGCGCCGCACGATGTGGCCGAGCGCGAGGCGCAGCCTGCTGGCGAGCATCGTCGTGTCGACGGTCGTGGCCACGACCGAACTATAGCGAAAGCACAGGCAAACTGTGCAGTCTTCCTGTATAATAATTATTGGATGTTTTCCAGAGCGGACAGACGGCCGGGCGCAGACGTGAACGTCGCTCCTGCCGAACGCTCCGACCGCTACAAGTGGATCGCGCTGTCGAACACGACGCTCGGGGTGCTGCTGGCGACGCTCGACGCGTCGATCACGCTGATTGCCATGCCGGCGATCTTCCGCGGCATCCACCTGGACCCGCTGCAGCCCGCCAACAGCTTCTACCTGCTGTGGATGATCCTCGGCTTCCTTGTCGTGTCCAGCGTGCTGATCGTCAGCCTGGGACGGCTGGGGGACATGTACGGGCGCGTGCGCATCTACAACCTCGGCTTCGTCATCTACACGGTCGCCTCGCTGTTCTTGACGATCGACTGGCTGACCGGCCGCGAGGGCGCGACGTACCTGATCGTCTTTCGCATCGTGCAGGGCATCGGCGCGGCCTGTCTGCTGGCCAACGCCGCGGCGATCATCACCGACGCCTTCCCGGCCAACCAGCGCGGCATGGCGCTGGGCATCAACAACATCGTCGGCGTCAGCGGCATGTTCGTCGGGCTGGTGCTCGGCGGCCTGCTCGCGCCGATCGACTGGCGGCTGGTGTTCTTGATCTCCGTCCCGGTGGGGCTGTTCGGCACCGTGTGGGCGTACCTGAAGCTCGAGGAGCGCTCGCAGCCGCGCCGCGCGCCGGTCGACTGGTGGGGCAACCTGACGTTCGCGCTCGGGCTGATCCTGATCATGGTCTCGGTGACCTACGGCATTCGCCCGTACGGCGCCAGTCAGACCGGCTGGGGGAGCCCGCGCGTGCTCGCGCTGCTCGGCGCGGGGATCGCCTCGCTGATCGCCTTCGTGGCGATCGAGCGCCGTGTGGAGAACCCGATGTTCCGCCTGCCGCTGTTTCGCATCCGCGCCTTCACGTTCGGCACGCTGTCGACGTTCCTCTCGGCGGTCGCGCGCGGCGGGCTGATGTTCATGCTGATCATCTGGCTGCAGGGCATCTGGCTGCCCGAGCACGGCGTCGACTACGTCGACACGCCGCTGCGCGCAGGGCTGTACATGCTGCCGCTGACGCTCGGCATGCTGATCGCCGGGCCGACGTCGGGCTACCTGTCCGACCGCTTCGGCGCGCGCTGGTTCGCAACCGGCGGAATGCTCGGCTCGGCGCTGGCGTTCCTGCTGCTCAGCCTGCTGCCGATCGACTTCTCCTTCGGCGTGTTCGCCGCGGTGCTGTTCTTGATGGGCGCGTCGATGGGGCTGTTCGCCTCGCCCAACCGTGCGGCCGTGATGAACAGCCTGCCGCCGCAGGACCGCGGCGCCGGAGGGGGCATGAACCAGACCTTCCAGAACTCCGCGCAGGTGCTGTCGGTGGGGATCTTCTTTACGCTGATGATCCTCGGCCTTGCGGCCAACCTGCCGCACGCTCTGGCCTCGGGGCTGCAGGCACACGGCGTCTCGGCGGCGAGCGCGCACAGCGCCTCGCACGTGCCGCCGGTGTCGATCCTGTTCGCCGCGTTCCTCGGCTACAACCCGATCGAACACCTCGTCGGCTCGCACGTGCTCGGCTCGCTGCCGGCGCACAGCCACGCCGTGCTGACCGGCCGCACGTTCTTCCCGCACCTGATCTCCGGGCCCTTCAGCTCGGGCCTGCATGAGGCGTTCGCGTTCGCGATCTTCGCCTGTCTGATCGCCGCCGCGGCCTCGCTGGCGCGCGGTGGCAAGTATCACCACGGCGACGTGGCGCCGCCGCGCGAGCCAGAGCTGGAGCAGGAGCAAGCGATGCCCGCGTCGCCCGGCGAGGCGCGCCCGGCGGGAGCGGATCGCAGGCGTGCGCGCGATCCGATCGGCAGCTATGTCAGGTCAATCACCAGAGAACAGGAGCAGCATGCGCGTTGAGTGGTTTGGGCAGTCGGCGTTCCGGCTGGACGGCGACGGGAAGACCGTGGCGATCGACCCGTTCGGCGACATGTCGGCGCTGAGCGGCGCCCGCGGGATCCAGTGGGACTACCCCGCGATCGCAGGCCTGGAGCCAGATCTGCTGCTGATCACCCACGAGCACGTCGATCACAACGGCGTCGAGGCGATCGACGGCGAGCCGCACACGCTGCGCTCGACGGCCGGCAGCCTGCAGTCGCCGCTGGGGGATGTCACGGCGATCGCCTCCGAGCACGACGAGAAGGCGGGGACCGAACGCGGCCCGAACACGATCTTCGTGTTCACGCTGGACGGCGTGCGCGTGTGCCACATGGGGGACTTCGGCCAGCCCGGCCTGCGCGAGGAGCAGGCGGCGGCAATCGGCGCCATCGACCTGCTGTTCGTGCCCGTCGGCGGCGGGCCGACGCTTGACGCCGAGCAGGCGTCGCTGATCGTCGAGCGCCTGTCGCCGCGCTGGGTCGTGCCGATGCACTACCGCACGCCACGCATCGGCTTTCTCGATACCGCCGACGAGTTCCTCGAGCGGGCGCAGAACGTCGCACGGCTGGACGTGCCGGCATTCGACACCGACGAGCTCGCACCGGCCGACGGGCCGCTCGTCGTCGTTCCGGCGGCGCCGTGACGACGCGCTAGCCTGCGATAAACGGACCTTGGTTCGTTTCGTGTGCAGCGGGTATAGCGACGCAAGGCACGCAATCCCCCCGAGAAAGGCCCTGACATGAAGATTGGACGTTTGCTGCTTCGACTGGCGGTTGGAGGGTTCTTCGTCGGACACGGCACGCAGAAGCTGTTCGGCTGGTTCGGGGGCAACGGGCTGAAAGGCACCGCCGAGGGCTTCGAGCAGCTCGGGCTGCGCCCGGGCAAGGTACACGCGACGGCAGCCGGAGTAACCGAGGCCGGCGGCGGCGCGCTGCTGCTGGCGGGCCTGGAGACGCCGCTCGCGGCGACGATGCTGACGGCGACGATGATCACGGCGATCAGGACGGTGCACTTCAAGAACGGTCCGTGGGCGACGAACGGCGGCTATGAGTACAACGTCGTGCTGATCGCGGCCGCGCTCGCGCTGGCCGAGGTCGGTCCGGGCCCGCTGTCGCTCGACGCAGCACGCGGGCGCGAACGCGCCGGACCCGGCTGGGCGCTGGCGGCGCTGGCGGCCGGAACGATCGGCGCGATCGGCGTGCAGCAGGCGACCGCGCGCCAGGCCGCGCCGACACCGGCGGAGCCCGCCTCCCAGCAGCAGCCGGCAGACGCCGCACCGCTGCCGCAGGCCGCCTAGTCGTAGGCACGGTGCCCCCGGCAGGTGCGACGCGACCGGATCAGTCGAGGTAGGTGACGACGTCTTGCACGGGCGCGCGCTCGGGCACGCGCTGCTCCTGCACGGGCGTCCCGAGGTACAGCAGCCCGAGCGGCGTCTCGTCCGCGCCGATGCCCAGCAGCTCGCGCGTCGGCGCCTCATCGAGCAGCGGCACGGTGCGCCAGTAGCCGGCCAGGCCGCGCGCGTGCGCGCCGAGCAGCACGATGTAGGCGGCGAGCGCGGTGGCCAGAAGATCCTCGCGATCCTGCGCGGCGTCGCCGCTGGTCATGGCGCTCACGGCGACGAGTGTGGGCGCGCGGCGCAGCTTCACGGCCGAGCCAGGCTGCGCGGTTTCGGCCAGCTGCATCAGCCGCTCGCGCGTGCGCTCGCCGAGCACGCGAAAGCGCCACGGGTTGGTCAGATGGTGGTTGGGTGCCCAGCGCGCCAGCTCGAACAGCTCGTCGAGCGTTGCCGCGTCCAGCGCGTCGGGGCCGAACGCCTTGTGCGTGCGGCGGGTGCGGATCGCGCGCTCGAGCTTCATCGCGCCACTACGGTAGTGCCCGCGAGCGCGCGCCCGGCGTATGCTCGGTTCGACGGTGGCGCCCGCCGGTCGCGTCGGTGACCGGGAAGGATCTGCACCGGGCGGTGTCGTAAGAGCCGACGACCCCGACAATGGAGGATCTGACCGTGAGATTCCAAGCAGCAGGCTCCGCGCGCAAGCGCACCGTTTTCTCGATCGCGACACCCGTGCTCGCGGCCGCCCTGATGGCGCTCGCCGGCTGCGGCAGCTCGTCGAGCTCGAGCTCTTCGGCCAGCACCGCCGCGGAAGCGCCGACGACGAGCTCGGCGGCGACGTCGACGTCCGCTCCGGCCACGACCTCGGCCGGCTCGTCGAAGGTCAGCCTGGAAGCCAACCCGGAAGGCCAGCTCGAATACAACACCAAGTCGCTCAGCGCGAAGGCCGGCAAGGTGTCGGTGGACTTCACCAACAGCTCCTCGCTGCCGCACAACGTGACGATCGAATCGTCGTCGGGCGAAAAGGTCGGCGCGACGCCGACGTTCAGCGGCGGCTCCAAGAGCCTGTCGGTGAACCTCAAACCCGGCACGTACAAGTTCTTCTGCTCGGTGCCGGGCCACCGTCAAGCGGGCATGGAAGGCACGCTGACCGTCAAGTAGCGCCGTGCCGCGGCGCCCGGGCACGGTCACCGGGCGCCGCAGGCGCGGTCGCGCTCAGCCGCGCGTCCACGCGGCGGTCGAGCGCGAGAGCGCGTGCGCGGCTAGCGCCAGCGCACTGCCGAGCGCCAGGGCCAGAGCGAGCGTCGCTGCGATCGAGACGTTGAGCGTGAGCAGGCCGCCGGCGAGCGCGCCCGCGAGCATCGCCGCGACCGCGATCGTGCGACGCGCAGGGTGCGCGCCGGCACCGCCGGTGAGCGTCACTTCGGAGGCCAGGCCGGTGAGCGTGCGCGTGAGCACGGTCGTCGTCAGCTCGGGGACGGCCAGGCGCAGCGCGGCGGCGTTCTGCACGCCCATCGCCAGCGCGAGCAGCACGATCAGCGCGTAGCGCAGCGCTTCGCCGAACGGTTCGCTCGCCGCCAGGGCGACGATCAGGGCGAACGCGATCAGCGCCGCCTGCGCGACGGTCGCCGCGCGCAGCAGGCGCCCGCGGTGCGCGACGTTGCGTGCCGCCAGCCAGCCGCCGGCGAGCGCACCGAGCAGGAACGACGCGAGCGCGACCAGCGATGCCGCCGCCGACAAGCCGCCGGCGCCGGCGAGCGCGAAGCCGAGGAACACGACGTTGCCGGTCATGTTGGCGACGAACACGTGGCCGAGGCGCAGGTAGCTGACCGCATCGACGAGCCCCGTGAGAAGCGTGAGCACGACCATCATCGGCACGAGCGGGCCGTGGCGGTCCCCCGGCGCAGGACGCAGCGTGGCGATGGCGTCCTGCAGGAAGCTCGCGCGTGTCGTGCGCGCCAGCGGTGCGGTCGCTGCGTCGTGCCGGTCGGCCACGCAGCAAGTCTTCAACGCGCGGCGGACGACCCGCGCCGACCAAGGCTGGCTGCCTTCAGCGCGGCGCGAGCGTGCCGGGGTCGCGCGCGGCCTTCGCGCGGTACAGCGCGAGATCGGCCTGGCGAATCAGCTCGATCGGGCTGGTGTGCGTTCCCGTCGCAACGCCGATGCTCAGCGCCACGCCCTCGGGCAGGCCGATGCTCGCCAGATCGACCGCCGCGGCCGCCTCGCGCAGGCGCCCGGCGCTGACCTGCGCTCCCGCGTCGTCGGTGACGGGCAGCGCGACGAGGAACTCGTCGCCACCCCAGCGCCCGTAGATGTCGTCGGCGCGCAGGGCGTCGCGCAGGCAATCGGCAATCGTGCACAGGACCTGGTCGCCGGCCTCGTGGCCGAAGCTGTCGTTGGTCTGCTTGAAGCGGTCGAGGTCGATCATTAGCACGGACAGAGGCTCCTCGTGGCGGCGGGCGCGTGCGGCAGCGCGTGTCAGCTGCTCGGTCAGCGCGCGCCTGTTGTACAGGCCGGTCAGCGAGTCGGTCTGCGCCGTGCGGCGCATCGTCGCCGACAGCGTGGTCAGCCGGGCACGGTCGGCGAGCGAGCGGGCCAATAGCGCGATCAGCAGCACGCCGAGCAGCGTGACGAGCGCGAACACCAGCCACGGCACGATGTGCGACCACCCGGTAATCGAGTTGTAGAGGTGGCTGTCGGGTACCGCGACGACCAGGCGCCAGGCCGTTCCGGGCACCGCAGCGGTGGCGAACGTGTGGGCCGTCTTGCCGTGGCCGAAGGATCCGTGCGCCGCACCTGCGAGGGCGCGTGCAAGCGTGGCGTCTGTCGCGGCGAGCGTCGGCGCGCTCGCGCGCGGGCTGGCCGCGAGCAGCCGCCCGCTCGGGTCGACGAGGAAGACCTGGTGCTGGCGGTAGGCGATCGTGTGGTCGACGAACGCGTTGAGCGTCGAGCCGGCGGCGCGGTAGGCGACGCTGAAGACGCGCCGTCCCTGTGGCGTGGAGTAGGGCACGGCGAGCGCCATCACCGGTAGGGCTTGGACCGCCGACTGCACGACGTTGGATATGGCGATCTGCCCGCGCTCGGCCACTTCGAAGTGGCGATAGCGCGTGGCGAACTGCTGACCGATCAGCTTGGGGGACGAGGGCACGACACCGATCAGGCGGCCGTGGTTGTCGAGCAGCCCGGCGGCGACGCCGCCGAAAGCCGAGACGACGAGATCGAAGCGATTGGCGGACACGTGCGCTTCGGAGAGAAAGCGCGTGGCGGTGCGCTGCTCGCGCTGGGCCTGCTCGGTGAGGTATGTGGAGACCAGCGTCGCAGAGCTGGCGGCGCGCAGCCCGAAGTTCGTGCGTATCTGCTTGCGCGATTGCTCCTGTGAGGAGACGATCGCCGTGGCGAGGATCGCCAGCAGCGCGCACAGGCCGACGCCGCAGAGCAGCGCGGAGCGCTGGCGGCGCGCGTGACCTAGCCCGATCACGAACATCGAGCCTACGGTCGTCCTTGAACCCGTCTTCGTTTTTGCCATCGTCAACCCGTCATCGCGTGACTTAGGTACCTAATTCGTCGCCGATCGGCTCAAACTTGAGCGCGGCTTGTCGCCAAGGCACGCAGATAGGCTGACGCGCATGACGCGCACGGCCCGCTTCACCGCCTCCGACGGCTTGCAACTCGCCTACTACGAATGGGGCGAGGATGGCTCGCGTCCGCCGGTGGTCCTGCATCACGGCTTCGTCGCCAACGCCCAGGCCAACTGGCAGGCGACGGGCGTGGTCGAGGCTCTGACCGCCGCCGGGCACCGCGTGCTCGCGCCGGATGCGCGCGGGCACGGCCAGTCCGACAAGCCGCACGACCCCGCGCGTTACGGCGAGGCGCGCATGGCCGAGGACCTGGCCGGCCTGCTGGCGGAGGAGGGGCTCGGGGAAATCGACCTCGTCGGTTACTCGATGGGCGCGGTCGTCTCGCTGCTGTTCGCTGCCGCGCCCGGCGCGCGCGTGCGACGACTGATCGTCGGCGGCGTCGGCTCGGGCATCGTCGAGTGCGGGGGGGTGGACCGGCGTGCGCTGGCCAACGACGCGATCGTCGCCGCGCTCTCGGTGGAGGACCCGGCCGGCATCGAGGTCCCCGGCGCGCGCGCGTTTCGCTCGCTGGCCGATGCGCTGGACTCAGACCGTCTCGCGCTCGTCGCCCAGGCGAGCGCGATCCATCGCGGCGGGGTCGCGCTGGAGAGCATTTCGGCGCCGACGCTGGTGCTGGCCGGCGACGACGATCCGCTGGCGATCCGCCCGCAGGTGCTGGCCGATGCATTGCCGGACGCGACGTTGCGATTGCTCGACGGCGATCACATGCGAGCACTGGTCGATCCCCGGTTTGCGACGTCGGTCGTCGAGTTCCTCGGCTGAGCGGGCAGATGGGCATCGGCGAGATCGTCGCGATCGCGATCGCGGGCACGGCAGCGGGGACGATCAACACGGTCGTCGGCAGCGGCACGCTGATCACCTTCCCGGTGCTGCTGGCGTTCGGCTATGCGCCGGTGACGGCGAACGTGTCGAACACGATCGGGCTCGTGCCCGGCTCGGTATCGGGATCGATCGGCTACCGGCGCGAGCTGGCCGGGCAGCGCGGGAGGGTGCTGAGACTCGGCGCGATGTCGGTGCTCGGCGGGGCGACCGGCGCGGTGCTGCTGCTGGTGCTGCCTGCGTCGGCGTTCAAGGACGTCGTGCCGGTGTTCATCGCCGCGGCGGTCGTGCTGACGGTGTTCCAGCCGCGCCTGAACGCGCGCCTGGCCGGTCACGTCGCGGCGCGCTCGCGCCGGGCGACCGTGCTCACCCCGCTGGCGGTTTACATAACCGGCGTGTACGGCGGCTACTTCGGCGCGGGGCAGGGGATCCTGCTGCTGGCGATCTTCGGCGTGATGCTGCCGCAGAGCCTGCATCGCTCAAACGCGCTGAAGAACGTCCTGGCGGGCAGCGTCAACGCGGTCGCGGGCGTGTATTTCGTGTTCGCTGCGCACGTCGAGTGGGCGCCCGTGGCGATCATCGCGACGACTTCGATCCTCGGCGCCCAGATCGGCGCTCGCTACGGCCGGCGGCTGCATCCCAACGCGCTGCGTGCGCTGATCGTCGTCGTCGGCATCGCCGCGATCGTCGACCTGCTCGTCGGCTGAGCGTGCTCGTCAGTCGGTCGGCGGGCCTGCGAGCAGGTCCTCCAGCCAGCGGCTCGCGGCCGGTATGTGCGACGGGTCGATTTCGTGCCCGCCGGCGAACTCGTGGTACTCGACGTCCAGCCCGCCGGCGAGCAGCAACTCGCGCGCGCTGCGCGCGAAGTCGACGCCGATCACGGGATCGCGCGATCCGTGGGCGATGAAGGCGCGGATGCCGCCACGCCCGGCGAGCTGCGGCTGCCAGCCCTCGACGGTCGGCACGAAGCCGCTGAACGCGAGGATCCCCGCGGGCGCCGGGCGATCGGCGCCGAGCGCCAGCGCGAAGCTCATCACCGAGCCCATCGAGAAGCCGCCGAGAACCGTGCGCTCGGGGCCGATGCCCGTGCGCTGCCACAGCTCGTCGTGGAACTCGCTCAGCAGCGCGTAGGCCGCGTCGAAGGACTCGCGATCGGGAAAGCCGACTTGCGGCACCAGATACCAATGGTGCCCGGGCCAGCCCGCGACGGTCAGCGGCGCTCGCGGCGTGACCACGTGCAGACGCCGCTGCGGGTCCAGCGCGTCGGCGAGCCCCAGCAGGTCGTGCTCGTCGGCGCCGCGGCCGTGGTGCAGCACGAGCAGGCCGCCGGCCTCTGTGGCCGGCGGGCGCTCGCGGAAGACCGGCGCGCTCATGCTCGGGCCGGCACGCTCACGCGGCGGCGGCTGTCATCGGTCGGCGTCCTGCTCGTGTATCCAGGCGAAGATCGCGCGTGAGTGCGCGAGCGTCGTGCCGTCGGCGAGCTTCAGCGTCGGCAGCTTGGTGTCGCCGGTCGCCGCGCGCAGCTCCTCGCGCGAGCCTTTGCGCAAGAAGGGAATCGGGCTGCCGTGCGCAGCGACGACCTTGTCGTAGGCGATGCCCGCGTCGCGCAGCGCTTCCTGGACGCGGCGACAGGGATGGATGCGCGGGCCACCGTCGTCGCCGTGGCAGACGTACAGCGTCGGGGTCTCGGCCATGTTCGTCCTCCCGGTGCGTCGGGGTCTGAGAGACGCAGCCTAGCGTCGGGGCGGCGGCGGGGCATAGGCACAGGACGGCTCGCTGCGCTCGTGCTCGGCGGCGCGATAATGCGCGGCCCGTCCTGCGATGTGAACGGAGCAGCAGATGCCCATCGACCAGAACCGCCTCGGCGCGCACGTGGCCGCGCAGATGGAGGCCATAGAAACCGACTACGCCGACACCGACGCGCAAATCGGCACGATCGTGACGATCGTCGAGGTGCTCAGCGACGAGCGCGGCTCCGACGTGCGCGTGCGCCCGAGCGATCCGCGCATCCACGCGACGCTCGGCATCCTGCGCTGGGCCGAAAAGCTCACCGTCGCGGCGGCCACGCAGCCCGGCGGCAGCGAGCAGGAGGAGTAGGCGGCCGTCAGGTGCGGGGCCGGCGCTTGGCGACCACCACACAGCCGACGGCGCTGGAGCGGATCGGCCGTCCGAGCCGCCGGTGCAAGGCTTGGGTTTCGGCGGCGAGCGCGTCGCGCTGCGGGGGAGACAGCCCTGCCCAGAAGGACATCGTGCCCAGCAGGGCGTTGAGCTCGTCGGCGGTGTGCTCCAGCTGCATCGGCACGGCGACCAGCTGCGCGTCTCCGAAAAGGCCTGCCACGTACTCGCGCGCGATCTCGTAGTCGCCCAGCCACGCCCACGCCGCGGAGATGTTCGCTCGCCGCGCCTCGACGCCGGCGAGGGTGGCGGCGAGGTCGCGGTAGTTGGCCCAATTGGCGTTCAGCCCGGGTGCAACCGTCTTCATCGCAGCACGCAGGGCATGCTGATCGCCGGCGCTGCGGGGATCGTCGAGGCCGAAGTAGGAGAGCAGCGCAAGGCTGCCGCCGTCGACGAGCGCGTCGGCCGCCTTGCGCCAGCCGACGTCCGGATCGATCCAATGGATCGCCGACGCCGAGAAGACGGCCGCGTAGCACGCACGGGGCGGCGTGGCGTCCTCCAGGCGCGCGTTGACGAACTGCACATCGTCCGCGCCCTCGCAGCGCTCGCGAGCGCGCGCGATCAGTCGCCGGCCCGGCTCGACGGCCGTGACGCGCAGCCCGCGGGCCAGCAGGCTGCGCGTGAGCTGTCCCGTGCCGCAACCGATCTCGAGCACCGCGGCGCCCGCGGCGACGCCGTCGCAGGCCCGGTCGACGAGTGAGTCCGGGTAGGCCGGGCGATGACGGTCGTACTCCTCGGCGACCTCGTCGAAGACGCGTCCCCGGCTGCGAACTTCGGCTTGGCGCGGCACGATTTCACCGTAGATGAGGCCGGGGACGGCCACGCCGAGGCTTGCGATCCATGTCACATTGCGGCTCGAGGGCTTGCAGAGCAGGTAGAACGACAGAGCATCCAGCAGGGTGAAAGGAGACGCGCCATGTCCTACGCCGTTGATTTCGAAGATGTCTCGACGGTCGGCCTGGAGTCCTCGCCGGTCGCGGACGCGCTTGCCGGTCTGCGGGCGCATGAGGCCCGTTACTTCAAGAACAAGTACGACCACGTCTTCACGGTCGAGCCTGCGAGCGACGCCACGGCGTCTGTCGACTGGGTCCACCGGATCCTCGAGCAGGAGCGCGACATCGTCATCGCGTCTCGTCCTCTGGAGGCCACGGCCTTCCAGGTCGAGAACATCCGAATCGCGTACGTGTTCTACGAGAGCGGCCTGTCTATCAACGTGATGTACACGATCGACGATCCCGGCAAGCGGGCCGTCGGGTTCAAGCTCTCCGAGGAGATGGAGGTGCCCGCAGAGCTCGCTTCGCGCTTCAAGTTCGCCAGACAGAGATCGAAGCTGGCCGGAACGATTCGCGGCTCCTACTTCACGTTCAAGAACGACTACTGACCGTCGGGCGAACGCTTCCTCGCTCGCAACCCTGGCGCTGTCGCGGGCGATCGGTTAAACCGAGGCACCCTCGCGCCGATTCAACGCTCGATAATGCATGTTATGTAAACAACCAAGAAGATTCAGGCGAGCTCGCGCGGCGAGATTACGCCGAACTGCAGCGCCTGCTCGGCCAATCTGGCGCGCTTCTGGTTCTGCGGCAGCTCGGCGAGCGCGAACTTGCCGAACAGCGTGCGCAAGTGCATCTTCACGGCATCGACGCTGAGGAAGATCTCGTCGGCGATCTGCTGGTTGGTGGCGGGCGTCGCGTAGTTGGCGTCGCGATACGGCCGGCACAGCGCCACGAGCACACGCCGCTGCGCGTCGGTCAGCTCGATCTTCGGCAGGTCCCCCGCTGCGACCGTCTCCTGCACGAGCGTCGCCTGCGCGGCGCGATACGCGAGCACCGTGCGCCCCACGCGAATGCGGTCTCCGTCGCGCAGGCGCTGGCGCCCGGAGATGCGCTGCCCGTTGACATAAGTCCCGTTCGTCGACAGCCCGTCGTCGACGATCGCGAGCTCCCCGCCGATGTGGTGAAGCTCGGCGTGCAGTCCCGACACCTCGCTGTCCCACGCCAGCGACAGGTCCGCCTCGGCACGGCGCCCGACCGTCGTGGCTGCATCGCGCGCCGCCTCCCCCTCGGCGAACGCGAACAACTGCAGCACGCCCAGCTCGTCGCGAAACGCCAGGAACGCGTCGCCGGCGCGTTCGGCCGACAGCAGCTGCTTGAGCTCTGCGGCGGCCAGCGAGTGCCGTGCGAGCGGATCGTCGCTCACGCCGAGGCTCTGCGCCGTTCGGAGTCCTGCACGGGCGCCGTGAAGCCGCCGACGTGGCAGATGAACGCCCCTGCCGGTGAGGTGAGCGCGGCGTTGACGACCAGCGAGGCCGTGTAGCGGGTCGCGCGGCCGGCCGGCGAGCCGGCGTTCTGCACACCGACCAGCCGCCCGCACAACGCCGGCGCCGTCGCCGTCGCCGGCACGCTCTTGCTCAGTTCGCTGGCATCGAGCACGCCGCTGTAGATGCCGGTGCCGTCGTAGTCGGTGCCGTGCACGACGATCACCGCGTCGTCGCGGCGGATCGCTGCGGCGACCGACGGCGGCAGGGCGATCGTGCGCGTGTAGTGCAGATCGCCGCCGGAGAGGAAGCGCGGAAACGCGAGGATGCTCGCGACGCTCGTGTCGCCGTGCGTCGTCAGCGCCTGCACGGGCGGGCCGTAGTAGTTGATCCCGTCGTTCGTGCTGATTGCCAGGTGGTTGTTGTGCAGGCGCGCCGCGGAGGCCGGCGGGCACTGTCCTTTGCCGCCCGCGTGGATGTGCATCAGGTGCACCAGTTCGGCGCCGTTGTCCAGGCCGCTGGTCGTCACCGCGATCGCCGCGCGGTTGCCCTGCAGGTGGATGCTCGCTTCGCCGGAGCCCGTCACGTGGTTGGTCGGCACCTCGGCCAGCGCGGCCTGCGAAGGCGCGCCCTTGAGCGTGCTCGAGCCGGACACCGACAGGACGGCCACGACGATCCCCGCGGCGACGAGCGCACCCACCAGCACAGCGATCATCGCGCGCGTGCGGCCCGGGCGGGCGGCTCGTCCGGCGCCCTGTCGCTCGTCACCGGCCGCACCGGCCGGCGGCGGTCCGCTCTCGCCGGTCGCGCCCTGCGCTGCTGTCATCGCGGGCGTCTGCGGCCCTCCGGCGCTCGGCACCGGCTGCGGCGCGGAGGCCGCTTCGGTCGCCTCGCCGGCCGAGATCGCTGTTGCCGCGCCCGCGGTAGGAGCGGCGATCGGCACGGGCTGCCCGTCGACCGCCGCGCGGCACGCCGCAATCAACTGCTCGCACGTGGCGTAGCGGTCGAGCAGATCGCGCGACAGCCCCTTGGCGATCGCCGTGTCCAGCGATGCCGGCAGGTCGGGTCGCACTTGGCTGACGGGCTCCACCTCCCCCACCGGCGGGTGGATCCCTTCGGCCAGTTCGCGCTGGTGGGGAATCCGGCCGGTCAGGCACTCGTAGAAGCTCACCGCGAGCGCGTAGACGTCGGTCTGCGCGGTGACCTCGCGGCCTTCGAGCTGCTCGGGCGCCATGTAGCCGACCGTTCCGATCGATGCGCCCGCCCCGGTCAGGCCGCCTGTGAAGGCCGCGCTCTTGGCGATGCCGAAGTCGGTCAGGTAGACGTGGTCGATCGAGCCGCCGGGCGATCTCTGGATGAGGATGTTCGCCGGCTTGACGTCGCGGTGGACGAGCCCGTGCGCGTGCGCCGCGTCGAGCGCGAGCGCCACCGGCGCGAGCACCGACAGCGCCTGCTCGGGGTCGAGTGGCCCGGAGTTGCTGAGCAGCGTCTTCAGATCGCCGCCGGCGACGTAGCGCATGACGATGTACAGCGAGTCGTCGTGCAGGCCCATGTCGTGGATCGGGATGACGTTCTGGTGGTCGATCCCCGCCGCGATCTGCGCCTCGCGCAGGAAACGCTCGCGAAACGTGTCGTCGCTGCTGAGCTCCGGCGCGAGCACCTTCAGTGCGACTTGCATGCCAAGACGGGCGTGCTTGGCGCCGTAGACGACGCTCATCCCTCCGCGCCCGATCACCGAGTCGATCAGGTAGTTGCCGAGTTGTCCGCCGACGACCAGTTGGTCAGCCACGCGGCTTAGTCTAAGTGGATCGCCAGCGTCCGGCCCGCGGGCGCCGAGGCGCTCTCAGCGTTGCCCGCCCCGGCGCGATCTCGCTGCGCTCGGGGCGGGCTTGCAGCCGGCCGGCGGGTGCCATGCTGCGCGTGTCAGCGCGAGGCCTGGGCGGCCTGCACGGCGCCGCGGCGGACGACCGTCACGCCGACCGTTTTCACTGTTTTCTTCGGCGGCGCGCTGATCTGCGTGATCAGCCAGCCGAGGTGCCATTCGCCGTCCGACCCGCACGTCAGCAGGCTGATTTTCGTGCCTACGGGGACCGTTTCGAGGTGACCGTCGTTTTCGATCAGGCAGCCTTTGGAGCCACCGCCCGAGCCCTGCTTGGTGTCGGCGTGAGCCGACCCGGCGCCGATGAACGCCAATACGACCGCGCCGACCGCGAATGCGGCGAGCAGCTTGCGCAGCATGTCCGTCTTGGTGTGGGTGAGTGAGACGTTGAGCATTTGCTTCTCCTCGTTCGAGTGGGTTGATCCGACACCCACAGCATCAGCCGCTTCGGGTCTCGCGAACAGCCACCCCAGGGGTAGTCCTGCATACCCCGGCGAGGTGTCGCGCGGCTAGCCCCAGGGTGTCTTTCCGACGGCGCACGCCAGGGCGACGATGGTCGTGCAAGTCACCACGACAACAGGAGGAAGTCATGCCCAGGATCAACGCTGCAAGCACCGTCCTCGCCGTAGGCGCAGCGCTCGCCCTCGCGGGCAGCGCACAGGCCAGTGGACCGGCTGGCGCCACCGTGAAGATCGCCGGACAGAACGGCGACTACGCGGGCACGCTCGCCAGCCCCAGGCCTCACCGCTGCGCCGACCAGCGCACGGTCACCGTGTACAAGCAGAAGGGCGCCCATCAGAACCCGCAGGTCGACTCGACGATCGGGTCGGACACCGCCGAACTGCAGGGCGGGCACGCCGTGTGGTCGATCGGCAACAGCGGCTTCAGGTCGGGCACGTTCTACGCCCGCGTGAGCCGCACCTCCGGCTGCGCCGCCGCCGCAAGCAAGTCGATTCACCGCTAGCCCGGTGGTGCGGTTCGCCTGAGCCGAGCGTCTTCGCCGCAGCGCGGACGTTCGGCTCGATCCGCGCGGAGGGCCGGCCGGAAGGTTTCGCCTTGGCCCGCGATAATCGCGCGATGGCCGATGCGCAAGCCGCGCCCCTGATCGGGCGCACAGCCTGGGCGCGCAACCTGGCAACCCCGGTTCGCGACTTCCTCAGCACCGAGACCGGCAGCGCGATCGTCCTGCTCGGCGCGACGATCGCCGCGCTGCTGTGGTCGAACTCGCCGTGGTCTGACAGCTACGAATCGGTGTGGACGACGAAGCTGTCCATCCACGTAGGCGCCGGCGGCATCTCGGCCGACCTGCGCCACTGGGTCAACGAGGGGCTGATGACGTTCTTCTTCCTCGTCGTCGGCCTGGAGGCAAAGCGCGAGTTCGACATGGGCGAGCTGCGCGAGCGCCGGCGTTTGGCGGTGCCCGTGCTCGCGGCGCTCGGCGGCATGGCCGTTCCGGTGACGATCTACCTGCTGATCAACGCCGGCGGCGCCGGCGCGCACGGCTGGGGCGCTGCGATGTCGACCGATACGGCCTTCGCGCTCGGCGCGCTGGCGCTGCTGACGCCGCGCGTGGCCACGCGCCTGCGCGTCTTCCTGCTGACGCTCGCAGTGGTCGACGACCTCGGTGCGCTGATCGTGATCGCCACCGCTTACACCAAACACGTCTCCGTTCCCGCGCTGATCGTCGCTCTGGCGCTGTTCGGCTTGCTTTTGTCGCTGCGTTTCGCGCCGGCCTGGGGACGCCAGGCGTCCGTGCTCGTCGGCGTCGCGCTGTGGGTGGCGATGTTCAAGTCGGGCATCGACCCGGTGATCGCCGGTCTCGCCGCAGGCCTGGCGACCAGCGCGTTCCCCCCCGCGCGTGAGAATCTCGAGCGCGCGACGGAGCTGACGCGCTCCTTTCGCGAGCAGCCGACCCCCGAGCTGGCGCGCTCGGCGCAGCTGGGCGTGCTTTCGGCGATCTCGCTGAACGAGCGGCTGCAGTACGAGCTGCACCCGTGGACCAGCTACGTGGTCGTGCCGCTGTTCGCGCTGGCCAACGCGGGCATCCACGTGACCGGGTCGCTGCTCGGCGACGCGATCTCTTCGCCGATCACGCTGGGCATCGTCGTCGCCTACGTCGTCGGCAAGCCGCTGGGCATCCTCGGTGCCTCGTGGCTGGCTTCGCGACCGGCGCTGCACGGTCCCAAGCCGCCGATCAGCTGGCCGCTGCTGGTCGGCGGCGGCGCGGTCGCCGGGATCGGCTTCACCGTCTCGCTGCTGATCTCCGGCCTGGCCTTCTCCGACGAGCGCCTGGCCGAGGCGAAGCTCGGCGTGCTCGTCTCGGCGATCGTCGCGCCGCTGCTGGCCTGGGCGATCTTCCGCGTCGTCAAACGACTGCCCAGCAGCGTGCGCGCGCGCCAGATCAGCGGCACAGCCGAGGACCTGATCGACCTGTCCGAGGAGGTCGACCCCGAGCGCGACCACATCCGCGGCTCCGACGGCGCGGCGGTCACGCTCGTCGAGTACGGCGACTTCGAGTGCCCGTATTGCGGCCGGGCCGAGCCCGTCGTGCGCGAGCTGCTGTCCTCTTCCGAAGACGACGTCCGCTACGTCTGGCGACACCTGCCGCTCAACGACGTGCACGGCAGCGCGCAGCTCGCTGCCGAGGCGGTCGAGGCGGCCGGCGCACAGGGCGCCTTCTGGCCGGTGTACGACGCGTTCCTGGGTCATCAGGACGCCCTCGGCCCGCAGGACATCACGCGAATCGCACAGGACCTCGGCCTGGACGTCGAGCGCCTGTGGTCGGAGATCCGCCGCCACGAGTACGCGCCGCGCATCGCCGAGGACGTCGCCAGCGCCGACTCCAGCGGCGTGTCGGGCACCCCCACGTTCTTCATCAACGGTCGCCGCCATCAGGGCGCGTACGACATCGACACGCTGAGCACGGCCGTGCGCGCCGCGCGCGGGCGGGCACGCCTGACGAGCGCCGCCGGCACGAGCTGATCGGTCGCCGGGCGCGCACGTAACGCCTGGCGCTCGCACAGTCGTTTGCAGGGAAGCCTTGGCACTTGAGGATCTCCCGCGACGGCCGAAGACTTCGTATGTCGCTGCTGCGCACGTGCCGCCGCCTGCTCGGACGTCTGACGCTCACCCAGCGGGTCGCAGTGACGAGCCTCGTGCCGATGGTCGTGCTCGGGTTCGCGCTGACGAGCGTGATCGAGCGCCAGGTGGAGTCCCACAGCGTGGCCGACGCAGGCCAGTCGGCTCGCCTGATCGCGAGCATCGGGATCCAGCCTCGGCTGACGCCGCGCGAGATCTCCCGCGGCCTGACGGCGGCGCAGATCCACGAGCTCGACGAGCAGCTGCGCGCCCGCTCGGCCACGGAGAACCTGGCGCGCATCAAGATCTGGAACGCGGCGCACACCGTCGTCTACTCCGACGACCACGAGCTGATCAACCGGCGCTTCGCTCCGGCGGGCGATCTGCGTGAGGCGCTGGAGGGGCATGGCACCAGCGGCGAGGTCATCACTCCGCAGCGCACCGGCGAGACGGCCAGCGAGGTCGGCCTGGGCGAACTGGTGGAGGTCTACGTGCCGCTGCGCTTCGCGGCGGGCGGCGAGCCTGCCGGCGCATTCGAGATCTACCTCAGCTACCGGCCGATCGCCGCGGCGATCGCTCACGACAAGCGCCTGATCGTGCTCGTCGTCGGGATCGGCCTGGCGCTGCTGTGGGCTGTGCTGTACCGGATCGTCGCGCAGGCGTCGCGCAGGCTGCGCCGCCAGGCCCGCGAGAACTACGTGCTTGCGCGCTATGACTCGCTCACCGAGTTGCCCAACCGAACGCTGTTTCGCGAACGCGCGGCGGCTGCGCTGGAACGCGCCGGAAGCGACGAGCGAGAGGCCGTTGCCGTGCTGCTGATCGACATCGACGGCTTCACGCAGATCAACAGCACGCTCGGCAACCAGACCGGTGACGCCGTGCTGCGCGAGACCGGGCGGCGCCTGCAGCAGCAGCTCGGCAGCGACACGCTGGTCGCGCGAATCGGAGCCGACGAGTACGCGGTCCTCTGTCCGCACGCCGAAGGCGTGACCGGCGCTCTGCGCACGGCCGCTCACGTGCACGAAGCGATGGAAACGCCGATCGAGCTGCAGGAGATCGCGATCAACGTCGACACGAGCATCGGCGCCGCGGTGCTCGAAGGCGAGCACGAGGGGCTGGACGAGCTGCTGCGCCACGCCGACACCGCGCTGGCGCGCGCAAGAGCCTCGCGCAGCCGTGTCGAGGCCTACTCCACCCATCTCGACAGCTTCGACCCCGCCGGCCTGCTGCTGCTCGGCCAGGTGCGCGAAGGGCTCGACCGCGACGAGTTCGAGCTTCACTACCAGCCGAAGATCGACCTGGCGAGCGGACGCGTGACGGGACTGGAGGCGCTGCTGCGCTGGCGCCACCCCGAGCACGGGCTGCTTATGCCGATGGCCTTCGTCGGGCTGATCGAGCAGACGGCGCTCGTCGACCCGGTCACCGAGCGTGTCGTCGAGCGCGCGCTGGAGCAGATGGTCGCGTGGCGCGAGCAGGGCATCGAGCTCGACATGTCCGTGAACCTGTCCGCGCGCAACCTGCTGGACCCGGCACTGCCCGGCCGGATAGCGGCGGCGCTGCAACGCCACCGGATCGCCGCGCAGCGACTGACCGTGGAGCTCACCGAGAGCGCCGCGATGGCCGATCCCGCACGAGCCGTCGAGGTGCTGTGTGAGCTGCGCGACCGCGGCGTCGGCGTGTCGATCGACGACTTCGGCACGGGCAACGCCTCGCTGGCCTATCTGGCGCAGCTCCCGGCCAACGAGATCAAGATCGACAAAGCCTTCATCACCGAGCTGTGCGAGGACACGCGCGCCGAGGCGATCGCGCGTTCGACGATCGACCTCGCGCGCCACCTCGGCCTGCATGTCGTGGCCGAGGGGATCGAGACGCAGGCGGTGCTCGAGCATCTCGTCGAGCTCGGCTGCGACACCGGGCAGGGCTATCTCATCTCACGCCCGCTCAGCGGCCCGGACATGACCGCCTGGCTGAGCGTGGATGGCCGCGTCTCCGCCGCGGCGGCGATGCAGGGAGGCGGCGCCGATCCCGTCTCCACGTCCGGCGTCAGCCCGTCGGATCGGCCAGCCGACGGGCTCGCGTCAGCACGGCGTCGATCATCGGCTCGGTCAGCCGGCCCGTGAACGTGTTCTGCTGGCTGGGGTGGTAGCAGCCGAGCAGTGAGTAGGGCTCGCCTGCCAGCTCCGCGCCGTGTGCGAAACGGGGCTTGGGGCGAAGCGGCTGCGCATCCACCCCGCGGGCGGCGGTGAGCAGCCGCAGCGCGGCATCCCAGGCAAAGCCACCGAGACACAGCACGACGCCTACCTGGCTCAGCAACTGCAGTTCGCGCACGCTCCAAGGCAGGCAGCGCTCGCGCTCGGCCGGCGTCGGGCGGTTGGCCGGAGGCGCGCAGCGCACCGCCGCGCTGATCCACACGTCGCGAAGCTTCAGCCCGTCGGCACGGTCGGTCGAGATCGCCTGGTTGGCGAATCCCGCGCGCGCCAGCGCGGCGAACAGGAAGTCGCCCGAGCGGTCGCCGGTGAACATCCGCCCCGTCCGGTTCGCACCGTGCGCGGCGGGTGCGAGGCCGAAGATCAGCACGCGGGCCGCGGGATCGCCGAAGCCCGGAAGCGGTCGTCCCCAGTAGTCCTCGTGGGCGAAGGCCGCTCGCCGCTCGCGCGCCACCTGCTCGCGCCAAGCGACCAGTCGCGGGCAGCGCCTGCAGCTGGACACAGACGCTGCGAGCGCCTTCAGCTCGGCCGGCTCGCCGCCGCGGGGGCCGCGTCGTCTGTCGTCAGGCCGGGGCGCCTCCACGTGCACCGGGCAGTAGTAGCATCGTCGGGGCTATGCCGTTGTGGACGCTGATCGCGCTGCTCGCCTTGATCAAGCTCCCGATCGCTGCGCTGATGCTGTGGATCCCCTTCCGCAATGACGAGGCGATGAACGCGCCCGAGCCGCCCGGCCAATCCGACGAGGACGGCGGCACGCACGCGATGCCGGCGGGGCCGCTCGACCCACATCCGCGCCGGCCGCTTCCGTCGGGCCCGCGCCCGCGCTCGCCGCGCCGTGGCCCGCACGGCGATCGGCCTCCCCCGTCCCCGCGCCGCGTGCGCGCGGCGACGCCGCGTCGCGCCCGCCGCGTGCGCATCTCTCACTGAGCAGCGCCACCGGACTCGGGGACCCGACGAGCGCTCAGGCGCTCAGCGCGTGCGCTTGCGCTGTTTGCGCGCGGCCTTGGCTTTCGCGCGTCGCTTGCGCAGCGTCGCCGCGGAGTCGTGCGCCGATCGCGCTTCGGCGAGCTGCGGGTCGCCCGCCGGGGCCACGCGCCGGGCGTCGCGGACGATCACGAAGGCGATCGCGATCAGCACCACGACGGCCGCGACCAGCGCGAGGATCACCGTTTTTTTGGAGTTCGACGTGGGTTCGGTCGACGCGGTCGTTTCCGTTTTCTGCGTTTTCGTCGTTTCTTCCTGGCCGCTCTGGCTGAGTTCGCTGAACGCGCCGCCTTCGCCGTTGCCGCCCACGGCGAGCGCGACGGGCGAGGTGCCCGCGGTCAGCGTCAGCGCGAGCAGCGCGCACGCACACAGCCTTGCTGCGCGCGCGCGCCAGTAACTGCGGAGGCCTGCGGGCATCGGGCGAGCATACCCGGCCGCGTGTCGCGCGACAAACGATCTCGGCGCTGCGATCGCCGCCGCGGGCGCGGCGGATTGGCAAACCATAGAATGAGCCGCCGTGGCACCCAAACAACGCCAGATCCGCATGGAGCAGCGCGGTGGCCTGGAGGCGATCCAGGCGCTGGAGCAGCGTTCCGACGAGGAGCTCGAAGCCGAGACGAAATACAAGTCGGCAGCTCTGGCGATCCTCGGTGCGCGCGCCGCAGAGCGCTTCGACGCCGAGCAGGCACGCAGCTTCTTTCAGCGGGCGATCGCCGCGGCGCGCCCGCAGGAGCGCATGCAACTGCGACGTATGGCCGACGCTTCGCTGGCGCTGGCCGAACGGCGGGCGGGCGACCTCAAGAGCGCCGTCGAGCGCCTCGGACAGGCGCCGCCGACCGGGCGCCAGCTGTTCGCGCTGCGCGCGATGGGCCTGCTGATCCCTCCCGGGTCGGCCGGCATCCTCGCGCGCCTGCGCGGGATCGTGCTGATCCTGATTCTCGTCATCGTGCTGCTCGCGGTCGGCTTCGGCATCGTGGAGCTCATCTCGCTGCCCTTCGGCGGCATCGGCACCGCGCCGGCCGTGCTGCTCGGGCTGTTCGTCGTGATCGCCGCGCTGGGCATCGCCGCGGCGGTCGGCCGGCGACGGCGCGACCGGGCCAAGGCCGCGGCCGCCTAGCCCTGCAGCCGCCTCTGCGTGGACGCCTCGCGCGCGCACTACGCTTGCGCCGTGTCCGTTGCCGGCGCACCCATCCGCCTGATCGTCAACCCCGCCGCCGGGGGCGGGCGCGCACGTAGCCTGGCGCCCGAGGCCGAGTCCGCGCTGCGAGCGCGCGGTCTGATCGTGCAGCGCTCGGACACGCGCGATCTCGAACATGCGCGAGAGCTCGCCGTCGAGGCCGCGCGCGCTGGAGAGACGGTCGTCGTGCTCAGCGGCGACGGGGCGGTCGGCGCGGTCGCGGAGGCTCTGCGCGCGGTTCCCGGGGCCGTGCTCGGCGTGCTGCCGGGAGGGCGCGGCAACGACCTGGCGCGAGTGCTCGGGATCTCAGATGACGTGGAGTCGGCGTGCGCGACGATCGCCGACGGCGTGGCGCGCGCGATGGACGTCGGCGAGGTGCGCTCGGCGGGCGAGCAGCAGGCGCGCACGTTCGTTGGGATCGCCTCGGCGGGCTTCGACAGCGACGCCAACCGCATCGCCAACGATGCGCCCGCGTGGCTGGGCGGCCTCGTGTACGCCTACGGTGCGCTGCGCGCGCTGGTCTCCTGGAAGCCCGCGCGCTTCGAGATCGAGCTCGAACCCCCCGGCGAGAAGCTCAGCTTCAGCGCCTACACCGTGGGCACGTGCAACTCAAAGGCATATGGCGGGGGGATGCTCGCGGCGCCCGACGCGCTGCTCGACGACGGGCTGCTCGACGTGATCGTGCTGGAGAGCATCGGCAAGCTCGCGTTCCTGACGAAGATCCTTCCCAACGTCTTCAAGGGCACGCACGTCAACCAGCCCAGCGTTCACGTGTTCCGCGCGCGCGAGGTCGCGATCTCCTGCGACAGGCCGTTCACGATGTACGCCGACGGGGACCCGATCGGCGAGCTGCCAGTCAGCGTGCGCGCCGTGCCCGGCGCGGTCGACGTGCTGGTCCCCGCGCGAAACCCGCCACGCTCGGCGTTTGCGGCGCCCTCCCCTGCCTCCGGTCCGCCCCGGCGCGCGGGAGGACCCGTCGCCGAGGCCGGCGGACAGCCGCAGCCGGCGGGCTGATGGGCGGCCCGCTGGCCCCGAAGCTCGCCGTCGCGCGGGCCGTGGCGGCGCTCGCACGTCTGCGCGGTGGCGGCGCCACGAGCGTTCCCGGCAAGGTGCTGCTGAGGCTCGACGCAGATGCGATCGGCAGCCTCGGCTCGCGTCTTGCGCAGGGCAGCGTGCTCGTCTCGGCGACCAACGGGAAGACCACCACGACGGCGATGGCGGCGGCTATCTTCGAGCACGCCGGCGTGGCGCTCGTGCACAACGCCGCGGGCGCGAACATGGCCGGAGGGATTGCCACGGCGTTGCTGGCGGCCACGCGGCCCGGGGCGGCGATCGCCGGCGAGCTGGGTCTGTTCGAGGTCGACGAGCTGTGGCTGGACGCGGTGGCGGCACAGCTTCGCCCCCGCGCGATCCTGCTGGCGAACCTGTTTCGCGACCAGCTCGATCGCTACGGCGAGCTGGAGACGATCGCCGAGCGCTGGGCCAGCGACGTCCGGGCGCGCCGGCTCGTGCTCAACGCCGACGATCCGCTGGTCGCCGATCTCGGGCGCGAGCGCGAGGGCGTGCTCTACTACGGCGTCGAGGACGACTCGCTGGCGCTCGCGGGGATGGCCCACGCCGCCGATGCCAAGCACTGCCGTCGCTGCGGCGCGCCGTATGTGTTCGACGCCGTGTACCTCGGGCATCTGGGCCACTACCACTGCGCGAGCTGCGGCCAGCGCCGCCCGGCCCCGGCGGTGACGGCTGCCGACGTGCGCCTGCACGGGGTTCGCTCGGCGAGCTTCACCCTGCGCACTCCTCAGGGCAGCGCACCGGTGCGCCTCTCGCTGCCGGGGCTGTACAACGTCTACAACGCGCTTGGCGCGGCGGCTCTCGCGCTGGCACTGGAGGTCCCGCTGGCGAGCATCGTCGCCGGCCTGGAGGCGACGCGGGCTGCGTTCGGCCGTGCCGAGACGGTCACGCTGCACCCGGCGCGCCGCCCAGGCGCCGCGCGCGCGACGCAAGCGGCCGAGCGCGAGCTGCGCATCCTGCTCGTGAAGAACCCGGCGGGCGCCAACGAGGTGCTGCGCACGCTCGCGCTGGAGCCGGGCGAGCACGACGTGCTGGGCGTGCTCAACGACAAGATCGCCGACGGGCGCGACGTGTCGTGGATCTGGGATGCCGACTTCGAGCTGCTCGCCGGGCGCATCCACAGCTTCACGTGCAGCGGCAATCGCGCCGCCGAGCTGGCCGTGCGGATGAAGTACGCGGGAATCGAGCCGGAGCGCATCCGTGTGACACCCGAGCTCGGTGTGGCGCTCGACGAGGCGACCGCAGAGCGCGGCGGCGCGGACGCGCCGCTCTACGCCCTGCCGACATACACGGCGATGCTCTCGCTGCGCGAGCTGCTCGTCGCGCGCGGGGAGGTCGGCAGCTCGTGGTCGTGAGCGACTCCCGCTCTGCAGGCGAGGCGTCCTCGCAGACCCCGCAGCCCACCGAGCAGAGCGTCATCTGGCATGACCTCGAGTGTGGTGGCTATCGCGCCGATCTGCCGTTGTGGCGCGAGCTGGCCGCGCGTGCCGGGGGGCCCACGCTCGATGTCGGCGCCGGCAGCGGGCGCGTGTCGCTCGATCTCGCGCGCGCAGGCCTCGACGTCACAGCGCTCGACCAGGACGCGGCGCTGCTCGCGGCGCTCGCACAGCGCGCGCGGCGGCTCGGGCTGAGCGTGCCGACAATATGCGCGGACGCTCGCTCGTTCTCGCTGCAGCGGCGCGACTTCGCCTTGTGCGCGGTGCCGATGCAGACGATCCAGCTGCTCGGCGGAGTACAGGGACGCATGGCGTTCCTGGGCTGCGCGCGCGAGCACCTGCGCCCGGGCGCGACGGTCGCATGCGCGATCCTCGCGTCGCTGGAGCCGTTCGATTGCTCGCAGGGCACGGCCGGCCCGGCCGCCGAGCGGATCGAGCTGGACGGTCTTCTGTACCTCAGCCGCGCAACTCGCGTGAGCGAGCTCGCGACGAGCATCGAGATCGAACGCGAGCGCCGCGTGCTGCAGGAGTCCGCGCGCCCGTCGACCGCGGCGGGCCAGCCACTGCAACGCGGCCCCGAGCGCGACGTGATCGAGCTGGACCGTGTGAGCGCCGGCGAGCTCGAGCGCGACGCGCGCGCGGCCGGGTTGCGGCCGGTGGCACGCCACCACATCCCCGCCACCGAGGAGCACGTCGGCAGCGTCGTGGTGGTGCTCGGTGTCTGACGCCGCCACCGCCATTCCACCGCAAAGCACGCTGCGGGTGTGCGCGCTGTACCCGGAGCTGATGAACATCTACGCCGATCGCGGCAATCTGCTGATGCTCGAGCGGCGCTGTCGCTGGCGCGGGATCGGCTTCGAGCTGGCGGCGAGCGGCCTCGGCGAGACGGTCGACGCCGGCGCGCACGACCTGTTCTACCTCGGCGGTGGTCAGGATCGCGACCAGCGGCTGTGCGCCGAGGACCTGATCGAGAACAAGAGCGCCGCGTTGCGCCGGGCGGCGGCGCGCGACGCGGTGGTGCTCGGCGTGTGCGGCGGCTATCAGCTGCTCGGCCACTCCTACACGCTCGGCGGGCAGACGATCGACGGTGTCGGACTGCTCGACGTGCACACCACGCGCGAGGACGACCGGCGGCTGATCGGCAACGTGGCGATCGCGGTGCGCCTGGAGCTCGCCGGCGGCGAGCTCGGCGAGCGGGTTCTCGCGGGCTTTGAGAACCACGGCGGGCGCACTGCCCTGGGCGAGGGCTGTGCGCCGCTCGGGCGTGTGCTGCGAGGGCTCGGCAACGACGGGCGCAATGGGTTCGAGGGCGCGCGCAGCGGCAACACGATCGGCACCTACCTGCACGGGCCGCTGCTGCCGAAGAACGCGTGGTTCGCCGACTGGCTGATCGCGCGTGCGCTGCGCATCGACGTCGCCGCGCTCGCGCCGCTGGACGACCGCCTGGAGGACGAGGCGCACGCCGGCGCCCTGCGCGCCGCAGGGCTATAGCGCGCGACCTGACCGGCTACCGGGCCGGCGCGAAGCTCGCAAACTCGGCGATCGAGCTCAACCGGCAACGCGGGGCCTTCTAGGATCGGCGCCGTGGAGCTGTCGGAGTACCAGCGTCTTTCGCGCCGCACCGCGCAGTACCCGCGCGCGGCGTGGCTGTCCTACCCCGCACTGGGCCTGGCCGGTGAGGCCGGTGAGGTCGCCGAGCACGCCAAGAAGGCGATCCGCGACGACGCGGGCGAGGTCAGCGACGAGCGGCGTGCGAAGATGTCCAAGGAGCTCGGCGACGTGCTCTGGTACGTCGCGCAGCTGGCCAGCGAGCTGGAGCTCGATCTCGACGATGTCGCCCAGGCGAACCTCGACAAGCTGCTGTCACGCCAGCGCCGGGGCGTTCTCTCCGGCAGCGGCGACGAGCGCTGACGCTCTACGAGGCGACCGGGCGCGGCGGCGGCACGATCGCAAAGCGCTCGAAGCGCTGGGCGATGCGCGCGGGCACGAGGGCGCGGACGCGCACGCCCTCGGGCGTGTCCTCGCGCGTGACTTCGCCGGCGACGTCATGCAGCTCCGCCAGGCTCCCGCCGTCGGCGTAGGGCACCAATAGGTTGAGCGTTCGCAGCGTGTGCGCCAGCTCGCGCTCGATGCGTTCGCCGAGCTCTGCGAGGCCTTCGCCGGTGGCGCCGCTGACGAGCACCGCATCGGGGTGGCGCAGGCGCAGTTCGTCGCGCTCGGGCTCGTCGAGCAGGTCGGCCTTGTTGAGCACGAGCAGCCGCGGCCGGTCGCCTGCGCCGATCTCCTCGAGCGTCTGCTCGACGGAATGGCGCATCACGTCGGCCTGCTCCTCGGGGGCCGAGGCGTCGAGCACGTGCGCGAGCAGGTCCGCGCGACGCGTCTCCTCCAGTGTGGCCGCGAACGCGTCGACGAGTTGGTGCGGGAGCTTTGAGATGAAGCCGACCGTGTCGGTCAGCAGGTGGGCGCGGCCGCTCAGGCGCAACTCGCGCGTGGTCGGGTCCAGCGTATGGAAGAGGCGGTCGCGCACGCCCACCTCGGCGCCGGTCATCGCGTTGAGCAGCGTTGACTTGCCGGCGTTGGTGTAGCCGACGAGCGCGATCGTCGGCAGCGAGGCGCGCTCGCGCTCGGCGCGCTGCACCGCGCGCGTGCCCTTGACGTGCTCCAGGCGCCGGCGCAGCGCCGCGATGCGATCGCGCGCAAGGCGCCGGTCGGTCTCTATCTGCGTCTCGCCCGGTCCACGCGTGCCGATGCCCCCGCCGAGCCGCTCCAGGTGCGTCCACAGGCCGCGCATGCGCGCGAGGTTGTATTCAAGCTGCGCCAGCTCGACCTGCAGCTTGCCCTCGGCGCTGTTCGCGTGCGAGGCGAAGATGTCAAGGATCACGGTCGTGCGGTCAACGACGGGAAGGCCTACGGCCTCCTCGAGATTACGCTCCTGGCGCGCGCTCAGCTCGTCGTCACAGGCGATCAGGTTGGCGTCGGCAGCCTTTGCGGCAGCCTTCGCCTCGGCGACCTTGCCCGGCCCGAGGTATGTGTTCGGGTGCGGCTGGTCGCGTTGCTGGACCATCTCTCCGACGACGCCCACGCCGGCCGTGCGCAGCAGCTCGGCCAGCTCGGCGAGGTCGTTCTCGCCCTTTGGCAGCGCTGCCACGCAGAACGCACGCTGGCGCGCGCGTGGCGCCTGCTCCTCCGGTTTGTGGCCGTTCTGCGACGGCTGCGTCGGTGTTATCCGACCGTTGCGGCTTCTCTGCATCCACCATTCAGTCTAGACGGCATATGCGGTGCGCTTGCGATCAATTGGCAAGCGCGCCGAGGCGCTCCACGGCCTCCAGCAGCTTGTCGTCGGGCGTGGTCAGCGAGATGCGAAACCAGCCCTCCCCCGCCGGGCCGTATACGGCGCCTGGCGTGACGACGACGCCGGCCTGCTCGAGCACGTGCTCGCAGTAGGCGGCCGAGCTCTCGTAGCCGTCGGGAATCGGCGCCCACACGTAGATCGTGGCGTGCGGTGGCTGCACGTCGACGCCGATCTTGCGCAGCGCGTCGCACACGAGATCGCGCCGGCGGCGGTACAGCTCGGTCATCGACGCGACCTCGGCATCGGCCTCCGGCGAGAGGGCCGCGATGCCCGCGAGCTGCACGGCGTCGAACAGGCCGGAGTCGACATTCGTCTTCAGGCGCCAGTAGGTGTGCAGCGCGTCGGCGTTTCCAACCAGCACCGCACAGCGCCATCCGGTCATGTTGTAGCCCTTGGACAGCGAGAACACCTCGATACCGACGTCCTTCGCGCCGGGGGTCGCCAAGAACGACGCCGGGCGGTAGCCGTCGAATGCGATCTCCGAGTAGGCGTTGTCGTGCACGACGAGGATGTCGTAGGCCCGCGCGAAGTCGACGACGCGCTCGAAGAAGCCCTCCGGCGCAAGCGCGCCCGTCGGGTTGTTCGGGTAGTTGAGGTACATCAGCTTGGTCCGGCGCGCGACGTCCTCGTCGATCGCGCCGAGGTCGGGCACGAAGCCGAGCTCGGGCTCCAGCGCCATCAGCACCGGCTCGGCGCCGGCCAGCCAGGGCCCGCCTGTGTAGACGGGGTAGCCCGGGTCGGCGGCCAGCGCGTAGTCCTCGGGGTCCAGGAAGGCGAGGTTGAGGTTGAAGATCGCCTCCTTGGCGCCGATCGCCGGGATGATCTCGCGCTCGGGATCGAGCTTCACGTCAAAGCGGCGAGCGTAGAAGTCGCGCACGGCCGCGCGGAAGTCGGCGCGTCCCCTGTTGGACGGGTACTGGTGCGTCTCGGCCTCCGACACCGCCTCCTGCATCGCCTCGACGATCAGCGCCGGCGTCGGGCGGTCGGGGTCGCCGATGCCGAGGCTGATCACGTCGACGCCGGCGGCGCGCTTGTCGGCGATCTTGCGCTCCAGCTCGGCGAACGCGTACGGCGGTATGCGCTCCAGGCGCTTGCTCGGTCTCATCCAGCTCCTTCGATCTCGGTCCGTTGGAACACTTCGCAGCTCAGCCGGCCTCGAGCAGCTCCTGCACGAACTGCTCGCTGAGCTGCCCGGCGAAGACCGGCAGCGCCCAGCCTGACAGGTGGACACGCAGGTCCGGCGCGACCTCGACGTCCAGCTCGCCGCCGTCGAGCACGACGACGACGCGGGTCGCCTCGGCCGGCGGTCCCGGCGCTCGCTCGGGCGAGCCGGCGACGAGATAGGCGATCGCCGCGCCGGTGGCGCCGGTGCCGGAGGAGAGCGTCTCCCCCACCCCGCGCTCGAAGATGCGCGCACGGATGCGTGGTTGCGCGCCGCCCGCAAGCTCGGCGTACCAGGAGACGTTCGTGCGGTTGGGGAACTCCGGGTGGGCTTCCAGCGGCGGGCCCGCAACGGCCAGGTCCAGCGCCTCGAGTGCCGACGCGTCGTCGACGCGAATCGCACACTGCGGGTTGCCGATCGAGACGTGCTGCACGCTCCACGACGTGCGCGCAGGCTCCGTCGCCGCGCCTGCCGACGCTTCGACGCGCAGCTCGGCGGCTCCGTCGGAAGGGCCGGCGGGGAAGTCCTTGGACGTGAGGCTCGCGCGGCCCATGTCCACGCGGCAGGTGAACGGGCCGGTGATCTGCGGCGCAATCCTCCCGGCGGCGGTGTGGATGGAGAAGCTGTCGAGGTCGGTCCACCCGCGCCGGCGCAGGTAGAGGATCGCCTCGCGAGCGCCGTTGCCCGACAGCTCGGCCTCGGTGCCGTCGGGGTTGAAGATGCGCAGGTCGGCGACGTCGGCGGGGTCGCCGGGCGGCGAGAGCTCGAGCACGCCGTCGGCGAACACGCCGAAGTGCGCTTCGCACAAGCGCCTCACGCGCGCAGGCGTCAGCGCGAACGGCAGATCGTCGCGCTCGACGATCAGGTAGTCGTTGCCGAGCGCTTGCCACTTCTCGAATCTCATCGGGCGGCGGAGTCTAGGATCTCCCGCGCGACAGAGTCCGCCGAGCGATCAGTCGTGTCGATCGCCGTGACGCCGGCGAGCTTGCGCAGCCACGTCAGCTGGCGGCGCGCGTAGTTGCGCGTCCGCCGCTTCATCGCCTCGACGTCTCCCGCCAGCAGCTCGTCGAAGCCGAGTGCCTTGCGCGCCGTCATCGACACGCCCGCAGCGTGCGCGCGGCGGACCTCGTCGAGCGCACCCGCCGCGAGCATCTCATCGACGCGCGCGTCGATGCGCGCGTACAGCGCCTCGCGCTGCATCGTCAGCGCGGCGAGCAGCGTCGGGTGGCGCAGCTCCGTGCTCCAAAGCTGGGACTGCTCGCGCGGCGGCGGCAGCTCGCCCGCCTCGAGCAGCTCCAGCGCGCGCACGATGCGCCGCCAATCCTGCTCCTGCATGCCCTGCGCGGCCCACGGCGCTTGCTCGGCGAGCCGCCCGTGCAGCGCCGGGGCTCCGTGCTGCTCCAGTTCGGCCATCAGGCGCTCGCGCGTGCCGCTCTCGGGCGCCGGGCGCAGGTCCAGGTCGGCGAGCGCCGCGCGCAGGTACAACCCGGTCCCGCCGACGACGATCGGTTTGTGGCCCGCGCCGAGCAGCCCGTCGATCTCGGCATGCGCGAGCTTTGCGTACTCGCCGACGCTGAACGTCGCGTCCAGTGGCAGGAACGACAGCAGGCGGTGATCCAGCGCCGCACGCTCGACGGCCGAGGCGACGCCCGTGAGCGTCTCCAGCCCGGCGTAGACCTGAAGTGCGTCGGCCGAGACTGCGACGGGCGTCTCGCCGCGCTCGCGCAGCAGCCGCGCGAGCGCCACGGCGATCGCCGTCTTGCCGACCCCCGTGGGGCCGAACAGCGCGATCACCTCGGCGCGCTCGCCTGCCGCCTCGCCGTTTGCCGTCGCCGCTCCGGAGGTCATCGCCCGCAGTATCCCCGCCTGACGCGCGAGCCTGACAGGCGGCCGTAGGCGTGCCCGCCTTTCACGGCGCATTTGCGTAGGCTTGCCGGGATGAAGATCTCGGGGGCGAACGTTCTTCTCACAGGGGCGACCGGTGGCATCGGCCACGCGATCGCGCGCGCCGTCGCCGCAGACGGCGGCAAGCTGATCCTCACCGGCCGCCGCGCCGACGTACTCGAGCCGCTGGCGCAGGAGCTCGGTGCACGCGCGCTGGCCGTTGACCTGGTCGAGCCCAGCGAGGTGGACCGTCTCGTCGGCGAGGCCGGCGACGTGGACATCGTGATCGCCAACGCGGCGCTGCCGGCGACCGGAGCGCTGGACACGTTCACGATGCAGGAGATCGATCGCGCGCTTGCGGTCAACCTGCGCGCTCCGATCGCGCTGACGCACGCGCTGCTGCCGGGCATGCTCGCCCGCGGTCGCGGGCACCTGGTGTACATGTCCTCGCTCAGCGGCAGGGCGGCCACGCCCGTCTCGCTGATGTACACGACGACCAAGTTCGGCCTGCGCGGGTTCGCCGCCGGCCTGCGCATCGACCTGCGCGGCAGCGGCGTCGGTGTCACCACCGTCATGCCGGGCTTCATCCGCGACGCGGGCATGTTCGCCGTCGCCGGCGCAGAGTTGCCCTCCACCGTCGGAACGCGCAGCCCGGAGGACGTCGCGCGCGCGACGATCCGCGGGATCGAGCGCAACAAGGGCGAGATCGACGTCGCACCCCTGCCCGTGCGCCTCGGCGCGACGATCGCAAGCGTCGCACCGGAGTTCGGCGCGGCCGTCAGCCGCCGTTCCGGCGGCGACAAGATCGCCGACGAAATGGCCGCCGGCCAAGCCGGCATGCGCTAGCTCAGAACAGCGCCTCCTGTGTCGCCTGCACGGGCGCTGGCTCGTACTCGTCCGCAGGGTCGGGCCGGACCTGCACGAAGCGGTGCGACAGTCCGCGGCGATGCACCAGGCGCGAAAGGCGCTTGCGTTCCTCCTGCGGCGCGTAGGCGCCGCGCCGGTAGAGCCGCTCGTAGCGCTCCACGAGGTCCGGGCGCTGCTCGCGCATCCAGCCCATGAACACCTGGCGCACCTCGCCACGCAGATGCAGCGCGATGCCGCTGACGCTCGTCGCGCCCGCCTCGGTCACCAGGTTCAGCAGCTCCTCGACCTGCGCCGGCGAGTCGTTGATCCCGGGCATCAGCGGCGCGATCAACACGCCCGTGGGGATGCCCGCGCGGTTGAGCTCGGCCACGGCCTCCAGACGCGCCCGCGGGTTGGGCGTGTGCGGCTCGGTGGCGCGCCACGCCTTCTCGTCGAGCGTGGGGATCGAAAGGCACGCGCCGAAGCTCGTGCGCTGTGCGATCTGCAGCATCAACGGCAGGTCGCGCAGCAGCAGCGGCGACTTGGTGAGCACCGAGCATGGGTTTGCGGCGTCGCGCATCGCCTCCCATATGCCCTCCATGAGCTTGTAGCGACCCTCCACCCATTGGTATGGATCGGTGTTCGTCCCCAGCGCCACGTGCTCGCGCTTCCACGAAGGGCGCGCCAGCTCCGCGCGCAGCACCTCCGGAGCGTTGACCTTGACGACGATCTCGCGCTCGAAGTCGCGGCCGGCGTCGAAGCCCAAATACGTGTGCGTGGGACGAGCAAAACAGTAGGTACAACCATGACTGCAACCCCTATAAGGGTTGATCGTCCAGCGGAACGGCATGCGCGATTGCTTGGGCACGCGATTGAGCACCGAACGCGCGCGCACCTCGTAAAAACGCGTCTGCAGGGCCTCGGGTGCGTCGAATCGCCGCACGATCGCCTCGTCGCGGTATCCGGGCAGCCGACGCTGCTCCTCGTCGCTCAGGGACAGGTTGCTCCAGCGCACGAACATATGTTCGCACAGCGTCCGGCAGACCCCGCAGCGACGGGGCGCGGGCGCGTTCTCACGAGACTCCCAGGCGCCCCTGCGCGCCCTCTTACGCCGCGTTTTAGGTGTGCTTAGGCCCGCGTCGCAGCATGGGCCCATGGCCCCTCAGACCGACCCCAGGAGGACGACGAGATGAACCTATCCAGACTGCTCGGGGCGACGATGGTCGCCGGCGCGCTCGGTCCCGCCGCAGCATCGGCGGCCCCGGTCGCCGGCGGTGGCGCCACCGAGAGCGCGGCTCGCGCTGCGAGCTCGGTGAAAGCCCCGGCCACCCACGTCCCCGATTCGCGATCGGGGTCGGGCGCCACTGCCGGCCTTGCGATGCCGCCGGCCGGCGCCGCCGGCCGGTAGCGACCGGCCGTGCACGCGACGAGCGGTGGGCGCCGCCGACCCGGCGCCCACCCGCTCGTCGCAACTCCGAACGGCCGCGAAACGTTCGTCCACGCCGCCTGCACGTCGGTTATCGCCCCCATCGCCGGGGTCGAGCAAGGGTCTGATGACGGGGCATCACACGCATTCACACGAGTCAAGGCCTGGGGGGCCATCTTGGCTTTGCCGGGACGACTTCGACCGCGAACGCATGCTCGACATGGAGGAGCGCGTGCGTCCGGTGCGCCAGCGCGCGCTTGCGATCCTCGGGGTCGCGCTGATCGCCGCCGGCCCGTGGCTGGGCTGGTGGCCGGCACTCTTCCTGATACCTGCCGCGGTTTGCTTCGGCGTCGCGGACCTGCTGATGCCGCGGGTCGGGCGTCCCGAGCTGTTGATGTTCGGCGCCTGGATCGGCAGCGGCCTGGTGATCGGCGGAGCCGTCGCGCTCAGCGGCGGCCCCAAGCAGCCGACCCTGGCCTGGCTGGCGATTCCCGTGATCACGCTCAGCTCGCGCTTTCCGATGCGCGGGGTGGTCGTCGGAGTGATCATCAACATCGTCATCCTGCTCGCCGTTGCCTTCGGCGTGAACGCCCAGCAGATCATCGACGACCCGGTGCTGGTGATCGCGCCCGTGGCATTGCTGCTGTGCGTCGCGGTGCTCTCCACGCCGCTGATGCGCTCGGACATCCAGCACCGCAGCGATGCGGTGATCGACCAACTGACGGGCATGCTCAACCGTAAGGCGCTGAGCACGCGCGTCGCCGAGCTCGCCCAGCAGTCTCAGCTCACCGGCGAGTCGATCGGCATCATCGTCGGCGACCTCGACCACTTCAAGGCGATCAACGACACGCGCGGGCACTCCGTCGGCGACGTCGTGCTCAAGGAGGTCGCCTACCAGCTACGCAAGCAACTGCGTGCCTTCGACCTCGCCTACCGGCTCGGCGGCGAGGAGTTCTTGATTCTGCTGCCCGGCTCGGACCTCGAGCAGTCGGCGATCCTCGCCGAGCAGCTGCGTCGCGGGGTCGCCGACAACGACGTCGCCGGCGGTCTCGACGTGACGATGAGCTTCGGTGTCGGCGCGTCGCTGCGCGGCGAGCCCTTCGACTATGCCGAGGTCTTCAAGGCCGCCGACGCCGCGCTGTACCGCGCCAAGCGCAGCGGGCGCGACCGCGTGTGCCTCTCCGACGACGAGCCGGTCAGCCCGGCCGTCGCCGTCCCCGTCTTCGCCTGACCTTCGGGCTCAGGCGCCCACGCGAGCGAGCAGCAGCTCCTCGCCCGCGAGCGTCTGACTCGTCGCCGAGTCGATGCGTACGCGCGTGATCTCACCCGGCGAGGCCAGGCCGGAGAAGTTGACGACTTTGTTGTGGCGCGTGCGCCCGCGCAAGCGCTCGGCGTCGGTGCGCGAGGAGCCTTCCACGAGCACGTCGAGCTCGCGCCCGACGAAGCGCTGCGCACGCTCGCGCGCGCCTCGCTGCACCACCTCCAGCAGCCGCTGCATTCGCTGCACCTTGACCGGATGCGGCACCAGGCCCTCCTCGATCTGCGCGGCCTCGGTGCCACGGCGCGGCGAGAAGATGAACGTGAAGGCGGCGTCGTAGCGGACCTCCTCGGCAACCTGCAGCGTCTGCGCGAAGTCCTCCTCGGTCTCGCCGGGGAAGCCGACGATTATGTCCGTCGTCAGCGCCACGTCGGGCACGTGCTCGCGGATCATCGCCACGCGCTCCATGTAGCGGCGGCGGTCGTACGTGCGCCGCATCGCCTTGAGGATCCGCGACGAGCCCGACTGCAGCGGCAGGTGGATGTGCTCGCACACGCTCGCCAGCTCGGCGTGCGCGCGGATCACGTCTTCGCGCATGTCCTTCGGGTGCGGGCTGGTGTAGCGAACCCGCTCGATCCCCTCGATCTCGTCGATCGCCCGCAGCAGGCCGGCGAAGCTCGGACGCGCGCCGCGAGGCGCTCCTGCCGCGGCGTCCAGCGCCGGCAGGTCGCGTCCGTAGGAGTTGACGTTCTGGCCGAGCAGCGTCAGCTCGCGCACGCCGTCGGCCGCCATCGCATGCGTCTCCGCGACGAGCTCGTGCATCGGGCGGCTGACCTCGCGACCGCGCGTCGACGGCACGATGCAGTACGAGCACGCGCAATTGCAGCCCACGCTGATCTGCATCCACCCCTGAAACGGCCGCGCGCGATGCGCCGGCAGGTGGCCCGTGAAGCCCTCGAACTCGAAGTAGCCCTGAGCGGTCAGGGAATCGCTCGTCAAGAACTCGGCCAGCTTGTGTACCTGCCCGGGCCCGAACGCCACGTCCACGAATGGAAAGCGCTCGAACACCTCCTGCTTGACCGACTGCGCCCAGCAGCCCCCTACGCCGATCGTCTTGTCCGGGCTTTCCAGCTTCAGCCGTTTGGCTTCCCCCAGGTGTGCGATGAAACGGCTGTCGGCCGACTCGCGTATCGAGCACGTGTTGAACAGGATCAAGTCGGCCTGCGCACGCTCGGTCGCCTCGGAGTAGCCCAGCGACTGCAGCATGCCCTTCATCCGCTCGGAGTCGTGCTCGTTCATCTGACAGCCGAACGTCGTGACGTGGTAGCGCTTCATCCGAGCACAGGTTAGAGGCCAGCTCGATGTAGGCTTTGAGCGATGACCCAGAGTGACCGCGCAATCCCCGAGAAGGACCGCTGTGCGACGTGCAAGGGTGCGGGCTGGACCTGGTTCGAGGCAGAGCCGGAGGGCCGGTGGATCGTTTGCCGCGACTGCATCGGCACCGGCCGGATCGACCAGAAGGGCCGCAAGCGGCTCAAGCCGGACGAGGGCGACAGCGCTTAGGCTCGTTCGATGACCGGTGGTTCGCCGGACTAGTCGACCGGGGCGATCGCGTACCAGTCCGGCTCGAGCTCGGGAGTCCGATCGCAGACCTCGCAGACCGCCTCCAGGACCGCCCGCCGCTCGCGATCCATGACTTCTTCGCGGATCGCTTGGCTTGGTTCGCCGTGGCCCCAATTCGCCCTGATCTCGTCGCGGCCCTTTGCAAATGCCGCGTCCTCGATGTCCGCCGCTCGGAGGTGAGGCCAGAGCGACTCGATCGCCTCGACGGGGGCGCCGTACCCCGCATGGGTGGTAATCCTGAACTCCATATCGGCAAAGGTTGGCGAACCGGCACAGCGCCGGACACTGGACCTTGGTCTAGAGATGTTCGTTGCCGACGCTGGCCACGAGAGGCCAGCGCATCCGCCATCCCCTGCCGGCCCGTTTCTGTGAGCGGGCCCGATGCCCAGGCCCGTGCGACCCTACGCGACCGCTGCTACCGCCGGTTCGCTGGCGATCGGCGCCGCCGCATCCTTGTCGCGGTCGATCGGCGTGACGAGATCCTTGCCCAGCCCGAGCGCCGCGTAGATCTTGTCTTCGATCTCCTTGGCCATCTCCGGGTTCTGGTCGAGGTGCGCCTTGGCGTTGCCGCGACCCTGGCCCAAGCGGTCGTTGCCATAGGAGAAGAACGAGCCGGACTTGGAGACGATGTTGTGCTCCAGCCCGAGGTCGATCAGGCAGCCCGAGGTCGAGATGCCCTTGCCGTACTCGATGTCGAACTCCGCCTGGCGGAAGGGCGCCGCGACCTTGTTCTTGACGACCTTCACGCGGACGCGGTTGCCGACCGCCTCGGTGCCGTCCTTGAGCGTCTCGATACGGCGGATGTCCAGGCGCTGGGAGGCGTAGAACTTCAGCGCCCGCCCGCCCGGCTGGGTCTCCGGCGAGCCGAACATCACACCGACCTTTTCGCGGATCTGGTTGGTCAGGATGCACAGCGTCTGCGTGCGGTTCAGGTTGCCGGCGAGCTTGCGCATCGCCTGGGACATCATCCGCGCCTGCGCGCCGACCGTCTGGTCGCCCATCTGCCCCTCGAGCTCCACGCGCGGCGTGAGCGCCGCGACCGAGTCGATCGCCACGACGTCGACCGCGCCCGAGCGGACCAGCATGTCGGCGATCTCCAGCGCTTGCTCGCCGTAGTCGGGCTGGGAGACCAGCAGCTCGTCGATGTCGACTCCGATCTCCTTGGCGTAGAGCGGGTCCATCGCGTGCTCGGCGTCGATGAAGGCACACACCCCGCCGAGTTTCTGCGCCTCGGCGAGCACGTGGTAGATCATCGTCGTCTTTCCCGAGGACTCGGGGCCGAACACCTCGACGATGCGGCCTCGCGGCACGCCGCCGATGCCCAGCGCGAGGTCCAGCGACAGCGCACCCGTGGGGATCGCCTCGCAGCGCACCTGCGCGCCCTCGTCGCCCATGCGCATGACCGTGCCCTTGCCGAACTCGCGCTCGATCTGCGTGAGAGCGCCCTGAAGGGCGGCGTCGCGCGCCTTGGCTGCCTTCTCCTGGTCGTTCACGGGCATGGTCTGACTCCTCGGTTCGGGATGGATTGAGCAAGTTAGAGAGTGCTGCGGACGGAACGTTTGTTCGTATGCCGGGCCGTTCGCCCAGGCCCGGCGGGCTCACGGGCGACCGGTCGCGTCGCTTCGTTCGTCCACCGGCGGCCGACGCGCTTCAGCAGCGTGCGCGCGGCTGACGATGGAACGGCATCGACTCGCTCCGCGCCTCCCGGCCTCTCCCCGTAGCTGCGCCGCTGCGCCGCCCGGCGACGCCGCTCTTCGCGCTCGGCCTGGTCCTGGCGCTCGCGTGCATGTTGGCGCGTCCGGCGCCGAGCCCGGCGCGCGCCGTGGCAGCTCGATGCGCCGCCCGCCGCCCACGCCTCCGCACGATCCGGCGCTTGCGCGCAGCGCCGCCGGCGCACCCGCGCGCACGCCAAGCATCGCAAGCACAGCGTCAAACACAAGCGCGCCCGCCACAGCGCGACCGTGCAGGCGCCCGCGCAGCCGTCCGCCTCCTGTGAGGACGCCAGCACCCCGATCCTCGGCGACGAAGGCTACGTGTGTGCAGACGGCTCGGAACCGACGTGCGCCAACGGAGCCGAACCGGTCCCGGCGAGCGGCGGCTCGACCCCCGTGTGCCCGGCCGCGGCGTCCGCGCCCACGGTCGAATGGAGCGAAGCGAGCTGCGAAGACGGCAGCACGCCCACCCCCGTGGGCAGCGGCTTCGACTGCGAAGACGGCTCGCAACCCGCTTGCGAAGACGGCTCGCAGCCGGTCGCCTCAGAAGGCTCGCTGGCGTGCATCGCCTACGGTGCGCCGGGCTCCTCGGCGAGCCCCTCCGCGCCAGGCGAAGGCTCAGGCGAAGCCTCTGTCAGACCGCGCGTCGCAAGCGCTTCGTAGCTCGCTCCCGCCGGCGCCAGCCACGAGCGGTACAGCACCAGCTCCTCAGCCGCGAACGACAGCTGCGGCGTGGGTGCCAGCGTCAGATCGCCCTGCGGCGCGCGCCGTTGGCGCGAGCGCTCGCGGCCCAGCCGCGCGACCGTCACATGCGCCCTGAAGCGCCGGCGCTCTGCGCGCCAGTCGATCGCCGCAGAGATCGCCGCCACGACCGCCTCTTGCAGGTGCGCCAGCTCGCCCGCGCGATCGTGCACGGCGAGCGCGAGCGTGCGCGGGCGCCGCGGCGGCAGCCAAAGCGGTGCGCCGAGCGACACCTCGGCGCCTGCGGCCTGCACGCCCTCCACGGCTGCGGCGAGGGCCGCCAGCTCCCCCACCGGGCGGCTGCCGAGAAAGCACAGCGTCAGGTGCATCGTCTCGGGCTCCAGCAGGCGGACCCTGCGAGCCCCACGCGCCGATCCCCCGGCGCCAGCGCCGCCCACGGCCACTCGCGCCCATGCGGCGAGCTGCTCGCGCACGCCCGCCGGCGGGTCGATCGCCACGAACAGCCGCGCGGTGGCCGAGCGAGACACGACGGCGCAGCCCGCTAGCGGCGCCCCGCCGGTGCGGTGGACGCGCCTGCGCTCACGCGCCCAGCAGCGCGCGGCGGATCAAGTGCATGGCCACGGACGTCGCGCGGTCGCGCACGTCGGCGCGCCCGCCCGGGAGGTTGACCGAGCGGGTCATGCTCGTCTCCCCCGGCCCGGCCACCGTCAGCCACACCAGGCCCACCGGCTTCTCCTCGCTGCCGCCGCCAGGTCCGGCGATCCCGGTCACGCCGACCCCGACGTCGGTCTGCAGGCGCTCTCGCGCGCCCTCGGCAAGCGCCTGCGCTACCTCCGCCGAGACCGCTCCGTGGGTGTCGATCAGAAGGGGATCGACACCGGCCTGGGAGACCTTGACGTCGTCGCTGTAGGCGACGATCGCGCCCTTGACGTAGGCCGAGGAGCCCGCGCGATCGGTCAGCCGCGCGGCCAGCAGGCCGCCGGTGCACGACTCGGCCGTGGCGATCGTCAGCCCGGCGAGCAGCGCTGCGACCTGGTCGTCGACCGAGCTGCCGTCGTCTGAGAACAGCGTGTCGGCGTGCCGTTCGGCGACGATCTGCGCAAATGCGTCATAGACGTCCTCGGCGTCGGGCTCATAGCGCGTGACGACCTCGATCTCGCCGCGTTTGAGGCACGTCGTCACCTCCAGGCGGTCGAGCTGCACGCCCTCGCGCTCGGCCACGCGCAGCGTCTCGGCGATCTCCGACTCGGGCATGCCGAACAGGCGCAGCATGCGCTGGCGGTAGGTCGTCGCCCCTCTCAACGCGCCGTCGAGCGCGCCCGACTGCACCGCCTGCGTGAACATCGGCTGCAGCTCGCGCGGCGGGCCGGGCAACACGACGACCGTCGGGCCGCTCTGTCCTTGCGCAGGCTCGACGACGAGTCCCGGCGCCGTGCCGACCGGGTCGAGCACGGCGGCCCCCGCGGGGATCGTCGCCTGCTTTCGCGTCCCCGTTTCGATCGCTGCGACGTCGAGGTTCGGCCAGCGCGTCATCAGCGGGCGCACGATCTCGGCGATGCGCTGCTCCAACGGCTCGTCGAGCGCCATTTCGCGGCCCTGGAACTCGCCCACGACCTCCGCGGTCAGGTCGTCGGCCGTGGGGCCCAGGCCGCCGCTGGTCAGGACCAGATCGAGGCCCTGCGCAGCCATGAACTGCAGCGCCGCGCGCATGTCCTGTGGCCGGTCGCCGACGATCGAGATGTGCGCCAGGTCCACGCCGAGCTCGCGCAGGCGATCGGACAGCCACGGCCCGTTGCGGTCGCTGACGCGCCCCGTGAGCACCTCGGTGCCGGTGACGACGATCCCCGCGCGAGCGCTCACGTGCAGGTCGGCAGTTCGCCGCTGTGCAGGCGCTTGCGCCCCGCCTTGGTGATCGAGTAGCCGACCGCCTGGCTGGAGGACGCGACCGGGCGCGCGTGGCCGTCGACGAACATCGTCACCGAGCTGTTGCCGAGCGTGATCTCAAAGCGCCGCGAGTGATACGTGGAGGTCGTTTCGCCGGCCTGCAGTTCCTTGCCCGATATCGCCCGGCGTCCGTGTTCTGCGATCAGGCACACGTAGACCGGGGCGGTGGCGCGCAGCGAGACGGCGACGAGGTCGCTGCGCGTGCCTGTGCCGGTCGTCGCGGCACGGTGCTTGCCCGTCGCTTTGGCGCTCGTGTGCGTGGTGGCGGTCGTCTTGCTCGCCGAGTTGGAGCCCGAGCCGCCGCCGTTTGAGATCAGCCCGACGATCAGCAGCACGATCACCAGGACGACGACGCCGACGATCGCCAGATAGCCGCGAGAGGGCCCGCCGCCGCCCGTTGCACGCCCACCGCTCGCTCGCCCGCGATTGCGCTGGGGGCTGGACACGATCGGCTCGAGCACCGCCTCGCTGGGATGCTCGTGGCTGAGGCGGTACTCCTCGACCAGCGCCTTGCCGTCGAGCCCGAGCGCCTGGGCGTAGGTGCGCAGGAAGCTCTTGACGAACGTCGGCCCGGGCAGCAGCCCCCACTCCTCGTTCTCCAGCGCGCGCAGGTACTTGGCGCGGATCTTCGTCTTGGCCTCGATCTCCGAGACGTCGATGCGGGCGCGCATACGCGCGTCGCGTAGCGTTTCACCGATCTCGGGCATCTTCTTAGAGGCTAGTCGCTCACCGGGATAGTGACGCGAGAATGCGTGCAATCGCCGGCCGTGCGACAACCCGGAGCCCCAGCGCCCAAACGCCGCTTCCCGAGACTAGGATGGAGCACATGCCCGTACCAGCCCTCACCGCCGGCTGCAACTGCGGCGCGGTGCGTATCGAGATCACCGAGCCCCTGCTCGGTGCCGCCTACTGCCACTGCACCCGCTGTCAGCGGCGAACCGGCGCTGCTGCATCGGCATCGGCCGCGCCGAAGGCCGGCACCTTTCAAATCGTCGCCGGCGAGGACAAAATACGCCGGTGGAATGCCGGAGATGGATTCGACAAGGCATTTTGCGAAAACTGCGGGTCTGCGTTGTTTGCACAAAATCCCGAGGACCCCGATCAGATCGCCGTCCGCTTGGGAATCATCGACGGTGAGCCCGAGGTTCGCCCCGGCGGCCGGCAGTACGTAGCTAATGCGGCGGTCTGGGAGCCGATTCCCGAGGATGGCCTTACGCGCTTTCCGGGATCGTTCAGCGGCGGTCCCGAGTAGCCGGCGGCGGACATATCGCGGGGCACGTTTGCGCGCTCGGCCGGGTGAGCGCCTTCAGATAGCCTCCGCGGCAAGCCAACCACGTCCCTGGGGGGAACAATGATTAAAGGATGGAACCGACGCTATCTGCTGCTCGGCGCAGTCATGGCGATGCTGCTCGCGACGGCAGGCGTTGCCTACGCGTTGACGAGCGCGAGCTTTGAACCGCGCGCCGCTGCGTGGGAATCCTCAACGTGCAACGAAGCGCTGCTGAACGGCAAGGTAACGGCCGCGAACAATCAGAAGATCGCAACGTGCTTCGCTGTCGAGAAGGTCAAAGAGCAGCAGTCGACCATCTCAAGCCTGCAGGCGAGCGTCGCCAAACTTGAATCGGCGCAGACGCCACCGCCGTTGGACTTCACGTTCTTCAACGGCGTGCAAATCGTTAAATCCCCGGTCGTGTCACCGGTTGTCGATGCGGGCAAATACAAGACGATCACAGTCTCGGCACAGGGCGCCGGCTCGATCATCCTCGAAACCAGCGGTGATCAAACCACGTGGATAACCGCAGCCAACCTCGGCACTGGCGCGCAAAGCACTGCGCTGTCAGTCAGCGGCCGGTACTACCGCATCGTCGCCTCACCCGGCGCGGGCACATCGACGGTCTACGCCTTTGCGCACTTGACGGCCTAGTCCCTTGCACCTCGTCGCAGGGCGGCGGCTCTGCGACGAGGCCGACGGGGCTCAGACGGAATTCACCGTTTCGTCAGTCGCTCGTATTGGCGGCAGGCTCGGCCGTCTTGTCCAGCGCCGCGAGCACGCGCGGCAGGTCGGCCTCGCTGACGAGCACCTGGCGGGGCTTCGAGCCCTCATAGCCGGAGATCACGCCGCGGCGCTCGAGCATGTCGATGACGCGCCCGGCGCGCGTGTAGCCCAGGCGCAGGCGCCGCTGCAGCATCGAGGTGGAGGCCGTCTGCATTTCCGCGACCAGCCGGATCGCATCGCCCAGCAGCGGGTCCTCGTCGGGGTCGAACTCGTCGGGCGAGGACTCGGGCGTCTCGGGCACGACCTCCTCCAGCAGCTCTTCGCGCAGTTCGGGTTCGCCCTGGCGGCGCCACAGCGCGGTCAGCTTGGCGATCTGGCGCTCGTCGATGTAGGCGCCCTGGATGCGCTGCAGGCGCGACGTGCCGACCGGGCTGAACAGCATGTCGCCCTGGCCGAGCAGCGACTCCGCGCCGTTCTGGTCGAGGATCACGCGCGAGTCGGTCTGCGAGGACACCGAGAAGGCGATGCGCGAGGGGACGTTGGCCTTGATCATCCCCGTGATCACGTCGACGCGCGGGCTCTGCGTGGCGAGCACCAGGTGGATGCCCACCGCGCGCGCCTTCTGCGCCAGGCGGATGATCGAGTCCTCCACGTCGGCCGGCGCGACCATCATCAGGTCGGCGAGCTCGTCGATCACGCAGAGGATGTAGGGAAGCGGCGCTTCGCCGCGCTTGGCGCGCGCTTTGTTGAGCTCGATCAGCCCTCGCGTGCGCGCCAGCGACATGATCCCGTAGCGCAGCTCCATCTCCTTGACGAGGTTCTGCAGCGCGTTGGCCGCCATGCGCGGGCTGGTGATGACCGGCGTGAGCAGATGCGGGATCGACTCGTAGTGGTTGAGCTCGACCTGCTTGGGGTCCACGAGCATCAGGCGCACCTCGTGCGGGCTGGCGCGCAGCAGCACGCTGCACAGCATCGCGTTGATCGCGCCGGACTTTCCTGCGCCGGTCGTTCCCGCCACGAGCAGGTGGGGCATCTTCGCCAGATCGGCTCCGATCGCCTTGCCCGCCACGTCCTTGCCCAGCCACACCGTCAGCGGAGACCAGTCCTTCGGCGGCTGCTGGAATACGTCGCCCAATCGCACCATGCGCCGGTGCAGGTTCGGGACCTCCACGCCGACGGCCTGCTTGCCGGGGATCGGCGCGAGGATGCGGATGTCGGTTGCGGCGAGCGCGTATGCCAGGTCGTCCTTGAGCTGGGCGACCTTGGCGACCTTCGTGCCCGGCGCCAGGCGCAGCTCGTAGCGGGTGATGTGCGGGCCGGCAACGGTGCCAATGACCTTGGCCTGCACGCCGAAGTGCCCCAGCGCCTCGACCAGGCTCGTCGCCGTCTGCGCCTGCCCGGCGGTGTCCGGGCGCGTCTGCTCGTTGGTCGAGCGCGTCAGCAGCTGGCTGGCGTCGGGCATCTCCCAGACGAAGCTCGGGTCTTCGGTGACCGAGTCGCGCAGCCTGCCCTGCGGCGTCAGCTCGGCTACGTCGGTGCGCGCTACGCCGGTGATGTCCTCGTCCTCGGCTTCGTCCTCGCCGGTTGCGGAGTCCTGCAGGTCCTCGATCTCGGCGGCGGCGTCGTGGCGCTCGTCGAGCTCGGCTCCGAGCTCGGGCTCGGCAGACTGCTCGGGCACGAGCGGGTCCTCCTGCGCCGGTCCCTCGACATGCGTCGCGCGCACGATCAGTTCGGCCGTGTCGGGCTCGGGCGGGTGCAGGCCGAAGGCATCGCCGTCGGCGGACGCCTCCTCGGGCTCCTGCGCACGGGCGCCCCGCGCGCGCATCATGCGCGTCGTTTCGGCCACGCCGCTGCCGGTTGCGCGCAGCGCTCCGCCGAGCGAAGCGCCGGTGATCAGCGTGGCGCCGACGAACAGCAGGAAGACGACGAGGATGTCCACGCCGACGTCCTGCACGAGCTTGTGCGCGAGCTGGTAGACGCCCTCGCCCACGACGCCGCCGTGGGATTGCAGGTAAGCCGAGTGCCACGCCGCGTCGCCGTGCGCCGCGCCGGAGCTCACGCCGAGCGTGCCGGCGGCCAGCGCCAGCGTCGCCGCGCCAAACAGGCAGACGGCGCCGATCGTGCGCGGGTCGCCGAGCAGCGAGCGCCTGGCCGGCATCGACTGCTCGAGCAGCAGCATGCCCCCGGCGCCCACGAGCGCCAGCGGCGCGAGCACGCGCGCTTTGCCGAGCACCCAGCCAAGCGCGACGGCGAGGCCGTGGCCGGCGCGGCCGCCGTCCCAGCCGCCGTACAGCACGAAGCCCATGAACACGCCGAGCGCGACGAGCGCCAGGCCGAGCACGTCGCGCCCGCGCTGGTCGAGCACCGGCAGGCGCGGCAGGCCGCCTCCGGTAAGCAAGCCGGTGCCGAACAGCCCGCGGGGCTTGCCGCGCCCACGTCCACGCCCACGTCCACGCGCACGCGTCCTCGATGCGGCCGTCGATCGGCTGCTCTGAGAGCGCGCAGGGGCGCGCTTGCGTGTACCGGCCATCACGCGCAACTTCGACGCCCGGCCCCCGTAACCTGCCTCTTGGCCTTACCATCGCTTTAGTGCCCGCCGATACATAAAGACGATGAACGACTTCTCCCGTGCACCACGCGTACTGGTCGTCGAGGACGACGAGGACATCGCCCAAGCGCTCCAGCGCTCGCTGCGCATGGAGGGCTATGAGGTGCGAGCGGCCGCCGATGGGCCAGCGGCACTGGAGAGCGGACGTTCCTTCGCGCCCGACCTTGTAATCCTCGATTTGGGCCTTCCGGGGATCGACGGCGTCGATGTCGCCAAGACGCTGCGAGCCGAGGACGACGTGCCGATCCTGATCCTCACCGCGCGCGACGCGCTGGAGTCGCGTGTGGAGGGGCTGGACGCCGGCGCCGACGATTACCTCGTCAAGCCGTTCGAGCGCCAGGAGCTGCTCGCGCGCATGCGCGCGCTGTTGCGCCGGCGTCCCCCGCGCGGCTCGGCGCCGCTGCGCGTCGGCGACCTGTCGCTGAACGTCGACACGCACGAGGTCGTGCGCGGCGAGCGCGCCGTCGACCTCACCCAGCGCGAGTTCGAGCTGCTGGAGTACCTGATGCGCAACGAGCGCATCGTCATCTCGCGCCAGCGCCTGCTCGACGAGGTGTGGGGCTATGACCCCTTCTCGACGACCAACACGATCGAGGTGTTCGTCTCCAACCTGCGTCGCAAGCTGGAGGCCGACGGCGAGCCGCGCCTGCTGCACACGATCAGGGGAGCCGGCTACGTCCTTCGTGCGTAAGGTCAGGCTCCCCCGGCCGATCGCGCGCACGCTGCAGAGCGCGTCTGCCAGCTTCGACAGGCTGCCGATCCGCGTGCGCCTGGCCGGCGTCTCGGCGCTGCTGACGTTCGTGATCCTGTGCGCCTTCGCCGTCGGCATCGGCTCGTTCACCGTGCACCGCGTGCGCTCGGACTTCAACCGCCAGGTCACCGACACGGCCAACCAGCTCGCCTCGCAACTGAACATCAAGGTCGCCGCGACGAGCCTGCACCGCGCGGTGACGATCGAACCGCCGCTCGCCGCATACGCCGCCCCCGCCGATCACGCCGTCGTGCGCATCTTCACGCTCGGCGGCACGGTCGTCGCGCAGGAACCGTCCAAGGCGCCGTCGCTGGGCGCGCCCAGCGTGCAGGCGAAAACAGTGCACGGCTACCGCGTGATCAGCCGGGCGGGCATCGTGCGCGTCGCCGGCGGCGACGAGCCGATCGGCCAGGTGATCATCCAGTACGGGCGAAAGATCTCCGACACCGAGGCGACCGTCGCGCGCGTGGAGCTGTTCCTGCTCGTCGGCGTGCTGCTCGGCACCGGGCTGGCGGGCTTTGCGGGGATCATGATCGCCCGCCGCGCGATGATGCCGATCGCCGAGCTGACGAGCGCCGCGGAGGAGATCGCGCGCACGCGCGACCCATCGCTGGTCGTGCCCCAGCCGCAGGCCGACGACGAGGTGGCCGAGCTGGCGCGCACGCTGGAGGGAATGCTGCGCGAGCTCGACGCCGCGCGTGGCGAGACCGAGGCGATGCTGACCCGTCAGCGGCGCTTCGTCGCCGACGCCTCGCACGAGCTGCGCACGCCGCTGACGAGCGTGCTCGCGAACCTCGAGCTGCTCGCCGAATCACTGCATGGCGACGAGGGCGAAGCCGCGCGCTCGGCGCTGCGCTCCTCGCGGCGCATGCGCCGGCTGGTCGCCGACCTGTTGCTGCTCGCACGCACCGACGTCGGGCGCGTCGTGCAGCGCGAGCCGTGCGACCTCGCGCAGATCGTCGTCGAGGCGGCCGGCGAGCTCGGCCCCGTCTCCGCCGAGCACGAGATCGTGCTCGATGCTCAACCGGCTGTCGTGGACGCAGCGCGCGACGAGCTGCACCGGCTGACGATCAACCTGATCGAGAACGCGCTGCGCCACACCCCGCCCGGCACGCGCGTAAGCGTGTCGACCGCCGCGGCCGGCGGTCAGGCGACGCTCGTCGTCGAGGACGATGGACCGGGCGTGCCGGGCGAGCTCGCGCCGACGCTGTTCGAGCGCTTCGTGCGCGGCGCGGGCGACCGCGGCGGCTCCTTCGGGCTGGGCCTGGCGATCGTCAAAGCGGTCGCCGAGACGCACGGCGGCAGCGTGGTGCTGCAGACGCCCGCCGGCGGCAGCGGCGCGCGCTTCGTCGTCAGCCTGCCGCTCGCCTCAAACCTCGACGACGACGGGCAGCACCATCGGGCGTCGCTTGAGGCGGTCGTAGACTAGCTTCGCCATGTCGTCGTGCAGCATCTCCTGCACGACGTCGACCTCGCGGATCTTGTCCTTCGCCGCGCGCTCAACGGTGTCCTCGACAGTCGAGCGGATCTCCTCGATCAGCTCGTCGGCCTCGTCGAGGAAGGGCACGCCGCGGAAGATCACCTCGGGGTCGGCCATCGAGCTGCCGTCCTGCTCGGCGATCGTCACGACGACGATGAAGATGCCGTCGGCCGACAGCATGCGCCGGTCGCGCAGCGCGACGTCGGCCATCTCGCCGATCTCCACGCCGTCGACGAAGATCATGCCCGCCTGCTCGGGCTTGCCAAAGCGCGCGCCGCGCTCGTCGATCTCCAGCGGCAGCCCGTTCTCGCCCTGGAAGGTGTCCTCGGGCGGGATGCCGACCGCTTCGGCGAGCTGCGCGTGCATGCGCAGGCGCTTGAAGTCGCCGTGGAAGGGCATCACGTAGCGCGGCTTGACGAGGTTGAGCATCAGCTTGATCTCCTCGGCGTAGCCGTGCCCGGAGGCGTGCACGGGCGCGTCTTTCGGCGTGACGACGTCGCAGCCGATGTTGTACAGCCGGTCGATCGTCTCGTTGACGGCGCGCTCGTTGCCGGGGATCGGCGTGGCCGAGAAGACGACCGTGTCGCCCTCGCGCAGCTGAACCTGGCGGTGATCGCGATAGGCCATACGCCGCAGCGCCGACAGCGGCTCGCCCTGTGAGCCGGTGGAGATGATCACGACGCGCTCGTCGGGGAAGTCGTTGATCTCGCGCGGGCCGACGAGGATGCCGTTGGGCACCTCGATATGACCGAGCTGTCGGCCGATGCCGACGTTCTTGCGCATCGAGCGCCCGACCAGCGAGACCTTGCGGTCCAGCGCGGCTGCGGCGTCGACGACCTGCTGCACGCGGTGGATGTTCGAGGCGAAGCTCGTCACCACGATGCGGCCCTCGCAGCGCGCGAACACCTCCTCCAGATGCGGCCCGACGACCGACTCCGAGGTCGAAAAGCCCTCGCGGTCGACGTTCGTGGAGTCGCCACACAGCAGCAGCACGCCCTCACGCCCCAGCTCGGCCAGTCGCGAGACGTCTGCCGGCGGGCCGTCGACGGGGGTCTGGTCGAACTTGTAGTCGCCGGTGATCAGGATCGTCCCCAGCTCGGTCCCCAGCGCGACCGCGCTGGCGTCGGGGATCGAGTGCGTCATGTGGATCATCTCCAGCGAGAACGGCCCGAGCTCGATCACTTCGCCTATCTCGACCTCGTTGAGCTCGACGTTCTTCAGTTTGTGCTCGTCGAGCTTGGAGCGCGCCATCGCCATCGTCAGCGCGCCGCCGTAGACCGGCGGCAGTTCGTTGCCCAGCTCGCGCAGCACCCACGGCAGCGCGCCGAGGTGGTCCTCGTGGCCGTGCGTGATGACGATCGCCTCGATGTCGGCGGCGCGATCGAGCAGGTAGGAGAAGTCGGGCAGCACGAGGTCGATGCCGACCATCTCCGGCGTCGGGAAGCGCAGCCCCACGTCGACGACGACGATCCGCCCGTCGTGCTCGACGACCGTCATGTTCTTGCCGATCTCCCCCAGGCCGCCGAGCGGCAGTACGCGAACTTTGCTCACGTGCGGTTGGCCTGGGCGGAGGACGCGCCGGCCGATGCCGTTCGCTCTCCTTCGTCGTCTGCGAGCAGTCCGTGGCGGACGAGCATCGCGCGCACCTCGGCAAGCTCCTGCTCTGTCGCCTCCACGAGCGGCAGGCGCAGGCCGCCGGCGCTGTGGCCGAGCAGCTTCAGCGCCGCCTTCGTGCAGGTCGGGCTGGAGGTCATGAACAGCGTCGCGTAGACGTCGCGCAGCGACGCGTCGATGCCGGCGCGCTCGGCCGGCTCGTCGACCATGCGGCGCATCTCGTTGCCGACGATGTGGCTGGCGACGAGGATGCCGCCGGCGCCACCCATGTCGAGCGTGCGCGCGAACGTCGCGTCGTCGCCCGCGTAGAGGGCAAGCCCGTCGATCGGCTGCAGGTCGTCGGCGTTGGCCTGCTTGACGCCCTCCACGTGCTCGATCTGCGCGAGCTCGGCAAGCAGGTCGGGGGGCATGTTCGTCGCCGTGCGCCCCGGGACGTTGTAGAGCAGCAACGGCCTGTCGGTGGCGCGCGCGACGGCTTCGTAGTGGCGCGTGATGCCCAGGCGGCTCGGCCGGTTGTAGTAGGGCGTCACGACGAGCGTCGCGTCGACGCCGAGCGCCGTCGCGCGTTCTGTGAGGAACACGGCCTCGCGCGTGTCGTTGGTGCCCGTGCCCGCGATCACCGTCTTGCCCTGCGGGCGCTCGGCGATCGCCAGCTCGATCAGGCGCAGGTGCTCCTCGTCGGTCATCGTCGACGCCTCGCCGGTCGTTCCCGCGACGACGAACCCATCGGAGCCGTTCTCGCCGAGGTGGTGCATCAGCGCGACGAACGCCTGCTCGTCGACGCGCGAGTCCTCGTCGAACGGGGTGACCATCGCGGTCAGGATCGTGCCGAGCTCGGTCATGTCCGGCATTATCCCACGCCAGGAAGGGCCGGTCTGGATGACCGGCCGTGGTGACGTGTCGTGGCGGGCGGAGCGGTCACAAAATCAAACAAGAAGCGGAGCCCGGCTCGACCCAGGAGGCTGGATGCCGTCAAAACAGCAGCTTGTCTAGGCCGACGGTGACGCGCTCGGGCAACTCGCCGACACGGCGCACTGCGAGCAGCACGCCGGGCATGAACGACTCGCGGCTGATCGTGTCGTGGCGGATGCTGAGCGTCTGGCCAAGGTCGCCGAGCAGCACCTCCTGGTTGGCGACCAGGCCGGGCAGGCGCACGGAGTGGATCGGCGGTGCCTCTCCCCCGCTCGCCTCGGCCATCAGCTCGGCGGTGAGCGCGGCCGTGCCGCTGGGCGCGTCGAGCTTGCGGTCGTGGTGCAGCTCGACGATCTCGGCCTTTGCCATGTGCTTGGCGGCCTCGGCGGCAAAGCGCATCATCAGCACAGCGCCGATCGCGAAGTTCGGGGCCACCAGTGCGTTTGCGCCTTGACCCTCCCGCGCGCCGACGGCCTCGCGCAGCGCCTGCAGATCGAAGCCGGTCGTGCCGACGACGACGTGCACGCCGGCCTCCAGGCAGCCGAGCGCATTCGCCAGAGCGGTGTCCGGGCGCGTGAAGTCGACGACCACGTCGGCCCCGGCGAGCACCTCGCCGAGCTCGATGCCCAGCAGCGGGTCGGCGCGGCCGCTGAGGTGCATGTCGTCGGCACCCTCGACGGCGTGGCAGACGGTCTCGCCCATGCGCCCGGCGGCTCCGGCGACGGCGACGGCGATCAACGCGATGCCCCGGGCGCGGCAGTGGCGGGCGTCCCCTCGGGGACCTCAGCGGAGGCCGCATCTGCGCGAACGGCCTCGACCGTCGCGCCGAACGGCTCGATCGCGTCGTCGAACACGCGCGCATCGGGCCCGACCCCGGCAAGCGACAGTGCGGCCGGCGAGAACAGCTCGCCGGCGAGCGAGCGCAAGTCGTCGAGCGTGACGGCGTCGATGCGCTCGATCACCTCGTCGATCGAGAGGATCGGCATGTCGTGCAGCAGCGAGCCGCCGAGGCGGCTCATGCGCGCGCCGGTCGACTCCATCGAGAGCACGACGCGGCCCTTGAGATTCTCGCGCGAGCGCGTGAGCTCCTCCTCGCTGGCCGGGTCCTCGACGCTGCGCGCGAGCTCGGCGCAGATCACGTCAAGCGCCTGGCCGAGGTTGTCCGGGCGCGTGCCGACGTACACGCCGATCTCGCCGGCGTGTGCATAGAGATTCGAGTAGGAGAAGACCGAGTAGGCCAGGCCGCGGCGCTCGCGCACCTCCTGGAACAGGCGCGAAGAGGTCGTCGAGCCGAGCACGCCTTCGAGCACGCGCAGCGCCCAGCGGCGCTCGTCTTCGCGCGCGATTCCCGCCCCGCCGATGCACACGTGGTACTGCTCTGTGTCCTTCTCGACGAAGCGCACGCGGCGCGCGAAGTCCGGTGCGGTCGCGTCCAGGCGCGAGCGCTCGGCGCCCGCCCGCGGCGCCGTGGCGTCGCGGTTGCGCACGTCGTCGAGCGTCGTCACGAGCTGCACGAGCGTGTCGTGATCGAGCGAGCCCGCGCCGGCGATGACCAGGTTCTGCGGCTCATAGCGCGCAGCGTGAAATGCGGCGAGCTGCTCGCGCGTCACCGCGCCGACGACCTTCGCGGTGCCGATCACCGCACGCCCGAGCGGGTGCGCGCCGAAGATCGCCTCGCCGAGCACGTCGAAGACCTTGTCCTGCGGGTCGTCCTCGTACATGGCGATCTCCTCGAGCACGACCTCGCGCTCGGTCTCCAGCTCGCCGAAGCGCGGGTGGAAGACCATGTCGCCCATCACCTCGAAGGCACGCGGCAGATGGCCGTCGAGCACGCGCGTATACAGCGATGTCGCTTCCTTGTCGGTGCCGGCGTTGACCTCCGCGCCCATCGCGTCGAAGATCTGGTCGATCTCCTGCGAGCCGAAGCGCTCGGTGCCGCGGAACAGCATGTGCTCGAGCAGGTGGGAGATGCCAGCCTGCTCGTCGGTCTCGGCGGCCGAGCCGGTGGCGATGAAGAAGCCGAGCGCCACCGAGCGCACGCTGGGCACGCGCTCGGTGGCGACTCGCACGCCGGAATCCAGCGTGGTTATCTGATGCTCTGGCTGCAGCTGGCCCTCAGTCGCGGTCGCGGCCGTGGCGCGGGCGGCCGGAGCCGCGGTCGCCGTCGCGGCGCGGGCCACGCTCGGAGCGCTCGCGCCCGTTGCGCCGTGCTCCGTCGCGCGGCGGACGGCTGCCGCCGCCTCCGCCTCCACCGGTGCCGACGCCGGCCAGTTCCTCGACCGACTTGCCGGCGATGTCCGGGTCGTCGGCGAGACGCAGGCCGATGCGACCGCGCTCGCGGTCGACCTCGACCACGCGCACGTTGATCTCGTCGCCTTTGGTCAGCACGTCCTCGACGGACTCGACCCGCTGGCCGGGCGAGACGTTCGAGATGTGCAGCAGGCCGTCGGTTCCCTTCGACAGCTCGACGAACGCGCCGAAGGTCGTCGTCTTGACGACCTTGCCGGCGTACTCGTCGCCGACCTCGACCTCCTTCATCATCACGCGCACGCGCTCGACGAGCGCGTCGCCGAGGTCGCCGCTGGCGGAGTAGATGAGCACCTGGCCGTCGTCGTTGACGTCGATCTGGGACTCGAACTCCTCGGCCAGGCCGCGGATCGTTTCGCCACCCTTGCCGATCAGCAGGCCGATCTGCGAAGGGTCGATCTGGATCGTCTGGATGCGCGGCGCGAACTGCGAGAGCTGCTCGCGCGGAGCACCGATCGTGTCGGCCATCTTGCCGAGGATGAACGTGCGTGCCTCTTTGGCCTGGGCGAGCGCGTCGCGCAGGATGTCGAAGGTGACGCCGGTGATCTTGATGTCCATCTGCAGCGCGGTGATGCCGCGCTCGGTACCGGCGACCTTGAAGTCCATGTCGCCGAGGTGGTCCTCGACGCCGGCGATGTCGGTGAGCACGATGTAGTCGTCGCCCTCCTTGATCAGCCCCATGGCGATTCCGGCGACCGGCCGCTTGATCGGCACGCCCGCGTCCATCAGCGACAGCGAGGAGCCGCACACCGATGCCATCGAGGACGAGCCGTTCGACTCGAGGATGTCCGAGACGACGCGGATCGAGTACGGGAAGTCCTCGATCGAGGGCACCATCGGCGCCAGCGCTCGCTCGGCGAGCGCGCCGTGGCCGATGTCGCGGCGCTTGACGCCGCCCATGCGGCCGGCTTCACCGACCGAGAAGGGCGGGAAGTTGTAGTGGTGCCAGTAGTACTTTTTCGTCTCCAGGCCGAGCGTGTCGAGGCGCATCTCCTCCTTGAGCGTGCCCATCGCGACGACGCTGAGCGCCTGCGTCTGCCCGCGCGTGAACAGCGCGGAACCGTGCGTGCGCGGCGTGACCCCGACTTCGATGGAGATGTCGCGGATCTCGTTCTCGGCGCGGCCGTCCGGGCGCTTCTTGTGCACGGCGATGCGCTCGCGGATGATCGACTTCTCGAGCTTGTCGAAGGCCATCTGCACGGCGGCGCGCTTCTGCTTGGCCGCCACGAGCTGCTCCTCGGAGGAGCCCTCGGACGCGCCAGGCGCGTGCTGCTCGAGGATCGCCGCCTCGACGGCCTTTGTGGCCTCCTGGCGGTCGAGCTTGTCCTCGACCTGCGTGGCGTCGTCCAGCGCCTTGCCGTGCGACGTGCGAATCGCCTCGAGCACCGCCTCGTCGACGGCGATCGTCTCGAAGACTTTCTTCTGCTTGCCGACCTTCTCGGCGAGCTCGCGCTGCAGCGCGCAGAGCTTCTTGATCTCGGCGTGCGCGATGTCCAGCGCGTCGAGGATCTCGGCCTCGGGGATCTCGTTGGCGCCCGCCTCGACCATCAGGATGGCCTCCTCGGTGCCGGCGACGATCAGGTCGAGGTCCGAGGCGTTCTCGGCGTCGGCCAGCAGGTCGGCCTCGTTGGGGTTGACGACGAAGTTGCCGTCGATCTTGCCGATGCGCACGGCGCCGACAGGCGTCGGCAGCGGGATGTCGGAGATCATCAGCGCCGTGGAGGCGCCGTTCATCGCGAGGATGTCGTAAGGGTGTTCGTGGTCGATCGACAGCGGGATCGCCACCAGCTGCGTGTCATAGCGCCATTCCTTGGGGAACAGCGGCCGGATCGGCCGGTCGATCATGCGCGCGGTGAGCGTGCCCTTCTCGCCGGGACGGCCCTCGCGCTTGAAGAACGAGCCGGGGATTTTCCCCGAGGCGTACATGCGCTCCTCGACGTCCACCGTCAGCGGGAGGAAGTCGACGTCGCGCAGGCTGCCCGCGACCGCTGTGCAAAGGACCATCGTGTCGCCCTGACGGACGACCACTGCGCCGGAGGCCTGCTTGGCCATTCTGCCGGTCTCGAACGAGATCTCGCTGCCGGAAATCTCCACGGAGACCCGTGTTACCCCATCACTACTCATATTCACTGCCTTCCTTCCGCCCGTCGGTCGGCGGTCCGTTTTTCTTTTTTATTCCGAACCTGACGAGCTTAGCGAACAGCAGACGCGCGGCTGGGCGCGACCCGGCCTCGTGCAACGCAGCTCGCGCGGGCATTCCGGCGGCGTGCCGGGCAGGGCGCGGCGGAGCTCAGGCAGAGGCGCGCTCGCCGTCGAGGGCGACGTTCACGCCCTCGCGCAGCAGCTTCAGCGCGGGCAGCTCCCCCGGCGACTCGGCCTGGAAGCTCCAGCGCACGACGCCGTCGGCGTCGAAGACGACCAGCGCCCGCTCGGCGAATCCGCCGGGATGCAGCACGCCCATCGCCGCGCAGGTGGCGCCCTTGGGCTCGAAGTCCGAGAGCTGCTCGGAGCTGACGCCGAGCTTCTCCTTGAAGGCAGCCTGCGACCAGGTGGCGTCGCAGGAGACGCCGTACAGCCTCACGCCTCGCTCGGCAAAGCCGCCGAGCGCCCCCTCGTACAGCTGCAGCTGGTCGGTGCACACCGGGCTGAAGGCGAACGGGTAGAAGACGAACACCGTGAAGTCGCCCTTCAGGTCCTGCTGGGTGAACTTCTCGCCTCCCTCACGCGCGAGCGCGAACTCGGGAGCGGGCGTGCCGGGAGCGATCACGCTCACGGCAGCTACTTCCTCAGGCCGAGCTCTTTGATCAACGCGCGGTAGCCGTCGAGGTCCTCGCGCTGCAGGTAGTCCAGAAAGCGCCGGCGGCGGCCCACGAGCATCAGCAGGCCACGGCGCGAGTGGTGATCCTTGCTCTGCTCGCGCAGGTGCTGGGTCAGGTGGTTGATGCGCTCTGTGAGCAGAGCGATCTGGACCTTGGTCGATCCGGTGTCCTGCTCGCCTGCGCCGAACTGGGCGGCGATCTCACGCTTGCGCTCTGTGGTTATTGCGGCCATTGGCGGGCACACGGTAGCAGAGGCCCGTGGCGGCGGACCCCGGGCAGATCCGCCGGCGCCTAGTCCCGGCGGGCGATCTCGCGCGTCCGGCGCACGTCCAGGTGCATCTGCTCGACGAGCGCCTCGGGCGTGTCAAAGCGCCGCTCGCCGCGCAGGCGCTCCAGGAAGCGCAGGCTCAGCGGGCGGTCGTAGAGGTCGCCGTCGAAATCCAGCAGGTAAGCCTCGATCAGCTCGCCGCGGCCGGTGTTGAACGTCGGGCGCACGCCGATCGACACGGCGGCGGCGCGCTCGCCGAAGGACTCGCCGGCGGCGATCGCGGCGTAGACGCCGTGGCCGGGGCAAACGAGCGCCTCGTCGGGCACGAGGTTGGCTGTGGGAAAGCCCAGCTCGCGCCCGCGCTCGTCGCCGTGGGTGACGCTGCCGGTCAGCTCGAAGGAAGCGCCGAGCAGCCGGTTGGCCTCGGCCAGCTCGCCGGCGAGCACCAGGCCGCGGATGTGGCTCGAGGAGACGATCTCGCCGTCGACCTCCAGCAGCGGGTGCACGGTCGTGGAGAAGCGCTCGTCGGCGGCCAGCAGCCGCGGGTCGCCCTGCGCCTTGTGGCCGAAGCGGAAGTTCTCGCCGATCGCCACGCGCTTGGCGCCGAGCGCGCCGACGAGCACGTCGGCGACGAACTCGTCCGCCGAGCGCTTGGCGAACTCGGCGTCGAAGGGGATGACGACCATCTCCGCCACGCCGAGCGAGGCGATCAGCTCGGCCTTGCGCTGCGGCGTGGTCAGCAGTTTGGGCGTGTGCTGAGGCGCGACCACGGACACGGGGTGCGGTTGGAAGGTCAGCACGGTGTCCGAGCCGGAGATCACCTCGCGATGGCCCAGGTGAACGCCGTCGAACGTGCCGACCGCGACGCTGCGGCCGTCGCTGTGCTGCACGTCGGGCAGGCGGGTGACTTTCACAGCCGAGAGCCTAGCCCTGTCGCTCGTGCGAGAGCATGGCCAGCGCGTCGTCGAGCGCGATCAGCGGCGGGTCCTGCCAGCCGGCGCCGCGCGCGGGCGGTGCCACCGCGTCGGCGACGTCGAACGGCCCGATCGCGGTGCGCCGCAGCGACAGGCAGTAGGCGTCGCCGCCGAGATCGGCGATCAGCGAGCGAACGTATGTGCCCGAGCCGCATTCGATCTCGTATTCGGCGCGCTGCAGGCCGGGATGGGCCTCGTCGTCGGCACGCCACACCTGCACGAAGCGGTGGACGCTGACGATGCGCTCGGGCATCTGCATACGATCGCCCCGCCTGGCGCGCTTGTAGGCGCGCTCGCCTTCGATCTTCACCGCGGAGTAGATCGGTGGGCGCTGGCGCACCTCGCCTGTGGGCATGTACGGGGGGTCGGGCGCGAGCAGCCCGGTGACGGTCACCTCGCCCTCGGTGTCGCCCGTGTCCGAGCGCGCGCCGAGCTGCGCGACCGTCACGTAGCGCTTGCGCAGCGCCATCAGCGCCTGCTGCGATTTGGTCGCCTTGCCGACGAGCACGAGCAGCAGCCCGGTGGCGAAGGGGTCCAGCGTGCCCGCATGGCCGGTGCGCGCGCCGTCGAGCGCGCGGCGCACGCGCGCGACGACGTCGTGCGAGGTCATCCCGGCGGGCTTGTCGATCAGCAGGACGCCGTTGCGAGCGTCAGGCAAGCGTGGCGGTCGCGTGGCCGTCTGAGGCGTGCAACTGCGCGGCGACGGCCGGGCGCAGGAAGGCGATCAGCTCGTCGAGCTCCAGCGGCGTGGAGAAGCCGGCGGCGCGCCGGTGGCCGCCGCCCCCTTGCGCGCGCGCGATCGCCGACACGTCGACGTCTTCGTCGGTGGCGCGCAGCGAGACTTTGCGCTGGCCGCGGCGCTCGCCGCTGAGCACCTCGCGCACGAGCACGGCGACCTTCGTGCCGTGCAGCGCGCGCAGCTGGTCGACGACGCCCTCGGAGTAGTGCTCTTCGGCGTCGGTGCGCCGGAAGTCCTCGGCGGTCAGCGCCGTGAGCGTCAGCTCGCCGCCGTCGAAGCGCTGCAGCTGGCCGAGCGCGAGCGTCATCAGCGCGAGCTTCTCCGGCGGCATCTCCTCATACAGCGCGTGGTACACGGCGGCGACGTCGACGCCGTCGCGAATCAGCTCGGCGGCCATCTCGTGCGCGCGCGGGCCGGTGTTCTCGTACATGAAGCGCCCGGTGTCGGTGATCAGGCCGATATAAAGCGCCTGCGCGGCGACGGGCGTCGGCGCCACGTCCAGGCCATGCATCAGGTCCCACACGATCTCCGCGGTGCACGAGGCGTCGGCGACGACGTGGTTGACGGTGCCAAAGCGCGTGTTGTCGTGGTGGTGGTCGATGTTCAGCAGGTGCGCGCCGTCGCGCAGCACGCCGGCGGAGTTGCGGTCGATGTTGCCGCAGTCCAGGAACACGACTGTGCGCTGGGCGATGTCCGCCGGCGGCGCGTGGATCGCCGCGTCGAGCACGAACACCTGGTACTCCTCGGGCAGCGGCAGGTCGTCGGGCGAGACGTACATCACCGAGTCCTTGCCGAGCACGGTGAGCAGCTCCTGCATCGCCACCAGCGAGCCGAGCGCATCGCCGTCGGGGTGCTCGTGCGTGGCCAGTGCGAACAGGGAGTCCTCGGCGATCCTCGCGAGGACCTGCTCGCGAGTGCTCGAGGCGGCCTGCGTGTCGCTCACGACGGGCCGATCTCGTCGAGGATCTCCTCGACGCGCATCGCGCGGTCGGTGGTGTCGTCGTAGGAGAACTCCAGCGAAGGCGTGCGCTTGAGGCGCAGCTCTGCGGCGATGCGGCCCTGCAGGAAGCCGTGGGCGCTGCGCAAGCCCTCAAGGCTCGCCTCGCGCTGCTCTGCCCCGGAGACGCCACCGTCCTCGCCGAGCACGCTCACGTACACGCGCGAATGGCTGAGATCGGGGCTGGTCCTGACATCGGTCACTGTTACGAATCCCACTCGAGGGTCCTTCAACTCTGTGGCGACGACGTCTCCGATCACCTGGCGAATCGCCTCATCCACTCGACGCATGCGTCCTGTGCTCATCCTAACTACCAACCCTCGCGGTCCAAAAGCGCTGAGCGAATTCTCTCATCCGCGTCCCGAGCGGGACGCAGCGCCGTCGCCGGCGTTCGCTCAGGGGGCCAGCTCGCGTTCCTGCAGGCGCGTCTCGTAGGTCTCCAGCACGTCGCCCTCGCGCAGATCCTGGAAGTTGGCGAGCACGATGCCGCACTCGAAGCCCGAGGTGACCTCGCGGGCGTCGTCGTTGAAGCGGCGCAGGCTCTCGATCGTCGTGTCGTAGATGACCGTGCCGTCGCGCACGACGCGGGCTTTGGCGCCGCGCGTGACCTTGCCCTCGGTGACGAACGAACCGGCGATCGTGCCGATTTTCGAGGCTTTGAACAGCTGGCGCACCTCGGCCTGGCCGAGCGTCGTCTCGACCTCGGCGGGCTCGAGCATCCCCTGCATCGCCGCGCGCAGCTCGTCGATCGCGCGGTAGATGACCGCGTAGGAGCGGATCTCCACGCCCTCGCGCTCGGCGATCTGCCGCGCGTCTCCGACCGGGCGAACGTTGAACGCCAGCACGACGCCTTCAGAAGCCGACGCGAGCATCACGTCGGACTCGTTGATGCCGCCGACGCCGCGGTGGATGATGTTGACGGCGACCTCCTGCTGGGGCAGCTTTGCGATCTCGTCCTCGAGCGCCTCGAGCGATCCGGCCACGTCGGCCTTGACGACCAGGCTGAGCTCCTTGACGGTGCCCTCCTGGGCCAGCTTGAAGACGTCCTCCAGCGAGACCTTGCGCCCGGAGCGGCGCGCGAGCGCCTCGGTCTTCAAGCGGTTGGCGCGCTCGCCGGCCAGCGCGCGCGCGCGGCGCTCGTTCTCCACCACGCGAACGATCTCGCCGGCCTCGGGCACGCCGTCGAAGCCGAGCATCTCGACCGGCTCGCCCGGAGTAGCGCGCTTGACTTTGTTGCCGACGAAGTCGTGCATCGCGCGAACGCGACCGAAGTGCGCGCCCGCGACGAGCGCGTCGCCGACACGCAGCGTGCCGCGCTGGATCAGCACGGTGACGACCGGGCCGCGCCCGGGGTCGAGCTTGGACTCGATGACCGTGCCCGACGCGTCGGCGTTGCTGTTGGCCTTGAGCTCCTCCAGGTCGGTGACGACCTGGATCGTGTCCAGCAGCGAGTCCAGGCCCTGGTGGGTCTTGGCGCTGACGTCGACGAACTCGATCTCCCCGCCCCACTCGGCCGGCTGCAGGCCGTGCTGGGTCATCTCGGTGCGCACGCGGTCGGGCTGTGCGCCCTCCTTGTCGATCTTGTTGACCGCGACGATGATCGGCACCTCGGCGGCGCGAGCGTGGTCGATCGCCTCCTCGGTCTGCGGCTTGACGCCGTCGTCGGCGGCGACGACGATCACGGCGAGGTCGGTCACGCGCGCGCCGCGGGCGCGCATCGCGGTGAACGCCTCGTGACCGGGTGTGTCCAGGAAGGTGATCTCTTTGTCGCCGTGGTGGACCTGGTAGGCGCCGATGTGCTGGGTGATGCCACCGGCCTCGCCCGCGGCGACCTCGGTCGTGCGGATGGCGTCCAGCAGCGACGTCTTGCCGTGGTCGACGTGGCCCATGATCGTGACGACCGGCGGGCGTTCGACGAGATCCTCCTCGGCGTCCTCGAAGACCGGCTCGACCTCGACGTCGTCGGCGGCGTGCACGATCTCGATCTTCTTGTCGAACTCGTCGGCGAGCACCTGAATCGCCTCGTCGGAGAGCGTCTGCGTGAGCGTCGCCATCTCGCCGAGCGTCATCAGCTTCTTGATCACCTCGGGCACGGGCACGCCGAGGTACTCGGCGACGTCCTTGACCGTCGAGCCGGAGTTGACGCGGATCTCGTCGGTCGCCTCCATCGCCGTGTTGTCGATCGGCGCGACGGTGTCGTCGTAGGTGCCACGGCGGCGGCGTCCGCGGCGCGGGCGGCGCTGGGGCTGGTTGGCCGGGCCGCCCTGCTGGCGGCGTGAGGCCTGCGAGTCGATCACGACGCGGCGCCGGCCGCCGGGGCCGATGTCGCCGGGCGTGCGCTCGCCGGTGCGCGAGTCGCGCGTCGGGCGCACACGGTCGGCGGCGCTCTGCGCTGCCGCACCGGAAGCTGGCGCTGCGGGAGCGTCCGCAGGCGCGGCCGCGGCCTGCGGGGCGGGCGCGGGTTTGGCGGCGGGCGGCGGCGGCTGCGTGCTGGCGGTGGCCGGTGCCGCGGGCGCCGGGGGCTTGGGCGCCTGCTTGGGCGGCGTCGCAGGTACTGCGGTCGCCGTCGCGGCCGGAGTCGCCTTGGCGGGCGGCGCCTGCGTGGCCGTTGCGGCGCTGCCATTGGTGCTCGCGGCGCCGTCGGAGCCACCGAGCGCCTTCAGTGCGACGGCCTCCTCGACCGAGGACGCGGCAGCCTTCGCCTCAATTCCGGCAGCGTGCAGCTTCTCCAGCAGTTCCTTGCTGGAGAGCCCGTGCTCTTTGGCGATCTCATGTACGCGCTTCTTGCTCATGCGTGCACCGATTCTACGAGCTTGGAGTCATTCAGCACGAGCCCGCCGGGGATCGCGCGGCGCAGGGCGCGCGGGATGCCGCCACGGCGAGTGGCCAGCGCCAGGCACTTCTCGGCGACCGTCTCGCCGTCGCCACCGCGGCACAGATAGGCCCCGCGTCCGGGCAGCACGGCGCGCGGGTCGGCCACGGCACACGTCTGCGCAGCGCTCTCGGGCACACCGTCCGCACCCGGCGCCGACTCGGCGGCGACTATGCGCAGCAGCTCTGACTTCGGTGCGATCCGCCCGCAGCCGACGCAGCGGCGACGCGGGGACACGCGGGCAGACCCAGACGTTCGGCCTGTGTGCCCCCCGGGCCGCGCGGCTATGTCGCCTGCTCCTCGGCGGCCGGCTCGGTTGCCTGCTGCAGAGGTGCCGGCTCGGCGACGTCGGATACGCCGTCGCCTGCCTCCTCGGGAGCCTCGGCGGGCGACTGCGCCTCGGCGTCGGCGGGCGCGCCGTTGCCGGACGTGAGGTCGGCGACGTTGTCGGTGTCGATGTTCGCGAGCGCCTGGTGGCTCTCGATGCCGCAGTAGCGCGAGTTGGGCAGCGATGCGTTGGGGCAGCGACGGCCGTTCGAGAGGATCGCCGCGCAGCGTCCCTGCACCTCCTCCTCCTCGTAGCCGTGCTCGGCCTCCTCGGCGGCGAACTCGGTCTCCGAGCGGATGTCCACGCGCCAGCCGGTCAAGCGCGCGGCCAGCCGAGCGTTCTGGCCCTCGCGCCCGATCGCCAGCGAGAGCTGGTCGTCGGGCACGATCACCGTCGCCTGCTTGGCGTCGTCGTCGACGAGCACCTCGCGCACGCGCGCCGGCGACAGCGCCTTGGCGACGAAGCGTGCGGGCTCGTCGTTGAAGGGGATGATGTCGATCTTCTCGCCGCGCAGCTCGGAGACGACCATGCGCACGCGCGAGCCGCGCGGGCCGACGCACGCGCCGACCGGGTCGACGCCGTCGGTGTGCGAGATCACGGCGATCTTCGAGCGGTAGCCGGGCTCGCGCGCGACGTTGGCGATCTCCACCAGGCCGTCGGCGATCTCCGGGACCTCCAGCTCGAACAGCTTCTTGATCAGCTCGGGGTCGCGCCGCGAGACGATGATCGCCGGGCCCTTGGTCGACGGCGATACCTCCTTGATGACGGCCTTGATGCGCTGGGAGTGGTCATAGCGCTCGCCCTCGACCTGCTCGGACTTGGGCAGCAGCGCCTCGACTCGTTCGCGCAGCTGCACGAGCGTGTAGCGCGAGTCGGACTGCTGCACGATGCCGGTGATCAGCTCGCCCACACGGTCGCGGTACTCCTCGTACATCATGTCGCGCTCGGCCTCGCGGATGCGCTGGAGGATCACCTGCTTGGCGGTCTGCGCGGCGATCCGCCCGAAGTCGTCGGGCGTGACGTCGCGTTCGTCGATCTGGTCGCGGTATTCGGCGAACTTCGCGGGGTCGATTTCCGGTTCCTCCGGTTCGCGCATCTCGCCGGTCTCGGGGTCGACGGTCGTTTCCTCGTCGATCGTCTCCACGATCAGGTGCGCCTCCAGGCGCTCGGGGATGATCAGTTCGATCACGCGGAAGTCGGCCGTCTCGCGGTCCATTTCCACGCGTGCGTACTTGGCCGAGCCGGGCTGCTTCTTGTAGGCCGAGAGCAGCGCGTCCTCCAGGGCGATCATCAGCTTCTCGGGCTCGATGCCCTTCTCGCGCGCGAGCGCGTGCATTGCCTCGAGGATTTCGCGTGACATCGTTACTCCTCGACCAGGTTGGATCGGTGGATCTCCGAATAGGGGATCGCGATGACGCCACCGTCGGCGGCCAGCGTGATCTCCTCGTCAGAGGCCCCTACGAGCTCGCCGGTGAAGCTCTTGACGGCGCGCGCCTCGCCCGGGCGGCGAGCGCCCTCGCTTGCCAGTACGCGCGGGTGGCGGGTGCGCACTCGGGCGCGGCGCCCGACGAAACGGCGGAAGTGGGCGGGCTTGGTCAGCGGACGCTCGGTCCCCGGCGAGGAGACCTCCAGCGAGTAGCGTTCGCGCAGGTCGTTGAGCTGGCGCGTGACGCGCTCGCACAGCTCGAGCGTTACGCCGTCGGGATGGTCGATGAACACGCGCAGCGAGCGGCCGCCGAGAACCTCGGCGAGCAGCACCTCGACGTCGGGGTCGCTGAGCGACAGACGCCTCTCTATATCTGCCTGAATTGGTGTCATCGAGTTGCTCCTTTACGCAAAAAAAGCGGGCCTGCGCCCACTTTCTAAACGGCAACCGGCGTCTCACCGCCGGCACGAAAGCTCTCAATCGAGCATAGCATCGGGCGCCAAGCGCAGGGCAGCTTTGCCTGCAGAGCGAGCGTTTGCGCCGCGCTCTGCGCCGTGCTTCTCAGGCGCGCGCGTCGCGGCGAGCGCGATCGCGATAGACGCGATAGTCCTCACGCTCGGGACGCAGCGAACAGGCCAGCGCGAGCGGCTGGCAGGCCTCGCGGTGGCGTCCGAGCAGCTGCATCGATCGCCCGAGGCAGAACTGGGCGTAGTCGTTGGTCGGCGTGCTCGTCGCGATCGCCCGGAACTCCTCCGCGGCGCGCTCGTAGCGCTGCGCGTGAAACAGCGCCCGGCCGAGCGCCTCGCGGATCGACGCCTTGTCGGGCTCCAGGTCGCGTGCTCTGCTCAGCGGCACGATCGCCGCCTGGTAGTCGCCGTGCTCGAGCAGCTCGGTGCCGCGCTGGTAGAGGTCGTAGAGGCTATCCACGAACGCCCAGTTTAACGCGCGTCGCGCAGCCTCCCGACCGCGTCGAGGATCGTCTCCGCGACCTGCGCCTTGCTCGCGCGGGCGACCTCGATCGCGCCGTCGGTCCCGCCGTCGGGCGAGCCGTTGGCGGTAAGGATGGTGACCTCGTTGGCGTCGGAGTCAAACCCGATGTCGCTGCGCGAGATGTCGTTGACGACGATCGCGTCGACGCCCTTCTCGTCGAGCTTACGCCGGGCCAGCTCGACGGCATCCTCGCCGTGCTCGGCGGCGAAGCCCACAAGGGTCTGCCCGGCCTTGCGCGCAGCCGCCAGGCCGGCGAGCACATCGGCGGTCGGCTCGAGCTGAAGCTCCAGGCCGCTGCGCCCGGCCTTCTTGATCTTGCCGTCGTGCGGGGCCGCCGGGCGGAAGTCGGCCACGGCGGCGGCCATCAGCAGCACGTCGCAGTCGGCGAAGGCCCGCCGGCAGGCCTGCTGCAGCTCGGCGGCGGTGACGACGTCGCAGCGTTCGATCGCGTCGCTGCTCGCGAGCGGCACATTGGCCGCGACGAGCGTCACGTCGGCACCGCGCGCGAGCGCGGCCTCGGCGAGCGCCAGGCCCATCCTGCCGGAGGAGCTGTTGCCGAGGAAGCGCACGCTGTCGATCGGCTCGCGCGTGCCGCCCGCCGTCACCAGCACGCGCACGCCGGCCCAGTCCGCTCCGTCGGGCTTCGCGTTCGCCGAGGCGGGCGCAGAGCCGTTGCGCCCCGGCGCCGGGCGATCTGTGACGGGGCCGGCGGCGGCGATCGCCTTCTCGCAGGCGACGAGCAGCTGTGCGGGCTCGGCCAAGCGCCCCACGCCCTCCTCCCCTTTCGATGCCAGCCGTCCGCTGCCGGGCTCGACGATCGTCACGCCGCGATCGCTCAGCGTCTGCACGTTGGCGCGCGTGGCGGCGTGCTCGTACATGTGGTTGTTCATCGCCGGCGCGACGATCAGCGGGCAGGTTGCGGCAAGGGCGCAGCTGGAGAGCATGTCCTCGGCCAGGCCGTGCGCGAGCTTGGCGATCGTGTTCGCCGAGGCGGGCGCGACCAGGTACACGTCGGCGTTGCGCACGAGCTCCAGGTGCCCGAGCGGATCGTGATCGGGCGCTGCGTCGCCGGGAAAGGCCCCGCGCGCAGGGTCGCGCTCGAACTCGCTGACGAGCACCGGCGCCCCGCTGAGCGCGGCGAACGACACCGCGCCGACGAACCTCCGGCCGGCCGGCGTCTGCACGACGCGCACAGCGTGCCCGGCACCCGTCGCCAGGCGCACGAACTCCAGCGCCTTGTAAGCGGCGATCCCGCCGCTAACGCCCAGCAGAATGCGCGCCATGACTAGGTTGTAGAGCTACTCGCGCCCGCTGACAACCCTTGCGGCAGCCGTTGCGGAGGGCAAATCGAAACCCTCACCGCCAGCCACGCGCCCGTGAGCGGGTGGCTGGTCAAGCGAATCAAGGACGCAGTGAGCGAAGTGTGCGGCAGCACACGAGCGATCGAGGACGCAGAGTCGCGCCGTCCAGCTGCCCGCTCAGCGGTAGTGGTACTTGATCTTTCCTTGAGCGACCTCCTCGAGGGCGATCGTCAAGTAGTTTTTCGAGCCGGTTTCGATCATCGGGGGTGGGAACTCGTCGAACGTTCCCTCGCCGAGGTTGTGGTAGTAGCTGTTGATCTGGCGGGCGCGCTTGGCGGATACGACGACGCTCGCGTAGTTGGAGTCGACGTTGTCGAGCAGACGGTCGATTCGGGGGGAGATCACGTTGCTGTTGCCTTTCCTCGGGGAGACCCCAGTGTAGTGGGCGTGGCGCGGCGGCTCGGGCCGGCGCTCGCGGCCGGCGGCGCGCGAAGCGTCAGGTCAGCTCGCCGGCGACGATCGCCGTGAGCTGCTCGAGCGCCTCGTCGAGGCGGTCGTTGACGACGACGTGGCCGAACTCAGGCTGGGCGGCGAGCTCCTGCTCGGCGACCTGCAGGCGGCGCTCGACCTCATCGCTGTCGTCGGTGCCGCGGCCGATCAGGCGCGTGCGCAACGCGTCCAGCGACGGCGGGGCGATGAACACCTGCACCGCCTCGGGCATCGCCGCGCGCACCTGGCGGGCACCCTGCACCTCGATCTCCAGCACGACGGGCTTGCCGGCGGCGACGCGGTCCTCGAGCTCCGATCTCAGCGTGCCGTAGCTGCGACCGGCGTAGTCGGCGTGCTCGACGAAATCGCCCGCCTGCACGCGCCGGGCGAACTCCTCGCGCGTGAGGAAGTGGTACTCGACGCCGTCGTGCTCCCCCGGGCGCGGCGCGCGCGTGGTCGCCGAGACGGACAGCTCCAAGCCGTCCAGCCGCTGCATCAGCCCACGGATCAGCGTTCCCTTGCCGACCCCCGACGGGCCCGTGATGACGAACACGCGTGCCACGGCGCGCAACCCTAGTGACGCGTCCGGTGGAAGCCGCTCAGCGGGTGAGCAGTGAGATGAGCTCCGAGCGCTGGCGCTCGGAGAGGCCGCCGATCGTCTTGCTCGGGGCGATGCGGCAGTGCACGAGGATCTTGTTGACCTTCACGCGCCCGTACTTGGGCACGGCGAGCAGCATGTCGAAGACCTTTGCGGTCTCGACGTACTCCGGCGGCTTGAGCAGAAGCGCGTGGATCGACAGGCGTCCTGCCTTCAGGTCGCGCTTGAGCTGCGCGCGCTGGATGCGTATCTGGTTCGCCCTCGCTAGCGCGTCCATTCTCTGGTTTAGCGATCGCTCGGGAGCCATGGATGTATTAGAGGACGTCGTGCTGGTCGCCGTCGTCATGGGCGGCGAGTCTACACACCCAAAGCCGACGATCAAGACAAAGTCGCCTAATTCATCTGGACCTCAACCTGAGGTGCAGGCGTATCGAGGATGCTGGACGGTGACGGGACCTTTTCACGAGGCTTTCACGCTCGAACAAACGGCCGGTCGTTGCGGATTTCTCGCCCGGCCGAAGCTCCGCCGCGCGGCGTGTGCCGCCTCTTTATGTCAGCCGCCGCCCAGCTCGGCCGCGATGCGCGCCGCCGCGGTCGGATCGCGAAACGTCTCGGTCCCGACCGCCACGAGCGTCGCCCCCGCGTCGAGCAGGTCGCGCGCGTGGGCGGTGCGCTGGACCCCGCCCATGCCGACGACGGGGATGCTCACGCGCGCGGCGACGGCCGCGACCTGCGCGAGCGCGACGACGCGGATCGCCGGACCGGACAGCCCACCCGTCCTGGCGCCGAGCCACGGCTCGCGCGCCGCGCCTGCACCTGGGGCTAGCGCCATCGCGCGCAGCGTGTTGATCAGCGAGACGGCGTCGGCGCCGCCGGCCTGCGCGGCCACGGCGCACGCTGCGACATCGGCGGTGTTGGGCGTGAGCTTGACGATCAGCGGCTTTGACGTGCGCGCGCGACAGGCGCCAACGACCTGCTGCAGCTGCGTCGGGTCGGCGCCGATGTCCAGGCCGGTCTTCACGTTCGGACACGACACGTTCAGCTCGATCGCGGCGATCTCCGGGCGCTGGTCGCAGGCGGCGACGAGCGCGGCGAACTCCTCGGCGCTCGAGCCCATCACGTTCGTAATCAGCGCCAGCGGCGCTGCGCCGGGCTCGGCGGCCTCGGCGAGCAGCTGGGCGAGCTTGGGCAGGTCCTCGGCGACATAGCCGTCCAGGCCCTTGTTCGGCAGGCCGATCGAGTTGATCAGCCCGCCGGCCGCCTCCCACAGCCGCGGCGGCGGGTTGCCCGCGCGCGGCGCCAGCGTGATCGTCTTGGACACGTACGCGGCGAAGGGGAAGTCGCGCGCCAGGCCCGGCCCGAAGGCGCGCTGAGCGGCGATCGCGTCAAACGTGCCCGAGCCGTTGACGATCGGGTGCGCGAGCGTCAGTCCGCAGAAGTCGATCACTGTGGTGCCCCGGCGTGCTCGGAGACGTGCGCGAGCTCGCCGGCGTCGAGCACAGGGCCATCGACGCACACGCGGGCGTAGCCGCCGTCGCGGCGCGGCACCGCGCAGCCGTAGCAGGCGCCGAAGCCGCACGCCATGCCGGCCTCCAGAGCCAGCTGGGCGCTCACGTCGCGGCTTGCGCACATCGCGCGCACCGCCTCCAGCATCGGCGCCGGCCCGCAGGCGTAGACCTGCGCGCGCGAATCGCGGTAGAGCTCCTTGGACAGCAGCTCGGTGAGCAGGCCGCGGTGGCCGACCGAGCCGTCGTCGGTGGCGATCTGCGCGCCGTGCAGCAGCGCGGCTCCCTTCGCGCGTGGGCCGTCGCGAAAGCCCAGCAGCACGGTGACTTCCGTCTCGGCCTCGGCCTCCAGCGCGTCCTGCAGGATCGCCAGCGGCGCGATGCCGACGCCGCCGCCGACGAGGATCGCGCGGTGGCGTGGCGGCGGCGGCGTGAAGCCGTTGCCGAGCGGCCCCAGCGCCCACAGCCCGTCACCCTCGCGCAGCTCGCACAGCCGCTGTGTGCCCGGCCCGACGTCCTCCAGCAGGAAGTGCGACTCGCCGATGCGCCGCCGCGCGATCGAGAAGGCGCGCGGCAGGTAGGGGCGCTCGTCCTCTCCCCCGCCCCAGCGCTCGGCGGCGGCGAGCATCGCGAACTGCCCCGGTCGCGGCTCGGGCGTCTCGACGTCGGCGACGCGCAGCACGCGGTAGGCGCCCAGCTCGTCGATGCCCAGCACGGTCAGCAGCCGGCGCTCGAACGGCGCGGGCGCGGCGGCCCACTCGCTCACGCGGTCTGCACCCCGTCGGCGCGCACGCCGTGCAGCTCCTGCAGGCACAGCACCGCGGGCTCGCCGTCGCGCCGCGCGCTGGCGATCGCGCGTGCGGCCGAGACTCCGGCGGCCAGCGTGGTCACGCAGGGGATGCCGTGCGAGACGGCCGCGCGGCGGATCTCATACCCGTCGGTGCGCGCGCCGTAGCCGGTCGGCGTGTTGACGACCAGGTCGACGTCGCCGCGCTCGATCCAGTCGAGCACGTGGGGCGATCCCTCGCCGATCTTGTTGATGCGCTGCGCGGGCACGCCCATACGCTCGATCGCTTCGGCGGTGCCGCGCGTGGCGACGATGTCGAAGCCGACGTCGTGCAGGATCTGCGCGACGGCGAACGCGCCGGCCTTGTCGGAGTCGGTGACGGTGATGAACGCCGTGCCCTCGCTGGGCAGCGGCAGGCCGGCTGCGGCCTGCGCCTTGGCAAACGCGGTGGGGAAGTCGCGCGCGATGCCCATCACCTCGCCGGTCGAGCGCATCTCCGGGCCGAGCAGCGCATCGGAGCCCTCGAAGCGATCGAACGGCAGCACGGCCTCCTTGACGCACACGTGATCGCCGAAGCCGATGCCTTCGCGTTCGCGCGGTAGCTCCAGCTCGGCGATCGACTCGCCGAGCATGATCCGGCAGGCGAGCTTTGCCAGCGGCAGGCCGACGGCCTTGGAGACGAACGGCACGGTGCGCGAGGCGCGCGGGTTGGCCTCGATCACGTACAGCTCGCCGGCATGCACGGCGTACTGCACGTTGATCAGCCCGACGACGCCGATCGCCAGCGCGAGCTCGCGCGTGGCGGCGCGGATCTGCGCGAGCATCTCCTCGCCGAGCGAGTGCGGTGGCAGCACGCAGGCGCTGTCGCCGGAGTGCACGCCGGCCTCCTCGACGTGCTGCATGATCCCGCCGATCCACACCTCGCGCCCGTCGCACAGCGCGTCGACGTCGACCTCGGTGGCGTTCTCCAGGAAGCGGTCGAGGAAGATCTCCGGCGCGGGGCCGTCCGGCGCGCCGCGCTCGCCGTCTGCGACGCCCTCGCGGCGCAGGTAGTCGGCCAGGCCGTCGCGCGAGTAGACGATCTCCATCGCCCGCCCGCCGAGCACGTAGGACGGGCGCACGAGCAGCGGGAAGCCGACCTGCTCGGCGCAGTCCAGCGCTTGCGCGACCGAGCGGGCGGTGGCGTAGGGCGGCGCTTTGTAGCCGAGCTCGGCCAGCAGCGCGCCGAAGCGACCGCGGTCCTCGGCGAGGTCGATCGCCTGAACGCTCGTGCCCAGCAGCGGCACCCCCGCCGCCTCCAGCCCGGCGGCGAGCTTCAGCGGCGTCTGCCCGCCGAACTGCAGGATCAGCCCGCGCGGTTTCTCCACCTCGACGACGGCGAGCACGTCCTGCAGCGTCAGCGGCTCGAAGTACAGCCGATCGGACGTGTCGTAGTCGGTGGAGACGGTCTCCGGGTTGCAGTTGATCATCACCGCGTCACAGCCGGAGTCGCGCACGGTCATCGCGGCGTGCACGCAGCAGTAGTCGAACTCGATGCCCTGGCCGATGCGGTTGGGCCCCGAGCCGAGAATCACGATTGAGGAACGCCCGGGCTCCCCGGCGCCGTCGTCGAGATCGCTCTCGTCGTGCTCGCCGCGGCGCACCTCGTGCAGCGCGCCGCCGGGCTTTGCGCGCTCCCAGCCGGAGTAGTAGTAGGGCGTGCGCGCGGGGAACTCGCCGGCGCAGGTGTCGACGGACATGAACGAGCGTTCGCCGTCAAACGGCGCCTGCGGGTCGAGCGCGAGCACGCGCAATTCGTCAAGGAACCACGGGTCGATGCGCGTGGGCTCGTGCACCGCCTCGACGCTCACGCCGCGCGAGAGCAGCTCGAGCACGACCTCGTAGCGATCGGGGCAGGGAATCTCCAGGCGCTTCAGCAGCTCCGCGTCGCCGACGGCCGAGAGCTGCGGTGGCTTGTCGAGCTCGCGCGAGCGAAGCGCCTTGGCGAAGGCCTGCTGGAAGGTGCGCCCGAAGGCCATCGTCTCGCCGACGGACTTCATGTGCGTTGTCAGCGTCGGGTCCGCGCCGGGGAACTTCTCGAAGGCGAAGCGGGGCCACTTGACGACGACGTAGTCGATCGTCGGCTCAAAGCACGCGGGCGTGACGCCGGTGATGTCGTTGTCGATCTCCTCCAGCAGGTAGCCGACGGCCAGGCGCGCAGCGATCTTGGCGATCGGAAAGCCGGTCGCCTTGGAGGCCAGCGCCGAGGAGCGCGAGACGCGCGGGTTCATCTCGATCACGAGGATCTCCTCGGTCTCGGGATTGACGGCGAACTGCACGTTCGATCCGCCGGTCTCCACGCCGACGGCGCGGATCACGGCGATCGCCTGGTCGCGCAGGCGCTGGTAGAGGTCGTCGGTGAGCGTCTGCTGCGGGGCGACGGTGACCGAGTCGCCGGTGTGCACGCCCATCGGGTCGACGTTCTCGATCGAGCAGACGATCACGACGTTGTCGGCGCGGTCGCGCATCACCTCCAGCTCGAACTCGCCCCAGCCGATGACAGACTCGTCGAGCAGCACCTGGCCGATCGGCGAGGCCTCGATGCCGTTCGAGACGATCCTGCTGAAGTCCTCCGGCGTGCGCGCGATGCCGCCGCCGCGCCCACCGAGCGTGAAGGCGGGGCGCACGACGCACGGCAGGCCGATCTCCTCGGCGGCGTCGAGGCCCTCCTGCAGGCTCGTGGCGATCGCGCTCTTGGGCATGCGCAGGCCGGCCTTGGCCATCGCCTCGCCGAACAGCTCGCGGTCCTCGGCGCAGGCAATCGCCTCGTAGTTGGCGCCGATCAGCTCGACGCCGTAGCGCTCGAGCGTGCCGTCGTCGTGCAGCGCCTTGGCGAGGTTCAGCGCCGTCTGCCCGCCGAGCGTGCCGAGCAGCGCGTCGGGGCGCTCGCGCTCGATCACCTGCGTAACGGGGCCGGGCTGCAGCGGCTCGATGTAGGTGGCCTCGGCAAACTCCGGGTCGGTCATGATCGTCGCCGGGTTGGAGTTGACGAGCACGACCTCATAGCCCTCCTCGCGCAGCACCTTGCAGGCCTGCACGCCGGAGTAGTCGAACTCGGCCGCCTGACCGATGACGATCGGGCCGGAGCCGAGGATGAGTACCTTGCGGATGTCGTCGCGGCGAGGCATCAGGCGGCCTCGGCGATGCGCGAGAGGAAGCGGTCGAACAGATACAGGCTGTCGTGCGGGCCGGGGCCGGCCTCCGGGTGGTACTGCACGGTGCCCCCCGGCACGTCGAGCAGCTCCAGTCCCTCGACGGTGCGGTCATAGAGGTTGACGTGCGACAGCGCGGCGGCGCCGAAGTCGGTTTCCCAGCGCACCGGCTCGTCGGTGTCGATCGTGCGCGCGCCACCCGGCCCGACGGCGGCGAAACCGTGGTTCTGGGAGGTGATCTCGACCTTGCCGGTCTGCAGGTCCTTGACCGGATGGTTGGCGCCGCGGTGGCCGAAGGGCAGCTTGAAGGTCTCCAGGCCGACCGCGCGGCACAGCAGCTGGTGGCCGAGGCAGATCCCCCACACGGGCTTTACGCCGACGAGCGCGCGCACGGTGTCGACGACGTAGTCCAGCGCCGCCGGGTCGCCGGGCCCGTTGGCGAGGAAGATCGCGTCGGGGTCGCCGGCGAGCAGCGCCTGCGCGTCGTCGGTGCACGGATGCAGCGACACGCGCGCGCCGCGCGAGACGAGCTCGCGCACCATCGAGCCCTTGATGCCGGTATCGATCACGGCGATGCGCGGGCCGGAGCCGTCCTGGCCGTGATGGGTCACTTCTGCAGGCGTGACTACGGCGGCGAGGTCCTGCCCGGCCATCGCCGGCTCGCCGTGGATCAGCTCGCGCGCGTCGTGCTCGGCGGTGGCGGCGTCGAACACTCCCCCGCGCATCGCTCCGGCGTCGCGGATGTGGCGCACGAGCGAGCGCGTGTCCACGCCGGAGATCGCGCTTATGCCGCAGTCGGTCAGCCAGTCCAGCCAGCCGCGCTCGGCGGTCGGCGCGTCCTCGCGGTTGCCCGCCTCGCGCATGATCGCCGCGCGCGCCCACGGGCGGTCTGACTCCATCGCGGCGGCGCTGACGCCGTAGTTGCCGATGTGCGGGTAGGTGAAGGCGATCAGCTGCCCGGCGAAGGACGGGTCGGTCATCGACTCCTGATAGCCGGACATGCCGGTCGTGAAGACGACCTCGCCGAGCGCCGGAGCCTCGGCGCCGCACAGCTCCCCGTCAAAGCGCGAGCCGTCCTCCAGCAATACGTATCCCTCGCGCAGCTCGCTCACAGGATCAGCTTCTGCACTTCTTTGAACTCGGGCGTGCCGGCGCGCTGCAGCAACTCGAACAGCGAGGCCTCGACGGTGGAGACGACGGCGCCGGCGCGCTCCAGGCGCTCCAGGCCGCGCCGGTAGTCGATCTCGTGGCGCGAGCCGACGGCGTCGGCGGGCACGTGCACTTCCACGCCGCGCTCGAGCAGGTCGTGCACGGTCTGCGACACGCACACGTGCGCCTCGATGCCGCAGACGATGGCTTGATCGCGGCCGTCGCGACCGATCTGCGAGCGCTCGAAGCCGCCCGCACGCACGGCGGAGAAGACGGTCTTCTCGATGCGCGGCTCGTTCTCGATGCCCAGCTCGGGCGCGGAGTGGCCGAGGCCTTTGGGGTATTGCTCGGAGACGATCGCGGGCACGCCGAGGATGCGCGCGGCGGCGAGCAGCTTGGCGGCGGCGGCCGCGACCCCGGCGAAGGAGTCATACGGCCGAAAGCCCTCTTGGACGTCGACGACGACGAGCGCCGCGCGGTCGCGTTGCAGCAGGCCCATCAGGCGCCGACCACCGAGAACGCGCGCTCGCGATAGACGACGGCGCCGGCGCACAGCGTCAGCAGCACGCGCCCCTGCAGCTTCTGCCCGGAGAAGCAGCTGTTCTCCGAGCGGCTCTCCCAGCCGCGCTCGCCGGCGACCCACTCGGCGTCGAGGTCGACGAGCGTGAGGCTGGCCGCCTCGCCGGGCGCGATGCGCGGCGTGGGCAGCTCGAACAGCTCCGCGCCGGCGGTCATGCGATGCACGAGCACGTCGAGGCCGAGCACCCCTGGCAGCACGAGGCCTGTGTACAGCGCGGCGAAGGCGGTCTCCAGGCCGGTGGTGCCCATCGGCGCCTGCTCGAAGGGCACCTCCTTCTCATCGCGCGCGTGCGGCGCGTGGTCGGTCGCCACGCAGTCGATGACGCCCGAGCGCAGCCCCTCGATCAGCGCCTGGCGGTCTGCCTCGGTGGCCAGCGGCGGGTTCATCTTCATGCGCGTATCCATGCTGCGCACGTGCTCCTCCGTCAGCAGCAGGTGATGCGGCGAGACCTCGGTGCTGACGCGCCAGCCCTGGGACTTGGCGTGGGCGACGGCGTCGACGGAGGCCACGCAGCTGAGGTGCTGAAAGTGCACGCGCGCGTTCTCGTAGCCGGCCAGCGCGGCGTCGCGCGCGACCATCGTCGACTCGCTGATCGAGGGAATGCCGCCGATGCCCAGCGCGGCGCTGACGGCGCCCTCGTGCATCGCCCCGCCACGCGACAGCGTCGGGTCCTCCTCGTGCAACGCGATCACGCCGCCGCACAGGCGCTGATACTGCAGCGCCTTGCGCAGCATTCCGGCGCTGTGCACCGGGCGCCCGTCGTCGGTGAAGCCGACGGCCCCCTCCTGGCGCAGCTCGGCCATCTCGGTGAGCTGCTCGCCCTGCAGGCCGCGTGTGATCGCAGGCAGAAAACCGATTGATATGCGCGCTTCGCGCGCGGCTGTGTCGCGCAGTGACCGAAGCAGCGGCGCGGAGTCGAGCACGGGCTCGGTGTTCGGCATCGCAAGAACTGCCGCGTAGCCGCCGGCGGCTGCGGCGCGCGTTCCGGTGTCGAGATCCTCCTTGTGCTCCTGGCCGGGGGTGCGCATGTGCACGTGAGGATCGAAGAACGCCGGCAGCAGGCGCCGGCCCTGTCCCTCCAGCAGCTCTTCGCCGGGCTCGTAGGCCAGCGTGCCGGGCGCGGCGATCTCGGCGATCTCCCCCGCGCGCACGCGCACGTCGTGGCGTGCGTTCAACTGCGTGCGCGGGTCGAAGGCGTGGACGTCGCGCAGCAGCAGGTCGGCCGGCTGCTGCGGGCCGTGGACGAGCGCTTGGGCGGCCATCACGCGGGCTGGCGCTCGCCGAGCGCGGCGGTCTCGGCGGGCTGGGCGCGCCCGGCCGGCGGCGGTTGCGCGCTGGCCCCGGCGAGCAGCTCGTAGAGGACGGCCATGCGCACGACGACGCCGGCCTCGACCTGCGCGGTGATGACGGCCTGGGGCGAGTCGACGACCTCGCCCGACAGCTCCACGCCGCGGTTGACCGGCCCGGGGTGCATCAGCACCTGGCGCGGCGACAGGCGCCGGCCGTTGACCTGATACCAGGAGGCGTACTCGCGGATCGACGGCACCCAGGTCTCGCTCATGCGCTCGTTCTGCATGCGCAGCGTGTACACGACGTCGGCGGTCGCGAGCTCGTCGAGCGTGAAGCGCACGTCGCAGCCGAGCGCCTCGATGCCGCGCGGGATCAGCGTCGGCGGCCCGGCGACGGTCACCTTCGCGCCCATGCGCTGGAAGGCGATGATGTTCGAGCGCGCCACGCGCGAGTGCATGACATCGCCGACGATCCAGATCGACGCGCCGTCGAGCTTGCCCAGGCGGCTGTTGAGCGTGTAAACGTCCAGCAGCGCCTGCGTGGGGTGCTCGCGCTTGCCGTCTCCGGCGTTGACGATCGCCGCGCTGCACCACTGCGAGACGAGCTCCGCGGCGCCGGCCCATGGCGTGCGCAGGACGATCGCGTCGGGCTTGTGCGCGCTTAGCGTCAGCACGGTGTCCTTCAGCGACTCGCCCTTCTCCACGCTGGAGCCGCTGGCGGCGAAGTTGACGACATCGGCCGACAGTCGCTTGGCGGCCAGCTCGAAGGAGCTGCGCGTGCGCGTGGAGGCCTCGTAGAAGAGGTTGAGCACCATGCGACCGCGCAGCGCCGGCACCTTCTTGATCTCGCGGTCGGAGACCTCGGAGAAGCGCTGGGCCTGCTCGACGATGCGTTCGATGCCGGCGCGGTCGAGATCCTCGATCGACAGCAGGTGCTTGATGCTCATGCGACCTCCAGCGCGGCGGAGGCGATCGTGACCTCGTCGAGCCCGTCGAGCTCGCTCAGGCGCACGTGGACGTGCTCGGCGCGCGAGGTGGGCAGGTTCTTGCCGACGTAGTCGGGGCGAATCGGCAGCTCGCGGTGGCCGCGGTCGGCGAGCACCGCGAGCTGCACGCGATCTGGGCGGCCGTAGTCGAACAGGGCCTCGATCGCCGCGCGCACCGTGCGCCCGGTGAACAGCACGTCGTCGACGATCACGACCGTGCGCCCGGTGATGTCGAAGTCAATGTGCGAGGCGTGCACGACCGGCGCGTCGGGGCGGCTGGCGACGTCGTCGCGATAGAAGCCGATGTCCAGGTCGCCGAGCGGGATCTCGCCTTCGTGCAGGGCCTCGAGCATGTCGCGCAGGCGCTGGGCGAGGAACGCGCCGCGACGGTGGATGCCGACGATGGCAAGTGCGCGATCGCGGGGATTGCGCTCGGCGATCTCGTGAGCGATGCGCGTCAGCGCTCGCTGAACGTCCTCCTCGCGGAGGACGACCTTCTCGCTGCCTGTGTCCATCTGTACCTTCCTGGCCTCACGGGACCGGGTTAAAGGATCTTCAGGAATGTATCAGGGCATTGCGACGGTCTCAGCGGGCGTCTCGCCCTGCTCAGCGGCCTGCGCGGACGCACGCTCGCGCGCCTGGCGGTCGGCCCAGCGCAGCAACGTGGCTGGGCCGCGCTCGGGAAACGGCACCTCGATCGTGTCGAAGTCGCGCGGTGCCTCGGTGGCCGCGAAGACGGCGCGCGCCTCATCGCGCACCTGCCCGCCGGCGTAGCGCATGGAGATGTGCGTGAGCGCCAGCATTCGCACTTGTGCATCGCGCGCGACCTCGGCCGCCTGTCGAGCGGTGCTGTGCGCCGTGACGCGCGCACGATCGATCTCATCATCGATAAAAGTGGCCTCGTGAACGAGCACATCGGCTTCGTGCGCGGCGATTCGCAGCGACTCGCACGGCTCGGTGTCGCCCGACAGGACGATCTTGCGACCCTCGCGCTCGGCGCCCATCACCTGCTCGGGCAAGACCCCATCGACGGTCTCGCCGCGCTGCAGGCGCCCGAAGTCCGGGCCCGGCTTGACGCCGAGCGACTCGGCCAGCTGCGCGTCGAGGTGACCGGGGCGCGCGTCCTCGACGATCGCGTAGCCGAACGCCGACTGCGTGCGGTGGCTGACGGGGACGGCGGCGACGAGGTAGCCGTCGCGGAGCACCGTCTCGGCAGGCTCGAGCTCGACGATGTCCAGCTCGTACGGCAGCCGCCCGTAGATCGCGCGCATCAGCCCGTTGAGCTCGTTCAGGCCGCGCGGGCCGTAGACGGTCAGCGGCTGGTCGCGCTCGCGCAGCGCGAAGGACTTGAGCATCCCCGGCAGGCCCAGCCAGTGATCGGCGTGGAAGTGCGTGATGAACACACACTGCATGTCGACCAGGCCGATCGAGCGCACGAGCTGGCGTTGCGTGCCTTCGCCGCAGTCGAACAGCAGCCGGTCGCCGCCCAGGCGCATGAGGATCGCGGGCAGCCCGCGCCGAGCACCCGGCACCGATCCGCCTGTGCCCGCGAAGAACAGGGACAGATCCATGCGGCTACGGTAGCGGCGCAGGCGAACGCGATGGCTCCCGCGACCGGTTATGCACGACGCCGGAGGGGTATCACTGAGTCATCTCCGTCCTTTCGGATCTCAGCGAGTTCGTCCACCGCGCCTCGCGGCGGCGCGTGCGCCACGGCAAGGCCGGCGGCGGCGAAGACCTCGCCAACGCCGGAGACATGCGCGGCGACATCTCCCCGCACGAAATCCCCCGCGACAACCCTGCGCACGGCGAGGCGCAGCGTCGTCAAGATGTCGAACAGGAGCGCTTGAGCGACCGCGCAGAGTCCGGCGAGGGCGCCGGCGCGCAGTAGATCAGGGCCTGCAACGGCGCCGGTCTCCCCCGTGTCGGCTCCGCCGCCGGCCGATCTATCTTGCGGCGCGATGGTCGAATACTGCTTGCGCTGCCTGTCCGATGCTCCGCACGACGCGTGGGACTCTGCCGACTGGCTGGTGTTGCTCACGCGCGAAGGCGAGTTCCTGGGGATCGTCTGTGCGGGGTGCATCGCCGATGAAGAGCTCGCGCTCGTCGCGGCCGAAGCGCTGTACGGCGTCGCCGCCTGAGCGGTTTCAGCCGCGCGCGGAGCGGCGGTAAGCTCTCGCGACAGCCGATGCGGTCGCCGCGCATCGCCTGCGCCCGTAGCTCAGTGGATAGAGCGCTCGCCTCCGGAGCGAGAGGTCGCAAGTTCGAATCTTGCCGGGCGCGTCTCGTTTCTTGGCCCTGCAATGCGTGATCGAGGGGCAATGAGAGCCTCGTCGGCTGCAGAGTCGTCAAGACCGCTGAGGTAATCAAGGTGCCCGTTGAGGCTCGCCGGCGCACGCGAGGCTGCGGCCCTGGACTCATCGCCTGGGGGATACTGACCCAGCGATGTCAGAGGAGAGCGTGGAGCGCGCCAAGCGGGCCGTAGAGGGCTACAACCGACTCGACGTCGACATGATCCTCGAGGAGGGCCCGGTGGCGGACTTTGAGTGGCTTCCGGCGATGCCAGGAGCTGTCGAAGGCATCGGCTACCGCGGACGGGCGGGCATCGAAGAATACATCGAGGAGATTCGCTCCACATGGAAGGAGCTTCGAGTGGTCGACGCCGAGTATCGCGACCTCGGCAGCGCCGTCCTCGTACTCGGTCGTATTACCGGACGTGGGCTAGGCAGCGGGGTCGAGGTAAACGCTCCGATCGGTCTGCTCTTTGAGCTTCGCGGCGATACCGGGTGGCGCTGTCGTGCCTATCTCGATCACGGCACAGCCCGGAAGGCGGCTGGACTGGCCCCGGACTGAAGATGAGACGCCGATAGGCCGCCGCGACATAGCTCGCGGCGGCCGACAGGCAGAGGGATCTAGGAGGTTTGCGCCGTCGATCGGCGCACAGCCATCTTGCGCGATCGCGGCCGCCGGCGCACTACCCGAAGGTCTAGACGTGCGCCCGGCACACACGAGCACGCATGCGTGGCGACTAGCCTTCGATGCGTGCTTGCCCAGGAACTGGCGCCCGGCCTGCTGCGCTGGACCGAGCCGCACCCCGAGTGGAACCCGCATGCCAAGCCGGGAGGCCCCGACGACTGGCCGCAGATGGTCGGCTCGGCGCTGTACGAAGCACCCGACGCGGTCGCGATCTTCGACCCGATCGTTCCCCGTGACGGACGCGAGGACTTCCTGCGGCGGCTCGACGAGCGAGTTGCCGGCCGCCCCGTCAGCGTGCTCACGACGATCCAGTGGCATCGCCGCGACCGCGAGCAGGTCGCCGAGCGCTACAGCGCCAACACTTCGCGCGCGTGGAACGCTGTTCCCGCAGGCGTGGAGCCGCGTCCTCTGCGCGGCGCCGGCGAGACGATGTACTGGCTGCCCGCGGTCGCATCGCTCATCGCCGGCGACCGGCTCCTTGGCGACGACGCCGGCGGCTTGCGCGTGTGTCCGCAGAGCTGGCTCTCGCGCGTGCAGGTCGACCGCGCCGGGCTGGCCCATCTCATGCTCGCACTGCTGCAGCTGCCGATCGAACGCGTGATCGTCTGCCACGGCGAGCCCGTGTTGCACGACGGGCGTGCGGCGCTCGCGCGGGCTATCGAGCAGGCCCGCGAGGACTGACGCTCAATCCAGCTCGTGCTCGTAGACGACCTCCGAGGTCAGGCTGCCCACCCGGTCATAGAACGACCTTGCCGGGGCGTTGAATTGCTGCGTGCGCCAGTACACGCGGTCGCACCTGCGCCGACTGGCCTCGGCGTACACCGCGTCGATCAGCGCCTGCGCCGTCGCTCCGCCGCGGTGCTCGCGACCGACGAACAGGTCCTCCAGATAGCAGTCCGGCTCGCTGCTCCACGTCGTCGGGTGGAACATCAGGTGAGCGAGGCCGCCGAGCTGCCTGTCGACGACGGCGACGAGGCCGTGCATGTCCTTCGCCGCGCCGCTCAGGCGCTCGAACGAGTGGCGCGTCAGCTCGGCGGTGAGCGTTTCGCGGTAGAACGCCAGATAGCCGTCCCACAGCACCGACCACTGCTCGAAATCGCCGGCCTGCAGCGGTCGAACGGTGATCGAGGAGCTCGCGCCGGACATCGCCACGAACCTAGCGCAGTTCCTGCGCTGCGGGACGGCGACCGCCGATCTCGCGCCACGGCGATCGGCAATGACGCAGAGGGCGACTCGCGCCGCTGACTTGCGCCGGAGCTCAATCCGGCCACAGCAGATCGTCGTCGCGCTCGGCCGCCTGCTCGATCTGCTCCAGCGCGAGGTCGGTGCGCCGGTCGTCGATCATCACCTGCAGCGCGCGCTCGATCGTCGGCGCCCACACCCGCCGCGCGACCGCCACGCGCCCCGGCTCCTCGGCGAACTGCTTCCATTCCAGCTCGACCAGAGGCGCGCGGGCGGGCGGCGCGTCGTCGGGGATCGGCGCGCCCCAGCCGTACAGCGTGATCTGAGCCTGCCAGCCGTGCGGGCACAGCTCGCCCATCACCGCGAGCGCCTGCCACTGGTCGCGCACCGGCTTGACGGCGCGGCGCTCGCGACGACGCACGTACAGGGCGATCGGCACGCAGATCAGCGCCATCGCGCCGATCACCAGCAGCACGATCAGCGTGTCGTGCGCGACCGGTGGGTGGCCTCCCCCGCCTTGCACGCCGCTGGCCAGGACGAGCATGTGGCCGCGTGCGCTCACGACATCACGGTGGATGCGCTGAAAGGACCCCCGCGCGGTCGCCACCCGCTGGCTTTCATCGTGCTTAGAAGTTAGTCGATGTCCGGCCGATCTCCAGCCGGTTCGCGCGGCCCTCGCCCGAGGACCAGGACGGCAGCGGGGGCATTCCCGGCGTATCGTGACGCCGTTCGCAATCGAGGCAGAGAGGAACGGGCGATGGCCATCATCAGGATCCTGCAGCCGCAGCTCATCGACAGGGACACATACGACAAGGTCAACGAGCAGATGGACGTGGACGCGACACCTCCCGAGGGCCTGCTCGTGCACAGCGCCGGCGACGTCGACGGCGTCTGGCAGATCGTCGACTTGTGGGAGTCGGAGGAGCACGCCCGGCGCTTTGACCAAGAACGCCTCGCGCCGGCGATCGCCGCCCTGACGGGCGCCCCGCCGCCCTCCGGGCACCCGCCGACGACCGTGTACGAGCTGCACAACGTGGTGATCCCGGCCGGGCGATCGTGAAGCTGCGCCGCGCCACGGCGCACGATCACCCCCGCCTGCTGGCGCTCAACCAGGCCTCCGTGCAGGAGCTCAGCCCGCTCGACGAGCAGCGCCTGGAGTACATCCTCGCGCTCGCGCACAGCTGCCTCGTCGCCGAGCGCGAAGACGGCCACGTCGTCGCCTTCGCCATCGCCGTCGCCCCGGGCACCGACTACGACAGCGCCAACTACATCTGGCTGGGCGAGCGCTTCGAGCGCTTCTTGTACCTCGACCGCATCGCCGTCGACGCCGCCTGCCGGCGCCAGGGGGTCGGTGCGCTGCTGTACGACGCGATGGAGGACGCCGCCGCCACCTATGGGCGGATGGTCTGCGACGTCAACGTCCTGCCGCGCAACGACGCCTCGCTGGCCTTCCACGCCGCGCGCGGCTACCGCGAGGTCGGCGAGCTCGCCCACGGCGAGGCCAAGACCGTCGCGCTGATGAGCAAGGAGCTGTCGAGCGCCTAGAGAACCTTGGAGAGGAAAGCGCGCGTGCGCTCGTGGCTGGGGTTGCTGAGCACCTCAGGCGGCCTGCCCGCCTCGACGACCACGCCGCCGTCCATGAACACGACCGTGTCGGCGACCTCGCGCGCGAAGCCCATCTCATGCGTCACGACGACCATCGTCATCCCGTCGCGCGCGAGCTGCTGCATCGCCGCGAGCACGTCGCCCACCAGCTCCGGATCGAGCGCCGAGGTGGGCTCGTCGAACAGCATCAGCTTCGGCTCCATCGCCAGCGCGCGCGCGATCGCCACGCGCTGCTGCTGGCCGCCCGACAACTGCGACGGGTAGGCATCGACCTTGTCGCCGAGGCCGACCTGGTCGAGCAGCTCGCGGCCGCGTGCCTGCGCGGTGTCGCGCGCCTCGCCCTTGACGCGGATCGGCGCGCACGTGACGTTCTCCAGCGCCGTCATGTGCGGGAACAGGTTGAAGTGCTGAAAGACCATGCCGATCTGCGAGCGCTTGGCCGCGACCTCCGATTCGCGCAGCTCGTGCAGCTTGTCGCCCTCCTGGCGATAGCCGACCAGTTCGCCGTCCACAGACAGTCGCCCCGAGTTGATCTTCTCCAGGTGGTTGATGCAGCGCAGGAACGTCGACTTGCCCGAGCCCGACGGGCCGAGCAGGCACATCACTTCGCCGGCCTGCACCTCCAGCGACACGCCCTTGAGCACCTCCAGGCGCCCGAAGCGCTTGTGCACGCCCTCCGCCTTGACCATCGGCGCGGCCATCTAGGCGCTCGGCTGGTGTCGGAAGGACAACAGGCCCGCGCGGATGCGCTGCAGCGGCGTGACCTGGCGGTCGCGCTCGCCACGGCCGTAGTGGCGCTCAAGGTAGTACTGACCGACATACAGGACGCTCGTGCACACGATGTACCAGATGCTCGCGACGATCAGCAGCGGGATCGTCCTGAAGTTCACCGAGTAGATCAGCTGCGACGCGTACAGCAGCTCCGTCACCACGATCACGCTCGCCAGCGACGATGTCTTCAGCATCGAGATCGTCTCGTTGCCCGTCGGCGGGATGATCACGCGCATCGCCTGCGGCAGCACGATCCGGCGCATCGTCTGCAGGCGCGTCATGCCCAGCGACTGAGCCGCGTCCGCCTGGCCCGGGTCGACCGAGATGATCCCCGCGCGCACGATCTCCGCCATGTAGGCGCCCTCGTTGAGGCCCAGCCCGAGGATCGCCGCGGTGAACGGCTTGATCAGCGAGTTCGCGTCGGCGTGGACGAACGACGGCCCGAACGGGATGCCCAGCCCGATCTTCGGGTACAGAGCCGCGATGTTGTACCAGAACAGAAGCTGCACGAGGACCGGCGTGCCGCGGAAGAACCAGATGTAGAAGGAGCTGGCCGAGGAGACCATCCAGTTCGGCGACAGGCGCATCACCGCCAGCAGCACGCCCAGCAGGATGCCGATCCCCATCGCGATGAACGTCAGCTCGATCGTCACGCGCAGCCCGTGCATGATGCGCCCGTCGAACAGGTATTCGCCGACGACCCCCCACTGGAAGTTCGGGTTCGTCGCGACCGAGCGGACGATCGCCACGGCCACGACGAGCACGATCGCCGCCACGATCCAGCGCCCCGGGCGCCGGACCGGGACGGCGGTGATGTCCTCAGGCCGCCCGGTTGCTTCGGGGCTCGCCTGGCCTGAGGACACCGGTTACTTCTCGATCAGCAGTTCAGCCGATTGCGCCGTTGATCTTCGGCGCGGAGACCGCGCCCGACTGCAGACCCCATTTTTCGAGGATCTTCGTGTACGTGCCGTCGGCGATCAGCTTCTTCAACGCCGCGGCGACCGGCGCGGTCATCCCGCTCTTTTTCGGGATCGCGAAGCCGTACGGAGCGTCTTCGTAGGTCTGGCCGATCAGCTTGAACTGACCGCCCGACTGTTTGACCTGATACTCGGCGACCGTCGAGTCGGCCATGCCCAGTTCCGCGCGGCCGCTGGACACGGCGAGGTTCACCGCGTTCTGGCCCGGGAAGGCGAGCACGTCGACCGCCTTCTTGCCTTCTTTGGTGCACTTGCCCGACTGCTTGGTCGATTCTTCCTGCTCGACCGTGCCCTTCTCCACCGACACGGTCTTGCCGCACAGGTCGGCGACCGTGTTGACGCCCGGGTTGGCCGACGCCTTCGCGTAGAAGGAGATGCCCGCCGTGTAGTAGTCGACGAAGTCGACTGTCTTCTCGCGTTCTTTGGTGTCCGTGAACGACGACGCGCCGATGTCATAACGGCCTGCGGCGAGGCCCGGGATGATCGTTTCGAAGTCCGCGTTGATCATGTTGACCTTCAGGCCCATGACCGCGCCGATCGCGTGCATCAGGTCCGCGTCCATGCCGATCACGGTGTGCCCGTCCGGCGCGACGAACTCGTCTGGCGCGTATTGCGCTTCGGTGGCCACGTCGAGCGTTCCCTTCGATTTGATCGCGGCCGGTACCTGCGTGGCGATCGACGAATCGATCGCGGGGCTCGTCAGCGTCGCCGAGGACGACGTGGCGCTACTGCTGCTGCTGGTACTGCTGCTGCTGCCGCACCCGGCGAGCGCGACGATGACCAGCAAGGGCGCAGCCACCGCGAGGATCGACTTTCTCATCTGGACTCCTACTCGAATAGAACGTGACCGGACGGTCGAGCGCGGAAGTATAGGCTCGTACAGGCGGTCGGTATTGCCGATAAGCACCGGCTTGACAGCGCGGCGGGCCGTGTTCGAGGCGCCGAGCAGGAGCGGCGGGAGCTCAGATCTCCAGGTAGCGCAGCACGACGCGGCCGAGCAGCAGCACGTCGCCGTCGTGCAGGTCGGCCTGCACGATGCGCCGGCCGTTGACGAACGTGCCGTTGGAGCTGCGGTCGTCGAGCAGGCGCGCGCCCGATGGGCGGTCCACGAGCATCGCGTGACGGCGCGAGACCGACTTCTCGTCGAGATGCAGGTCGGCCGACAGGCCGCGCCCGATGTGCATCACGCCGTCCTTCAGCGGAATCAGCAGCACCTCGCCGGTGCCCTGGACCTCCAGGAAGCGGCCCGGGCCGCTCGGGCGCTCGGTCAGCGCCTTGCTGCGCACCGACTCGTCGAGCACGGCGATCGCGTCGACGCGCTCGGTCAGGCCTTCTGCAGTGGCGGAGCGGCTGGGTGTCTGCGTGGTCATAGGTGTAGTGAAGCCAATGCTACTCACGTGTTCCTGAAGACCTTCGAAGAAACTGCTAAATGCCCTGCAAGGACCGCATCTCCGGGGCCTCGCCGCCTAGCGCCCGGTCGCGTCCAGTGCCGCAGGACCGTCGCCGCCGCCACCACGGCGCGAGCGCGACGAGCGTCGCGCGCTCCACCAGCCCCAGCCGCCGACAGCCAAGACGGGCACGACGTAGAGCATCGACGTGTACCAGTGCGTCAGGCAGGCAAGCATCGCGCACAAACGCTACCACGCCTCCCGGTTTCCGGCCTTCGCCTGCGACCCCTGCGCGGGGTCCTCCCCGCCTGCCCCTGCCGGCGGCAGCGGCCGTGCGCGCCGCCGGCGCGTGACGAGCACCAGCAGCAGGCCCAGCAGCACGATCGCGGCGCCGATCACGATCGCCGCGACCGGCGCGCTGGAGGACTGCGGCGTCCAGAACAGCCGCCCGGCGACGTCGCCCTTCTGCGCGCCCACGGCGATCGGCACGCGCCAGTCGAAGATCAGCGTGCGCTTGCCCTTGTCCTTGACCTGCGGCGGCAGCACCGGCGACATCCAGTGGATGCGGTGGTCGTGCCATTCGAACTGCCCGGTGCGGTCGACGAGCGTCCACTGCGGCGGCGCCTTGGAGGATGCCGACGAGGGCACCGTCACGTTGCCGAAGAAGCTCTGGTTGAGGAAGTACGCGGGCGAGCGCTTGTTGACTTCCACCGTCCCGTTGGCCTGCACGCGCGCGTACGGTTCGCCTTCGTAGCCCTCGATCGTCACCGTCTGGGAGCTGCGGTTGCGCAGCTGCAGACGATCGGAGAACTGCAGCACCTGCAGGCTCAGGCCGGCGACCGACGGCGATACCGAGGTGATCGTCGAGCGGTAGTTGGGGCTGGACCCCTGGTCGTTGAGCGGGCTCTGGGACTGCTCGGCGGCGAGCGCCGCGGGCGCGGTCGCCGCGGCTGCCGCAGCTGTGGCGCCCGCCCCCAGCGCGAGCGCTGCCAGCAGGGCGATGGTCGGTCGGCGTGCGGACACCGCGGCCAACCGTAGCGAAGGCCTGCAACCGCCGAGCCGCACCGCTCACGTGCCGACGTCCGACAGCAGCCACAGCCCGAAGCTCGTGAACGCCACCATCACCGCGAGCATCCAGTACTGGCTGCGCACCGCCTCCTCCGGTTCGTCATACATCGTCAGCGCGCGATCGTGCGCGAGCGCCAGCCCGCTGACGTGCCCGACGATCAGCGCCGCCACCTGCACGTACCAGATGGCCGCATAGGAGATCACCTGGTAGTCGATCTGATAGCCCGCCGTGCCGAACAGGTTCGAGCCGTCGCCCAGCGGGTCGGAGATCAGGTAACCGGTCGCCTGGCCCTGCCACAGCAGCAATGAGAAGTAGTGCGCCAGCACGTACGCGAAGCCGATCGGAACGAGCGTGTGCGCGAACGCGCGCGTCAGCTGTGCGATGTCATAGCGCTCGCCCACGCTGCGCACGCCGAGGATGCCCAGGCGGTACACGCCGACGATCAGCGCGATGCACAGCACCAGTCCGATCGAGTACGCGAGCTCCTGCGCCGGCGTCGGCCCCAGGCCCAGTTCCGAGAACAGGCTCTGCACGTGCGGCTCGGCTTTGCGCCAGATGCCGCCGTTCGAGAAGCCGTCGAACGTCGTCGTGCCGATGACCGCGCAGATCAGCGTGACCGTGCCCGCGCGCAGCGGCAGGTCTGTCACGCCGCTCAGCGGCCGGCGCAGGCACAGCGCGCCGCGCTCGTCTCGCACCAGCGGCGACAGGCGCGACAGCAGGTTGAAGTACACGCCGAAGCCGTCCGCCGAGCTGCCCCACCGCTCGACGCCGAACAGCAGCATGCCGGCGAGCATCGTCGCGAAGTAGCCCAGCGACAGCGCCGCCAGCAGCGACGGTTCGTCGCGGTTGACATATACGAGCTCGAGCCACGCAAAGCCGACCACGCCGAAGATCGCCGGCCATACGCCCAGCCGGCTCGGATAGCGAAGCGGCGCGCTGCGCCTGCGCCCACCGCCGAGCGTCAGCGCCCAGCGGCAGAAGCGCGCGCACGCGCGCCAGGGATTGAACGCCGCGAAAACGTCGCCGAACAGCACGCTGGCGACCGGCAGGCCCACCCAAAAAATCACATAAATAAAAGTCACCGAGAAGTTCGCACTCGCCACCTGCGCTCCGTCAAAGCCGCTGTAGATCACCAGCGCGAACAGCGCCACGCCGACGAGGCCCGCCAGTGCGTCGAGCACCGGCGCCAGGCGCGCACGTCGTTGAACTCCCCCGGCCCGCGCACGCAGCGGGCGTCGGTGTTCGTCCTGCAGCTGCGGCGTGCGCCACAGCGTCGACAGCGCCACGAAGGAGACGACCAGCACGATCGCCGCCGTCCAGCTGAACAGCCACACCGGGATCGGCAGGTCGGCCTTGCCGACGATCCCGTGCGCCTGCGCGCTCGCCGGCAGCGCCAGCGTGAGGAGCGCCGGGCCAGCGAGCAGCAGGGCGAGCATGCGGCGGCGCGGGGCTCTCATGCCCGGCGCAGTCTATGCAACGTCAACGCGCGCAATCGCCGGTTGTGTCCGGCCGCTCGGCCGGTCAAGCGGCGCGGGCCTGCCACCTTCCACGCGCACGCTTGCGTACCCTGCAGCTTGCATGCACGCGCTCCAGCTCGCCGTCTCCACCGACATCGAGGCCGCGCTGCAGCTCGGCCCGCTGGCGCTCGCCGGCCTGCTCTACGCCCGCCGAGTGCGCACGCTCGCCGGCACGAGCCATCCCATCCCCGGTTGGCGCCAAGCGTGCTTCTACGCGGGCTTCGTGACGATCGCCGCGGCACTGACCTCGCTCGGCTCGGCCAGCCAGGACCTGCTGTACATGCACATGATCGAGCACCTGCTGCTCGGCGACATCGCCGCGCTGCTGATCGTGCTCGGCCTCACCGGCCCGGTCATCGCGCCGATCCTCAAAATCAAGCTGTTCGACCGCCTGCGCGTGCTGTCGCACCCGGCGATCGCCTTCCCGCTGTGGGCCGCCGACCTGTACATCTGGCACGCGCCCGTCTTCTACCAGGCGGCCCTGCGCCACAGCGGCGTGCACGCACTCGAGCACGCCATGTTCCTCGCCTTCGGGATCAACATGTGGATGTGCCTCGTCGGGCCGCTGCCCACGCCCGGCTGGTTCGGCAACCTCGGACGCCTCGGCTACATCGTCATCGTGCGCCTCGCCGGAACCGTGCTCGGCAACATCTTCCTCTGGTCGGGCACCGTCTTCTACCCCTTCTACAGCCGCGGCGACGCGATCCACCACATCTCGCCGCTCGCCGACCAGAACATCGCCGGCGCGATCATGATGGTCGAGGAGTCCTTCCTCACGCTCGGGCTGTTCTGCTGGCTGTTCCTGCGTGCCGCGCGCGAGGGCGAGGAGCGCCAGAACCTGCTCGACTACGCCCAGTCCCAGGGCCTCGAGCTCAGCGACGAGCGCGCCGCGCGCGCCGTCGCCGCCGGGCGCGGCGCCGAGCTGCGCCGGCGCCTGGAGGCGCGCACCGGCACCGCCGAGCGCACCTGAGCGGTTAACCCGAGGCGGCGCCCGCCCGCTGCGTGCGGCGCTAGGCTCTCGGCATGTGCGCCGGATGCGCGATGGTCGCCGCCTCAGCCGCCACGGGCTTCAGGACGTGGCTGCAGAGCCACCACTTCGGCTGGCTCACGCCCAAGCGCCTGCGCGCGCTCACGATCGCCGCGATGTGCGCCGCCGGGCTGGTCTCCACGGTGGGCATCAGCGGGTCGACGCCTGCCAGCGCTCGCGCCGCTGGGACTCACGCCGCGCCTGCCAGCGCGCCTGGCGCGGCTTCCGCCCACTGACCCCTCCTCGTCGTGGCCGCGGGCGGCGGGAGCGCGGGGTGTGTTGACCCACTTTCAGCGAGCGATAGCGATGGTATCTACACCATTTTGAGCGCGCCCTTGTGTGCACCGGTGCTGCCGTGGCGCGCCCGCGGCGACTAGCCGCGCTCGCGGCGCTCCTCGCGGCGGATTCGCACGCTGATCGAGATCACGCTCTCGAGCGAGATCAGCCCACCGACGGCGGCGGTGACGAGCACCCACGTCTGCGCGGCCCAGACGAGCAGCATCGCGTAGGCGATCAGCGCGAACGGCAGCGTCCTCAGCTGCACGCCGCGAATCCAGCGCAGCACCTGCACACGTGGCGCGCCCTTGGCCGGCGGCGCGCCGAAGACCCTCCAGGCCAGTGAGCGCAGCGGGCCGTCAGCCGCCGGCGACGGCGGGCAGGATCGTCAGCTCTGCGCCATCGGCCACGGGCGTCTTCAGCCCGTCGAGGAAGCGGATGTCTTCGCCGGCGACGTACACGTTGACGAAGCGCCGCAGCCCGCCGTCATCGTCGTACAGGCGCGCGCGCAGCTCGTCGTGGCGTGCGAACAGCCCGTCGAGCACCTCTTGCACGGTCGAGCCGTCGACCTGCGTCTCGGCCTCACCGCCCGCCGCAGCGCGCAGCTGCGTGGGGATCTTCACGAGCACCGACATCAGACCGTGACGGTCTGAGGAACGCCTGACTCGAACGCCTCGACGGTTGGCTTGATCGTGTGCGTCTCGAACGTCCCGCGCACGGCGTCCAGCGTCTTCAGGCCCTCGCCGGTGATCACCAGCACGACGCGCTCGTCGGGGTCGATCTCGCCGCGCTCGGCCAGCTTGGCCAGCGTCGCCGTCGTAACCCCGCCGGCCGTCTCGGTGAACACGCCGGTCGTCTCGGCCAGCAGCTTGATGCCCGCGCGGATCTCCTCGTCGGTGACCGAGTCCACGCCGCCGCCGCTGCGCCGCGCGAGGTCCAGCGCGTACGGGCCGTCGGCGGGGTTGCCGATGGCCAGCGACTTGGCGATCGTGTCGGGCTTGACCGGACGGCACACGTCCTGGCCTGCGGCGAACGCGCTGGCCACCGGCGAGCAGCCCTCGGCCTGCGCGCCGTTCATGCTCGGCAGCTCGCCTTCGACCAAGCCCAGCTCTGAGAACTCCTGAAAGCCGCGGGCGATTTTCGTGAACAGCGAGCCCGAGGCGATCGGCACGACGCAGCGGTCGGGCAGCTCCCAGCCGAGCTGCTCGGCGATCTCGAACGCGAGCGTCTTCGAGCCCTCGGCGTAGTACGGGCGCAGGTTGATGTTCACGAACGCCCAATCGCGCTCGGCGCACAGCTCCGTGCACAGGCGGTTGACGTCGTCGTAGTTGCCTTCCACGCCGACCAGTTTGGTGCCGTAGACGCCCGTCGCGAGCACCTTCTGCTCCTCCAGGTCCGCGGGGATGAACACGTAGGAGTCCAGGCCCAGCGCGGCTCCGTGGGCGGCGACCGAGTTGGCGAGGTTGCCGGTGGAAGCGCACGCGATCGTCTCGAAGCCCAGCTCGCGAGCTCGCGTGACGGCGACCGAGACGACGCGGTCCTTGAAGGAGTGCGTCGGGTTGGCGGCGTCGTTCTTCACCCACACCTCGCGCAGGCCCAGACGCTCGGCCAGGCGGTCGGCGCGGATCAGCGGCGTGCATCCGGCCGGCAGTCCGGCGCGCGATGCCAGGCGGCCCGATGGGCCGGGAGGGCCTCCGGCGAGCGGCAGGAAGTCCGCGTAGCGCCAGATGTTCTGCGGGCCGCCCTGGATGCGGCGGCGCAGCTCGCCGACGTCGCCTCCGGTGCGGCTGTGGTCATAGGCGACCTCCAGCGGCCCGAAGCACTGCTCGCAGACGTACAGCGCCTCGAGCGGGTACTGGGTCTTGCACTCCTTGCACTGCAGATGACTTGCGGCCATTAGGGGGGGCTCCTTCGCTCTAGTCTTCGCCTTGTCACGTGTGGCGAAGAGCGCGAGGCCCGCCACACATCACCTGGAATTGGCACCTTCCCGCCTGTGACTTGGCGGTGGTTGCCGGGGTTTCGCAGGGCCAGGCCCTCCACCCCTCTGGATGTGTACATCTGTTGCGCGGCAGTCTAGCAACGATCCCGGCGGGGGCAAGTCAGCTTGTCGTCCAGCGCTCCCGCACGCGCGACGGCCTCCCATGACGGTAACGCCCGCGCGCGAGTGGTGTAGCCCGCTGCAGATGAGCACCCCCCTGCGCGAGCACGACGAGCGCTTCCTGAAGGACGGCGCGCAGCTTCAGCCGGCGGCGGCCGCGCACCGCCGGCGCATGCTGCTGATCGTCAACCCGCACGCCGCGACCGTCTCCGACAGCCTGCGAAACCTCGTCCTGCACGCGCTGCAGGGCCGCTTCGAGGTCGACGCCTGCGACACCAAGGCGCCGGGGCACGCGACCGAGCTGTGCCGCCAGGCGGCCGGTGCCGGCTACGACGTGGTCGTCGCCTTCGGTGGCGACGGCACGGTCAACGAAGCCGCCAACGGGCTGCGCGGCTCAGACACGCCGCTGTGCGCGCTGCCGGGCGGCTCGGCCAACGTGTTCGCCAAGATGCTCGGCATCCCCGGCGAGCTCGTAGACGCGACCGAGCACATGCTCGCGATGGCCGACGACTGGCGCGTTCGCCGCATCGACCTGGGCGTCGTCAACGAGCGCTGCTTTACCTTCAACTCCGGCGTCGGCCTGGACGCCAGCGTCGTCGAGCGAGTCGACGCGCGCCCCGATCTCAAGGCCCGTTTCGGGCCGTACTTCTTCGCCTTGAAGGCCGTCACCGCGCTCGTGCGCCGCTATCTCGTCCGCGCGCCGAAGATGCTCGTCAGCGACGGTCGGCGCACGCTGCCCGCGGTCACGACGATCGTGCAGAACGGCTCGCCGTTCACCTACTTCCACGACCGCCCGGTCGAGATCGTCCACGACACCGCGCTCGACTCCGGTCGCCTCGACGGCGCCGTGCTGCGTCGCGCCACCCCGCTGGGCATGGCGCTGCTCGGCGTACGCGCCCTGTCGCCACGCGCGCGCGTGCTCGGCCACCGCAACGTCACCGGCCTGCGCGAGCTGTCGCAGCTGACCGTGCGCAGCGCCGACGGGCGCCCGCTGCCGCTGCAGGTCGACGGCGACTTCCTCGGCCACGTCGACGAGGCGCGCTACTCGATTCTGCCGCGCGCGCTCAGCGTCGTTTCCTGAGCGCCACAAGCTCCCTAAAGCACTAGGCGGACTCTCGTCAAGCGAGACAAGGACGCAGGGAGCGTGGCCTGCCTATCGCGATCGACGGGATCGCCGATCGGCCAGCAGGCGAGCGACTGAGGACGCAGTATCGCGCAGGCGAGCGTTCGCCTAGCCGCCGCCCGGTGTGACGCGGTAGGCGTCGAACACCGAGTCGATGTTGCGCATGCGCGTAATCGCGCCCTTCAGCGTGTGCGTGTCGGCGACCTCGACGACGAAGCGGTTCTTGACCATCGGCGGCATCGACAGGCAGCGTGCTTCGAGGATGTTCGCGCCGGACTCACTGAACACGCGCGAGAGGTCCTCCAGCAGGCGGTGGCGGTCCCACGCGTCGATCTGGATTTCCACGACGAATGCGGTCGACTGGTCGCCGTCCCAGGAGACGTCGGTGAAGCGCTCGGGGTCCTTGCCCAGCAGGGCCGCGTTGGGACAGTCTTTGCGGTGGATCGTGATCCCCCGCCCGAGCGAGATGTAGCCGACGATCTCATCGCCGGGCACCGGGCGACAGCACTTGGCCAGGCGCAGCATCACGTCCTCTACGCCCTCGACCTTGATGCCGTACTGCCCGGAGGACTTGGTCGGGCGCCGGCGCTGGCGCCCAACGCGCAGCAGGTCCGCCGCGCTGTCGTCGCCGTCTGCCGCCTCGCCCTGCTTCAGGCGCTGCATGACCTTGCTGACGACCAGCTTGGGCGAAACCTTGGCGGCGCCGAGGGCGATGTAGAAGTCGTCGGCCTTGCGGTAGCCGACCTCGCGGATCACGTCGGCGAGGATCGCCGAGCCGGTGATCTTCTGCGCCGGCAGGCCCGCTTTACGCAGGTGCTCCTGGAGCAGGTCGCGCCCGGTGTGCTCGGTGTCCTGGCGCGACTCGGCCTTGAACCACGCCTTGATCTTGTTGCGCGCGCGCGTCGTCTTGACGGTTGCCAGCCAGTCGCGCGAGGGCCCGCGCTCACGCTTGGCGGTGAGGATCTCCACGATGTCGCCCGAGCGGAGCTCGTAGTGCAGCGGCACGATCTTGCCGTTGACGCGCGCGCCTACGCAGCGGTGGCCGATCTCGGTGTGCACCTCATAGGCGAAGTCCAGCGGCGTGGCGCCCGCCGCCAGCGACTTGACCTGTCCCTTGGGCGTGAACACGAAGACCTCTTCCTCGAACAGGTCCGTGCGCAGCGTCTCCATGAACTCGCGCGGGTCAGACAGCTCCTTCTGCCAGTCGAGCATCGAGCGCAGCCACTTCAGCTTGGCGTCGCCGCCACCCTCGCCGTTTGCGTCGGGCGCGCCATTGGGGCCGACCTTGTAGACCCAGTGAGCAGCGACGCCGAACTCGGCCATCTCGTGCATCTCCTGCGTGCGGATCTGGATCTCCAGCGGGCGCCCCTCGGGCCCGATCACCGTCGTGTGCAGCGACTGGTACATGTTGAACTTCGGCATCGCGATGAAGTCCTTGAAGCGGCCCGGCAGCGGCTTCCACAGCGAGTGGATCACGCCGACGGTGCCGTAGCAGTCCTTCACCGAGTCGACGATCACGCGCATCGCCGTCAGGTCGTAGATCTCGTTGAACTCGCGGCCCTTCTTGGTCATCTTCGAGTAGATCGAGTAGAAGTGCTTGGCGCGCCCGGCGATCTGCGCCTGGATGCCCAGCTCGGCCAGCTCGCGCGACAGGTATTCGCCGGCCTGGCTGACGTAGCCCTCGCGGTCGTCGCGCTGCTGGGCTACGAGGCCCTTGATCTCCTGGTACTTGCGCGGGTGAAGCGTCGCGAAGGCCAGATCCTCGAGCTCCCACTTCAGCGCGTGGATACCCAGGCGGTGCGCCAGCGGCGCGTAGATCTCCAGCGTCTCGCGCGCCTTGTCGATCTGCTTCTGCTTGGGCATCGCCTCGATCGTGCGCATGTTGTGCAGGCGGTCGGCGAGCTTGATCAGGATGACCCGCACGTCGGTGGCCATCGCCACCATCATCTTGCGGTAGTTCTCGGCCTGGGCCTCGTCGTGAGACTGGAAGGTGATGCCCGTCAGCTTGGTCACGCCGTCGACGATCGCCGCGATCTCCTCGCCGAAGCGCTCGCGCACCTCCTCGATCGATGCCGAGGTGTCCTCGACGGTGTCGTGCAGCAGTGCCGCGCACAGCGTCTCGGTGTCCAGGCGCATGCCCGCGCAGATGCGCGCCACGCCGACCGGGTGCACGATGAAGTCCTCGCCGGACTTGCGCCGCTGCGCGGCGTGGTGCTCGCAGGCGAACACGAATGCGTCCTGAACGCGCGCGCGATCGATCTCCACGGCGGAGTCTGCGGCGTGCTCGGAGACGATCGCGAACAGGTCGTTGAGCAGGCGCCGCTCGGGCTCGGAGAGGTCGAGATGCTGCGCTCGCGGCAGGCGGCGGCGATCTTCGGCGGCGACCGAGCCGCCGTTCGCTGCCTGCGCCGGCGAGGAAGGTCCCTGCACGCCGGGCTCGGGTGCGCCGGCCGGGCGCGGCTCCTCGGCGATCTTCGTGCTCTGCGGGCTGTCGGGTTCCTTGGCGATTGCCATGCTCATAGGGTAGGGGACGCCCCACCGGGATCAAAGCGGCTGGTTGATCGGCTACGGCAGCGCGAACAGAACCAACTCGTCCTCGTTTGCCTGATCGGCCGGCGCGGGCGCGGCCTGCTGGACCGGTGGCAGTCTTGCGGCCTCGATCTCCATCGGCGCGGCAAGCGCATGACGCAGCACCAGGCGCGGCTCGGACACGCCGCGCCACTCGTTGACCTCCAGCTTGAACGTCGCCTGCACGGGCTCGCCCTCGGCGACGGGCAGCTTGCCTGCATTGCCGAACGCCACCGCCCGCGCACGGGTGCCGCCCGAGCGCACGGTGAAGCGCACGTGCTTGCCTTCCCCCATCGCCCGCGCGTCGCTGAACGTCGCGTCCTCGACCATCAGCGACACGCCGGGATTGCCCCGGCCGAACGGCGCCAGCGATTGCAGCTCCTCGGCCAGCTCCATGCCCAGCTCCTCGCCGCCGACGATCGCGTCGACGTGCTCGACGGGCGCGAAGTCGCCGGGCGCCAAGACGCTGTCGGCGTGCGCGGCGAGCGCCTGCGCGAACGCCTCGACGCACGCGCCGTCGATCTCCAGCCCCGCGGCCGCGCGATGCCCGCCGTGGCCGATCAGGTGCGCCGAGCACGCGTTCAGCGCGCCGAGCAGGTCGAACGCGCCGATGCTGCGCCCCGAGCCCCTCCCCCGCCCGCCGTCGAGCGCGATCAGCACGACCGGGCGGTTGTGAGCCTCGACCAGCCGCGCGGCGACGATGCCGATGACCCCCGCGTGCCAGCCCTCGCCGGCCAGCACGTAGGCGCCACGCTCGCCGAGCTGCGCGACCTGCGCTTCCGCCTCCCAGCGGATGCGCGTCTCCACGTCGCGGCGCTCGGCGTTGGCGCGATCCAGCTCCGACGCGATCTGCTTCGCGCGCTCATGGTCCTCGGTGAGCACCAGCTCCAGGCCGGCGTCGGCGCGGTACATGCGCCCGGCGGCGTTGATGCGCGGCGCCAGCGCGAAGGCGATCGAGCGCTCGTCGACGCGGCCGGGATCGACGCGTGCTGCGCCCATCAGCGCGCGCAGGCCCGGCTTGCGCGTGGCCGCCAGCACGCGCAGGCCACGACGCACGAGCGCGCGGTTCTCGCCGCTCAGCAAGACCACGTCGGCGACCGTCGCCAGTGCCACCAGGTCGAGGTCCACCTCCAGCTCGGCCGGGTCGCGCCCGGCAGCCGCGAAGAGCGCCTGCGCGAGCTTGTAGGCGACGGCCGTTGCGCACAGGTCGGCGCACGGATAGCCGCAGATCGCCGGATGCACGATCGGCGCGTCGGGCAGGCGCCCGTCTGCGCGCGGGGAGTGATGGTCGGTCACCACGACCTGCATGCCCAGCTCGCGCGCGAGCGCCACCTCGCCTACCGCCGTGATCGCGCAGTCGGCTGTCACCAGCAGCTGCGTGCCACGCGCCGCCAGCCGTCGCACCGTGGCCTCGCTGAGGCCATAGCCGTCCGCGCGGTCGGGCAGGTAGGAGTCGACATCGGCGCCGAGCGCGCGCAGCGCGCGCACGAGGATCGCCGTCGAGCAGACGCCGTCGACGTCGTAGTCGCCGTGGATCGTGATCCGCCGTCCGTCCGCGACGTGCCCGAGGACCGTCGACACGGCCACGTCGATCCCCGCGAACAGCGAGTGATCGTGGCGCTCGTCGGCCGCCAGGAAGGCGCGGGCGCGGGCGGGCTCGCCGTGACCGCGGCGCACCAGCACCTGCGCGAGCGCACCGCTGACGCCCAGCTCGTCCTGCAGGCGCCCCACCGCCTCGGGCGGGCACGGCGCTATCTCGAAGCGTGGCGGCTGCATCGCAGCCACACTACGGTCAGCGCGAGACGGAACTGCCGCCTAACTTTCATCAGACCTACTTTGCAATCGGGACCAGAGCCGCTAGCGCCAAGCGCGCCAAGGACGTAGGAAGCGAAGTGTGCGAGAGCACACGAGCGCCCGAGGACACCGGCGCGCGCCGTGCTCTAGGGGATCTGGCGTTCGCGGCGCATGCCCTCCACGTAAACGACCGCGATGCCGATCAGCGCTCCCGGGATCGCGTACAGCACGACGCCGACGTCGGTCGCGTTCTGGCCGGGCACCTTCAGCGAGGAGACCTTCACGCTGTAGATGATCAGGCCGACGACGATCGCGCCCACGAGGGAGCCGACGAAGGCGCCGACGATGCCACCCCAGAAGCGGTCGGGCAGGAAGATCGTGAAGTGCCAGATGGCCAGGCCCATCATCACCCATGCGAGCAGTCCCATCAGCGTCTCCCGTGGCGTTTGTTGCGCGCCCGTTTGCGTTTCTGCGCAGGCTTGGGGTCGTCCTTGAGCACCAAGTCCTCCGGGGTCAGGTCGGCCGTAGGGTCGCGCTTGGGCGGCTCGGGCTCGGCCGGCGGCTCCTGCTCGGCGACGCCGGCGCGCGCCGGCTTGCGCGCGCTGGAACCGCGCGCGCCGGGGCTGCCCGAGCCCGTCGACTCCACGTCGAGGTCGCGTACTAGTTCCTGGAACTCGTCGCGCGAGATCGACTCGCCCGGCTCCTCGGGCGCGATCAGGCTGCCGCGACGCGTGCGCTTGCGCTTGCGGTCGGGCTCGATGTCCACCGGGGCTCCGCCCACATTGGTCGCGTAGGCGGGCACGGCCCCGAGCTCACGCACGATGCGCGCGCGGCGGTTGCGATAGCTGCCCTCGCGCTCCTTCCAGTGCGTGAGCACCGGCGAGGCGATGAAGATCGACGAGTACGCGCCCGAGGCGACGCCGACCATCAGCGCGAAGGCGAAGTCCTTGAGCGTGTCGCCACCGAAGAACAGCAGCGCGAGCACAGGCAGCAGCGTGCAGAAGCTCGTCGCCAGGGATCTCGTCAGCACCTCGGACATCGAGCGGTTGACGATCTGCGAGAACGCCGCGCGCGGCATGCGCGGCACGTTCTCGCGCACACGATCGAACACGATGATCGTGTCGTAGAGCGAATAGCCGAGGATCGTCAGCAGCGCGGCGACCGTCGCCGTCGTGACTTCCCTCCCCGTGAGCGAGTAGACGCCTGCCGTGATCAACAGGTCGTGCATCAGCGCGATCAGCACCGGCACGGCGTACTTCCACTCGAAACGCAGCGCGATGTATGCCGAGATCACCAGCAGCGAAGCGATGATCGCGATGATCGCGCTGTTGGCGACGGTTTTGCCGAACGTAGGGCCGATCGACGTCGAGGAGAAGTTCTTCGTGTGCAGTTTGGTTTCCAGCGCCGAGCGGACCTTTTTCAGCCCTTCGGGGGCGAGCGTCTTGGTGGAGACCTGGTAGCCGGCGCCGCCGATGCTCTTGTTGGAGATTTTCTGCACCTCGGCGCTCGGATAGCCCTCCGCGCGCATGACCGATTCGATCTGGCTCTCGGTGACGGGCTGCACGAACGCCGTGTCGATGCGCGTGCCCGACTTGAAGTCGATGCCGAAGTTCAGCCCCTTGCCGCCGATCGCGACGGCGCCGATCAGCAGGATCACGCCCGACAGCGAGAAGAACCACCTCGACGCGCCCATGAAGTCGAACGTCCAGCCTTTGCCGCGGCGCTCGGCGCCCAGCGCCGCCGGGTGCGAGACGAATTTCGAGCGGGCCATCGCGCCGAGCGCGGCCTGCGTGGCGAGCACCGCGGTAAACAGCGAGACGAGCGTGCCGATGCCCAGCGTGAAGGCGAAGCCCTTGACTTCGGCGGTCGCCAGCGCGAACAGGATGAACGCGGTCATGAACGTCACCACGTTGGCGTCGACGATCGCCGCGAAGCCACGCTTGTAACCGGTGGCGATGCCGGAGATCACCGATCTTCCCCCGCGGATCTCCTCCTTGACGCGCTCGAAGATCACGATGTTGGCGTCCGCCGCGACGCCGATCGTGAGGATCAGCCCGGCGATGCCCGGCAGCGTCAGCGTGATCGGGATCAGCTTGATCAGCGCGAAGAAGTAGATGCCGTAGATCACCAGGCCGCCGACCGCGATCGCGCCGAGCACGCGGTAGAACAGCAGCAGGAACAGGCAGACGATGCCGAAGCCGACGAGGCCGGCGATGAGACCCTGGTTCAGCGCCGTTTTGCCGAGCGTCGCGGAGATCTGCGAGTTGGAAATCGGGATGAGCTTGATCGGCAGCGCGCCGGACTGCAGCTCGTTGGCCAGTTCCTGAGCCGAGGTGATCGTGAAGCCGCCGGAGATCTGCGAGCCGGTCGCCGCGTCGATTCCTTCGGGGTACTTGGTGTAGTCGATCGACGGCGTCGTGATCAGCTGTTCGTCGAGCACCACGGCGAAGTGCTGCTGCGCGGCTTCCTTGCCCACGCCGGGAAGCTGCGCTTCCTGGCCGCGGTGGGCGATTTCCTTGGTGACGTTCTGAAAGACGCTCTGGCCGTGCCCGGTGAAGCCGAACGTGACGTTCGGGGCGCCCGTCCCGCCGGCCCCTTCGTCGAAGCTCTGCGTCGGGTTCTTGACGTCGGCGCCCGTCAGCACCGGGTCGTCCTTGATCACATACCAGCTGTTGGGGCTTTTGTTGGTGACCTTGCCGGCCGCCGTTTCCACAGCGCGGGCGCGCACGAGCACGGTTCCCGGGTTGATGCGCACGGCCTTGAAGTTCGGGCCCTTCTTGAACTTTTCTTCGGCGAACAGGTTCTTTTCGGTTTCCTCGGGACCGCGCAGCACCTTTTCGTGTTTGGGTTCGAGCAGGAACCAGCTGCCGTAGATGCAGCCGCCGACCTGCTGGGGCGTGCACCCTTTGCTCCAGGTCGTGTCGGTCTTGCGCAGTTCGGGCGCGCGTTTTTCGGCGCGCAGGATCGCCTGGTACTGCGTCAGGCCGAACTGCGCCGCACCTGCCTGCGGGCCGCCGGTGACGGTAGCTTCGGTCGGCGCGGGCTTGCCTTCGGCGCCGATGACGTTCGGCTCCCAGTCGTAGAAGAACAGCTGCGCGGTCTTGCCGACCTCTTGTTCTGCGCGCCCGGCGTCCTTGACGTCAGGCAGCGCGACGTTGATTTCGTCGGCGCCCGAGCGCTGGATTTCCGGCTGGGCCACGCCGAGCTGGTCGACGCGTTTGCGCATGATGTCGATCGCACGGTTCAGCGATTCGGCGTTGACCTTCGACTGCGCGGTCGGCTTCGCCTGGTAGACGAGCTGCACGCCGCCCTTCAAGTCAAGGCCGAGGCGTGTCTTTTTGCTCGCGATCACGGCGACCGACGCGGCGATCAGCCCGGCGACGATCAGCAGGATCAGCGTGTTGCGGCGACGATCGGTCATTGCGCACCCATGGCCCGACTCAGACTACTTGTCGGGGGTGAGCACGAGCAACAGCCCGCCGTCGTCGTCGTAGGCCGGGAACATGTCTGCCTTCGCGCCGGCCGCGTTGTCGCGTTCGCCGGAGACCTGCACCGGTACGTCCATTTTGCGCACGCCCCACTCCAGCACCGTCTCCACCGGCTCCTCGCCATTTGAGAAACGCAGGCCGAGAACGCGCTCGACGCGCTGACCGATCACCTCTTCCTCCTCCAGTCCGGTGAAGGCGAAGGAGTTCTTGCCGCAGCCGATCACACGCCCCTCGCCGTCGCACACGAAGAACGCCGCGTCAGGCGCCGGGTAGTAGTCGTCGAGCAGTTCGAACAGGAATGCGAAGCCGCACTTCGAGCAGCCCTTGGGCTGGCGCGTGAAGCCGACGTTGCGGTCGACCTCGGTGGTCCGGTGACCGCAGTTGGGGCAGATGAACGGGTGTGCCATGGATCGCTACAGACTACGCAAGCAACGCTGCGAAGGCCGCCGTTGGGCCTGCCGCTGCAGGCCGGGCCTCCTCGCGCGCCGCGCGGGCCCGCTCAGAACAGAGCCGGGTCGGTGCCGGACGGGGCGTCCAGGCCGATGTGCGCGAAGGCCGCCGCGGTGGCCGCGCGACCGCGCGGCGTGCGCTTGATCAGCCCCTCCTTCAGCAGATAGGGCTCGTACACGTCCTCGATCGTGTCCTGCTCCTCGCCGACTGCGACGGCGAGCGTCGACAGGCCCACCGGCCCACCGTCGAACTTCACGCAGATCGCACGCAGGATCTCGCGGTCCAGGCGATCCAGGCCGAGCTCGTCGACCTCGAGCATGCGCAGCGCGGCCTGGGCGGCCTCCGCTGTGACCACTCCCGCCATGCGCACCTCGGCGAAGTCGCGCACGCGCTTGAGCAGGCGATTGGCCACGCGCGGGGTGCCGCGGCTGCGCGCGGCGATCGCCACGGCGCCGTCGTCGTCGAGGGAGATCTCCAGGATGCCGGCCGACCGCCGCACGATCTGCGCGAGATCCTCCACGCCGTACGGTTCCAGGCGCGCCTGGATGCCGAAACGGTCGCGCAGCGGGGTCGTCAGCAGACCGGTGCGCGTCGTCGCGCCGACGAGCGTGAACGGCGGCAGGTCGAGCGTGACCACGCGCGCACCCGCGCCCTGGCCCACGGTGATCGGCAGCTTGTGGTCCTCCATCGCCGGATAGAACGTCTCCTCCAGCGTGCGCGGAAGGCGGTGGATCTCGTCGACGAAGAACACGCTGCGCGGCTCCAGCGCCGTGAGGAAGGCGGCGATGTCGCCCTTGCGCTCGAGCGCCGGCCCTGCGGTCTGCACGAACGGGACTTCCAGCTCGGCGGCGACGATCTGCGCCAGCGAGGTCTTGCCCAGGCCGGGCGGCCCGGCGAGCAGCAGGTGGTCGAGCGCGTCGCCGCGCGCACCGGCGGCCTCGATCGCCACCGAGAGCTGCTCGCGAAGCGACTCCTGCCCGACGAAGTCCTCCAGGCGCTTGGGCCGCAGCGAGCGGTCGAGCTCGTCCTCGGCGACGAGATACGGAGTCTGGATGCGCGCCGTCTCGGGCGTCACGATCGCCTCGCCGCTCATGCGCCCGACCGCGCCAGGCGCAACGCGTGCGCGAGCAGCTCCTCGGCGCTCTCGCCCTCGGCGTCCATCAGCAGGCTGTCGGCCTCGCCGGGCGCGTAGCCGAGCTCGATCAGCCCGGCGCGCGCCAGGCCGCGGCCCGTCTGCGTGTCGCCGGCATCCGCGCCGGCGCCGCGCGAGGCGAGAATCGACTCGTCGGCGGTCTCGCCGTCGCTGCGCACGACGACCTTCTCGCGCAGCTCGACGATGACCCGCTCGGCAGTGCGCTTGCCGATCCCCGGCACCGCCTGAAAGCGCGCCGCGTCACCGGCCGCGATCGCCGCGATCAGCTCGCGCGGCGAGCCGCCGGAGAGCACCGCGAGCGCGACCTTCGGCCCGACCGCCTGCACGGACAGCAGCATCAGGAACAGGTCGCGCTCCTGTTCGGCGTGGAAGCCGTAGAGCGCGAGCGCGTCGTCGCGCACGATCAGATGCGCGTGCAGCGTCACCTGCTCGCCCACGGGCGGCACGTGGCGCAGCGTCTCGGCGGACACCGCGGCGCGATAACCCACGCTGTCGCAGAGGATCACCACGTGGTCGGCGCGGCGGACCGCCACCTCTCCGCGCAGCAACGAGATCATGCGCTCGCCCTGGCCAGCGCGCCGGCAAGCGGCGCGCAGTTGGCGTGGCAGATTGCGACGGCGAGCGCGTCGGCCGCGTGGTCGGGCCGCGGCTCGTGCTCGAGCGACAGCAGCGCCTGCACCATGCGCGCGACCTGGTCCTTGGCCGCGCGGCCGTTGCCGCAGACGGCGCCCTTGACCTGCTGCGGGGTGTAGCCGGTGCACGGCAGGCCGTGCTGGCCGGCGGCGAGCATGACGACTCCGCGCGCGTGGCCGACGGCGAAGGCGGTCCGCACGTTCTGGCCGAAGTACAGCTCCTCCAGCGCTACCGCGTCGGGCTCGTGCGTGCAGATCAGCTGGTCGACCTCCTCGTGGATGTCGGCCAGGCGCCGCTCGTGCGGGCTGTCCGAGCGCGTCTCGATGACGCCGCCGTCGAGCGCCGCCAGGCGCCCGCCGCGGCGCGCGACGACGCCGTAGCCGGTGTTGGCCAGCCCGGGGTCGATTCCGAGGACGATCATGCTTGAGGATTCTGCGCCCGACACCGGACGCCTGCCTGCCGGTGGCAGCGAGGGTGGCGTACGCTGAGCTGCAGATGAGCGCCGAGCCGATCGACTTCGCTGCCGAGGGCCTGCTCGACGGGCTCGACGGTTCGCAGCGGACCGAGCGCATCGCGCTGCTGGAGCAGCTCGTCGCCGACGGCGTGCCGCTGTCGGAGCTGCGCCGCAGCACCGAGGCGGGGACGATCATGTACCTGCCGGCAGACCGCGTGATCGTCAGCAGCGAGCGCTACACGGCGAGCGAAATCGCTGCGCTGAGCGGTGTCGAGGAAGACTTCCTGATCGCCGCCCGTCGCGCGATGGGGCTGCCGATTCCCGAGCCCGAGGAGGCGGTGTACACCGAGGCGGAGCTGGAATCGGCGCGCACGACGCACGTCGCGCGCGCCGCCGGGCTGTCCGACGAGGAGCTGCTGGACCTGATGCGCGTGCTCGGGCGAAGCCTCTCGCAGGTCGCCGAAACGCTGCGCGCGCTGCCGCTGAAACTGGTGCTCGAGCCGGGGATGAGCGAGCCGGAGCTGGCCAACCGCTACGCGCAGGCGGCCGGTGCGCTGTACCCGCTGGTCAACCCGCTGCTGGAGAGCGTGCTCACGCTGCACCTCAAACACGCCACGCAGAGCACTGTCGTCTCGGAGCTGGAGCGAAGCGGCGGCATCCTGCCGGGCTCGCGCGAGGTGACGGTGTGCTTCGCCGACCTGGTCGGCTTCACGCGCCTGGGCGAGGAAGTCGCGCCGGACGAGCTCGGGCGCCTGGCGGTGCGCTTGGAAGCGCTCGCCGGCGACGCGGCCGAGCCGCCGGTGCGCCTGGTCAAGACGATCGGCGACGCGGCGATGCTGGCCTCGCCTCAGCCCGAGCCGCTGCTCGCGGCGACGCTGCGCCTGATCGAGGCCGCGGACGCCGAGGGCGAGGACTTCCCGCAGTTGCGCGCCGGTGCGGCGATGGGCCAGGCGCTGCCGCGCGCGGGCGACTGGTTCGGGCGACCGGTGAACCTCGCCAGCCGCATCACGTCGGTCGCGCGTCCGGGCAGCCTGCTCGTCGAGCGCGAGCTGCGCGAGTCCGTCGACGGCGGCTACCGCTGGTCGTTCGCAGGCGAGCGCCGTCTGCGCGGCATCCGCGGCCCGGTGCCGCTGTTTCGCGCGCGGCGTGCGAGCGAGACGCCGCGGCCGAGCTGAATCTCGGAGGGCGCCTAGCCCGCGACGCGCTCCAACAGCTCGGCAGGCGCGTCGAAGTTGGCGTGCACGGCTTCCACGTCGTCGCTCTCTTCCAGCGCGTCGATCAGGCGCAGCAGCGAGCCTGCGTGGCTCTCGTCGACGGGCACGAGCGCCGACGGCCGGTAGGCCATCTCGGCGCTGTCCATCTCCACGCCGGCCTGCTCGAGCGCGTGTCGCACGGCGGTGAACTCGGCGGGCTCGGAAACCACCTCGAAGACGTCGTCGTCGACGGAGATGTCCTCGGCGCCGGCCTCCACGGCGGGCAGCAGGTCGTCTTCGGAGTAACGCGTGGCGTCGACGACGATCGTGCCCTTCTTGTCGAACAGGTAGGCAACGGAGCCGGGCTCGCCGAGGCTGCCGCCGTTCTTGGTGAAGGCGTGGCGCACGTCGGCGCCGGTGCGGTTGCGGTTCTCGGTCATCGCCTCGACGAGCAGCGCCACGCCGCCGGGGCCGTAGCCCTCGTAGAGCACCGCCTCGATCGCGTCGGCCTCGCCGCCCTCGCCGGTCCCCTTGGCGATCGCGCGATCGATGTTGTCCTTGGGCATGGACGCTTCCTTGGCCTTGCGGATCGCCAGCTCCAGCGCTGGATTGCCGACCGGGTCGCCGCCGCCGTCGCGCGCGGCGACCATGATCGCGCGCGTCAGCTTGGAGAACGCCTTGCCGCGCCGCGAATCGACGATCGCCTTCTTGTGCTTGATGCTCGCCCACTTGGAGTGTCCTGACATGCATCTGAGTCTACGAGGCCGGCGCGCCTGGCGGCCGTGAGCAGGACCCCGCGAAGTCTCGCCGCAGGCGCATAGGATGATCGGCCGATGAGCATTTCCGTCCCCGCAGAGATATTCAAGGCGTATGACATCCGCGGCCTGTACGGCGAGCAGATAGACGGCGACATCGCCGAACGGATCGGCGCCGCGTTCGCGCACGTGCTGAGCGACCTGGCGGGCAAGCCGCTGCACGAGCTGCGCGTCGGGCTCGGGCGCGACATGCGCCTCAGTGCGCCGGAGCTGGCGGCGCGCTACCGCGAGGGCCTGCTCGGGCAGGGCGCCAACGTGATCGACGCCGGAGAAGTGGGCAGTGAGATGCTGTATTTCCTGGTCGGCTCGCGCGAGCTGGACGGCGGGCTGATGTGCACGGCCTCGCACAACCCGAAGGCCTACACCGGAGCCAAGCTCGTGCGCGAGGGCGCAATCGCGCTGTCGGGCGACTCTGGCATCGAAGACGTGCGCAAGCTCGTGCAAGAGGGCATCGGCGAGCAGGGCGCGGCGCGTGGCAGTTTCGAGGAGATCGATATCTATGAGGAGTTTCGCGGGGCGGCGCTGCGGTTCATCGATGCGGACACGGTGCGCTCGGCGCCGAAGCGCTTGAAGGTGGTGCTCGACGGTGGCAATGGCATGGCCGGCCGCATGGTCGGGCCGTTGCTGGAGAGCTTGAACCTCGACTTGATCGAGACGTACTGGACGCCGGACGGCAACTTCCCCGACCACGAGCCCAACCCGCTGCTGCCCGAGAACCGCGAGCTGATCATCCAGCGCGTGCGCGAGTCCGGCGCGGACCTGGGCATCGCCTGGGACGGCGACGCAGACCGCTGTTTCTTCATCGACGAGACGGGTGCATTCGTGGACGGCGACTTCCTCACGGCGCTGCTGGCCAAGTCGCTGCTTGCCAAGAGCCCGGGCGAGGCGATCCTCTACGACGTGCGCGCGTCGCGCGCGGTGCCGGACACGGTCACCGACGCGGGCGGCACGCCGTTCGTCAACCGCGTCGGCCACGCGTTCTTCAAGACGCGCATGCGCAAGGAGGGCTCGCTGTTCGGCGGCGAGGTCTCCGGGCACTACTACTTCCGCGACTTCTACTGCGCGGACTCGGGGACGATCCCGGCGCTGCTGGTGCTCGAGCTGCTGTGCGGCGAGGGCAAGTCGATGTCCCAGCTGCTGGCGCCCTATCACGCGCGCTACTTCATCTCCGGCGAGGTCAACTCGGAAGTCGCCGACCCGCTGGCGAAGATCGAGCAGATCGCCGAACGCTACTCCGACGCCGAGCAGAAACGCCTCGACGGGATCTCGATCGACTACGAGGACTGGCACTTCAACGTGCGCGCGTCGAACACCGAGCCGCTGCTGCGCCTGTGCCTGGAGTCGCTGGCGTCGCCCGAGGACATGGCCCGGCACCGCGACGAGGTTCTCGCGCTGATCCGCTCGTGAGCGAGCAGGACGACCAGGAGGCCGAGCGCGAGCAGCTCGCGCTGGCGGCAGATGCGGGGGTCCATCGCCTGGCGATCCCCACGCCGTTTCGCGTGGGCAGGATCAACGCCTACCTGATCGAGGATTCGCCGCTGACGCTGATCGACTCGGGCCCGAACTCGGCGAAGGCGCTGGACGAGCTCGAACAGGCGCTCGCCGCGCGCGGACACAAGGTCGAGGACATCGAGCTGCTGATCGTCAGCCATCAGCACATCGACCACTTCGGGCTGGCGGGCATCCTCGCCCGGCGTTCGGGCGCGGAAGTCGCCGCGCTGGACGCGCTGGCCCCATATCTGGCCGGCTACGGCGAGCAGGCCGACGCCGACGACTCGTTCGCCGAGGGTTTGATGCTGCGCCACGGCATCCCGCCGGAAGTCGTGACCGCGCTGCGCGCGGTATCGGCGGGCTTTCGCGGCTGGGGCTCGGCCGTGGAGGTCACGCGCCCGCTCGCCGACGGCGCGCAGCTGCGCCTGCGCGATCGCACGCTGACGGTGCTGCACCGCCCGGGGCACAGTCCGTCTGACACGGTCTTCCACGACGAGGCGCGCTCGATGCTGCTGGGCGCCGATCACCTGATCAAGCACATCTCCTCGAACCCGCTGCTCGCGCGCCCGCTGGGCACCGAGGCCGACTTCGCCGGCCCGCGCCCGCAGGCGCTGGTGACGTACATCGACTCGCTGGCCAAGACGCGCGCGATGGAGCTGTCGCTGGTGCTGCCCGGACACGGGCCGCCGATCGACGATCACGTGGCGCTGATCGACGAACGCATGCGCCTGCACAAGCGCCGCGCGCAGAAGATCCGCCGTCTGATCGAGTCCCAGCCACGCACGGCGCACGAGATCGCACACGAGCTGTGGGGCAACGTGGCAGTCACGCAGGCCTACCTGACGCTGTCGGAGGTGCTCGGGCACGTGGACCTGCTGCTGGGCGACGGCAGCGTCGTGGAAGTCGAGCGCGACGGCGTCGTGCAGTTCGCCGTGCAGTGAACGCGGTCCTCAGGCGTCCGTTGCGGGCGCGCTGCGCTCGATCTGCGCGACGTGCGCGATGTTCGCGCGGTCCTCGTCGTCGTCGCTGGGCTTCTGGGCGAACCACGCGTCGAGGATCTCGCCGAGCTCCGCCGCGGAGGTGCTGCGCAGGCTGAGCGCGAGCACGTTGGCGTCGTTCCAGCGGCGCGCACCGGCTGCAGAGGCGGCGTCGCTGCACAGCGCCGCGCGCACCGAGGCGACCTTGTTGGCGGCGATCGACGCGCCGGTGCCCGTCCAGCAGCACACGACGGCCTGATCGGCGCGCCCTTCGGCGACGTCGCGCGCGGCAGCCTCCGAGGCCCAGGCCCAATCTGCGCGCTCGCCCTCGCCGAGCGCTCCGTGCGCGACGGTCGCATGCCCGCGGCGGCGCAGCTCGGCGGCGAGCTGCGCGGCGACGCCGGTCAGCTCGTCCGCGGCGATCGAAATGCGCATGCGCGCGAGTATCGCCGAACGCCGCGTGCCTGCCAAGATGGGCCGCGTGAACGTGCACCCCCCGGGCACGCAGCCACCGCGGCGCTTTCGCCCGCGCCTGCATTGGGAGTTGTTGATCTGCAGCGTCAGCGGCCACGAGCTGGTCGGCACCGACGCGGCGAAGCTGCGCGCCGAGGATTCGCTGTTCGCGCGCGAGGACGCGGGCGGCGGCCGTTGGTATCGCTGCCTGCGCTGTGACAGCTGGCTGGCGCTGGCACCGCCGGCCGAGCCCGCGCGCGAGCATCCGCCGGCGCGCGAGGAGATCGAGCTGCCGTTGCGCGGCAAGCCGCTGCGCGACAAGGTCGTGCTGCGCGTGATCGCACTCGATCGCGCCTTCCACTTCCTCGTGCTCGTCGCGCTGGGCGTGCTCGTGCTGCTGTTCGCCGCCGACCGCAGGACGCTGCGCCACACCTTCTACAAGGTCGTCGCCGACCTGCAGGGCGGCGTCGCGGCCAGCCAGACGCACGCCTCGCACGGGCTGCTGCACGAGATCGACAACGCCTTCACGACCTCCTCTTCGCACCTGCACCTGGTCGGCGGCGTGCTGCTCGTGTACGGGCTGGTCGAGGGCATCGAGGGAGTCGGCCTGTGGGTGCAGCGGCGCTGGGCGGAGTACCTGACGTTCGTCGTCACCACATCGCTGCTGCCGCTGGAGATCTACGAGCTGGCCAACCGAGCAACCGTGTTCAAGGCGATCGCGTTCGTCATCAACGTGGCCGTCGTGGTCTACCTGTTGCGCGCCAAGCGCTTGTTCGGGATTCGCGGTGGGGTCGCCGCCGAGCACGCCGAAAACGCGCTCGATCAAGGCTGGCCGGCGCTCGAGCGCGCCGCGCCGCCCGGCTCATCCGTGCCCGCACCTGAGCGCGGCGATCGCGTGGCGCCGCTCAGCGGGCCTGCGTAGCCACTCTGGGCTCCCGCGCCCACCCCAGCAGCATTTCGTGCAGCCGGTCGTCGGCGCCGAGCTCGGTGTGGAATGCGACCGCCAGCAGGCGACCCTCGCGCGCAGCCACCGCATTGCCGTCCACGCGCGCGAGGACCTCCACGCCGTCGCCGTGCTCGACGATCCACGGAGCGCGGATGAAGACCCCGTGCAGTGGGCCGCCCGGCACGCCGTCCAGCTCGACGTCGGCCTCGAAGCTCTTGATCTGGCGCCCGAACGCGTTGCGCTCGGCGAGGATGTCCATCAGGCCGAGATGCGCGCGATCGAGCATGATCAGCCCGGCGCACGAGCCGAGCACCGGCAGGCCCTCCCGCGCGAGCGCGGCGATCGGCTCGGCCAGCCCCTCGCGCTGCACGCCGAGCGTCATCGTCGTCGACTCGCCGCCCGGTATGACGAGCGCGTCGAGCCCATCGAGGTCGCCGACGACGCGCACCTCGCGCACCGCCGCATCCAGCCGCGCCAGCACGCGCCCGTGCGCCTGGAAGTCGCCTTGCAGCGCCAGCACGCCGACGAGCGGCTGCGCCGGTCCATCCGGCGCGCGATCCGTCCGGCTGGGAGCTACCAACCCCTTTGGGCGAGCAGCTGCTCCCCGTCGAGCTTTGAGCTCTCCAGGCTGACCATCGCCGAGCCCAGTCCCCGCGATGCCGCGGCCACGCGCTCGGGGTCCTGCCAGTGGGTCGTCGCCTCGACGATCGCGCGCGCCCTGCTCGGCGGGTCGTCGGACTTGAAGATGCCCGAGCCGACGAACACGCCTTCGGCTCCGAGCGCCATCATCAGCGCGGCATCGGCCGGCGTGGCGATGCCGCCGGCGCAGAACAGCACGACCGGCAGCTTGCCGTCGGCCGCCACCTGGCGCACGATGTCAAGCGGCGCCGCGAGCTGCTTGGCAGCGGTCGCCAGCTCGGCGTCTGCCAGCGTGCCCAGCCGGCGGATCTCGCCGTTTATCTGGCGCATGTGGCGGACCGCCTCGACGATGTCGCCGGTGCCCGCCTCGCCCTTGGAGCGAATCATCGCCGCGCCCTCGCCGATCCGCCGCAGCGCCTCGCCGAGGTTGGTGGCGCCGCAGACGAACGGCACCTTGAAGGCCCACTTGTCGATGTGGTTGGCCTCGTCGGCCGGTGTGAGCACCTCGGACTCGTCGACGTAGTCGACCTCCAGCGCCTCCAGCACCTGCGCCTCGAGGAAGTGGCCGATCCGTGCCTTGGCCATGACGGGGATGCTCACGGCCTCCTGGATGCCGGAGATCATCTCCGGATCGGACATCCTCGCAACGCCTCCGTCGCGGCGGATGTCGGCGGGAACCCGCTCGAGCGCCATCACCGCAGCGGCGCCGGCCTCCTCGGCGACGGTCGCCTGCGCAGCGCTGACCACGTCCATGATCACGCCGCCCTTGAGCATCTCCGCCAGGCCGGTCTTGACGGCGAATGTCGACTCGTCGCGCATACGGCAAGTCTAGCCGGGCACGGCGGCGCTACTTGAGGCGAAAAGCCTTGATGCGGTCGTCGTACTGCGCGGAGTCCTGCGCGTAGACGCCGTAGGCGAGGGCCTGGATGAGGCTGAGCAGCGCCGTGTGCGAGCGCACGTACGCGGGGCTGTTGGACGAGTAGTAGAGCTTGATCTGCGCGAGCTTGGCGACCTCCGAGAGCGTCGCATCGGTGATCGCAGCCGTCTTGGCCTTGCGGTGGCGCGCGAGCTTCATCGCGCGCACGACCAGCGGATGCGGGCGCCCGGCGGACAGGCCGATCACGAGCGTCCCCTGCTCGATGCGCCCGAGCCGGCTGAGCGCCTCCTGAGAGGGACTCGCGACGACGTCCACGCGCAGGTCGAGCAGCATCAGCAAGTGGCGCAGGTAGCTGGCGAAGAAGGCCATCTGGTCGGTTCCGGCGACGAGCACCTTCTCGGCGGAGACGATCGCCTCGATCAGCGCGTCCACGGAGCTGCGCGAGACCTTGCGCGCGGTCTCCTCGACGTTCAGGTGGTCTGCCGCGAGCGCCGTCTCGAACTCGTTCTGATCGAGTGAGAACAGCGGTGCGGACGGCGAAGTGGAGCCGGGCTCGGCAGCCTTGGAGTGCACGCGGCGGTATTCCTCGCGCGCTGCCGCCTGCAGCTCGGGAAAGCCCTCGAAGCCGAGCGCTTGGGAGAAGCGCACGACGGTGGAGCTGGAGGTGTTGGCGCGGCGGGCGAGCTCCTCGGCGGTCTGGAAGGCCGCCTCGTCGAGGTGGTCGACGATGTACTGCGCGACATCCTTCTGCGAGCGCGAGCACTCGTCGAAGCGTGCGCGGATGTACTTGGAGAGGCTCTGGTGCTCGCTGGTGCCCCCGAGCGGGGATGCAGCAGGAGCCTGGTCTGTGGGAGGTGTGGCAACACGCTTCATCGGCGGTCTTGTTCGACGTCGCGTGCACTCACTCCTGCCAAAGACGCAAACGAGCGTGCCCGGCGATGTGATCCGCGAGGGCGCCTGCGGCGTAGATTGACTGAACAGATGCGGCCAATCAGCGACAGCACGTTGGGTATCGAGGGGGCGGCCCGATGAAGATCGCGATCGTCGGCGCTGGCATCTCGGGGCTCGTCGCCGCCCACCTGCTGCACCGCGACCACGAGATCGTCGTCTACGAGGCCAACGGCTACGCGGGCGGGCACACCAACACGATCCGCGTCGACACGGCGTATGAGACACACCACGTCGACACGGGGTTCATCGTGATGAACGACCGCAACTACCCCAACTTCACGCGGCTGCTCGACCGGCTGGGCGTCGCCCGCCAGCCGACGCACATGAGCTTCTCGGTCAAGGGCGAGGAGCGCGACTTCGAGTTCAGCGGCACGCCGCGCGGCCTGTTCTGCCAGCCCGGCAACCTGGCCAGCCCGCTGTTCGCGCGGATGATCGTCGACCTCCTGCGCTTCAACCGCGCGCTCGGGCGCCTGCTCGACCACGAGGAAAGCGGCGAGTCGATGCACGACTTCCTCGCGCGGCATCGCTTCTCGCGCGCGTTCGTCGAGCGGTTGATCGTGCCGCAGCTGTCGGCCGTGTGGTCGGCCGACCCGCGCAAGGCCGGGTCGTTCCCGGCGAGGTTCATCGCCGAGTTCTTCGCCAACCACGGGATGCTCGGCTTCCGCGACCGCCCGCAGTGGGCAACCGTCGCGGGCGGGTCGGCGCGCTACGTGGAGGCACTGACCGAGCCGTTCTCCGACCGTATCCGCCTGCGCACGCCCGTCAGCTCGGTCACGCGCCACGACGGGCACGTGGAGATCGCTGCCGGCGGCTGCGGCGCCGAGCACTACGACCAGGTGATCATCGCCACGCATTCCGACCAGGCTCTGCGCATTCTCGGGGATGCCAGCGAGCGCGAGCGCGAGCTGCTCGGCTCGATCGCCTACCAGCCCAACGAGGCCGTGCTGCACACCGACAGCGCCCTCTTGCCGCGCCGCCACGCCGCGCGCTCGGCGTGGAACTTCCACCTGCTGCGCGAGCCCAAGCCGCTGAGCACGGTCACCTACTACATGAACCACCTGCAGCGCCTGAGCTCCTCGGAGGACTTCTGCGTCACACTGAACCGCACCGAGGCAATCGACCCGGCGAAGATCATCCGCACGATCACCTACGCCCATCCGATGTACACGCCCAGCGGTGTCGCGGCGCAGTCGCGGCACTCGGCGATCAGCGGCCTGCCGCGGCGCACGCACTACGCGGGCGCCTACTGGGGCTGGGGCTTTCACGAGGACGGCGTGGTCAGCGCACTGCGCGCGTGCGCGCCGTTCGGGGTCGGCCTGTGAGCGTCGCCGTCACACCCGGGCCGCACGCCGCGACAAGCCTTGCGCCGGCTGCGGGGCGCGCTTCGTGTCTGTACGAGGGCTCGGTGCGCCACCGCCGCACGGCGCCGCGCGACGAGTTCCGCTTCCCGCTGTTCATGGCCTACGTGGACCTCGACGAGCTGCCGGCGCTGTTCGACGCGAGCCGCCTGTGGTCCTCGCGGCGCCCGGCGCTCGCGTGGTTTCGCCGCGCCGACTACCTCGGCGATCCGGCCATGCCACTGCGCGAGGCGGTCGCCGAGACGGTCGCCGAGGAGGCAGGCGTTAGCGTGGACGGCCCGATCCGCGTGCTCACGCACTTGCGCTACTTCGGGCACTGCTTCAACCCGGTCAGCTTCTACTACTGCTACGACGCCGCCGGCGAGCACGTCACTGCCGTCGTCGCGCACGTCACGAACACCCCGTGGGGCGAGCGCCACGCCTACGTCATGCCGGTACACGAGCGCAGCGACCACGGCTCCACCTCGGTACTGCACGGTCGCTTTGCCAAGGCGCTGCACGTCTCGCCACTGATGAGCATGGCGCACACCTACGACTGGCGTCTGAGCGAGCCCGGCGAGCGCCTTTCCGTGCACATCGAGTCCACGCGCGAGGACGGCCGGCTTGCGTTCGACGCCACGCTGTCGCTGCGCCGGCGCGAGATCACGCCCGCTTCGCTGCGCGGCGCGCTCGTGCGCTACCCGGCGCTGACGCTGCGCCTGACGGCGCGCATCTACGCGCACGCCCTGCGCCTGCGTTTGCGCGGCGCCGGCTATCACGCCCACCCCGCAGCCGGATGCGAGCTCGACGGCGAGGCGCCGGCGTGAGCGCCGTGCACCCGGCGGCACCGCTGCTGCCCCCCTCCCCCGCGCGCGCCGACGACGGCAGGCCGTTCGACGGCGGCTTCTCGCTCGGCGACCGCGTCGCACGCTGGCTGGCGCTGCGCCTGCTGTCTCGCGCACGCGGCGGCGAGCTGGTCGTCGTCGAGGGCTCGCGGCGGCTGGTGTTCGGGCAGCGGTTGGCGCGCAGCCCGCTGTCGGCCGTGCTGCGCGTGCGCTCGGCGCGCTTCTATCGCCACCTGCTGCGCGGCAGCGTCGGCCTCGGCGAGGCCTACGTCGACGGCCTGTGGGACTGCGACGACCTCGTCTCGCTGACGCGCATCGCCGCGCGCAACGTCGGCACGCTGGACCGGCTGCGGCGCATCTTCGCTCCCGTGCTGGTCCCCGTGCAGCGCTGGGCGCGCTGGCTGGCGCGCAACACGCCCGGGCGCGCCCGCGAACAGATCTCTGCGCACTACGACCTCGGCAACGAGCTGTTCTCGCAGTTCCTGGACGCGACGATGATGTACTCGTGCGCGGTCTTCGAGTCGCCGGAGAGCACGCTGGAAGAGGCCTCGCTGGCCAAGCTCGCGCGCGTCTGCAAGAAGCTCCGGCTCGGCCCCGAGGACCACGTGCTGGAGATCGGCACCGGCTGGGGCGGCTTCGCCGTGTTCGCGGCCGAGCGCTACGGCTGTCGCGTGACGACGACGACGATCTCCGCCGAGCAGCACGCCTTCGCCGTCGAGCGCGTTCGACAGGCGGGGCTGCAGGACCGCGTGACGGTGCTCTCGCAGGACTACCGCGAGCTGCAGGGGACCTACGACAAGCTCGTGTCGATCGAGATGATCGAGGCAGTCGGCTGGCAGTACTTCCCGACGTTCTTCAAGCGCTGCTCGGCGCTCGTCAAGCCCGACGGCGCGATGCTGCTGCAGGCGATCGTCATCGAGGACGACGCCTATGAGGTCGAGAAGGCCGGCAAGAGCTTCATGAACACGCACGTGTTCCCCGGCGGCTGCCTGCCCTCGATGGAGGTGATCTCGCGCTCGGTGGCGCGCGTGACCGACTTTCGCCAAGCGCACGTCGACGACATCACCGCGCACTATGCGCTGACGCTCGAGCACTGGCGCGAGCGCTTCCTCGCAGCCACCGAGCGCCTCTCGGCGCTTGGCTATGACGAGCGCTTCCGCCGCCTGTGGGAGCTGTATCTCAGCTACTGCGAGGGCGGCTTTCGCGAGCGGCGCATCCGGGACGTGCAGCTGCTGCTGGCAAAGCCGCAGTTTCACTAGCGGCACTCGACCGCCGGTATCCCGCAGGCGCCTGTGGGCGATACTGAAGCCATGCGACGAAACCTGTTCGAGGACGTGCACAAGGACTTCCGCGCGAGCTTTCGCACCTTCCTGGAGCGCGAGGTGATCGGCGAGGAGCGCTACGGGCAGTGGGAGCGCGAGGGGCTGATGCCGCGCGAGCTGTTCGAGACGGCCGGCCGAGGCGGCTTTCTCGGGATGGCGGTGCCCGAGGCCTACGGCGGCGCGGGCGCCGAGGACTTCCGCCTGAACCTCGTGATCGGCGAAGAGACCCAGCGCGCGGCGGTCGGCAGCTTCGGCCTGGGGATCACGCTGCACAACGACATCTGCCTTCCGTACTTCCTCAGCTACTGCACCGAGGAGCAGCGCGAGCGCTGGCTGCCGGGAATCGCCTCCGGCGAGTCGATCACGGCGATCGCGATGACCGAGCCGGGCATCGGCTCGGACCTCGCCTCGATGTCCACGCGCGCCAAGCGCGACGGGGACCACTACGTCGTCAACGGCTCGAAGACGTTCATCACCAACGGCATCAACGCCGACCTGATCGTCACGGCGGTCAAGACCGATCCCAGCCAGCGCCATCGCGGCATCAGCCTGCTGATCGTCGAGCGCGGCATGGAGGGCTTCGAGCGCGGGCGCAACCTGGAGAAGATCGGCCAGCATGCCCAGGACACCGCCGAGCTGTCGTTCTCCGACGTGCGCGTGCCCGTCGAGAACCTGCTCGGACAGGAGGGCGAGGGCTTTCGCTACCTCGTCTCGAACCTCCCGCAGGAGCGCCTTTCGATCGCCGCCTCGGCGGTCGCCGCGGCGGAGGCGGCGCTCGGCTGGACACTCGACTACGTGCGCGAGCGCCAGGCATTCGGCCAGTCGATCGGCTCGTTTCAGAGCTCGCGCTTCACGCTCGCCGAGGCGCATGGCGAAGTGCAGATCGCGCGCGCGTTCGTCGATCGCTGCACGCAGGCGCTCGACGACGGCGAGCTGACCCCCGAGGACGCGGCGACCGCGAAGTGGTGGTGCACCGACCTGCAGGGCAGCGTCGTCGACCGCTGCCTGCAGCTGTTCGGCGGGTACGGCTACATGCTCGAGTACCCAATCGCGCGAGCCTTCGCCGACGCGCGCGTGACGCGCATCTACGGCGGCGCCAACGAGATCATGAAGGAGATCGTCGGCCGCTCGCTGGGGTTGTGAGGTGCGTTACGGCTGCTGAACTGCGGCCCGTCGTCTCCAGCGCAGTCGCCGCGATCGGCTACGACGCGGTCGCGCAAGAGGCTCACGTCGAGTTCATCGAGAGCGGCGTATACGTCTACGAGCGCGTGCCGCCGCCGGTCTGGCGAGCCTTCCAGGCGGCCGACAGCAAGGGTGGGTTCGTCAACGAGGTGCTCAAGCCGTACTTCTCCTGCCGCAAGGCTTGACCGCCCCCTAGCGACTGCTCGGCGGCGCCACCTGCTGCAGCTCGCCGGCAAGCTCCACGAAGTAGTCCAGCGCGCGCGGGTTGACGAGCGAGTCGACGCTCGCCGCCTCGGCGACCGGCGTGCCCATGAGGATGCGCTTGACCGGCACCTCGAGCACCTTGCCCGACAACGTGCGCGGCACCTCGGCGATCTGGCGCAGCTCGTTGGGCACGTGGCGCGGCGAGCAGTCCTCGCGGATGCGGCGCTTGATCTGCGCGGTCAGCTCGTCGCCGAGCTCGACTCCGGGCGCGAGCACGACGAACAGCACCATGCGCAGCTCGTCCTCGCCGGGGCGCGCCGGGATGTCGACGACCAGCGCATCGAGCACCTGCTCGACGGCGCTCGCCGCGCGATAGATCTCGCTGGTGCCCATACGCACGCCCTGGCGGTTGATCGTCGAGTCCGAGCGGCCGTAGATCACCGCCCCCCCGCGCAGCGTGATGCGGATCCAGTCGCCGTGGCGCCACACGCCGGGGTACATCGCGAAGTAGCTCTCGCGCAGGCGCTCGCCGTCCTCGTCGTTCCACAAGAACAGCGGCATCGAGGGCATCGGCTCGGTGATCACCAGCTCGCCCACGCGATCGACGTGCGCGTGGCCCTGCTCGTCCCAGGACTCCACCGCGCAGCCGAGCGCGCGGCACTGCAGTTCGCCTTCGTAGACCGGCAGCAGCGGGCAGCCGGCGACGAACGCCGTGCACACGTCCGTGCCACCGCTCGTGGAGAACAGCCAGATCCCGTCGTCCACGTGCTCGTAGACCCACTGAAAGCTCTCCGGCGCCAGCGGCGAGCCGGTCGAGCCGATCGCGCGCAGAGCGCGCAGGTCGTAGTCGCGGTGGGGCTCGACGCCGCCCTTCTCACAGCTCGCCAGCAGCCCCGCGCTCACGCCCATGCAGGTGATCCGCGCACGCTCGGCAAGGCTCCACAGCGCGCCGAGGTCAGGGTGCGCGGGGCTGCCGTCGTAGAGCACGATCGCCGCGTCTGAGAGCAGGCAGCCGACGAGGAAGTTCCACATCATCCAGCCGGTCGTCGTGAACCAGAACATGCGGTCGCCCGGGTGCAGGTCGAGGTGCATGCGCTTCTTCAACTGCTCGACGAGGATGCCGCCGTGGCCTTGCACGATCGCCTTGGGCAGGCCCGTCGTGCCGGAGGAGTAGAGCACCCACAGCGGGTGGTCGAACGGCACCTGCGCGAAGATCAGCTCGGCGCCCTCTCCCCTGCGCTGCAGCTCTTGCCAGCTCAGCGCGCCGTCGAGCTGTGCCTGCTCGTCGAGATAGCCGAGCAGCACCGTGTGCCGCACGCTCGGCAGCTCGTCGAGGATCCCCTGCACGACCGCCGTGCGGTCGAAGTCCTTACCACCGTGGCGATAGCCGTCGACGCTCAGCAGCACCTTCGGCTCGATCTGCGCGAAGCGATCGATCACGCTGCGTGCGCCGAACTCCGGCGCGGCGCTCGACCAGATCGCGCCGATCGATGCGGTCGCCAGGAACGCGACGAGCGTCTCGGGGATGTTCGGCATGTAGGCGACGACGCGGTCGCCGCGCCCGACGCCCAGCGCGCGCAGGCCGCCGGCGACGGCCGCAACCTGCTCGCTCAGCTGCCCCCACGTGAGCTCGTCGAGCTCGCGCAGCTCGGAGCTGTGCACGACGGCCACCGTGTCGGTGCGGTCCGGGCGCGGGCGTCCGCCGGCGCCCTCGTAGCGCAGCGGCGCAAGCACGTTCTCGGCGTAGTTGAGCTCTGCGCCGGCGAACCACTGCGCGCCGGGCATGCGCCGCTCGGCGAGCGGCTGCTTGAACGTCCTCGAGCTGCGCACTTCGCAGAACTCCCAGATGCTCGCCCAGAAGTCCTCCAGCTCCTCCACCGACCAGCGCCACAGATCCTCGTAGCCGTCGAAGTCGTGTCCGCGCCGCTCTGCGGCCCAGCGCATGAAGCGCGTCATCTCCGCGCGCTCGCGATCGGCCTGCGTGGGCTCCCACAAGGGTGACTGCCGGGGTGCGCTGGGCATGCGGGTATTCTCGCGGTTTGTGGACGTCCCTGGGCTGCGCGCCGAGTTTCCCGTGTTGCGAGAGCGCGCATACCTCAACGCGGGCACCGACGGGCCGCTGCCCGCGGTCGCCGTGGCGGCGTCCGCGAGCGAGCTGGAGCGCGAGGCCGCCGACGGCCGTGCGTTCGCGCACTTCGAGCGCCGCCGCGAGCTCAACGACGCGCTGCGTGGCGCCTACGCGCGGGCGCTCGGCGCCGACGCGGCCGACGTCGCGCTGACGACCTGCACGAGCGAAGGCATGGCGACGATCGTCGCCGGGCTGGAGCTCGGCTCCGGCGATGAGATCCTCACCAGCGACGAGGAGCACCCCGGCCTGCTCGGCGCCCTCGGCGCCGCTCGGGAGCTGCGCGGCGTGACGATCCGCGAAGTGCCGATGGGCGAGCTCGCCACGGCCGTCGCGCCGAGCACGCGCCTGGTCGCCTGCTCGCACGTCGGCTGGACGAGCGGCCTGCTCGCGCCGGCCGAGCTGGCCGACGTCGACGTGCCGGTGCTGCTCGACGGCGCGCAGGGCGTCGGCGCGGTGCCCGTGGACGTCGGCGCGCTCGGCTGCGCCGCTTACGCCGGCGCCGGGCAGAAGTGGATGTGCGGTCCCGACGGCCTGGGCATGCTGTGGGTCAAGCGCGAGCTCGCCGGTCGGATCGCCGTGTCGCGCCGCGGCTACGCCAACCTCGAGGATCCCAACGAGGGCGTCGCGGCACGCCTGCACGAGGACGCGCGGCGCTTCGACACGATGTCGCTGAGCGCCGAGGCCGTGGCGTGTGCTCTGGCGGCCGCCGAGCTGCTGGAGTCGGCAGGCTGGGACGCGGTGCACGAGCGCGCGCGCACGCTCGCCGCCACACTCGCCGAGCGCCTGGCCGAGCGCGGGCGCGAGATCGCGCCACGCGACGACACGACGCTCGTGTCGTTCGCCAGCGAGGACCCGGAGTCGGAGCGCGAGCTGCTCGCCGAGCGCTGCTGTGTCGTGCGCAACATTCCCGGGCGGCCGTGGCTGCGCGCTTCGGTGGGGGCGTGGAACGACGAGGGCGACCTCGATCGTCTGCTCGCGTCGCTCGCCGGCGCATGAGCGCGTCGCGGCAGGCGGCCACACTGCCCGGCAGCGACGCGGAAGCCGTCGCCGGCGAGCCGGCCGGGCTGCGCGCGCGCCTGGCGAAACGTAGCCTGCAGCCCCGCCTGCACCACCTCGCGCTGGCGGCGGTGCTCGTGCTGTCGGGCGTAGTGAACACCCACCGCCTCAGCCAGAACGGCTACGGCAACATCTTCTACTCGGCCGGCGACAAGTCGATGCTGCGCTCGCTGCACAACTTCTTCTTCGTTTCGTTTGACCCCGGCGGGCTGGTGACCGTCGACAAGCCGCCGCTTGGGCTGTGGGTGCAGGCCGCGAGCGCCAAGCTGTTCGGCTTTGCCCCGCTGAGCCTGTTGCTGCCGGAGGCGATCCTCGGGATGCTCGCGGTGCTGCTGCTGTACCGCGCGCTCGCGCGGCGCGTCGGCGGCTGGGCGGGCGTGGCGGGCGCGCTCGCGCTGGCGGTGTTCCCGTCGTTCGTCGCCGTCTCGCGCACGACGAACGTCGACACGCTGCTGATCGTGCTGATGATCCTCGCCTGCGACGCAGGCGTGCGCGGTGCCGAAAACGGCCGCTGGCGCACGGTGATATGGAGCGCCGCGCTCGTCGGGCTGGCCTTCAACACCAAGACGCTCGCCGCGTATCTGGCCGTGCCGGGCATCGCGCTGGCGGTGCTCGTCTGCGCCCGCGCGACGATCCCCCGGCGCCTGGCGCAGCTGCTCGCCGCCGGCCTGGCGATGGTCGTCGTGTCCTTCGCGTGGATGGCCGTCGTCGAAGCGACGCCGAAGTCCGAGCGCCCGTACGTCGGCAGCTCGACGAACAACACCGAGCTGGGGCTGACCTTCAGCTACAACGGCTTCGGGCGCGTCGGCGGGCAGACCGGCGGACCGGGTCAGATTCCCGTCGGCACGGGCGGCGTCGCGCGCAAGGTCGCGCCGGCGAAGACCAAGGTCAGCGAAGCGACCAAGACGCACACCGCTCCCGAAGGCCCCGAAAAGACCGAACTGCTGCCCAACGGCCGTGCGCGCAACCCGATCGCCTTCGGCGGCCCGACCGGCCCGTTGCGGCTGTTCGGCCGCGGCCTCGGCGACCAGGGCGCGTGGCTGCTGCCGTTCGCGCTCGCCGGGCTCGTCGCCTTCGCGCTGCTCGTGCTCGGCGACGGGCGCAGGCGCGGCTGGCAAGCGGCCGATCGCGCGCGCCTGGCGCTGCTGCTGGCGTTCGGCGGCTGGTTCGTCGTCGAGGCGGGCGTGCTGAGCCTGTCCAAGGGGATCGTGCACCCCTACTACGTCTCCGCGCTCGGCCCCGGCGTCGCGGCGATGCTCGGCGTAGGCGTCTTCGCCTTTGCCGAGTTCGCCAGGCGGCGCGACTGGCGCCTGTTGCTCTTGCTCGCGGCCGTCGGCGCAACCGTGCCCGTGCAGTTGTCGCTGCTGCACAAGGCCGACTACATGGCGTGGTTCACGCTCCCGCTGATCGTCGTCGCGGCCGCCGGGCTGCTCGGCACGGCAATCGCCACATTCGCCGTGCGCCGCGCCGCGCCGCCGGCGATCGCGCTGCTGCTCGGCGCGCTCGTCGTCGCGCCTGCCGTGTTCTCGGCGAGCAACTGGCTGGCGCCCGTGCAGTCGACGTTCCCCGCCGCCGGCCCGCGCGCCGCCGCCGGGCCTGGCGGCTACGGCGTCGATGCCAAGCACGTGGCCGTCGATCGCGCGCTGCTGCGCTATGTCGGCGCGCACCGGCCGGGCTCGCGCTGGTCGGTGCTCGGCGACGCCTCCAACACCGTCTCGCCGATGATCCTGCTCGGCGGGCAGGCGGGCGCGCTGGGCGGCTTCAGCGGTACCGACCCGGTGCTCGGCGGAGCGGGTCTCGCGCGGCTGGTCGCCGACGGGCGCGCGCGCTACGTCGTGCTCGGCGGCGAGTTCTCCACGCGCGGCGGGAACGGCGCGACAGCCGCCGTGCAACGCGCCTGCGCCGTCGTCACGACGCGCGCGTGGCTACCCCGCCCGCTCGACCCCAACGGGCTGATCCTGTTCGACTGCGCCGGGCGCCAGGCCGCCATGTCGGCGTCCTGAGCACGGCCCCTTCGCGACACGGCGCCCGAGACGCGCTGGATGACACGCCGCCGTCGAGCCGGCCGGCCGGGGCTCACGCGGCGACGGCCAGCTCGCGCCCGAACGCGCGTGCGAACAGCCCCGTCTCGCGGCTGGCCGCCCAGCGCGGCACGACCGGGTCGCCGTCGGCGACGAGGCGCAGCTCGACGCGGTCGTCGTCGAGCGCCAGATGCGTCGCGCGCACGAGCTGATCGCGCGAGCGCTCGAGGTCCTCGGCGAGGCGCAGCAGCACCGCGCAGCGGTCCAGGCGCTGCAGATCGCCGTCGCCGAACAGCGCGCGCATCGGCCCCGGGTCGGGACTGCCCTTGCGGTGATAGCGCGCAGCCTGCGCGACGATTGCCACCTCTACCGGCGTGAAACCCGGCAGCCCGGCGTTGAGGATCAGATAGCGCGAGTGCTTGTGGTGATCGTCGTAGTCGACCGACATGCCGATATCGTGCAGCATGCTTGCCGCCCACAGCAGCTCGCGCTCGCGCGGGTCGCCGTCGTGCAGGCCGAGGCTCGCCAGCTCGTCGAACATACCCAGCGCGAGCGTCGCCACGTGGCGCGTGTGCGCCGAGTCGAAGTGGTACTGCCCGGCGAGGTTGAGCACGCTCGCGCGGCGAACGTCGTCGAACAACGGCGAACGGTCGGGCTCGCCGCCGCCGAGCAGCCGCTCGAAGAAGACGCCCTCGCGCAACCCCGCCTCGGTGGCCTCCAGGCCCTCAAAGCCGCCCGCCTGCAGGACGCCCTGCACGACCACCGCGCCCGCGAGGATCAGGTCGGCGCGCGCGGGCTTGATGCCCGGCACGCTCGCCCGCTCGGCGGCCGGCAGCGCGGCGAGGCGCTCGATCAGCTCGCCCAGCGCGTCGGTGTCCAGCATGGCTCCCTGCACACCGAACGTCGGCAGGCCGGCGGCGCGCTGCGCGGCCGAAGCGAGATTTCGCACCGTTCCCCCGATCCCCACCAGGCGCCTGCCGCGCTTTGCGGCCTTGGCGTCATTCAGCCACGGCGCCTGTGCGAGCTCTTCGGCGACGTGCTCGGACAGGGCCTGCAGCTGGCGGCGCTTGGCCGGGCCGTTGGGCGGCAGGAAGCGCTCGCTCATGCGCACGGTCCCCACCCGCCACGAGCCGGTGTGCGCAGCCAGGCGCTCGGCAACGCGCACGAGCTGCATCGAGCCGCCGCCCAGGTCGAGCACGCAGCCGTCGCGCAGCGTCGTCGAGTTGACGGCCGCGAGATAGCCGTAGCGGGCCTCCTGCTCGCGCGAGAGCACGCGGATCGGCAGCCGCGAGCGCTCGCGGGCGCGAGCGAGGAAGTCCTCGGCGTTGGAGGCGTCGCGGATCGCGCTCGTGGCCACCGCGTCGATCGAGTCTGCTTCCAGCCCGCTCGCGCGCGCGAACTGCGCGAACACGTCGAGTGTCGCCATCGCGCGCGCCATCGGCTCGCGCCCGAGCTCGCCGCTGGCGACGAGCCCCTCGCCGATGCGCACCGGCTCGTAGATCTCGTCGGTGCGCTTCCACCAGCCGTCGCCCGCCATGAACACGACGAGGCGAAATGAGTTGGAGCCGAGATCGATCACGGCCAGGCGCTCGCCGGGCTTCATGGCGTGAGCGTATGGGGACGACTAGACGAGCAGGTCGTCAGGCGAGGCGATGACGTGCATGTGCTCGGCGACGCTGGTGATGCTGAGCAGCCGCTGAACCTGTGGCGAGCCCGGCGTGATCGCGAACTGCTGGCCGCGCGTTCGCGCGGCCTCGTGCGCCAGCAGGATCACGCGCAGGCCCGTCGAGTCGACGAACTTCAGCTCGTCGAGGTCGAGCACGACCAGCGGCGCGGCCGCCAGTGCCGAGTCCTCCAGCGCGCGTTCGAACACCGGCGAGCTCGCCAGGTCCAGTTCGCCCGTGAGCGCGAGCACGACGCGATCCTGCTCGCTGCGCGCGTCCACCTTCAGGTGCTCCTGAGCGCTCACGCGGAAATCGTATCGCACGTCATTTTCCCACCAGCGCGCATCGGCCGGCCCCAGCGCGCTGAGCACGGAGCCCGGACTGCCGGCGCTGCGCGGCGTCGTCAGCTCGCCGTCTCCGCCCGGGGGCTTGCCCGCATCGTGCTCGGCGCGGCGCAGCAGCGGCGCGAGGAACCACACGGCGACGAACGGCACGGCGACGGCGCCCGCGGTGACCGCTCCGGCGGTCGCGCCGAACAGCTTGGTCGTGACGAGCAGCAACGCGCCGCACATCGCCAGCGCGAGGAACACCAGCCCGGCGAGCACGACGCGGTTGGCGACGAGCACGACGTGGCGCTTGTCGTCGCTGCGAAACAGCACGCGGTGGTACGCCGCCGGGGCGATCGTGCAGACCGCCGCCAGCGCCGAGCACAGCAGCGTGACGAAGTACACGCCGCGCTCGAACGGCCCGACGCCGGCAAAGCCGCTGTTGAACGGCACGATCAGCAAGAACGCGAACAGCACCTGCACGCCCGTCACGACGACGCGAAGCTCCCCGCTCATCTCCTCCAGGTTGCGGTCCAGGCGCTGCAGCGAGGTCTCCGGGCGCCCGTCGCCGGCACGCTGCCCGGCGGGTTGCGGTGCACGTCGTCGCACGGCGTCTTCGTATGCGCGGTCTCGAACAGCCATGTCCCTCTGCTCGCAGCCATACCCCCGCCGGGCTGCGCGTAACCGCCCGCGCGGTTTTGACGCGAATCGCGCCGGGTAGCGATTTGCACACGACAACGTCGCCAACCAGGAGGTGCAAGAGATGCCGCCGCGCGGTGTGAAGAAAGGCAGCAAGCGAGCGCGACAGTACGAGCACATCGTCGACAGCGAGCGCGAGCAGGGAGCGAGCGAGAAACGCGCCGAGGAGATCGCCGCGCGCACGGTCAACAAGGAGCGCGCGCGCAGCGGCGAAGCCAAACGGGCTTCGCGCACGTCGACGCACGACATCTCCTCCGGGCGCCGCGGCGGCTTGCGCTCGGGCAAAGCGGGCCCGCGCGGGCGCACGCGCGACCAGCTCTACGAGGAGGCGCGCGACCGCGGCGTGCGGGGGCGCTCGAAGATGAACAAGGCGCAGCTGCAGCGCGCCGTCGACGCCAAGAAGCGCTAGCGGCGCTGGTCGTCCAGGCGTGCGCGCACGCGCACGATCGTGCCGTTGGGCGTGGAGCGGATCTGCACGAGATCGCACAGGTGGTTGACCAGCCACAGGCCGCGGCCGCCGTGCTGGTCCAGCGGCGGCGCGATGCGCCCGGCGAGCGGGTTGTCGATGTAGCCGCGATCGCGCACGTCGCAGACGATCGCGCCGGGCTCGGCCCAGATGCGCAACGTGCCACCGCCGCCGCCGTACTGCACGCTGTTGGTGACGAGCTCGTTGACCGCGAGCACGAGGTCGTTGCGCGCTTCCTCGGCCAGGCCGGCGCGCTCGGCGCGGCCGGACACCAGGCTGCGCACGCTGCCGATGCCGCGGAAGGTGAAGGACAGCTCGTCGCGGTCGCGCGGCGGGTCGGGCAGCGCTCCGGTGAGCACGTTCGGCGCGCGGTGAAGCGGCAGGTAGCCGTCGTTGCGACGGCTGACACCTTCGTGCATCAGCGCCGGGTGCGTCGAGCGCGCGGCCTCGATCTGCCGCGTCGCCAGCTCGTCGAGGTCATACGGGCACAACAGGCTCCACGCCGGCCCGTGCGAGAAGGCGACGTTCAGCAGCGACTCGTGGCGCTCGCACTCCACGAGCTCGGCTTCGCTGCGACCGGGCCACACCGGTTCGCCGATGCCGCGCACCGGCGTCTCGTCCTCGGCGTGCTCGGTGAGGAACTCGCGCCAGGCGGGGATGATGCGCGCGGGGTTTCGCCCCAGCGCCTGCATGTCGACGAAGCGCACATGCGAAGCGTCGTCGCCAAGCGCGCGCGCCAGCAGCTGCGCGCGCTCCTCGCGCACGGCCACGAGCACCGGCTCGCCGGCTTCCAGGCCCTCCGTCACGAACGGCAGCGTGCCGCGCAGGAACCCGTCCTCGCCGCTGTAGAAGAGCGCCTCGTGACGGAACGAGTCCTCCACGAGCGCCACCTTGACAGCTCCTGCGGGAGATCGCGCCTGCAACTTCTGTCCGACCATGTCTATTCGATCCTCTTCGTCGCGGCCCGGGACCGAGGATCTCGGGCGGTTGTCGTCGGTGTACCCCAAGTCGCTTGCGATCAATCTGGCAGTCGGCAGCTCGCTCGATCGGCTGCACCGGCGCAGGGCTTCGTGGACGGGTGTTTTTGGCCGTGCGCGCCACGGGTAGGCCCTGAGAGAGGACCAACGACCACACGACGGAGGCCACCCATGGCAGATGACTTGAACGGTAAGAAGATCGCTTTTCTCGTAGCTCAGGAGGGCGTCGAGGAAATCGAGCTGACCAAGCCCTGGGAGGCGGTCGAGCAGGCCGGGGCGACGCCCGAGCTGATCGCTCCCGAGAGCGGCGAGGTGCAGGCCTTCCAGCACCTCGACAAGTCGCAGAGGTTCGGCGTCGACAAGACGCTCGAGCAGGCCGATCCGAGCGACTACGACGGCGTCGTGCTGCCGGGCGGCGTCGCCAACCCCGACCAGCTGCGCACCGAGCCCAAGGCGATCGAGTTCCTGCAGCGGTTCTTCGCCGAAGGCAAGCCGGTCGGCGTGATCTGCCACGGCCCGTGGACGCTAGTCGAGGCGGACCTCGTGCGCGACCGCACGATCACCTCGTGGCCGTCGCTGAAAACCGACATCGCGAACGCCGGCGGCAACTGGGTCGACGAGCAGGTCGTCGTCGACGAGGGCCTCGTGTCCAGTCGCAACCCCGACGACCTTCCCGCGTTCTGCGCGAAGATCGTCGAGGAGTTCGCCGAGGGCCGCCACGAGGTCGCGCACGCCGGCGCGACCGCCAACGGCGCCTCCTGAGTCAAGCTGCGCCGGCGGCGCCCGCAGGCCGGGCGCCGCCGGCATCTTTCGCCGCCGGCGGGCCCGAAGCGGTGAGCGGTTCGGCGATGTCCTCGAGACTGCGCCGCTCGGCGTTCACGCCGAGGAACAGCTCGGCGATGCCGCCGAGGATCATCATCACCGCGCCGAGACCGAGCGCCAGGAAGACCTGCTCGTAGCTTTCGGTGTTGATCAAGCGGCTGAACACCTGCGGGCCGATCACGCCGCCGATTCCCGTGCCGACGGCGTAGAACACCGCGATACACAGTGCGCGCGTCTCCATCGGGAAGACCTCCGAGACGGTCAGGTAGGCGGCGCTCGCGCCCGCCGAGGCGAAGAAGAAGACGACACATATACACGCCGTGAAGGAGATGTCGTCGAGCTGGTGTTCCTTGAACAGCAGACCGGTGACGATCAGCAGTGCGCCCGACAGCAGGTACGTGCCGGCGATCATCGGCTTGCGCCCGACGATGTCGAACAGCGGGCTCAGCAGCAGCGCGCCGGCGAAGTTGCCCGCCGCGAAGACGGCGATGTAATACGGCGCGTTGCCCGAGTCGGTGTGGAAGTACAGCGTCAGCAGGTTGGCGAAGCCGAACAGGATCGAGTTGTAGAGGAACGCCTGCCCGATGAACAGCGACAGGCCAAGCACCGAGCGGCGCGGGTATTTCTTGACGACCGTTTTGATGATCGTGTGCAGCGGGATGGCCTTTCGCTGGTGCACCTCCAGCGGCTTGCCCTCGGGCTCGGGCAGCGGTTTGCCGGTGTCGCGCTCGACCTCCGCTTCGATGTCGCCGACGATCTTCTCGGCCTCCTGCTCGCGGCCGTGGATGAACAGCCAGCGCGGGCTCTCGGGAACGTTTCGGCGCACGAGCAGCACCGCCAGGCCGATCGCCGCGCCGAGCACGAACGACAATCGCCAGCCGAGGTTCGTGGGGAAGATGTTCGTGTTGAGCATCACCACCGCCAGCAGCGAGCCGCCGATGCCGCCCAGCCAGTAGCTGCCGTTGATCGACACGTCCACCCGCCCCCGGTGGTTCTTGGGGATCAGCTCGTCGATCGCCGAGTTGATCGCCGCGTACTCGCCGCCGATGCCCATGCCGGTAATGAAGCGGACGATGAAGAACCATCCGGGGAAGAAGGACACGGAGGTCAGCAGCGTGCCCAGCAGGTAGATCGCCAGCGTGATCATGAACAGTCGCTTTCGCCCGAAGCGATCGGTCAGCTCGCCGAAGATCAGCGCGCCCGCACACGCGCCGCCGATGTACAGCGACGCCGCCCAGCCGGAGATGTCGGCCTGGGAGATGCCCACGCCCGCCCCAGGTTCGGAGATGCGCCCGGAGATCGCGCCGACGACGTTGACCTCCAGCCCGTCGAGGATCCACGCGGTGCCGAGGCCGATGATGATCAGCCAGTGCCAGCGCGACCACGGCAGCCGGTCCAGGCGCTGCGGAATGGTCGTGCGAATCGTCCCCAGCTCGGGCTCGCTGTCTTGCATCGCCTCTCCCCTGTCGCATGGCGCCCTCGCGGGCCTCTGGGCAAATGCCTACCCGGATCGCAGGGCCATCAACCTGGCGCAAACGTGCCGGTGCGCAGGTGCGAGCGCGTACCGCGCGGGGAGTGCAAACGAGCAGTGCCGGTCGCCTGCGCAACAAGACAAAAAATCTTTAGAAAAAAGATGTTTAGAGGCCGCCCGGCAGGGCATATGTGCGTCTGGAGTTGTCCTCCCTCAGGCGGTGACCGCTACCCCCGGCGGTCACCGCCTACTTTTTGCCCGCGACGCCTCAGCGCTGGTCGCGCAGCTGCAGCTCGAGCATCTCCGCCGGCCCTTCCACGGCCACGCGGCGATCGTCGGTGAGCTTCTCGATCACCGGGCCGACGCCGTTGCCGGGCGAGCTCGAGATGACGCGCTCGGCGCTGCCGCTGTCCAGCGGGCCGACGCGCATAGCCAGGCTGCGCGGCTGCACCTTCACGGCCACGTTGAGGTGCTCGCCGGTGCTCGATGCGAACGCCTCGGAGACGAGCGCGTCGGCGACCAGTTCGGTGTCCGAGATACGGTCGGTCGTGAAATGCGCGCGCGCGGCGAGCACGCACAGCACACGCGGCAGCACGCGGCGCGCGAGCGTGTCCGGGGCGATCGCCAGGCCGGTCGTCGTGGCCAGCTCCGCACCCGCCACGTCGGGCGCTTGAAAGCCGTTGCGCACGAGCAGGTCCAGCGCTTTGGCGCTCGGCGTGGCGAACTCCATGCGCACCTCCGTGCCGCCGCCCTCGACGTCCTTGAACTCGACGCGCGGCGCGAGCGCCTGGATGATCGACAGCCCGATGCCCAGCGCCGCTTCCTCGTCGGAGCGGATGTGCGGCTTGATCCCCGTGCCGTGGTCGCGCACGACGACTTCCACCGTCTCCGCGTTGACGTACAGCTCGAGCTGCAGCGGGCCTTCGCCGCCTTCGTAGGCGTGCAGCACGACGTTGTTGCACGCCTCGGTGACCGCCGTGCGGATGTCGTTGAGGTCGATCGCGTCAACGCCCACCGTCTCCGCCATCCCGCTCAGCGCCTCACGCACGAGCAGAACGTTCTCCGCTTGGTTGGACAACGTCAGGCTGACGTTCGGCGACCCGCCCATCAGCGTGCCGGAATCATCTCGAGCGACTGCCGCGTGAGCGCATTCGGCCGGTGTGCGACGGCAGTCGCGACGACTTCCCGGTGCCGCGTCAGCTCGTCGTGGCCGTCAGCGCCCGCAGCTGGTCCAGCGACCGGCGCAGCAGCCTGGAGACCTGCATCTGCGAGATGCCCACGCGTTCGGCGATCTCCGTCTGCGTGAGGTCCTCGACGAAGCGCATGCGCAGGATGTCGCGCTCGCGCTGCGGGATACGCCCGAGCACCGCGCTGACCGTCGCGTCAAGCTCCACGAGCTCGTAGCGCGCGTCCTCCTCGCCCATCGCGTCGCCGTAGGAGGTCGCTTCGTCGGTCGCGCCCGGGCGCGGCGCGTCAAGCGACAGCGACTCGTAGGCCTGGATGGCCTGCAGCGCATCGATGACCTCCTCGGTGCTCAGCTCGAGGTACTGCGCGAGCTCGTTGACCGTCGGCGCGCGCCCATGCGCGTTGGCAAGGCGCTCCTGCGCGTCGCGTACCTTCAGCGCGCGTTCCTGCGAGCCACGCGGCACGTGCACCGACCAGCCTGCGTCGCGGAAGTGCCTGCGCATCTCGCCGAGGATCGTCGGCACGGCGAACGACGCGAACGGGTGCCCCAGCGACGGGTCGAAGCGGTCGAGCGCCTTCAGCAGGCCCAGCGACGCGACCTGCAGCAGGTCCTCGAACGGCTCCGAAGAGCGGTCATAGCGCCTGGCGAGACTGCGAGCGAGCGGCATGAACCGGCGCACGAGCGCTTCGCGTGCGGCCTGATCGCCTGCCACGTGGCGCGCGAACAGATGCGCCTCGCTGCTTGGGCTCATGTTCGTGCCCGGTTGGCGTGTTGCGGTTGGGGGCGCCAGCTGTGTCGGCGTCATGCTTCCCTCCCTCGGCTCGCTTGCAGGTAAACGTCTCGCTGCTTTGTGCAGTTTACACGTTCAAGGCCGCAAATGCACGCCTACGGACGATTGGTGAGACCTGCCTAAAGGTGGTTGTGCAACATGTCACGTCAGCGTCTTGAGCAGCTGGCGTGCGGCCCGCTCGCCACTCTCCACCGCGCCGTCGAGGAACCCCTGGTGGCGAACCGACGTGTGCTCGCCGGCGAAGTGGATCGCCCCTTCGGGCAGGCCGGCTATATGCCCGAACGTGGCCGCCTGGCCGACGCGGCAGTAGGAATACGCGCCCAGCACCCACGGGTCAAGCGCCCAGTGGTCCTCGTAGGCGCGGCCCGTGTACGCAGCGCGCGTCCCCGGGTACACCGGCTCGATCTGCCCGAGAAACGCATCGATGTCGCCCGGCGGCGCCGCCGCGTGCGCCTGGCCGGTCAGCCCGGTCCGGCCGGGAGTGCCGCCGGGGAAGCCGAGCAGCATCGCCGGCGACGCCGACGGCCCGCCCGGCACGGAGTCGTCCCACGCACAGCAGTAGCTGTCCCATTCGCCGTACGTCGCGCCGCTGAAGCCGAGTGCCGGCCACGTCTTGTGCGCCAGCTGCACGTGCAGCTTGGCGTTCGAGCCCATGCCGAACGTGTCGATCACGTTGCGCTTGGCGATCGACAGCCCCGCTTGGGAGAGGTCGACGTTGCGCAGCGTGCTGAACGGCAGCGCCAGGACGACGCGGTCTGCCGTCGTTTCGCGCGTGCTCGCGCCGACCGCGAAGGTCAGCGAGATCGTGCGGTCGGCGTTCTCGCGCACGGCCACCAGCTCGTGTTCGAGCTGCACCGTCTGCGCGGGCAGCGCGGCGATCATGCGCGCGACGACCTGGTCGTTGCCGCCGGTCACGTGGAAGCGCTCGTTGTCGCCCGGCAGCAGTTCCAGCGTCTTGCGCGGGCTGGCGGCCGTTATTTCGATCAGGTCGAGTGCCGACATGTCTTGCGGGTCGCCGCCGTTCTCCGTGACCGCGTTGGCGAGCATCAGCTTGCCCAGCCGGCTGGAGGAGCCGATCTCCGTGCTGTCCAGCCACTGCGGCACAGACATCGCGTCCAGCGCCGCTTCGCCGGCCGGCGTGCGCAGGCGCCGGCTCGCCGAGCGGAACGCGTGAAAGCCGGCGCTCCGCCAGTCCTCGATCGCCTCGGCGCGCGTGTAGTACGCGCCGTCGATGAAGTAGATCTCCTCGCCCTGCGCGAGGTCGCCGCCGTCGACCACCTCCATCTCCAGGCCCAGCTGCGCGACCAGGCGGCGCAGGCGCGTGTGCTGCGAGTCGATGAACGAGCCGCCGTGCTCGTCCACCGAGCCGGCGCCGAAGAAGTCGCGCAGCGACCAGCAGCGCCCGCCCGCGCGCTCGGCGTTCGCCTCGTACACCGTCGCGGCGATCGGCGCCGGCGCTTCCGTCCACAGCTGGTGCGCGCAGCGCAGCCCCGCCAGCCCCGCCCCGACGATCGCCACGCGCGGGGCCGTGCGCGGATGGCTGCGCTTGCTCGCGCCGGACGCCGCGTTCGCGGCGCTTTGCGCGGGTTTGGCGCCGAGCGCCGTGCCGGCCAGCAGCCCGGCTCCGCCGAGCAGCAGCCCGCGGCGCGTGAGCCCGCCTTCGGCCTGCTCTGCCAGCACCTCGTCGAGTGGCACGCCGCGCTGCTCGCCGTGCTGTGAGGCGGCATACAGCCGCCTCCAGCCCGCTGCCGCCCTGCTGCGCGGCAAACGCGCCGCGCGCCGTCGCGGGAACGCGGCGGTCATCGCTTCGCCTCGGCGGTCCGCGGTACGGCGCGCCGCTTGCCGCTCATGTCCTCAGGAGGGCGCCGGCGCGGGCACGGCCGTTGCATCGGGCGCAACCGGTGCGCCGGGTGACGCGGTCGCACCGCCGGGCGTGTGGCGATCGACGAACTCGCCGATCGCGCGCACGAGGTGTTCGGCGTCCTCCCACATCGGCACGTGGCCGCAGTCGGCGAGCACGATCGCCTCGACGCCCGGGATCTCGCGGCGCAGGCGCGGCGCGTGCAGCGCCGGCGGCAACACGCGGTCGAACTGCGGCGTGGCCAGCAGCACCGGGCAGGCGATGCGGCCGAGCTCGCTCAGCGTCAGATCCTCGCCGTCGGCGCGCAGCGCCTCGATCGCGCGCTCGGCGATCGTGCAGCCCAGCGCCGCCTGAACGAGCGCCAGCGCGTCGGAGGCCGGCACGCGCTCGCCGTGGCGCATGATGTCGCGCAGCGCCAGGCGCCGAACCCTCGGCCGGGCGAGGATCAGCCGCATCCGCGACCCCAGCGCGCGCGTCGTGCTCATCTGGCGCGCGAAGAACTTCGCCAGGCGCCTGGCCTCGCCGTCGCCCGGCGTCCAGCCGCCGGCCGGCGCCAGTGCGACGACCGAGCGCGCGCGGCCGCGCTTTGCCAGCTCCAGCGCCAGCGCGCCGCCCATCGAGTTGCCGACGAGGTGCGCCGTGCCCACGCCAAGCTCGTCGAGGTGGCCTTCCAGCCAGTCCGTCGAGCCGGCGAACGAGATCGGCGCATCCTGCGGATAGAGCCCGCCGCCGTCGTGGCCGTGCAACGTCGGCGCGATCACTTCGTAGCGCTCGGAGAGGCCCGCGAGCAGCGGACGCCAGTGCATCCACGCGCCCGTGAAGCCGTGCAGCAGGACGAGCGGCTCGCCCGAGCCTGCGCGGTAGAGGGCTGGTGTGATCTCAGGCATGGCGGCTACTTCAGAGTAAACACCCTGCGGGGGTGCGGGGAGTTTCGGACCGCATCTACGGCGATGCGATCGTGAGGTCGACCGCGGTGCCGTCGGAAGCCCCGCTGGCCCCTTTCGCCAGTCCGAGGCGCATGTACAGATCTTCGCCTTTTTTGACGGCCAGCGAGATCGGCCCAAACGACGTCAGGGTGTCGTCGAACACTTCGCCGGGACCGGCGACGGCCGTCGACCCTCGGTCCAGCTCCCACCTGACCCCTGTGACGAACGGGTCCACAGGCTGCACCGATCCCGAGACGGTCAACATGGCCGTGACGGTGGATTTCCACCGGACCACCGCATCCGCGGGGACCGGGATGGAGCCTGCGGCAACCTGCGGGTGCAAGAAGACGGTGTGCCCCGGATAGGTGGCAGCCGAATCGCAGCGGTTCCCCCCTGCTTCCACCGTTTCCCCGGCGTTGAAGAAGATTGCCGGCGTATTGCCGAGGCTGTTCTTCGTTTTGTTCCAGAAGTAGAAGTCTTTGACCCCGCACGCGGCTTCCTCTGTCGGCGGGCCGTAGTACTGCCCGAGCTTGCTGTACTGCCCAGGCTTCTTTGCGTTGCTGTACATGTACGTCCAGACGCTCTTGTGGCCGTATTTGTCCGCAGCCGGGTTGGAATGCGCGAGCGGAAAGTCGTCTGCGAGGTTCCACGTCTTGGTTTCCGCGTGTGCGACACCGGACGACAGCAGCAGCGAGCAGAGTGCGGCGAGGGCGACCTGCGAAACCCCGCGCACGGTCCTGGGCATTTCTTCCTCCATTCCCCGGCGGGCAGACCGTGAGCCGATCCGGCCCTGGTTCAAGCGACTCTACTGCGCCAGCCCCGCGGCCTCGAGAGCTTCCTCCGTGTCCTGGTAAAGGCAGATGCGCAGGAGCTTTCCAGAACGGACGGTGAAGACGAGGCAACTGCGAGCCGTCACTTCGATTCCCTCTCTGCCGCGCTGGTGAGCTTCGTTGGGCAAGATGACGAGGTCGCCGGTGTGGATGAAGCAATCGGGCTTGACGACGATCTCCCTGAACGCCTCGAAGTAACCGGCGTAGAAGCGCAGGGCCTCGTCGATGCCGCGGTACACGCCTGCCAGCCAGCCGATCGAGCGCGACCAGTCGAGCTCGAAGTCGACGTCGACGATCCGGCGCAAGGCCGCTTCGTCGCGTCGCGCGTATGCATCGAGAGACCGGCGGACGACCTCCACATTGTCGTTGGACATCGCTTGGGCAGTATCTCGCAGGCGCGCGGTGCGGTCAGCCATGGGCCCGCCTGGACTCGAACCAGGCAAGTCCGGCGGTCGGGGATGAGGCGAAGGAGGTCAGGACGGGTTAGGCTCGTGCGCATAGTGCCTCCCCGGCTTATTGGCGTGATCGGTGTCGCATTGACGGGGGTCTTGTTCACCGTGGCGCCCGCATCTGCAGCGGTTCGATCGTGCGGCAAGGTTGCCGGCGGCCACGCGGTCGTCGTACGCGGTCAAGCGACTTGTCCCACCGCTCGCCGAGTCCTGTCATTCGCGGTGACTCACCACGAAGGGAACGGCCCCGCTTCTCCGCATGGCTGGCGTTGCGACAGGATCCCGGGCAGCAATCCCGGCTACAACGGTTTCCGCTGCATCGGTGCGCACGAAGCAGACGCGCACCCGCAAAACGCGATCGAGGATCGCTTCTCCTACGCGTCGGCAGCGGGTTCGAGCGCTCAAGTCTGCGGCTTCATCCACGCGAGCGTTCCCTACTCCACGCACGGCAACAGCTCGCGTTGGGGCGTCTATGCAGCTGGCGCTACCACGTACCGCACGGCGGAAGAAGTTCTCGGCGCGGTAATGCACCTTCGCGGCGCCGAGCACCTCCTCAAGAACGACGCTGAATCCTATTTCAGCTACCGCGGTTGGGAATGCCCGTTCGGCAACATGGGCGTCCAGACGTGCGACCTCGGGACTAGAAAGCATCACCGGGCGTCAGCGCTCGCCGTCGAGTGCTCGGTTGGCTACGGAGGCTGTCCGCGAAAGCAGCCGCCAAGCTGGTTCCGGCCGTAGGGCGATAGGCGCTTGCAAGCCTGAGGCGGCTCTACAGAGTCACGTAAGCCATGGGCCCGCCTGGACTCGAACCAGGGACCTACCGATTATGAGTCGGCAGCTCTAACCAACTGAGCTACGGGCCCGTCTCGCACTCGAGCCGCGGCCCGGGCGCGGCCGATCGCAATCGGCGAGCAGACGCTACCAGCGAGATGTGGAATGCTCCGCGCGCCGCCCTGTCGGCGGCGATCGGCGTACCTCTCGAGGGGCGCCTCGATCTTCTCAGCGAACGGAGGGATGGCAGATGGCAGAGCGCGCGGCAATCGTCACGGGGGCATCGAGCGGCATCGGGCTGGCGATCGCAAGGATCCTCGGAGAAGAGGGCTATGGAATCACGATGGCCGCGCGGCGAGCGGAGAAGCTGCAGGGCGCCGTCGCAAGCCTGGAGGCCGATGGCTTCGACGTGCACGGCGTCGCTGCGAACGTCGCCGACGAGTCGGAGATCCAGAAGGTCGTCGCCGCGCACCGCGAGCGCTACGGCCGCCTGGACGTACTCGTCAACAACGCCGGCGTCGGCGTCGGCGCGACGGTCGGCGAGATCGAGACCAAGCGCCTGGACATGCAACTGGACATCAACATCCGCTCGATCGTGCTCTTCTACCGCGAATGCGTGTCGATGCTGCTGGAGGCGGGCGCGCAGCACAAGAACGCGCTCGTCGTCAACACGTCGTCGATCTCCGGCAAGCGGGCGGAGGGCTGGCTGTCGGTCTACTCGGCGACCAAGCACGCGGTCGTCGGCTGGACCGAAGCGATGAACAAGGAAATCGGCACGCAGGGGGTCAAGTCGACGGCGCTTTGCCCGGCCTTCGTCGATACCCCGATGACCGACTTCGTCAAGGGTCAGGTGGCGGCCGAGGAGATGATTCGTCCCGAGGACATCGCCGAGTCGGTGCGTTACCTGCTGCGCACCTCGCCGGCCTGCGTCGTGCCCGAGATCATGTTCATCAGGCCCGGCGACTCGCTATAGCGACGCTGTCAGGCGTGCGAGGCGGCCGGCGCGGGCGTCTCGCACGACTCGGGCGCGGCGGGCTGTGCCTGGCTGCGCCTGCGGGGAAAGCGCAGCCGCCTGGCGCGGATGACGCCCGACGGATCGGCGGAATCGGAGAGCCGCGAACGTCCGGTGCTCCCTGAGCTTGCGTGGTCGGCGGGCGAGTGGCGCATGCCACGCGCGAGCAGCCGGCGGCTGCGCAGCGCGCGGTGCTCGCTTATCGCCTCGTCGAGGCCAAGTCCGTCTGCGTCGCAGAGGCTGTCTTCGAGCTGCGTGACGAGGATGCGCAGCTCGCGCTCGGTCGCCGGGCGGCTGTCGCGCCCGGCGCGCGTGAAGCGGTCCCATGTGCGCGCGAAGGAGATGAAGTCGGTGCGCGCGCCCTCGCGGTGCGCGGCGAGCATCGGGCACACGCCGCCGCTGCGGTCGACGTAGGCGCCGGCGATCACGCGTTCGTTGCCGCGCACGCCTGCGAGCATCGCCTCGCGCGTGGCGACCGGCATGCAGTCGATCGCTAGGCGCAGGCGCTCGACGGCATCGGAGGTGTGGCGGCGGCGATTTCGCATAGGCTTTCCCCGCTCGAAGCCACGCTTCGGGTGCGGCGGGGGAACGCGGCGAACGGTATGCCGTCGCTCTCCACGCGGCAACAAAACCCTCCTGCTGAAAGGAAACTTGCACAACATGAAGCTCGGCGTGCACATCGGCTACTGGGGCCTCGGCCTCACCTCGGAGGACCAGTTGAAAATCGTCCAGGAGGCCGAGCGCCTGGGCTATGACTCGGTGTGGGCGGCCGAGGCGTACGGCTCTGACACCGCCACCGTGCTCGGCTGGCTTGCCGGTCAGACCTCCACCATCCGTCTCGGCTCGGGGATCTTCCAGATGCCGGGGCGCTCCGCCGCGATGACCGCAATGACCGCCGCGACGATCGACCAGCTTTCCAACGGGCGCATGATCTGCGGCATCGGCTCCTCCGGCCCGCAGGTCGCCGAGGGCTGGCACGGGCAACGCTTTGCCAAACAGCTTCAGCGCACACGCGAGTACGTGGCCGTGATCCGCATGGCGCTCACGCGCGAACGTGTCGAGTTCAGCGGCGAGACGCTCGAGTTGCCGCTGCCCGACGGTCCTGGCAAGGCACTCAAGCTGACGATCACTCCCGTCCAGGAGCGAATCCCGATCTATCTGGCCGCGATCGGCCCGAAGAACACTGCGCTCGCCGGCGAGATCGCCGACGGCTGGATCCCCACGCTGTTCTCGCCGGAGCACGTCTCCGAGCTGCGTCCGCTGCTCGAGGAAGGCGCCGCACGCTCGGGCAAATCGCTCGACGACTTCGACATCGCCCCGACGGTCAGCCTGTGCATCACCGACGACCTCGAGGCGGCGCGCAACACGATGCGCCCGTTCGTCGCGCTGTACGTCGGCGGCATGGGCTCGCGCAAGCAGAACTTCTACAACCAGCTCGTCAGCCGCTACGGCTACGAGGCCGAGGCCAAGACCATCCAGGACCTCTACCTGGAAGGCAAGCGCGACGAGGCGATGGCGGCGATCCCCGACGAGCTGATCGACCAGGTGTCGCTGTGCGGGCCCAAGGACGTCGTGCGCGAGCGCCTGGCGGTGTATCGCGACGCGGGCGTCGGCACGCTCGGCGTCACGCCCACGGCGTTCGACGCCACCGAACGCCTCGATCAGCTGCGCATGCTCGCCGAGCTCGCCGCCTGAGCGGCCCGGCCGTGACAGAAGCCGCCGGACGGCCGCTCAGGGTGCTGCTCGGCGCCTTCGGCGACCCCGGGCACGCGTTTCCGATGATCGCGCTCGGGCGTGCGCTCGTCGCGCGCGGCCACGACGTGACGCTGCAGACGTGGACGCGCTGGCGCGAGCACGTCGAGGCCGAGGGCATGACATTCGCCACTGCGCCCGAGTACCAGGTGTTCCCCTCCGGCCCCGAGCCGCTGGACTTCTATGAGGCTGTCGTGCACGCCACGCTGGACACGCGCCCGCTCGTGCAGGAGTTGCGCCCGGACGTCGCGGTCGCCGACATCCTCACGCTCGCCCCTGCGCTCGCCGCCGAGCTGGAGGGCGTGCCGTGCGCGACGCTCATCCCCCACGTCCACCCGCACGGCGAACGTCACTTCCCGATCTACTCGCTCGGTGCTCGCATGCCGCGCAGCGCGCTCGGGCGCACTCTGTGGCGCCGCCTGCAGCGCCCCATCGACGCTGGCCTGGAGCTCGGGCGCGTCGAGCTCAACCGCACGCGCGAGCGCGTCGGCCTGGCGCCGCTCGACCGCGTGCACGGCGGCATCAGCCGCAGGCTCGCGCTCGTCGCCTCCTTCCCCCAGCTCGAGTACCCCCGCCAGTGGCCCGAGGGCGTGCACGTCGTCGGGCCGCTGATGTGGGAGCCGCCGACCGCCGACGTCGAGCTGCCCCCCGGCGACGCGCCGCTCGTGCTCGTCGCGCCCTCCACCGCGCAGGACGCCGAGCACCGGCTGCTCGAGGCAACGCTGCGCGGGCTCGCCGATGCGCCCGTGCGCGTGCTCGCGACGTGGAACCGGCGCCTGCCGCCGCGGCCGCTGCCGGTCGCAGCGAACACCCGCCTCGTCGAGTGGGTCTCCTACGCGCGCACCATGCGCGCACTGCGACGTCGTCGTCTGCCACGCCGGGCACGGCACGCTCGTGCGTGCGCTCGCCTCCGGCTGTGCCGTCGTCGCCTGCCCGGCGATCGGCGACATGAACGAGAACGCCGCACGCGTCGACTGGGCCGGCGCCGGGGTGCGCGTGCCGCGGCGCTTCGCCACGCCGCGCGTGTTGCGGTTGGCGGTCGAGCGGGCGCTTGCGGATGAGTCGATCAGAGGGCGCGCGCGGGAGCTCGCGGCGTGGAATGACCGGCACGACTCGGGGGCGACTGCCTCGCGGCTGGTCGAGCAGCTGGCGACCTGATAACCAGCTCAGTCGTAGCTGCCGCGCCCTACAGCGTGGGCATGTGCAAGAACCTCACCGACGCTTCATCGCTCCGTGAATCAACTCTGGGGGTGGGACTCGAACCCACAACCTTGACCTTAACAGGGTCCTGCTCTGCCATTGAGCTACCCCAGATCGCTCGATTGAGCTATCCCGGAAAGAGAGCTGACGCCACTCTCGACCTCCGCGTGGCAATTAGAGCACAAGAGGATGCACTTTCGTGCCTCGGCTCGCAGCCGCTCGATACTCCGAGCCATACCTTGCTGCGCGACGCCAAACTCCTTCGTGTGCGGGTTCAGATGATGGAACTCAAGCGCCGCCGCGCAGCGATCGTAGCCACAAAGCCGACAGCTGCCGCCCGCCTCGGCGACGAGGATCGTCTTCGCGCGCCGACGACGTCTGACGACGGCCTCCTGACGACAGAGCCGGCAGCGGAAGTACCCCCTCGTGTCGAGAACATGCTCGACCTCGCCGTGTCGGGAACAGGACAGGGTTGCTCGCGCGAGCCCTGCCGACCGAGCAGCCAGGGCAGCCCGGCGCGGCCCCCGGCCGCTCGCCCCATGCGTCGTCAGCCCGTAACGCCTGAGCCAGTGCCGGATCGTGCCCTTGCTGCGGTCCATCCGCGCAGCGATCTGCGCGATCGACAGCCCCGCATCGACCAGCGCCGCGAGCTCGTCGCGCGTCAGACGCTCTCTGGCCGCGTGACGCGCCCGACCGACCGCGGTGAGCCCGTGTCGATCGACCCAGTACGCCACCGTCGATTCGTGACGCCCGACCCGCCGCCCGATCTCCGCCAGCGACAGCCCTTCCCCCAGCATCCGCTCCAGTGCATCACGATCCATGCACCGCATTGTCGTCGGCGCTTGCGACGAAACTCTCGGGCCGCTCCGCAAGAAACAGGCGACCGGCGCCTGCCTACTCCCTGTCGCCCGTCTCCTCGAGCACTCGCGCGTACGCGCGGTCGAAATCCAGTTTGACGATGGCCTTGCGCCGCGCGAGGTCGCTGACGTCGCCGCTCTGCTGGCCGCGCGCGCGCTGGATCTGGCGATCGACACGCGCGAGCTCGAGCTGCAGGCGCTGGGCCTCGAGCATCGCGGGGTTGGCCGCCGAGTTGCGACCGCTCTCGACGACCAGCTCGGCGAGCAGCGCGTTCAGCTGCGGATCGTCGTCGAGCGAGCCGGATGCCATCGGCGCTCGCAGGTCGCCGGCGCGCAGGTGCTTGGCGGCGCGGCGCAGCAGCTCGCTCGAGAAGTACTCGTCGATGTCGAGGCCGGCAAGCGCGCCCTCGCCCTCCTCGGGCGCGGCCATGCAGAGCGCTAGGAACGCCCGCTCGGTGTCTTCGCGACCGTGCAGCGCCTTGCTCGGAGCGCGCCCGCCGCCGGCCGGGCGCGGAGCGCTCGACTGCTCCGGGGCGCGCCGCCCCGTGGGCGCTTGAGCTTGCGAACCGGCTCCGGGCGAGGCCGCCGCCGCGAGACGCTGCTCGAACACGCTCTCGGGCACGGCGAGGCGACCCGAGGCCATGCGCGTCAGCTCCATGCGCATCGCCCCCGGAGGCACCTGCGCGAACACAGGCCGCAGCTCGTCGATCATCCGGTCCTGCCCCTCCGGGCTGGAGTGGTCGCCGCCGGCCAGCACCCGCTCGACGCGAAAGCGCACGAACGGCACCGACCGCTCGACGATCGCCGTCATCGCCTGCGCGCCCTCGCGCTGGATCAGGTCGGCCGGGTCGGCGCCCGCCGGCAGCGGCACCACGCGAAGCTCCAGGTTGCGCTTCGCCGCCAGTCCGGAGGCCCGCAGCATCGCCTCCTGCCCCGCGCTGTCGGCGTCGAGCGCGAGCAGCACCGTCTGCGCCATGCGCGACAGCTCGCCCACCTGGTCGCCCGTCAGCGCCGTGCCCATCAGGCCCACCGCGTTGCGCATGCCCGCCTGGCGCAAAGCGATCGCGTCGGTGTAGCCCTCGCAGAGGATCACCGCGCCGGCCTTCGCCGCATGCGCTCGCGCGAGATCGGCGCCGTACAGGTGCAATCCCTTGTGGTAGACGTCGTTGTCGGAGGTGTTCAGGTACTTCGGGCGCTGGTCCTCGCGCATCGCGCGCGCGCCGAAGCCGAGCACCCGGCCGCGTATGTCGGTCAGCGGGAACATGATGCGCGAGCGGAAGCGGTCGTACGGCTGGCCGTTCTGCTTGGAGCGCTGCGCCAGCCCCGTCGCATACAGCTCGTCCACGGAGAAGCCGCCGCGACGCGAGGCAAGCAGCACGCGATCCCACGCGCTCGGCGCGTAGCCCACGCGGAACTCCCTGAGCATCTCCTCGCTCAGCCCGCGCTCGGCGAGATAGTCGCGCGCCTTCTCCGCCTCGCTGGAGTCCCACAGATAGCGTTCGTAGTACGTGGCCGTGCGGTTCAGCAGCTCCAGCAGGCGCTCGCGCTTCTTTCGCCGCTCGGCCTCGCGCGGATCCTCCTGCTCGCGCTGCAGCTCCACGCCGTAGCGCTCGGCGAGCAGCTCCAGCGCGCCCTTGAAGTCCACGCCCTCGGTCTCCTGCACGAACGTGAACACGTCGCCGGAGGCCTGGCAGCCGAAGCAGTGGTAGACCTTCTGGCCCGGGTCGATGCCGAAGGAAGGCGTGCGCTCGTCGTGGAAGGGGCACAGCCCCTCGAAGCGCGCGGGCCCGGCCCTGCGCAGCTCGGTGCGCGCCGACACCAGCTCGACGAAATCGACCGCATCGCGAACGCGGTCCTTCGACTCGTTGGTGTACAGCGCCATGTCGCCAACGCTAGCGGGCGAACGCCTGCGGCACGTCGAGCTCGGTGTAGCGGCGGATGCAGTAGCGGTCGGTCATCCCCGCTAGGTAGTCGGTCACGCGTTGTGCCAGCTCCTCGCCCGCCGGCACGCCCTCCCGCGCAGCCTCATCCGCGGCGTCCGCCGTAGGCGCGGGCAGCAGCTCGGGCCGCTCGACGTAGTGCTCGAACAGGCGTCGCACGACACCCGCGATCTTGCGGTGCTCGGCGCGCACCGCCGGCCCCAGGTACACGCGCTCGAACATGAAATCGCGCAGCGCCGCCATCGCCGGCCCGGCCTGCGGGCCCTGCACGATCTCACCGGCACGCTCGGAGTGCTCGACCATGTCGTGCACGAGCGCGTCGATGCGCGCCGATCCGCTCTCGCCGAGCACGGCGATCGGCTCGGCGGGCAGCTCCTGCTCGCTCAGCAGCCCCGCGCGCACGGCGTCGTCGATGTCGTGGTTGATGTACGCGACGCGGTCGATCACGCGCACGATGCGCCCCTCGAGCGTCTGCGGCAGCGCCGCGCGGCTGGAGTGGCGCGCGATGCCGTCGCGCACCTGCTCTGTCAGGTTCAGCCCGGCGCCGTCGCGCTCCAGGCGGTCGACGACGCGCAGCGAATGCTCGTAGTGGCGGAAGTCGCGGCCGAAGCGCTCTTTGAGGCAGTTGTCGAGCACCTCCTCGCCGATGTGCCCGAACGGCGGATGCCCGAGGTCGTGTCCCAGTCCGATCGCCTCGACGAGGTCCTCGTTAAGGCGCAGCGCCCGCGCGACCGTGCGCGAGATCGTCGTCACCTCGAGCGTGTGCGTGAGGCGCGTGCGGTAGTGATCGCCGCGCGGCGCGACGAACACCTGCGTCTTGTGCGTCAGGCGCCGGAACGCCTTGCTGTGAACGATGCGATCGCGGTCGCGCTGAAACGGCGTGCGCAGCGCGCAGTCGTCCTCCGCGTGCGCGCGCAATGCCGGATAGGACCTCGCCGCCAGCGGCGACAGCATCTCGTGCTCGCGCTCGCTCACGCGCCCGGCGAAGCGCCCGGCGACGGCGTCCTGCTCGCGTGCGGCGCTCACCCGGGAACGTCGCCGGCGCCCCGCGCGGCGCTCATCCCTCGCGTTTCCAGTCGCCGCGCATCGTCACCACGTTGACCCAGTGGCGCCACCCCTTCGCCTCGCCCGGGTCCTCGCCGAACACCGGTGCCGCGCCGCCCGGCTCGGGCAGGCTCTGCGCGGCCGCCGAGTCGATCCGCAGATCGACGCCGTGTTCGTGCAGCGACGCCACATCGGCGGCCTCGACGAAGCGCCGGCCGCGCCCGTCGACGGTGATCACCAGGCCATGGAAGATGTCCTTCTCGGGCGCCGCGACGACGTGGTGGACCGTGCCCACCTTCTTGCCGTCGGAGGCGAGCACCGCGACGCCTTTTTCCAGCACCTCGTAGGCGATCGGCAGGCCCTCGTCGATCTCGCTCATGCGAACACGATACCGGCGGCGCGCTTCGCGGCGCGCGCCCTAGCGCGAGCGCCCGGACGCCGGCATCAGCCGTAGGTGCGCATGGTGCTCGAGCGTCGCCGCAATCGCCCGCTCGACCTGCCCGAGCGCCGGCTCGGGCGCGTCGGGCGCCTGGTTCAGCGGCGCGCCGACGGCCTGTGTCATGAAGCGATAGGCCTGCTCGCCGAACGGGAACGACGCCGCCTCGCACGCCGCGCACACGACGCCGCCGGCCGCGCCGGAGAAGCCGACGAGCTCCTCGCGCTCGCCGCACGACGCGCACGAGCCGAGCTGTGGCGCCAGGCCGGCCGCCAGAAGCAGCTTCAGGCGGAACGCCAGCGCGCCCGCTCGCCCGATCGCCGCCTGCTCGCCGCCGGCCGCCTGCTCGTCGAGCAGCGACAGCTTGCGACACAGCAGGTTGAAAACGCCGGGATGCGGCTCGGAGGTCTCGAACAGCCGCCCCACCGCATCGCACGCGCGCGCCGCGGCGTCCAGCGCACGCGCGTCTTCGCGCAGGCGAGCGAAGCCGTCGACCGTCTGCGCGCCCGTCACCGTCAACAGCTCGCTGCGCCCTTCGTGCAGCTCGATGCGCAATCTGAAGAACGGCTCCAGCCGCCCGCCGAAGCGGCTGCGCGCGCGGCGCACCCCCTTGGCGATCGCCGACACGCGGCCACGGGCCGGCGTGTACAGGTGCAAAATGCGATCGGCCTCGCCGTAGCGCATCGAGCGCAGCACCACCGCTTCGGTCTTCACAGCTCCGGACATGCCTGCCGGCGAGTCTAGGACCGCACGCGGCGGCCCTGGCGCGGCCGATCGACGGGCCGCGTCGCCGCGACTGCGGCGCGCTCACACCGACCGGAGGTTCGGCGCGGATGTGCGCGGGTAGGGACGTCTCAATGGCGCAATTCCCCGCACAAATAACGCTATACTTTATGAAGTAATGAGTAAGATCACTGTCTATACGACAGAGCCATGTTCCTTCTGCAATCGCGTGAAGGGTCTGCTGGCGGCTCGCGGGCTGCAGTTCGAGGAAATCAACCTGACGAAGGATCCCGCCGGTCGTGTCGAGCTCGCGCGCCGGACGGGCATGATGAGCTTCCCGCAGGTGCTCGTCGACGATCATCTGCTCGGCGGTTATGCCGAGGTGCAGCGGGCGGCCGACGACGGCCGCCTCGACGAGCTGCTCGCCGCCTGAGCGAAACGTTCAGCGTCGCGGGCGCGCCGGGCGCGCCGGGCCACGACGGGCCGCTTTGCGCAAACGCGGGCGCGGCTGGCAGTGCTCGCAGACGTACGTCCCCCGCCCCGCGACGACCATCTTGACGATCGTCGTGCCGCAGCGCACACACGGCTCGCCCGCGCGCAGGTGCACGAGGAAGCGGTCCTGAAAGCTCCCGCGCACGCCGTCGACGTGGCGGAAGTCGTCGATCGACGCGCCCTTGGAGTCGATGCCCGCGCGCAGCGCCTCGACGATGCCGTCGCGCAACAGCGAGTACTGCTCGCTCGACAGGCGCCCGGCCGGACGGCGCGGGTGGATGCGCGCGCGAAACAGCGCCTCGTCGGCGTAGATGTTGCCCACGCCGGCGATCTGGCGCTGGTCGAGCAGGAACGCCTTGATCGGCCCCAGCCGTCCGCGCGCGATCTCGCGCAAGTGCTCGCCCGTGAACCCATCCTGCAGCGGCTCCAAGCCCAGCCGCGCAGCGAAGAACGCCTGCATCGCCGCGTCGCCGAGCAGCAGCTCGCCCGTGCCGAAGCGCCGCGGGTCGACGATCGCCAAGCGCTGCGCCGGCTCGAAGTCCAGCCGAACGCGCACGTGCACCGGCTCGGGCCGCGGATCGAGCAGCACCGACCCGGTCATGCGCAGATGCTGCGCCAGGTAAGCCTCGTCGCTGAAGTGCCACAGCAGGTACTTACCGCGCCGGCCCAGCTCGAGCACCTCGCGCCCCTCCAGCGCATCGGACAGCTCCTGCGGGGCCAGGGGGCGCGGCCAGCGCGGATCGAGGATCTCCATGCGCACCAGCCTTCGCCCCTGCACGAGCGGCGCGAGCTGGCCCCTGATCGTCTCGACCTCCGGAAGCTCGGGCACCGCGACCTAGCTTATGAAGCTCTCCCCCGGCAGCCCCGGCGCCCGGCGGTCGGCCAGCCAGCGCAGCGCCGTCGCGCCGACGTCGGCCAGAGGGCCGTCGTGGCGGACGCCTTCATAGCGCCCGCCCGTCGCTTGGCGGCGCGCCATCTCGCCCGTCAGTGCCAGCAGCGGCGCGTACTCGCGCGTGTGATCGGTCCCCGCGTGGCTCGGGTCGACGCCGTGGTCGGCCGTGAGGATCAGCAGATCGTCCTCACGCAGAGCCGCCAGCCAGCGCGCGACGTGCTTGTCGAGCTGGCGCAGCGCCGCGGCGAAGCCCTGCGAGTCCTTGCGGTGGCCGTAGACCTGATCGGTCTCGATCAGGTTGACGAACACCAGTCCCTCGTCCAGCTCGTCCAGCAGCGCGGCGACGCTCGCCAGCGCCTGCGCGTTCGACGCGCCGGTGTGCGAGTGCGCCACGCCCACGCCCGCGAACAGATCGCGGATCTTGCCGACGCCGTGCACCGCGACGCCCGCGTCCGAGAGCTCCTGCAGGTACGTGCGCCCCGGCGGCGCCACGGCGAAGTCGCGCCGCCCCTCCGTGCGCTCGAAGGCCCCCTCCGAGCCGGCGAACGGTCGCGCGATCACCCGCCCGACGGCGTGCTCGCCGCTCATCGCCTCGCGCACCGCCGCGCACGCCTCGTACAGCTGCTGCGGGGCGACGCGCTCCACGTGCGCCGCGAGCTGCAGCACGGAGTCCTGCGACGTGTACAGGATCAGCGCGCCCGTGCGCACGTGCTCGGCGCCGAAGTCCTCGATCGCCGCGATGCCGTTGTACGGGCGGTTGCAGATCATCTCGCGGCCGGTGACCGCCACCAGGCGCGCGATGACCTCCGGCGGGAAGCCGTGCGGATAGGTGGGCATCGGTCGCGCCAGCACCGCGCCCATCAGCTCCCAGTGCCCGGTCGCCGAGTCCTTGCCGGGCCCCAGCGGGTGCAGCCGCCCGTGGATTGCCGGGTCGGTCGCCGCGGACACGCCTTGCAGCGCCACGATCGAGCCGAGACCGAGCTGTGCGAGCGCCGGCACGCGCAGCCCGCCGACCGCCTCGGCGACGTGCGCGAGCGTGTTCGTGCCCTCGTCGCCGTACGCCGCTGCGTCGGGCAGCGCCCCGACGCCGCACGCATCCATCACCACCACGAGCGCCCGTCTGCGCGCGAACACGCTCAAGCCGAGGTCGCCCGCGGGTGCGCGCTGAAGTACGCGTCCTTCAGACGCTCGGCCGACAGGTGCGTGTAGACCTGCGTGGTCGCCAGGTCGGCGTGCCCGAGCATCTCCTGCAGCGAGCGCAGGTCACAGCCGCCGGCCAGCAGATGCGTGGCAAACGAGTGGCGCAGCGTGTGCGGGCTCATGCGCTCCTCCAGCCCCGCACCGCGCGCGTGGCCCTGAACGATCTTGTAGAGACCTTGGCGCGACAGGCCGCCGCCGCGGCGGTTGACGAACAGCTTGGACTCGGCGTGCGCGCCGAGCAGCACGGGTCGCCCGCGCGCGAAATACGCGCTCAGCGCCGCCGAGGCGTGGCGGCCGACCGGCACCAGGCGTTCCTTGGAGCCCTTGCCGCGCGCGCGCAGCATGCCCTCCTGCAGGTCGACATCTGCCATTTCCAGGCCCGTCACCTCCGACACGCGCAGTCCGCACGCGTACATCACCTCCAGCAGCGCGCGGTCGCGCAGCGCGAGTGGCTCGCCGCCCTTCGGCTGACTGAGCAGTCGTGCGACCTCGTCGCGCGTCAGCACGCGCGGCAGGCGCTGGGTCTTTCGCGGACCGTGCAGCTCGGCTGCGGGGTCGTGGTCGATCAGGCCCTCGCGGCGCAGGTGGCGATAGAAGGAGCGCAGACAGGCGACCTTGCGCCCGATCGTCGCAGCCGCGGCCGGTGCTGCGACCGGAGCGCGCGGCGTCGCGCTCACCGCGACTTCGCCCGCCGCGGCACCCGGAGCGGTGCCCGCCAGCTCGGACAAGAAGGCCGCGAGATCGCCGTGCTGCGCCGCTGTCACACCGACCCCGCGCCGCTGCATGAACCTGCCGAACTGCAGCAGGTCGGAGCGGTAAGCCTCAAGCGTGTTGCGCGACAGCCCGCGCTCCAGCTCCAGATAGGCGAGGAAGTCGAGACTCAGCGACTCGATCGAGCCCTGCTCGGGCGGCGTGACGACGGGGGCCGAGCTCACCGCTCAAGCTTCGCGTCGCAGCGCCCGCCACCTTTGCGGTGCAATCAGCCGTTCAGCCGCCGCGCGAGCCAGAGCAGCCCGATCAGCGTCTTCGCGTCGCGGCACTGCGCGATCGCGTCGTCGAGCTGCGACAGCGGCCAGCGGACGATCTCGATGCGCTCGTTCTCGCCGCTCTCGGCGTGCGCCTCGTACAGCTCGGTCGCTGCAAACAAGTGCACGCGCTCGTCGGTGAAGCCCGCGCCGGTGTAGTACGTGACGATCGGCTCCCAGCTGCTCGCGCCGCGCCCGATCTCCTCGGCGAGCTCGCGCTGGGCGGCCGCCAGCGGCTGCTCGCCCGCGACGTCCAGTCGCCCGGCGGGGATCTCCAGCAGCGCCGGCTCGTCGACCGCCTCGCGCGGCTGGCGCACCAGCCACACGTCGTGCTCGTCCTGGGCGACCACGGCGACCGCCCCCTTGTGGCGCACGATCTCGCGCGAGACCTCTTCGCCGTCGGCGTGACGGAAGCGCTCCATGCGCACGTCGACGATGCGCCCGTCGTAGACCGTCTCGCCGCCCAGCGCCTCGAAGCCGCCGCCGGCCGCGCCGCCGCCCTCGTCGTGCTCCTCGCTCACGCCGCCTCGTCTGTGTCGCTGTGCGCATGCGCCTCGGGCTCGGCGCCGGCGGCGCCGGCCTGCGCGACCATCTCCGCCAGCACGCCGCCCCCGGCGAGCGCCGCGCCGAAGAACAGAGGGTCCTGCGCGATCGTGCGCCCCATCGTCTTCGCCGGCAACCCGCACTGCGCGTAGGCCGGCAGGTCGACCTTCGCGCGGCGCCAGTCGTGGCGCGTGATGCGCACCGGGCGCTCGACGTCGAGCGCCTGCGCCGGGCGGCTCACCCCCGCCCCCGCCGCCGGGCCTGTGCCGGCGAACACCGCGCCGAGCCCCGCGCGCAGGTCCGTGCCGACCGGCGAGCGCATGCCCGCGGGCAGCGCGACCGTCACCGGCTCGAGCAGCAGGTCGAGCACCGTGAGCGTGTGATGGGAGATGCCACGATGGCGTTCGCGCCGATCGGCCGAGGACATGCGCGCGACGAGCAGCGTCGGCGCGCCGAGCGCGAGCGACGCATGCGCGGAGTCGAGCGCCGACATGCCGCCGTGCCCGAGCGCCGAGGCCGAGCCGACGATTCCGGGACCCGGGCCGCAGATCGCCGCATCCCAGCCGAGCGAGCGCACGCCGTGATGCAGCGCGCCGGCCGTGGTGATCGCCTCGCCGTCGCCGCCGAACGCCGCGCCGGCCGTCAGATGCCCGGCGAGCAGGCCGCGCTCGCGCAGCTCGGCGACCGTGCGCGAATGCCCCCCCGGCAGCGCGCCGCCCTCGGTCTGCACATAGCCTAGCCTGGCCCCCGGGGCGTGTTGCGCAAAGGCCCATGCGACGGCGGCCAGCTGCCCGTGCAGCGCGAGCACGGCCACCGGATGCTCCAGCGGCAGCTTCAGCTCGACATCCTCGACGGGAGCGACCGCGTGCTGCAGGCTCGTGTAGTTGAGCTTCATCACGTGCGTGTCCTGCTCCTGCTGGGCGGACAGGCCGCGCGTGAGGTTGACGTGAACCACGTCGAACCCGCCCGAGCCAAGGCCGAGATCGAGCGCCTGCACGTTGACGATCAGCTCATCGCCGGGCTCGGCGCGACCGACCAGGCCGACGTCGGCGATCGCCGCGCGCTGGACGCCCGGCGCGCCGTCGAGCTCCACCTGCAGGCGCTGCTCTGCGCCAAGCGCCGGATCGGCACCCGCGACGGTCGCACGGCGAAGCTTCAGCATCGATTCTGCAACCTAGCGCGCTGCGCCCGCTGCGGAGGCGGCTGCCTCGTCGAGCAGCGCGAGCGCCACGTCGAGCATCTCCTCCAGCGCCGCCACGCTGACGCGCTCGCCCGGCTCGTGGTTGCGCTCGGTGCCGTTGGCCAGGTTGACCACCTCGACGCCGTCGACGAGCAGCGCGTTGGCATCCGACGCCCCGCCGCTGACGATGCGCACGGGCTCGTGCCCGCACGCCCGCAGCGCCGCCTCGGCGACGCGCACCGCGCGTGCGCTCGGCGACAGGTGAAACCCCGAGAAGGTGCGCCGGACTGCGATGTCCACGTCGCACTCGCACTCGGGCAGGTTCGCCGCCTCGTGCATGCGATCGACGACTTCGGCGACTGTGGACTCGGCGGCCTGCTCGTCCAGGCTGCGCACCTCCGCGACGACCGAGCAGCGCTCCGCCACCACGTTCATCGCGCTGCCCCCGGCGATCGTGCCGACGTTCACCGTCGTGCGCTCGTCGAGGCGACCGACGCGCATCGCTGCGATCGCCCGCGCTGCCGCGAGGATCGCGCTGCGGCCCTGCTCGGGCCGGATGCCGGCGTGCGCGGCGGCGCCGCGAAAGTCGGCCTCGATGCGAAAGTGCGTCGGCGAGTCGGTCACCACCTCGCCGATCGGCGAGGCATGGTCGAAGACGTAGCCGAAGTCGCTGCTCAGGCGACCGGCATCGAACGCCGTCGAGCCCGACAGCGCCGTCTCCTCGCATACGGTGAACAGCAACTCGAGATCGACCGGCGAGCCCTCGTTGCTCACGTGGCGCGCGAGCGCGAGCATCACGGCGAGCGCGGCCTTGTTGTCGGCGCCGAGGATCGCCTCGTTGGCGTTCTCCCAGTAGCCGTCCACGAGCACCGGCTCGACCGGCGCGAGCAACGGCACCGTGTCCAGGTGCCCGCACAGCAGCACGCGCACCGGCCGCTCGGCCGTCGCGTCTCGCGCGGGGATCCGCGCGAGCAGGTTTCCGCACTCAGAGCCCGCGCGCGGGCCCGCGTCGTCCTCCTCGGTGGCGACGCCGAGCGCACGCAGCTCGGCGACAACTCGTTCGGCGCATGCCCGCTCGCGCCCGGACGGGCTCTCGATCCGGCACAGCTCGGCGAACGTGCCGCTCAGGTAGCGGCGCTCAAGCGAGCCGACCCGCGACTGCGCGGCGCCCGGCGTCACAGCACATCGGCGCGACCCAGCCCGGCGGACTGCCTGTCTTGCATCTCCGGGCGCTCGGCGGGGTCGTCTTCGGCTTCGCGGTCCTCCTCCTCGCCGCTGCTCTGCTCGAGCGCCGCGGCGATGAACTCGCGAAACAGCGGCGCCGGGCGCTCCGGGCGCGACTTGAACTCGGGGTGGAACTGCGACGCGACGAAGAACGGGTGGTCCTCCAGCTCGATCACCTCGACGAGCCGCTCGTCGGGCGAGGTGCCCGACGTGCACAGCCCCGCGGCCTCCAGGCGCTTGCGCAGCAGGTTGTTGACCTCGTAGCGGTGGCGGTGGCGCTCGTAGACGACGGCCTCGTCGTAGATCTCGCGCACCCGCGAACCGGCGTGCAGCTTGATCGGGTCGGCACCCAGGCGCATCGTCCCACCGAGGTTGGCCACCTCCTTCTGCTCGGGCAGCAGGTCGATCACCGGATACGGCGTCTCCACGTCCATCTCGGTCGAGTTGGCGCCGTCCATGCCCGCCACGTGGCGGGCGAACTCGGCGACGGCGACGTGCATGCCCAGGCAGATGCCCAGGTAGGGAATGCGCCGCTCGCGCGCCACGCGCGCCGCCGCGATCTTGCCCTCGATACCGCGCCCGCCGAAGCCGCCGGGGATCAGGATCCCGTCGGCGCGCTCCAGGCGCTCGCGCACGTCGGCTCCGTCGCTGCTCTCGATCCGCTCGGAGTCGATCCAGTCGATCTCGACCGTCGCGCCCTTCGCCGACGCAGCGTGGCGCAGCGCCTCGGAGACCGACAGGTATGCGTCCTCGAGCTGCACGTACTTGCCGACGAGCGCAATGCGCACGCTGCGCGAGGCGCGTTCGGAACGCTCGATCGACTCCTGCCAGCTGGTCAGGTCGGGCGCCGGCGCCTCCAGCGCGAAGTGCTCGAGGATGAAGTCGTCGACTCCCTGTTCGCGGAAGGTGAGTGGCACCTTGTAGATGTCGTCGACGTCGCGTGCGGAGACGATCGCCTCCATCGGCAGGCTCGCGAACAGCGCGATCTTCTTGCGGATCTCCGGCGAGAGCGCGCCCTCCGAACGGCACATCAGCATGTCCGGCGCGATGCCGATCCGCCGCAGCTCGTTGACGGAGTGCTGCGTCGGCTTGGTCTTCAGCTCGCCGGCGTGGCCGATGTAAGGGACGAGCGTCAGGTGGATGAACAGGCAGCGACGTCGTCCCACGTCCACCGGGAACTGTCGGATCGCCTCGAGGAACGGCAGCGACTCGATGTCGCCGACCGTGCCGCCGATCTCGGTGATCACGAAGTCCACGTCGCTGGACTCGGCGATCAGCGCGATCCGCTGCTTGATCTCGTCGGTGATGTGCGGCACCACCTGCACGGTGCCGCCGAGGTAGTCGCCGCGCCGCTCGCGCCGGATCACCGTGTCGTAGATGCCGCCCGCCGTGACGTTCGATGCCCGGCTGGTGTTGGCGTCGGTGAAGCGCTCGTAGTGGCCCAGGTCGAGGTCTGTCTCGGCGCCGTCCTCGGTGACGAACACCTCGCCGTGCTGGTAGGGCGACATCGTGCCCGGGTCGACGTTGATGTACGGGTCGAACTTCTGCAGCCCCACGGTGAGCCCGCGTGCGACGAGCAGGCGGCCGAGCGAAGCGGCGGCGATTCCCTTGCCCAGCGAGGAGACGACGCCGCCGGTCACGAAGATGAAGCGCGTGTCGCGCGGAACCTGGGCGTGTCGGTCGGAGTATTGCGAGGTCATGCGGGCCTGCCGAGACAGTCTAGTTGGCGCAGCAACGGAGTCCTTTCGATGAGCGAGGAGATCGAGCGCAGCTCGCCGTAGACGGTGATCGCGAGCAGGAGTGCCAGGGCGACGAGCTGCCCGGTGCCCGACAGCGTCAGCACGAGCCACAGCCCGGCCAGCGCGCCCAGCAGGTTGGCGCCCGTGTCGCCGAGCATCGCGCGCTCGCGCAGGTCGTAGAAGCCGGCGACGAGACCCGGCGCCACGAACAGCCCGAGTGCCCACAGCGGGCGAACTTCGCCGGAGCCGAGCACCAGTCCCACGCCCAGCACCACGAAGACCTTGCTCGAGCGCCCCGGGCGCAGGTCGAGCAGGTTGAAGACGTTGGTCGCGAGCACGAGCACCGCGGCCGCCAGCAGCCAGCGCCCGTCGGACAGGCTCAGCCAGCTCATCGCCAGCAGCGCCAGCCCGAGCGACCCTGCAGCCTTCAGCACGCCGGTCGAGATCTCCCCGCGCAGCAGGGCTGCGCCGTGCCCGCGCCAGCCCCGCGGCGCAGCGATGCCCGCGTGCGACGCGGCGCCTGGGCGGTCGCCGAGCGTGTCGTCGATCAAGCCGAGCGCGAGCACGCCCAGCGCGTAGACGGCGATCGGGAGGGTCTCCGGGTGAAAGACCTCGGCGGAGGCGAGCACCTGCACGAGCATCAGCGGCACGAGCGCGATCGACGCGGCGGCAAGGCACAGCACGCCGAAGGGGACGGGCAGGGCCCGCGCGCGGTAGTTGTCCTTGACGTGGCCGGCTTCGGCGAGCATGCGCAAGACCGCCGGCGCGAGGCCGGCGGCACATAGAAACGCGAGCAGGAAGGGCAGCGCGTGCATTCCTGCAAGCTAGCGGCGAAGGCGGATGCAACGGCCGCTCCGCCGGAGGGCAATTACGGCCTTTGCGACTTAAGGCTGCGGCGAGCTGCCGACCACGTTGGGCAACAGCGAATCGGCCGTGGACTTCGTGCCGTAGGCCCCATGCGAGCCGCTCAGCGCGTAGATCAGCGCCGCCTGGCCGGCCGTCCCGTCGAGGTCGTCGACGCTGGATATGTCCTTGCCCTGATACCAGGGGATCTGCGACGGTTCTGTGCTGCTCAGCTCGACGCCGACGATCGGCGTCCCGACCGTCGCCACGCCGCCGACGAAGCCCGACTCGAAGGCCGCAGACACCCTGGTCTGCTCGGAGGTCTCGCTCGCAGGGTCGTTGCGCACGATGACCACGCCCTGCAGCTTGCCAAGCTGCCCGTCGAAGGCGGTGAGCAGGCGTCCCCGGACACGGCTGATCAGCTCGCGTTCGAGGTTCTGCCCGCCGCTGACCAGCTGCTTGGCGACGATCGCGCCGAAATGTTCGATCAGTTCACTTGGGACTTCGCTGGACTGCGCTTCCTTGCTCGCGGCTTCGCCTTCGCCTGACGCCGGAGAGGCGGTCGCGCTGCCGGCGAGCGCCGCGTAGCGGGTTCCTTCGGCCGCGCGGCCGAGCCCGCTCAGGTCCAGCGGCTCGCGCACGGCCACGACGGTCCCCAGGTCGCCGCCGGCCTGCGTCACCGCGTCGCGCACCAGCTCGTTCATGCGGTTGGAAGGCGTGCCGAGGAACACCAGGCCGATGCTCTGGCCGCCGAGCAGCCCGTGCACGGCGATCGGATAGAGGTCGTTGACGAACGCTTCCTCGCCGCTGAGCTGCGCGCTGAGGCGCCCGGCGTGCTGCTGTTCTCCGCGGACTTCTTCTTTGAGGTCGTGCACGATGCCGCTCTTGGCCGAGGAGACGAGGTCGGAGTCGCCGATCGCCACGCCGATCACCACGCCGACGGCGAGCGCCAGCAGGACGGCCGCCAGCGAGAGCGCGTGATAGCGAAAGTCGAACACGACGGGTCGAGCGTGTGCGGCTCAGCCGCCCAGCAGCAGCTGCAACTTCAGCCAGAGCAGGTTGACGACGTCGCGCAACGCCGGCGTCATCCAGACGACGGCGATCATCGCGACCACGCCCGCCGCGATCACCACGAGCAGCGGCGTGAGGCCCGGTTGCGGCCGGTAGAGGCGGCTCACCCCCTTGGCATCGACGAGGATCTCGCCGATGCGCAGTCGCGTGAGGAACGTCGAGGACATGCCCTCGCGGTTGCGGTCGAGGAACTCCACGAGGTTGAACTGCGAGCCGACCGACACGATCAGGCGCGCGCCCTTCTCGGCGGCCAGCAGCATCGCCACGTCCTGGCTTGTCCCCGGCGCCGGCACCAGCTTGAAGTTCACGCCCATCTCTTCCAGGCGCGCGCGTCCCGGCGCGCGGCCGTCCGGATAGCTGTGCACGACCAGCTCGGCGCCGCAGCGCAGCGCCTCCTCCCCGGCCGAGTCCATGTCCCCGACGATCATGTCGGGCGTCAGGCCCACTTCCAGCAGCGCCTCCGCGCCTCCGTCCACCGCGACGATCACCGGGCGCATGTCGCGAATGAACGGGCGCAGCGCGCGCAGGTCGCGCTGGTGTTCGACGCCGCGCACGACGACGAGCGTCGAGCGGTCGCGAAAGTCCGTGGCAAAGCGCGGCAGCTCGATCCCGCCGGCGAGCAGCTCGCGCTCCTCGCGCATGTGCTCGATCGTGTTGTGCGCGAAGCGCTCCAGCGCCTCGCCGATCTCCTTGCGCCGGGCGTCTGTCTCGGCGCGCACCCTCGCCAGCCCCAGCACCTCGCCGCTTGCCAGCAGCTTGCCTCGGCACAGCACCTCGCCCGTCGGCGCCTCCGCGGGGCCTTCGGCGACGACCACCACCGGGTCGCCGTCGGACAGCGCCTCGAACAGCCCGTCGTCGGGCAGGTCGACGAGCAGCACGCCCGCTTCGACGAGCAGCTGCGGGCCCATGTTCGGATAGGTCCCGGTCGAGGACGCGTCGCAGTTGAGCACCGCCGCGACGCCGGCCGACACCAGCTCCTCGGCGGAGACCCGGTCGAGATCCTGGTGGTCGATCAGCGCGATGTCGCCGCGTCGCAGGTGCTTGACGAGCAGCTTCGTGCGCCGGCCCGCGCGGACGGGCCCGCTGACGGTGCGCTGGACCAGACGGCGATCGGGCGGGACGATCCTGTTCGCGGCACCGGCAAGCGCGGGGTCCGCAGCGGTGGGCACCGACGGGCTCGGTCGTGTCGCGGCCATCGAAGCGAGAGTAACGCCCGCGGGCGTCACGCGCACCCGCTGGGCGCGCCTCAGGCGGCGCGTCGGAGGTCTCGCGCGTGCCTGCGCGCGACCGCATCCTGCGCGTCGGCGCCGAGCATCCGCACGAGCTCTGAGACGACGTCGCGCTCGGCCAGCTGCACGACCGTCGTGCGCGCGAGCTCGTCGGCCGTCTCCTTGACGATCGAGAAGTGGCGGTCGCCGAGCGAGGCGATCTGCGGCAGATGGGTGATGCACAGCACCTGCGTCGACGCGCCGAGCTCGCGCAGTCGCGCGCCGACGGCGCGCGCTGCATGGCCGCCGATCCCCGCGTCGATCTCGTCGAACACCAGCGTCTCGCCGGGCTCACGCGCAGTCGCTTGGCCCTTTGCGCCGCGCTTGGCGCTCGTCGTCTTGCGCGCCCCCGCTGAATCTGCGCCCGCTGCGGCGCTCGGGCGTCTGCAGGCGGTGATCAGCGCGAGCATCACCCTCGACAGCTCCCCGCCCGAAGCGATCTCGCGCAGCGGCCCGGACGGCACGCCGCGGTTCGGTGCAAGCAGGAACTCGACCGAGTCCCCGCCGGACGGCCCCGCCTCGCGCTCGCCCAGCGCCACCTCGAAGCTCGCGTCGGGCATCGCCAGCGAAGCAAGCTGCTCGCAGACGCCCTGCTCGAGCTGGGGCACGGCAGCCTCGCGCGCCACACGCAGAGCCTCCACCTGCTCCTGCAGCGTCGCTTCGGCCTGCTGCAAGCGCTCGCCGGCCGATTCCAGGGCGACCTCGGCGCCGGCCAGCTCGTCGCGGCGCTCGCGCGTTCGGGCCGCGTGGGCGAGCACGTCGGCGACCGTCCCACCGTGCTTGCGCATCAGTCGTTCGACGATCGCAAGGCGTTCTTCCACGCCGTCGAGCGTGAGGCTCTCGCCGTCTGCGCCGGTGAGCGCCGGCTCCTCGCCGTAGCCGCGCAGCTCGGCCGCCAGGTCGCTCGACTCGATCGCCAGTGCGCGCAGGCGCTCTGCGATTGCGTCCAGACGCGGGTCGACCCCCGTCAGCGCCTCCAGTTCCGCGTTCGGCGTCGCCAGCAGGGTCGTGACCCCGGGGCGTTCGCCGTCCTCGCCGTCCAGCGCCTGGGCTGCGGCCGCGGCGGCCGAGCACAGCGCATCCAGGCGGCGCATGCGCTCGCGCGCGCCGAGCAGCTCGTCGTGCTCGCGCTCGTCCGGCGCAGCGGCGTCGATCTCCGAGAGCTCGTACTCGAGCAGGTCGAGCTCGCGCTCGCGCGCGCCGGCCAGCTCGCGCAGCTCTTGCATCCGCGCCGCGAGCTCCTGGCGCTGGGCGAACGCCTCGGCACAGGTGCGCAGGCGCAGCTGCTGCTCGGGTCCGCACAGCTCGTCGAGCAGCGCCAGCTGCTTGCCTGCGATCGTCAGCTTGCGGTGCTCGTGCTGCCCGTAGAAGGACATCAGCGACGCGCCGACGTCGCGCAACTCGCCAACGCTGGCGGTGCGCCCGTTGAGATATGCGCGCGTGCGACCGTCGGCGCCGACGCGGCGTGAAAGGACGATCTCCTCGCTGTCGGGGGCAATGCGCTCGCGCACATCGTCGGGCAGCGACTGCGGCAGCTCGAACACGCCCTCGACGTAGGCCTCCTGCGCCCCCGGCCTGACGATGCCCGAGCGAGCGCGCCCGCCCAGCAGCAGGTCGAGCGCGTGCGCCAGCACAGTCTTGCCCGCACCGGTCTCGCCGGTGAGCACGTTCAGCCCCGGCGAAAGCCGCAGCTCGGCCCGCTCGATCAGCAGGAGGTTCTCCACGCGCAGCTCAGACAGCATCCGGGCAGGTCTAGCAGTGGCCGCCGACGGATCGCGCGGGCGGGCGGCGGCAATGGCCGCGGCCGGTGCGCCAAGCGCCGGCGGCGTTGCCTCGCAGCTTCGGCGCCGCGCCGCGCCCGGCACTGTAGCCGTCGGGCCCGCCTGACGATAAGGGACGTAACCTGTGGCGACGGGGGCAGCCGGGCCGGCGGTCGGCGAGGCTTCCCCGCGCACACTCGTCCCCCAACGGCATGGCTGCCAGCGACCGAAATCCAGCTTCCGACCGGCCCGCCGCCGGGCCGGTCCCCTGCCTGGGGGCGGATGCCCTGCGCCTGCGCCTGGACGAGGAGGTCAATCGCGCCGGGCGTCACGGAACCACGCTGAGCTGCCTGCTGGTGATCATCGGCAACCTCGAGGAGCTCGCGCGCGAGCACGGCGGCGAGCTCTCCGAGCAGACGCTTGCCTATGTCGCCGGCGTGCTCGCCGGCCAGGTTCGCGGCTTTGACCGCGTGGGGCGCCCCAGCGACTCCGAGCTCTTGCTCGTTCTGCCCGGCGCCGACGGGCCGCGCGGCGAGATCGTCGCGCGCCGCGTGCTGGAGCGCCTGCGCACGATCAAGGTCGAATCCGACGGCACGCGCCAGCCTCTTCGCATCTCGGTCGGCCTGGCCGAGTGGCAGGAGGACGTCACTGGCGAGGAGCTGCTGCAGCGCGCGCGCATTGCCGCTCGTCGTGGCAACGGCGCCGACGGTGCCTCGCTGCTCGCCGGCTCCTCACCCCCCGTGCTTGGACGGCCGCACCGACCGGCATAATCAGAGCGTGCTTTCCGGATCAGAGCTCTGGCTGCTTCGCCTGATGGCCGACCGCGGCTTGGCGCTGCTCGACGCCGACAGCCTGCTGATCGTGATCGAGGAGCGCGGCGAGCTGCGCGTGGCCGCGTCTGCCGGTTCGTCGACGATGCGCGTGCGCATCGTCCCGGTGGACGGCAGCGCCCTCGGCGAGCTGTACCTGACCAACCAGTCCCAAGCGCTGGATCGCCCGCGTGGCAAGGACGCGGCCTGGCTGCACGAACTGGGCGTGGAAGTGCGTGCGGCGCTGGTCGAGCCGCTGAGCCTGGAGGGCCAGGGCGGCGGCATGGTGATCGCGCTGCGCGCGGACAAGAGCTTTCGCAACCCCGACCGCGAGGCCCTGCAGGCCTTCTCGACGAGCGTCGCCCAGCGGCTCGTGGCCGAGCGCTCGGTGGAGATCGAACGCCTCCGTTACGGCATGGAGGCCCGCGAGCGCGAGCGCACGCGCTGGGCGCGCGAGATCCACGACGAGAGCATCCAGGGCATGGGCGCCCTGCGCCTGCGCCTGGCCAACGCGCGCGACATCGACGACCCCCAGCAGCTACGCGAGGCGGTCGACGTCGTGCTGGACGGTCTGGGCAACGAGATCGACGGCCTGCGCCACCTGATCACCGAGCTTCGCCCCGCGGCCCTGGACGACCTCGGCCTGGCCGCGGCGCTGGAGGCGCTGGCCAGGCGCGCACAGGCGATCGAGGGCCTGGACGTGAGCATCGAGATCGACCTGGGACCCGAGCGCGACGTGCGCCGCCTCGACGGCGAGCTGGAGAGCACGATCTACCGCATCGTGCAGGAGGCGCTGACGAACGTCAGCCGCCACGCCGAAGCCTCCAGCGCGGTCGTGAGCATCAACGAGCGCGAGGGCGTGGTACGGGCCTCGGTCACAGACGACGGCAAAGGCCTGCCCAACGCCGACCGGCTCGGCCCGCGAGGCGACGGACTGGAGGGCGGCTTCGGCATGGGCGGCATGCGCGAGCGCGCCGAGCTGGTCGGCGGGGAGCTGGAATTCGGCCCGGCGCCGAGCAAAGGCACGACGGTGCGCCTGGTCGTACCGCTCGCCGGGCGGCCGTCCGCCGAGGACGAGGCTGCCGCAGCGGCGGCGGCTCAGGCTCCGCTGGACGCGCTCGCGCGCTGAGCGCCCCGGGGCTCTACTCGACGAGGCCGATGCGCCGCACGTAGGCGGTGATCTCGGCGCGCGAGGAGAAGCCGAGCTTCTCGATCGCACGAGCGCGGTAGGTCTTCACCGTGCGCTCGGCGACATGCAACTGCTCGGCAATCTGCGGGTTGGTGTAGCCGTTGGCGATCAGCCGCACGACCTCGCGCTCGCGCTCGGAGAGCACGACGCCGTCGGAGGAGGACTCCTCGCCGGTCGCCATCAGCGCGCCGAGGCGCGGGTGCAGGTAGTTGCCGCCTGAGACCGCGAGGCGGAACGCCTGCAGCAGCTCGGCGGGCTCGGCCTCCTTGAGCACGTAGCTGCGTGCGCCGGCGCGCAGCGCCTGGCGCGCGTACTCGGGGTCCTCGCGCATCGTCAGGATCGCGACCGCGAGCGTGGGATGGGCGATGAAGCAGGCGGGCAGCGCCGCCAGGCTCGAGCCGCCCGGCATCGTCAAATCGAGCGTCAGCAGGTCGGGCTTGTGCTCGCGCACTTCGCGGATCGTCGACGGCACGTCGGCAGCTTCCGCGACGACGCGAAACTCGTCCTTCTCGCGCTCGAGCACCGCGCGGATGCCGTCGCGCACGACCGTGTGGTCGTCGGCGATGATCACACTCAGCGGACCGTCGGGCTGTGGGGTGGCGGCCTCCATTCTCACAAGGTATCGGGTGGTTCCGACCGCACCTTGACGGTTGCAAGGGACGACATAGGTCTGCCCTTTTAGGACGACAAGGTCTGCACCCTCCGTACGACAGACAAATGCTCCTTGAGGGCTCATCATGTATGCCATGCAGACCACAGCGATCGACAACACGGCATTCATGCAGACGCCCAAGCTGCGCCTGACGCCCAAAAGGGGCAGGTCGGCCAGGCGGGCGTGCGACGCCAACCGTCCGCAGCTGCGCCTGCTCAGCGGCCCGGCTGCGACCGACAGGCCGGTACTGCTGGCAGGCGGCGATCGTGCCGCACGCGATGCCGTCCAGCGTGACCTCGCGAAGTCGATGCCGTCGAGCACGGCGTTCGAACAGGCAGGAGCGATCTGGGAGGTGCTCGTTCGCGCGCCGGAGGCGAGCATGGTGATCCTCAGCGGCGAGCTCGACGACATTCCCGCGGAGTCGCTGCTGCAGATGCTCGTGCACAAGAACCCAGAGGTTCCGGTGGTCTGCCTGGACGCCGACGACGCTTCGCAGAGCCGGCCGTACGCGCAGGCCGTCGCCCGCTAGCCGCCAGCGCACCGCCGACATCCCCAGCCGGGCAGTCGGCGGGCCTGCGGGGAGACATCTTGCAAGCCGTGCCCGCCTGCCCTGACAGCGTGTAGCGTGCGCGCGATGTCCAAGGCACCGGCCATTTCGCCCCTGCGCGACCCCGAGGTGCGGCGGATCGTCGCCGGCTACACGGTCAATCGCCTGGGCACGTGGTTCGGCTTCATCGCGCTGGCGGTCGTCGTGTTCGACCACACGCACAGCGCGATCGCCGTCGCATCGCTGCTGCTCGCCAGCCAGGTCCTGCCGGCGCTGATCGTGCCGGCGCTGGTGGCTCGCGTCGAGACATCCACGCGCCGGGGCGAGCTCAGCCGCCTGTACCTCTACGAGGCGGTGGCGACGGGCCTGCTGATCGTCGTCATCCGCTGGCACTTCTCGCTGCCGGCGGTGCTGGTGCTGGTCGCGCTCGACGGCACCGCGGCGCTCGCGGCAAGCGCACTACTGCGTGCCGCTGCCGCGCGCAGCGCTCGCCAGTGGGTTCGCCGCGGGCACGCCGACGATCTGCCACAGCCAACGCCTGAGGAGCTCGAGCAGCTCTCGGGCGCGGCCGAGCAGCGCGCCAACGCGGCGATCAACATCGGCTTCGCCGTGACGTTCACGCTCGGCCCGGCGCTCGCGGGCGTCGTCGTGCCGACGCTCGGAGCGTCGGCGGCGCTGGCGATCGACCTCGTCTCCTTCCTGCTGTGCGGCGCGTTGCTGGTGGACTTGCGCCCGCACGTCGAGGACACCGAGACCGAGTCCGTGCGGGCCCGCGTCAAGGCCGCGTGGCGTTACATCAACGAAGCGACCACGCTGCGCCGCCTGCTGCTGACGCAGGCGATCGCGTTCATCTTCTTCGAGTTCTCGCCGCCGATCGAGGTCGCCTACGCCAAGGTATCGCTGCACGCCGGCGACGAAGGCTACGGCGTGCTGCTGGGCGTCTGGGGACTTGGCGTGGCGCTCGGCAGCGTGATCTTCGCGCGCTCTGTCGACCGTTCGCTGAAGCTCCTGCTGGCCGCGTCGACGTTCGCCGTGGGCTTTGCCTATCTCGGCTGGTGGCTGGCGCCGACGCTCGCACTCGCGTCCGCAGCGGGCTTCGTCGGCGGCGTCGGCAACGGGATCCAGTGGGCAGCGCTGATCAGCGCCGTGCAGCGGCTGACGCCGGAGAACCTGCAAGGACGGCTGATGGGCGCAGTGGAATCGCTGGGCGCCATCTTCCCCGCCTTCGGCTATGCGCTGGGCTCGGCGATCACCGCGCTGGCCTCGCCGCGCATCGCGCTGTTGGTCGCCGGCGTGGGCGTGTGCCTTTGCACGATCGCCTTCGTGCGAATCCCGTTCGCGGCGAAGGCGCCGGCCTCGGGTACGCCCGAGGGCGTCCCCGACACGCCCGCAGCCGGCGCGACGCAGGCGCCACGGATGTGGACGGCACCGCACGACGACACAGCGCCGCAGGTCGGATTGATCGCCGACACCGGGCCAGAGGCCTCCGCCGAGCGCCGCGCGGAGGCCGCGCAAGGCACCCGCGCCAGCGGCTAGCCCCTTTAGGACCACGCGGCCGCCGTCCATTGCGGGCGCCCGCACCTTAAGCACGACGCCCTTTCCGCCGTTAAGTACGACAGGACGCGAAATGGGCCCCTCAAAGCTGACCACTCGACTCTTCTGCGCCTTCGAGGCACTGCTGCTGCTCGGCTCGGTGGGCGTCGCCTGCTGGCTGTCCAAGGCTTCGGAATGGGAGCCGCTGCTGCTGGTGATCGTGCTGTTCGCGCTGTCGCTCGGCGGGCGGCGCGTGTGGTTCATCACGATCCGCGGCCAGCGCCTGGCGCCGGGCCTGGTGGCTCAGGTGCTGGCGATGGTCGTGCTCGGGCCGGCGCCGGCGGTTGCGATGTCGGTGCTCGTCGCAGTGCTGATCTGCGTCGGGCGCGACCTGCGCCCCTCGGCGTGGCTGAACAACCTCGCCGCATTCGCCGTCTTTCCGCTGCTCGGCGGCCTGCTCACGCAGCTCGTGATCGGCGACGTGCACGACAAGGCCAACTCGCTCGCCCAGGGCCCGGTCTTCGCGCTGGTCGTGTTCGGCGTCTTCTTGATCGCCAACGCCCTGAACTTCCTCGTGATCGCGCTGGACAACCTCGTCTTCGAAAACCAGCCGCTGATCTCGCAGATTCGCGAGACGTTCACGCCGATGCTCCCCGGGCAGACGGCGGCCGCGGCGCTGACCGGCATGCTCGCGGTCGCCTACACGAACCTCGGCCTGCCGGTGGTCTTCGCGTCGGTGTTCGTCGTGGCGATCTTCCAGTACCTGCTGGTCGCGCTGCTGCGCTCGGAGGACCGCGCCGATCAGCTGGAAGCGCGCACCGTGCACCTTGCGTCGCTGCAGCTCGGCGTGCTGACCACGCTCGTCGAGACACTCGCCCTGCGCGATCGCATGACCGCCCGCCACGCTGCGGCGGTCGCACGTTACGCGCGTGCCCTGGCCAAGGAGATCGACTGCTCAGAGGCCGACCAGGACCTGATCCACACGGCCGGCCTGCTGCACGACATCGGCAAGTTCGCGCTGCCCGACCGGATCCTCAAAGCGGAGGTCCTCTCAGACGACGACTGGGCGGTGATCCGCCGCCACCCGCAGGACGGAGCGACGCTCGTCGGCCGCCTAGACGGCTACGGGCCGGTCGCCGAGGCGATCCTCTATCACCACGAGCGCGTCGACGGCGGCGGCTACCCGGCGGGCCTGATCGGCAACGAGATCCCGCTGCCGTCGCGGATCGTCGCGATCTGCTCCACCTACGACACGCTGACGGCGCGCGAGACCTACCGCTCGCCGATGACCCCGCAGGACGCGATGGCCGAGCTGCGCAAGGTGGCCGGGCGCCAGCTCGACGCCGAGCTCGTCGAGAGCTTCATCGCGATGCTCGAACGAGAAGGATCGCTGACGTTCGTGCACGGCGACGACGCCGACTTCGAGGCCGAGCTCGCATTCGAGCGACGGGCGCGGCAGATCGCCGCCGTCGCGCCGCGCTGAGCCTCGCCTACCTGCCTAGAACGACTGAGGGCGCCGCGCCCTGGGCGCGACGCCCTCTGCCAGAGGCCGGGTTCCCGGCCTCCCTGAAGAGCCTATTTGTGGTAACGCACGGTTTTGTCTCCTTCGCCGCTGGCCCGGGGGCCTTCGCGAGGCGGCACCCGTCTGTCTCCATCCACAGGTCCGCTACGTTTGATTAGGTTCGTTCACGATAGTACCGGGATCGTCGGAAATGTCCAGTTTGCGTAGGGTTGTGCAGGATTGCTTGCAGCAGCAGGACTTCAAGCAGCCGCTGCAGACGTAAAAGGCCCCGCGAGCACTCCCCGGGCGCCCGGGTCAGGCGATCGGCGCCCTCCGCCTCGTCCGCCCCCCGTGGACCAAACGTCTACAAAGGTGCACGGGGCTAAACCTTGCTTGCCCGTATGCCGAAGCTGCTGATGGGCACGCCAACACCGTGCCGACTGCGACCGCGACCCACGAGGCGAACCATGACCGCAAGCGCCACCCTTCCCCGCAACCAGCGTGAGCTCGTCTTCACGAGCTCGCAGGCTGCTCGCTATCTCGGCGTGTCGCTGGCGACCGTGCGCCGCTGGACGGACGCCGGATACGTCAGTTGCTACCGCACCCCCGGTGGGCAACGGCGCTTCGCCCGCGAGCAGCTCGACGAGTTCATCACGTCGATGCACCGCGACGGCCCGGCGTCCTCGGCGGACGCGGAGCCGACCGTGCACCGCTCCGGCCCCAGCGCGACCGCCGCGTAGGGCCCGTCAGCTGGCCAAGCGGCCGAACTTCTCGCGCAGGCGCCGGTAGAAGGACGAGCCGGGCAGCTGCGCGATCGTGCCGATGTCCTTGACGAAGCGGGCATCGACCTTCGCCCCGGGCGCGATCTCGCCGGCGGGCCGCCCGTCGAGCGCGATGTCCAGGGCGTCGAGCGAGCGGTTGTGGATCGTCAGACGATCCCCCGGGGCAACGACGAGCGCCCGTGCGGTGAGCGAGTGCGGCGCGATGAACGAGACGACGAAGCCTTCCACCCCCCACGCCATCACCGGCCCGCCGTTGGCGAGGTTGTAGCCGGTCGATCCCGCCGGCGTGGCGACGACGAGCCCGTCGCAGCGCACGTTGCCGACGTCCTCGCCCTCGATTTCATAAGCGATCTCGGCAACGCGCTCGCCGACCTTGCGGTGGATCGCGATGTCGTTGACGGCCGGCATGGCGTCGCCCGAGGCATCGCCGCCCGGCTCGGTCCCCGGCGAATGCAGCACGATCGCCGGGAGGCGCAACAGCTCGAACTCACCGTCGAGCGCCCGTCGCATGCCGGCGTCGATGTCCTGCGGCTCGACCGTCGCCAAGAAACCGATCTCACCGAAGTTGACGGCGAACACCGGCACGTCCGTCCCCGAGTACAGACGCAACGCCTTGAGGATCGTGCCGTCGCCGCCGAGCACCAGGCACAGCTCGACGTCCTTCTTGATGGGCGCGTCGGCCTGCAGGCCGGGCCCGCTCTGGAGGCCGTGCTTGACGGTCTCCTCATCGTCCAGGCGCAGCGTCACGCCGGCCGCCGCCGCCTGCTCGGCCAGGCGGCGCAGCTGCGGCGTGGTGTCGTCGGGCCGGCGGTGTGTGAGCACCGTGAACTCCCTCACGGCTCCACCTCCCGCGCCAGGCGCTGCAGGCGCTCGCCGGGCGCCTCGCCCTCGCTCGCCTGAGCCGGAGCCGCCACCGGCGCCATGCCCGCGCCCGCGCGGTTGGGATCTGAAAGCCACACGAAGGTCTCGCGGTTGCCCTTGGGCCCGGGCAGTCCCGACGAGCGGTAGCCGAGCACGTCGGCTCCGAGCTGGATCGCCGCTTCCCCGGCTGCGACCAGTGCGGCACGTCGCTCGCCGGCGTCGCGCACGACGCCGCCCTTGCCGACGCGGCCGCGCCCCACCTCGAACTGCGGCTTGACGAGCGCGAGCACGTCATAGCCCTGCGCGAGACAGCCGAGCACCGCTCCCAGCACCTTTGCCAGCGAGATGAACGACACGTCGATCACCGCCAAGTCCGGCTCGTGGGGCAGCATCTGCGCCGTCAGCTCCCGTGCGTTCTGACGCTCCATCACCGTCACCCGCGGATCGCTGCGCAGGCTCCACGCCAGCGAGCCGTAGCCGACGTCCACGGCGATCACGTCGCGCGTGCCGCGCTGCAGCAGGCAGTCGGTGAAACCGCCGGTCGAGGCGCCCACGTCCAGCGCCCGGCGGCCGCTCACGTCAAAGCCCCACGCGTCCAGGGCATTGGCCAGCTTGATGCCTCCGCGCGAGACGAACGCCGGGCGTTCGTCGACGCTGATCCGCTCCTCGGGATCCACGAGCTCGCCGGGCTTGCTCGCACGGCGCTCGCCGGTCCCCACGCGCACCTCGCCGGCCATCACCGAAGCAGCCGCACGGCTACGCGAGGAGAACAGGCCACGCTCGGCGAGCAGCGCATCGAGACGTCGCTTTCCCATGCCCGGCGAACCCTTGCACACAAGCGGCGCCGATGCAGACCGCCAGCCTTTGAGGCCCGGGGCGGTCGGCATCCTGCCCGCCGCCCGGGCCTGGCTAGGAAATTGCCCTCCGCGCAACCCCGGAAACAGATCAGGCGTTCTGAATCACCGGCAGTACGGGCACGATGCTCATGCTCGTCGGCGAGGCTTGCCCTGCGACGAGCAGCTGGGGCAAAAACCAGCTCAGGGCGCGGACGACGCCCGCCATCAGGCGATCGATGACGTCGTCCAGCCTTTCCTTGCGGGTCATGCCAGGTAACTACCGCGAGACGTCGTCCCCGCGGCGCCTGAGGCTGCCCATTGCCTCGATCGTCAGCCCGCTCGCCGTTGCAGTCAGGCAGGTCCCACAGATGCCGCAGCACGCGGCCGGCGACGCCTCGATCCATCGGCTCATGAACGGCAGAAGCCTGAGCAACCAGAGCTTGAGCACCGATCAAGCGTAGCGCCAGCCCGCCTGGGCCGATGTACAGACCCAAACTCGGCGCGAGCCGCGCCATGCGACGATTGACCTATGCGCGAGGCCCTACGCGAAGCGCGTCGACTGCCACTGATTCTGCGGTGCACAGTCGCTGGATCGGCGGTACTTGGCGCCATAGCGGCAGCCGTCGGACTGATCCTCGGCCTCGACTACCCCCGGACGGCAGAGATTGCCGTGCTCGAGGGCGCCTTCATAGGTGCCGTCGCAGGTGGGGTACTCGGGCTATTCGTTGGCAAGGCGGCGTTGCTGCTTGCAACGACGGCACGTCACATCAAGCACCTCGGGTAAGCGGCGCGACAGGTAGCTGCCGAACTGTGATCAAGATCACACAGATCCCCACGGCATCGGAGCATCATGGTGAACGTACCCGCAGCACTGCATCATCCCTCCTCCCTCGAAACGGCCCGCTTCCCCGGCGGGCCGTTTCTTTTAAGCGCGCCGTACCGCGCCGCGCCGCGCTGACGCTGGCGCACACGCCGCGTATAGACAATCGCTATCGCTCGGCGAAAACGGCTGCCCCCCCTGCGTGCCCCTGCGCCGCGCACCACGCCCCGCCGCGCACGCCCAGGTATATACGATCGCTATCGCGCGGCGAAAATGCCAGTGACCCGCGTGCCCTCGCGAGGCAGCGTCACGCCTCGACGATCGCCGACGCGCGGTCGGTGATCGCGGCGACGACGCGCTCGGCGATGCGCTGCGGGGTGAAGCCGATCTCCTCGTGTAGGAGTGCGGGCTTGCCGTGCGTGACGTAGCGGTCGGGCAGGCCGACGCGCAAGATGCGCGGCGGCGTGGCTCCGGTCTCTGAGAGCGTCTCCCAGACGGATGAGCCGAAGCCGCCGGCCAGCACGCCCTCCTCGACTGTGACGAGCAGGTCGTGCTCGGCGGCAAGCTGGGCCATCAGGCCGGCGTCGATGGGCTTGGCAAAGCGCGCGTCGGCGACCGTGACGGAGATGTCGTGTGCCGACAGCTCCTCGGCGGCGGCGAGCGACTTGCCCACGCCGCTGCCGTAGCCGATCAGCGCAACGCGCCGGCCGGCCGTTTCGCCGGCGCCGCCCTCGCGCAGGATCTCGCCCGTGCCGATGGCGATCGGCTGCGGCTCGGCGGGCAGCGCGATGCCGGTGCCTTCGCCGCGCGGGTAGCGCATGGCGATCGGGCCGTCGAACAGCAGCGCCGTGCGCAGCATGTGCACGAGCATCGCCTCGTCGCGCGGCGCCATCAGCACGATGTTCGGCAGGCAGCGCAGGTAGGCGATGTCGAACGCGCCGTGATGGGTGGGGCCGTCGTCGCCGACGAGCCCGGCGCGGTCCATCGCGAACACGACGTTGAGCTTCTGCAGGCAGACGTCGTGGACGATCTGGTCATACGCGCGCTGCAGGAAGGTGGAGTAGATCGCCGCGACGGGCTTGACGCCCTCCAGGGCCAGCCCGGAGGCGAACAGGATCGCCTGCTGCTCGGCGATGCCGACGTCGAAGTAGCGCTCGGGCATCGCCTTCTGCAGGATGCTCAGCCCGGTGCCCGAGTTCATCGCCGCGGTGATGCCGACGACGCGCGCGTCGCGTTCGCACTCGCGCACGAGCGCTTCGCCGAAGACCTTGGTGTACTGCGGCGCCGGTGCCTTCGCCGGCTTGGACGTGAGGCGGTCCGTGCGCGGCGTGGCGGTCGCCGGCAGCCCGTTGACGATCGACTTGGGCTTGGCCGCGTGCCACTCCTCCATGCCCTCCAGCCCGCCGTCCTCGGCCGGGGAGAAGCCCTTGCCCTTGACGGTGGCGATGTGCACGACGACCGGGCGTTCGGCGGCAATCGCCTCGCGCAGCGCCTCGCGCAGCGCACGCACGTCGTGGCCGTCGACGACGCCCATGTAGGCCCAGTCGAGCTCCTCCCACCACAGCCCGGGCGCCCAGAAGGCCTTGATCGACTCCTTCAGCTGCGGCCCGAGGCGCTCGAACGCCGAGCCGATGCCGCCGGGCAGGCGCGTGAGGCCGCCCTCGACGCCGGCGCGCGCGTGCCACAGCTTGGGGTTCAGGCGCACGCGGTTGAAGTAGCGCGACAGCGCGCCCACGTTGGGCGCGATCGACATGCCGTTGTCGTTGAGCACGACGACCATCGGCGTACCCAGGCCGCCGGCCTGGCCGATCGCCTCGAAGGCCACGCCGCCGGTCATCGCCCCGTCGCCGATCACCGCGACGACCTTCCCTTCGGCCTCGCCGCCGAGAACGCGCATGCCCTCCTTCAGCCCGACCGCGTAGCCGATCGAAGTGGACGCGTGCCCGGCTCCCATGATGTCGTGCTCGGACTCCTCGCGCGAGCAGAACGGCGCGACGCCGCCGTACTGGCGGATCGTCTCCAGGCCGTCGCGACGGCCGGTGAGGATCTTGTGCGGGTAGGCCTGGTGGCCGACGTCCCAGAGGATCTTGTCCTTGGGCGATTCGAGCACCGAGTGCAGCGCGACCGCCAGCTCGCATGTGCCGAGGTTCGCGCCGAAGTGCCCCCCGATCTCGCCGACCGTGTCGATGATGTGCGTGCGCACCTCCTGCGCGAGCGTCGCGAGCTGCTGCTCGGACAGGTCGTGCAGGTCCTGCGGGCCGTCGATCGAGTCGAGCAGGCGCTCGGGCTGGGGCTTTGGCTTGCGGCTCATCGGCGCCTCATGACGTTCGCGTGTAGATGAAGTCGGTGATCTGCTGCAGCTCGTCGGTGTCCGAGTGCCCGGACAGCGCGCCGGCAGAGCCGGCCGCCACCGGCGCCAGGCGTGCGGCCTCGGCCAGCGACTGCAGCGCCATCTCGTGCGACTGCGCCGCCAGCTCGCGTGCCTGGTCGATGCCGAACTCGCTGACGTACGTGCGCTTGCCGTGGCGCTCGTCGCTGCCGCGCGGCTTGCCCAGAGCATCGTCTGTGCCCGTTACGTCGAGTATGTCGTCGACGATCTGAAACAACACGCCCAACTCCGTGGCAAAACGACGAAAAGGATTCATTGCAGGGCCATCTGCGACCCCTCCCAACAGTAGTACGCACAGCACCGACGCACCGATCAGCCGTCCAGTCTTCAGCTCGTGCAAGCGGCGCAGCGCGGCCGGCCCCGCGGGCGTGTCGGAGCTGACGTCGGCGTACTGGCCCCCGACCATCCCGTTGACGCCGGTCGCCGCGGCCAGCTCGGCGGCGGCCAGCAGCACGCGCTCGGGGTCCGAGCGCTGGCGCGTGAGCAGGTGGCGGAAGGCCTCCGCGTAGAGGCCGTCGCCGGCGAGGATCGCCACGTCCTCGCCGAACTTCACGTGGCACGTCGGCTGTCCGCGGCGCAGCTCGTCGTCGTCCATCGCCGGCAGGTCGTCGTGGATCAGCGAGTAAGTGTGGATCAGCTCCAGCGCCGCCGCCAGCGGCATCACCTCGCGCGGCTCGAGCCCGACCGCGCGCGCCGTGGCGAGCGCGAGAACCGGGCGGATGCGCTTGCCGCCGGCCAGCAGCGAGTAGCGCATCGCCTCCTCCAGCCCGGCCGTCAGCGCCTCCTCTGAGAAGTGCAGTTGCTGCAGGTAGCCTTCGACGTCCTGGCGAAGGTTCTCCGGGTAGGTCGCGCTCACGAGCAGCCGGCAAGCCCTACAGCAGGGAGTCCTGGCCGGGCGGCGGCGCAGACGCCTCGGCGCGGCTGAGCTGCTCGAGCTCGGACGCCGCCTGCGTGGCCAGCGCCGCGCAGTCCTCGACCATCGTCGCGGCGGCATCGGCCGACAGCTCGCCCGAGCGCAGCTGCTCGGCGGCGCGCTCCAGGCGCGCGATCACATCATCGAGTTGCTCGGCGCTGGTCATTGGATGCCGGCATTCTCGCGCACGTCGCGGAGGACTGCTCCCAGCACGCCGTTGACGAAGCCGGGGGCCTGCGCGCCGCAGAACAGCTTGGCGCTCTCCACGGCCTCCTCGATTGCGCCCTCCGCCGGGATCGGCTCGTCCGCGGGCACGGCGTCGGGGTGCAGCATCTCGATCAGCGCGACGCGCATGATGCTGCGCTCCAGCGGCTGGATGCGCCCGACGGCCCAGCCCTTCGAGTGGCTGTCGATCACCTCGTCGAGCTCGGGCGCGCGATCGGCCGCGGCGTGGGCGAGCGAGCGCACGAATTCCGAGTCGTTGCGCGCGAAGGTCTCCCCCAGCGGCCGGCCGGTCAGGTCGTGCTGGTAGAGCGCCACGACCGCCGCCCTGCGCTGCTGCGAGCGGCGCATGCTAGGCGCGCGCCATGTACTCGCCCGAGCGCGTGTCCACGCGGATGCGCTGGCCGGGCTCGACGAACAGCGGTACCTGGATGACCGCGCCGGTCTGAAGCGTCGCCGGCTTGGTGCCGCCGCCGGAGACCGAGTCGCCGCGCAGTCCGGGGTCTGTCTGCGTGACCTCCAGGTCGACCGCGCTGGGCAGCTGCACGTCGCCCGGCTGGTCGTCGATGAACAGCACGTCGACCTCGCTGCTCGGCGGGCACCAGCGCAGCGTCTCGGCGACGGCCGCCTCGGGAATGGCGATCTGCTCGAAGGACTCCGTGTCCATGAAGTGCGCGTCGGTTCCGTCGGCGTAGAGGAACTGCATCTTGCGCGACTCCGTGCGCACCGAGCGGAACTTCTCACCGGCGCGGAACGTGCGGTCGATCACGTTGCCGTCGGCGGCGCGGCGCAGCTTCGTGCGCACGAACGCGCCGCCCTTGCCGGGCTTTACGTGCTGGAAGTCGACGATCTTGAAGATCGTGCCGTCGACCTCGATGTGATTGCCGTTCTTGAACTGGTTTGTGCTGAGCGCCATCGGCAACGCATCATAGAGACGCCTCTCGCGCGCTCGCGGCCGTGCATATTTTTCGCCGTAGCCGGGTATTTGCGGCGCGTGGCCGAAAGGGATCGCACGGAGGACGACGAGCTTGGGCTCTCGATGAGCGACAGCCCCGCCGGCCGCTTCACGCGGCGCACGCTCATCGGCACCGCTGCCGCGGGCGCAGCGGCGGCCGCGCTGCCCTCGCTGGCACGCGCCGAAGGCGCGGAAGAACCCGAAGAAGCCGCCAACCTCGCCGCCGGCTCCTCGGCGCCGAAAAAAGCCGACGTCGCCGTCGTCGGCGCCGGCCTCGCGGGGCTCTCCGCAGCCCGCGCGATCGCTCGCGCCGGTCACTCTGTCGTGGTGCTCGAGGCCCGCGAACGGGTCGGCGGGCGCACGTGGAACCGGCCGATCTCCGGCGGCGCGTACATCGACGCGGGCGCCGAGTTCGTCGGGCCGACGCAGGACCGCATCAAGGCGCTCGCGCAGGCCGTCGGCGTGCAGACCTTCCCGACCTACAACACCGGCAACAACGTCTACTGGAAGGACGGCAAACGCGAAACGTACGGCTCGACCGGCCCCACCGGCACGGCGCCGCCGGACCCCGCCTATCTGCCGGACCTGCTGCAGATCATCCCGAGGCTCAACTCGATGGCCCAGCAAATCAACGTGCAAGAACCCTGGGCCGCCGCCGAAGCCGTCGAATGGGACAGTCAGACCTTCTACACATGGGTCAAGGCCAACGAGGTCAACCCGGACTTCATGCGCCTCGTGGCGACGGCCACCGACGCGATCTTCGGCCAGGAGCCGCGCGACCTGTCGCTGCTGTACGTGCTGTTCTACCTCGCCGCCTCCGGCGACGAAACGCATCCCGGGACCTTCGAACGCAACTTCCAGACCGCCGAAGGCGCCCAGGAAGAACGCTTCGTCGGCGGCAGCCAGCAGATCGCCTTGAAAGTCGCCGCCGAACTCGGCAACAGCGTCGTGCTCAACGCGCACGTGCGCCAGATCGTCCAGGAGGCCAAGAACGTCAAGGTGGTGCTCGACAAAGGCCGCGTCACCGCCAAACAGGTGATCGTCGCGATGCCGCCCGCGCTGACCGCGCGGATCGACTACGAACCGCTGTTGCCGGTCCTGCGCGACCAGCTCACCCAGCGCGCGCCGATGGGCACCTACGCGAAGGTCGACGTGGTCTACGACCAGCCGTTCTGGCGCGAAGAAGGCCTGACCGGGCAGACGGTCAGCCTCAACGGGCCGGTGACCGTCACGTTCGACAGCACGCCCGTAGAGGGCAGCCCTGGCGTGCTGCTCGGCTTCATCGGCGGGTCCGGCGCGCGAAGCTGGTACGGCCTCTCCGCCGAAGCGCGCCGCGCGGCCGTGATCGAAAACTTCGTCGACTACTTCGGCGCCAAGGCGAGCAAACCGGTCCAGTACGTCGAGAACGCGTGGGCCGAAGAACGCTTCACGCGCGGCGACCCGGTGGCCGGGCTCGGCCCCGGGACCCTGCTGGACTTCGGCGCCAGCCTGAGAGCACCCGTCGGGCGCATCCACTGGGCCGGCACCGAGACGTCGGACTACTGGGTCGGCTACATGGACGGCGCCGTGCGCTCCGGCGAACGCGCCGCCGCCGAGGTGCTCGCCGAACTCGCATAGGCGTCGGCCGGCTCGCCCTCGCCGCACTCGCACGACGCCGACTCCGCCGAGCAGCAGGCCTCCTTCTCATCCGGCTCGCAGCACGCCTGCTGGCGCTCGGGCGCGCAGCACGGCGACGGCGACGGCTCGCGCCCTAGCTCAGCCACGCCGACAGCTCCTCCAAGGCGCCCGGCACGACGTAGTAGTAAGCCCACAGCCCACGGCGCTCGGAGTCGACGATGCCGGCGGCGCGCAGCTTGGCGAGATGGTGCGAGAGCGTCGGCTGGGCGATGTCGAACAGCGGCACCAGCTCGCACACGCAGACCTCGCCGGCGTGGCGGCGCAGCACGTCGACGAGCTGCAGGCGCACGGGGTCGCCGAGCGCCTTGGCGATCTGCGCCATGCGCTGCGCATGCGCGCGCTGCACATCCGGGTAGACGACCGGTTCGCAGCACCGCTCTCCGGCGGCGCGCTTGCGCTTCGGCGCGAGCTGCAAATCGACAGACATCAATTTATATATATCTATTGAAGCAATCTTTGTCAATGCAATAGGCTCAAGCGCCATGCCCAAGCCGCCGCTGGCACGCCGCCTGCTCGCCGAGTTGCTCGGCTCCGCGTTCCTCGCCGCGCTGGTGATCGGCTCGGGCATCGCCGCGCAGACCCTCTCCCCCGCCGACAGCGGCCTGCAGCTTCTGGAGAACGCCGCCGCGACCGCCGCGGGCCTGGCGACGATCGTCCTCATGTTCGGGCCGGTCTCCGGCGGGCATTTCAACCCCGTCGTGTCGCTCGCCGACGCGATCTTCGGCGGGCTCGCCCGGCGCGACGCGCTTGCTTACATCCCCACGCAGATCGCCGGTTGCGTGCTCGGCGCCGTCGCGGCGAACGGCATGTTCGCGCTCGCCGCGATCAGCGTCTCCACGCACCACCGCGCCTCGCCCGCGCACCTGCTCTCCGAGGTCATCGCGACCGCCGGGCTGCTGCTCGTGATCTTCTCGCTCGCTCGCGCCAAGCGCCCGCAGGCGACGCCCGCGGCGGTCGGCGCGTACATCGGCGCGGCGTACTTCTTCACCAGCTCCACCAGCTTTGCCAACCCGGCGATCGCCGTCGGGCGCATGTTCTCCGACACGTTCGCAGGGATCGCGCCTGCGTCGGTGCCCGCGTTCGCGCTCGCCGAGCTCGCCGGTGGCGCGCTCGCCGTGCTGGCGATCGCCGTGCTCTACCCCGGCCTGACGCCCGGCGAGGCCGCCGCCGCGCTCGTCCCCCGCGACGAGCGACCGCCGGCGATCGGTGGCCGGGCGGCGAGCTGATGGCCACCGTCCTGTTCGTCTGCCTGCACAACGCCGGGCGCTCGCAGATGAGCGAGGCGCTGTTCGCGCGTGGCGCCGGCGGGCGACACGAGGCGATCTCGGCGGGCACGACCCCTGCCGAGCGCGTGCACCCCGAGGTCGTCGCGGCGATGGGCGAGCTGGGCATCGACCTGTCCGGGCGCCGCCCGCGCCCGCTCACGCGCGAGCTCGCCGAGCAGGCCGACGTGGTCGTGACGATGGGCTGTGGCGATGCCTGCCCGTACATCCCCGGCAAGCGCTACGTCGACTGGGAGCTGCCCGACCCCGCCGGGCGCCCGCTGCAGGAGGTTCGCGCCACGCGCGATCAGATCGCGCGGCGCGTCGCCGAGCTGCTGGCCGAGCTCGACTCAGCCGACCGCTGAGCCGCGCACCGGGGGTGCGTCGCGTCGTGCGACTAGCCTGCTCGGGCTGCCCATGGCCGACCGCGACGACATCGACTTCACCTACTCGCTGACCGATCGCGTATTTCGCCTGAGCATGGGCGAGCTGGCGGACTTCAGCGGCGCCAAGTACGACGGCGACTTCTCGCTCACGCTCGAGCAGGCGCAGGCCAAAAAGCACGAGTACGTCGCCGAGCAGATCGGCATCGAGCCCGGGCGGCGCGTGCTCGACCTCGGCTGCGGCTGGGGCCCGCTGCTGAACTTCATCCGCGCACGCGGCGCCGATGGGATCGGCGTGACGCTCTCCCAGGCCCAGTACGCGGCCTGTCGCCGCCACGACCTCGACGTGCACCTGTACGACGCGCGCGAGCTCGGCCGCGACAGCTTCGGCGGCTTCGACGCCGTCGCCAGCCTCGGCGCGTTCGAGCACTTCTGCTCGCGCGAGCAGTACGACGCCGGGCGCCAGGAGGACGTCTACCGCGCGCTGTTCGAGCACGTCGCCACGGTGCTGCCCGAGCGCGGGCGCTTCTACCTGCAGACGATGGTCTTCGGCCAGAAGATGATCCCGATCGAGGACGTCGACATCAACGCGCCGCGCGACTCCGATGCCTTCGTGCTCGCGCTGATGGAGCGCCAGTTCCCCGGCTCGTGGCTGCCGTTCGGCCACGAGCAGGTCGTGCGCTGCGCCGAGCCGAGCTTCCATCTGATCTCCGCGCAGAGCGGGCGCCTGGACTACATCGAGACGATCGAGCAGTGGAACGCGCGCATCGGCGCGCGCAGCCTGCGCAAGTCGCTGCTCAAGCTGCGCCTGGTGCCGCGCTGGCTGACCAGCGCGGACTTCCGCCTCGCCTTCACCTCCGGCGTCAGCGCCAACAAGATCTGCTTCGAACGCGAGCTGCTCGACCACTTCCGGCTCGTCTTCGAGAAGCGCGCCTGAGGCGCGCACGCTGCGCCTCAGGCGGCCGCCGCGGCGAGCATCGCCGTGTCGATGCCGATCACCTTCAAGCGACGCTGCAGCGCGTTGAAGGCGAACGCGTTGGTTTCCTCCATCGTGTAGTCGAGGATCGCGTAGTCGCTCGGGTCGGCGCCCGGCGGCACGAGCACCGCCGTCGCCAGCGGGATCAGCTCCGCCAAGCGCTCGGCGATGCGCCGCTTCAGGCCCTCGTCGCGCGCCTTCTCGCGCAGGAACCACGTGCCGTAGGCGACGTGGCGGTGCTCGTCCTGGGAGATCAGCCTAAAGCCCTCCGTCCAGCCGGGCAGGATCTCCTTGCGTTCCATGTAGTCGGTCAAGAACCACTGCCCGGTCAGCGCGAGCGTGCCCTCGATGATCATGTGGTAGAGCGTCACGAAGTCGACCTTCGCCTCGATGTCGCGCGGGTCGGCGATCAGGCGCTTGCCCCACTCGACGAGCGTCCCGTCGAACATCTCGACGAACGCCGGGTTCAGGTCGCGCCGCGCGCGCGCCAGGCGGTCCTCGAAGCTCCCGTCGAGGCCCAGCACCTGCTCGTAGAAGCGGTTGAAGTGCTGTGCGTGGCGCGCCTCGTCGACCTGCTGGGTGGTCAGGAAGGCCTCTTCGGCCTGGCTCTCATACGACATCACCAGGCCCGAGAACTGCGTCGTCACCCGCTCCTCGCCGACGAAGAACGACGAGAGGTTCCACGACATGTTCTCGCGCAGCGGGCCGTCGAGCTGCGCCCAGTCGGCACGGTCCTGCGTGAAGTCGATCGTGTGCGACTGCCAGTTCTGGCGCTCCCACAGCTCATACAGCTCCTGCGGCTCCATCAGTTTCACCGAGGACAGCTTCGACTCGTCGGAGATGGTGCCGACGTCACCTTGACTGGTCAGCTCGAGCAGCGAGGGCATGGCGGGGATCCTCCCTTTCGACGTTTCGCACGCGAGAGCGCGCGGCTCTTGGCACGACCATACCGCCGCGCAGCCACGCACGGGGCGATTTTCGGCGCCATGCGAACGCTCAAGCGAGCGCCGCCGCGCGCCGATGGCAAGGTATGCGGCGAACGGCACGCGAGAACGCCCCGTGCGCGCTGGCGGCGCTCGCCGGCTGCGCGGCGATGGCCTGGCTGGGGCTGTACGGATTCGCCTGGAACGACTACGACAACGAGGCGCGGCCGGCGCTCGAAGCGCTCGTGCACGGCCACGTCGCCGACTTCCTGCGCCTGGCGCCGGCCTACGGCGGATCGCTCGTCGAGCGCGCGCCGTTCGCACTGCTTCCCGGGATCTGGCACGGCGGGCCGCTCGCCGTGTACCGCTCTGTGGCGGCGCCGTGCCTGCTGGCCTCCGCGCTGCTCGGCGTGTGGCTGGTCGCGCGCATGCGACGCGAAGGCCGGCCGGTGCTGCACCGCGCGATCGCACTGGCCGTGTGCGTCGCCAACCCGATCACCCTGCGCGCGCTGGAAGTCGGGCACCCCGAGGAGCTGCTCGGCGCGTGCCTGTGCGTCGGCGCCGTGCTGCTCGCCGCCGAGGGCCGCGGCCTGTGGGCGGGGCTGTTGCTCGGCTTGGCGATCGCCAACAAGCAGTGGGCGCTGCTCGCCGCGATACCCGTGCTCGGCGCCCTGCCGCGATCGCGCCGGCCGGCGTGCGTGGCGGCCGCGACGGCTGTCGCCGCGACGATCCTCGCGCCGCTCGTGCTCATCGGCTCGGGCGGCTTCGTCACGGCGGCGCGCGCGAGCGCCAGCGCCCCCTCGACGATCTTCCAGCCGTGGCAAGTCTGGTGGTTCTTCGGGCACCACGGCGCGCTCGTTCACGGCGCCTTCGGCGTGCCCAAGCCCGACTACCGCTCCGGGCCCGCCTGGACGGCCTCCGTCAGCCATCCGCTCGTCGTCGCCGCCGGGTTCTCGCTGAGCGCCGCGCTGTGGCTGCGCGAACGCGCCGCCGGGCGCATCGGCGCGCGTCAGGCGCTGCTCGCGCTGGCGCTCGCGATGCTCGTGCGCTGCGTGCTCGACACGTGGGACACCGAGTACTACCTGCTGCCGTTCGTGCTCGCGCTGCTGGCGTGGGAGGCCGGCGCGCAGACCGTGCGCCCGCCCGTGCTCGCCCTGACGGCCAGCGTGCTCGCGTGGGTGAGCTTTCAATGGCTGCCCGGGCACGCCTCGCCCGACCTGCAGGCCGCCTGCTTTCTCGCCTGGTCGCTTCCCTTCGCGGCCCTGCTCGCCTGGCGGCTGTTCGCGCGTCCAGGGCCCTCGCGACGCCCCGTCGGCGCGCAGCAGCCGCCGGCCGCGCTCAGACGCTCGCGCGAGCGCTCACGAGATCGCCGTCAGCGCCTTGTCCAGGCCGTTGAGCACTTCCTGACCGTCCTCGCGCACGACCAGCAGGTCCTCGATGCGCACGCCGAGGCTGCCCGGCAGGTACACGCCCGGCTCGACGGTCACCACGTTGCCCGCGACCAGCCGTCGCTCGCCTTCGGTGCGCGACAGCCGCGGGGCCTCGTGGATGTCCATGCCCACGCCGTGCCCGAGGCCGTGCCCGAAGTGCTCGCCCTGCCCGGCCACCTCGATGATCTCGCGCGCCACCGCGTCGACCTCGCGCCCGGTCGGGCCGGCCCGTACCGCCGACAGGCCGCCGAGCTGCGCCTCGAGCACCAGCTCGTAGATCTCGCGCGCCTGCGCTGAGATGCCCTCGCCGGTCGCATACGTGCGCGTGCAGTCCGAGCAGTAGCCCTCCAGTTGCGCGCCCCAGTCGATCGTCACGAGCACGTCGCGCGGGATCGGCTCGTCGCGCGGCTCGGCGTGCGGCAGCGCGCCGTGCGTGCCCGACGCGACGATCGAGGGGAAGCTCGGCGCGGAGGCGCCGAGGCGCCGCATGCGCATCTCCAGGTCGACTGCCACGTCGCGCTCTGAGCGTCCTACCAGGCCGTCTTCCAGCAGCGCGCGCAGCGCCTCGTCGGCGAGCTGTGCCGCCGCGCGCATGCACTGCACCTCGCCCTCGTCCTTGACCGCCCGCAACCGCTCCACCGCGCCGCCGCAAGCCTGCAGCCGCCATCCCTCGCCAAGCGCCGCACGCAGGCGCTCGTGGTCGGCGACCGACGTGCCCGCGTCGTCGAAGCCAAGCGTCCCCGCGGGCGCCTTCAGCGCCCGCACCGCCGCGTCGAGCAGGTTGCCCGTGACGATCTCGCGCGCAAGCGCCGGCGCGACCTGCTCGGCGGACTGCGTCGTGTAACGGAAGTCCGTGAAGAACACGTGCCCGTCGGCGCCCGGCTGCTCGCCGGCGACGATCAGCGCCAGGCCGTTGCTGCCCGTGAAGCCCGTCAGATAGCGCAGGTTGACCGGCGTTGCGACGATCAGCGCGTCGGCGCCGCGCGCGGCGAGGTCGCCGGCCAGAGCGTCGATGCGCCGCTGCCGCGCGCTTGCCTCGCCGGCCATCAAGTGTCGCCCCCGCCCAAGCGCTCGCGCAACAGCGCCAGCGCCTCGCCGTAGCCGTCGGGGCCGCGCCCCGAGACGGTCGCCAAGCACAGCTCGCCGAGCACCGACGTGCGCCGCCACTGCTCGCGGTTGTGCACGTCGGAGAGATGGACCTCCACCGCCGGCACGCCGGCGATCTCCAGCGCGTCGCGGATCGCCCACGCGTAGTGCGTCCACGCGCCCGGGTTGAGCAGGATCGCGTCGGCCTCCTCGCGCTGCCGGTGCAGGTGCTCGACGAACGCGCCCTCGTAGTTGCTCTGAAAGAAGCTCGTCGCCAGGCCCAGCTCGCGCGCCTGCTCGTCGATGCGCTGCTCGAGCTCTGCCAGCGTCAAACTCCCGTACACAGCAGGATCGCGCCGCCCGAGCTGGTCGAGGTTGACGCCGTGCATCACGGCTATCCGGTGAGAGCTGTCGTTCATCGCGCAGACATCATCACGCGCGCGCCAGCTCCGCGACGGCTGCCTGCAGCTCCGCCGATGCGACGGTGCATCCCGGGCGTGCCTGACCGGGCTCGGACAGCAGCACGAACGGGAGATCCTTGCCGGTGCGCTTCTTGTCGCGCGCTGTCGCTCCCACGATCTCTTGAACGCTCGCTCCCTCGAAAGCGACCGGCAGATCGCGCGCCAGCAACAGCTCGCGCACCTGCTCGCGCAGCGCATCGGCGCCGGACAGCCGCAGCGCCGCGAGCAGGCCGAGGCCGACCGCCTCGCCGTGGCTGTAGCGGTGATAGCCGGTCGCCGTCTCGATCGCGTGGCCGACCGTATGCCCGAGGTTCAGCACCTGGCGCAGTCCGGCGTCACGCTCGTCCGCGGCGACGACCGCGAGCTTCGTGCGCGCACATGCGAGCACGATCTGCTCATCCAGGTCGTCGCCCCGCGCGACACGCTCCCACAACGGCCCTCCCGCGATCAGCGCCGTCTTCAGCACCTCGACCCATCCGGCGGCGAGCTCGCGCCTCGGCAGGCTTTCCAGCGCGTCCGGATCGACGAGGACGCCGGCGGGCTGGTGATAGGCGCCGACGTAGTTCTTCGCCTCGGGCAGGTCGATCCCGGTCTTACCGCCATAGGCGGAGTCGACCTGCGCGACCAGTGTCGTCGGGATCTGGACGATCGGCACGCCTCGCTGATAGGTGGCCGCGCAGAAGCCGGCGAGATCCCCGACGACACCGCCGCCCAGCGCAACGAGATGGTCGGCGCGCGTGATGCCCGCCTCTGCCGCTGCACCCCAGACCCTCTCGGCCGTCGCGAGGGTCTTCTCGCCGGGCGCGATGGCGATCTTCCCGGCCAGCTCGGAGATCGACCCGCCGTAGAGCTCCCCCGTGTTGCGATCCGTCACCAGAAAGGCGCGGGACGCAGAGCGGTCCAGCGGCCACAGCTCGGGCGTGTCGCCGGCGCCCGCGGCGCGCAGCAGGCCGCGCCCGATCAGCACCGGGTAGTCGCCCGAAGCGCTCTGCGCCCACACCAGACGCGTGCCTGCGGGCGCCGCCGCCAGCGCACGCAGCGCGTCGAGCACGCCGGCGGCGCTGCCGCGCGAAAGCGCCGGCAGGAAGGCATGAGCCTGGCTCTCATACAGCTCGCGGCGCTGGGCGTGCAGCTCCAGGAAGGCCTCACGGTCGCGCGCGAGCGGGCGCCCGAGCGCACCGGCCGACGTCTCCACGCCGGCGCTCACGCGCTCCCAGGCGTGCGCAGCCTCGATGTCCAGCAGCACGACCACATGTGGTTCCAGGGCGGTGCGCACGCGCTCTGACAGCACGCTGCCCCCGCCCAGCGCGATCACCGCGCCGGGCTTGGCCGCGTCGAGCAGCTCGCACAACGACTTGCTCCTCGGCGGCGCGGAACGACGCCTCGCCGTTGCGCGCGAACTCCTCGGCCGGCGAATGCCCGAAACGTGCGGTCAGCACGTCGTCGCTGTCCACCGCCTCGGTCTGAAGTGCCCGCGCGAGCTCGCGAGCGACGGTCGACTTGCCCGCGCCCATGAACCCGATCAACACGAGCGCGCGTCGCGGCGCCCCCCCTACGCCGGCCATCCGATCCGCTCGCGGTAGGCGCCGAGGGCCTGCTGCACGTCGTCGATGTGATCGCCGCCGAACTTGCGCCGGTAGGCGTCGGCGAGCACGAACGCAACCATCGCCTCGCCGACCACGCCGGCCGCGGGGACCGTGCACGAGTCGGTGCGCTCGCGCAGCGCCTGCGCCGGCTCGTGCGTGGCCGTGTCGACCGAGCGAAGCGGCTTGGTGAGCGTAGGCAGCGGCTTCATCGCCCCGCGAACGACCAGCGGCAGGCCGTTGGTCATGCCGCCCTCCAGCCCGCCCGCGTGATTGGTCTCGCGGTAGTAGCCGCGCTGGGAGGAGTAGTAGATCTCGTCGTGGGCCTCGGATCCCGGCAACCCGGCAACGGTGAATGCGTCGCCGATCGCGGCCCCCTTGACCGCCTGGATCGAGCAGATCGCCATCGCCAGGCGCCCGTCCATGCGCTCCTCCCAGGAGACGTGCGAGCCGAGGCCCGGCACGAGGCCGAAGGCCCGCACCTCGAACACACCGCCGAGCGACTCGTTGGCCTTGCGCAGGTCGTCGATCTCGCGCACCATCGCGCGCGTCGCGTCGGCGTCCAGGCAGCGCACGGGCGACTCGTCCACGGCGCCGAAGTCCTCCAGCGTCAGCTCGCGGCTGGACTGCGGAGCGCGCACCGAGGCGATCTGCACGACATGCGAGCGCACCTCCACGCCGAGCGCGCGGAGGAACGCCTTGCACAGCGCGCCGCCGGCGACGCGTGCCGCCGTCTCGCGCGCGGAGGCGCGCTCGAGGATGTTGCGCACGTCGGATTGCTTGTACTTCTGCGTGCCCACGAGATCGGCGTGACCGGGCCGCGGCAGGTGCACCTCGGCGATCTCCTCGTCGACCGGCCAGGGGTTCATCCGCGCCTCCCAGTTGGCGTAGTCGCGGTTTGCCACCTGCAGGGCGATCGGCCCGCCGAGCGTGCGGCCGTGGCGGATGCCGGCGGTCACCTCGGCGGCGTCGCGCTCGATCTTCATGCGCCCGCCGCGGCCGTGGCCCAGCTGGCGGCGCGCCATGTCGGCGTTGAGGTCCTCCGGGGCGACCTGCAGGCCGGCCGGCAGCCCCTCGACCAGGCACGTCAAGCCGGGGCCGTGGGACTCACCGGCAGTTATCAGGCGAAGCGTCACGCGCCTAGCTTATTTGCTGGGCCGTCAGCCTCTGAGCGAGCTGCCCCACGCGGCCACATGCGCGCGTGCGGCGAACGCGTGGTGCCCGGCGAAGACGAGCACGCCGTGAGCGCTCGAGTAGCGCAGCCCGGGCAGAGCGGACAGGCCGATCGAGCTCAGCAGCTGCGACCCGGCCTTCGATTCGCCCGTGTACGCCCGCCGCGCAGCCGAGGCCGTGGTCTTGCTCGCGGTCACGCTCACCAGCTGAAGCTGGTAGACGACCGGCGTTCCTTCGGGCGGGATGTATTCGAGTTCCTCGGTTTCGCCTAGTTTCAGATCGAGTGCCTGACAGTGGGCGGTGCTGGGGCGGCAGACGCCGGTGCCGCGCAAGATCGCTTCGCCGACAAGCGTGAAGGACGCGCTCTTGCCCCCGGCGATCACGCCGCGGAAGACGACGAGCGGTTGCGACACGGACGGCAGCGGCTGCTGGCGCGTGAGGTTGGCATAGGCGGTCAGGTTCGCCGCGGGCACCGGCGAGCCGGCGGGCACGGCACCGAACGCGACAGCCACGCGATACACGGTCTGCTTCTTGGCTTTGCTCGGCGCCGGCTTGCTTTCGCTTTTGGTCGTTTCGCTGCTTTCGGGGGTGCTCGCTTCCGAGCTCGTGCTCGACCCGCCGCCCGTGGACGAGCCGGCGCTTTCGGTGCTCGTGCCGGTGCCGGAGGTGGCTTCGGACTTCGCCGCGCCGGTCGCCGTGGCGGAGCCGGGCAGCGCCTTGAAGGGATTGCGCGACGCGCCCGAGCTGCGGTGCTCGGCGCCGCTCGTCGTCTCTGCGACGGGCTGCGCGGTGCCCGCGCTGGACGGGCTGACGGAGATCGAGGAGCCGGCGGCCGTCGCCGACAGCGGCGCGACCGTCGAGGACGCCGCCGAGGGCGCCGACGAGGAGCCGCCGCCGAGCACGGCGTAGGCGAGCGCGCCCGCGAGCGCGGCGGCCGCGAGCACGAGCAGCGGCAGCATGCGGCGGTCGAGCAGGTCGGCCTTCAGCGAGCTTAGAAAGTCGTTCATCGGACCACCCTCGCGATCGCCGCCGGAGCGGACGTGGAGCTTGACGAAGTGGAGGTCGAGGCCGTCGTCGCAGCGCCCGTCGGCGATGCCGCAGTCGCGCCCGCGGTCACGCTCTGCGTGGCCGGGAGCACGTAGGCGGTGGCCGTGATCGTGCCCGTCAGGCGGTCGCTGGTCGTCGGCGTGTTGGAGGTCGAGCTGGTGACCGGCGCCGGTGAGAGCTTCGCGCCCTGGATCGTCAGCAGGCGCCCGCTGACCTGCAGGCCGCCCGACGTGGTGCGCGTCGTGTAGCCGTTGAGCTGCTGGAACAGCCGGTAGAGGTCGCTGAAGCTTCCGTTGAAGACGAACGTGAAGGGCATCTGCGTGAAGCCCGCGCTCGCCGCCGCGGCCGCGACCGGGGCGTTGACCGTCGAGCCCGAGGAGCCGGGGCCGCTCGCGCCCGTGGTGATCGAAGAGAATTCGACGTGCTTCTGGTCGGTGGCCTGTGCCAGCTGATACATCAGCGACGGCAGTTCTTCGCTCGCCGGCACGGCTTTGCCGAGGCTGACGATCGACGCGTAGGCCGACGAGTAGCGTGCCTGGTCGGCGCGCGCGCTGGACACCGCGCTTTCGGCGCTGGCCAGCTGGGCGCTGGCGGTAGACACCTTGGCGTTGAGCGCGGAAGCTTCCTTGCGCTCGGGCGAGACGAGCAGCAGGTAGACGGCCGCGAGCATCGCGAGCGTCGCCAGCGCCGTCAACACGAGACGATCGCGTGTGGTCATCGTCCTGCTCCGTTCTCGGATGCGAGCTTGGTTTCGGATTTGATCGCCGAGGAGGTCGGCAGCGGCGTGAAGGTCACCTGCACGGAGAACGCCGGGTCGCTGCCCGGGCAGCTGCCCGATGCGGCGCCCGCGCCGCCGGCGCCGGCCTTGGTCGAGCTCTTCAGCGAGACGGCGCTGACGCCGTCGATCAGGCGCAGGCGCTGGAGCGTCAGGGCGACCTCCTGCTGGCTGGTCGCACAGCCGCTGAGCGAGAAGCTGGGAACGCTCCCGGGAGGCGTCGCGGAGCTGGCGGTGGCGGTCGTCGCGCCCGGCGTGGCCGTCGTCGTGCTCGACGTAGCTGCCGCGCCGGCTTTCGCGCTCGCGCTCGGAGCAGCCGTGGTTTCCGAGGTCGACCCGACCGTTCCTTCGAGCGATGAGATCGTCGCGTCCTTGGGCAGCACGCGGCCGAGCTCGTGGAACGCGTGAGCCCAGTCGAAGCGGGCGTCGACGAGTTCGGAGACGGCCTGCGCACGCTGCTGGCGCATCGTGGCAAAGCTCGTGTAGGGCGCCAGCTGCGAGGCCTGTGCCTGTGCGGTCTGCGCGCGCGCGGTCAGCGACGCCGCTTCGGCGCTGCGGCTCGAGACCTGGTGGTGGGCCATGCCGTAGAGCAGCGCGAGGACCGCGAAGCCGCCGATCGCGGCGAGCACCGCATAGGCGACGCCTCCGGAACGCCCGGCCGTGGCCGAGCGACCCGAGCGGCTCTCGGACGGGATCAGGTTTACAGCCCTCATCGGGGGGCCTCCACGCATGCCAGGCCGGCTGCCACCGACAGGCGGTTGGTCGAAATCGTGTCCTGCAGGACGGGGTCGGCGAGCCCGACCGCGTCGCTGCGCACCTCGAACCCGAGCGCAGACTGCAGCGCCTCGGCAAAGCCGGGCAGATCGAGCGCGCCTCCGCTCAGGACGACGTGTGAGACCTGTCCGCCTTCGTCCTGCGAGCGGTGGAAGTCAAGCGAGTTGCGGACCTCTCCGGAGATCTCGCGAATCCCGTTCTCCAGCGCCGCGCGCACATCCGAGTCGTCGCCGGCGCCCGGCGCCTGCGGCTCGGGCGGCGACGCCGCTGCAGCCGTGGCGATCGTCTCGGAATAGCCCATCGCGATCTCGCGCGCTTCGTGGTCCTCGTGGCTCAGCGTGGCGCTCTCGCCCTCGGAGGCCTCGACGTCCGGATCGTGCTCGGCACCGGCGTCCAGCTCGGGCTCAGGCTCGGGCGTGGGCGTGGGCTGCACGGGCGCGACGGCCTCGGGCAGCCCGACGGGCTGAGAGAGATCGACCTCGTGCAGCAGCGCTCGCGCTTGCACGACGGAGATGTTGCGCCGCTCGGCCAGCTCGGCGGCGATTGCCTCCAGCCCGCCGCCGACGACGCGCGTGAAGCGGCAGGTCGTGCCCTCCGCGATGGCCAGGTTGGTGAGGCCGTCGACGTTGAGATAGAGCACGCGGCTGCCGTCGTCTTCGCCGCGGTGGTGAAGCGAGCGAATCAGCGCGAAGGCCGACAGGTCGATTCCTTCGGGGGTCAGGCCGGCTGCGCGCACCGCGGCGAGCAGCTTCTCGACCATGTCGCGCTGTGCCGCGACGAGCACCACGCGCTGGCGGGGGCCGTTGGGCGTGTCGATCATGTCGAGCGGGTGAAAGTCCAGCACTGCGTTGTTCAGCGGCATCGGCACTTGATCCTGAGCCTGGAAGCGCACGGCGGCGGCCAGCTCCTTACGGTCGCTCAGCGGCGGCAGCTCCAGCGTGCGCATCACGGTGCGCTGATTGGCGATGCCGACTCGCACATGCTTGTTCAGCTTGTTCTCGGCGAACAGCTCGCGCAGCGCATCGCTGAGCGCCTCGTGGTCGATGATCTCGCCCTCGCGGATCGTGTCCGGGGCGAGCGGCAGCGCTGCGGCGCGTTCGGCCAGCACCGAGCCGTTGACGCGAGCCTTGACGGCCGCGATCAGGCCCGGCTGGATGTCGAGGCCGACGATCTCCGCGCTGGAGCGGCGGCCGAGCTTTACGCTCGGCAGCTCGAGCTTCAGGTTGCCAAGAGACGGCATCTTCAGCGGCGTCTTCAGCTGTGTCTTCAGTGATGTCATGGTCTGTGGCGGCGGGCGGGTGCTCTCAGAGTGGCGGCCCCCGGTGCTCGCAGGATCCCTATCGGCGCTCCGGGCGGCGCGCTTTAGGGGTTGGGAGCGCAGGCACGCGAGCGCCCAGGTTTGCTAGAGGAAATGGCTCGTGTAGAGGTCGATCAGCGGCTGGCCGGCGAGTACCCCGACGAGCGCCCCGAGTGCGAGAAAGGGGCCGAACGGCACGGCGGTCTTGCGCCCCTCGCCGGCGCCCTTGGACGCGATGATCGCGACGCCTGCGAGCACTCCGGCGATCAGTGCCACGAAGATCGCCGGAGCGACCGCGCGACCCAGGAACAGCCCCATCATGCCCGCGAGCTTCACATCTCCCATGCCCATACCGCCCGGGTAGGCGAGCGCCGCGAGCAGCAGAAAGCCGCCCGCACCGGCCCCAGCGATCAGCCGCTCGGGCTCGCCGGAGGGGTCCAGCACCAGCCCGATCGCCAGTGCGAGCACCGCGCCGAGCGCCGTCAGGCGATTGGGGATGATGCGGTGCTCGAGGTCGATCAGCGCTGCGGGCACGACGAGCAGGATCAGCGTGACGCCGAGTGCGATCCCCGAGGCGCTGCTGTGCGTCAGCACAGCGCCGACGCACAGGGCGGAGACGAGGCCCTCGACCAGCGGATAGCGCGCGGAGATCGGCTGCGAGCAGCTACGGCAGTGCCCGCGCAGCAGCAGCCACGAGAGGATCGGGATGTTGTCGTAGGGCTTGACCGGCGTCCCGCAGTTGGGACAGTGCGAGGCCGGCGAGATGAGCGACTCGTGGCGCGGAAGCCTGTAGGAGACGACGTTCAGGAACGACCCGACGATCGCACCCAGAACACCCGCAAACGTGACGGCCTCCATAAGGCCATGATCGGCGCGGGCAACGGCGGGCTTGAGCGAAGGTGGCTACCAGCTGCCGCTGACGCAGCCGCCCCGCGTGTTGCCGGTGCCGCTCGTCGTGCATGACCGCGCGACGGCGCCTTTTTCCACGGTGATCTTGTACACGTCGCCGGTGCCCTTCGCCGTGGACTGGACTTCGAACACGTCGAGTTCGGATTTCACGACCGCGGCGGTCGCGGTGGAGGTGTCCTTCAGCGTGGGCTCGATCTTCTGCAGTTCGGCCAGCGTCCCACCGGCGAAGCTGCCGTTGTGCTCGATCGCATAGCTTTTCTCTGCCACCTCCAGCGTTCCCACCTGCGTCTTCGCGGCGGCGTCGTTTGCCTTGCTCGTTTGGCTGAGGAACGCGGGGACCGCGATCGCGGCGAGGATGCCGATGATCAGGATCACGACCAGGATCTCGACGAGAGTGAAACCACTCGCGCTGCTCACGCTTTGGCGAAGTCGTTTGAGCATCTGAATCTCCTGGCTCGCTTTTTGTAGTGTCGGTACGAAAAAGGGGGTGACCGGCATGGCCACCCCCTTTTCGTCAACGCCGAGCCCGATCGCTCAGACCCTCAGCGCGTGGTTACCAGGTGCCGCCGGCGCTACAGCCGCCTTTACCTGCCGTCGTGCATTTACGTTCGACTTCTCCGGCCGTGCTGACGATTTTGTAAACGTCTTTGGTGCCGGTCGCTTCGGATTCGACGGTGAAGCCGGTAGCCGTGGGGCTCACGACTTCCTTGGCGATAGCCGTCGATTTGTCCTTCAGCGTGGGCTCGATTTCCTGGAGCTTGGCGAGCGTCGCATTCGCAAAGCTGCCATTGTTTTCGCTGGCGTAGGTCTCCATGGTCGTCTGCAGCGTGCCCACCTGCGTCTTCGCGGCGGAGTCGCTGGCCTTGCTGGTCTGACTGAGGAATGCGGGGATCGCGATCGCGGCGAGAATGCCGATGATCAGGATCACGACCAGAAGCTCGATAAGAGTGAAACCACCCTCATTGCTCAAGCGCTGGCGCAGTCGATACATCATGTGAATCCTCCTAGGATCCGTTTACAGAGCGCCAGCTCTTGGCCCATCGCCCGCAAGTGGCGATACGTCCCCCGGTCTGCCGATCGGTGAAGATCGGTTTGCGAGGGCCGCCGGCTTTGCTACACACCTTTTCAGGTGTACTGCCCTGGCACCTCGACACTGGCTTTGTCAGCCGGTGCATCGACCGCCGGGTATTTGTTCTTTAGCTCTGCACGGCCATTGGACGCATGCACGATCGCGCCCGCGCTGCGCTAATCGGCCTCGGCAGGCGCCGGAGCGTCGTCGCCGAGCCATTTGGCCTGAGCATCGACGCCGGCGGTGCGCACGCCGCTGCCCTCACACCACGGGCAGGTGACGTCGCTGGGCGTCCCGCCCAGATTGGAGATCACCTTGCCGGTGCCGCGGCAGGGCATACACTCCCGCGGCCCGTGGGACTCCTCGGTTCGATCTCCGCTGTCGCCTTGCTCGGTCGCCACGAGGCGATGACACTAGCGTTCCGCGGATGAGAAGGCCGGTACGGGCATACGAGTGGGCCGCGCTGGCGGCGATCACGGCGGCTGCCGCGGCGCTGCGCCTGGTGCTGATCGGCAAGGTCCAGCCGGACCCCTTCTACGACGCCGCCGTGCGCAGCATGGGGCTGTCGTGGCACAACTTCTTCTTCGGCGCCTTCGAGCCGGCGGCCAGCGTGTCGATCGACAAGCCTCCCGTGGACCTTTGGCTGCAGGTGCTCAGCGTCAAGCTGTTCGGCTTCTCCAACTCGGCGCTGAAGCTGCCCGAGGCGTTCGCCGGGATCGCCGCCGTGCCACTGCTGTTCCTCGCCGTGCGGCGCATGTGGAGCACGACGGCGGGGCTGGCCGCGGCGGTCGCGCTGGCCGTGCTGCCGGTCGACGTGATCACCTCGCGCAGCGACACGATGGACGCGGTGATGATGGTGCTGATCGTGCTCGCGCTGCTGCTGATCCTGCGCGCGTGCGACACCGGCCGCTCGCGCTGGCTGTTCGCCGGAGCGGCGGTGATGGGCCTGGCCTTCGACGTGAAGATCCTCGAGTCGCTGGTGGCCCTGCCGGCGCTGGCCCTGATCGCGCTGCTGGGCTTCCCCGCGCCCCCCGCGCAGCGCGTGCTCCGGCTCGCCGCGGCCGGCGCGATCTACGTCGTCGTCGCGCTCGCCTGGCTGACGGCGACGCTGCTGGTCCCGGCGCACGACCGGCCGTGGGCGATCGGCTCGACCAACGGCAGCGCGTGGAACGCCGTGTTCGTCTTCAACGGCACCGACCGGCTCGGCGGCAAATCGCCCGAACCGCAGTTCACCGTCTACGAACCGGGGCACAAATATCCCGTCGCCACGCAGTCTCAGCGCGACCACATCCCGATCGTCACGCCCTCGCCCACGCGCCTGCTCGCGCGCATCGGGCCGCTCTCCGGCGAGCGCCTGGGCATGGAGCTGCTCGCGGCCCTGCTGCTCGGCGTGCCCGCGCTGCTGTGGAGCGTGCGCCGCCGGCGCGTGGCGGGCGGCGACAGCGACGATGCCGAGGACGATCGCGACGACGAGGGCGCCAGGCGCAAGCGCATCGCCGTCGCCGTCGGCCTGGGACTGTGGCTGCTGACGGGCATCGTGCTGTTCAGCCATATGGCGCGCCTGCATCCGCGCTACGTCGAGGGGCTGGTTCCCGCTGTCGCCGCGACGCTGGGGATCGGCGCGGCGTGGGCCAGCGAAGCACGCGGCCGCGCGCGGCCCGTGGTGCTCGCGGTCTCGCTGGCCGTGGTCGTCTTCTACGGCGAGCGCCTGCTCTACGGCACGACGTCGGAGTTCTGGATATCGCTGCTCGGCGCGATCGGCGCGCTCACGCTCGCCGCGCTGGCGCGCTGGCCCGCGGTGCCGGCGCGCATTCGCGCGGCGGCCGCCCCGGCGGGCGTGCTCGTCTTGGCGCTGTGCGCGGTGCTGTCGATCTCGGTGGGCACGGACATCACGGCGATCGACAACCACGTGACCGACGCCGGCTACGTCGGCGCGCTGCCCGTGGAAGAGCAGCGCCTGGTCAGCAACTACCTGCGCGCGCACCGGGACGGCGCGCGCTATGAGGTGGCGGCGCAGTCGGCGACGCAGATCGGCGGGCTGATCGTGCAGGACGCGCGGCCGATCGTGATCCTCACCAGCTACGGCGCCCGCGTGTTCACGTCGGTCACGAAGCTGAAGGATCTCGTGGCCGCGGGCGAGGTGCGCTACGCGTTCCTGAACTCCCCCTGCCCCCACCATCTGGCGGCGAAAAATCCCGCGTGCTCTGCGCCGGCGCAGTGGGTCCGCGCGCACGGCACCGACGTCTCGCGACGCGCCGGGCTGCCTCACGGCAAGATCCTCTGGCTGCTGCCGGGAGCAAAGCCGTGAGCGAAGACAGCGCGTCGCTGCAGGAGATCGCCGAGATCGCTCGCGCCAGCGGGCGCCTGGCGATCGACACGGAGTTCGTCGGCGAGGGGCGCTACCGCACGTTGCTGTGCCTGATCCAGCTCGCCGTCACCTCAGCCGACGGCGCCGACGAGCGCATCGAGCTGCTCGACCCGCTCGCCGAGGACTTCGACGGCACGCCGCTGGCCGCGCTGCTGGCCGACCCGGCCGTGCAGGTCGTCGTCCACGCCGGGCGCCAGGACATCGCGCTGGCGCGCCGCGTGCTCGCTACCGATGTGACCAACGTGTTCGACACGCAGGTCGCGGCGGGCTTCGCGGGGATGGGCGCGCAGTCCTCGTATGACTCGCTGCTCAGCGACGCGCTCGGCGTGCGCCTGTCCAAGAGCGCGAGCTTCACGCGCTGGGACCGGCGGCCGCTGTCCGCAGAGCAGCTGGAGTACGCGCGCGGCGACGTCGAGCACCTGCTCGCGCTCGCCGACGAGCTGGAAGCCCGGCTGGGCGCTCTGGAGCGCCTGGAGTGGGCGCGCGAGGAGTGCCAGGTGCTCGAGAGCTCCAGCGACGAGCGCGACCTGCAGACGATCTTCGCCCGCCTGCCGCGCGTGCGCAATCTCAGTCCCAGCGCACGCCCGATCGCCCGTGCGCTCGTGCAGTGGCGCGAGGAGACCGCCGCACGGCGCGACCGCCCCGTCCAGGGCGTGCTCTCAGACGCCGCGCTGATGGAGATCGCCAAGCGCAAGCCCACGTCCGCGGGCGAGCTGGAGCAGATTCGCGGCTCGGGTGCCGCGAACCTGCGAAAGCGCGGCGACGAGCTGCTGGCGGTCGTGCGCAGCGCGCGCGAGCGCCCGCCCGAGGAGGCGCCGCGCGAGGCGCGCCCACCCCCGCCCAGCCCGCAGGACGCGCCGCTGATCGCGCTGGCCGAGGCGCTGCTGCGCTCGCGCGCCAGGGAGGCGAACGTCGCCTATGAGCTGCTCGCCGCTCGTGCGGACCTGCAGGCGATCGTCGCCGCGTGGCGCGCCGGGTCCGAGGCGGACGTGCGCACGCTGCGCGGCTGGCGCCGCGAGCTGGCGGGCGCCGAGCTGCTGGCGCTGCTGGACGGGCGCGTGTCGCTTTCGGTCGCCGGCGGGCGCTTGGCGATCGGCGGCTTGCCCGCACCCTGAGGCGCCCAGGCGGGCCGTCGCGGTGCTGCGCGGCGCGCCGCGGCTATTTGATCTGGTTGTAGACCGTGAACAGCGGCAGGTACATCGAGACGACGATGAAGCCGACGATGCCGCCGATGACGACGATCATGATCGGCTCGAGGATCGAGGTGAGCGCCTTGACCGACGCTTCCACCTGGTCCTCGTAGAACTCGGCGACCTTGTCGAGCATCGCGTCCAGGGCGCCGGTTTCCTCACCGACGCCGACCATGTGCGCGACCATCGTCGGGAACACCGGTGCCTGTGCGAGCGGTGCGGCGATCGTGCCGCCTCGCTTGACCGACGCAATCACTCCGTCCATCGCCTCCTCGACGGCGACGTTGCCGCCGGTGCGCCCGGTGATGTCGAGCGCCAGCAGCAGCGGCACACCGGCGCTCGTCAGCGAGGCCAGCGTGCGCGACCAGCGCGCGACGGCGACCTGCTGGACGATCGTGCCGATCTTCATCGGGATACGCAGGCGGAAGTGATCCCACTGCGGGCGACCCCACGAGGACTTCTTCCACTTCAAGAAGCCGAACGCCAGGCCACCGGCCAGCGCGAAGATCAGCCACCAGTAGCCCGTGACGGCGTGCGACAAGAAGACGGAGACCTGCGTGATCTTCGGCAGTTCGCCACCGAACTGCTTGAACACGCCCTCGAAGACGGGCACGAGGAAGGCGACGAGCGCCATCATCACGCCGACCGCGAAGATGATCACGAGCGTCGGGTAGACCATCGCCGATTTGATCTGGCGGCGCAGCGAGGCGTCCTTCTCGAGCTGGTCGGCGACGCGCATGAGCGCGTTCTCGAGCACACCGCCCGCCTCGCCGGCCTGCGTCATCGCGACGAACAGCGGGCTGAAGACCTTCGGGTGGCGGGACATCGAGTCGCTCAGCGAGATGCCGGCCTCGACGTCCTTGCGCACGGCGACGAGCGTTTCCTTGAGGAACTTGCCCTCGGTCTGCTCCTCGAGCACGTACAGCGCGCGCAGGATGCTCATCCCGGAGGAGATCATCGTCGCCAGCTGGCGCGAGAAGACCGCCAGTTCGCCGGCCTTGACCGACTTCAGAAAGCTGAGCTCGATCTCGCGCGAGCCATGCTTGTCGGCGATCTCCAGCACGATCAGCCCGCGCTGCTTGAGCTGGTCGTTGACCGCCTGCTTGGAGTCGGCCTCCAGCTCGCCGCGGGCCTTCACGCCCGCGAGATCCATCGCCTTGAAGACGTACGTGCTCATCGCGCAAGCGCCCTAGGCGGCGGCCCGCTGGCCGAGGTTCAGCGTCGCCTCGCCGAGCAGCCGTCCCAGCTCCTCCGGGGTGGACGAGCGCGCTTCGGCGAGCTTGCGCGTGATCTGCCCCTGGCGCACGAGCGTCGCCAGGGAGGAGTCCATCGTCTGCATGCCGCTGGCCGAGCTGGTCTGCAGCACCGAGTAGATCTGGTGGGTCTTGCCCTCGCGGATCAGGTTGCGCACGGCCGGGTTGGGCACGAGCACCTCCGTCGCCACCACGCGGCCGGACCCGTCGGCCGTCGGCAGCAGCTGCTGGGTCATGATCCCCTGCAGCGCGACCGAAAGCTGAACGCGGACCTGCCCCTGCTGATGGGCGGGGAAGACGTCGATGATGCGGTCGATCGTCTGCGCTGTGTCCTGCGTGTGCAGGGTGGCGAAGACGAGGTGCCCGGTCTCGGCCGCGGTCAGCGCGGTGGAGATCGTGTCGAGGTCGCGCATCTCGCCGACGAGGATCACGTCGGGGTCCTCGCGCAGCGCCGCCTTCAGCGCCTCGGAGAAGCTGTGCGCGTCAGAGCCGAGCTCGCGCTGGTTGACCAGGCACCGCTTGTGCCCGTGCAGGAACTCGATCGGGTCCTCGATCGTCATGATGTGCTCGTCGCGGGTGGAGTTGATCTCGTCGATCATCGCCGCAAGCGAGGTGGACTTGCCCGACCCGGTCGGGCCGGTGACGAGCACGAAGCCACGTGGCTTGCGCGTGAACTCGTGGGCCGGCGCGGGCAGGCCCAGCTCGTCGATCGAGCTGAGGTTGAAGGGGATCAGGCGGAAGGCCGCGCCGATCGCGCCGCGCTGGAAGTAGGCGTTGACGCGGAAGCGCGCGTGCCCGGGGATCGAGTAGGCGAAGTCCAGCTGCCAGTCGGTCTCCAGGCGCTGGCGCTGATCGCCGGTGAGGATCGAGTAGATGATCTCGCGCGTGTCGGTGGCCGACAGCTTGGGATAGCTGTCCAGCGGCGTCAGACGCCCCCGCACACGCACGGTCGGGTGCGCGCCGGCGCTCAGGTGCAGGTCGGACGCCCGGCGCGAGACGACCTCCATCAGTAGATCTGCGAAATCGATGTCCATGGTCCGGCCCATCGACCGCGCGGGCGCGTCAATCGCGTCTGCAACGCCCCACTGGACAAAGGTTGTACAGCGCTTGAGAGAGCGCCGTCGTGCTGCTACGCGGCGCGCGCGGCCGCGCGCATGACCTCCAGCGGCGCGGCGCGCCCTGTCCACAGCGCGAAGCTCAGCGCGCCCTGCGCGACGAGCACGTCCAGCCCGTCGAGCGTGCGTGCGCCGCCGCCGCGCGCGGCCGCCAGCAGCGCCGTCTCGCCGTCGCGGTAGACGAGGTCGACGACCAGCTCGTAGTCGCCCGGCACGGTGTCGCCCAGCCCGAGCTGGGCTAGCTCGTCCACGGCGGCGGCGAGGCCGACGGCCGTGCAGTTGACGAGCACGTCGGCCGGCTCGGGCCGCGACAGCGCACGGGCGCCGAGGTCGCGCGCCAGATCCTCGGCCCGCGAGCGCGTGCGGTTGTACACGCTCACCTCTGCGGCGCCCGCATCCAGCAGCCCCCACACGGCAGCGCGCGCGCTGCCGCCGGCCCCGAGCACGAGCGCGCGCCGGCCCGCCAGCGGCTCGCCGATCGCCGCGATCAGCCCGGGCGAGTCGGTGTTCTCCGCGGCGATCGTGCCGTCGGGCGCGAAGCTCAGCGTGTTCGCCGCGCCGACCGCCTCGGCGACCGTGCTCGCGCTGTCGGCGAGCTGCAGCGCAGCGTGCTTGTGCGGGATCGTCACGTTCGCGCCGACGAAGCCCGAGTCGCCGAGCCCGCGCACGGTCTCGGCGAACAGCTCAGGCGCCACCGGCAGCAGCTGATAGCGCCAGTCGCGCATCTGCAGCGATGCCAGCGCCGCGTTGTGGATCGCCGGCGAGCGGCTGTGCGCGACCGGCCAGCCCAGCACGCCCAGGCGCTTGGCTACTTCTTCTTGCACGCCGGAGGGTGCCCGCCGTTCTTCTTCACGGCCGCCTGGTAGGCGGCGACGTTCTTTTCGAACTGCGCGTAGGTGTCGGAGAAGACCTGCTCGCCGCAGCCGTCGGCGCCCGCGACGTAGTAGAGGTAGTGCACGTGCGCGGGGTGCGCCGCCGCCTCGATCGACGCTTCGCCGGGGTTGGAGATCGGCGTCGGCGGCAGGCCTTTGTGCGTGCGCGTGTTGTACGGCGAGTCGATCTTCAGCTGCGATTCGGTCAGTTCGCCGGTGTACGTGGCGATCCCTTTCTGCAGCTCGACCGCGTAGTAGATCGCCGCGTCGATGCCCAGCGGGATCCCTTCGCGCAGCCGGTTGTAGATGACCGCCGCGATCAGCGGGCGGTCGTGGTCTGTCTGCGCCTCGCGCTCGATCATCGAGGCCACCGTCAGCAGCTGGTAAGGGGTCACGCCGAGCGCGTGCGCGCGACGGCGATCGGCGGCGCTGAAGCGCGTGCGAAAAGCCGTCAGCTGCTCGTCGACCAGGCGCTTGACCGGCGCCCCCGCCGTCAGGTCGTACGTCGCCGGGAACAGGAAGCCCTCCAGGTCGCGCGTGCCGGCGGGTGCGCCGTAGTGCTTGGGGTCGAGCACGCTGGAGCGCTTCGTCTGCGCCAGGTAGTCGCCGCTCAGCGCGTCTTCTGAGACCAGGTCGGCGATCTGGCGGCGCGTGTACCCCTCGGGGATCACCACCTTCACGGCGATCGCGCGCGGCGGCGGCTTGCTCAGCGCGTCGATCGCTTCGGAGTAGCTCATGTCGTGCTCGAGCGCGAAGCGCCCGGAGTGAAGCGAGCTGCGCTTGCCGTCCAGCAGCGCGCGCACGTCGAAGAAGAAGCCCGACGAGACGACGCCGTCGTGCGCGAGGATCGAGCCGATCTTGCTCGCGCTCGACCCCTTGGGAATCGACACGATCACCCTGCCGCTGCTCGAGCCGGCAAACGGCTGAAACAAGGAGACCAAAAACCACACGAGCGCAACGGCCACCAGCAGCGCCAGCAGCGCCGCGGCGCGAGCGCGCGTCAGCCGCCGCCCGCCGCCCCCGCCCCCCGGTCGCCCGCGCGCGATGCGACCCCGCCCGCGACCCCTGCCGCCACCGCCGGTCAGCGTGCCGCCAGGCGAGCGCATGCGCTGGCCGACGACCATGTTCGGCTGTGCCGGTGCCGGTGCCTCGCCGTGCACCTGCCATGCCGGAAGCTCCTCCTCGGCGAGCTCGGCCTCCTCGTATGCATCCTCGCCCGCCTCGTCGAGCGCTTCGGGCGTCTCGGCCGGCGGCTGCTGCGGCTCGTCCAGCCACGGCACCGTATGGGCCTCCGTCGGCGGGCCGAGATCGGCGACAGGCGGCGGCTGAGCGGCCTCGGGCGGCGATGGGGCCTGCGGCTCGGGTGCGAGGGGCGGCGGCTCGGGTGCGAGGCGGGGCGGGCGCGGGCGGCGGCTCGGGCGCGAGGGCTGACGGTGCGCCCGCCGGGGCCTCGTCCAGCGGCGGTGGCGCATCGATCGGCTCGACAGCGGGCTCGGCAGCCGGCTCGGCGGGGCTCGGCGGGGCGGCCTGCGAAGGACTCGGCGGCACGGGCGCGCCTTCGCGCTCGGCGCGCCGGCGCTCGCGCTCCAGGCGATCGGCCTCGCGCTCTTGCGCGGTTCGTTCGTGCGCCGAACGTGATCTGTTGCCGCGAGCCAAGGACCAGACCTTAGTGGGCGTGTGCCGCTATCCAGCTCTCCAGCAGGTGCGCGGCGGCGCGCGAGTCCTCGCTGGCGCTGGACGGGCCGTCCAGGCGCTGGGCCATGCGCGTCGTGAAGCGCTCGTCGTACATCTCCACCGGCGTCCGCGCGCCCAGCCGCCGCGACAGGCGTTCGGCGAACTCGCGCGTCTCGCGTGTCTGCTGCGAGTCGGCGCCGCTCAGCGAAAGCGGCAGGCCGACGACCACGCGGTCCACCTCACGCTCGGCCACCAGCTCGGCCAGCGCGAGCATGCCGCGCTTGCTCGCGGGCCGCGCCACCGGCTCGATCGGCGTGACGATCGTCTCGGTCGGGTCGCTGACCGCGCAGCCGCACCGCGCACTGCCGTAGTCCAGCGCGAGCACGCGCATCAGCCTGCCAGCGCCGACTCGATCTCCGCCCGCGCGGCCTCCAGCGCATCGCCGAGCTTCTCCGGCTGCTTGCCGCCGGCCTGCGCCAGCGTGTCGCGCCCACCACCGCCGCCGCCCACGACGCCGGCCGCCACCTTGACGACCGCGCCCGCCTTCACGCCCTTGGCGACGAGCTCCGGCGCAACGCTCACGAGCAGGTGCGCGCGCCCGTCCACTGCCGCGCCGAGCACGATCGCGCCATCGGTCAGCTTGCCCTTCAGGCGGTCGGCGATATCCAGCAGCGCCTTCGCGTCGGCTACCTCCACGAGCGCCAGCAGCACGCTCGCCCCGGCGACATCCACAGCGCGACCAAACAGATCATCGATATCCACTCCGCCGGCCCCGCCGCCGGCCGACGACGCGGCCTTCAGCGCCTTCTCCAGCTCGCGCCGCTCGCGCTCGCGCGCACGCACCAGCTCGGCCGCGCCCTCCGGGCGCGTGCGCAGCGCCGCGGCGATCTCGCCCAGCTCGCGGTCGTGCTCGCGCAGCAGCTTCACCGCCTCGGGCCCCGTCAGCGCCTCGATGCGCCGCACGTTCGCCGCGCTCGACGTCTCCGCGACGATGCGAAACGGCCCGATCTCGGCCGTCGAGCGCACGTGCGTACCGCCGCACAGCTCGCGCGAGTAGTCGCCGTCGCCGACCTCGACCATGCGCACGACGTCGCCGTACTTTTCGCCGAACAGCGCCATCGCGCCGAGGCTGCGCGCCTCGTCGAGCGTCGTCGTGATCGATCTCACGGGGTCGTTGCGCGCGATCCACTCGTTGACGCGGTCCTCGATGTCGCGCAGCTCCTGCTCGGTCAGCCCCTGGCCGTGGCTGAAGTCGAAGCGCAGCTTGTCCGGCCCGACATACGAGCCGGCCTGGCGCACGTGGCTGCCCAGGCGCTCGCGCAGCGCCGCCTGCAGCAGGTGCGTCGCGGTGTGGTTGGCCTCGGTCTCGTGGCGGCGCAGGTGGTCGACGCGCGCACGCACCGCCTCGCCCTCGCGCAGCGCGCCACGCTCGACGACCACTTCCAGCGCCTGGTCGTCGCCCACGCGCAGCACGCCGGCGACCTGTGCGCGGCAGTCGCCGTCCTCGCACTCGATCGTGCCGACGTCGGCGATCTGCCCTCCGCCGGGGGCGTAGAACGGCGACTCGACCAGCTTCACCAGAAAGCGCTCGACCTGCTCGTGCCGTGGCCGTGGCCGTGGCCGTTGGGCGCGACGAGCGTGTGCTCGCGCACGGCGGCGATCGTCGTGTGCTGCTCCTCGGTCTCATAGCCGGTGAAGCGCGTGCTGTCGCCGATCCCCGCCAGCTCTGCCAGCACTGCGCCGGCGTGGTCTCCCGATCATCGCCCGCCTGCGTCGCCGGACGCCGCGTCTGCGCGCGCCCGCGTCCGCGCTGGCGCTCCATCAGCTCGTCGAAGTCGCCCTCGATCGACAGGCCCTCCTCGGCGAGGATCTCGCCGGTCATCTCGCGCGGGAAGCCGTACGTGTCGTGCAGGCGGAACACGGTCTCCGCGGCGACCGTCTGCGTTCCCGCCTCGCGCGCCCGCGCGATCTCCGACTGCAGCAGCTCCATGCCGTTGGCCAGCGTGCGCCCGAAGCCCTCCTCCTCGGCCGACAGCCACATGTCGATCGACTCGGCGTGCTCTGCGATCTCCGGGTATGCAGCGCCCATCAGCTCGCGCACGCGCTCGGCGTAGCGCGTGAGAAAGCCCGGAGCGAGCTCCAGCGCGCGCCCCTGCTGGATCGCGCGGCGCATCACGCGGCGCAGCACGTAGCCGCGGTCCTCGTTGGACGGCACGACGCCGTCGGCGACGAGGAACGTCATCGCGCGCGCATGGTCGGCGAGGATGCGCAGCGCGCGGTCTGACTCGTGCTCGGCGCCGTAGCGGCGCCCGGAAAGCTGCTCGCCCAGCTCGATCAGCGGCGCGAACTGGTCGGTCTCGAACACCGAGGGCTTGTCCTGCAGGATCGCCGCCATGCGGTTGAGCCCCATGCCGGTATCGATGTTGCGCGCGGGCAGCGGGGTGAGCTTGCCCGCCTGTTGGTCGTACTGCATGAACACGAGGTTCCAGTACTCCAGGAAGCGCTCGTTCTCACCGCCCGGCAGGTCGCCGGGCGCGCCGAACTGCTTGCCACGATCGAGATACAGCTCCGAGCACGGGCCGCACGGCCCGGAGGGGCCGGCCTGCCAGAAGTTCTCCGAGCGCGGGCACAGCACGATGCGCTCGCGCGGCACGCCCATCGCCAGCCAGTAGCCGATCGCCTCGTCGTCGGGGCCGAGGTCGAGCCCTTCGTCGCCCTCGAACACGGTCACCCAGATGTCCAGCTCGGAGAACCCATACACCTCGCGCGAGAGCTGCCAGGCGAACTCGATCGCCTCGGCCTTGAAGTAGTCGCCGAAGGAGAAGTTGCCGAGCATCTCGAAGAAGGTCAGGTGGCGCGCGGTGTTGCCGACGTTGTCGATGTCGACCGTGCGAAAGACCTTCTGGCAGTCGGTCAGCCGCTTGGCCGGCGGCGTTTCCTGGCCGAGGAAGTAGGGCTTGAGCGGATGCATGCCGGCGACGGTGAGCAGCGCCGACGGGTCGTGCGCGGAGGGCACGAGCGAGGCCGAAGGGATACGTTTGTGGCCGCGCTGCTCGAAGAACGCCAGGTAGCGCTCGCGGATCTCATCTGAAGTCATCGCAGTCATCGCGAAGGGGATCTTAGGCGGCTGCTAGGAGGCGATCGTGGCGTGGCCGACGACCAGCTCGCCGGCATACAGGCAGGCGATCTGCCCGGGCGCGGTGCGCTCGGCCGGCTGGGCCAGCTCGATGCGTGCGCGCGCATGGCGCCCGGCGCCGAGACCGCGCTGCAGGCGGCAATCGAAGCGCCGCCCGTGCGAGCGCACGCGCACGCCGTCCACGCAATCGCTGTCGCGGTGCAGCGTCAGCTCGCGCACGGGAACCTCGCCCGCCAGCAGCGAGCTGCGCGGGCCGACGGTGACGGTGTTGGCGCGTGTGTCCGTCTGCAGCACGTAGAGGGGTTCCGGCGCGCCGATGCCGAGGCCGTGGCGCTGGCCGACGGTGTAGGCGTGCGCGCCGCGATGCTCGCCGAGCACCTCGCCGCGCTGATCGACGATCGCGCCGGGGCGCTCGCCGAGGTCGCCGTGGCGCTGAAGGAATGCGCTGTGGCGGGTGCCGGCGAGAAAGCACAGATCCTGGGAGTCGGGCTTGCGCGCGACCTGCAGCCCCGCCTCGCGCGCCAGCTCGCGCACCTGTGTCTTGTGCAGCGCGCCGAGCGGAAAGCGCATGCGCGCAAGCGAGGCCGGCGAGAGCGCCGAGAGCACGTAGCTCTGGTCCTTGGCGATGTCGCTGGCCATGCGCAGCAGCCTGCCGTCGTGCACGCGCGCGTAGTGGCCGGTGGCGAGCGTTTCGGCGCCCAGGCGCTCGCCGAGCTCGAGCATCGCGTCGAGGCGCACGTTGCCGTTGCAGCGCACGCACGGGTTGGGTGTCAGCCCGGCGCGGTGATCCTCCAGCCAGCCGTCGACGACGCCTGCGCGGAACTCCGCGCGCAGGTCGATCGACAGGTGCGCCATGCCCAGCTCGTGGGCGATCTGGCGCGCACCGCGCACGGCCTGCGCCGAGCAGCAGCTGGACTCGCCGTCGTTCTCCGCATCGGACCACAGCTCGAGCGTGACGGCGACGGCCTCGTTCCCGTCTTGCGCGACGAGCAGCGCGGCGACGGTGCTGTCCACGCCGCCGCTCATCGCGACGAGCGCGCGCGTGGGCGACGGCGCCAGGCGCGCCTGCGAGCGCGCGGCCTGCCCGAGCGCGCGGTGCAGCGCGTCGGCGGCGAGCTCCGCGGCGTGTCGCTTGGCGGCGCTCAGCCCGCCGAGCTCGGCTTCGATCTCGGCGACGCCGATGCGCGCCGCGTGCAGCAGCGGCACGTCGCGCAGCAGCGCGACGACGGCGCTGCCGGCGGCCTGCGCTGCGCCGCAGCCGCTCGCGTCGAAGCCGGCGTCGGCGATGCGACCGTCGGTGCTGTCCGGGTCGATGCTCAGCGAGATGCGCACGAGGTCGCCGCACGCCGCGCCGCCGGCCGCGCCGGTGCACGCGCCGTCGGGCACGTGGCCGCGCTGTAGCGGTCGTTCGAGGTGCTGGCGAAGCCCTTCGGCGGTCGCATCCATGCGACCGAGTCTAAGGGCCGGCGATCAGCCCGCTTGTTTGGCTTCGCGGATCGCTTGGTCGATCGCGAAGGAGTCGGTCAGGCCGGTGACGCTGGACGTCGCGCCCTTGGGGTTGATGAGCAGGATCGTCGGCGTGCTGTAGACCTGCACGGCTCGCGTGAACGTGCCGAACGAGCCGACCTGGCCGGACGTCGCGACGTGCACCGCGAGCTTGCCCGGGAAAGATCGCTTGGCGCTCTGCAGGTTGCTGTGAACGACCTTGTCGACGGAGCCCTTGGGGTTCCAGAGCAGGATCGCGACGAGCTGGCCGTGCTTGAGCTGCGCTTCGATCTTCGACTGCAGGACGGGGATGCCGGCCTTGGCGCGCGCGGCGGCGCTCGCCGCACCGGAGCTTGGCTTGGCGGCACTCTGCGGCGCGGTCTGGGCCTTGGCCCGCGCGGGCGTTGCGCCAGCAACCGATTTGGCGCTCGTGCTCGAAGTGGGTTTGGCGGCGGTCGCCTGTGCCGCGCCGGAGGCGCTGGAGGCCTGCTTTTCCTTGCTCTGCAGACGCTGGGCGTTCTGCTGGGACTGCGCGACCGCGCCGCGCGCTTTGGCGATGGCACGCGTCAGGCCGGCAACGCCGGGCGCCGAGCCGTGGTAGGTCGAAGTGCCGGAAGCCGACGAGCCTGAGGATCCGGACGAGCCGGAGGAAGACGAGGAGGCGGCCGGCTGCGAGGAGGTCGCCGGCTGGCCGGAGGAGGCCGAGGGGGATGTGCTTTCGCTGGAGGCGTGGCGCAGCACGACGAACCACAGTGCGAACAGCACGACGACCGCCACGAGAGCGATCTGGAAGGGCCGTGAGATCTGCTTCAGTTGCGCCATCGCCCCTACCTTCGGCATTTGCGCGCCGAGAGTTGAACGCGAAAAGCTCCGATGGACGGCTCAGGCGAGTTTGCAAGCGCGCTTTCAGCCCGGTCGCGCCGACCGGCGAAGGCGCTTCAGAGCGTGCGCAGGCCGCGCAGGACGGCGTGCACGACGGTGTCGGTGGCGATGCGCTGCTGACCGCCGTCCTGCATGTCCTTGAGCGTGGTGGCGCCGTCGTCGACGATCGCCACGTAGCGCGCGCCGAGCGCGTCGGCCTGGCCGAGCTGGCCTTTGAGCGAGCGCCCGGCGAGCTCCATCTGCGCGCTCAGCCCAGCCGAGCGCGCAGCCTCGAGCAGGCCGAAGGCGACGCGGCGCGCATCGGGCGATTCCAGCGCGACGAACATGTCGACGGGCCGCGGGGCGGTTGCGTGCTCCTCGCCGGCGAGCATGATGCGCTCGACGCCGGCCGCCCAGCCCATGCCGGGCGTGGGCTTGCCGCCGAGGCGCTCGACGAGACCGTCGTAGCGCCCGCCGCCGCCGACGCCGCTCTGCGCGCCAAGCGCGTCGGAGGTGAACTCGAAGACGGTGCGCGTGTAGTAGTCGAGGCCGCGCACGAGCGTGGAGTCGATCTCGTAGCCGACGGACGCCTCGTCGAGCAGCTCGCGCACCTGCGCGAAGTGCGCGGCGTCGTCGTCTGAGAGGTGGTCGAGCAGGCGCGGCGCGTCTGCCATGACACGGCGCGTGCCCTCGTGGTCGGCGTCGAAGGCGCGCAGCGGGTTCAGCTCGATGCGGCTGCGCACGTCCTCGGAGAGGCTCTGCTCGTGCTCGCGCAGATAGGCCTGCAGGCGCTGGCGGTACTCGGCGCGGCTGTCGGCGCTGCCGAGGCTGGACAGGCGCAAGCGCACGTCGCGCACGTCCATCTCGCGCAGCAGCGCGGCGAGCAGGGCGATCGACTCGGCGTCGACGGCGGGGTCGTCGGAGCCGAGCGCCTCGGCGCCGACCTGCCAGAACTGGCGAAAGCGACCGGCCTGCGCGCGCTCGTGGCGAAAGAAGCTCGACAGGTACCACAGCTTCACCGGCTGGCGGCGCTTGTGCATGCCGTGCTCGACGTAGGCGCGGCAGACGGGCGCTGTGCCCTCGGGCCGCAGCGTGAGCGAGCGCTCGCCGCTGTCGGTGAACGTGAACATCTCCTTGCGCACGATGTCGGTGGACTCGCCGACGCCGCGGGCGAACAGCTCGGTGGCCTCGAAGACGGGCGTCTCGATGCGCTCGTAGCCGGCGCCCTCCAGCAGCTCGCGGGCGCGCGACTCCAGCAGCGTGCGCGCGGCGGCCTGCTCGCCGAGCACGTCGTAGGTGCCGCGCGGCGCTTTGAGCTTGGGCGCGCTCAACTGCCGGCGGCCGTCGCGTCGGGCGCGGCCGTCTCGCGCGGGACGCGCTCGCGCAGCTCCACGAGGAAGGGGTTGGTGTCGCGCTCGCGCGCGAGCGTCGTAACGCCCATGTGCCCGGGATAGACGACGGTCTGCGGCGGGTAGGCGCGCAGCAGGCTGCCGATCGAGCGTTCGAGCGTCGGCCAGTCGCCGCCGGGCAGGTCGACGCGCCCGACGGAGCCCTGAAAGAGCACGTCGCCGGACAACAGCGCGCGCTCGGCATCGCCCGCGCGCGCAATCGCGTAGGTGACGTGGCCGGGGCTGTGGCCGGGCGTGAACAGCACGTCGATCTCCAGGCCGGCGAGCGACAGGCGATCGCCGCCGGTGACGGTGTGGTCGGCCTCGTAGCTGTCGAACGGGCCAAAGCCGGGCGGCACCCAGCTCATCACGTCCGCGAGCACGGGACGCTCGATCTCCGGGCAGTAGACGGGCGCGCCGGTGGCCTTGGCGAGCGGCGCGACGGCGCCGATGTGGTCGAAGTGGCAGTGCGTGATGAGGATCGCGTCGATGCGCACGCCGAGCGCGTCGATCGCGTCGAGCAGCCGCTGCGGCTCGTCGCCGGGGTCGACGATGACGGCGGGTCGCGGGCCTTCGCCCTGAGGGCCCTCGGCGCCGGCGGCGCTGACGATGTAGCAGTTCTCCTGCACGAGCCCGACGGTGTACGAGCGCACGTCGAGCGCGCTCATGACGACTGGCCTCGTGCGAGCACGCGCGCGCTCATCGCGGCGCGGTCTTGCCTCCGCGCTTGGCCTTGTTGCGCTGGCGGCGGTTGTAGATCCACGTGTCGCTGTAGAAGCTGATGGGCGTGTAGGCGATCATGCCGATAAGGAAGTAGGCGACGGTCTGACCGGGTTTGGCGTTGAGGATCAGGCCGGACAGCAGCGCGAGCACGGCTGCGGCGAGCAGGCCGCGCACGAACGCGCCCTTCCAGGTGGGCGGCTGATCGGCCTTGGCGACGCGCTTCTCCTTGGCGCGCGCGGCGTCGCCGGCGGCGCCGCTCTTCTCGGCGGCGGTCGGCTTGCGCCCGGTCCGCCCGCGCGACTCGACCATGCCGGCGGCGTTGCCGCGGTGCTTGGTCTGACGTTTGCGCCTGGTCTGGGCCATTGCAGGAGCCTAGTGCGTTCTCGGCGCAGGCGTGCGAGACCGCAGGGTGACGACTTCTATTTATGAGGGTCGGGTTCGCCGGCGACATCGCCGAGCGCGTTCTCGATGACGTGGCGCGAGGCGTCGAACGCCGGCATCGGGACGTCGGCGGGGAAGCCGGCGAGCGCGGCGTGCGGCGCGAGGCCGACGAGCTCGGCGCCGGCGACGGGCGCGTGGCGCGCGACCGCGGCGACGACATCGGCGAGCGATAGCTCGAGCGGTCGCTCGACGTTCATGGAGACCTGCGCGACGTCGCCGGTCAGCTGTACGCCGATGGCGCGCACGCCGGGCAGGCCGTGCTCTCCGCCCTCGCGCACGAGCGCGGCGATGCGGCGCGCGTCGGCCAGCGTGGCGGGCGCGCGCAACTGCAGGTTGAAGGCGACGAGCGGCTCGCGTGCGGCGACGAGCGTGGCGCCGGCGCTGCGGTGCAGTGCGGGCGGTCCGAAGTCGGGCGCGATCGAACCGGCGTCGATCCGCGCTGCGAGCGCGGCAACGCCGCCACAGCCGAAGCTCGGCGCGCGTGCGCCCGGGCCGGTCGCCCGCAAGCTCGCCGTAGAGCAGCACGGGCACGTCGAGCTCGCCGGCGATGCGATCGGCGACGACGAGCGCCTCGGCGCAGGCGGCACCGCGCGCGGCTTTGTCGAGGTAGACGACGGGGACGACGTCGATCGCGCCGACGTGCGGATGCGCACCGGCCTGAGCGTCGTCGCCGCCGGCACGCGCGACGACGTCGATCGAGTCGACGGCCACGCGCGCGAGGCGCAACAACGCGTCGGCGAGCGCGCGCTGGCGCGCGGCGAGCGTGAACACGGCGCGGTGGTGGTCACGGTCGCTGTGCACGTCGAGCAGGCGGGCCGGCGAGGAGGAGGCGGCGGGCGCGACGGACCTGGCGAGCGCGTCGAGCAACCCGCTGTCGCGCCCCTCGGACACGTTCGGCACGGCGAGCAGAACGGGCGGCTTCACGCGCACGAGGCTAAAGCGTGAATCGCGAGCAGTGCGTGCTAGCGTGGTTAGTTGTACAGGCAACTACCGTGTCCGCGACCAGGAGGTGCTCGATGAACTCGCATATCGCCGCTGCGATGGCCGCCGAGCGCCGTTGCGACCTGCAGGAGCTCGCAACGCGCAGGCGCGCAGCGCTGGACCTCCGCCGGCGTCAGGGCTTGCCCGGGCGGGTAGGCGTCTACCGCAGACTCAGGCGCTCCAGCACCCGATCGCGCTGAGTGCCTGGACCCCGCGCTTCGGGAATCGGCGAAGCTAGACTGCGCCACCCCGCCGGAGTAGCTCAGCTGGTTAGAGCAGCGGAATCATAATCCGCGTGTCGGGGGTTCGAGTCCCTCCTCCGGCACTACCAGAAGCCCTGCATTCAAGCGGTTTTGACCGTATCGGGGCTCTCTGGAACGGGGTACTCGGTCTCACGCCGCGGTGGACCGGCTCCTGCGGCCAGATCGCGCCGCTTGGGCGGCGGCGCTCAGGGCTGAGAGGCCGAGGTTTCGATCGCTTGGGTGCCGGACGCTTCGCTTACCCAGGCGGCGATCGCCCCATGTCCACCGACCGCGAGCGTGGGAGCGAAGCTGCCCGTGGCGGAGACGACAGCCGGCGCCTGCCAGATTCCCCCGGTGGGAGCCGCGCTCGACGCTTCGATCTCCCCCGTGTAGGTGGCGGTTTCTGAGCTGCGGAACCTCGCGTGCGTCCAGATCGCCACCAGCCCCGTCCCCGTCGCAGCGCCCGCGAGTTGCGGTTCGAAGGTGGAGTCCTTCTGCTGGGGGGCGATCTCGCTCGGCTTCGTCCAGCCCTCGCCCGAGACCTTCGTCGCGATCTCGACGGCGGCGGTCTGCGTGTAGGCGGGGTAGCTGTTGCCGGGACCTTCCGCCATCCCCGGCTGGGTGCGGAGAACCCGCGTGTAGGCGACAGCGGCCCGGCCGCTCCCGTCGATCGCGGCGCTCAGTTCGCCGGTGTCGCGCTCACGTGAGACCGTGACCGGCCCGACGAAGCGGGCGCCCCGACGCGTCGATGACTCGATCGCCGATCCGCCGTTGCGCTTTTCGCGCCAGGCCACAACCGCGTTCCCGCGGTCGTTCGCCGCGAGGCATAGATCCCCGATCTGTCCGTGCTTCGCCGACAGCAGCGTCTGCGGAGCGCGCTCGGGCCTGTTCCCGGGACCGAGCACGACCACCTGCACCCATCGGTTACCGCCCGATCCGCTGAGCCAAGCCAGAATCGTCTCGCGACGACTGTCGCGGGCGACGCGCACTTCCCTGACGCTGGAGTGGGAGATCGCAGCGGCGCTCGACGCTCGGCGCCATGGCCCGCCCGCGCGGCGCGTGAGCACCCACAGGCCGCCCTCGAGTCTCGGGTAGACGACCGCCGCCGTGCCGTCGCCGCCAACGGCCACCTGAGGGTTCGCGCGTCCCTCAACACGTCCCGGCAGCGTCCTTGCGCGAGCGAACCGGCCCCCGGCCGAGCCGCCCGCGACCCGTATCGACTTCAGGTCCTGCCACACGGCCACGGACTGGCCGCGAGCGCCGACGGCCAGTCCGGGGGCGAAGACGTCGTCCTGCCTCGCGGACGCGAGCACGGACGCACCTGACCACTCCCCGCCGCTGCCGGTAGACGCTTCGATTCCGCCGAGCGTTTCGTTCAGCTTGTCTTCGCGGTGCCACACGAGCGCACCGCCGCCCGCGGCGTCGAGCGCCACGAGCGGACGGCCGTACTCCCACACCCTCGAGGAGGCCACCTTCATCGGCGCGCTCCAGCCGGCGGCGGCGGCGAGCGCTATGCACAGCGCACATCGCGACGCCCGTCGCCAGCGCCGAAGCCTTCGCGGCTGCGGCCAGCCTCAGGCACCAAGCAGACGGACGTCGCATATACAGCAGCCTAGGGCGATCCCAGCCCTACTCTTTGCAGACGTGCGGCCAGCCTTTGTGATCAGTTTTCGGAGGTGCTGACCACAGTCGCCTTCTGCGGCGCCACGCAGGGCGCGGGGGCATTGCCCAGTTCGTAGTAGGCGTAGCTCGTCGTCGGACCCGTCAGCTGCCCGCTGGGGATGCGTTCGACCTTCGTGACCTGGTAGGCGGTGATACAGGTGGTCTTCGCCGCGCGCTCTTTGTAGCTCGTGGTACGTGCGGGCTTCGTCGTCGCGCCTGCGCGCCTATCTGCGCAAACGCACGCGGCGCCGGGGTTCGAGTCCCTCCTCCGGCGTCTTCCACATCCGCCTACGGGATACTCCTCGCCGGTAGGCGATGTCGCACGAGAACCTGGAAATAGCCCGAGAGACGCTGGAGGCCATCGGGCAACGAGATGTCGAGGCCCTGCGCAGGCTCAACGACCCGCAGGTAGTGCTGGACTGGTCGGCGTCGCTTGGCGTCGAGGCGCAGCTGTACGAAGGCTTCGACGCGGTTCTGCGCTTCTGCACGAGCTACTTCGAGGTGTTCGAGGAACTCGTGTTCGAGGAGATGCGCATGATCGACGCGGGCGAGTCGGTCGTCGTGTCGAGCGTGGCACGCTCCAAGGGCAGGGGCGGGATCGAGGCTTTTGCCCGCAACGCCCTCGTCTTCACGATCCGCGGCGGGAAGGTGAGCCGGATCTGCCTGTATCAGGAGACCGAGCAGGCGCTCAAAGCCGTCGGGCTCGAGCAGTGACCCTCTCGCATGAGAACGCGGGCTCGACTGCCCGGACACGTTTGCGTTTCACGCTCGGCGGGTAGACCGCGCGTCGAGAGTGGCTGTCCCGACAGGGGTGCGGGACCGCTCAAGGGCGACAACGAGAGCGGGGCGATTGATGACGGCGGTAGGGGCAACGGAACCGGCAGTGTCCGAGTCGATCGCGCGGCGCCCGCGCTGGGGCGTGCGCCTGGTTGCCGCTCTGCTGCTGGTCGGCTGGGCAGCGCTCGTCGCGCCCTCAGCACGAGCGGCCGTGACGCCCGAACAGGACCCCTTCTACAAGTACGAAGGCAAGACGCGGCTGAAGAGCATCGCGCCCGGAACGGTCCTGAAGACGCGCAGCGCCCCCTTCCACATCGCGGAGATCCCGACACCGATCACGGCGGTTCAGCTGCTGTATCGCTCGACGTCGGCGCTGAACAAGCCGACGGTCAACGTGACGTCCGTGCTGCTGCCGCCCGTGCCGCTGGGCACGCCGACGGCGCTCTCCTACCAGTCCTTCTACGACAGCCTCAACACCGAAGACGACCCGTCCTACGCGATCTCCGGCGGCTTCAGCACAGGCGGCGAGATCCCCCAAGCCGAGTCCGTGCTGATCGCGCCGGCGCTGCTTGCGGGCGAGACCGTCGTCGTCCCCGACACCGAGGGCGAGGAGGCGGACTTCGCCGCCGGGCCGGTGTACGGCTACAACACACTCGACTCGCTGCGGGCGGCGCTCAGCTCGCCGGCCACGGGGCTGACGGCCGGCACCAAGATCGGCCTGGCCGGTTACTCCGGCGGTGCCATCGCGACGGAGTGGGCCGCGCAGCTGGCGCCCACATACGCGCCGGAGATCAACTCCGACCTCGTCGGCGCAGCGATGGGCGGGGTGCTCGTCGAGCCCGCTCACAACCTGAAATACGTCGAAGGCTCAGGCAGTTGGGCGTCGATAATCCCGATGGCCCTTGACGGCCTGTCCCGCGCCTACCACCTCGATCTGACGCCCTATCTCAGCGAATACGGCCAGGAACTGCTGGCCAAGGACCAGCACGACTCGATCACCAACGAGGAAAAAGTGCCCGGCCTGACGTGGTCTCAACTGGCCAAGCCGCAGTACCCGACACCGGAAACGATCCCCGTCTTCGTGCGCACCGCGAACAAGCTGATCGGCGGCCGCAAGGGAACGCCTACCGTCCCATTCCTCATCGGGCAGGGCAACGGCGGCGAAGAATTCGAAGAAACCCCCGGAAACAAGCCGGGGATCGGACCCGGCGACGGAGTGATGATCGCCGGCGACGTGCGCACCCTCGCTCGCGAATGGTGCAGCCGCGGTGTGGCCGTGCACTACACCGAATACCAGCACCTCGGACACATCGAGGGCGCGGCTCCATGGTTGCCCGAAGCTGCGGCCTGGCTGACCGAACGCTTTGCGGGTCTCACCGCGCCGCAGAACTGCGCGGAAATCGCGCCCGGCAACTCACTGGCGCCGATCAAGAAGGCGAAATAGCGGCCGGCGAGAGGCTAGGCGGACTCGAGCAGCTCCGACCACATGGTCCCCTGAAAACGACGCGCCGCGACGAAGGCCGCCTGTGCCTCGCGATCGATCTCGCCGTATGCGGCAAGCGCTTCGGCGACAGGCGCGGGGTCGTCGCCCCAGACCGACGCGGCCGCCTGAATGCAGCCGAGATCGAGCGCCCGCGGAGCCAAACAGGCGTCCTCCCAGTCGTTCCAAAGCGGGCCTGCTGCACTGTTGATCGCGTTGTCAAGATGCGCATCGCCGTGCACTGCCTGCACCGGCAGCCCGAGCGCCTCGATCCGCCGGCGAGCCGCGGAGGCCTCGCCGCGCAGCCGCTGCGCCGCATCGGCGCCGACGCGTCCCTCTGCGGCGAGTTCCTCCAGCCAGCGTTCGGCCTCCGCCAACGTGCCGAGAGGCTCCAGATCGCCGTCGTAGCCGGTGAGCTGCTCGTGACAGGCCAGCAGGCGGCGGCCCGCCTCCGCGGCGTCGAGCGGTCCAGCGACCTCCTCGACGTAATCCCAGAAGCTGAGCGAGATGCCCTCGTGAGTGTGAGGACCGGGGTCGATCTCGGTGCTCGGCGCTACGACCGGCGCGCCGGCGCCAGCCAAGAAGCCGGCCACCGCGACCTCGCGTCGCAGCCAACCGTCGCCCGTCCGCCTCGTGCCGGTCACCGTCGCGACCCGTGCCACCACCGGTGCGGGCGCCAGGTGAACGAGCAGGTTGCCACCGTCCCTGAGGATCTTCGGCTCGCCAAAGCGCAGGCCCGCCTCTGCGGCGATTGCGCTCGCCGCGGAGAGCCCGCGCCTCGTCAGTTCGGATCGCTCTCCGGAGGGCACGCGAGGATGTTCGCAGTCCGGCGGGGCCGCTCGATCGCCTCGCGCGCGCCGGAATCGGCTCGGCCGGCGCAGCGCGGGGCTCAGCGGGCAACCGCCCAGGCAATCCGCCCGAGCCCGGGAAACCCGAGCGCTTCGGCGGTCGCCCCGGTCAGATCCCACTCGCGCCCGGCGATGTACGGGCCGCGGTCGATGACGGGGACCGTCAGGCTGCGCCCGGCGTACGTGAACGTGATCAGCGTGCCGCACGGCGCCGTCTTGTGCGCGACCCCCAGCTGCGTGCGCCCGAGAACGCCTCCGCACGCGAGCCCCAGCCCATAGTCGCGAAACACCGACGCAACGCTCACCTGCACGCCCGACCGCGGCTCCTGCGCCCACGGCAGCAGCCCGGCGAGATTGGCCGCGGCGGCGCTCAGCCGGCGCTTTCGCTCTTCGCGCTGGATCGCTTCCACCTGTGCCAGCTCGCTGCGCACCTGGGCGTCCGAGGGGGCGCCGGCGGCCGGCCGGAAGGAGGCGGGGACAGGATGCGCGGGGGCCACGTGCGGCGCAGGCTTCGCGCGCGGCGTAGCCGGTGCCTTGGCGGAGCTCGCCGCGGAGGAGCCGTTTGCCTGCTCTGAGCGTTGCGCCGCCGAGGACCGCGGTGGACCCGCTGCGCCGGAACGCGGCCGCCGATGCGAGGAGGGATCGACAGCCGAGGATCCGCAGCCACAAGCCTGCAGCGCGGCGAGGAGCAGCGCGAGCCCCGCGGCGCCGGATGCACAGCTCGTGCTCCACCGTCGGGACACCGCAGCATTGTGACGCGCCCGCCGCGACCCGGAGCGGCCCAGCGGTGCGAGCGGCCAGAGTGACGTGGATCGCCCGCGGCTAGGATGAGCCGATGGCCCTGTTCGACGACCTCAACACGCTGACCGGCTCGGCACTCGACCCGGCGGAGCTGTCCGGGCGCGCGGTGCTCGTCGTCAACGTCGCCTCGCGTTGCGGCCTGACGCCGCAGTACACAGGCCTCGAGGCGCTGCAGCAGACCTACGGCGAGCGCGGCTTCACCGTGCTGGGGGTGCCGTGCAACCAGTTCGCCGGACAGGAGCCCGGCAGCGCGCAGGACATCCAGACTTTCTGCTCGACGACCTACGGGGTCAGCTTCCCGATGACCGAGAAGGTCGATGTCAACGGGCCCGAGCGTCACGCGCTGTATGAGACGCTGACCGAGACCGCCGACGAGAGCGGCGATGCCGGCGACGTGCAGTGGAACTTCGAGAAGTTCCTCGTCTCCGCCGACGGCGAGCCGGTCGCGCGATTTCGCCCCACCGTCGAGCCCGAGTCGCCGGAGCTGACGGCCGCAATCGAGTCCGCTCTGCCGAGCTGACCGCCACCGAAAGAGAGCCCAATGTCCTCCAGCACCCCCGCCCTCAGCGCGCTGGCGGCCGGCGCGCCGTTCAGCGCGACGACGATCGAGCGCCGCGGCCTCGGCGAGCACGACGTGCTCATCGACATCAAGTTCTGCGGCATCTGCCACAGCGACATCCACCAGGTCAAGGACGAGTGGGGCGGCTCGATCTTCCCGATGGTGCCCGGCCACGAGATCGCCGGCGTCGTCTCCGCGGTCGGCGCTGCGGTGCGGAAGCTCTCGGCCGGCGACCACGTCGGCGTCGGCTGCCTGGTCGACTCGTGCGGCGAGTGCGAGTACTGCCAGGCCGGCGAGGAGCAGTTCTGCGTCAAGCGCGCCGTGCCGACCTACAACGGGCGCGGCTATGACGGCGAGCCGACGTACGGCGGCTACAGCCGGCAGATCGTCGTCGACGAGCGCTTCGTCGTGACGATCCCCGACAGCCTGAAACTCGACGACGCCGCGCCGCTGCTGTGCGCCGGCATCACGACCTACGTGCCGCTGAAGCACTGGAAGGTCGGCAAAGGCACGAAGATCGCGATCGTCGGCATGGGCGGCCTCGGGCATGTCGCCGTGCAGATCGCCGCGGCGATGGGCGCGGAGGTCACCGTGCTGAGCCAGTCGCTGAGCAAGCAGGACGACGGCCTTCGCTTCGGCGCCAAGCACTACCACGCCACCTCCGAGCGAGACACGTTTCGCAAACTGCGCGCCAGCTTCGATCTGATCCTCAACACCGTCTCGGCCAACCTCGACATCGACGCCTACCTCAGCCTGCTGCGTGTCGACGGCACGATGATCAACGTCGGTGCCCCGTCAGACCCGTACTCGGTCGGCGGCTTCTCGCTGATCGGCGGGCGCAAGAGCCTCGCCGGGTCGGCGATCGGCGGCCTGCCCGACACGCAGGAGATGCTCGACTTCTGCGCCGAGCACGGCGTCAAGCCGGAGATCGAGCTGATCGGCGCCGACGAGGTCGGCGACGCCTACGACCGCGTCGAGCAGAGCGCCGTGCGCTACCGCTTCGTGATCGACGCCGCAACGATCGGCGCCTCAGCGCCGGCCTGACCCTCCTCGCGCGTTGTCGCTTGCCGACGTCGCGCGCGAGGCGTAGCATCGATCCGGCAACAAGCAAGTCCCGCTTCTGCGAACCAGCCTGCGCAGGGGACCGCCGGCCCAAAGCCCACGGCGACCTCACGGACCGCTTCTCCCAAGCGACGTAGCGCCATTCACGACGAGAGTTGCCCGGAGGGCCCGTCTCGGGTGGTCCGGCGACGATCAAGGAGGTTCGCCCCATGTACCCGTCCGACGATCGAGGCGACGGCCCACCGCCGCCCGGCCGCGCCACCGAGCTTGAAGCCGAAATGGTCGCGATCGAGCACGAAACCGTCGATCTCGTCGCCAACGTGCTCGCGATCGCCCTGCCGCTGGCGGCGCTCGGGCTCGCCGGCTGGCTGACCTGGGGCGGCGGCCTGCACTGGCAGGACCTGCTCGTGCTGGCGATCACCTACGTAGCGACCGGCATGGGCATCACCGTCGGCTTCCATCGCCTGTTCACTCACCGCAGCTTCCAGACGACCCGCGCCCTGCGCATCGCCTTCGCGGTGACCGGCTCGATGGCCGTCGAGGGGCCGCTGATCGAGTGGGTCTCCACGCACCGCAAGCACCACCGCTTCTCAGACCGCCAGGGCGACCCGCACAGCCCCCATGCCGACCGCGGCCCGGGTTGGTTCGGCGCACTGCACGCGCTCGGCCACGCCCACGTCGGCTGGATCTTTCGCGGTCAGGATCTCGCCAATCCCGACCGCTATGCCAAGGACCTGCTCGCCGACCGCGATCTGCGCGTGATCACGGGCGCGTTTCCGCTGCTGGTCCTCGCGGGGCTTGCGCTGCCGTTCGGCCTCGGCGTGGCGCTGACGGGCTCGCTGCTGGGCGGGCTGACCGGTCTGCTGTGGGGAGGCGCCGTGCGCATCTTCCTGCTGCACCACGCGACGTTCAGCATCAACTCGCTGTGTCACTTCTTCGGCCGGCGCTCGTTCGACACCGGCGACGAGTCGCGCAACCTGGCCTGGCTGGCGCCGCTCACCTTCGGCGAGGCCTGGCACAACAACCACCATGCGTTCCCGACCTCCGCGCGCCACGGCCTCGGACGGCTGCAGGCCGACCCCGGCGCGTGGCTGATCGGCGGGCTCGAGCACGCCGGGCTGGCCTGGGGCGTCGTGCGCGTACGCCCGGAGCATCAGCGCGCAAAGCGGCTCGCGGGGCCGCTTAGAGCGCGCGCTCGTAGTAGTAGTTCAGCGGCCCGTCGGGCCTTCCTTCGCGATTGCTGAAGCCGAGGCTCTCATACAGCCCGCGTGCAGCGACGTCCTGCTCGCCGGTGCCCAGTTCCATGTGGTCGGCGCCACGCTCGCGCGCAAGCTCGATCGCCCGTTGCATCAGGGCGCGGCCGAGGCCGCGACCGCGCATCGCCGGCACGACGTAGAGCTCGGCCAGGTAGCACTCCAGCCCCTGCGACCAGATCGCCGCCCGGAAGCGGAGCACCGCCAGGCCGACGGGCTCCTCGCCGGCCAGCAGCACCGACGTCTCGCCGGCGGCGATCAGCTCGCCCAAGCGCTCAGCGAGCCGCGCCACCCCCGGCGTGGGCTCGCCGAACTCGCGATTGAAGTCGTCCAGCAGACGTCCGATCTGCTGGGCATCGGACGGGCTGGCGACGCGAACCATCAGACCGTGGAGTCTATGTTCGCCGAGCGCTCGCCCGGGCGGGCGTCAGCTCAAGGACGCGTGAAGCGCCGCCTTGCCCGCTCGACGCCCGCTCCCGCATCGCAGCCGGCGAGGTGGTCGTCCACCAGCCCCATCGCCTGCATGAACGCATACGCGGTCGTCGGCCCGACGAAGCGCCAGCCGCGCTTCTTCAGGTCCTTCGCGAGCGCCTTGGACTCGCTCGTCGTGGCGAGCTCGCGCAGGCCGGCCAGGTCGAGCCTGTGCCGCCGTGCCTTCGGCTCGAAGCGCCAAACGTAGTGCGCGAGCGAGCCCTCGGCCTCCACCAGCTCGACGGCGCGACCGGCGTTGTTGATCACCGCCTCGATCTTGCCGCGGTGTCGCACGATGCCCGCGTCGCCCAGCAGGCGCTCCACGTCGCGTTGGCCGAAGCTCGCCACCCGTACGAAGTCAAAGCCCGCGAACGCCGCCCTGAAGGCCTCGCGCTTGCGCAGGATCGTCAGCCAGGACAGACCGGCCTGGAAGCCCTCCAGGCTCAGCTTCTCGAACAGCCGGATGTCGTCTGCCACGGGAAAGCCCCACTCGTCGTCGTGGTAGGCGCGATAGCCCGCATCGGCACCGGCCCACCAGCAGCGCGTCACGCCGTCCTCCCCCACGACCAATCCCTCGTGCGCCATCCCCCTGGCTTAGCAGCATGCTCGCGCGGCCTTTGAGCAGAATGTCCGCCATGGCGCTCAGCGCACAGACGATCCTCGACCGCGTGCGCCGCGTGCCGCCCGGCTACGTGACGACCTACGGCGACCTCTCCCCCGGCGCGCCGCGCCACGCTGGGCGCGTGCTGTCGCAGATGCCGCCCGACATCCCGTGGTGGCGCGTCGTGCGCAGCGACGGCAGCTGGCCCAAGGGCGCCGAGCAGCGCGCGCGGTTGCTGGCCGAGGACGTCCCGCTGCGCGGGCAGCGCGTCGTGATGGCCGAGGCGCGCGTGCCGCCCGAGGCGATCCACTAGCTACGCTCACGCAGCGCCACCCGGCGCGCCCGAGACCCACAGCGGAGCAAAGCCGATGAGCAACGAACCGCACGAGCCCGCCTCCCTCGACTCGCTCGGGGTGGTCGCCGACGCGCAGGCGCGCGCCGGCGAGACGATGACGCTGGCCTCGCGCCATCTCGACCCGTCGCTCGTCGACGTGCTGCGGATCCTCGGCTTCGACAAGCAGTACGCCTCGGCACGCGGCTCCTACCTCTACGACGCGGCAGGCCGCGCGTACCTCGACTTCCACACCGGCGAGGGGTTCGCCAGCCTCGGCCACAACCACCCCGGCGTGCGCGAAGTGCTGCACGCCACACTCGCCGCCGACCTCGTCGACGGGGTGCAGATCCACTATTCGGCGCTCGCCGGCATGCTCGCCGAGGCGCTGGCCGCGCGCCTGCCCGACGGGCTCGACGCAGTGTTCTTCGCCAGCACCGGCGCCGAGGCCGTCGACTCGGCGATGAAGTTCTCGCGCGCCGCGACCGGGCGCCCGCGCTTCATCTCCTGCGAGAACAGCTTTCACGGCGTCACGCTCGGCCCGCTCTCGCTCGTCGGCGACGAGTTCTTCAAGGAGGGCTTCGGCCCGCTGCTGCCCGGCTGCGAGCGCGTCCCGTTCGGCGATCTCGCGGCGCTGGAGTCCCAGCTGCAGCGCAAGGACGTCGCCGCGCTAATCGTCGAGCCGGTGCAGGGCCGCATGGTCACGCTCCCGCCCGACGGCTACCTGCAGGCCGCGCAACAGCTTTGCCGCCGCTACGGCACGATGTTCGTCGTCGACGAGATCCAGACCGGCCTCGGGCGAACGGGCCGCTGGTTCGCGCTCGAGCACTGGGGCCTCGAGCCGGACTTCGTGCTCGTCGGCAAGGCGCTCAGCGGCGGCTACATGCCCGTCGCCGCGATGGTCACCACGCGTGAGATCTACCAGCGGGCGGTCGGCACGCTCGAGCGCAGCTACGTGCACCAGTCGACCTACGGGCGCAACCGCCTGTCCGCGGCAGCCGGGCTGGCCGCGCTGCGCGTCATCGAGCGCGACGGCCTGGTCGAGAACGCCGCGCGCATGAGCGCCTTCCTGCAGGCGGGGCTCGCAGAGCTTCAGCAGCGCTATGAGATGGTCAAGGAGATCCGCGCCAGCGGGCTGATGATCGGCATCGAACTGCGTGCGCCCAGCTCGCGCGTGGCCAAGCTCAACTGGCGCCTGATCCACATGGCCAGCGAGGGGCTGTTCCCGCAACTGATCGTCATCCCGTTGCACCGCGACCACCGCGTGATCACGATGGCCGCCGGCAAGAACGACGTGATCAAGCTGCTGCCGCCGCTCACGTTGTCCGAGCAGGAGGCGCAGAGCTTCCTCGACGCCCTCGATGCCGTGCTCGCCGACTGCCACGGCCCATCGAGCAAGAACTGGTCTGTCGTGCGCGACATCGCCAAAGCGACGCTGCTGCGCCACGGCACCCCGGACACCGCGGATGCCCAAGACGCGCCGCAGGCGCCCAGCGGCGGCGGCTCGCCGTTTCGCGGCAAGATGCTCGACCCGTCGCGCGAAGAGGTGTGCCTCGTCACGGGCGCCTCGGGCTTCATCGGCGGGCGGCTCGTGCGCAGGCTGGCCGGCGAAGGGCGCGCCGTGCGCTGCCTGGTGCGCGAGAGCAGCGACACCGCCGCGCTGGAGCAGCTTGACGTGCAGATCGCCGTCGGCGACCTCAACAGCGGGCGATCGCTGGCGCGCGCGGTGGACGGCTGCAGCCATGTGCTGCACTGCGGCGCGCTCGTCTCCGACTGGGCGACCAGGCAGGAGATCGCGCAGACGAACGTCGCCGGCACGCGCAGGCTGCTCGAAGCGTGCACCGGCGCGTCGGTCGAGCGCTTCGTGCACTTCAGCACGACCGACGTCTACGGCCATCCCGACGGCGCGGACATCGACGAGAGCCACGCCCCTGCGCGCTTCAGCAACTGGTACGCGCAGACCAAGCTGCAGGCCGAGGCGGAGGTTCGCCGCGCCGCCCGCGAACACGGCCTGCCGGTCGTGATCCTGCGCCCGGCGACCGTCTACGGCCCCGGCTCGACCGACGTCGTCGGTGAGATCGCGCGCGCGATCCGCGCTCGCAACATGCTGCTCGTCGATCGCGGCCGCGCGGTAGCAGGCCTTTGCTACGTCGACAACCTCGTCGACGCTGCGGTGCTCGCGCTGGGCCACGACGACGCCCCCGGCCAGGCCTTCAACGTCACCGACGGCCTCGCCGTCACCTGGCGGCAGTTCACCGACGGCCTCGCCGAGGGCCTGGACTGCGAGCGGGTCCGCTGGAGCATGCCCTACTGGATGGCCAGCGGCATCGGCTTCTCGCTCGAGCAGGGCTACCGCGCGCTGCGCCGCGCCACCGGCCTGAGCGCCGCACCGCTGCTCTCGCGCCAGGCCGTGCAGGTGCTCGGGCGCAACCAGGACTTCAGCAACCGCCGCGCGCGCGAGACGCTCGGCTGGGAGCCGGGCGTCGACTACGCCACGGGCCTGAACGCGACCGTCGACTGGCTGAGAAGCGACTACGTCGCACCCGCCTAGCCCTCAGGGCTTGTGCGGATTCGCTTCGTGCGCTTCGTGGGCCTGCGCCGGCGGCGCAGCCGGTTCGCCCTGCCCCTTGGCCGGGCCCGCGCCATTGCCGCCGGCGCCGCCCCCCGGGGTCGTCGCAGGGCCCGCTTCGCCCCCTGCGGCGGGTGCGGCCGGCGATTCCCTGCCTCCGCCCACGCCGTTGCCGTTGCCCTTTGCGCCGACGGCGCCGATGCCCTGCGACGGCGTCGCGGCTTCGGTCGAGCTCGGCCCGCGAGCATGGGTGGGCCCTTTTACGGCCGCGCCTGCGCCATGGGCAGCGCCGCCGTTGCCCGCGCCGGCGAGGTTGCCGTGCCCGACGGCCTTGCCGTGAGGCTGTTGGCCGTTGCCGTGCGCCTGCCCGTTGGCGTGGGCCGCGCCGCTTTGCCCGTGCGCTTCGCCGCTCTTGCCATGGGCTTCTTCGCTCTTGCCGTGCGCTTCGCCGCTCTTGCCCGGCGCAGCGCTCTTGCTGTGCGCCTGGGAGCTGTTTCCGTGCGTTTCGGCGCTCCTGCCGTGCGCTTGCGTTGCGGCCTGCTCGCCGTGCCCACCCCGCACGCCGCAGCGGCAGCGCTCGGTCCGCGCGCGCCGGCGTCGCCCCGCGATCGGCGTTCCGGCCCGGCCGCGGACGCGCTCGACCCATCGCCTGCGTTCGCCCGCGGGAGCGCGGCGGACGTGCCGGCGGCCGCCGCGCCCGAGTGCGGCACCCCAGCGACTGCCGAGCGTTTGTCGGTTGCGGGCCGGTGGGCCGGCGTGGAGGCGGCCAGCACCGCGGTCCCGGCGCCCGTGCCGGCGCCGATGCCGACGGCGCCGATGAGCAGCTTGGCGACCAGCGTCTTTACGCCCGTGCCCGCGAGCTCGGCGCTCGTGCCCACGAGCGTCGTGGCTGCGCCTGCGCCACCGAGCGAGACCCCGGCGCCGGAGGCGTTGCCCGACGCCGCGCCGAGCACCCTGCGCTTGAGCGCGAGGGTCGGCACCACCGGCAGCAGGGCAGCGAGCTGACCGCGACGGCGCGAGAGCTCACGCGCATACTCGCTGCACGGCTCGCACGAGCGCAGATGGCGGCGCAGCCGGCCCTTCAGCAGCGCCGCTCCGCGCGCACCCGCGAGTTCCTCGCGGATCTCGCGGCAGTCGGCGCTGCGGGCGACCCGCTCGGAGATCAGGTTCGAGCGCGCCTGGAAGATGTAGGACTTGACCTTCTCCGGGGCGACCCCGAGCACGGCGCCGATCTCCTGCTGGCTGAGACCGCTCAGCTCGGCAAGCGCGAGCGCGGTGCGCTGGCGCTCGGGGAGCTCGCGCATCGTCGCGACCACCTCGCGCATGCTCTCGCGCTGCTCGGCCTGCGCGACCGGATCGCTGCCGCCCGGGACCGAATCGTCGTACTCGCTCGTCGGCCTGCGCGAGCGCACGATGCTCAGAGCGGCGTTGCGCGCGATCGCGAACAGCCAGGGGCGAACGTCGATTGGGCGCTCGTCGGCGAGCAGAGCCCGGTAGGCCGACGCGAACGTCGACTGCACGGCGTCCTCGGCGTCGTGGCGCGAACCGAGGATGCAGTTGCAGAACGACAGCAGCTCGCGGACGTGGCGGTCGTAGAGAGCCTCGAAAGCCGTGAGGTCGCCACTGCGCACCAGGGCGACCAGCCGGTCGTCGCCGGCAAGGCGTGGCCGTATCCGCGAAACCGCCTGCGGGACTCGGATTCCTCGACGGGGAACGGCCAATCTCTCTCCTGGGCGATTCGTCCTGCGCCACGCGGCCCGCATGACGGGCCGCCCTTCCTGCCAACCGTAAGAAACCCTACCTTACCCAAATGTCAGGCTGCACAAACCGGCTGAGCGTGTGGGGCCGGCTGCCGTCAGCGACGAGGCGCGACCGCTGCGCCACCCGGCCGCCCCTGCCGGTGCGCGATCGCCTGCGAGCGCGACACGATCGCGTTGCGCTCGCCGAGAGGCGCTTGCTGCGCGACCGGGTCCTTGAGGTGCTCGCAGAGCGCCTCTACGACCTGCGCGTCGAACTGGGTGCCCGCGTTGGCCTGCAGCTCGGCGATCGCCGCCTCGGGCGCGCGGGCGCTGTCGTAGGAGCGCTCGGAGATCATCGCGTCGTATGCGTCGCAGACGGAGATGATGCGCGAGCCGAGCGGGATGTCCGTCCCGGCCAGCGCGTCCGGGTAGCCCTTGCCGTCCCAGCGCTCGTGGCTGGAGCGCACCAGTCGCGCAACCGGGCGCAGCGCCGGCGCCGCGTTGAGGATTCGCTCGCCGATGATCGTGTGCTGGCGCATCAGCGCCCACTCGCTGTCGTCGAGCGGGCCGGGCTTGTAGAGGACCTTGTCCGGCACGGCGAGCTTGCCGAGATCGTGCAGCTCGGCCGCACGGCGCAGCTCGTCGAGCTGTTCTGAGTTCAGCTCGAAGCGGCGGCCGATCGCCGTCGCGAGCACGCCGACGTCGCACACGTGGTCGTGCAGGCTGGGCTCGCGCTCTGTCAGCAGCTGCATCAGCACGCTCTGCTGCATCAGCACCGTCTGCGCTCGGGTACGCGACGAGCGTCCCGCGTCTGACTTGTCGGCGTACATGCGCTCGTCGGCGAGGTTCAGCGCGGCGCTCACGGAGTCGGCGTCGCGCGGCAGGTTGACGACGCCGCAGGAAGCGGTGACCGTGAAGCCGCTGCCGCGCTCGGCGAGCGCTGCCTGGGCCTCCAGCACGCGATCGTCCTCGCGCGAGAGACAACCCGCGAGCAGCACGCAGAACTCGTCGCCACCCAGGCGATAGGCGGCGCCGCGGCCCTCCACGGCGCCGGCCAGCGCGCTGCCGAGCCGTACGAGCAGGGCATCGCCCGCGCCGTGCCCGAAGCTGTCGTTGTAGCGCTTGAAGCCATCGAGATCGAAGAACGCCAGTGTCGCCTCCTGGCTGCGGCGCGAGCGCTCCAGCGCCGCCTCGAGATCCTCCATCAGCTGGCGACGGTTGCCCAGCCCGGTCAGCGCATCGGTCGTCGCGCCGCGCCTTTCGCGCTTGAGCATCTGCACGTTCTCCAGGTAGGTCAGACCCGCGCGCATGCCCGCGGCCAGCAGAGCGAGCGTCGCCAGCGCGACCGACAGGCCGGTGAACGGGCGCGCCGAGGCCGAGGAGCTGACGAGCAGGGCGAGAGCGACGAGCGCGGATACCGCGGGCAGGACGAACGTGTGCCTGGCGACGTCGCTGCGTACCCGCTGATCGGTCTGCGGCTGCCACGCCGCGCAGGCCATCAGCGCCATCGACGCCGGCCACAGCGTGTCGAGGATGTTGCCTTCGACGTACGTGCCCTTCGCCACCTGGTAGACGTAGGCCATGTCCGCCGAGGCGTTCACGGCGATTGCCGCGCCGAGCAGCAGCCACTGCCGGCCGGGCCTCCAGCCCGACAGCGCGAAGCCGACGGCGATGAACACGAGCAGCAGCAGGTCGCCGAACGGATAGGCGAGGTTGACGCCGACCGAAGCGGCGTCGCCGCTGCTCGCGCCGAGCACGGCCGGGAAGATCAGCGCAGCGCCGAGCGCGGCCATCGTCGCGCCGACGACGAGGCCGTCGAGCCATACGGCGATGCCGGTGTGGCGGAAGTGCGAGCGCATCAGCAGCGTCAGCCCGACGTACATCGCCGGATACAGCGCGAGATAGAAGCCGTCCGCGAGCGAGGGGTACGGCGGGTTGGACACGCCGTCGAGCCAGATCGTCCAGGTGAAGTCGCCCGCCGTCCATGCCAGCAGTCCCGCGGCGATCAGCAGCCATGCCGCCCTGTCCTTGCGCCTGCGCACCGCGCGTGCGACGCACAGCGCCACCGCCACGAGCTCGATGGCCGTGTACAGCCACTCGTTGGCGAAGTCTTCGAGCCACGGGCCGCCGAAGCCGGCGAGCGCGTGGACGCCCTCGAACACGGTCGCAAGCGCCAGTGCGGCGAACGCCAGCACGAGCACCCGAGACTTGCCCTCGAAGAGCCGCGTCGAGTTGCCTGCGGGCAGCGCGATCTGCACTGCTGATGACATCGACGGATCGCTGCCACGCCTTGAAGACACTCGCCCCGCCGTGGACGCGCTCCCGTCGGCTCAGGACAGCGCCGTGTGGCCCGACAACCGGTCTGCGAGTGTCTATCCTCAAACGGAGGTAGCCTCCGCTTTCCCCCTCGCCTGGGCACCATTCGGAGGCGCCCTCCGTTTACATGAGCCAGCCGTCGTCTGTCCCCGACCCCCAGCGCACGCTACGCGCCGATGCCCGCGAGAATCGCGAAAAGCTGCTGCGTGTGGCGAGCAGCCGGTTCGCCTCGGACGGGCCCGGCGTGGCGCTGGAGACGATCGCACGCGCGGCCGGCGTCGGCATCGGCACGCTGTATCGCCATTTCCCCACCCGCCAGGCGCTGGTCGAGGCCGTCTACCGCAACGAGGTCGACCGCCTGTGCGCGTCCGCCGGTGAGCTGCTCGCCCAGGTGCCGGCGGACGTGGCGCTCGCGGAGTGGATGGAGCGCTTCGTCGCCTATGCGGCGACCGAGCGCGGCCTGTCCGGCGCACTGAAGTCCGTCGCCTCCTCGCAATCCGATCTCTTCGCAGCGACCCGCGAACGGCTGCTCACGGCGATCGGCTCGCTGCTCGGGGCGGGCATCGCGACCGGCCGGATCCGCGCCGACGTGACCGCCGAGGACGTGCTCACGTCGATCAACGCCGTGTGGACGATCTCCAGCGAGGGCGAGCAGTGGGCAACGCAGGCTCGTCGCGTGCTGGCGTTGCTGATGGACGGGTTGCGCGTCGGAACCTAGCGCCGGCCGCACGATCCGCCTGCCTGGCCGCGGGGCGGGCGCTCAGCGGACGATGAAGAATTCGACCGCGATCGGCGCCGAGCGTTTACCCGCGCCGATCGCCGTCAGCGTCGCGCGGTACGCGCGCGGTGCGAGTGGGCGTCTGCCGATGCGCCCGCTGAAGGCGATCGAGTTCGCGCCTTTGCGCAGCCCCGAGCGCGTGAGCGTGCTGACGGTCACTTTGCGAGTGCACCGTTTGGCGTGCGCCCGCCTGAGCTTCTTCGTCGGTGCCACGCAGCTGCGGCCGCGGCGCAACCCCGGCGCCGAGCGCCTGATCGCGATCTGGACCTGAGCCGGCGCCGACAGATTGAAGCGAAAGCGAGTGCCGATCGGGGCGCGGCGCGCCGTGATCGCCGTGCTCGCCCGGCCCACGCGGAAGCGCTTGTTGCTCAGCCCGACCGAGCGCAGGGCAAGGCGCACCGGCGGCGTGACTTTCTTGACCGGCGCCGTCGGCGCTTTGGCCGTCGTGAACGTCTGATCGCCGCCCGCGGCGGTCCCCGCCGCGTTGCTTGCGACCACGCGGAAGTGGTAGAGCTTCTGCGCCTGCAGTTTGCCGAGCGTCGCCGTGACCGACTGGGCCACGCTGCCTTCGCCGACGCTCGTCTCGGCGGTGAAGCTCCCGTACGCGGTCGTCGTCCCGTAGTCGACGTGGTAGGTCGTGGCGCTGAAGTTGGGGTTGACCGAGCCACCCACCGAGGCCGCGTCGCTGGTCTGACTGGTCACCGAGCTCGTCGTCGCAGCGGGCCGCTGCAGCTCCACCGCGCCGATGTCGCAGCCCCCGCCCTGGGGACGCGCCACGCCACGCTGATCGGTGCTCGGGCAGGTCGCCGGGTCGCCGGCGTCGATCGCGGGGCTGCCGGCCAGCGGCAGGCGCGTCGGCGTCGGGCCGCCGTGTTCGCCGAGCGGGCCGAGCTTCGCGTCGGCCCCCGATTTGTCGCCGGTGCCGGCGAAACCGCACGACGTGCCGTCGTCGAGGTTGTGGCCTCGCGACACCACCGCGGCCGAGCAGTTGCCTCCGCTGTTGGCAGCGACGATCGAGTTGTCGATGCCACCGGTCCCCAGCGGGCCGAGCTCCAGGCCCGCGCCGAGCGAGGTCCCTCCCCCGCCCCCGGCGCTGTTGCCGGCCACCGTCACGTGCGACAGCGTCCCCGTGCCCCCGCCGAACTCCAGGCCGCCGCCGAAGCCATCGGCTTCGGCACCTCCTCCGCCGGCGGTGTTACCGGCGATCGTGCTGTTGGTCACCGCAAGCGTCTGTGTGACACCTTCGCCGCCCGAGCTGTAGGTGATGCCGCCGCCGAAGCCGGAAGATTTGGCGGCGCCGCCGCCGGCCGCGTTGCCCGTCACCGACGAGCGATCGACGGTAAGCGCGAGGACGTTGTTTTTGCCTCCGCTGGAGAGCTCGAGGCCGCCACCGAAGCCGCTTTCCGCGCCGCCGCCTCCCGCAACGTTGCCCGAGAGCGAGCTGCTGCTCAGCGAGATGGAGATCGCTCCGTTGTCCTGGCCGGAGCTCGCATCGATGCCGCCGCCGAAGCCGGCGTCGCCGACGCCCGCTCGGTTGTCCGTCACGCGGCTGCGCACGAGCGACAGCGTCAGCGACTGTTTTTCGGCGGTCGGCGAATACTCGATCCCGCCGCCGAAGCCCGCTCCTTCGGCACCGCCGCCGGCGGTGTTTTCGCTGACGACGGTGTCGCTGAGCACGTACGTGCCCGCTCCGAGCTCGATGCCGCCGCCGAAGCCCGCCACACCGGAGCCCCCGGCGTGGTTGGCGCTGACGGCGACGTTCTCGAGCGTGACTTCGCCGCTTGCCAGGATGCCCGCCCCGTTGACGTCTTTGCCGTGCGTGACGGTCAGTCCTTCGAGCAGGACCTTCGGCGTCCCGGTGATCGTGAACACGCGCGATGCGTCGTTGCCGCTGACGATCGAGCCGCCGGGCCCGACGCCGACGATCGTCAGGTTCTTTTCGAAGGCGATCGGCCCGGTCGTCAGCGTGATCTGGCCGGAGGGCAGGACGATCGTTTCGTTGACGGCCGCTTTCGCGATCGCGTCGCGCAGCGATCCTGCGCCGCTGTCGTTGAGGTTGGCGACGGCGATCGTCCCGGCGGACGCCGACGCGGCGAGCGCCAGCAGCGCCAGCGCGCATGCGAGCAGGCTCGCGACGAGCGGCCCGAGGCGCCTCGTCGCAGCTTGCATGTCTTGCCCCCCGAGCATCGGAGGCGAAACCTACCAGCCGCGAGCCGTCGTACGCCGAGCACGTGCCCCGCCCAACCTAAAAATCCAACAAAATAAATAAGAGTTTTTCAGTCGATTCGAATCGACAAAGGCGGGTGCCCGGCCAATGGGACCTGATCCGAGCCGCTGCGGAGCTCGGCGAGATCGGCGGCGTGCTGTCGGTCGCCGCGGGCGACGTCAGCGAGATGTTCGAGTAGGGCCGCGCTGCCGTCGCCGGGAGCTAGGCCGCGAGCTCCGGCTCGCCGGCCAGCGTCGGCCTGCCCGCGCGCTCGCGCTTTGACGCGTACATCGCGCGGTCGGCGCGTGCGACGAGCGCGTCGGCATCGATCGCTTCGCCACTGGACCACGCTACGCCGATGCTCGCCTGGCGTCCGCCGGCCGACAGCGCGACATCGCGGCGCAGCAGCTCGGCGATCCGCTCGGCCAGCGCGACCGCCTGCTCGTGCCCGCCGATCTCCGGGCACAGGATGAGGAACTCGTCGCCGCCTATGCGCCCCACGAGATCCTGCTCGCGCACGGCACCGCGCAGGCGCTCGGCGATACGCCGCAGCAGCCGGTCGCCGGCGGCGTGCCCGTGTTCGTCGTTGACCTGCTTGAAGCCATCGAGGTCGATGAACAGGACGGCGCGTTCGGCGCGCCGCTGGCCGCTTTTGATGTTCGCGTCCAGCGCGAGCAGGATCGCCGCGCGGTTGCAGCAGCCGGTCAGTTCGTCGGTCGTCGCGCGGTGGCGCAGCTCCTCGCGCATGCGCGTACTGTCGGTCGTGTCGGTGACGCATGCGATCGCACCGCTCACGCTTCCGTCCTCGTGCGTGAGCGCACGCAGGGCGATCGTGCAATAGCCCGGCTCGTCGTTGCTCGGCATGCGCAGCGCCACCTCGACGTCGGCGGACCGCCCGTCGCCCAGCACACTCGCGATCGCCGCGTCCAGCGCCGGCCGGTCGGCCGCGACGACCGACGTGAGCTGCTCGTCGATCCTGTCCACCGGCTCGCTGGCGAAGATCTCGTGCAGGCGGTCGTTGGTGTACACGACGCGCCCGTGGGTGTCGATCTGAAACAGGCCCACGGGCACCGCCTGCGCGAGCTGGTCGAGCAGCTGCTCGCGCGCGCGCAGTGCCTCGTGCGTGGCCATCTCGTCGGAGATGTCCACCATCTCGCAGACCACGCAGCCGTGCTCGGGGTCGTCGAGCAGGTTGTGGTTGGTTATCTCGAACCACGTCCACCCTCCGTCCTTGCCGCGCAGGCGCTGGCGAATCCGCCGCGCCGGGCCGGGCTTGGCGAGCATGCGCATCCAGTTGTCGATCGCGAGCGCCTCATCGTCGGGGTGCAGGAACTCCAGCCAGCGCTGTCCCAGCATCTCAGCAGAGCTCCAGCCGAGGATCTGGCTCGTCGCCTCGTCGACCGCCGTGATGACGCTCAGCTCGGACTTGCGCACGCTGGCAAAGCGCGGCGCGAAGCTCACGGGCGGGCCCTCTGCGGCGGCCGCCTGGCGCGCGGCGGCGTTGCGGCCGACGAGCATCGTCAACACCACGCCGTGGCGCTCGCGCAGGTCCAGCCCGAACAGCGTCACGTCGTGGCTGTAGCCGGGCGGGCGAAACACGCAACGCCCGGCGCCCTTCTCGAGCACCTGCTGCCAGTTCTCCACGAGGCGCTTGCGGGTCTCGTCGTCGAGGCCTTCCACGCCGGAGCGGCCCTTGAGCACCGAGTTCTGTCGCAGGTTCAGCGACTCCGGCATCTCCACGAACATGCCCGTCGCGGAAAGCGCCGACACCGGCGCCTCGGGGTAGGCGCTCAGCAGCGCCTTCAGCGTCAGCTCGATGCGCTCGGCGTCGAGGCGCTCCTCGCCGGGCGCTTGGAAGAGGTCGCGGATCGACGGCGCCGGTCCCTCGGCCTCCGCGTGCTCATACGCTCCCGCCTTCCCGGGACCCGACACCTGCGCTGTCGCCTGCTCGGAGCGCACCAGCCTGTGATCGGCGCCCGGTTCGCCTAGTTGAGATCGACCGCCCGCGCTGGACGATCGAACGGGCCGCGCCCACGCGCCGCTTGGCGGGCGATCGCGGCGCGCATCTAAGCTACGAGCGCGTGAGCGAGCGAACTGAGCCCGGGGGCGTCCCACGCCCGCAGAGCGCGGCGATGCCCTCGCCTTTCCCGCCGATCGCCGAGTACGGCTTCCTCTCCGACTGCCATACCGGCGCGCTGATCGCCCCCGACGGCAGCATCGACTGGCTGTGCGTCCCGCGCTTCGACGCGCCGAGCGTGTTCGGCGCGCTGCTGGACCGTCAGGCCGGCGACTTCCGCTTCGCGCCGTTCGGCGTCAACGTGCCTTCCGCGCGCATCTACGAGCCGGGCACGAACATCCTGCTGACGACGTGGAAGACGCCGACCGGCTGGGCGATCGTGCGCGACGCGCTGATCGTCGGGCCGCGCCGCGGCGAGGATCGCGTCACACCGCACACGCGACCGCCGACCGACGAAGACGCCGAGCACCTGCTCGTCCGCGTCGCGATGTGCCTCGACGGCGAAGTCGAGATGGAGCTGACGTGCGCGCCGGTGTTCGACTACGGGCGCACGCCCGCCGAGTGGTCTGTCGCCGACGGCGCGCACGCAGCCGACGCCACCGGCGCCGGCACGACGATCCGCCTGCAGACCGATCTGACGGTCGGCGTCGAGGGCGACCGCGTGCGTGCGCGCCACGTGCTGGCGCGCGGCGAGCAGGTCTACTGCTCGCTCTCCTGGGCGCAGGAGCTGGACGGGCCGCACAGCCTCGACGACGCCAACGAGCGCCTCGGCCGCACGGCGCAGTTCTGGCGCAGCTGGATGGACCGAGCGCGCATCCCCGACCATCGCTGGCGCGGCCCCATCCAGCGCTCGGCGCTGGCGATCAAGGGGCTGACCTACATGCCCACGGGCGCGACGGTCGCCGCGCTGACGACGTCTCTGCCGGAGACGCCCGGCGGCGAGCGCAACTGGGACTACCGCTACACGTGGCTGCGCGACTCGACGTTCACGCTGAAGGCGCTGCACTACCTCAACCTCGATTGGGAGGCCGAGGAGTTCATGCAGTTCGTCGCCGACCTGCAGACCAACGAGGACGGCGCGCTGCAGATCATGTACGGGATCGGCGGCGAGCGCGACCTCACCGAGTCCACGCGCGACGAGCTCTCCGGCTACGCCGGCGCACGGCCGGTGCGCCTGGGCAACGGCGCCTTCGACCAGCGCCAGAACGACGTGTTCGGCGCCGCGCTGGACGCGATCCTGCTGCACACACAGCGCAGCCAGCGTCTACCGCGTCGGCTGTGGCCGCTCGTGCAGGCCCAAGCGCAGTGCGCGACGGCGGTGTGGCGCGAGCCCGACCAGGGCATCTGGGAGGCGCGCGGGCAGCCGCGCCACTACGTCTCCTCCAAGCTGATGTGCTGGGTGGCGCTCGACCGCGCAGCCAAGCTCGCCGCGATGCGCGGCGACGCCGAGCACGAGGCGCTGTGGCAGGCGACCTCGCAGGAGATCCGCGAGGACATCCTCGCCCACGGGCTGACCGACGCCGGCGTGCTGCGCCAGCACTACGAGACCGACACGCTGGACGCCTCCAACCTGCTGGCGGGGATCTTCGGCTTCCTGCCCGGCAGCGACGAGCGCCTGCGCGCGAGCGTGCTGGCGATCGCCGACGAGCTGACCGAGGACGGCTTCGTGCTGCGCTATCGCACCGAGGAGACCGACGACGGCTTGTCCGGCAAGGAGGGCAGCTTCCTGATCTGCTCGTTCTGGCTGGTCTCCGGGCTGACGATCGTCGGCGAGTACCAGCGAGCGCGCGACCTGATGGAAAAGCTGCTGCGCGTCGCCTCGCCGCTCGGGCTGTACGCCGAGGAGTTCGACACGAGCACCGGCCGCCACCTGGGCAACTTCCCGCAGGCCTTCTCGCACCTCGCGCTGATCGAGGCCGCCGGGCGGCTGATCCTCGCCGAGCGCCTGGCCGAGATGTCGCTGTGAGCGTGAGCGCGCCGCGGCCGTTCGCCCACTCCCTGCGCGTCCGCTACGGCGAGTGCGACCCGCAGGGGATCGTCTTCAACGCCAACTACCTGCTGTATTTCGACGTCGCGTTCACCGAGCTGTGGCGCGCGGCCGTGGGCCCGTGGCTGCAGATGACCGAGCGCGGCATCGACGCGGTCGTCGCCGACGCGAGCATCTCCTTCCGCGCGCCGGCGCGCTTCGACGACGAGCTGCAGCTGCGCGCGCAGCCGACGCGCATCGGCACCACGTCGATCACGACGCAGATCGACGTCGTGCGCGAGGAGGCGGTGCTCGTGACGGGCACGCTTCGCCACGTGTGCGTCAATACCGCCACCTGGTCCAAGACGCCGCTGCCGGACTGGATTCGCGAGGGCCTGCGCCCGTTCGCGGCGCCCGGGGCAGAGCGCGCGCAGGCCTAGCGCGCGGCCTGGGCGGCCACCCCGGGGCGCGCCGGCGCCGTGCGCCCGGTGCGCAGGCGCGGGTGCAGTTTCCACACTCGAGCGGCAGTGCGCTTACGATAGGTGGAGCAATCCGACGAATCGCCGCACTGGGGGAAGGTTGTGCGGTGGGAACGTCTTGTTTGGGAGAACGAGGATGACCGAGACGCCAGCGACTTCAACGGCCGCGCTGGGCCCCGCGCCGCAGCGGCGCCCGGCGCTGAGCCGGCGCGAAGTGCGCGCGGCGATCCACGCCGAGGCGGGCCTGTACGTCGTCGGCGGCTTGCTGTGCTCGACGGCGCTGCTGATCCCGCACGTGCGCGCTCCGGAGGCGGTCGCCGCGGTGGGCGTGAACGCGATGCTCGTGGCGGCCGCGCTCTTCTGGGCGGCTCAGCGCGAGCGCGGCGGCTTGGAGCTCGCGTTCGCCGGCGACCTGTGGGGCGTCGTGCTGATCGCCGTGCTGTGCGCGTCGGCGGGCGGGGCGAGCAGCCCGTTCGCGTTGATCTACCTGTTCGCGATCGGGCACGCGGCGGGCTTTCAGCCGCGCGGGCGATACATCGTCGTGTCGGTCGCGGCGCTCGTCGCCTTCCTGCTCCCACTGCTCTACGAAAGCGTCACCGAGACCTTCGGCGCGGTCGCATGCGTGGGGATCGTCTTGGCCGTGATGACGACCGGCGTGATCCACCTCGCGCTCAACGGCGTTCGCGAGCATCGCCGGAGGCTGAAATTCCTGATCGACGCGACGGCCTCCTTCGACACGTCGCTGGACCCGGCGGAGGCGCTGCGCAACCTCGCACACGCGGCCGTGCCCGAGCTCGCCGAGCTGTGCGTGATCGACCTGCTCGACCGCAGCGGCGCGATCGTCAGCACCGTTGCGGCGGCGCTCGATCCCGACGTCGCCGTCGGCGTGGAAAGCCTGCGCAGGCGAGTCGCGCTGGACCTCTCTGGCAACCACCCCGTCGCGCGCGCGCTGGACACGGGCACGCCGTGCGTCGTCGACGACCTGACCGACGAGGGCATGCTGTCGCAGGCTGCGCAGAGCGACGAGCACCAGCTGTTCATGCGCAGCGTCGGCTATCGCTCGGCGGCGGTCTTCCCAATGGTCGCGCGCGGGCGCACGCACGGCGCGATCTCCTTCTTGCACCTGCGCAACGACGCGCGCTACGGGCGCGAAGAACTCGACGTGCTCGAAGACCTCTCCGGCCGCGCGGCGATGGCCTTCGACAATGCCCGGCTGTATGCCGAGCGCACGCGCGTCGCGCAGACGCTGCGGCGCAGCCTGATGCCGTCGGTGCTGCCGGCGATCCCCGGCCTGGAGCTGGCGAGCTTCTTTCGCCCGCTCGGCGCGGGCAGCGAAGTGGGCGGCGACTTCTACGACGTCTTCGGCGACGAGCACAGCTGCTGGCTGGTCGTCGGCGACGTGTGCGGCAAGGGCGCCGACGCGGCTGCGCTGACGGGCTTCCTGCGCCACACGACGGTCGCCTACGCGCGCGACGCGACCAGCCCGCGCACGGTGCTGGCGCAGGTCAACCGCGTGATGCTCGACCAGGACTTCGACGGGCGCTTCGCGACGGCGATCCTCGTCAACCTGCGCATCGGCGGCGGCGAGGTCACCGCGACGGTCGCCTCGGCCGGGCACCCCGCGGCGCTGATCACGCGCAGCGACGGCTCGACGACGCAGCTGGCAAGGCGCGGCTCGCTGCTCGGGGTGTTCGCCGAGCCGGTCATCGAGGAGCTCTCGACGGTGCTCCAGCCCGGCGACTCTCTGGCGCTGTACACCGACGGGCTGATCGAGGCGCACGCACCGGCGCGCACGGTCACGCCCGAGCAGATGATCGAGCAGCTGCAGCGCCGTGCGCCGGGCGGCGCGCAGGAGTCGATCGACGCGCTGCTGGGACTCGTCGAGCTCGACGAGCACGTGCGCGACGACATCGCGATCCTCAGCGCGCGAGTGACGCCGGCGAGCGCCACCGTGCAGCGCCTGCGCAGCGTCGCGCCCGCCGCGCACTCGGCGGGCGCCGTGCTGGACGACTCCGGCCAGGCCGAGGGCGCGGCCTAGCCGACGCGCGGCCTGACGGGCCGCGCCTGCCGTGCGACCGAGCGCGCTCAGGGCGCAGGCGCCGTGCCTGCGAGCGTCTGCTTGCCCGCCGTGCCGAGCACCTGCGCCTGGGCACCGGCGCCGGCGGTCGTCCAGCCGGCGGTCAGCGACTCGGCCGGCATGCCTGCGACCTTCACGGTGAGCTCGGCGAGCGCCGCGTCGCCGTCGATCGCCGAGGAGGCGGGGCTGAGCGCGACGGTGCCGCTGACGGCCACGCCCGGCACGAGCCGGTCGCGATCGAGGGTCAGCAGCGAGCCTTCGTGCGACGCGGTGACCGAGCCGCCGGCGAGCCCGCGGTCGTGCTTGGCTTCGATCGCCTGATAGCGCGACACGGCGTCGCCGGCGGTCTGCACGGCCGCCGCGGCGGCCTGCAGCTGCACGGGCGACGCCGCGTTGCCGGCGCCGGGCTGCAGCGGCGGCTGTTCTGAGAGCTGCGCCGGGTAGACGCCGACGCTGTGGACCGGCGGCACGGCGGCGGCGCACGAGACGTCGAGCGAGTCCAGCTGCTGCGGGCGCGCGACGAAGCCCTGCACGAGCGCCGAGCCGCAGTCGGTGTCGCCCTCGCCGACGACGTGCGTCGAGTTGGCAAGCTGCACGAAGCGCGCGTGGCCGCCGATCTGCGCGAGCACCTTGCCGACGTCGACGGGCGGCGTCCACGTGTCCAGTTCGCCGCCGAGCACGAGCACGGGCAGCGACGGCGGGAACAGCGGCGCGGTGCCGTCCGTCGGCGGTTGCGCGACCGTCGGGCTGGGCCAGCCGATGCACACGGAGAAGGCCTCGGTGTTCTCGTTCTGGGAGATCCACTCGGCGGCGCTGAACGGCGCGAAGGTCGACGGCGCCAGCGCGGCCTCGCCGGACGCCAGTTCGGCCGCTCGCGTGGCGCTCGGCACCTGCATGTCGAACAGCTGCGGGTAGTCGATGCACGCATCGGCGACGTACAGCTCGACGGAGTATTCGCGCACCGGCAGCGTGAAGTAGCCCTCGTCTTCGTATTCGCGCTGGGCATACAGGCGCAGCAGCGGCGCGGGATCGTGCGCGGGGCCGAGCAGCGCCCGTGCTGCGGCGTCCAGGCCGCGGTAGATCTTCGTGTCCTCGGCGGCGTCGCTGACGAGGTCGACGAGCCCGGTGACGTTCATTTCGACTCGTTGCAGCGCACCGGAGGCCCCGGGCACCCTGCCCGAGACGGGGCTCTCGCGCAGGGCGGCGGCGAGTTCGCCGATGCGCGCCCACGCGGAGCCCGGCTCGGCCTGCGCGCACGCCGGCGCGCGGGCGCACGCGGCGTCGAAGGCAGCGGGCATCGACTGCACGGTGCTGCGATACCACGGGTCCAGCCCGGCCGTCTCGTATGTCGAGTCGAGCACGACGCTGCGCACGAGCTTGGGGAAGTGCGCGGCGAACACCTGCGCGAAGAACGAGCCATAGGAGTCGCCGTAGAGGTCCACCTTCGGGAGTTCCAGCGCCTCGATCACGGCGGCCATGTCTTGCGCGGCGGGCGTCGAGCTGAACAGGTCGGAGGCGTGCACCCAGCCGCCGCCGGCGTACTTCCAGCGGCGGTCGAGCTTCTCGGCGCAGCCGGCGGCCGCCTGGCGGAACGCTTCTGTGCCCGTCGGACCGGAGAAACGCTGCAGCGCAGGGCACTTCAAGGGCGCCGATTCGCCGGTGCCGCGGTTGTCGATCGCCAGCATGTTCGAGCGTTCGAGCAGCGCGCCGTACATCGCGCTGTAGCCGGCGTTGGCACCGCCCGACTCGTATGAGACCGATTCGATCGACGGATAGCCCGGCCCGCCCTCGACGGGCACGACCGTGTGGCGCGCGCCGCCTGGCCCGGGCGATGTCGCGGGATACCAGCGAAACGCGATGTCGATCTGCGGGCTGTCGGACCGTGCGCGATCCAGCGCCACGGGCAGGCTGCCGCAGTAGGCAGTCGGCGACTGCGCGCACAGCGCGAGCGTCTGCGTGCCGAGCTGCAAGGTCGCCGGGGGCTGGCCCTGGGCGACCGCCGCGGAGCCCGCGGAGGCGAGGCTCGCGGCCGCCAGCGCGGCTAGGACGCAGCCACGGCGCATCGTGCCCATGCTCGCCCGCCGCCTCAACCGTGGTACTGCGCGAGCAGGTCTGAGAACTGCAACGGCTGCTGGGCGATGCCGCTGCAGGCATCTTCGTCGTGGCTGCCCTGCGGGCACGGGCGGTCGCGGTTGACCGACCAGAAGCTGAGCCGCGCGAGGTGGTGTTCGGAGGCGAAGGAGAGCATCGCCTGAAAGTCGCCCGCGCCGACGGTCTCGTCGCTCTCGTCGGTACGGCCGTTCATCGAGGAGATGCCGACGTGCTGGTAGGCGGCGGCGAGCGACAATCCATAGCGCGCGGACAGTTCGTGTGCGAGGCCTTCGGCGGCGGCGATCGACGTCTGTCCCATGTTCGCCACCGGCGCGCCGAAGTCGAAGGGCATGATCGTCCACACCGAGGGTGCGAAGCCGATCGCGACAGCATCGGCGATGAGGCTCTGCCCGGCGCCTTCGGGGCCGCTCTCGCCGGTGCCGAAGGTGATGGAGATCTCCAGGCCGGGGTTGGCGCCCTGCACGGCCGCCAGCGCGGCGACGACGCGCGCACGGGTCTTCTTGTTTGTGAACTCGCCGTGCTCGATGTCGATGTCGATGGCGTGCAGCGAGTAGGCGTCGATGACCGACTGATAGGCGCCGGCGAGCGCCTGCGGCGTCTTGCACACGCTGCCGAGCTTCTTGCCGCTCCAGCCGCCGAAGGACACGTCTACATCCCCGCCGCCGGCGCGGATCGCTTCGATCGCCGCCTGATCGGCGCCGCCGAGCAGCGGGCGCCGGCCGTCCCACTGCGGGTTGCACTTGCCGTGGGAGAGCACGAACGCCAGCGTGAGGTCGTGCAGACCGCTGGCGGCGAGCACTTCGGCGGGCGGCTGCGGGCTGCCCCAGCCGAGGTACTCGTAAGGAGCGGCCAGCTCGACGGGCTGCGCCTGCGCGCCGGCGCAGACGCCGAGCGCGAGTGCGAGCACCAGCGCCGCCAGGCCGGCTGTGCCTGCGGCGCGCGCGCGATAGCTCGTCATGCCCCCATCCCCTCAGAAACGATAACCGCTGTCGCGTTTGTGGCCCGTGGCCGGCGCAGGTGAGCGCAGAACCGGGTGACGACTCTGATAGACCCCGCAAGATGGGCGCCCCCGAGAACCCGCGGCCCGCTCGCAGATGGACCCAGCACAGGCGCGCCGGGCTGATCGTCGCGGCGATCCTGCTGGCAGGGCTGCTCGCGTTCGCGCTCTCGCGCCTGGGGCTGCACCGCATCGGCCACGCGCTGATCACGGCCAAGCCGGGATGGGTCGCGGCGGCGTTCGTGCTGATGGCCAGCTCGCTGGTGCTGCGCTCGATCTCCTGGCACGAGACGCTGCGAGCGGCGCTGCCGGAAACGAAGATCCCCTGGCCGGCGGTCACGCGCGCGACGATGATCGGCGTGATGGCCTCGGCGGTCGTGCCCGGGCGCATCGGCGAGCCGACGCGCGTGGTCGTGCTCAGCCGGCGGCTGCACGGCTCCAACCGCCGGCAGATCCCGATCGTCGCAGGAACGGTCTTCTCGCAGACGCTGATCAACCTGCTCGCGCTGGCGATTCTCGCGGCCGTCACGTTCACCAGCGTCCCGCTGCTCAGCGGCCACCCGGCGGGCATCGCCACGGCGATCGCGATTCCGCTGCTGATCGCCGCGCTGGTCGTCGCCGGGCCGCACCTGCTGGCGCTCGGGCGCCGCGCGCGCTCGGAGCGCATCGCGCGCTGGGCCAATGCGCTCGCGGCGATGCTCGCGCTCGCGCGGCGCGGGCTGATCGTGTTCGCGCGCCCGCGCTTCGGCAGCACGGCCATCGGTGCGCAGCTCGTGGCCTGGGCGCTGCAATGGCTCGCCTGCTACATGGTCCTGCTCGCGCTCGGCCTGCAGCACAAGGCCGGGTTCGCGGCCGCGGCGGCGATCCTGCTGGCGGTCAACGTCTCGGCGATCCTGCCGGCCACACCGTCCAACGTCGGCGTCTTTCAGGCTGCTTGCCTGGTCGTGCTGACCGCTTACGGCGTGGGCGGCAGCCAGGGCCTGGCCTACGGGATCATCCTGCAGGCCGTCGAGGTGCTGACGGCGCTCGCGCTGGGCATCCCGGCGCTGCTCGGCGAGGGCCTGACGTGGCGCGACATTCGCGCCGAGTCGCAGTCCGAGCGGGAGCGCGAGCAGCGCCTGGAGGACGAAGCCGAGGACGCAATCGCCGCCTCGGCAGCGCCGCCGGTCGAGGGGCCGCCGGACTCGGCGGTCGGCCCCGGCGACGAGGCCTCAGCCGGCCAGCGCGCGGAGTGACTGGCGCAGCGAGCCGGTCGTCTGCAGCACGGCCGTCGGCTCGTAGCCGCAGTGCGCCATGCAGTTTTCACAGCGCGGGTCCTTGCCGCGACCGTACTTCTCCCAATCGGTCGTCTCGATCAGCTCTTTGTAGGTCTCGGTGTAGCCGTCGGCCATCAGGTAGCAGGGGCGCTGCCAGCCGAACAGCGAGTAGCTGGGAATGCCCCATGCGGTGCAGTCGAATTCGGCCTTGCCCTCGAGGAAGTCGAGGAACAGCGGGCTGTGGTTCAGGCGCCACTTCTTGCGCCGGCCTTCGGAGAAGGCCTCCTTGAACAGCTTGCGCGTCTCGGTGACGCCGAGGAAGTGCTCCTGGTCGGGCGCTTTCTCGTATGCGTAGGCCGGCGAGATCATCATTTCGTCGACTTCCAGGTCGTCGTTGAGGAAGTCGAGCACCTCGCGCACGGTCTTCGGCGAGTCCTGCGTGAAGAACGTCGTGTTGGTCGTCACGCGGAATCCGGCGGCCTTGGCGGCCTTGATCGCCGAGACAGCCTTGTCGAAGACGCCCTCGCGCTCGACGGAGGCGTCGTGGCGCTCCTGCAGGCCGTCCATGTGCACGGCCCAGGAGAAGTACGGGCTGGGCTTGAAGTTCTCGAGCTTCTTCTCCAGCAGCAGCGCGTTCGTGCAGAGGTAGACGAACTTCTTTTTCTTGATCAGCTGCTCGGCGATCACATGGATCTCCGGGTGGATCAGCGGCTCGCCGCCGGCGATCGAGACCATCGGCGCGCCGCTCTCTTCGATTGCGCCGATCGCCTGCTCGACGGGCATGCGCCGGCGCAGCTCGTGCTCGGGGTGCTGGATCTTGCCGCAGCCCGAGCAGGCGAGGTTGCACTGGAACAGCGGCTCCAGCTCGACGATCAGCGGGAACTTCTCGCGTTTGGCCAGTCGCTGGCGCATCAGGTACCAGCCCATGCGCGTGCTCTGCCTGACTTTGGCTGCCATGCCCGTACCTTAGCCCCCCGTCCCCCAGTCCTGAACCGCGACCGCCGAAGCGCGGCGCAGCGCGCGCGCGGCGGTGAGCGCCCCGCCCAGTGCCTGCGGGCGAAACAGCTCGTGGCTGGGGCTGTCGAGGACCACGCGAACGACCGCGAACGGCCTCCCGGCGGCGCCCGCGGCCAGCCATGCCGACTCCATGTCGACGGCCAGCGCGCCGGCCGCGCGCAACTGCTCGCGCCGCTCGCCGGTGGCGATCTTGGCGACGCCGACGATCGGCCCGCGGCGTGCCGCCATGCCCGCGGCGACCAGCGCAGCGGTCAGCGCAGCCGAGCCGTCGCAGCGAGCGCTCACCGGCTCGTGCCCCTCGTCGCCGGCGGCGAGCACCTCGTCGGCGACGATCACTTCGCCCGGCCGCGCCTGCGCGTCCAGGCCGCCGCAGAAGCCGAGCACGAGCAGCGCGTCGCCCGGCTCGCGCGCGAGCGCCTGCGCGGCGGCGATCGACTTGTCGGGCCCCATGCCCGTCTTGCGCACGTGTGCGCCGCGCAGGGCCGAGCGGATCAGCGCCTCCTCGAGCGCCAGCGGCGCAGCCACGACGACACGCTTCATGCGCCCGCTCCGGCGCCGTGGGCGAACTGCGCCTCTCCCGGGGCGGGCGGCGCCGGCGGCGCGAGCGCAAGCGCCGCGAGCGCCTCGGCGGCGGCTGCGTGCCCGCTCATCACGGCGCCCTCCAGCGTGGCGGGCCAGCCGGTGTCCGTCCAGCTGCCGGCGAGCACGAGCCCGGGGATCTCGGTGCGCGGCCCGGGACGCAGCGCCGCGCTGCCGGGCGCGGCGCGGAACGTCGCGGCGTGCTCGCGCGTGGCGAGGAAGCGCTGCACGTGCGCGCCGCGCGCGCCCGGCAGCAACTCGGCGAGCGCGGGCAGGTAGCGCTCGCGCAGCGCGTCGACGCTCATCTGCATCTGCTCGTCGGCTCCCGACAGCGAGACGGCCAGGTACTGGCTGCCCGCGGGCGCTCCGGCGGCGGCGCTGCGGTCGAACAGGTACTGCACGGGCGTTTCGACACCCGCGGCGAACGGCTCCTCGCAGACGATCCGGTCATAGACGACGTGCAGGTTGACGATCGGCGACGTCCCCAGCCCGCGGATCGACGCGGCGAGCTGCCCCAGCAGCGGCTCGATCAGCCCGGCCGCGCGTGTGTGGGGCAGCGCGACGATCACCGCGTCGGCGTCAAAGCCGCCCTCCCCTCCCTGCACCTCGAAGCCGGCGCCCGCGCGGCGCACGGCCTCGGCGCGCCAGCCGAGGCGGAACTCGACGCCGGCGTCGGCCAGCGCGACCTCGGCGGGCTCGCCGATCGTCTCGGCGAGCGTGCCGACGTGAAAGCCGATGTCGCCGGCGTCCGCGCCGGCCAGCAGGCCGGTGCGAAAGACGAACGCGCCGAGCGCCAGCGAGGCCTGCTCGGCGGGCACGTTGAGCGTGGGCAGCGCGATCAGGTCCCACAGCACCGCGAGCGCGTGCGCGTCCTGCCCGTGCTCGGCCAGCCACGCGCCGAGCGTGCGCGAGTCCAGTGCGGCGTCGCGCGGGTCCAGGGCGCCGAGCGCACGCGCGGCGAGCGCGGCGCTGAAGCGCTGCGACGGCGTCAGGTGCGGGTAGCGCGCGAGCGCGCCGGCGAGGTGAAACGGCGGCGGCAGCGAGCCGCGCCGCAGCAGGACGGGCGGCGCGTGCGGGCTGAGCACGGGGATCTCCAGGCGCTCCTGCACGGCGACGTGGCGGTCGGAGCCCATTCGGGCGAGCAGCGCTCGGTAGGCGCCGCAGCAGCGCAGGAACACGTGCTGGCCGTTGTCGAAGCGCATGCCGTCGCGCTCGAAGGAGTAGGCGGCGCCGCCGAGGCGCCGGCGAACCTCGACGAGCGTCACGTGCGCGCCGGCGTCGGCGCAGTCCAGCGCGGCGGCGATCCCCGCCAGGCCGCCGCCGACGACGAGCACGCGGCGCTGCGCGCTCACGCGTTTCTCCCGGCGAGGCTGCGCAGCGCCACGCGGGCCTTCTCGCCCGTGGACAGCGAGGCGCGGGCGTGCAGCGCGGCTTGCGGGTCGGCCTCGATGCGCAACAGCAGCCGGTGGTAGATGCCGCTCATCGCGCGCACGCAGGCGGCGCTGCGGCGGTCGAGCAGCGTGACGAGCGGCATCCCGCGGTCGAACCACGCCTGCGCGCGCCGCGCCTGAAAGCGCACGAGCTCGTCGAGCGGCTCGCGCATGCTCTCGTCGGCGAGCGCCGCGAGGACTGTCGCGGCGTCGGCGCGGCCGTCGGCGGGAACGATGCCGAAGCGCCGCAGGTCCTCGGCGGGCAGGTAGACGCGCCCGAGCTGGGCGTCCTCGCGCACGTCGCGCAGGATGTTCGTCAGCTGCAGCGCGACGCCGAGGTCGTCGGCGAGCGTTTCCGCCGCCACACCGCCGACGGCGTCTGAGCCGCCCCCCGTGCGCGCCGCGCGCGTCTGGAAGATCGCCAGGCAGACGCGCCCGATCGCACCGGCGACGCGCCGGCAGTAGAGCACGAGCTCGTCGATCTGCTCGTAGGCGACCTCGTCGACATCCATGCGCACGCCCTCGATCAGCTCGCCCATCGCGCCGGGCGGCAGCGAGAAGCGCGTGTGCGCGTCGGCGAGCGCGACGATCACCGGGTCCTCGCCTGCGAGCGCCGACGTCGGGTCGGCTTCCAGGGCGCGAAGCTGCTCGGCGGCCTCGTCGAGCAGCTCGCGCTTTCGCGCGCGGTCGAGCTCGCCGTCGCCGATGTCGTCGATGCGCCGCGCGAAGGCGTAGGCGGCGGACATCGCGCGGCGGCGCTCGGGGGCGAGCAGGCGGATGCCGTAGTAGAAGTTGGCGGCCTGAGAACGAGTGATCTGCTCGCAGCGCTCATACGCCTGCGCGATCGTCGACGAGGCGCCGGTGGGCGCCGTCGCGCTGCGGCCGGCTGCGTCGCTCACGACCGGCTCGGCGCCGCGGGCGCGCCGGGCGCAGCGCTTCCGGCGCGCCGCCCGGCGAGCACGCGCACGAGCGCCCGCAGGCGACGGCCCGCGGAGGCTTTCGGCGGCCCCGCCAGGACTTCGCAACGCGCGCGCTCGATCGCGTCGAGCGCGGCGTGTCCGCCGGCGACGAAGGCCGCGACCGCGAGTCGCTCGCGACCGCGCAGCTGACCGACGAGCGGCGCTCCGGCGTGCAGCAGCTCGCGCGCGCGGCGCACCTCGAAGGCGAGCACCTCGCGCAGCGGCGCGCTCGCGTGGCCGTCTGCGGACGCCGCGGCCTGGAGTTCGGCGATGCTCGCACCGAAGCGGCGCATGTCCTCGGCCGGCAGGTAGACGCGCCCGGCGGCGAAGTCCTCGGCGACGTCCTGGCAGTGCTCGGCAAGCTGCAGAGCCGTGCAGATCGAGTCCGACAGCGCGATGCGCTCGGGTGTTGCCCGCCCGAAGATGTGAAGCACGATCTCGCCGACCGGGTCCGCCGACAGCGCGCAGTAGGCGCGCAACTGCTCCCACGTCTCATAGCGGCTGACGCGCTGGTCGAGCCGGTTGGCCTCGATCAGGCGGGCGAACGGCTCGCGAGGCAGCGCGCACGCGCGCACGGTCGCCGCCAGGCGCAGCATCAGCGGGTGCTCGGGCGCGCCGTCGTAGACGAGGCGCAGTTCGCCCTCCAGCCAGTCCAGCGCCGCCAGCCGGTCGCCGGGCGCCGAGTCGCCGAGCTCGTCGACCAGCCGCGCGAACCCGTACACCGCGAGCATGTGCTCGCGCACGCGGCGCGGCAGCACCCTGCTGGCGACCGGGAAGTTCTCGCCCTCGGCGCGTGCCATCACCTCGCGAGCGCTCGGCGCCGGCGGCGCGGCGTCGGCGAGCAGCATCATCGCCGGCAGCGGCCGAGCGCCATGATCGGGAAGGCGAGCCTGTAGAGGTGGTAGTTGATGTAGTAGTCCGAGGGAAAGCCGGTGCCCGTGTACTGGGGCTCGTCCCAGCCGCCGTCGGCGCGCTGCGTGGTCACGAGCCAGCCGATGCCCCGCTCGATCGCCTCGGGAGAGGCCTTCGCGGCGTGCAGAGCCAGCAGCGCCCACGCGGTCTGCGAGGCGGTGCTCGGGCCGCGCCCGATCCACTCCGCCTCGTCGTAGGAGCGCGGGTCCTCGCCCCAGCCGCCGTCGTCGTTCTGGTGGTCGAGCAGCCAGCGCACGGCGCGCTCGACGCACTGGTCGCAGCGATCCATGCCGGCGGCGATCAGCGCCGGGACGGCAGCGCCGGTGCCGTAGACGTGGTTGACGCCCCAGCGCCCGAACCAGGAGCCGTCGGCCTCCTGCTGCTCGACCAGCCAGCGCATGCCACGCTGGGCGACGGACGTGTCGGCGAGGCCGAGCTCGGCGAGCATCTCCAGCGCGTGTGCGCTGACATCGGCGCTGGGCTCGTCGATCACCTCGCCGAAGTCCAAGAACGGCAGCTCGCGGACCATCGTGCGCGTGTTCTCGGCGTCGAAGGCGCCCCAGCCGCCGCCGGAGCTCTGCATGCCCTCGACCCAGCGAGCGGCGCGCTCGATCGCGCCGTCGCGCCGGGCGCCGGCGGCGACGCGACGCAGCGCGAGCACGACCTCGGCGGTGTCGTCGACGTCGGGGTAGTTGGCGTTGGCGAACTCGAACGCCCAGCCGCCGGGCTCGAGCTGCGGGCGCACGACCGACCAGTCGCCGAGCACGGTGACCTCCTCGGCCAGCAGCCAGTCTGCGGCGCGTACGAGCGCGGGATGGTCGCCGGGAAGCCCGGCGTCGCTGAGCGCGATCAGCGACAGCGCGGTGTCCCACACCGGCGACTGACACGCTTCCAGGCGCCGGCTGGGGCCTGCGGGCGCGCCGACCGAGCGCGAGTCGTCGCGGTCCTCGACCATGAAGCCGTTAAGGCCGTCCAGGCCGCGGCGCATGACCGGATGGTCGATCGCATAGCCGGACAGGTGCAGGGCGATCAGCGAGTACACCCATGGCGGCTGGATGCCGCCCCACGACCCGTCGGCCTCCTGACGGCGCACGATCCAGCGCTCGGCGCGCGCCAGGGCGATGCGCCGCAGCGGGCGCAGCGGGCGGCGTTCGTAGGCGCGCAGCAGGCGATCTGCGCGCGCCAGCCAGCGCGCGCGGGGCGCGGCCTGGGGCTCGGGCGCCGGCTGCGGTCGCGCGACGTGCAGCTCGTCGAGCGCGAACGGGAGCTCGCGCGCCGGGCGGTGGGTTTTCACCAGCGACAGCGCGACGATCGTCTGCCGCGCCCAGCAGGCGAAGTCGTAGATGTTCAGCGGGAACCACGAGGGCAGCAGGACGACCTCGGGCGGCAGGGCGGGCACGTCCTCCCACGACCACAGCCCGAACAGCGCCAGCCACAGATGGGTGAACACGCGCGCATTGACCAGGCCGCCCTGCTCGCGGATGAACTCGGCGGCGATGCGCATGTGCTCGGCGTCGGACGGGTCGCCGGCCAGGCGCAGCGCCCAGTAGGCCTCGATCGTCGTCGACAGGTCGCCGGGGCCGCCGTAGAAGTTCGTCCAGGTGCCGTCCGCGCGCTGCTGCGAGCGGATCCACGCCGCCGAACGCTCGGTCTCGTCGGCGCGGCGCACGCCGAGGAACTCGCGCAGGAGCATGTCCTCGGCGTCCATCGTCACGTTCGTCTGCAGCTCTCCCTGCCACCAGCCGGCGCCGTCCTGCAGCGAAAGCAGGTGCTCGCAGGCGAGCTCCAGCGCCATCTCGGCCTCGTTTTGAGCCTCTACGGTTGACGACGCCATTGCGGGAACTTAAATGTTTTCATCGGACGACGACATTTGCGGGCGAAACGAGCCAGTGATTGTGGCCGTGGCGGTGGGCCGATCGCGGGCCGGCACGAGCACCTCGGGGTGGGCGAGCGTGATCACGTGGCGGCGCAACTCGGCCTCCGACACGAGGCGCGGCACCGAGGATACGAAGCGATAGACGATCAGCCCGTCGATGTCGTGGCGGGCGACCAGGCGAAAGCCCGCGGCGGGCGGCTGCGCGGCGTCGTGGCGCAGCGGCGCATAGCCCGTCTCGTCGATTTCGCTGACGCGCACCGACGCGTGGCGAGCCAGGTTGTGCAGCGGCGCCAGGTAGTACTCCAGCGGGGCAGCGCCCAGCTCGACGGTGGTGATCGCCCGCGCGCCGCCGCCACGGCCGAGCGTGCGCGCGACGTCGCGCCAGTTGCCGCGCTGCAGGCGTGGGCTGAGGTCCACGTCGACCGAGAGGATCGCGAACGCCGCGACGATCGTCGCGGCGAGCAGCACACCGGGCGCGAGCAGCCGTGCGAAGACGCTGCGCGGCCGTGCGGCCGGGCCGGTGTCGGCTCCGGCAGGGGCGGAGCCGGGGCTGGGGCCGGGGTCGATCGCAGCCAGCAGCACGGCGATCAGCACGCTGAGCGGGATCATCGCGCCGACGAGGTTGCGCGGCGCGAGGTAGTCCGCGCCGAGCACGGCCAGCGCGATCGGCGCAAGCACGCCGAACCCGGCGATCGACAAGGTCAGCCAAACGGCCCGGCGAAGGCGCGCCGTTTGCGCGGGCGAGGCCGCGCCGCGCATGCCGGACAGCCGCCACGCGCCAAGCGCCGCCCCGATGAGGATCGCCAGCGCGACGAGCAACTCGACGCCGCGGCCGAGCGGCGCACCGGAGTAGCCGGTGAGGAAGTACTGCGGGATCGCCTGCAGGCGGCTGGACAGCGGCCAGTGGCCGATCCACTGCGTTCCGTGCCCGCCCTGCGCGGAGATCAGCGGCAGCAGTGCGAGGCCGACGGCGCCGAGTGCCGCGACGGCCGCCGCCGTGGCGCGCCTGTTGCGGCTGTCGAGCAGCAGCCACAGGGCCATCGGCACGAGCAAGAAGACGGCGAAGTAGTGGCTCAGCAGCGCCAGCGCGCCCGTCAGGGCAAAGGCCGCCAGACGGGCGGGCGACGGCTCGTCGAGCGCGCGCACGAAGCACAGCAGCGCCAGCGCCGCGGTGAGCACGAACAGCCCGTAGGCGCGCGCCTCCTGCGAGTACCACACGAACAGCGGGTTGACCGCGACGATCGCCGCGGCGATCAGCGCCGCGCGACGGCCGGCGAGCTGCTGTGCGACGCCCCACACGACGGGGACGGTCAGCACGCCGGCGATCGCCGAAGGCAGTCGCAGGGCCAGCGCGCCGTCGCCGAACAGGCGCGCGTCCGCCCAGGCGATCAGGTACCACAGCGGCGGCGTGTTCTCGTGGTGAACGACTGCTCGCAGCGTCGCGCCGAGGCCGCTGTGCAGCACGTGCACGGGCGTGAAGGCCTCGTCGTACCAGAAGGACTGCTGATCCAGCGTCGCCAGGCGCAGCGCCGCCGCGAGCACGATCAGCGCAGCCAGCGGCCACCAGGAGCTCAGCCGCGGCCGGGTGGACGCCGCCGCGGCCGGCGGCGCGGCGGCAACGGCGCTCACCGCGGGCACGCACCCTGTTGCTTGGGCGGCCCGAAGCACCCGTAGCGGAAGCGCTTGAGGTCCTGACCCGGCGGCAGATACCAGCCGCCGCGCGCCGCGCGGCGGCCGTGCACGACCGGCCCGGTGACCTGCAGGCACAGCTGGATGCGCTCTTTCGGCGGCCCGGGGACCGTGTTGCCGCAGACCACGTCGGTCGTCGTGAAGTTGCGCACGTCCTCTTCGGTGGAGACGTTCTTGTAGTCGTGACCGGTGTACTCGCGCCAGGTGCGCAGGTCGGCGACGAGCCGGTGGTTGACGTGCGTGTTGAGCACGACGTCGTTGACCGTGGCGATCGCCAGCAGCAGGCCGACGAGCGCCAGCACGAGCGTCTCCACGCGCCACTGGCGCCCGCTGCCGGCCGGCTCGCGCTCGCGCGGGCGCAGCCGCGGCGGCAACCGCTGCCAGCCGTCGCGCACGGGTGTCGCACGCGCGCTCATGAGACGGGGGCGAACAGCGGCGTGAGCTGGTGGAAGACGAACAGGGCCTGCAGCGCGAGCGTGGCGATCAGCAGGCGCCGGTCGCGGGCGATCACGGCGAGCGGCAGCGGCCAGAGGATGTACCAGGCCAGCAGCCACGTGCTCGTCACCGAGATCGCCAGCAGCGCCCAGCCGGAGGCGGCGACCCAGTCATAGCCCCGCCAGGTGCGCCACAGCAGATGCAGCACGATCACCACGAGCATCGCCTTGAGCAGGTCGTGGTCGATCGGGAACACGCCGGGCTTGCCGAACAGATGTGCGATCTCGGTGGCGAAGCTGTCGCTGGAGACGAACGCCGCGTCGCGATTGAGCGCGGCGACGATGTTGACGCCGTCGATGCCGAACACCGCGTAAGCGACGACGAGGCCGAGCGCGAGCGCGCCCAGCGCGCCGAGCACCTGCGCGCGGCTGCGGCGCGCGAGGATCATGAACGGCAGCAGCGCGGCCATCGTCGCCTTGACGAGCGCGCCGGCGACGACGGTCGCCGCGCCGGAGGCCTCCCTGCCGGCGAACGTGAGGCTCACCGCGAGCATCATCAGCGCGAGCATCAGCAGGTCGTTGTGCGCGCCGCCGAGCGCGTAGACGATGTACAGCGGGTTGGCGCCGACGAGCAGGACCGCCTTCACGGGGTCCAGCTCGCGCACACGCGCACAGCGCCAAACGAGCGCCAGCGTGGCGGCGCTGGACAGCAGCGCGAGCACCTTCATCCCCCACAGCGCCCCTGTCACGCCGAGCAGGCCGAACGGGTAGGAGATCAGCGTGTAGACCGGGCCGTAGGCCGTGAAGACCTTCTTCCAATCCTGCCCGACGTAGTGGTAGATCGGGTCGTGCGTGATCGCAATCGGCCCATGCGTGTAGGGGTTCAGCCCGTGTTCGACGCCCATGCGCGCGTAGGCGATGTAGCTGAAGACGTCGGTCGACAGCAGGATCGGCCCGGCGAAGACGATCGCGTGCAGCGCGACGATCAGCGCGATCGCCCAGCGCTTGGAGACGCTGCGCGCCAGCAGCACGAGCCCGGCGTAGCCGGCCGAGAAGGCGAGCACGGCGATCAGGAAGATGCGGTAGCCCAGGCGCTCGCCGATGCCCTGAAGCCAGCCGGCGATCTGCGGCGACTTGGGGATCAGGCCCGAGTGCCCGAGCGAGCCGTCGAGCACTATCTCGGCGGTCGCGGCGACCAACACGAGCGCGCATGCGGCGGCGAGCGCCGGCGCCCACTGAGCGCTGCTGCGGGTGCGTGCTAGGCGGAGTTCGCGCGGCGCGGCGACGTTCACGACGCCGCGCGACTCACAAGGCAGTCCAGACGGTCTTCGTCTCCAGGTAGGCGTCGAGGCCGTCGTGGCCGTGCTCGCGCCCCAGCCCGGAGGCCTTGAAGCCGCCGAACGGCGCGTTGGGCTCGACGTTGCCCCAGGTGTTCACGTAGACCATTCCCGCGCGCAGTTTCGCTGCCAGCTTGTGAGCGTTGCCGACGTCGCGCGTCCAGACGCCCGCCGCGAGCCCGTACTCGCCTTGGTTGGCGCGCTCGGCCACCTCCTCCAGCGAGTCATAGGGCGATGCCACGAGCACCGGGCCGAAGATCTCCTCGCGCACGATCTTCAGGTCGTCGGAGGTCGTGCTGAACAACGTGGGCTCGACGTAGTAGCCGCCGCTGTCGCCGAGCACGCTCTCGCCGCCGGCGATCAGCTCTGCGCCCTGCTCGCGCCCGGACTCGATGTAGCTCATCACGCGCTCGCGCTGCTCGGCGGACACGAGCGGGCCGAGCTGGGTGTCGGGGTCCAGCCCCGGGCCGAGCTTGGCCGACTTGGCGGCATCGGCGAGCGCGGCCATCACCCGATCGAAGCTCTCGGCTGGGACGAACAGGCGCGAGCCTGCGTTGCACGCCTGGCCGGAGTTGAAGTAGATGCCCTGGAAGGAGCCCTTGATGGCCGCCTCGATGTCGGCATCGGGCAGCATGACGTTGGGCGACTTGCCGCCGAGCTCGAGCGTCACGCGCTTGAGCGCACGCCCGGCCTTGGCGCCGATCTCGCGACCGACGGCAGTCGAGCCGGTGAAGGCGATCTTGTCGACGCCGGGGCTGTCGACGAGCGCCGCGCCGGTGCTGCCGTCGCCGGTGATCACGTTGAGCACGCCGGGCGGGAAGCCGACCTCGAGCGCCAGCTCGCCGATCCGAAGCGCCGTCAGCGGCGTCTGCTCGGCGGGCTTGAGCACGCTCACGCAACCGGCCGCAAGACACGGCCCGAGCTTCCATGCCGCCATCAGCAGCGGGAAGTTCCACGGCACGATCTGCCCGCACACGCCGACCGGTTCGCGGCGCGTGTAGCAGAGCATGTCCGGCGCGGCCACCGGCAGCACGCCGCCCTCGATCTTCGTCGGCCAGCCGGCGAAGTAGCGCAGGTGCGCGGCCGCGCCGCGCACGTCGACGAACTTGGCCAGGCCGACGGGCTTGCCGTTGTCCAGCGACTCCAGCTCGGCCAGCTCCTGATCGTGGTCTTCGATCGCCTGCGCGAGCGCGTGCATGAGCTGCTCGCGCCCGATCGCCGGCATGCTCGCCCACGGCCCCTGCTCGAGCGCCTGGCGTGCGGCACCGACGGCGCGCTCGACGTCCTGCGCTCCCGCCTGGGCGACCGTCGCGATCTCGCGCCCACTCGACGGGTCGAGCGTGACGAAGGTGGCTCCGTCGGCCGCGTCCAGTCGCTCGCCGCCGATCAGCAGCTGCTGGGGACGGGAGAGGAACTCGCGCGCAGCGGGCCCGAGCGCGTCGGGGAGGGAGACTGTGTCGGCAGCGGCTGTCATGGCGGCTCCTTGTAGGCGGTCTCTACGGTTTGAGCACGATCTTAAGCGCCTCGCGGCGGTCGTACAGAGCGTACGCCTCCGGCGCTTCGTCCAGTCCCATGTGGTGCGTCACCAGCGGGCTCGGGTCCAGGCGCCCGGTGGACATCAGCTCGAGCACCCGGTCGACGTGCCCGATCACGTTGGCGTGGCCGGAGCGCATGTTCAGCGCCTTGATCCAGAACAGGCCCATGTGCACCTCGCAGCGCTCGGCGTAGACGCCGATCGCCTGCACGGTGCCGCACTTGCGCGTCAGGCGAATCGCCAGCTCCAGCGCACGGGGATCGCCGACGGCATCGATGGACGCGTCGACTCCCCGCCCTTCTGTCGCCGCTTTTGCGGCGGCGCGGGGGTCCTGCTCGGTCAGATGGACGGCCTCGGCGCCGAAGGACTCGGCCATCTTCAGACGCTCGGGCACCGTGTCGATGGCGATCACGTGGGCGGCGCCGACCGCGAAGGCGGCCTGCACGGCGCAGAGGCCGACCGGCCCGAGACCGAGCACCGCGGCGGTGTCTCCGGGCTGCAGACCGCTTTCGGCGGCCGCGTGGTAGCCGGTGCCCATCACGTCGCCGGCGAACAGCGCAACGTCCTCGCTCATACCGTCGGGCACCTTGCGCAGCACCAGGTCGGCGCTCGGCACGAGCGCCTGATCGGCCTGCGTCCCCTGCAGCGAGCCGAGCGTCGCGCCGTGGCCGAACGTGCGCGAGGCGTCGCACTTGTGAAACCAGCCGCGCCGGCAGAAGAAGCAGCGCCCGCAGGCCGTCTGAAAGCAGCCAAGCACGCGATCGCCGACGCTGACGTTGCGCACCTCGTCGCCGACCGCCGTGACGGTGCCGACGTACTCGTGGCCGATCGTGAAGCCCGGATCGATCTTCACGCGGCCGTGGTAGATGTGCAGGTCCGAGCCGCACACGCCGCTGGCCTCGATGCGCACGATCGCGTCGGTCGCGTCGAGGATCTCCGGCTCCGGTACGTCATCTACGCGCACCTCGCCGGGAGCCTGGAAAGTGACCGCGCGCATCTGGCGAGGAGCCTAGAGGACCGGCGCGCGCGGCGGCGCCACGCGGGCGCTCACGGCCGATGCGCGAGCGCATATGCTGCGCACATGTCCGAGCCCTCCAAGGCCGTGCTGATCACCGGCTGCTCGTCGGGCATCGGGCATGCCACGGCGCTGCGCCTGGTGCGGTCCGGATGGAAGGTGTACGCGACGGCGCGGCGGCCCGAGTCGATCTCCGATCTGCGCGAGGCGGGCGCTGAGACGCTCGCGCTCGACGTGACCGACGAGGCTTCGATGCGCGGCGCCGTCGAGCACGTCGAGCAGGCCGAGGGCGCTGTCGGCGTGCTGATCAACAACGCCGGCTACAGCCAGAGCGGGGCGATCGAGACGGTCCCGCTGGAGGCCGTGCGCCGCCAGTTCGAGACGAACGTGTTCGGCCTCGTGCGCCTCACGCAGCTCGTGCTGCCGAAGATGCGCGAGCAGCGCTGGGGCAAGATCGTCAACGTCGGCTCGATGGGCGGGCGCCTGTCGTTTCCCGGCGGTGGGCACTACCACGCGACCAAGCACGCCGTAGAGGCGATCTCCGATGCGATGCGCTTCGAGCTGCGCGGCTTCGGAATCGACGTGGTCCTGCTCGAGCCGGGGCTGATCACAACGGAGTTCGGCGAGGCGGCGACGGCGAGCATGGCCGACACGACGATCGCCGGCGACGATCCGTACGCCAACTTCAACACGACGGTCGGCGCCGTCACCAAAGGCGCCTACGACGGCCCGATGAAGCTGCTCGGCGGCGGCCCCGGCCGCGTCGCCAAGACGATCGAGCGGGCGATCAAGCGCCGCAACCCGCCGGCCCGCATCACGATCACCCCTTCGGCCAAGCTGACCATCGGCCTGCGCCGCATCCTCCCGGACCGCGCATGGGACGCGATGATGCGCCAGCAGTTCCCCCAGCCGCACTAACCGCTCAGCGCGGCCTGCGGCCGTCCGACCTGAAAGCCCTGCGCATAGTCGACGCCGAACTCGCGCAGCAGGTGCATCGTCTCGCGATCGCCGACGAACTCGGCGATCGTCTGCTGGCCCATCTCGCGCACCAGCCCGACGAGCGCCTTGACTACGAGCTGATCGTGCGCGGAGCGCGGCAGGCCGCGGATGAACGCGCCGTCGATCTTCAGGTAGCTGAACGGCAGGTGCTTGAGGTAGTGGAAGGAGCCGAAGCCGGCGCCGAAGTCGTCGAGCGCGACAGCGCAGCCGAGCTCCTGCGCGCCGGCGCAGAAGGCCCGCGCTCGGCCCATGTCGGAGATCGAGGCGGTCTCGGTCACCTCGATGATCAGCCGGCTCGGGTCGGCGCCGTGGCGTTGCAGGCCGCTCTGGATGTGCGCGAGCATGTCGTCGTCGGTGAGCGAAAGCGCGGAGAGGTTCATCGCGATACCCCCGCTCTGCCCGCCGGTCTGGGAGCCGAGCAACTCGGCGACCTTGTCGAGCACCATCCTGTCGATCTCTGAGATCAGCCCGTAGCGCTCGGCCGCGGGCAGGAAGCTCGCGGGCCCGATCACGCGTGCGCCGGGCTCGTCGGCCAGGCGCACGAGCGCCTCGTGATGGGCGACGCGGCCGTCGGCGAGCGAGACGATCGGCTGGTAGTGCAGCACGAACAGGTCCTGCGCCAGCGCACGCCGCAGGCGCGCCAGCCAGGGTCGCCGCTGCAGGCCGGCGGGCGAGCAGATCCGCTGTCCGCGCGAGCCTTCCGCGGCGATCCCGCGGTAGCGGTTGTGCGCCGCGCGCGCGGGAAAGCCCATCAGCAGCCGAGGCTTGACGTGCGCGTTCGTAGAGGTCCCCATCCGGCGTACGTTCTTCGACGGGGCGGGCGCGTCCCCTGCGCACGACGGCGGGCGTGCAGCTCAGGCGCGCTTGCGCCGCTCGTAGGGCCGGCGCGCGCGATCGGAGACGACGAGCAGCAGCGCGAGCAGCACGAAGTTCATCACGACCGACGAGCCGCCGTAGGCGACGAACGGCAGCGTGACGCCCGTCAGCGGGATCACGCGCGTAACGCCGCCCACGATCACGAACACCTGCATCGCCACGACGAACGACAGGCCCGTCGCGAGCAGCTTGGAGAAGGAGTCGCGCGCGAGCGCCGCGATCTTCAGCCCGCGGGCGACGAGCAGCAGGTAGACCAGCAGCAGCGCCGCCGCGCCGGCGAGGCCGAGCTCGTTGGTGATGACCGCGTAGATCGTGTCGCTTTCGGGCACCGGCAGGATCGGGCCGGCCTGATGGGGAAGGCGCAGCAGCGATTGGTCGAAGCCGGTCCCCAGCAGGCCGCCGTCGGCTTGCGCGAACAGCGATTGCGCGAGCTGGTAGCTGCCGCCGAAGGGCTTGTTGTACAGCGCGGGGTCGAAGGGGTGTTCCCAGGCGAGCACGCGCGAGTGCACGTGGCTGACGTGGCCCGCGACGAACCACGCGCCTACGGCGAACAGCAGCAGGCCGATGAAGGGGAAGGAGAAGCGCCCCGTGGCGACATACAGCAGCGCCAAGAACGCTCCGTAGAACATCAGCGAGGTGCCGAGCTCGCGCGTCAGCAGCAGCGTGCCCATCGCCGCACCCCAGACGATCAGCATCGGGCCGAACTGCTTCATCGGCGGGATCGTCAGCCCGAGCACGCGCCGCCCGGCGGTGACCAGCAGCTGGCGGTTGTCGCGCAGGTAGCTGGCGAGGAAGATCACGATCGCGATCTTCGCCAGCTCGGACGGCTGAAAGGAGATGCTGCCAACGTGGATGTCCAGATAGGCGCCGTTGACCTGCGCGCCGATGCCCGGCAGCCGCGGCAGCACGGTCATGCCGATACCCACGGCGGCGATCGTGTAGCGGTAGCGCTCGAGCACGCCCACGCCGCGGCTGCGCAGCGCGAGGATCGTCGCGGCGAACAGCACCAGCCCGACGACCATCCACTGCGCCTGCTGGCGTGCGAGCGTCGGTTCGATGCGGTAGACCATCACGATCCCCACGCTCGCCAGCACGGCGCCAAGCGGGAACAGGTAGGGATCGGCGTACGGCAGCGCGAAGCGGATCACCAGATGCGCCGCCACGCACAGCGCCAGGAACAGCGCCCCGTAAGTGAGCGACACGCTGGAGGCGCTGTTCAGCGTGAGGTTCGTCGACGCGCCGCGGGCGCTGTCGCCGTCCTGGATGAAGATCGCCGTGAAGCCCGCGATCACGAGCAGAGCCGACGGGACGAGGCCCAGCAGCTCGCGGTTTCTCGCGCTCAGCACGCGTGCGAGGGTACCTCGCAATGCGGCGCGCCCACGCCGACCGGCTCGCTACCCTACGCCGACGTGCGTGCCGCCGGGGGGACGGCGCGCGCTCGATCGATCCCTATGCGCAGATCGCTGCCTACACGCCATGGATGACGCGCTGCCTCCCTCCCACTCGCGCAAGATGTGGCTGCGCTTCGCCATCGCCGGCCTGCTGATCGCCGGGCTGAGCGGCGGCGCGACGGCGACGATCGCGCTCAACGAAGTCGAAAGCGTCGGCGGCGAATTCTTCAAAAAAGGCAACACCGTCAAGGTCAAAAAGGGCCTGATCCAGGAATACACGGGCGGCCCGCAGACCTATCTCGTGCTCGGCTCCGACCGCAGGCCCAAATCGAAGGACGCGCTGGACCGGACCGACCCGCCGCACAGCGACACGATGCTGCTCGTGCGCTTCGATCCCGACCAGGGTCAGACCTCCGTCGTTTCGATCCCGCGCGACCTGCTCGTCAACATCAAAAGCAGCAAAGGCGAGTACTACCCCCAGGAAAAGATCAACGCCGCGTACACCTACGGCGCGAAGCTGGGCGGGGTCAAAGGATCGATGGAACTCGCCGCGGAAACGATCGAGAAGGAAGTCTTCCCCGGCCTGGTGATCAACGGCATCGTCGACGTCAACTTCGCGAGCTTCATCAAGATCGTCGACACGCTCGGCTGCGTGTACGTGAACGTCGACCACCGCTACCTGCACGTCAACGGCGAAGGCGGCGAAAACTACTCCGAAATCAACCTGCAGCCGGGCTACCAGAAGCTCTGTTACAACAACGCGCTCAGCTACGTGCGCTACCGCCACGGCGACTCCGACTTCGTGCGCGTCGCGCGCCAGCAGGACTTCCTGCGCGCCCTGCGCGAGCAGGTGTCGGCCGGCGACCTGCTCGGACAGCTCAAGCACGTCGCGCACGTCGTCGGCAAGGCGATCGTGACCGCCGGCTTCAGCTCGAAAGCCGACAGCGTCCTCGACCTCGCCAAACTGATCGCCTTCTCACAGGGCAAGCCGCTGCGCCAGGTCAAGTTCCAGGCCACGAGCGCCAACTTCGCGCTGAAGGGCGGCTCCTACGTCACGAGCACGCCCGCCCTGGAGCGCGCGACGCTCAACGACTTCCTCAACGGCGACGAAAAAGTCGCCAAACCGAAGCCCGCCGTGTCGCATTCCTCGAGCAGCCACAAGCACCACCACTCACACAGCCACCACAGCTCCGCCCCGACCGCCGCGTCGCTCGGACTCGCATCCTCGGGCTCGACCGGCGAAGCGGAAATCGCCAAGGGCACGATCAACATGCCGCTGAAGGTGCTCTACCCGTCGCTGCAGGACGCCTCCAGCGTCGAGCAGCCGGCGCGCGCCTACGATCTGCGCGATCAGGGCAAACGCCTGCGCCACGCCTACGTCGCCGTGTGGCGCGACAACACGCTGGGCGGCTACTACGACTTCGAGGGCACCGACTGGCAGAAACCGCCGCTGATCGCGCACCCCAACGAACAGCGCAAAATCAAGGGCGTTACGTACATGATCTTCACCGACGGCAGCCACATCCACCTGATCGCCTGGCGCAAGGCCCACATGGTCTACTGGCTGACGAACACGCTGCAGGAGGACCTTTCCAACGAACAGATGCTCGCTATCGCCCGCTCAGCCAAGCCGCTGCACTAGGCGCCGGGACTTAATCGCTACAGCCTGCCCGCGGCGCGCTGCTGGTCGAGCGCTGCGTTGACGAGCGCGTCGGCGTCGGCGTTCTGCGCGCGCGGGACGGTGCGGATCGACCAGCGGTCGAATGCGCGCAGCGCGGCGAGCGCCTCTCGGTGCAGCTCGCGCATGGCCTCGTTCTTGACCTTGTATTCGCCGCGCACCTGCTTGGCGATGAGCTCGGAGTCGCCGATCACCTCGACCTCGTCGGCGCCGAGCTCTCGCGCGCGCTCCAGGCCGAGCAGCAGCGCGCGGTACTCGGCCACGTTGTTGGTCGTGCGCCCGAGCAGCTGAGCGTGCTCGCCGAGCGGGGCGCCGTCGGCGGAGGCGATCACGCATGCCGCGGCCGCGGGGCCGGGATTGCCTCGCGCGCCACCGTCGACGTGCACGACGACCTTCATCGACGCGAAGTATGCAGAGGGCTCAGGCGCCGGCGTGCGCGAGCGCCGGCAGGTCGCCGGGCACGCGGGCGCGGCGGCGGTCGCGCACGATGCGGCGCTGCTGCTGCTCCGGCGATGCGGAGGAGCGCCCCTGGCGTGCGCGGCGGTCGAACTCGCGGCGCTCGACGATCACGGTCACGTTGTCGTCGTCCGCGTAGTACTCGACGAGCTTCGGATAGAGCTCGTCGGCGAGGGCCTTGGGAACTACGGAATAGATCATCGCCCGACCGATCTTACTCCCCGGCGGCCAATAAGCAAGCGATGCAACGCCCGGCGCACAGGCGCTGCAGTGGCGGGCGATCAGAGCAGCGCGAGCTGCCCGCGCGAGTCGGCGACGGCGTTCGCCAGCCTGTCCTGAGGGCCCAGTTCGTCGAGCTCGGTGCCCTGGGCGATCGCGCGCGACTCGGGTCCCTGCATGTCGTCGAGGTCGACCTCGTAGGTGTACCAGCAGAGCTCCCACGAGAGCACGATGACGACCGACGAGGCGACGGCTTCGCCGGGGCGCACGCTCACCTCGGGAGCGCCGAGCGAGCGTGTGAGGCTGGCGACACGTCGCGGGTACTCGCCGGCGTTGAACACGGCGACCGCTTCCTGCAGCGGCCCGGTGGCGAGGTCGGCGCCGGCGTGAGCCTCGCCGCCCGGAGCGTCGATCGCCGAGGCCGGCACGCCGACTGCCGAGGGCGCGCCTGCGATCGTGTCGACAGTGAGGAAGTCGTACGGGTCAGACGCGTCGTCCTGCCGGTAGGGCTCGCGCTCCTCGCCAAGCGGGGCAGGCGCCGCGGTTGCCGATTGACGCGTGCCGCGAAGGCGCTCGAACAGCCCGCGCCCGCGACGCGTGCGCAACGGAGCGGCGCCCGTCGTCAGGTCGGCCGATCCGCGCTTCCAGCCCTGATGCGCAGCGCGCGGAGCGCACAGCTCGCACACCATGCGAGGCTGGCCGGCGTCGAGGAACAGGTCGGGCTGCTCGCCGCGCAGCAGCCGCCGCTCGCAGACGGCGCACTCGACATCGGGCTGGGAAGTGACGATCGATCTCGTTGCCATCGAACGGATGAGGGTAGCTGGGCGGCCCCCGCGGCGCGGCGCGCCCGGTGACGAGACCGCCGCGTTCGCCGTTGCCGGATACGACGCGCGCCAGGTCAGGCGTGCATCGCGGCGCGCTCCTCAGGCGCTTGCGCGACGACCTTCTGCGCGAGGTGACCGGGCACCTCCTCGTAGCGCACGAACTCCAGCGTGTAGTCGCCCTGGCCGCCGGTGATCGAGCGCAGGTCGGGCGCGTAGCTGAGCACCTCGGCCATCGGCACCTCGGCCTTGATCTGCGTCATCGCGCCGTCGGGCTCCATGCCCTGGGGACGCCCGCGACGGCTGTTCAGGTCGCCGATCACGTCGCCGACGTACGTCTCCGGGACCGACAGCGTGACGAGCATGATCGGCTCCAGCAGCACGGGCTCGGCCTGTGCGAGCGCCTCTTTCATCGCCTGCACACCTGCCAGCTTGAAGGCGATCTCAGAGGAGTCGACCGAGTGGTGCGCGCCGTCGAACAGGCGCACGCGCACGCCCTTGACGGGATAGCCGGCGAGCACGCCCGAGGCCATCGCCTCGCGCACGCCCTTCTCCACCGCCGGGATGAACGAACCGGGGATCACGCCGCCCTTGATGTTGTCGACGAACTCGAACTCCTCGCCGAGCTCCAGCGGCTCGATCTCGATGTGGCAGTCGCCGAACTGCCCGCGCCCGCCCGACTGCTTCTTGTGCCGCCCTCGCGCCTTGGCCGAGGCGCGAATCGTCTCCTGGTAGGGCACGCGCGGCGGCTGCAGGGTCACCTCCACGCCAAAGCGGTCGCGCAGCCGGTCGACGACCACCTCGACGTGCACCTGCGACAGGCCCGCGACGATCTGCTCGCCCGTCTGTGGGTCGCGATGCAGGTCGATCGTCGGATCCTCCTCCTGCAGGCGGCGCAGCGAGGTGAACACCTTCTCCTCGTCGCCGCGGCTCTTCGGCTCGATCGCGAACGCCATCACCGGCGCCGGGAGCTTCAGCCGCGGCATCTCGATCGGCTCGTCGCGATCGGCCAGCCAATCGCCCGCGCGCGTCTCCTTCAGCTTGGCCACGGCGCCGATGTCGCCGGGGCCGAACTGCTGCACGTGGCGCACCTCCTTGCCGGCGAACACGAGTAGCTGCCCGATGCGCTCCTTGACGTGCTCGCGCGTGTTGAGCACGTGGCTGTCGGCGGGCAGCACGCCCTGGTAGACGCGCATCAGGTTGATGCGCCCGGCGTAGGGGTCGGCACGCGTCTTGAACACGTAGGCGAACAGCTCGGCGTCCTCATCGGGCGACAGCTCGATCTCGCCGACGGTCAGCGCGCCGTGCTTGACCGGTGACGGAAGATCCTCGACGATCGCGTCGAGCAAGCGCGTGGTGCCAAGGTTGCGCGTCGCCACGCCGCACACCACGGGGAAGATCTTGCCGTGGTTGGTGCCCTCCTTGAGCGCATCGACGATCTCCTGATGGGAGATCTCCTCGCCCTCGAGGTAACGCTCCATCAGCGCGTCTGAGACTTCGCAGACCTCGTCCATCAGCTTCTCGCGGTATTCCTGCGCGCGCTCGGCCAGCGCGTCGGGGATCGGAATCTCTTCCGCGGCGCCGCGCTCGGCGGTGGACTGCGAGCGGAAGGCCTTCATGTCGACCAGGTCGATCACGCCTTCGACGTCGTGCTCGGAGCCGATCGGGATCTCCGTGGCGACGGCGTGCGGTCCGAACGCGCGCTTGATCTGCTCCAGCGTGCGGTAGAAGTCGGCTCGCTCGCGGTCGAGCATGTTCACGAACAGCATGCGTGCGATGTCGAGCTCGGCGGCGCGCGCCCACAGGCGAGACGTCGACACCTCGACGCCCATCACCGCGTTTACGACGAACACCGCGGACTCGCAAACGCGCAGAGCGCCCAGGGCGTCGGCGATGAAGCTCGGCTCGCCCGGCGTGTCGAGCAGGTTGATCTTGCGCTGCTGCCACTCGAACGAACTCAGCGACGCCGAGATCGACATCTGACGCGACTGCTCGTCGGGATCGGAGTCCGACACGGTGCTCGCGTCGGGGACCGAGCCGAGCCGGCCGGTCACTCCGGCCTCGAACAGCAGAGCCTCGTGCAGCGAGGTCTTTCCCGCGCCGCGGTGGCCGACAAGGGCGACATTGCGAATCCGGTCCGCCGGCTGGCGGTCTGGTGTGGGTCGCATGCGATCTCCTCTGTTGCTGTGAGATCACCATACCGCCGCGCGCAACCGCGCGCCAGCCCTCAGAACGACCGCCCGGGCGAACGTCTTTGCGCCGGCGCGCGCCTCAGCCGGCGGGTGCGCTGTTGGGCGCGCAGGCCGTCAATCCGTACGGATGCGCGATCGCGGCGAACGGCGCGAAAACGTCCTCGCCGGTCGTGAGGATCGTCGGCACGACCTTCACCCTGCCAACCGCCGCCTGCGCCAGATCGAGCATCTTCTTCACCGTCGCCCGATCGCCCGCCGGTGCGCCGAGCGCGCGGATCGCGTCGATCTGCGCCTGCACGCCGGGGACTTCGGTGCCGCGCACGAAGGCCACGATCTGTTCTTCGGTCGGGCTTGGGCCGAGCTTGGCCCGCGCGGCCTTGCTCGCCGCATTGCCTCTCACGCAGATCGCGTTGGCCTTGGCGAGAAAGACGCTCTTGGAGATCGCGCTGGCTGTGTGGCGGCGGTCTTCGCCGACCCCGAGCTGCTGCTGCCGCAGCCCGCGGCACACAGTGCGCCGAGCACGAGTGCCGCCGCTACAGCGCAGCCTGTGAGGCGGCACTTCACGAGCCCGCGCCGAACCAGCGCTCGCGGCGGCTGGAGCCGAACAGATCCTTCTCGGCGACTAGCTCACCGGAGGGCTCTTGAAAGACGCCGGTCGGCTCGGGACCGGACATGAAGTCGACGTCCACGCGCCCGACGCGGCCGCCGCCAAACTCGATGTAGCAGGAGCCGCGTCCCTCATAGGACGCGCCGGAATCCCCGTTGCGCGCCTGCGCGATCAGCTGCTCGGCGACGACTTTCGCCGCACCCTCGGCGAACACGCCCGCTTTGGGCACGCCGATCTGCGCGACATCGCCGATCGCGTACACGTCGTCATAGCGCGTGCGCAACGTCGCGGGCTCGACCGGCACGTAGCCGTCCTCGGCCAGGCCGCTGGCGATCACCACATCCGGCGCGCGGTGCTTGGGCACCCCCAGGAACAGGTCATAGGGCAGCTCGCCGCCGTCGTCGAGCACCGCCACGCCACGTTCGCCGTCCAGCGAACTCACGCGATGCCCGGGGACGAAGGCGATGTCGCGCTCGGAGAAAGCCTGCACGAGCGCTTTGGACGTTTCCGGCGACGGCGGCACGGGGCTCGACAAGGGGATCACGAAGGAGATCTCGCATTCGTCGCGCAGCCCGCGCGTAGTCAGGTAGTCGTGCAGCAGCAGTGCCGTCTCACTCGGCGCCGGAGGGCACTTGAACGGCGCGCCGCACACGCCGACGATCGCGCGCCCGCCGGTGAACTCGGGCAGAACCTCAGCCAACCTTTCGGCGCCGGCGACGGAGTAGAACTCGTCGCCTGCCTCGCGCAGGCCCGGCGTGGCGTCGTAGTCGTAGTCTGCCCCCAGCGCGATCACCAGCACGTCCGCCTCGTGGGTGGCTGGCGTCGGTCGTCACCGTGCGCGCCTGCGGGTCGATCTGCGTGACCGTCTCGCGCAGGAAGCGCACGCCCGGTTTGGCCAGGTCGGCATATGCCAGGCGCACCGACGCGGCGCTCGTGCGGCCGAACACGATGTCGAGCTTGGAGAAGCCGAACACGAACGCGTCGCTCTTGTCGATCAGCGTCACCTCGACGTCCTCGCCGAGCGCGTCGGAGAGCATCGTCGACAGCTCCAAGCCGCCGAACCCCGCCCCCAGTATCAGGACCCGCCGCGCCACGGCGGTCATCCTCTAGTCATCGAAGGACTCCTCCTGCATGCGCGAGCGCAGGCGCAGGACGGCCTTCGTGTGCATCTGCGAGACGCGCGACTCGGTCACGCCGAGCACCTCGCCGATCTCGCGCAGCGTCAGGTTCTCGTAGTAGTACAGGGCGATCACGAGCTTCTCGCGCTCGGGCAGGTTGGCGATCGAGTCGGCGATCCGGTCCTTGAGGTCGCCGACGTCCAGCGAGCGCGCCGGGTCCGGCGCGTTGGGGTCCTCGATCGTGTCCATCAGCGAGACCTGGTCGCCGCTCGAGTCCGACACGCTCCACAGCTCGTCCAGCGCGACCATCGACGAGTGCGAGATCGCCAGCAGCGATTCGTTGAGTTCGTCGACCGTGATGCCGATCTCCTTGGCGATCTCCTCGTCTGTCGGCGCGCGCTGCAGCGAGTTCTCGAGCTTCGCGTTGGCGCGCTCGACCTCGCGCGCCCGCGCTCGCACGCTGCGCGGCACCCAGTCCATCGAGCGCAGCTCGTCGATGATCGCGCCCTTGATGCGCATGATCGCGTAGGTCTCGAACTTGATGTCGCGCGACAGGTCGAAGCGCTCGATCGCCGAGATCAGGCCGACCAGGCCGTAGGAGATCAGGTCGGCCTCCTCGACGTGCGGCGGCAGCCCGGCGGCCGTGCGCCCGGCTACGTACTTGACCAGGGGCGAGTACGCGACGACCAACCGCTCGCGAACGCGCATATCGCCATCGGTCTTATATCGCCGCCAGAGTTCCCGCAGCTCGATCGGTTTGACATTGGTCTCCAGGGTGGTTTCCCCTTGTATCAGGCCCGAGGGTGGCTGCGCGCGTAGGCGCTACGTAGTTTCGCGGACTCTACCCGAGTGTAAATCTGGGTGCTGGACACACTGGCATGGCCCAACAGCTCCTGGATGCTGCGCAGATCGGCGCCACCGTCCAGCAGATGCGTGGCGAAGCTGTGGCGAAGCGCGTGCGGCGAGACCCCCGCGCCGGCGCGTTCGCCGATCGCGGCGACGCGCGCCGTCCACGTGCGCAGCCGCCTGCGCACGTCGCTCGTGCCGAGCGGCCGGCCGGTCTTCGACAGGAAGAGGGCGCCCGGGCCGCATGCGCGCGCGCCGTCGAACCCGGCCGTCTGCCCGGACGATCGCGGCGTGTCGAGCGCTTTGCGCCCGTCGCGGTCTTCGACGTAGCGGCGCAGCGCCTTCATCGCCGGCTCGCCGACCGGCACGAAGCGCGTCTTTCGCCCCTTGCCCTCCACGCGCAGCTGCTCGCCGTCGTAGTCCACGTCGTCCAGACGCAACGACACGAGCTCCTCCGCGCGTAGCCCACAGGCGTATGCCAGCTCGAACATCGCGCGGTCGCGCAGCGACAGCGGCCCGTCGGCCGGGATGCCGTCGAGCAGCGCCGCCACCTCGCGCGCGCTGAGCACGCGCGGCAGGTTCGACGGGCGCCGCGGCGTCGACACGAGATCGGCGGGGTTCTCGGCGATCGCTCCGTGCTCGCGCTGGCTTGAGAACAGCGCGCGCAGTGCGGCGAGCTTGCGCGCGCTCGTGCTGGGCGCGGCGCCGCGCTCGCTGAGGTGCGCGATGTAGCGGCGAACCGCCTTGGCGCCGACCCGGCCGGGCTCCAGCCCCTGCCTCGCCGACCACTGCGCGAACTGCTCGAGATCGACGCCGTAGGCCCGGCGCGTGCGCTCGGCGGCGTCGCGGCGCACCAGGTCGTCCATCAGCAGGCCGATCGCGCCGCGCCAGGCCGCCTGCATGCGTACGTCGTCGGCCGATCGGCCGCTCTCATCCCTGTCGCCGGTCATCGCCACGTCCTACTTCGCCGCAACAGGCTGTGCGCCCTGCCTGGCCCACGCGCGCAAGGGCCGAGCCCCGCTACATTGCGACTGTGAGCGCCACGCCCGCCCTCGCCGAGGATCAGCCGCGCTCCGGCGCGGCGGCAGCGGCCGCGTCCGCGCGCGCGCAGTGGCAGAGCGTCGACTGGCGCGAGCACCAGCGCTGGATCGTCGTAGACGGCACGCCGGTCAACGCGATCGTGCTCGGCCCCGAGCGCGCCGGCGCGACAGGCGCAAAGCCGCTCGTGTTCGTTCACGGGCTGTCGGGCTCGTGGCCGAACTGGCTCGAGCAACTGCCCGTGTTCGCCCGCGATCGTCGCGTCGTCGCGCTCGACCTGCCGGGCTTCGGCCACTCGCCGATGCCCGCCGAGAAGCTGTCGATCGCCGGGTACGCGCGCCTGCTCGACGGCCTGCTCGACCGGCTGGAGATCGACGCTGCGGCGGTCGTCGGCAACTCCATGGGCGGCTTCATCGCCGCAGAGCTGGCAATCGCCTTCCCCCAGCGCGTCGAGCGGCTCGTGCTCGTGTCGGCCGCCGGCATCTCCACGCACCAGCCGCGCGGCTCGGCGCAAGCAGTGCCGCTGCTGCGCAGGCTCGAGCGGATCCTGCTCGCCTCCGGCGCATGGGCGGCGGCGAAGTCCGACACCGTCGCCAGGCGCGCACACCTGCGCGAGCTGGCGCTCGCCGTCGTCGTCCGCCACCCCGGCCGCCTTTCGCCCGCGCTCGCCGCCGAGCAGATCCGCGGCGCCGGCACCGAGGGCTTCCTGCAGGGCCTGGAAGCCGTGCTCGACTACGAGATCCGCGAGCGCCTCGGCGAGATCGCCTGCCCCACGCTGATCGTGTGGGGCGCCTCGGACCGGCTGATCGGCGTGCGCGACGCCGACGTGTTCGCCGAGCTCATCCCCAACTCGCGCAAGGTCGTGTTCGCCGACACCGGCCACGTCTCGATGCTCGAGCGCCCCGACGAGTTCAACGCGCTGCTCGCCGAGTTCCTCGCGCAGTAGGAGAGTTGCGGCCTCGCGCTGCCGGCCCGCGCGGCCGGGAGGGCTCGGGGTTGGGGGCACGGAAAACGCTCGGCGGTAGCAATCGTATATACGACTTATTAATATATTTGTATATACCAACGCGCACGCTGACCGCGAATTGCGGCACGCACCGCACTTCCACACTCCGCCGCCCCGCGTCCCCCTCGCTCGCGCGGCAGGCAACCGCGCGTCAGAGCGCGACGGCGCCTTCGGAGGCGCTGCCGACGAGCTTGGCGTACTTGCGGATCGCCACATCGACGTGCTCGTCGGCGCGCGGCGGCTGCTCGTAGGCGGCGATGCGCTCGGCGATCTGCTCGTCTGAGAGCGCGACGTCGAGGCGCCCGGCGTCGGCATCGATCGTCAGCTCGTCGCCGTCGGCAAGCGCGCCGATCGGGCCTCCGCGCACGGCCTCCGGCGCTACGTGGGCGACCATGAAGCCGTGTGTGGCGCCGGAGAAGCGGCCGTCGGTGATCAGCGCGACCTCTTCGCCCAGCCCCTCGCCGACGATCGCTGCGGTGACCGCGAGCATCTCGCGCATGCCCGGCCCGCCCGCGGGCCCCTCGCCGCGGATCACCACGACGTCGCCGGAGCGGATCTCGTGCGCGAGAACAGCCGCCATCGCGTTCTCCTCGCCGTCGAACACGCGCGCAGGCCCGGTGTGTTTGCGCCGCTCGTGACCTGAGAGCTTGACCACGCAGCCGTCGGGGGCGACGTTGCCGCGCAGGATCGCAAAGCCTCCCGTCGGTTTGATCGGGTCGGTCAGCGGGCGGACCACCGGCTGACCGTCGGTCTCCTGCGCCTCGGCGGCGTGCTCGCCGATCGTGCGCCCGGTGACCGTCTGGGCGCCGGAGTTGAGGATGCCGGCCTCCTGCAGGCGTGCGAGCACGAGCGGCACGCCACCGGCTTCGTAGAGCTCGGTGGCGACGTACTGACCGCCGGGCTGCAGGTCGCACAGCAGCGGCGTGCGCTCGGAGATCGCCTCGAACTCGTCGAGCGCCAGCGGCACGCCCATTTCGCGCGCGACGGCGAGCAGGTGCAGCACCCCGTTGGTCGAGCCGCCGCTCGTGGCCACCGCGGCGATCGCGTTTTCCAGCGCGGGCTTTGAGATCACGTCGCTCGGGCGCTGGCCGCGCGCGAGCACGTCCATCACCAGTTCGCCGCACTGCTTGGCGACCTCCAGCTTGCGACCGTCCTCCGCGGGCACCATCGAGGAGCCGGCCGGCGAGATCCCGAGCGCCTCGAAGGCCATCGCCATCGTGTTCGCCGTGAACTGCCCGCCGCACGCGCCTGCGCCCGGCGACGCCGCCTCCTCCAGTTCGTGCAGCTCGTCCTCTGTGATCTTGCCCGACGCGAACTGGCCGACCGCCTCGAAGACCTGCTGGATCGTCACCTCGGCGCCCTTGAAGTGGCCCGGCTTGATCGAGCCGCCGTAGAGCATCAGCCCGGGGATGTTCAGCCGCGCGAGCGCCATCACCGTGCCGGGGATCGTCTTGTCGCAGCCGGAGATCGTCACCAGCGCGTCGAAGGCGTGCGCGCTGGCGACCAGCTCGATCGAGTCGGCGATGATCTCGCGCGAGACCAGCGACGCGCGCATGCCGGCCGTGCCCATCGTGATCCCGTCGGAGATGGCGATCGTGTTGAGCTCCATCGGCGTCCCGCCTGCCGCACGGATGCCCTCCTTGACCTTCGCCGCGAGCACGCGGTTGTTGAAATTGCAGGGCATCGTCTCGATCCACGAGTGCGCGACGCCGACGATCGGCTTGGCGAGGTCCTCGGCCGAGTAGCCGATGCCGTGCAGGTAGGCGCGCGCGGCGGCGCGCTCGGGGCCCTCGGTGAGGGCGCGGCTGCGGTGCTTTACGTCGAAGGCGGCAGGAGTGCTCACGCGGCGCGCACGATATCCGTTGCGTCGCCGTCGCCGGTCTCGCGCTCCCAGCGAGCCAGCCGCGCGAGATCGCGGCGGATCCGGTCGGGATCGATCTGGCGACCGGGCAGGTGCATGTTCGCCTCGTCGATCAGCCGCCGCTCGTCGGCGGTCAGCGCCATCCACTTGGCCAGCACGTCGTCGGAGTCCGGCAGGCGTGCGCTGCCGTACGGCCGCGAGTGGTCGGGGAACGCCACGCAGTACTCGTTGAGCAGCGCGCCGGTCTGTGGGACGTAGGCGACGATCGGGCGGTGGGGATAGATCAGGTAGGCATAGGACGCGCCCGGTGCGGACGAGCGCTCGCCGAGGCCTCCCCACACGCGCAGGAAGCCGAGGTCGCGGTACATCGCCCAGTCGCGCGCGTCGACGCACGAGCGCAGCAGCTCGCGCGCACGCTGCTCGGCGCGGCGTTCGCGCCCCGGGTCATAGCCGATCGCGCCGGCGTGCGAGCGGGCGCGCAGCCGCTGCAGACGAGCGCGCGAGCCGGCCAGCACGGCGAGCGCACGAGGCCGCGCGAGCTCCCACAGCAGCACCACGAGCACGACCGCCGCGGTGCCCAGCGCAAGCGCCATCGCGCTCAGTCAGCCGACCGCGGCGCCCCACCTGCGGCGCGCGGGAAGAAGATCACGCGCTCGGCGTCGCGCGGAACGTCGCCGAACTCCTTGACGAGCTCGGCCTGGCGGCGGCCGTCGCGGCTCTCCAGCGGGACCGCAGCCCACATGCCGGCGTCGAGCTCGCGCCGAAACGCCTCGATCAGCTCGCGTTCCTGCTCGGGCGCCTCGACATCGCCCTCGGCGAGAACGATCTCGCCGTGACCGGGCTTCAAGCGCAGCAGCTTCATCGCCAGCGATTATGGCAAACAGCGCACGGCGCCGGGCCGGATCGGACGAGCCTCCTACCCGCCGCAGGCAGCCCGCGCGGGACCTGGCCGGCGCGCGGATGGCGGCGGTGGGCGCTAGCCGCGGCGCGTTGCAGCGCCAGCGCGCAGGCCGGCGAGCACGTCGACCGGCCCCGCCCCCGCGCCGACTTCGCGCAGCCCGTCTCTGACGGCCTCCGCGGTCATCGCGCGCGCCTCGCGCGCCGCCGCCAGCGGCTCGTCGCCGAGCGCCAGGCGGGCGGCGAGCAGCGAGGAGTGCGTGCAGCCGGAACCGTGAGCGGCTCCGTCGGCGTGACGCTCGCCCGCGATCTCGACGACGTGCGTGTCGCCGGATGCCAGGAACGCATCGACCGCGCGCTCGCGGTGCCCGCCCGTGATCACCACCGCGCGCGCGCCCAGCGCCAGCAGCGCGTGCGCCAGCTCTTGCACTTCCGCGTCCTGCGCCGCGCCGCCGGCCGGCCGCTCGCCCTCACGCCCGGCGAGCACGCGCGCCTCGGGCAGGTTGGGCGTGATCACGCTCGCGCGCGGCAGGATCTGCTCGATCAGCGCGCCGCGCGCGCCGTCGTCGAGCAGGCGCGCGCCCGACTCGGCCACCATCACCGGGTCCACCACGACCGGCGTCCCGTCGGGCAGCTCGTCGAGCGCCTGCGCGACGGCGTGCACGGTCTCCAGCGTCCCGAGCATCCCCACCTTGACCGCGTCGATGCGGATGTCAGCGCCGACTGCGCGCACCTGCGCGAGGATCGTCTCCGGTGCGATCGGCTGAATCGCCTCGACGCCGACGGTGTTCTGCGCGGTGATCGCCGTGATCGCGGTCGTGCCGTGCACGCCGCAGCGCGCGAACGCCTTCAGGTCGGCCTGGATGCCGGCGCCACCGCCGGAGTCCGAGCCGGCGATCGTCAGCGCCGTGCGGACCATCGCTCAGGAGGCGGGGCCGGCCGGGCCGCGCGCGTCCTTGCGCCGCGGGAAGATCGTGTAGCTGCCGATCGCCGTCACGAGCAGGCGACCGTCCTCGTGTGTGACCTCGCTGCGCATCACCGCCGTACGGCGGTTGCGCCGGTCCAAGGTCGTGCGGCAGACGATCTCTCCGTCGACCGCCGTCTGGACGTAGTTGACCGAGATGCTGATCGTCGCAATCGCCTCCTCGGCGGTCGTCTGCGCCCACAGCGCCGAGCCCATGCAGTAGTCGACCAGCGCATACGTCGCCACGCCCGACAGCAGCCCGCCCGCGTTGATCAGCTCCGGGCGGATCGTCAGGCGGACCGTCTGCGCGTCGTCCCAGCGCAGGCCCATGAATTTCGTGACCCCGTCGATCCCGCCGAGGCTTTCACGGCGCCGGGGCTGCCGCTCGTCGTCGGCGGGCCGCTCACGGCCCGTTGAGGAGCCGTCGGCGCTCTGTCGGTCTGCGGCGGGCTCCTGCACGGGCTTGCAGGCTAGCGAGCGGCGTCTCGCGTGGCCGCGCGGCCACCCCTCGCAGAGCGCCATCCCAAGCCGACCATAGCCTGTGGCGATGGGCACCGAGGCCCGAGGACCTTCTCCCGCCAAAGCAGGCACGCCGCACGGCGACCGGCGCCGCGCGCTCGGCCGCCACGGCGAGCAGCTCGCCGCCGAGCACCTGCGCCGGCAAGGCTGCGCCGAGCTGGCGCGAAACGTGCGCACGCGCGCGGGCGAGATCGACCTGATCGTGCTCGACCGGCGGACGCTTGTCTTCGTGGAGGTCAAGACGCGCCGCGTGGCACGGCGCCAAACGGCGATCCGCGAACACGAGGACCCGCTTCTGGGCATCGACCCTCGCCAGCGCCGGCGCATTCGGCGCCTGGCGGCCGCATGGCTGCGCGACGAGCGCCACCGGAGACCTCGCGCACGGGCGATCCGCTTCGATGCGATCGGCGTGGTCGTCGACGCGTCGGGTGCGCCCCGGCGCCTCGTCCACATCAAGGACGCGTTCTGAACGAGTCCGCTTAGAGCGCGAGCTGCTGGTAGGCGAGCGACTGAAAGGACATGCGGTGCAGCGGCGACACGCCCTGGCGCAGGATCGCCTCGCGGTGCACGGGGGTCGAGTAGCCGACGTGCTCGGCGAAGCTCCACCCGGGGTGCTCGCTGTCGGCGTGATGCATGTAGCGGTCTCGCGTCACCTTCGCGACGATCGACGCCGCGGCGATCGCCGCGCTGGTCGCGTCGCCGTCGACGATCGCCCGCTGGGGGCGGCCGAACTCCGGCACGGCGAAGCCGTCGGACAGGCACAGCACCTCGCCGCGCACGTCGCGCGTCACGCCGATCAGCGCGTCGCGCAGAGCAGCGAGGTTGGTCTTGTGCAGCCCGCGTGCGTCGATCCCGCGCACGCAGCGAGAGATCACGATCACCCGCGCGGCGCTTCGCAGCACGAGCGGGAACAGCTCCTCGCGCGCCTCGGCGGAGTGCTGCTTGGAGTCGTTGAGCGCGCTCAGCGAGCGCAGCTCGCGTGTCGTCAGCGCGTCGTAGTCGAACAGCACGCCCGCCGCGACCAGCGGTCCGGCCAGACAGCCGCGGCCGGCCTCGTCGGCGCCGGCCACGAGGGGCACGCCCAGCCGCCGGTCGAAGGCGAACAGGCGCCTTCCGCTGCCGCTGCGCCGCGCCCTGCGCCTGGCGCGGGCGGTGCCGTCGGTGCGGCGAGACTTGCCGGCCGGGCCGCGTCGTACCCCGGCCACGTCGCTCACCGCCGCGCCGTCGCCGGCGCTAGAGGATGCCGATTCGGTCGGGTGGCCAGTAGGTGGCGAAAGCTCCTCCGATGATCCATCCGGTGGGAACTGGCCCCCAGAAGCGGCTGTCGTCGGATTCGCCACGATTGTCGCCCATCATGAACCAGTGCCCGGCGGGAACCGTGATCGCCACCGGGAAGTTGCACTCGGCGACGCCGGGGCACGGGCGGATGTAGGAGTCGGCCTCGCGCTTGCCGTTGCGATAGACGTGCCCTTCGACGACCTTGATCGTGTCGCCGGGGCCGGCGACGATCCGCTTGATGAAGTTGACGCTGTCCTCTTTGGGCACGGGCTGGGCGCACGGAGCGCCGCCGGGAGTGATGCGCGTGCCCGAGCCGCATTCCTCTTGCTCGGCGCCCTGCGGCGGGTGGAACACGGCGATCTCGCCGACGTGCGGTTTGCCGAAGTGCATGCCGATCCGGTTGACGAGCACGCGCTGGCCGACGTCGAGCGTCGGCTCCATCGAGCCACTGGGAATGCGATACGGCTTGACCACCCACGCCTGGATGCCGAATGCCAGGCCAACCGCTACGAGAATGATCAGGACCAGCTCAACGGCCGAGCTGACAGTCGATTTCGGCCGCTTGGCGCGACGTTTCACGCCGGCTCGTCGCCGACCACGTCCCCCTGGTCGCCATCGGCATCGCTGGATGGCTCAGCGTCGGCGGAGGCCGGCGGTGGGCCGTCTGCGGCGTCCTGCGCGAGTGCCTCGGGCTCGGTGTCCTGCGACGTCTCGTCGCTCGGCTGCGTCGCGGCCTCGGCGCCCGCCTCGGGCGATGCCTCGGCCGTCGCCGCCTGCGGGCCCTCCTGCTCGGCGCCCGCCTCGGGCGCCTCGACGGCCGCGTCCTGTGCGAGAACCGTCTCGTCGGCCGTCAGGCCATCGGCATCGGTCGCCTCCACGGGCGCGTGCAGCAGACCCGGCTCGATCGTCTCTTCCGGGCCCGAGTAGCGGCGCTCGCGAACGCGTGCGCGCTTGCCGACGCGGTCGCGCAGGTAGTAGAGCTTCGCGCGCCGGACATCGCCGCGAGCGGCGACCTCGATGCGCTCGATCTTCGGCGAGTGCACAGGGAACATGCGCTCGACGCCGACGCCGAAGGACTGCTTGCGAACGGTGAACGTCTCGCGCGTGCCGTGGCCCTGGCGCTTGATGACGACGCCCTCGAAGACCTGCACGCGCCGTCGCGTGCCCTCGATGACCTGGAAGTGAACCTTCACGCGGTCGCCCGGGGAGAAGTTGGGAACGCGGCGCAGTTGCGCGCGCTCGATGGTTTCGATGACGCTGCTCATGACGTGAAAGAGGGTTGCGCCCTGACGACCGGGGGGAACCTCAGGGGGGTGACCGGCCGGCGCGGCTAGGAATGGTAGCGGACGACCTGCGCGCGACGCGTCACTGCCGCTCGTCCTCGCTCGCGCTCTCGGCGGCCCGCTGGCCCCGCCCGCGCTCGCGGCTGCGCTGCAGGCGCCACTGCTCGATGCGCGCGTGGTGGCCGGAGAGCAGGACCTCCGGCACGCTCCAGCCGCGATGCTCGGCCGGCCGCGTGTAATGCGGGTACTCGGGGTTGCCCTCCAGCGCCGCGCTGAAGGACTCCTCGACGGCCGAGCGATCGTCTCCGAGTGCGCCGGGCAGCTTGCGCAGCACCGCGTCGCAGACGACCATCGCCGCGAGCTCGCCGCCGGAGAGCACGTAGCGCCCGATCGACAGCGCGTCGCTGCAGAAGTGCTCGACGATGCGCTCGTCAAAGCCCTCGTAGCGCCCGCACAGCAGCGTCAGCGCAGGCTCGGCGGCGAGCTCGTCGACCATCGCGTCGTCGAGCGTCGCGCCCGCCCGGCGTGAGGGCGATCACGCGCCTGCCGGCGGCCAGGTCCACGGGATCGACCGCGTAGCGAGCGCGCAGCGCGGCTTCCACCACGTCCACGCGCAGCACCATCCCGGCACCACCGCCGAAGGGCATGTCGTCGACCTGCGCGCCGCTCAGCGTCGAGTGCTCGCGATAGCCGAGGAAGCTGAGCTGCGACCCGCGCGCGAGCACGTTGGCGACATGACGCTGCGTGGAGAACCACTCGAACCACTCGGGGAACAGCGTGAACACGTCAATCTCCATCGCGATCCCCCCGAGGAAGATCGAGAAAGTCGCCGTCGACGTCGATCCGCCGCGCCGCCACGTCGACCTGGCGGATGGCGTCTCTGACCAGCGGCACCAGCAGCGGATCGCGCGCGCCGGTGGCCACCTCGATCGCCTCGCACGAAGGCAGCTCGATCAGCCGGCTGACGGTGCCGAGCAGTCGCTCGCCGTCGAACACCTCGCAGTCCTGCAGTTCGTGTCCCCACCATTCGCCCTCGCCCAGCTGCGGAGCGCCGGCGGCGGCGACGGTCAGCGCCGTGCCTCGCAGCGCCTCGGCGCCGGCACGATCCTCGACGCCGCTGAGGCGCAGGATGGGGTGCGCATCGGTGCCCGCGCGACGCACGATCTCCGCGCTTCGCCCGCCGAAGCCGACCGTCGCGCCGAGCTTGAGCAGTCGCGGCAGCGGGCCGGTCACGTAGAAGCTGCCGTCCAGCCCGTGCGCGCGCCCGACGCGCCCGGCCTGCAGCTCAGCCGGCGAGCCGCTCACCTCGCGGGCACCCCGACACCGGCCCTTGCGCGACAGCCATGCGAGCGCTCAATCGACGATGTCGACGAGCACATGGCAGCCCTCGCCGGTCGCTGCGGCTTTGACGACCGTGCGCAGCGCGTGCGCGGTGCGCCCGCCGCGGCCGATGACCCTGCCGTAGTCGTCGTCGCCGACGCACAGCTCGAGCACGATCGTTCCTTCGTCGCCGTCGAACTGCTCGACGGAGACCTCTTCGGGCTCGTCCACGAGGCCTTCGGCGAGGTACTCGAGCAGGCGCCTAGGGACTTCGCTCTGCTCCTGCTCGCTGGATGTCGTGCGATCGCTCATGCTCGAGGCGCAGGCCGCTCTTCCGCCTCCGCGAGGGTCCTAGCTGCTGTGCGCCTCGATGCCCTGGATCTTCAGCAGCTTGCGCACGGTGTCCGTGGGCTGGGCGCCGCGGGCGAGCCAGCTGCGCGCGCGCTCCTCGTCGAGCACGATCGTCGAGGGGTCGGTCTGTGCGTTGTAGTGGCCGATCGTCTCGATCACGCGACCGTCTCGCGGAGAGCGCTGATCGGCGACGACGACGCGCCAGATCGGGTCCTTCTTGCCGCCCACACGCGTGAGCCTGAGCCTAACCGACACGTTTACCTCTCTAATCGATTCCGTTTGACTGCGCAGAGAGCTTAGACGGTGCGCAGCGCGGAGGCCGGCTCAGCGTGCGCCGCGCATCAGCGCGCCGATGTCGGGCATCTTGCCGCGACCGACCTGGCGCATGATCTTGCGCGTCTGGCCGAACTGCTTGATCAGGCGGCTGACCGCCTGGACGTTGGTGCCCGAGCCGCGCGCGATGCGCAGCCGGCGCGAGCCCTTGATCAGCTCGGGGCGGCGGCGCTCGTCGGGGGTCATCGAGAGGATGATCGCCTGGATGCGGTCGAGCTCGCGCTCGTCGACCTTCATGTTTTTCAGCTGCGCGCCCGCCAGCCCGGGAATCATCCCGAGCACGTTCGTCAGCGGGCCCATCTTGCGCACCGCTTTCATCTGGTCGAGGAAGTCGTTGAGGTCGAACTCGTTGCGGCGCAGCTTGCGCTCCAGCTCGCGCGCGTCGTCCTCGTCGAACTGGCGCTCGGCCGTCTCGATCAGGCTCATCACATCGCCCATGCCGAGGATCCGCTGGGCCATGCGATCGGGGTGGAAGCGCTCGAACTGCTCGAGCTTCTCGCCGGTGGAGGCAAACAGGATCGGCTTGCCGGTGACGGCCTTGACCGACAGCGCGGCGCCGCCGCGCGCATCGCCGTCGAGCTTGCTCATCACGACGCCGTCGAACTTGACCGCCTCGGCGAACTGCTCGGCGACGTTGACCGCGTCCTGGCCGGTCATCGCGTCTACGACCAGCAGCACGCTGTGCGGTTTGACGGCCGCGCGGATGCGCACGAGCTCGTCCATCAGCTCCGCGTCCACATGCAGACGGCCCGCCGTGTCGACGATCAGCACGTCCTTGCCCTCGTCGCGCGCGCGCTGCAAAGCCCACTGCGCGATCTCCACCGGGTCGCGGTCGGTCCCCTGCTCATAAGCCTCGGCGCCGGCCTGCGCAGCGACCTTCACGAGCTGCTCGACGGCGGCCGGGCGGTACACGTCGCACGCCGCGACCGCCACCGTGGAGGAGTGCTCCTCGCGCAGATAGCGCGCCAGCTTGGCCGTCGCGGTCGTCTTGCCCGAGCCCTGCAGCCCCGCCATCAGGATCACCGTCGGGGGACGCGGTGAGAAGCTCAGCCCGGCCGAGGCGCCGCCCATCAGCTCCGTGAGCTGCTCGCCGACGATCTTGATCACCTGCTGGCCGGGGTTCAGCCCGCCGATCACGTCGGCGCCCAGACAGCGCTCCTTCAGCTCCGAGGTGAACTGGCGGACGACCTTGAAGTTGACGTCCGCCTCCAGCAGTGCGAGGCGGATCTCGCGCATCGCGGCATCGATGTCCTGCTCGGTCAGCGTGCCGCGATTGCGGACGTCGGTGAGCGTCTCCTGCAGCTTCTCGGCGAGCGAGTCGAACATCCGGCGGCGCTCAGGCGTCCGGGTGCTGCTCGGCCGCCGGCGCGACGCGCGGTGGCGGTGGCGCCGGTGCGTCGGGCGCCGCGCCACGCCCGGAGAGCGCCTCGCCGATGCCGGCGAACGCTTGCGCGAACTCGGAGGGCACGACGAACACCTTGTTGGAGTCGCCTTCGGCCAGCTGCGGCAGCATCTGCAGGTATTCGTAGCTGAGCAGCTCGCGGTTGGGCTTGCCCTCGTGGATCGCCGAGAAGACCGTGTCGATCGCCTTGGCTTCGCCTTCGGCGCGCAGGATCGCCGCCTGGCGCTCGCCCTCGGCGTCGAGCACGGCCGCCTGCTGGGCGCCTTCGGCGGTCAGCACGGCCGCCTGCTTGGCGCCCTCGGCGGTGAGGATCTGCGATTGCTTCTCGCCTTCGGCGGTGAGGATCGCCGCGCGCCGGTCGCGCTCGGCACGCATCTGCTTCTCCATCGCCGAGCGGATGTCCGGCGGCGGGTCGACCGACTTGATCTCCACACGGTTGATGCGAATGCCCCACTTGCCGGTGGCCTCGTCGAGCACCACGCGCAGCTCTGTGTTGACGTTCTCGCGGGCGGTCAGCGTCGCCTCGAGCGTGAGGCCGCCGATCACGTTGCGCAGCGTCGTCACCGTCAGCTGCTCGATCGCCTGCAGCGGGTTGGCGATTTCATACGTCGCCGAGCGCGGGTCGGTGATCGTGAAGTAGAGGACCGTCTCGATGCCGACGACGACGTTGTCTTCGGTGATCACCGATTGCGGCGAGAAGTTCACGACCTGCTCGCGCAGGTCCACGAGCGGCTTCACGCGGTCGATGAACGGCGTGACGATCGTCAGGCCGGGCTCGAGCGTTCGGCTGTAGCGCCCGAGCCGCTCGACGACTCCGGCGCGCGCTTGGGGGATGACGCGGATCGTGCGCGCGGCGACGATCAGCGCGAACACGATGACTACGACGATGACGATCAGAGCGACCACAGGCACGTCCTTTCTAGTGCATCACAAGGGCTGTCGCGCCCCGGATCTCTACGACCTCTACCCGCTCGCCGGCCGGGATCACCTCGTGTTCGTCGTAGCTGCGGGCGGTCCACACCTCGCCGCCGTCGATCTTCACGCAGCCTACGCCCTCCTCGTTGGCGATCCGCTCGAGCACGATCGCCGGCTTGCCGACGAGCGCGGCGGCGCCCGTGCGAATCGAGGGCGGCAGCCGCCGGTGGCGCTGTGCGACGGGACGCAGCGTGGTGAACGCCAGCCCCGACGCGGCGACGAAGACGATCGCCGACAGCAATGCGCCGCCGCCGACCAGGCCGACGATCGCAGCGAGCGCGGCACCCGCCGCGAACGGCGCCAGGTAGAAGCCGCCCTGATGCATCTCGCCGATCCCGAGGACGCACGCCGCGACAAGCCAGATGACCCATACGTCCATATGTTCAGGTTATCCCTCCGCCGGGCGCGCCGGGCACGTTCACTGCGCTATGAGTGCGCGCGCGAAGTCCTCCGAGTCGAACGGGCGCAGGTCCTCGACGGACTCGCCGACGCCGATCAGCTTGACCGGCATGTCCAGCTCGCGCGCGATCGCCAGCGCGATGCCGCCGCGCGCGGTCCCGTCCAGCTTGGTCAGCACGACGCCGCTGACCTGCGCCGCCTGAGCGAACAGCTGTGCCTGGCGCAGCCCGTTCTGCCCGGTCGTCGCGTCGATCGTCAGCAGCGTCTCGTGCGGTGCGCCGTCGAGCTGGCGCGCGATCACCCTGCGCACCTTCGACAGCTCGCCCATCAGGTCGTCCTGCGTGTGCAGGCGCCCGGCCGTGTCGATGATCACCACGTCGACGTCCTTGGCGCGCGCCTGAGCGATCGCCTCGAAGGCCACCGCGCCGGGGTCCGACCCGGCCGGGCCGGTGACGATCTCGCATTCGGCGCGCTGCGCCCAGCCTTCCAGCTGCTCGCTCGCGGCGGCGCGGAACGTGTCGGCCGCGCCGAGCAGCACGCTGCGCCCGAGCTCGTGGCGCAGGTGCCAGGCGAGCTTGCCGATCGTCGTCGTCTTGCCGGTGCCGTTTACGCCGACGGCCATGATCACCGTCGGCTGCTCGCGGATGTCGATGCGCGAGTCGCCGACCTGCGTGGCCTGCGCGAGCAGCTCGATCAGGCGCTCGCTGAGCGCCTCCCCGCCCTCGAGCTTGCCCTCGGTCGCTTCGCTCTCCAGCGTCGCGACGACCGACGCCGTCGTGCGCGCGCCGACGTCGGCCATGATCAGCGCCTCCTCCAGGCGTTCCCAGGTGTGCTCGTCGAGCACGCCGAACAGCGTCGCCTGGATCTCCGACCCGAGCGCCTGTCGCGTCTTGGCCATGCTCTCGCGCAGGCGCCTGAACAGCCCGCCACGTTTGCGCCCCTGCCCCTCGTCCTCGCCGGCCTCGGCGCGTTCGTCCACCGTGCCCGGCTGCGAGCCGGCGCCACCGGGCTCTCCGACGATGAACAGATCGCTCCAGTCGCGCGCCACGGGGGCGCGAACATATCAGGCGACCTCGGCCACCTCGGGCATCTCGGCCTGCTCGGCGGGCAGGCGGCGCGAGAGCACCTTGGAAACCCCGTCGCCGCCCATCGACACCCCGAACAGCCAGTCTGCAGCCTCCATCGTGCGCTTCTGGTGGGTGATCACGATGAACTGCGCACGGTCTGAGTAGCGGCGCAGCAGCGCCAGGAAGCGATCGAGATTCAAGTCGTCCAGCGCCGCCTCGACCTCGTCGAGGATGTAGAAGGGGCACGGGCGCGCCAGGAACACCGCGAACAGGAACGCCAGCGCGGTCATCGACTTCTCTCCGCCGGAGAGCAGCGAAAGGCGCTTGCTCGACTTGCCCGCCGGGGTGATCTCGATCTCCACGCCCAGCAGGTCCTCCTCGCGGCGCTCCTCCAGCTCGGCCTCCTGCTCGGCGGCCGCCTCGGCCGCGTCGGGGTCTCCCGGCTGCTGTGCCGCGGCACTCTCGCCCAGTACGCCGGCGGCCAGCGCTTGGCGCTGCGCCAGCGGCTGGCCGCCGAGGACGCCTCGTGCCGGCTGCTCTTCGCGGACCAGCTTCAGACGCCCCGACCCGCCGGGGAACACGTCGCCGGCGAGCTCCTCGAAGTTGCGCGCAGCCGCGTCGAAGGTCTCCTGGAAGGTCTCCTGGATCTGTTTGTCGGTGTCGCGGATGACCGAGCGCAGCTCGCGCAGCGCCGTCTCCAGGTCTGCGCGCCGGCCCTCCATCTCCTCGACGTGCTCGACGGCCTCGGCGTACTCCTCCTGCGCAAGCGGATTGACCGGCCCGAGCTGTTCGCGCCGGCGCGTCAGCCGCTCTACGCGCGTGCGCAGGGCGGCGATCTCCTCCTCGCCCAGCGGCTGCGCCGCCGGCTCGCCCTCCTGCGGCTCGCCCTCGGAGTCGTCCAGGCCGAGGCGCTCGCGAACGGTCTTAAGCTCCAGCTCGGCCTCGCCGGTCTGGTCGCGCAGGCGCTGCGCGGCGACCTCGGCGCCCGTCACGGCCTCGCCGGCGCTGCGCAGCGCTGCCTGAATCTCGGCCTCCTGTGCAGCGCAGCGGCGCAGCTCACCGGCCATCTCCTCCCCTGCGAGCCGATCGGCCGCGAGCTCCTGCTCCAGGCTCGAGACAAAGGCCTGAACGGCCTCAGCGGCAGCTGCAATGGTCGTCTGCAGGCGCTCGGCGCGCGGGACCAGCTCGCTGTCGGCGGCCAGCTGCGCTTGCAGGCGGGCAATCTGCGTGCGGCGCTGCTGCTCCTGCAGCTGCAAGCGCTCGCTCTGGCGTCGCTCGGAGGCCAGCTCGCCCTCCAACTCCGCTTTGCGCACGGCCAGCGGGCCCTGTGCGGGCGCTGCACGGCGCTGCTCGATCAACCACTCGCTGCGACGCACCGCCTCGGCGGCCTCGGTCTGCGCGCGCTCGCGCTCGCGCACGGTCGCATCGGCCTCGCGCCTGGTCTCTTCCACCCCGCGCAATTGCGCCAGCGCCGCGTCGCAGGCAGCCTTCGCGCGCTGCTCGTCCTGCGCGACCCGCTCGACCGAGACGATCAGCCGGTCGCGCTCGTTGCGCCGCGCGAGCACGCGCTCGGTGCCCCCCTCGCTCAACTGGCGCACCTCGCCCCAGCCTGCGAACCAAACGCGTCCGCCACGTGTCACGCCGACTCCGGCGAAGTCTCGCGGCAGATCCTCCAAACGCTCGACGACCCACGCATCGGCGAGCAGGCGCCCGGCCAGCTCGAGCACGTCCTGCGGGCCGCTGACGAGGTCAAGCAGCCGCTGTGCCCCGGCCGCCGGCGCCTCCCCGCCTGCTGTGCCGCCTTCGGCCAGGTCTGCACGAGCGCGCGGCCCGGCGCCTGCGAGCAGTGCCGTGCCTCCGTCCGGGCCGGCCCGGTCCAGCAGCGACTCTGCGCCGGCCACGTCGTCGACGAGCGCCGCGTCCAGGCGGCCGCCGAGCGCCGCGGCGAGCGCCAGCTCGTAGCCGTCGCCGACGCGCAGGTGCTCGCTGAGCGAACGCGGCGCGCCGTCCCCGTCGGCGCCGCCCACGCCCGCATGGCCGCGCAGGAACTGGTTGGCGGCGGCCAGCTCGGCTCCTACCCGCGCGGCCTCGCGACGGGCGTCCTGCAGGGCGCGCTCTGCCTGCGTCGAGCCCTCGCGTGCCTCGGACACCTCGGCGTCGGCACGCTCGCGCGTCGTGCGCGCCGATGCGATCTCCTCGTCGGCACGCTGGACCTGCACGCGCTGGCGAGCGAGCTCGCTCTGCAGCTCGGCGATCTCCGAGCCGATCTCGCGTTCGCGCTGACCGGCCAGCTCGGCAAGCTCGGCCTCGAGCGCGGCGATGCGCTGTGCCCCGTCGTCGGCGCGCGCGTCCGCGGCCTCGCCCGGCGGTGGCGAGTCGGCACCGCCCAGCTCGTCGAGCTCGCGCCGGATGCGCTCGATCCGCCGCGCGAGCGCCTGCGCTGCGGCGAGCACCTGCTCGCCGCGCAAGCCGAGCCGCTCGTGCGCCGAGCGTCCCTCGTAGACGCGCTTGGAGAGCAGGTCGTGGCGCTCGCTGCGCTCCGACAGCGCCCGCTCGGCGCGCCCGCGGCGCTCGATCGTCTCCTGCAGGCGCTGCTCGATCTCACCGCGCGCGGTGCGCGCTTCGGCTACCTCGGCCTCGGCGGCGGCGAGCTGAGTGCGGTAGGCACGCGCCGAGTCCTTGGCCAGCTCCCAGCGCGCCTGCAGCGTCTGTCGCTCCAGGCGCTCGTGCAGCTCGGCGGCTTCGGCCTGGCGCTTGAGCGGGCGCAGACGCGTGCGCGCCTCGCGCTCCACGTCCAGCGCGCGGTCGAGGTTCTCCTGCGTGCGCTCGAGCTTCAGCTGTGCGCGGCGCCGGCGCTTGCGGTGCTTGCCCAGCCCGGCGGCCTCCTCGATCAACATGCGCCGGTCGCGAGCTTTGGACGTGACGATCGCCTCGACGCGGCCCTGGGAGATCACCGAGTGCGTCTCCTTGCCCAGGCCGGTGTCGGACAGCACCTCGATCACGTCGGTCAGCCGGCAGCGCGCGCCGTTGAGCCGGTAGCCGCCGTCGCCGGTGCGATCCAGACGCCTGACGATCGAGATCTCGCTCAGCGGCAGGTCGACCGTGCCGTCGGAGTTGTCGAGCACGATCTCCACCTCCGCGGCGCTGCGGGCCTGCACGCCATGTCCGCCGCCGAAGATCACGTCCTGCATCGACTGGCCGCGCACGGCCAGCGGCGACTGCTCGCCCATCGCCCACAGCACCGCGTCGGTCACGTTGGACTTGCCCGATCCGTTGGGGCCGACGACGACGCTCACGCCGGGACCGAAGTCCAGGCGCGTACGATCGGGAAACGACTTGAAGCCCTTCAGCGTCAGCGACTTCAGGCGCATCGCGCTAGGCCCCCAGTCCCTCGACGGCCTCGCGGGCGGCGTCCTGCTCGGCGTGCTTCTTGCTGCGCCCGCGCCCGCTGCCCAGCTCCCTGCCGCCGACGCGTGCGGCCACTGTGTAGGTGCGCGCGTGCGGCGGGCCCTCCTCCTCGGTCACCGCGTAGCTGACCTCCTCGCCGCGGCGCGCGAGCAGCTCCTGCAAGGCGGACTTGAAGTCCACCGGGTGCTCCAGCGCCTCCTCGATCTCCGGCGTGAACGCCTCGACCACGGCGTGCGCGGTGCGCTCGTATCCGGCGTGCAGGTAGCAAGCGCCGATCACCGCCTCGATCACCGACGCGAGCACGCGCTCGGTCTCCACCAGCGCCGCCGCGGAGTCGCCCGCTCCGGGGGGCGCGGCCGCGCGCAGGCGCTGGGGCAGCGCCAAGCGCTCGGCCACCGCGCGACAGGACACGCCCGAGACGGCCTGCGCGCGAATCTTCGTCAGCCGCCCGGCGCCGAAGCGCTCGGCCTCCAAGCGTGGATACAGATGCGTGGTCACGGCCAGGCCGAGCACGCTGTCGCCGAGAAACGCAAGCCGCGCGTAGGAGTCCCCGCGCCGCTCGCTCCAGGAGGCGTGGGTGAAGACCTGACGCGCCAAGTCGTCGGGGAGTTCTTCCAGCAGCTCCGACAGCAGCTTCATGCGCGCCCATTGGTCGCCCCGTCTTGGTGGGCCAAAACGAAGTCGACCGCCTGGCCGACGGTCAGGATTCGTGCGGCCTGCTCGTCGGACATGCTCACGCCGTAGGTGTCCTCGAGCTCCTGCACGAGCGTGTACAGGTCCAGCGAGTCGGCCTCCAGATCCTCTTTGAAGCGCGTGCCCTCGCCGATCGCGCCGGTCGCCACGTCAAGTTCGTCGGCGAGATGCGCCTGGATCAGCGCGAACACCTGCTCACGCGTCTGTGCGCTCATGCCCGAGGGCACGCGGGGGCTGTCGCAGGGGTCGAGCGTCCGTGTTCGGACCGCCTCGCTATGGGCAGGATCGAAAGCCTCATTCGGTCTGCGCCAGGCTAGCGCCCGGCGCGGACAGGGGAGCCTCCCTGAGCGCCCCCGCAGCGGCCAGCGCGCGAGCCGTCTGACCGACGATGTCCTCGCGCGCGCCGCGCTCGGCGCGCAGGATCGCCTCCGCGAAGCCGATGCGCGAGAAGCGGCCGTGCGGGACGACGCCGAGGCGCCGCAACCCGAGCAGATACGCACCGCCCTGAAGCTCAGGATCGATCTCCGCGCGAAAGCCGCCGAGCGCGCCGCGCAGCAGCAGGCCGCCGACCTTCCCGCGCGTCGAGGAGGTCGCCGCGTCGCGCACCGCGCGAAGGATCGTCTGCGAGACGCTCTCGATCAGCTTCAGCGCGACGTTGCCGGTGAAGCCGTCGGTGACGATCACGTCGGCGACGCCGCTCGTCACGTCGCCGCCCTCGACGTTGCCGACGAACTCGAAGGCGCCCGCGCCCGGCCCGTCGCCGATGCGCTCACGCAGCTCGGCGTGGGCTTCGACGACCAGCGGGCTGCCGCGGCCGGCCTCCTCGCCGTTCGAGAGCAGGCCCACCCGCGGGCGCTCGATGCCGAGCACCGTGTGCGACAGCGCCGCGCCCATGAACGCGAACTGCACGAGGTGCTCGCGGCGCACGACCGCGTTGGCGCCGACGTCCAGCAGCGTCACCGGGCTGCCGGGCACGGGCACCGGCAGGGCCAGCGCCGGGCGGTAGATGCCGTGCGTGCGCTTGATGTTGAAAAGCCCGGCGGCGAGCGCGGCACCCGTGCCCCCCGCGCACACCAGCGCGTCTGCGCGCCCGCCGGCCACGGCACGCGCCGCCTGCACGATCGACGCCTGCGGGTTGGCACGCACCGCGCTGACCGGGTCCCCGCTCTTGGCGATCGACACCGGAGCGTCGACGATCTCCACGCCGTCGGCTGCGTCGCCGAGCTCCCGCGCCGGGCCGAACAGGATCACGCGGGCGCCCCGCGCAGCGGCGATCGCCGCTCCTGCGGCCACCTCCGCGGGGCCGAGGTCGGCGCCGTTGCAGTCGACGGCTACGACCGGCGCCGGGAAGCCCTGTGCGTCGATGTTCGAGGGGGTCGACAGCGGCCCGGGAGCGGCTGTGCCGCTACTCGTCGTGCTCGTGCTCGTGATCGTGGCCGTGCGCGGCGGGCGCGACGACCTCACGACCTGCGTAGAAGCCGCATTGCGGGCACACGCGGTGGGGCCGGCGGGGGCTGTGGCACTGCGGGCAGGCGTTCACGGCGGGCGTGCCGATCTTGTGCTGCGCGCGCCGCTTGGCGGTGCGGCTGTGAGATTGCTTTTTCTTGGGGACCGCCATGGACGGGAGAAGGCTACCAGCCCGCGCGCGAGCTACTCGAGCTTGAGCTCGCGCAGCTTGGCCCAGCGCGGGTCGGGCGCGGGCTCGTGGCGATGCTCGGGGCCGGCCTCGTTGAGGTCCGCCGCGCAGATCGGGCACAGCCCGGCGCAGTCCTCGCGGCAGAGCAGCTTGGTGGGCGTCGCCAGCACGAAGGCGTCGCGTGCCCAGGCGGCCAGATCGAGCTTCTCCTCGCTGACATACGGGCTTTCCAGCTCCTCGCCTTCCCCGGGACGATCGACCTCGCGCGCGTCGACGTCGAACGTCGGCTGGGCCTGCTTCAGACAGCGCATGCACGGTCCCGAGAGCGCCGCGGAGAAGCGCAGGCGCAGCGCGTAGCCGCCGCCCATCATGCGCGACACGTCGAGCACCGCGGGGATATCGCGCGCTGCATCCGCCGGCGCCTGCACGACGTAGGACTCGCCCGCCATGAGGATCGGCCCGATCGGCACCGCGAGCTCCAGGCGCCGGCCCTCGCCCGTGCTCAGACGCAGGGCGCCGAGGTCGAATTCGTGCGCTACGGCGGGCATGCAGAGAAGGCTAGCGACGCCGCACGAGTGGCCCGGCCGCTGCCGTGCGGGAGCTAGGCGGCCTGCAGTTCGCGCTTGAGCACCTTGCCGGTGGCGTTGCGCGGCAGCTCGTCGAGGAACACGACCTCGCGCGGCACCTTGTAGCGGGCGAGGTTGGCCTTCACGTACTCCTGCACCGCGCCCGCGTCGAGCTGCGCGCCGTCGCGCAGCACGACGAACGCCTTCAGCCGCTGGCCGAACTGCTCGTCGGGCACGCCGAGGACGGCGGCCTCCTCGATCGACTCGTGGTCGGCCAACAGGTCCTCGACCTCGCGCGGGAACACGTTCTCGCCGCCGCTGACGATCATCTCGTCGTCGCGACCGTCGACGAACAGGCGCCCGGCGGCGTCGAAGTGGCCGACGTCGCCGGTGCTCATCAGCCCGCTGACGATCTCCTTGCCGCCGCCGCCGGTGTAGCCCTCGAACATCATCTCGTTGGCGACGAAGATCCGCCCGCCCTCGCCTGCGGCGACCTCGCGCCCGTCGGGATCGAGCAGCTTGACGACCGTGCCCATCGGCGGACGCCCGGCGGTTCCCGGCGCGGCGCGCAGGTCCTGCGGCGTGGCGATCGTCGCCCACGCGACCTCGGTCGATCCGTAGAGGTTGTAGAGGACGTCGCCGAAGGCATCCATCGTGCGCGTCGCCAGCTCGCCCGGCAGCACCGACCCGCTGACGGCGATCACCTTCAGACAGCTCGTGTCATAGCGCGCGAGCGTCTGCGGGCCGAGCTCGAGGATGCGCTGCAGCATCACCGGAACCACGGCGAGCGCGCTCGCGCGATGCTGGGAGACGGCCCGCAGCGTCTCCTCCGGATCGAAGCGCCGCCGCAGCACGAGCGTCGAGGAGAGCGCCAGGCCGAGCGTGAAGTGCGCGTATCCCCAGGAGTGGAAGAGCGGGGCGGCGATCGTCGTCGTCTCACGCGCCTTCAGCGGGATCTTCGAGAACAGCGCCGCGGCCGGCTCGATCGTGTCGGGCTGTTTGCGCGAGGCCCCCTTCGGCGTGCCGGTCGTCCCCGACGTGAGGATCACCACGCGGCCTTTCTCGGCCGGCGGGCGCAGTTCGCTGCTCGGCGCTTGGGCGATCAGCTGGTCGAGCGTGGCAACCGAGCCGTCGCTGCCGGCATCGCTCCACGCGACGTAGCTTTTGCGCCCGGCCGCGCCCTCGGCCACGAGATCGGCGAACTCCTCGTCGTAGACGACCGCCGCGGGGTCTTCGCGCGCCAGTACGTCGGTGATCTGCGGGCCGGCGAACATCGTGTTCAGATACAGCGCGCCGGCGCCGAGCTTGGCGCACGCGACGGTCGCCTCGATGAAACCGCGGTGGTTCCGGCACATGATCGCGACGCCGTCTTCTTCGCCGATGCCCGCCTTGGCGAACGCGTTGGCCAGCGCGTTGGTGCGCTCGTGCATCTCGCGAAAGGTGACCGTGCCGCGGTCGTCGACGATCGCCGCGCGATCGGGGAAGCGGATCGAGCCGCCCAGGTAGGCCGCCGGCGAGCTCGGCCCCCACCGCCGCAGCGCAGCAAGCGAGCGCAGCGCCTTGTCGGGACGCTCGGGCGCCAGCACGCCCGTGCCCAGCAGCGTGCGGACGACCTGCAGCTTGTACCTGGCCTCGTGCGCGTCCATCGCGCTGACCCTACCCCAACGCCCGTGCGCGCAAGCGCGCCGGCGTCAGCCCACTTCGGCCGGTTCGTCCTTGCCCTGCAGCCGCTCGCGCCCGCGCTGGACGGCGGCGATGAACTTCGACAGGTTGACCTCGAGCGTGTTGAGGATCTCGTCGGCGTAGTCCTCGGCACCGAGCCTGATCTCGCGCTCGCGTGCCCGTGCGTCCTCGACGATGTCCTCGGCGGCGCGCTCGGCCTGCTTGGTGACCTCCTCCTCGCCGACCAGGCGCTCCTGGCGCTCGCGCGCGTCCTTGATGATGCGCTCGGCCTCCTTCTTGGCCTCGGCGAGCATCTCCTGGCGCTCCTTGACGATCCAGCGCGCCTGCTTGATCTCCTCAGGGATCGTCGCGCGCATCTGATCGAGGATGTCGTAGATCTCCTCCTTGTCGACGCGCACCTGATCGGTCAGGGGCACAGGCTTGGCGTTGTGCACCAAGTCGTCGAGCTTGTCGATGAGTACGAGAACGTCCATGTGGGCTATCGATACGAAGACTGCGGCCCAAACGGGCCTTCAGTGCGGTTGCAGATCACGAGTCACGTCCCATTTCGTCAGCGCTTGAGCTCTTCCTGCAAGCGCCGGGCCACCTCTTCGGGGACGAGATCGTCGATCTTGCCTCCAAATGTCGCGAGCTCCTTGACGCCGCTCGAAGACAGAAAACTGTACTGCGGGCTGGCCATCAGGTACACGGACTCTATCTCGGGATCCTGGCGGCGGTTGAGCTGGTTCATCTCCAGCTCGTACTCGAAGTCCGATATCGCACGCAGTCCCTTGACGATCGCGCGCGCGCCGACGTGCCTGGCGAAGTCGACGACGAGCGTCGAGAAGGGCTCCGCGCGCACGCCGTCGAGGTCGACGATCGCGCGTTCGATGAAGCCCATGCGCTCGTCGATTCCGAACAGCGCCTGGTTCTTGCGCACCGAGCGGTTGACGACCGCCACGACGACCTCGTCATACAGGCGCGCGGCACGCCTGATCACGTCGAGATGCCCGTTGGTTATCGGGTCATAGGAGCCCGGGCAGACGGCTATCGACTTCTCAGATGGGGTCATTGATTGGTGTGGATGGAGATCGTTGTGTCGCCATAGCGGCGCTCGCGCTCGACCTGCATGCCGAGCTGCATCGGCGCCCGCCGATCGCTCTCCACGATCACGCGCGCAGCCGTTGCAAGCAGCGGCGCGAGCGCCGCCGAGAGCTCAGGCCCCCAGTCGCGCGCCTGAGCGTAGGGGGGATCGATCAAGACGAGATCGTATGTCTCTTGCCGTCGGCGTGCGCTCCGGAGCGCCGCCAGGGCATCCGCGCGGCGCACCTGCGCGCGCGGCGCCGGGAGGCCCAGCGAGTCCAGGTTGGCTCGCAGCGCACGCAGTGCGAGGGCGTCGCGCTCGACGAACACGGCCTGCGCAGCACCGCGCGAGAGCGCCTCGATGCCCAGGCCGCCGCTGCCTGCGAACAGGTCGAGCACGCGCGCGCCGGCGATCTCGCCGAGCATCGAGAACAGCGCCTCGCGCACGCGATCGGACGTCGGGCGCGTGACCCGCCCGCCGGGCGCACGGATATGCCTTCCGCCCAGCTCGCCGGCGATCACGCGCATACCCTCACCGTAACGCCGGCGCAGCCACGCACCGGCGGCGGCCCCGGCATGCGGCCCGTGCTCGCTCAGGCGGGGATCGGCTCGAGCGCCTGCGCGCCGAAGCCCTCGCGCAGGGCGTCTCCCAGCAGCGCGTTCTCCGGGCAAAGCAGCTCGGGGTCGTCGGCGAAGATCGCTTCGGCGACGGCGCGCGCGCGCTCCAGCAGCGCCGCATCCTCGGGCAGCTGCGCGACCTTGAACTGGCGCAGACCCGACTGGCGCGTGCCGACCAGCTCCCCCTCGCTGCGCAGCTCGAGGTCGATCTCGGCCAGGCGGAAGCCGTCGGAGTGCTCTGCCAGCGCACGCAGCCTCGGCGAGCCGGGCGGGCCCATCAGCAGGCAGCTCGCGCGATGCTCGCCGCGGCCGATCCGCCCGCGCAGCTGGTGCAGCTGGGAGATGCCGAAGCGCTCGGCGTTCTCGACGACCATCACGGTCGCATTCGGCACGTCGATACCTACCTCGATGACCGTCGTGGCGACGAGCACGTCGGCCTCGCCGGCCGCGAAGGCGGCCATCGCCTGTTGCTTCTCGCGCGGGCGCATGCCGCCGTGCAGCAGCACGAGGCGATGACCGCGCAGCTCCCCCTTGCGCAGCCGCTCCAGCTCGGCGGTCGCCGCGCGCAGGTCGCCGATCGCGCCTGGCGCCTCCTGCTCGGCCCCGATCGCCGGCTGCTCCTCGATCAGCGGGCACACGACGAATGCCTGGCGCCCGGCGAGGAGCTGCTCGCGCAGCTCGTCGTAGGCGCGGGCGCGCGAGCGCTCGCCGGCGACGATTCGCGTGTCGATCGGCTGACGCCCGCGCGGCAGCTCGCGCAGTGTGCTCGTGTCGAGATCGCCGTAGCCGGCGAGCGCCAGCGTGCGCGGGATCGGTGTGGCCGTCATGTGCAGCGTGTGCGGTTCGCCCTTGGCGTGCAGCGCCGCGCGCTGGCGTACGCCGAAGCGGTGCTGCTCGTCGACCACGGCGACCGCCAGCGACGCGAAACGGACGTCGGGCTCGATCAGCGCATGCGTGCCGACGATCAGCGAGAGCTCGCCGCTGGCGAGCTTGCCGAGCGCATCGGCGCGCCGGCGCGCCGAGGTGGAGCCGGTCAGCAATGCGCAGGCGACGTTCTCGCCGCCGAGCAGCTGCTGGATCGTCGCGAAATGCTGTTCTGCGAGCGTCTCGGTGGGCGCCATCAGCGCAGCCTGGTGCCCGTGCTCGACCGCGCGCAGCATCGCGTACAGGGCGACGACGGTCTTGCCGCTGCCCACCTCCCCCATCAGCAGCCGCTGCATCGCTCGCGTGCCGCGCAGATCGGCGTCGATCTCCGCGAACGTGCGCTGCTGATCGCCGGTCGGTGCGAACGGCAAGCCGGCGGCGAGCCAGCGGGCGCTCAGTTGCGGCGGCTGCGCGAGCGCGAGCGCCGGCTCCTGCTCTGAGCGGCGCGAGCGCCGGTGCAGGAACAAGAGCTGCGTGAGCAGCAGCTCGTCGAAGGCGAGGCGCTCGCGGCCGCGCTCGCTGTCGCGTTCGCTGCGCGCGAAGTGCATCGCCGCGAGCGCGCTCGCCCGGTCGGGCAGCCCTTCGGCCGTGCGCGTGCTCGCCGCCAGCGGCTCCACCACGTCGGCGATGCGGTCCCTGATGCCCTGCACGAGCGCGAGGATCTGCGTCGAGCTGACACCCTCGCTGGCGGCGTAGTGGGCGACCGCGCGGCCTGCCGGCGCATCCTCGCGCGAGCCCGCGGCCTCGGTCCCCTCGGCGGGCGCGGCTTGTGCGGCGCCGCTGCCGGGCGCCGCGCCGGCGTCGGGATCGGCCAGCGCGAGCTGGGCGCCGAGCGCGTGATGGGAGACGCGAAAGCCGCCGCGCTCGTCGGCCTTGCCGTGCAGCACGACGTGCGTGCCCGGCGGATAGCGTTCGACCAGCCAGGGCTGGTTGAAGAAGGTGGCGCGCATGCTGCCCGTGGGGTCGTGGACCGTCGCTTGCACGAGTGGGCGCATCCCGCGGCGGCGCACGGGCCTGGCGGAGATCGAGCGAACCTGCACGGCGACCGTGGCCTGCTCGCCGGGCGCGAGCGCGGCGACCGTGCGCGCCTCGCGGCTGTCGCGCGGCAGGTGCTCGAGCAGGTTCCCGACCGTGGTCAGCCCGAGCGTGCGCATGCCGTCGGCGAACTTGCCCGCCGGCAGCTCGAGCTCCTCGAGCAGGCGCGCCGGGCGCGGCCAGCGGACCGCTGCGGCGCGCATCTCGTCGTGGCTCAGCGCCCTGCTGTCGGCGAATGCGCGTATCTGCATGGAGTGCTCAGCGCCGGCCTGGGCCTCGGCCGGCTCCCTCGTGATCCTAGTCGCGGGCATCGCGCGCGCATGATGATCGTGGCGGCGGTCGTAACCGGCGCGACGGTGGACTGGAGCGTCAGAGGTTTTCGACGATCTCGTTTGCGCGCGACCACTGCGCGGGGGGAACGACGACGTAGATGTCCCCGCGGCCGTGGCGGTCCAGCGGATGATCGGCGACGCACGCCGCGTCTACGCCAAGCGCGCGCAGCTGGTCGCTCCAGGCCACAGCCGTCGCTCGATCCTCGAACGTGCCGACGGTCTCCCATCCGTCGAACCGCGGATCGCCGATCGCCACCGGCGGATCCTTGCCTGCGCCACTCAGGAAGCGAAAACGACGCACGCCATGAGCATAGGAGCGCGGCGCCGATCGAACCGAGCTCGTCTCACTCGGCGGCGAGCAGCCACCAGTAGGCCGGCTGGCCGCCCTGGCGCAGCTCGAGCTCCACGCCGCCGTTGACCATCCCCTCGATGTCGCCGAGACCCAGCGGCGCGCCCTCGCCGGCGAGCACGCTGATCAGCTCGGGCTCGCCCAGCTCGCCGTCGCCCGCCGCGAGGGCCTGGAGGATCGAGCGCAGCGTCTCGCTCGGGTCGCCCCAAGCGAGCACCTCGTCCTGCACGAAGCCGACGGCGTCGCCACGGCTGAAGCGACCCTGGGCGTCGTCTCGCGCCGCCGGCGCGACCGCGCCGGTGCGCACGCGCGTAAGCGCCTCGCGCAGCGCCTGCGCGTTCTCCTCGACCGAACGGTCGGGGGCGAGTGCCACGGCAGCGGCGAGCCCCGCCTGCTGGCTGGTCGTGGGCGCCACCGAAACCTCCTTGTCCGAAAGCTGCGCCGCGTGTTCGGCCGCCATGATCACGTTGGCGCTGTTGGGCAGCACGATCACCTCCTCGGCGGGCACCTCGTGGATCGCCGCCAGCAGGTCGTATGTGGACGGGTTGAGCGTCGGCCCGCCGTCGAGCGTCTGCACGCCCAGCTCGGCGAACAGCTCGGCCAGGCCCGCGCCGCTGACGACGGCCAGCGCGCCGCAGCGCGCGATGGGCGCCACGCGCGCGTCGCCGGCGTGGCCGTTGGCGGAAAGCGGCGTGCCGTTCTCGGCGGAAGGCCCGCGGCCGTTGGCGTGCCCGTCGCCCGCCCCGCCGGTTGCGCCGTCGCCTTCGCCGGACAGCCGCGCTTCGCGCTCCAGCACCTGCAGGCGCATGTCGGCGACGTCCAGGCGCGAGACCTCTCCGGCGCCCTCGAACACGGCGGTCGCCAGCTCGGGGTCGTCGGTGTGCAGATGGACCTTCAGCGTGCGCGAGTCGCCGACCACGAGCACCGAGTCGCCGAGCGCCTCCAGCGGTTCGATGTAGCGCCCGGGGACGAGATCGCGCCCGATGACGGCAAAGTTCGTGCAGAAGCGGTACGTGCTGGAGCTGTGCTCGGGATGGCTGATGCGCGCAGGCGCGTGGTGGTCGAGCTCGGGCGGCTCGTCGCCGCGCAGCGCGGCGACGACGCCCGCGAACATGATCGTCAGGCCGTAGCCGCCGGCGTCCACGACGCCCGCGTCGCGCAGCGCGGCAAGCAGTTCGGGGCCGCGCTTGACCGAGTCCTGCCCGGCGATCACCGCCCGCTCCAGCGCCGCGGCGATCGCTTCGTCCTGCTCGCTTCGCTCGGTCGCAGGCCCCAGACGGGGGTTCTCGGCGCTGTGGGCGACGTCGGTGACGATCTTGTGCGCCATCTCGCGGGCCACCGTGAGCATCGTCCCCTCGGCGGGATCGCGCACGGAGGAGTACGCGCGGTCGGCGGCTTTGGCCAGCGCGGCGCCGATCAGCGTGGCGTCGATCAGCTGCCCGGGGCGCGACACCAGCTCCTCGGCGGCACCGCGGATCAGCTGCGAGAGGATCACGCCGGAGTTGCCGCGCGCTCCGAGCAGCGCCGCGCGCGCGACGGACTGCACGATCTCCTCGCGGCCGATCTCGTCGATCGTGCGCGAGGCGTCAGCGCCCATCAAGCGGTCGAGCTCGTCGAGCACGGCGCGCAGCGTCAGCGTCATGTTGTCGCCGGTGTCGCCGTCGGCGACGGGGAAGACGTTGAGGTCGTTGACCTCTTGACGGCGCGATTCCAGGTGCGCGAGCGCGCCGGCAACGGCGGCGCGAAAGCGCACCAGATTCGTATCGGTCACTCAGAAACCTCTATCACCTTCACCGGGCGGCTCACCGCCGCACCGCCGCCCTGCGGACGATCGAACGACCTAGACGGCCTTCAGGACCTTGCCGGCTTTCAGACAGCGTGTGCAGACGTAGACGCGCTTGGGCGCCTTGCCGACGATGATCCTGACCTTCTGCAGGTTGGGATCGAAGCGCCGCTTGGTCGCGACCATCGAGTGACTGCGGCTCTGACCGAACGCCGGGCCCTTGCCGCAGCTGTGACATACCTTTGCCATCGCGCGCAGTCTAGCCGGTCGCCAGCGCGCGGCGGAGCTCGGACATCGCCAGCACCGCCTCGGCGGCATGGCGGCCCTGGTCGCGCTTGCCGCCGCCGCTGCGCGCGAGCGCCTGCTCCATCGTCTCGCAGGTGAGCACGCCGAAGGCGCACGGGACGCCGGTGTCGAGCTGGACGCGCATGATCCCGCGAGCCGCCTCGGCGCACACGAAGTCGTAGTGGTCGGTCTCGCCGCGGATGACCGCGCCGAGGCAGGCCACGCCGGCGTAGCGGCCGGTGCCGGCGGCGTACGCGGCAGCCAGCGGGAGCTCATAGGCGCCCGGCACGTCGAACACGTCTACCGGGTGCTCGCCGTGCTCGGCGAACGCCGCCTGTGCGCCGTTCAGCAGCCGCTCGGCCAGCTCTGCGTAAAAACGGCCGATGACGACCGCAAAGGCATCGCTCACCGCTGCGGCCGATCGTCGCGCGACTCCTCGGCCGGCGCCTGGTCGTCGGCGAGCGCGCGGTCGTGCTCGCGCTCGGCGTGCAGCAGCTCCTCGTCGAGGTTCAGGCCCTGGTGGTGGAGCGTATGGCCCATTCGCTGAGCCTTCGTGCGCAGGTAGTCCTCGTTGTGCGCGTTGGGCGCGTGCTCGATCGGGATCTGGGCGCTGACGGAGAGCCCGTAGCCCTCCAGCCCGCGGATCTTCTTGGGGTTGTTGGTGAGGATGCGGATCGAGGTCAGCCCGAGGTCGGCGAGGATCTGCGCGCCGATGCCGTAGTCGCGCAGGTCGGCGGGCAGGCCCAGGCGCTCGTTGGCCTCGACGGTGTCCAGGCCATCCTCCTGCAGGCGGTAGGCGCGAAGCTTGTTCAGCAGGCCGATCCCGCGGCCCTCCTGGGCGAGGTACAGCAGCACGCCCTCTCCCTCGCGGTCGATCATCGACAGTGCGGACTCCAGCTGCTCGCCGCAGTCGCAGCGCAGCGAGTGGAACACGTCGCCGGTGAGGCACTCCGAGTGCACGCGCACTAGCACGTCGGCCTGGCCGGCGACCTCGCCCTTGACGAGCGCCACGTGGTGCTTCTCGTCGACCAGCGAGCGGTAGCCGATCGCCTCGAAGTCGCCGAACGTCGTCGGCAGCTTGGTGGCGACGACGCGCTCGATCAGACGGTCGTTGCGCCGGCGGTAGGCGATCAGGTCGGCGATCGTGACCATCTTCAGGCCGTGGCGTTCGCAGTACTCGGCGAGGTCGGGCACGCGCGCCATCGACCCGTCCTCGTTCATCACCTCGCAGATCACGCCGGATGGGTCCAGCCCGGCCAGGCGCGCCAGGTCGACGCTCGCCTCGGTGTGGCCGGTGCGCTCGAGCACGCCTCCCGGCTTGGCCTTCAGCGGGTTGACGTGCCCCGGCTGGGTCAGGTCCTCCGGCCGCGACTCGGGGTCGATTGCGACGCGCATGGTGTGCGCGCGGTCGTGGGCGGAGACGCCGGTGGTCACGCCGTGGCGCGCCTCGATGGTGATCGTGAAGGGCGTCTGCAGGGCCGACTCGTTCTTGGCGGTCATCAGCTCCAGGCCGAGCTCGTCGCAACGCTGCGGCGTGAGCGCCAGGCAGATCCAGCCGCGCGCCTCCTTGGCCATGAAGTTGATCGCCTCGGGCGTGACGAACTGCGCGGCCATCACCAGATCGCCCTCGTTCTCGCGGTCTTCGTCGTCGCACACGACGACCATGCGCCCGCTGCGGATCTCCTCCAGCGCCTCCTCGATCGTCGCGAAGGGGGTCGTCGCCGTGCGCGCCGGGGTCATGCGCGCTCCGCCACCGGCTCGCCCGCGCGTGCCGCCATCAGGCGCTCGACGTGCTTGGCGAGCACGTCGACCTCGACGTTCACGCGCGCGCCCTCGGCGAGCGCGCCGAGCGTCGTGCGTCGCTGCGTCTCGGGGATCAGCGACACGGCGAAGCCGCGATCGTGCAGCGCGCTGACGGTGAGGCTGACACCGTCGATCGCCACCGACCCCTTCTCCACGAGGTAGCGCTCAAAGCGAGGGTCGAGCTCGAGCTCGAGCACGCGCGAGAAGCCCTCGTCGCGAATCTGCGAGACGGTCGCCGTCGCGTCGACGTGGCCCTGCACGACGTGCCCGCCGAGCCGGTCGGAGGCACGCAGCGCCAGCTCGAGGTTCACGTGCTCGCCGGCCTGCAGATCGCCGAGCGACGAGCGCGACAGCGTCTCTGCCATCGCCTCGGCCGCGAAGCTCGCCTCGCGCACGTCGGCGGCGGTCAGGCAGACGCCGTTGACGGCGATCGAGTCGCCCGCGGCAAGCTGAGCGGCAAGCGGCGTGGAGATCTCAAGTCGCGCGCCCTGCGCATCGCGCGACAGCTCCGTGACGCTGCCCATGTCGACGATCAAGCCCGTAAACATCCTCTATTTACTCCGTAGATGTTTGTTCGCGTGGTGGCGGGTCATCGCGGCTCACCACTCGCGCAGCCGCGCGGAGATGAGCAAGTCCTCGCCGATGCGCTCGCAGTCGCACGTGAGCGCGCGCATGGCCTCGGAGATCTGCTCGACGCCGATCCCCTCCAGCGGGTCGCGCGCCGAGCTGCCGCCGAGCAGCAGCGGCGCGAGGAACAGCCTGACCTCGTCGATCTCGCCGGCGTCGAAGAAGGCGCCCGCGAGGTGCGGCCCGCCCTCCAGCAGCACCGAGGCGACGCCCATCGTGCCGAGCTGCTCCAGCGCCGAGCGCACGCGCGCAGGCTCGTTCTCGCCGGTCGCCACGAGCACCTGCGCACCGGCGGCTTCCAGCGCGTCGGTGTCGGCGCGCGCCGCTGCGCGCGAGGCGACGATCGTCAGCGGGATCTCCGCAGCGGCGGCGACCAGCTGCGACGTGGGCGGAAGGCGCGCGAGCGTGTCGAAGACGACCCGGCGCGGCTGATATGACGCCTCTGCGAGCTCGCCCTCGGGTCGCGCGGTGAGCTGCGGATCGTCGGCGAGCGCCGTCCCGATGCCGACGACGACGGCGTCCACCGAGGCGCGCCACTCGTGCGCGAGCGCGCGGCTGTCCTCGCCGCTGATCCACTGCGAGTCGCCGGTTCGCGTCGCGACCTTGCCGTCGAGCGTCATCGCCGACTTGAACAGCACCCACGGACGCCCGACGCGCGCGTGCTTGCGAAACGCCTGGTTGAGCAGGCGCGCGCGGGCCGCCAGCTCGCCGTCGGCCATGACGACCTCGATGCCCTCGTCGCGCAGGATGCCCAGACCGCGCCCGGAGGCCTTCTCGGTCGGGTCGTCGGAGGCGACGACCACTCGCCGGATGCCTGCGGCGAGGATCGCGTCGGTGCACGGCGGCGTCTTGCCCTCGTGGCAGCACGGCTCCAGCGACACATACAGCGTCGCGTCGGCGAGATCCTGCACGCCGCAGGCCTCGATCGCGTTGACCTCCGCGTGCGCGGCTCCGTAGCGTTCATGCCAGCCCTCGCCGATCACCTGGTCGCCGCGTGCGACCACCGCGCCGACGACGGGATTGGGCTTGACCTGGCCCACGCCGTTGCCCGCCAGCTCGATCGCGCGTGCCAGATGCGCCTTGTCGGTGTCGATGCCGATTGTCATGCCTGAGATGAGGATAACCCCGCTCAGCTCGCGCACCGGCCCCCGTGCAGCCGGTACACGGTCATGCTCGGCCCAGGGCGGTCATAGGCCAGTGGGTAGTAGTCGAAGCTCCAGTCGAAGCCGAAGCTGACCGGGCCTTGACCGCGCGCATACGGCGACGCGCGGTAGACGACCTGCGCCTGGCTGCGCAGCGCGCGGTAATAGGCGATGGCCAGCGGCGCGCCGCCGCCGTTGGCGAAGGCGCGCCCGGATTGCGTGGAGCCGCTGACGACGTAGCAGTAGCCGTGGGCGCGGTAGTAGTCCAGCAGCGCGGGACCGAGCGTGCGCTCGTAGTTCTCGATGCCGACTACATGCAGGCCGCTCGTCAGCAGCTCGCCCGAAGGCGAGATGCGCGACAGCAGCCCGGGGTACTTATGCCAGCGGTAGGCGTCGGTCGCCGTCGAATGCCCCGGGCGAACTTCGCGCGCCCATTCGTCCGGCGACACCGGCTCGGCGACGATTTTGCTCCCCGCCGGGACGTTGGCGAGCATCCATTCGCGCGTGAGGTTGCGCGTGTCGGCACGAGCGAGGACGAGACCGCCGTGCATGCTGAACACCAGGCCCTGCGCCAGCACGGCTGCCGCGAGCAGCACGGCGAGCACGACTGCGAGCCACCGGCCGTGCGCGACGGATCCCGAGCCGTCCCCCCGGCCTGCTGTGCGCCCGAGCGCGATGGGGCGCGGGCATCGCGGCGTGCCGACACCGCACGCGTGAGCAGGCCGGCGAGCGCCCCGGCGCTCCACAGCACGAACACCGCCGCCAGCAGGCACAACAGCGGGAACGCGGGCAGCAGCCAGCGCCCGAAGTAGCGCCCCTGCAGCCCCATGAACGCAAGGAACAGCAGCGGAGCGGGCACGAGCATCCAGCCGAAGCGCGCGCCGCGCAGCCACACGACGATCGCTCCGCCGAGCGCGGCGATCGCGGGCAGCCAGCCCAGGCCCCAGGTCAGCGTCCACAGGTAGTAGGCCAGGCCGCCGTTGCGCGGCGCGCCGAGCTTGCCCTGCGATTCGGCCGACAGCGTCGACTGGTGGACGAGTTCGCGATGGAAGGCGCCGTAGTCGAGCACGGAGAACGGGTTGGCCACGAAGAAGGCCAGCAGCGCCGCGGCGGCGCAGATCGCAAGGCCCAGCAGCGCGTCGCGCGCGGCGTGCGGGGCTCGGTCGAGATATCGGGCGGCGGCCGCGGCGGCGAACGGCACGAGCACGATGCCGGCGGTGTACTTGGTCGCACATGCCAGCCCGAGGCCGACACCCGCGAGCAGGTAGTCGCGCCGGCGGCCTTTGCGGAGCACGCCCGCGCTGCCCAGCAGCGACAGGGTCAGCGGCGCGAGCGTGGGAACGTCGTTGAGCGCGAGGTGGGCGTAGAAGACGGGCAGGAAGGCAACCGCCTCGATCGCCGCCGCGAGCAGACCGACGGCGCGGCCGAACAGCCGCGCGCCGGTGGCGTAGAGCAGCCACAGCGCGGCCACGCCGAGCACCGCGGCGGCGATCCGCGCGAGCGTGTAGACGTCTGCCGGGTGCAGCGCGAAGGCGTGGTGCACGCCGGCTTTGCCGCCGTAGGCCAGCGCGAACAGGTAGTGCAGGACGTAGGTGAACGCAGGCGGGTTGGCGAAGTAGTGCGGGTTCAGATCGTGGCCGAACATCGCCACGGCGCGCGGCACGAAGTGATCGGCCTCGTCGGCGTTGAAGGCGTAGGGCAGGCCCTGTGCGACGCCCCACAGGCGCAGGCCCAGCCCGCCTGCGAGCACGACCGCGAGCGCAGGCCACGCCCAGCGGCGCGGAAGCTCAGCAGTTGGCATAGATCGCGTAGTAATGGCTGGTGAAGATGCGCCTGTAGCCATCCTGCGGGATCTGGTCGCGCGGGTCGTCACCCACGTCGACGATCGCCTCGTAGAACACCGCGCTGCCCAGCGGGTAGACGGCGATGCTGCCGCGCCGGATGCGCCGTGCGAGCTCGTGCGAGCCCTTGGCGACGTCCGCGCGCGCCTGGCTGCGGGCGACGATGTTGCGCTGACTGGTCGTGTCGAGGATCCAGCGCGCGTCAGGGATCAGCTTGTTGTTGGGGAGCGTCAGCAGCGGGCAGCGGCGCAGTTCGCGCTCGACCGCCGGGGAGTGCAGCGCGACGGCGAGGCCCTTGTGGAAGTCCTCGTGGTAGGAGAGCGTGTTGCGCAGGCTCGTCAGGCTGAGCGTGGTCGCCGCCGAGAAGCCGCCGTAGATCACCAGCAGCGCCGCGAAGCCCATCCACACGCGCCGCAGCAGCGTGCCGCGCTCGAGCATCGCCCAGCCGCCGATCGCCACGGCGCAGAACAACAGCAGCATGATCGCAGCGCCCATCAGGTAGCGATCGATCACCGAGGCGCCGGCAGCCCCCTCGAGCACGAACACGCCGAGCAGCAGCACGAGCGCGGCCAGCGGCGTGAGCACGCGCCGCGGCGTCAGCCAGATGGCCAGCGGGATGCCCGCCAGCGCGCCGAGCACGACCGGCAGCTTGTCGATGCGCACGGAGAACGTCCACAGCGAGCCGATCACGTTGGCGATGCCCTGCGTGCGCCCCAGTTCCTGTGCCAGCCCCGCGGTCGAGTTCAGCGAGTAGAACGGCTTGCCGGTGACGATCAGGTCGACGAGCACCCAGATCAGCGGCCCGATCGCCGCGATCGCCAGATAGCGCAGGCGGCGTCGGTTGTCGGCGCGCCACGCGCACCACAGCCAGTAGACGCCGGCGAGCACCCACGCGTCGGGGCGCAACAGGCCCGCCGCGGCGAGCAGGACGAGCACGGGCGCCCCGCGGCGCGGCTTTTCGACCTCCAGCACCACGGCCCAGACGATCAGCGCGACGTAGGAGATGTCCAGGTATCCCTGCGCGGCGAGGTTCTCCAAGAAGAAGCGGCTGAGCACCAGCAGCGCGGCCACAACGCCGACGACCGGGCCGAAGCACAGGCGCCCGAGCCGGTACAGCCCGGCGACGAGCGCGACGTAGGAGCCGATCGAGCCGAGCACCATCAGGCGCGCGCCGCCCTCTCCGAAGATCGAGCACAGTGCGCCGAAGGCGATCGCCAGCGGATGCTCTGTCGGGCCGCGGTACACGCGGAAGTCGGGCAGGTGTGCGTGCAGCACGTCGCGCCCCCACAACAGCGCGTAGAAGGAGTCGTACGTCGGGTAGGTGGGCAGCGCGAAGTAGCCGATCAGCGCGCCGACGCACATCGCCGCGAAGGCGATCTTCGCCCAGGTCGCGCCGCGCATCGCGCGCAGCGGCCCCAGCCGGATCGAGCCCGGGCCAAACCGGGTGAGCGTCGCGCTTTCCATCGAGACTCGGCCGGCTTGCGCCGGCTCCGGCGCCGTCCGCGCGCCCAGCGCGAAGATCGCGGCCTGCGCTTTGGGATACTGCCGGAAGCCAAGTCTAGGCAATTCGCCGATGAAGCTCATCATCCAGATCCCCTGCTTCAACGAGGCAGACCAGCTGCCTCGGACACTCGCCGACCTGCCGCGAGAGGTCGACGGCTTCGATCTCGTAGAGCGCTTGGTGATCGACGACGGCTCGACCGACGACACCGTTGCGGTCGCCCGCGCCCACGGCGTCGAGCACCTCGTGCGACTGACCAACAACAAGGGCCTGGCCACGGGCTTTCAGGCCGGCATCGACACGGCGCTGAAGCTCGGCGCCGACGTGATCGTCAACACCGACGCCGACAACCAGTACTACGGGCCCGACGTCGCGCGGCTGGTCGCGCCGATCGTGCAGGGACGCGCCGACATGGTCGTCGGCGACCGCGAGGTGACGGGCATCGAGCACTTCTCGCCGCTGAAGAAGGCGCTGCAGCGCCTCGGCTCGTGGGTCGTGCGCCAGGCCTCCTCGACCTCGGTCCCCGACACCACGTCGGGCTTTCGCGCGTACAACCGCGAGGCCGCGATCCAGATGCTCGTCGTGTCGAAATTCACCTACACGCTGGAGACGATCATCCAGGCGGGCAAGCTGCTCGTGGCGATCGACCACGTGCCGGTGCGGACCAACCCGAAGACGCGCGAGTCGCGCCTGTTCCCCTCGATGGGCGCCTACGTGCGGCGCAACTCGCTGTCGATCTTCCGCATCTACGCGCAGTACGAGCCGCTGCGCGTGTTCTGGAGCCTGGCGATCCTGATCGGCCTGGTGTCGATCGGCGTGTGGGTGCGCTTCGCGGTCTCCTACGCGGAAGGCAACGGCAAGGGCCACGTGCAGTCGCTGATCCTCGGCGCCGTGCTGTTCATCGCGGCGGTCGTGCTGTGGGCGCTGGGCGTGATCGGCGACCTGCTGGCCGCGCAGCGCGTGATGACGCAGAAGACCTTCGAGCGCGTTCGGCGCATCGAGCTCGCGCTGGGCGTGGCGCCCTCGCACTACGAACGCAACACGGAGCAGGGCGCCGAGCCGCCGCCGGCCGATCCCGAGGCCAAGCCCGGCGCATCTGAGCCGGGCGGAACCGGGCGTCAGGAGACGGTGCGCCTGTGAGCGGCGTGACGGTCTCCGACGACGGCGTCGTCACCGGCAACACCTACGACAAGTACGGCTCCACCAACCCGGTCGTGCGCAGGCTGATGGGCGGCTTCGAGCGCACGCTCGGCGAGCTGATGGCGCGGGCGCAGCCGCGCTCGCTGCTGGACGTCGGCTGCGGCGAGGGCGTGCTCGTGCACGAGTGGGCGCTGAGCCTGCCGGAGATCCGCGTCGTGGGCATCGACCTGGAGGAGGAGTCGATCCAGGCTGGCTGGGCAGAGCGCCAGGCGCCGAACCTGCAGTACCGCACGATGCCCGCCGAGGACCTGCCGTTCGCCGACGGCGAGTTCGACCTGGCGACCGCGATCGAGGTACTCGAGCACGTGCCCGACCCCGAGCACACCGTCGCCGAGATGGCGCGCTGCGCCGAGCGTCACCTGCTCGTGTCGGTCCCCCGCGAGCCGCTGTGGCGCATGCTGAACATGGCGCGCGGCGCCTACGTGGGGCAGCTCGGCAACACGCCCGGGCATCTCAACCACTGGTCCAAGCGCTCCTTCGCGCGCCTGCTCTCCCGGCACGGCGAGGTCGTCGAGCTGCGCTCGCCGTTTCCGTGGACGATGCTGCTCGTGCGCCTGTAGATGGCTGTCGCGTTTTCGTGAGCGCGCCGAAGGCCGAGCCGCGGCAGCGCTCGTACGGCAGCGGGGCGCGCATCCTGTCGATCGGCATCGCCTCGACGGGCCTGCTGACGTTCGCTTACTTCTCGATCGCCAGCCACGTGCTCGGCGAACAATCGGCCAAGCGGATCGACCTGCTGTGGTCGGTGATGTTCGTGATCATCTCGGTGATCTACCGGCCGATCGAACAGCTGCTCTCGCGCACGATCGCCGAACGCCGCGCGCGCAGGCAGGCCTCGCACACGCTGCGTGTGCCGATGCTCATCCAGGCAGCCTTCGCGCTGATCTTCCTCGCCGTCGCGCTGGCCTTGCACGACAAGCTGGTCAACGACGTCTTCGAACACGAGCAGGCGCTGTACGACGTGCTCGTCGTCGGCACGCTGGCATATGCGGCCAGCTACTTCGCGCGCGGCTGGCTGGCCGGTCATCAGCGCTTCGGCCTGTTCGGCGGGCTCGTGCTGATGGAGTCGACATCGCGCATCGCCTTCGCGATCGCCGTGGCGATCGGCATCGCCGGCGGGCAGACGGCGGTCGCGCTCGGCATCGCCGCCGCGCCGTTCGTCTCGCTGGTCGTCGTGCCTGTCGCGTTCGCACGGACGCGCGCCGAGCGCGCGCACGGAGAAGCCGAGCTGGGCGGCGGTCACGAGGATGCGCTCGCTGCGGCGATCACGGTAGACGAGGCCGACGCGGCGCTGGCCGGCCCAGGCACCGAGGGCGTGCAGGAGACCGCGGCGCACGACGATCTGTCGCTGCGCCGCGGCGGCGGCTTCGCCGTGTGGGTTTCGGGGATCATGCTCTCCGAGCAGACGCTGCTGAACGCCGCCGTGCTGACCGTCGACGCGACCGCGACTCACCGTGCGCTGGCGGGGATCGTGTTCAACGTGCTGCTGATCGCGCGCGCGCCGCTGCAGCTCTTCCAGGCGATCCAGACGTCGCTGTTGCCGCACCTCACGGGCTTGGAGGCGACCGCCGGGCACGAGGCGTTCGCCCGCGCGATCCGCACGACCGTGCTGGCGATCCTCGCGTTCGCCGCGGTCGTCACGGTCGGCCTGCTCGTGGTCGGGCCGTTCGCCCTGCGCCACGTGTTCTTCGGACAGGACTTCACCTACAAAGGCACGGGACTCGCGCTGATCGGTATCGGCATGGGCCTTCACCTGACCTCCGGCGCGCTCAACCAGGCCGCCCTGGCGCGCGACCGGGCACGCGCCGCCGCCGGCTGCTGGCTGCTGGCTGCGGCGCTGTTCGTCGCCTGGATGCTGATTCCGGCGATCTCCGAACAGCTACTGCGCGCGGAGGTCGGCTACGCGGGCGCGACGGCCGTGCTGGCGCTCGCGCTGACCGCTCTGTACCGGCAGGGCACGCGCCAGATCCAGGCGCGCGCTGCCGCGTAGCTCAGCTCGCCTGCACGGCCTGAGCGATCGCGCGGTAGGCCGCGCCGGGGTCGGCCGTCGCGAAGATCGCCGAGCCGGCGACGAACACGCTCGCCCCGGCCGCGCGGCAGGAAGCGGCTGTGTCGCCGCTCACGCCGCCGTCGACCTGCACGGCCACATCGTCGCCGACGATCGCGCGAACGCGCGGGATCTTGTCCAGGGAGTGCGCGATGAACGCCTGGCCTCCCCAACCTGGGTTGACGGTCATGCACAGAGCCATGTCGATCGATCCGGCCACCTCCGCGAGCTCCCCGACGGGCGTCCCCGGGTTGATCGCCACGCTCGCGCAGGCGCCCAGCTCGCGCACCATCGCGGCGGTGTAGGCGAGGTGCGGAGTGGCCTCGGCGTGGAAGGTCACCGAGTCGGCGCCCGCCTTGACGAAGTCCGCGATGTGGCGCTCGGGGCGCTCGATCATCAGGTGCACGTCGAGCATCGCCCTCGCCTCGCGCGCCTGAGCGGCCAGCCCCTCGACGACCAGCGGCCCGACGGTGATCGGCGGCACGAAGTGCCCGTCCATCACGTCCACATGGATCACCCGCGCCCCAGCCGCCAGAACCTCCCCCACCTGCTCGCGCAATCGCCCGAAGTCCGCCGACAGGATCGACGGCGCAACGCGCACGCCGCCCAGCAGCTCCCGCGCGAGATCGCTCATATCGGTTGCAACATGGAGTCGCCGCAGTGATTGCACTTCATGATCGCCGTGGAGGACATCCGCACGATCGTCGAGTGCTCGCCGCAGTTGGGGCACACGGACGTCAGCTCGAAGCGATGCAGGCAGTAGACGCAGCGGTAGCGGCCGGGCAGGTTGGTGGCCCGCAGCCAGGGCTCGCCGCAGTTCGGGCACAACGGGCCGAGGTCGACGGCCGCTTTGGCCGGCGCCTTGTGCTCGCCCTCCACCGCTTAGCTCCGGCGCAGTCGCGCGATGAAGAAGCCCGCCGTGCCGTCGCGATGAGGCAGCGTCAGCACTGTCCTGTCGCCCGGCGACGCTGCACCGGGGCCTTGCGCCGACGCGAAGGCGGGCACGTGCGAGGCCAGGTCATCGAGGCTGAAATCGGCGTGAGAGTCCAGGAAGTTGGCGATCACGTGCTCGTTCTCGGTAGTTGAGATCGTGCACGTAGAGTAGACAAGCACGCCACCCGGACGGAGGGCCTCGGCGCCGCGGGAGAGAATTGCCGCCTGCAGAGCGGCCAGCTCGGCCAGCGATTCGGGCGTTACGCGCCAGCGCAGATCGGCGCGCACCTGCAACGTCCCCAAGCCCGAGCACGGTGGGTCGACGAGCACGCGATCGAAGGGCGGCCCGGGACGCGGGCTCGCGGCGTCGCCCACCTCAACGCGGACGTTGCCCGCGCGCAGGCGCGCGGCGGTGCGCGTGAGCTCGCCCGCGCGGCGCCGGTTGCGCTCGACGGCCAGCACCTCACCGGTGGCGTCCATCAGCGCGGCCAGGTGCGTCGTCTTGCCTCCCGGCGCGGCGCACAGGTCGAGCACGCGCTCGCCGGCCTGCGGCGCAAGCGATCGCGAGACGAGCATCGCGGCGCGCGATTGCGGGTGAAACGCGCCGCGGCCCCACAGCTCCGAGCCGTGCATGTCAAGTGGCCCGTCGAGCACGACCGCCTCTCCCAGCAGCTCGTCGAGGTGCGTCGGCACGCCGGCCGTGCCGAGCTCCCCGACTAGCGCCGCGGCGTCGGTGACGAGCGTGTTCGCGCGCAGCGACACCTCGCTGGGCTCGTTGTCGCAGGCCATCAAGGCGCGCGCATCGTCGGCGCCGAGCTGCTCCCACCACAGCCTGGCGATCCACTCTGGATGAGAATGCTTGATCGCCGCCTGCTCGGGAGTAGCGTCGGAGAGACCCCCAAGCAGCGCCGGCGCTCCTTCGCGCCCGGCGCGGCGCAGCACCGCGTTGACCAGCCCGTGACCGCCGGCGCGCCCGCCCTTGGCGAGCTCCACCGCGTCGGCGACGACGGCTCGATCTGGGGACCCGGACAGGTAGAGCAGCTCGTACAGCCCCAGCCGCAGGGCCGCGAGCACGGCCGCGTCCAGGCGGCGCACCGGCCGCTCGGCGAGGCGCTCGATCAGGTGGTCGAGCGTGCCCCGGCGCTGCACGGCGCCATAGGCCAGCCGCATCGCCAGCGCGCGGTCGCGGCGGTCGAGCTGCGATGCCTCGGCCTGCAGCGCGAGGTCGGCGTAGGCGCCCTGCTCGAACACCCGGCGCAGCACGGCGAACGCACAGCGCCGCGCAGGGGCGATCGCGGTGCTCGGCGTTCTCGACACGGCCCCCATCATCGCTATCCGGCGCGCGTCGCGGGCGCACCGGCGAGCGTCGCGGCCAGGTCTTCGGCCAGTTGCTGCGCCTCGCGCTCGGCCAGCGTGGCGATCGTCACGCGGATCGCGGGCGGGCTGTCGCCAAGGCGAAACGGCGCACCGGGCGCAACCACCCAGCCGCATTGCAGCAGCGCGCCGACGACGGCCGTTTCGTCTGTGACCGCCAGCCACACGTTCAGCCCCGACGCGCCCACGGCGGCAACCGAGCGCTCTGCCAGGGCCCGCAGCAGGAACTCGCGACGTGCCGCGTAGGTCGCGCAGGCGCGCTCGACCAGGGCGAGCACCGCCTCGTCGCGCCACAGCTCGAGCACCAGGCGCTGCAGGATGTGGCTGACCCAGCCTGGGCCGCACTGCTGGCGGCCCTGGACGCGCGCGATCGTCTGCGCGTCGCCGACCAGCACCGCAAGACGCAGGTCCGGGCCGAGGGCCTTGGCGACCGAGCGCGTGGCCGCCCAGCGGCGCCGGCCGGTGACGGTCGTGTGCAGGGCGCTGCCGGCGACCGGGCCGAGGTGGTCGTCCTCGATCACCAGCGTCTCCGGCGCACGGTCGAACACTCCGCGCAGCCGGCTCGCGCGGCGAGCATCGAGCGCCGCGCCGGTGGGGTTCTGCCCGCGCGGGGTGAGGATCGCGGCCGATGCGCCGCGCTGCAGCGCGGCCTCCAGCGCCTCCGGACGCATTCCCCGCTCGTCGATCGCAACCGGCTCGAGCGCGAGCCCGCGCGCGCGCAGCAGGTCGAACAGCGCCGCGTAGCCGGGGTTCTCCACCGCGACCCGGTCGCCGGGGCGCAGATGAGCGTCGATTACCCGCTCGATCGCATCGAGCGCCCCGCTGACGATGCACGCCGAGTCGGCGGCGATGCCGTCGGCGCGCAGCTGCTCGCGCGCGAGTTGCGCGAGCTCGGGCAGCGCAGCCGGCTCGCCGTAGAGGCGCACCGGCAATTCGGCGCGTGCAAGCGCTCGGCCCAGATCGGGCAGCAGAGCCGGGTCGGGATTGCCAAGCGACAGGTCGCGGGCGCCGGGCGGGACCGGCAGCGACAGACGTGCCGCACCGATCGGCGGGCGTTCGCCGATGCGCGTACCACGGCGCGGCTCGGTGATGACCAGGCCGCGGCGGCGCAGCTCGGCGATCGCCGCCGAGACGGTGACGGGGCTCAGCCCCACCTCGGCGGCCAGGCGCCTCACCGATGGAAGCGGCTGGCCGGGCACGAGCTCGCCGCGGGCCACCGCGGACTCGACGCCCGCGACGAGCTCCGCAGCACTGGCGCCGCTCATCCGATACTGTTTCAGCTCAGTCATTTTTCTGTACTATGACAGATAGGAGAAGCCCGCGATGGCCTCCCCGTCACGACAGCCGGACCGTCTCGGCCCGCCGAGCACCCCCGAACCGCCCGAGCGCGCCGCGCCCGCGAGCGACCGCGTGCGCCTGCGCCGCAAGCGCGAACGCGGAAGTCACGAGCGCACGGCGATCGACGCGATCCTCGACGAGGCGCTGATCGCCCACCTGGGCATCGCCGACGAGCACGGTCAGCCGTTCGTCATCCCCACGCTGCACGCACGCGACGGCGATGTCGTCTACTTGCACGGCTCGACGGCCAGCCGGACGCTGCGTACGCTGCGCGCGGGTGCGCCCGTTTGCCTGACCGTCTCGCTGCTCGACGGTCTCGTGCTCGCGCGCGCGGCGATGCATCATTCGGCCAACTACCGCTCGGCGATGCTGCTGGGAACAGCGCGCGTCGTCGACTCGCCGGCGGAGAAGCTCGCCGCGCTGGAGGCGATCGTCGAGCACATCGTCCCCGGGCGCTGGGCCGAGGTGCGCGGGCCCGACGAGAAGGAGCTGAAGGCCACTTCGGTACTCGCGCTCCCGATCGAGGAGGCTTCGGCGAAGGTCCGCAGCGGGCCGCCGCTCGACGACGAGCCCGACCACGCGCTGGCAGTGTGGGCCGGCGTGATCCCGCTCTTCAGCGCCGCCGGTGAGCCGCAACCCGACCCCCGCCTTACACCAGGCACGCCGGTGCCCGCCTCGGCGACGAACTACGCGCGGCCGGGCAAGCCGCGGCCGCGCAGGTAAGCGCCCGCGTCCATCGCCCGGCCGCCGGGGGGCTGGACGCTGAGCAGCGCCAGTGCGCCGGGACTGCACCGCAGCAGCAGCCGGCCGTCGTGCTCGGCGAGGCCGGGCGGCGCGTCCTGGACATCGTCCTGTGCCGCGAGCGCGGCCTCGTGCACGCCGAGCAGGCTGCCGTCGGCGAGCTGCACGCGCGCACCGATGTGCGGCGTGAGCGCGCGAACCACGCGCTCGAGCTCAGCCGCCGGGCGCGCCGGGTCGAGCAGCCGGTCCTCGGCGGCGATCTTCTCCGCGTAGGTCACGCCGGCATCGTTCTGCTCGGCGAACTGCAGCGTGCCTTCGGCTTTGCGGTCGAGCGCCTGCACGAGCAGATCGCCACCGAGCTGCGCCAGTCGCGCCGCCAGCGAGCCGTACGTGTCGTGCGCCTCGATCGGCTGCAGTCCCTCCAGGCACACCGGCCCACTGTCCAGCCCGGCGGTCAGGCGCATGATCGACACGCCGCTCTGCGCGTCTGCGGCCATGATCGCCCGCTCGATCGGCGCCGCGCCGCGCCAGCGCGGCAGCAGCGACGGGTGCACGTTGAGCAGCTCGTGCGCCGAAAGCAACGGCTCCTTGATCAGCGCGCCGAACGCGCAGACGACGACCGCATCCGGCTCGACCGACGCGATCCGGGCCACGGTCTGCGCGTCGTTGACGCTGTCGGGCTGCTCGAGCGCGATCGACAGCTGCCGTGCGCGCTCGGCCACCGGCGGCGACGCGAGCTTGCGCCCGCGCCCGCGCGGACGGTCCGGGCGGGTCAGCACGAGCGCCGGGCGATGCTCGGGACGCTCGGCCAAGCGCTCGAGGATCGTCGCCGCGAAGTCGCTCGTGCCGAGGAAGACCGTGCTCAAAGCACGCGCGCGCGGCGGTCCTCAGACCGCGCTCGCCGTCTCCTGCGCCTCGCGCATCGCGCGCATCGCCTCCTTGCGCGCCTCGCGCGAGATGCGGTCGAGGATCAGCACGCCGTCGAGGTGGTCGATCTCGTGCTGGATCACGCGCGCCGTCAGCCCCTCGGCCTCGACCTCGAGGTCCTCTCCGTGCTCGTCGCTGGCGCGCACCTTGACGCGCGCTGCGCGCTCGACCTCGACGTGCACGCCCGGCAGGCTCAGGCACCCCTCTTCGGCCGCCTCCAGCTCCTCGCTGCGCCACTCGATCACCGGGTTGACGAGTGCCGTCAGGGGATCCTCGGGGTATGCCCGGTAGACGAGCACGCGGTGCAGCACGCCGAGCTGCGTCGCCGCCAGCCCGACCCCGAGCGCGTCGTGCATCAGCGCGCCCATGCGCTGGACCTCTCGCTGCAGCGCCTCGTCGAAGCGCTCGACCGGAAGGGCGGTCGCCCGCAGCACCGGGTCGCCCAGCTTGCGCACGAAGCGCAGCGCCGCGTCGCGCCGTTCGCGCGTCTCGGCGTCGAGCTCGTCGGGCTCGGGCGCGTCGCCCTCGCGCTCGACCTCGACGTCGGCGGCCTCCGACGCCGGGATCGGCAGCTCCTCGAACTCTGAGCGGTCGTCGTCTGCCATCGCCGGGCAGTTTAACCGCAGTCGGCTTCCTGTCTGATGTGCCCGCGCAGGACGCGCGACTGCATCGCGATCCCCGCGGCGCTAGTGCGAGCCGTGCCTCACCGCGACCGCCCGCAGCGTGACCGCCGCGGTGGACGAACGAGCCGAACCGCCCGAGGCGCGCAGCAGGATCGTCGCGATCGCGTGCAGTAGATGTGTGCGGCTGAGCAGCTCGCGTGCTCGCGCGGACATGTGCAGCGTGACCGCAGCGGTCCGTCCGGCAAGCACGGAGAAGGACGCGCTCGCCAGCGTGATCGCCTTGCGCGTTGCCTTGCCCGCGCCCGCGGCGCTGAGCGGACCGGTCGTCCGCAACGTGACCGTCCCCGAACAGCTGCCTCTCGCCGCAGCGCAGGCGATCTTCAGCGTCACCGCTCCCGTGCCAGTCGCGTGCAGGGAGACGCTCGCGAGGCGCGCTTGAGGCGAGAAGGACGTGGCCGCGGTCTGGAATCCCGCCGCTCCGCCCGATGGCTGCCCACTGCCTGTCGTGCCGGCGGCAGGTGGCGCGAGCGAGACCGCGCCGGCGGATGGGCCGGTTGCGCCTCCCGATGCGGCGGCACCGACGACGACCGCGCGGGTCACGGGTTCGCTCCTCACGCCGTATCCGTCGGTGGCGACCATCGTCACCGTGTAGGTGCCGGGGGCGCCGTAGGAGTGACTCGCCGAGATGCCCGAGCCGGACGGGCTGCCATCGCCCCAGTCCCACGAGGCGCCCGCGATCGATCCGCCGGGATAGGCGTCGCCGGTGATCGCGGCGCTGAAAGTCGCGGCGCTGTTGGCCGTGAGCGAGCCTGGCAGCGAGAGGCTTGCCGAGGGTGGCTGGTCTTCGAACAGGCCGAGACCGTTCGGCGTACCGACGCCGCTGGGGCCGTCGAGCCCCGGAACCGCATTGCAGGCCGTAGTGCCTTCGCAGTCGATCAGCCCGGCGCCGAAGGAGTTGGCGTGCCCGCACTGCGCGACGGACTCGCCGCCGCAGAAGCCGTTGCCGCCTTCCGTGACGTCGTAGCGAGCTGTCGCGTCGGCGCGCTGTCCGTACAGCGTCACCGCCGGATAGGCCACGCCGTGGCCTCCGCCCGCCAGCGCGTAGAGCGCGGAGACCAGGGGAGCGGACAGCGACGTCCCGCCGATCGTCTCCCAGCCTTTGTCGAGTTTTTCACAGGCGCTGCCGCACGCGAACGTGTCATATACGTCGAGCCCGGTTTCCGGGTCGCCGACAACCGAGACGTCGGCATCCAGCCGCCCGGCGCCGCAGCCGCTGTCCGCGAACCCGGAGGCCAGCCGCTGCCATGGCTGCGCTTCGAAACGCCGGCTGCAGCCGCCGCCGGTGGCGCCACGTTCTTCGAACTCGTCGCCCGGGCCGCTCCAGTCCCACACGGTCTCCTGCGCGCGACTGCCGTCGGAGTTCAGCGCGAGCCTGGTCGCGCCGACCGCGACGACCGTTGGCAGCGACGCGGGGCTGACCGGCATTTCATAGCCGAAGAAGCCGCTGTTGATGTAGTCCCAGCTGTAGTACCCGTCGTCGCCGGTGGCCGCGACGACCGGCACTCCGCGGTGGTCGTAGGCAGCGCGTTCGGCCGCGCCGGTTGTGCTCTCCGGTCCGCCGTAGGAGTTCGAGACCACGGTCGCACCAAGCGCAACGGCCTCGTTCGTCGCCGCCGCAAGGTTCGCGCTGCTGTTGTCGTTGCTCTCGACGAGCAGGATCTTGCAGTTCGGGCAAGCCGCGTGAACGGTCTCGACGTCGAGTGCGACCTCGACCGACCAGCCCGTCGTGTCGGCGGTGGGTACGGCGCCCCCCGCCTGACCCACCTTGCGCAGACATCCGTTGGCGACAGTGCACGACGGCAGCGCGTAGTTGGCGTCGAACGCGCCGAGATCCGCTTCGATGCTCGGATCGTCATAGGCGTCGACGATCCCAACGGTCTGCCCCGCGCCGCCCAAGGCCGGCGTGAAGCCGTAGGCGCTCGCCAGGTCTCCGGGCGTCAGCCCACCCGCCGGGCCGGCAGGCGCCGCCGTGGGCCCGGCGACCAGCGGTTGAACGCCCGGCCTGGCCTGCGTTTGGCGCGAGGCGGCCCGCTCTCGCACGAGTGCGAAGCAGCTCAAGTGGCCCGGAGCCGGCGGCGCACAGGCCTGGGCGAAGTGAGCGCCGTCGTCGCTTTCGGCGAACGTCGGCGTCGCCGCGCCGGCGGAGCCCGCGCCAAGCGAGAGAAGCAACACAAGCGAGCACAGCAACAGGCACATCCGAACGCACGGCGCCGGCCGATTCTCGCTCGCTGTCCTTCTCATCCCCTCGTCCCCCGAATCAGGCCATCGATTTCAAGATCGCGGATCGTATGCCCAGTCGGCAGCGACCGCAAGCCAGGCCAGCGCTACTGCGGATCGACGTCCACGCTGAAGTTCACGCCCTGATGCTCGCGCCCGCCCGACACGTCGCGGACGGCCCCGCCGACAGCCTGCACGGCGCCGCGCCGCTCGGCCGCCTTGACGACGAGCACCTCGCGCTCGCGGCCGCGCAGGCGAAACAGCGAAGCGGGGCCGAGCACGCTCGCGGCGCCTGCGCGGTCTGACCCGGCGTCGCGCTGGTACGCGGCGAAGCGTTCGCGCACGGCCGCCGCGGCGGCGCGCGCGCGATCGGAGCGCTCGGCCGAGCACACGACCCGGATCAGATGGGAGAACGGCGGATAGCTCAGGGCCTCGCGGCGCTGCAGCTCGCCCGCCTGAAAGCCGTCGCTGTCATGGCGCGCGGCGTGCTCGATCGCCCGCGCGTCCGGGGCGATCGTCTGCACGAGCACGCGCCCCTCTCCCCCGCGCCCGACGCGACCCGCGAGCTGGGCGATCAGCGCGAATGTGCGCTCCTCCGCGCGGAAGTCGGGAAAGCGAAGCGTCGCGTCCGCGTCGAGCACGACACCGAGCGTCACGTCCGGGAAATCGTGCCCCTTGGCGACCATCTGCGTACCGATCAGCACGCCGCAGTCGGCCGCCTCGAAGCGCCGCAACAGCGTGCCGACGCCGCCCTGTACGTCAGCCGCAACCGCGGCGGCGGCCGCGGGCGCGACCGGCGCTGCCGTCTGTGCGGCTGCGCCGGGCCCGGAGACGACGTCGGCGTCCAGGCGGAAGATCGGGAACGACCCATCCGCGTCGAGCACCGCGGCGAGTTCGTGCTGCAGGCGCTCTGTGCCGGCGCCGTGCCGCGCGACCGACGTCGACGAGCACGCGTCGCAGCGCTGCGGCGCGCGCTCGCGGTGGCCGCAGTGGTGGCATGCCACGAAGCCGCCTGCGCGGTGCAGCACGAGCGCCACGTCGCAATGCGGACAGCCCCACACGCGACCGCACGACCGGCACGACAGGAAGTTCGACCAGCCGCGGCGGTTGAGCAGCACGATCGCCTTCCCCCGCGCCGCACGCACCTCGCTCAGCGCCTGTGCGGTGGCCGGGTGCAGGCCCTGCTGGGCGATCTCCGCGCCGTCGCCGCGCATGTCCAGCACCTCCACCGCCGGCAGCGGGCGCCCGTCCACGCGCCGGCGCAGCGTCGAACGAGCGACGCGGCGAGCGCTCTCCGCGCGCGGCGTGGCGCTGCCGAGCAGCAGCACTGCGTCGCTCCTCAGCGCCCGCTCGGCGGCGACGTCGCGTGCGTCGTAGCGCGGATCGCCCTCGTGCTTGTAGGAGGCGTCGTGCTCCTCGTCGACCACGATCAGCCCAAGCCGGTCGATCGGCGCGAACACCGCCGAGCGCGGACCGACGCAGATGCGCGCCTCGCCCTCGCGCAGGCGCCGCCATTCGGCGTAGCGCTCGCCGGGGCGCAGCTGCGAGTGCATCACCGCGACCGTCTCGCCGAAGCGTTCGATGAAGCGTCCGACGATCTGCGGGGTGAGCGCGATCTCCGGCACGAGCACGATCGCGCCTCGCCCTTGCTGGAGCGCCACCTCGGCCGCGCGCAGGTAGACCTCCGTCTTGCCGGAGCCCGTCACGCCGTGCAGCAGGCGTGCATGTGCCGTGCGCGCCTGCAGCGCTCCCTGCAGCAAGTCGAGCACGGCGCGCTGTTCGTCGTTGAGCACCGGCGGCTGGGGCGAGCGCGCGCCGACCGCCAGGTGCTCTGAGCGCTTGACCGCGCGACGCTTGCGCCCACTGAGGCGGCGCGTGGCGCCCGGAGGCAGCACCAGGCCGAGCGCGCGAGAGAACGTCGAGCAGTACTCCGCGGCGATCCATTCCGCCAGCGCCACCATCTCCGGCGCCACGCCCAGCTCGAGCGCGCGCAGCGGCGCAAGCAGCTTCTCCGCCGATATCTCGCTGGTCTCCGCCAGGCCCACGACCACGCCCAGCACCTCGCGCCGGCCGAACGGCACGACGAGCATCGAGCCGACGTCGACCGTGCCGTCGCGCAGCTCCTCGGGCAGCCGGTAATCGAACGGCCCGCGCAGCGCGCGGGCCGTCGTCATCGGCTCTACCTGGGCGATGCAGGACACCGCCGGACCATAGACCGGGCGGCGGCTAGAGCCCTGCTGCGGAGCGCAGCGCGTCGGCCTTGTCGGTGCGCTCCCACGTGAAGTCGTGGTCGTCTCGCCCGAAGTGCCCGTAGGCCGCGGTCTTCTGGTAGATCGGACGGTGCAGGTTGAGCTCCTCGCGGAACGAGCCCGGACGCAGGTCGAACACCTCGTCTACGGCGCGCGCGATCTGCCCGCGCGTCGCCCCCTCCAGCTCGGTGCCGAAGGTCTCGACCATCACCGAGACAGGGTGCGCGACGCCGATCGCATAGGCGACCTGCACTTCCGCGCGCTCGGCGAGGCCCGCGGCGACGATGTTCTTGGCGACCCAGCGTGCCGCGTAGGCGGCCGAGCGATCTACCTTCGACGGGTCCTTGCCGGAGAACGCCCCGCCGCCGTGGCGGGCCATCCCGCCATAGGTGTCGACGATGATCTTGCGCCCGGTCAGGCCCGCGTCGCCGACCGGCCCGCCGATCACGAAGCGGCCCGTCGGGTTCACGAGGAAGTTCTTGCGCAGCTGGGCCGGGTCGTACATCCCGTCGGGCAGGATCGGCTCGACCACGTGCTCCCACAGGTCGTCGGGTATCAGCGCCTCGGCGCCCTCGGCGTGCTGGGTGGAGATCAGCAGCTTCTCGATCTGCACGGGCTTTCCGTCCTCGTAGCGCACGCTGACCTGCGTCTTGCCGTCCGGGCGCAGATAGTCCAGCGTGCCCGTCTTGCGCACCGCCGCCAGGCGTTCTGCGAGGCGGTGGGCGAGCGAGATCGGCAGCGGCATCAGCGCCTCGGTCTCGGTGCTCGCGTAGCCGAACATCATCCCCTGGTCGCCTGCGCCGGCGACGTCCAGCTCGTCCTCGTCGCTTGCGTCTGTGCGCGCCTCGTACGCCTTGTCGACGCCCTGCGCGATGTCCGCGGACTGCTTGTCGATCGCGTTGAGCACGGCGCACGAGTCGGCCGAGAAGCCGAGGTCCGCGTCGGTGTAGCCGATCTTGCGAACCGTCTCGCGTGCGATCTCCTGGATGTCGACGTAGGTGTTCGTCGAGATCTCGCCCGAGACGACGATCAGGCCCGTGTTCACGAGCGTCTCGCAGGCGACGCGGCCGTAGGGGTCGTCCCTCATCACGGCGTCGAGCACGCCGTCGGAGATCTGGTCGGCGATCTTGTCCGGGTGCCCCTCGGTGACGGACTCGGACGTGAACAGATATTCGTTGTCGGAAAGCGCGGTCATGGCAGCGGGAATCGACTCCAGTTTCGTTGCGTCAGGGCAGGGACCGTCGAGAGCCGGGAAAGTCTAGGGGAAGGACCCGCGGGAGCCCTTCAGCGCCGGCCGCTGGCCGTCCGCGCCCCGCCTGAGGACTCGCCTCGTCCGGCCGCGCGCGTGTCGGAGCGCCCCCGCTGACCACGCTCGACGAAGTCGATGATCAAGGGAATGCCGTCCATCGCATAGCGAGCACGCAGCCTGTTCTCCAGGAAGTAGGCGTAGTCGCGCGTCACGCGTGTACGCGAGTTGACCTGGATCGCAAAGCGCGGCGGTCGCTCGGCGATCTGCGTCATGTAGATCAGCTTCAGGCGGTGCTGGCTGGAGCCCCTGCGCGTACCCACCGGCGGCTGGCGCGCCTGCACGGCCTCGGCGAGAAAGCGGTTGAGCTCGGGCGTCGGGATTCGCCCGGCCATCCGGTCCCCCAGCGCGATCGCCTCCGTCAGCAGCCGCGAGACGTGGCGGCCGGTCTTCGCGCTCGCCGTCATCACGCGCGGGCGCAGACGCAGCTTCTCGGCCACGTGCGCGCGCTCGAAGTCCAGATCGTCCTCGCTGCCCTCGCGGATGTCCCACTTGTTCAGCACGATCGCCGTCGCGCACCCGGCCTTCATCGCCAGCTCGGCCACACGCAGATCCTGCGAGGTGACCCCGTCGGTCGCATCGCAGACGACCAGCGCGACGTCCGCGCGCTCGGCCGCGCGCTGGGAGCGCAGCGCCGTGTAGTACTCGACCGAGTCGGCGACCTTGGACTGGCGGCGCATGCCCGCGGTGTCGACGAGCGTCAGCTTGCGCTCGCCGACCAGCAGCGGCATGTCGATCGCGTCGCGCGTCGTCCCGGCGACCTCTGAGACGATCACCCGCTCCTCGCCGAGGAAGCGGTTGACCAGCGAGGACTTGCCCACGTTCGGGCGCCCGATGACGGCCAGGCGCACGACGTCGTCGTCGATCTCCTCCTCCCCGTCGGGCAGCAGCTCGACGATGCGGTCGAGCAGGTCGCCCGTGCCCAGGCCCTGCGCAGCCGACACCGCCAGCGGCTCGCCGAGGCCGAGCTTGTGGAAATCGGCCGCGAGTGGCAGCTCGGCGACGCCGTCGCACTTGTTCGCCGCCACGATCGTCGGCAGCGGCGAGCGCCGCAGCAGGTCGGCCATCTCCTCGTCGCCCGGGCGCACCCCCGCGCGCGCATCGACGACCAGCACCGCGACTTGCGCCTCGGCGAGCCCGGCGCGCGCCTGGTCGCGGATCGAGCCGGCCAGCGGGTCCTCGTCCTCGAAGTCCACGCCGCCGGTGTCGATCAGCTTGAACTGGCGCCCGTTCCACTCGCAGTCGAGCTCCTTGCGGTCGCGCGTCACGCCCGGGCGCTCGTGCACGACCGCCTCGCGTGTGCCCGTGAGGCGGTTGATCAGCGAGGACTTGCCGACGTTCGGGTAACCGACGATTGCGACCTTCATCTGGCCAGTATGCCCGGCGCGAGCGCGGCTTCGGGCGCGCGGCGCGGCCGGCGACCTGCGCGGAAGTGCCCTAGCCGGGCCCGGCTGCCCTTGCCAGGCTCGCGATCTCAGCCACGACCTGGTCGATGCCGAGCCGCGTCGTGTCCAGCAGGACAGCGCCCTCGGCGGCACGCAGCGGGCTGTTCTCGCGCGCGATGTCGCGCTGGTCGCGCATCGTCTGCTCGGCCAGCACCGTCGCCTCGTCCGCGCCGAGCTCGGCCGCACGGCGGCGGGCGCGCTCGGGCGCGCTGGCCGTCAGAAAGACCTTCACGGCGGCGCCGGGCGCCACGACCGTGCCGATGTCGCGGCCCTCGGCGACCCAATCGCCGCGCGCGATCAGCGCACGCTGCATCGCCACCAGGGCCTCGCGCACGCCCGCGTCGCTCGCCACCGCGGAAGCCGCCTGCGAGATCTCGGCGCTGCGAATCTCCGCCGTCACGTCGCGACCGTCCAGCAGCACCGCGTCCGGCACGGCGAACTCGATGCGCGCCGCGCGCGCCAGCTGCGCCGGATCGGCCTGCGGCTGCGCCAGCGCGAGCAGGCCGATGCAGCGGTACATCGCCCCGCTGTCCAGGTAGGTGAAGCCCAGCTCGCGCGCCACCGCGCGTGCGACCGTCGACTTGCCGGCGCCGGCCGGCCCGTCGATCGCTACGAGCAAAGCCCCGCCAGATCGTCGACGAACTGTGGGTAGGACACCGCCGCGGCCTCCATTCCCAGCACCTCGACCCCGTCCTGCGAGGCGAGCCCGGCGACCGCCCCCAACATCGCCATGCGGTGGTCGCCTTTGGCGTCGATCGTGCCGCCGCGAAGCCCGCCCGTGCCGGTCACCGCAAAACCGTCCTCGGTCGCCTCGATCTCCGCGCCGAGCCCACGCAGACCCTCGACCACGCCGGCGATCCTGTCGGACTCCTTCACGCGCAGCTCCTGCGCTCCCCGCACGACCGTATCGCCCTCGGCGAAGCATCCCAGCAGCGCGACGAGCGGCAGCTCGTCGATCGCCAGCGGCACCTCGTCGGCCTCCACGACCGTCCCCTCCAGCGCGCCGTGTGCGACGTCCAGATCGCTCACCGGCTCCTCGGCTACGAGCTCGCCGGTCTCGTCCTCGAGATCGCCGAGCACGATGCCTTGCATGCGCCGCGCGATGCGCATGAAGCCCGTGCGCGTCCAGTTGACGCTCACGTCGCCGATCAGCAGACGCGAGTGCGGCACGAGCATGCCGGCGGCGATCAGGAAGGCCGCAGAGCTGGGATCGCCGGGCACGCGCACGCTCTCCAGCAGCAGCTCGTCGGCGTTGACGACCGTCACGTGGCGCCCGTTTCGGTGGATGCCCACGCCCGCCCGCAGCAGCATGCGCTCGGTGTGATCGCGGCTGCGCGAGGGCTCCGACAGCGTCGTCGCGCCGTCGGCCGCCAGCGCCGCCAGCAGCACGCACGACTTGATCTGCGCGCTGGCGACCGGCAGGTCGTAGGAGATCGCCCGCAGGTGGCTGCCGCGCACGACCAGCGGCGTGAAGCGCCCGTTGCGCGCGCTGAGCTGAGCGCCCATCGCACGCAGCGGCTCGGCGATCCGGTCGACCGGGCGGCGGCGGATCGACTCGTCGCCGTCGAGCGTGAACGAACGGCCCTCCTGCGCCGCCAGCCAGCCCGGCAGCAAGCGCAGCAGCGTCCCGGCGTTGCCCACATCGATCGTCGCATCGGGCTCGCGCGCCTCGCGCAGGCCCGTGCCGCGGATCACCACCTGCTCGCCGCGCAGCTCGACCAGCGCGCCGAGTGCGCGCACGGCCTCGAGCGTCGAATCGGTGTCCGCGGCATGCAGGTAGCGCTCGATGCGCACCGGCTCCGAGGCCATCGCCCCGAGCAGCGCCGCGCGGTGGGAGATCGACTTGTCCGGCGGCGCGCGCAGCTCTCCCGTGAGGCCTTTGCCCGGCTCGAAGCGCATGTTCATCGTCTGACCATCATGCCCGCGCAACGGGGAAGCCGAGGTCGCCGATCAGCTGCTCGGCGCGCGCCGAGTCCTCCTCGCCGCCGATCCACAGCGCGACGACGCCCTGGCGGTTGTCCTCCGAGGGCGACAGCGCCATGTCGCGGATGTTCACGCCCGCGCGGCCCAGCGCCAGGGCGATCTCTGCGATGACGCCCGGGTTGTTGGGCACCGACGCGCGCAGCTCGCTCACCGGGCCGCCGGTCATGCCGGCGCCGAGCAGCTCGTCGCGATCGGCGCGAGCCGCCTCGTTCCACACCGTCAGCGCCTTGGCGTCGCCCGCCACCAGCGATGCGCGCATCTCGCCGAGGCGTTCGTTGAAGCAGTCGATCGCCGCGATCAGCGCATCGCTGTTGGCGAGGTAGATGTCCGTCCAGATCGCGCTGTTGGCGCCCGCCACGCGCGTCGCGTCGCGAAAGCTCGGCCCGACCGCCGGGACGCGCCGCTGCGAGGCGTCGCCGAGCGCTCCCGCCGCCTGCGCGACGAGCACGTTGGCGATCGCGTGCGGCAGGTGCGAGACGACCGCCAGGAGCCTGTCGTGCGTCTCGGCGTCTATCGCCACCGGGTGGGCGCCGATCGTCGTAAGCAGGCGATGCAGGCGCTCGTACAGCACGCCCGTGCTCGTGGCCGCCGGCGTCAGGTACCAGACGGCGCCGTCGAACAGGTCCTCGCGGGCGTGCTCCACGCCGGAGGTCTCGGCGCCCGCCAGCGGATGCCCGCCGATGAAGCGCTCGTCCGCGGCGACGTCGGCGACGACGCGCTTGGTCGAGCCGACATCGCTGACCACGCAATCGTCGCCGGCGCCGGCCAGCGCCGCGCCCACCGTCTCGGCGAGGGCTCCCACCGGCGCTGCGACGAACACCACGTCGGCGTCGCGCACCGCGCCGGCGACGTCGTTTGCCGCGCTGTCGATCGCCCCCAGCGCCAGCGCGCGGTCGAGCACCTCGCGATCGGGGTCGTAACCGCACACGCGCGCACCGGCGCGGCGCCGGGCGGCCAGGCCGATTGAGCCGCCAACCAGCCCGACCCCCAGCACGGTTACGTTCAACGAGCCGCCCCCGGCCGATCAGACGACGCTGAGCGCCTTGCCCGCGAGCGCCGCCGCCTGCTCCACCGCGGCGGCGAAGTCGGCGAACTCCTCCGCTCGCAGCGCCTGCGGGCCGTCGCAGATGGCCTCGTCGGGGTTCGGATGGACCTCCACGATGATCCCGTCGGCGCCGACCGCCGCCGCCGCCAGCGAGAGCGGGCGCACCAGCTCGCGCCGCCCGGCGGCGTGACTGGGGTCGACGATCACCGGCAGGTGCGAGAGCTCCTTGAGCACCGGCACGGCCATCAGGTCAAGCGTGAAGCGGTAGGCGTTCTCGAACGTGCGGATGCCGCGCTCGCAGAGCATCACGTTCGGATTGCCTTCCTTGAGGATGTACTCGGCTGCCATCAGCAGCTCGTCGAGCGTGGAGGACAGCCCGCGCTTGAGCAGCGCAGGGCGCCCCGAACGGCCGACCTCCGCCAGCAGCGGGTAGTTCTGCATGTTGCGAGCGCCGATCTGCACGACGTCGGCGACCTCCAGCACGGCGTCGATGTCGCGCATGTCCATCAGCTCGGTGACGATCGGCAGCCCCGTCTCCGCCTTGGCCTCGGCGAGCAGCCGCAGGCCCTCCTGGCCGAGGCCCTGGAAGGCGTACGGCGAGGTGCGCGGCTTGTACGCGCCGCCGCGCAGCAGCGTCGCACCGGCGTCGTGCACGACATGCGCCGTCTGCAGCATCTGCTCGCGCGACTCCACGGTGCACGGCCCTGCGATCAGCGCGAAGTTGTCGCCGCCGACCTTGCGCCCGCCGATGTCCAGCACCGATCGCTCGCCGTGGGTGATCTGCGCCGAGGCGAGCTTGTAGGGCTTGAGGATCGGCATCACGCGGTCGACGCCCGGCTGGCCCTCCAGGCCCATGCCGTCGATGCTCACGTCCTGCTCGACGTCGCCGATCGCGCCGATCACCGTCAGGCGTGCGCCGACGATGCGATGAGCCAGCGCGCCCGCGCTCTCGATTTTCTCGACGACGGCCTCGACCTCCTGCTCGGTCGCCGTCTCCTTCATCACGATCATCATCGATTCATCCTTTCAACTATCCCGAAGTCATGGTCTGAGAACCGGCTGGGCCGGCGCCCTGCGAACACCGGCCTTCGCCGGCCGGCTGCGTGACGCTCGCGGTGTGGCTCGCGAGTGGGCGCTTCCGCCCCGATGAAGGCGCTCAGTCCCCTGCCGCGGGGACGCGATGCGGCAAGCGGGCCCCGCTCACGTACGGGCCCGTGCCGGAGCGCCTAGCTAAATCGCCAGGCGCAGGCGCGATAGGACCATGCGGCGCGCGCGAGAGAAGTGCGAGTGGATGCGGTGGCGGCGGCGGACATGGTCGTCGCCCGACGTTGTAGCACCTTCACAGCAGCTCGGCAAGCGCCTCCAGGAACCGCACGTTCTCCTCCGGGGTGCCGTAGGTGACGCGCAGCGCCCCTGCCTCGCCGAGCGCTGTTCCGCCGCGCACGAGCACACCGCGCTCCTGCAGGCCCTGCATGACGAGCTGCTCGTCGCGCTCGTCTCCGACTGAGAACCAGCAGAAGTTAGCCTGCGACTCGGCCGGCTCGATGCCCAGCGCGCGCAGGCGCTCGTCGACGGAGATGCGCTCGGCGACGTTTCGCGCAACGCGGTCGAGCACCGCGTCCTGGTGCTCGAGCGCCTCCAGCGCCGCCGTCTGCGCCAGCGCGTTGCAGAAGAACGGCTGGCGCACCTGGTCGAGCGCCTGCACCAAGCGCTCGGAGCCGCATAGCGCAAAGCCGACGCGCAGCCCACACAGCCCGTGCACCTTGGAGAAGGTCCGCAGCAGCATCAAGTTGGGGTGGTGTGCGAGCAGGTCGATCGACGCATCGGGGTCCGACAGCAGGTTGAACTCGCAGTAGGCCTCGTCGACGATCACGCACACGTGCGGCGGGACCTCGGCGAGGAACTCGGCGATCTGCTCGAGGCCTATCGCCGTGCTCGTCGGGTTGTTCGGGTTGCAGACGATCGCCAGGCGCGTCGCGACGGTGATCTCGCGCAGCATCGCCGGCAGGTCGTGGCGCGCCTGGTCGTCGAGCGCGACCGTCACCGCCCGCGCGCCGGAGGCGGCTCCAAGGTGCGGGTAGACCGAGAACGACGGCCAGGAGTAGACGAGCTCCGCACCGGGCTCCAGCAGCGCCTCGCCCGCCGCCAGCAGGATGTCGCACGAGCCGTTGCCGATCGCGATGCGCGACTGCGGCACGCCGTAGCGGTCGCTCAGGCGCCGGCGCAGCTGGGAGTTCGCCGGATCGGGGTAGCGGTTGAGCGTGCCCAATGCCCGCTCGATCGCAGCACGCACCTCGGGCAGCGGTGGGTAGGGCGACTCGTTGCTCGCCAGGCGCACCAGCGGCACATCCTCGCCGTAGCCGCCGGCGACGGGGTAGCTGGGAAGCCTTGCTATGCGCTCTGAGAACTCGAGTGGCACGTGCCTATTGTGCCGCCTCGAGGTCGGTGCGCAGGGCGCTGGCCGCGCCGAGGTAGATGTGCTGGGGCTTGTGCTCGTCCTCGGCGTAGTAGTGGATCAGCACCCTGATCACGTGCTGCAGCGAGCGCGGCACGGCGATCTCTCGCGCGCACAGCAGCGGCACCCCCTCGAAGCCCAGGCCGCGCGCGGCCACCGCCGGGAACTCGGCGTTCAGGTCGTTCGTCGCGGTGAAGATGCACGAGACGACTTTCTCGGGCTCGAGGCCGTTGCGCTTCATGATCTCGCGCATCAGCTCGGTCGTCGCGTCGAGGATGTCCTGGGCGTCGTTGCGCTCGACGCTGTTGGCGCCACGCAGGGCGAACAATCGCATGCGGGCGATTGTGTCAGAGCGCCCGCAGCAGCCTCAGCTCGCCCTCGCTCAGCGGCCGGTGCTCGCCTTCGCGCAACCCGTCCAGGCGCAGCGGGCCGAAGCTCACGCGCACCAGCTCCAGCACCGGATGCCCGACGGCGTCGCACATGCGCCGAACCTGGCGGTTGCGGCCCTCGTGGATCGTCAGCTCGAGCTCGTGCGCGCCGACGCGCCGCGCCCGCGCCGGCGCCGTCGGCCCGTCGTCGAGCGCGACGCCCTCGCGCAGGCGCCGCAGCGTGCGGTCGGCGATCGGCGGGCCGCCGACGGTCGCGCGGTAGGCCTTCGGGACCTCGAAGCTCGGATGCGTCAGCCGGTTGGCGAGCTCCCCGTCGTTGGTCAACAGGATCAGCCCGCTGCTGTCGGCGTCCAGGCGACCCACCGGGTACAGGCGCACGCCGGGCTCGCCGACGAGGTCGAGCACGGTGCGCCGCCCGTGCGTGTCGCGCGCGGTCGAGACCACACCGACGGGCTTGTGCAGGATCAGCGTGAGCCGCCGCTCGGCTCCCTGCAGCCGGTGCCCGTCGACGCTCACGCGGCTGTCCTCGCCGACGTCGCGCGCAGGATCCACGACGGTCTCGCCGTCGATGCTCACGCGCCCCGCCGCGATCAGCTTCTCGGCGGCGCGGCGCGAGGCGACGCCGGCGTGCGCGAGGTACTTGACCAGGCGCATCAGCGCGCCGGCACGTGCGGCTTCATCGGCGCGGCTCCGGGAGAACGGTCATCTACTGCAACCATTACCAAACTGTGGACCTACCCCTTCTGGAGAAGACACTCGCCGAGCACGACCAGCCGCGCTTTCGCGCCAAGCAGGTGTGGGCGTGGACCGCGCGCGGCGCGCGCAGCTTCGACGAGATGACCGACCTGCCGGCGGCACTGCGCGAGACGCTCGCGCGCGAGCTGCCCTTCTCCAGCCTGACGCTGCGCGACGAGGCGCGCTCCAGCGACGGCACCGTCAAGGCGCTGTTCGCGACGGCCGACGAGCGCCCGCTGGAGGCGGTGCTGATGCGCTACCGCGACGGGCGCCGCTCGATCTGCGTGTCCTCGCAGTCGGGCTGCCCGCTGACGTGCACCTTCTGCGCGACCGGGCAGATGAAGTTCGGACGCAACCTCACGGCCTCTGAGATCGTCGACCAGGCGCTGCACTTCCGCCGCCTGGAGTCGGCGCCGCAGGGCGTCACCAACTGCGTGTTCATGGGCATGGGCGAGCCGATGCTCAACCTCGACAACGTGCTCGCGGCGTGCGAACGGCTGCCCGACATCGGCATCGGCCACCGCCACACGGCGATCTCCACGGTCGGCTGGATCCCCGGCATCGAAGCGCTCGCCGAGCAGGACATGCCGCTGCGCCTGGCGCTGTCGCTGCATGCCGCCGACGACGCGTTGCGCTCGCAGCTGATGCCCGTCAACGACCGCTACCCGCTGCGCGAGGTGATCGACGCCTGCCGCGCCTTCTATGAGCGCAAGCGCCGGCGCGTGTTCATCGAGTACGTGATGCTCGCCGGCGTCAACGACCGCTACGAGCAGGCCCTGTCGCTGGCCCGCGCGCTGGCACCGAAGCGCGAGGGCGAACGCTCGATCTTCAAGGTCAACCTGATCCCCTACAACCCCACCGACTCGCCCTACGACGGCTCCTCGCGTGCGTCGATCGCCGCCTTCCGCGACGCGCTCGTCGCCAACGACATCCCCGCGACGATCCGCCTCACGCGCGGGCGCGACATCGACGCGGCGTGCGGTCAGCTCGCGGCGAACGCCGGCTAGCTTGCCCTGGCCTCGCCGGCCTTCAACAGCCGCTCGCGCAGCTCGGCCTGCTCCTCGGGCGTCGGATCCCAGCGCGCGACGTCGGGCAGCTCTTGCAGCGTGCGCAGGCCGAAAAGCTTGAGGAACTGCGTCGTCGAGCGATAGACGACGGCACCGAACTGCGAATGGCCGGCCTCCTCGATCAGCCCGCGGTCGAGCAGCGTCGCCACGGCGGAGTCGGCGCTCACGCCGCGGATGCGCGCGATCTCCGGGCGCGAGACCGGCTGCATGTAGGCGACGATCGCCAGCGTCTCGGCCTGCGCGGGCGTCAGCGTGGACACGCGCGGGCGGCTGAAAAGTCGCCGTGCGGCCTCCTCGGACTCGGGGTCTGAGGCGAACGTCCAGCCGCCGCCGAGCTCGCGCAGCGCGATTCCCGAATGACCGGGCGAATGGCGTTCTGCGAGCAGCGCCAGCGCCGTCGTCACCGCGCCCTCGCCGGCCTGCGTGGCATCGGCGAGCTCGGCGGCGGTCAGCGGGTCGGTCGAGAGGAACAGCAGCGACTCGATCGTGCGCGCGAGCCGTGGCGCCTCGCCCGCCCGCTCCGCGTCGCTCACCCGGCCAGCCCTCCCGCGGCGCCGGCGAGCGAGACCGCACCGGCGACGGGTGCCTGCTCGCGCGAGCGCACGGCGATCTCGCCGAAGCTCTCGTCCTGCTCCCAATCGGCCTCGCCGCGCTTGTACAGCTCCAGCAGCGCGAACAGCGTCACGGCGACGGTCATGCGATCGGCGCCGCGCACGGCCTCCTCGAAGCTGAACGCGCCACGGCGCAGCAGACCGCGCAGCAGCGCCAGGCGCTCGGACACGGCGACGCGCGGCGTGGACACGTGGCGCAGGCTGATCTGCGGCGGCATCGTCAGCAGGCGGCCCATCGCCTCGCCGAGCGCGTCGGGGTCCTGGGAGCCCTCGGCCGGAGCGATCACGGTGCGGCGCAGGCCGGGCGGCAGCGGCGCCTCGCGAAAGCGCACGCCGCGCTCGGCGGCAAGCAGCTCGCCGAGGTGCGCCGCGGCCGAGCGATAGCGCCGCGCGTCGAGCATGCGCGCGAGCAGCTCCTCGGCGGCCTGCTCGGGCTCGATGTCGAGCTCCTGCTCCTCGTCGCCCATCAGCATCAGGCGCGACTTCAGCTCCAGCAAGGCGGCGATCAGCACGATGAACTCGGTTGCCGTCTCGAGGTCCAGCTCGCCTCGCTCCTCGAGGTGGTCGAGGTAGGCGAGCACGACCTCCGCGAGCGCCAGCTCCAGCAGGTCGACCTCTTCGCGCAGCACGAGCGTCAGCAGCAGGTCGAAAGGGCCGGTGAAGACCTCCAGGTCCAGCTCGAGCGTGGCGAGGCTCATGCGCTCAAGTTACTGTCCGCGCCTGACGTGCGCCGGCGAAGCCCATGCGCACGCGCACGTCGGCGAGCGTCTCGGCGGCCATCGCCTGCGCTTGCTCGGCGCCGTCGGCGAGGATCCGCTCGAGCGCGCCCTCGTCGCCACGCAGCTGCTCGTAGCGCTCGCGCACAGGCGCGAGATAGGCGTTGACGGCGTCTGCGACGGCCGTCTTCAGTTCGCCGTAGCGAGCCTGTGACAGCTCGGCCTCGATCGTCGTCGGGTCGCAGCCGCGCACGGCGGCGAGGATTTCGATCAGGTTGCTGACGCCGGGCTTCTCGGGCGCGCGCCGCACCTCGTCGCCGGAGTCGGTGACGGCGCTCTTGAACTTCTTCTCGATCGCCTTGGGCTCGTCGAGCACGTACACGGTCCCCTGCTCGGAGCCGATCGACGTGGACATCTTGCTCGTGGGGTCCTGCAGGTCCATGATCCGCGCGCCGACCTGCGGGATGCGGTGCTCGGGCACGACGAGCACCTCCTCGCCGTCGCCGTAGCGAGAGTTGAAGCGCCGCGCCACGTCGCGCATCAGCTCCAGATGCTCGCGCTGGTCCTCGCCGACGGGCACCTCGTGCGCGCGGTAGACGAGCACGTCGGCGGCCTGCAGCACGGGATAGAGCAGCAGTGCTGCCGAGACGAGCTCGCGCTGGGACAGCGACTTGTCGCGGAACTGGTGCATGCGCTGCAGGCGTCCCAGCTCGGTGAGGCTCGAAAGCAGCCACGTCAGCTCGGTGTGCGCAGGCACGTCGGACTGGCGAAACAGCGTGCAGCGCGCGGGGTCCAAGCCGGCCGCGAGCAGGATCGCGGCCGTGTCGTAGCTGCGTTCGCGCAGCTCCGTAGGGTCGTACGGGAGCGTGATCGCGTGCAGGTCGACGACGCAGAAGATGCCTTCGCCGCGCTCCTGGCTCGAGACGTACTGCGCGATCGCGCCGATGTAGTTGCCCAGGTGCTTGCGCCCCGTGGGCTGGATGCCGGAGAAGATGCGCATGTCGCTCAGCAGGCGGCCGTCGCTCAGCGGCGCCGCAGCGCGCTGTCCTTCAACCACGGCGGGTCCCAGCCGCGTTCGTCGGGGTTGACGCTCAGGCCCGGCGGGACGATCTCGTCGATCCGGTCGAGCACGTCCTCGCTCAGCGAGGTCTCGAGCGCCGGCAGCTGGCTGTCGAGCTGCTCCATCGTGCGCGGGCCGATGATCGGCGCGGTGACGGCCGGGTGGCGCATGACGAACGCCAGTGCCAGCTCGATCAGCGTGTGGCCGCTGTCGTCGGCGAGCTCGCCGAGCGCCTGCGCCGCCTCCAGCTTGCGCTGGTTGGCCAGCAAGGACATGTCATAACGCGAGGGGATCATCTGCGCGCGGCGGCTGGAGGAGGGCGACTCGCCGCCCTTGCCGTACTTGCCCGAGAGCCAGCCGCCGGCCAGCGGGCTCCAGGGAATTACGGCCATGCCGTACTTGGCGCACACCGGCAGCACCTCGGCCTCGACGGCGCGGTGCAGCAGCGAGTACGGCGGCTGCTCGCAGACGAAGCGCTCGCGCCCGCGCCTCTGGGCCACCCACTGCGCCTCGACGATCTGGCTCGGCGGGAAAGTCGAGCTGCCGATGTAGCGGACCTTGCCCGCACGCACGAGATCGGTCAGCGCGCCGAGCGTCTCGTCGATGTCGGTGTCGATCTCCGGGCGGTGGATCTGGTAGAGGTCGATCCAGTCCGTGCCCAGGCGCCGCAGGCTGTTGTCGACCTCCTGCACGATCCAGCGGCGCGTGTTGCCGAACTGGTTGGGGTCGTCGTCGTCCATCTTGCCGTGCACCTTCGTCGCGAGCACGACCGAGTCGCGCCTGCCGCCGGCCAGCGCCTTGCCGACGATCTGCTCGGACTCGCCGCGCGAGTAGACGTCGGCGGTGTCGATGAAGTTGATGCCGGCGTCGAGCGCGCGGTGGATGATGCGCACGGAGTCGTCGTGGTCGGTGTTGCCCCACGCGCCGAACATCATCGCGCCGAGACACAGCGGGCTGACCTTGACGCCGGTGCTGCCGAGGTCGCGGTACTCGATCGTCATCGCGCGCTGAGCCTAGTCGAGCGCTTGGCGGATGACGGGGCGCTTGGCGGCGGCGACCTCGTCGAGGCGGCGTACCGGCGTCGAGTACGGCGCGTCGAGCGCGATCTGCGGGTTCTGCGCGGCCTCGGCGAGGATCTGCGCGATCGCGTCTGCGAACGCGTCGAGCGTCTCCTTGGTCTCGGTCTCGGTCGGCTCGATCATCAGCGCCTCGTCGACGAGCAGCGGGAAGTAGACGGTCGGCGGGTGAAAGCCGAAGTCGAGCAGCCGCTTGGCAAGGTCGAGCGTCTTGATCTTCAGGTCCCTCTTCATCGGCCCGCCGGATAGCACGAACTCGTGCATGCACAGCTCCCCGTAGGCCAGCGGCAGGTGCTCGGCGACGCCCTTCTCGCGCAGGCGGGCAAGCAGGTAGTTGGCGTTGAGCACGGCGACCTCCGAGGCATCCTTCAGGCCGTCGGCGCCGAGCGAGCAGATGTAAGCGTAGGAGCGCACGAAGCAGCCGTAGTTGCCGTGAAAGCCGCGCAGGCGCCCGATCGACTTGGCGCCGCCGTTGTCAAGGCCCTCCTCCAGCGCGAACGAGCCGTCGTTGCCGCGCGTGACGACCGGCCGCGGCAAGAACGGCGCGATGCGATCGGACACGGCGATCGGCCCCGACCCCGGGCCACCGCCGCCGTGTGGCTGCGTGAAGGACTTGTGCAGGTTGAAGTGCACGATGTCAAAGCCCATGTCGCCGGGGCGCGACAGGCCCATCACGGCGTTGAGGTTGGCGCCGTCGTAGTACAGAGTCGCGCCGACGCCGTGCACGATCGAGGCGATCTCCTCGATGTTCGGATCGAACAGCCCGAGCGTGTTCGGGTTGGTCAACATCAGGCAGGCGACGTCGGTGTCGGCCTTCGCGCGCAGGTCGTCGAGGTCGATGCCGCCGTCGGGGTTGGTCGCGAGCTTGACCACCTCCAGGCCGGCCATCGTGACGGTCGCCGGATTGGTGCCGTGCGCGGTGTCGGGCGTGAGCACCTTGTGGCGCGTCTCGCCGCGGTCCTCGTGGTAGGCACGCGTCAGCAGCACGCCCGCCAGCTCGCCGTGCGAGCCGGCCGAGGGCTGCAGCGAGACGTGCGGCAGGCCGGCGATCTCCGCGAGCGCGCCCTGCAGGTTGAACATCAGCTCCAGCGCGCCCTGCGCGCGCTCGGCGTCCTGCAGCGGGTGCAGGCGCGCGTGGCCGGGCAGCGCGGCGGCGCGCTCGTGCAGGCGCGGGTTGTGCTTCATCGTGCACGAGCCCAGCGGATAGAAGCCCGAGTCCAGGTCGAAGTTCCGCTTGGAGATGCCGACGTAGTGGCGCACGATCTCCGGCTCTGAGACCTCCGGGAGGCGCGCGGCCTGCACGCGGCGAAAGCGCGCCGGCAGCACCGCCTCGGCGTCGGGCTCGGGCACGTCGAGCGGCGGGCACACGAACGCGCGGCGCCCCGCGGCGCCCTTCTGGAAGATCGTCGTCGCGCGCTCGCGCTGCAGCGGGCCGGCCATCGCCGCTCCGACGGCCACGCCATGGTGGGGATGGTGCCCGTCGATGCCGGGATCGGCGTGCAGGTGGTTCTCGTCGATCGACGCTCACGCGACGACCGCCTCGCCGGCGACCCGTGACGGCTTCGCAGCGCCTTCGCGCTCGGCGGCAAGCGCGTCGGCGAGCACCTCGGCGAGGCGATCGATGTCCGCGCGCGAGCGCTTCTCGGTGATCGCCACGAGCAGCACGCCGCGGTCCTGCTCGCGGCCGCTGAGCGCGTGCACGTCGACGCCGGGGTTGACGCCCCGCTCGGCGCAGCGCCGGCGCACCGCGGCGACGTCGGCGTCCAAGCGCAGCGCGAACTCGCGCACGACCGGCTGGGAGTGCAGCTTCTCGACGCCGTCGATCGCCGCGAGCGCATTGCGCGCGTAGTCGGTGCGCGCGAGCAGCAACTCGCCGAGCTCGACGATGCCGCGGCGCCCGAGCCAGGCCAGGTAGACGACGCCGGCGAGCGCGTTGAGCGCCTGCGCGGTGCAGATGTTCGACGTGGCTTTCTCGCGGCGGATGTGCTGCTCGCGCGTCTGCAGCGTCAGCACGAAGCCGCGCCGCCCGTCGACGTCGACGGTCTCGCCGGCGATGCGCCCGGGCATCCGCCGCAGGTACTCCTCGCGCGCCGCGAAGAAGCCGAACGAGGGGCCGCCGAAGTCCAGGCGGTTGCCGAGCGGCTGGCCCTCGCCGACCGCCACGTCGACGCCGCAGTCGCCGGGCGGCGCGAGGATGCCCAGCGCGATCGGGTCGGCCTGCGCGATGACGACCGGGTCGCCGGCATCCTTGGCGGCTGCGCTGAGCGCGGCGGCGTCCTCGACTGCGCCGTAGAAGTTCGGCTGCGCGAAGATCGCCGCGCTGGTGTCGGCGTCGATCGCGCCGGCCCATGCCTGCGGGTCGGTGACCCCGTCGCGCAAGGGAACCTCGACGACATCCATGTCGTAGCCGTGGGCGAGCGTGCGCAGCGTCTGCAGCGTGTGCGGGTGCAGGCCGGCGCTGGCGACGACTCGGCGCTTGGAGTTGTGCAGCTTGGCCAGGTACGCGGCGGCGGCGACCGCCGAGGGGCCCTCGTAGGCCGAGGCGTTGGACACGGGCAGGCCGGTCAGCTCGGAGATCGCCGTCTGGTACTCGAACATCACCTGCAGGCCGCCCTGGGATATCTCCGGCTGATAGGGCGTGTACGGCGTGAGGAACTCCGAGCGCTCGACGAGCATGTCGATCAGCGCTGGCACGTAGTGGTCGTACATGCCGGCACCGAGGAAGCTCAGCTCGTCTTCGGCGGACACGTTGCGCGAGGCCAGTTGCGACAGATGAGCGAAGACCTCCTGCTCGGACAGGCCCTGCGGCAGGTCGAGCACGCGCCCCAGGCGCACGCCCTCGGGAATCTGGCGATCGAAGATCTCCTGCACGGAGGACACGCCGATCGCGGCGAGCATCGCGTCGAGGTCCGCGGGGGTGATGGCTGTGTAACGGCTCAAGGTGCTGCAGTCAGCCTAGCCACCGAGGGTCGCGGCGTACGCGGCGGCGTCCATGAGCTGCTCGCGCTCGGCGGGATCGGCCAGGCGCACCTTGACCAGCCAGCCCTCGCCGTAGGGGTCCTCGTTGATCTTCTGCGGGTCGTCGCCGAGCGCCTGGTTGACCTCGACGATCTCGCCCGACAGCGGCGCGATCACGTCGGAGACCGCCTTGACGGACTCGACCTCGGCGTATGAGGAGTCCTTGCTGACGCTAGCGCCGACGGCGGGCAGGTCGAAGAACACGACCTCGCCGAGCGAGTCCTGCGCGTACCAGGTGATGCCGAGCGTCGCCAGCGCCGGATCGGCGGCGTCGATGCGCGCCCAGTCGTGCTCGGCGTGGTAGAGCAGGTCCTCGGGGTAGCTTGCCTCGGCCATTCACGAGCCCTTTCGGTAGAGCGGCTTCTGCTTGACGACGGCGCGGCGCATCTTGCCACGAACGTCGATCTCGAGGCCCGTGCCGGGGGCGGCGTGCTCGGCGGGCACGTAGGCCATGCCGATACCCACCCCGAGGCTCGGCGACATGGTGCCACTGGTGACCTCGCCGCCGCCGGCGATCGCGTTGCCCTGACGCGCGATGCCGGGGCCGTCGATCTGAAAGGCGACGAGCTTCTCGCGCGGTCCCGCGTCGCGCACGACGCGGACGGCGTCTGAGCCGATGAACTCAGTGTCCTCGCGACAGCACCAGCCGAGCCCGGCTTCGATCGGTCCGCGATCCACCGAAAGGTCGTTGCCGTAGAGGTGAAAGCAGACCTCCAGGCGCAGCGTGTCGCGCGCCGCCAGCCCGGCGGGCACGGCGCCGCGGCGCACGAGCTCGTCCCACAGCGCGGGTGCATCGGCGGGGGCGCACATCAGCTCCACGCCGTCCTCGCCGGTGTAGCCGGTGCCGCACACGAGCGCCTCAGAGCCGGCCACGCGGCGTGTCGCTGCGGTCATGCGCGGCGGCAGCGGCGCGTCGGAGATCGCCTGCACGATCGCGCGCGCCTGCGCCCCCTGCACGGCGATCATCGCGTAGTCGTCTATGCGGTCGCTGACCTGCGCATCGGGGAACTCGCTCGCGTGCGCCTGAAACCACTCCAGATCGCGAACGTGGTTGGCGGCGTTGGTGACCGTCAGGTAGCGGTCTGAGTCCAGGCGGTAGGTGAACAGGTCGTCGAGCACGCCGCCGTCCTCGCGGCAGAGCACGCTGTACTGGGCGCCGCCGCCGTCGACATCCACGCCGATCTGCGCGACATCGTTTGAGAGCAGGCGCTGCAGCAGTTCCAGCGCCTGAGGCCCGGACACCTCGATCTCGCCCATGTGCGAGACGTCGAAGATGCCACAGCTCTCGCGCACGGCCCGGTGCTCGGCGCCGACGCCCTCGTACTGCACGGGCATCTCCCAGCCGGCGAAGTCGACCATCTTGGCCCCCGCCGCGACATGGCGGTCAAAAAGGACTGTGTGGCGCAGGCTCGGGGGCACGGCCCGCAGGCTAGCGGCCAGCTGCGCAAGGTAAGGCGATCGGCACCCCAGGGTGGCTTTGCGCCGCCGCAAGACACGGCGAGGATGGTCCTACAAACCCAATCCCCTTCAGGAGGCAGCCAAAATGCTCAGCACGAAGATCCGCACCGCGATTCTCACGCTTGCCGTCACCGCCGGCGTGGCCGCCGCTCCGGCCGTCTCACAGGCCCAGATCAACAACCCGGGCGCGCACGCGGCGACCTGCGAAGTTTACCGGCTGACCTGGAACCTCCTCAACGAAGCCCAGGAAAACGCCGAACGCAACGGGCAGAAGGATCTCGCCGCGTATTACGAAAGCGAGAAGAACGACGCGTTCGTGTATGCACGGACAGAGGGATGCGCCTGGTCCAAATTGACGGGCGAGGCGATAACGGGCCAGCACGCGCCGGTGGCGAAAGTCAAGCCGATCGGTTCAGTCGCCCGGCCGGTGGCCCGCCGCTAGCGCAAAAACGGCGGAACGTCGATGTCGTCGTCGGAGATCTCCAGCGAGGAGCGCTGGCGATCGTCGATGCGCGGGCCGCGGTCGCGGCCGCGCGAACGGCTGTCTTTGCGCGCGCTGCGTCCGGGGCGATGATCGAAGCCGGTGCCGATGACGGTGACGCGCACCTCGTCGGACATGCTCTCGTCGATCACGGCGCCGAAGATGATGTTGGCGTTGGGGTCGGCTGCGTTCTGGATCGTCTCGGCGGCGTCGTTGACCTCGAACAGGCCGAGGTCCTTGCCGCCGGTGATGTTGAGCAGAATGCCGGTGGCGCCGTCGACGGACTCTTCCAGCAGCGGCGAGGAGATGGCGGCCTTGGCGGCGTCGGCGCTGCGCGTCTCGCCGCCGGCCGTGCCGATGCCCATCAGGGCCGAGCCGGCGTCCTGCATGATCGTGCGCACGTCGGCGAAGTCGAGGTTGATCAGGCCGGGGATGGTGATCAGGTCGGTGATGCCCTGAACGCCCTGGCGCAGCACGTTGTCGGCCTCGCGGAAGGCGTCGAGCATCGAGGTGCGGCGCTCGACGACGGTCAGCAGCTTCTCGTTGGGGATCACGATCAGCGTGTCGACGACCTCGCGCAGTCGCTCGATGCCCTCGGTGGCCTGGCGGCCGCGCTGGGATCCCTCGAACTCGAACGGGCGGGTGACGACGCCGACGGTCAGCGCGCCGATCTCGTTCTTGGCGATCTCGGCGATCACGGGAGCGGCTCCGGTGCCGGTGCCGCCGCCCTCGCCGGCGGTGACGAAGACCATGTCGGCGCCCTTCAGCGCCTCCTTGATGTCGTCGCGCGACTCCGAGGCGGCGCCGAGGCCGACGTCGGGGTTGGCGCCTGCGCCGAGTCCCTTGGTCGACTCGTGGCCGATGTTCAGCTTGATGTCGGCGTCGCACATGGCGAGCGCCTGAGCGTCGGTGTTGGCGGCGATGAACTCCACGCCGCGCAGTCCGGCGTCGACCATGCGGCTGACCGCGTTGGTGCCGCCGCCGCCGACGCCCACGACCTTGATGACCGCCAGATAGCTTCCGCTGCTCTCCATGATGGTTCTGTCCGAACCCTTCAGTAGAAAATTAGGGTTCGCAGCATACAACCTTGCGAACCGCCGAGATCGGCACGTTATGCAGGGAACTTCGCCCTGTCAACGACGACGTCCAGTCTCGCAACGATCGTTGCAGAACGGCCAACTCTCGACCAAGGGGTGAGCATTGGGCCCAAAGTGAGAGTATACCTCAGGTTTAGATTGAGTGTTGAGAATGTGTTGGTCGCGCGTGGCTATACCCCGCTTTCGCTCGACCCTTCGCTGGTCGCTTCTTCACCGGCCGGCGCGCTCGTGGCAGCTTCTTCTTCGGCTTCGCCGGGACCCGGTTGCGTGCCCGTCGGCGCGCTTGCCGCAGCGCTTCCGCCGGCCGCCTTGGTGAGCCCTTCGGCCAGCGCTTCGGGCGATTCTCCGCCGGCGGAGGATGCGCTCGACGCTTCGGCTTGCGAGCCTTCGGCGGCGGGCGCCACGCCGCCGGGGAAGCCGGCCGCGGGTCGTTCGGGGAGACGCACGTCGACGTAGGAGGCGCCCGCGGAGCTCGGGTCGGCGAGCACGCTCGTCAGCGACAGCCACTTGGCATGCGGGCGCGTGCCGTCGCCGAAGTACACGAGCAGTCCGCTGCGCATGGCGAGCGTCAGGCCCTTGCTCGAGCTGTATGCGCGCGTCACCTGACGCGCCAGGCGCGACGGCGCCGCCCCGAGCACGGCGAGCGCGCCGAGCAGCGCCTGGTCGCGCACGCGCTGCCCGGGCGCCGGCAGCGAGGCGCCGTTGAGCGCCGGCAGCGAGCCGGAGGCCAGTCCGGGGCCGAGCACGATGCCGTCGGCCGCAACGGCGGTCTTCGAGCCCGACACGGTCAGCGCCGCGACGGCCGGCTGCTCGATCACGCGGATACTCATGCCGTGCGGGAAGCTCGTCGAGACCTTCAGGTCGCTGACGACCGGGTAGGAGGCGACCGCCGCACGCAGGGCCGCCGGGTGTACGTCGAGCGTGGTCATGCCGCGCGCGGCCGAGCTCAGCGCGGCGTCTATCGCGCGCTCCTGCGGACCGTGCGCGCCGGTCACGCGCACCTGATGCACGGCGACGAGCGACGAGCCGCGCAGCCACAGCCAGCCACCGGCGAGCAGCGGCGTCGCGAGCACGGCGACGATCAGCGCGAGCCGCAGGCGCCGGCGGCGCCAGACGTAGGTGCGGCAGTCGCCGAGCAGCCGCGCGGCGCCCGCCAGCAGCGCGGCGAAGCGCGCCAGCGCGCGATCCAGCGGCGTGGCGCCGCCTCGCGCGCGCGCGCGGCGGCGCGCAGGCCGTCTTGCGGCGGTTGCAGGCTGGCGGGTGAGGCTGCCAATTCCCAGGCGGCCGGCGAGCGTTCGATCCATCGGCCTTCTTCTTCGACCCCCGGCGGCGAACCCCTACCGCCGCGCGAGAGCTTTAGGACCAGGGCAATCGTACGTCGCCGAGCGTCTGCACCTCGGGCTCGAGCGCGACGCCGAAGCGCTCGAGCACGCGGCGGCGTCCCTCGGCCATCACTGCGAGCACGTCCGCGGTACGCGCAGTGCCCGTGTTCTCGATGAAGTTGGCGTGCTTGGGCGAGAAGCGCGCGCCGCCGACGGTCAGGCCGTTGGCGCCCACCTCGGCCAGCAGCAGGCCGGCGCTGCGCCCCTGCGCGGCGGCATGCTCGGGGTTCTTGAACGTCGAGCCGAACGTCTTTATGCCCTGCGGCTGGGCCTCGTGGCGGCGCGTGCGCATCTGCGCAAGCGTCGCCGTGACCGTCTCGGAGTCCGAGCGCTGCAAGGCGAACGACGCCCGCGCGACGACCTCGCCGGATGCGACGTTGGAGCTGCGATAGGCGAACGCGAGCTGCTCGGGCGTGCGGCGCTCTGCGCCGCCGTCGGCGGCGACGACGTCGACCCACTCCAGCACGCGCGCGAGCTCGCCGCCGTAGGCGTTGGCGTTCATGCGCACGGCGCCGCCGACCGTGCCGGGGATGTTCACGCCGAACTCGATCCCCGACAGCCCGGCGCGCGCGGCACGCGCGGCGACCTGCGGCAGGCGCGCACCGCCGCCGCAGGCGATCTGCGTGCCATCGACCTCGATGCGCGCCAGCTCGCGGTCGAGCTTGAGCACGAGCCCCGAGCACGCCCTCGTCGGCGATCAGCAGGTTCGAGCCCGAACCGACGACGTTCACGGCCACGCCCGCCGCGGCGGCCCAGCGCAGCAGCCGCGCCAGCTCCTCGTCGCTGCCCGCGCGCGCGAAGAACTCCGCCGAGCCGCCCGTGCGCACCGTCGACAGCCGCGCGATCGCCACGTCGCGCTGGACCGCCGCCGGCGGAGCCGGAGGCTCTGGCCCGCTCACGAGGCCACCAGCCGGCGCGCCAGCGTGTCGACGTCGCCCGCGCCCATGACCAGGCACACGTCGCCCTCCCCCAGCAGCCCCGTCAGCACGGGCGCGGCATCGTCGAAGGAGGGCAGCCAGTAGACCGCGCGCCCGTGCGCCGCGTCGGCGGCCGACTCGGCGATCAGCAGGCCGCTGACGCCCGGATGGTCCTCGGCGCGCTCGCGCGCCGGGTACACGTCGAGCACGACGACGACGTCCGCGCGTGCCAGCGCACGGCCGAAGCCGGCGGCAAGCAGCTCCGTGCGCGAGTACAGGTGCGGCTGGAACACGGCGACCAGGCGCTGCGGCGCGAGCGTGCGCGCGGCGTCGAGCGTCGCGGCGACCTCCGTCGGGTGATGGGCGTAGTCGTCGTACACGCGCGCACCGCGCGCCGACGCGCCGAGCAGCTGAAAGCGCCGCCCGGCGCCGTGGAAGTCGGCCAGCGCGTCCGCCGCGGCGGCTTCGTCGGCGCCCGCCAGCCGCGCCGCTTCCAGGGCCGCGGCGGCGTTGAGCGCGTTGTGCGCGCCGGGCACGGCGAGGCGGACCTCCCGGCCGCGCCAATCGAAGCTCGACCCGCCGGCGTCAAGGCGCGGCGCGGGGACGTCGAATGCGACGACCTCGGCGGGCGGCTCGGGCATCAGCGCCAGCAGCTCCGGCCGGTCCCACACGACGACCGCGCGCTCTGCACAGCGCGGCGAACGCGCGGAAGGCCTCGCGCAGCTCGCCCAGCGATGCGTAGGCCGAGTGGTGGTCGAGCTCGGCGTTCGTCAGCACGGCGACATCGACGCTCGAGGCTGAGCATCGAGCGGTCGGACTCGTCGGCCTCGACGACCAGCCAATCGCCGTCGCTCCAGTGCGAGTTCGGCAGCCCCTCGCCGACCGTGCCGCCGACGAGCCAGCCCGGCTGCATGCCGGCGCCGCGCAGCGCGTGCACGGTCATCGACGCGGTGGTCGTCTTGCCGTGCGTGCCGGCGACGGCGATCGTGCGCCGCAGAGCCGTCAGCTCGCCGAGCAGCTCGCGCGCGCGGGCGCTCGGACAGTCCGCGCTCGCGCGCGGCACGCCGCTCGGGGTTCTCGGCTCCGACCGCCGAGGAGTAGACGAGCTCGACGTCCTCGCCGGGGGGCAGGTTGGCGGCATCGTGGCCGATGCGCGCCTGCAGGACGCCGTCCGCGGCCAGGCGCTTGGCATATGGGCCGTCGGCGCCGTCGGAGCCGCTCACGTCGGCGCCGAGCGCGTGCGCGGCGCGCGCGTAGCCGCTCATGCCCGCCCCGCCGACGCCGACGAAGTGCAGCCGCCGGCCGGCCCAGGGCGCAGCGCTCGCGCTCATCGGCCCGCGGCCTGCAGCAGCTCGCGCGCGATCTGCTGCGCGGCGTCGGGGCGCGCCAGCGCGCGCGACGCGGCGGCCATCGCCGCGAGGCTCGACGGGTCGGCCAGCAGCTCGGCCACATGGCGCGCGAGGATCGCTCCGCCGAGCTCGCGATCGGCGATCACGACGGCGGCTCCGGCGTCGGCCATCCAGCGTGCGTTGGTCGTCTGATGGTCCGCGGCGGCGTGCGGGTAGGGGACGAGGATCGCCGGAACGCCGTGCGCGGCGATCTCGAACAGCGAGCCGCCGGCGCGCGACACCACGAGATCGGCCGCCGCGAGCGCGTCGGCGAAGTCGGCCTCGCCGAGGTACTCGCGCAGGTCATAGCCCGCCGGCAGCGGGTGGGTCGACAGCTCGCCGTAGTCGCGGCTGCCGGCGATGTGCAGCACGCGGAAAGCGCTGCCGGTGAACGCCTCGAGTGCCGCCTGGTTGATCGTGCGCGCGCCGAGCGAGCCGCCGAACACCAGCACGCACGTCTCCTGAGCGCCGATGCCCAGCCGCTCGCGCGCGCCGTCGAGCTCACGCGAGGTGGCGGGCACCGGCCGGCCGGTGACGCGGTAGCGCTCGCCGTCGCGCCCGCCGATCGGGAAGGCCAGGCATACCCGACGCACGAACGGGGCGAGCAGGCGGTTGGTCAGCCCCAGGCGGCTGTCGGCCTCGGTGAGCACCACCGGGAGGCGCATCGTCAGCGCCGCCAGCGCGACCGGGCCGGCGACGTAACCGCCACCGCCCATCACGGCGTCCGGCTGCAGACGGGCGAGCAGCCCCCGCGCGCGCGGCACGGCGAGCGCCGCGCGCAGCAACGCCCGCAGCGCGCGCAGCGGGTTCCTGCGGCTGAGCCCTTCCACGGAGATCGCGTGCAGCTCGTAGCCGGCCTGTGGCACGAGCGTGGCCTCGGCGCGCCCGGCGCCGATGAACGCGACCTCGGCGCCGTCAGCCCGCAGCGCTGCGGCGACCGCGAGCGCCGGCACCACGTGCCCCGCGGTCCCGCCGGCGGCGATCACGATCTTCGGCTTCTTGCTCATCGCCCCATCGTGCCCTTTCGCGTCCGCGCGCGTCGGCCGAGCTGCGGCGCGGCGTCGACACCGCGCGCACGTGCGCCGTCCCGCCGGAGGCGACGTTCAGCAGCAGCCCCATGCACGAGAGCATCACGATCAGGCTGCTGGAGCCGTAGGAGACGAACGGCAGCGGCACGCCCGTCAGCGGCGCCAGGCCGAGCACCGCGAACACGTTCAACAGCGCCTGAGAGACGATCAGCGAGGTGACGCCGACGGCGATCAGCGCGCTCTGCAGGCTGCGCGCGCCCTTCGCCGCGCGCAGGCCCGCGTAGGCGATCAGCCCGTACAGGAACAGCAGAGCGCACACGCCGACCGCGCCCAGCTCCTCGGCGATCACAGCGAGGATGAAGTCCGTGGGCGCCTCGGGCAGGTAGAAGATCTTCTGCACCGACTCGCCGGGGCCGACGCCGAACAGCCCGCCCGAGCCGATCGCGATCTGCCCCTGCACCGCCTGAAAGCCGCTGCTGGAGGCGTGCGCCCAGGGGTCCAGGAACGACGTCAGGCGCGCCCGCGCATACGGTTTGACCAGCGCGTACATGACGACCACCACGAACGCCGAGCCCATGACGATCGCCAGCCTGCGCATGTCGATCCCCGCGGCTACGAGCAGCGCGATCGTCGTGAAGGCGATCACCATCGCGGTACCGAGGTCGGGCTGCGTGGCGACCAGCAGGATCGCCGCGCCGATCACCACGAGCAGCGGCCTCGCCAGGTCGCGCAGATCGTGCACGCGCTGCGGGCGCTTGGCCAGCAGCGTCGCGGCGTACAGCACGAGCGCCAGCTTCATCAGCTCCGACGGCTGGAACTGCAGCGGCCCGGCGCCCAGCCAGCGGCGCGCGCCGTTGACGCTGACGCCGACGTGCGGGACGTGCACGGCCACCACGAGCACGAACGACGTGACCAGCAGCGGCCCGGCGATCGTCTGCACTTTGGCCACGCCGTCGCGCGCCAGCACGCGCATCAGCACGAGCCCGATCGCGCCGTAGATCAGGTACTTGACGAGGTAGCCGCTGCCGTTGCCGTGACCCTGCAGCAGCGAGGTCGCCGACGAGGCGCTGTAGACCATCACCGCGCCGAAGGCCAGAAGGCACAGCGTGGCCGTGAGCAGGATGCGCTGCTCGAGCGGCTGACTGCCCTTCGCGACCGCTTTGCGCCGCGCACGCTTGCCGTCCGATCGCGGCGCGCCGGAGGAACCGGCGCGTGCTGGCGCTGCTGGCATCCCCGCTGACTTCGACGCCGGGGGCGCTAACCCTGCAAGCCTCTCACGAGCTCGCAGAAGGCCTCTCCGCGCGCCTCGAAATCGGCGAACTGATCGAAGCTCGCGCAGGCCGGCGACAGCAGCACCACGGGCCCCTCCTGCGGGCCGCGGTGGGCGGCGATGCCGTCGTCTGCGAGTGCTTTCGCGGCGCTCGCCACCGCACGCGAGAGATCGCCGCATTCGCTGACCGGCGGCCCGATGTTCGCCAGCGCCGCGGCGATCGTCTTGGTGTGTTCGCCGATCAGGTAGACGGCCGCAGCGCAGCGCTGTACCGGCTCGCGCAGCGCCGAGAAGTCCTGGCCCTTGCCCTGGCCGCCGAGGATCAGGTGCACGGGACGGCCGGCGAATGCCTCCAGCGCGACGAGCGTGCTGGCGACGTTCGTCGCCTTGGAGTCGTTGACGTACAGCACGCCGGCCACCTCGGCGACCTCCTCGAGGCGATGCGCGACCCCACCGAACGAGCGCAGGCCGTCGCACACCGACGCGACGTCCAGCCCGCGCGCCAGGCAGACCGCGGCCGCGGCCATCGCGTTCTCCACGTTGTGGCGCCCGCGCAAGCGCATGTCCGCGAGCGCGATCAGCGGCTGCGTCCCCCACCACAGCTCGCCGTCGAGCTCGAACAGCTCAGCCGACGCATCCCAGCCGAAGCGCACGCGCCGAGCCTCGCCGGGGACCGAGAACGCGCGCGCAGCCTCCCCCTCGCCGGCATCTCCCGCGGCCGCAGGCGCCAGCTGCCGATCCAGATCGGCCGGGAGCACGGCCGCGTCGTCTGCTCGCTGGCGCGCAAAGGCCTGCAGCTTGGCCGCGGCGTACGCGGCGAACGTGCCATGGCGATCGAGGTGGTCGGGCGCGAGGTTCAAGAGGACCGCCGCCTCGGGCGCGAACTCGATCGTGTCTTCGAGCTGAAAGGACGACGCCTCGCACACGACTGTCGCCCGTGCGTCCAGCGAACCGATCAGCGAGCTGAGCGCCGTGCCGACGTTGCCCGCTACGGCGACCGGCAGCCCGGCGCAGCGGTGGATGTGGCCGATCAGCTCGACGGTCGTCGTCTTGCCGTTCGTCCCGGTCACGACGACGAAGTCGTTGTCCAGCAGCCGCCACGCCAGCTCCAGCTCGCCGAACACCGGCATACCGCGCTCGCGCGCCGCAGCGACCGCGGGCGCCTGCGCTGGAACCCCCGGGCTCTTCACCACCGCGCCCACGCGATCCAACAGAGCAACCCCATCATCTTCATCCAAAAACAGCTCCACTCCGGCATCGCCCAGCACGCCGGCCGTCTTCGGCGAGCCCGCGTCGAGACCGAGCACGTCCTCCCCACGCGCACGCAGCGCCAGTGCCGCGGCTATACCCGAGCGCGCCAGGCCGACGACCAGGTAGGGCCCGCCGGGGATCGCCGGGCGCGAGCGCACCTCAGTGATTTTGGATTGTCTGGCCGGAATCTTTAGGCTTCTCGGCGGTCAAGGCTGGGCATTTTACGGCTGCGCACCGATACTTCCGGGGCTAAGCAGACGCCAACACTTGGCGGCCTGCTTGGCGGCCTGACCCCTAATTGGTCTCGGCCGCAGACATTAGTCACGTCAGGCCGCCATACCGCCAAATAGTAAGGACTGGCGGCCTGCCTAGTTTTCGCGTTTGCGGCCGGTGCTGCGCGGCTCTGTAGAGATCAGCGTCGCGTTAATTTCTTGTCCGCGTCCGGTCGAATCGCCTTCGTCGGCATGCACGCGAAATGTCAGCAAGGTCTCGTAGATCGTTTGCGCGACGTCCTCGTAGGTGAGCAGCATCTGATGATCGAACGACCGTTCCCAATCCGGTCGCCCCTGCGCCACGTCTGAGCGCCCGTACACCCTCACCGGTGTCTGGTCACCCACAGCCACGGTGTTTAGCTGTTGGGCTTGGGTCCGCAGGTCGTACTCGCTTCGTGACGTGTGTGCGGCAATCTCGCAGTTGATGGCCGGGCCGCGGCCGGCATTGCGTACGCAAACTTCGATTTCTACCGCGTAGCGTTCCTCGATCCGGGTCACCTTGAACTTAGCGCCGCTACCGATCGCGAGAACCACGACTGGCCGCCAGGCCGCGCGCACATCCTGATCCGTCTCCCTCGCGAGGTCGCGCGTCGATCTGGCGAGCCACCAAGTAACGGCCGCCAGGATCGCCGTAGCAATGCCCGCTACCGCAGTCCAGCCAAATGCCCATGCGCTCTCGGCGATAACGGACATCTACACGAATGCTCCGACAAGCACCAAAGCAGTTCCAAGGACGAAAGCCCATGCTCCCCGGCGCTCTTTCCGTAGCGTGCCGCGGCGGATATCGTCAAGTCGTTTTTGCAGCTCGTCTGTCCGGTCGGCTACGTGCTCCTGCAACGACGTGATCGACTGCTCTATGTTCCCAAAGCGCTTTTCCGCGTCCTCCTGAAAGTGCTCGACCCGAGTGCGCAGTTCTCCAAGTTCGCGGTCGATGCGCTCAACCTCGCTCTCAGGCGACTTTCGCATTGTCAGGCTTGCCCGCGTACCGACGCTCGCCGACATCGTGCCGCTGAGCTGTACAGGCGTCGGGAGCGTGCCGAGCCAGTAGAGCCAGGTGCCCTTGATACGAAGCCACAGTTTCCCTAGCGGCCCATAGTCGCCGTACTCGGTCGCTAGCTCAAACGTTGCCGCCATGACGACGGCGAGAAAGCCTCCGATCTGGAGCAGGCTCCCGCCAAGAGCAAACCACCGCGCGGCAGTCATTCCGGCATCAGTTCCTCCCCAGCCACACTAGGAATGCTAGTCGAGCATTCAGCGGGGATCGAGCTGCTAGACAGGGGTAATTCGCATCATTAGACTCCGAGAATGCGGCCTCGGGGGGAGATAGCGGCTCTAGTGCTCGCGCTGCTCATGACTGGCTGCGCCGGTACTAAGACAGTCACCGAGCGCGCGCCAGAACGTGCGACAGCAAACACGGCCGCCGCTCACGTACCGCTGAAAGCGCACAAAGTGGCGGTCAAGCTGACGCCCAATAACCCAGCTCAGAAGCCGGACGCTTCAGCCACGGCCTTCTGCGACGAAGTGCCAGAGGGACATGCCTGCCATGCAGTCACAACGACTCCGTCCGATCCCAACTCCTCACCACAACGCAACTGCGATACGAACATCGTCGCTAACTCGGCAACATCCTGCGCGTTGGCTGAAAACGCCTTCTACGAGTTCTACGAGTCGCGCAACAAGCCGGAGAAGTACCCGGCAATCATGGTGCATAGCCCGGCTACGAATAAGGACTACGAACTTGACTGCGATCGCGCCGGCTCGCTCGTCGCTTGCACCAGCAGTCCGCTTTCTCAGGACATCTATGTCTCGTTTCCACAGATCGCGATCGACGCGTACACCGATAGCCAAGCAACGGCCTACGCGAGCAAACGGGATGTCGGACATCCCGGTCCTACGGCTGCACAGCGTGTCGAAGAACAGGAAGCATCTCCCACGCCTGAATCTGGCTCTGGCGAAAACGAAGGCGGCGAAGATGAAATCGGCTCCTACAGCCACGAAGGCGACGAAGAATTCTGCAACCTTCACGAATGCATCGGCGACTTTGAAGGCGAGGATGGCTATGTGGTCGAATGCGAAGACGAAACATTCAGCCATGCCGGCGGCATATCCGGCGCTTGCTCGTCCCACGGTGGCGAGAACTAGCCAATACGCCGGGCACCGGCGCTCATCGCCCGCGCGAATCGAAGCGTCCGAAGAGCCGTGCGCACGCGCCAGATCGCCAGCAACCCCTGCGATCCCTCCGCCGCAAGGTTTCTGGAACGCCACCAGCCCCGTTACGGGCACGCAAAGACCCCACGCCGCCAAGCTACAGGCAACGCAGGGGTTACCGGCTAACCAGCTCTAGCGCGTGATCGTGCGAAGGACGACCGCAGAGATCAACACGGCCGCCCGGAACATCGCCACCACGAAGGCGGCAACAATGCGCACATCGCAGCGAGCACCACACGGCGAGGATCACCGCGCCGAACACGGCGAGCAAATGAATGTCATCGCGTGAGCCAATCGCAGAAGCGGTCAATCCCAGCCAAGGTGACTGTCCACGTAGTTATCGCCGTCCCCGACGAGCAGAGCGCCGACCATGAAACCCAGCAGCAGGGCGATCACAGCTCTTACTTCCTCGCGCGCATCGTCTCGATCACATGCATCGGCGTCGATCGTGCCACCCTGCAAGGTGCAGAACCAACGTTCGGCCGCGACGATTAAGCTCGAGCCCCTTGCGCCTATCGAGCTAGCGCGCCAGCAGCGCCGCGGTCGTAGCGTCGATCCCGAGCTGAGAGGCGAGGCATAGCTCGGCCAATGATCTGATCCACGTAAGAGCTGTCGCTTATTTGGACCGAGTCGAAGGCGTATCGGACCTCGCTTTTTGCCATGTTGCGAAGCGTAGCGTCGCCCTTGGACGCTTCGCGGGCATCGGCGTCGAGCGTATTGCGACGAGCGCTCGGCGTAAAATCTGAGCATGCTGCCCGTGACGATTCCGCTGAGTCCCGCTTGCAGCGAATCTTCGGCTTCGCTCGCGCTGACGACGCCGGCCATCGTCCCACTCGCGCCGGCTGAGAGCCACTCGGCCGCGTCCTTGGCCGTCACAGTGCCGACGACCATCCCGCTCGCGCCAGCCGTCAGCCGATCGTCGGCTTCGCTCGCGCTCTGGACTCCCGTCGCCCGCGCGCTCCAAGCGCTCCGGTTGATCCCAAAGCAGGCGACGGCCGAGATTCATCCGCACGACTGGCGCATGCCCGAGTCGGCTCTCGACGCTCCACTGCTGTTGATGGCGGCCGCACTCGCCGTGCTCCTCCGGGCGTTGCGTCGTCTGCGCTAATCCACAAACACTTCAGCCGATGCTCTGGCGATAGATCGTGAAGCCGATCGCGCAGCAGATCGCCGCGACGATCCAGAAGCGCAGGATGATCTTCGTCTCAGACCACGCGCGCAGCTCGAAGTGGTGATGGATCGGCGCCATCAAGAAGACGCGTTTACGCGTCGTTTGAAAGGAGATCACCTGGATCGCCACCGACAGCGCCTCGATCACGAAGATGCCGCCGAGCAGCACAAGCAGCAGCTCGGTCTTGGTCATCACCGCCAGGCCGGCGATCGCCCCGCCCAGCCCCAGCGATCCGGTGTCGCCCATGAAGATCGTCGCCGGAAAAGCGTTGAACCAGAGAAAGCCTACGCAGCCTCCGACCAGGCAGCCGGCGAGCATCGCCAGGTCGTCCTCGCCGGTGATGAACGTGATGCCGATGTACGCCAGCAGCACGATCGCCGCGCAGCCCGCCGCCAGGCCGTCGAGGCCGTCGGTGAGGTTCACGCCGCTGGTCGTGCCGGCGACGACGAAGTAGATCAGCAGCGGATAGGCCCAGCCGAGGTCGATCTGGTAATCGACGAAGCGCAATCGCAGCGTCGGCGCCAGATGCGCCTGATAGCGCGCGATGTACCACAGGCCCAGCGAGATGGCGATCGTGACGATCAGCTTCGTGCGCGCGCGCAGCCCCAGCGAGCGCCTGCGCACGAGCTTGATGTAGTCGTCGGCGAAGCCCAGCAGCGCACACGCGATCATCGCCCCGAACACGCCCACCGAGCGCCAGTCGTAGTCGGTGAGGATCAGGAACGGCACGGAGATCGCAATGAAGATGATCACGCCGCCCATCGTCGGCGTGCCGGCCTTCTGATGGTGTCCCTCCGGGCCGTCCTCGCGGATGTGCTGGCCGAACTCGCGCTCGCGCAGGAACTCGATGAACTTCGGGCTGAGGAACAGGCAGATGAGCAGCGCCGCCGTGCCGCCGAACAGGATTCTCCCCATCAGCGCTGCCCGCGCGCGCCGCCGGCGGTGGCCGAGCCACGGCTGTCGGGCGCATCGTCGCGCTCGCGCAGAGCGGCCAGGCGCTCGCCGACGCGCTCCAGGCCGACGCCGCGCGAGGCCTTCACGAGCACCGTGTCGCCTTCGCGCAGCAGCGGCTCCAACAGCTCGGCGGCGGCCGTCGCATCGGCGGCCGCGTAGGACTCGCCCGCGAACTCCATGCGCATCTCCGCCGCCAGCGGGCCGACCGTGACGAGCAGGTCGACGCCCCGCTCTTCGGCATACAGCCCGATCTCGCGATGCAGGCGCGGCCCATCGGGGCCCAGCTCGAGCATGTCGCCGAGCACCGCCACGCGGCGCGCAGGGGCAGTCTCTGAAAGGTCGTCGATCGCCGCGCGCATGGACATCGGGTTGGCGTTGTAGCAGTCGTCGATCACGACCACTGCGCCGGGCAGCTCGCGGCGCTCGCCGCGCAGCGCCGAGAAACGCACGTCAAGGCGGCCCTGCGGGTCGATCCCCAGCGCGAGCGCCGCCGCGACGGCGGCGAGCAGGTTCAGCAGGTTGTGCGCCTGCGCGAACGACGGCCGCAGCGCGATCTCGCGCCCGTGCGCGGCGATCGTCACCTCCCCGTCCTCGCGCGCCGCCAGCAGCGCGACGTCGGCGCCGTCGCCGAAGGTGATCGCTTTGACGTCGGCGCGCAGGTGTGGCGTCAGCAGCGGCTCGTCCGCCGGGATCACCACCGTGGCGCCGGCCGCCATGCCGGCGATCAGCTCCGCCTTGGCCGCGGCGATCGCCGCGACCGTCCCCAGCAGCTCCAGGTGCACCGGGCCGACGTTGACGATCACCCCGACATCCGGCTCGGCGATCGCCGTCAGCTCGGCGATCTGCCCGGCACCGCGCATCGCCATCTCCAGCACCAGCACCTCGGTACCGGCAGGCGCCGCGAGCACCGCCAGCGGCAGGCCGATCTCCGTGTTGCGGTTCTCCGGGCTGTACGTCACACGACGCTGCGTCGCGACCAGCGCCGCGAGGATGTCCTTCGTCGAGGTCTTGCCCGTCGAGCCGGTGATGCCCACGACCTTCGCCCCGTGCGTGCCCAGCTCGCGCCGCCACGCGCGCGCGAGCGACTGCAGGCCCGCCAGCGGGTCGGGGTGCTCGAGGATCGCGCCGCCCTCGCCCGCGGGCGCCTGCCCTGCAGAGCCGCCGGCCTGCTCGGCGGCGGCCGCGGCGGCGTGCTCGGGGGTCACGAGCACGCCCCATGCCCCGGCGCGCAACGCCTGCCCGGCGTGCTCGCCACCGTCGACACGCTCGCCGCGCAGGCCGACGAACAGCTCGCCCGGCGCCACGGTGCGCGAATCGATCGTCGCTGCCGACGGGCCCGCGTCGCTGCCGGCGATCACGCGCGCGCCTGCCGCCTGCGCGACGCGTGCGGCGTCCCACTCCCTCATGCGCCGGGCCTTCGCCCGCGCAGCGACTCGCGCGCGACCGTCACGTCGTCGAAGGGCTCCTTGCGACCGCCGGCGAACTCCTGTCCCTGCTCGTGGCCCTTGCCTGCGATCACGAGCACGTCGCCGGGCCTGGCCCTGGCGATCGCCTCGTCGATCGCCACCGCGCGATCGACGAGCGAGCGCACCGGCGAGCCGCCGTCCGCGTCTGCCCCTTCGCGGCCCGCGCCCTGCACACGCGCCACACCGGCCATGATCTCGGCGATGATCTGCTCCGGCTCCTCCGAGCGCGGGTTGTCGGAGGTCACGAGCACGACGTCGGCCAGGCGCGTGGCGATTTCGCCCATCAACGGGCGCTTTCCGCGATCGCGGTCGCCGCCCGCGCCGAACACGCAGAGCACGTGCCCGTCCGGCCGCTCGCCCGACTCGATCAGCTCGCGCGCGGCGGCGAGCACGTTCTCCAGCGAGTCGGGCGTGTGCGCGTAGTCCACGAGCACGGCGAAATCCTGCCCCTCGTCGACCGGCTCGAAGCGCCCCGGGACACGCACGCCGCGCTCCAGCGCCTCCAGCAGCGTCGGCATGTCCGCCCCGAGCGCATGCGCCGCGGCGAGCGCGGCGAGCGCGTTGGCGACGTTGAAGCGCCCGGGCATCGGCAGGCTGACGGCCTGCTCGCCTGCCGCTGTGCGCAGCGTGAAGCGACAGCCGGCGAAGTCGCAGCGCAGGTCGGTCGCGCTGTAGTCGGCCGGCGCTTCCACGGCGAAAGTTCGCGCGCCGGTGAGCTCCGCGGCCAGGCGCTCGCCATAGGCGTCGCCGACGTTGAGCACGCTGAGCGCCGGCGCGTGCTCTGCGAACAGCTTGCGCTTGGCCTGGAAGTAGTCCTCCATCGTGTCGTGGAAGTCCAGGTGATCCTGCGTCAGGTTGGTGAAGACCGCCACCGCGAAGTGGATCGCGTCGGCGCGGCCGAGCTCCAGCGCGTGCGAGGAGACCTCCATCGCGCACGCGCGATCGCCGCCGTCGAGCATCTCGCGGAAGTCGCGCTGCAGGTCGACCGCCTCGGGCGTCGTGCGCGTGACCGCTCGATCCACGCCCGCGACGACCGACTTGACCGTGCCCAGCAACGCGCACTGGTGGCCCGCCGCCTCCAGCAGCGCGCGCAGCAGATACGCCGTCGTCGTCTTGCCGTTGGTGCCGGTGACGCCGACGACCTGCAGCTGCGCCGTCGGGTCGCCGAAGAAGCGGGCCGCGACCGGCGCCATCGCCGCGCGCGCCGAGGGCACCTCGACCTCGGGCACACCGAGGCCCAGCGGGCGCTCGACGACCAGCGCAGCGGCGCCGCCGGCGACCGCCTGCGGCGCGTGGTCGTGCCCGTCGCTCTGAAAGCCGCGCACGCAGAAGAACAGCTCGCCGCCGCGCACCGCGCGGCTGTCGTAGGCCAGTCCGGAGATCTGCGTGTCGCCGCCGGCTGCGAGCCCACCGGCGGCGGCAGCGCCCAGGCCGGCGGTCAACTCGTCGAGCCTCATGCGGCGGATGCTACCCCGGCGGGATGCGTAGGTACGGGAGCGCGAAGCTCATGATCTGCCCGAATGCCGGCGCCGCGACGGTTCCGCCGAAGATCGATCCCGCCTGCGGTTCGTCGACGATCACTGCGGCCAGCAGCTTCGGGTCCGAGGCCGGCGCGAAGCCCATGAACGAGGCGACATAGCGGCTTTTGGAGTATTCGCCCGTCGCCGCGTCGACCTTGCTCGCCGTGCCCGTCTTGCCTGCGAGCTGGTACCCGGGTATCGAGACCTCGCTGGCGGTGCCGCCCGGCGCGAGCACGCCCTCGAGCATCTGGCGCAGCGATGCCGCCGTCTGAGGCGAGATCACGCGATGGCCCTTCGGCTCGGCCTGCGAGACGCCGCCGACGGACTGGATGATGTGCGGCGGGCGCAGGATGCCCCCGTTGGCGATCGCCGAGTAGGCGCTGGCCATCTGCAGCGGAGTGACGAGCTGACCCTGGCCGATCGGCAGGTTGCCCATCGACGAGCCGGAGTACTTGCTCACGGGCAGCACCTGACCGAGTTCCTCGCCGGGCAGCTCGATCCCCGTGCGCTTGCCGAAGCCGAACTTGCTCACCCATTGCGAGAAGTCGGTTTTGCCCTCGAGCATGCCGATCTTGATCGCGCCGACGTTGCTCGACTGCGCGAGGATCTGCGCGGTCGTCAGCGACTCGTCGCCGTGTTCGGTGTCGTCGTGGATCGTGCGGTCGGCGACCTGGATCTTGTCGGGGATGTAGAAGCTGCTCGTCGGCTTGACCAGGCCTTGCTGCAGCGCACCGGCGACGGTCACCGCCTTGAACGTAGAGCCCGGTTCGTAGTCGAAGCCGACGGCGCGGTTCTGCAGCGCTTCCGGGGAGGACGACGACGGGTCGTTGGCGTTGACCTGCGGCCAGTTGGCCATCGCCAGGATCGCGCCGCTGCGCGGGTCCATCACGATCGCCGTGGCGTCTTTCGGGTTGAACACGCGCCCGACCGCCGAGAGCACGTCTTCGGTTCGTTGCTGGATGTTCGCGTCGAGCGTGAGCGAGACCGGTGTGCCCGGCTCCTCCGGGTGCACTTCGTTGATCGACACCGGCTGGCCGATCGCGTCGCTGACGACGTGGCGCTGGCCGCTCTGGCCGTGCAGCAGCGCGTTGCGCGAGTACTCCAGGCCCGACAGGCCGTTGCCTTCGGTGCCCACCAGGCCGAGCACCTGCGCGGCGAGCGTCCCGCGCGGATATACCCGCTTCATCACAGGCGCGCCGGCGATCCCCGGGATCTTCAGTGCCATCACCGCGCGCGCCTGCTTGGCCGGCAGCGCACGCGCCAGGTACACGAAGCCACCGGGCTCTGAGAGCTCGCGCAGGACCTTCGCCTGCGGCTTGCCGAGCAGCGGCGCGAGCTTCTGCGCCGCCACCAGCGGCTGCTTGACCAGGTACGGCGTGGCGGAGATGTCCTGCGCGGGCTCGGACACGGCGAGGTCGATGCCGTTGCGATCGGTGATCGCGCCGCGCTGCGCCGGCACCGCTTCGTAGGTCAGTTGCTGCGTGGCCGCCGCTTTGCGCAGGCTGCTGCCCTTGAATCCGCCGAGATACAGCGTCCGCCCGCCCGCCAGCACGAGCAACAAGAAGAACAGCCCGAAGATCCCCCCGATCCGGCGCTGGACGATCGTCACCCGGTCATTCCCCCGAGGACGTCGCCTGGATTCCGCCGCCTGCGCTCGTCTGCGCAGCGCTGGCCGATTCCGATTCGCCGGTCGCGGCGGCGCTCGATTCGCCGGCGGGCGATTCCGAGCTCGCGGAGGATTCGCCGGAGGCGGCTTCGCCGCTCGAGGCGCTGGACGCTTCGCTCTGCGCCTGGGATTCCGTGCTCGGCGCCGTTTCGGAGGGTTCGCTCGCTGACGATTCCGTTTCGCCGCTCGTTTCACCGGGCGGCGCGGCGGATTCGCTGCTTTCGCTGGACACGGCGTGCGTCGGCGTGCTGAGCGCGGTGGCGGCCTTGGCGATGTCGCCGTGCCTGGAGGAGGAGAGGAAGTGCAGCGCTCCCGCCGGGGCGAAGCTCATGCCGAGCGAGGCTGCGCGCGACTGCACCCGCGTACCCGCCGCGAGTTCTGAGTTTTCGATCGCCAGCGTGGCGTTCTGACGCTGCAGCACCGCCTCGTGCTCCAGGGCCCTGCCGATGCCGCCGTTGAGCTTCAGCAGGCCGAGCTGCAGCGTGACGATGCCGATCAACGCGAAGGCCACGATGCCGATCCACGTGCGCCCGCGGATCAGCCGGTCGAGCATGCGGTGCTGCGCGAGCGCCTCGATCGCCGAGATCATTCCCAGGGCGAAGCCCGCGTCGCCGGCGCGGCGCGAGCGCGCCGGCTGGGCAGGACGGGCAGGGCCGGACACGCGACGCGGGCCACGCGGCGCGAGTGGGCGGCGCGGCTGGACCGCCGGTGCGGCGGCTGCTGCCGGCGGCGGCGTCATGGCGTTGCCTCGTGCTCGCCGGTGAGCTTGCGCGCGGCGCGCATGCGCGCCGAGGAGGCGCGCGGGTTCTCGGCGACCTCCTCCGCGGTGGGGACGATCGAGCGGCGCGACAGCAGTGCGCCTTCGGGCTCGCGACCGCAGGCGCACACGGGCAGGTCGGGCGGGCAGATGCAGCCCTGCGCACGCGCCCCCAGGAAACGCTTGACGCGGCGGTCCTCGAGCGAATGGAAGGAGATGCCCGCGAGCACGCCACCCTCGCGCAGCAGGCCCCAGGCGAGCGGCAGCGCGCGGTCGAGCTGCTCGAGCTCGTCGTTGACCGCGATGCGCAGCGCCTGAAAGGAGCGCTTGGCCGGGTGACCGCCGCCGAACCGCGCCGGCGCGGGGATCGCCGCGCTGATCGTCTCGACGAGCTCCAGCGTCGTCTCGATCGGCGCCTGCGCGCGGCGGCGCACGATCGCTCGCGCGATCGCGCCGGCGTGGCGCTCCTCGCCGAAGTCGCGCAGAGTGCGCGCGAGACGGCGCTCGTCCCACTCGCCGACCAGCTCGCGCGCGGTCAGCTCCTGCTCGGGGTCCATGCGCATATCGAGCGGCGCCTCGTAGGAATAGGAGAAGCCTCGCTCGCGCGTATCGACCTGCATAGATGACATGCCCAAGTCGAAGTACGCCGCGTCGGCCTGCATTCCCTCCTGCGCGAGCAACTGCAGCGCCTCGGCATAACCGGCGCGGATGAAGCGCAGCGAGCAGGTGACGTCCTCGGCGAGCTGCTGAAAGCGCTGTTCTGCCAGCGGGTCGCGGTCGATCGCGATCAGCGTTCCCGACGATCCCAGCCGTTCGGCCACCAGGCGTGCGTGTCCACCGTCGCCGAACGTGCAGTCGATCACGGTTTGGCCGGGCGCGGGCGCCAGCAGCCCGAGCAGCTCGCCGGCGAGTACCGGTATGTGCCCTCCCCCGGCGCGTGCACGGCCGCCTGCCGGTCGGTCGAACGCCGGCGGTCCCACCTGCGAGCCGCGGGCCCGCGCGGGCGATCGCGCAGCAGAGCCCGACGGCCGACCGCCGGAACCGCGTCGCTGTGAACGTTTCATCTCAAGCAGTGTCGTCGACATGTGCGGTGATCTCCGCGACGCCGCTGAGCAGCGTCGGTCGATGGTCGTTCCAGGCGTCCTTGCTCCACAGCTCCAGGCGCTCGCCGGCCCCCACGACGACGACCTCCTTCTGCAGACGAGCGTGCTCTGAGAGAAAGCCCGGAACCATGATCCGCCCGGCGGCATCCAGGTCGGCGTCCTGCGAGCTTCCGTAGAAGAAGCGCTCGAGCTCGGTCAGCCGCGGCGAGAGCGGCGGCAGCTCAGCCAGCGCGCGGCGGCTGTAGCGCTCGTACTCCTCCGGGTGCCACACGCCGACGCACGGCTTCAGGTCCACGGGCATCGCGAGCACTACGCCCTCCGCCAGCGCCGCGCGATAACGCGCCGGCACCGTGAGGCGGTTCTTCGCGTCAAGCGTATGGTCGAACGTGCCACGAAAGGGGACCACTGGGGAGAGCTCCGAAGTTGATTACCGGGCCGAGGTGGAGGAGTGGGAGGAGCCCCTCCACCCCGGCTCGCTGCCGCGAAGATACCCCACTTCCTCCCACAACGCAACCCTAATTGCACATTTTGTCCCACTTGACTGGTCGAAGGACGTCGTTCGTGCCAAAACGCCTGCTCAACGGCGCTTTCGCGATCGCCCCCGCAGAGGCGCCCAGCCCCGCTCGAATTGCAGGACGCTTTGCAAAAACGCAAGCTGGGACAGTCCTTGCAGCGCTGCCCCGGCGCGCGCCCACCGATCGCCCCAAGCGCGTCGCGTCGCCCCCGCCAGCCGCTACGATCGCCCGCGATGGCGCTGCCTTGCTCGATCGACCACGGCCTCGCACGCGGGCCAGGTGCGGCGCGACGACACAGACGCGTGGGTGCGGCGCGGCGCGCGGCCGCCCTGCTGTCGCTCGGCGCGATCTGCATCGCGGGAGCGGGTTGCGGATCCTCCGGGACGTCGGGGTCGTCGGTCGATCCGGCAAACGCCGTCCCCGCGTCGGCGCCGCTCTACGCCGGGGCGATCGTCCGCCCGGAGGGCTCGCTGCAAGCGGCGGCCAAGGCCGCGGGCCGGACGCTGACCCGCCAGGCCGACCCGTACGTGCGTCTGCTCGCGGCACTGCAAACCCCCGGCTCGGGCACGCTGGACTTCAAGCGCGACGTGGCGCCATGGCTGGGGCCCCGCGCGGGCGTGTTCCTCAGCTCCTCCACCTCGGGCAAGCCCGAAGAAGCGGTGAGCAAGCTGCTGGCACTCGTCCAGCAGGGCCTGCTCGGCCAGGCGGCGTCGGGCGGGGCCTTCCCCTTCGCGGCACACTCGGTCGAAGGCGCGATCGTGCTCGACACGCGCGATGCAGCCAAGGCGCGCTCGTTCATCAAGGCGCTGGCGGGGCGGGCGAGCGCGCGGACGACCTCCTACCGTGGCATTTCCTATCAGGCGACGGCGAGCGGGATCGCGTTCGGCATCGTCGCGCGCCTGGCCGTGATCGGCACCGAGCCGGCGCTGCACGCGGTGATCGACACCGCCGCCGGCGGGCCCGCACTGGCGCGCGCGCCCGCCTACGCCAAGCTGCTCGCCGCCGCCCCCTCCGGCGCACTCGCGCACGTGTACGTGAATCCGCAAGCGCTCGCCGGTACCGTCGCGGGCAAGGCGCGGGCCTCGTCCTCCTCGGTGTTCTCGCTGTTGTCGGGCAAGCGGACGGTGAACCTCTCGCTGATCCCGAGCAAGACGTCGATCGCGCTCGACGCCGACACGCCCTCCTTGCCCGGCGCCGGCTCCGCGGCCGCCGCCTCGGGCGGCCTGCTGGCATCCGGCTCGCAGGCCGCGACGGCGATGGGCGAACTGCCGGGCGAATCGTGGCTGGCGGTCGGGCTCGGCGACGTCGGCGCGGCGCTCGGGTCAGGCGGCGGGGCTTTGCAGGGCATCGCCTCGCTCGGCGGCCTGCTCGGCGGCACCGGCGCCGAAGCGCAGTCGCCGGGCATCAGCGTCAACGGCCTGCTCGTGGGCATCCTCGCACCGCTGCGCGCGCTCGGCTCGGAATCGGCGAGCGCTCGTCGCGAGCTGACCGGCTGGATGGGCTCGGCCGGCCTTTTCGCGGCCGGCACCGGCCTGCTCGAACTCAAGGGCGGCATCGCGATCGAATCCAAGGATCCCGCGTTGTCGCGTGCGGCGGTGGCGAAGGTCGCGGCAAAATTGCGCCAGGGCGGCAGCTCTGTGCAGACTGCCTCGATCCCGGGCACCGACGCTGCCGTCGCCGCCCGCCTTTCGGGACTGCCTGTCGTGCTGTACATCGCCAACGGCACCGACGCCGCGGGCAAGACGAAGTTCGTGATCGGCATCGGCGAAGCCTCTGTGGAAACCGCTCTGAGCCCGTCGAGCACGCTGTCGGGCGCCGCCGCCTACGGGACCGCCTCGGCGGCGCTGGACGGAGCCCATCCGAGCGTGATCGTCGACTTCCCCACGCTGCTGGGGCTGCTGGAAGGGGTCGGGCTCTCCGAAGACCCGACGATCTCGCCGTTCGTGCCGTATCTGCGTTCGCTGACGACGCTGTCCGGCGGCGCGACGAGCGCGGGCAGCGGCATCGAACGCTTCCGCCTGGTGCTCGGGCTGCAGCAGCAGACCGGCTGACTCGTGAAGACCCCCGGACGGCCGACGGCGGCCAGGCGCGTCCGCTCAGTGGATGTCGAGCGCGCGGTAGAACTGCAGCCGGCCGCCGGCGATGCGATCGACGCCGTAGCGCGAAAGCGTCGTTTCGCCGTCGTCGCGAATCGAGTAGCGCCCGAGCACGGAGTCGCGGTCGGTCGTCTCGAAGAAGCTGTCGATCACGGCCTGGCGCTGGTTGCCCGCCGCTCCTGCCCGGCGGATCGCGTCGAGCACGACGCTCATCGCCTCGTATCCGTACAGCGCGTAGGCGCTCGGGCTGCCGCCGAACTGACGGCGATAGCCCGCGAGCACGCGCGCGGCCTGCGGCGGGTAGTCGCCGAGCGCGAGGATCGGCGTGGTCAGATAAGTGCTCGCCGCGGCCGGGCCGATCGCCGAGACGAAGGCCTGCACCGTCAGCGCGCTCGAGCCGAGCAGCAACTGCTGCGGGTCGGCTCTGTGCAGCGCTCGCCACAAAGCAACCGTCCCGGCGCCCGCGCCGCCGGCGAAGAACACCGCCTGCGCTCCGCTGCGGTGGATCTTTTCGACCTCGCCGCTGAACACGCTTCCCGGTGTGGCGACGATGCTGTCGTGCCCCGCCACGGCGATCCCGGCGTGTTCTGCTTCGCTGGCGACGAGTGTCGCCAGCGGGACCTCGAAGGGGTTCTGGTCGTCGACCACGTACACACGGCTGACACCGAGCGAGCGCATCAGCTTGGCCTGCGCGGTCGCCTGTGCGCGATCGCCCAGTTGCAGGCGTCCGAAGTTGCGTTTGCCGCTGGGATAGAAGCGCGCGGGCTCGTCCTGGCCGGCGTCGAGCGCGGAGGTGAGGCCGATGTACGGGCTGCCCGGGCTGACCTGCAGGATGCCGGCGGCATTGATCAGCGGCAGCGACACGGCTGTTGCTTCCGAGCCGAGCTCGCCGAGGTAGGCGATCGTGCTCGTGTCCTGCGCAGCCGTCTTCGCATCGGTGGACGTCGCGCCCGGATCGAGTTCGCCGGTCTGAGGGTTGGCGTCGTCGAGCGAGACGTAGCCCACCTTGAGGCCGCCGATGCGCCCGCCGGCCTGCGACAGCGCGAGCCGCTCGCCGTTGACCATTTCCTGGGAGATCGCCGCCGACGGACCCTGCAGCGGAAGGCTGGAGTAGATCGCCAGCTGGTTGCCCGCGTTTTCAGAGGCGCCGGAGACGCCCACCCCGCCGCATCCGGACGCGAACGCCACCGCCGCGGCAAGAGCGGCCAGACACAGCCAGCGCGCGCGCACCGGCCCGCTAGCTGCGACGGCCGGGAAGGTAGCCGGAGAGGATCTTCAAAGAGGCGCCGACGAGAACGATCGCCGTCGTGAGCAGAAATGCGTCAAAGCCCTTGGCTCCGAGCGCCCACAGCACGATCCAGACGACCAGGCCAGCGGTGACGGTGAGGATGAATCCCATGCCGGCGGAATCCTAGCTGGCCGCCCGCCCGCCGGTCGATGCCAGGCCTGCCGCGAGCTCGGCGACCAGCGCGCCGACGGCCCCGGCGGGGTCTTCGGACTCGCCGGCCGCGCGAACCAGCCGCGTGCCGACGATCACGCCGTCGGCCCCCGCCGCGGCTGCCTGGCGCGCCTGATCGGGCGTGCTGATGCCGAAGCCGAGAGCCACGGGAACCTCGGTGCTGGCCTTCGCCCTGGCCACCACCTCGGCGAAACGATCCTGCAGGGCCTCGCGCTCGCCGGTCGTGCCGACGACGGAGACCGTGTAGAGGAACCCGCGCGCGCCGGCGCCGATCGCCGCCAGGCGCTCGGGCGGCGTCGTCGGCGCGACCAGAGGGACCAACGCGATGCCGTTGCGGTCGCAGGCCACGCGCACCTCTTCTGCCTCCTCGAGTGGCAGGTCGGGCACGATCAGCCCACACGCGCCGGTTTGCGCGAGCCGCTGCACGAAGGCCTCGGCGCCCGGCGCGAAGACGATGTTGGCGTAGCACATCAGCACCACGGGGATCTCCGGCGCGAGCGCACGCGCCACCTCCAGCACGCCGCCGACGCTCGAGCCGGCCGCCAGCGCACGCGTGCCGGCCTCGTGGATCACCGGGCCGTCGGCCAGCGGGTCGCTGTAGGGGACGCCGAGCTCGAGCAGGTCTGCGCCGGCGCTCGCGCACGCCCGCCCGATCGCAATCGACTGCTCGAGCGTCGGAAAGCCGGCCATCAGGTAGGGCATCAGCGCGGCGTGCCCCCGCTTCGCCGCGAATGCGTCGGCGATCCGCTGCACGCCGGTCGCCTCCTGCGTGCTCATAGGCGTCTCAGGGTCCTCGGTCGCGCGGGCACGCTCACGGCGCGCCGTCGCCGGCGTCGCTTGCGAGCACCTCGGCAAGGTCCTTGTCGCCGCGGCCGGACAGGCAGACGAGATCGACGTCGCCGTCGTCCTGCGCGAGCACCCAAGCCAGCGCGTGCGCGGTCTCCAGCGCGGGGATGATGCCCTCCAGGCGCGCGACCTGGCGAAAGGCGGCGAGCGCCTGCGCGTCGGGCACCGCGACGTAGCGGGCGCGGCCGCTGTCGCGCAGAAAGGCGTGCTGCGGGCCGGTCCCGGGGTAGTCCAGGCCGGCGGAGATCGAGTGCGCTTCGACGATCTGACCCTCCTCGTCCTGCATCACCGCCGAGCGCGAGCCGTGCAGGATGCCCGCTCGCCCTCCGACCGTGAGCGGGGCGCCGTGGCGAGCGGTGTCGATGCCCTCTCCGCCGGCCTCCACGCCGATCAGCTCGACGTTCTCGTCGCCGAGGAAGGCGGTGAACGTGCCGATCGCGTTGGAGCCGCCGCCGACACAGGCGACGACGCGCGTCGGCGGCCTGCCCTCGGCCTGCAGGATCTGCGCACGCGCCTCGTCGCCGATCACGCGCTGCAGGTCGCGCACGAGCGATGGATACGGCGCCGGGCCGACGGCTGAGCCGATCACGTAGTGCGTGTCGGCCACGTTGGTCACCCAATCGCGGATCGCCGCGGAGGTCGCCTCCTTGAGCGTTTTCGCGCCTGCATCCACCGGTCGCACGGTCGCGCCGAGCAGTTCCATGCGCTGAACGTTGGGGCGCTGGCGGCGCGTGTCCTCGACTCCCATGTAGACGACGCACTCGAGATCCAGCAGCGCGCAGACGGTGGCGGTGGCGACCCCGTGCTGGCCGGCGCCCGTCTCGGCGATGATCCGTTTCTTGCCCATGCGCTGGGCGAGCAGCGCCTGCCCGAGCGCGTTGTTGAGCTTGTGCGAGCCGGTGTGGTTGAGATCCTCGCGCTTGAGATACACCGCTCGGCCGACCAGCTCGGACAGCCTCCCGGCGCGGTACAGCGGCGTCGGGCGACCGCCGAAGTCGCGCAGCAGGTCGTCGAGCCTGGCGCGGTAACCGGCGTCGGCGCGTGCCTGGGTCCATGCCACTTCCAGCTCGGCGAGCGCCGGCATTAGCGTCTCGGGCACGAACTGCCCGCCGTACTCGCCGAAATGGTGCTCCATCAGCGGCTCGGCCGCCTCGGTGCTCACGCTCCGGCCCCGCCGACGGTCGCGGCATCGGGCAGCGCGCCGGGTTCTGCATCCGGCGTCGGTGCGCTACTCACAGCGGCGTCTGCCGGGTCCCTGCCGTCCGCCGCAGCAGACCCACCCGCACCGTCGGCTGCCGCCGAGCGCTCGACGGCCGCGAAGAAAGCACGCAGCTTGGCGGGGTCCTTGTGGCCGGGCGCGGACTCGGTCCCGCTTGCCGTGTCGACCGCGTACGGCGTCGTCTGCGCGATCGCCTCGGCGACGTTCTCCGCCCTGAGACCGCCGCTGAGGATCAGCGGCACTTTCGAGCGGCGCCGATTGAGCAGCGCCCAGTCGAACGTCTCGCCGGTGCCGCCGCGCAGGCCACGCCGCGCCTGCGCCTTGGCCTGCGCGTCGAGCAGGTGAAAGTCGACGTGGAAGCGCTCGACGTCGCGCACGTCGCCGGGCCCGGCGACCTGCGTGGCCTTGATCACGCGCGCGCCCGTGCGCCGCGCGGCCTCGGCGCAGTAGGCAGGGCCCTCGTCGCCGTGGAACTGCAGCATGCTCAGGCCAAAGCCCTCATAGGACTCGACCACGCGGTCCAGCGGCGCGTTGACGAACACGCCGCACAGCTCGGCCTTGCGCCGCAGCGAGGCGCAAATCAGCTCGGCCTCGTCGGGAGCACAGCGGCGCGGGCTGTCGTCGAAGAAGATCATGCCGAGCGCCCAGGCGCCCAGCTCGGTCGCGAACTCGGCGTCGGCCAGGTTCGTCAGGCCGCAGATCTTCACTCTCGGGGGCGTCTGAGACACGCCCCCAACGGTAGCGGGGTCCTACCCTTCCGGAGTGTTGGCGTTGGGCACGGAGTTCGGACGGCTCGCGAGCTTCACGCTCAGCGTCTTGTGCGTGTAGCCGCCTTTTCCGTTGCCGCGCAGCAGGCCGACCGTCACCGTGTCGCCCGGTTTCTTCGCCGAGATGTCATTGGACAGGTCTTCGGAGCTGTTGACGGCCTTTCCGTCGACCGAAACGATGATGTCGCCGCCGACGGCCACCTGACCGCCTTCGGTGCTGCCGCTGACGGTCCCGCCCTTGATGCCGGCCTTTTCCGCCGGCGTGCCCTTCTGCACGCTCTGCACGAGCGCACCGCTTTTGACGGGAAGGTTCAGCGCCGACAGCGACCCGTCGATCGTCAGCGAGGTCAAGCCGATGTACGCGCCGCGGACCGTGCCGCCTTTCTCCAGCTGCGAGATCTCAGACTTGGCTGTGTCGATCGGCACGGCGAAGCCGATGCCGACGCTGCCGCCGCCGGAGCCGCCCGTCTCGATCTGCGAGTTGATGCCGATCACGCGGCCGGAGGCGTCGAGCAGCGGTCCTCCCGAGTTGCCGGGGTTGATCGGTGCGTCGGTCTGCAGCACGTTGTCGATGGTGAAGCCGTTGGGCGCGGTGATCTGGCGCTGCAGCGCAGAGATCACGCCGGTCGTGAGCGTGCGTTCGAGGTCGAACGGGTTGCCGATCGCGAGCACCGGGTCGCCGACCTGCGCGCCGGCCGAGCTGCCGAGCGTGAGCGGGTGCAGTGCCAGCCCGTCCGGGTGGACGCGCAGCACGGCGAGATCGTTGGAGGGGTCCTTGCCGACCACCTGCGCGTTGACCGTCTTGCCCTTTTCGAGGCTCACCGTCACCTTGATCGCGTTCTCCACGACGTGGTAGTTGGTGAGGATCGTGCCGTTGTCGTCGATCACGATGCCCGATCCGGTGGCCTGCCCCTGGCGCTGAGTTTCACCGCCGCCGAACAGGTTGAACGGCGATTCCGTTTTCTGCACGATCGTCGAGGTCACGAAGACCACCCCTGGGGCGTCTTTTACGTAGATGTCGTGCGGCGTCAGGCCGTTGTCCTGCTGCGAGGCGTTGGAGGGCGCAAGCGGCGCAGCCTGAACGGTCGTGACCGACTTGCCGCTTTCGCCGAGGTCGCCGAGCGCCGCGACGACAGCCACGACGACGCCGCCGCCGAGCAGGGCCGCGATGAAGGGAATGACGAACAGGCGTTTCATTGCAAGAGCAGGATGAGCGCGACCGATGAAGGCTAAATAAAGGCCAGCGATCGTACGAGTTAAAACCGCGCGGCGCGCAGTTTTGCAGTTTCTGACTCCTCCGCGCCCGAGCCACCGGCGGCGCCGCGGCTGCTGGAGGCCGCGGCGACTCCGATCAGCCGGCGCAGCGCATGCGCCGGGTCGGGTGCGCGCATCAGCACCTCGCCGACGAGCACCGCGCCCACGCCGTCGCGCTGGAGACTGTGCAGTTGCTCGGCGCGAGCGATTCCAGACTCAGAGACGACGGTGATGCCCGCGGGAATCGAGCTGCGCAGGCTCGACGTGCGCGCGACGTCGACGCTGAAGTCGCGCAGGTCGCGGTTGTTGACGCCGATCATCCGCGCGCCCGCATCGAGCGCGCGCTCGACCTCGCCGCGATCGTGAACCTCCACGAGCACCTCGAGACCGAGCGCAAGTGCCGCCTCGTGCAGACCCTTCAGCTCGTTCGCGTCGAGTGCGGCGACGATCAACAGGACCGCGTCGGCGCCCGCCGCCCGTGCCTCCAACAGCTGGTAGCCGTCGACGATGAAGTCCTTGCGCAAGATCGGCAGCTGACAGAGCGCACGAGCGTCGCGCAGATCCTCCAGCGATCCGCCGAAGTTCGGGCCCTCGGTGAGCACCGACAGCGCGGCGGCGCCTCCCCGCTCGTACGCGGTGACGATCTCGGCGAGATCGGGGGCGTCGTGCAGCGCCCCGGCGGAAGGTGAGCGGCGCTTGAACTCGGCGATCACCGACATACCGGGCGTCGTCAGCGCAGCCTGCAGGCTGCGCGTGGGCGCTTGCGCCGCAGAACGCTGTTCGAGCTCGCTCGCTGGCAGGTCGCGTCTGCGCCGCCGAAGCTCTTCGCGCGTGCTGTCGAGAATTCGAGCGAGCACGCTCGGCGGTTGCGTGCTCACGACGCAACCTGCGCCGGCGCATTGGCGAGGCTCGCCTCGACATAGCGCTCCAGCGCCTGTCGTGCGCGACCGTCTGCGAGGGCGGCGCGCGCCGCCTGCACGCCCTCGGCGATCGAGTCGGCCGCCCCGCCGGCATAGATCGCCGCGCCTGCGTTGACTACCGCCAGCTCGTTCGCCGCGGGACCGGCACCGGTGGAATCGCCGTCGAGGATCGCGCGCGTGACAGCCGCGTTGTGCTCGGGCGTGCCTCCGGCACAGTCGCGCTCGAACGCGTCGGGCGCCACCGGCTCGATGCCGACGTCGGCAGGTGCGAGCGTGTAGCTGGTGATCTGCTCGCCGTTGACCTCGACGACTTTCGTCGCGGCCACGACCGACAGCTCGTCGAGGCCGTCCTCGGCCGCGACGACGAGCGCCCGATCGACACCGAGACGCGCGAGCGCGCCGGCGATCGTCTCCAGGAAGCCCGCGTCGGAGACGCCGATGAGCTGGCGCCGTGCGCCGGCGGGGTTGGTCAGCGGACCGAGCAGGTTGAAGATTGTGCGCACCGCGAGCTCGCGGCGCACGGGGACCACGAAGCGCGTGGCCTGATGATGCGCGGGAGCGAACATGAAGCCGAAGCCCGCCTCCTCGATGCAGCGCGCGACGGCCTGGGGGTCGAGATCGATACGCGCCCCGAGCGCCTCGAGCAGGTCGGCGGAGCCGGACGCGCTGGTGGCCGAGCGATTGCCGTGCTTGGCCACGGCGCAGCCCGCCCCGGCAGCGATCAGCGCCGCCGTCGTGGAGACGTTGAACGTGCGCCTGCCCCCGCCCGTGCCGGCCGTGTCGAGCAGATCGGCTCGCTCGGTGGGGACGTGGGCGGCGAGCTCGCGCATCGTGCGCGCCAGCCCGGTGAGCTCGTCGACTGTCTCGCCCTTGGTGCGCAGCGCGATCAGGAAGGCCGCGATCTGCGTCTCGGAGACATCGCCGTGCATGATCTCGGCGAGCACGTCGGCCGTCTCGTCGGCGCTCAGATCGCGGCGCGAGGCAAGCGCGTCGATCGCGCGCGTGAGCGTCGCGTTGGCCATCAACGCTCCCCGAGGAAGTTCGCCAGCAGCTCCTTGCCCTCGTCGGTCAGCACCGACTCGGGGTGAAACTGGACGCCCTCGGCCGGCAGCTCGCGGTGGCGCACGCCCATCACGACCCCGCCGCCGCGCGCGGATTCCTCCAGGCAGTCGGGCAGCTGCGGGTCGACGACGAGCGAGTGATAGCGCCCGACCGTCAAAGGCGTGCTCAGACCGTTGAAGATCGTGCGCCCGTCGTGCTCGATCGTCGTCGCCTTGCCGTGCACCGGCGGGTTGAGCACGACGCGGCCGCCGAACGCCTGGGCCAGCGCCTGATGCCCGAGGCACACGCCGAGCGTCGGGGTTCCCGACTCCGGCATGCGCCGGATCAGCTCGAGCGTGATCCCGGCGTCGTCGGGCGTGCATGGGCCGGGCGACACGACGCAGCGCTCAAAGCCCCCGTCGAGTAGCTCGTCGACGCCGGCTCTGTCGTTGCGAACCGTGTGCACGTCGGACCCCAGCTCGCCCAGGTACTGGACGAGGTTGTAGGTGAACGAGTCGTAGTTGTCGAGCACGAGAACCCTCATGGCCAATCCGCCTGCGCGGTGGCAAGCTCGATCGCGCGCATCGCCGCAGTCGACTTGGCCACCGACTCCTCGTACTCGTAAGCCGGCTTGGCGTCGGCGACCGTGCCGCCACCGGCCTGTATGTGCGCGACGCCGTCCTTGACGACGACCGTGCGGATGTGAATCGCCGTGTCGAGGTCGCCGGCGTAGCTGAGATAGCCGATCGCGCCGCCGTAGCCGCCGCGCTTGACCGGCTCGAGCTCGTCGATGATCTGCATTGCGCGTACCTTCGGCGCACCGGACAACGTGCCCGCCGGAAGCACCGAGCGCAGGGCGTCCATCGCGCCGACCCCCGGGCGAAGCGTGCCGGACACCGAAGAGACGATGTGCATCACGTGGCTGTAGATCTCGATCTCCATCAGGTCGTCGACGGCCACCGACCCGTACTCGCAGACCCGCCCGAGATCGTTTCGCCCGAGATCGACCAGCATCACGTGCTCGGCGCGCTCCTTCTCGTCGGCGAGCAGGCCGGCGGCGATCTGCCGGTCCTCCTCGGGCGTCGAGCCGCGGTGACGCGTGCCGGCGATCGGCTTGGTGCTCACACGACTGCCGGTGACGGTGAGCAGCGGCTCGGGACTCGCGCCGGCCACCTGGAAGTCGCCGAAGTCCAGGTAGTACATGTACGGGCTCGGGTTGACCGTGCGCAGCCCGCGGTAGATCGAGAACGCCTCGATCGCCACCGGCGCCGACCAGCGCTGCGACGGCACGACCTGGAAGGCATCGCCGGCGTGGATGTACTCGACGATCCGCGACACCATCGCTTCAAAGCGATCGCGCGTCATGTTCGACTGGAAAGCGGGCGGCTCACGCTCCTCGCCGGCGCGCTCGTGTCGCGGGACAGGCCCGGCCAGCTGCGTGCGCACCTCGGCGATCCGCTGGGACGCGAGCGCGTAGGCACGGTCGACATCGGGCTCGGCGGTCAGATCGGCGTTGGCGAGGATCGTCACGGTGTGCTTGAGGTGATCGAACGTGACGAGCAGGTCGGTCAGCATCAGCGCCATGTCCGGCAGCCCGAGGGCGTCGTCGTTGGGCGGGCCCAGCGGCTCGGCGGTACGGACGAGGTCGTAGCCGAAGAAGCCCACGGCCCCACCTGTGAACGGCGGGGCATCGTCGATCGGCGCCTGGTCAAAGCGCGCGATCTCGGCGGCGGCCCGTGCATAGGGATCGCCCTCTTCGCCCAGCGACCAGCGCAGCAGCGAGCGCGGCTGTATGCCGATGAACGAGTAGCGCCCGACGCGCTGGCCCTGCTCGGCCGACTCCAGCAGGAACGCGGGCTCCCCGGGGGCGAGCTCGCGCAGCTTGAGGAACGCCGAGACGGGCGTCTCGCAGTCCTCGATGAACTGATAGCGCAGCGGGATCAGGTTGTAGTCGGCCGCAAGCTCGTGCGCCTGCTCCAGGGTCGGCTGCACGACAGGCACGCCGGTCAGCGGCTCAGCGGCGGCGTTCATCGAGCACCCGCGCAGCGTCGGTGAGCGATCTGCCCCTGCCGTGCAGTAGGACGAGCAGGTGGTAGATCACGTCGGCTGCCTCTTCGTCGACACGCTCGTCGGTCTCCTCGCGGGCGGCGCGCGCAACCTCCTCGGCCTCCTCCATCACCTTCGCGCCGACCAGCTGCGGGTCGTCGAGCAGCTCGACGGTGTAGGAGCCCGCCGGCCGCTCGCGCGCCCGCTCGGCGATCGTGCGCTCCAGGCTCGGCAGCACCTCGGCCGGTGCGGCGTCGGCCAGCTCGCCGCGGTGAAAGCACGTGCGCTCGCCGGTGTGACAGGCCGGGCCGGCCGGCTCGACGAGCGCGAGCAGCGTGTCGCCGTCGCAGTCCAGGCGCAGCGACCTGACCGTCTGCACGTTGCCGCTGGTCGCCCCCTTGTGCCACAGCTCGTCGCGCGTTCGGCTGTGCAGGTGAAGCTCGCCCGTCTCGCGCGTGCGCGCGAGCGCCGGCGCGTTCATGTAGGCCAGCATCAGCACCTCGCCCGTCGTCCAGTCCTGCACGATGCACGGCACGAGGCCGCGCACGTCGTAGGCGACCTGCTCGTCGATGCGGTCGTCGGTTTGCGGTCCGCTCATGCGCACGATTGTAGGTTGCGCCGGTGTGGTCACGCCTGCGCGCGCGCGTTTGAGAAAGACTGCCCGGATGTCCCTGTTGAAACGCGACCTGCTCGTCGTCACCGGCAAGGGTGGCGTGGGCAAGACGACGCTCGCCACCGCGCTCGCCCTGCTGGCCTGCGAACGCGGGCTGCGCACGATCGTCGTCGAGCTCGGCGAGCAGGCGCGCGTTCCGGAGCTGTTCGACGTCGCGGCAGGCGAGCCGGGTACCGAGACGCAGCTCGCCGAGCGGCTGTGGAGCATCTCGATCGACCCCGACCGGGCGCTGCTGGAATGGCTGCAGGCGCTCGGTGGGCGCGTGTCCGGCAGGGTGCTCGCCTCGAGCAGCACCTTCCAGTACTTCGCCGCCGCGGCGCCCGGCGCCAAGGAGCTGGTGAGCATGGTGAAGATCTGGGATCTAACCCAGGCCAAGCGCAGGCGCGGGCGCAGCTATGACCTCGTGGTCCTCGACGCACCCGCCACCGGACACGCCCTTGGCCTGCTCGATTCTCCTCGCACGTTCGGCGCGATTGCTCGCGTCGGGCCTATCGCCGGGCAGGCCGATCGACTGGACAAGCTGCTGCGAGACCGGACACGATCCAGCTACATCGCCGTCGCGCACCCAACCGAGATGGCGATCACCGAGACGCTCGATCTGCAGGACCGTTTGCACTCGCAGCTGCAACGCGACCTCGACGCCGTGATCGTCAACGGCATCCTTCCGCAGCGCTTCAGCGCACCCGAGCTCAAGCAGCTCGCCCCGCTCACCGGCGGCGACGGGCGCACGGCCGCGACTGCGGTCAGGCGCTCGGCGGTCGCGGCCGCGCACGCGGTTTCAGACCGCGCGCGCTTTCAGCACAATCAGCTGGCGCGCCTGCGTCGCCGGAACTTCGAGGTGATCAGCGTGCCATTCCAGTTCGCAGCCGAGCTCGACCTCGCGGCGATCGGCAGCATCGTGGAGCACTTGCGGCGCAAGCTGTGAGAGCGAGCGGGAACCGAGCGACCGTGGATCACCTCGGTGGGCGTCGGTCTCTCACATGCACTCCGTCGCATCAGGCCTACTAAGAGATCAGCCGGTACTTGCGCGTGCCCGGGTTGCGCTCGAGCAGCCCGACGGCAAGTAGCGTCGTCACGTAGCGATGTGTCGTGCTCGTGTTCATGTCCAGCATGCGCGCCAGTTCCGCAATCCCCAGATAGCCGCCATCGGAGGGAAAGCACGACAGCACGAGCAAGCCCGAGAGCAGCGATCGCGACAGGCGCCGGTCCTCCATCTGCGCGGGGTAGGACCACTCCTCGGAGTTCAAGGCCAGCGGCCATTGGGGATCCTTGACGGCAGACAGCAGCACCGAGAGAGTGCCTCCTTGGCCGGCGCTGCGCACGACCTGGTCGACCTGCGACTTGGAGAGCTCGATCAGCACCGCCTCGCCCTCCTCGTTCTCGTTGCGAGCCGGACGTCGCGAAGGACGCCCGGCTCGCTGCCACTGGCGAGACGACGCGGCTTTGGATGCGGCACCTGAGGCACCCGCCTTAGCGCGCCGCGAACGACGCTGCTTCTCTCTCCTGGCCGGCATGACTCCAGTCCCGTTCTCATCCATCATCGCGTTGAGGGAATAATGCCCGCGGCGATCGGGCCCGTGAAAGGCCGTTCTGAATATTCAGTTCTGACTACTCCTCGCAACTCTCGGAAAATGCGCATTCATGCCCCCTGCTGGGCGAAGGCGATGCGCCAGATCCGCAGAATCGGCAGCAGCACGCGTGTCAGCGAGCCGCCCGCGCGCACGATGCTGGCGGTGCCGTCGCGCATGTCGGGCGTGCGCGCGCTGTCCTTGGACAGGTACATGGCGACCATGCTCGCTGCGATCACCGCGTGGCGGTGTCCGTTGCTCAGGCGCCGCGCCTCCATCGCCGAGCGTGAGACCAGCTCGCGGACCCTCTCGCCGGCGAGCGTCTCACTCGGATAGTGAGCGATGTAGCGATGGTCCCCATTGAGCTCGTCTTCGGCCTGGTCGACGTAGCTGTCGAGCATCGTCGTCGCAGCCGACAGCCAGGGGAAATAGGCAGAGCACGTCCGGCTCACGTCTGCCTCGGTGCAGTTCGGCTGCGCCGCCAGCGCCAGGAAGGCGTGAACGGTCAGCGACGCACTGGCCGCACCGCTGAGCTCGAACCAGCTGCACCGCCACTCGCCGGAGAACTCGCTCGCGGCCCATGCGCGCAGTGCGGTATCCCGTCCATCGGGGTTGGTGTCGTGGTTGAGCGCAAGAACCTGCGCGCGCCGTGCTTCGCGAACGACGAGTGGGCGTACGCGTCCGTATGACGGGAGCGCGGCGCAGCTGTGCCGGCATGCCTCCACGAGCGCGCAGAGGTACCCACCGTCCTCGTGCCACGGGTGGTAGCGATAGTAGTCCGACAACGGCGCCCCGGGATCCAGCGCCTCGACCAGCGCCAGGTGCAACTGACGTCCGTTTGCGGTGCCCTCGCAGGCGCCGCTCTCGTTGACGCAGTCGAGATAGTCCCAGATGATCTCGTAGGCGACGAGCAGTCGCAGCAGGTTCAGATCGCGCCGCCGAGGCAGGATCCAGAAGAGGGCCGCGCCGTCGGTGTGACCGCGCTTGCGCGCGATCGAGCTCAGCGCGTTCTCGCGCAGCTCCGCGTCTGGGATCGTTCGTGCGCGCAGCTCCCACGCGCCCATCTCGCACGACGCCGCTCGCAGACCCCAGACGAGGTGCCGCGCGGCCGCAGCAAGAAGGGCCCAAACCTGCCTCGGAGAGAGTGGTAGCGGGTCGGGCATCTATCCATGAATCGGAATTTTCCCGGATAGTAGTTAGGGCATCGGTCGTCATTCTTCGACATGTTTCCTACTCTTGGAGCCCGACCGATGGACGCACCCGAGCCGCGGCGTAGCCGGGCACCGCGACGATCGCGACGGCGACGGTCGTGATCAGAGCCAAGCTCCCGAGCGCCGCGAGCAGCGGTGCGTCTTCGATCACCGGGAAGCCGTTGACATGCGACAGGGCCCTGCCCAGCACGAGCTGCCCGTAGAGCCCGAACACTGCCCCCATCGAGCAGCCGGCGCCGAGCAGGATCGCGCTCTCCCACAGCAGCGCCCGCCACAGCACGATCCGGCTGAAACCGTCGACCTTCATATCTGCCAGTCGCGCACGTCGCTGCCAGATCATCGCCCCCATCGCCGCGGCCATTGCGAGGATCGCGGCGATCAGCACGAGCGTTCTGATCTGAGTCAGGCGCGACAGGCCTTGCGTGGCCTGGGCGTAGTGCAGATGCTCGCGCTGTGTCGCTGTCTGAACGTGCAACCCGGTCTGCGCCCCGAGCGCTCGCCTGACCTCGCCGCTGACCGCTGACGCCGACGCGCCGTCGGCCAGTTCCACCTCGTATGCGCTCGGGTCGGGGCTGCCCCATGCGCGTGCGTAGTCGTCTGCGTTGAGCACGAGCGCGCCGGGCGGCCATCCGAGGTTCGTGCTGAGTGCCGCAACCCGCAGCGTCGTGGGCTGAGATGTCGGCAACGTGAACGCTTGGCCAATGTGCAAATGATGGTCGTCGGCAATAGCCCGAGAGACCACGACCCAGCCGTGTCCTCGCAGGCGGGCGTTCGCCAATGCGACATCGCCGCTGACTATCTGACTGGCCGCGATCGGGCGCCGATCCGAGCGTGGCGGCGCCAACACCCAGACCCGCCGATCCTGCCAATCGAGGAAGCTCCCCCGGTACAGCTGCACCGCTTGCACACCTGGCAGGTGCGCAAGCGACGCGCCACCGTCGCCCTTGAAGGATGTCGTTGCAAAGGAGTTGGATGCGCCGTTGGGCGTCACCCAGATGTCCGCGCCCGAATCGATCCCACGGGCCGAGGCGTCGAGCCCGCGCTTCAGGCTGCCGCGGGCGCCCTGGATGGAAACGCTGCCGAAGACGGCGATCGCACCGGTCGCGGCGATCGCCAGCGAGCGAGCCCGGTTGGATCGTGAGCGCAGCTCGATCAACGCCAGATACGACGCGGCTCCGCTGAGCAGCCCCTGCAGGCGCTCGCTGGCACCGACGGCGAGGTCGAGCAGCGCCGGCAGGCACAACAGCAGTGCCGCCGTGAGGCTGACGATGGCGACGATCGCCGCCTGCGTAGCCACGAAGAGGATCGCTGTCGTGGCCACCAGGCAGGCGCTCGCCGCGCCAAGCAGCCACCATCTGCGCGCGTGCAGCGGCAAAGCGGCAGCGGTGCTCCCCGCCGGCCGGCCCGTGAGTGCGCTGCGCAGCGGCACGAGGACACCGGCAATCGCGGCAAGCAGGCCGCCCGCCACCGCGAGAGCGAGACTCTGGAAGGTGACGACCCGTTCTGAGCCGATCGGAAAGGCAAACGACAGATATCCCGGGTTGGAGCTGAACAGCGCGACCGAGAGAAGCTCCCCAAGCACCAGCCCGAGCGCCGAGGCGAGTACGCCGAGCACCAGTGCGTCGAGCAGCAGAACCTCGGCGATCATCCGGCGCGTGTAGCCGTCGAGGCGCAGATCCTCGATCAGGCTCCTGCGTTGCGGCACGGTGAGCATCAGGGCGTTGAACGCGAAGAGAAAGCCGACGAGGGCGCTGAGTGCAGAGAACAGCGCCGTCGACTGATCGACCGGCCCGGCTGCCCTGCTGAACAGTCGCGAGGTGATGTCGGCAGGGCGTACGTCCAGGCGGCTACCGGCCAGTCGCACGAGCTCGGCCCGGACGCCGGCGGCGAACTGGGGCGGGGTGCGAACGTAGATGCTCGTCAGGCGACCCTCCATCCCGGACATCCGCTGGACGGTGCGCAGCGGCGCGAGGGCTATCGGGCTTTCTCCGAGGCTCGCGGCACCGCCTTCGAGCAGTTGCGGCACGAGCAGCGCTTTGATCGCTCGCGCGCCCAGTTGCAGCTCGACGGCACGGATCGAGAAGACACCGAGCTTTCTTGCCAGAGGCGCCGCGAGCGTGAGCACTCTCGCCGAGCCCGAAAGCGGCACGGCGCCCAAGTTTCGGGCTATCCGCCCGCCCAGACGAGCTAAGCGCGGATCGGTACCGACCAGATCGACAGACCGCTGACCGGACGGACCGACGATGTTCGCGTTCTCTTCGAGCACCGGCGCTGCCGCACGCACGCCGCGGATGCGCGCAATCTCACCCAGCAGGCGCTCGTCGAAGCCTGAGCTGTCGCGCGCGGAGAGCTGAAAGCGCATCTGCCCGACGATCCCGTTGCTGAGACGCTGCACGGAGCCGTCGAGGCTCGTATTGGCGACCTGTGAGGCGAACAGCAGCGCGACGCCGATCGCGATTCCCAGGACGGCAAAGAGTTCCTGCGTCAGACGCGCGCGAAGGCGGACGCGATAGAGGCGCAGGATGCTCGACAGCTTCACCGCAAGCGCCTGCCGGGGCGCTCAGCGCGCATCGACGGGGGCGTGGGTCTGTCTGGGTTGGTAGTCGGTGAGCCTGCCGTCGCGCAGCGCGAAGACGCGATCGGCGAACGCAGCGGCCTGCGGATCGTGCGTGACGAGCAGCACGGCGACCCCTCGCTCGCGGCAGGTCTCCGAGACCAGCGCGAGGACCTGGCGCCCGCGCTCGGTGTCGAGGCTCCCGGTGGGCTCGTCGGCGAGCAGGAGGCTGGGCTCTGTGGAAAGAGCTCGCGCGATCATCACACGCTGGCGCTCGCCCATCGAGAGCTGCTCGGCCCGGTGCGACAAGCGCTCACCGAGCCCCAATCTGTCCATCAGGGGGACGATGCGCCGACGCGCCGCACGCGAGCCGACCTCGGTTCCCATCAGCTTCAGCGCAGCGTTGTCCAGTGCCGTAGCGCCGGGGATCAGGTTGAGAGACTGGCGCACGAAGCCGAGTTCGTGCAGCCTGTAGTGAGCTGCCTCGCGGTCTGACAGCTGGGAGATGTCGCGCTCACCGAGCGCGACCGAACCGGCGTCGGGATGTAACAGCGCGGCGACCAGCATCAGCAGGGTCGTCTTGCCGGACCCGCTTGGCCCATAGAGCGCGACGAACTCCCCGGCGCCCACCGAAAGCGAAACGCCGTCGACCGCCCTCACAGGAGGTCCGGAGAGCACCGGGAAGTGCTTGACGAGATCGTGCAGCTCTAGCATCGACTAAGAGCTCCGGAAGCCGCTTTCGAGGGTCCGGCAGCTCCTGCACCGTACATCTAGGCCGAGCGCTGATATCCGGGAAAGTCGATCACGTTGTCGTCGTCGCCCGGGTCTGGAGAACGCTTGATCAGCCGCCCGCCGCTGAGCGCTCTGAGCTGATCGGAGCCGAGTGCAGCCGGCATGTCGGGCGCGGTCATCAGGATCGCCAGCCCGGTCTCCTCGACGAGCGAACGCAGCAGTTTCAGAATCTCCTCGCGCTCGAGCACGTCGAGGTTGGCCGTTGGGTCGTCTACCAACAGCAGACGCGGGCCGCGTGCAATCCCATGAGCAATAGCGATGAACGCACGCTCGCCATCGGAGAGGCTCTCCCAGTGCTGGCCCGAACACTGCGACATGCCCACACGCTCGAGCGCTTGATCGGCGAGCCGATTAGCCCCTCGGCGTCCGTGCTCCACGAGCAACGGCAATGCCACGTAGTCGAGCATGCACAGTTGGCTGCGGGGACCCGCGCGGCGCACCAAGGCGACGCTCTCGCGCCGCAAACGCGCCTGTGCGCTCTCGGTGAGAGTCGCGAGATCCTCCCCCTCGAAGCGGACGGTGCCACGGTCAGGAGCCTCCAATCCCGCGGCTATGCGCAGCAGCGTGGACTTGCCCGAGCCGCGCTTGCCCCACACCCCGATGAACTGACCGCGCTCGACGGCGAGATCCGCGTCGCAGAGCACGCGGACCTCTGAAGTGCCTCGCCAGTAGCTCTTGCTGACCCCTTCCAGCGAGAGCAGCGTGTCTGCCATCTACAGCCCTCGCAACCGCGGGCGCGGGACGGAAGCCTGTGTGGCGGTCGCTTGGTCGGGCAGCTCGTGCTCGTCGCGCAGCTGTTCGAGCAGCTCGCGCGCGTTCTGCAGCCATTCGATGCGCGAGTTCCAGAAGGCGACCTCGGCTTCGGTGGCGAGCATCCGCATCAGCGCCGACCAGTCGCGCGAAGCTCCCGCGGTCTCCTGCGTGAGTCCCTTGAGGTCCTGCAGGCGCCCAAGGCACACCTGTTCCTGCCCGGCGACCATTTCGATCAGGCGCGGCAGGTTGCGCGGGCGGCAGAGTGCGATCTTCATGTGCAGCTCGTCGCGCAGGGGCGGCGCCGGCGAGGGGTCGAGCATCCACGCTTCGAAGTGGTCGACGCCCTCCTCGGTGGCCTCGTAGATCGTGCGCGGGGCGGCGCGGCGGGCCGGGCCGGCGCCCATCTCGCCCGCGCTGCGCACGAGATCGTCGCGACTGAGCTGGTCCAGCGCCGAATACACGCCGGACGGCGCGAAACCGGAAGAGCCGAAGCGCTCATCTAGCCGCTGAGCCAGCTGGTACCCATAGCCCGGGCGCTCGATCACGAGCCCCAACACCGCATGCTTCGCCGACATTCCTGCCCTTCCTGGTCAAAGGACCGCTGCGCCCAGACGGTACTCCAAATTGCCAACCGCTGCATTCCAACGATGCCATGAATCAGACCGACTGGAACTTTCAGCCAGCCAAGAAAATGTGCTTATCGGGATGCCGCGCGCCGGACGCTACGTTATCCCAAGACGGTCCAGCAGGCCCTCGTCGCCGCGCCAATCGCCGCGGACGCGGACGGACAGGTCAAGGTGCACCTGGCAGCCGAGCTCGCGCTCGATCTCGCGCCGAGCGGCGATTCCTACCGCCTTGACCATCCGGCCGCCCGCCCCGACGAGAATCCCTTTCTGCGAGGCGGTTTCCACCCAGATGAGAGCGCGCACCCGTGCCAGCCCGAGGCGCGGATGTTCGATCTCCTCGACCATCACCTCGACGGCATGAGGCACCTCCTGAAAGGTGCGGCGAATCACCGCCTCGCGCACGAGCTCAGCGAGCACGACAGCCAAAGGCTGGTCGGATATCGCGCCCGCGTCGAACATGAACGGGCCCTCGGGCATGCGCGCCGAGAGATGCTCGACAAGCGCAGCCACGCCCGCTCCCGTGCGCGCAGAAATCGGAAACACGTCGTCTCCAATCGGCAGCTCTGCGGCCTCGGCGAGCGCGGCGGCCGTCGCCGCGCGAGACAGACGGTCGGTCTTGTTGACGGCGATCGTGACCGGCAGGCTCGCCTGCGCCAGCGTCTCGGCTATGAAGCGGTCGCCCGGCCCAACCCCCTGCTGGGCGTTGAGCACGAGCAGCGCCGCGTCGGAGTCGGCGAGCTCCTGCTGCACGCGCCCGGCCATGCGCGAGGTCAGCGTGTCGCGGGGTCGCTGCACGCCGGGAAGGTCGACGAGCACCAACTGGCAGTCGCCGCGCGAGCGAATGCCGCGAATCGCCCTCCGCGTCGTCTGCGGGCGATCGGAGACGATCGCGACCTTCTCTTCGACGATCGCGTTGACGAGCGTCGACTTGCCGACGTTCGGCCTGCCGGCGAGGGCCACGAACCCGCTGCGCGTCAACTGTCCCCCTGTGCGAGCAGCTCGGCCTGCAAGGTGAGCATCTGACCTTCGTCGGTCTCGTGGTCCATGCCGACCAGATGCAGTACCCCGTGCACGATCGCCTCGCGCACGTCCACGGTGTGCTGCAGGCAGATGACAACATCGCCGAGCTCATGCGAGCCGCCGGCCGGCTCTGCGCCGTCGACCGGGAAGGACAGCACGTCTGTCGGTCTCCGTTGCGCGCGGAAGCGTTCGTTCAGCTCGGTCATGCGCCGCTCGTCGACGAACTCGATCGCCACGTGACCTTCGTGCACGCCGGCCGTGCCGGCGGCCAGCTCGCAGAGCCTTCGCATCTCCGAGATCGGGGGCAGGCGGTCCGCGGCGACGGACCCTGCCGACGCGTCGGCGCCGAACACCTCGACCTCGATCATCGGCAGCTAGGCGCTGCGATCGGCCGACCGCAGCCCGGGCGCCTCGCGCTGGGCGTGCACGTCATAGGCCTCGACGATGCGCTGCACGAGCTTGTGCCGAACGACGTCCTCTCCGCCGAAGCGGACGAACTCGATCCCCTCGACCGCGTCGAGCACGTCGCCGACGACGATCAGCCCCGAGCGCTGGTCGCGCGGCAGGTCGACTTGCGTGATGTCGCCGGTCACGACCATCCGCGAGCCGAAGCCCAGCCGCGTCAGGAACATCTTCATCTGCTCGGGCGTCGTGTTCTGCGCCTCGTCGAGGATCACGAACGAGTCGTTCAGCGTTCGCCCGCGCATGAATGCCAGCGGCGCGATCTCGATCACCCCGCGATCGATGTGCTGGGAGACCTTCTCGGGGTCGAGCATGTCGTGCAGCGCATCGAACAGAGGCCGCAGGTACGGGTCCACCTTGGCCATCAGGTCGCCGGGGAGGAAGCCGAGTCGCTCGCCCGCCTCGACGGCCGGACGGGTGAGGATGATGCGATTGACTTCGTGGCGCGAGAGCGCCGCGGCGGCCATCGCCACGGCGAGGAACGTCTTGCCCGTCCCGGCGGGACCGACGCCGAACGTCACGGTGCTCGATCGCACCGCATCGACGTAGCGCTTCTGATTGACCGTCTTGGGCGCCACCCGCAGGCCGCGATGACTCCAAACGACATCCTCCAGCACGCGCGCGGGCGACTCGTGCGCGTCGAGCGCCCCGGTCACAGCGGCGATCGTCCCCGGCCCGATCTGATGGCCGCGCGCGATCAGCTCAGAGAGCTCGCGCACGACACGCTCGCCGGCGTTGTTCTCGCTCTCCTCGCCGTCGAAGGTCAGCAGGTTGCCGCGAAGATGGACCTTGCAGTCGAGATGCGCCTGCAGCGCACGGAGCACCGCATCCTGGCTTCCGGCCAGCTCGACGGCCACTTCGTCGGGGAGCTCTACCTGCGTCCTCATCCCTGTAGCGACGCTCGCACGAGTCCTGAGACACGCTTGCCGTCCGCGCGACCGTCGACGACGGCCATCGCCGCCTTCATCGCCTGCCCCATGTCCTTGGGGGTCTGCGCGCCGCTGTCGAGCACGGCCTTGGCGACGATCGCCTGCAGCTCGGAGTCCGAAAGCTCGGCCGGCAGGTACGCGCCGATCAGCTCCGCCTCGGCCTCCTCGCCCGCGGCGAGGTCGGCGCGACCGCCGTCGCTGTAGGCCTTGGCAGCTTCCAGGCGGCGCTTGCGCTCGCGCCGCAGCACCGCCAGCTCATCGTCGCCCCCCTCCTTCGCCGCCTTCTGCAGCTCGGAGAGCACCAGGCGCAGCGCGCCGACACGCGGCTTTTCGCCTGCGCGCATGGCCCCCTGCACGTCGGCTTTGATCTGATCGGCTATCGCCATCTGAGACTCAGGATACGCCGGTCGCGCGACAGTCGCGGGGATCGGCGTGGCCAGGCTCGTGCGGGCTCGTGACGTGCCCGGCGAGCGGGACAGAATATGGTCTCGCGCGTGAAGGACTCGCTGTACGCCGACGCGCTCGCTCCGTTTCTCGCAGAAGCGGAGCAGCTGCGCCCTGCGGACGCCGAAGTGATCGATGCGCACACGCATCTCGGCCTCGACGAGGACGGTCGCTCGCTGACGCTCGAGCAGCTGCTCTCCCAGCTCGACGCGGCCGATGCCCGCCGCGCCTGCGTGTTCCCTCTGCACGACCCCGAGCGCCACCCGTCCTACCGTCTGCCCAACGACCGTGTGCTTGGCTGGGCCGGCGAAAGCGAAGGGCGGCTCGTGCCGTTCTGTCGCCTGGACCCGGCCGAAGACCCGCTGGACGAGGCCGAACGCTGTCTGAACGCGGGCGCGCGCGGCATCAAGCTGCACCCGCGCGCGCAGGAGTTCGTGTTCGACGGGCCGGAGATGGACAGCGTCTTCGCGCTGGCCCAAGAGGCCTCCGTGCCGATCCTCATACACGCCGGCCGCGGGCTGCCGCCGCTCGCAGACGGACTCGCCGACGTCGCCCTGCGGTATCCGGGCGCCGTCCTGATCCTCGCCCACGGGGCGATCTGCGACCAGGGCATCCTGACCACCCGCTTGGCCGAGCACCCCGGCGTGCTCTACGACATCTCTTGCTTCTTCCCGCTCGACGTGATCGAGCTGTTCTCGCGCGTGCCCGCCGAGCGGATCGTGTTCGCCTCCGACCCGCCGTACGGCATGCCCGCGACGACGCTCTATCTGGCGCTGCGCCTGGCGCGACAGGCGCATCTGGACGAGCAGACGACAAAGGCGATGCTCGGGCAGACGATGGCCTCGCTGCTCGACGGTCACGGCCTCCCCCCCGTGTCCGCTCCGCGCCGCGGCGCCTCGATCGCCCTCTCCGGGCGCCTCGCGCGTGTCTACGGATACGCAAGCCTCGTCGGGCCGGCGCTGTTCACCGGCGCGGGAGAGCAGGCGCACGCGATGCTCGACATGGCGATCGCGGCCTGTCGCGACCCGCAGCCGGGCGCCGACGGCGAGGCGCTGGAGACGATCGGCGCAGCACTCGGCGCGGCCAACGCGCTCGTCGACGAGCCCGACGGCGCTCGTGCAGCTATCGACCTCGTCTATCGAGCGATCGTGCGCGCGGCCACCGAGCTGCCCGACGAGCTGCCCGCCGGCTGACCCGCGCCCCCGCCGCACCCGCCGCCCCCGGCAAGCCCTCGCCTCGGTTCATGCCGAAACCAGCCACACGGCCGCCCACTCGCCGGCCGTGACCCGCTTTTGCTCGCGCATAGCCCCATGTGTGGCGAACGCGCGCACGACCTCGTCGACCTGCTCGCGCAGCAGGCCGCTCGCGAGCAGGTGCGCAGGGGGGTGCGCGATCGTGCCGGCGAGGTCGAGCAACAGCGGAAGCAGCAGGTTGGCCATCACGACGATCGGGCCGTCCGGCAGATCCGACGCGCCGAGCCACGGGACGGGCTCGTTGCGCAGGTCCACGCGCCGCAGCTCGACATCCGCGCCGTTGACCGCCGCGTTGAGCTGCGCAGCGTCGACACTCAGCCGATCGTGATCCAGTGCCAGCACGGGAGCGAAGCCGAGCCGAGCCGCGGCGATCGCCAGCACGCCTGAGCCGGTGCCGACATCCAGAAGTGCGCCCGGCGCGGGGCAGGTCGCGGCGAGCTCCAGCAGCAGCTGCAGACACAGCCGCGTGGTGGCGTGTGCGCCGGTGCCGAAGGCCTGACCGGGGTCGATCACGATCTGCTGCGTCTCGCCCGCGGCCGCACCCGAGACGCCGGCCGGCTCCCACGGCGGGCTGACTCGGATCGACGGGACCGAGCGCACGGCGCCCCAGTCGGCCGAGGGCTCGACGAGCACCGGGCGGTGGAACTGCTTCCAGCGCTCCTGCCAATCGTCGGCCGTCTCGCTCGTCGAGATCTCGACGAGCGCGTGGCCGGCCGCGGCCTGCAGGTCGGGCAGCTCGGGGAGCTCGCCCGGGGCGCCGTAGACGGCATACTCGACCTCGTCGCCGATCTGACGCTCCTCCACGCCCGCGGGCGCAAGCTCGAGCAGCTCGGCGAGCACGAGCTCGGCCTGCGCGCGCCGCACGCGGACGGCCAGGCGGATCACGCAGCTTGGCTACCGAGCGCGCGGCGGAGCTTTGCGAACATCGATTCGTCCGAGCGCAGGTTCTCCTCGGTCAGGGAGCTGTTGAGCTGCTGGAGCAGCTCGCGCTGCTTCTCGCTCAGCCGCCGTGGGATCACGACGTTCACGACGACGCGTAGGTTCCCCTGCCTGCCGCGCCCGAGCGAGGGCATGCCCTCGCCGCGCACGGTGAGCACCTCGCCGGGCTGCGTGCCCGCCGAGAGCTCGATCTCGGCCGTGTCCTGCAGCGTCGGCACCCGCAAAGTGCCGCCGAGTGCAGCAACCGGCGCGGGGACGTCCAGAGCGGTGATCAGGTCGTCGCCTTCGCGCACGAAGCGCCTGTCCTCTTGCACCCGCACGAGCACGTACAGATCGCCCGGCGGAGCACCCGTCTCTCCGGCGTGACCGCGACCGCCGATTCTGATGCGCTGGCCATTTGCGATGCCCGCGGGAATCTCCACCTCGATCTCGCGCTTGGCCGCCCGGCGCCCGCGCCCGCGGCACTCGCGACACGGTTGCTCGGGCACACGACCCTCGCCGTCGCAAACGTCGCAGACCACCGTGCGCACCATCTGACCGAACGGCGTGCGTGTGGCCGCCTGAAGCTGTCCCGCGCCATCGCAACGCTCGCATGTGCGGATCGGCGTGCCCGGCTCGGCGCCATTGCCGTGACAGTGCTCGCAGCGCTCGACGACCTCATAGGAGACGTCGACCTTGGCCCCCTGCGACGCCTGCACGAGGTCGATCTCCACTGCGACGGCCACGTCGCCGCCGGGCATCGGTCCCGAACGGCCACCGAAGCCGGCCGAGCCGCCACCGAAGAACGCGTCGAACAGGTCGCCGATCGAACCGAACCCGTCGAAGTTGGGTGCGTAGCCGCCCGAGCGAAGGCCCTCGTGGCCGTAACGGTCATATGTCGCCCGTCGCTCGTCGTCGGAGAGGATCTCGTAGGCCTCCGCGGCCTCCTTGAACTTCTCCTCGGCGTCGGGGTCGTGCGCGTTGACGTCGGGGTGCAATTCGCGTGCAAGCTGGCGAAACGCCTTCTTGATCTCCTGCGCGGTGGCTTCGCGCTCGACGCCGAGCACGTCGTATGGATCGCGCGGCACACCCCTCGCGTCAGCTCTCGGCATACGCGTCTTCCACGAAGCGCGACAGCTCGTTGGCCGCCTCGCGCACGGTGACGATCGCACCTGCGTAGTCCATCCGCACCGGCCCGATCACAGACACCGCTCCAAGCCTGCGCTGTGCGACCCCGTAGCCGGTCGCGACGAGCGCCAGCGAGCGCATCGCCGGGATCTCGTTCTCGCGCCCGATGCGCACGAACACGCCTTGCTGGCCAAGCGCCGAGCGCAGCACGTGCAACAGCGACACGCGTCGCTCGAGCAAGCCCACCAAGCCTTCCAGCTGGGCGGCATCCTCGATCTGCCCGGCCGCGAACATGCGCGCCGTCCCGTCGACGTACAGCTCGTCTTCGCTGTCGGCGGCGAGGTCGCCGAACGCCGGCACCAAGCGCTCCAGGAAGGCGAGCTCGACCGGGGACAGGCTGGGGTCGATCAGCCTCTGCTGGAGCATGCGCGCGCCCAGGGCAAAGCCGACGAGGCGCTCGCGCAGATACTCGCCGGCCCACGCCAGCAGCCCGGAGTCCACCGGCCGATCGAACGTCGCGAACAGCTTCGACACGCCGCCGCTGGAGTTGATGACGACGACCATCGCCACCTCGGGCTGGAGCGCGAGCACCTCGACATGGCGGATCGTCGCGGTGTTCAGCGACGGCGCCGAGACGACGGCGAGCAGGTTGGTCATCTGCGAGAGCGTCTCTGAAGTCGTGCGCATCGCCTCCTCGACCTCACGGCGGATCAGCGAGAGCTCCATCCGCCGCTGCACCTCCAGCCCCTGCCCGGAGCTCAGCATCCGGTCGACCACGTAGCGGTGTCCCGCGTCTGTCGGTATGCGCCCGGCCGAGACGTGCGGGTGCGCGAGCAGGCCCTGCTCCTCCAGCAGCGCCAGTTCGTTGCGAACCGTCGACGGGCCGCAATCGAACTCCGGATCGGCGGCGATCGACTTCGATGCGACCGGCTGGCCGGTGCGCAGGTAGTCGTCCACCACCCTGCACAGGATTCGCTCCTGTCGAGAGGTGAGCATCTTCTGATTGTAGGCCGAGGTGTGACGGGCGAAACCGCCCGCCCGTCAGACCGTCAGCTCGGCCTCGGCGTTGCGGATGATCTGCTTGCCACCCTGCTCGGCGACCGTCTCGATCACCGCACGTCCCCCCGTAACCTCGCGCACCGTGCCCTCCACCACGACCTCCTGCTCCGGCACCCCCATCCCGCGGAACTGCACCGACAGCCGCTTGAGATGCTCGGGCCCGCCCGCCGCCTCGGTCTGCGCACGCGCGACCTGCGCCATCGTCCACAGCCCGTGCAGGATGCGCCCGGGCAGGCCTACTGCGCGCGCGAACTCCTCATCGATGTGGATCGGGTTGAAGTCGCCCGACGCCCCGGCGTAGCGGTTGGTCAGGTACTTGTCCGGGGTGATGCTCAGCTGGGGTATCCGCTCGCCGCTCTTCAGCTCGGCCATCGGTTCACACTCCTCGGACGATGTTGGTCCATGTACCGCGGCACACGCGCTCGCCGCGCTGGTTGTCGGAGATCGACTCGAACACGTAGAAACCTCTGCCGTCGGCTTCGGAGATGTCCTTCACGCTCGCCGTCGTGGTGATCTCGTCGCCCGCGACTACGAGCTCGCCCCACTCGAACTCCTGCCCACCGTGGACCATCATCGCGAAGTTCAGCTCGATCTCCGGGTCGAAGATCGGCGGCCCGACCGAGGGCGCGCTGTAGACGACCGCGAACATCGGCGGCGCCACGAGATCCGCGTAGCCGGCCGCACGCGCGGCCTCGATATCTAGATGCAGAGGGTTCGTCTCCCCGACGGCGCGGGCGTACTCACGGATCTTCTCCCGACCCACCGCGTACACGACCGGGTCATAGGTCTTGCCGATCGCTTGTGTGTTGACAGGCACTTGGCTCCCTTGCGGCGGATGGTCTGCTGACGGCGCGCCAGTTTACGCGGACGCGGCACATGGTGAATGAAGCCCACTTCACGCGGTGTCGCGACACGTTCGGCGGGCGGCGCGGGGCGTCACCCTGGGACGACGCCACCGCTCCGCCGTATCGACCACGCGAGACCGATGACCGCGCTCCGCGGATGCATCGGCGAGCCCGCCTAGAAGCCGATCTCCGCACCCCCGGCGCCGGCCCCGGCGAGCTGTCGCTCGCCGGACCCCTCGCCGTCTGACCCACCGGCCCCGGCCGGAGTACTGCCATCGCCTGCAGAGTCGAGGAACTGGACCCGGTCGGCGACGATGCTGACGGCCTGCCGGCGCTCCTGGTTCTCGGCCTCCCACTCGCGCCACTCCAAGCGACCGTCGATACCCACACGGCTGCCCTTTCGGGTGTAGCGCGCGACCGTGTCGCCGGAAGCGCCGAAGATGCTCACATCGAAGTAGTTGGGCCGCTCGACCAGATCGCCGGCGTCGTCGCGCTTGCCGCCACTGTTGCAGGCGACCCGCAGGCTGCAAACCGTCGAGCCGGAGGGCAACGAACGAATCTCGGCATCGCGTGTGAGCCTGCCAACCAGTACCACTCGATTTATCGTGAAAATTGACATTGACTTCGTCTCCGTTTCCGGTCTGTGATTAGCCCCGTGAGAAAGCTACGTGGAGCTTGGGATGCTTCTCTGGCCCGGTCTGGACGCCGCGGCGGCCAGCGGTAGCGACGTGAGCGGAAGAACGACGATCCGCCGTGCCGCCTGGGCCCGGCCGATCGCACGCGACACGGCACGCTCGACGTCGCTGGGCGCGAAATACACCACGCCCGAGACCCCGCGCGAGCGTGCCCAGGCGTGACAGATCTCCTCCAGCCGGCGCGGGGCCTTCACCGTCAACTCGATCTCGACGGCGAGCGGTCGTGCCGATTCCGCAGCCGCAGGCCATACGACGAGGTCCGGCCGGTGCAGCACAGAACCTCTGGTTCCTCTCGATCGCATGACCGCGCTTGCCAGCGGACCCGCGGACTCCCGCTCTTCGCAGCGCAGCTCGTGCTCTCCGACAACTCGCTGATCGGGATAGCGTCGCTGTAGCTGCGCCGCAGCATGCGCGCAGAGCATCGTGTGAAGCGCGTTGCCTGCGCGCACGCGACAGGTGCCGAAACTACCGATCCCCGCCATCCGCAATCCGGCAGGCTTCACGGTGTACAGCGCAGGGGCGTGGGCGAGTAGCCGGTGACGCTCCAGGAGTCCCTTTCGAGTCGCGCCGTTCAGACGACCGTGCGCCGAGGCGACGCCGACGTCCAGGCGATGCGCAAGCGCGTCGGCGGTGATCGCGCCCACGCTCGCCGTCCATCGCAGGATTGCCACAAGTTCCGGCGCGGGCGTTCTCCGGCGCCGAGCATTGTCAGCCATTGCTGTCTCCTTGTTGTTGAGTGGTCTTCGCGGCTAGCGCCGGCGATCGAGCGTGAACACGCGCGCCATGCGGACAGGGCGGTTGTCGCTGAGCACGATCGCCGCCGCGCATCCCGGCGCCAAGCTCATGACGGCCTCAGGACTGAGCGTGCCTTCGCGCACGCGGGTTCGGCTCACCCGGCCGTCGCCCAGGCGAGAGGTTCTCCACGTGCCTCGCGTACCCGCGAGAGTCGAGATGAGCTCGGCCGAGCTGGGGACCACCTGTCGGTGGGCGAGCACGACCGAGAGGTTTCCCATGACCTGCTCGAGCAGGCCCTCGCGGCCGCGCAGGCGCAGATCGCTCAGCTCCTGGGTGCTCAGCACGAGAGCGAGGCCGGCCGAGCGTGCTCGGCCGAACAGTCGCACGACCTGCTCGGCCGCGATCGTCGAGAACTCGTCGATCGCGACGATCGCCGGCACGGGACTGCCCTGCAGCGAAGCGACGGTCGTCTGCAGGTCCTGCACGATCGCCGCGCCGAGCATCTGCGTGAGCAGCGGGCGACTGTCGGCGTCGAGATCGAAGTACACGACCGCGCGAGCCTGCACCGCCTCCAACAGCCCGAAGGTACGCGACTGCGGGCCTCGCGGATCGAGCCACCGGCCGACGTCGGACTCGGCGAGGATCGCCAGACGGTCGCGCACGCCCGAGATGTCGCCGAGCTGACGTGTCGTCAGCGAGTCCAGGTACGCCTCCGTCGCGCCCGCCTGCTCGCGCGGCAGCTCGCGTACGAGCAGCTCGAGATTCGCCGGGTCCAGGTTCTCCACGATCGAGCGCAGGTCGACCTCGGTGCCGGTCGCCCGCAGCGTGCGCACGACGTGGCCGAGCAGCCGCTGAGCCTGGCGCAGGTAGTGCGGCTCGGTGAACCGCTCGCCCGCAAGCAACTTGTCGGCGATCTCGGTCTCTCCCCCGCGAGCGAACGGGTTGTAGACCGAGGGCCCGACGGGCGTCCACTCGATGAACTCGCGGCCGGCAGCGTGAGCCGCCGACACGAGCGCACGCCGCATATCCCGGTCGCCCTTGGGATCGACCACGACGGCGGCCATTCCGCGTTCTATCGAGCGAACGGCCATCCAGGTCTGCGTCACCGTCTTGCCCGAGCCCGTCGCGCCGACGACGAGCGTGTGGGCGCCTGCGCTCGTGCCGCCGCAGGGGACCGAGACGAGGCTTCCGCGTCCGTCGAGACCGACGATCATCTCCTTTCCTTTCTCTCGGAACCATCGCTCTCGTCGTCCGGCCCGACGAGCGCGCACGCCAAGCGCGCCGGCGCTCGCGCGAAGCAAATCGAACGGGCGACGACGCCGAACGGCGAGCTCGGCCAGATCGGCTCCCGACTCCAGGTCCTCCCTGTGCCTGCGCCTGCCCCGCAGAGCAGCGCAGACGGTGGCTGTGAGGACGATCGGCATCAGTGCGGAGAGAGCCGAACGCAAGGGCCAGGCGACCACCAGCGGGCTCAGCGCCCAGCTCCAATGAAAGCCCCGCTCGCGCAGCAGCCGTGCGTAGGCGATGCCGACAACAAGCCCGATCGCCGCCGGCGGCACGACCTGCGCCAACCAGTGCCCCAACGGCTGAAACGACGTCAGCGGACCGGGAATCTGCATCGGTGGATGTGACTTGAGCATTGCGTTCTCCTTGCCGAGCGGGCCTTTCGACGGCACGCTCAATCGGTCGGCTAAGCGCCGACGTGTCGTTAACGAGCGACGGCGGGCCCGAGGGCCCGCCGGTAAGAGTTCGTTTGTCTCGGTCGGCTCGCAGGCCTACCGAGGAATGCGCTGCCGACGCACGAGGGCCAACTGCCGATCGCGCGTCAGATCCGGCGTATCGCTCAGCCGAGTTCGACCTCGCGTGGGCTGACGCCAAGACCGTCTCGCGCGATCAGGCCCAGCACGTCGCTGTGAATCCACGGCGTCGGAGTCTTGCGCCCGCCCTCGGGAAGCAGTCCGAGACGGCGAGCGAGCCAGCTTGTCTCACCGCTCTCGTTGCCCGCGGCGTCGCGCTTGACCCGCCCGCAGCGAATGGCTATTTCGCTCATGCTCAGCCCCTGTTGCTCGACGACGCCGAGCACCGCCTCGCGCAGTCCCCGGTTGAGCACGATGGGGCTGTCCTGCACTCGCAAGAACTCGCCTCGTAGAGCTGTCACCGAAATGCCCTCGTCGGCTTCGTGCAAGCCCAGCGAGCGGCGCGTGAGGGCGCGAACGGGCTCGTAGTCCTGGAGCTTGCCGATCGCCTCGCGCACGCTGACCGTCACCTGCCGCGCCTCGGCGCTCGGCGCCAATCGGCGCCAGCGCAGCTCGGGGATCGACATGCCTGCATCCAGTGGCGCGAGCTCGTAGCGACAGCCCTGCGCATCGACCACTTCGTTCCCGATCTCGGCCGATGAGCCGTCACAGTCGAAGCAGGGATCGGGGAACGGCGGCGATGTCAGATCCTCAGGAAGCAGGTGCCGGCACAGATAGCGTTCGCGCCGAACCTTCGACAGGTAGTCGTGAGCAGCGATCGCCGCGTTCTCTCGCGGCTCGTCGGCCGCCAGATGGACGACGAGCCGGCGGTCGGCTTGCGTCGCGGCATCGCGATCGAACACCAGCACGCTGCCTGCGCAGCCGGCGCGTGCGACGATCTCACGCGCTCGCCCGCTGCGGTCTGTGTAGCGCGAGAGCTTCCGGTGCGCGGGGCACACCGGGTCGGTGTGACGCGAGCGAATGTGCGAGCGGACGATTCGTCTCGCAGGCACTCCTCCGGGCCTCCTGGTGGAACCTGAACCGGCGCGTGCCGGGCGCGATGCGGTCGAGCTCATGGCTGTCTCCTGGCCTTCGTGTTCGTAGCTGATGCGACTACGCCATACAGGGCTGGCGTGGCGGGCTTTCTAGAAGTGAAAGCGACAACCGTCAAGGGCCCGAGCGAAGGGGCCTGTGCGCGCTGCGATCGCCCCGAGAACCCCTTAAGGGGTCTCGGGATGCGCGGCGAACCGTGACGAACGTGGCGGGCAAACGCTCGGCGCAGGCTCAGTCAGGGCAAAGCTGTGAGATCGGCGCTCGCGTTGTGCTGGCGAGCTGGCTGGGGTGCCGCGCTGCGCGGAATGTCTCAAGGAAGGAGGTGGAGGGAGCGTCGACCCTAGCCCGTCTTCGACACTCCGCCAAGCGGCGCGGCAGCGGAGGCCGACACGAGCTGCAGTCGCCCTTAGCCGACCTGCCAACCCGACGCAGCGGCGTGGTTTGCGACGTCTACGCCCGCCGCTGCCCCCTCGCCCCAAGAGAAGGCGACTGCGCCGAGGCGTGCCGGCTTGCGTGGGCGACTGCATACGTGGGGCGGCGACTGCAAATCGCAGGGCGCAAACGCGTGGACGCATCCGCGCCGGCATCGACCGCGGGGCGCTAGGGAACCTCGCGCGCCTGCACCGAGGACTCGCCCGCGCGCGGGTCGCCGTGCGCCTCGACGACGCGCACGGCGGGTGGCAGTCTCGGAACGCCGTAAGCGCGGCGCAGCCCCTCGTGCATGTCGCGCTCGGCCACGAAGAGCATCCGCTCCCTTCCCGGATACTCCCAATCGAACGGGTACTCGCCCGCATAGGCGCGACACGCCTGCAGCACCGTATCGGCAAGCCGAGCGCAACTGCGCGCGTGACTGCGGTCGCGGCAGACGCACACCGCCAAGGGCTCGGCTTCGTGGCGCTCTCCATAGCGGCGCGTGTGCGCAGACCAGCCCGCCAGAAAATGGTCGTAGCGCGCGAGCTTTGCCCTACCGCGCTGCGCCGGGAGCAGATCGTCGAGCTCAACGATCAGGTCGATCGCGCAGCTCTGCGCAGGTTGACTGCCCGCGCTCGTCGCGGCTCGCTCGCCGGCGGCTAACTCGACGATCGCATCCGGGCGGATCGTCTCGAAGCGCTCCACCTCCACGGCCTCGCCGCCGCGGACGCCCAGGAAGTCGTGAGGCACACGGCCGCCGGGCAGACGAAGATCGGCCGGTCCGATCGAGACGCGCCCATCCGCGCTCGAGCGAGTCGGCGGTGACAGCACCGAGCGCTCGGAACCGCGCAGCGCAGAGCGGGAATACCGTTCGCCACCGAGGAGCGCGAGCACCCAGCCGGCAACGCGAACGTCGTGGCGCGCCTGTCGCAGCCGCTGCGTCGCTTCGCCGCGCCCCGGCGCGCTCGCACCGACGGCCTGCGCGAGGTGAGGCTCCTCTCGCGGTTGGCCGGCCCTCTGCAGCTCGCGCATGCCTCGCTCGCTGAGCACGTAACACATCGGCACCCCTCCCCCATCGCGGCGATGGAACTGAAAGCGCTCGACGAACCCGGCATCGGACAGTCGCTTGAGGCGACGTTGTGTCGTGGTCATAGCGCGGGTCGGGTTCATGCGCCGGTGCAGCTGACTGCTGAGGATGTGCGTGAAGTTCGACACGAGCTCCAGGATCGCCAGGTCGAGCTGGTCGGGCTCCAGGGAGGTCAGGCTGCTCGGTCTCTTGGCCCAGCGCACGCTCTGAGCGAGCTCGACATCGACCAGCTCGCGATAGCTCTCGCAGGGCGTATCGGGCAGTGAATGTGTGGCTAGCGGCTCGTCGGTCGTAGAAGCGCCCGCCGGCCGCGACGACGCTTTCCCGCGGTCGGCGGGATGTGCCGAGCGCCCGCGCCGACCCTCATCGCGCACGGCGGAGGCTGTCGCCTGGGAGGACTCCTCGTGGTGGGCCTCCCCGCTCTGCCAATGCGGCTGGCGCAGGTCGGCGAGGTGACGCCCGCCCCGCTCGAACTGCAGCCGTGCGTGCTCGGCGATTCGCTCCCGATCCACGCGCAACGGAATCGTGCTCGCGACGAACGGAGCCTGGCGACCGGCCTGCGTCGTCCAGCTGGCGATCGCGTGGTGCTTGGGCAGGTGCAGCCGGGCGTCGGGCCGGCCGAGCTTCGACAGATGCTCGATCCCCGGACGCACCGTGTCGGAGAACTCGGGCATGGCCAACCCCACGGCGTCTCTGGCCTCGCGCGCCGACGCCGTCGCGAAGTAGACGCGGTGGGCGAACAGCGCATCGAGCTGGTCGCGAATCTCGCGATCGGTCCATTGGGCGTCGGACTGCCAGCACGCCACCGTCTCCAGGCCCGCCGAGCGCTTCAGCGCCATCGTCTCGGCAAATCCCCGGTTGAGCACGAGCGGAGCCTCGTCGACCTTCAGTGCAACGGCGATGCGTTGTTCCTCGCCGACCATGTCCTGCTGTCGTGCGAGCGCCGAGTCGAGCATGCCCATCAGCAGTTGCATCAACACGGAGGTATTGCCGGCCCCCATCGCGCCGAGCGCGCCCTTGACTATCAGCACCTCCCGCCGGGCGATCACGCGGTCGAAGTCGACGGTGAGCGAGCCGTTGAGCAGCACACGCTTGATCGATGCAGAGTTCAACAGTCGAGCAAGCTTGTTGACTGGAGCGTCGAGCTTGGCCGTTGTCATGCTGCGAGCGTCAGCCAGCTGAGCAGTCAGCTCGGAGGTGAAGAAGGCAGAGATCTCCTTGTAGGCGGGCAGCGTCCTCACGCGCGCGCCCACAGCCCGTCGATAGGCGTAGCCCTCCTCGCCGACCGACAGCAACCGCGCCGCATCCCACAGTGTCGACGAACGGTCGAAGGCGAGCACGGCGATAATCGCGTTTCGCAGGTAGCGGTCTGACGAAGCGCGTATGTCGGCATCGCTGAACAGATTCCTCAACGCGGCGACGACGTAATCGGCGATCACGTCGGCCGGGGCATCGACGGCGAGCGGGTTGAAGCCGCACGTCGCGTGTGCGAAGTCCAGCACCGTGCACGTCCGCTGCGGCGGCACGAGGCTCACGGCGGCATCGGCGGCATCGCCCTTCGGGTCGAGCACGATGACCGCACAACGCTCCCGACTCAGATCCTCGGCGACGGTCGCGATGAGGTAGCTGGACTTGCCCTGCTCGACCGAGCCCGGTACGGCCGTGTTCTGCTTGCGCAACTCCACGGGGATGGAGACCGGCCCAAGCGAGTCGCGCAAGGTGCCCGGCCCCTCGCTTGGGCGCAAGATCGCCGGTGGAGCGGGTGCCAGCGGGAGTGCGCCGCGCGCGAACGGGACGGTCGCGTAGTCGATCGACGGCAGATGCCACAGCGAAGCGAGCTCGGTAGAGGCGAACACGCCACGATGCAGCGGGGCCAGCGGATTGCCTTCGCCGCGTGCGATACGCCGTCGATAGAGCGAGAGCATTCCGTGGCGAACCGCCGTGCCACGCTCGACCAACCGGTTCTCGGCGCTCTCGGTACGCAGCTCGGAGGCGACCAGCTCGCACGTCGCCCGATCGCAACTGGCGATGCGGATGTCGACGAAGAAAAGTGGGCGGTGCTGTACATCCAAGCCGCCGCGAAGCTCGGCGTCCTCGACCATCGACCTGTCGTGCACTACCAGATGGGCTCGGCGCTCTCGCGACAGACGCGCCTCGCGCAGCTTGAACAGATGGCGTGCGAAACGCTCGAGCAGGACCGGTGCGGGAGCGATCGCAAGCTGCACCAGCACGTCCTTGCGACTTGCGCCCAGGACCGTGAGCAACCTGTTGACCGGTGGCTCGCGCTCGTGCTCGAAATGATCCAGCGACTTGACCCGCCGGATGAACTCGCCGTCCTTCTTCAGGCGCAGCACCGAATCCGCGCAGAGCAGCGGCTCGCTCGAGACCGTCAGACGGGCGTTCGGGTAAGCGCCGCGAAGGGCCGCCTCGAGCATTCGCTCACAGCCGCGTGGGCAGCACAGCGCCATCCACGCCACGTTCGGCGACATCTCTCCCGCCCGCGCCTGCACGCGGTGGTGCACCTCCAGCGCCAGCGCAGGTTGCCCCGCGAGCAGCCGTCGCCACCAGCGGCGCAGCAGCCTCTTGTGAAAGGCGGCGAACATCTCGACGACTGCCTCGGCGCTCGCTTTGTCGGTGCGATAGGGCTCGACCAGCAGGCGGACGTAGCGGCGCCGGTTGCGGGCGACGAGACGTCCAACGAAGATCGATATCAAGAGGGCGAAGACGAGCGCCGCTGCGACCGCCAGCGGGATTGCTGCGCCAGAGCCCGCGGCCCAAGCTCCAGCGAGTGCGTGCGCCAAGCCCGCCGGCAAGCCGTCCGGCAGCGCAGAGGCTTCGCCGCGAAGCGACCTGCCCAGGCCGCCGTCGAGACACCACGCCGCCAGCGCGAAACCCAGGAGCAAGGCGAGCAGGCCGAGCAGCCGCCACAGCAGGAAGCGAATCACCTGCCGGCCTGTCCGACCGCGAACGGCCGGTGTGACAGATCAGTGCGTCAGCGCGGGCGCGTCGCGCGCTCTACGCGCGCACCGCGCGGCGTGAGATGCCAGGCGTTGGACCCGCCCTTCTCCTGACCTTCGCCGGTGTTCTCCACGAGCTCCAGACGAGCCAGGCGGGCGAGCAGCTTGGAGATCTGCCCCTGGTCGGCGACGCCTGAGCGCTCGGCGATCTCCCGGTTGCTCGCACCCGGGCTCTCGCCGATCACCACGAGCACGCGCACCGTCCGGTAGGTCAGGCGCATGCTCAGCCCAGCCATCGGGTCCCGAGTCTGCGCCTGCGATGGCTCGTCGCCGGGAACTTGACGCACCTGCGGCGTGGGCCGGTTGAGTTCCCTGCTCGCCGCCCGTGCGCCCAGGTAGGGCAGAACCACGATGTTCATCAGCGAGCCGAGCAGGCAGGCGAAGCGATCGCCGTTCTTTTCCAGCGCGCGTGTGTGCAGCACCGCAAAGACGGCGCCGACGACGCCTTCCGCCGCGACCTCCGGCGGTTCACGCACGGCGCTCGTCACGAAGCGCCCGCGATCGACGGCCTCGGCGAGATCCTCGAGCACGGCCGCGCGACGCTCGAGCACGCGCGGGCCGGCGCCCAGCGCCTCGACGAGGAACAGCCGGGCCAGCGCCGGTTCTTCATCGAGGAACAGCAGCAGCTCTGTCAACCCCGCGCGCATGCCGTCGCGCCATGCCGACTCCTGCTCGAAGGCCTCGCGGACGAGCCTGCCCACCTGACCGCCGGCCCCTTCCAGCGCCGCCAAGAAGCAGTCTTCGCGGTCGGTGAACACGTCATAGAAGGTCTTGCGCGAGACTTTCGCCCGCCCGATCACCTGAGCAACCGTCATGCGCGCGTAGCCGACCTCCTCGACCGCCTCGAGGGCCGCAGCAAGCATTCGGCTGCGCTGAATCTCCGTCACCCGCCCGCGCGGAAGTCCGTTCGGGCGCGGGCGCAGCCGCGGCGTCGCCTTACGTGTCTGCTGGACAAAGGCCATTTCTTCCTCGCGTTCGTGCTTTCGACTGTAAAGAAAGGTGTTTTTTGCCCACGTATCCCTCGTCACACGGCGCTCTTCATCCCACAAGAACTCCGCGATCCGTGAGGCTCGAACTGAAGGTTCAAGGATTTAAGTCCTTAAGTCGAGGCGCGTCTCCCACTATTTTTCCGCTAGTTCAAACATTATCCGCCTCTGCGGTCCGCTTGTTCGACGATGCGGTTTCGCGCACCCGCCCCGGGCGCCCGGCTTGCGCGCACGATCGCCTGGAATTCGCGAAATTCGCCGTTCGACTAGCCTAAGCGCGGTGATCGCAGCGATACGCAGGCACCTACCGGCCGCGGTCGGCGCTGGGCTAGTAGTCGCAGCGCTGCTGCCGGCTACCGCCGCTGCGAGCGGCTACGGCAAGCTGATCGTGCGCAACAACGCTCTGCCGGCGTCGATGCTCGACACGCAGTTCACCCATATCCAGCCCCCGCAGTCCTTCCTGCTGGTCGTCACCGAGCCGAGCAAAACGGTGCTGCGCTTTAAGTGGTCGGTGCATTGCTACAGCACCGCGCACCGCGAAAGCGGCGGCGCGAACGGCGAAGCGACCGTCAGCAGCGGCCATTGGGTTAAGCGCGTCCGCGCCGACTGGATCAAGCACCCGGCCTACTGCACCGGGAGCATCGTCGGATCGGCAGCGAGCAGTCCCGTGCTCGTTCGCGTCTTCGCCCAGTAGCGACGACGCTTCGACGGCGCGGAGCTACGGCACGAGCCAGGGAATGAAAGGGCCCCGGAGTCCGCGGCCTCAGCAAGTACCGCTACCGGGATTCGAACCCGGGTTTCCGCCATGAGAGGGCGGCGTCCTAGTCCCCTGGACGATAGCGGCGCGCAAGCGACGGGGTCGAGGCTAGCAAAGCACCCGGAGCAAGCGTGCACGAGCGGCCGTCGCGAGCGCTCGAGGCGCGATCCGCGCGCCGGGACCCGGCTCGCCGCGAAGCGTGCGATATCTTCGCTGCTCGCTCACTCGCGGATGTGGCGGAATTGGTAGACGCGCACGGTTCAGGTCCGTGTCTGGGAGACCAGGTGGAGGTTCGAGTCCTCTCATCCGCATCGGGAAGTGCCGTCGCGGTCGTCGGACGAGCAGCCGGGGCGCTCCGGCTTGCGGCGCAGGGCCACAAACGAAAACGGCCGCCGGGATACCCGGCGGCCGCTCGTTACGAGTTGTCTGTCGTTTGGCCTAGCGGCCGCTGCTGCGACGCTGGCGGCGCTGAGCGACGACGAGCGAGAAGCCCATCGCGATCAGGAGCACGCCCCCGCCGATCGTCCAGCGAAGGTCGAAGCCCGTGAACGGCAGGGTCGACGCTTTTTTGGCAACCGGTTCGGTGACGGTTTTTTCAGGTGCCGTCGTTTTCGTCGGCGTGCTTTTTTCTTTCGACGGGGAGGTTCCCGTGGTGGGCGTCGCCGCCGTCGTCGTCGGTGCCGGCGTGGTCGTAGCCGTGGTGGTCGGCGTCGTCGTCGGCGTGGTGGTGGTAGTAGTGGTCGTCGTGTAGCCCGAAAGCGGTTCGTCGGCTGCGAGCGCTGCCCCCGGCAGCACAAGCGCCATCGTCAGGGCGAAAGCGACCGGCAGCACCACGAGCCTGCGCATTGCGCTGGACGATCCCTTCCTCTTCGGTGCTACGCCTGCCTTCTGCGGCCTACTCGAGGCCACGACATCGGTCCGAGTCATGCCAACCTCCCGTTGATGGTGTGGGTGAACGCTCCAGCCCTGTTTCGGGCCTCTTGCCCTATGTGCGGGCGGATTGTAGTCATAAGACTTGCTGAATAGTTCGCCGTTGGCATGCTCTCGCCTGCCTTTTCGACAAACAGGTGTATCAACGGCGCCGGTCGAAGTGGCCCCGACTTCCGTATTTCCGCGTATCGGCGGCCTCAAATGGCGCCTTGAGGGCTGCAGCCCGCCTTTCAGAGCGTCCCTTAGGGCCATGCCGCGGCCGGCCATGCGGCCTCAGGAGATACGCACCCGTCCGGCAAGCGATCCCTCGCTCAGGTCGCCGCGCAGGACCTTCTTGTCGAACTTGCCCACGCTCGTCTTCGGGATCTCCTCGAGGAACGCGAACTCGTCGGGCAGCCACCACTTCGCGACCCTGCCTCGCAGGTGCTCGACCAGCTCTGGAGCCGTCGCACTGGCGCCCTCGCGCAGAACCACGCAGCAAAGCGGGCGCTCGGCCCATCGCTCGTCCGGCTTGGCGATAACCGCCGCCTCGACGACGTCGGGGTGCGACATCATCTCGTTCTCCAGCTCCACCGAGGAGATCCACTCCCCGCCGGACTTGATCACGTCCTTGGCGCGGTCGGTGATCTGCACGAAGCCGTCTGCGTCCACCGCGGCGATGTCCCCCGTGCGCAGCCACCCCGAGTCGAACTTGTCGTCGCCCGACTCGTCGTTGAAGTAGCGCGCCGCGATCCACGGCCCGCGAACCTCGATCTCGCCGGTCGACTCGCCGTCCCAGGCGACCTCCGTGCCGTCGTCGTCGGCCAGGCGCAGCTCCACCCACGGCAGCGGGCGCCCCTGCTTTGCGCGGGTGTCCCAGTAGGCCTCGTCGTGCTCGCCCTCGTCCGGGCGCGAGAACGTCGCCACCGGGCTGGTCTCCGTCATCCCCCACGCCTGGAAGATGTTGACGCCGTGGCGCTCCTCGAAGTCGCGCATCAGCTGGCGCGGCACCGCCGAGCCGCCGCACGTAGCGTTGGTCAGCGAGGACAGGTCGACCTCCGCGTGCTCGTCGGCGAAGCGCAGCAGATCGGCGAAGATCGTCGGCACGCAACCCATCAGCGTCGGGCGCTCGGCGGCGATGAAGCCCGCCAGCGGCTCGGCCGAGAGGAACTGGTTGGGCAGCATCAGGTCCGCGCCCGCAAGCGCAGCCCCGTGCGGCAGCCCCCAGGCGTTCGCGTGGAACATCGGCACGACCGCCAGCACGCGGTCGTTGCGCGAGAGCCCGAGGCCGTCCTTGACGAGCGTCGCCGTCGAATGCAGGCTGATCGAGCGGTGCGAGTAGAGCACGCCCTTCGGGTTGCCGGTCGTGCCGCTCGTGTAGCAGAGCGCAGCGGCCTGGCGCTCGTCGACCTCCGGGTAGTCGAAGCTGCCGCCGCCGGCCTGCTCCATCAGCTCCTCGTAGCGCAGCGCGTTCGGCAGGCTGCCGGTGTCGCCGTCGCCCATCACCACGTAGTGCTCGACCGTGTCGAACGTCGGCGCGAGCTGCTCGAGCACCGGCACCAGCGAGTCGTCGACGAAGATCACGCGGTCCTCGGCGTGGTTGACGATGTAAGTGAGCTGCTCGGCGAACAAGCGGATGTTCAGCGTGTGCAGCACCGCGCCCAGGCACGGGATCGCGAAGTAGAGCTCGAAGTGACGCTGGTTGTTCCACGCGAACGTGGCGATCCGCTCGCCCGGCTCGACGTCGAGCGCCTTCAGTACGCGCGCAAGCCGATCGATCCGCCCGGATACCTCCGCGAACGTCGCGCGTTCCACGACACCAGGCTCGGCCAGCGTCAGCACGCTCGCCTCCGGGCTCATCGCAGCCATCCTGCGGCGGATGTGGTGCAGCGTCAGCGGAAAGTCGTCCTGCATCAGCCCCGGCAGTGCCCCGTTCATCCTCTCCCAGCCCCTTCCTCGCGCGGCATCAGCTCGCGCAGCTCGCCGTAGATCCCCCTCGTGCGTTGGGCGATGTCGTCCCAATCGAAGCTCAGCACGTGCTCGGACGCCTCCGTGACGAGCCGCTCGCGCAGCGCCTCGTCGACCAGCAGGCGCTCGATCATCAACCCCAGGTGCTCGGCGTCGCCGCCGTTGAAGCGCAACCCCACGCGCTCGCCGACGGGCACCACCTCACGCAGCCCTCCGGTATCCGCGACGATGCACGGGCAGCCCGACGCCATCGCCTCGAGCGCGACCAGCCCGAACGGCTCGTAGATCGACGGAACCACACAGAGGTCGGCGATCCGATAGAGCGAGTGCAGCACGTCGTCGCCGATCCATCCGAGGAAGCCGCCGTGCGCGGAGAGCCCCAGCCGCTCGGCCTGCGCCTTGAGCTCGGCCTCGTGCGTACCGCTGCCGGCGACCAGGAAGCGGACGTTCTCGACGCCTTCGAGCACACTCGGCATCGCGTCCAGCGCCAGCTGAAAGCCCTTCTCGTAGACCAATCGCCCGACGAACAGCACGAGCTTCTCGTGCGGTTCGGCGAACTTGCCACGCAGCGCCTGCAGATCGCCGGCGGGGCGAAGTTCGCGCGGGTCGATCCCGTTGGGGATCACCGCCACGCGACGCTCGTCGACGTCGAAGATGTCGGCCACGTGGCCCCTCATGTAGTACGAGCACACGATCAGCGCATCCGCGCGGCGGGCCATCCAGCGCTCAACCGAGTGGATATGCGATTGCGGGTAGTCGTTGACCCAGCCCTGGTGGCGACCGTGCTCGGTCGCGTGGATCGTCGTCACGTAGGGCACTCCCAGTCGCTGCGCGAGCGTCGCCGAGGCCTGCGCGACGAGCCAGTCGTGACCGTGGATCAGGTCGTAGTGCGTTTCCTCTGCCAGTGCTTCCCCCGCCGCCAGCATGTCGCCGTTCATCTGCTCGACCCACGCAACGAAGCGGTCGAGGTCTCGCGGCCAGCTCGGCTCGCGCACGCGATGGATCGTCACCCCGGCCAGCTCGTCCACGCCGGGCCGGCCATCGGGCGCGCCGTCGCCAACCCCGCGCGTCAGCACATCGACGGTCATCCCCTGGCGAACGAGCGCCTCGGACAGCTTGCGCACGTGGCGCGCCAGCCCGCCCTCAATCACCGGCGGGTACTCCCAGGAGAGGAGCAGCACGCGATCGCTCATGCTCCAGACCCTATCTCTCGCGCCGCCAACTCACCCTGACAGCGGCACGTCGTGCGGTGTTCGCCGTCACGCGCCCGGGGTCGAGCCCCTCAGATCGCGATCAGCTCGAGCTCGTCCAGGCAACGGGTGGCGGGAGATGCGCAGGCCAGCCCGGCATGGACCTGCACCGCTCCGGCCAAACGCAGTGCCTCGAGCGCCGCCGCGAGATCGCCGGCGTCGGCGCCGAGCGCGTCCGCCAGTTGCGTCAGCTCTAGCCCCTGCTCGCCCTCCGCATCCAAGAGCTCCAGGACGACAGCCCGTTGCAGTCGCGAGCCACCGGAGGCTTGCGACCCGCTCGCTTTCGTGTCCATGGGAGACCTTCTCTCCTTTCCGCTGCCTGTGCCGGCCTCCGGGCCGGCACGCGGGACCGCCCGATTTCGATCGTCTGGAGAGTACACATAGCTTGGAACGGCTCTTTACGGCGAGTGCAGGCATCCTCGGCCTGGCTTGTACCCCCGTGGGGTATATTGAAGCGATGGGTCGAGCCTTCCCCTCAGCGGCGCCCCACTCGCCGAGATGAGCGTGCTCCAGACGATCTGGGAAGGGCTGTCCAACGCGTTGCTGATGGCGTGGACGGTTTGGTGGGCGCTCGTGTTCGGCTTCGCGATCTCGGCGATCGTGCAGGCCTGGGTCCCGCGCGAGCGCATCGCGGGCGCGCTCGGCGGGCCCGGCGCGCGACCCGTCGGCCTGGCGACGGCGCTGGGCGCGGCCTCCTCCTCGTGCTCCTATGCCGCCGTGGCAATCGCCAAGTCGCTGTTCGCCAAGGGCGCCTCGGCGGCGAGCGCACTCGCCTTCCAGTTCGCCTCGACCAACCTCGTCGTGGAGCTCGGGGCCGTGATCTGGATCCTGATCGGCTGGCAGTTCGCGCTGGCCGAGCTCCTCGGCGGCCTTTTGCTGATCGCGATCATGACGCTGCTGTTGCGTGCGTTCGTCTCACCGCGCCTGGAACGGGAGGCGCGCGAGCACGCCGTACACGCCGACACCGGGCACCGGCACGAGGCGGCCGGGCAGCACATGCCTCTGCTGCAGCGCTTGCGTTCGGTCGAGGCGTGGTCGGACGTCGCGCACAACTTCCGCAACGACTGGGCCATGCTCTACCGCGAGATCGCGCTCGGCTTTTTGCTGGCGGGGTTCATCGGGCTGCTGGGCACCGACTTCTTCAACGGGCTGTTCATCGTCCACGCGCCCGGCCCTCTGCGCCTTGCCGAGAACGTGCTCGTCGGCCCGCTGATCGCAATCCTCAGCTTCGTCTGCTCGGTCGGCAACATCCCGCTCGCGGCGGTGCTGTGGTCCGGTGGCATCGGCTTCGCCGGTGTGATCGCGTTCATCTTCGCCGACCTCGTCGTGCTGCCGATCGTCGCGATCTACCGCAAGTACTACGGCACGGCGTTCGCCCTGCGGATCGTCGCGCTCATGCTCGTCACGATGGTGCTCGCGGCGCTGGCGATCGACGGGCTGTTCGGCTTCGCCGGCCTGATCCCCCATGTGCGCCCCACCGATGCCGACATCTTCGGCAGCGTGAAGGTCGACTACAAGCTGTTCACCAACGTGCTTGGCGCGGCGATCTTCGTCGCGCTCTTCGCGCTGACGATGCGTCGCGGTGCCACCGACCCGGTATGCGGGATGCACGTCGACAGGCACGCCGCCGTCAAGCTGCGCCACGGCACTCGGACCGAGTTCTTCTGCTCGCAGCACTGCGCCGACGCCTACGTGGCGGAAGCCTCGAAGGCCGAGCCGGCGGCCTAGCCCGCGGCGTGCCCGTCGCCGGCGGAGAGGTCGATCTCCAGCTGGCGCGGCGAGGGGCGCAGCGGCTCGGAGCTCGTGCGCGGCCGGCCGCGCTTTGACCAGTGCCCGACGACTTCCCGGCTGCGGCAGCTGTAGTAGCTGATGTGGCGGTCCACCGGCGAGAGCGCCAGCCCGCCCGGGGCGGGCGCGGTGACGATCGCGTGAAAGCGCCGCCCGCCGCGGTCGACCTCCACGATGTCGCCGGTCTGGATGCCCTCGAGACGCATGTCGCCCGCACTCCAGCACAGATTTCGCAGACGCAGCGCGCCCGCTCGCCACACGTCGCCCCGCCGCCGGCAGGCGAGTCCGTAGGCTTGATCGCCGTGCGATGGTTCGTAGACGGGATGAACGTGATCGGCACCCGCCCCGACGCATGGTGGAGAGACCGGCACGGGGCGATGGTGCGGCTGGTGCACCTGCTTGAGAACTGGGTCGCAGCCACCGGCGAGGATGTGATCGTCGTCTTCGAGCAGCCGCCGCGCCCGCCGATCAGCTCGACCGTCGTCGAGGTGGCACATGCCCCCCGCCCGCGCCGCGACTCCGCCGACGACGAGATCGTCCGGCGCGTGTCGGCCGAGCTTCAGCCTGGAGAGGTTCGCGTCGTCACCTCCGATCTGTGGCTGGTCGATCGTGTGCGCGCCGCGGGCGCGACCGTGCAGTCGGCCGACTCCTTCCGCACGCAGCTCGAAGCCGACTGATGGCGCCGATCACGCGCTACGCGCACAGCGAAGGAGCGAGCATCGCCTATCAGGTGGTCGGCGACGGTCCGGTCGACCTGCTCTTCCTGCCGGGCTGGATCTCACAGGTCGAGCAGCTCTGGGAGGCGCCGGCGCAGCGGCGCTTCCTCGAGCGCCTGGCAGCCTTCGGCAGGCTGATCCTGTTCGACAGCCGCGGCACCGGGCTCTCCGATCGCGTGCTCGAGGAGTTCACGCTCGAGCAGGAGGCCAAGGACGTGCTCGCCGTGCTCGACGCCGCGCACAGCGAACGCGCGGCGTTGATGACCTACTCGGTCGGTGGCCTGGTCGGCGCGATGCTCGCCGCCGAACACCCCGAGCGGATCGGCGCGCTGGTGATGTACGCATCGGTCTCCCGCACCTCCTGGGCTCCGGACTACGACTGGGCGATGACAGCCGAGCAGCGCGAAGAGCTGACCGAGCGCAACATCTCCGAATGGGGCGCCGCGGACAACCCGTGGATGTCACTTTGGGCCCCGTCGGTGGCCGACGATCGCACGCTTGGAGCCTGGTTCGCACGCATGCAGCGGCTGTCGGCCAGCCCGAGCGAGGCGCGCATCATCTCGCGCGCGATGGTGGACCTCGACGTCCGTCACGTGCTCCCGCAGATCCGCGTGCCGACGCTCGTCATGCACCGCCCCAAGGAGCTCGTGTGGGATGTCCGCCACTCGCGCTATCTCGCCGAGCACATCCCCGGCGCGCGCTATGTCGAGTTGGAGGGCGTCGACTCGTTCCCGTTCGTCGGCGACAGCGACGCGATCCTCGAAGAGATCGAGGAGTTCCTCACCGGCGGCCGGGCGGGTGGCGAGCTCGCGCGGGCGCTGCTGACGGTCATGTTCACCGACATCGTCGACGCGACCTCACACGCGGCAAGGCTCGGCGACCGGCGCTGGCGCGACCTGCTCGCGCGCCACGACGAGGAGGTGCGCAAGGAGCTCGCGCGCTTTGAAGGGCGAGAGGTCAAGACCGTCGGCGACGGCTTCCTGGCGACGTTCGACGGCCCCCCCTCGCGTGCCCTGCGCTGCGCCCTGGCGATCACGCAGTCCGCGCGCGACCTCGGCATCGAGGTACGTGTCGGCATTCACACGGGCGAGTGCGAGCTGATCGGCGACGACGTCGGCGGGATGGCCGTGCACATCGCCTCGCGCGTGAGCGGCCTGGCCGCAGCGGGCGAAGTGCTCGTCTCGGGCACCGTCTTCGGCACCGTCGTGGGCGGCCCCTTCACGTTCGAGGATCGCGGCTTTCACGAGCTCAAGGGCGTGCCCGGACGCTGGCCTCTGTTCGCGCTCGGCGTCTGAGTGGCCGCGGCCTCCCCGTCAGCGAATACGATCTGCCCCAGCCGAGCGGCGCCCGCCGAAGACGAGCGCCCTCTCGGGAGTCGTGGCGAGGAGAACGCCGGTGAACGATGCACAGCAACAATCGCGCAGTGCCCTCGTGTTCGGTGCGCGCAACCTCGGCAAAGCGGTGATCGAGCTGCTGCTCGGCGCGGGCTGGTCGGTCGCCGGCGTCGCACGCTCGCAGGAGACGCTGCAGGGCATCACCGACGCAGGCGCGCTGGCGCTGCGCGCGGATGTCACCGACCAGGACAGCGTTCGCGATGCGATCGCCCAGAGCGTCGAGGCGCACGGCAGGATCGATCTGATCGTCAACGCCGCATCGGCATACGGCGGTAAGCGCAGCGGCCCGTTCGGTGGCGGGACGATGGCCGAGGCAGGCCCCGAGGCCTTCGACGCGTGGGCCGCGGCGCCGGCGCGCGCGGCCTTTACGTTCCTCTCCGGAGCGGCCGGCTATCTGATCGCACAAGACAGCCGGGCGACGCTGATCCAGGTGACGGGCGGCTCGGCGCGCCGGGCGATGGCCGGGCGCGGGCTGTGGGCCGCCGGCGCATACGGCGTGCGTGCGCTCACGCAGGCCGCTGCACTGGAGCTTCGCCCGCTCGGCATCCACGTGGCGCTGCTGATCGTCGACGCCGGTATCGAGCCGCTGAGCGGCCCGGCGCGGGCGGGCACGTCAGTCGATGCGCTGGCCGACCCGCACGCGCTCGCGCAGGCGGTGCTGTTCCTGGCCGAGCAGGGTCCGCGCGCGGCAACGCACGAGCTGCAAGTCACGCCGCTGGGCGAGACGTGGGTGCCATGAGCGGCGGTGGCGCGAGCGGGCCGGCGGTCAAGCGCCTGGGGGGAGTCGCGCGATGAAGATGCGAGCAGCCGTGCTCGAGCAGTTCGCAGCGCCGCTCGTCGTGCAGGAGCTCGACCTGGCCGAGCCGCGCACCGGCGAGGTGCTCGTGCGGCTCGTCGCCTGCGGCGTGTGCCACACCGACATGTACACCGCCTCCGGGGTCGACCCCTCGGGCTATGCGCCGACGGTGCTCGGGCACGAGGGCGCCGGCGTGGTCGAGGCGGTCGGCGACGGCGTGCGCGACGTGGAGATCGGCGACCACGTCGTCACGCTGTTCTCGCCGCAATGCCGTGAGTGCATCCACTGCGAAAGCCCGCGCACCAACCTCTGCCTGGCGATCCGCGAGCAGCAGAACAAGGGCTACCTGCCCGACGGCAGCACGCGGCTGTCGCGCGAGGGCGAGCCGGTCAGGCATTTCATGGGCACCTCGACGTTCGCCGAGTACGCCGTGATCCCCGAGATCGCGCTGGCGAAGGTCAACCGCGAGGCGCCGCTCGACCGTGCGTGCCTGTTCGCGTGCGGGCTGTCGACCGGACTCGGCGCGGCGATGTACACCGCGAAGGTCGCTGCCGGCTCGACGTGCGTGGTCTTCGGCGCCGGCATGGTCGGCCTCGGCGCGGTCGCCGGCTGCCGCCTGCAAGGCGCGGAGCGGATCGTCTGCGTCGATCTGTCCGAACAGCGCCTGGAGCTCGCGCGCGGACAGGGGGCGACCGACTGCTGGGCGGCCGACGAGCACACCGTCGAGCGCGTGCTCGACGCCACCGGCGGCTTCGGTGCCGACTACACCTTCGAGGCGACCGGCCTGGTGGCCGTGATGCGCCAAGCCATCGAAGCTGCGCGCATGGGCTGGGGGTTGTGCACGGTCGCCGGCGTCGCCGGCAAAGGCGAGACGCTCGATGTGATCCCGCGCCTGCTGATCACCGGCCGGCGCGTGTGCGGGTCCTCGTTCGGCGGAGTGAAGGGACGCGATCAGGTTCCCGAGCTGGTGGAGCTCTACCTGCGCGGAGAGATCGACGTCGACCCCTTCATCTCCCACCGCATGCCGCTGGATCAGGTCAACCAGGCGTTCGCGCTGATGGAGGCCCAGGACGGCATCCGCTCGGTGCTGGAGTTCGACTCCTAGACCGGCGCTCGCTCTGCGCTGGTGCAGACACCGGCCGCCCCGACGGCCCGAACGCCCCGGGCGACGGCCTCCCGGCCGCCGCCCGCAAAGCGATCGAACTGGCTTCCTACTTCTTCGCGCCCAGCCGGCGCGCCTGGATTTTCGACTTGCCCCCGACCGTGTTGGGCGTGTCGGTCGTTTCGCCCGTGTTGCCGGTGACGGTCAGCGTCTTGCCGATCTGATTGCCGGTCACGATCGTCGTGGCGCTGTTGCCGGTGACGGTGACCTTCGTGTGGATCACATTGCCGATGAGCAACACGTCACCCGCGTTGTTCGACGCCGTGATCCCACCCGACGTCGTGTTGGCGGTACATCCTGCGCCGTCGCCGATCGTCACCGGGCCGCTGCTCGAAACGACCTTGACGGATTTGACCGACGCGCCGCAGATGCGAAGCGCCGCAGCGCCGTTGGAGACGATCGCCTGCGTCGAGGCTCCCTCGACGTCCAGCGCGCCGCCCGCTTCGACGGTCACGCCCTTGGCTTTCGCGCTCGACGTCAGCTCGACCGATTCTCCGTTTTTGACGACCAGCCGGTGCTTGAGCGTGCCGCCGATCACCTGCGTGAACCCGACCACCGTCGTGCACGAGCCGGTCGTGCTGTGCCCGACGTTGTCCACGGCCGTGCGTTCGACGGTCTTCGGCCCGGCCGTCGCGGTGTTGATTGGCACCGTCCCACTCGGGTCGCTGGCCAGGCCGGACTGCCCGTCAGACGCGCTCACAGACGCGCTGACGCCGCTCTGGCCGACCTGTGCGGTCGGCGGGCAGCTCACTTCGACGCTCGGCGCCGAAGCGTCGACCTGCACGCTCAGGCTGACCGGAGCCGCTTCGTTGCCGACGTTGTCGCGCGCCGTCGCGCTCGCGCTGTGCGAGCCGTCAGTCGCGAACGTCTGCGTCGCTGGAATCGACGCCGGGTCGACGCCGCTGCCCGGACTGCCATCGGCAAGCGCCGGGTCGCCGTTGTCGCTGAACGACACGTCGACCGTGTCCTTGTACCAGCCGCCGTCACCGGCGTAGTCGGCAGGCCGGTCGGCCGACGCCGACGCCGGGTTCGGCGCGGTCTTGTCGACGACCACCGGGGCCGAGTCGCTCGACCATTCGGTCGTCAGGTTGAGCGCTTCGTCATAGCCCTGAACGCGGTACACCCACGTGCCCTCTTCCTCGCCGGAGCCCGTGAAGGCGTACTGCAGAGCAGCGATCCCACTGGCCACCGTGGAGAATTCTTCCTGGGCTGAGTTGCGGTGCGCCAGCGTGTAGGTGATGCCGAATTCGCTCGGGTCCGCCCCGCTCCATGCGAGCGTGAACAGGCCGCCGGCGTTCGGGCTCGCGCCCGCCGTCAGTTGCGGCGCGCCGGGCGCGCCGTAGTGGACGTCGTAGCTGCACGAGTGCGTCGTCGAGTTGCCGGCGAGATCGGTCACCTGGACGCTCTCGCTCTGGCCATCGCCTGGGCTGGCCGTGTTCAGCGGCCGCACTCCGTTGGGGTCTGAGGCGAAGCCGGATGTCGCATCGCCTGCTTCGGAAACCGTCGCCGAAGCGCTGCTGCCGACCGTCACCGGTTCACTGGGACAGGTCAGCGTGAACGTCGGCGCGGTCTTGTCGAGTTTGATCGTCGTCGACTTCGATTCCTCAGTGTTGCCGTTGACGTCCACAGAGCGCGCGACGATCGTCGTCGTCCCCTCGCTGCTGACGGCGATCGGGCCGGTGTACTTCGTCCAGCCGGCCGCTTCGTTGATCTTGTACTCGGTGCCCGCCACCGCGAATTCGTTTTCGGCGGCGCTGAGTGCGACCGAGACGTCTTTGTCATACCAGCCGGCTTCGCTGTCGGGCGCTCGTTCGGGTGCGATCGTCGTCGTCGGCGTCGCCAGGTCGCTGAATTTCGGGCCGCTGTTCCAGGCGTTTTCTGCGGCTTTGTTCTGCCCCGCGGTCGTCGGGTGGAAATAGTCCAGCGTGGAGACGTCGCTTGTCGCGAATTTGATCGCGTAGGCCGCGCCTTTGTCGTACTGGCAGTGGATGAATTCGGCGCAGACTTCGCCGAGCACCACGTTGAATTCTTCGTTTCGTTTCTGCACTTTGGCGCGCCGTTCTTTGTCGGCCGCCGCTTCGGAGGTCGGTTTCACGAGCATCGACTGGCAGATTTTCGCCAGGCCCCACGTGAGCTGCGCGGCGGTGCTCGTGTGCAGCACGCTCCACAGGTTGAAGATGTTGGGAATCGACGACACGTCGATACGGGCGTCGGGCAGCCCGGCGCTGAGCGTTTCCAGCCCCGATTTGTAGCTGGCGCGGAAGCTCGCGACCGACGTCATGCTCGCTTCGGTCGACGTGCAGATGTCGTTCGCGCCGAGCAGGATGAGCACCTGGTCGGGCGTGTTCGGCGCTTTGACGGCGTTTTTGGCCTGACCGGGAAGGTCGCCCATTTTGGCGCCCGTCACGGCGTCGTTGCCGCCGGTCGTCGACGTTTTCACCGGCTGCGCGAGCACGACCGATGGGTTCAGCACTTTCGTGCGCACGTAGTAGCTGTTCAGGCCGGCGTTCGTCCCGGTCGCCCACGAGTTGGCCGGGCAGTCTGCGAGCGCTCCGCAGCCGGTCCCCTGCGAGTCATAGCCTCGCGTGATCGAGTCTCCCAGCGCGTCGATCGATGTCGACGGGCCGACCTTCGCCGGCGTGGCGCCGGCAGGTGCGGCGGTTATCAGCGCGCACAGTGCCAGCAACGGCACGCAGGCGCGCAACGATTTGCGCAACATGGTTCCCCCCAGATCAAGTTGTCCACCCCGCGTCGTCTGACCCGAGGGCCGCTGCATGCTCTGCTGCACGCCCGGACACTCCTCATGCCGAGCTGCGGCGGACCGTAACAGAGTCCGCCCTTGCGAGTACGCGCGCGTATTCCATTGTCAAGCAACACGCTCCGCAGCCGGCGAGCGGACGTGCACGCCACGGACTCCCGCTGGTATGGTCGGCGCATGGCCCCGCTCGGCCCGACCGATCCCGCCCTGGCGCTCGCCGCCGCGTTGCGCTCGCGCGAGGTCTCTGCGGTCGAGTTGCTCGACGAGTGCCTGCAGGCCGTCGACGAGCTCAACCCGGCGCTGAACGCGATCACCTGGCGCAACGACGAGCAGGCGCGCGCGGCTGCGGCCGACGCCGATCGCCGGCTCGCAGACGGCGACGACGCCGCGCCGTTCCTCGGCGTGCCGATGCCGATCAAGGACCTGACACCTGTCGCCGGCTGGCCGGTCACGTACGGCTCGCACGGCTCGCCCGAGGGCCCGAGCGAGCGCAGCGAGCTCGTCGTCGACGCACTCGCCGACGCCGGGTTCGTGCTCTGCGCGCGCACCAACACGCCCGCCTTCGGCGTGATCACGGCCGCTGAGAACAGCCGCTTCGGGATCAGCCGCAACCCGTGGGACACGGAGCGCACGCCGGGCGGCTCGAGCGGGGGAGCTGCGGCCGCCGTGGCCGGGGGGATGTTCCCGATCGCCCACGCCAACGACGGCGGCGGCTCGATTCGCATCCCCGCCGCCTACTGCGGGCTGGTGGGCCTGAAGCCCAGCCGCGGACGCGTGCCCCGCCTGGCGCAGAGCTGGCTCGGCGCGGTCGTCGAGGGCGTCGTCGCACACACCGTCGCCGACTCCGCCACCGTGCTCGACGCGATCGCGCGCTTCGACCCGCTGGCCTGGTACAACGCCCCCGCGCCGCGGCGGCCGTTCACAGAGGAGCTGCAACAGCCGCCGCGTCAGCTGCGCATCGGCCTGATGGCCTCCGCGCCGCTGGGCATTCCCACCGACGAGGCGTGCGTCGCCGGTGCGCGTGCGACCGCGGTGGCGCTGGAAGGACTCGGCCACGGCATCGAGGAGGTCGAGGTGCCGACGGTCTCCGAAGAGATGATCCCGTCATTCATCGTGCTGACACAGGGCGGTCTTGCCGACTACGAGGGCGTCGACTGGTCGCTCACCGAGCCGCACATCGCCCACCAGCGCAAGCTCAGCGGCGAGACCGGCGCTTACGACTACGTGCTCGCCGCGCGCACGCTCGAGCTGCTCAGCCGCCAGGAGGTGGCCCGCTGGGGCCGCGATTTCGACGTGCTGCTGACGCCCACGTCGGCGATCCTCCCGCCGCAGGCCGGAGCGATCCTCGCCGCACAGCACGCGACGCCCGAGGCGCCTGTGCTCGACGTCGTCGCGAGCGTCTCGTTCACCGCCTTCGGCAACGTCACCGGCCTGCCGGCCGTCAGCCTGCCGCTGCATCGCACAGAGCAGGGCGTCCCCGTCGGCGTGCAGCTCACCGGTGCCCCGTGGGACGAGGCGACGCTGATCGGCCTTTCCGCCCAGCTCGAGCAGGCGCTGCCGTGGGCCGGCCGCCGGCCCGCTCTCGGCGCAGTCGCCTAGCCCACCATGGCCTTCGAGCAGATAATCGCCGAGCTCGACGACGGCATCCTGACGATCACGCTCAACCGTCCCGAGCGCCTGAACGCGTGGACGGCGACGATGGGGCGCGAGCTGATCGAAGCCTTCGACCGCGCCGACGCCGACGACGACGTGCGCGCGATCGTCATGACGGGAGCCGGGCGCGGCTATTGCGCCGGCGCCGACCTCGCCTCCGGCGGCGAGACCTTCGACTACCGTGCGCGCGCCGCCGAGGCGTCGCTGCTGTCGCCCAGCGACAGCGACGTGCCACGCGACAACGGCGGGCAGTTCACGCTGCGCGTGTTCGCCTCCACCAAGCCGGTGATCGGCGCGATCAACGGGCCCGCCGTCGGCGTCGGCGCGACGATGACGCTGCCGATGGACGTGCGCCTGGCGGCCGACGATGCGCGCATGGGCTTCGTGTTCGCGCGGCGCGGCATCGTGCCCGAGGCCTGTTCGAGCTGGTTTCTGCCGCGCGTCGTCGGCATCAGCCGCGCGATGGAGTGGGTCTCCACCGGACGCGTCTTCTCCGCCCAGGAGGGCCTCGACGCGGGCCTCTTCCGCAGCCTGCACAGCGGCGACGAGCTGCTCGGCGCGGCGCGCGCGCTGGCGCGCGAGATCGCCGACAACACCGCCCCGGTGTCCGTCGCGCTGGCGCGGCAGATGATGTGGCGGATGCTCGGCGCCGAGCATCCGATGTACGCGCACCGCGCCGACTCGCGCGGGATGCTCGCGCGCGGCCAGTCCGCCGACGCCGCCGAGGGGATCACCTCGTTCTTGGAGAAGCGCCCCGCGCAGTTTGGCGATCGCGTCAGCGACGGGCTGCCCGACATCTTCCCCGGCTGGCAGGAGCCCGCCTTCGAGTAGGCCCGCCGGTGCGCGCCGCTAGGACTGCGCGTTCTGCAGGATCGCGTTTCGCGGCACGCGCGAGCGCGGCACGCCGATCCCGTCGCAGAGGCGCACGCACGGCTCATACACCGGGCGAAAGCCGAGCAGCTGAGGGATCGTCACAACGCCGTAGCCGCGCCGGCGCAGCGCGGCGACGATCTTCGGATAGGCGGCGAGCGTCTGTCCGCGCGGGCCGCCGCCGTCGTGGGAGATGATTATCGAGCCGGGGCGCACCTGCGCGAGCACGCGCTGCTCGATCGCCGCGGTGCCCGGCTGCGTGTAGTCGCTGGGGTCCACGTTCCAGCCCACCGTCGCCATCCCCAGCGAGCGCGCCGTGCGCACGACCTCGCCGTTCACTGCGCCGTACGGCGGGCGAAACACGCACGGCGTGTAACCGCTCTGCGCGCGGATCGCCACGAGCGTTTTCTCCAGCTCCCCGCGCACGTCGCGCGAGCGCGTGAGGTCGGGGTGCGTGAACGTGTGGTCGCCGGGCACGTCGCCTTCGCGCAGCTCGCGCAGGATCGTTTCGCGGTAGCTCGACGTGACCTGGCGCCCGATCATGAAGAACGTCGCCTGCACGCCGGAGCGCGCGAGCATGCGCACGAACGCCGGCGTGTCGGTGTCCGGTCCGTCGTCGAAGCCAATCGCGACCTCGCGCCGCGCCGGCCCGCCGCGATAGATCGAGTTGCCGTGGCTGCGGCAGCCGACGATGCGATACAGCCGTGCGGCGGCCGGTTGCTTGGGGGGTGCCCCGGCGATCGAGGCGACCAGCGCCTGGCCACGGCCGAGCGGCCCTTGGGAGCCGAACGCCCCCGAGCCCTCGCCACCGCCCGACAGCGCGACGGCCAGCAACGCGACCGCGCCGACCAGCGCCAGCAGCGTGGCGACCTCGCGCACCGTGCGCGCGTGGTGGGGATGCAGCGACGACACGGCGACGTCCCACCGCCGGGCCCCCTCCGAGAGCACCGAGCGCACCGGCGACACCGGCTTCAGCCGAGAACCAGCTCGGCGATCGTGCGCAGGGCGCTTGCGTCGGCGGAGACGAGCAGCGTGGTGACGATCGACTCGCGCCACTTCTCCAGGTCGTCGCGGATCTTCGCCGGCGGCCCCACGAGCGAGAGCTCCTCGATCAGCTCGCGGGGGATCTTCGCCCCCGCCTCGTCCTTGCGCCCGCTCAGATAGAGCTCCTGGATCTCGTCGACCTCGCGCTCGTAGCCCATGCGGATCGCCACGTTGGCGTGGAAGTTGGCGCCTTTGGCGCCCATCCCGCCGAAGTACAGCGCGTAGAACGGCCGCAGCGAGTCGATCGCCGCGTCGACGTCGTCGGACACGATGAACGGCACGGTCGCGCACACCTCGAACTCCTCGGGTTTGCGCCGCGCGCCCGCGCGCGAGAAGCCCTCGTCCAGCGCCGCGCGGTTGGCGTCCTGATGGGTCGGCGAGAACAGCATCGCCAGCCACCCGTCGCACAGCTCAGCGCACAGCGCCACGTTCTTCGGACCCTCGGCGCCGAGATAGATCGGGATTTCCTCGCGCAGCGGGTGGATCGAGGACTTCAACGGCTTGCCCAGGCCGGTCCCGCCGGGCAGCGGCAGCGGGTAGTGCGGACCGTCGGCCGCCACCGGTCCCTGTCGCGCCCAGATGTCGCGCAGGATGCCGATGTACTCGCGCGTGCGCGCGAGCGGCTTGGCGAACGGCATCCCGTACCAGCCCTCGACGACCTGCGGCCCGGACACGCCCAGGCCGAGGATGAAGCGCCCGCCGGAGAGGTGGTCCATCGTCATCGCCGCCATCGCCGTCGCCGCCGGCTGGCGCGCGGACATCTGCACGATCGCCGTGCCGAGCTTCAGGCGCGTCGTCGAAGCGCCCCACCAGGCAAGCGGCGTCAGGCAATCCGAGCCGTAGGCCTCGGCCGTCCAGATCGAATCGACGCCGAGGCGCTCGGCCTCGGCGATCGCCTCGGCAGCGCCGGGTGGCGGTCCGCCGGCCCAGTAGCCGGTGTTCAGTCCTAGCTTGAGGCTCCCAGTCATCGCACGCTCCGCCGCGCAGCCTATTGCAAAGGCGCCGCTGCGCTACTCGCCGGCGGCGATCGGCGGCGCGCCGACCACGGCCGCGCGCGCCTCGCGCGAAGCGGCGACCGCCTGCGGGTCCTCCAGCCGGTGCGAAAGGGCGAGCGCAACCAGCGCGAGCGCGATCAGCACCACCCCGTACACGTCGGCCGTGTCGTGCAGGCCGTAGCGCGTCACCGCGATCCCCGCCGCGAGCGCCGGCAGGCTGTATGCCAGATAGGACGCCACGTAGACCGACGCGACGAGCTCCGCGCGCTGGTCGATCGGCGCGCGGCTGGTGATCGCGCGAAACGCCCCCGCGAAGGCCGGCCCGAAGCCGAGCCCGGCGACGCCCGTGGCGAGCAGAAACAGCGCCGTCGAGCCCTCGTGCAGCGCCAGCAGCGCCAGCGCCACACCGACGATCAGCGCGCTCAGGCCGCCGCGCGCCGCCAGGCGCGCGTGCGTGTCGCGCAGCAGCACCGACATCAGCGAGCTGACGCCCGCCATGATGAAGATGCACAGCCCGCCGGCCACGTGGCTGGAGTCGTGCAGCACCTTCGCCGTCAGCGACGGCCCGAGCGACAGGATCAGCCCACCGAGCGCCCACGTGGCGGTCATGCACGGGATCGTCGCCAGGAAGTCCGACCGCAGCGACGCCGGCACGCCGACGGTCGGGCGCAGCGAGGCGGCCCAAGTCGGCCGGCGCTCGATCGTCTCGGGGATCGCCAGGGCGCCGAGCGCCGCGATCGCAAAGCCGGCGAGCAGCAGCCAGTAGACCAGCCGCGTCGGCTGCGGTGCGTATTGCACGAGCAGGCCGCTGCCCAGCGCACCCGCCGCCAGTCCCGTCATCGGCGCTGCCGCCGCCAGCAGTGGGCCCAGACGTTGCTTGTGCTGCGGCTGCAGGTCGATCAGCGACTGCGCTGATCGCGGCCGTGGCGATCCCCGTCGCGACGCCCTGCAGGGTACGCGCGGCGAACAGCCACAGCACGCTGCGCGCCTCGGCGAACAGCAGCATGCCGACGGCCTCGAGCGCCAGCGCGAGCAGCAGCGTCGGGCGGCGCCCGAGATGGTCCGACAGCGAGCCCGCGACGATCAGCGCGATCAGCAGCCCCAGCGCGTAGACGGCGAACACCCCCGTCAGCACGATCGCCGAGAAGCCCCATTTCGCCTGGTAGACGATGTACAGCGGCGATGGGGCGCTGGAGGCGAACAGGAAGCCCGCGAGCGTGGCCGCCAGCAGCCAGAAGGCCGGCGCTCTGCCAAGTTTCGTCATCGCACTGCGACGACGAACGGCTGTGCTCTGTTTGGACACACGATCGACCTCCGGTGCATCGGGGCTGCGCCACTAGTCTGGATCGATGCCCTACACGACCGCGGACGCACGACAGGGACTGCTCGACACCGTAGCGATAGCGATCGAGCAGCTCGGTGTCGCGCTCGCCGCGCTCGGCGAGGCCTACGAGCAGCTCGACGAGCAGAGCGCCGACCGTCTGGAGGAGCAGCTGTTTCGCCCCGTCCAGCTCGCCTACGGCCGCGCGCAGCGCACCTACGCCGGCTTCGCAGCGCGCCACGCGCTTTCCGCACGCACCTTCTCGCCCGCTCCCGCGACCGCGCCGTCGGCGGGCGTGCGCGGCTTCATCGACAGCGCCACCTCCTCCGCCGCCGCGGCCGACACGACGCTCGGCGAGCTGCAGGACTCGATGGCACCCGTCGAGGTCGGCGACGCCGAGCTGCGCGACGGGCTGCGCGGGGTGCGTGAGCTGCTCGGTCAGCTCAACGGCCGCGCACGCGAGTTCGTGCGCACGCTCGGGCGCTAGCCCAGCACGCTAGGGCGCTGGCCGCTCGGAAGCTCCGGGCGCCGCGAGGACGCCGCCGAGGCGGGCGCTTCGGCGATCAGCCGCCCGACGCCCCGCAGCAGCCGCACGAACAGGCCTTGCAGCGTCTGCTTGGCGTAGGCGTGGCTGGGGCTGGCGGTGATCAGCACCGCCGCCGACACGCGCAGCGAGCCGTGGCGCAGCAGCACGACCTGGTGCTCCACTTCGCCGGTGCCGGCTCCCCAGCCGCCCTTGAAGTACAGCTGCCAGCCGGGCAGGCGAAGCCTGCCGATGCCCCAGCGCTGGGCGGCGATCACCGTCGCCAGCAGGTGCATCGCGACCGCGCGATGGCGCTGCACCACTTCGCGATCGATGTGCAGGAAGAAGCGCGCCTGGTCGGCCGCGTCGATCCTGCTCAGCCCCCACACCGCCGGGTCGAGCGTGAACTCGCGCATGCCCGCGCGATGCGCGACCCCGTACACGCCGCTCGCGCCGACGAAGCCCAGCACGCGCGTCGCCGCTTCGTTGTCCGAACGCTGGATCATCGGGTCGATCAGGCGCCGGTCGGACGGCCCCAGCGCACGCCCGCGCACGCGCCGGTCGTCGAGGTAGGCGACCAGCAGCATCGCCTTCAGCACGCTCGCCGACGGCACCGTGCGCGTGACGCGCCAGCCCCACTGGCGATGCTGCGTGCGCACGGCGAAGCTCACCGTCCCCGCGCGCGTGTGCGCGTAGGCGATCGCCGAGCGCACGTTCGGCTGCCACGGGCCGGCGGCCGGCGGGCTCGTGCTCGGTGCAGGCGCAGGCGCCGGTGACGAGGCGGCAGCAGCCGAGCCGGCGCTCGCCGCGACAGCCAGGCAGACGCACATGCCCGCGCAGACGCTCGCCCGCGCGCGGCGCGACGGCCGCGACGCGGCGGCGGCCGCACCCGGCGCCCGGTGCCTAGCGCCGGAGGGCAACGATCTGCGCATCGCCGGTCGCCGGCGCGTACTCGGTGACGAACGCACCGTGCCTGGCGAGCGCCGTCGTGCCGAGCTGCACGTCGCCACCCGGCCCGGCGGCGCGGTTGGGGCACTTGCTCGCGCTGTTGTAGGCGTGCGTGAAGCGACGTTCGTAGCCGGTATCGCGATGCACCGTCGAGGGTAGGCTGAGCAGTGTCCGTTCGCGCAGGCGCGGGCGTCCCGGCTCGATCGCCATGCCCAGGCGCAGCTGCTGCGCGCAGCGCGTCGTGCGCACGAACAGCAGCCGCCCGCCCAGCAGAGCGGGGTTCGACAGCGCCGCACCGCGCCGCGCGAAGCGCAGCACGCGCACGCGCCCACTGCTGAGGTCGTAGGCCTCGATCGCGCTGCGCGCCGGCGTGCCGACCGCGAACACGACGCTCGTCCCGGCGAGCGCCGGGCGCCCCAGCTGGCCCGCCAGCGCGGCCCCGTAGACGTAGCGCGCCGGGCCCGGCGCGCTCAGCGGCACGCCCACCAGCCGCTCGGCGCCCGACGCATCCTGCTGGCGATAGACCAGCCAGCTGTCGGACACCGCCAGCGCGTTGACGCCCGCCACCGCGATCGTCAGCCGCGGCACCAGCGAAGCGTGCTCGGCGACCGTCACCGAGCCGGGCGTCGCCCACGCGATCAGCGACCCGCCGAGCGCCGGATGCTCGCCGGGCAGCGCGCTGACGGCGCCCGCCGGGTTGCGCAGCTCGCCCGAGCCGCCGAGCTGCTGCCACGCGAGCTCGCCGCCGGCGGCCGACGGTTCGCTCGCCGCGGCGACCGGAGCTGCACCGGCCGCGGGAACCGGCGCCGCGCTCGCCGTGGCGCTTGCGCCGCCGAGCGCCAGCGCGCACAGCACGAGCCCAAGCGCATCCAGGCGGCGCAGCCCCAGCCAAAGGCGCGGCTCGCTGGCCATCTCGTCGAGGCGGCGCTCGCCGGCGCCGCTGCGCACGCCCGGAGCCATCCACAGCACAGGCAGCGCACGACCGGCGCCGAAAGCCAGCCCGACGACCGCCCCGAGCAGCGGATCGCCCGCCGCGAAGCTGATGCCCGCCAGCGCCCACACGGCGAACGCCAGCACGAACGTCGTGAAGCCGAGCCCGAGCAGCACCCCGTACAGCGCGCACGCCAGCGGCAACGGCATGCTCCAGCGCCAGCGCTCGGGCACCTGGCGGCGAATCTGCGGCGCGATGCGCACGCCGCGCCAGTCGGCGACCGCCGCGGCCAGCGCGATCGCCGCGCCGAGCCCCTCGCGCAATCCGCCCGTGCCGCCGCCGATCAGCTGCCCGGCGAACGCCAGGCCGCCGAACGTCAGCACCCCTCCGAGCAACGTCCCCAGCGCGAACGTCGCGCTCGCAACCAGCGTCGCGCCGCGGCGCGCGTCGCCGAGCGCGCTGCCGATCGTCTCGACCATCGAGAAGCCGCACGGCGACCACGCTCCCGTCACGCCGGCCACCGCCGCGGTGATCGCCGCGCACACGACCACGCCGCTCAGCACGGCACGATCCTCAGCACGGCACCATCGTTTCGTAGTACTGCACGCAGAACACGTGGCGGCCCGGATAGCAGTAGCCGACGAGCGCTTCGTCGCCGTTGATGCGCGTGCTCGTGTGCCCGCAGCAGTCCATCAGCCTGCGCACGCGCCCGCCGCAGCAGCGATACCACGAGCCGTCGGTGCTGAGGTCGAGCCCGTGCTCCTTGCCGGCGGCCGGGCACACGCGCGAGCGCGGCGCCGGCGCGAGCGGCTCGCCGCCCGGTTCGCGCAGCACCTGACCGTGTTCGTCCACCGGATAGCCCTGCGCGTCGATCGGCCGTCCCAGATCGTCGACCGGGTGGCCGTCGGAGGCCCGCAGCGGCAGGTCGTGGCGGTCGACGCGCGGCAGGCCCGTCGGGTGCGGGCAGTTGCCGGTCGTGTACGTGTGGCCGCAGAAGTTCGTGAACGACGCCTCCGCCTCGTCAGGCAGCAGCCCGCGCGCGAGCGCGCGCCCGCCGGCCAGCGCGATGATCCCCGCGCCCGCCCACTCCAGAAAGCCGCGCCTGCTGCTGTGGCGCAGGACCGCGTCGGCGAAGTGCTCGCCCTCGCCGGCCGGTCCCGCTGCTGCTGCTGCTGCGGGACGGCCGTCGGGCTGCGCGCCGCGCGAGCCCGGGCCCTGCGACGGCTCAGGCGGCAACCGACAGCCCCTGCTCGCGAAAGCGCGCCGTGGCGAGCACGCTCTCAAGCTGGCCGAGGCTGTTGAACGTGCCCTTCGCCAGTGCCACGCCGTCGATGCTCAGCGCGATCGCGTACGGGCTGCCCGGCACACCCGCCGCGCGCCACACGGCCGCGTCGGCGTGCTCGTCGAACACGCGCACCGCCAGCAGCGGGTCGGCGGCGACGTGCTGCACCGCCGGCGCGACCTGCGCGCACAGCGGGCAGCCTTCCGAGCTGAACACCGCCAGGCCCAGCACCGCGCGCGGGGTCGTGTCGAGGGCGCTCGCCCATGGCTGGGAGCTGCCGAGCGCCGGCCCCTCCTCGGGGATCTCCAGCGCACCGCGCGAGCCGGCCGACAGCCGCAGTACGCCGACCTCGCGCGCGAGTGCGAACACCGCCACCGAGAGCCCCGCCACGCCCGCCAGCGCGAGCGACAGCGCGAGCGTCAGCCAGCGGTCATAGCCCGCCGGCGCGCTCGGCAGCGCGCCGAGCGCGGTCGCGCCCGCGACGAGCGCGAGCGCCGCCGCGCGCGCCGAGGAGGCCCAGCCGAGCCGAGATGCGCTGCCGAAGCACGCGCACGGGCGCCCGGCGCGGCCTGCGGCCAGCGCCAACGCCGTGGCCGCGGCGAAGCACGCGAACAGGGCCGCCGCGGCGCCCGGTGCCCAGGCGAGGCCCGCGGTGAGCGCCGCGGCGAGCGCCGCCTCGACGGCCACGAGCAGCCAAATCGCAGCGCGCTGGGCGACGGCCGCGGCGATGCCGTACGTCGCCAGCGCATGTGCGCTGCGAACGGGGCGCCACGCCTTCAGCGCCGCGGAGACGGCGAGCAGCAGTGCCAGCCAGATGGAGACGACCGTCGTCAAGACGCGCACGATACGCCGCGCCTCGGATCGCTCGACGGGTCAGTCGGCGCGCACGAGCGCCTCGGCAGTGACCTGCGCGAGCGTCGTGTAGCCGCTCAGCGCGAGCGTCAGGTCGAACTCGCCGAGCAGGCAGCGCAGCACGTGCTCGACGCCCGCCTGGCCGCCGAGCGCCAGCCCCCACACGTACGGGCGCCCGACGCATACCGCGTCGGCGCCGAGCGCCAGCGCCTTGAAGATGTCCGCGCCGGTGCGCACGCCGCTGTCGAACAGCAGCGTAAGGTCCTCGGGCACGGCGTCGCGGATCGCCGGCAGCGCGTCGAGCGCGCCGAGCGAGCCATCGACCTGGCGCCCTCCGTGGTTCGAGACGAGCAGCCCGTCGACGCCCGCGTCGACGGCGCGCCTGGCGTCCTCGGCGTGCACGATCCCCTTGAGCACGATCGGCAGGCTCGTCTGCTCGCGCAGCCACTGCAGGTCCGACCACGTGACCGTCGGGTTGGCGAACTGGTAGGCCCAGTGGCCGATCGCCGGTCCCGGGTCCTCCTCCGGCGGCTTCTCCAGCGCAGCGCGGAACACCGGGTCTGAGAAGTAGTTGGCCACCCCCTCGCCCTTGAGGAACGGCAGGTAGGCGTTGGCCAGGTCGCGCGGGCGCCAGCCGAGAAACCACGTGTCGAGCGTCAGCACGATCGCCGCGTAGCCGGCGGCCTGCGCGCGTGCCACGAAGCTCGCCGCCAGCTCGCGCTCGCGCGGCCAGTAGAGCTGATACCAGCGCTTGGCATCGCCCATCGCCTCGGCGACCTGCTCGATCGAGTGCGACGCGGCGGTGCTGAGGATGAACGGCAGGCCGACCGCCGCGGCCGCGCGCGCGGCGCCGAGCTCGGCTTCGGGGTGCACGATCGACTGCACGCCGACGGGCGCGAGCATCACCGGCGCGGGCATCGCCGTCCCGAGCACGGACGTCGACAGATCGCGCTCGGAGACGTCGCGCAGCATGCGCGGCACGATCCGCCAGCGCTCCAGCGCATCGAGGTTGGCCTGCATCGTGCGCTCCGAGCCCGCGCCCCCGGCGACGTACCCGTAGGCGCCCGCGTCGAGCTTCTCGTGCGCGCGCTGCTGAAGCTCGGCTGCGGCAATCGGCAGCTCGGGCTTCTGATCGGCCAGCCCGGCGGCGTAGATCCCGTACTGAAAGCTCGCGTAGTCGGGCAGTCCCGCCAGTGGGTCGGTGTCCGTCATGCGCGGCGCAGCCTACCGCTGCTCGGCGACTTCGACCTCGCGCAGGCGGTGCGAGTCGACGTCGTAGACGAAGCCGCGCACGACCTCGCGGTGCGGCACGAACGGCGAGCGGCGCACGCGCAGGACCGACTGGCGCACGTCCGCGTCCAGGTCGCTGAACGACTCGATCGCGAACGCCGGCGCGACGCCCGTGTCCTGCTGCAACTCGGCGCGAAAGCCGTCGTCGGTGAGCGTCAGCATGCCGCAGTCGGTGTGGTGGATGAGCATCACCTCGCGTGTCCCCAGCCGCCGCTGGGAGACCGCCAGCGAGCGGATCGCGTCGTCTGTGATCACGCCGCCGGCGTTGCGCAGGATGTGCGCCTCGCCGTCCTTCAGCCCGAGCGCCGCGAACACGTCCAGGCGCGAGTCCATGCAAGTAACGATCGCCAGCTTGCGCCGCGGGCGCACATCGAGATGCGCGGGCGAGAGCGAATCCGCGAACGTCGCGTTGTTGGCAAGCAGCTCGTCGATCGTGTCCATGCCGGCGCACCCTAAACGCTGAGCGCGCGTCGCGAGCGTCTCGTCGCTCAGGCGGCGTCGCGCTTGCGCAGGTAGCGCGCGAGCCCTTGATAACTCTGCGCGGCGGGAAGCGCCTGCACGTACGCGCCCGCCGTCTCCCCCGCCCGGTCGCCGTCGCGCCCGGCGCCCGCGCGGGCGCGCAGACGCGCGACGAAGCTCGCTTCGTCGCCCTCGGCGGCCCACGCCTCGACGTCGTCGAGGTGCGCGCGCAGGTCGGCCAGCTGCGCCTGCGCGTCGTCGAAGGCGCCGAAGTGCGTCACCGCGAGGCTGCGCGGGCGCCACGCTTCGATCGTGTCCAGCGACGCGCGCCACGCCGCCAGGTCGATGTCCGGCGGCGGCGTCGGCGCGAGCACGCGCCCGGCGCCGATGCGCACGCCCGCCACGTCGCCGGTGAACGCACGCCCGCTCGGCTCGTGCAGGTAGGAGACGTGATGGGAGGCATGGCCCGGCGTGTAGGCGACCTGGAAGGGGCCGAGCCGCTCGCCGCCGCGCAGCACGCGCAGGCGCTCGGCGGGTACCGCCAGCACCTCTCCCCACAGCCGCTGCGTCTGGTCACCGTACAGGCGCCCGGCGCTGTCGAGCAGCCTGCTCGGGTCGATCAGATGCGGCGCGCCGCGCTCGTGCACCCACACCTCCGCCTGCGGAAAGCGCCGCGCGAGCGTGCCCGCCGCGCCGGCGTGGTCGAGGTGGATGTGCGTCAGCGCGATCGCGCGCGGCACGCGGTCGCCGAGTGCCGCGAGCAACGTTTCCACGCTGCTGCTCGGCCCCGGGTCGATCAGCACGTCGCCGACGCGCCACGCGCCGATCACCTGATCGCGCCCGAGATGGCGAACGTCGATCAGCCGCGCCTCGCCGTCTGCCAACTCGATCTCGTCCATCGCGACGGCATTAGACACGACGCGCGCTCGATGCGCACCCGCGCGCCGCACACGCCTACAAACAAAATCGATTATTAAGAGTTGTTTTTCGGGCGGTAGACCGCGGCGCGAGCGCTCCCGCGCGACGCCGTAGGATGAGGGGCGTGGAGAGCTCCCCCACCGTCATCGAGGGCTTCGGCGAGCTGGAGAGCCATCGGCGCGAGCTGACGGCGCACTGCTATCGCATGCTCGGCTCGCCATTCGAGGCCGAGGACGCCGTGCAGGACACGCTGCTGCGCGCGTGGCGCTCGATCGAGCGCTTCGAGGGCCGCTCCTCGCTGCGCTCGTGGCTGTATCGCATCGCCACGAACGTGTGCCTGGACATGCTCGACTCCAAGCAGCGCCGCGCCCGCCCGATGGACCTCGGCGAGGCGCGTGCGCCGGACGGCCCGATCGGCGAGATCCTGCCCGAGACGACGTGGATCGAGCCCGTCCCCGACGCGCTCGTGGTCCCGCAGGCCGGCGATCCGGCCGCCGTCGCCGAGGCGCACGAGACGATCCGCCTGGCTTTCGTCGCCGCGCTGCAGCACCTGCCGCCGCGCCAGCGTGCCTCGCTGATCCTCTGCGAGGTGCTGCACTGGAAGGCCGCCGAGGTCGCCGAGCTGCTCGACACGAGCGTCGCCGCCGTCAACAGCTCGCTGCAGCGCGCCCGCGCCACGCTCGACAGCGCCGAGATCGCAGACGCCGCAAGCGGCAAGCTCTCAGAGCGCGACAGCGCGCTGCTCGGCCGCTACGTCGATGCCTTCCAGCGCTACGACATGGACGCGCTGACGTCGCTCATCCACGAGGACGCCACGCAGTCGATGCCGCCGTATGAGCTGTGGCTGCGCGGGCGCGAGGACATCTTCGCCTGGTGGGTGGGCAAGGGCGCCGCCTGTCGCGGCTCGCGCGTGATCGCCACTCAGACGGCCAACGGCTCGCCCGCGTTCGCCCAGTACAAGCCGCGCGAGGACGGCGTCGAGGGCTATGAACCGTGGGCGCTGCAGGTGCTCGAGATCGCCGGCGGGCAGATCGTCGAGATGACCTTCTTCCTTTCCACCGAGACGATCTTTCCGCTGTTCGGCGTACCGCTGGACTACGCCGAGCTACCGGCCTAGCGCCGGCTGCTCGCTGCGCAGCACGCCCGAGAGCCCGATCAACTCGACCAGCCCGAGCAGCTCGGCCGAGGCGCCGCGCAGACGAACCTCGCAATCGCTGCGCCGCGCCGCGAGCGCGAGCCGAGCGAGCGCGTCGACCGCGACGGCGTCGGCGTCGATCCCGCCGACGTCGCACAGCAACAGCTCGCAGCCGCCACTGAGCGCGAGCAGCTCGCACGTGCGCGCGAACAGCGCGGGAAGCTCGGCGCGGGCGAGCGGGCCGGGCACCGTCACAGTGACGGTCCGCCGGCGCTCGGCCATTGCCCCTCCCCCCGCCGATCGGCCGCGCTAACGCGCCTCGACCGGCTCTTGCGCACTCGCGTGCGGCGGGCCGGACGTGCTCTGCACCGGGGGTTCCTGCGCGGCCGGGGCGATGCCGGCGCCGGCCTCGGCGGCGTCGGCGACCGCGTCCTCGGCCCGGGACGGAGCGCGCCGCGTCACTTGCAAGGCGAGGCTGATCACGATCGCCAGGCCAACCAGGCCGGCGCCGATCAAGAAGGCGACGTGATAGCCGCCGGTGAGGGCATCGGCGAGCGGCTTGCCGGCCTTCGTCAGCGAGCTCGAGTGCGTCGATGCGCTGGTCGCCAGCACGGCCAGGCCGAGCGCGCCGCCGACCTGTGCCGAGGTGTTGACCAGGCCCGACGCCAGCCCGGCGTCCTGCGGCGCGACGTCGGACATCGCGAGCGTCATCAGCGCAGGGAAGGTCGAGCCCACGCCGGCACCGAGCAGCAGCAGCACGGGCAGCACGTCGCTGTAGTAGTGACCGTGCACGGGCACGCGCGCGAACAGCAGCAGGCCGAGCGCCACGAGCGCCATCCCGGGTGCGAGCAGGCGCTTGGCGCCGAAGCGCACGATCAGCCGTTCCGAGTAGCGCAGCGAGAGCGTTCCCATCACGAGGGTCACCGGCAGGAAGGCGAAGCCGATCTTCAGCGGGTCGTAGTGCTGCACGCGCTGCAGGTACAGCGAGCCGAGGAAGAACGTGCCGAACATGCCGGCCACGACGAGTGCCTGGATCGCGTTGGCGCCGGCCGTGTCGCGCGAGCGGAACAGGCGCAGCGGCATCAACGGCTCGCGCGCCGTCGCCTCGCGCCAGATGAACAGCACCAGCAACACGAGCGAGCCGGCGGCGAAGCCGAGCGTCGTGCCCGAGCCCCAGCCTTTCTCGGCGGCCGGCGAGACGATCGTGTAGACGCCGAGCATCAGCGAGGAGACGATCAGCACGGCGCCGGGCAGGTCGGCGCCCTTGCCGGCGCCGGGGATGCGCATGTCGTCGAGCAGGCGCAGCGCGAAGAAGCCCGTGAGCAGGCCGATCGGAACGTTGATGAAGAAGATCCAATGCCAGTCGATCGCCTGCGTGAGCACGCCGCCGGCGAGCAGCCCGACCGAGCCGCCGGCGGAGGCGACGAAGCCGTACACGCCGATCGCCTTGGCCTGCTCGGCCGGCTCGGGGAACATCGTCACGATCATCCCGAGCACGACGGCCGAGGTGGCGGCGCCACCGGCACCCTGCACGAAGCGCGCCACGACGAGCATCGTCTGGCTCTGAGAGAGGCCGCAGACGAGCGAGGCGACCGTGAACACGACCAGCCCGCCGAGGAAGATGCGCTTGTGCCCGACCACGTCGCCGATCCTCCCTGCCAGCAGCAGCAGGCCGCCGAAGGCGATCAGGTAGGCGTTGACCACCCACGCCAGGCCCGAGCCGGAGAAGCCGAGATCGGTCTGGATCGACGGCAGCGCGACGTTCACGACCGTCACGTCGAGCACGATCATCAGCACGCCCGTGCACAGCACGTACAACGCGAGCCAGCGGTTGCGGTCGTTCTCGGTGGTCATCATCGCTTACATCTCCTTCTTCGATCTCTTTGTTGTGCTGACGAGGCCCGCACGGGAAACTCATCGCTGCGGCGCCGGTGAGCGGGACCCCGATGAGATCGCCCGCCGCGGTTCGTCTTATCAACAAAGCCGGCGAGCGCCGAACGTTCAAGCGTTGTGGGAGCACCCGTCCGGCCCGAGCGAGAGGAGCAGCGATGTTCGCAAGCACCGAGGCATTCAGCGGCTTTGCCGTCGACGACGTCGACGCGGCGCGCGAGTTCTACGAGCAGACGCTCGGCATCCGCACGAGCACCGACCACGGCATCATGACGCTGCACCTCGCCGGCGAGCGCCCGACGATCGTCTACCCCAAGCCAGGCCACCAGCCCGCCGGCTACACGATCCTCAACTTCAAGGTGGACGACATCGACTCCGCGGCCGACGAGCTAGCCGGGCGCGGCGTGCAGCTGCTGCGCTACGACGGCTTCGAGCAGGACGAGCGCGGCATCTTCCGCGGCGGCGGCCCGTACATCGGCTGGTTCACCGACCCGGCCGGCAACGTGCTCGCGGTGCTGCAGGATCGCGAGGGCTAGCCTCGCGCAGCCGCCGCGCCGTGCGCCGCGGGCGTGAGGCCACGGGCCCTTTGGGCCGCGGGCGCAGGCAGGCGCCGGACGTGGGCGCTCGGGAGGCGGGTCAGCCGCCGGCGAGTGGGCGCCCGGAGGCGGGTCAGGCGCCGGCGAGCGGAGCGACGTAGCGCAGGAACGGCTGCACGGTCAGCCCGTCGCCGGTCGCGCGCTGTACGAGCGCCAGCGTGTCCAGCCGCCGGCCGTGGCGGTGCACGTTCTCGGCCAGCCAGCTCCGGATCTCTGAGACCTCGCCGCGGCGCAGCGAGTCCCAGCGCGGACCGATTTGCGCCTCCATCGCCTCCCAAAGCTGCGCGGCGATCAGGCAGCCGAGCGCGTAGCTGGGGAAGTAGCCGAAGCTGCCGGCGCCCCAGTGCACGTCCTGCAGGCAGCCGAGCGCGTCGCAGGTGACCTCCACGCCGAGCAGCCGGCGCATGCCCTCGCGCCAGGCCTCCGGCAGGTCGGCGACGGCGAGCTCGCCGCCGATCATCGCCAGCTCCAGCTCGAAGCGCAGGATGATGTGCAGCGGGTAGGTCAGCGGGTCGGCCGAAACGCGGATCAGCGACGGTTCGACGCCGACGAGCGTCGCGTGCAGGTCGTCGCCGCCGACGGTGAAGCCGCCCGCGCCGAGCTCGCCGGCGAGCACCTCGGCGAACGCGGCGCTGCGCGCCACGTGGTTCTCCCACAGCTTGCTCTGGGACTCGTGGATCGACATCGACGTCCCGCGGCCGAGGTTCGTGCGATCGAGCGCCGGGTCGATCTGGCGCTCGTACAGCGCGTGGCCGTACTCGTGCAGCGAGCTGAGCAGCGACTCGACCTCGCCGTCGCCGTAGCGCGTGGTCACGCGGCTGTCGCGCGGCCCGACCCAAGCGGTGAAGGGGTGCGCGGAGACGTCCACGCGCCAGCTCGCGTCGTCGACGCCGACGCGGCGCAAAATGCCCGCGACGGCCGCTTCCTGTGCCCCGACGGGGACCGCCAGCGAGCGCTTGGGCGAACGCTCCTGCGCGAGGCCGACGAGCGGCGGCAGCGCGTCGGCGAGCTCGGCGAACAGCCGCCGCAGGTCCGCCGACTCGAGGCCGAAGTCGTAGTCGCCGAGCAGCGCGTCGTAGGCGCTCTGGCCGCGCTCGGCCAGGCACTCGCCGTAGGCGCGAGCGAGCTCCACGTTGCGCTGCAGCGCCGGCGCGAACGCGGCGAAGTCGTCTGCCTCGCGCGCGGACTGCCAGCTCTCCTGACCCTGGGCGCTGGCCTGCGCGAGCTCCACCGCGAGCTCGGTCGGCACCCGCCGCGCGCGCTCCCAGTCGCGCCTCGCGATGCGCACGATGTCCGCATCGAGCTCGTCGAGCTCCTGGCCGTCAAGCTCGGCAAGCCAGTCGCCGACCTCCTGCGAGGTGGCCCGTTCGTGCGTCAGGCGCGCCAGCGTGCCGAGCTGCTGGGCGCGCGCGGGCGCCCCCTCGGCGGGCATCATCACCAGCTGATCCCACGCGGCGAGCATCTCCATCGCCGACAGGTCCGACAGCTCGGCCATGCGGTCGCGCAGTTTTTCCAGTGCGTTCACCGCGCTGAAGGGTAAGCGCGCGTCAGACGGCATCCGTGCGCGGCGGCCCGGCGCCGTGCGCGAGCCGCGAGCGAGCCAGGCTCAGCCCTGCGCGAGCACGATCGCCAGCACGAGCAGCCCGAGCAGCGCGCCGAGGACCGTCATCAGCGCGATCACGCGGTCGTCGGGACGCACGAACTCGCCGCGCGCGAGCGCCTCGTCGACTTCGCGCCGGCGCACCGCCGCGTATACGATGCACACGACCCCCAGCACGGCGTAGCCGGCGCCGGCGATCGTGTACGGCCACGTCGCGCCGCTGGTCAGCGCGGGCACGATCTTGCCCGCGCCGATGCCCACCGTCAGCGATGTCAGCCCCGTGCGCCACCACGCCAGATACGTGCGCTCGGAGGCGAGATGCGTGCGGCGGGTCGCGTCGACCGCCTCTTCGCGTGCCTCGCCGTGCGGCGCAGCCGCGGCGACATCGGCGCCGGCCGCGCCCGGCGGGTCCTCGGCGCCGTCCATCAGGCCGATCGCTCTGCGCGCTGTCGCATGGCCCGGATCGTAGTTGCCCGGGCGCGCGAGACGATCAGCCGCCGGCTTTGACCTCGAGCGCTTCTTCTGCGGTCGCGGAGCTCTTGACGGCGAACGTCGCCTGTTCGAAGGAGCTCCCGGCGAGCGACGCGAGCAGAACGTCGGTGACGCCGCCTTCGAAGCTTTCCGGGCGCTGGTGGCCGCCTTTGGCCGCATACGTGGCGCCGTTGGCAACGACCATCTTGTCGATCGTGGCGATCGTGCCGATCACCGACCCGTGCACGACGACCTGCGCTTCGCCGCAGGAGAAGTCGGCGACGTCGCCGGCACCGGCGGGCTTGAGATCGACGCCGACGGTCGCCGGCGCTTTTCCTTTGCCCTGCCGGTCGATGAAGCCGAGTTCGCCGGCCAGCGCACCGGCCTTGATTTCGCCGGCGCTCGCGCCGGCGCTCTGGCAGGCGTGTTTTTCGCCGTCCGCGCAGCCGGTGAAGGCGACCTGCAGCAGCTGCGTCTTGGCGCCGGTGTACTGCCCGCTGCCGATCTCGGCCTTGCAGGAGACGCTCAGGCCGCCGGAGGTCGCGAGCTTGCTCACGTCGCCGCTGAACTGCACGCCCGCGTGGGCCGCACCGGGGGTCCATTCGTATTCGCCGTTCGAGACGGCGTTCGCTTCGGTGCACGCGGAGTCTGTGTAGCGCCCGTGGCGAGCTTTGTCGGGGCCCTGCGGTGCTTTGGCGCAGCGGCCGAGTTCGGGCAGGTCCTCGAGCGTGGAGAACTGCTGGTCGGTGCCATAGGACGTCCCGGCGGCGCTCGTCGCGAGCACGCGGAAGTGGTAGACGCTGTTGGCGGTCAGGCCGCCGACGGAAGCCGACACGGGCACGGTGCCCTGCCCCGGCGCGGGCAGCGTCGAGCACGGCGCGCTGGAGCCGTAGAGCGTCGTCGTGCCGTATTCGAACTTGCATGCGCTGAGCGTCTGCGTGCCGGCGTTGACCGTCCCGTTGAGCGTCGCCGTGCTCTGGGCGACCGGCGCGGCGGTGGTCGTTTCGACGACGGGGCGTTCTTCGCCGGGCGGGTTGGACGCCGGCCCGGGTTCGGGGCGCGTGGAGAGCAGCAGCGGTGGGCGCGGCGTCTGGTTGAAGTCGAAGTCGTTGACGATGTCGCCGAGGCCTGCGGCGTTTTCGCGCACGTCGGGCCGGCGGTCGGGGCGCCCGTCGGTCGCCGGGTCCAGCCGTTCGCGGTTGATGAAGTCGTCCTCGATGAACTTCAGGTAGGAGTCGTGGCTGAGCTCTTGGTGGTCGATGTAGCCGGTCTTCGCATACGGGCTGATGACGATGCCGGGCACGCGCAGGCCGAGGCCGTTGATGTCGATGTGCGGCGGCATGACGTGGTCGAAGAAGCCGCCCCAGTCGTCCCACGAGAGGAAGATCGCGGTACTGCCCCAGCACGGGCTGCGCATGATCGAGTTGATCAGCGTCGTCACGTACGCCTGGGACTTGGAGATGCGCGACGGCGGGTGTTCTGAGACTTCCAGGTTGGGGATCACCCAGGACACGTTCGGCAGGCCGCAGGACGTCGGTTCGTGCACGGCTTTGTAGTAGTTGTCGACCGACTGGATGTTGCCGAGCTGCCCGTCCTGCTTGACGTCGGTGAAGTCGGCAAGGGGGTTCCAGATGCCGGGCGTCTTGTGGCTCTGGTGCGGTGGCTTGCAGGTGATCGCTTCGTCGTTCTCGCAGTCGGGCTCCTGGCCTTCCTTGACGTAATAGCGCCAGCTGACGTGTGCCTTGGCCATCAGGTAAGTGAGGTCGGTCCACGCGTACGTCGCTTTGCCGGGGACGATCGGGCCGTCCCAGTGCGTGCCCGGCGTCGCGGGGTCCAGCGTGTTGACGCAGTCCATCGGGTTTTCGTCGCCGCGCGGGCATTTGGCCGACCAGCCGGAGACCATGAACAGGTGCTCGGGCAGGCTCCACGAGGCCGCCCCCTCGAACAGGTTGTCCTGCAGCGTGAAGGCTTTGGCGTATTCCCAATAATTGGGGATCTCGCGCGCGTCGTGGTAGCCCATCACGTCGTTGCAGCCTTCTTTGGCTTCCTTCTGTTCGTCGGTGCAGCCCAGACAGGTCGGCTTGGTCGACGTGCATTTTTCGGCTTTCTCGACCTGCGAGACGAAGCCGTCCATGCGCCCGTTGTCGATGTCGGCTTCGGCCGCTTCGGTGCCGTGGGGGCCGCCCGGGCCGCGGTCGTTGGTGTCGTGGAACGGCTTGATGCAGCCGCCTTTTTCGGGGTCCGGGTCGCACGTGTTGGCGGGGATGCCGTTGGCGCCCGGATAGGTGCCGAAGTAGGAGTCGAAGGAGCGGTTCTCCTGCATGATCATCACGACATGCTGGATCTTGTGGATGCCTTCGGGTTCGGCCGCCGAGGCATGCGCCGCGCCGCCCAGGATTGCCACGAGCATCGTTGCGGCGATGATCGCCGAGCGCCTCATGCGTTCGTCCCCTCCTCTACGTGCTTGACAGCCGTTCGATCGGCCCCGCGCCCGTCCGCGCGTCCAACGGTGGGCAGTCTAGCTGTCAACCCACGGCCGCGGGTTGACAGGTCGCGCGCGTCCGGCCGGCCACGGATCGACGCAGGCAAGCGCCCGTGCAAGCCTCGGGCTGTCCGTCCCCGCTGCCGTAATAATCCGTGCATGCGAACGATGCGCACCGAGCCAGCGACCGATCGGCCGCTCAGATGACCTACGTCCCCCCCGCAGAGATCCTCGAGCGCTACGCCTCGGTGCTCGTCGGCTTCGCGCTCGGCGGCGGGCGCGGCGTGGAGCCCGGCGAGGTCGTGCGCATCGTCTCCTCGGAGAGCGCAAAGCCCCTGTACGCCGAGCTGGCAAAGGCCGTTTGGCGCGCCGGCGCGCACGTGATCGCCGCCTACGAACCCGACGACGACGGCGACGTGAACCTCTCGCGCGACTTCTACGAGCTGGCCTCGCAGGAGCAGCTCGACCGCTTCAACGGCAGGTACTACCGCGGGATCGTCGACGAGATGGACCATCAGGTGTCGCTGCTGGCCGACTCGGACCCGCGCGCGCTGGACTCGGTCGAGCCCGGAAAGATCATGCGCCGCGGAGCGGCGATGCGACCGCTGCTGGACTGGCGCGGCGACAAGGAGAACGCGGGCAAGTTCTCGTGGACGCTCGGCCTGTACGGCACGCCGGCGATGGCGGCCGAGGCGGGCATGAGCACCGAGGAGTATTGGGAGCAGATCATCCACGCCTGCTTCTTGGACTCGCAGGACCCGATCGCGCGCTGGCGCGAGGTCGTCGAGCAGGTCTCAGAGACGCGCCACTGGCTGGACAACCTGGACATCGAGCGCGTGCACGTGGAGGGCGAGGACGTCGACCTGCGCATCAAGATCGGCGACCGGCGCCGCTGGCTGGGCGGGCGCGGGCGCAACATCCCGAGCTTCGAGACGTTCACGAGCCCCGACTGGCGCGGCACCGAGGGCTGGATCTACTGCAATCAGCCGCTGTATCGCTACGGCAACCTCGTCAAGGGCATCCGCCTGCAGTTCAAGGACGGCCGCGTGGTCGATGCGAGCGCGCAGGAGAACGAGCAGGTGCTCACGGAGATGATCGCCACGGAGGGTGCCGACCGCATCGGCGAGTTCTCGCTGACCGACCGGCGGCTGTCGCGCATCACGCGCTTCATGGCGCACACGCTGTACGACGAGAACGTCGGCGGCTCGTTCGGCAACACGCACATCGCCGTCGGGCGCTCCTACCAAGACGCCTACGCCGGCGACCCCAGCCAGGTCAAGGCCGACCAGTGGGAGCAGCTCGGCTTCAACGACTCGACCGTGCACACGGACATCGTCTCGACGAGCGACCGCGTGGTCACGGCGACGCTGCGCGGCGGCGGCGAGCGCGTGATCTACCGCGACGGCGAGTTCCAGCTCGACTAGCGCGCGGCGGCGCCGGCCTGCCCGGCGCGGGCAGATCGCGCGGGCAGCGCGAGCGAGCGGCGGGTGCGGGCAGCGGGCGCGCGGCCGGCGGCGGACACGGGCGCGGCCGGTTCAGCCTCGACGCGCGGCGGCGCGCCTAGCGCCAGCGGTCTTTGGGGATCGTCAGGTAGGACGCCTGGCCGTGCCCAAAGGACCAGTCCTCGCGCTCTGACTCGACGAGCGACACGGCGAGATCCTCACTGCGCAGCCCGGCCTCGGCGACGAGCAGCTCGCACAGGCGCGCGTAGAAGGCCTGCTTGACCTCGGCGCTGCGCCCCGAGGCGAGCGTCACGCAGACGAGCACGAACGCATCGGAGCGCTCGACGTCCAGATAGCCGCTGTCGAAGTGAAACGAGCCGGGCGCGTGCTCGGTGACGATCTGGAAGCGATCCCGCTCGGGCACGCCGAGCGTCTCGACCATCGCGCGGTGCGCGCAGTCGGCGATCGTCGCGCGCTCCTGCGGAGCACGGCCTTCGAGCATGTCAATACGCATGAGCGGCATGCGCAGGATGCTATCCGCGAGCGCAACCTATGATCGGGCGCGATGAGCGGCGAATCGGCGATCTTCGTGCGGGGGATGCTCGGCGGGCAGGCCGCGCTGGTGACCGGCGGCGGGACCGGCCTGGGCAAGGCGACGGCGCTGGAGCTCGCGCGCTGTGGCGCCACGGTGACGATCGCCGGGCGGCGCGAGGACGTGCTCGCGGAGGCCGCTGCGGAGATCGACGCGGCCGGCGACGCAGACGTGCACACGCTCGTCGGCGACATCCGCGAGCCGGCCGACGCGCGTGCGCTCATCGCCGGTGCGCTGGAGCGCGCCGGGCGCCTTGACCTGCTCGTCAACAACGCCGGCGGGCAGTTCTTCAGCCCGGCCGAGCTGATCGCCACGAAGGGCTGGCGCGCGGTGTGGCGGCTGAACGTCGACGGCATGCTCAACATGGCCGAGGCGGCGCATGAGCTGGCGTTCGCGACCGGGGCGGGCGCGGCGGGCGTGGGCGCGGAAGCGGCGAGCGGCGAGCCGGGCGCGGCGGGCGCGGCGGGCGGTGCCGCGAGCGCGGCGATCGTCAACGTGACGCTGTCGCCGCATCACGGCATGCCGGGCATGGCGCACTCGGGCGCCGCGCGCGCGACCGTCGAGGCACTCACTCGCGAGCTGGCGGCGCGCTGGCAGACCTCCGGCGTGACCGTCACGGCGATCGCCGTCGGCACGTTCGACACGGAGGTGATGGTGAAGTACCCGGCCGCCGTGCGCGCGGGCATGTCGCGCTCGGTGCCGCTGCAGCGCACCGGCACGGTCGCCGAGCACGCTTGGCTTGTCGCGCTGCTCGCCTCGCCGCTTGGGCGGGCGTTCAACGGCTCGATCGTCACGCTCGACGGGGCGCGCGACAACTGGTTTGGGCCGTGGCCGCCGCCGGGGCTGACGGACGATGCTGGCGAGGTGCCGGTGGAGGAGCGGCGGTAGCGGTCAGGGCGTGCCGAGCGATGCGGCCGGTAAAGTTGAGACGCTGCACGCGGGCGAAGTGTTTTGGTTGCACAGAAGCCTTCCAAGCTTCGAGAGCGGGTTCAATTCCCGTCGCCCGCTTGATTCACCGAGATGCCTGGAGGGTGGCAATCAGGCCCGCATCAACGTCTCGGAAACGGCGGCCGGCGAGCGATGAGCTAGAACAGCGCGGGCGAACCCCGCCCGTCGAGCAGTTCGCCGGCGATGGCAGTTCGCGCAAACCACGTCGCACGTGGCAGTCTCGTCAAGGATCGACTGCCATTTCCGGTTGGCCAGGTTCGTGGCGATATTGAAGTTCTTGGGCCCGAGGTGGTCGAACTCCAGGACAACTGGATCAGCCTCGCCGCAGTCAATGCAGGGCCGCTCGCGGAAGAACTTGAGGAGATAGGCAGTCCGTTCGGCAGTGAGCGCGCGTTTGCGTTGGACCGCGTTCGCGACGTAGCGGCCGTGGTGGCGCACGTAGTGCTCTCGTTTGTACGCGGCCCTGCAGGGACGGCAGTAGTTGTCGCGCTGACCGCGTGCCTTGCGGCGCCAGGCGAAGTCGGAGGCGGCCTTGGACTCGCCACAACGTCCGCATCTTCGGCTTGAGTCGACCGCCGCGCTCACGAGCATATGTTCGTATCCGAACCGGACGACACCGGCCGAGCATTGCTGCCAATGTCCGTAGAATCATCAGGCTCCACGGGGAGTGGCGCAGTCTGGTAGCGCACCCGGCTGGGGGCCGGGCGGTCGCAGGTTCAAATCCTGTCTCCCCGATAAACGTCAAAACTGGGAACAGCCGGGAACACGCGGGAATATCCGCGAAAACACTGGGGCTCGCGGTCGGCTGTTCTCGCTTGTTCCCGGCTGTTCCCGGCACGCGGGACCGCAAAAGGACCGCACGGAAGGCGCTGCGGTCCGTTCTGCGGTCCTTGATGCCCCCGCCGACGCGCAAGCCGGCGCGGATTGTGCGAACGGCACCGTCATGGCGGATCTCAGAGCGGCAGGTACCCCGGTTCGTTCCCAGGATCGAGCTGGCGTTGCGGTTTTGGAGACCGCCTTATAGGGAGTGCTTGCGCCCGGGTTTGCTGGGGTCGGCTCGGTCAGGGGATAGTTGTAGGGATAGAAGCGGATGGTTGCATTTCCGCTGACGCCAGGAGGGCGCACCGCTTATGACGCGATCTCGACGAGACAGAGATGACACGCGTGCGACACGCGTGAGCGGCGGCCGGGGAGCCGCGCCGCATGTGGAGCGACGAGGTCGCTCCGCAGTGCCCGCTCAGGATCACGCAAAGTAGCGGCCGGAAGTGCGCTGAGAGACCGTGCGCCCGCAAACGTGCAGCTGAGCGCTGCGACGGCCTGCGCGCGACCCAGCGCGCGGTGAAGCTCGCCGTCACTGAGCTCATCCAGTTTCAGGCAATCCAGATTCTCCACGAACGCGGCCGTCAGCCAGTCCCCCGCGCCAGCTGTGTCGATGACACAGACGGCGGGCGCCGCGATGGCGCGCCAATCGCCGAACCCAACGCGGAACCGCAGGCCCCGAGACCCAAGGGTTTCGATCTGAACCTGTCCCCGACGCGGCTGGAGGAGCACGGCGTGAAGTACGGTCCGCATCTCATCACTCCACTTGACGACCTGTGCAAGCTCCCCCGCCCGCTTGATCAGTGACTCGCTGCCGCTCGAGGACGGCTCAAGCACCGTGAGAGAACCGGCGGCGCCGAAGCGTTCGAACAGCTGGAGTGCGGCTACGCTCACGCGATCGGCGAAGAACACGTCAGGACGAGACATCGGCTGCACGCGCTCGGTCCAGGCCGTGAGCTGCTCGGTGCTGATCGGCCTGTAACGCGGCGAGCGCCGGCCGCAGTCGGGGCAGCTGAAGGCGAAGCGATGGTGCGGAGATATCACGTCATGGACGACGACCGGCGTCGAGGTATCGGCTTCCAGGATGACGCCGTCATCCGAGACACCCGCTCTGCGCAGGTCGGCTAACACCCGGCGGCCGGGGAAGTCCTGCCCAATCCGCGCCAGCAGGGAGCTGTCCCAGCCGAGATGCGCAAGGTTGGCCGCCACGTTCGCGGCGGTCCCGCCCGCGCGCTGACGCACAGCGCGCCCCTGGCGGATCACGTCGAGCGCGACGTACCCGGTGCTCAGCACGCTCCGGGGAGCGCTCATTTCGTCGGCACACCGACGAGCCACAGGCACGAGAGCTCGCTGCGCTCGATCAGCTGTTCCGTCAGTCCTTCGGAGGCGAAGTCGTAGTGCTCAGGTTCTGCGTTCAAAGCGGGCAATCTGTGCTCATAGGCCGCAAGCAGCGCGCCAAGTGACAGTGTCTTTGAGGAGTGAAGCGAGAGAACTACCGACGCGTCGCCGAGCGGTTTTAGAGCGCTGCGGTAACGCGCATGCAGCCGCCCCAGTGCCCGATAGAGATCGAACGGGTTGCGCTCGTCTGCATAGATGTAGTTGCTCGGCTCAACCTCGAGGCGGTCCAGCAGGACGGCACGCATGCTCAACAGCAGGTCGTCGGCACGTCGCGGGTTGCGCGCCGGGAACGGCAGGACCGGGCAGATCTCATCCGGTATCAGCCGGTCGGCGAGCGCTTCGAGCTGGGGTATCGCGCCCTCGCCGAGGATCGGGGCCCAAACGAGGAGCGCTCGATCCGGCGCCGGATCGAGCGGAACGCCGAAGCCGAACCCGAGCACGGGCGCCGGGTTATCGACCCCGGAGCCCTCGATCTGGCTGTCGATTGCGACATTCTCCGCGACAACGACCTGCAGCTCACCGTCGAACTTGCCGGCCGTGCACAGGTCGAGCAGTCCCTTGATCAGGCCGAAGTAGACGCCGACCGGAAGCGCCGAGATGTCCACGATCACGTGCTCGGCCGCTTGGAAAGCGGGATCAGCAACAACGGTCTTTAGCAGCGCCCGGGACAGGGCGCGGCGCTCGTGGACGGTCGGATAGGGAATCCGTGTGTGGGTGAGACCGGTCCCCGAGAGCAGCGCGAGCAGTTCCTGACGGTTCTCGTCGGCCTGACGGGCGCGGCTAGACGTCCCACCGGGCTCAGCCAGCCCGAGTGACAAGACACTGAGCTCCGGCATGCCGCCCGAGTCGATGGCGCGGCGCAGTCCGACCAGCATGCGCGGGTCGAAGCCCTCGCCGAGAACGTAGAGCGTTCGTCGCCCGGCCGCGGCCTCCGCCCACATGGCGGGAACCTCGCCACCAGTGGCGAAGACGTAGTCGCTCCAGCGCGCCATCAGAGCGTCAGCTGAGCGGCGTCATGGATCTCGAGCTCCTGCGGGGCGACGGCCTCGCCCGCCATCCAGGAGGCGATCTCCGCCACGCGTCGCTCGCGGAAACCACCACGGCCCAGCGGAAGGTTGTAGCGGGGGCATAGTAGACGGTTGAGGTAGATCACCATTACCCGCTGGTTCTTAACCGAGTAGTCGAGCTGCACCGAGAACACGTTGCCTGCAACGCCGCCCGCTAGCGCCCGGAACAGCGCGTCGGCCCCGACGGTCGACCCTCTCCACTCGAGATCCAGCAGACGCTCGCGGTCAGTCATCAGCATCGCGATGCCGGTCACCCCGGGCGCGTATGGTGCCGTCGGGCGGAAGGTGTCAGTCTGGGCGAGCTTGATGATCGCTTCGGCTAGCTGCTGGACGAGGCGTCCGTCACGAACGCGACTTGAGATCTCGCGCCAGTAGCGGTCGCTGGAGCGGTGAACGATCCGGTCCTGCTGGCGTGGGGTCAGTCGCGGCAGCCGCTTCAGGGTAATCTCGGCCAGTATCTCCTCGAACAGGTCGCCCGTCAGGCGCAGATACTGCTCGATGTTCTCGGAGCCGAGTTGGGCCATCATCTGCGACCCGACGTAGTAGGGCAGGCTGAAGTCCCGCGCCAGAAAATGACGTGCGGAGGATCTCACTCGTTCCTGGCGACGCCCGAACTCAGCGACCGGCAATGGGCTCTCGAACAGCTCTCCCTGTGAGCGTTCGAAGTCGGCTTGAATCACGATCTCGAGCGCACGCAGCTTGACGAGCGAGGCGTAGTCTGAGCCCCAGGACGACGCATCGTGCACCCAGGCGTGATAACGGGAGTGGCCGTCGGCAAGCTCAAGGACACGCCCCTCAAGCGCGCTGCGAATCGCTGCGCCTTTGCCGTCGAGCAGCTCATGATCCGAGACTTCGATCAGGTCAGTGAAGTTCTGCTGAACGCTCGCGTAGTCGTCGAGATACGGTCGCCCGCGGCGGTTGGAGACATCCTTCAGCACGCGCTCGTGGCGCGGGCGCGACGCGCGAGCTTCGTTCTCAAGCTCGACCAGCTCGAAGTCGCGTCCCTCGGTGCTGCCGAGCAGCATCTCGTCGTTCGAGAGGGCATCGAAGCGCTCGGAGTACCAACGGGCGACCTGAAGGGTCCTGCTCCTCAGCGATGCCATCAGTGCATCGCGTTGATCCTTGCCGAGCTCATGGCCGTCGTCGAGCATTACGAGTGGCCGTTGTGGGAGCTCCTGCCCGGCGATCCTGAAGCGCGTCATGGAGAGAAGCGCCAGCGAATGAAGCTGCGGGCTAACGAGATGCCCGCTGACATCGAGATCGTCCGGTAGCAGCGCATCGAGAGGGCGCAGGATCTCCCGCTCGGTCGCGATCGCCTGTTCGAGAAGTCCGGCTCCGTTGAGCCCGCCGAGTAGGTCGGCCTCGACACTCGCGTGCTCGTGAGGTGTGAGCGGGACTAGATCCAGCTGCTCCGGGCTGTCTGCCCCGGCGGTTGTCAGAGCTGCACCGATCACGGCGCGGATTATCCGGGCATCGAGCAGGCGAAAGAACAGCCTGATCAGCTGCTCGGAGGGCATGTCCAGATCCAGGAGGGAGCGATAGTCGCGGTTCAGGTTCAATAGGATCCCGAGATGTGTCGGGCCGGTGTCGGTGATCGCTCCTACACGGGCGAGCTGGTCCACGAGCTCCGGGAACTCGGGACGGCTTCGCTGGATCAACAGCAAGTTCTGGATCGTGAACAGTCTCATCAGAGAGGTCTTGCCCCCGCCGGAGGCGCTGCGCACGACGAGCGGGCGGTCCCAGACCGAGTCGGGCAGATCCTCAAGGACACCGGCACCGAAGTTGCGTAGGAACACGATCGGCTCGCTGAGCTGCTCGGAGGCCCGGGCGCGGAACGGGTTGCGATAGCCCCTCATGGGCGGTCTGCCCTGTGGCGCTCGTAGCGGGGGAACAATGCACGGCGCCGCTGGCCGTTCTCCCGGTCGGTCGTGTCGGCCCAGAGGATGCAGATCGAATTGTTTGGCGTGTTGTGCTGAAGCACGACCGGAAGGGCACAGTCGACGTAGCCGAGCGGGAACGGCTTGGGCTTAGATTTGTCGATCAGGATCGGGTCGTAGTGGCTCGCGCAGATTGCTGTGAGGCGCTCGTCGTGGACCTTGATGCTGTCTGGTAGACGCTGGACGACGCGCAACTCCCAGTCCAGGCCGGCAGCCTGCAGCATCTCCTTGACATGCCTCTGTGCCTGGTCACTGGCGAGGTAGACGAGGATCGAGACCCTACAGTCGGCGGTGATCGCGCCGAGGCCCGGCTCCGCAAGCGCCTCGAGGCGCTGGTGGGTGCGCCACAGCCTGCCCTCAAAGGGCGCGTCGTCCTCGCTGGTGCGCGTCTCGTTGACACGTAGCAGGGTCGATCCGCTGCCGTAGAAGTCATCGATGAGGAGTACGTTCTCGAACCGTGCCTCCTCGTCGCCGGTGACTTCTCTGAGCTTGTCCAGGGCCTCGCGGGTGGTCTCGTCGCCGATGTCCGTCGCCAGGAAGATCTGCTCATGGGAGAGACCGGGGCTGGCTCGTCGCAGCCGGTCGATACGCGCCCCGTCAGATAGGCCAAGGACGAGTGTGCGGCGCTGGATCGCCTTGAAGTCAGGCGAGTGCGCGATCGCGTTGACCGCAAAGCGCGACACGCCCATTTGCTGTGCCGCTTCGCGGATCAGCATCGGCCTGACCACGTCGGGATACACCGTTTCGATCAAGTGGTCGAGCTCGGCCCGAGAGATGAACACAAGGTCCTCGAGCACGAAACGGACTGCGGCCTTGCGGTCCTCGAGGAGGTCGAACTGGTCGAGCCAGCCAGTCAGGTTCTCGAGGAACTTGACCCCCGGGCGATAGCCCTCGTAGCTGTCGTACTTGTGCGTCGCGAGCAGCTGCAGCCGGCTACCGTACTCCGCAACCTCCGCGGAATCCCAGTCCATCACGTTCGCGAGCACGCGTTCGACGACGCTCTGCTTCATCGAACGAGAGGACGGAACGCGAAACCGTCGCGCATCCGCTGAAGCGAGCGCAGGTAGCGGCGTAGCAACTCCGGGCCCCGCTCGCCTCGCTCATCGAGGTTCCAGCAGCGGGTCGGGTCACTCGACACCCGGTCGACGCTGAGGCTCCAGCGTGTCGCCGCGAGCAGCTCGAAGTCGTTGCCGCCGACTTGGCCCTGGTCTCCGAAGGCCATGACTTCTCCGTCTACCTCGGTGCAGACACGCTGGACCGTTTGGGTCTTCGCAGTGTCCGCGGGGATCACGTCGATCGAATGCGCTGAAGCCGTGGCCTTCAAGGGCTGTGCCGGTGGCGTCAGGATGATCTCTTGCGCTGCCTGCATGATCGCATCGAGTGTCAGGCCGGAGTCCTCACGCGGGCTCATCGCGAGCTGATGCCCACGCTCGGCCAGCTCGATGTAGCTTGTCAGGGGGCTGACGCGCATCCGCCGCAGGGCCTCCGCTATCGCCCGCGAAGGCTCTCGCCGGACGTCGAGCGGCTGGCTCAGCCGCAGCGATAGGCCGCCGTTGTAGAGGCCGAGCTGTACCTGGGGCCATGCCTGTTTCGGGACCCACGCGCGCAGATCGCGGTGCAGCGATCCGCCGCGCCCACTCGCGAACCCCAGCACCGCGCCCTCGCGCAGCAGCCGGAGCAGCTCATCCTGGATCGTGGCATCGGGAAGCTCGTAGCGCTCGTTGGTCGCGCAAACCGTGCCGTCGTAGTCGAAGACGAAGCCATGGAAACGCTTCGTGCGTAGCTCGCTGACCCAGACATCGGCGGCCCGTTCATACCGGCGTCTGAGTTTGTGAGGGCCACCAATACGAAGCGCACTGAGCTTGCGGTCGGCCGGACCGGCCCCCGGGGAGATCAGGCTCCGACTTGAGAGACGGTACAACTGGCGCCCGAAACGCGGTACGCGAGGTCGCCCGGGGTCCAAGTCGCTGGCGACCGCGGTCCCTGCGATCGCGTTCATCGAGGCGACCAATAGATCCACCGTGGAGAGCGGCCAGTTGAGCCTGGATTCGAGGCGCACGACATGAGCGGCCTCAGGCAGGATCGCGAGCGTACGCTCGGCTAGCCGACTCAGTTCCGGCTCGATCAGCGCGACGATCGTCGTTTGATCGAGCCGGCGTGCCAGACCGGTGTGGCGGCCGTGCGCGAAGTTGCGGTAGTCGGTCACCTGAGCAGTGCTCAGTCCCGTCTCCGAGAGACGGGTCTCCAGATCGGTCGCGACGGCACCGAGGCCCGGGCCACCGAGAATGATCGTCTGATCGCGCAAAGGCTCGACTGCGGCAGGTTTGATGTTTGGTAGCCGCGACGGCAGCTTGAAGCCTGAGGCCGCGACCGCCGCGGCCGCCATCGCCAGAACGCTATTGGTAGCGAGGAAGCCCTCGCGACCCGACAGCCCGGGGAGAGTCACGACACGGACGTCGTCCGAGAAGATCCCCGTTAGTTCACTGGCGGCACGATGAGTCACAAGGAACACGGGATGAGCACCGCTGCGCTCAGCCGCCGCTGCCGCCAGGGCCGCGTCGGGATGACGGGCACCGGCAGAGAACAGCACGACCGCATGATCGGAAAGGGGCGGCATCCCGATCAGCTCTAGTGGGGTAGCGGCGCGAGCGAAGCCTCTCGTGCGGATCTCGTGCAGTTCGGCGGCGAGCCGCGCAACCCCTAGCGCTCCACCGGAGCCGACATAGATCGCCTGTCGTTGCCGCGCCGCCGCAAGAGCGCCCGCGAGAACCCTGAGATCGAAGTCGCGGATCAGACGATAGGTGTCGGCGAGCAGCGAAAGCTGGACCGCGTAGTGGCTCGGACGCGGCGCCCGGTTCATCGCGTCGACTTGGGCACTCACAAGGCGCTTCGAACTCGTAGGCTAATCGCTGGAGGACGCCGACGCACAAGCGTGAGGTTAGCGGCGCACGCAGATAGACGACGAAGCCAGCATCAAACTATCCTGGCGTCCTCATGAGCAATGAGGGAGCGCTTGCGCGGCCGGCTATCGGGGTCCTGATCGACCGCCTCGCCATCGCCGAGCAAGTCGGGATTTTTGTGGGTGCGGGAGTCTCGGCTGAGGCCGGGCTGCCGTCATGGAACGAATTGGTTAGGCGGCTCCTAAAGGCGATCGCTGTCGAGACGGAGGCCTTCAGAGCTGCGAGGGCACTGGCGGCTAGAGCTGAGGAGCACAACGCGCTAGCAGCCGCTGCCGCGGGGTTCGCCGAGCTGACGATCGGCAGCCTCGGGCCTTTGGGAGCTGCCGCAGTCGTCAAGCAGCACCTGGGCGAGGCATACAGGCCAGCGGTCGAGACGGCCCTGTATGAGAACACAAGCGCCCTTTCGCCCGGGCCGACCGCGGTGTCGATCGCGCGCTTTGTCCTGGAGACCGACTCAGAACGACGTTCGCCGATACTCACAACCAATTACGACTGCCTGCTCGAGATGGCCTTTGTCGCGGAGCTGCGACGCGCCCGCGCGGATGAGTCGATCGTCAAGACGGTCGTGCCTGGGTCAGAGCTCGACCCCGCTTTCGTCAACGTCGTGCACCTCCACGGGGTCATTCCGCATGTGCACCGCGGCGACCCTGGCTCGGCTGAGATCGTGTTCGCCGAGGACGAGTTCCTGGTCGCAGGAAGCGCAGGAAACGCCCGGCGAGAGGTAGCTGCCGAGGCCTTTGCAGCCGCGCCGTACCTATTTCTGGGGACGAGCATGACCGACCCGAATGTGCTGAGCTACCTCTACCGCTATGCCGCTGAAGGCGGCAGCTCACGACACGCCGCGGTTGCTGTGGCTCAGGGCGCAGCCCAGGATCTGGCGCCAAATGCAGCACAGGTGGTTGTTGACTCCCTGCAACAGACCGGCGCGGCGCGGCTACGTGCAGCCGGCGTGGAGCTGGTTTCCGTAGACACATACGGCGAGGCGTCCCAGTTTGTCCGTGAGCTCGCGCTGCAACGTGCGGCGCTGCGCGCCGGGGAGGATGCACGGTACGAAAGGTCGGAGCGCTGCTGGCGGCGCCGTGCCGCCCGCCTGGAGAATCGATCTCTGGAGGCGGGGCTCCTTCCGGCGCGAGGTTCTGGAGAGCGCTTCCTCGCCGTCCAGCATCGCCTTCAGCCGCTGCTCGGCGAGGCGGTAATGCAGATGACCATGTGCTTCGAGGACATTCCGGCCTTCCGCGCACAGGATGAGCAACTGGCGCTACACCTCTGGGCGCACGCGTCGGCCAGCGGACTGCTGTGGATGGCGGCGCAGTCTGACCGGATTCTGATGAATCCCGCGACGCTTCAGGTTGCGAGAACGACCCTGCCGACGACATACCTCGTCGTGGAGGCGCTCTGCAATGGCACGGTCGTCGAGGCACGGGACCCGGGGCTACGCTCCTCGCGCTGGGGCTCGATGGTCGCGGTCCCATTCTCGGTTTCCATGGCGGAGGACACGATCGCGGGCCTGAGCGCTCCCCTGATGGGCGGAGTGATGGTGGTCGCCTCGACTAATGTCGCCGCCGCCGGACTCAGTCGCCTGCGAGCGAGACCCGAGGAGCGCATTCCCCTGCTCGCGGCGATTGCGCGACTTGGAAGCTGTGTCATCGAGGAGCTCCTGACGAGCGCCGATCTGTCCACGTCCGCGGCGCTGGAGCTGCTCGAACCAGAGTCCGTCACGCTGCGGCACGGTCACGAGGCTAACCAAGGCGCCCGCAGAATCGGCGCTCAGACACACGTCAGCGGCGCTCCGCCGGAACTCGAGCGGCTGGGGAGGTGGGAGAGCCTCATTCCAGCGAGAGGACCACAGGGCACTGCGAACCGCTGATTCTCGAGCGTGTCGAGCGACGGCACGCGGCGGCGTCCGGGATGGACAGTAGCCCTCCCGTCATCTCTCGTCCAACCCGTGACCACGGACGAAGGGATCATCCTGCGGCCGACACGGCGGAAGCAAGTCAGTCCCTGATTGGTGCCAGGAACCTTCCCTGATTGAAACCCAGAAGCCGCGGTCTCTCGTGGTATGTGCATTCCTGGCCGCGAGCGGCTAGATGGGTGCGCTCGATAAGCGCTCTTATGCGCACGGGACGCGGACGCTCGTGCCAGCGCGAACCTAGGCGCGGATCTTCTCCGCGAACCGCTCGCGGGCTGCCTGACGCGACACGCCGAGCGCGATCCCGATCTCGCCCCACGACCGACCACTGGCGCGCGCCCGTGCGACCAGCTCGCGGACGCGAGCCTCGCCTCCGCGCACAGCATCGACAGCCTCAGCGAGTGTGCGCAGGTCGGTCGTATCGTCCATCGGCACACCAGATGGATCGAACTCCTCAGCGAGCTTCGCTGCTCGCTGGATTTGGTCTTCGGTATGCATGGCCTTTGCTCCGCTCATCGGTGGGGCAGATATTGGGGACGGGCATCCATCGCATGGACGATCACTGGATCGTCAGTGTCGATGCCCAGCACGCCGATCTCGAGCAGATCGCGGTCGCGGGCGGGACCGACGCGCATCGTGAAGTCGTCGTCGAGTTGCCATTGGGCGATGGGGTTGCGAACGGCGTGAGACATATCTTCGTCGGCGATGCCGTGCTTTCGAGCGGTTCGCGCGATGCGCACGGAATGACAAGATACCTTGTCAAACCGAGCTTGTCAAGGAGCCTTGTCGGGCTTGGTTCCACGGGGTGACGACGTTACGAAGACCGCAAACAGGCCGCAGATGGCGCGAAAACGGCTCTAGAAAGCCGGTCTGCACCCTACTCCCCGATACGTTCGTTGTCCGAGCACAGGCGGGAACACGCGGGAACAGCCGCGAAAACACTGGGGCTCACGGTCGGCTGTGCTCGCCTGTTCCCGGCTGTTCCCGGCACTCGGGACCGCAAAAGGACCGCAGGAAAGGCGCTGCGGTCCGATCTGAGGATGCGGGCGTCCACGACCCGGGCTCTCCTTAAGCGTCAGTCCCGGATTCTGGGGTGCTTGCAGGTTCAGGGCTGATTAGGAGATCGCGGAGCGCGGCAGCGCGTACGAACAACTCGTCATACGTGACGACATCCACATCTCGGACGGTGTTTCGGAATAGCTCGAAGGATTCGCGACGACACTTGTCGTCTAGCTCCCGCTCTCCGTTACCGAGCAGGAGAACGCACCTCGGGTTGAAAGCGTTGATAGGTCGCTCCTCACGGATCCGGTGATAATCGTTGAGCAGCGATTGGCGGTAGGTCGCTAGCTGGGTTACGCCACCACCCAGCTCAAACGATGGAGCGTAGACGTTGTCCCTGTACGGAGTCTTTCGCAGCAGCTCCGTCGATGGTGTCTTGATCTCGAGCAGGACGACGTTGCCCAAGACAGGCTGCTTAAGCAGGAAGTCCACGATATTGCCGCCGGTATTCGAGATCCCCTTCCCGCCGACGTAGGCCTTGCCTTCCTCGACCACCACCGGCGCAGCCAGGAGCTGGTTGAGTAGGAAGGGACGCGTTCGCAGGGCCTGCTGCCAGAACTCCTCGCCCTCCTCACAGGCCCGGTGGCTCTCCCAATAGGCAAGAGCCTCGCCGAGCTGGTCCGCCCCGACACTGCCGTAGCCGCGCCAAACGAGCGGCTTGAGATCCCGGTCAAAGACAAGACCGGCATGAGCCAGCATCGACCGTTGTGCGGCAAACGCAGCAAGAACTGGGTCTCCATCCTCAATGGCCCCTTTCGCAATGCTCGCGAATGCTCCCTTGAGAAATGCCTGCCACTCGAGGGAGGATTCGTCTTGTTTGAGAGCGTCGATTGCTGCGTTCGCTCCCTCGGTGGTGCTCAGGTCGAACCCCTCGACCAGAGGGGAGTTCTCGACCACATAATCTGCGTGCTCTTCGGTCAGCTTGAGGCTGTCGAGGATTTGGTCCTTCTCGTCCGCGGCGCTATTCCCCAGGAGACTGCGGACGAACCACGACATCCCGTGATAGGTGAGCTGCCCGACTCCCCCGCCGGGATGGAGGCCGATTCGGATTGCTCCGGCCGGGAGCACAACGGACTCACCCGCCTCGACCTTCAGCCCAGTATCAGTCGGACGTTTGTAGAGCCCTCGCCCGCAGACCTCACAGTCGCGCCGCGTGTGGGCTCCCTCCGGGGGGGTTAGGTCGCCCCCACACATCACGCAGTTGACGCCAATTGCCGGCATCGGTTGCTCCGCCTCAGCCCGTCCAGCCTAAGCGACGAGCTGTAGTGACGGGACCTCGGGCGCTCTAGCGGTGCCGCAGATGATGATCTCACGGCGAGACCGGGCTCGTCCCGGCTCCATGACGAGCAATTCCGTGGCGGCCCCGACCTCGTCGCCAACGTACTCGTCAATGAGGTGGCCTATCGAGATGCCGCGCGAGGAACTCATCAAACCCTCCAGACCTCAGCATTGACAGCGGCCATGAACTCAGCGACCTTTCGCGTGTCGAAGAAGATGGGCTCGTCCACGCCGAACCAGTCCGTGAAGACGCTCATTCGTCGCAGGCGCTCTGCCGAAGCCCTGCCGCGGTTGTGCACGATGTCATTGCGAAGGTGCCGTAGGTCGCCGAACGGAGGCCACGCCAGTTTCTCGGACTCTCCGAGGGCGGCTGTGAGGCGGTCACGGTAATGCTCGTCCCACTCTGCATGCACCGTGATCGCCCATTGTTGGCTGATCTGAGTTGCGATGGGTCCCCCCTCACGCATGAGCGTGGGTATCTCTGCGATTGAAATCTGCGAGTAAGCGATTGAGCCCGACTCTTCCGGCGGCCCAACGCCCAGGATGAAGTCGGACTTCATACTTGCTGCAGGATTCGATGACTGGGCCACGCTCGTCATGATTCGATCGCGAAACAGGGCGATGCCTGAAAGAGCGGACGCGTGCGCGACCGCCGCGAGCCGCAGGGTCTCGACGAGCTCGCTGAAATCAGCTTCGCAGAGGGTTCATCCAGCTCAGTGCTCGCCTCTTCGCACAGGTTTTGGTCGGGCATGGATGGATGATCTCGCAATCGGCAGCGTGCCGGATCCCGGGTGGACCCATGCGGGCGCAGGCTCCGAACCGTCCTATACGTTCGCCTTCTCACAAAGCGCCGCAACGGTCACGTCCAGGCCGGCGGCGAGCTTGACGATCGTGTCGAGACGCACGTTGAACTCGCCGCGCTCAATCGCGCCGTAGTTGGAGCGCTCAAAGCCGGCGTGTCGCGCGAAACTCTCCTGGCTGTAGCGCTTCTGTTCGCGAATCGACCGGATCGACCGGCCGAGCTTCTGATTTGCCTTTGATTTCTTGGATGGCACTGGCGCTCCTTGGACTAGGCGGCGGTTGCGATCTGTAGGCGCGTAGCCCCGGCGGAGCCCGGGTCTTGGCGTTGCTGATAGGCGGCCATCGCTCGCTGAGCGCGCGAGAGCGCGCGTCGCTGGCCCAGCTTGGTGTACACGGTCGCGATTAGATAGCCACCGTCGTCGTGGCCGATGATTTCAGCGACGGTCGCCGGGTCAAGACCGAGCCCGCCGTCTGCGACCGGATCGATCATCCATTGGATCGCGCGGTGCTTTAGCTCATAGAACTGCTGATCGGGCATCGCTGCCGCGACGCGGATCGCGTTCCACAGCGAGCACCACTGGCTTCTGCGCATGTAGCCGCCGCGCACCGAAGGGAAGACGATCTCGCCCAACTCCTCATGCACGACCTTGCCCATTCGCGGCATCGCCTCGAAATGCGCATGAAGGGCTGGGCTCATCGGGACCCAGCGCCCGTCGTCGTCCTTCGGCCAGGTGATCTCGCCGGTGCTCAGGTCGAGTTGGCGGCGTACATGGATCATCTTCGTGTCCATGTGAATCTCGGGCCGATGCAAGCCGAAGATTTCGCCCGGGCGCATCGCCGTCTCCCCCACGGCCATCGTCGCGCCCTCGAGGACTAGCCCGTAGTCGTCGGTGCGACTCTCGCTCGCGCAGCGACGCAGCCGCTCGTATTGCTCGTCGGTGATGATCTGGAAGTCCGGGCGATCGACTCGACGCTTGCGCTTGCTCGCGCCGAGATGGGTGAACTGGTTGCGCGCGATCAGGTCGCGGTCAAGCGCGTGGTTGAAGAACTGCCGGACCGCGGACTTGACGTTGGTATTTCTTGGCCGTATCCACGTCAGAGCTTCATCTCGCCGGAAGTCGTCTAGCGGCCGCTCGTAGAACTCGCGGACAAACGGCTTCAAGCCGTCGCGCATATGGCGCACGGTCGAGCCGCGCCTGCCGGCGGCCTTCTGCGCCCGCTCGCCGTCGGGCCAGGTCATTGTGACCCGACCGCCCTCGTGAACCGTCGCACCAGCAAACTCGCCTACAGTCGGGACGCCACGTCGATGTGAGGGGCTTTCGACCTCCTCGCGCAGTTCGGCTCGGCATCGATCCTTGGCTTCGTTGAAGGCATCGAGGCTGTTGTGCGTTCCTACCCACTTCTTGGCGCCCCGATACTTGACGTAACCGCAGTATTTCGGGTCGCGGCGTGTGCCCCGATTGAGTGGCATCAGGCGGCCTCCTGCCTCGGCTCGCCGTAGCGGTCGCGCAACCACGCTTCGACCTCGGAGACGATGTAGCGGTTGATCCCGCCCATCTGCATGTGCGGCAGCCCGAGCGCCTGCTGCTGCACGATCCAGCGCGGGCTAACCGAGAGGTGGATCGCGAGCTCCTGCTTGGTGACCCAGCTCTCGCGTCGATCGACGGTCGCCGTCACGAGGGCATCGTGCCGGTAGTCGCTGACGCGGCGCCAGTGGCCGGGGATCGGAAGCGACCGCAGGTGGGTCGGCGTCGCTGGCCGTATCCCGAGTGCCGTTTGCATGGCTGGCTTCGATCAGACCAGACCCGAGTGGGAATCGCAAGCCCCTGACAAAACGGGCCAAATGGCCGAGAAAAGAGCCAGACCTCCCCCCCTTCGACGGGCGGCTCTGAGCCGTCACCGGCCACGCTCAGGCTGCCCTGCGAGCCGTCGCGACGCTCGCCTTTGCCACCGCCACGGGCGGCTTGCGGAACACGAGCACGTCCTCGTGCGCGACAACCTGTGTGCGGTCGCCTTTGGCGAGACGGCGGCGCGCGTGCAGCGTCTGCCAGAACGACGGCCGCATGACCAGCTCGCCGTCGCCCACCGTCGCCAGAAGGCCGATCACGCGCTGCCAGTAGAGAAGCCCGGCGTTCTCGCAGAGCGCGATCGTCTCGCACGAGAGATTGCGAAGTGCCCCTCCCCCGCCCGAGCGCATGTCCTTGGTCACGCAGACCATGAATCCGCCGGGCTTCAGGACCGCTGCGCACGAGCGGTATATGTCGGCCATCGCCGCGAGGTAGCTGGCGCCGCGAGCGTGGCCGAGGTTGCGGCGGTCGGGGCTGTAGTTGCTGGTGTCAGCCCGCCGCAGCGGACCTCCACCTTTGACTTTGTTCTCGGTTCGGAGGTCCGCTACCTCGCAGGCATACGGCGGGGAAGTGAGCACGAGATCGACGGAACCAGAACCAATCGGTCGGGCGCCGGTGCGCGCACGGTCGAGCAATCTGCTCGCCTGCACGGTCAGTAGGCGCGGCAGCTCTCGGGCGTCGCCCTCGGCAACGAGCGCGAGCGAGCGCGTACGCCGCCCCGCGTGGACGTGATCGAGGTTTGCGCTCGCCAACTTCGCCCAGCGTGCCTCAAGCTCGACGCCGACTGCCCGGCGGCCGAGGTCGCTGGCCTCGACGAGCGTCGTGCCGATTCCACACATGGGATCGACAACGAGGTCCCCGGGCTCGCTGTATGCCTCGACCGCGTGTCGTGCCAACGCCGGCAGCATCTTGCCGGGGTGTCGATTGGACTCCGGGACGTAGCGCCCGTGGCGCTGCCATTGGCTTGTGCGCTGTGCGCACGGCCAAACCGCTAGGGGGAGGTCGACCGTCGTTCGTTCATTCGTCAATCTGCTGGTGCCGGTGAGAAAGACCCTTACAAGTAGGAAGGTCGAAAAGCGGTGCGCGAGGGTACAGGGGAAGCCAACAGACTGTTATGCCAGAGGGGCATCACTTCACCCACGTCCGCACAGCGTATTGATCGTCGCGGACTGGAAGGGGATCGACCGTAGCGAAGTGTTCGATGCTCGCGATCGTGGCGCACTGTGCTCACGGTGCCCGCTCAGGCTCACGGCGCCGCGCTTGGCGAGCTTGTCGCGTGACCAGTTTCCCAGTGACCGTTCAGGAAGAGATGCTGTGTCAGGTTGGCTCCGCCAACAACTGCGAACTCTTTCCCGCCATCGTCGATGGTGACGGAGCCATGACGCCCGCCGCTGACCCACGGGAGCTTCGCAGTCCACTTGCAGTAGCAGGAGTCCGTCCTCGCGATCACATAAAGAAGGAGCGGATCGGTGACGGAGACCGTCCAAGGAAACCGGATCGGGCGCGTGAGAAGGTGCCCATTCTCTTCCGAGCCGGCGAGGCCGTTTGGATCAGAGCTCGAGGCTACGATACGAGGTGGCGACACGTCAAGGTCGGCCACGAGCGCGCGGCCGGCGATCGGACCGCCACAAGGCTCCTCGAACACACTCCCCTTCGGCCTCGGCTCCCGATGTACGGTGAAGTGCACCCCAGTCAATACCACGGTGCGCTCGGACTCGCCCTGTATCGAGACTTGGGCGACGCTCTCGCTAAAGGCTGCTGCTCCGGGCTGCTCTTCAATCACGCCCCAATTTGCGGGTCGCGGCTTCTCAAGCACGCGCTGAGCAACCGATTCTGGAAGGTAGGTACCGACGCCACATTCGGCTCCGAGTCGGGTCACCGAGGAGGACAGTGTTCCAGCCGACTCGACTTTGTCGGCCTCTTTCGAGCCGACACCCACGGCGAATGCGGTCACGCCCGCTATCGCGACCGACACAAGGGTTGCGCCAAGCCATCTCCCGGCGCGATGCCGGCGACCACTAGACCCGTCAGTTCCGCTCTCTCCGCTCAAGCCGCCTCCTCATAGCTCGGTGTTTCCAGTCGCCTCCGTCAGCCCACTTCTCGGTTAGTGAAACCATACCGTTCAATGAGCACCTGCTGAGTCTCCGCTCGCAGGGTTCTCCACTTCGCTGAGGGAATCGCCCTAGTCCCGAGATCTTGAAAAAGTCGCCTCTAGCCACAAAGCGACGGACTCGGGGGTAGCGTGACCGTGGTGCTTCAGGATCTCCGCGATATCCCGACCGCAAATGACGACAATTGGCTGTTCGTCGCCGCGCATCTCCTCATATGCTTGCCTGCCAACGTATCCCGTAGTTACGAACACACCGAACTCACGGTGGCGCAGCCGGGAGATTAGACGACTCGTCTCCTTGACACCCGCGGAATTGTCTGGCGCGTAGAGCTTTGCCTCAAGCGACCACTCCAGCCGGATTCGATCGGAGTCGGGGCCCATGTGGTACCAGCCGTACGCGTCGCGGCCGCCATCGGCGGATCGCCGAGTGGCAACAAAGGACACCGACTCCTTCGATTGCATCCTCCATAGCTCGACTGCACACGCCTCAAAGGCGTAAGGGTCGTCGGCAAAGTATCGGTAAACCGTCCGCACGAGTGCAGCGTCGGTCTGACTATCGGGCTGCTGTTGGACCTTACTCCGGTACTGAACGCTGCGTGTTGATTCCAGCGCGCTGTACTTTCCTTCCTCGATCCACTCGCGGTACGGCTTTGGGCATGCGGAGCCGAGCGGCTCTCCAGCGGCGATCTCATTGAGCCACATGCGCGGTACAACACCAACGTCGAGGATCGTGAACAGTGACCGGTAGTTCTGAAAGCGCTCCCCTCCAGACGATCGCCAGACAGCCACCAAGTCATCGGTTGGCTGAGCGTCGCGCGCCCCAGGCACCGCGAGACCGAGGAACCGCACGTTACGGCCTTCGGCAGCGCTCGCCTTGTTGAACAGGAAAAACGGTGGAATCTGCTCCCGCTGCGGAGGGCTTCGATGGAGCCGGTGAAAACAGCTGCGTAGAATCGCGTTGCCGCCGCGGCTCGTGTCGTGCAGGTCCTTACCGGGCTCGCGGTTGTCCCCGTAGTACGTAAACCGTCCCGTCTCGCGGTCGAGCGTGTCGGGCCAGTCACGGTCAGCGCCGCTGGTGTACAAGACCACCAGGCGCAAGTCAACCTTTTTTACCGAGCCGGCATAGCGAAAACCGCCTTGGTTACCCACCGGGATCAGCTTCCCGAGCGGGTCGTCAGCAAGCGTTCCCGCGCAGCCGCCCTCGTAGATAGCTTCTACCTGAAGATCAGCAGTCGCGAGCTCATCGAACGGGTAGCTCTTTGCCATGGCGGGAGTATCGCTCAGGTGCCAGACCCACGTCGAACGATGGCCCACTTGACGCAGTTCGGTTCGTCGCTTTGCCCGACCATCTGTAGCTCAAGCCGCCGACTCGACTCCCGCTTCCACTAGGCTCGGGTCGTGGACGGCAAGCAGATCCGCCAACTAGAGTTGCGTTTCCGTGGGCGTATTGTCGAGCAGCTCGCGGCGCAGACCTACCAGAGCCCGATCGCGGCGATCGCGGAGATGGTCGCAAACGGCTGGGACGCGGACACCGCCGAGGTCAACGTGACCCTCCCCCCCGCGTTGACCGACGGCGCCGTCCTGGTGGTTGAGGACAAGGGCGTTGGCATGACGTTTGAGGAGTGTCAGAACCGCTATTTGGAGGTCGGCTACGATCGCCGCGGAAAGGATCCCGCGAGCACCTCACCCGGAGGCCGTGCGTTGATGGGCCGTAAGGGGATCGGAAAGTTTGCGGGCTTCGGCATCGCAAACAAGATGACGATCGACACCGTCAGTCAGGGAACGGGCGAGCGCACCCGCTTCACGCTCGACTACAAGCGCCTGCGAGGCGACAGTGACGAGTACGTCGACGAGGAGCCAACGGACATCCCCGACGTCGAGTGGTGGCCGAAGGGTGCCCATAGCTACCCAGCCGGCACCAGCATCGAGCTGGGCGATCTAAAGCTTGGCCAGCGGCCATCCCCCGTCCGAACGCGGGTGTCACTAGCTCGGCGCTTTCTTTTGCTAGAGCGCGCCGACGAGTTCAAGGTGCTCGTGGATGGCAAGCCAATCGCCGATGCCGACGACGGGAGCGGCGGCGTCCAGTTCGACTTCCCCAAGGAGTACAAGAAACTGCCCACTGGCGTAACACTTCGGGACGACGGGTACGCAGAAGAGACAGTAAACGGTCACAAGGTCCAGTGGCGCGTCGGGTTTTACGCCGACACGATCAAGGATGAGGAGCTACGGGGTATTTCGGTGTTCGCCCACCACAAGATGGCCCAACGTCCGTTCTTCTTCGAGCTTGAGTCCGGCGGCGGCACAGAGGCGCAGTTCGGTCAGGCCTACATGTCCGGGACGGTCGTGGCCGACTTTCTGGACGACGCCGACGAGGATCTGATCTCAATCGAGCGGCAGCGTATTGACTGGGAGCATCCGGTCGCTCGGCCGCTTTTGGAATGGGGCAAATCCCGGACGGCTGAGCTACTAAGGCTGTGGAACGACCTTCGGGTCGACGAGAAGGTCAAACAGCTGGACACCAAGATCGCGCCATTCTCGGCCCGGCTCGACTTGCTGCCACCACGCGAGCGGAAGATCGTGGATCGGGCGATTCGGAACTTTGCCAGAATCCGGGCGCTTACCCAGGATCAGTTCAAGACATTGAGTGAGGCTACGCTGACTGCGTGGGAGGGCGGCAGGCTCAAGGAATTGATCCACGATGTCGCCGAGACAGATGAGATGTCAGAGCAGGATCTGCTCGCGATCCTAATGGAGCACCAGGTCCTGACTGCCTTGCACACGGCGGAGGCCGTGCAGGCTAAGCGCCAAGTAGTGCTGGGTTTGCGAGACCGCATCCGTCGCAACGAGCTCGAGAATGCGGTCCGCGACTACATCGCGACTAACCCATGGCTCATCGACCCAAAGTGGGAGACCTTTAGGGTGGAGAAATCGCTGAAGAAGCTCGTCGACGACGCTGCAAGGGAGCGCTTCTCGGCCGACATGCTGAACGGCCGTGTGGATCTGGTTCTCGCGAGCGGCGAGCAGCTTCTCGTTCTGGAGTTCATGCGGCCAGGATTGAAGCTCAACGGTGACCATCTGAGCCGATTTGAGTACTACGTCAACGCAATCCGCGCGAGCGTCAAGGCGAACACGGCGGGACCATATCGCAGCGTCTTGGGCTACCTCGTCGCTGACAGGATCGACGAGGATCAGGCGCTCCTAGAGACGATTGAGACCATGGCCGCGAACGGCAAGTTCGCGATCGAGTGGGAAAGACTGCTCGGGCAGGCCGCAAACCACTGGGGCGACTTTTTCGAGGCGCTCGTCGAGCGTGCTCCCGACGATCCGCGCATCCGCGAGCTCAACGCGGACCCCGCGATCGATGACGACAAGCCTGACGACTCGGCTCAGGCCGCTTGAGCGCCCGGCCGACCCGCATTCGGCTGATCACCCACGAGCATCGCCGCGACGATTGACCCGAGCACCTCTGCAAGCCTCGGAGGCACCGCGTTCCCGATCTGACGCTCGATGGCTTGGTGACTACCACGGAACGAATAGGTCAGCGGAAAGGTCTGGAGCAGTGCCGCCTCGCGCAGTGTGAGCCCGCGGTCCTTCGTCGGGTGGACAAATCGCCCACAGGACGGAGTGGTGCATCGGGTCGTCATCGTCGGTGCCGGCTGGGTCGGGTCGATCCGACCGTAGATGGAGGTGGCGTGGCGACCGGTGAGACGGGCGTGACAGGCGAGCTGGAGGTGCGCGGGCAGATCAAACCTCCCGCCACCTTGCCTCATTGCGCGGATCCGCTCCAAAGTGGCCGGCTGCGGCATGCGAGAGCGATGGACAGGGTCGTCGACGACCGTGAGTTCCTCCACTGCTGCGAGCGCTTCTCCAGCTGTACGCGGGGAGGTATCGAAGTCGTCGGGTAGGGCTGCGAGTAGGTCTGGAGGAAGGCTGACCTGAATATCGCGGCGCACACCCAGCACAATGACCCTCCGCCGCCGCTGCGGAACCCCGAAGTCGGCCGCATCGACAACGTGTGTTGCGATGCGATAGTCGCGGCCGAGGCTCCCAAGCAGAGCGGTGAAGCGCGGCTCGTGCTGCAGGCCCGGCACGTTCTCAAGGACTATCGCTCGCGGCCGTAGAGCCGTTGCAAAGCGGAGGACGGACGAGACCAGCCGGTTGCGCGGATCTGCCGCGTCACCGCTGCCGAGGGTGGAGAACGGCTGGCACGGGGGACACGCGGTTAGAAGGTCCACCGGACGACCTGACTCGGCAAGACGCTGGGCCAGCGCGGGCGCCTGAACGCGGCGGATATCGCGGTCGAGGAGCAGCGTGCGAGGGTGATTTGCAGCGAAGGTCTCGGCTGCAGCAGGGTCGCTCTCGATGGCAGCAACAACCTCGTAGCCTGCATCGCGGAGCCCTTGGGTTGTGCCCCCAGCGCCGGAGAAGACATCGACGACAGTTAGGGGCAGCATGGACGAAATCGTATTGTGCGGACGGCATCGGACGCCTCCTGCCTAAACCGCGACACTCGCGCCACATCCCCCCAAGCCTGGATGACAACCCTCCCGCCACCGCCCGGCCCCGCCCCACCGCCCTCCTCGGAGGCAGCCCGGCGCGTGATGACTTCGCAGCGGCAGTTAGACACCGCACCCGAGGTAGCAGTCCGGTCCGCACTACACCGCCGAGGTCTGCGCTTCCGGAAGCATGCTGCGCCTGTACCGGGGCTGCGCTGTCTGGCCGATGCCGTCTTTGCGACTGCCCGGGTCGCGGTCTTCGTGGACGGATGCTTCTGGCACTCCTGCCCTGAGCACGGCACGACGCCCAAAGCGAACGAGCAGTGGTGGCGGGAAAAGCTCGCGCGAACGGCAGCTCGCGACCAAAGGAACAGCGAGACGCTCGACGCAGCCGGCTGGGTGGTGGTACGGGCTTGGGAGCATGAGGCGCCAGAGGAGGTGGCGGAACGAGTCGAGATCCTCGTGCGAAAAGGGCGCACCATTGACCCTCAGCGGCAAAGGACGGCGTTCACTTGACGATTTCTCTGTCCTCCTCGCGCTCGGAGACCAGCACAGCTACAACGGGGCCGCTTTACAACGCTGATCGCTGTGAGTGGCTGTGGGAGACACAGTGAGCGACGGTTGCGAGTACTGAGCGGCGCGCTTCGTAGTTCCAGGTCGTCACGCCTAGCGGTGCCGGAACGTTCGCTAGAGCCAGCCGTACAGATCGCGTCCGACGCTCACTCGGAGTGGCGACAATGACGATAGGATCGAGGGCAGCGAGGCCACTCTGAGGCAGTATCTCGACGTAGCGCTTGGCCTTGGCGCGGAGCACGTCCAGCGGCTCGGTTCCCCGGTCAAGCTCCAGGAGGACATGTCGGGGCTTAGCGCCGGGCATGGCAAGGACGCCGTAGCCATCGGGCACGACTGCGCCCGAGAGCATGTGCGTGAGCGTGCGGACGCCGTACCACTCCCGAAGCTCGCCGTGGAGGGCGCCCGCCTCCAGCGCCAGCCGCACGAAGAACTCGTTTGCTTCAACGTGATGTGCGAGGTTGCGACTGGCGGCGATGCGCAGGCCATTGTCGCGGGTGTAGCGCAGCTCGCTACGGTCAATGCCCTTCCAGTCGGCGACGATGAGCGCGCCGGCTTCATCGAGTATCCAGTGATACGGGCGCGAGCCCTCGCCTGCCTTCGGTCGGGGTCGGAAGCGTTCCAGCACCCGCAGTTCGTAAAGGCGCTGAAGTCGCACCTGAGCTATTCGAGTGTTCGTGAAGTAGAGCCTGCGGATCTGGTCGGTCGTCAGGACGTTGTGCTCGTAGCAGTCCAGTGCGATGCGGCGATCACGTTCAGTTATGTGCGAGGCGAGCATCGCGGCAGCGCCCTCGCTCAGGCGACTCGGTCGCTTGCCTTCCCCTCCTCCTTGACGAGAGTTTGTTGATTTCCCCCTCTTATCGGACTTTTTTCGCGTGCTCACTTTCCTTTGATTTGCTGCGACTTTCATTCGCCGGGACTCCTCGTTTCATCATGCGAGGACGGAAGCGAGGACGGGTGCGAGGTCAGAGACGAGGACGGAACCGAGGAGGGGGTTTGCGGTATTGCTGCCCTGCGTTCGCGCTGCGTCTCAGCAACCACCGCGGGCGCGCGTTGGCGGGCGGCGAGCTCTGCCTCGATCTGCTCGCGGCTGCGGCCATAGCGCCGACGCGCCGAGATCCGAACAGCCTGCGCAACGCCGGGCGTGGGATCGCGCAGCGGCTCGGTTCTCAACGTGAACGCCGGCCCAGGCTGACCGTCGTTGCAGAGTCGCACCGCCGCCGTGTAGACCGGCAAGTGCGCGAGATCGTGAGCCGAAAGCTCGGGGCGCACTTCTCGATCGAGTGTCGCAGCGTCGTCGCGCGAGAGCTGGAAGTAGACCTTCGTGCGAGCGTTGGCACCGATCGCCTCGCGCAGGTCGCGCGGTAGCTGCGCGAGATGCTGATGCGCGAGACAGAGCGACAGTCGGTAGGAGCGCGCCTCTGCGAGAACGTCCTCAAACGGCGTCGGCAGGTTGAGGTAGTTCTGCACCTCATCGACGTAGCAAGAGGCGTCGCGGCGCTGCTCAGGCGCTTGGCCGGCCCGCGCGAGTGTCGCTTGCCATACCCGAGCGAAAAGGAACGAGCCCAGCAGTCGGCTCGTGTCCTCGCCGAGCGTGCCCTTCGGAAGCTTTGCCAGGAGGAGACGCCCTGAGTTCAGCGCGCGCGGAACGTCGAGCGTCGTCTTAGACTGGCCGACGATCGCGCGCACTGGACGGCGCAGGAGAAACGCGCGCAGCTTGTTGAGCAGAGGTCCCGATGCCTGCGCGCGCAGCGGGTCAGAAAGCTCGCCGTACCACTCCCAGAACGGGCCGAGAACGGGATCGTCGAGCTTTGCCGCGAGGACTGCCTGCCACGATCGATCGGTGAGCAGCCGGGGGATGTCGGCGAGCGTGCTCTGAGGCGAGACGGCGCTGAGAGTCAGGACGGCCGCTCTGAGGATGTCATCGGTGCGCGGCCCCCAGTAGCGCTCAAACACCCGGCTGAAGATTCCGACGAGCTGGTCGACGCCGAGGTCGCGGTCGGGACTGTCGAGCACGTTGAGTCCGGGAGGCGCCTCGTCCAGCGGATCGAGCAGGTCGACCTCGTGCTCGCGCCCGGCCGGGATGCGCGCGAGCAGGTCCTCCACGAGATCGCCCTTGGGGTCGATCACGACCGCGCCCCTGCCGGCGTCGAAGTCCGCAAGGACCATGCGCGCGATCAGCGTCGTCTTGCCGACGCCGGTCGGTCCCAGCAGATGCATGTGCCGGCGCGCATCGGCGACGGAGATGTTCACCGGCTTGCCGCCGGCGCTGAGGCCGAGCGGCTTGCCGTCGCGCGGAAGCCCGGGCGGCGGCGCGAGCTCGCGCGCGCCTGCCATGACCACGCCGGAGATCGCCTCCACGCCGGGGAGATGCGCGAGCGCGGCGAGCTCGCCGGTGCTGGCGAGAAATGCGCGGCGGCCGAGCGCGCGATCTTCAAGCTTTACGCTAGCCCTGCGCACGCCGCGCCGGCGCAACCCGACTCGTCCCTCATAGGCCGCAAAGCCGCCGAGGATGCCGTGTATGCGCCCGCGTGCCTCTCCGCTTGATCCAGCGGTGACGGCGACGCGGACGAGACAGCGAAACAGCGGCTGGCTGCTCTTGGCCATCACGTCGCGCACGTCGGGGCTGATCGTCGGGTCGTGCGTCGGCGGCTTGGGTTTGCGGTAGGTGACGAAGAAGTCGAGAAAACGGACGAGACGGTGCGGCGAGATGCCGGCTCGCAGCCGTCTCGCGGCCATCCGTAGCCGGCGCTGCTCGCGCGTCGTCGCTGGCCGGGCCAGCACCTGAACGACCGCCCGCTGCTCACCACGCAAGCCCGATAGCTGCCCGAGTATCAGCGGCAGCGGGTCCGGCTTCATCGCCGCGTTCAGCGAGAACCAATCCGGTCCCGAGAGTGCCAACTCCGAGGCGACCTGCACCGCGCCCGTGGACCGATCGTCGGGCGCGGGTTGCGTGGCTGTGCTCGCTCCCGGCCACGCCGAAGCGACGGCCCGCTCGATCAGGCCGGGTGGGATCGACGCGGGCACCCAGACGCGAAACGTCGTGCCTGCCTCACTGGCGACCGCCTCCCAAGAGAGATGCGGTTGCCCGCTCAAAAGCCGCGACAGGCGAGGGCGGATCAGATCGTGCAGGGCCGACCAGAGCAGCAGGGCGCCACCCGTATCGACCTCGGGCGGTACGCCCACCGTGACGACGCGCGCGCCACGCGCCATGCGGCGCCGTCGAACGTGGCCGAGCACGAGGACGGCGGCTGTGAGTAGCAGCGCTGCCGCCAGCAATGCGGGCGCGAGGTGCTCGATTGCCGAGAGCGCGTGACGGGCGAGCGACGCCAGCGAGTGAAGCGGACGCCCAGGTTCATCCAGCAGCCCTTCGAGCTTTCGCGCGTGTCGGCGCGAGTCAAGTTTCATCAGGCGCTCGGGCGCGTCGCGCCGAGGTATTTGTCCCCGCCCCAGGATTCACCTACGGTCGTCGGGAACGACTCGGTACGTACGACGGTCCCCGGCTTGGGCGCGTCGACCATCTCCCCTGCTCGCACGACCATGCCGACGTGCGTGGCGTCGCGCGGGCTCGGCCCGAAGAAAACGAGGTCCCCTGGCTGTAGCTGCGCGCCTTGAGGCAGATGGCGCTCGCCGTCGAACTGTTCCTCAGACGTGCGCGGGATGCTCACGCCGACCGTTCGATAGGCGACCTGTACGAGCCCCGAGCAGTCATAGCCGGCGCGACTCTCCCCGCCCCAGAGGTAGGGAACGCCAATTTGATTCAGCGCGAAGCCGAGTGCTTCACCTGCCGCTCCGCTGGGCTGAACTTCGACCGGCTGCGCTTCGCGTTCGTAGGTCGCGGCCCAACGCAAGACCGTTTCGACGTAAGCGCTTGAATGGTTGTAGGCGAAAATCGCTCGCTGCATTTCCTTCGGCGCGCCGCTCGTGCGCAGGTAGTTCGCAGCGGTGAAAATCGCATCGGCCGCGTTCCATCGGTCGGCGCGCCCGTCGCCGTCGCCATCGACGGCATACGCCGCCCACGTCGCGGCGAGGAACTGCATCGGGCCTCCAGCACCCGCGTAGTTGACGGCGCCCTCCTGCGTGCAGGACGGGTCGGGGTCTTGGCCGTCGTCGCACTCCACCTTGGCGATGCCGGCGAGCACGGCCCACGGCACGCCGTAGCGAGCACCGGCGGCCTGGAACAGTTGGAGGTATTGCGCCGGTATTCCGGCGACCTGGACAGAAGGGCCCTGGCCGAGACTGGCACTGGCACCGCCGCCGAGCACGCCGACTGCCGCGCCGATGAACAGAACCGGCAGCAGCAAGAGCGCTGCGCACGAGCTGAGCGCAGCGCGCATCACGCTGCGGCCGCGAGCTCGGCCGGATCGCTGGTCACAAGCTCGTGCTCGGCTGCACTCGCCTTGACGCCGATCGGGATGCGCTGCTCGCCCGTCAACAAAAGGCCATGACCGACCGGGCAGCGCAATAGGTAGGAGCGCTCGCCGGCGGTCAGTGCGAACGCCTGCCCAACCCGGTCGATCGCCTGCGGCGACTGGCGCAGCAGAAGGTGTTGCGAGGCGTTGTTGACGACGGCTTGCCCGAGCGGGGAGTCCAGCAGGTCGCCGGGGTCTTGCGTGATCGTCGTCAGACCAGTCCAGCGCTTTCGCGCCTTCTTTGCCAGGCGGAAAAGAAAGCGCGCGCCAGGGGCCTCGCGCGTCGTACCCGGCGTCTCGCGCATCAAGTCCCAGGCCTCATCGACGAGCACGACGCGACGGCGAAGCGGTCCCTCTAGCGAGCGCCAGATCGCATCGAGCGTGAGCATCAGGGCCGGCGCGCGCATTCGCTCGGGCAGGCCACGAAGTGAGAAGCAGACGAGATGGCTGTCGGGCTGGACCGAGGTAGGCCGATCAAACAGCGAGGAGTGCGAGCCTGTCGCGTATGGCGAGAGTCGTTCGGCAAGTCGCTTGCCGGTTTCGCTCTCGGCTTGCAACGCGCGAACGAGGTCGCCGAGCAGCGGTGCCGGCCGACGGTGGGTCGAGGGATCGGACGTGATGCCCGCGCTCTGATAGGCGGCACGCGCGCTGCGATCGAGCACGGCAAGCTCGCCGCCGTCGAGGCCTCCGGCCAGGAGTTCGATCAGATCGGCCAGGAACAGAATCCGCTCGTCCAGCGCGCGCGGCGCTTCGCTTGCGGGCAGTTCCAGCGGATTGAGCGCGACGGCGCTGGGGCCGGTGAGCGGCAGGTAGGCGCCCCCTACCGCCTCACAAAGCGGGTGGTACTCGTCCTCGGGATCGAGAATGAACACCTGCACCCCTCGATACAGCAGGCGCAGCGCTTCAAGCTTTGCGGCGTATGACTTGCCGGCACCCGAGTAGGCAAGCTCAACGGAGTTGAAGTTGGTGCGAGCGAAGCGATCGACGAGCACCGGGGCGCCGCTGTCGGTTAGTCCGTAAAGCACGCCGTCCTCAAGTGGCGGATCGGCCGAGGCAAATGGGAAGCCGGCGGCGAGCGCAGGCGTGTCGAAGGTGCGCAGCAGACGCAGGCGGTCGGTGCCGAGCGGCAAGGTCGTAAGCCAGCCGTCAAACACGCGGAAGGTCGCTGGAACGACGTGCAGGAGCATCGAAGCGCACAGCGCCTTGACGCGCCCGGTGCGCTCCTCAAGCTCCTCGCGGCTCTGCCCAGATACCCGCAGATAGAGGCCCGATCGAAACAGCCTGCTCTCGCCTCGCGCCAGCGCGCTTGCCAGCTCGTCGGCGTCCTCGGCGGCGGCGGCGAGCATCGGGTCTGTCAGGCGGCCACGGTCGGCATCCAGGCGCCGGCTGGACTCCAGACGCGCCCGCTGACGGCGCAGCCTGTCGGCTGCCAGGGCGGGCGCAATCGGAGCGATGTGCAGCGTCAGGTCAAGCTCGCCGGCGGCGTGAAGCAGAGGCGCGAGCCAACCCTGATTGACCTCGCGGGGATAGCCGACGACCGCGAGCGTGCGGTGCCATGTCTCGCCGGTACGCAGGTAGTCGCGCTGAACCTCGACCGCGCTCGGTGCCGGCAGTCCGACTCGCTGAGCGCGCGGCGCGTCGCTCGCCGCTTTGAGACTGGCGGTCGCCCTCAGCATCGGTGAATCACCCCGTCCAGTTGCGAGCCGGCCGGCGGCCCTGGATGATCAAACGCGTCGAGTAGCAGCGCGGCGGCCGTCTTTCCATCGAGCGGGTGAAGCTCAACGCCGGCTGGCGCGAGCAAGCTCTCCGTCTCTGCCGCGCGCCGCTCGAGGTCGGCTCGCGCACTCGCGCGCTCTCGGCTCTTAGTGCTGAGCACGAGAAGGATCTGGCGCCGACGCAAACCCTCGCCGTCGGCAGCGAGCTCACAGAGAAAGTGCGCGTAGTCATGGGCGCATCGCTGAAGCGCCGGGTGCGCGAGCGTGGCCGCGGCCTGCTCGATCGTGTCTGCCCGCGCGGTCAGGTCGACGCGCTCGGAGCGCACCGAAATCGCCGTCGGCTCGACCAAGCTGTTCAGCCACTTGCCATAGGCCTCGGCCAGGGCGTCTTGCTCCTCCTCGGAGCGCAGCGCCCAGCTCGTGCCGCTCGCTGTGAGCAGGAGCGCGCTAGTACCGTCGGCCAACTCAACAACGCCGCTGTCCAAGACCGCCTTGACCGGCACGCGCAACAGCGACACGCCCGGCTGAGCCGGCGCGTTGGGCAGCGCGGCAGCGAGTCCGTCGGGCGCAGCGACGCGCCTCGGCGCCTGGAGAAGATGCCTCGTGGCGGCGAGCGCCAGACGGTCGCCCGTAAGCCCGTCGCGGCGACCGAGAGCGAGCGCCACGCCAACGAACGCCAGTGGCGCGGCGAGCGCCGCCGCCACCGCGACGGGCAGCGTCGATGCCGCCGCCGAGAACACGCCGTAGGCGACGAGCCCGGTAGCCACGAGAATGACCAGCTGCCGGGCTGTGAGCCCCCAAGCCAGGCGGTCCTCCATCTCAACGTCGGCGGGGAGGTGGATGCGCGCTTTGCTCACAGCGCACCCCCCAGTCCCTTCACCACGCGAAACAGCACGTAGGTCTTTGCCATTTGCGCGGTCCGCGAGGAGAAGCGCGCCGAGAAGGCAAGCTCTTTGGCCCAGAACGGAATCCTCAAAAGCAGCCAGAACAGACAGAGGACGAGCAGCAGGTCGACGAGGCTCCCACCGGTGCCGATGCCGAGCACGCTCCCGCCAGACGCAAAGAAGACGTGAACGATCGCGGCGAGCGTGAGGGCCTGCGCGGCTTGGACGCCGAGCGCGGCGATCATCGCCCGCCACCAGAAGCGCGCCATACCCTCGGTCTGAGGCAGCCCGTGGCCAATCAGCATCAGCGGCGCCGCGCAGACCAGCAAGACGATCAGCGCGGCCCTGATTATGTAGAGGACAAGCAGCGCCACCGCGAGCACGGCGCACACGAGTCCGAGCAATACGAGAAAGATTCCCCCGTCTGCGATCGAGTGAAGGACCAGCAGCTCCAGCGTGTGTCCGGCCTGTTCCGGGTCCACCCCGTTGCCGAGCAGCCCGGTCGAGACCACGTTGGCGAACGCGACCATCTGGCCCGAGATCGCCAGGCTCGCGTTCGTCGCTATGCCGGCGACAAGGAGCCGCGGAATGAAGTCCTTCAGCGCGTAGGACGTTTGCAGCGTCTCGTGGTGCATGACGATCGCCCCGGCGGCCATGACGACGAGCACGAGCAGTGCATCGGCGACGCCGAGCGATATCTGCCAGTAAGAGCGGACCTCGGCCTCGCCCGCGATCTGAGGCGTGGAGAGCAGCGTGCGTCCAACGAGCAGCATCGCCGGGTTCAGCGCGTCCTTGACCAAGCCGGCAAACCAATCGTTGATCGCCTGCTCGATTTTTCCGCTCACGTCAAAGAAGCCGGGGTGACTCGCTTTGCCGGCCTTGACTTCTTCTGACTTGCTCGGCGGCGCGGGCGCGGGCAACGTTGGCCCCACTTCAATGCCGGTGCTTTCAGGGGAGCTTTGCGGCACCGACGCGGGAAGCGGCGGCGATGCGGCCGGGGTGCTCGTCGTGTGCGTCTTGGCGGGCGACGGTGCCGCTATGACCGGCGCGACACCGATCGCAGCACTGACCCCCAGCGCGAGCACGACAGAACCGAGGCATATCCACCGGCGCCGGTTCACCCGACAATGTGCTGCAAGACCGCTACGAGCACCGGGGCGAGCGAGGCGAGTGCAAAGCCTACGAGGGAAGCTTTTAGAGCGCTCTTTGCCTTCTCAATCTCGCCGGGATTTCCCCCGGAGGCGACGTAGCGCACACCCGCGATCGTCAGGAACAGCACGGCGACCGTGACCAACAGCCCCATCGCCCAGTTGCGTAGGTTGTCGAAGACCTGATTCAGGCTGGTCGCGGCATCCGCGGCCTCGGGTATGAGCAGCGCGGCCACGAGCGCGAGCGCGACTGTGAGAGCAAATGTGCGTCGCATACGTCGCTCGGCCCGGCGCGGGCAACGGACCCGGATCACCTCCTTCGTCTTGACTCGACTGGTCATTTCTCACCGACTGGGCCCTGTGACCCGATGCCGGCGACCCGAGCAAGAGAAGAAGGTCGGTTTTGACGGCCCCTCGGTACAGGGCGGTAGCCGAGAAATAGGAGAAGACGGCGCTCGGCGCGCTGACGGCGCAGCTTCATCGTGTTGTAGGAGATGCCGGCCGTGCGAGCCAGCTCTGAAAGTTCTACGCCATCGATCCTGCTGGCGAGGATCAGCTCAGCCTCCTCCCCACTGACGGCACCCGCGCGCGCAGCACGATCGAGCAGTCCGTCCACGTCGCTGTCGACCTCCTGCGTCCAAGCGCCGTCGTCTTCCACGCTCGTAAAGGACCAACCCGCCCGCCAGGCGCTCTCCTGTCCGCTTTGAGCAAGTGTCTGATGCAGCGTGTCGAGCAGGAGGTTCGCCGCGATGCGGCGCGGCCGACGCGCGAGCGGGTAGTTGCGGATCGCCTCCCAGACCGCGAGAAGCACCACCGAGCACAGCTCCTCGCGCTTACGCGAGTCGCGCATGATCCGCGTGGCCAGGTTCAGAAGGCCTGGTCGGATGACCTCTAGGACCACTCGCGCACCGAGCGCCTCGTGCTTGGCCCACGTCAACAGAGCGCCGAGCACGGCGTCCTTGTCGGCTCGAGACGCGGGACCACGTGCGAAAGCCACGACGGCAGCTGGACCTGAAAAGCGCTCCAGCACCGGCTTCGTGGTCTGCCAGACGCGAAATCGTCGGTTCAGCGGCTCTGAGCTCAGCTCTTGCCGCCAGTCGCTCTCAAGGTCGTCAAGTGGTAGGCCCATCAGATACTCCTCGTGTCCTGCGGCTCTAGCGCGTGCGCCGCGTGATTTGAGTTAGCCGACGCCTCAACGCTGCAGCTACAAGGTGCTGCTTCTCGGACGTCACATCGATGAATCCGAGTAGGGCCTTGTCGGTGACAACGACTTGGGGCACCAAGAACTGCGCGCACGCCCTGGATCGCGAAATACGCTTGCCCAGACACCGTTCGGGGTAGTAGAACTTGGTGATGAGTCACGGACGACTTCGGGAGAGATGGGCGAGTGCGGCTTTGATCGCCCTGGCTGCTGTTATCTGCGGGCTTCTCGCCGCGTCCAGGGCAGCCGGCGCGACGTGGAGCGAACCGTTCCCCGTCTCGCCAACGACGCAGTACGCCGAGGAGCCCAGTGTTGCGATGGATGATCACGGCGATGTCGCGCTCGCCTGGCGGCAGAGCATCAACTCCTACGAATCAGCGATCTGGGTCTCGGTAAAGCCCGCGGGCGGCTCGTTCTCGGCGCCGACCGAACTCCTGAACGGGCCCGGCCAGAACCAGGAACCAGAGGTCGCTATCGGACCAGCAGGTGAAGTGGTCATCGCCTGGGGCTCCGAAGACCGGACCAGGAAAATCGAAGGAGAACGCCTCATGTTCTCGGAAGGCACGGTCGCGAGCGGAGTGTTCTCACAGCCCAAAGCGATTGCTACCGACGGCATCAGCGGCGGAGGGCCTCCCCCTCAAGGTCGCGATCGACGGGCACGGCGAAGCGCTCGCCGTTTGGCAAGGCCTCGCTGACAACATGCTCTATGCGACACGGGCTCCTGGTGCGCTGAGCTTCTCCGCACCCGTCAAGGTGAGCAATCCCGGCCTCTCCTTGGATCGGCCAGGGATCGCGATCGCAAGCGATGGTGCGGCAGTGGTCGGCTGGACGGGGTCCGTCGAAAAAAAGACGAACGGCAGCTCATGGACAGGCGCCTTCGCGGCGGTGCGCGAAGCCAAGGGCGCGTTCGGCCCTGCGCAGACGCTTGAACTGGCGCCCTGCATGCGCTCGGACTGGACTCATGCCGCGATCAACGACGCCGGACAGGCAGTCGTGTCATGGACGTCTGAAAAGCCCGAATGCGAATCGGTCATCACCGACGGGGTCAGGGCGTCGTACCGTGCTCCCGGTCAGTCTTTTCAGAGCCCAGCGAGCTTCACACCACAGACCCTTGCGATAGCGGGCGGAGATGCGGTGAGCCCCAGCGGCACAGTCATCGTCAGTGGCCGCGGCGGTGGAGCGCTCGTCGCCTTCAAGCGGATGCCCGAGGGCTCCTACGGCGATCGTGGGGTGATCAGCGAACACGAGTCGCTGGAAGAACCGCCTGCCATTGCCACGGACTCCGGCGGCAACCTGTACGCGGCGAGCTACACACGCGATTTTGTTCCCGGACCTGAAGAAGGGGATGACGTGCCAGAAGACGCGATTGTCGCCAACTTTGCGCCCCTCGGTGGAGGCTTCGCAGCGGAAAGCGTGCTGCAAACGACGTATGAGGAATTTGAGTCGATGCCGGTTATCGCCACCGCCGGCGACGGTCAGGCGGCGATCATCTGGGCCGCTGGCACTGTCCAGAGCAGAAGTCGGGCGTACCTGTCGATGCTGCAGCCAGGCGGCGCGAGCCCGCCCCCCTCCCCGCCAGCTACGCCCGAAGGCTCAACGCCACCGCCATCACTCGCGCCAGTCCAAGCCACGACGTCCGCAGGGCAGACATCGACTCCGCCGAGCACCCCAGCCACACCGTCGCCAACCGCAACTGGGCGAGGCTCAGTGCTGGGCGCCATCCAAAAGGCGACCGGCACCGCGCAGCAACCTCCTCAACTCGTTGTGCGCGGTCGCGTGGGCCAGCACGTCTCGGCGGTCGTTGTGCGACTTTTCCGTGGCGCGGACGTACTGAGGACCGCACACGCGCACATCGGCGGTGGGCACTTCCGCGCGCTCTTGAACGTTGCCGAACTACCCCGCGGCCGCTATCAAATGAAGATCTCGCTGCAGCGAGGGCGACGAAGGCTCTCCGAGCGACGATGGGTTAGCTTGGCCTAACCGCAGGCGAAAACAACGCATGACTGCGAAGCCGCGCCAACTGGCCGCGCCGGTTCAGGGCTGACCGAACTCGCGCGCGGCCTGACTTGCACCGCCGCCTTCAGACGATTTGCTCGCCGAGGATTTGCGGGTGGCTTCGGAGTTGGATGCGGTTTCGCTTTCGCTCACCGCTGCTGCCGAGGCGGTCGTTTGCTTGGCGCTCTCAAACGACTCGCGCTGGTGCGGCGAGCGTAGAGACGAGAACTCAAGTTCAGCGTGCTCTTGCGGGGTAAGGTGGGTGGTCTGCGGTGCCGTCGTTGCTTGCACCTTTTGGGTCGAGACGGGCGGAGAGGCAATGGTCGCGTTGGCTGTCACGCGCCGGGTCGGCGCATGGCGAACCGCAGCGGCATGGGCGCGTCGGTGATGGCGCGACGAGCTAGGCGACAGCGTTGTGTGAATGCCCGAGGCGAGCGTCGCTGTCGCAGCAACCACGGCACCGCCGGCTGCGGCCGCCTTGACGACACCCGCGCCCCCAAGCGCCTCGGCGATCCTCTCGCCGCTGCCGCCCCCGGGACGCTCCGCCGCCCAGCCGGCCAGCTTGCCCAGCAACCCGTAGTGATGGCCGAGCGCAAGCGCCGGCGCCGGCAGGAACGCGGCTGCGGCGTCGCGCTGAAAGGAGCGACCGCGCATCTCGCGCACGAGCGTCACGTAGGAGCTTCGACATGGGCTGCAGGCCGCCAGATGCGCCCGCGCAAGCTGCTCCTCCCCCGCGTGCGCCGAGCCGCTGGCGTAAGCGACGATCGCACTCTCGCGGTACTCGCACATTCGCCCGGCCGCAGCTATCGCTGCGACGCGATCCAGCTTGCCTTGTGCCGAGCGCCGCGCAGACTTGACGGTCTTTACCGGGATGCCGAGGATGCGTGCCGTCGCCTTGATGCCGGCTCCGCGAACAGCCATCGCCGTGACCACTTCCCTCTCGCGCTCGTCGAGCTGTGCCACGTAGTCGGCCGCGCGCGCCGCGCGATCCTTCAGCGCAACCACCTCGTCGGGCCCGAGTTCATCGGGAGTCAGCAGAGCGCTCACCGCCTCCAAGCCCACGCGAGAACGACTGCCCACGCGCAGGCTGTGGCGGCCCTCGTGATGTTGGCGCAGCAGGATGCGCGTCGCAGTCCAGAAGGCGCCGAGCAGATGCTCATCGGAGAGGACCGGCCTGCGCATCATCACGACGACACAGATCGCGTCGCTGAGGACTTCTTCTAGCACTGTCTCTGACATGCCGCGAGCGTCGCCGCGCGAGCGCAGCACGCCCAGCAGCTCGTCGCGCTGCGCGTTCAGCGCTACGGCCACCTCGGTGGCAGACCACGCGCCACGACGCCAGGGCGCTCGCGGGCGTCGCAGCGGTCTCTCACGCTGCGCTCGCCTTCCGTGCGAGATACCCAATTCGATTGATCCCATCGAACCTTAATCCAGGCTACACCCCGAAAGTGCCAACGGATTTGCGATGCGCGTGCGCGAGCCGGCCGCACGGCGAGCTGAGGCCGGCGAGACCTTGCGATCCGCCGCCAGTTCTGCTCTGCTCTCGCGCCAATCGACAACTGAAAGTGGCCGGACGAGTGCGACAACACTCGCCCGGCCTGCGACACCGAAGGGACTGCCTTCGGCGCCACGGCACGACACCGTAGCTCCCCTGCCACGGGAGATCGAGCTCGGCTCGCTGGCGGCGGCCTCCTCGGTCAAACGAAGGGAGCCAGCCGTGACCCAGCCAGCTGACGTTTCATCCGAGCAGCGCAACATCGAGCGGGCCATCCTCTTTCAACTGCTCGACGACGAGCACGACCCGCGTTGGTCTCGCGCCGAGCTTGTCGCCGCGCTTGGCGATCCGGAGCCGGCGATCGAGACGGCGCTCGCACGACTACAACAGCATGGTGTCGCGCTCGGCGAGGGCGACAGCGTCCTTGCCTCACCGTGTGCGCGACGACTGGATGGACTCGGGGTGATCGCGATATGAGCGCGCGTAGCGACTCGGAGCTGCGCCGTTATGAGCCTGTCAGCGACGCCGTGGTCCTTCTCGCGCTGGATCGCGCCGAACGCTACGAGTATCCGAGCCCCTGGTCTGAAAACGGCATCTATTGGACGGCGCTCGTCACGCACTTGGGCTTCGTGCGCGACTCTTGGACGACTCGCAAGCTGCGCCCCCAGGTTCAAGCGCTGACCGACGCCGGGCTGATCGTGAGGACTCAAAACGCGAGGCGGGTTCGCTGGAGCCTCACCGATGCCGGCACCGTAGCCGCGACTCAGGCGCGTTTGGATGCAGAGGTCTCGTTGCCGGACTCCCCTGAGCACCGTCAGTGGCGGCGCGCTCGCTCAGAAGCAACAGAGCAGATCGAGGGCATCCGCGCGCGTCTCGGCGACGAGCTTCGCCATACGCTCGCGCTGTCCGATGCAGGCGGCGACTCCACCGCTTGGTATCGAGCGAGTGACCGCCTGTCTCGCGAATGCCGCCGGCTCGGTGGCGCGGTCTTCTGCTTGGACGAGTGGCAGGAGCCCGACGACGAGCACCCTGACTGCGACCGGGAGTCCTCAGGCAACAGTCGCGTCCGCGAGGCCATATCGGCGCTTCGCCCGATCAGTCTCATTGGAGGCGACGACAATGAGCAATGACATCGCCCAAGCCGAGAAAGACATCGACAAAGTCGTCCTTGAGCTTCTGCTGCACTCACAGCAGTGGCCGTGGAGCGTGGAGGAGGTCGGGCGTGAGATCGGCGACGGACTCGGCGCCGAAGATGCCTTGTCGAGATTGGCCCGAGCTGGACTCGCCCACCGTCACGGCGAGTTCGTCTTTCCGAGCCGAGCAGCGATCCGCGCGGTGGAGCTTGATATCGCGGGCCGATAGCCCAAGCCAGGGTCGAACGCTACCCTGCGCGACAACGAGCGCCTGAGCTGCTTGCGGAACACCATACGTCCAACCCGTGAGTTATGAATCAGCCTCCGGTGACGTTCGTCCGATGCACCCTCGATGCGAGGACGTCGAGCTGTTTGGCTTCCCAACGACCGTCATGAGTGGGCCGTGCTGGCCATCACGCTCCCCGTGACAGTAGGCGCGTTGATCCTTATCCGGGCGCTCGTAAACCCGGGGGCAAGTCTTCTCGCAGCCATCCTCTTGGGGGGCATCTTCGGGTTTGCAGTTGCGCGCGGGCGCAACACTCTTCTCGCGTTGATTCGTAAACGCGATCAAGCTCCCGATCGTTAGATCGCTGCATGGTGCTTCACACTACGATCTCGCGGTCGCCCAGCGAGATGAGATAACACTCATACATATCGGAGTCGTCTAGCAGCACCAACCGAAACCCCTTCTCTAGCCACAGCACTAGCTCGCGCGGGGACTTGAGCTCGGTCGTCTCGACAGCGCGTCCCACGGCAGCGATAAGACTGGTCTGGACTGCTGGTGGCTGCTCGCGTCTCTCCCCACTGTCCGGTGACTCCTGGTACACCACCGTGCCAGAGATACTGACAGTGAGCTGGTCGGAAAATCCGAGCACGACCACGTTCACCGCGAAGGTGACGGACTCAAGGCGTCGTCCAAGGAATACGTCGGGGTCGAAGTCGTCTGGCAATCCATACATCAGAACTAACCCTCTCCCTCTGGAAATGGAACGTGGGTCTCCGGATGAGTTCCCGGCTCCCCGGTGGATGGGTCGATCCCCTGCCAACCACCCTGAGTCATTGGCTTCTCAAGGCGCCAATATCCGTTCGGGTAGCCTGCCCTAGGCGGCATCGCCCGCACCCGCCAACCTGGAGGAATGTCGACCGGCGGCGACTGAGGCTCGTTTGTCGGCGGTTGCCAGTTCGGTGGAAGTCCCGATTCGTCGCCGACCCTCCCCACAAACGCGCAGAGCGAGAAACCTTCGGCCGAGCCCGAGGATCCGCTGCCCCGAGTTTGAGCAGCTCCCGATGCGGCCAGACCACTCGCACACAACGCCTCGCCGCCGGCTACGCATGGAATGAGGATGGCGGCATAAGCCGGGATGTCCCACCAAACCGGCTGTGATCCGCCGCCGTTGGGCCCGCCCACTGCGCCCGAAAGGCAATTACCGTCTGTCCAGAAGCTGCCGGTCCAAGGTTCGGCGTTGCACAACCCCGTCGGATCGGCACGGTCCAGCGGGTTGTCGCCGACGTAGGCGTACGGTTCCCGCGTGATCGCCACGGCTGGATCAACGCTCAGGAACTGTGCGGTCGTGGGGTCGTACGTGCGCGCCCACATGTAAATGAGTCCGTTGTCCGGGCTCGTGTACTGGGCGTCGTAGCCGAGTGGCGTGGTGGCGGTGCCCGTGGATTCGATCAAGCCACCGTAGGGTCCATAGCTAAAGGTGGCTTGGGTGGTCCCGGCACTCCCGGTGAGCAGTCGAGTTGAGCCCTGCTGGTCGTGGTGGAGGTATTGCACCGTGCCGGTGCTGTTCTCGATTTGCTCGACGGGCAACCCGCCCGGACCGTAGACATAGCTGTTGTGCCCGTCGTCGGCTAGAAGCGGCAGGCCCGAGCTCACGTCCCAGGTGAGGTAGGAGGTCGTGCCGGCGATCGTTTCCGCGGCACGCAGCCCGGTTCCGTCGTAGGTATAGCCATCGGCGAGTGACGGCGATTCTCCTTCGGCCACGCGCCCGACGGAGGTCAGGTTGCCCGGCTGGTCGTAGTCATACGTGGTGGCTGGACCAGAACTCGGGGTTGCTTCGGTGCGCTCGCCAACTTCGTCGTAGCTGTAGCCGGTGGACGGTCCGGTTTCCAGCTCGTCGGCGTGGTCATAGGCATAGCTCCCAACGCCCGTGGCAGTCGCATCGCCGACTGGATCGTATTCGTAGCTCGTGGCGCCTGCTTTAGTTAGACGACCACTGGCGTCGTAAGAGTTGCTGACTTCGCTTTCGCCGGGCAAGCCGGTGGCGGTCGCGGCTGCGAGTTGTCCATCGTCGTTGTGGGTGTAGCCAAGTGAAACGAGCACTTCTTCACCCTTGTTCATCTTGACTTCGCTCATTGCGTCTGCATTGTCGTAACCGTATTCGTCGACGTCGCCCGTGCTCGTCGGGAAGGTTGTTCTCGTCAAATTCGAGTCTGCGTCGTAAGCGAAGTGCGTCGTGTGCCCGAGCCAGTCCGAGACGCTTTCCAGGCGCCCGTCTTCGTCGTAGGCTCGGGACGCGTGTTCGCCGTTTGGATAGGTCATTTCGACCTGCCGGTTGCCAAGGTCGTATTTGTAGCCAATGTCTTGCCCGTGGCCGTCTTTGACTTCGGTCAATCGGTCCAGCTGGTCATAGCTATAGCTCGTAGTCCCCGTGCCGTCTTTCATGGCTTTGCGTTCGCCATCGATGTCGTATTCGTAGACGACCGAGTGCGTCGTACCGTCGGAGTAGCTGATTTTGGTGAGCTGGTTCGCCGCGTCGTAGCTGTAGGTGGTCATGCGACCAGCGGCATCGGTCACACTTTTCAGGTTCCCAATGTGGTCGTATTCCTTAGTGCTCGCACGGGCGAGAGGATCCGTGACCTTCGTAACCTCCTCAAGCAGGTTGCGTTCATATTTGGTCACGTGATTGTTGGCATCGCTCTGGGCAACGACCAGCCCTTCGGCGTCGTATTCGGTTTCTTCGGTCGTCCCATTAGGCGCTTTGACTTTCGTCGGATGGTCGTTGGTGTCATACGTGAAAGTTGCTTTGTGGCCGTAAGGATCCGTCTTGGCTTCAAGATTGCCGTTGCCGTCGTAGGCGTACGTCGTGGAGCCAGATGACCCCATGACGACCGTCGTCTGTTCTGAAGTGCCCAAAAGCGAGCCGGCGACGTTTGTGGCTGTCACGTTCGCTCGAATTGTGTGTCCGACATCCGCACGTGCCACGACGTAGGTCGAGTTCGTCGCTCCAGATATGTCCGCGCAGCTTGAGCCCGAGCCATCGCACCGGCGCCATTGGACGCTGTAGACGGGCGTCGGCACTCCAGACCAGGTGCCGTGGGACGTACTCAGGCTTTTTCCTTGCTCAGGCGTGCCCGACACGGTTGGGGCGCTTAGGTTGACAGGGGCTTCTTGATGCTCCACCACGGCGGTCGTCGGCGAGGCAGCGCTGGTCGAGCCATGAGCATTTGTAGCCGTGACGAGAACCTTCACGGTGGCGCCAACGTCGCCGCCCACGAGCGTGTAGCTACTGGCATTGGCGCCTTCGATGCCGTGACATTCTTCGCCGGCTTCGCTACATGATTCCCACTGGTAGCTGTAGCTCGACGGGGTTCCGTTCCATGTGCCGTCGCTCGCGTGCAGCACCTGTCCCGCCACCGGCTGGCCCGACACGCTCGGCGGTGTGCTGCTCGTGGGCGGTGCTTCCGTTGGCTCGTCCCACTTCTCAAGACGATTGTTTCCCGAATCCGTCACCCAGACCGCGCCCGAGCCGTCGATGGCGACCCCTACGGGAAACCCTAGACTGAGATAGCCGGGTTCGGAGCCTTCGCTTCCAAACTGACGCACGTATTCGCCGGCTTCGTTGAACTCCTCTACGCGGTCATCGATAATGTCGGTGGCCCAAACGTTGCCTGCCGAGTCGGCTTCGATGCCATATGGCAGACGGAATTGACCATCGCCCGAGCCTTCTGTTCCGACGTCGCGCACAAATTCGCCGTGTTCGTCGAACTCGTCGATGCGATCGTTGGAGAAGTCTGCGACCCATATGTTTCCATGTGGGTCGATCGCGATTCCCTCACCTTCGCCGATCTGCCCCGGTTCTGAGCCTTTGCTACCGAGCGATTTTAGATATTCGCCGCTGTGACTAAAGACGACCAGGCGGCCCTGGTAGGTAGCGGAGACCCACACGTTGTCGTGCCCGTCGATCGCGATCCCTTCCGGAGGACCGACTTCTTCGCTGGGGGACGGGGAGCCTTCGGCGCCGACCGACTTGATGAAAGTCCCTTCTTGGTCATACTCGTCGACGCGACTGTTGCCGGTATCGGCGACCCACAGATCGCCAGTCGAATCGATGGCGATCGCCGAAGGCGAAAGCAACTGCCCCGGTTCGGAGCCTTCGCCACCGACCGATGCGAGGTATTCCCCACCAGCGCTGAACTTCTCGAGGCGATCATTGCCGTTGTCTACGACCCAAAGATCGCCCACAGCGTCGATCGCGACGTCCCCCGGTCCATGGAACTGGCCGCCTTCGCTGCCTTCGGTCCCGAACTGCGAGGCATACGTTAGTCCGGTGCCGCTTTCAAGCGCGGCCACCACGGCAGCCGTGGGTTCGGACGTGCTCGCGGCGGAGCCGGCCACATTGCTGGCGGTCACGACGACGCGAAGAGTGTCGCCTACGTCCGAGCCCGACGGGACGTAGCTTGAGCTCGTCGCGCCGGAAATATCAAGGCAACTTGACCCAAGGACATCACAACTCTGCCATTGGTAGGCGTAGCCGATCGGCGAGGTGCCGCTCCATGATCCCGAGCTGGCCGTGAGCGTCTGTTCCACCTGCGCAGGCCCTGAAACTGTCGGCGGTGCGACATCGGCTGGCGGGTCGGGCGGGGATCCGCCCGCGGCGAGCGCTTCGGGCCGCGTCACCTTTATAGGGCGTCCCTGTGCATCGCGTTCGATCGTCGTCTTGAACTTCGCCGGTTCAGCGCCGGCGACGTTCCCGCGCGGACTAACCGTTTCGATCTCGCGGGAGTCTTCGTCGTATGCCCACGCGCGCTTCTCGCCTCCCGGCGCAACTTCGCCGGTCTTGTCACCATAAGCATCGTATTCGTATTTCCATACTTCGCCCATGGCCTCCGTCGTCTGTTCGAGGTCGCCGTCGGGGGCATATTTGAATTTGGTCGTCTGGACGGTTTCTCCGGGCCCCGGGCGGGAGATCGATTCGGCATTGCCCTGACCATCTCGTTCGATCGTTGTCGTCTCACCTTTGGGTGTCGTCGTGCTTGTGACCTCGTGAGCGCCGTTGTAGGTCCATTTGCTGGTGTGCCCGAGCGCATTCGTCTCGCTCGTCCGATCCCCTGCGGCGTTGTATTCATATTTGGTGACGTGTCCATTGGCATCGGTCTGTTCGACCAGGTTGCCCGCTTCGTCATATTTGAAGCTCATCGAGGAAGCCGAAGCTGTTCCCCACGCATGCACGACGCTCACGGGCATATTTACATCGTTGAACTGCTCGACCGTAATGGCTCCGTTGGGTTCGACGAGCGTCGTCTTGGGCCCGGTTCCCGTCGTGCTGTAAGTCCATTCGTGGACGTTTCCGACGGGGTCGGTCTGTTCACTCACTCGTTCCCCGCTGTAGGCAGTCGTCGTAGTGTGTCCGCGACCGTCGGTCTGAGTGGTCAGCCGATGCGAAGAGTCGTAACCGAACTGCCAGCGTGGACTGGCTTCTCCGGGCTCCGTGACGCTGGCAAGGTCGCCGGCTTCGGTATACGTGTATTTCACCTCGTGACCCATCGGGTCGGTGACGCTTTCGACCTCGTCGTGCGCATTGTATTTGAAGCTAAGAGTGCGTTCGGCCGGATCCGTGATCGCGTCGACGCGACCTTCTTCGTCGTGATGGATAGTTAGGACATTGCCGTTGCGATCCGTCTCACTGGTAAGTTGGCCGGAGCTGTCGAATTGCAGGGCGCTCTGGTCCGGCAGCGTGTAGACGTATCCGCTGCCTGCGCTGGCAAGTGTCGCTTGCACCGACCCCGCGACAGGCGACCACGGGGATGACGGGCCGCTGCGTTCGAACCGTATAACACTCCCGTCGTCCTGGGTGATGGCCGCGACTGAGGTGTTGCAGTAGGCATATGGGCAACGTAGATTTTTTGTGAGGTGTGCGCTGTATGAGCCCGTCCATCCAAACCCGAACGGCCCATGTCCCACCTGTTTGTACGCGAGCTTTGAATTGTAGGTGCGTGTCATCCCCAACGCGGGGCCCCGCCCCCCCACGCTGGAATCGGTCTGAGACTCCACCTGATTGCCTGTTACACAGTTGACCGGCCGGGCCTCGAAGCATCGGGTTTGTTTGGGCTTACCTCGATTCGTCAGGCCGAGTTCTTCTTCTTCCTGCTGGCGCTGGTCGGATGGGGGCATCGCTTCGCTCAGGATCACTGCGCTCACCGACACCGAGGCTGATACCGTCGCACTTTTGAAGGTGTGAGTTGGTTCTTCGATCGACGCTCCCGGTTCGACACCTCCCGACACGCTCGCGAAGACTCCCACGGTGATCGGTTGAACGTCGCAGTTGAAGGCTGGTTTGTCGGTGTGGGTAAATACGCGACGCGATGATTTTTCGTCGAGTTCGTGGGTGTGGTAGTGAAAGTAGTCGGTGCTGCCGATATCCTGCCCGCAGGCTCTCGCGTAGGCATGCACATAGAAGCCAGGGCTTACACCCTCGTTAGGAAACGTTTCTTCTACATAACCTTCGGCGGAGGTATCGCCGGTGACTCCGAGGAACTCCACGCTGGTTATGGTTCCAGCGCTTTCCGGCACAGTCCAGTCATAGTGCCCGCCGGAGATGCGTTCCCAAGGTTCGTCGTCGTAGCCGCCAAAAGTCTGTTCGGTGCCCAGCGAGATCGGTCCGTCGCTCGGGAAGCTGTGTGTTGGCCCAGTCCCTTCGCTGCTATACGCCCATGCTTCGGGAGTTTCGGTGAGCAAGGCCACAAGAACTTCCGGATCGACGAGGATGGGATATGCAAGATCGCGCCGACGATGCGGCACGGTGAGGATCATCTCGTCTCCGGCCACCGTCATTCGCACTGGCACAGCGGAGCCCTGGGCATCGGTCGCACTCGGCGCAGTCACGCTGGCGATCGATTTGCCGCCGCGCACGATCTCCGCGCCACCTCGCGCCGTACGCAGATTCGCGCCCGGGGGAAGTCTGACGCGGTAGCGCAACTGCTCGGGGCTCTCGGGCGACCGGATGAGTGCCGAGAGGTCGACGCCACGAAGCGTGGGTGTTGCCATTGCGTCCGTGTCCGTGGCGATATGCGGGTAGAAAACCGTCTGGTCACCGCTCAGGGCTCCGGGGGCATCGACGCCTTGTAGCGTGACCTGGAGCCCTTCCTGACCGACCAAGACCCCACCTGCCAGGTCGCGGGCGACAGCTACCGTGGCGAGAGGATTGATAGGGGCGAAGCCACCCCCAGATGACCGCAGGTGCAGGTCGACGGGGCGTTTCGGGCCGCCTCCGTAACCAATGCGCAGAGGAACCGTCGAGGTCTCTATTTTTGGACCGCTCTCCGTCTGGACGACCGCGCGAGAGTCGCTCAGATAGCGCACGACTGACCCCTCCTTCTTGATGACCGCCGCGGGGTTTGCTCCGACATCCCCCAGCGCAGCTCCATAGTCACGACCCTCCAACGCACGCGCGGCATCCGCTCCGAGCCCGCGAAAGGCGACACGTGACGACCGTCGGGCTCGTCGCGCTGTCGGGCTTTTTAGCCACCGCCGCCTGCGCGCGAGCAGGCGGCGCTCATGCCGGAGCATCGTTTGTAGCGCGGGCCCTGACGGCCGGCGTTCGGTCGGTCGCGCATGTTGTCGACGAATCGCGAGCGAGCCGCGTTGTTTTGTGCCGCCACGACTCACTCCAGCGAGCGTCGCAAACAGCATGCCAGCAGCAACGAGCCCGCACATGCCTACGGTGAGTAGTCGTCGCACTGACCCCCCTCAGGATCGCTCAAACAGGTCCATTTCTAGTCGCGTCGGTCCGCGGTAGTTTCGCGAGGCTAGATCGTTTCAGATCGTTTGATCAGCCGACAGTCGCTTAAGCCGCAAAGAGCACGAGAATACTTCGCATACATTCAAGGGCGTTCTCCCTACTCTACGCCCACAGAAAGCTTCTCTGAGCTTGGCTCGCGGCCAACGCCTCTGAACCACGCGTCCGGAGAATCGAAGGCTGAACCGGGCGCGGCGTGTTCCAGACGACTAGCGTCGGGTATGTGATCCCCGACGGCCCTATCTCTTGTGTGATCTACGCGGCCAAGAGCACCGAGGATCGCCGAGCCTCGATCCCCGGGCAGCTGCGCGAGTGCCGGGAGGCGCTCGGGGATGCCGGTGCCCGCGTCGTCGTCGGCGAATACTCCGATGAGCGGTTCTCGGCATTCGCCGGCAGTCGGGGCCCGGAGCTTGCAGAGGCGATGCGTCATGCTCAGGAGCTCGCGCAGGACGGCGCTGTCGAGCTGTGGGCGCAACACAGCGATCGTCTCGCTCGCGGCGATGGGCGCTCGGCCAGGCACGTAGTCGAGATCGCGCTTTGGGGGTTGAAGAACAATGTCACGGTGAGGACAGTTCAGGATCCCGAGACGTTCAGGGATCTGCTGTACGCGGTCGTCACGGGCCAGCGCAATCACGAGGACTCCCGTCGCAAAGGCCTCGCCAGCGCAGCTGGACGAAGACGGGCAGTCGAACGCGGCGACTACACCGGAGCCAAGCCCGACGGCTACATGCGGGTCGTCGAGGTCGACGGTAGCGGTGCCATCAAGAAGCGACTGGACATCGATCCAGGGCGCCGGCCGCTGATCGAGATGATCTTCGCCCTAGCGCTACGCGGAAAGAGCACCGCAGCCATCACACGCGCCATCAACGAAGCCGGCTGGCAGACCAAACCGCTGATCAAAAGGCAGCGCCCGAAAGCGTGGGACGTGCAGGGCGTGCTCGATGTCTTGAACAACCCCCGCTACGCCGGCCTCGCGGCACACAAGGGGGAGGTGGTTGCTTATGGAAACTGGCCCACGTACATCACAGAGCGCGAGTACCACCGCCTGAAAAAGAGGCGCTCTCGGCCGAGGCCGACCAAGACACCGCGAAGGCGCGACACCTTCCTGCTGTCTCGCCTCGGCAAGTGCGGGATATGCGGAAGTTCGCTGCACTGCTTCACAGACGAGCAACGATCCGACGGCACGTTCCCGCGCCGGTATCTCTGCTGGAGCCACAATCGCGGCGGCAACGGCAGCCCGCGCTGTCCGTCGCTCCCGATGGACGCCGATCTAGTCGAGGCGATGTTTGCGTCGACGATCCACAGGTTTCTTCTCGAGGGCGAGGAGGATGCGGCCGTGCGCGCCGAGCTCGCGACGTTCGAGGGAGCGTGGCTGGACTCTCCGGAGCGCCAGGGTGTGCTCGACGCGGTTCGCTCGGGCAACGAGTCGGCGCTAGACCATGCGCTTGAAGCCCTGCTCGCCCGAGTCGCCCCCGAAGCCATGCTGCTGAAAGGAATCGCAGCATCCAGTCGCAGGGCCAAGCAACTCGACCTGGCCCGGTCGGTCACAAGTTGGGCAGCAGATGAGCTTGCCGGTCGCACGGACTCCTCGCGCACCAAGACCCACGAGCTGAATAGGGAATTGCGCTCGCGGTTTAGCCGCGTGTCGGTGGCGATGGACGGACGCTACGTCGAAATCGCGGCTCACCGCCAGGCGGCGAACACCGGAAGCAGCGACGAGCACCGCATCGATGCTCGCTTTGATCGACGCGAAGCGCAGCGCTACCTCCCGCTCGCTCGCAGGAGCAAGCCCCTACACAGAACGTGGGACGACGCAGAGATCATCGCGTCGCTGCAGGATTGGGTGGCCGCAAATGCCCGTAGCCCGAAATGCACGGACTGGGCCCGAGCCAGCTGGGATCGTCCGAGTGCGCTGACGGTCAGGCTCCGATTCGGTAGCTGGAGGAAAGCGCTACGGCGGGCCGGTCTGAAACCGGACGGTCGGGAGTATGACCGGTCGGCACCGAGGTGCTACAAGCAGTGGAGCACCCCGGCCGTAGTACGCGCGCTACAGGACGCGGCATTCGCAGCAGGTCGTCCGCCGAGAAGTACTGAGTGGTTCCGTGCCTCCATCGATCACCCCTGCTCGACGACCGTTCGCGAACGCTTCGGTAGCTGGTCCGCTGCGATTGAGGCAGCGGGTCTGAATGGCCGCGGAGGGGCGCCCCTCGCGCCGCGGCAAGCGTCGTCGGCGCCTTCATCTACAAGGTTATGAAACGTGCTGCGGACGCTGACCAGGCTGGCCTCTCGACATCGAACTCCCCGACCTGGTTGTCTCGCTACCCCGTCGATCATGCCTATATGCGGCTGCGCCCAGTGGCGCGGACGTTTACTCACGGTGTCGAGGACCCATTCGGCGGCGACGGCACAGCGTCCCGCGGCCTTTAGCAGCAACACCCGTCGGCCGGTCGATGCGTCATGCCGTCTCAGCCAGGATGGTCGTGCTCGCGCGCTCCCAGGCGAGATCGTGCCCTGAGCGACGCGAGGCGACCGTGAGTGCGGCGCGCAATCGCCTCGCAGTCGTGCTTTGGCTTTGAAGGTCACCTAGCAACCGCAGCGCGCGCGCGCCGTGATCGGCGAAGGCCTCTGGGTCGTGGCTCGCAAGGCCGAACTCCGCGCTGCTGATTGCCAGCGTGGCCTGAAAACCCCGGGTGACGATCCCAGAGCTCGCAGACAGCTCGCGTGCGTCGGCCATCAAGCCGCGCTCCAGTGCAGGCAGCGATCGAATGCGCTCTCCGTGATTACTAGCGACGTAGATGTCCAGCAGTCGAAAAGCGGCAACGGCAGCCATTGGCCCGACGGGCTCGTCGAGGTAGTCCGTAGCCTCCCGTGCAACAGCCTTTGCACCTCTTCGCGCCTCGGCATAGGGACGATGGAGCCCCTCAAAGCCGCGCAGGTAACCCAGGCGTAGCGAGCGCATGTGAAGCTGCGCACTCTCAAGTCGTATACGCCATGCAGGCATGCGCGATCGTTGCGCGCTCAGCCGCGCCCGCCATTCGCGGAAGTACGCGTTTGCTGCGGCCGTGTAGCCGAGCTGCGTACAGACGATCACAGCGTCGTGCAGGCTGCCGAGGTCGATGGGGTCGTGCAGCTCGTCGTGCAGGCGTAGCTCGTGCCTGACAAGAGCTAGCGCGCGTGGATCCTCCACGCCGCGCCAGATCATCCGCTGGCGGGCCATGAAAACGAGCGATAGGCGAGACGGAGCGTCGGGACTGTAGGCACCCGCAGATGCGGCCGCAGCCAGCAATTCTGTGGCCGCCTCGTGATCGTCGTCTGGCGTTGCCGTCAAGAGCGGAGTTAGCTCTGCCAGCCGGTCCTGATCGACCTGCTTGCGGGTCAGCGTAGGCGGGCTCGGTCGCAGCGCTCGCTCTACGAAGCCCACGGCCTGAGCCGTCGCCCGAACCCGACGGCGTTGCAGGCCACGGCGGTCGCGAAATCCGTGTCGAGTAGGAACGTCCCGCCCCACCACCGCTGCCGCCGCTTGGGACTGCACCGCCTCAGCCATGTTCGGATCGCCACTCCCCCACGCTTCGCTCGTCAGAAGGTCGGTCAGGATCAGCTCGCGAAGCTCTAGGCTCGATGTTGCGGAGCGGCCGGGAGGCCTGTCGATGTAGAAGGAGAGAATCCCATCCAGATCGTGTACCCGGCGAGCGACCGTGCGCAGGCTCCGCTCCCGGGCGAACAGAAGACGAACCTGCTCGTGAGTTAAGCCTGCTGCCCCCAGGCGCCACCACGAGATCCAGAGCCGAGCCTGTGCGGGTTCGATGATGCCGTCGCGCACGGCCGTGCCCGCGAGCCTTCGAAGGTGCGCTCGCAGCTGCAGACACGTGAGATCGATCGGCCAACCCGGAGGAACGACGCTCCCGTCGAGCCGTATCGCGCCGGAGGTCCGGCCCAGGCGCAAAGCGCGCAACAGGACGCGGAGCTCGTGCGCCTTTTCTCGCCCCGTTTCGATGCTCGCACTGTCCACATCGCCACCGGCCAGCTATTCAACCAGCTATGACTCGCGGCCGCGACCGGATCATTCCGCCCCACACCGTCGAAGCTGCGAGGCGCGAGGGTGAGCAAGTGTGGCTGATGCGATGGATCCTGTTTGGCCTGATTGTCGTCGCGTGGCTATCGACGCTGGTTGTCCTGCTGCTAAGTCCAGCGATGTCTGAGGCGCTCGGAGCCACTGGCACGAGTGGACTTGTGGGCGTTCTCGCTCGCTACCTGTTTACCCGCGAGAGCTAGATGCAGCGCCGTGGCTGCGGCCAAGACCGTACTACCTGCGGGGCCCTAAGGCTGTTTGTGCTTCTGACTTGCCTCTGCTCTTAGATGGCGTCAGCGCTCCTCGGGCTGGCGCGTGTGGCGCTCACCCTCCTAGACCTCCTCGCTGCTTCTGTCCAGCGGTAGTGGAATGGACGCGCTTCCGCGAACAGTTTTCGGCTCTAGTCGCTAGGCCTCGTTTGTGGTCGTGATGTCCTTCTGCTCGAACTCCTCGGGAGTGAGGTATTCGAGCGTTGAGTGTCGTCTCTGGCGGTTGTAGAAGGCCTCGATGTACTCGAAGACGGCGAAGCTCAGATCCCGCCGGTTCGGCCATGGCTGTCGGTGAACGAGCTCCTTCTTGATCGTCGCGAAGAAGCTCTCGGCGACGGCATTATCGAACGCGTCGCCCTTTGATCCCATCGAGACCGCGATCCCAGCGTCGCGTGCCTGATTCCAAACAGCGGACTCCGGATAGCTACCTGATCTCGGGATCCGTAGAGTGCTCGATCCGATGGAGCATCCTCCTGCCTTCGACACGTCTGAAGCACTGCCGATTCATACACGGCTTGACGCGAGGTACGTCGTCGAGAAAGTGCTAGGCCGAGGGGCCTTCGCGTTTACGTACAGGGCCCGGGACGAGAAACGGGAGGAAACCGTAGCCATCAAGGAGCTGTTCCCCGAGAACTGCGAGCGCCAGGGCCTCCAAGTGTTGCCAAGAAATTCTGCCGGCGCCGATCTGCTCAGTCGCAGCATCAAGTGGTTCAGCGACGAGGCACAGGTTCTACGAGGATTTCAGGATCCGCGCATCGTTGAGGTCCGAGAGACGTTCAGCCAGAACGGAACCACATATGTAGTCCTAGAGTATCTCACCGGAAGTAATCTCGAGGAGGAGGCACGTGCCGCAGGCGGCACCCTTTCTCCCCCGGCCGTGCAGTGGGTCCTCCAGGAGATACTGCTCGGGCTTGAAGTAGTTCACCGCAGCAATTTTCTCCATAGGGATTTGAAGCCGAGCAATGTGATGCGCACTCGGGATGGACGGACCGTGTTGATCGACTTCGGAGCCGCACGGGAACATCGGAAGGTGGCCACACATACGGCATCGACCATGATGTTCACTTGGGATTACGCGGCGCCTGAGCAACTGATTCCCGGTAGCTTGAAGACTCCGGCGACGGACCTTTACGCGGTCGGCGGTACAGGATTTCGCCTGCTGATGGGCATGCCCATCAAAAGGTGGGAAGGACAGGTCGCACGAAGCGATCTCAAGCACCTCGGCGCCCCAAACCTCGTAGATACGATCGGGTGGGCGCTGCAGGAGGAGCCCCGAGATCGACCGCGCTCGGCCGCTGACATGCGCGCGGCGCTTGAAAATCTTCGAAAGCCTGGGCGCGGAGCTTTCGATTCGCCACGGCGACGCGTCCCCCGATCCGGCCCGTCGCCGGCAAAGCGGGGCAATCGAGTCGACAACAGGGCATCAAGGCGCGCAAAGAGGCGAAAGCCAACCGAGGTAACGGGCGAGGCGCGGTGGCTCGCCCGGCATGCGTCTTGGCCGCTGGCACTGCTTGCCGCTACTCCTAGCTTGGTCTTGCCCCTCCTAACTGGCGGGATCTATGCGGCCTTGGTACTGGCTGGCGCTGTACTTTTTGGCCTTTTTAGGGCAATGCGCGAAGCGGCCAGCTCAAGGCCCGTCACCTCGGCTACGTTGTTGTTCTTGCTACCCCGGTTCCTCGTCCGAGTTGCCGGGAATTCCTTCCTCGGATTCTTTTATGCGCTAGGCGCTTTGATGCTCCTCGCGTTGACGGTAGCGGTCGGCGCGGCTGTTGCGGTCGGCTATTCCGTCGCACAAGTGATCGTGCATGGCCAGGAACTGACCCACGCGTCGTTTGTGGAAGAGCTTAATGATGCGCTCCCACGCACAGTCGTTGCTGTCCCAATCGTCCTGTTGTTGGCGTCCGCAATGAGCAAAGAGGGCGGTGTCGTAAGACGCGCCGCCCTCAATGCGGCACGCATCACGGAGGCGTCCGTAGCTGTCCTATGGCTAGCCGGCGTGGGTCTTCCGCTCCTGGTGATCCTATCTTTTGCGTGCAACACGTGGGCGCCGTTTAACAACTACACGCAGGCGTGTCGGTGGGTTGAGGCGAGAGTGGCATTTGTCGCTCATACGGAAGACGCAGGTGCCAGAGCGGGCAGCGAAGAAGAAATCCGACGAAGCGTCTCGTGCGACAAAGCGGCTGGTAGGCGCTGGCTTGATTCCCACGAGTAGGTTGTGAACGCTCCGGGCGAGAGCATGACTCCAAGACCCGACAACGAGGAACTTAGCTCTTCGCGCGTCGGGGCAAGCGCGGCCTGACCTGCGTTTCGCCATCGTAGGCGAACCGACCTGCGAGCGTGCCTCCAAAGGAGATTCTGTCGCCGTCGGTCAGTCTGCAGGGCGTAGCAATGTCTTTCCCATTCACCCTGGTCCCGTTGCGCGAGCCGAGATCCTCGACCCTCACGACGCCGCGCTGCACGCGGATCCGCGCGTGCAGCCGGACGCACGGGTGTCGGCGATGCGTATGTCGCACTCCGCACCTCGGCCGATGGCCATTCCGTCACGCAACGAGAACGTCTCGCCAGCGAGCGAAAGGAGGCCGACGGGCGTCCGGGCGGGCACGACGCGCGTCCCGGCGGCCTCCGTCTCATGAGTCGTCCACGTAGCAGGCATTTCGCGTGGGGCCCCTGGGGGTCGCCGTGTGCGACTCAACTCGTTGGCGAGCCATTCGAGTACGGCGGCGATCCGCAGACGCACGGCTGGCACGTAGCGAATCACGAGGGCAGCAATAGTGACTACAGCTATCAACTTGAACATCCGGCATCTCCCCGACCTCGCTTACAGAGCGAGTATCCTCGGCCGACATCGTTGTGGGTACCGGTGTACCTACCGGGTCGGGCCGGAGGGTTTCTCCCAGGCCGCGATCCCGAGCCGTATTGCGCGCTGTGCCAGCCTGAGGCGCATTCCTTCTCCCGGAGCTACCTCCAGCGCGTCCGCGGCACCGCGTAGATGCTCACCAAGCGTCGACGGGGACATCGCGAGACCGGCGCACAGGTCGCTCCGGCTCGCAGGCTCGGGTCGGTCACGTTGGGTCATCGGCTCACACAGCCACCACAGGACCTCGAATCTTCTGGGCGAAAGCGCCTCGAGCCCGCGCCCAGGTTGGACTGCGGCTGTGCCAGTTCCGGTGTTCGCGAGACGGATCAGCAACCATTCAACGCCGAGTTTCAGGGTCGCGCCGTCTTTCAGGCGTGCCCGACGACGTATACGCACGCCATTCACGTAGGTGCCATTTAGGGAGCCATTGTCGACGACATATACGTCCTCAGGCGACGCGACCTCAAGGAGCGCGTGTGAGCCTGAGACTGTTCGATCCGCGAGAGATATCGCAGCAGTCGAAGCTCGTCCCAAGACATATGGGGTCGAAGAAACCGCGAGCACAAGCGCCTCCAAGTCGCGGTTACCTCGCCAGGCCACAACAGGCAGGCCCCTCTTTGCCAGCGCATCTAGCCGATGCCGCTCGACACTCGACAGTTTCAGCACCATCGGATCATCCCATGGGGGGAGAGCGGAGAGAGTCCCTGCGCTAGCGGGCGTAGACGCGAATGTCGAGACCTTGCGACGTACGGGACGGCAAACGTACATCGGGCGCGGACCGGGCTGCGGGCGCTACTGGGCGACCCTGAAAAACTGGGTCTCGCCGGAGCGACTCGAACAATCGTTCGTCGTTGCTCGCCTCCTCGGGTGCGCGTCGCAGCGGACGTGTCGTCGGGCGGCCCGTACCCTCGACACTCGCTATACCACTTTCTCTATTAGATGGGTCGTACCGGGCGTGCTAGCTAGACATACAAACGTACTGGATGGCATACGGCCGGAGTCGGGACCGCAAAAAGACCACAAACAGCGCGAAAACCGCATAGGGAAGCCAAGCCGAACGTTACTCCCCGATAGGTTCAC
>CAVXYO010000004.1:0-561596 GCA_963766105.1 uncultured Solirubrobacteraceae bacterium
ACGTGGGGACCAACGGGCCCCGGTCCTCGTGGCACTCGACGTCGCCGACGTCGCCGTAGACCCCGCTGCCCGAGGCGTAGAGGATCCGGCGGGCGCCGGTACGGCGCATGGCCTCGACCACGTTGTGGGTGAGCGCGGTGCCCTCGTCGAAGTCGATGGGGGCTCGGTCATGGCCCGCGGCGATGTCCGGGTTGGAGGCGAGGTGGATGACCACGTCGTGGCCGGCCATGGCCGCCTCGGGGCGGGCAGGTCCTTGGCGTCGCCCCGCACCACGCGAAGCGGGAATCGCCCGGTCGGTGATGTGCGGCCGAGTGACTCGCGGCCCGAGGGAAGTTGTCGTAGATGGTGACGGCGGCGGTACCCGGGTCGGCCAGCAGGCCGCTCGACGAAGTGGCCGCCGATGAAGCCGGCTCCGCCGACGATGAAGACGCGCCCGCTAACGCAGACCGACTCCCAGCTTGGTAGCGCTGGCGCTGCAGGGCAGCCGGGTGGCTGACCAGCAGGTGCCACACCACCGCGCACAGGCCCTCGGTGTGGGGGGTGATCCGCTCGCGGTGACAGCGGGGGGATCACGACGCAGGCGTCGGCCCTGGGCGGTGAAGCCGCCGTCGCGGCCGACGATGCCGAACACCGTGGCTCCCACCTGCCGGGCCAGCTCGACCGCGCGCACGAGGCAGGCGAGAGATGTTCTTGCTGCGTCGCCGCCGCCCACCGAGAAGATCAGCACGCCGTCCCGCCGCCAGGCGCGAGACCTCGAGCCACCCGGAGAAGGCGGGTCTCGAAGCCCTCGTCGTTGATCCGGGCAGTCAGCTCGGAGACGTTGTCGGTGGGGGCGTAGGCCTCGAAGCCGCACAGACTTCCGGAAGTCGTTGACCGCGTGGCCGGCGTGCCCGGCGAGCCGCCGACGCCCAGCAGGAACAGCCGCCCGCCCCCGTCGCGCACCTGGGCCAGGCCGGCGGCCAGACGCTCGATCGCCGCCGGGTCGAGCGCGCGCACGATCTCGACGGTCTCTTCAAGAGGTCTGCGGCGAAGGTCATGATCGGTGCGACCGGCTTCAACGCCGGCCGTAGAGCGCCACGGCGTGGACGATCAGCGTGAAGCGTGAAGGTGACGAAGCCGCCGATGATCAGCCAGCAGCCCGATCACCGCGAGGTGGTTCTGCCAGCGATCCGGTGCGAGCGCCAGCCCGTGCCGCAGGTAGAGCAGCAGCAGCGGCAGCGCCAAGGCGACGCCCCCAGCGAACAGCGGCGGCCGAGGCGAACACGGTGCGGGTATAGGGGAACACCTGTCAGCCAGCGCGTCGGCGTCCGGCTCCGACTGGCCGTAGAGGGTCTGGGCCACGCAGCCCGAGGTAGAAGCTCTGCAGGCCGAGGGCGAACAGGGCCATGCCCAGCAGCATCCAGTAGCAGGTCGAAGGTGACGGCCGCCGATGGTGACCGGCCCGAAGGCCAGCGGCAGGCGTGAGCAGCAGCCCGAGCAGCCAGCAGCACGATGCCCGGCTTGAGCAGGAAGAAGTCGGCGCCGTAGACGAACATCGCCCGCAGGTTGATCCAGGCCGCCTTCCAGGGCGAGAACCAGCCCGAGCGCTTGTGGTGCGACAGCCGCCCCTCGCGGTCCTTGAGGAAGTGCACCGGCACCTCGGCGGTGCGCAGGTCGCATGCGGACCGACTTGAGCACCATCTCGGAGGCGTACTCCCAGGACTGCGAGCGCAGGTCCATGCGGCGCGAGCGCGTCGCGGGTGATGCCGCGCATGCCGCAGTGGATGTCGGAGAAGCGGCTGGCGTAGAGCACGTTGAGGATCCAGGTCGTGACGGGCGTGCCGAGGTAGCGGTGCAGCGGCGGCATCGCGCCCGTGCTCGATCGAGCCGCGGAAGCGCGACCCCATGATGAACTCGTGGCCGGCCCGGAACTTCTCGACGAAGGGGGCGAGCTCGCGGAAGTCGTAGGTGCAGTCGGCGTCGCCCATCAGCACCTACTTGCCGCGGATGAAGGGGAGCGCGTCGATGTAGGCGCGCCCCAGGCCGCGCTTGGGCGTCTCGCAGCACGCGGGCGCCGCGCGGCCAGCGCGAGCTCGCGGGTGCGGTCGCTCGAGCTGTCGACGATCAGGATCTCGCCGACGCACGCCGGCCTTGGCCAGCCCCTCGTGGCACCAGGCGACGAAGTCGGCGATGGTCAGCTCCTCGTTCAGCGCGGGGATGACGATCGACAGCTCGGGCTCGGCGACGTCGTGCACTGGAGTGAGGAGGTAGGTCTCCTGCGGAGCCGGAGCCACGGGGGAGAGCGCCGGGATCGTCAGGGCGGGATTCTCAGGCACGGGTCTCCCAGGGCGTGGGGGGTCGCGGGCGCGATGTGCACCGACTTCTGACGGTAAAGACATGGCTCTCATCTGGGCACAGAAGCCGCCAAATCCGACTGATCGGCGTCCGACGTAGTCCGAACGGGCCATGGTTCGGCCGCATTCGGGCCATCGGTGGTGGCGACCCTCGCGCACGGCGCGCGTGGGCGCCGGGACCCGCGACGTCCCGACAATGCGCCTGGGTCCTCCTAGAGTGGCGGCCATGAGCTCTACGGCGAAGCCTCGCCCGCGGGTGCTGGTGGTCGTCCCGGCTTTCAACGAGCAGGACTCGGTCGGCTCGGTGGTGCACGAGATCAAGGGCGTCGACCCGCTGATCTACGTGCTCGTCGTCGATGACGGCTCCGGGGACCGGACCGCCCGCGCCGCCAAGGAAGCCGGCGCTGCCGTGTGCCAGCTGCCCTTCAACCTCGGGGTCGGCGGTGCGATGCGCACCGGCTACCGCTACGCCCTCCGCGAGGGGTACGACGTCGTGGTCCAGGTGGACGCCGACGGGCAGCACGATGCGACGTACATCCCGCGCCTGATCGAGGCACTCGAGCATGCCGATGTCGTCGTGGGCGCTCGGTTCGCGGGAGAGGGCGACTACGCCGCCCGCGGGCCTCGCAGGTGGGCGATGCGGCTGCTGGCCGGGGTGTTTTCCCGGCTGGCGCGCCGCCGGCTCTCCGACGTGACCAGCGGCTTCCGGGCCGTCAACCGCCGCGGCGATCCGGCTGTTCGCGGAGCACTACCCCTCGGAGTACCTCGGCGACACCGTGGAGTCCCTGGTCATCGCGGTTCGCACCGGCTGCACGGTGGCCGAGGTGCCGGTCTCCATGCGGACCCGATCCACCGGGCCGCGCGAGCCAGACCACCTTCCGGTCGGTGCTCTACCTGGCGCGCGCGCTGGTCGCGCTCGGGCTCGCCCTGTGCCGGCGCTGGCCCGACAGCCTGGAGACGTCCCTCAGGAGCTGACATGATCACCCCACGAAACCGCTCCCTGCGCCCTCCGCACGGAGGGGGAATGAAAGCAAGCCTGGTCCTCGGCATCGTCGGCTCGATCGTCACGTTGGTGCTGCTGTTCGAGATGATGCGGCGCCAACGGCTGCGTGAGAAGTACGCCGTCTTCTGGGCCGTCGTCGCCGTCCTCACGCTGGTCGTCGCGTTGTTCCCGGGTCTGCTCGAGTGGATCGCGAAGCTCGCCGGCGTCGCGGTGCCCTCCAACCTGCTGTTCTTCGTGGCGAGCATGCTGCTGCTGGTCGTGAGCGTGCAGCACAGCCCAGCTGGGCCGCCTGGAGGACCGCACGCGCACCCTCGCGGAGGAGGTCGGCCTGCTGCGGCTCCAGCTGGACCTGGAGCGGGGGACGGTCCTGGCGCACCCCTGCCGCGGGCCGGGACCTCGGCACGTGAGCGCAAGAGGCACGGGCGAGCGATGGGCCGCTCGTGTCGGTGGTCGTCCTCGCCTTCGGTGAGGAGCCGCTGCTCGGCCGGTGCGTCGAGGCCGCCCTCGCCTCGGAAGGTGTCCGCGTCGAGGTCCTCGTGGTCGACAACGGTTGCCTGGGTGACGCGGTCTCGCGGCTCCCGCGATCGCCGGCCCTCGAAGTGATCAGCCCCGGCAGGAACACCGGTTCGCCGGCGGCTGCAACCTGGGCGGCCCGCCATGCGCGAGGCGACGTCGTGGCTCTGGTGAACAGCGACGCGCTGCTCGAGCCGTCGGCGCTGGCCGCCCTCGTCCGGGCGCTCGCGGACGAGGACGTGGGGATCGCCACCGGATCGCTCCAGCTCCTCGACCGGCCCGGCGTCATGAACTCGGCCGGCAACCCGGTCCACTTCCTCGGCCTGTCCTGGGCCGGCGGTCTGGGGAGCCGGTGTCCTCGCACCTGGACGAGGGCGCCGTTGCGAGCGCGACCGGCGCCGTGATGGCCCTTCGCCGCGAGACGTGGGAGACGCTCGGTGGCTTCTTCGAGCCGATGTTCGCCTACTGCGAGGACATGGAGCTCAGCCTGCGTTGCTGGCTGAGCGGGTGGGAGGTGCGCTACGTGCCGGACGCCGTGGCGCTGCATGCCTACGAGTTCCACCGCAACCCCGCGCAAGCTCTACCTCCTCGAGCGCAACCGGCTGATGGTGGTTCTCACGGTGTACGGCGGCCGGCTGCTCTGGCTGGTGGCCGGGCCGCTGGTGGCCCTGGAGCTCGCGGTGCTCCTCGTGGCCCTCAAGCAGGGATGGGCACGGCAGAAGGTCGCGGGTGGTGGTGGCTGCTGCGCCACGCCTCCCTCGTGCGGCGCCGTCGCCACGCCGTACAGCTGGCGCGGCGGCGGTCGGACGTGTCCGGCACCCTGCTGACCGGCGCCTTCGACCCGGCCGCGGAGACCGGGTTCGCCGTGCCGCCGGCACTCGCGAAGTCGTCGCAGGCGCTACTGGCGACTCGCGCGCCGCTGGATCGGGTGATCTCGCCTCACCGACAGCGCATACCTACCCTGGGTTGGTGAGTCTCGTTCCCCCGCCGAGGCGTCGAAGCCCCAGGACCGCACCCGCCGTGCGAAGGACGTCGGCGACGGCTCGCGGAATGTCGCTCGGGGCGTGACAGCGGCGGTCGCATCGGGCGGCGACCTACGTGCTGCTGGCCACCGGGGTGCTGCCGGGTTTGCTCGCACTGGCTCTGATGGTAAGCCTGCTGGCCGCAGTCCCGACTGCTGAGGGCCTCGCGAGGCGCTTCGCCCTCAACGGCGCCTTGCTGCTCGGCTGGGTTCCCGCCCTGTGGTGGGTCCATTGGCCCGTGCCCGTCGACCACGCCGCAGTCGCAGCGGCTGTGACGGTCGCCGGCCTGACATGGCACGTCGCAAGCACGGACAGGCCCCGCGTGGCGCTGCGCGGACTGGTGCCCGAGCTGCACCGGACCGACCTGCTGCTGCCCGTCAGCGCGCTGCTCGCGCTCGCGTCGATGTGGCGGTGGGCCTTCCCCGGCTCGGCCCGTCAGGCACTCCAGATCATGCTGCCGGGAGTCGACAACGCCGCACACTTCACGATGTACGCCTCGATCCTCCAACACGGCGCTACCAGCGCCTCCCTGGGCAACGCTCCCGACGGCTCGGCGCTGGGCCTTCAACGACTACCCGCAGGGCTTTCACAGCCTAGTGGCCACGCTCACGGAGGTGACCTACCCACAGCTGCCCACGGGGCACGCCATACTGACCGCCTACACCCAGGGCGTGGTGCTGGTCGTCATGCTTGGGCTCACCGTGCTGACGGCAGCCGTCGTCTCGCTGCCCGGTCTCGCCGGCCGGTTCTGGGTCGGCCTGGGCGGTCGCACTGACCTGGGCCGCGTTCTGTGGCGGCCCGGCAGGACCTCCTTGCCGACGGCTTCGCGAACTTCTGGCTGGCGTCGGTGGCCGCGGCCGTCGCGCTGCTGGTGTGCCTGCCGGCGCGTCCCCGGGTCTCGGTGGCTGCCGCGGCAGCGGTGGGCGGCCTGCTCGTTGCCGTCGCCTACGTCGGGCGCCCCTGGTCGTGCTCGCAGGCCCGGCGGTGCTTGCGCTGTTCGTGCCCGTCGGGGAGGCGCTGCGGGACTGGGCGCGACGTCGACAGCTGGTCGTCGCCGTCGTGACGTTGGGCGTGGCGGCGGTGCTGGTGCTCGTTGGATCGCCGGGCCTCGTGCGCGCGGTCGGCGTGACCTCCGCCTGGTGACCGCCGTCGGCGGCATCCACAGTCCGAGCCCGATGCCGACCTTCGCACTACTGCTGGCCGGAGTGGTGGTACTGGTGGGCGGGCCCGTGCTGCTGCGCTCCCGCCTGGCGGACGGCGACAACGTCGTGGCGGCCCGCCGAGCGAGGGTGCTGGTGCTCACCCTCGTGGCCGGGATCGTCGTGACGGTGCTGCTGCTGGTCGCTCAGCTGCGCTGGCTCGGTGAGACGTCGTACTACTTCTTGAAGTTCGTGATGGGTTTCGAGCTCGTGCTGGCGGCCGTGGTGCCCGCCGTGGCGGCCATGCTCATCGCTGCCGCCGTACCCTCCGGAGACCGTCGGGCGCTGCGGGTTGGTGCGGCCATCGCGGCGACAGCGGTTGCAACGCAGTTCTTCGGAACGTTCCCCCGGGGCACGTTCCCGATGTTCGACAAGGAGCGGCCCGGCACCGCGGCACTCGTGGCACCGTTCTCCAGTCCGCGGCTTGCAGCAGGTCTGCTGGCCGCCACCCGCGCGTACGACGACGCGGACGCCACGGACCTCGACTACGTCTCCGTCGGGGAGGATGGCGCGCCGAGGGTCTTCTACGCCAACGACTGGTTCCACGCGATCGTCGTCTCGGAGAGCGCCGCTGCTCTCGAGCGCTCACGGACTCTGCAGGCCCGGGTCGAGACGGTTGCGGAGGCGACGCCCGTCGTGGCGAAACTGCTGCGCGAGCATCCCGACGTGCGGGTCGTGGTCTCACCACGAGTCGCGCCTGCGCTGCGCGCGGACCTGGGGTCGGACGACCTCGAAGGCCGGGTGCTGACCTGGGACGCGGACGGCTCAGTCGAGGCCGAGAGCGAACGCTGACTCGAGGTCGTGCCGCGAGTAGGCGCGGAACGCGATGTGGGTCTCGGTCGAGACCACGCCAGGCACCTTGTTGAGGCTGTCGGCGACGACACCGGCCACGTCGTCGTGGGTGCGGACCCGCACGAGCGCGATGAGGTCGATCTGGCCCGTCACGGAGTAGACCTCGCTCACCCGTCGATCGCTGCGATCTGCTCGGCAACCTCGGGAATGCGAGCGACCTCGGCCTTCACGAAGACGATGGCGGTGATCATGCGGCGAGGCTATCCGACGGACTCGCGCGGCGGCTCGATCCCTGAGGCCCGCCACAAGCACGGCGCCGCCCCACAGCGTGAAACCGGTCGCCATCAGGAGGCCGACCACGACCGGGGGCGCACTGACCCAGTCCGGTGACCCAGCGAGTGGACTGGTGGAGCGTTCGGCCTGCAGACGTGCACCACTGAGGCCACCTGGGCGATCAGCAGCAGGCACCAGCCGATCACCAGCAGGTCCGGCGCCGGTGCGGCGACCTGCGATGCTCGAGTGCGGCACCTGCGACGAGCACGAGCCCGAAGGCGTAGGGCAGGCCGTAGCGCCCCTGCCACACCGGCCCCGCCGTCTCGATCGTCAGCAGCGTGGCCACGATGGGGACGGCGAGCGCGAGCGCCGCGGTTATGCCGAGCATCAGTCGCCACCGTCGGCCGCCGGCCACGAAGCCCGCCACGACCAGCGACGCGAAGACCAGTGCCACGCAGATGTAGACGACGGCGGGAGCAGGGATACCGCGCCGCGGGAAGGCAGCGATCGACTGCAGGGTCCACAGGGGGAGCTGACCGAGTGTTGCCGTCCAGCGGTTCGTCACGTCCGTGTCGAACGGCTCGAGGGCGTTGGTGCCCGCGGACCGGGTCCAGTAGACCGACGCCAGGGTGGCAGCCAGGACGAGCGCTGAGCAGACGCCGACGAGCACCGGCGTGCGTCGGACCAGCTCGAGGACCCGCCGGCCGCCGAGGGGCAGCAGGACCGTCACGACGATGAGCGCCAGCCACAGCGGGCCGATCGACCGCAGCGTGGTGAGGACTGCCGCGCTGGCGGTGGCCGTCACCAGGAGCGCCCGCTGGTGCTGGTCGACGGCGGTTCGGCAGTGCAGGCCGAGCAGCGCCGACCAGAGGCACAGTGCGGCGCACATCTCGAGCCCGTTGGGCGCCGCCACAGCGGTGCTGAACACCACGACCGGCGAAGCGGCGACGACCAACCCTGCCCAGGGCCACGCCGACCTGGCCCACAGGCCGGTGACCCAGCCGGCGAGTCCGATGAACAGCGCGCACAGCACCGCGGCGGTGAGCCGCATCGCGTAGAGGGAGGTGTCGCCGTCGAACGGTCGGGCAACCGAGCCGACAAGCAGGTAGAAGACCGGGTTGTACGTCGAGGCGGCGCTCGCCACCTGCACCATGCCCGGCGCGGCCGCATCCGCCGCGGGGAAGCAGTTGTCGTGACCGGTGTAGTTGGTGCTCGCACAGACAGGACGTGCCGCGGTGACGAGCGTTCGCGGAACCGTGACCAGATCGCCGCGACCATGGGCCGCCGCGACGCCCGGCGAGCGCCACTGCCCAGTGCGCCACCGCAGCGGCGCGGTAGGCGTGGTCGAACTCGTCCGTGCCACGGAACGGTGGCAGGGCGAGGACCCACGCCGCCTGCATGAGCAGCACCCCGAGCACGAGCAGCGCCGGGATCCGCCAACCGCTTCTCATGGGCGGACCCCGCTCACCGCACTGGCTGGTGCACGGTCCCGGTCGGGCGCCGGTCGTCGAAGGGCGCGAGCTGGTTGCGCGACTCCGCGACCCGGTCGTGGAGCCGCAGGTGCTTGGTGGCGCCGCCGAGCGGGCAGCTCCACTCGCCGTCGACGTGCACGAGCCGCACCCCGTCGGACTCCAGCCAGCGCAGGATCTTCTCCGTCTCCTCGGCAGTCGTGGCCGGGGTGGGACCGGGGCCTGCCAGGACGGTCTCTGCGGAGGCCTGCAGGTGGCGGACCCACTCGCCGGCGTGGGCACCCGGCGGAATGACCCCGGCGGCGGCCAGCCGGCCGTGCCGCACGACGTGCACCGACCACCGGTCATCCTCTCGACGTGCTGCCACCACCTCCGCGCAGCGCGTGAGTGCGTGCAGCCGTTGCGTGCGAGCCGCGCCGCGCAGGAACGAGCCGAGCCGGTCGCGCCACGACCCAGCATCCTCGAACCTGCTCGCGGCGGCGAGCTTGCTCATCCGCCGGGAGAGCGAGGCCACCACCGGGTCCGGTTGAGCGACCAGCGCCGACCGGAGCTGCTCGACGACGGCGGCGTAGTCGACCGCACTGACGCTGCCGTTGCACGGCGAGAGGCACTTGCCCATCTCCGCCAGCACACAGGCGCTCATCGCCGGGACGCGGGGCATGCGGCCGCCGCACTGCCGGATCGGGAACGCCTCGTGCAGCGCGACCACCGCGCGCTCGGCGCTCTTCTTCGAGGAGTAGGGGCCGAGGTAGTCCGCGTCGTCGTCGACCACCCGGCGCACCAGCGACAGCCGCGGCCAGGGCTCGCGGGTCAGCTTGATCCAGAACACGCGCTCCGGGAACCGGGAGCGGCGGTTGTACCTCGGCTTGTGCTCGGCGATGAGCCGGAGCTCGCGCACCTCCGCCTCGAGGGGGGTGGCGCACTCGATGCCTTCCACGCGGGCGGCGAGTGCCACCATCTCGCCCATCCGGGAGCGGGTCTCCGACGCCGTGAAATAGGTGCGCACCCGCGACCGGAGGTCCTTGGACGTCCCGACGTAGAGCACCCGGTCACGCTCGTCGCGGAACAGGTAGACCCCCGGAGCGTGGGGCAGCTGCTCAGCGAGGTGCCGCTTGCGGCGCTGCGCCGACGTCACTCGCGAGCTGAACGTCTGCAGCTCCTCGAGCGTGTGGACACCGATGTTGCCCAGCCGGGCCATCAGCCCGTGGAGCACGTCGACCGTGGCGCGGGCGTCGGAGAGCGCGCGGTGGTTGGGAGTGGTCGTCGAACCGAACACGACGGCCAACGAGCTCAGCTTGCAGTCGCGTGCGTCGTCGCGGGTGATCACCCGTCGCGCGAGCTTGGCCGTGTCGAGCACCTCGAAACGGGGCCAGGGCCGGCCCTGCTGCTCGGCGAAGTGGCGGAGGAAACCCACGTCGAAGGGCGCGTTGTGAGCGACCAGCACACAGCCCTGGGCGAACTCGAGGAACTGGGGGAGCACCTGCTCGATGGTGGGTTGGGCAGCCACCATCGTGTCGGTGATGCCGGTGAGCACCGCGATGAAGGGTGGGATCGCCTGGTGCGGGTTGACGAGCGTCTGGAACTCACCGAGGACCTCGCCACCGCAGACCTTCACGGCGCCGACCTCGGTGATCATCGAGCCGGCGGCCGCCGACCCACCCGTGGTCTCCAGGTCGACCACGCAGAAGGTGACCTCCCGCAACGGCCGGCCCAGCTCGTCGAAGCTGCGCTGCACCTCCCATCGGGCCTCTCCCTGGCCCGCACGGCCTGCCCGCGACGGCGACCGAACCGTCTTGGTGGCCGTCGTCTTGCTCATGTCAAGGACGCTAGAGGCGGCCACCGACAAGTTCGGGCCGCCACGCGGCATACCCTGGGAGAGAGCTGCGCTCACCGCGACCGCGCCCACTGCACCGGAGGTACGACGTGGCGGTATCCCTGCCCGATGCGAACACCCGCTGGCGTTGCGGCGGCTGCGGCAACCTCACCCGCTTCGACGTCACGCGGACCCGTCGCACGACCGAGTACTGGCACTTCGACCTCGCCGGCGAGCACCAGGTCGAGGAGTCCTCCACCGACCAGGAGGACGTCGCCAGCGTCACCTGCAGGTGGTGCGGTCGCTCCGACGCGATCGAGCTCATCTCTCGAGCGGTAGCGGACGCGTCCACGCCGTGAGCGAGGCGGACGAGGTCGAGCCTGTCGATGCGACGGCCGGCCCCGTCGTGTCGCAGCCGGGCCTGCCGGAGCACGTGCGGATGCGGGTCGTCAGCCTGGCCTCGGACACCCTGGGACGACCGACCAGGGCGACCTCCCGGCGGCACTGCGTCCGCTGGCGTCGTTCACGCAGGGACGACGGGCCCGGCTCGCCGGGGCACAGATCGCGGCGGCACTCGAGCGAGATGACGACTTCCGTGGGCTCGTGGCGATCGATGTGCGCCACCGGCACTCCGACCTGGCGGGAGCGCTTGACGCCGGCGACGTTCCGCCGGCCGCCGACCCGGTCGAGGTGGCGGCACTCGGCTACCTGCTTCGACCGAGCGGTTGGGAAGGCCTCGTCGCGGCGGCCGTGGAACGACTGGAAGCCGAACGCATCAGTGCCGACAGCCGGCAGGTGACCGACCAGGCCCAGCGGCTCCGGCAGCAGGTCGAGAGCGCGACCAGAGCTCAAGCAGGCACGTCGACGACACCGCGAGCAGGTCTCGGAGCTGAAGCTCGAGAACCGCGGCCTGCGGCACAAGCTCGGCGACGCCCGGCAGCGGGTGAGGTCCGCGGAGGACACGGCCGCGCGTGCCGTGACGGAGGCGGAGGCCGCGGTCCGCGAGGCCTCGTCGTCCACGGCGGCGCACGAAGCGGAGATCCGCAGGCTGCGGGCACGCGTGGCGGACCTCGAGCGTGACCTCGCGGCCGCGCGTCGGGTCGGGCGCAGTGAGCGGGGCGAGGACACCCTGCGCACCGGCTCCTGGTCGACACCCTTCTCGAGACCGTGCAAGGCCTGCGTCGCGAGCTGGCGCTACCGACGTCGAGGGATCCCGGCCGACGCCGTTGCGGCCACGTCGCCGAGGAGGGCGGCCGGGGCGTCGTCGGCCGCCGCTCGCTGTCGTACGACGACCCGCTGCTGCTCGACGAGCTGCTGGCGCTGCCGCGCGCGCACCTGGTGGTGGACGGCTACAACGTCACGAAGACGGGCCTGGCCCGAGATGTCGCTCGAGCGCCAGCGTGAGCGGCTGACGAGCGGGCTCGCGCCGCTGGTGGCACGCACGGGAGCCGAGACGACCGTGGTCTTCGACGCGGCGGACACCCCGGAGCGGCCGGTGGTGAACCGTCCTCGCGGGGTGCGGGTGCTGTTCAGCCCGTTCGGCGTGATCGCCGACGACGTGATCCGGGAGCTCGTCGCGGCCGAGCCGCAGGGCCGTCCGCTGGCGTGGTCTCCAGCGACCAGGAGGTCGCCCGCGACGTCGCGCGGGCAGGTGCGCACGTCGTAGCGGCCACCGCGCTCAGCGGCTGCTCGCCCGCACGTGACCGGGGCCGGCCGCAGCGGGTGTTCCGCTTCGCCGGACACCCGCAGCGGCAGCTCCCACAATGAAAGACGTGTCGAACTCCACCACGGCCGATCGCTGGCTGCCGATCCTGGGCACTCGGCGACTCGACCCGGAGTTCGTCAAGGTGGCCCGCATCGGGGCGCTCGTCGTGTTCTGGGTGCTGGCAGTCTCCACGGCGCAGTACGCCGTCCGGGTGTACGTCTTCGGGATGCCCGGGCACATCTCCGGCGAGGTCGCTCCGGTGGGGTCGATGCCCATGCGTACTGGGTGGCCGGGGGCGCCAGCAACCCCTACGACCAGGCGCCGCAGTTCCAGGATGCGTATCTGTACTCGCCTGTCTTCGCGCAGCTCATGAAGCCGCTCTCGCTGCTGCCGTTCGGGGTGTTCTTCGGGCTCTGGATGGCGGTCGAGGCGTCGGTGTTCGCCTGGCTCGTCGCTCCGCTCCCGAAGAAGTGGGCGGTGCCGCTGTTCCTGTTCTGCGTGCCCGAACTGCTCCTGGGCAACGTCATCGCTCTGCTGGCGCTGTCCGCGGTCCTCGGCATGCGCTATCGCCGCGCGGAGGCGTGGGGCTTCCCGCTGCTGACCAAGGTCACGCCGGGAGGCCTGGGCCTGGCGTGGTACTTCGCCAGAGGGGAGTGGCGCCAGCTGGCCCGAGCGGTGGCCTGCACCCTCGTGCTGTGCGCCGTCTCCTACCTCCTGTCGCCGGGGCTGTGGCACGACTGGTTCAGCTTCCTGGCCGACCAGGGCAGGACGGGCCACGGCGCGAACGCCATGCTCCGCGCGTTGCTGGCGCTCGCCCTGGTCGTGGCTGGTGCTCGCAACGGTCGGGCCTGGGTGCTGGGCCCCGCCATGCTGGTGTGCACTCCGGTGCTCGGGGCCGTCAACGGCCTGGCGATGCTGACCGCCATCCCGCGGCTGGTCGGGGCCGGCACTCCACCGGTGCGCATGTGGTGGTTGCCGCGGGGTCGCAGCACGGACCGTCAACGGGACCGCCCCCCACACGTGACGCCTCGTCGAGAAACTGTCGGTGGGTGCTGACAGGTTGCTCCTGACGGGAAACCGAGGAGGACCGATGAGCGTGCACATCGACTGCGACACGTGCCAGGTGCGCGGCCTGGCCTGCCACGACTGTGTGGTGACGGTCCTGCTGGGGCCACCGCCGGAGCTGGGCTTCGACACCGACGAGCAGCGGGCCCTCGAGGTGCTCGCGGAGTCGGGGCTGGTGCCGCCGCTGCGCATGGTGGCGCCCGTGACTGGTCCAGACGTCGCTTCCGCCTGACGGAAGGGCGCGTGACGGGTGTGACCTACGTGACACGTGCTGAGCGGGGCGCCGGTGACGTGACGGGGACCACCCCGACGCGCGCCCGGATCCGTTTGCGCCCGGGCGGACGGGCTACCCTAGCCTGGCGCGCTGGTGCCCGGACAAGACGACCAGACCGGGTCGACTCGGGCACCGCGTTGAGTCTGGACGCGGCCGGGGGCTGTCTCGTCCGGAGCCGGGGAACCAATTTCCTTGGGTTAGATCGGCGCTAGCGACCGCCGACCGTGGTCCGAATGCCTGCGTAGGGTCTCTTTGCCGCCCGAACCCCGAACCCCCATCTCCAGCGACATCGCGACGGCTCCGTTGGAGCCCTGATTGCCGGGCGAATAGACGATCTCGGCGCCGTACATCGTCAGCAGCTGCGTGCGCTCGGGCGTAACGTTCTCGGGCATCACGACCTTCAGCTCGTAGACCTTGCGCCTGGCGATCATCGCCAGCGAGATGCCGGTGTTGCCCGATGTCGGTTCGAGGATCGTCTGGCCGGGCGCGATCGCGCCTTTCTCCTCGGCGTCTTCGATCAGGCGCACGTGCCACGCGGTCCTTGACCGAGCCGGTCGGGTTGTGCGACTCCAGCTTGGCCCAGATGTGCACGCCGGGCTTCGGCGACAGGCTGGGCAGCTCGATCAGCGGCGTGTCGCCGATCGCCTGCACGATGTCCCCGTAGCGACCGCCGCACGGCCGGTTTCTCAGCCTCTCAACCGCCATTACTTCACGGAATATAGCGGGGTTTGGCAGACGCGCGCGAGCCTGCGCGGCGGGCGCTCGTCAGACGCGACCGAGCAGGATCAGCACCAGCAGGACCAGCGCGACCGCGCCGATGATTCCGCCTACCAGGGCGACTTTCACGAGAATCAGCACGAGCGCGATGATGATGAGCAGGCCCAGCAGACCTCTGACCATTTTGTTTCCTCCCCGTCGAGTTGATGCTGCGCTGATCAGGGCCTACCCATCGTGCGTGCTGCACAAACCGCCGCTTACGCCGAGCCGGCCGGCCGAGCCCGGCCGCCGGCGCTGGCCGCATGGCCAGTCAGCGACTATGATTCGCGAGTCGGCTCGGGGGTGACGCGCCGGCTACTCTCATGTTCAACTCCGCACAGGGCTATGACTTCGACTGGCTGGTGATCGGCTCCGGCTTCGGCGGCAGCGTCTCGGCGCTGCGCCTGTCGGAAAAAGGTCACTCCGTCGGCGTGCTGGAGTGCGGGCGGCGCTTCGCCGACGGTGAGCTGCCGAAGTCGACGGGCGACCTCAAGCGCTACTTCTGGAACCCGCAGCTGGGGATGAAGGGCATCTTCCGGATGACGACCTTCCGGGACGTCTCGGTCGTCTCGGGGTGCGGCGTGGGCGGCGGCAGCCTCGGCTACGCCAACACGCTGTACGTGCCGCCCAAGGCCTTCTTCGAGGATCGCCAATGGGGCGACATGCAGGACTGGGAGAGCGCGCTCGCGCCGCATTACGCCGAAGCGCAGCGCATGCTCGGCGTCGTGCAGAACCCGCACGACGACCCCGCCGACCAGCTGCTGCGCGAGCTGGGCGAGGAGCTGGGCGTGGGCGACACGTACAAAAAGACGCCCGTCGGCGTGTACTTCGGCGAGCCCGGCAAGACCGTCCCCGATCCGTTCTTCGGCGGCGAGGGGCCCGATCGCACGGGCTGCCGCCTGTGCGGGCGCTGCATGGTCGGCTGCCCGCACGGATCGAAGAACACGCTCGTCAAGAACTACCTCTACCTGGCCGAGAAGCGCGGAGCGCAGGTGATGCCCGAACGCACGGTGGTGGACATCCGCCCGATCGGCTCGGCGGACGGCGGCGACGGCTACGAAGTGGAAAGCGTGCGCTCGGGTGCCTGGCTGCGCAAGGAACGCCGCGTGCAGCGCGCTCGCGGCGTGGTCGTGTCGGCCGGCCCGCTGGGCACGAACAAGCTGCTCGCGCGCTGCCGCGTCAAAGGCTCGCTGCCGCGTATCTCGAAGCGGCTCGGCGAGCTCGTGCGCACCAACTCCGAGTCGATCCTCGCGGTGACGGTGCCCGAGGACTACCCGCAGGACCTGTCCAAACGCGTCGCCATCACATCGTCGATCTACCCCGACCCGAACACGCACATCGAGACGGTCACCTACGGCGAGGACGGCGACTCGATGCACCGCCTGAACACGCTGCTCGTCGGCGACGGCACGCGCGTCACGCGCCCGCTGAAGCTGCTCGTGCAGATCCTGCTGCACCCCAAGCGCCTGCTGCAGGTGATGTTCCCCAAACACTGGTCGCGGCGCACGATCATCATCCTCGTCATGCAGACGCTCGACAACGCGATCGCCCTGCGCCCGCGCAAAGGGCCGTTCGGCTCGTTCTGGCTGAGCACCGAACAGGACCCCGAGCGCCCCAACCCGACGTTCATCCCGATCGCCAACGAGACGGCCAAGTGGTTTGCCAAGCGCACCGGCGGCATCGCGCAGAGCGCGGTGTCGGAGGCCCTCTTCAACATTCCCACGACCGCGCACATCCTCGGCGGAGCAGTGATCGCGCCGGACGCCTCGCGCGGCGTCGTCGACGCGCGCCAGCGAGTCTTCGGCTACGAGAACCTGCTCGTGTGCGACGGCTCCGCGATCCCCGCGAACGTCGGCGTCAACCCGTCGCTGACGATCACAGCGCTGGCCGAGCACGCGATGAGCCATTTGCCGGCGCAGGGCATGCCCGACGTCGCAGTCGCGCCGCAGACCGCAGCGGCCTGAGGGCGCGCCGCGCGGGCGTTTTCGCTTCTCTAGCGCCGCCCACTAGAACATTTGTCGTGTGCAGAATGGTGCAGTTCTGTCAAGCCTGCCATGACGGGCGACGTTCGGCCCATGCCGACTCCAGACGCAGGTCCCCAGACGCCCCCGCAGGCCACCCTGCCCCCCAGGCCGTGCGGCCAGGTCCCGCTGCCGGACATCCCGCATGAGTACGCCGAGGACCTCGGCCTGCTCGCACACCGGCTGACCGAGCGCACCGGCGACGTCGTGGCAGGCATGCGGGCCAGGACGCTCGACTCGGGCGTGGTGCTCGACGACGCGGTGGAGGACAGCTTCGCCCAGGTCGGCGTGCTGTCGACTTTGGCTGTCGCGAAGTGGATGGCCGGCGAAGGCGTCGCATCGGCGCGGGACGTGGGCCAGGAGTCGTGGTGCATCTTCGGCGAGCTGGCGGCACAACGCCACGCGCCGCTCAACGAGGTGACCAAGCGCTGCCTGCGCTGGTTCGACGCGGCTTCCGAGGTCGCGCACGAAGCGGCCGGCGAGCTCGCATTGAGACCGGAGGTGCTCGCGCAGGCGGTCGCGATGCTGCAGCGCAGCCTCAACGTGACGCTCGTGCGCATGTGCGAGTCCTTCGAGGCCGAGCGCAAGCGCTCAGATGACGAGTTGACCTTCCTCGCCACACACGACGTGCTCACAGGACTGCCCAACCGCAAGCTGATCCTCGACCGTTGCGAGCAGTTGCTGGCGCGCTCGCGCCGCAACGAGATGCCAGTGGCGGCCGCGTTCATCGATCTCGACAATTTCAAGCTGATCAACGACACGCTCGGCCACCGCGCCGGCGACGAACTGCTGTGCGCCGTCGCTGCGCGCCTGCAGGGAGCGGTGCGCGAGTCAGACACGCTCGGCCGTCTGGCCGGCGACGAGTTCATCGTGCTCGCCGAGGAGCTGTCGCTCGCTGCCGGCCCGGAGCTGATCGCCGAGCGCCTTCTCGAAGCACTGAGCGAGCCGTTCACGCTCGGTCAGGGCGGAGCCCGGCTGAAGGTGACCGCGAGCGTCGGCGTCGCCGCGGGCAGGCGCGCGAGCGGCGAGGAGCTGCTGCGTGACGCCGACATCGCGATGTACCGCGCCAAGTGCAACGGCAAGGACCGCTTCGTCGCGTTCGAGTCTGAGATGCAGGGCGCAGTGCAGAGCCGGCTCGAACTGGAGATGGATCTGCGCGAAGCGCTGCAGAACGAGGAGTTCTTCCTCGTCTACCAGCCGATCTTCGATCTCAACGACATGAGCCCCAGCGCGGTGGAGGCGCTGATTCGCTGGGAGCACCCCAGGCGTGGCGTCGTGCAGCCCGAAGAGTTCATACCGCTGCTCGAGGAGACGGGGCTGATCACGCAGATCGGCGGCTGGGTTCTGCGTCAAGCCTGCGATCAAGGCGCAAGCTGGCGCGCGGCGGGGTCCGCGATCGAGATGGCAGTCAACGTCTCGGCGCGTCAGCTCGACAGCGACGAGTTCGTCGCAGAAGTGCGCGAGGCGCTTGCGGCAAGCGGCCTGGATCCGCATGCGCTGACGATCGAGATCACCGAGACGACGCTGATGCGCGACGCCGAGCAGACGATCCGCAGGCTGACCGCCGTCAAGGCGCTCGGGGTGCGCATCGCGATCGACGACTTCGGCACCGGCTACTCATCGCTGACGCACGTGCAGAAGTTCCCCGTGGACTCACTGAAGATCGACCGCTCGTTCATCGCTGGGCTGAAGGAGAACAAAGAGGGCGAGGCGCTGATCCACACGCTCGTGCAGCTCGGCAAGGCGCTGTCGATCGAGACGGTCGCCGAGGGCATCGAGCTGCAGCAGGAGCTGTCGCTGCTGCAAGGGGAGCGCTGCGACAGCGGCCAGGGGTTTCTGTTCGCCAAGCCGCTCGACCTGGCGGCGACCGACGCGTTCTTGAGGAGCTGGATCGACGATGCGGCGGGGCGTTCGGGACTCGCCTCCCCGGACATGTCCCCGGCAGCGTGAGCCGGGCGGCGCGGCGAGTGGCTCGCGACGGCCGCTTCAGCGCCCGCCGGCCATCGCCGGCAGGATCACGAGCGTGTCGGAGTCGCCGACGGCTGTGTCGAGGCCGTCGAGCACACGCACGTCCTCGTCGTTGAGGTAGACGTTGACGTAGCGGTTCAGCTCGCCGTCGGCGGAGAACAGCTGGCTCTGCGTCGCCGGGTGGTTGGCGGCCAGGTCCTTGAGCACGTCGCCGACGTTCTCGCCGGAGGCGCTGACCTCCTTGTCGCCGCCAACGGACGCGCGCAGCACCGGTGGAATCTTGATCGTGGCCATCGCGGAACCCTAGCGCGCTGCGACCGCTAGCCTGCGGCCGCGCAGAACGCCTCGTAGTCCGGGAACACGCCGAGCTCCTCGTCGGCGATGTCCTCGGGGTCGCGCGAGCAGATAGGGCACTCGGGGTCGCGGTGCACCTTGACCTCGGTGAGCGTCGCGCCGAGCGCGTCGTACAGCAGCAGCCGCCCGATCGCGGGCTCGCCGATGCCGACGATCAGCTTGACGACCTCGGTCGCCTGCAGCAGGCCCATCGTGCCCGGCAGCACGCCGAGCACGCCGTTGGCGCCGCACGACGGCGCGAGCTCGGCCGGCGGCGGCTCGCGGAACAGGCAGCGGTAGCACGGGCCCTCGTAGGGCTTGAACACCGAAAGCTGGCCGTCGAAGCCGAGAATCGAGGCCGACACGACCGGGATCTTCAGGCGCACCGTGGCGTCGTTGAGCAGGTAGCGCGTGGGGAAGTTGTCGACGCCGTCGACGACCACGTCGTAGTCCTTGATGATCTCGACGATGTTCGAAGCGTCGATGCGCGTCTGGTACTTGACGACGTTGACGTCGGGGTTCAGCGCGTGAATCGACTCCTCGGCGGAATCGACCTTCGGCACGCCGACGCGCGCAGTCGTGTGGATCACCTGGCGCTGAAGGTTCGACAGGTCGACGACGTCGTCGTCGACGATGCCCAGCGTGCCCACGCCGGCCGCCGCCAGATACAGCGCGGTCGGCGAGCCCAGGCCGCCGGCGCCGAGCAGCAGCACCTTCGCGTCGAGCAGCTTCTGCTGGCCCTCCATGCCGATCTCCGGGACGAGCATGTGGCGCGAGTAGCGGTCGCGCTGCTCGGGCGTGAGCGTGCGCGGGACCTGCACCTCATAGCCGCGGTCTTTCCACAGCGTGATGCCGCCGGTCATCGAGCGCACGTGCTCGTAGCCCAGCTCGTCGGTCAGCGTGCGCGTGCCGTATGCCGAGCGGTTGCCCGAGGCGCAGTAGAGGATCACCTGTGTGGACCGGTCGGGCACGACGCCCTCGATGCGCGTCTCCAGGTAGCTGCGCGGCACGTGCTTGGCGCCGGGCAGGTGCCCGGCGGCGTACTCCTCGGTCTCGCGCACGTCGATGACCGTGACGCCCTCGTCGATCAACTCGGCGACCTCGGAGGGGTCTACCTCCTCGATCTGGCTCTTGACTTGGCGGAGAAGCTCTGCTCCGGAGGGACTCATCTCGAATCTCCTAAACCACGGTCGGGTTTTATTGACTTCAGAAAGTATAGCGCCTTCCAACCGGTGCCCAGGCCCTGCCGCCGAGCAACTTCGCCCGCCGTTGAGATCGTGCCGAGCGACCCGCGCAAACGGGTCGCTCGGCACGGGTTTCTCACTGGGTCAGGAGACCAGCAGGTAGGAGAAGCCGACGGCGCTCGGGCTGAACGTGCGCGAGCCGCCATACGACGCCTTCGCGCGCCAGCGCCCGACCGTCGGCGGGGTGAACGCCACACTCGCCGAGCCGCCGTGCGCGACGGCGCGGGACTCATGGTCGAACTGCCAGCCGAACACGGGATCGAAGCGTTCGACGTCGACCGTCACGGGCCCCGATGCCCCGGGCGAGACCTTCACGGCGATCGCCGTGCCCTGACCGGCGTGCACGGTCGCCGCAGCGAAAGACAGCCGCGTGGTGGTGATCGTGCGCGACTCGCGCACGAGCGTGAAGTTGCCCGAGCTGTTGTCGTGCACCGAGACGACGGCGTAGTAGCGGCCCGGCTTGAGCTGCTGCTGCAGCGTCTGCGATCCGCCGCCGCCGCACGCGCACGCGATCACGTGGCCGTTGAGGCCGCGCAACTGCACGTTGAAATCGGCCGCCGACGGCGCTTTCAGCCTGAGCGTGAGGTCGGAGTGGCTGTGGACGTCCATGCGGTACAGGCGCAGCACCTGCACGCCGCGCCCGTCGAGATGCCCGTGCCCGTGGGCGTAGTTGCCCAGCGCGAGGCCCGGGGCGGTCTCGGAGGCATTGGCGCGCGCGACCTGCAGGTGGAAGCGTTTGACACCGCGATCGCGAGGCGTCACCTCGAAGCTGTATCGACCGCCCTGGCCGGGGCCGGGCGTGAAGAGGCGGTAGCCGCGGCAGTCGATGCGCAGCACCGAGGGAGAGCCTTCTTCGAAGGAGCGGGTGCCGGGCGCGTAAAGCCGGCCGTCGACGCAGCCGCCGCCGCGTCCGTTGGCGAGGTTGATCAGATAGCTGACGCCGGGGCGCAGCGTGAAGGCGTACGCGGCGTTCACGTTCTGGATCGGGTCGACATGACCGCTGACGCCGCCGGCGGGCAGCGGAGAGCCGGGCGGGCGTATCGCGGGTGTCGGCAGGAACACCTCGAGCGTGAAGGGCGCCAGCTGCGAGCCGGCGATCGCGGCGACGCGGATCAGGTACGCGCCGTTCTTGGACGCATTGAAGGAGAGCGCCGTCTTGCCCTTGGCTTCCGTGCGATCGCACGCGACGGAGTTCAGCTGCGAGCGAACGAGGTGGTAGACGTCGACGGTCGCTTCCAGCGCCCCCGACGCGGCGAGGTTCACGGCGACCCGCTGTGCCGTGGCCGAGCGCAGGCTGTACCAGACCGACGCGGCAGTCGAGCCGCAGCGCGATTCCGAGCCAGGCAAGCCTGCGTCGGTCGTCGCGCCGACCGTCGTCCCGGCGATCGTCGCCGGCAGGCTGTGGATCGCCTGCGCGTCGGCCTGGTTGTCGTTTGACGGCGCGGTCGTCGCGGCCGTTGCGACGCCGGTCGCAGCGAGCAGCGCGGCGAGGACCGCCAGCGCGGCGATCGCGATGGTGCGGATTCCCGGCCTGCGACCGGGCACTGGACGGCTGATGTACGTGTCAGACGACATATCCCCCTCGTTTCCTCGTAGGTCGCCTTGGAACACGAGGACGGTGCAAGTGTTTCGCCCATCGGAACGACGAGCCGGCCGGGCGAGGCCCGATCGGACTCGCATACGCTGGCGCGATGACGCTTCGTCCCGTCTGGGTTCTCGCCTGCGCGCTGGCGCTGGCGTGCACCGCGACGGGCTGCTCGTCGGGCTCGTCCTCATCCACCTCGTCGGCGAGCTCGGTGCAGCCGAACTCGTCGGGCTTCGACGGCGCGGCGCTGCCGGGCGGCGTGCTCGCCCCCACGTTCGCCCTGACCGACGAGAACGGGCGCCGCGTTTCGCTTGGCGAACAGCGCGGCCACGTGACGGTGCTCGCGTTCGTCTACTCCACTTGCGGCGCCGCGTGCGTCGTGATCGCCCAGCAGATCCGCGGCGCGCTCGACGAACTGGCCGCGCCGGTCCCGGTGCTGCTGGTGAGCGCCGACCCGGCCGCCGACACGCCGGCGCGAGTCAGGCGCTTTTTGACGCGCACCTCGCTGAGCGGGCGCGTGCGCTACCTGAGCGGCTCGCCGGCACGACTGCGCCCGGTGTGGCACGCCTTCCACATCGCCGGGGCACGCGCCGATCGCGCGGCGTTCGCGCGCACGGCATCCGTCTTCCTGATCGACCGCACAGGCCACGAGCGCGTGATCTTCCAGCTCGAACAGCTCACGCCGGAAGGGCTCGCGCACGACATTCGCAGGCTGCTCGCGCAGCCCGGCGCCTGAGCGCTCCCCTGAGCCGCGAAAGGCGGCTATGCAGGCCGGCACCCGCCCGGATCCCAGCCGGCCTGCTGATACCCTAGCGCGCAGGTAGGTATTCGACAGATGATGTTCTCAACCAAGGCCGAGTACGGCGTGCGCGTGATGGTCGAGCTGGCTCGGCGAGCCGGCGAGGAACCCATCCCGCTTGCCGAGATCGCCGAGCGCGGCGGCTTGCCGTTGGCCTACCTCGAGCACCTCGTCGCACGGCTGCGCAAGGCCGGCCTGGTGGACTCGCGCCGCGGCTCGCGCGGCGGCTACCTGCTGGCGCGCTCGCCCACCGAGATCACGATGGCCGAGGTCGTCGAGGCCTTGGAGGGGTCTATCGCGCCGATCGAATGCATCAGCGAGGGCTCGGACGGGTCAATCGTCTGCTCACGCGAGACCGACCCCGCGCACGTCTGCCCGACGAAGTTGCTGTGGACGCGCGTGCGCTTCTCGATCGTGCGCACGCTGCAGGAGATGACGCTCGCCGACCTCGTCCTCGGCCAAGCGCTGCCCACAGGCGCGGCGCTGTCGGCCGGGCCGGCGCTGCCACTGGACACCGCAACGCAAACACTCACTACCGGAGCTTGAAACGGAGAACATGGCTGACCTAGAGATCAGAGACCTGCACGTGCGCATCGAGGAGCGCGAGATCCTCAAGGGCGTCGACCTGGACATCTCGCGCGGCGAGATCCACGCGCTGATGGGCCCGAACGGATCGGGGAAGTCGACGCTCGCGAGCACGCTGATGGGCCACCCCTCCTACGAGATCACCGAGGGCTCGATTACCTTCAAGGGCGAGGACATCACGGGCGCCGAGCCGCACGAGCGCGCGAAGGCCGGCCTGTTCCTGGCCTTCCAGTACCCGGTGTCGATCCCCGGCGTGTCGGTCGCCAACTTCCTGCGCATGGCGATCAACGCCAAGCGCGACGAGCCGATCCAGGTCAAGGAGTTCCGCAACGAGCTGCAGCACGCAATCGAGCTGCTCGACGTCGACAAAGCGTTCACCTCGCGCCACCTCAACGACGGCTTCTCCGGCGGCGAGAAGAAGCGCGCGGAGATCCTGCAGATGGCGATGCTCGCGCCGGACATAGCGATCCTCGACGAGACCGACTCCGGCCTGGACATCGACGCGCTGCGCACGGTCGCCGAGGGCGTCCAGCGACTGCACGACGAGCAGGGCCTGGGCGCGCTGATCATCACGCACTACCAGCGCATCCTGCATTACGTGAAGCCCGAGTTCGTGCACATCCTGATGGACGGTCGCATCGTGCTCGAGGGCGGCGTGGAGCTCGTCGAGCGCCTCGAGCGCGAGGGCTATGACCAGATCCGCCAGGAGGTCGGCGCCGTCGCGGCCGGTGACAGCGGTGTCTGAGCAGGGCGAAGCGCCCACCGCCGCCGGCGAGACAGCCAACGGCGCGACGCCGGCGCCGATGAAGCCCGGCCGCCACCGCGAGGCGACGCTCTATCACGCGCTGGCGGGAGCAGGCGCGGGCGATGGCCGCGACCTGCAGCAGCTGCGCGAAGCGGCGCTGGAGGCCTACGACAGCTCCGAGCTGCCCGTGTGGCGGCGTTCGGGCTTCTGGACGACGAGCCTGCAGAGCCTCGATCTGGACGCGCTGGCCACGCAGCCCTCGCCCACGCCGGCCGCGGTGCCCGACGTCGTCACGCGCACGCTGGCCGACCGCCCGCGCGCCGGGCGCATCGTGCAGAGCGCCGGCACCGTCGTGCACGTCGAGCTGGACGCCGAGCTGGCGGCGAAGGGTGTGGTGCTGTGCTCACTGGAGGATGCGTTTCGCGACCACGGCGAGCTCGTCGCCGAGTGGTACTCCAAGCGCATGACGATCGATCGCAACAAGCTGGAGGCCGCCAACGCCGCCTTCTGGACCGGCGGCGCCTTCCTGCACGTGCCGCAAGGGCTCGTCGTCGAGGACCCGTTCGAGATCGTCTACGCGATCGAGTCGCCCGGCGTGGCGCAGTACGGGCGCACGCTCGTCGTCGGCGCGCCGAACAGCGACTTCCGCGTGCACGAGTACGACCTCGCCGAGGACTTCGAGGGGCAGGCGCTGCACGCGGGCGCGTTCGAGCTGTACTTGCAGGACGGCGCGCGCTGCCGCCTGGCGCAGGTGCAGGACTGGGGCGCGGGCGAGGTGTTCGACTCCTCGACGCGCTTCGTCGGCGTCGGGCGCGACGCCTACTGCCACTGGCTGCCTTCGCTGCTCGGCGGCAAGCTGGTGCGCCAGCACCTGGAGCTGGCGGTGACCGAGCCCGGCGGCGACATGGCCTTCCGCGGCCTGTTCTTCACCGAGGAGCAGGAGCACCTGGACGTGTTTGCCGTGGACCTGCACGAGACCGGCCCTTCGGGCGGCGACGTGCACTGGAGGGGCGCGGCGACGGGCGAGAGCCGCGCGAGCTTCGAGGGCCTGATCCAGATCGATCCGGGCGCGCAGCAGACGCACACCTATCTGCAGATCCACTCGATGATGCTCTCGCCGAAGGCGCGTGTGGACGCGATCCCCTCTGTGCTCGTGTCCTCCGACGACGTGTCCGCATCGCACGGTGGCACGGTCGGCGAGCTCGACGAGACGGCGATCTTCTACATGCAGACGCGCGGCCTGGACCGCCCGGCGGCGGTGCGCGTGATCGTCGAGGGCTTCTTCGAGCCGCTCATCGCAGAGCTCGAAGACGAGCCGCTGGAAGAGCTCGTGCGCGCGAAGGTCGCCGCCAAGCTGGCCGCCGCGCGCGAGGACATCGAGGCGTATGCCACCAGTCGCTGAGAGAGCGCTTGAGGTAAAGGCCGACTTCCCGATCTTCGCGCGGCGCTTCGACGGCCGCGAGCTGATCTACCTCGACTCCGGCGCGACCGCGCAGAAGCCGCAGGCGGTGATCGACGCGCAGGCCGAGCACCTGCGCAAGCACAACGCGAACGTGCATCGCGGCGTGTACGCGCTTGCGCAGGAGGCCGACGCAGCCTACGACCGGGCGCGCAAGCAGGTCGCCGCCTTCGTCGGCGGCGATCCACGCACGACGATCTTCACGAAGAACGTCACCGAGGCGATCAACCTCGTCGCCTACTCTTGGGGCCGCGCGAACGTCGGCCCCGGCGACGCCGTGCTGATCACGCAGATGGAGCACCACGCCAACCTCGTCCCGTGGCAGGTGCTGTGCCGCGAGCGCGGCGCCGAGCTGCGCTACCTGGAGGTCGACGAGCGCGGCGAGCTGTCGCTGCAGCAGCTCGACGCGGAGCTCGCGCGCGGCGACGTCAAGCTGGTCGCCTTCGCGCACGTCTCCAACGTGCTCGGCACGATCAACCCGGTCGCCGAGATGACCGAGCGGATTCGCGCGGCAGGTGCGGTGTCGCTCGTCGACGGCGCGCAGGCCGTCCCGCAGATGCCCGTCGACGTGGCGGCCCTTGGCGCGGACTTCTACGGCTGGACGGGTCACAAGGCCGTCGGGCCGACCGGCGTCGGCGTACTGCACGGGCGCGAGGAGCTGCTCGACGGCATGGAGCCCTTCCTCACCGGCGGCGACATGATCGCCTCGGTGGACTTCCAGTCGGTCAGCTGGAACGAGCTGCCCTACAAGTTCGAGGCCGGCACGCCACCGATCGCCGAGGCGGTCGGGCTCGGCGCGGCCGTCGAGTACCTCGACGGGCTGGGAATGGAGCGCGTGCGCGCGCACGAGCGCTCGCTGACCGCCTACATGCTCGAGCGCCTCGCCGAGGTGCCCGGCCTGCGCGTCGTCGGGCCGCCGGAGGCCGAGCGCCGCGGCGGGCTGGCCTCGTTCACGGTCGAGGGCATCCACCCGCACGACGTCGCCGAGCTGGTCGACCGCGGCGGCGTGTGCATCCGCGCCGGCCATCACTGCGCACAGCCGCTGATGCGCTGCCTCGGCGTCGGCGCGACCGCTCGCGCTTCGGTCGGCGTCTACAACGAGCGCTCGGACATCGACGCGCTGATCGACGCGCTGCAGTCAGGGCGAGAGGTGTTCGGTCTCTGATGGACGACCTGTACCGCGACTACATCCTCGACCACTACAAGCGCCCGCGCAACTTCGGCGAGCTCGACCCGCACGACCTGGAAGCGCTCGAGCACAACCCCCTGTGCGGCGACGAGCTGGGCGTGCACATCCGCGTCAAGGACGGGCGCATCGAGGACCTGCGCTTCCACGGCCACGGCTGCGCGATCTCCCAGGCGTCGGCCTCGATCGCTTCGGAGGAGCTCAAAGGCATGGAGCTCTCAGACGTCGGCGCGCTGGACGCCGACTGGATGATCGAGCTGCTCGGCATCCCCGTCTCGGCGACGCGGCGCAAGTGCGCGCTGCTGAACCTGAAGGTCGTGCGCGGCGCGGTCACCGGCGACAACGCCTGGCCCGAGTAGCCGGCGCGTGCACGCCCGCCCCGCGCACGCGCGGCCGAGGAAGGCCCGGTCCTCGCGATACAATTCCTACTTCAGCGCACAGGATTCGCAAAGCCCCGCCCACAGGGGATTCGCTAGCCCCCGGTAAGGAGTTTCATGGCAACGCTTGACCGCACGAAGATCACCAAGCCCAGCCCGATCGTCGAGGACGAGCAGGGACAACTGCGCGCCCGTCAGGGCATCTCGCGCGAGGTCGTCGCGGAGCTCTCGAAGGTCAAGGGCGAGCCCGACTGGATGGCCGAGAAACGGCTGAAGTCGCTGGAGATCTTCGAACGCAAGCCTGTGCCGACGTGGGGCCCGGACCTCGGCGGACTGAACCTGGACGACCTGGTGCTGTACTCGCCGCCGACCGCCGGGCGCTTCAACAGCTGGGACGACGTCCCGGACGAGATGAAGCAGACCTACGAGGACCTCGGCATCCCGCAAGCCGAGCGCGAGCACCTCGCGGGCGTCGTCGGCGTGTGGCGCCAGGAGCCGGTCTACGAGGGCCTGAAGGAGGAGTACGCCAAGCAGGGCATCCTGTTCTGCTCGATGGACACAGCGATCAACGAGTACCCCGAGCTCGTGCAGAAATACTTCATGACCAAATGCGTGCCTGCGCAGGACAACAAGTTCTCGGCGCTGCACGGCGCAGTGTGGTCGGGAGGAGCGTTTTGCTACATCCCCAAGGGCGTCAAGTGCGACCTGCCGCTGCAGTCCTACTTCCGCATGGAGGGCGCCGGCGAGGGCACCTTCGAGCACACGCTGATCGTCGCCGACGAGGGCTCTGAGGTCAACTACATCGAGGGCTGCACGGCGCAGACCTACAGCGTCAACTCGATGCACTCGGCGGTCGTCGAGATCTTCGTGCACGAGGGTGCCAAGGCCCGCTACACGACCGTGCAGAACTGGTCAAAGGACGTCTACAACCTGAACACCAAGCGCGCGATCGTCGACGCCAACGGCACCGTCGAGTGGGTCGGCGGCTCGATGGGCGCCAAGTACGTGATGCTCTACCCCGGCTCCTACCTGATGGGCGAGGGCGCGCGTGCCGACCACCTGAACGTGGGCGTCGCCGGCAAAGGCGTGCACAAGGACACCGGCGCGAAGGTCGTGCACCTCGCGCCGAACACCACGTCGAACATCCTCGCCAAGTCGATCTCCAAGGACGGCGGCATCATGGGCTACCGCGGCCTGGTCAAGATGGGCCACAACTCGGCCGGCTCCAAAGCGCGCGTGCAGTGCGACGGGCTGATGATGGACGGCGAATCGAAATCGGACACTTGGCCGGACATCCAGATCCAGAACCCGCACGTGACGGTCGCCCACGAGGCAACCGTCGGGCGCATCTCAGACGACCAGCTCTTCTACATGGGCTCGCGCGGCTTCACCGAGGACGAGGGCGCGGCGATGATCGTCAACGGCTTCATCGAGCCGGTGACCAAGGAGCTGCCGATGGAGTACGCGGTGGAGCTCAACCGGCTCATTCAGCTGGAGATGGTCGGCAGCATCGGCTGAGGGACGCGATTTGCGGCGTCTGACGGCGTCCTCGGTCGCTCGTGTGCTCTTCGCACACCACGCTTCCTGCGTCCTTGTCAGACTTGCAACTCCCGCCCCTCAGCGGCGTAGTGGCTAACGCCCGAGCGCCACTGCCGACGTCGAGTCATGCGGGCTCCGATTGACACCATCGCAGCGCCGCTGTTCCCGACGAAGCTGCCGTGGGTGAACGCGAAGGGCGGGCAGGCGAGTGTGATTCAGCGCGGGCGGCCGATGCTGGTGGAGTTCTGGGACTTCTGCCGCCCGAACTCGATGCGCACGCTGCCATACGTGAAGGCGTGGCACGAGCGCTACGCCGAGGACGGGCTGCGCGTGATCGGCGTGCACTGCCCCGGCTACGACGCGTCGCGCGACGAGGCCGCTGTGCGCGAGGCGGTGGCACGGCTGGGGATCGCCCACCCGGTGCTGATCGACAGCGAGCTACAGCTATGGCAGGAGTATGAGAACGAGGGCTGGCCGGCGCGCTACCTGTTCGACGGCGGCGCGCGGCTGTTCGAGTACCACTACGGCGAGGGGGGCTACGAGGAGACCGAGCGTGCCATCCAGGAGCTGCTGGGCGTGGAGCGCGAGCCGCTGCGACCGCTGCGCGACGAGGACGTGCCGGGCGCAGCGCTGGCCGCTCCGACGAGCGAGCAACCGGGCGCGTACACCGGCGCATACGCGGCCGGCGGCGTTTGGGCGGTGCTCGACGGCTCGGGCACCGTGCGCGCGAGCGACCCCGTCAACGGGGCGAGAGCGCAGCTGGAGGTCTCGGCGCCGGGCGCCTACGCACTGCTCGAGCACGATCGCCATACCGCCGGCGAGCTCGTGCTGGAGCTCGACGGAGAGCTTCGCTGCCTGGCGACGTGCTTCACGCCGGGCTTGGCTTGACCGAACGCCGCGGCACGAGTTCGTCGTGGGAGCGGTCGAGCAACAGTCGCTGCAGCACCGGCGGCCCAGAGTCCTCGACGAGCACGCAGTTGCCCGGCCAGTAGGGGCTCTCGCCGGGCGTGCGCGTGAGAAAGATCGCGTCGTAGGTCCAGCTGCCTGTGTTGATCAGCCTGGCGCCTGTGCCGGGGCCGCCCCGTCCCGGCCGGTTCCACTCGCCGGCGTCGTCGCCGGGCAGCGGGCCGGAGCGATGGGTGTGGCCGAACACCACGTAGGCGTCGCCGAGACCGAGCCGCTCGGCCACCTCGCCCATCGCACGCAACCCGGCGCCGCGCAGCTCACCGGATGAGATCTGCGCGCGAAGCGGACCGAGCCCGGCGCGATTGAGCGCAGCCACGGCGAGCGGGAAGCCGTGAACGATCGCCCGCGTGCGTAGCTTCGCGAGCAGCTTGTCGCGCAGCGAACGGCGAGACGGGCCGCCGTTGCGCCTTTCGCCGGTGCGATCCTCGTCGCTGCCCCCGCGAAGCGTGCGCCACGCGTGCACGGTGGCGATGCCGTTGAGCGCATCGCCTGTGCGCGCATCGCGGGCGACGGCGTGGCGCCATGCGTACATCGGCGCCGTCACCGACTCGTAGTCGGCGACCTGCGAGAACCCGTGGGCCGGGCGACCGAGCAGCCGGCTCATGGCCCCCACGCTCAGGCGCTCGATCGTCGGCACCGTCAGATGACAGTCGAGGTAGTGCCCATGCGTGGCGTAGACGTCGGGGCGCACCCACAGACCGGGGTAGGCGAAGCGCACACGTGCCGGCGCGGCCCAGTCGGCCAGGCGCGTGACCATCGGCGAGGCATCGGCCGGCTCGATCAGCTGCTGGAGCCCGAGCGGCTCAGCCTCGGGCAGCTCGGCGCGCAGCGCCAGCCACGGCTCGACCAGCGCGTGGTCGTGGTTGCCGGCGACGAGCACGAGCTCCTTGCCCGCAAGCGCACGTCCGAGCTCCTCGAAGAACGGCTGCGCCGCCGCGAGCGCTTCACGCGGCGGCCCGTGGCGCAGCTCCAGCACGTCGCCGAGCAGCACCACGCGATCGACCTCGGCGACGGCGCGCAGCAGGGGCTCGCGCAGCTCCGCCCGGCGCAGCAGGTCCGAGCGCGACACGCCGCCAAGGTGCAGGTCGGAGAGGATCAGCGTGCGCACCGGCGCTCCTCGATGTGACGCGATGCGGGCGCCGCGGCGGATCGCCGCGACGCAACCGGCGCGGCGCTCAGCTTCCCTCGCCGACCGTCGCGGCTTCGCGGATCGTCTTTGGCAGCATGAAGCGCACGTCCTCGCGGATCACGTGGAACTCGGAGATGTCGCTCACGCCGCGGTCGCGGAATAACTGGACGAGATCCTGGACGAGGTTCTCCGGCGCGCTGGCACCGGAGGAGATGCCGACCACGCGCGCGCCCGCCAGCCACTCCTCGCGGATCTCGTCGGCCGTGTCGATCAGATGCGAATCGGTGCCGCAGTCGCGTGCCACCTCGACGAGGCGCACCGAGTTGGACGAGTTGCGCGAGCCGATCACCAGCAGCAGGTCGCAGTTGTCGGCCATCTGCTTGACGGCCGCCTGGCGGTTGGTCGTCGCGTAGCAGATGTCATCGGTGCGCGGACCGACGATCTGCGGGAAGCGCTCGCGCAGCCGGGCGAGGATCGCGGTGGTTTCGTCGACGGCGAGCGTCGTCTGGGTGATGTAGGCGATGCGGTTCGGGTCGTCGATCTGCAGGTTCTCGACGTCCTGCTCGTTCTGCACGAGCACGATCTGGTCGGGCGCCTCGCCCATCGTGCCTTCGACCTCCTCGTGGCCGTCGTGGCCGACGAGCACGACCGTGTAGCCGTCCTGGGCGAAGCGCACGGCCTCGCGGTGCACCTTGGTCACCAGTGGGCACGTCGCGTCGATCGTCTGCAGAGAGCGGGCGACGGCGCCTTCGCGCACGCTGGGCGCCACGCCGTGCGCCGAGAAGACGCACACCGCGCCCTCGGGCACTTCGGTCTCCTCCTCCACGAAGATCGCCCCGCGCCCGCGCAGCTGCTCGACCACGTGCTTGTTGTGCACGATCTCCTTGCGCACGTACACAGGCGCGCCGTGGATCTCCAGCGCGCGTTCGACCGTCTGCACGGCTCGATCCACGCCCGCGCAGTATCCGCGCGGCGCGGCGAGCAGGAGCTTCTCGACGGTGTTCTCCACGATTGCCATTGTAGGGCGCACCCCGGTACGCTAAGCGCCCGTGCCCCAGCGACACCTCGACAGGCTGACGCCCGTAGACGCCTCGTTCCTACACCAGGAGAGCGCGCACTCGCACATGCACATCGGCGGCCTGACGATCGTAGAAGGCCCGCCGCCGTCGATGAGCGAGTTCCTGGAGCAGATCCGCCGTCGCCTGCACCTCGTTCCACGCTACCGCCACAAGCTCGCCTCCACAGCGCTTGACAGCGGGCGACCGGTGTGGGTGGACGACCCGAGCTTCAACCTGGAGTACCACATCCGCCACACCGCGCTGCCCTCGCCCGGCGGGTGGGAGCAGCTTTGCGGTCTCACGGCGAGGATCTTCTCCCAGCAGCTCGACCGCTCCAAGCCGCTGTGGGAGATGTGGCTGATCGAAGGCCTGAAGGAGGATCGCTTCGCGCTGATCACCAAGACGCATCACTCGCTGATCGACGGGATCGCGGGCGTCGACCTGGCGACGGTGCTGTTCGACCTCTCACCCGACCCGCCGGTCATCAAACACAACGGCAGGCCATGGCAGCCGCACAACGAGCCGGGCACAGCGGAGCTCGTCGCAGCGGGATTGCGCGGTGCGGTGCGCGCCGGGCTCGAGCTTGCGGAGGGCGCAATCGACGCGGTGACGCACCCCGAGCGGGCCCTGTCGCGCGCACGCGAGGCAGCCGAGGGCGTCGGCGAGATCGTCTGGGCCGGGCTCAACCCGGCACCGGAAACGCCACTGAACGTGCCGATCGGCCCGCACCGTCGCTTCTACGGCATCGGCGCCAGCCTCGACGACTTCAAGACCGTCAAGAACGCCTTCGGCGGGACGGTCAACGACGTGGTGCTGGCCGTTGTCACGGGTGCGCTGCGCAGCTTCCTGATCTCGCGCGGACGGCGCACCGAGGGCGTGGAGATGCGCGCGCTAGTGCCCGTCTCGGTGCGCGTGGAGGACGAGCATGGGCAGGGTGGCAACCGGATCGTCGTGATGCGCGGGCCACTGCCCGTGTACATCGCCGATCCCGTCCATCGCCTGCGCTTCGTCTCGCAGGCGATGGACGGGCTGAAGGAGTCAAAGCAGGCACTCGGCGCCGAGGTGATCGCGGGAGCGCAGAACTTCGCGCCGCCGACGATCCTCGCCCAGGCGTCGCGCCTCAACTTCTCCACGCGGCTGTTCAACCTGCTCGTCACGAACGTCCCGGGCCCGCAGTTCCCGCTCTACGTCCTCGGCCGCGAGATGCTCGAGGCCTACCCGATCGCCTTCCTGCCGGAGAACCACGCGCTGGCGATCGGCATCATGTCCTACAACGGGCAGATGAACTTCGGCCTGCTCGGCGACTACGACGGCCTGCCCGACATCGGCAAGATCAGCGACAACATCGCCAACGAGCTGGCGACGCTGGTCACGCTCGCGCGCGAGTCGGTCGGCGCGCCGGCGTAGACGCCAGGTCGCGCGGGTAGAGCAAAGACGTGAAGAAACTCCTCGAGCTGCTGCTGTGCATCCTGCACCCGCTTGCCGTCGTGCTGATCTGGATCGATCTTCTCGGCCGCAGCGACATCGGCTTCGTCGGCAAGCTCGCGTGGGGCATCGCGGCAATCGTGCCGTTCGTCCCGTTCCTGTACGTCCTCACGGGCAACGACTTCATCTAGCCGCGCGCGTGACGCCGGGCGGCTAGGCGCGGCGATTCGTGAGGAAGGCGGGAGCTTGCGACGCGCATCCCTCAAGACGCGTCGCAAGCAACCCTTACCGTCGTGCCACTGCCCATGACCTGAGCCCGGGCAAGGCAGCGACCCTGGGACGGCCCCCCGTGGGCGGCCAACCCACAACCTGGTTACCCACGTACGCATTTGCACAAACCGAGCCCGGCCCAGCGCGTCGGCGCATCAAGAAGACAGGCCGCGAGGCCACTCGATTTCCCCGGTTGGAGAGCCAGCGTCCTCGCGGCCCAGGCGACTCGGACCGAATTGCCCTCAGGCCCGAGCCTTCTATTGAATTTCCCGCCGCGTCGGGGGTCGAAACCGAGTGGGTCGGGTCGTTCGATGGCCCTCGCTGCGGCCGGCGGACGGATCGCAAGACGGCTTGCTCGACGCTCACGCTTGGTGCATTCTCACGGGGTGAGCCTTTTCGCCCTCTTCGTCGGTAGCGTCCTCCTGATCGGCGGAGGCGGCTTCCTCTTTGTTACCGCCAGAGACCAGTCCCGTGGTGGCGCTGCCGCGGCGATCGGCCTTGGCGTCCTGCTCCTCATCATCGCGGTCAACGCTGCGGCGAACTACAACTCCTAGAAGTGTCCGACCACCGGTCCGACCACCGTAAAGCCGACCCCTGGCAGACCACCGGCCCTTGCTGACATCCCGAGCGTTTCGAGATGCTCAGTAGCCGAGCGCGAACTTGGCGTCCTCGCTCATCTTCTCCGGCGACCACGGCGGTGTGAAGACCATGTCGGAGGCGACCGTCTTGACGCCCTCCAGTTCGCCGACGAACTCTTCGATCTGTTCGTTGACCTGCGGGCCGATCGGGCAACCCGGGGTGGTAAGCGTGAACGTCACGGTGACATTGCCGTCGTCGACCTCGACCCCGTAGATCAGCCCGAGCTCGACGAAGTCGAGCCCAAGCTCGGGGTCGATGACGTTGGACAGCGCGTCCATGACATCGTCGACGGTAGGAGCGGAAGCGGTCTCGGACATGCTGCGAGTCTAGCCGTCGTCCAGCAAGAGCCGGGAGTGGTTCGCCGGCGAGCGATCAGTTGTGAGCCCTCGCGAGCGCGCTGGGAGCCCGTAGGGCAAGCGAGACAGGGACGCAGGGAGCGTGGTCTGCTACGCAGGCGAGTGACCGAGGACGCAGATCGCGCCGCCCTACGGGCTCCTAGGAGGGTCTAGCGAAACGACTAGCGAAACTCGTCACGCCTACTCGGACAGGCCCGCAGCTGCCAGACCCTCGGCCCGGTCCCAGTAGAACTCGATACTGGCTACCTTGCCGTCGCGCACCGTCCACAGCGGAGCCCCCAGGAAGGTGACCTCGGCGCTCGCGCCTTTTGGGTAGGCGTGGTCGTTGGTAAGCACTGCCACTCGCCCATCGCCCGCGTCGATCACGTCCTCGACCCCTGCGCGGTAGCTCTCCCAAGGCTCCAGCCAGTCCAAAAACCCGTCCCTCAGACCATCGAGTCCCGAGTATGCAGCACGCCCGACGTCCGCCCTAACGAACACGCATTCGAAATCGGGCGTGAAAAACGGCTCACTCGCCGCCCGGATAGAGGCGTAGATGGTGTCGTCGCGAAACAGCGGAACGAGGTCGCCCTGTTCGAACGGGCCAAGGAGTCGCCGCACAATCTCAACGTTCTCTTGCGACATGGCCTGCCTAGTATCTCGCAGCGGGCTACGCCGCGAGCGGCACGACTCGCGCTCTGGCGAGCAGGACAGCTTGGCGAGAATCGTCAGGTCCGCATGGAGTTTCGCTAGACCCTCCTAGTTGTCGCAGCCCAGGCGGTCCCACATGTAGAGCGCAATGCACTCGTTCGCCAACTCGATCGCCCGATCCCGCGACAACCGCGGCAGCACCGTGTCCAGCGCCTGCTCCTCGGACACACCGGCCTGGAAGGCTTCCTCGCCGCGGAAGCCCGCCGCGATCTTCAGCGCCTCACGGCGATTCTCGCCGAGGCTCGGGAACACGCCGACGAGGAAGTCGGTGTTCGGGATCGGCTGGCCGACCTCGAGCGACGCGTGCCACGCCGCGAGCAGGTGCAGATCGTCCTCGTCGAGATCGGCGATCGCCTTGGCGTAGTGCACCGACAGCTCCGGCTCGGGAATGTCATCCACCCATGCGCGCACGACCTCGCTGACGAGCTGGCGGCGCGCCTCGCGCCCGACCGACTCGGCGATCACTCGGATTGCGTCCTGGGGCTCGATGAAGCAAAGTGGCATCGCGACTCCTGTGGCGATTGCGAAACGGCTGACAGACGGCACTGTAGGCGCCCGTGAGGACGGCACTTTCATCCGCCGGCTGCCAACCGCGAGGGCCGCCGCACGAGGCGCCCGCAACCGCCCCAGATGCGCTTCGGCGAGCGTGACGGCCGGCTCAGAGGCCGAGCGCGTCGCGGGCGTGTGCGAGCGTGTCCTCGTCCGCTAGATCGGGCGCGAAGCCAAGCGTCGCACGCTCGCCCACCCCCCAGTTGGACAGCGCAAGCTCCAGCGATCCGATGGGCACGCCGATCGCCTCGGCCAGCGCGCCCGCGCGGCGGTCGAGCAGCAGCGCGTCGCCGATCGCGAAGACGCGCTTGGCGGCGAGCGTCGCCGGATCCTCTGCGCCACCCGCACGCGCGGAGGAGAAGTGCAGCGAGGAGGCGTCCAGCTCGTAGGCGCCGAGCGCGCCGAGCAGCATCAGCAGCTCATACCGGGCGCCACGCGCGAAGCCGGGCACCGCGCTGCGCTCGAGCAGGCGCTCGAAGCGGCGCGACGGGCTCCAGCCCGCGTCGCCGCCGAAGGCGAGTGCCTGGGAGCCGGCCTGAGCCGTCCACTGGCGGTAGGCGTCGAGCGTGCGCGCGCCGCGCGCCGGGTCGTGAGAGGTGCGCGGGCCAAGCGGGATCTCGGAGAGGTCGGACAGCTCGCCGCGCGGCACCTGCAGCGCCTGGCTGATCCCGGCGAACGGCTCAGGGCCCTGCAGCGGGCACAGGTAGGCGATCAAGAAGCACGTCCACGTCGCCTGCTCGAGGTCGCCGGCGACGAGCGCGCGTGCCTGTGCGTAGAGATCCTCGGACGAGTCCTGCGCGGCAGCCTGACCGGGCAGCGATTGCAATGCGAGCAGGCGCCCGTTGGAGAACGCGATCTCCTCGGCCAGTCGCTGCGCGTCGGCCGAAGCCCGCAGACCCGGCACGAGCGGCGAGCTGTAGCCGTCCTCCACCGCGCGCTCCTGGCGGCGCACGCGCAGTTCGGCTCCCCGGCGAGCGCCGCGGCCGCCCGAGGACGTCGCTTTGCGCGACCGCGCGCGCGCCGGCGTGGTGCGCTCGGCGGGGGAGTTGCCCGGCAGCGTCTTACTGCAGATCGGGCAGCGGTCTACGAAGCGGTTGTGGCGGCAGAACGTGGGCATCGCAGAGGGGGCTCGTAGCTTTTGGCGCGGGCGCGCTGTGAGCCGGCGGCGCGCTCCTTCTCCAGCGCATAGAGGTAGTCGTCGAAGTCGACCTGGATCGTGTGCCGCTTGGACGTGACGTAGCGCTTGCGCATGCTCGCCTGATCGGCCGCTATGTCGGCGCGCACGTCCGCCGCAGCCGGCAGCGCGTAGTCGCCGTTGAGGTAGTCGCCGACCCACGCGCCCTGCGCCTCGGCCAGCGGCATGATCGCGCCGAGCGGCTGCAGCAGCCCCACGAAGAAGACGTTCGGCACATCCGGGTGGAAGACCCGGCGAAACAGCTCGATGTGGTTCTCGGGAGCGGAGATGAAGTCCTCGTCGAAGAACGGGAAGGAGATCTGATAGCCGGTGCAGTACACGACCACGTCGGCCTCGGCGCTCGTGCCGTCGGCGAAGCGCACGCGCGAGCCCTCCAGCGACTCGATGTTCGGCTTGGGCGTGATCGTGCCGTGCTGGATGCGGTCGAGGATGCGCCCGGAGACCGTGGGGTGCGCCTCGCCGAAGCGGTGCGTGGGCTTGGGCAGGCCGTAGCGCTCGGGCGGGCCGGCGTAGCTGCGCACGAGCTGCTGGATGAAGCGCTGGCGGATCTTGAAGGGGATGCGCGGGTCGTTGCGCAGCTGGTCTACCGGTTTGCCGAAGATGTACTTGGGGATGATCCACACGCCACTGCGAGCCGCCAGGTATGTGCGCTCGGCCACGTAGGAGGACTCGACGGCGATGTCCATCGCCGAGTTGCCCATGCCCAGCACGACCGCCCGCTTGCCGGCGAAGATCGAGTTGTCGACGTAGGAGTGCGCGTGCAGCTGCTCGCCGGCGAACGTGTCGCTGCCGGGGAACGCCGGTTCGGGCCAGCGCGGCTTCCAGTGGTGGCCGTTGGCGACGATCAGCGCGTCGTACTCGCGCGTCTGCCCGTCGTCGAGACGAACCTCCCACGTCCCGTCATCGCGGCGCGATGCGTGCTCGACGCCCGTCTCGAAGACGATCTTGTCGCGGAAGCCGAAGTGGTCGACGTAGTCGTCGAAGTACGCGGCGATGTGCGTGTGGTGCGGGAAGTCCGGGTAGGTCGCGGGCATCGGCAGGTCCGTGTAGGCCATGCGGTCGCGCGAGGTGTTGATGAACAGATCGCGATAGGCCGCCGACATGCCGTTCTTGTTGGCGAACACCCAGTTGCCGCCGACGCGGTCGGACTTCTCGATGCAGTCGAACGGTATCCCGCGCTCGTGCAGCGCCTTGGCGGCAGCGATGCCCGACGAGCCCGCGCCGACGATGCACGTTCGCGGCAGCCGGGAGCCGCCTGCGGGCTCGGTGTCGAGTATCGCGCTCACGCACCCAGCCTAGAGAAAAAGCAGGGCCCTGGCTGGCTGGCCAGTCCTAGTCCTCGGCGGGTACGCCAGGCCCGACGTGCAGGGGCGGCCCCTCCGGCCCCCGATCGGCGTCGGCGTGCCCGGCTCGACCCTGATCGCGCGACAAGGCGTCGGCACCCTCGGCGTCGGGATTGCGCCGGCGGGCAAGGTAGCGATCGACCATGCGCGCGCACTGGCGCCCCTCGTTGATCGCCCACACGATCAGCGACTGGCCGCGGCGCGCGTCGCCGGCGGCGAACACGCCGTCGACCGAGCTCGTGTACGGCGCCTGCGTCTTGACGTTCCCGCGCGGGTCCTTGGCGACGCCGAGCCCGTCGAGCAGCTCCTGCTCGGGGTGCAAGAAGCCCATCGCCAGCAGCACGAGCTGGGACTTCAGCTCGCGCTCGGTGCCGTCCACCGGGCCGAACGGCGGCGCCGCCTCGGCGCGCGCGATGTGCAGCGCGGCGACCCTGCCGTCCCCGTCGTCTGAGAAGCGCGTCGTCACGACCGAGTAGTCCTGCTCGCCGGCATGCGCCTCCTTGGCCTCCTCCATCGCGTAGCTGAGGCGATACTTCAGCGGCCACTGCGGCCACGGCGTGCGGTCGTCGGGCCGCTGCTTGGGCGGCTCGGGCAAGAGCTCGAGCTGCGTGATCGAGCGCGCGCCCTCGCGCAGCGCGTTGCCCACGCAGTCGGCGCCCGTGTCGCCGCCGCCGATCACGACGACGTCGCGGTCCTTGGCGGTGATCGTTCGCTCGGCGGCCGGCTGCTCGGCAGTCGGCGCCGGCCCGAACTCGCGCGCGACCCAGCGGTTTCGCTGATAGAGGTACTCCATCGCGAAGTGCACGCCTTCGAGCTCGCGCCCGGGCACCGTCAGGTCGCGCGGCACGCGCGAGCCGGTCGCCAGCACGACTGCGTCAAAGCTCTCGCGCAGGTCCTCGACGCTGACGTCGCGACCGACGTCAACCCCGCAACGCAGCTCGACGCCCTCGGCTACCAGCTGCTCGACGCGGCGCTGCACGACGGCCTTCTCGATCTTGAAGTCCGGCACACCGAAGCGCACCAGCCCGCCGATCGACTCGTCGCGCTCGAACAGCGTCACGGCGTGGCCTGCCCTGCGTAGCTGCTGGGCGGCGGCCATGCCCGCGGGGCCCGAGCCGACGACGGCGACCGCCTGACCGGACTCGGTGCGCGGCGGCTTGGGCTCGATCCAGCCCTCGTCCCACGCGCGGTTGACGATCGAGTTCTCGATCTGTTTGATCGTCACGGCGTCGCCCTCGCGGATCTCCAGCACGCATGCGGCCTCGCACGGCGCCGGGCACAGCCGCCCGGTGAACTCCGGGAAGTTGTTCGTCGCGTGCAGCTGCGCGATCGCGTCCTTCCAGCGGTCGCGATAGACGAGGTCGTTCCAGTCGGGGATCAGGTTGCCCAGCGGACAGCCGTTGTGGCAGAAGGGCACGCCGCAGTCCATGCAGCGCGCGCCCTGGTCGCGCAGCTCGGGCTGCGGCCGCGTGATCAGGAACTCGCGATAGTCGTGCGCGCGCTCGGCCGGGTCGCGCTGCGGGATGCCGCGACGCTCGATCTGCAGGAATCCGCCGAGCTTGCCCATCAGGCGGGAACCGCGGCCTGCCGGCCGATCTCGGACCGGTCGGCCCGTTCGGCCAGCACGCGCTTGTAGTCGTGTGGCATGACCTTCACGAACGCGCCCTTCGCGAGCAGCTCGTCGAAGCGATCCAGCACGCCCGCGGCGACCGGCGACCCGGTGCGCCGTCCGTGCTCGGCGATCAGCTCGCGCAGCTCGCCGGCGTCGGCGGCCGAAGGCGCTTCGAAGCCCACGGTGCCCATGTTGCAGCGCTCGGCGAAGTCGCCGCGCTCGTCGAGCACGAAGGCCACGCCGCCGCTCATGCCCGCGCCGAAGTTGCGTCCGGTCGAGCCGAGCACGACGACCGTCCCGCCGGTCATGTACTCGCAGCAGTGATCGCCGACGCCCTCGACGACGGTCGCGGCGCCCGAGTTGCGCACGGCGAAGCGCTCTCCCGCCAGGCCGCGGAAGAACGCGCGCCCGCGAGTCGCGCCGTAGAGCACGGTGTTGCCGACGATCACGTTGCGCTCGGCGACGAAGTCCGCGGCCATGCCCTCGCGCGGGCGGATCGCCAGCACTCCGCCGGACATGCCCTTGCCGGCGTAGTCGTTGGCGTCGCCGTGCAGCGTGAACGTGACGCCGGGCGCCAGCCAGCCGCCGAAGCTCTGTCCCGCCGAGCCGTCGAAGTCGACGACGATGGAGTCCTCGGCGAGGCCTCGCGCGCCGTGCCGGCGCGCGATGTGGCTGGAGAGGATTCCGCCGACGCAGCGGTTGCGGTTGCGCACGGGCATCTGCAGCTTGATCGCGGCCTGCTGCGCGGAGGCACCGTTTGCCCCTTCCTGCAGCGCCGGCGCGGCCAGCTTCACGAGCTCCCAGTCCAGCGCGTCCTCGAGCACCGGCGGCGGCGGCTCGACGCGGTGACGCGCGGAGCCCTCGGGCAGCTCGATGTGCTTGAGGATGTGCGTCAGGTCGACCCCGCGCGCCTTCCAGTGGTCGATCGCCTCGCGAACCGACAGCAGGTCGACGCGCCCGATCGCCTCGTCGAGCGTACGCAGGCCGAGGCCGGCGAGGATCTCGCGCACCTCCTCGGCGACGAAGAAGAAGAAGTTGACGACGTGCTCGGGCGTGCCCTTGAAGCGCTTGCGCAGCTCCGGGTCCTGCGTGGCGATGCCCACCGGGCAGGTGTTCAGGTGGCAGGCGCGCATCATGATGCAGCCGGTCGCGATCAGCGGACCGGTCGAGAAGCCCATCTCGTCGGCGCCGAGCATCGCCGCGATCACGACGTCGCGCCCGGTCTTCAGCTGCCCGTCGGTCTGTACCTTGATGCGCGAGCGCAGGTTGTTCAGCAGCAGCGTCTGCTGCGTCTCGGCCAGCCCGATCTCCCAGGGGATGCCCGCCGACTGGATCGAGGATTGCGGCGAGGCGCCCGTGCCGCCGTCGTGCCCGGCGATCAGCACGCGGTCGGCGTTGGCCTTGGATACGCCTGCGGCGACCGTGCCGACGCCGATCTCCGAGACGAGCTTCACCGACACCTCGGCCTGCGGGTTGGCACAGCGCAGGTCGTAGATCAGCTGCTTGAGGTCCTCGATCGAGTAGATGTCGTGGTGCGGCGGCGGCGAGATCAGGCCGACGCCGGGTGTCGTGTGGCGGATCGAGCCGATGTACTCGTCGACCTTGTGGCCGGGCAGCTGGCCGCCCTCGCCGGGCTTGGCGCCCTGAGCCATCTTGATCTGCAGCTCATCGGCATTGACGAGGTAATGGATCGTCACGCCGAAGCGCCCGGAGGCGACTTGCTTGATCGCCGAGCGGCGCCGGTCGCCGTTGGCGTCGGGAGTGAAGCGCGACGGGTCCTCGCCGCCCTCGCCCGTGTTCGAGCGCCCGCCGAGGCGGTTCATCGCGATAGCCAGGGTCTCGTGCGCCTCGCGCGAGATCGAGCCGAGGCTCATCGCGCCGGTGCAGAAGCGCTTGACGATCTCACTCGCCGGCTCGACCTGATCCAGCGGGATCGCCTGTGCGGCATCCGAGCCCCCGCCCGCGCCGATCTGCAGCAGCCCGCGCAGGGTCGCCTTGCGCGCGGCGTCCTCGTTGATCGCACGCGCGTACTCGCGGTACTTCTCGAAGGCGGCGCTGTCGCGCACGGTCTCCAGCGCGCTCGCATCGCCCTTCAGCGCGGCGGGCACGTCGCCGTTGGCCTCGCGCACCGCGTGCTGCACGAGCGCGATCGTCTCGGGGTTCCACATGTGGTGCTCGCCGTCGCGACGCCACGCGTACACGCCGCCGACCGGCAGCAGGTCGTCCTGGGGCACCGGGTAGGCGCGCGCGTGGCGCTCCATCGCCTCGGCTGCGAGCACGTCGATCCCTACGCCGCCGATCCGCGAGGCGGTTCCGGTGAAGTGCTTGTCGACCACGCTGGAGTCAAGGCCGACGGCCTCGAAGATCTGCGCGCCGCAATAGGAGTGGATCGTCGAGATGCCCATCTTGGAGATCGTCTTCAGCAGCGCTTTGCCGAGCGCTTTGACGACGTTCTCGGCAGCCTCGACCGGACCGACGTCGACCTCCCCGCCGTCGGGGCCGGGTCGTTTGATGGCGCGCTCGTTGAGCACCATGTCGTCGAGCGTCTCGAGCATCAGGTATGGGTTGATCGCCACTGCGCCGTAGCCGATCAGCGTCGCGAAGTGGTGCACCTCGCGCGGCTCGCCGGACTCGAGGATGATCCCCGCGCGCAGGCGCGTGCCTTCGCGCACCAGGTGATGGTGCACGGCCGCGACAGCCAGCAGCGAAGGGATCGGGACACGCCGCGGGCCGACCAGCCGGTCTGACAGCACGATGATGTTGACGCGTTCCTCGATCGCCTCGGAGGCTTCGCGGCAGATGCGCTGCAGCGCGGCGCTCATCCCCTCCGCGCCCTCCTGCAACGACCAGGTCGTGTTGATCGTGCGCGCGGCGAACACGTCGTGGTGGACGTGGCGCAGCGTCTCCAGCTGGCGGTTGAGCAGGATCGGCTGGTCGAGCACGAGCTTGTGCGCGTGCTCGGGGGTCTCTTCGAACAGGTTGAGCTCCGAGCCCAGCGTGGTCGCCAGGCTCATCACGATTTCCTCGCGGATCGGGTCGATCGGCGGGTTGGTCACCTGCGCGAAAAGCTGCTTGAAGTAGGAGAACAGCGGCGGCGCCTGCTCGGAGAGCACCGCCAGCGACAGGTCGTTGCCCATCGAGCCGACCGGCTCGGCGCCGTCGCGCGCCATCGGCGCCAGCAGCACGCGCAGGTCCTCCTGGGAGTAGCCGAACGCCCGCTGGCGGGTGCGCAGCGGCTGGTCGGAGATCGTCACCTGGTCGGACGGGTCGAGCTCTGAGAACGGCACGGCGTTGCGCTCGTACCACTCGCGATAGGGCCTGCGCGTGGAGACGCCGCGCTTGACCTCCTCGTCCTCGACGATGCGCCCGCCCTCCAGGTCGACGAGGAACAGCTTTCCCGGCTGCAGGCGGCCGAGCCTGCGGATCTGCTCGGGCGGGATGTCCAGCAGGCCGATCTCCGAGCCGAGCACCACGTGCCCGTCGGTCGTCTCCACCCAGCGCCCGGGACGCAGGCCGTTGCGGTCGAGCGTCGCGCCGACGACGCGCCCGTCGGTGAACGCCACCGACGCCGGCCCGTCCCATGGCTCCATCAGGCACGAGTGAAATGCGTAGAAGCCCTTGAGGTCCTCCGACAGGTCCTCGCGCTTTCGGTAGGCCTCGGGGATCATCATCATCGCCGCGTGCGGCAGCGAGCGCCCGCCGAGCATCAGCAGCTCGAGCACGTTGTCGAACGTCGCCGAGTCCGAGTTGCCGGGACTCACGACCGGCAGGATCTTCTCCAGGTCATCGCCGAACAGCTCGCTGCGCAGCTCGCTCTCGCGCGCGCGCATCCAGTTGATGTTGCCGCGCACCGTGTTGATCTCGCCGTTGTGACAGATCACCCGATACGGGTGCGCGAGCTCCCAGCTGGGGAACGTGTTGGTGGAGAAGCGCGAGTGCACGAGCGCCAGCGCGCTCTTCGTGCGCTCGTCGCGCAGGTCCGGGTAGAAACCCGCCAGCTGGAAGCTGATCAGCATGCCCTTGTAGTTGATCGTGCGCGAGGAGCTCGAGGTGACGTACAGCCCGTCGTGCTCAGGGCTCAGCTCGGCGATGCGCCGGATCACGTACAGCTTGCGCTCGAAGGCGTCGCGGTCGGCCTGCTCGGGCCCGGCGCCTGCGCCGACGAACAGCTGGCGGATCACCGGCCGGCACGCGCCGGCGACCTCGCCGGCCTGGCTGGGGTCGACCGGCACGTCGCGCCAGCCGAGCAGCCGCTGGCCCTCGCTCCGCACGGTGCGCTCGAGCAGCTGCTCGAGGCCCGCACGCGCGGCGTCGTCGGTCGGCAGGAAGCACATCAGCACGCCGTAGGAGCCGAGCGGCGGCAGCTCGAAGCCGACGACTGCGCGCAGCAGCTCGTCGGGCATCTGCATAAGAATCCCCGCGCCGTCTCCGGTCAGCGGGTCCGCCCCGTTGGCCCCGCGATGCTCGAGGTTCTCCAGCGCGGTTATCGCACGCGAGACGACCTCGTGCGTCGGCTGGTTGTCCAGGCGCGCCACCATGCCGACGCCGCACGCGTCGTGCTCATAGCTGGGGTCGTAGAGGCCAACGGCCCTCGGCGGCTGCGTGATGTGCGAATTCATGGAAGTGCTCCCTTGGGGCGGTGCATCCCCCGTGGCGCGGGCAGGCGGGCACCTGAGGCTGAGCGAGAAAGCGTAGCAGCGGACGGGGCCTTCAAACCAGCCGCCCGGCGATTGGAAAGCGGCCCGTAAAGCCTTACTGCGGGCCGGATCGGGAGCGCGTCAGGGCAGCTCGCGCAGCGTCTCGCTCTCGCTCCACGAGCACAACCCCGTCCGTCCCGGGCAGGTCAGACACAAGCCGCGGTGAGGCACCTCGCTGACCGCGAAGCGCAGCTCGCGCGCCCGTGCGATGCGCTGGGCGAGCTGCTCTTCGAGCGCCAGGCGCTCGCCGGCGCGGTAGCGCGCGGAAACCCACTCCTCGCGCTCCAGGAACCAGTGCACGATCTCGACCTCCGTGGCGCCTTCTCGCAGCACCGCCAGCGCATACAACAGCCGCTGGATTGCGTACTCGCGAGCCACCAGCTCCTCCAGGTCTGCATCCGGCCCGACGCGGTCGCTCTTGTAATCGAGCACCAGCCGAGTGCCGTCGGCCTCATTGGCCACGAGATCGATCACGCCGTTGATCAGCGGCTCGCCGGAGCCGAGCGCGAAGGCGAACGGATGCTCGCGGCGCACGGTCAGGGCCGCGGCGACGCGCGCCGCGGGCGCCGCGGCGACCGCCGTGCCGATCAGCGCGGCCAGCTCGTCGCGCTCGCGCACGTCCACGGACAGCCCGAGTTCGCGCGCGCACGCCCGCACGTCCTGCGCACCCGGCGCGCGCCGCGCGGCGAAGTCGTGCAGCTCCATCAGGCGGTGCACGAGCGTGCCGCGAGCGCGCGCCTCCAGCCCGGCCGGCGCGCCGGCCGTCCGCGCGGCGGCGCGGTCCTCGGGCAGCGAGAGCACCCGTTCGAGGTAGTAGCGGTAGCCGCAGCGCTCGAGCTCTGTCAGCGAGCTGTAGCTGAGCGCGCGCAGCTGCTCGCGCTCGATCGGCGGGGCGGGCGGGGCGGCGGTCACGATCGGCCGCTGCGCCGCAGGCGGCCCCGCGCGGACGGCCTCCGGCGACCCACCTGCACCCGCTGACGCGGCGGCCTCCGCCGCGTCCGGCCGGCCCGCGCCTGCGTCGTCGCTCGTCGCCCCGGCGGGCGACCCCCCGCCGGCAGCGGCAAACGGGGCGACGGGGGAGTTCAAGCGGCAGAGCACCCCCGCGCCCGCGCCGGACGCAGCCGCCAGCCGGTGCATCTCCCCTGCGCGCTCGGCGACGAGCGCGGGCAGATCCTGCGACAGCGCGGGGCCAAGCCAGGAGATCGGCGCGGCGCCGGGTCCCGAGCGCGGCCAGCGCTCGAACTTGACCGCTCCGCTGAGCAGCAGCAGCTCGCGCGCGCGTGTCATCGCGACGTAGGCGATGCGGTCCTCCTCCTGCGCTTCGCGTGCGCGCCGCTCGGCGCACAGCTCCTCGTAGGCCAGCGCCGGCGTCGACGCGGCCCCGTCCAGGCGCATCAGCCGCAGGCCGACGCGATCGCCGTCGACGAGCAGGTCGGGCATGCGCGAGCTCGGCTGGCGGCCGAGATCGGCCACGCACACGACGGCGAACTCCAGGCCCTTGGCGGCGTGCACGGTCATCAGGCGCACGGCGTCGGGCTCGACGCCCTCGACCGGAGCGTCGGGCTCGACGCGCGCCGAGCTCGCCAGGTAATCGACGCGATCGAGGAATGCGCGCAGGTCGCGCCCTTCGTCGCCCTCGAAGCGCCGGGCGAGTCGCAGCAGCTTGTGCACGTTGGCGAGCCGACGCTCGCCCCACTCCAGCCCAAGCACGTGCTCGCGGTAGCCGGTCGCGGCGATCGCGCGCTCGATCAGGGCGGCGATCGTGCGCAGCGGCGAACCGGAACGCTCGGCACGCAGCAGCGCACACGCCCGGTCCAGCGCGTCGCGGTCGCCCGGCGCGAGCCTCGCCGCGAGCTGGCCCTCGCCGGTCGCGGCCGCCAGCGCCGTCTCCCACGCCCCTCGGTGTGCGCCCTGTGCCGCGCGTGCGATCAGCGCCAGGCAATCGCGCGAACAGCCTCCGAGGGGCGACGCGAGCATCCCGTACAGCGCCTCCTCGTCGAGCGGGTTGGCCAGTGCGCGCAGGTAGGCGATCAGGTCGCCGATCTGCTGGTGGCCCCAGAAGGCGCCGACGGCCGCAAGCGTGCGCAGGCCGGCCAGCTGAAGGGCGCGCTCGAACACCTCGAGGTCGCCGGCCGCACGCAGCAGCACGACGATCTCCCCCGGGCGGGCGACGCCCTCGCGCACGAGCTCGGCGACACGCAGCGCGAGCATCCGCGCCTCGGCCTGGCGCCACAGCGGGGCCGGTGGCAGCCCGGTGGAGACCTCCTCGTGCTGCTCCCAGCCGTCGGTGTCGGTGAGCAGCAGCTCGACCGCCGGCGCGGCGTCCGTCGGTCCCTCGGACTCGTCGTCGCGCTCGCCCGCGCGCAGCGCGTCGAAGCTGTCGAAACGCTCGCCGAAGACGGTGTTGATCGCGTCCAGCAGCGGCTCGCGACTGCGGAAGTTGCGCGTGAGCGACAGGCTCGCACCGTGCTCGGCCAGCTCGGCGCGACGGGCGCGAAACAAGCGGACGTCGGCATGGCGGAAGCCGTAGATCGACTGCAGCTCGTCGCCGACCGTGAACAGGTTGCCGCGGTCGAGCATGCGCAGGATCGCCAGCTGGCGTGGGTTGGTGTCCTGGAACTCGTCGACCATCAGCAGCTCGAAGCGCCCCGACCATTCCTCGCGCACCCCCGGGCGCTCCTGCAAGACCTCCTGGGCGAGCAGCTCGAGGTCGTCGAAGTCGGCGCTCGCGCGCTCGCGCTTGAGCTGCTCGTAGGCGAGCGCGAAGCGCGCGAGCAGGTCGTCGAGCAGCACGCACGCTGCGGCGGCCTCGGCGTCGAGCTCGCCCACGTCGGCATCGCCGTCGGCCGCGGCGCGGGCCTCGCCATCGGCCTCGCGATCGGGCTCGGCCTCGGCCTCGGCGGCGGCATCGTCGGCGGCGCGCGGCCTGGCGACCGGCAGGCGCGGCAGCAGCTGTCCGCGGCTGCGCAGCTCCAGGTAGACCTGCTCGACCATCGCGCGCACGCGGTCTACGCCGTAGGCGGCGAGCAGATCGAGCGCGCCGCTGCCGCCGGCGGCGAGGAACTCGCGCACGGCTGCCTGAAAGGCCAGTTCGCGCAGCCTGCCGGCGAGCCCCTCGTCGAGGATCGCGAAGTCCGGGTCAAGGCCGGCGGCGAACGGGTGCGCGCGCAGCAGGCGCGCACAGAAGCCGTGGAACGTGCCGACGTACGCCGCCTCGGTGTCACGCGCGGCCTGGCGGTCGCCCATGCCGAGCAGCCGGCCGCGCACACGCTCGCGCAGCTCTCCGGCGGCGCGCTCGGTGAACGTGATCGCGAGGATCCGCCCAGGTGCGACGCCGTCCTCGCGCACGGCTGCGACGAAGCGCTCGACGAGCACCGAGGTCTTGCCGCTGCCGGCGGCGGCGGAGACGAGCAGCGACTCCGAGCGGCGCGCGACCGCCTCGCGCTGCTCGTCGGTCAGCGTGCGGACCTCGCCGCCGGCGAGCGCGAGCACGCCGGCGGACTCCATCCCCGGGAGCGTCTCCAGCTGTGAGGAGGCGCGGCGCGCGCTCAACGCTCGCACCGGCAGATCGTCGGGTACTGACAGCCGCCTTTGAACGCACACGTGTCCGGCCGCGCGCGCAGCTTTCCGCCGGCGGCCTGCTCGGCCACCTCGCGCGCCGCCGCAACGGCCTCGTCGAGCAGCTCGCGCAGCTCGGCGTGCTCGCGCGTGTCCGTGGAGACGCAGTCGAGCTCCACGCCGCTGTCGGAGTCGAGCACGCCTCGAGCGCGCAGGTCGCTGCCGGTCAGCGGCTGGTAGAAGCCGCCGACGGCGCGCACCGCGAGCAGCTCCTCGGCCGCGCGCATGTACAACGCGACCTGCAGCTTGCCATCCCTGATCCAGCGCGACGCGCCGGGCGGGTCTTTGCCCTTGTAGTCGTAGACGACCGCGTCGCCGCCGTCGCCGACGTCGATGCGGTCGATGCGACCGCGCAGCTTCACCCCGCCGCCGAGGTCGAAGGCCGGCAGCTCGCTCGCCTCGCCGCGTTCGTCGCCGTCCTGGAAGCCGAACCCCAGCTCCAGCTCGCGAGGAGTCAGCGGGCTTTCGCCCTCCGCCGCGTAGGTCAGGTAGCGGTCGAGGTCGGCCTGCAGGCGCCGGCGCACGCTGGCCCGTCGCTCGGGCGCGACCGACAACGGGTGGCGTGCCTCGTTCTCGGCCAGCGCGGCGGCGAGCAGCTCGCGGGCTTGCGCGAGATTTCCGCGCGTGAGGCGCGCGCTGCCCGTCTGCGCGCGCAGGGCCTCCAGGGAGTCCTTCAGCGCGGCGTGGGCGAGCGCCCCGCGCGCAAGCGGCTCGGGGGCGGGCTCGAGCGCCTCGGGGCGCAGCAGGCGCTCGACGAACCAAGCCACCGGACAGCCGATCCAGCGTTCCATCGACGATGCCGACCACGGCCTCGCGGCGAGCTCGGCGAGCAGGCGCGCGTCGCGCAGCGGCTCGTCCGGGCGCTCGGAGTCTCCGCGGCGCGCCGCCGCGCTCGGCGCGATGTCGTCCACGGCACCCAGCGCGCGGCGCTCGCGCGAGGCGAACAGCCCCTGCTCGAACAGGTCGCACACGTCGTCGACGAACAGCGAGCGAGGTGTCGTCTGACCATCGTCGTCGGCGCTGTGCCAGCAGAGCACGAGCTGCTCCTCGGGGCGCGAGACGGCCGCGTAGAGCAGGTATCGCTCGGCGGCGAGCAGCTCCTGCTGCTCGCCGAGCAGCAGCCCGGAGACCTCTGCCAGGCGCCTGCGCTCCTGCTCGGACAGCAGCGGCTGCGGCCTCGCACGCGCCGGGAACACGCCCTCCTGCAGGCCGCACACGAACAGCGCGCGCACGCGACGGGCGCGCAGCGCGAGCGGGTCGAGCACGGCGACCGCGCCGGAGACGGGCCGCTCGCCTCCCGGCAGCTCGACGTCGCCGAGCACAGTGGCCAGTTCGGCGGCGGTCGCCGGCGCCAGCTCGGGTGCGAGCTGCGCGAGCTCGCGCAGCTGGGCGAGCGCACGGCGCCCGGCTGCTAGCGCGGCGGCCTCGTCGAGCTCGTCGGCGCAAAGCAGCTGCGCCGACGAGCGGCGCGGGGCGCAGAACAGCCAGTAGAGCTCACGCGACGCGCGCTCGATCAGCGAAGCGGCGCTGCGCTGCTGGGCGTCGCGCAGATGGTCGATCGTCTCGAGCTTCCAGTTGCGCTGCTCCCACAACGCCCGCGCATCGGCGGCGCCGAGCGCACCGGCGCGTCGAGCGCGCAGCTCGAGCGAGTCGGCGAGCGCCGGCAGCTCCAGCAGCCCGGGCGCGCGCAGCCAAGCGAGCAGGTCGTTGAGCTCCCCCGGCGCCTCGCCGGCGGGCGCGGGCACGCAGCGCAGCAGGCCGATCAGCGCCCGACCGATCGCCGTGTCGGCGAACGCGACGCGCCGCTGCAACGCGAACGGGACGCCCGCATGCGAGAAGACCTCCGCGAGCAGCGCGAGCGACGTGCCGGCAGGGCGCACGAGCACCGCGACGTCCTCGGCGGCCGTGCCCTGCGCCAGCAGCAGCGCGATTTCGCGCGCGACGACCTCCAGCTCCGCGCGCTCGCCGCCGCCCTCCAGCAGGCGCACCGAGCCGCCCGAGCCGACACGCGCGGCGCCCGGCTCGAACAGCGAACGCTCCAGATGGCTGAGCGCGGTGCGCGCCGGTGGCGCGTAGTGCGCGGCGCGCGCGGGCAGCTCGCGGCGCTCGGCGGCGAGCGGTGCGAGCGCATGGAACGTCGCCGCGCGCCCGGCGAAGGCTGAGCGCCCGCCCTCATAGGCGAGCGACACCGTGACCGGCGCGTCGACGATGCGCCCGAGCGTCTCGATCGCGTCGAGCTGCAGTCGCGAGAGGTCGTCGAAGCCGTACAGCAGTACCGGCGTGCCGCCCCACAGCGAGGGGCGTTCGCGCAGCGCGTCGAGCGCGCGCACCGCGCACTGCTCGCCGTCGACGCGGCCGAGGCGCTGAAGCTCGGCGTCGTAGCGGATGTACAAGCGCCCGAGCTCCGCGCGCGCCGCGCCCGCCCCGTCGGCCGCCAGCCAGGCGTCCAGCGCCGCGATCAGGCGCGCCGGCGAGACACGGCGCGTGCGCAGCTCGGCGAACAGCTCCGACAGGGCGCGCACGAACCCCGGCCCAGCCGCAATCGCGAGCTCGCGCTCGGCGAGCGCCGCCAGCAGGCGCTCGCGGCCGAGGCGGCCGAGCACGGCCTCGCCGGCGCCCGCGCGCTGGACGATCTCGGCGGTCAGGCCGGCGAAGCGCTCGACGCGCACGCCCATCGTCACGCCGTCGCCGGCCAGCTCGCGCAGGTAGTGCTCCGCGTCGGCGCGCGTGGGCACGACCAGCAGCGGGTCCTGCTCGCGGGCGCTGTGCTTGCGCACGGCGTCGAGCACCAGTTCGGCCTTGCCCGCGTTGGCGGGCCCGGTGATCAGCGTGATCGGCATGCGCATCCATCCTGGCGCACTCGTCCGACAGCGCCGTCGGCTGCGCGGCCGGCCGGCGGCCCGGCTCTGTGGATAGGGCGCGGAGCCGGCGGGGCGCTTAGGCGGCGCTGCGTTCGCCGACGGAGGCGGACTTGTCGCGCGCCTCGCCCGCGGCGGCGAGCTCGTTCGTCTCAGCCTCGGCGGCGGGCGCTTTGGCGCCCTCCTTGGCCCACTCCTCGTTGAACTCGACGCGCCATTTGCCGTCCTCTGTCTGCTGCATCGCCAGGTGCGCGCGGAACGAGCGCCCGCTGCGCCCGCGAAAGCCCGTGATCGGGCGCTCGGTGTAGCCGGTCTTGATCAGTTCGCGCGCGATCGGCACGGTCAGCGTCTTGCCGGCTTTGGACTTCCAGATGACGAAGCCGCAGCCGGGATCCTCGCGCGCCCAGCAGGAGTAGCCCTTGCGGTTCTCGGAGATCTCGTGGCCGCACACCGGGCACGGCCCGAGCTTGGCGCGTGGGATGCGCACGTCCTTGAGCGTCTCGTCGAGCTGTTTGACGGTCTCCTGCGCGAAGCCGGCGATGTCGCCCATGAACTTCTCGCGCGAGTCCTCGCCGCGCTCGATCTTGCCCAGGCGGTGCTCCCAGCTGCCGGTCAGTTCGGGTGAGGTCAGCATGTGCGCGTCGAGCAGGCGGACCACGTTGAGCCCCTTCTCGGTCGCCACCAGCGCGCGTGCGTCGCGCTCGACGTAGCCGACGGTGATCAGCCGCTCGATGATCGCCGCGCGCGTGGCCGGCGTGCCGATTCCCGACTCCTTCATCGCCTCGCGCAGCTCTTCGTCGTCGACGAGCTTGCCGGCCGTCTCCATCGCGCCGAGCAGCGAAGCGTCGGAGTAGCGCCGCGGCGGTTTGGTTTCCTTGCGCTCGCTGGCGATCTTCTTGGTCTCGACGATCTCGTCGGCCTCGAGCTTTGGCAGCTGCTGGTCGGCGCCCTCGTCCTCCTCGCCTTTCGGCGGGCGCGCGTCGGCGGCGGCGACCTCGTCGTAGACGCCGCGCCAGCCGGGCACGATCAGCAGCTTGCCGCGCGTGCGAAAGACGTGCCCTTGCTCGCCCTCGCCGATCGTCGTCTCGACGCGCGTGTTCTCGAACACCGCCTCGGGATGGAAGACGGCGAGGAAGCGGCGCGTGACCATGTCGTAGATGCGCCGGTCGTCGGAGCTCATTTTCTCGAGGTTGTGCTCGGAGCGCGTGGGGATGATCGCGTGGTGGTCGGTGACCTTCTCGTCGTTGACGACGCGCGCCAGCGGCAGCAGGTCGAGGCCGGTGACGTACTCGGCGCCGGCGCGGTACTCCGGCTGGGCGCCGACGAGCTCGGCGATCGGCTTGATCTCGGCGACCATGTCGCTGGGCAGGTAGCGCGAGTTGGTGCGCGGGTAGGTCAGCGCCTTGTGCTCCTCATAGCAGCGCTGCGCGGCGCCGAGCGTGCGTTTGGCGGAGAAGCCGTAGCGGTTGTTGGCCTCGCGCTGCAGCGTCGTGAGGTCGTAGAGCATCGGCGCTTTCTCGCGCTGCTCTTTCTTCTCCAGCTTGGTGATCTTGCCCGGCTTGCCCTCGCACGCGGCGACGATCGCCGTCGCCTCGTCCTCGCTGGCGATGCGTGGCTTGGCGCCGGCGTGGTAGCGCCCCTCGTAGTTGCGCGAGCCGTCTGCCGCGAAGGCCGCGTCGACGAGCCAGTAGGGCTCGGGCACGAATGCTTTGATCTCCTCCTCGCGGCGCGCGATCAGCGCCAGCGTCGGCGTCTGCACGCGACCCAGCGAGACGGCGCCGTCGAAGGAGCTGCGCAGGCGGATTGTCGCCGCGCGCGTGGCGTTCATGCCGACGATCCAGTCGGCCTCCGAGCGCGAGCGCGCGGCCTGCTCCAGGCGCGCGAACTCATCCGAGGGACGCAGCGCTGTGAACGCCTCCTTCATCGCCGCGCTGGTCATCGATTTCAGCCACAGCCGGTTGACGGGCTTCTTGCCTTTGGCCTTCTCGTACAGGTAGGCGAAGATCAGCTCGCCCTCGCGCCCGGCGTCGCAGGCGTTGACGACCTCGTCGATGTCCTCGCGGCCGATCTGTTTGGTGACGACGGACATCTGCTTGCGCGAGCGCTCGTCGCGCACGACCAGCTTGAAGCGGTCGGGGACGATCGGCAGGTCTTCCATGCGCCAGCGCTTGAATTTGGCGTCGTACTCGTCCGGTTCGGCGAGCTGCACGAGGTGCCCGACGGCCCACGTGATCACGTGATCGGGGCCCTCCAGCACCCCCTCGCCTTTCTTGAACGGCCCCTTCAGCACACGCGCGAGATCCGTCCCCACGGAGGGCTTCTCGGCGATCACGAGCGTCTTGGACATGGCGGTCAGCGTAGCGGAGGGTGCTAGCCGCCGATTGGCGCGCGCGGGTTGGCGCCCCAGAAGACCTGCGTGCCGAGCATGCCGATCAGCGTCACGAACACGAGGTTGAGCACCATCGACTTGGCGGTCGCGGTGCCCACGCCCACCGGGCCGCCGCTGGCGTTGTAGCCGTAGTAACAGGCGACGAGCACGATGACGGTGGCCATGCTCATCCCCTTGATCACGCTGAACAGCAGGTCGGGCGCGTTCTGGAACTGCCAGAAGATCAGCAGGTAGCCACCGGAGGACACGAAGCCGAGCTGCTCGACGACGCCGAGGTAGGAGCCGAGGAAGGCGACGCCGATGCCGGCGATGTACATGAACGGCAGCACGATCCACGCCGCGAGCAGGCGCGTGGCGCACAGGAACAGCATCGAGTCGATGCCCATCACCTCCAGTGCGTCGACCTCCTCGGAGATGCGCATGGCGCCGAGCTCGGCGACGATGCCCGTGCCGACCTTCGCGGCCATCATGTAGCCGAAGGCGTACGGCACGGCCTCGCGCAGATCGCACCAAGCGGAGAACACGCCGGCGTAGGCGGGCGCGCCGGTGGAGAGCGTGAAGTAAGCGCCGCCGATGCCGCACACGCCGAGCCCCATCAGGAACACCAGCGACCAGATGACGAGCGTCGAGCCGACGATCAGGATGCCCGCCTGGCGCAGCGTCTCGCCGAAGAAGCGCAGCACGCGCAGGCTCCACACGTCGCGCAGGACGCCGCCGCTGAAGCGAACGATCTCGCCGGTGCTCGCAAGCCACTCGCCCGGTGTCGCCTGACGCTCGCTCACTTGATCACCAGGATCTGTGGATGCGTCGCGAGCAAGGTCTGCGTGAACACGTAGTTGAACGCGCCGATGCCGAGGAAGGCGACGACGACGGCTTCGTTGACGGCGCGCCCGACGCCCTCGGCGCCGCCGGAGGCGGTCATGCCCTTGTAACAGCAGACGATCGCGATGATCGCGCCGAAGCAGGTGGACTTGAGCACCGAGCCCCACAGGTCGGTGGTCGATGCGTTGGCGAACAGCGTGCCCCAGAACGGGCCGAGCGGCTGGCCGTTGACGAGCTCGGCGGCGATGCCGCCGAAGATGCCGAACAGCAGCGCGTAGATGTCGAACAGGCCGGTGATCACCATCAGCGCGAGAAAGCGCGGCACGACGAGGTTCTTGACGGGATCGACGCCGAGCACCTGCAGCGCGTCGAGCTCCTCGCGCACCTTGCGCGCGCCGAGGTCGGCGGTGATCGCCGTGCCGGCGATGCCGGCGACGACGATCGAGGTGATCAGCGGGCCGATTTCACGGATCGCCGCGAGGATGAAGAAGCCGCCGAGGCGGTCGAGCGCGCCGAACAGCGTGAGGAAGTTGGCCGCCTGCAGGCCGGGCGCGCCGTAGCTGATGGCGACCGTCGTGATCAGCAGCGGAAACCACACCAGCCGCAGCGCGAACAGGAACTGCGAGACGAGCTCGCCGCCGTACGGATACGGCGGGCGAACCGCCGAGACGATCGTCCTGCCGGTCAGCAGCACGACGTCGCCGAATTCCTCCAGCGCCCGGCGGAAAGGGCCGAACGCCCGTTGCACGCGCGCCGGCACGGGAAGCACGCGCGGCGGGGTCGTCGAGCCGGCACTCATATTTATATATAATAATAGTTTACTAGCACACTGTAAATACCGTCTCTCACTCGTTAGCATCGTTCGCATGGCCAGCCGGCGCCCCACGACCTCCCGCGACGAGCCGAGCGACCCTCGGCGCACGGGCCTGGCGATCGACCGCGACGCCGAGGTGCCGCTCGGCGTGCAGCTTGCGTGGGCGCTGCGCGCACGCATCGGCGACGGCGAGTTCGAGCCGGGTCAGCGCCTGCCCGGCCTGCGCGAGCTGGCCGACGCGGTGGGCGTGAACCTGAACACCGTGCGCACCGTCTACCAGCGCCTCGAGCACGAGGGGCTGATCGAAAGCCAGCAGGGCAGCGGCACGTTCGTCGCGCCCACGCCGACGCCCGGCGCGGCCGTCGGCTCGATCGCCGCAACCGCGGCACGCAGCGCACGGGCGACCGGCGCCGACCCGCGTGCGGTCGCGGCCGCCCTCTACGTCGCCCCGCAGCCGCCGGCGCCGAGCGCAGAGCAGGCGGCCGAGCTGTCCGAGGCCGGCCGCCGCCGCGCGCTGCGCGAGCAGATCGCATCGCTCGAGCGCACCGTCGTCGAGCTGGAAGCCGAAAATCCGGGTGTCGCCCCCGCCGCCGCGCGCACGCGCCGCGGCTTCGGGCCGGCACTGCTCACGGCCGAGGAGCTCGCTCAGGTCCGCGCCGTGCTGATTCGCCGCCTGACGGTCGTGCAAACGGCGATCGACGAGCACGCCGAGCGCCGGCGCGCCGGCGCCGCCGGCGCGAAGAAAGCGGCGAGCCGTGCCGAGCGCACGCCGGCGAAGGTCAAGACCCGGGCCAAGGCGCCGAAGCCGGCCTCCTCACCGCCGGCGCGGCGCGCGCGGCCCACGCCGCGACCGGCACCGGCCGGCGGCTGAGCTCACAGCAGCGAGCAGACGTACCAAGCGACGGCCGTCACGACGGCCACGTACACGTTGATCACTACGACGCCCTCGACGGACGTGAGCGCCAGTGTGCGCCGCATGCCGGCCGCCTGCGGCGGCGCGCACAGGCGCCTGATCCATGTCACTTCCGGTTCGCTGCGCCGCAGACCGATCAGCTCGTCGTAGACGCTCGGACAGCCAAGCGAGCAGCAGCAGCATCGCGCCCTCCAGCAGCGCGAGCACGACGAGCACGACGACGACCGCGCCCATGCTCAGATCGTGCCTGCCGACCGCCCGCGAGCCGACCCACAGCGCGAGCAGCGGGCAGCCGGTCCACACGTTGACGGTCACGATCGCCGTGACCGCAGCCATCGTCGCCCGCTTGAGCACCATCTGCAGAACGCTACCTCGATCGCCGCATGCGCACGCGCACGGGCGCGTCGCGAACCGTCGTCCCGGTCAGCCGGCCGCGCAGCCCTGCGTGCCGACGCTGCCGCCCGCCGCGTCGCGCGCCCGAGCGAGCGCGAGCACCTGCTCGACGGTCGTGTTGGCGACGCCGTAACCGCCGCGCGGGCGCCCGCCGACGGTGCCGGCGAACACGGTCGTCAGCACCGAGCCGTCCGTTGCGACGAGCGGGCCACCGGAGTTGCCCGGGCGCACGAGCCCGCGCAAAGGCGTCAGCAGACGGCGCACCGGGCCGCGCCCGTACGCGTCGTCGGTGAGCACCTGCTGTGTGCGGCCGATGCGCGCCGGGCGCACGTCGAACGGGCCGTTCTGCGGGTAGCCGAGGATCGCGCCGGCCTGGCCGGAGGGCGGGTCCTTGGCGAGGCTCAGCGTTGGCAGGCCCAGCCCCGGCACGCTCAGCACGGCGACGTCGTCGGTCGGGTCGAACGCGACGGGCCGCGCGGGCAGGCTCGGCGAGCTTCCACGCACCTGCACGGTGGTGTCGCTCTCGCCCGCGATCACGTGCGCGTTTGTGACGATCAGGTCCGGCTCGGCGACCCACCCCGAGCCCTCGATCGCCAAGCCGCAGGCTGTGCCGAGCACGCGCACGACGCTGCGCGAGGCCGCCTTGACGCCGGGTGCGCGCGCGATGCGCGGCGGCGGCGGCGAGACGTCGGGCGAGGGCCCGGCGATCGACGGCAGCGGGTCCAGGCGCGCGAGCGCGTTGAGGATCGGCCCCGAGGGGGGCAGCAGGACGTTGAGCTCGCGCAGGATCGCCGAGCGCTGGATGTCCGTGCGCAGGTCGTTCTGATCGGGAGCCTGCGCGACGACGGCGGCGACGATCCACACGACGCCGAGCGCGAGCACGGCGCCGAGCAGCGCGCCGAGCAGGCCGTCGAGTGCGCCGATTCCCGGCAGCATCACCGCACGGCGCACGCGGAAGCCGAGCCCCTCCATACCGCTGGCGAGGATCGCGCCGGCCAGCAGCGCGCCGATCAGCCCCAGCGCCGGCGCATACGGCGAGGAGGAGCCTTCCTGCAGCAGTAGAGGAGCCAGGCGAGTTCCGATGAATGCCCCTATGGCAAACCCCGCGAACGACAGCACCCCCACGATGAACCCTCGCCGGAAGCCGAAACCGGCGAGGATTGCCGCGAACGCGACGATGATCCAGTCGAGCCCCGTCACCCGCCATGTTCTACCGCGCCCTGACTGACGAGCAGACGCTGCGCATGCGCCGGGCGCGCCCGGTCATCGCGCTGGCGGCCGTCGCCTTCGCGATCGGCGCGATCGTCGGCGCCAGCGGCGGCGAGTCCTCGAGCGACTCGCTGGCGCAGCGCTTCGTCGCGGCGTGGGCGCGCAACGACTATGCGGCCATGTACGCCGACATCGACTTGGCGTCGCGGCGTGCGGTCAACGCCGACGAGTTCGCCAGCGCCTACCACGAAGCGCTGCGTACAGCGACCGCGACGAGCCTGCGCGCGACCGGCAAGCCGCGCAATGCCGGCGGCGATCTCGTCAGCGTGCCGGTGGTCGTCGCCACACGCCTGTTCGGCACGCTCAAGCTGAACGTGCGCCTGCCCGTGGCCAACGACGCAGAGGGCGGCGAGGCGATCGCCTGGTCGCACTCGCTGGCCTTCCCGGGCCTGCGCGCCGGCGAGACGCTCAGCCGGCGCACGACGCTGCCACGGCGCGCGTCGCTGCTCGCACGCGACGGCTCGGTGCTCGCCGAAGGCGAAGCCACGCAGGCCGGCCCGCGCAGCTCGCCGCTCGGCGAAACGGCGAGCTCGGTGGTCGGCGAAGTCGGCCCGATTCCCAGCTCGCGGCGCATCGCGCTGGAAATGGAAGGCGTGCCGTCAGACGCCGACGTCGGCACGAGCGGCCTCGAGCTCGCGCTCGACGCCGGCCTGCGCGGGACGCCCGGCGGCGAGCTGCTCGAGGGGAGCCGGGTGATCGCCAGCGCGGCTCCGCACGCCTCGCATTCCGTGCGCACGAGCATCTCGCCGGCCGTGCAGCGCGCGAGCGTCGAAGCGCTCGGCTCACAGCTCGGCGGCGTGGTGGCGCTCGCGCCCACCGGCCAGGTCCTGGCGGTCGCCGGGATCGGCATCGACAGCGTGCAGCCGCCGGGCTCGACATTCAAGATGGTCACGCTCACGGGCGCGCTCGACGCGCACGTCGCCACGCCGAAGACGCAGTTCCCCTACGCGACGTACGCGACGCTCGACGGCGTCAAGCTGAGCAACGCCAACGGCGAGGAATGCGGCGGCTCGCTTGCGCTGGCGTTCGCCGTGTCGTGCAACTCGGTGTTCGCGCCGCTGGGCGTCAAGCTGGGCGCCGCGCGCCTGGTGGCGATGGCCGAACGCTTCGGCTTCAATCACGCCCCGGGCATCGAGGGCGCCGCCGAAAGCACGCTGCCGGCCGCCTCGAGCATCCAGGGCGAACTCGACGTCGGCTCGAGCGCGATCGGCCAGGGACAGGTGCAGGCCAGCGCGCTGCAGATGGCGATCGTCGCCGCGACGATCGCCGACGGCGGCGTGCGCCCGCGGCCGACGTTCACGCCCGACCGCCTGCTGCCGGGCCCGCGCGTCACGAGCGCCGCGGTCGCGCGCACGGTGCGGCGTCTGATGATCGGCGTGGTGCGCGAGGGCACGGGCACCTCCGCGGCGATCCCCGGCGTCACCGTCGCCGGCAAGACAGGCACGGCCGAACTGAAGACCGAGTGCACCCCATCCTCCTCGGAATCGGAATCGGAATCGGGCGAATCGTCGGCGAAGGAATCGGGCTCGACGGGCTGCGTGGGCGCCGACAGCGAAGCGAGCAACACCGACGCGTGGTTCGCCTCCTTCGCACCGGCGCTGAAGCCGCGCATCGTCGTCGGCGTGCTGCTCGTCAAAGACGGCGCGGGCGGGGACACCGCCGCACCGGTCGCGCGCCAGGTGCTCGAGGCGGGGCTGAAGGCCAGCCGCTAGACGTCGAGCTCGGCTGAGGCCTTCTCGGCCGCGTCGTCCGGGTTGACGATCGTCAGCGTGAGCGGGCGGTTGTCCAGCGAGACGGTCTGGATCTTGAACAGCAGCAGCGCGCCCTGCGTGGGGCCGTCGGAGGCGATCGAGTCGAGCACCGGCAGTCGCCCGTTGCCCGCTACGTTGCCGGCGCGGTAGGCGAACTCGTTGGTCGAGCCGGGAACGATCGGTATGTAGTGGTTTTCCTGCGTGTCGGTGATCGTCATGTCCGAGGCGGCGGGAAGCGTGCGCGAGCCGTTGTTGTAGACCTGCAGGAACACGCCGAACCACTCCTGGCCGGGTGCGAGCTTGCGCTCGGAGGGCGAAAGGCCCTGCAGATAGGCGGAGTCCTCGACGGAGTAGGGGTTCAGCTCGCGCGACTGCTGCACCTCGTAGACGAGCGGCCCGACGTCGAGGTAGGGGGCGTTGGCGCCCGACTCGCCGGCGTAGGTGCCGGTCGTGACCTTCGTGTGCGAGTCCCCGCACGCCGTCAGCACGCTCGCCGCGAGCAGGACGAGTGCCAGGAGCGTGAGCTTGCGCAGGCGGCTGGACATGCGACGCGGCAGTCTATCCGGCGGCGACCGTCACGCGGCTTCCGCGATCCTCGCCGCGCTCGATGATCGAGCGCAGGCGGCGCATCGCGCGGCCGTTCTTGCGCTTGAGCCAGCCGCGCGCGCCGAGCGACTCCAGCAGCTTGTCCGACAGCGTCGCGGGCATCGTCTGCAGCGTGAAGCGCACGCGCGTAGTGCCCGACGCCGCCGTCGCCAGGTCGTACACGCCGAGTGTGCGGATGCGGTTGTTCTTGCCGGTGCGCCCAGCCTCGACGATGCGGTGCGGGCGCTGCACCTCGATGAACGTCGTGTCGCCCCAGCTGAAGCGGTTGCCGGGCGCCTTGACGCGAAAGCGCGCTCCGGCCCCGCGCCCGACGGAATCGATGCGCGTGAGATGCCAGTCGACGATGAAGTGGTCGGTGAACTCGCTGTGGTTGGCGATGTCCTGCAGGTAGTCGAACACCTGCTCGCGCGGAGCGGAGATGATCGTCGAGACGGTCACGGGGTCCATTGCGACCGCTCAGTCTAAAGAGCGCCCGGCGGGTGCGGCGCGCAGTCAGGCCGCGCGGGCGGTGAGACGGACCGTGTGGCCGTGCTCGCAGTGGCGCACGATCTCGCTGGCGACGGGCGACTCGCGGCGAAGCGTGCGGCACAGCTCGCACACCAGACCGCCACCGACGCCGTCGTAGAGGTGCACGTGCTCTCCCGTCAGCGGTGTGCGCCCGCAATCGGCACAGCAGTCGCGGTCGGCCTCCAGCGCGCCCAGGCCGCGGCGCAGCAGGTGGCGCTCCAATTGCTCGGCGTGCTCGATCGCAGAAGCCATGACGACTCTGATTTCGCCGCGCGGCGGGCTCCTCCTGCCCACCGGCGCACCTAACGGCGTGGCGTTTGTGCAGCGCCCAGCCGGGGTTTGTGCAGCGCCCAGCCGGGGTACGATGGCAATAGTCAAGTCGGCCCAGAGGAATCCCAGAGGAATCGATGCCATGCTCCTTTACGGAAAATGCGAGTTTCCGGGACTAGCCCTCCAGGACAACTTGTTATGATCGCCACGATCTTTCTTTCGACGGGGAGCACCGCGACGGAGCGCCTGGCAAGAAGGAGGGCAAGATGGATCTGGTAAGTACGGGAGTCTCGGTCGGTGCAGGCTCGTTCTGCTGTCGCAACTGCGGTTACGTGCTCACGCTGAGCGGCCTGGACACGCTCAGCGACTGCCCGAGCTGCGGCGGGAGCGATTTCGTGCGCGCCTCGCTGTTCAGCTCGGAGGGGCCGTCCGAGGCGCAGGAGACCTCTCGCCACGAGGGCATGCTGTCCGAGCCCGCGCCGCGTGACCGCGACGCGCAGCTGGCGAGCGCGCGAGCGCATGTCCAGCAGCCCGGCGAGTATCTGTGCTTCGAAGAGGGCGGCGAGCTGCACACGGTCGCGCTGGCACGGGAGTGGACGCGCATCGGTCGCAGCCTGGCCGCCGACGTGCGCTTCGACGACCCGACGGTCTCTCGGCGACACGCGCTGATCGTGCGCCAGCCCGACGGTGTGCGCGTGCTCGACGACCGCAGCCTCAACGGCGTGTTCGTCAACGGCGAGCGCATCGAGGGCCAGCTGCTGGACGACGGCGACGAGATCATCGTCGGGCGCTACCGCCTGAGCTTCCTCGTCGTCTCGCCCGAGCGCGCCGCCGGCACGCGAGACGGCGAAGACCCCGTCGCACTGCACCGCGCCGGCTGAACGCTGCGCAGCGCCCCCCGTCGCACGTCCGCCCTCTGGCGGCGACGGACGGGCGTGTCGCGACGACGGCTCTGCGCGTCCTCGCGCAGGCACGTAATATCGCCTGATGGCTGACACGATCGCCGTGCTCTCTCAGAAGGGCGGCACCGGCAAGACCACGACCGTCCGCACGCTGACCGATGCGTTCCGCCGCAGCGGGTTGCGCACCCTGGCAGTCGATCTCGACCCGCAGGGCAACCTCTCCGACTACTTCGACATCCCGCCGGACGCCGAGCCGACGATTGCCGACGTGCTCGCCGAGCGCGCCGAGTCGGCCGACGCGATCCACGAAGACCTGATCCCCGCCAACCTCACGCTCGCCGAAGCCGAGTTGATGCTCGGCGGCAAGATGGGCCGCGAGCTGACGCTGCGCCGCGCGCTCGCCAAGGCGCCGGACGAGTACGACCTGATCATGATCGACTGCCCGCCGTCGCTCGGCCTGCTCACCGTCAACGCGCTCGTCGCCGCCGATCACGCGCTGGTGACCGCCGAGGCGCAGTACTTCGCGCTGCAGGGCGTCGAGCAGGCGATGGAGGTCGTCGAGCTGGCTCGCGACGGGCTCAACGCCGAGCTGTCGCTGCTCGGCGTGCTGCTGAACCTCGCAGACATGCGCACGGTGCACTCGCGCGAGGCGCTCGCCTCGCTGAAGGAACGCTTCGGCGATCGCGTGTTCGACACCGTCGTGCGCTCGTCGATCGCCTACGCCGAGTCGGCCGAGCGCGCGCGTTCGATCCTCGACCACCGCCCCGACCTGGGCGCCGACTACCTCGACGTCGCCGGCGAAGTGCTGCAGCGCCTGCCGGGCCTGACGGCCGCCGGCGAGCGCCTGGCCGAGCTGCGCTAGAGCTCTGAGACGTAGGCGCCCTGCGGCTCGAAGGGAGCCCGCAGCAGCGTCGCCCAGCCATCGATCTCGCCGCGCAGCGTCTCCGCGACGGCGCCCGTCTGCTCGTAGAAGCACCACACCAGCACCGTCGGGCCCGCGCCGGAGATCGTCGCGCCGAGCGCGCCCAGCTCGCGTGCGCGCAGCGCCAGCTCGTAGGAACGCGGGAAGAGGTGCGAGCGCTGCTGCTGGTGCAGGCGGTCCTGCAGGCCGCGACCCAGCATGTCCCAGTCGCCCAGCGCCAGGCCGAGCGTCAACAGGGCCGTGTGCGCGACGTTGAACACCGCATCCGACAGCGGCACCTCGCCGGGCAGCGCCGCACGCGCGGCGCTCGTGCGCACCGCCTCCCCCGGCACGACCGCCAGCGCCTCCAGGCCCGTCGGCGGCTCGAAGCGCGTGACCTGACCGTCCGCGCACACGACGAAGCCGCCTTGCAGCGACGCGGCCACGTTGTCGGGATGTCCCTCCAGCTCAGCGCACGCCGCGAACAGATCGACATCCATCTCGAAAAGATGGTCGGCCGCCATCGTCCCCGCGACGATCGCCGCGGCGCTCGAGCCCAGGCCGCCGGACAAGGGGATCTCCGAGGCGATCCTGAACGTGAAGTCGTCGGCCGGATGCAGGCGCTCGAACGCCCGCACGCAGAGGTTCTCGCGGCCCTTGGCGACCGGCAGCTCGGACTCGACCGCGAAGCTGCCCGTCTCGGTCACCTCCAGCTCCAGCTTCAGCGACACCGCCGCCGCCATGCAGTCGAAGCCCGGGCCGAGGTTCGCCGAGGACCCGGGCACCCGCACGACTCTCCTACGGATCACCCAGAACCGCTTCCTCGATCGCCGCGCTCTCTGCGACGCACTGGATCACCAGGCCGTCGTTGTTGGCGATCGCCGTCTCGGGGTCCTTCAGGCCGCGCCCGGTGAGCACGCAGACGATCTGCTCGGCGTCGCCCGCACCGTACTTCAGCAGCCCGGCGACCGAAGCCGCCGAAGCGGGCTCGCAGAACATGCCTTCGCGCGATGCGAGCAGGCGGTAGGCCGTGAGGATCTCCTTGTCGCTGACCACGCGGATCGCCCCGCGCGAGTCGGTCGCCGCCGCCATCGCGTCCTCCCAGCGCACCGGGTTGCCGATGCGGATCGCGCTGGCGACCGTTTCCGGGTGCTCGATCACCTTGCCCTCGACCAGCGGTGCCGCCCCCTCGGCCTGGAAGCCGAACATCTTCGGCCTCGCCCCGACCTCGCGAAAGCCGCGCCAGTAGGAGGTGATGTTGCCGGCGTTGCCGACGGGGATGCACAGCGCGTCCAGGCCCCCGTCGAGCGCCTCGTGGATCTCGAACGCGGCCGTCTTCTGGCCTTCGATGCGAAACTCGTTGACCGAGTTGACGAGCACGATCGGATTGGTCGCAGTCAGCTCGCGCACGAGCGTCAGCGCCTGGTCGAAGTTGCCCGCCAGCGAGATCACGCGCGCGCCGTGCACGAGCGTCTGCGCCATCTTGCCTTGCGCGATCTTGCCCTCGGGAACGATCACCGCGCAGGTGATCCCCGCGCGCGCGGCATACGCGGCTGCGCTCGCGGCCGTGTTGCCCGTCGAAGCGCAGATCACCGCCTTGGCGCCGTCGCGCACCGCCGCCGAGACCGCGCACGTCATGCCGCGATCCTTGAACGAGCCGGTCGGGTTGGCGCCCTCGAGCTTCAGGCGCACCGTCGCGCCGACCATCTGCGAGAGCACCGGCGCGCGCAGTAGTGGCGTCGAGCCCTCCTGCAGGCTGACCAGTTTGTCGCCGGGCTCGAACGGCAGGCGCTCGTGGTAGCGCTCGATCAGCGGAACGTGCGTGCCGGAGAAGGCGGCGCCTTCGACCAGCGGCAGCGGCACCGGCGCAAGCTCTGAGATTGGGGGCGTCTGACTCATACGAACTCCTCTTCGATCACGCGGATCATGCGTGGCTCGGCTCGCACGAAGTCATACTCGCCGACCTGGCGCATCGCCTCGCGCAGCCTTGACTCGAGCACCGGGTGGGTGACCATCACCAACCGCGCGTGCTCGCCCATACCGCGCTGCACGACCGACTTGATCGACACGTCGTGCTCGCCCAGCACCTTCGTCACGGTAGCGAGTACGCCCGGCTGATCGGTCATGTCGAAGTGCAGGTAGAACGCGCTGGAGACGTCCTCGATCAGCTCCAGGCGCAGCGGCGGCGCGGGCGGGCGGGCGCCGCCGGTCATCACGCTCACCACGTCGCCGAGCACCGCGCTCGCTGTCTGCCTCCCCCCCGCCCCGGGGCCCGACATCGTCAGCTCGGTGATCGTCTCGGACTCGACGGTGACCGCGTTGAACGGACCGGAGATCGCCGCCAGCGGATGGCCCGAGTAGAGGAACGTCGGGTGCACGCGCACCGACAGCCCGCCGTCGCGGCGCTCGGCCGTGCCGACGAGCTTGAGCCCGAGCCCGAGCTCGCGCGCGTACTCCAGGTCGTCGCCGTGCAGGTGCTCGATGCCTTCGTAGGGCACGTCGTCGAGGTGCACCGGCGAGCCGAAGGCCAGGCGCGCAAGGATCGCCATCTTCGCCGCCGCGTCGCGGCCGGAGACGTCGTCGGAGGGGTCGGCCTCGGCATAGCCCACGCGCTGGGCCTCGGCCAGCGCCTGCTCGTAGGACGAGCCGCCGGCCATCTCGGAGAGGATGAAGTTCGTCGTGCCGTTGACGATCCCGTGGATGCGCTCGATCGGCGTGGCCGAGAGCGATTCCTCGAGCACTCGCACGACCGGCACGGCTCCCGCCACCGCCGCCTCGAAGCGCAGCCTCACGTCGTGCTCGCGGGCCGTCTCGAACAGCTCCTCGCCGTGCTGGGAGAGCAGCTGCTTGTTGGCGCTGACAACGTGGCGCCCCGCGCGCATCGCCCGCAGCAGGTAGTCGCGCGCCGGTTCGACGCCGCCGATCACCTCGACGAGCAGGTCGGAGTCGGCGAGGATCTGCTCGAAGTCGCCGCGCGAGCGCGTGAGCACCCCGCAGATCACCGGCCGGCGTCCGTTGAAGCGCTCGATCTCGCCGGCGCGCTCGTCCAGCAGCTCCGCGAACGCCGCGCCGACCGTGCCGTGCCCCAGCAGCCCGACCTTGAACGGGGCGACCTCGCCGCCCTGCGCGTCAGCCGACATCGCGTGCCGTGAGATCGTCGAAGCTCTCGCGCCTGACCACCACGCGCGCGTCGCCGTCGCGGCAGAAGATCACCGGCGGGCGCGGGACGCCGTTGTAGTTGTTGGCCATCGCAAAGCCGTACGCGCCGGTCGCGGGCGTGACGACCACGTCGCCGGGCCTGGGATCGTCCAGCAGCGCGTCGCGCACGATCACGTCGCCCGACTCGCAGTGCTTGCCGGCCAGGCGGCAGGTCGTCGAGCCGTCGAAGCGGTCGGCGACATGCGCTTCGTACTGAGCGCCGTAGAGCATCGGGCGCAGGTTGTCGGACATGCCGCCGTCGACGGCGACCCAGCGCGAAACGTTCTGCTTGACGCTCTGCACCGTGTACAGCGTCACCGCCGCGTTGGCGCACAGCGCGCGACCCGGCTCGATCAGCAGGCGCCGCTGCGCGCCGCCCTCGTGCGCGTGGGCAGCGCCGACGAGCGCGCCGACGTAGTCCTCGATCGCCGGCGACGGCGGCTGCTCGCGGGTGTAGCGAACGCCCAGCCCGCCGCCCAGGTCCCATACCGCGAAGTCGCCCAGCTTGGCCAGCTCGGCGACCTCGGCGCGGAACGGGTCCAGGCCGAGCAGCTGCGAGCCGATGTGCGCGTGCACGCCCTGCAGCGAGAGCCCCTCGGCGCTGCCCACGCGCGCGAACGCCTCGCCCGCCTGCTCGATCGAGAAGCCGAACTTCGAGTCCGCCTGGCCGGTGGAGATCTTCTCGTGCGTCTCTCCGCGCACGTCGGGGGTGACGCGCACGAGCACCTGCTGCTCGCCCGTCGCCGAGCGCGCGCCCGCGCCGATCAGCCGCGCCAGCCGGTCGATCTCGTCGAGGTTGTCGAGCACGATCAGGCCGACGCCGCGCTCCAGCGCCATGCGCAGCTCGTCCTCGGACTTGGCGTTTCCGTGCAGCACGATTCGCTCCGGCGCAAAGCCGGCGTTGAGCGCCAGGTGCAACTCCCCGCCGGACGCCACGTCGCACCACAGCCCCTCCTGCGCGAACAGCGCGAGCACCGCGCTGCAGGGGAATGCCTTGGAGGCGAACACCACGTGCAGATCGTCGTGGCCCTCGCTCTGCGCGGCGGCCATGAAGGCGCGCGCCCGCGCGCGCAGATCGTCCTCGGCGACGATGTAGGCCGGCGTGCCGAACTCGCGCGCGAGCTCGATCGTGTCGCAGCCGCCCACCTCCAGGCGACCGCGCTCGTTGAGGCGGCTGCCCAGCGGGAACACGTCCGAGAAGGTCGTCTGCGTGGCCATGTGGCGGATTATCGCGTGCGACGGTGCCGGGACGCTCGCGCGGGCTACGCGCCGGCCGTCAGGCAGGCGCAGCGCGCAGCGCCGCGCCGCCGCCGCGGCGCGCCACCAGCGCCAGCCACACAGCGCCGATCAACATCAGCGCGACGCTCTCCAGCTGCGGCTGGGTCAGTCCCGCGAAGACCTCGCTGTTGCGCCTGACGAACTCGACGAGAAAGCGCTCGAAGCCGCTCAGCAGCAGATACAGCGCGAACACGACGCCCGGGCGCACGCGATCGCGGATCTGCCACAGGCCATAGGCGAGCAGGCACATCGCGACGGTCTCGTAGATCGGCGTCGGCTGAACCTTCACGCCGGGCGGCGTCGGCAGCGTCCCGTGCGGATAGCCCATCGCCCACGGCAGCGTGGAGTGGATCCCGTAGTCGCCGTCCCCGGACACCTGGCAGCCGATGCGCCCGATCGCGTAGCCGAGCGCCAGCGCCGTGGCGCACATGTCGAACATGCGCAGTTCGAGCACTTTGCGCCAGCGCATCCACGCCACGACGCCGATCGCGCCGCCGATCGCGCCGCCGTACCAGACCAACCCCGAGCCGGAGAAGATGCTGCCGAGCAGGTCGTGTTTGACGGTGTCGTATTTTTCGACGAGGTAGTACAGGCGCGCGCCGACCACGCCGCCTACGAGCGCGGCGAAGGTGATCTCATAGGCCCAGTCGACGGGCCGGCCGAGCTCGCGCAGCCGCCGGGCGACGACCGCCCCGCAGGCGACGAAGCCCAGCGCGAAGGCCACACCGAAGGTCTTGATCGAGATGCCCAGGACTTCGATCTCGGGCTTCATGGCGGCGGCTCGCTGGGCATCGTGATCCTCGCGCGCACTTTAGGGCAGACGTATGTGCTTCTGCGACAATCCCCGCATGGCTCCCGGACGTCAGAACTTCGGCAAGGACACAGGCCTGCAGGCGCGCATGCTGCTCACGCTGTTTTTGCTCGGGCTGCTCTACGCGGTGTTCGTCGGCGTGCTGTTCGCCGCCGGAGCGGCCGCCGGGCTGATCGTCGTCGTCGCCGTCGGGCTGCTGCTCGTGCAGCTTTTCGGCTCGGACAAACTCGCGATGGCCTCGCTGGGGCTCAAAGAGGTCTCGCCCGAGGAAGAGCCCGAGCTGCACGGGATCGTCGATCGCCTGTGCGTGCAGGCCGACCTGCCCAAACCGCGCGTGTGCGTGATGGAGACGTCGATGCCCAACGCCTGCGCGATGGGCCGCTCGCAGAAGTCGGCGACCGTGTGCGCGACGCGCGGCATCCTCGACATGCTCTCCCCCGCCGAGCTGGAAGGCGTGATGGCGCACGAGCTCAGCCACGTGATCAACCGCGACGTGATGGTGATGACGCTCGCCAGCTTCTTCGCCACGCTCGCCTCGATCATCGCCCAGTTCGCGCTGTTCTTCGGCGGCGGCTACGGCCAGGACGAAGAAGGCGAGCGCGACATCATGCTCGTGATCCTCGTCTCCGTCGTCGTCTACGCCGTCAGCTTCGTCCTGCTGCGCACGCTCTCTCGCTACCGCGAGTTCGCCGCCGACCGCGGCTCGGCGGTGCTCACCGGACGCCCCAGCGCGCTCGCCTCGGCGCTGCTGAAGATCAGCGGCACGATCGAACGCGAGCCGGCGCAGGACCTGCGCAAGGCCGAAAGCATGAGCGCGTTCTTCATCATCCCGGCGCGCGCCAAGAAGTCGCTGATGAACCTGTTCGCTGACCACCCGCCGCTGGAGCAGCGCCTGGCGGCGCTGGAGCGCCTGGAGTCCCAGCTGCAGGGCGTCGCCTGACCGTGGGGCTGCGCGACATCCTCACTGGCCGCCACGAGGTCAAGGGCCCGGCCCCGGACCGGCTGTTCGCGATCTCCACGGCATACGTCGGCCTGCAGTCCGAGCATCGGATCGACCCTTCCGGCAGCGCCGCGATCGTCTTTCAGTCGCTGGCCACGAGCGACTTCGAATCGACGCTCAAGGACATGGAAGAAGTCGTCACGGCGACCGGCGGCGACAGCGGCACAACCGTCTCCACGCAGGACGACAGCTACGGCTACCGCTGGATGATCCTGCGCAACCCCGACGGCGCCCCCAGCGTGGAAGACCTCGCCGTCGGCATCAACGCCGTGTCGAGCTCGATCGAGACCGCCGGCTACGGCGAGCGCCTGCTGTGCGCCGTGTTCGCCTTCGTCGACGCACAGAAGCGACGCGTGTACTTCATCTACAACTACAAGCGCGGCTACTGGTACCCGTTCGTACCGGCGCCCGGCGACGCGCAGGAGCGCTCCACCGAGCGCGAGCTGCAGCTCAAGGCGCAGATCGGCTCGGAAATGCCGCTGGAGCCGGAACTGGAGCGCTGGTTCCCGCTTTGGGGCATCCCGATCTAGTCGGGAATCAGCCCCTCGCCGTTGAACGCCTCGCCGGCCTCGGCGAAGCTCAGATCGGCCGGCGGCAGGATCAGGTCCGAGCCGGCCAGCTCGTCGTCGCCCACGCGCTCGCCGCGTGAGCGCACGTAGTCGAGCAGCTCGGCGAACGTTCGTGCGTAGCCCTGCTCGTCGCCGCCCTCGCAGGCCGCGACGACGGCGTTGTCGAGCTCGTTGAGCCCGGCGGTCTGATCGTCGGCGAGGCGGTACTGGTCCTCGCCGGAGATGCGCACGATCATGCTTGCCCGCTCTCGCTCGGCTGGGCACCCTCGGCGGCGCCGCCGGAGGCGATCTGCGGCGTGTCTGCCGCGCCGCCCGGGCCGAGTTCGCTCTTCATCTTCGCCAGCTCGTCGTCGACCTCCGGCTGGCTGGAGAGCTGCTTGAGCTGACGGTCGATGTCGTCTTCGCCGGAACCGAGCTGGGTGATGTCGTCGAACGTGCCCGCGGCTTCCAGCTCGGACACCGCGTCGGCACGCGCTTTCATGTTTTCGGTCTTGTCGACGGCGCGCTGCATCGCCAGGCCGACGTCGGCCATCTGCTCGCCCACGCCCGTCGCGGCCTCGGAGATGCGCACCTGCGCCTCGGCGGCCGAGTACTGCGCCTTGATGACCTCCTTCTTGGTGCGGAAGGCCTCGATCTTCGCGCGCAGTTTCTGCTCGGAGTCGGTCAGCTTCTGCTGCTGCTCTTCGAGTTCTGTGACCTGCGTGTCCAGCCCCTGCAGCTCGGTCTGCGCGACGTTCTTGCGTTCGAGCGCGGTGCGCGCGAGCTCCTCGTTGCCGGCCGACAGCGCCTGGCGGGCCTGCGTGTCGAGCTTGACGACGCTCTGCTGCAGGGTCTTTTCCTGCATCTGCAGACGCTTCTTGGCCGTGACCACGTCGGCGATGCCCTTCTTGACGTTCTGCAGCTGTTCGACCTGCTTGGAGTAGCTGTAGTCCAGCGTCTCCGCGGGGTCTTCGGCGCGGTCCAGAAGTTTCGAGACCTTCGCCTTCACGACGGTTGACATGCGCCCGGTCAGACCGGCCATCTGATCCTCCTATTGCGTTCTGGGGCGGCCGATCTCCAGATCGGCCGGCTCTCTCAAGCCTAGCCGACCGGGAACGGTACGGAGACTGCCTAGAGCCCGAGCGGGTGGCGGACGGTGTAGCCGCCGTTTTCGGTGCGCAGCGGGCGCCAGCGCGGGCCCTGCTGGTTGGACGGGTCGTCGGCCGCGCTGGTGTCCAGGCGCAGCCCCGCGACGTCCATGTAGGCGTGCCCGGAGTTGCCGAACACGGCAATCCAGCGCCCGGCGCCGTGCGAGCCCCACGACATGAATTCCGAGGAGTCCTCGGGAGCCGTGACGAGGCTTGCGCCGTGCAGCGCGTAGGACACCGTGCCCGAGCAGTCATAGCCCGGAGAGATGAACGAGGCGTGACCGCCGCCGAAGATGTAGGGCAGGCCGATGATTTCGTTGCCGGCCCAGATCACCTGCTGGACGGAGGCCGGCGCGTTCATCGGCGCGGCCGCAAGGCCGTTGACGTAGCGGGCCAGCGAGCCGGGCACGAGCAACTGGGGCTGGGTGTCGGCGGCCGTCGCCGTGGCGCCGCTGACGGGGCTGCCGCCGGTCGCGCTCGTCAGCTGGGCGGCCGGCGCAGGGGCGACGTACGGCACGACTTCGCCTGTCGCCGTCTTCTGGTAGATCGGGCCTTTGTAGCTGAGGTGGCGGGACTTCGAAGTGATCGGTGAGAGATGGATGGCCGGGGCGGGTGCCGCCGGGGTCGTGGCCGCCGGAGCGGTGGTGCCGGCAACGGCCCCGCCGGTGGTGGCGGAAAAGGCCGGAGTGGCCGCGATGGCCAGGATCGTCAAGCTGCTTAGGAAACTACTGAGGGTTCGCACCCGCAAGACAACAACCTCTTTCGTCGGCCTCCGGGGTTAGCTGACGGGCTAGCGCTGAAAGAGCCTGCGCTTCTCACGGTCACTCCGTGTGATTCGCCCCAAAACAACTTGGGTCCCCCGGTCTCTGACATCTGGTCAGGGACTCGGCGTTCTTGGCGCGGCAGACTAACAGAGTGCAATGACAGTTGCAGCATCTGTTCGTCGGTATGCATGATTTGCCTGCAAACTCCCAGGATAATCGCCGTACATACCCAATCGGGCCGAACGCAAACCTCCGCAAAGCTACTCGCAGCGCAATCGGCGGGAAAGCGCGCGCAAACGGCCTCCGGCGGGGCCCGCGGCGCGCTCCGACCCGCCCGCTAGTGTGCCCGCTCATGCGCGTCCCCTCGCTTCGGCTGCTCGCCGCGCTCGCGGTGACCGGGGCGCTGGCCGCCGGCACGCTGGCCGGTTGCGGCAAGGGCAGCGGATCGCGCTCGTCGCGCAGCTCCGGCGATGCGGGCACGGCTGCGAGCGCCCAGGGCGTCGTCGGATCTCCACCAAGAACACGACGCGACTCGGTGGCGCGGAGCCGGCGGACGACGCCGCCGCGGTGGCACGCGCAGTGTTCCCCGGCTTCACCCCGGCGACACGTCCGCAGGCGGTCGTGCTCGTCAACCAGCGCGACTGGCCGGCCGCGCTGGCCGCGTCGTCGCTGGCCGGCGCCCCGCTCGGCGCGCCGCTGCTGTTCGCCGACGGCGACTCGCTGCCGGATGCGACCGCGCAGGCATTGCATGCGATGCGCCCGATCGGGGCCGGCGCCCTGGGTGGAGTACAGGTGATCCGCATCGCCACCGGCGCAGCGCTGCCGGATGGCCTGAGCGTGCGTTCGCCGGCGCCCGGCGCCCAACCCGCCGCCGCCGCGGTCGCTGTGCAGAAGCTGGGCGACTCCGTGCGCGGCGCGAAGGCCCGTCAGGTGCTCGTGGTGGCCTCCGACGCACCGCGCGCGCTGCAGATGCCGGCCGCGGCGCTGTCGGCCGAGAGCGGTGCGCCGATCCTGTTCGTCGAACACGCGCGCGTGCCCGCGACGACGAGCGCGGCGCTGAAGGCGCTTCACCGGCCGACGATCTACGTGGTCGCACCGACGACGCTGAGCAGGCGCACGTATGCCGAACTGGCGCCGCTGGGAGCGGTCGTCCACGTCACGGGCAGCGCCGGTGCAGGCGAATCGACGAACGCCAAGGAGAGCAGCGACGCGGTCGAGAACGCGATCTCCGTGTCGCGCTTCTCGCACGGCTCGTTCGGGTGGGGCATCCACGAAGCGGGTCACGGGCTGGTCTTCGCGAACGTCTCGCGCCCGCTGGACGCGCCCGCCGCGGCGCCGCTGGCCGCCCATGGCGACTACGGGCCGCTGCTGCTGCTCGACGACAGCGCCTCGGTCCCGGCGGCGCTGACGCAGTACCTGAGCGACATCGAGCCGGGGTACACGGCCGCTGCCCCGCCGGTGCGCGAGGTCTACAATCACGGCTGGCTGATCGGCGACGAACAGGCGATCTCGGCGCTCGCGCAGGCCGAACTGGACACCGTCCTGGAGATCGCGCCGCGTCAGCAGTCAGCAGCCGAAGAATCCGTCGCAGCCGCCGAATGACGATCGCGCAGGTGAGCCCGAGTTGAGCCAAGCCGAGGACCCACTGACAGTCAGCAAGGAGCGCACCGGCGAGGTGTCGATCGAGGACGTGCGCCGGCTGATGGGCGCGTCGACACCGCACTTCGCGCTGCAGCTGCGCGAACGCATCGCCAAACTGATCGCCGGCCTGCCCGACGGTCACCCCGCGCGCGTCGAGGGCGAACGCGAGATCGCCCGGCTGGAGCGCCTGGGCGTGGCGGGCGAGATTCGCGGGCAGACGGGCCCTCCCGGCGAGCACGCGCTGCCGTCGCTCGACGACACGGCCGTCGGTTAGCGGCTACCCGCGAACACGCGCTCGCGGCGCGCATCGGCAAAGCGCGCGCGCAGCAGTTTGTAGAGCAGCGCGAACAGCGGCAGCGCCAGCGCGAGCGGGGCGATCTTCAGTCCGACCGGCACGGGCGAGACGAACGCCGAGACGATCAGCAGCGTGCCCGTGTACACGACGACCGTCGGCAGCAACGACAGCAGGATCGTGTGCGAGCGATAGCCGCTGCGGTGCTCGCGCAATGAGAACTCGATCGTCCCGATCAGCACCGCGGCGATACCGGCGACGAGCGTCGGCGCGCCCGCCGCGGAGTCCTTGCTCAGTTTGCTCGCGCCGATCACCGTGGCGATCGCGCCGATCAGGATCAGCAGCTCGGAAACCGGGAGCGGATGCCAGGGAGCCTGCGGGCGCTCGCCGAGCGATTGCGGGTCTTTGAAGCCCGCGCGCGAATTGCGCTCGGATGGTCGCGAGCGCCCGCGCGTCCCCGTGGGCGCACTCGACGACCCCGCGATCGGCTGCCGAGGCTCGTCGCCGGCAGCGGTCACAGAGCCGGCGGCTGCGGTAACGCCCGCGCTGGAGGCAGCCGCGCGCGGGCGGTTGCGCTTGCGCGAGCGCCCGCGGCGTCCGCTGTTGCGATTTGCCACGGCGCTCGGCCTCAGATGCCGTCGGGCCGATGTCCGCTGCCGCGCATTTGACGTCGATCGTACCGCCTATGCTGGGCGCTGATGGCCCGGACGAGCCCCCTGCAGCCCGCGCTCGGCGCGGCCGAGCCCGCACCGGCGCAGGACACCGGCGCAGGCGCACGGCAGGCGCCACCCGTCGCCGTGCACGCGGGCGACGGCATCCCCGACAGCGCGCTCGCGGGGCCGTTCGCCGTGGGCGAGTACGCGGCGGCGCTGCGCGAGAAGCTGCGCTCGTTCGCACGCGTGCAGATCGTCGGCGAGCTGGTCAACCTCCGCCCTTCGCGCGCCCGCGTGTACTTCGAGCTGCGCGACGCCAACGGCGCGCTCGCGTGCGCCGCGTGGCGCGACGACTGGGACCGCATGGTCGCGCGCGCGGGAGCGGCGCCGAGCGAGGGGATGCAGGTGGTCGTCGCCGGCGGATGCGACTACTACCCCGGCAGCGCGACGTCCTCCCCCGGCTTCTCCTTCGCGGTCGCCGATCTGCGCGTGGCCGGCGAGGGCGACCTGCTCGCGCGCATCGACCGGCTGCGCAAGCAGCTCGATGCCGAGGGCCTGCTGGAGCCACAGAAGCTCTTGACGCTGGCAGCCGTGCCGCGCAGTATCGGAGTGATCACCGCCGAGCAGGGCAAGGCGCGCGACGACGTGCGTGCGGCGCTGGCGCGCCGCGGCTGGGCCGGGCGCCTGGTGTGGGGCTTCGCGCCCGTGCAGGATCGCCACGCCGCTCCAGCGATCGTGCGCGCGCTGGGCGACCTCACGGCGCTCGCGCAGGTCGACGTGGTGATCGTCGCGCGCGGCGGCGGCTCGCTCGCCGACCTGCTGTGCTTCTGCGACGAGACGCTCTGCCGCACGATCGCGCTGCTCAACGTGCCGGTGATCGCGTCGGTCGGCCATCACACCGATCGCACGCTGCTCGACGACGTCGCGGCGGTCAGCTGCTCGACGCCGACGCACGCCGCGGAGGCCGCCGTTGGCGTCGACTGCCGCCAGGCGCGCGACACCCAGGCGAAGGCCGCGGCACGGCTGCGCGTTCACGCACAGCGCGCACTGATGCCGCGCGCGAAGCTGCCGGCCGCCGCCGCTCGCCTGCGCGAGCACGGGCGCCAGGCATTGCTGTCGCGCGCGCGACTGCTGGTGGGCCTGTCGCGCGCGCCGGGCGCGCACCTGGACCGCGAGCGCACGCGCCTGCACCAGCAGTTGCGCGAGATCCGCGCCGGCTCGCGCCGGCGCGTGGACGGCGAGCGCAGCGTCAGCCAGCGCAGGGCGCTGGTGATCGCGCGCAAGAGCGACGCCGCGCTGCTTGACTGCCGCCAACGCCGGCCGCGCGAGCTGCAGCGCTTGGCGCTGGCCCTGGCGGCGCACGACCCACAGCGCACGCTCGAGCGCGGCTACGCGCTCGTGGAGTCGGCCGACGGCGAGCCGCTGACCAGCGCCGTGCGAGCACGCGCCGCCGAGGACCTGCGTTTGCGCTTTGCCGACGGAGCGGTGCCGGCGCGGGTGCGCAAGCCGTGAGCGAGCAGACGCCGTGAGCGCTCCCGACAGCCAGGCGCCGCAGCCGCCGAGCTACGAGCAGGCCTCGGCGCGCGTCGAGGAGATCATCCGCCGCCTGGACTCCGGCGAGGCGAGCCTCAACGAGACGCTGGCGCTCGTCAGGGAGGGCAAGGGCCTGATCGAGTACTGCGCAAGCGAGCTCGGCGCCGTCGGCGATGCGCTGGAGGAGCTGCGCCTGGACGAGCTCGTCAGCCGCCTGGAGAGCGAGGCGGGCGGATGAGCACGTGGGAGCGCCTGGCCGGGCTGCCCGTCGAGATCGACGACTACGCGCTGCACGGTCTGGTCGCGCAGGTCTCCAGCGACTTCGAGCGCAAGAGCACGGTGATCGCCCTGCACGGAGGCGGCCACGAAGGCGTCGGCGAGGACGTCACCTACGACGCAGTCGACCACGAGGTCATGCAGGCCGCCGGCCCGCTGCTCGAGCTGTCCGGGCACCACACGCTGGCCTCGTTCTCCGAGCATCTTGCCGGGCTGTCGCTGTTCGAGCAGCAGCCGCAACGCGAGGTCTCACAGAACTACCGCACGTGGGCCTACGAGTCGGCCGCGCTGGATCTCGCGCTGCGCCAGGCCGGCACGACGCTGCACGCCGCGCTGGAGCGCGAGCCGCAGCCGGTGCGCTTCGTCGTATCGCTGCGCCTCGGCGAGCCGCCGACGATCGATCCCGTCAGCCGGCGGCTGGCGATGTACCCGGAACTGCGCTTCAAGCTCGACCCGACGAGCTCGTGGGACGAGCCGCTGATCGCGAAGCTGCGCGAGACCGGCGCGGTGGACTCCGTCGACTTCAAGGGGCTGTACGAGGGCTCGATCGTCGATCAGGCGGCCGACCCGGTGCTGTACGAGCGCGTCGTGCGCGCGTTTCCGCAGGCGTGGATCGAGGACCCGAAGCTGACGCCGCAGACGGACGCGATCCTCGCCGAGCACCGCGAGCGCTTCTCCTGGGATGCGCCGATCCACTCGATCGAGGACATCGTCGCGCTGCCCTACCCGCCGCGCATGGTCAACATCAAGCCGTCGCGCCTGGGCGGTCTGCGCAGCCTGCTCGACGCCTACGACTACTGCGCGGCCAACGACATCGGCAACTACGGCGGCGGGCAGTTCGAGCTGGGCGTCGGGCGCGAGCAGATCCAGTACCTCGCATCGCTGTTTCACGCCGACGCTCCCAACGACGTCGCTCCGACCGGCTACAACCTGCCCGACACGGCCGCGGACCTGCCGACGAGCCCGCTGCCCGCGGCGCCCTCGCCGGCCGGCTTTCGCTGGGGCTGACGCAACTTCCGTCGCGCTGCTCGGTTTGCCAGTTCAGAGCGGCTAACCTCGGACGCCGCGCAATCGGGAGCAGCAAGTCGCCCGCTGGAAGGGGAATCGCCTTGGCGACCACAACCGCGCACACGCGGCGCAGGACGTTCCGCAGCAAGCAGCTTGCCGCAAGCCTCGCCGCGGCCATGCTCGCGTGCCTTGCCATCGTCGCAGCGATGCCGAGCGCGTCACTGGCCAAGCCGCGGGCGCACTCCGCGGCAACCGGCGGAGCGTCAGCGGCGCCGACGCGCGTGTCGGCCAGCCTGCACGTCACGACGGTGCGCATCGTGAGCGTCGCGTGCGTGCCCCGGGCGCGCTGCAGTGGCAACCCGCGTCAGGTGTCCGCCCACGGCACGCTGCTGCTCTCCGGCAAAGGCCTGGTCGCCGGGATGACCGTCGGCTTCCCTCGCTCTCCCGGCGCTCGCATCAACGCCAGATCGCCGGTGGCGCACCTGCACCAGACGAATGCCGGGCTGATCCTGACGGTGCCCAGCAGCGCGCACTCCGGGCACATCATGGTACTGCTCAGCCATGCGCGGCACTCGAGCTCCTACGGCCCGATCTACATCTACCGCCACGCGCTGCATCCGCCGGTCGTCAAGACGCCCACCCCCGCGCCCGCCGCCGTCGGCGCGGTCAGCGGCTCTCCGTTCGACGGGCAGGGAATGTGGATCTGGTACGTGAGCAAGTCCAACGGCGGCAACGTCGCGTCGATCGTCGCGCAGGCGCACGCTGCCGGCGTCAGCACGCTGTTCATCAAGAGCTCCGACGGATCGAGCAACTACTGGAGCCAGTTCTCCCCGCAGCTGGTCGCCGAACTGCACGCCAACGGCCTGAGAGCGTGCGCGTGGCAGTACGTGTACGGCACCAACCCTGCCGGCGAGGCCAACCTCGGCGCGCAGGCCGTGGCCAACGGCGCGGACTGCCTGGTGATCGACGCCGAGGCCGAGTACGAGGGCCACTACGCGGCGGCGCAGACCTACATCAACGACCTGCGCGCGAAGATCGGCGCCGCCTATCCGCTGGCGCTGGCGTCCTTCCCGTACGTCTCCTACCACCCCTCGCTGCCCTACTCGGTGTTCCTCGGCCCGAACGGCGCGCAGTACAACGCGCCGCAGATGTACTGGAAGGACATCGGCGTGTCGGTGGACACCGTGTACGCCAACACGTTCATCAACAACCGCATCTACGCGCGCCCGATCTTCCCGCTCGGTCAGACCTACGGCGGCGTGAGCAGCGCCGACGTGCTGCGCTTCCGCGAGGAGGCCGCCCTTTACGGCGCGACCGGCTACTCCTTCTGGGACTGGCAGGAGACGCCGGCTACCGGCTGGCGCCAGCTCGCCGCGCCGCTGGGCTCGCTGGCCTCGACGGTCACGCCCAACGGCTCCTACCCCGAACTCAGCAAAGGCAGCAAAGGCGACGAGGTGCTGTGGCTGCAGGAGCATCTCGCCAGCGCCTACCCGACGCAGGAAGTGACAGGTCTCTACGGCGCGCAGACGACCGCCAACGTGCGCGCTTTCCAGACCGCCCACGGCATCCCCGCCGGCGGCGTCGCCGAATCGGCGACGTGGGCGGCACTGCTGACCCTGCCCCCCGTCGCGGTGAACTGGACGGGGGGCGGGCCGAGCGGCTGAGGCTCAGACGCGCTGGATCAGCGTGCCTGTGCCGAGACCGCCGCCGCAGCACATCGTCACGAAGCCGATCTCCTTGTCGGAGCGCTCGAGCTCGTGCAGCAGCGTCGTGATCAGGCGCGCGCCGGTCGAGCCGAGCGGGTGGCCGAGAGCCATCGCTCCGCCGTTGACGTTGACGCGGTCCATGTCGGGGTTGTGCTCGCGGCGCCAGGCGGCGACGACGGGCGCGAACGCCTCGTTGATCTCGAACAGGTCGATGTCGTCGATGCTCATGCCGTTGCGGTCGAGGATCTTGGCCGTGGCCGGTATCGGCCCCTCGAGCATTTTCACGGGGTCGCAGCCGACGGTCGTCTGGTCGACGATGCGCGCACGCGGCGTCAGGCCGAGCTCCTTGGCCTTGTCGGCCGACATCAGCAGCACCGCGGCCGCGCCGTCGGAGATCTGCGAGGCGTTGCCTGCGGTGATCTTGCCGTCCGGCTTGAACGCCGGCTTGAGCTGCGAGAGCGTCTCCAAGCTCGTGTCCGGGCGGATGCCCTGGTCGGCGACGATCTCCTGACCGTCGACGGTCATCGTCACGATCTCGCGCTCGAAGCGGCCCTCCTCGGTCGCCTGCTGGGCGAGGCGGTGCGAGCGAACGGCGAGCTCGTCGAGCTCTGAACGGGAGATCTCCCACTGGTCGGCGATCATCTCCGCTCCGAGGCCCTGGCCGACGATGTTGTGCTTGGCCATCAGCTCCGGCGTGAACGCGTAGCCGAAGTCCTCCTGCGTCTTCATGCCGGCGGCGAACGGCAGGTGCCCCATGTGCTCGACACCCGAGCCGATCATCGCGTCGTGCACGCCGGCTGCGATCAGCGCCGCGGAGAAGTTGACGGCCTGCTGGGCCGACCCGCACTGGCGGTCGATCGTCGTGCCGGGCGTCTCGATCGGCAGGCCCTCCTGCAGCCATGCGTTGCGCGCGATGTTGAAGCCCTGCTCGCCGAACTGCTGCACGCAGCCGGCGACGACGTCCTCGACCTCTGCCGGATCGATGCCCGCGCGCGATATGACCTCCGTGTAGGTCTTGCCGAGCAGCGTGTTCGGATGGGTGTCCTTGTAGTAGCCCTTCTCCTTGTGCCCACGGCCGATCGGCGTGCGCACAGCCTCGACGATGACGACCTCGCGGCCCTCTGCTTGCCTCATTTTGGGTCAGCCTCCTACGGAGTGTTTCGCGGCGTTTATATGGAGGAGGACGGGGCGCTCGCGACGGTTCGGAGCGCTTGTGGATGGTGCCCGGCCCCTGCAGCACATACTCTACCGCGGTCACGCCAACAGTAGATTGACTAGTCAGTCAACATCTCCCGGAGGGGCCTTCACCTTGAACGAGCAGAGCAACGCCGCCGAGAAACGCCCCACCAAACACCTCGCAGTCGCCGGCAGTGGCGCGATCGCGTGCGGCCTCGCGGCGACGGCCGCGCACCACGGCCCAGTGCTGCTGCTGGCGCGCTCGCAGAGCTCCGCCGAAAGGGCGCGCGCGACCGTCGAGAAGACCCTTTCGCGGCTGCATGCCCAGGTCGACCCCGAGCACGTGCAGATCGTCACCGACCCGCAGGAGCTCGCGCCGGCGACGTTCGTCGTCGAGGCTGTCGTCGAGGACCACGACGTCAAGGCCGGCCTGCTGGGCGAGCTGAACGCCGTGCTGGATGCGGATGCGATCCTCGCGAGCACGACATCGTCGTTGTCGATCGAGCAGCTCGCGCTGGCCAGCGGACGGCCCGAGCGCTTCCTCGGGCTGCACGTGTTCAACCCGGTGACGAAGATGAAGCTCGTCGAGCTGGTGTTCCCGCAGGCCGCCAGCGAGGACACGCGCAATCGCGCGCAGTCGCTGTGCGAGGCGTTCGAGAAGACGCCAGTGGAGGTGCCCGACGTTCCCGGCTTCGTCGTCAACCGCCTGCTGTTCCCGTATCTGTTCGGCGCCGTGCGCCTGCTCGAAGAGACCGGCATGGACGCGCGCGACATCGATACGTGCATGCAGCTCGGCGCCGGCCACCCGATGGGGCCGCTGGCGCTGCTCGATCTCGTAGGCCTGGACGTGTCCGAGGCGATCGGCGAGACGATCGGCGAGCAGATCCCCGCGCGCCTGCAGCAGTTGATCGGCGAACAAGCGCTGGGGCGCAAGAGCGGCCGCGGTTTTCACGAATACTGAACGCCCCACGCGGGACGGTTCGCTTTGTGAGAATCCGCTCAGACTACTTTTAGCTGGCGTTCATGCTGGTCGCGATACTGGTCATAGCGACATCAAGTCGCACTGCACACCCGCCTCCTCCCAGTGCAACGCGTTCCGGTCCGCTCCCCCCGCGGGCCGGACGTGTTTAACGCCCGAATGCCCGCGCCGCCGAACGCGCGCCCCGTCGTTCAGCCGTCGCCGTCGCCGCGGCTCTCGCCGCTCTGCACCGGCCGGCGCTCGCGGATGCGCACGGCCTCGATGCGGTTGTCGCGCACCGACTCGACGCGGATCGAGAAGCCGTTGGCGTTGATCGTGTCGCCACGCCTGGGCAGGCGCCCCAGCTCGGCGAAGACGAGCCCGCCGATCGAGTTGTAGGCGTCGGTGTCGACGGGCAGGTGCAGGCCATAGTCCTCGAGGTCGGTGACGGCGACGTGACCGCGCACGAACCAGTCGCCGTTGGCCAGCTTGCGCACCTCGCCGCCCGCGGGGTCCGTCTCGTCGGTGATCTCGCCGACGACCTCCTCGATGATGTCCTCGACGGTGACGATGCCGACGACGCGCCCGTACTCGTCGACGACGACGGCCATCGACGTGCGCTGGCGCTGCAGGTCGGCGAGCAGGTCGTCGAGCGGCTTGGTCTCGGGCACGATCGGCGCGTCGTGCACGAGCGGCTCGATCGGCGCGCGCGGGCCGTCCTCCATCAGCTGCTGGACGAGCGTGTTGGAGTGCACGATCCCGCGCACGCGGTCGCGGTCGTCGGCCTCGGTCACGACGAGCCGCGTGTGGCCGCTGGAGACGCACAGCCGCAGTGCCGTTTCGACATCCTGTGAGGCGTCGACGGTGACGACCGCGGGGATCGGCGTCATCACCTGGCGCGCCTCCTGCTCGTGCAGGTGAAAGACGCCCGTGAGCATGCCCGCCTCGCCGAGGTCGATGTGCCCGCCGGCGTGCGACTCGGCGATCAGGCGCTTGAGCTCGTCGGGCGAGCCGCCGCGGCGTTCCTCACTCATGTCCACGCCGAGCACGCGCAGGATGCGATCGGCGACGGCGGTCAGGGCGACGATCAGCGGGTGAAACAGCACGCTGAAAGCCTGCAGCGGGCCGGCGACGCGGCGTGCGACGGCCTCGGCCCGGTCGATCGCGTAGAACTTGGGGACCATCTCGCCGGCGACCAGCTGCGCGCTGGAGATGATCAGGAAGGCGACGATCGCCGAGATCGCCACCGCGGCGCCGTGCGCGAGCGCGGTGCCGAGCGCGCCTTTGAAGACGTCGGCGAGCGCGGGCTCGCCGAGCGCGCCGATGCCGATCGACGTGAGCGTCACGCCGATCTGCACGGCGGAGATGTACTCGTTGATGTTCGACAGCTGCGCCAGCGCAAGCCGCGCGCCTTTGACGCCTTCGTCGCGCATCTGCTCGAGCACCGTGCGGCGCGAGCGCACCAGCGCATACTCGGCGATCACGAAGAACGCGTTGATCGCGACCAGCAGGGCCGCGAGGATGATCTTCAGCGCATTCACGCGGCGGCGAGCACCAGTCGGGCGCGCGGACGCCCTGCATCGCTGCGGCGGCGCGCTCGGCGACGTCCGCTCATCCGGCCCATCGGGGCCGCGTTACTTCGGGGAAGTTCTTCGTCGTCGTTCATCGTTTGCCGACCCGCCAAATCTAGCAAGGCGCTGCGTCGGAAGTGGGCGCGCGGCAAGTGCTGGCTGCCTGTTCAGGAGAGCGCGTCGAGGCGCGCTGCGAGCGCGAAATCGGCGTCCGTGAGGCCGCCCTCGGAGTGCGTTGAGAGCGTCAGGCGCAGCTTGTTGAAGCCGTGCACGAGGATGTCCGGATGATGGTTCGCAGCCTCGGCCGCCTCGGCGACCCGATCCACGAGCGCGATCGCCGCGGCGAAGTCGGCTAGCTGCAGGTCGCGCACGATCGAATCGCCCTCGCGCCGCCACGACGAGTCCTGCAGGTGCTGCTCGATCTGCGCCTCGCTGAGTAGTGCCATCCGGTCGGGCGAGCATACCGCGGGCGCCCGGCCGCGCCGGGCCGTTCGCGCGAGCGCTTGGAGGCGCCACGCGCCCGGCGTAGAGTCCAGGCCATGCGCATCGTCAGCCTCGTTCCCCACGCGACCGAGCTGCTGTTCGCGCTCGGCCTGGGCGACGACGTCGTCGCGGTGACGCACGAGTGCGACTACCCGCCGCAGGCGGCGAAGCTCCCGCAGATCACGCGCGACGTGCTGGGCGGCGGCCTGAGCGCCGGCGAGATCGACGCGGCGGTGCGCGAGCGCACGCTTGAGGGCGAGGCGATCTACGAGCTCGACCGCCGGGCGCTGGAGCGCAGCGCGCCGGACCTGATCGTCACTCAGGAGCTGTGCCCGGTGTGCGCCGTGTCCTACGAGGAGGTCGCGCAGGTCGCCAAGGAACTGCCGGGCAAGCCGCGTGTGATCGCGCTCGACCCGAACACGATCGGCGAGACGCTCGGCGACGTGCGCACGCTCGCCGAGGCGACCGACAGCCGCGACCGCGGCGTCGATCTGGTCGGCGAGATCGCCGGGCGCATCGACCGCGTGAGGCTGACCGTCCGCGCCCAGCCACGCGTGCGCGTCGCGGCGCTGGAGTGGCTGGACCCGGTGTACGTGGCCGGCCATTGGACGCCACAGATGATCGAACTGGCCGGCGGCGACGACGTGCTCGGCCTGCCGGGCGAGCATTCCGAGGTGGTCTCCTGGGAGCAGCTCGCCGCAGCAGAGCCGGAAGTTCTCGTGGTGATGCCGTGCGGCTACGATGCAGCGCGCGCCGAGCAGGAGGCGCGCACCTTCGCAAGCGAGCTGGGCGCCGTGGGCGCGCGGCGCATCGTCGCGGTGAACGCTTCGGCGTACTTCTCGCGTCCCGGCCCGCGCCTGATCGACGGTCTGGAGCTGCTCGCGCAGATACTGCATCCCGAGCGCTTTGCCGACCCGCCCGCGCCGAGCCGGGCGCTCACGGTCGAGCTCGCCGGCGTCGGCTGAGGCGCTCAGGCAAAGCCCGAGCCGCTGACGCCGGATACGGCGATCGCGGCGGCGACGGCCACCGCCGACAGGGCCCCGCAAGCGAGCAGGCCGAACGCCTTGTAGCGGTCGCCGGCAGAGCGCAGCGCCAGGCCGGCGAGCGCACCGCCGATCAGCCCGCCGATATGCGCGCCGACGGAGATGTTCGCGAGCACGAAGCTGAAGATCAGGTTGATCACGATCAGCCCGCCGATGCCCGACTCCATCACGCTCAAGCGCCGCGCGCGCAGCTCGACGACCATCGCGCCCATCAGCCCGAACACGGCGCCCGAGGCTCCGAGACTCGGACCGGCCGTCGCCAGCAGCGCGCCGAAGGAGCCGCACAGCAACGCCGTGAAGTAGACGGCGGCGAAGCGCACCGAGCCAATCGCCGGCTCGAGCATCAGGCCAAGTAGATACAGCAGGTACATGTTGAAGCCGATGTGCAGGAAGTTCTCGTGCAGGAAGCCCGAGCTGACCAGGCGCCAGTACTGATGGCCGAGGTGGATGGCTTCGCGATCGAGAAAGCCTTCGTTGATGACCTTCCCGTAGATCCCGCTGCCGCTGATCGTGAACTGGCCCTGCTCGGAGAGGAACGCGACGACGTTGATCGCGATCAGCGCATAGGTCACACGCGGGGCGGCGGCCATGTCGCGTAGGCGCATGACCTTCGTGCCCTGCTTGGCGCACTCCGGACAGCGCATGCCGACCGGCGTGGTCGTCATGCAATCGGGACAGATCGGCCGGCCACAGTTCGAGCAGGAGACCCCCGTCTCGCGCGAGGGATGGCGATAGCACGTGGCCATTTGCTGGGCAGAGCCTAGCTTGGCTCGCGCGGCGCCGGGCAGGCAGCGTGCGAGCTCAGCGCTCGCCGAACAGCTTGCGCGTCTCGCGCCCGAGATCCTTCAGCGTGCGCTGCGCAGCGCCACGGTCCAGCATCGGCAGACGCACGCCGAGTGGCCCGCCGGCCGCCTGCCCGCGCCGGCGCGCGCGCAGCAGCACCAGCGCCGTGCCGGCCGCGCCGCCGGCGACGATCGCCGCGGCGGGGCGCACCCAATTGCGCGGGTCGCGCATCGCCGAGAGCTCCCACGCCTCCAGCTCGTCGGCGGCCAGCTCGGTGATCGTCGTCAGCGTGCCCTCGAGGCGCTCGACGAGATCCTCGGGCGGCTCGACCGGCGCGAGCGCTTCGCGCAGCAGCCCCTCGAAGTTGGGCAGCGCCTCACTCATCGACGGTCCCCTTGCGCGGGTCGCCGACGAGTTCCTCGAGCTGTTTGATCGCACGGTGTATGAGCACCTTCGTCGCACCGTCGGAGCGATCCATCGCGCGGGCGATCTCGCGGTTGTCCATGCCCAGAGCGAAGCGCATGATCAGCGCCTCGCGCCGATCGTCGGGCAGCCGCTGCACGCCGTCGAGCACGCGCGCCAGCTCGTCGCGTCCCTCCACCAGCTGCTCGGTCGTGTGCAGCGCCGTCAGGTTGCTCGACTCGTCGATCGGCGTGGCCGGCTTGCGCGAGCGGTCGCGGTACAGGTTCGCGGCGAGGTTGTGCGCGATGCGGATCAGCCACGGGCGCAGCGGCCGGCCGTTGGACTCCCGCTGCGCGCGCTCGAAATGGCGATAGGCCTGCAGGAACGTCTGCTCTGTCAGATCCTCGGCGTCGTGATGGTCGCCGACGCGGTAGTAGGCGTAGCTGTACACGTCGCGCAGATGCGCGCGATACAGGTCCGAGAACTCCGCGTCGAGCTGTGCCTTGGACTTCTGGCTGGCTGGCTCGGTCACTCATCGCACACCCTATCCCTCGATCGCACGGCCCAGTCCAGCCGGCCTTCGCCGATGCGCGAGCGGCTCAGGCCGCCCGCGGCTCCTTCTCGCGCGCCGCGTCGGCGGGCGGGTCGGAGAGGCGCGCGCGATCGCGACGGGCAGGCGCCGTGCGCGCGGTGGCCGCACTCGCCGCCTGCGCGGCCTGTTCGGGCGCCCGCTCGCCGCCGAGCCATTCCCATTGCAGGCTCACGCAGGCCCAGATTCGCTCGGTGACTCCCGCGGCCAGGGCGGGAGAGGAGTTGCCGCTCGTCGGGAACTGCAACGGGCGCCCGGCGCGCACGCGGATCTTGCGCGGGCGGATGCGCCGGCCGCGCCTGACGTGTTCGGTGCCGAACACCGCGACGGGTGCCACGGGGGCGCCGGTTTCCAGGGCCAGGCGCCCGATGCCGCGCTTGGGCTCGCGCAACGGGCCGCGCCTCACGCGCGTTCCCTCCGGGAAGACGACGACGCAATCGCCGCGCTGCAGGATCGCCCGGGCGGTGTCCATCGCCGCCGCGTCGCCGGTGCCGCGATCGACCGGGAAGGCGCCGAGCGCATTGAGGATCCATGCCTGCCAGCGCTTCTCGAACAGCTCGCGCTTGGCCATGTAGTAGACGGGCCGGCGCACGAGCATCCCGATCAAGAACGGGTCCATGAAGCTGCGGTGATTGGACGCCAGAAGCAGCGGGCCCGTCTTCGGCAACTGCTCGCGGCCGATGCGCTGCATGCGGCAGTACACGAGAAACGCCGGCACGAGGATCGAGCGCAGCGTCCAGTAGACGAACGGGTTCACGCCGCGCTGCAGCGAGCGCTCGCGAAAGCCGTCGAGGCCGGCGCCCGCCGCGGGGGACGGTCCCTGTGACCCCTCGCCCCAGGACGGCTCCTGCCGCTCGATTCGCTGCTGCTCCATACCCCCAATACACCGCGCGCGATAGCGCCGTTACAGTTGGCGGACCGACGGTTTTCAGCCGCTCGGGCCGGAGTAGCTCAGCTGGTAGAGCACCTGTCTTGTAAACAGGAGGTCAGGGGTTCGAGACCCCTCTCCGGCTTGGAGAAAGCCCAGGGCACCCCAGCGGTTCTCAGCCTCGCTGGGGTGCGGTGCGCACCTCCGGCCGTTGCTACACCCGCGGTTCGTCGTAAGGGTCGCGGGCGACGACCTGTTCGCGCACGATCCCCCTGGACCGAGCCGTGAACATGAACAGCAGCGACAGCAGGACGCCGACGGCACCGACGATCATCAAGATCAGGCCAACCGTCGTGATCGAGATGCCAGAGACGGTCGCCGTGACGGCGTACCGAAGGATCGCGCCGACGGCGATCAGGAAAATCGAAGTACCCAGGGGCATGCGCTCTCCTCTGATTGGGTGCGAGTTCGTACGGTCGGCCGGCTCAGACGCGCCCGCCGCGACGGTAGCCAAAGCCACCTCCGGTGAGCAGAACGACCAACGCGACGACCAGCAGCAGCCACAGCAGCGGGCTGACGCCCAAGCCCCCCGCTATCGCGGCGATAACCAACACGATCAACACAAGCTCGACTAGTCCCATCTGATCCTCCCCACACGGTTGTAAACAGAACCTGCAATCGATGGTTACCCCTCCACCGATCGTGCAAACTGCATAGGAGATCTCTCACGAAGCTCGTCGGCGAGCCGCGCCCCCCATGCCCGCCGCTGCCCGATGCGCCACTCTGGAGCGATCGCGAACATCGTGTTCTCCATCTGCGCGGCGCTCGCTTCGCTGGCCGTGTCGGTCCTCTCGGCCGTCAAAGGAGCGCCTGCGGTCGCCGTCGTCTTCGGCCTGCTGTTCGTCGGCTTCCTGCTGCGAGCGCATGAGGGCCGGCGTCGCTCCCGTCGTTCCTGAGCGCGCCCGCGTCACCGGCTCCGCCTACGTCCAGATGTGGCCCAGCCTGTCGGCGGACGCTACTGCGGCCCGTAGCCGAGCGCCGGCGAGTCCAGCGCCAGCGTGTAGTCGTGCTTGGCCGGGTTGACGTATTTCGGGTCGACTTCGATGTTTTCCGCGACCGTGATGCCGGAGTGCGGACCGAGGTTGCCCGAGTCGTTGCCGAACAGGTCGTTTTTCGTCGCCGAGTTGCCGCTGCCGATCCCGCCGAACGTCCACAGCCCGAAGTACTCCAGGCAGGAGCCGCACACGCCGCTGCTGTTGGTGATCAGGTTCCACCGGACGGTGTCGTTTTCCGGGCGCAGATCGCCGAACGTCAGGCCCGAGCCGTTGCCGTCGATCACGTTGTGTTCGATCACCGAGCCCTTGCTTCCTCGCAGCAGGATGCCCTTCGAGCTGTTTTCGTAGAAGTAGCTGTTGCGTACGGTCGTGCGCACGCCGAGGTCGTAGAGACCGTGGATGAAATAGCCGTCGTTCGGCGGTTCGCTGCACGGTTTTTCGCCCGTGTCGCACTTGAACGGCTGTCCGCAGTTGTGCACGCGATCGCGTTCGATCAGCGTGTCTGTCGCCGGCCCGTACTGGCCCGAGCCGGTCGTCTCGAAGCAGATCGTGTGCGGCGCCGTCACGTCATCGTCCGTCCACGTCGAATGCGCCGAGCCGATCGTCACGCTCGGCGTCAGCACTCCCGAGTCCGCGAACTTCAGGTGCGAGAAGGTCAGGTAGTCAGCGCCCGGCATCGTCACCACGCGCCCGGCGATCGTCGCCGGCGCCTGCGGGTCGCTGGAGGTAATCGTCACCGGTGCTCCCGCGCTGCCGTGCGATTCGCCAGGACGGACCGTGAAGCCTTCGTAGCTGCCCTGCGCCAGGCACCCCGTCTGCCCAGCTTTCAGCTTCGCCAGCAGCGAATGCACCGTCTTCAGCGGCGCACCCTGCGTGCCGCTGTTGCCGTCGTTGCCGCTCGGCGAGCCGTACAGCACGCAGTTGCCTGGGCCCGCTTCTTCTTCGGCAGGCGGTTCTTCCACCGGCGGTTCTTCGGCCGGCGGTTCTTCGGCGGGCGGTTCTTCGGCGGGCGGTTCTTCGGCGGGCGGTTCTTCTACGGGCGGTTCTTCGTGCGGCGGTTCTTTTTCTTTCGGATGTTTTTTTTCTTTCGGGTGTTTTTCTTTCGGCTGTTCTTCTTTGGGCTGTTCTTTGGGTTCTTCTTTGGGCTGTTCTTTGGGTTCTTCTTTGGGCTGTTCTTTGGGTTCTTCTTTGGGCTGTTCTTTGGGTTCTTCTTTGGGCTGTTCTTTGGGTTCTTCTTTGGGTTCTTCTTTGGGCTGTTCTTTGGGCTGTTCTTTTCCTTTTTCGGCGGGCGGTTCTTTTTCTTTGGGTTGTTCTTTGGGCAGCCCCGGGAGTTCCCCCGGCAGTTCCACCCCAATCGCCAGAGCGGTCGCCGCTCCGGTCGTCAATCCACCGAGCACGAGGCTGCTCTTCTTGCGCCCGGACGCGGAGCGGTGCGTCGTGCCGACGATCGAGCGCACGAGCACTTCGTACGTGGCCGGCTGCAGTCCGGCGATGACATAGCTGCGCGTCTTCGCCGGGACGTCCACCGACTTGCCCCACGCGCCGCCGGTGCCGAGCGGGCGCCAGCGCACGCGAAAGCCCTTCAGACCGGTGGTGCTCGTCGTGTCCCACGAGCTCAACAGCGATCCCACGCCGGGTTCCAGCTGCAGATCGCTGGCGGCCGGGCGCTGCGCGGCGGAAGCGACACCGCCGACCCCCAGATAGAGAGCTGCCAGCAGCACGACCGTCGCAATCCGGCTGCGCCTTCTCCTCGGCCGGCGTCCATTTGTGCGCGTCGTCAACACGTTCCTCCGTGGCGGTGTCGTCATGGCCATCCCTCGCTTGGTGCTTCCAGTCCCTACCCGGTCGTCTTTGTGACTAACCCCACCCGGGTGACTCGGTCGTCCGATACGCGCGTCACGTCTCCCGTCGCGCGATGAAAGTGACTGCTGTGCGCCGCCGTCCTAGGCGAACAACCGCGACTCCCGTCTGACGAGAGTCGCGCCAGCAACGAGAGCACACTACCTCGCGCGACTTGTCGCGCTCGTGTTGTCGGCCCGCTTTGCGCTCACGTTTTTCTCGCTCTTTGCGAACAAAACGGGGCATCCGCGACGCGCAGCGGTGCGCGCACAGACTGCGGAAACTGACATATGCTCGCGCCGGCGGCGCGCCGGGGTGCAACTCGAATGGCGCGCACGCGCCGAGCCGATCCCTCCTCGACCGAAACGGACGACCGCATGATCCTCGCAACCAGCTATCCGCTGCTCGAAATCTTCTGGACGATCCTCGTCTTCTTCGCCTTCGTCGTCTGGTTGATGATCCTGTTCACGGTGCTCAGCGACATCTTCCGCCGCCACGACACGACCGGCGCGACGAAGGTGCTGTGGATCATCCTGATCATCGTGCTGCCATACCTCGGCACGTTCGTCTACTTGATCACCCAGCACAACGGCATGACCGAGCGCGCCCAGCAGCAGCAGAAGGCCGCGCAGACGCAGTTCGACGAATACGTGCAATCGGTGGCCGCCAAGACCGACCCGACGGAGAAGATCGCCAAGGCCCACGAATTGCTCGAGCGCGGTGCCCTCAACCAGGCCGAGTTCGACCAGATCAAGCGCCAGGCGCTCGCCGACGGCTGACCCGTGAGCGCATCGGCGGGAAGCTTGTGCCCCGCGCGGCGTCTTCAGTCGGTGAGAGCGCACGGTTGCCGCGCGCTCCCGGGCGCCCCCACGCTCGCAAAGCAAACACAGGAGGACAAGCCATGAACCGCACGCACCCCCTTCGCCGCGGGCTTCTCGCGAGCACGGCGGCAGTCGCCGGGCTCGCTGCGCTCGCGACCGTCGTGGCACCGGCCGGCGCCACATCCGCGCACGCCGCCCGTGCGCAGATGATCCAGCTGCGCCGCACGAGCGCCGGCAAGGTGCTCGTCGACTCGGCCGGCTTCACCGTCTTTCACTTCTCCAAGGACACCGCCAAGAAGAACACCTGCCTGACGACCAAGGAATGCTCGACCACGTGGCCGGCGCTGACGACCAGCGGCAAACCGACCGCCGGCCCCGGCGTGAGCGCTTCGCAGCTGTCGACGATCACGCTGCGCGGCGGCGTTCGCCAGGTGACCTACGCCGGCCACCCGCTGTATCGCTATTCGCTCGCCGGCGAACGCGGCGAAACCGCGTATATCGGCGTGAAGCAGTTCGGTGGCACGTGGTACGCGCTCAGCGCGTCCGGCGCCAACGTCAAGTAGCTCGCCGGGCTCGCGCGCGGGACGCCCATCCCGCGTGCGGTTCGGCCGGCACCGACCGCCCGCCGACGGCGGGCGGAGGAGTATCGTTGGCCGTCGAGGAAGGGGGTCGCGAAAAATGTACGACTACGTGATCGTCGGCGCAGGATCGGCGGGTTGTGTGCTCGCCAACCGTCTCAGTGAGGACCCGGACGTGCAGGTGCTGCTGCTGGAGGCAGGGCCTCCGGACACGCTCGAGAACATCCACGTTCCGCTCGGCTATCTGCAGCTCGGCGGCACCGAGGTCGACTGGGACTACCACTCGGCGCCCGAGCACGAGTGCGGCGGGCGCCGCATAACGCTGCCGCGCGGTCGCGTGCTCGGCGGCTCCTCGTCGATCAACGCAATGGTCTACATCCGCGGCAACCGCCGCGACTACGACGACTGGGGCGTCGGCGGCTGGGGCGCCGCTGACCTGCTGCCTTACTTCATCAAGGCCGAGGACAACGAGCGCGGCGCCTCGCAGTGGCACGGCGCCGGCGGCCCGCTGCCGGTCAGCGAAGAGCGCTCGCACAACCGCATCTCGCATGCTTTCGTCGATGCCGGCGAGCAGGCCGGCCTGGCGCGCAACGACGACTTCAACGGCGACGAGCAGGACGGCGTCGGCATGTACCAGGTGACCCAGCGCGGCGGCATGCGCGCGAGCGCCGCCGTCGCCTACCTGCACCCGGCTGCCGAGCGGCCGAACCTCACCGTGATGCCCTACATGCACGTCCGCCGCGTGCTGTTCGAGGGCACGCAGGCGGTCGGCGTCGAAGCCAGCCAGCTCGGGCAGAGCCAGGAGCTGCGCGCCCAGCGAGAGGTGATCCTCTGCGGCGGTGCCTACAACTCGCCGCAGCTGCTCATGCTCTCCGGCGTCGGACCCGCCGAGCACCTGACCATGCGCGAAATCGAGGTGCTGCTCGACCAGCCGGCGGTCGGCGAGAACCTGTCAGACCACGCCGCCGCGCAGCTCGTGTGGACGACGCCCGAGCCCGAGAGCCTGCTGCTCGCGCTCGAGCCGGCCGCGCTGGAGGAGTACGAAGCCACGCAGACCGGCCCGTTCGCGTCCAACCTCGCCGAGGCCGGCGGGTTCGCCCGCGTGCGCGAGGGCGCGCCGGCGCCCGACACGCAGTTCCACGTTGCGCCCGTGCACATCGTCGACGAGGGCATGCGCGACCCCGAGGCGCACGGCGTGTGGGCGTCGCCGTGCCTGCTCACGCCGCACAGCCGCGGCACGGTGCGCCTGGCCTCCAGCGATCCGACCGCCAAGCCGATCGTGCACAACGCCTTCTACTCCGACGGCGACGATATGCAGCGCATGATCGACGGCGTGCGCCTGCTGCTCGACGTCTGCGCCCAGCCGGCGATGAAGCGCTACGCCGAGACGCCCTTCAACGTGCCCGCCGGCGACAGCGACGAGGCGATGCGCGAGCACGTGGCGCGCACCACGTTCGCCATCTACCACCCCTGCGGCACATGCCGCATGGGCGAGGACCCGGGCGCCGTCGTCGACGAGCAGCTGCGCGTCAACGGCCTGCAGGGCCTGCGCGTCGTCGACGCCTCGGTGATGCCCGTCGTGCCGCGCGGTAACACCAACGCGCCGACGATCGCCGTCGCCGAGCGCGCCGCCGACGTGATCCGCCACGGTCGCGCGCTCGCCGAGCCGATGGCCGCAGCCAGCACGCGCGGCGTCGCCTCCCAGCCGGTCACCGCGTAGCCCTCCGGCGAGCAGCGGGCGGGCTAGGAGGGCAGTGGCGGCTCCGGCAGCACGCGCTCGACGTACGCGCCCGCCGGGCGCACTTGGATCTGCGGGCGCAGGTCCAGCCGATAGGCAATCAGCGCGACGCTTGGAGCGATCATGTAATCCGCCGCGTTGAGCTGCTCGCCGCCGAGCACGCCCGCGGCTAGCCACGCGTCGATCTTGTCCAGCAGCGGCGGCAGCCCGGCAACAAGCTGACCCTCCACCTGAGCGTTAGTCTTGAACGCGACTGACGTCACCCCGCGCGCCGCGAGCACGCGCAACCGCTCGCTCGGCGAGAGCAGCGCCCCCAGCCGGCCCGAGTTGCCGCGATCGCGAAAGTTGTCCAGCCCGGCCAGCGAGCCCGTCAGCCCGAGCCGCCGCGCGGACATCTGAAACACCTCGTCGCCCCACGCCTCGGCCTCTTCGACTTCCCGTCGGCGCTGCGCCTCGGCGGGGAACAGCGGCGCCTGCGGCTCGGCGTCGTCGAGGAAGCGCGCGATGCGGCGGTTGGTCTGTACGCGCTGTGAGCCATGGCGCAGCGCCGGCACCGTGCCCAGACGGTCGAGCAGCGCGAGCGAGCGGCCCGTCTTGCCCTCGACCTCGCGGATCGGCGTCTTGTGCCCGGGAAAGCCGAGCGCGCGTACCGCGAACGGGTGCATGCCCGTAGGCAAGCGCACGAGCCGGTAGGCGAGCTGCTTGTGCTCGAGCATCAGCATCGCCGTGCGACATGCGTGCGAGCCGCTGATCACGTACAGCGTCGGCTGCTGCGTGCTCATGCCTCCACCAGGACGGTCACCGGGCCGTCGTTGACCAGCTCGACGCTCATGTGAGCACCGAACTCGCCGCGCTCTGCGCCGAGGCGCTCGCAGAAGCGCTCGTACAGCGGCTGCGCGACGTCACCCGGCGCCGCGGAAACGAAGCTCGGGCGGTTGCCCTTGTGGGTGTCGCCGTACAGCGTGAACTGGCTGACGCAGAGAACCTCGCGCTCGCCGAGCGGCTCGTTCATGCGCCCCTGGGCATCGCCGAAGATGCGCAGCGCACGCACCTTGTCAGCCAGCCGGTCGGCCGTCGTGTCGTCATCGTCGCGCGAGACGCCCAGCAGCACGAGCAGGCCCGCGCCGATCGAAGCGACGCGCCGCTCGCCCACGACGACGCTCGCGCGCGACACCCTCTGCACGAGCGCGCGCATCGCGATCACCCCCCGGCGGCGGACATGGACATCTTGCGCGCGAACACTACCGCCGCCGCTGAGCGTGGAGCCGGGTTGCGGCGCATTTCACCGAGCGATAGCGATCGTATATACGCCGTGTGTATACAATGGCTACCGCTGCCCGAAAACGCGTGTCACCCGCCCACACGCCTTTAGGTTCCAGCACGCACACACGCGCTCACACGCACACACACGCGCACACGCACGCGCGCTCAGAACAGCGCCGACAGCGCCTCGACGAGGCCGGGGAGCTTGTCGGGGCCCTGTGCGAGATCCATCTGGCGCTTGGGGCGTGGCGTGGCGGCGAGGTTGCGCGTCCACTGCAGCTCCTCCACGCAGCCGAGGTCTTCGGCGTGCGGCATGCACTGATCGAGGATCGACTCGAGCACCTCGGAGACGGGCGAGCGACGCCCCAGGCGCGCGTTGATGAGGCTCGCCTCGGCGCCGTCGCGCGCGGCGAGAAAGCGGTTCTCGGCGAGCACCTCGGGCAGGTCGATGAGCGGGTCCACGCCGGAGCCGTCGGTGGCCTCCAGGCGCACGAGGCACTGCACGAGCGCGGTCAGCGCGGCGGAGTCGGCGACCGTCGTCTGCGCATCCATGATGCGTACCTCGATGGTGCCGAAGCGCGGCTGCAAGCGTGCGTCCCACCACAGGAAGGTCGGCTCGGGGAACGCCTCGCAGCGCAGCAGCAGGTCGATCGTGCTGACGTAGTCGGAGTAGTCGAGGAACGCCCGCGGGATGCCGACGCGCGGGAAGGCCTGAAACAGCGGCGTGCGCGCCGAGGCGAGGCCCGTCTCGCGGCCCTGCCAGAAGGGCGAGTTGGCCGACAGCGCGAGCAGCAGCGGCAGGTGCGAGCGCAGCCTGTTGATCGCGCGCAGCGCGCTTTCGGGGTCGGGCACGGCGACGTGGACGTGCAGCGCGAACGTCGGCTCGCGGCGTGCGAGCTCGCGCATCGAGCCATACAGGAAGCGGTAGCGATCGCCGTCGGAGATCTGCGTGTCCTGCCACAGCGTGAACGGGTGCAGGCCGGCGACGGCCGCACGCAGCTCGAGCTGCTCGAGCTCGCGCGCGAGATCGCCGCGCAGCTCTTCCAGCTGGACCAGGCCGCCGGCGACGGTGGCGTGCGGATCGGTGCGCAGCTCGAGCGCGGAGCCGTGCGTCTCGGTGCTCGTGTGCGAGGCGAGCTCGCCGGTCAGGCCGGACATCACGGCGTCGGCGCGCGAGGCGAGCGCCCAGCCCTGCGGGTCGAGGAGCATGACCTCCTCCTCGACGCCGACCGTCCACGCCGACTGCTCGGCGGCGGGCGACCAGCGCGACCAAGCGCCGGGCGCGTGCGGCGCGTCCGCGGGCATCAGCGCGCCGGCGTCGGCGGGCGACGCGATCGCGCCAATCGCGCCGCCCGTCGCGCTTTCGGCGTCCGGTGCGGTCCTAGACTGCGTGTGCACCGAAGTCCTCCTGCTCGCCGCGATCGGCGCGGCCCTGCGTGCCGGCGCGGGCGCCACGGTCGGCCAGCCGTTCGCGCGGCGCGGCCTGTCCGGGGTGGCGCGTGGCCTCGACGAGCCGCTCGAACAACGACAGCTGCTCGGCGTCGGCGACGAGCGTCTCGGCGTGCCACTGCACACCGAGCACGAAGCGCCCGTCCTGCTCCTCGATCGCCTCGATCAGCCCGTCCTGCGACCAGGCGACCGCGCGCAGGTCGAAGCCGATGCGATCGATCGCCTGGTGGTGGAAGGAGTTGACGTCGACGGGGCCGCCGCCGGTCGTCTGCGCGAGGCTGGAGTCGGGGGCGACGCGCACCTCGTGGCTGGTGCGCGTGCCGACCTCCGCCTGGCGGTGCTCGACGGTTCCGTTGGTGACCTCGGGCACGTGCTGGTGCAGCGTGCCCTGCCGGGCGACGTTGAGCAGCTGCGCGCCACGGCAGATGCCGAGGATCGGCATGCGCCGGCGGTAGGCGTGGCGGCACAGCGCCAGCTCGAAGGCGTCGACGACGGGGTCGATCGGGCCAAGCTGCGGATGCGGCGCGGCGCCGTAGCTGGACGGGTCGAGGTCGGGCCCGCCGGTGAGCAGCAGCCCGGAGAGATGGTCGAGCAGCGCATCGACGTTCTCGGTGCTCAGCGGCGGCAGCGCGACGGGCAGCCCGCCGGCCATCTCGACGGCGCGCATGTAGGACAGGCCGAGCGTCATCTCGGTCTGCGTGGGCTCGCCGTGAAGCACGCTCTGCACGTGTTCCTTCTGGCGGATCTCAGAGACCGTCACGCCGATCACCGGACGGCTCATGGCGCGAGCACCCAGGTGTCCTTGCTGCCGCCGTTCTGCGAGGAGTTGACGACGAGCGCGCCGGCGTCGAAGGCCACGCGCGTAAGGCCGCCGGGGAGCACGTGCACGTCCTCGCCGGCTGAGATGGCGAACGGGCGCAGGTCGATGTGGCGCGGCTGCAGCCGGCCGTCGACGACGGTCGGGTGGCGCGAGAGCATGACCGTCTCCTGCACGACGAAGCGCTCGGGAGCGGCCGCCAGTTCGTCGGCGGCCTTGCGCACATCCTGCGGGCTGGCGTGCGGGGCGATGACGACGCCGTAGCCGCCGTGGCCGCTTCGAGGCTTGATCACGAGCTCGTCGATGCGGTCGAGGATCATCTCCAGCGCCTGCGGCTGTGCCGGGTCATACGTGGGGACCGATCCGAGCAGCGGCTCCTGTGCGAGGTAGTAGCGAATCATCTGCTCGACGTATGCGTGCAGCAGCTTGTCGTCGGCGACGCCGGTGCCGAATGCGTTGACGCACGCGAGCGTGCCCGCGAGCACCGGCGCCAGCAGCAGCTGCGCGATGCCGGTCAGCTCGCCGCGCTCGTCGCACAGGCGGTCCTCGTCGGTGCGCCGGTAGACGACGTCGACGGCGCGCTCGCCGCCGGGCAGCCGTGCGTACAGGCGCTCCCCGCGCACCGACAGGTCGCCGGCGAGCACGAGCGGCAGGCCGAGCTCGCGGGCGATCGTCGCGTGCTCGAAGTAGGCCGAGTTGCGCGGCCCGTCGCTGAGCAGCACGACGAACGGCTCGTCGCCGGCGCGTTCCGGCGCGGCGGCGATCAGTGCGCTGCCTAGTGCATGGAAGGCATCGTCGAGCGGGCGCACGCGCAGACCGCCCGGGCGCGGCAGGTGCTCGGCGACCACCTCGCGGGTGGCGACGGCGTAGGCGATCCCGGAGGGGGTGCGCAAGTTGTCCTCGAGCACCTTGAACGCGCCGTCGCTGTCGCGCACGACGTCCAGGCCGGCCACGGTGATCCACGAGCGAACGCGCTCGCCCATCCCGGCGAGCAGCGGCTCGTGATGATTGGCGCCGGCGATGGCGCGCTCGGGAACGACGCCGTCGCGCACGATGCGCCGCTCGCCGTAGGCATCGCGCACGAACAGCTCGAGCGCGCGAACGCGCTGGGCGACGCCCGCCGACAGCTGGTCCCACTGCGCCGCGTCGATCAGCCGTGGAATCGGGTCGATGCGGAACTCCTGCGGGTCCTCGGCGCCGCCGAAACAGATGCCGCGCTCGCCCGCGTCGCGAGCGACCGCTTCGCACAGCTCGCCGAGGTCGAGCGCGTCGAGCACTCCGCGCAAGCGCCGGTCGGGCTCGGTGGCATGCGCGCCGGTGACGGCGCCCTCGTCGAAGGGCACGTCGGCCTCGCCGACCGCCTCGGCGGCGGCCGCCGGCCCCCACGCTCCTGGCATCGCGCCCGGAGCGAGACCGGGCGGGACTGGAAGCTCGCGCGGGGGCGCGTGCAGCTCAGCTGGCGCGGTCTGAGACATGCTCCGATTGTGGATGGACGCCGGGCGAAAGTCGTTCGACCCACGTCCAAAAAGGTGCTTGGCGCCTTGGACTGCCCGCGAAGCGCCGGCGCCGGGCGAATGCCCAATAGCATCGCCCCGCAGGGCTCGAGATGACATCTCCAGACGTTCTATTGCCCGCCAGGGCACGTTCTACTCCGAGGAGGCCAGATGTCCTATGAGACGCTGCTGTATGCCGTCGACGGCGCGATCGCCACGATCACGCTGAACCGGCCGCAGCGGCTGAACACGATCGTGCCGCCGATGCCCGACGAGATCGAAGCGGCGGTGCACGCGGCGGTCGCCGACGCGCAGGTGAAGGTGATCGTGCTGCGCGGCGCCGGGCGCTCGTTCTGCGCGGGCTTTGACTTCGCCGGCGGCTTTCATCACTGGGACGAGCAGCTGACGACCGACGGCGAGTGGGACCCGGGCAAGGACTTCGCAGCGGCGACGGCGCCGAGCCTCGGCTCGGTGCCGAAGTTCATGTCGCTGTGGCGCTCGCCCAAGCCGGTGATCGCGCAGGTGCACGGCTGGTGCGTGGGCGGCGGCTCGGACATGGCGCTGTGCGCGGACCTCGTGATCGCCAGCGAGGACGCGCGCATCGGCACGTCCTACTCGCGCATGTGGGGCTGCTACCTGACCGGCATGTGGCTGTATCGCCTCGGCCTGACGAAGGCCAAGGAACACGCGCTCACCGGCAAGCCGCTTTCGGGCACGCAAGCCGTGGAAGCCGGGTTGATCAACGCGGCCGTGCCGTTCGCGCGTCTGGAGGACGAGGTGCGTGAGCGCGCCGAGCAGCTCGCGGCGATCCCGCTGTCGCAGCTCAGCGCGATGAAGCTGATCGTCAACCAGGCCTACGAGAACATGGGCCTGGCCTCGACGCAGGCGCTCGGGCCGATCCTCGACGGACTGATGCGCAACACGCCCGACGCGAAGGAGTTCATCGAGCTGGCCGAGCGCGAGGGGGTGGGCAGCGTGGTGGCCCTGCGCGACGGGCCGTTCGGCGACTACAGCCAGGCGCCGCCGGGCGAGCAACCAGACCCGAACAACGTGATCGAGCCGTGAGGCGCGCGAGCCGACAAATCAATTAATTATTAATATTTATCATTCGGCCTGACGGCCGGGTTTGGTCGCGCCGTATCGCTGCCAGTGGCGCTCGGGGATGTCGTCGGGATCCTTGTACCAGTACCAGGTGCAGGGGTCTGAGGAGTAGTCCTCGGGCGGCACGGAGGGGTACAGCGGATAGCCCGACCACTGGATCGGCATGGACTCGTTCATGAAGCTGCAGTGCGTGCAGTAGAGCGGGAAGCCCTTGCGCCCGAACGACCAGTCGTGCGCCTCGCGCGTGCCGCCGCCGTCGGGCAGCCCGTCGTAGGCGCCGTTGCGCACCAGGCGCTGGCCGGAGCCGCAGGGGTTCATCGTGAACGTGACCTTCTCGTCGTCCTCGGAGATCGTGAAGCTGCCCGGATTGGGGCCGACGCCCGAGCACGAGTGCGCCCGCCAAGTCGCCGCGAGCAGCTCGACGAGCTCGCGCCGGTCGAGCGCGACGATCGCGTCGTGATGGCGTCGCCAGCCGCGGCCCATGCTCTCGGTCCACGCCTGCTCGACGCCCTCGTCGCCGAGGCTCTGCTGGATGAACGAGACCAGGTCGAGCACGCCGGAGGCCATCAGGTCGTGCAGCATCTGCCACTCGTGCTTCATCTCGGTGCAAAGCCGCCGCGCCTCGTCGAGATCGCCGGCGTCGATCGCCTCGACGGCGCGGTCCATCGTCGGGCGTGAGAGCTGCGCCAGCTCCTGCTCGGAAAACCAGCGGTCTGTCATCGTCTCCTCCTTCGATGATCAACGGGATTGCATTGTGACCAAGGCTCGCAGGGCGCTCGTCACGGGCGCGTCGCGGGGAATCGGCGCGGCGATCGCAGAGCGCCTGGCGGCCGACGGCCTGGACGTGGTCACGCTGGATCTGCGCGAGGGCTGCGACATCGCGCTGGACGTCGCGCGCGACGTCTTTCCGCCGCTCGACGATATCGACGTGTGCGTGGCGAACGCCGGCGTGACGACGACGATCGCGCCGGCACACCGGATGACGCCCGAGCAGTGGCAGCGCGACATCGACGTCAACCTGACGGGCGCGTTTCGCACGGCGCAGGCGTGCCTGGGCGGGATGCGCGAGCGACGCTACGGTCGCGTGATCGTGATCTCCAGCGTCGCCGCCGTCGCCGGGCTGCCGGGGCAGGTCGCCTACGCCGCATCGAAGGCCGGTCAGCTGGGCATGGTGCGGACGCTCGCCGGCGAGAACGCGGCGCGCGGCATCACCGTCAACGCGGTGCTGCCGGGCCTCGTGGCGACCGAGCAGGTGCTTGCGATGCCCGAGCGGGTGCGCGAGCGAGCAGCCGCGTCGCTGCCGTCCGGCCGGATGGTCGAGCCGGCGGAGATCGCCGCGGCGGTCGCGTTCCTCGCCGGCGACGGCGCAGCGCAGGTGAACGGGCAATCGATCGCCGTCGACGGTGCGGCCTCGCTGTCGCAGCTGACGCTCGGCAGCGCGCGCTAGCGGGCGACGGACGTGCGCGGCCACACGATTCCAGCACCAGGCGCGCCATACAATGCGCGCCTGCACTCGTTCCTCGCCGAGCACCGACGATGAAGCGCGCGCCGCGCCCGGCGCTCCCCGGCCGTCCCGTGCGCGGATCGCGTACCGGGCGCCCGGTCATGGCGCTGCTGGACCTGCTGGGCCGCCGCTGGGTGCTGCGCGTCCTGTGGGAGCTGCGCGAGGAGCCCGCGGCGAGCTTTCGCGACCTGCAGGTGCGCTGTGGCAACGTCTCCTCCAGCGTGCTCAACGAGCGGCTGCGCGAGCTGCGCGAGGCGGGCATCGTCGCCGCGCGCGAGCCCAGCGGCTATGAGCTGACCGAGGAGGGCCGCCGCCTGCTCTCGGCGCTCGCCCCCGTCGACGAGTGGGCGTCGCGCTGGAGCCGGCGCGACGGAGCGCCGGGCGCCTAGCCGCTCGTCGCTCGCCTACAGCCCTAGCGGACCCGTTATCGCCGAGATCGCCGGGGCCGACCCTGCCGCGTTTTTCGCGGTCACGACGGCCCGCAGCGTGCTGCCGAGGCTCAGCCCGCTGAGCAGGAACGTCTGACTCGTCGCTTTGGCTATGTCGGTGCAGGTGCCCAGTAGGCACAGCTGCCACTGATAGGTGTAGGCGATCGGTTCGCTGCCCGTCCACGTCCCGTTCGTCACGCTGAGCAGCTGGCCGAGTTTCAGCGTCCCGCCGATCGTCGGCAGCGTCGTGTTTTTCGGCAGGATGCCGGCGATGAGGCTCGTGACCGAGCTCGTCGCCGACGTGGAGCCGGCGGCGTTGGTCGCGGTGACGACGACGGCGAGTGTCTTGCCGATCTCGCTGGGGTCGAGTTTCAGGGTCGAGCCGGTGGCGCCGCCGATTTCTTCGCAGGCTTTGCCGAGCGCGTTGCACAGCTGCCATTGATAGGCGTAGGAGATCGGTTCGCTGCCCGACCAACTGCCCGTGGCGACGCTGAGCAGGCCGCCGTCCTGCAGCAGGCCGGAGATGCTCGGCAGCACGGTGTTGGTCGGCAGGATGCCGAGGATCGCCTGCGTTTCGGGCGAGGTCGCGCCGGCGGCGCCCTGAGCATTCGTTGCGGTGACGACGACGGCGAGGTTGCTGGCGAGGTCGGCCACGCCCGGCGTGTAGGTGGTGCCGGTCGCACCGGCGATTTCTTCACAGCTGCCGCCGGCGACCGAGCAGCGCAGCCACTGGTAGGCGAAGGAGATCGGACCGGTGCCGGCCCACTCGCCGGCGGTGGCGGTCAGCGTCTGTCCTTCCTGCAGGCTGCCGCCGATCGACGGCGCGCCGATATCGACCGGCGCTCCGGGGCCGATCTGCTTGCTCGCCTTGGAGGCCGCGGAGGCCTGGCCGAGCGGGTTGGTGGCGGTGACGACGGCGCGCAGCTTGCGGCCGATCTGCGCGGTCGTCGCGCGGTAGCCGGCGCTCGTGGCACCGGGGATGTCGGTGCAGGCGCCGCCCTTGGCGCACGACTGCCACTGGTAGGCGTAGGACTGCGGCGGCGTGCCCTTCCAAGTGCCGTTGCCGACCGTCAGCAACTGCCCGTCCTTCGGGCTGCCGGAGATCGCCGGGTGCTTGCGCTTGGCCAGCGCGGCGGGGGCGACGAGTTCGCTCTGCTGCGCGGTCGCGTCCGTCTGTCCTTCGGCGTTGCTCGCGGTGACGGTCGCCCGCAGCGTGTGCCCGACGTCTTCGTGGGCGATCTTGTAGGAGGACTTGTCGGTGAAGGCGATGTCCGAGCAGGAGTTGCCGGTGGCGTCGCAGCGCGACCACCGGTAGGCGTAGGTCATCGGCTTCTGTCCGCTCCAGGAGCCCTTTGCGACCTTCAGGCGCTGGCCGTCGCGCGCGAGGCCGGAGATCGACGGCGGCGAGCCGCTCGTGGGTCCTTCGGCGGCCTCAGCCGCGGTTGCGCAGAGTGCGGCAGCGACGCAGACGAGCAACAGCGATGCCACGACGTGCAGTCGAACGGCCTTCATCCCCCTCATGTCTCCCTCCAACTTTCCCCGGTCCCCGGAATCCCACGTTTTTACATATCAACCCAGGCGATTCTACCCGATTAAACCGCCTCCAAACGCGATTTTCTCGCCAACCACCCCGGCCGTGCACGGCCCGCCGTGGCCGGACGTCGTAGCCCGCCGCAGCGACCGCATCGAAGCCGCATGCGACGGGTTACGTGGTGCAGTCGACCGAACCGCACGACGCCCGCGGACTCGGCCGAGCAGCCGACCCGACTCGAGTCCCCCCGAAGGAGGCCCGTAGATGCGCTCAATCAAGCTGGTCCCGCTCCTGACAGCAGCCGCGGCTTTGCTCGCGCTGGCACCGGCGGGCGCCTCGGCGCGTCGCGCCGGCACGCATGCACACGCGCACGCGACACGCCCCTGCCACGTCCGGCTGGAAACCCCTAAAGCACCGGTCCCGAGCGGAGAAGCGGTGACGATCAAGGGGACGCTGGTGTGCCCCAAGGCGGTCTCGCCGGCCGGTCACGCGGTCACGCTGTTCGAGCAGTCGGCGCCGAAGCCGGGCTTCGCAGCCGTGGCCACGGCGACGACCGAAGCGACCGGAGCGTTCCAGGCGGTCACGCCGGCGCTGAGCACCAACAGCGTCTTCTACGCCGTCGCCGAAGGCGCGCAGAGCGCCCGGCGCACGATTCGGGTCTCCGCGCCGATCACCTCGGGCACGCCCACGCCGCCGGACGGCGCGCAGCTGTTCACGGCAGGCGGGCGCGGCCTGAGCAAGCACAACGCCGTGACGTTCGCCGGCGAAGTCAGCGAAGCGGACGCCGGCGCAACGGTCGTGCTGCAGCGCGAGAACTCGGCCGGCAACGAAGACTGGCGCGCGATCGACCGCGCGATCGTCGCCGCGGACGGCAAGTACGCGATCGTGCACCACTTCCGCGTGCCGGGCGAGGCGAACATCCGCGTCGTCGTGCACCCGCGCAAGATCAACGCTCCCGCCGCGACGTCGCCGGTGTCGTATGAGATCTCCCAGGCACAGAACCCCGCGCTGACGATCGAAACGAGCGCCGACCCCACGCCGTTCGACCAGCCGGTCACGATCAAGGGCGTGGTCGCCGGCGCGGCGGCGAAAACTCCGGTGACGCTGCTCGCGCGGACCAGCGGGGGCCCGTTCGCCCCGGTCGCGAGCGCGGTGACGGGGGACCAGGGCGCCTACGAATTCGCCAAACAGACGCCGCTGAAGAACACCGCCTACAAGGTCGCCACCGCGAGCACGCAGTCTGCGGTGCTGTTCCAGGGGGTCAAATACGCGCTGACGGTCTCGCCGGCCGTCGGCACGATCGCCGCGGGCCAGCCGGTGACGTTCTCCGGAGCGGTGCTGCCGGCGCTCGTCGGGCACGTCGTCTACCTGGAGCGTCAGGGCGCGCTGAGGCTCGGCTGGCGCGTCATCGACGTCGGCACGGTGTCGGCGCCGAGCAACCCGATGGAAGCGGCGCCGTTCTCGATCGTGCACGCCTTCCGCACTCCGGGCACCGCCCGCCTGCGCGTGAAGATCCCCGGCGACCCGGGCAACCAGGGAGCGGCGGGCGCACCGTTTGAACTGACGGTGACGCCGACCCCGGCATCGGCGCTGGCTCCCGAAGCGCCGGGCAACTCGCGACTGCCCAGCGAAGGCCAGCTGTAGAGGGGTGACAGCGTGACGCCTGCGGTGGCCCTACCCCTGCGGGGGGCCGCCGCGGCTCACGCGGCTACGGCGCGAGCCTCCAGGTGCGCGCCCACCTTGCGCTTGACGCGCTGCAGCGCGTTGTCGACGGTCTTCGTGTCGCACGCCAGGCGCTCGCCGACCTGCTCGTATGAGTAGCCGTCGAGATACAGCGAGAGCACGCGGCTCTCGAGCTCCGACAGGGCGCTCGACAGGCAGCCGACAAGCGAACGCAGCTCCTCTGAGGAGATCACCTGGTTGACGGGATCGTGCACGGTCGAGCCGGGCAGGATCTGGTCGAGCGTCGGCACGTCGTCGCCGGCACCGGCGGGCGTCGAGGAGAACGACACGTACTGGTTCAGCGGGGTGTGCTTGTTGCGCGTGGCCGTCTTGACGGCCGTGATGATCTGGCGCGTGATGCACAGCTCGGCGAAGTTGCGAAAGCTCGACTCGCGGTCGGTGCGGAAGTCGCGGATCGCCTTGTACAGGCCTACGAGCCCCTCCTGGATGAGGTCGTCGGAGTCGCCGCCGGCGAGGAAGTACGAGGAGGCCTTCAGACGCACGAAACCGTGGTAGCGCCTGACGAGCCGGTCATAGGCATAACGATCGCCGAGCTTCGCGAGGGCGATCAGATAACCGTCATCGACCTTAGGTTCAGATTGAGGGTTACGGGAGATTCGGGCCACGAGCAGATCCTTTCTAGTGCCCCGCCACGACGGCAGGGCCTAATTTGCTCAGTGGCGCACTCCTCCCCTGGCGCCAAAGCTATGTATTCCCAAGGCTTCTTCAACCTTAGGTACAGCGTTATGTCGGCGCGAGCCTCGCACAGTTATGGAGAGTTGTCAAGACGACTTTCCCGCTGCTGCAAGATCTCGTACAAAATCGCCGCCGCGGCAGCGCTCACGCCGAGCGACTCGATGCGCCCGTGCTGGGGCAGCGCGATCAGCGCATCGCAGGCCTTGGCCACGCGCGGGCGCAGCCCACTGCCCTCGCTGCCGAGCACGAGCACGACGCCCGCCCCGGCGTAGTCGGGCGCGTCGTAGGCGACGGCGCGCTCGTCGTCGCCGCTGGCGCCGTAGCACCAGCAGTCCGCGCGGCGCGCGTCGGCGAGGAAGTCGGCGACGTTGCGCACGCGCGCCACGGCGAGATGCTCGACCGCGCCGGCGGAGGCCTTGCAGACCGACGGCGTGACCTCGGCGGCGCGCCGTTCGGGGATGACGACGCCGGCCGCACCGGCGCCCTCTGCGGTGCGGCAGATCGAGCCGAGGTTCTGCGGGTCCTGAATCTGATCGAGCGCGACGATCAACGGCTGCGAGCCCGCCAGCAGGGCGTCGGCATCGGCATACGGGTAGTCGCCGGCGTCTGCGCAGATCCCCTGATGCGAGCTCGATCCGCAGCGGCCTTCGATCTCCTCGCTAGTGGCGATGCGCGGTTTGGCGCGCGCCAGCCACGGCTCGCGCGCGGCCGAGGCGGTCGCCCACACGCCGGTCATGTTCGCCGCGCGCTTGCCACGCAGGGCCTCGTGGACGGCGTTGCGCCCGTAGAGGATCACTGCGGCAGCAGCTCGAAGCCGCCCTGCACGTCGCGCACGACCCAGCCGAGCGCGGCGATCTCGTCGCGCAGGCGGTCGGCGGCGGCGAAATCGCGCGCCTCGCGCGCCTGCTCGCGCTGCTGTGCGAGCGCGCGGACCGCTTCCGGCGCCTGCGCGTCCGGGGCGAGCAGGCTGTCCAGCCCGATCGCCGCGAGCATCTCGGCGAGGTGCTCGTCGCCGCTGACGCCCAGGTGCCCGGCGCCGCGAATCCACTCGTACAGGCTCGCAAGCGCCAGTGGCGTGTTGAAGTCCTCCGCGAGCGCTGCAAAGAACGCCTCGCGCAGCCCGTCCATTCGCTGTTCGTCCTCGTCACGGCGATAGCCGGTCGCCCCGCGCCCGAGCTTTCGGCCGAACTCGCGGATGCGGTTGACGTTCGTCTGCGCCTGCTCGAGCACCGAGTCCGAGAAGGCGAGCGGCTGGCGGTAGTGCCCGGAGACGAGGTACATGACGACGGCCTCGGCGCCGTACTGGGCGATCACCTCGTGCAGAAGCGCGATGTTGCCGACCGACTTGGCCATCTTCTCGCCGGTGAACTGGATCATGCCGTTGTGCATCCACAGCTTCGTCAGCTCCGCGCCACGCGCGGCGCGCGTCTGCGCGGCCTCGTTCTCGTGATGGGGGAACACGAGGTCCGAGCCGCCGCCGTGGATGTCGAAGCCGACGCCGAGCAGCTGCTCGGCCATCGCCGAGCACTCGATGTGCCAACCGGGGCGGCCGGGGCCCCAGGGCGAGCCCCAGACGGTGTCCTCGCCCTCCTTGTGGCCCTTCCACAGCGCGAAGTCGAGCGGGTCCTCCTTGCGCTGGGCGCCCTCCACGTCCTCGCCCTGATCCATGTCGTCGGGCCGGCGGTGCGAAAGCGAGCCGTAGTCCTCGTCGGAGCGCACGCGGAAGTACACGTCGCCGTCGGCGGCGTAGGCGTGCCCGCGCTGCACGAGCGCGTCGATGTGCTCGACGATCGGGCCGATCGTCTCCGACGCGAGCGGCTCGTGGTCGGGACGGCCGAGCCCGAGCGCATCGGTGTCGGCGCGGTACAGCGCGGTCATCTCGGCGGCCAGGGCGGCGCTGTCGCGTCCCTGCGCGCGTGCGGCGTCGTAGATCTTGTCGTTTACGTCGGTGACGTTGATGACGAGCTGCACACCGTAGCCCTCGTGCGCGAGAAAGCGCTTGAGCAGGCTGAACACGACGAACGGCCGCGCGTTGCCGATGTGGATGCGGCTGTACACGGTCGGCCCGCACGCATAGATGCCCACGCGAGCCGGATCGTCGGGCGCCAGCGGTTGCAGCCGGCCGCTGCGCGTGTCGTGGATGTGGATTGGGCGCATCGCGCGGCAACCCTAGCGCTCGCCCGCCCTCGCGGAGGCGAGCGCAGTCAGGAGGGCTCGCCCTGCGCCCGCAGGCCGGCGATCGCGAGCGCCGCGACGCCCTCGCCGCGCCCGACGAAGCCGACACGCTCGCCGGTGCTCGCCTTGACGTTCACGCGCTGTGGCTCCAGGCCGAGCGCGGCGGCGAGCGACTCGCGGATCTGCACACGGTGCGATCCGAGCTTGGGCGCCTCCATGATCAGCGTGCAATCGACGTTGGCGATCTGCATGCGCGCATCGCGCAGGATCTCCACGACGTGCGCGAGCAGCTGCATCGAGTCGGCGTCGCGCCAGCGCTCGTCGGTGTCGGGGAAGTGCTCGCCGATGTCGCCGAGGCCCGCCGCGCCGAGCAGCGCGTCGATCACGGCGTGCGTGAGCACGTCGGCGTCGGAGTGGCCGTCCAGCCCGCGGTCGTGGGCGATCTCGATGCCGCCGATGACCAGGCGGCGCCCGTTGACGAGACGATGGGAGTCGAAGCCGATGCCGACCAGCGTGCTCATCGGCCGATCGGCTCCAAGCGCCGCTCGCGCCGCTCGAAAACCGACAGCTCGCCGATGCCGAGCTCGTCGAGCAACTCTAGCGCGCGGTCGTAGTCGGCGCCGATGTCCTCGGGACGGTGCGCGTCGCTGGACAGCGCGATCGGCGCCCCCGCCTCGAGGCACATCTCCAAGAACGCGCGCGACGGATAGAGCTCTTTGACGCGCTTGCGCAGGCCCGCGGTGGACACCTCGACGGCGATGCCCGAGTCGGCGATGCCGTCTATCGCGAGCTCGTAGTAGCGACGCAGGTCGCCTTCGGGCAGCGGGCGCTCGCCGCCCCAGACCTTGACGAGGTCGGGATGCGCGAGCACGTCGAACAGGCCGCTGCGCGCGGCCTCGCCGATCGTCTGGAAGTAGCGCTCCCAGATCTGCTCGACGCTGCGCCCGGAGTCCCACACGCTGTAGTCGTCCATGTCGACGGCGCCCTCGCGGATGAAGTGCACCGAGCCGACCACGTAATCGAAGTCGCGCGACTGAAGCAGGTTCGCCGTACGGTCCTCCGCTCCGGGCACGAAGTCCGCCTCGATGCCCAGTCGCAAATCGGTCTGCTCGCGCACGAACGTGCAATAGGCGTCGAGGTCGTCGCGCGCGAAGGGCACCCAGAAGGGATGCTGCCAGACGTCGAGCGCCTGCTCGAAGCGGTAGATGTGCTCGGAGACTCCCAGCTCGGCTATCCCGCGCTCATCGGCCGCCGCACGGTAGCGCTGGAAGTTGTCCGTCGTGAAGTACTCGTCCGCGCTGGCGTCGAGGTCGTCTGGGCGCAGATGGAGGTGATAGTCGGTGAGCACTGGCGGGTCGGCTGCGATTCAAGCAGGATTCAGGTGCGCTCGACCGAGCGCCGCGCCAGCAGCATCGCCGCGACCTCGAGGTCAAGCGGCGTCGTCACCTTGAGGTTCTCGGCGCTCACGTCGACGACCAGCACCCTGCCCCCCAGGCGCTCGACCAGCCACGCGTCGTCGGTCGCCGCCGCCAGCAGCTCCGGCGGGGCATCCAGCGCACGCTCCAGCGCCTCGCGACGGAACACCTGCGGCGTCTGCACGGCCCACAGGCTCGCACGCTGCAGCGTCTCGCTGACCGCGCCGTCCGCGCCGGCGCGCTTGATCGTGTCGCTGACCGGCGCCGCGGCGATCGCCGCGTCCGCTGCGCCGTCGCGCGCAAGCGCGCCCGTCACCTCGCGCGCGAGCGCCGGCGTCAGCAGCGGCCGGGCGGCGTCGTGCACGATCACCGGGTCGCCGTCACCGGCCGCGGCGAGCGCAAGGCGAACGGAATCCGAGCGCGTGGCCCCCCCTTGCACGCCCACCGTTCCGAGCGGGGCGTTGCGTGCCCTGCGGCAGCGCGACGACGATCTGCGCGACCTCGTCCATCGCCGCGAAGGCGTCGATCGACCACTGCAGCATCGCCTGCCCGGCCACTTCGACGAGCGCCTTGGGGCGATCGGCACCCAGGCGCTCGCCTGAGCCCGCCGCCACGATCAACGCGATGGCCATGCCCGGAGACTGTCGCGCACGCTCCAGACAGGCCGTCGCCGGCGCTGGAACGTGCGCGAGAGCCCGTTTACTCGGCCGCGGCTCCGGCCATCTGGCTCGTGGCCGAGTCGGCGAGCAGCTCGTCGAGGTAGTTCTCGGCCTCTTCCTCGTCCTTGTCGAGCGCGTACATCAGCTCGGAGGCGAGGATCTTCTTCGTCCGCGTGAACATCTGCTTCTCGCCGGTCGACAGCCCCTTCTCGCTCTCGCGCAGCGAGAGGTTGCGCACGACCTCCGCCAGCTCGTAGATGTCGCCGGTCTTGATCTTGTCGCGGTTGTGCTTGAAGCGCCGGTTCCAGTTCTTGGGCATCTCTGAGACCTCGTCGCGCAGCACGTCGAGGACCTTCTTGACGGTTTCCTCGTCGATGACCCGGCGCAAGCCCGCCAGCGCGGCGTTCTCCGTCGGGACCCGGACCGTCATGTCGTTGTGGAGGATCTTGATCGTGAGGTACTCACGCCGTTCGCCGAGCATCTCCATCTCCTCCTTCTTCAGCACCTTGCCGGCGCCGTGATGGGGGTAGACGACATGATCGCCGAGCTCGAACTCGATGAACTCGACTTCGCGAGTGACCTCGAGCTCGTCCTCCAGCGCGTCCTCTTGAATTGCTTGTGGCGGAATGGTGTTCTCCTTTGTTTCGGCCGGCCACACAGGCCAGCCCGTCTTCAAGTCTGCAGGTAGCGGTCCACGAGGTTGATCTCCTGCAAGCGGCGCAGGCCCTCGCGGATGTCCTTCGCCCTGATCTCCCCGACTCCCTCGACCGCCTCGAGCTCGGCGTCCGTGGCCGCGAGCAGCTCGTCGAGGCCTCCGAACTCGCTGACGATCTCCGCGACCACGAGCTTCGGCAGGCGCGGGATGCGCCCGAGCACGCGGTACCCGCGCGGGGTGACGGGATAGTCGAGCGTGTTCAGCTTGCGGTCATAGCCGAGCAACTCCGCCAGGCGGCCGAAGTCGAGCAGGTCCTGGTGGGCCAGCCGGCCGATCTCCTCCAGGCCGGCCGCGAACGCCTCGTCTGAGTAGTCGAACAGGTAGTCGCGCACGAGCGCCGCCTTTTCGGCTGCCGTGCCGACGGTCGTCTCCTCCAGTTGCATCTCGATCAGGCGTCCCTCGCTGCCCAGCTCGACGATGTAGCGCTCGATCTCCACCGACATGCGCGTCACCAGCTCCGAGCGCTGCAGCACGGTGAGCACGTCGTGCAGTGTCGCGCCGCCCTCGAACTCGAGCGCCGTCAGGCGCGTGGCGACCTGGTCCAGGCGCGTGCGGTACTTGTCGAGCGTCGCCAGCGCCTGGTTGGCCTTGGCGAGCACGACCGGGATGTCCTCGAGGATGTACTTGGCGCCGTCGACGTACAGCGACACCACCTCCCGTCGCTGGGAGATCGCGATCACCAAAGCGTCGGTCTGCTTGGACACGCGCTCGGCGGTGCGGTGGCGGGTGCCCGTCTCGTGCGAGAGGATCGTCGGATCGGGCATCAGCTGGACGTTCGCCATCGTGATCTTCGTCGCGCTCGCGTTGAGGATGATCGCGCCGTCCATCTTCGCGACTTGGTAGAGGAACGCCGGCGTGTAGTCGATCTCCAGCTTCAGCCCGCCCGAGTTGAGAAAGCTGAGGTCTTCCGGCTCGCCGATCACGATCAGCCCGCCGGTTCGCGCGTGCAGGATGCTGTCAATCCCCTCCCGCAGCGCGGTGCCTGGAGCAATCATCTCCAGTGCCTTCATCAACCCCGGCTCCGGCCTTACTTCCGTATAGAAATCTTCGCCGGATCGCAGAGCCACAATCCCTCATTCTAGGGCATTTAGAGTTGCTTTAGCGCCTCCTGGACGGGCGGCCGGAACGCTACGCGACAGCCTGCGCCAAGCGCCCGGAGCCGGACGGCAAGGCCAGCGCCAGTGCATCGCGCAGCGTCGCCGCCTCACACGCGCCGCCGCCGCTGTCAAGCGGCGCGATCACCTCGCCGCAGCCGTGCTTGGCCGCCTCTTGCAGGCGTCGCTCCGGATGCCCCACCCAGCGCAGCTCGCCGGTCAGGCCCAGCTCGCCGAAGCACGCCCGTGGCGTGCCCTGCAGCGGCACCCCGCGGCTGGCGCTCGCGACGGCCAGCGCGACCGCCAGATCGCAGCCGGGCTCGTCGACGCGCACTCCGCCGACCACGTTGACGAACACATCCGAGCCGCCCGTGCCGATGCGCCCGTGACGACCGAGTATCGCCAGCACGAGCGCCAGGCGGTTGCGATCCAGTCCCGAGACGACGCGCCGCGGCTGCTCGAGCTCCGATGGGGCGACCAGCGCCTGCACCTCCACCAGCAGCGGGCGCGAACCCTCCATCGCCGCCAGCACAACGCTGCCCGGCGCGCGCGTGGCCTCGGCGACGAAGCGCGCGGAGGCGTCGAGCACCTCCACGAGGCCGCCCTGGCGCATCTCGAACAGGCCCGCCTCGTTGGTCGAGCCAAAGCGGTTCTTCAGCGCGCGCAGCTCGCGATAGGGGCGCTCGCGCTCGCCCTCGAACTGCAGCACGCAATCGACGAGGTGCTCGAGCACGCGCGGGCCGGCCAGCGCACCCTCCTTGGTCACGTGCCCAACCAGGATCACCGCCGTCCCGCGCGCCTTGGCCAGTTCCATGATCTGCCCGGCCACCTCGCGCACCTGGCCCACCGAGCCCGGCGCGCCGCTCAGCTCACTGGAGTTGAGCGTCTGCACGGAGTCGATCACACAGGCCGCCGGGCCTTCCGCGGCGATCGTGTCCAGCACCGTGTCGAGGTCGGTCTCCGCGAGGATCGGCACGCGCAGCGCGCCAGGGCCCAGGCGCTCGGCGCGCAGCCTCACCTGCCCGGCGGACTCCTCGCCGCTGACGTACAGCGTGCGGTGACCGGCCTCCTGCAAATGGCCGAGCGCCATGTTCGTCAGCGTCGACTTGCCGATCCCCGGCGAGCCGCCCAGCAGCACGAGAGACCCCGGGACCAAGCCGCCACCGAGCACGCGGTCGAGCTCGCCGATGCCCGTCGACATGCGCTCCAGTGGCGTCGCGCCGACCTCGCGCAGCGGCTTGGCCGCGAGCGTCGGGCGGCGAATGCCGCCATTTGCAGAAGCCGATGCGCGGGCGCCGGGTTTCGCCCCGCGTCGTCCCGCCCCGCGTCCTTTGCCGCGCCCGCCGGCGGCCGGCATACGCTCCTCGATCAGCGTGTTCCAGGCGTTGCAGCCGGGGCACTGACCGTGCCACTGCGCCGACTGCAGGCCGCACTCCGAGCAGCTGTAGGCGGTTTCGCGGGCCACCGACTGAGCGTACGCGGCGACGGGGACATCACGCATGGGTGTCGATCCCACCCCAGCAACCTAGGCAGACCTTACCGTATTTGAGATAAAGCTAGATAAGATCAGATAAGCTCGATTGAAATGGACGAGTTCGAAAATCCTTTCTCGCCAGGCGCAGGGACTGCACCGCCGGCATTCGTGGGACGCGACAATCTCATCCATAGCTACCGGGTTGCGCTGCGTCGCACCCAGGCTGGCAAGCCCGGAAAGAGCATCATGCCGATCGGCTTGCGCGGCGTCGGAAAGACCGTGCTGCTCAATCGCTTCCATGAGATGGCCCAAGAAGACCTGTTCGCAGCGGCATTCATCGAGGCGCCGGAGACGGGTGACTTCACATCGATCCTCGCTGCGAGGCTGCGCACGATCCTGCTGGAACTCGACAAAGGGTCGGTTTCACGGGCAGTGAAGCGCGCGCTCGGCGTTCTCAAGTCGTTCACCTACACGCTCCCGGACGGCACGTCCGTATCGCTCAACGTCGATGCGATTGAGGGAACCGCAGACTCGGGCGTGCTGGCCGACGACGTGACCGATCTGCTCATCGCAGCCGGACGAGCGTCGTTGGATCGTGGACGAGGACTGCTGCTCGCGATCGATGAGGTCCAGTACTTGACCGGGGCGGAGCTTGGAGCACTGATCAGCGCGATACACCGAACGGTGCAACTGAGCCTTCCCGTGATTCTCGTCGGCGCCGGACTGCCCCAGCTCCCCGGCTTGGCCGGGAACGCGAAGTCTTATGCCGAGCGGCTGTTCGATTTCCCAGAAATCGGGTCTCTCGACCCAGATGACGCACGTGCCGTGCTGTCTGTGCCCGCAAGCGCCCAGGGCGTGGGCATCGAGCCTGCCGCCCTGGACGCGCTCCTGGGTTTCACCAAGGGCTACCCCTATTTTCTGCAGGAGTGGGGCTATCACGTCTGGAATGCCGCTCCACAGTCTCCGATCACTTTGGAGGACGTGACTCTCGCCGCCCCGGACGTACAACGCCAACTCGATGAGAACTTCTTCCGCGTCAGGATGGACCGGCTGACTCCCGGGGAGAAGGGCTACCTGGTGGCCATGGCCGAGCTTGGCGCGGGCCCCCACAGATCCGGAGACATCGCGGCTAGGCTCGGCGTCAAAGTCGAGAGCGTCGCGCCCCGTCGATCGGGACTCATCAAGAAGGGCATGCTCTACAGCCCGGCCCATGGCGACACGGCGTTCACGGTGCCCATGTTCGACGATTTTCTGCGCCGATCCCAGACCGGTTAGGGCTACGGCTAGGCGGAAGCCCAGCCACTCCGAGGGCTCGACGGCGGCGGGCTGTCGCGGAGCAGGCCCTCAGCCGTGGCGAGGACAGCCGGCGGCGCCGCCGTAGAAGTCCGTCCCGTCGAGCCCTGGGCCGGTGATCTGCGGGCGCTGCGCGCCGCCTCCAGGCGTGTACGCGGTGTCGAACCATTCGCCGAAGAACTGCGCCATGCGCGCGCGGCAGCCGGCGCTCTGGTTCGGCAGCGCTTCTGCGAAGGCGGCCTCGAGCTGGGGCTCTGAGATGCTCGCACCGCGGAAGTCGCGTTGAATCCCCTGCAGCACGGCGTCGAAGCCGCGAGGCCCAAGGATCCTTCGCAGCGCCTCGTAGGCCGCGGCCGGGCGTTCGTAGGTGGGCGGACTCGAGAACAGCGTGTAGGCGTAAGGCTTCGACGGCGCGACTGTCCAGTAGCTGCCGCCGTTGGCATAGGCGCTGTCGAAGGTCGCGATCAGCGCCTGCTCGAATTCGGCTCCCTTCAGGGCGCGCGCCGGGAACACGTAGCTTTCCATCCATTCGGCGAGACCCTCCTTGAAGAAGGTCATCTCGTAGCTCGCCTCGCTGACGTTGTCGCCCCACCACTGGTGCATGTTCTCGTGCCACAGGATCGGCAGTTCGACGACGCCTTCGTTGAAGGAGATCATCGTCTGCATCTCCTCCTCGAAGGCCACCGACGGCGAGCCGACGAGCGCGCCGTCGGAGACGAATGGATAGGGCCCGTTGAAAAGGCTCTCGAAGGCGGTGACTTCTTCCTGCTGGTCGAGGATCGCGGCGTTGCGAGCGCGTTTGGCAGGCGGGATGGCTTCGTCCTGGGCCTGGTAGTAGGTCACGCCTTCGGCGCCGACGCGCGAGCTCAGCGAGTAGTTGCCGATGCTGCTCTGCACCAGATAGCTCGCCACCGGCGCGAGCGATTCCCAGTTCCAGGTCACAGAGCCGCGCGGGAAATCCGAGTCGGGTGGGTTGCGCGTCGCTCCCTGCAAGACGCCGTTGGCGATCGCGGTCTTGCCCGTTTCGACGGTCTCGTGGAAGCTGTACGTAGGCTTCGCGGTGGGGTAGTCGTTGAGCGGCATCCAGGCGCTTGCGCCGATCGGCTCGGTCGCCACGAGCGCCCCGCCCGGCGCGCGAAACCAACCCTCCGCTTCGCCGTTGGCGTCTTTGTGCAGCCCCGGGCGGCCGGTGTAGGCGACGTCCACGAGGAAAGTCGCGGAAGCGGGGATCGGACGGCGAGGGGTGATCAGCAGCTTGTCCGCCGGGCACTGCGTGCCGTCGCGCGAGCGCAGCGGGGCTCCTTCTGAGCGCAGTTCGGGACTGCAGGCGGGCGGCAGCGGATTGTCCTGCGGGCCACCCACGGGGACGGTCTGCGAGGCCTCGTGAGCGCGCGGGTCGGGGTCTTCGGGACCGACGGGATCGCCCGGGTACGTGGGCTGCACGAAGGAGAAAGCGGCCGGCGTGCCGTCGACTGTCACCGACACGACCGAGAGTTCCGGGTGACCGTTGCCCAACGCGGTCGGCTCGAGATCGAACGTCAGGCTCGAGAGGCACTGCGTCGCGCTTGCCGTGAGCGCCACATGGTTGCCCGGCAGGAACTTGTTCTTGGCGGCGTCGTAGCGGAGGTCCACATCGGTGTGCACGCTCGTGTAGCCGCCGTTGCCGGTCTCTGGATAGACCCGCTCGCCGTAGGGTGCGAGCGTGTGTGCGCCGGGAGTGCAGCGGCCGGGAGAGGCGGCTTCCGGCGAAGCTGCCGAAGGCGCAACGGGCGCACCCGAGGCGGCTTCGGTCGAGGCTGCGGGAGCAGGCGCGGGCGTGCTCGAGGGGACTTCGGTCAGCGGCTTGGGAGGCCTCGCGCCCGCCGGCGAGGCACCGGCGAGCGCCGCCGCCGTCATCCCCAGTGCGATCCAAGCAGGCCTCTTCATGGGGAGCAGGATCGCACGCCGAGGGGCCCTCGTGTCTTGGCCGCCGTCACGTGCGGGGCGCCCTGCTCCACCGGCGGGTCCGCCCCGATGTCGTCCGGCGCTAATCGCCGTCGGGCTCGGCCGCCGGCGGGCTGTCGTCAGCCGGCGCGTCCTCGCCCTCGGTCAGCTCCTCGGCGCCGCCTTCGGCACCGACGCCGACCGGCGTCTTCTGCTTCTTCGGCTTGACGATCGTCAGGCGGACCTCGCCGTCCTCGCCCTCGGGAGTCGGGTCGATCACGACGGTCGCGCCCGGCGTGAGCTGCTCGCGCAACACGAAGTCGGCAAGCGGGTCCTCGATGTAGCGCTGGATCGCCCGGCGCAGCGGACGCGCGCCCATCGACGGGTCCCAGCCCTTCTCCACGAGCAGGTCCTTGGCCTCGCCCGTGAGCTCCAGCTGCAGCTCGCGCTCGGCCATAGACTCGCGGATGCGCAGCAGCAGCAGCTCGACGATCTGCTTGATCTCCTCCTTCTGCAGCTTGTGGAAGACGATCACGTCGTCGATGCGGTTGAGGAACTCCGGGCGGAAGACCTTCTTCAGCTCGCCCATGATGCGGCCCTTCATGTCGTCGTAGGTGATCCCCGTCTCGTCCTCGGAGACGGCGAAGCCCAGCGGCGTGTTGCGCGCGATCTCCGCGGCGCCGATGTTCGACGTCATGATCACGATCGCGTGACGGAAGTCCACGGTGCGTCCCTGAGCGTCGGTCAGGCGACCGTCCTCGAGGATCTGCAGAAGGATGTTGAAGACGTCGGGGTGGGCCTTCTCGATCTCGTCGAGCAGCAGCACGCTGTAGGGCTTGCGCCGCACGGCCTCGGTGAGCTGACCGCCCTCGTCGTAGCCGATGTAGCCCGGAGGCGAACCGACCAGGCGCGACACCGCGTGCTTCTCCATGTACTCGGACATGTCGATGCGGATCATCGCGTCGTCGTCGCCGAACAGGAACTCGGCCAGCGTGCGCGCCAGCTCGGTCTTGCCCACGCCCGACGGGCCGAGGAAGATGAACGAGCCGGTCGGGCGCTTGGGGTCCTTCAGGCCGGCGCGCGAGCGCCTGATCGCCTTGGAGATGACCTCGATCGCCGGGTGCTGGCCGATCACGCGCTTGTGCAGTTCGTCCTCCATGCGCATCAGCTTCTGCGTCTCGGCCTCGGTCAGCTTGAACACGGGGATGCCGGTCCACATCGAGACGATGTCGGCGATCTCCTCTTCGCCGATCGAAGGGCGCTCGCCGGTCTCGCCCGATTCCCACTCCTGCTCGAGCTCGCGTTTCTTGTTCGTCAGCTTGCGCTCGGTGTCGCGCAGCGCGGCGGCCTTCTCGAACTCCTGCGCCTCGATCGCCGCCTCCTTCTCGCGGCGGGTCGTCTCGACCTCGCCCTCGAGCTCGCGGTTGGCCGGCGGCGATGTCATCGACTTGATGCGCATGCGCGACGCGGCCTCGTCGATCAGGTCGATCGCCTTGTCGGGCAGGAAGCGGTCTGAGATGTAGCGGCTGGCCAGTTCGCCGGCGGCGCGCAGCGCCTCGTCGGTGATCTGCACCTTGTGGTGCTGTTCGTAGCGGTCGCGCAGGCCCTTGAGGATTTCCACCGTCTGGTCGACGGTCGGCTCGTCGACGCGGATCTGCTGGAAGCGGCGCTCCAGCGCAGAATCGCGCTCGAGGTACTTGCGGTACTCCTCCAAAGTCGTCGCGCCGATCGTCTGCAGCTCACCGCGCGCCAGCGCCGGCTTGAGGATCGAGGCCGCGTCGATCGCGCCCTCGGCCGCACCGGCGCCCACGAGGTTGTGAAGCTCGTCGATGAACAGGATGATGTCGCCGCGCTGGGTGATCTCCTTCATCACCTTCTTCAGGCGCTCCTCGAACTCGCCGCGGTACTTCGAGCCGGCGACCAGCGCCGCTAGGTCGAGCGTGTAGATCTGCTTGTTGCGCAGCAGCTCGGGCACGTCGGAGCTGGTGATGCGCTGGGCCAGGCCCTCGACCACCGCCGTCTTGCCGACGCCCGGCTCGCCCACGAGCACCGGGTTGTTCTTCGTGCGCCGCGAGAGGATCTGCATGATCCGCTCGATCTCCGTCTCGCGCCCGACGCACGGGTCGAGCTTGCCTTCGGCGGCGAGCTTGGTCAGGTTGCGCCCGAACTGGTCGAGCAGCTTGGAGGACTTCTTGCCCTCCCCGGGCGCCGAGCCCGAGCCTGAGCCAGAACCGCCGGACTGTCCCTGACGGCGGCCGCCGGGGCCGGAGAGCATGCGGATCACCTCGTTGCGGATCTTCTCCGAGTCGGCGTCGAAGTCGAGCAGGATGCGCGCGGCGACGCCCTCGTTCTCGCGCACGAGACCGAGCAGGATGTGCTCCGTGCCGATGTAGTTGTGTCCCAGGCTCAGCGCCTCGCGCAGCGCCAGCTCGAGCACCTTCTTGGCGCGCGGCGTGAACGGGATCTGCCCGGAGGTGACCTCCTCGCCGGAGCCGACGATGCGCACGACCTGCGCGCGCACGCGCTCGACGGTGATGTCAAGGCTCTCCAGCACGCGGGCGGCCAGACCCTCCTCCTCGCGCAGCAGCCCGAGCAGGATGTGCTCGGTGCCGATGTAGTTGTGCTTGAGCGTACGCGCCTCCTCCTGCGCGAGAACGACCACCTGCCGGGCCCGTTCTGTAAATCGCTCGAACATTGTTGAATCCTTCCTGCGAGGACGGCGCCTCAGAGTGAGCTATGTGGTCTGGTCTACGGCCTGTTTCGCGGGGTCGAGGCCTCACCGGCAGTCTACCAACCGGTCCTCGGGCCTCGTGAGGGTCAATCGTCACAGCGGCCCCCCGGCTTGAGGCGTGAACGTGCGCCGGACGGGTGTGCGGCCCTTCGTCCTCAGTCGCGCATCGCCGGGAACAGCACGACCTCGCGGATCGAGTCGCGGCCGGTCAGCAGCATCACCAGCCGGTCGATGCCGACGCCCACGCCGCCGGCGGGCGGCATGCCCTGCTCGAGCGCCTGCACGAACAGCTCGTCATAGGGCTGCGCCTCCTCGTCGCCGGCCTCGGCGGCCGCGCGCTGAGCCTCGAAGCGTGCGCGCTGTGCGTCGGCGTCGTTGAGCTCGGAGAACGCGTTGGCGATCTCCATTCCGCCCGCGAACGCCTCCCAGCGCTCGACCAGCCCGGGGGCGCTGCGGTGCTCGCGCGCGAACGGCGACAGCTCGACCGGGTAGTCGAGCACGAACGTCGGCTGCACGAGCCCCGGCTCGACGAACTTCGACAGCAGGTCGTCGGCCATCTGCGCCCACGTCGCGCCCTCGGTGCGGATCTGCAGGTCGCGCTCGGCGATCGCGCCGCGCAGGGCATCGGCGTCGCGCGCGCTCTGCAGGTCGATGCCCGTCGCCTCGGCGATCGCCGCCACGAAGCTCACCCGCCGCCAGGCTGGCGCGAAGTCGATCTCGCCGGAATAGCCGATCGCCGCGGCGGCCGCGCGCACCAGCTCTTCCAGGCGCAGTGCGACGCCCTCGTAGTCGGTGTAGGCCTCGTAGAACTCGACCATCGTGAACTCCGGGTTGTGCTTCGTCGACACGCCCTCGTTGCGGAAGTCCTTGCCCAGCTCGTACACCCGCTCCAGGCCGCCCACCAGCAAGCGCTTGAGATACAGCTCGGTTGCGATGCGCAGGTACAGCGTGCGCTCCAGCGCGTTGTGGTGCGTCGTGAACGGGCGCGCCAGCGCGCCGCCGTACAGCGGCTGCAGCACCGGCGTCTCGACCTCCACGAAGCCCTGCCCGTCGAGGTAGCCCCGAACCGCGGCGATGATCTTCGCGCGGTCGATGAACAAGCGCCGCGCGTCCTCGCTGGCGATCAGGTCGAGCTCGCGCTGGCGGTAGCGCGTCTCGACGTCGCTGAGCCCGGCGTGTTTGTCGGGCGGCGGGCGCAGCGCCTTGGCGAGCACCGCAAAGGCATCCACGCGCAGCGATATCTCGCCGCGCTTGGAGCGCAGCGCGGCGCCGTCGGCGCCGAGCAGGTCGCCGATGTCCAGTGACGTGAGCCGCTCGAAGGACTCCTCGCCGAGCACGTCGCGCCGCGCGTGAAGCTGCAGCTTGCCGGTGCGGTCGATCACGTCCAGGAACGCGGCGCCGCCCGATCCTCGCCGCGCGGCGAGGCGCCCGGCGACGCGATGGTGCTCCTCGGTCTCCTCGCCCGGCTGCAGGTGCTCGTAGGCGCCGAGCACCTCGGCGATCGGCTCGACCCCCGCGTAGGTGTATGGGAACGACTTCGCGTCGCCGTCCTTCAGGCGCGCCGCCTTGGCGCGGCGCTCGGCCATCAGCTCGGGCAGGCCGTGCTTGGCCGACTCGCCGGGCGAGGGATCGTCCGGGGTTCCGCTCATCGCGGCGAGCCTACTTGAGGCCGACGTCGATCTTCGTGATCTTCAGCTTGCGCGCGGGACCGCGCGGAACCTTCACGGCGACGGTCTCGTTGCGCTTGCGCCCGATCAGCGCGCGGCCGACGGGCGACTCGTTGGAGAGCTTCTGCTCCTCGGGCTTGGCCTCGGCGGAGCCGACAATCGTGTACTTGACCGACTTGCCGGTCTTTTCGTCTTTGACGTGCACGACCGACCCGATCTGCACGACGTCCGTCGACAGGTCCTTGGTCTCGATCACCGTCGCCATGCGCAGCTTCTCCTGCAGCTGCGCGATGCGGCTCTCGAGCATCGCCTGCTCGTTCTTGGCGTCGTCGTACTCGGAGTTCTCCGAGATGTCCCCGAACTCGCGTGCCTCCTTGATGCGCTCGGCAACCTCGCGGCGCTTGGCCGTGGAGAGCAGCTCCAGTTCGTCCTTGAGCTTCTTCAGCCCTTCGGGGGTGAGGATGACGTCCTTCGGCATGTGACCCTCGATCGCGGATTCGTGTCGGGCCGTCAGCGGACAAAAACCCCGCTGTCAAGCGGGAAAGTCGTGACGGACGGCCCCCGGGGAGCGCAGCAGTATAGCGGGGGCGTGAGGCCCCGCTACAGGCCATTAAACGACCAGTGCGAGCCCTTCCGCATGCGGCTGCAACAGCTCGCGCACATGCTCCAGCGTCTCCGACTGCTGCAGCGATGCCTGCAGCCGCTTGGCCTCGTGCACGTCGAGCTTCAGCCGCACGACATACCACGGGTAGAACTTGCGCAGATAGCGCGTCGCGCGTCCCTCGCCGAGGTGCTCGACGGCGCGATCGATCGTCCAGCTCAGCTCCTCGATCACCTCGGCGCGGGAGGGATCGCCTTCGCGCCCGGCGACCAGCTCGGCGAACAGCCACGGGTTGCCCAGCGCGCCGCGCGCGAGCATCACGGCCGCGGCGCCTGTCGTCGCCAGCGCCTCGCGCACGCACTCGGAGTCACTCAGCCCGCCCGTGAGGATCACCGGCGCATCGAGCGACTGCACCAGCCGCGCCGCGAGCGCGTAGTCGGGAACGCCCTTGTGCTGCACCGCGGCCGATCGCGGATGGAAGGCGATCGCCGCCACGCCCGCCTCCGCGACCAGGCGATGTGCCAGATCGAAGCCGCTCGTGTCGCCGGCGCGCAGGCCCGAGCGCAGCTTCACCGTCACCGGCAGCGCGCGCCCGTCGGCCGTCGCCCCTTCGACCGCCGCGCGCGCCACCGCGACCGCGCGGTCGGGCTCGGCGAGCAGCGCGGCGCCGGCGCCCGTCTTGACGACCTTCGTCACCGGGCAGCCCATGTTGATGTCGATCGCGTCGGCGCCCACGCCGGCGACGTGCGCCGCCGCATCGCGCATCATCGCCGGGTCTTCGCCGAACAGCTGGATCGACACCGGCCCGCCCGCGCGCTCGCGCGGATCGATGCGCAGCATCTCCGTGCACGTCTTCTCGTTGCCGTAGTGGATCGCGTGCGTGGAGACCATCTCCGATACCGCCATGCCCGCCCCGTAGCGCTTGGCCTGCAGGCGCACGAACCAGTTGCCGATCCCCGCCAGCGGCGCCAGCAGCACGCGGTTGGGCACGAGCAGCGGCCCGAGCATCCATGGCTCGGTCAAGCGATCGTGCGATGTCTCGGCGCGGTCCATCGCCCAATTATGGGCCGTCAGGAGTTGCGTTCGGACAGCAGCCGCAGCCCGGTCAGTGTGAGCATGTCGTCGACGTCCTGCAGCTCCTCGGTGTACGGCACGACCAGCCCCGCCAGGCCGCCCGTGGCGACCACGTCCGGGCGTTCGCCGAGCTCGTCGTAGAGCCGCCGCAGGATCGCGTCGATCGCGCCGGCGTAGCCGAACACCACGCCCGAGCGAATCGCGTCGATCGTGTTCTTGGCGATCACGCTCTTCGGCGGCGCCAGGTCGACCTTCGGCAGCCGCGCGCCGCGCTCGGACAGCGCCTCCAGGGAGATCTCGATGCCGGTCATCAGCGCGCCGCCGACGTACTCGCCGTCGCGCGAGACCACGTCGAACGTCGTCGCCGTGCCGAAGTCCACGCACACGGCCGAGCCGTCGAAGCGCTCGCGGATCGCCACGGCGTTGACCAGCCGGTCGGCGCCGATCTCGCGCGGGTTGTCGTAGCGGATCGCCATCCCCGTCTTCGTCCCCGGCCCGACCGCCAGCATCTCGTGGCGCAGGTAACGGCTCGCCATGGCCGTCCACTCGGGCTCCAGCTGAGGCACCGTCGAGGACACGATCGACGCCTCCAAGTCGCCGAAGCCGTATCCGCGCAGCTCCATCAGGTTGCGCAGCGCCGCCCCCAGCTGGTCGGCCGTGGACTCGCGCACGGTCGCGAAACGCCAGTGCTCGACCAGTTCCTGCTCTCGGAACATGCCGAAATGCGTTTGCGTGTTCCCGACATCGACGACGAGCAGCATCGGCGACCATTATGCTCGGCCAGGCCATGGCGACGACCGCACCCAAGCTCTACGTGCTGCCCGGCTCGCACCCGTGCGACGCGGTCGAGGCCGCGCTGAAGCTCAAGTCGATCGCCTACGAGCGCGTCGACCTGCTGCCGATGAGCCAGGTGATCGTCGGCCCGCTGCGCTACGGCGGCACGACCGTGCCCGGCCTGCGCCTAGACGGCGAGCGGCTCGTCGGCTCGCGCGCGATCATGCGCCGCCTCGACGAGCTCGTCGCCGAGCCGCCGCTGCTGCCCGCGGCGGGGACTCCCTCCTACGCCCGGGTGCTCGACGCCGAGCGCTGGGGCGACGAGGTCCTGCAGAGCGTCCCGCGGCGCGTGCTCGACGTGGCCTTCCTGCGCGATCCCGCGGCGATGGTCAGCTATGCCGGCGACGCCAAGCTTCCGCTGCCCGTGTGGCTGATGCGCCCGGCGCTGCCGCTGACGGCACGTCTGATGGCGCTGAAGAACAAGGCCCGCGACGACGCCGCGCGCGCCGACATCGCCGCGTTGCCCGGCCAGCTAGATCGCATCGACGGCTGGATCGCCGACGGCCTGCTCGGCGGCGAGCCGCCCAACGCCGCCGACCTGCAGATCGGCAGCACGATCCGCCTGCTGCTGACGATCGCCGACATGCGCCCGGTCATCGAAGGACGCCCGTGCGCGGAGCTGGTGCGCTACTTCCCGCCGAGCGTCGGCGAGGTCTCAGCGGGCGTGCTGCCCGCCGAGTGGTTCGCCGCCCACGGCGTCGCCACGGCCGCCTGACGCACAGGGCCGCGCAGCGGGCGCCGGCGGTCCCCGCGCCGCCGTAAGACGGCAACGGGCCCCGGCACGCGGTTGGCGCGCGGCGCTACAGTCGCCCTTACCGTCGCTGCAACGCGATCGGATCGAGCCATGCGCATCCTCGACCCTCAATCACTCAGCGAGCACGTCGATCGGCTGTACCGCGCGGCGTGGGGGCTGTGCGGCTCGCGAGAGGACGCCGAGGACCTCGTGCAGGAGACCTTTGCCAGGGTGCTCTCGCGCCCGCGCGTGATCCACGGCAACGACGACCTCTTCTACTTGATGCGCGTGCTGCGCAACACATTCCTGACGAGCAGGCGCACCGCCGGGCGGCGCCCGGTGACCGTCGCCACGCTCGACGACGTGGTGGCCGCCGACCCCAAGCCGATGGGACGGCCCGAGCAGGCGCTGGAGGTGCAGGAGGTCTACGAGACGATCGCCTCGCTGCCGGAGGACTTCCGCATGGCGCTCGTGGCCGTCGACGTGCTCGGGCTGTCCTACCGCGAAGCAGCGCGCGCGCTGAAAGTGCGCGAGGCGACGATCACCACACGCCTGTTCCGTGCGCGCAAGCAAGTTGCCAAGCAGCTCGCCGACCCTCCGGAGCCCACCGCCGCAAGGGACGCCTCGCCGGCGCTGGGCGACAGCGGCGCGCGCGGCGAGATCTCCGAGTCCTCGCGGGAACAAATGCGCGCCGGCGGAGTCGTTGAGGGAAGGGAAAGCCAATGACCGAGCCACGTCCCACCACCGAGTCCGAGCTGATCGAGCAGATCCGCGCGATCGACGTGCGCGCGCCCGAGTCGCTGCATCGGCAGATCGAGTCGATGATCGCCGACGCGGGCAAGCGCCCCGGCGCGCGGTTCGGCGCTCGCCGCGGCGAGCGCCCGGCCGGCTCGTTCCGCCTGGCTCCGCGGCTTGCCGCCGGCGGCGCGATCGCCGCGGTGATCGCCGCGCTGGCGATCGCCGTCGGTCTCAGTGGCGGCGGCTCGTCGACGCTCAGCGTTCGCGACGCCTCGGCGCTGACGCTGCGCCACGCCACCGCCCCGCCACCGAGCGAGAGCTCCTCCGACCGCCGCCAGCTGACGGCCGCCGTAGACGGCGTGCGCTTCCCCTACTGGGGCGGGCACTTCGGCTGGCGCTCGACCGGGGCGCGCACGGACACCGTCGACGGGCGCGCGGTCACGACCGTCTTCTACACCAACCGCCGCGGCGAGCGGGTGGGCTACGCGATCGTCGCCGGCGACGGCCGGGCGCAGATGAGCGGCGGCGTCGTGTCGATGCGCGACGGCACCGCCTACCGCGTGCTGACCGTCAACGGCGTCGCCGTGGTCACCTGGCTGCGCGACGGCCGCCTGTGCGTCGTCAGCGGCCGCGGCGTCAGCGGCTCGACGCTGCTGGCGCTCGCCAGCTGGGACGACCACCGCTCGGTCGCCTCCTAGCCGTCTGCCTCCGCGGCCGCTCAGCGGTCGTGCGTCGCGGGAAGATCCAGCGGCGGACCTGCCCAGCGCACGCCTTCCTGCAGCGACAGCGACGCCAGCGCGTCGGACAGGCGACGGCCGTCGGGGACGGCGTACTCGAAGTCCAGCTCCAGTGCCGGGATCAGCACGAAGCGGCGGCTGAGCAGCTGCTCGTGCGGCAGCGTCAGGCGCGCGTCGCGCAGCTCGATGTCGCCGAGCAGCAGTACGTCGATGTCGATCGCTCGTGGCCCGTGGCGAACGCCTGCATCGCGCCTGCCCAGCTCGCGCTCCAGTGCCTTGACCGCGTCGAGCAGCTCCAGCGCGCCGTGCTCGGTCTGCACGCGCACGCACGCGTTGAGGAAGCTCGGCTGATCGAGCACCTCGCCCACGGGGTCTGTGTCGTAGGTCGAGGAGCTCGCCAGCACCGACACGCCCGCGCGCGGCAGCGCGTCGACGGCTGCCTGAAGCTGCGCGCGGCGCTCGCCGACGTTGCTGCCCAGCCCGAGCAGTCCTGTGCGCGCGGTCACGGCGCCGACGCCCCGCTTGCGCCTAGGCGCGCGTGGTCTGCAGCCCGGCGGCCTGGGCGCGCTCGCCCATCGCCTGGGCGAACGGGACGAGCGCCGACAGCGGGCGCAGCATGACCGTGAAGTCGGCGATCAAACCGTCCTCGTCGAAGCGCAGCAGGTCGATGCCCTCGATCTCGCGATCGGTGCCGGCGACGTTCGCGCGGAAGATCAGCGCGTGCGCGCCGTCCATCTGCAGCTCGTCGGTGAAGCGGAAGTCCTCGAACACCTGGATGACCTGCTCCAGCAGGGCGGTGACGGTCTCGCGCCCGAGGAACGGGTGGAACGTCACGGGGCTGTGAAAGACGATGTCCGCCGACAGCAGCTCGCCGACGGCCGCCAGGTCGCGACGCTCGACCGCCGCGCGGTAGCGCTCGGCCGTGCTCACGTCGATATGACTCCGGGCGCGTGTCGCATCGTCGCGAACACTACCCCTCGGCCTCGCGCCACACCTCGACGGAGACCTCGTCGACGGTCAGCGGGATCGGCGGCTCGGGCTTGGTCGCCTTGACCCACACGCTTTCGAGGTCGTAGTCGGCGAGCAGGCGGTTGGCGATCGTGCTGCACAGGCGCTCGAGCGTCTTGTGCGAGCGCTGCTGCGCGACCAGCGCGACGAGCTGGCAGACCTCGCCGTAGTCGACGGTGTCCTCGATCGCGTCGGTGACCGTGGCGTCGCTCTCGCCGATGTCCAGGCGAAGGTCCAGGACCAGCCGCTGGCCGACCTCGCGCTCGGCCTCTGTGACCCCGTGATGCGTGTACAGCGACAGGCCGGTGATCTCCACAGTGACCGCCTCGGCGGCCTCCTCGCGCTCCGAGTCGGAGTCGCCGGCGTCGTCGTCTAGCTCGTCGGGATCGTCGCCTTGGGGCTCTTCGTCCATCTGCCGCCCAACGTAGCAGCAGCCACCTCCAGCGCCTCGCGCACGGGCGCCACCTCGTGCACGCGAAAAACGCTCGCTCCGCGCTCCAGCGCGAGCACGTTCGTGGCGATCGTTCCCGGCAGTCGGCGCGCATCGCCGGCCTCCCCGGCGATGCGCCCGAGAAACGACTTGCGCGAGGTGCCGACCGCTACCGGGCGCCCGAGCGCGACGATCTCATCCAGCCGCGCCAGCAGCGCCAGGTTGTGGTCGATCGTCTTGCCGAAGCCGATCCCCGGGTCCAGCAGCAGGCGATCCTCGTCGATTCCCCGGTCCACGGCGAACTGCAGGCGCTCGGTGAGGAACGCCTTGACGTCGTCGACGACGTCGTCATAGCGCGGTGCATGGTGCATCGTGCCGGGCTCGCCGAGCATGTGCACAAGGCAGCAGTCCACGCCGCTGTCGGCGATCAGCGACGCCATCTGCGGATCGCCGCGCAGCGCGCTCACGTCGTTGACGAGGCTCGCACCCGCCTCGATCGCCGCGCGGGCGACGCCGGCCTTGGACGTGTCGATCGAGATCTGCGGGCGCGCGGGGCCCCACTCCATCGCCGCGAGCCGCTCGACGACCGGCTGCACGCGGCCAAGCTCCTCGTGCTCGGCCACCGGCTCGGCGCCCGGACGCGTCGATTCCCCGCCCACGTCGACGATCAGCGCACCCTCGCCGACCAGCGATCGCGCGTGCTCGACCGCCGCACGCGTGTCCAGGAAGCTGCCGCCGTCGGAGAACGAGTCCGGCGTCACGTTGACGATCCCCATCAGGCGAAAGCCCGAGCGGGCCGTCGACGCTGCGCGGAGCGGCGTCCTCGGTCGCTCGCGTGCTACTCGCACGCCACGCTCCCTGCGTCCTTGCTCTGCTTGGTCGACGGCCCGCTCGCGGCTTGGAGCATGACCGGGCCTAGGCCAGCTCGGCGGCTCCGGGTCGTGTCCGCGCGCCTCGGCTGTTCCGCCGGCAAGACCCGGGCGCGGGATCGTGCGTGGGGCCTCGCGCTCGGCGCGGTCGGCCGGCACCGGAGGCGCCGGCAGCTCAGGCTTGGTCTCCTCCTCCACGCCGAACACCTCCTCTTCGCTCTTGCCGGCGAGCAGCGCAAGGAACTCTTCCTTCTCGATCGTCTCGCGCTTGACGAGGATCTCGGAGATCTTCGTCAGCTCCGAGTGGTGCTCGGTGAGGATGTCGCGCGCGCGCTGGTGGGCCATCTCGATGATGCGTCGTACCTCGTCGTCGATCTCGCGCGCGATTTCGTCGGAGTAGTCGGGCTCGGTGGAGAACTCGCGGCCGAGGAACGGCTGGCCGTGGTCGTGGCCGAACACGCGCGGGCCGAGCTTCTCCGACATGCCGAAGCGCATGACCATCTGCTTGGCCGTCGCCGTCACCTTCTCGATGTCGTTGGACGCGCCCGTGGTGATCTCGCTGAACACGAGTTCCTCCGCGGCGCGCCCGCCGAGCGTCATCGCCATCGTGTCCTTCAGCTCGGCGCGCGTCGTCAGGAAGCGGTCCTCCTGGGGCATCGAGATCGTGTAGCCGAGCGCCTGGCCACGTGAGATCACGGAGATCTTGTGCACGGGGTCGGAGTGCTCGAGGAAGTGCCCGACGATCGCGTGGCCCATCTCGTGGTAGGCAGTGATCAGCCGCTCCTTCTCGCTCATCACGCGCGTCTTCTTCTCGGGGCCGGCGATCACGCGCATAATCCCCTCCTCGAGCTCGTCCTGACCGATCTCGCGCTTACCCGTCCGCGCGGACAGCAGCGCGGCCTCGTTGATCAGGTTCGACAGGTCGGCGCCCGTGAAGCCCGGCGTCTGCCCGGCGAGCGCGTCGATGTCGATGACCTTCGCCAGCGGCTTGCCGCGCGTGTGCACCTCGAGGATCTTCGCGCGGCCCTTGCGGTCGGGGCGGTCGACGGCGATCTGGCGGTCGAAGCGGCCCGGGCGCAGCAGCGCCGGGTCGAGGATGTCCGGCCGGTTGGTGGCCGCGATCATGATGATGTTGTCCTTCGCCTCGAAGCCGTCCATCTCGACGAGCAGCTGGTTGAGCGTCTGCTCACGCTCGTCGTGACCGCCGCCGAGGCCCGCGCCGCGGTGACGGCCGACGGCGTCGATCTCGTCCATGAAGATTATGCACGGGCTGTTCTGCTTGGCCTGCTCGAACAGGTCGCGCACGCGCGATGCGCCGACGCCGACGAACATCTCCACGAAGTCCGATCCGGAGATCGAGAAGAACGGCACGCCCGCCTCGCCGGCGACGGCGCGCGCGAGCAGCGTCTTGCCGGTGCCCGGAGGGCCGTACAGCAGCACGCCCGTGGGGATCCTCGCGCCGAGCGCCTGGAACTTCTTGGGGTTCTCCAGGAATTCCTTGATCTCGTGCAGCTCCTCGACGGCCTCGTCGACCCCCGCGACGTCACGGAAGGTGATCTTCGGAGAGTCGGCCGACAGCCGCTTGGCGCGCGACTTGCCGAACGACATCACTTTCGATCCGCCGCCCTGCACCTGGTTCATCAGGAAGATCCAGAAACCGAAGAACAGGACGAACGGGATGATGTACGTGAGCAGGCTCAGCAGCGCTGAGCTCTTTTCCGATTCGACGTTGTAGGCGACACCGGCGGAGCGCAGTTCCTTGAAGAGTTCCGGCGCCTCCTGGTCGACGTAGCCGACTTCGTAGGTTTCTTTGTTCTTCAGCTTGACTTCGAGCGACTTGCCCTTGTTCTTGAACTTGACTTCGCGCACTTCGCCGCCGGGAAGCTCTTTGGAGACGAGCGTCTGGTAGCTGTGCGAGCGGTGCACGCTCGAGCCCGGGTTGACCAGTTTGACCGCGAGAAACGCCAGCACCACGACGATGAGGATTGGGAACGCGGCGCTCTTGAAGAAACGGCTCATTGGTTAACCCTGAGTGCTCTGGCGCCGGCTGAAGTGGTGGTCACCAGGTCCCAAGCCTACCATGGGGCGGTGTGTTTTCCGGCGGTTGACAGCCCTGCACCGGCGGTGTCAGATCGCGGTATCTAGCGCTCCAGCACGGCCACGAAGGGCAGGTTGCGGTGGCGCTCGGCGTAGTCCAGGCCATAGCCCACGACGAAGCGGTTGGGGATCTCGAAACCGACGTAGCGAGTGGGCAGGTCGACCTTGCGCCGCTCGGGCTTGGTCAGCAGCGCGCACACCTCGAGCGTGCGCGGGTTGCGCGAACCGAGGTTGCGCATCAGGTACTGCAGCGTCAGGCCGGAGTCGACGATGTCCTCGACGATCAGCACGTCGCGGTCTTCGATCGCCGCGTCGAGGTCCTTGAGGATGCGCACGACCCCCGACGAGTCGGTCGCCGATCCGTAGGAGGCGACCGCCATGAAGTCCACCTCCACAGGGATGTCGATGAAGCGCATCAGGTCGCTCAGGAAGAACACCGCGCCCTTGAGCACGCCGATCAGCAGCAGCGAGCGCCCGGCGTAGTCGCGCGAGATCTGCTCGCCGAGCTCGGCGACTCTGCGCTGCACGTCGTCGGCGCTGACGAGCACCTCGCCGATCGCCGACTGCCCTGGGGCTCGCACGGGACTCGCCACCGGGTCAAGTCTAGTCCCCGCCCGGCGTCCGCCTTCCGGGCTCGGGCGCCGGCGAAGGCGCCTTGCGCCGGTCGCGCGTGTCGCGCGGCGCCAGGCGGCGCATGCGCAGCATGCCGTCCTCGAGCACCGCACCCGCGTTGGCACCGACGTGCAGCTCGGCGCGCCCGCCTCGCGCCGCCAGCGCGAGCAGCTCCTCGACGCGCTCGCCTGCCTGCGGGACGTAAGTGCCGGCGGCGTCCTCGGCGAGGCGCACGACGACCATGCGCGCGAGCGCGGCCGGCAGCTCGCCCAGACGCGCCAGCGCGATCTCGCCGGCGCCGGCGAGCTCTGCGTCCACGAGCGCCGCCAGCAGCTCGGTCTCCTCGCGCAGCAGTTGCGCCGTGCGCAGCACGTTGGACTCCGCCGCGGGGTGCACCGCGCGCAGCGCCGGAACGAGACCGTTGCGTACCCGTGCGCGCGCGAAGCGCTCGTCGTCGTTGCTGGCGTCCTCGCGCCAGCGTAGGCCGCGCTCCTCGCAGTAGGAGGCCGTCTGCTCGCGCGTGATGGCAAGCAGCGGGCGGATCACGCGGCCTTCCACGCCGGCCATGCCGAGCAGCGCGCGGCGCCCCGGCGACGCGGCGAGGCGGTAGAGGATCGTCTCGACCTGGTCGCTGGCGGTGTGGCCGGTGGCGATGCACGCCTCGGCACCGCCGCCGCTCGCGCGCTCGGCCGCTGCGTGCGCGGCCGCGTAGCGCACGTCGCGCGCCCATGCCTGCAGGTTGCCGCCGGCACCGCTCGCTGCGCTCTCGCCGGCGAGGCCCGCGTCCGCCGCGCCGGCCGGTGCGAAGGCCGGCTCGCGCTCTGCGCGCACGACCGACAGCGGCACGCCGAGCTTCTCGCACAGCTCCGCGCAGTGGCGCTCGTCGGCGTCGGCGTCCTCGCGCAGGCCGTAGTTGACGTGCAGCGCGATCACCCACTCGCCGCCGCACAGCGCAACGAGCACGTCGAGCAGGCACACCGAGTCGCGCCCGCCGGAGAGCATCGCCACGACGGGGCGCCGATCGTCGAGCAGCCCTGCGGCGCGAACCGCCTCGCGGACCTGCGCGACGCCCATCGCCCGGCCCTACCCCGCCCGGTCGGAGGCGATGAACAGCTCGGTCAACTCGGAGAAGCCCTTCAGCCCGACCTCGCCGATGCGCTCGAACTTGATGCCGTCGACGCCGCCGGCGACGTCGACGACCGGGCGCGTGACGAGCACCTCGCCGCCGCCGGCGCGCGCGACGACACGCGCCGCCTGGTTGATCTCGCGACCGTAGTAGTCGCCGTCGCGGTACAGCGCGTCGCCGTAGTGCATGCCGATACGCGGCGGCGGGTCGCCGGGCGCGATCGCCGCGCCCAGGGCGACGGCCCAGCGCGCCAGGCCGACGGCGTCGGGCCCGACGACCATCACCTCGTCGCCGAGCGTCTTGATCACGCGGGCGTCGGCGGGCAACGTCTGCTCGACGGCCACGACGAAGCGCTCGACGGCCGCCAGCGCCTCCTCGTCGCCGCGCTCGACGGTCAGGCGCGCATAGCCGGCGAGGTCGGCGAAGACGATCGCCACGCGCACGCGCCCCTCCTCGGAAGAGCTCTCGGCGAGGTCCGTCTCCATGTGGCCGATCACGTCCTGCTCGACGAAGTCGCCGAGCAGGCGGTCGTGCACGTAGCGCAAGAGCGGCACGACGAACGGGATCAGCTCGCGCGCGAGGCCCTCCATCTCCTCGGCGATCTCCACGTTGGGCATGCCTGCGCGCATCATCGGCTCGTGCACGTACAGATGGATCAGGCGCACCTCCGCTTCGGCGATCTGCGCAATCGACTGCCCGTACACGCGCGCGAGCTGCAGGAAGGCCACCGACGGCAGCCCCGCCTCGAGCATCGTGGCGACGTACTTCATCATCTGCATGTCCTCCTCGGACAGCAGGGCGGCGGACTGCGTGCCGAGGCCCATCGCCGCGAAGATGCGCTCGATCAGCGCTTGCTCGAGGCCCGTCTCGCGGGCTACTTCGCGCAGCGTGTAACGCGGCTCGGAGCCGACGAGCAGGTTCTCGATCGGCCCGACCGCGAGCTGGCCGTTGTCGCTGGCGCGCTTGATCTGCTCGAGTGTGTGCCCGCGCGCGCGCAGGCGTGCGATCACGCGCACGTAGGCGGTGGCGGCGGGCGTCCAGTGGCCCTCGAAGCCCGGCACGAGACCCTTGGCGATCCACCGTTTGACGGTCGCCGGGGAGACGCCCGCGCGCGCGGCGACCTGGCCGAGCGTCGGCTCGGGCGGCTCGGCGTGCGGATCCTCTGCGGGCTCAGCCACTCAGGCGCGAGGCGAAGGGCTTTCCCATTGGGCGCAGTCTAAAGTCGCGGCCGATGTCCGACAGCCACGCCGCGCACGCGCAGGCGATCCACCTGCATCCCACGGCGCCACTCGCCGAGCGCGTGCTGCTGCCCGGCGACCCCGGGCGCGCGCTCGCGCTCGCACAACTGCTGCTGCGCGAACCGCTGATGTTCAACCACAACCGCGGCCTGTGGGGTTACACCGGCGACGCCGTGGCCGACGGCCGGCCGCTGACGATCCAGGCGACGGGCATGGGCGGGCCGTCGGCGGCGATCGTGCTCAGCGAGCTGATCTCGCTCGGCGCGCGCCGGGCGATCCGCGTGGGCACGTGCGGCGCGCTGTCGAGCGGGCTCGCGCTCGGCGAGCTGGTGATCGCGGGCGAGTCGGTGTGCGCAGACGGCACGTCGCGCGCGATCGCGGCGTCGGCGCGCGTGCGTGCCGACGCCGCGCTGACCGAGGCGCTCGGGCGCTCCGCCCCGGCGGCGCGCGCCGGCACGATCGTCAGCGTCGATCTGTTCTACGACGACGCCGCGGGACGCGAGCACCCGAGCGACGCGCTGGCTATCGAGATGGAGGCCGCGACGCTGTTCGCGCTCGGCGCCGCTGCCGACGTGCCGGTCGCCTGCCTGCTGGCGGTGACCGACACGTTCGACGAGCACGGCGCGCGCACGCGCATCGACGCCGATGCGCTGCGCTCGGCGGCCGAGCGGATGGGCGCGGTCGCGGTGGACGCGCTGGCTCAGTAGCGGCGGACCCGCCGAGCCGGCCGGTCCGCCCCCACCCCCGCTGGCGTCAGCGTTTGCTCGCTTTGGCTTTGCTTTTGGTCGGTTTTTTCGTCGCGCGTTTGGCTTTGCCGGCTTTGCTGGCAGCTTTGCTGCGCGTGGCCGCGGCTTTTGCTTTGCTCGCCGCTTTCACCTGAGCTTTGCCTGCGGCTTTCGCTTTGCGGACAGCTTTTTTGGCGGTTTTTTTCGCTGCTTTGACCTGTGCTTTGCCGGCGGCTTTCGCTTTGCTGGCGGTTTTTTTGGCCGCCGTTTTCGTGCGCGTGGTTTTTGCTTTCGCAGCGGCTTTCGCTTTCGCTTTCGCCGGTTTGGCTTTCGCTTTTACTTTGGCTTTCGTCGGTTTCGCTTTTGCTTTGGCCGGTTTGGCTTTCGTCGATTTGCTGCGCGTCGGTTTGGCGGCCGCGGCAGCGCGCGCGGGAGCCGGTGCGGCGGCCTGCGGACGCAGCTTGCTCGTCAGCTTGCCGAGCTGATCCTCGATCGCCGACAGGCGCGACTCGACGGCGCTCGGCGAAAGCGCGCGGTCCAGACGATGGACGCCGTCCTCGATGCCCTCGAGGCGGTGTGAGACGGACCGCAGCCGCCGCGTCAGCCTTTCGATGTCGGCAGCCGACGGAATGTTCAGTGCACCCATTGCAACCTCCTGTGCTTGAGAAGCCTTCTCCCGGGCGTCGAACGCCCGGCCGATAGCCCCCGTGATCAGGGGGTTTTCAAGCAGGTCGGAAAGTGCTCTCCCCAACCGCTCCTCCGTGTTCTCGCTCAACCGCTCGCGCAGGCTCTTGGCGACGTTGCTCGCATCGGACATGCTTGCGCTCCTGGTCTCGAGGTGGGCGGGCTCGCTGGCCCGCGGCGGCTGGTAGGTCGCCACCGACGAGGAAGAATACGGTGCAGACATGCCCGATCGTTTTTTCCTGTTCGTGCAGTTCGAGTTTCCGTGGCAGTTGGGGCCTCCCGACGGTCGCTATCTGATGCGCGCGAAAGAGGGCGACGATCCCGAGCGCGTGGTCGTTCTCGGCACGCTGGGCGCGCAGCGGCGAGCGCCTGCGCGCGGTCAGCTGCTGAGCGCGGCGACGCGCTCGAAGTCGCGCCGGCGCCCGACGCCGCCGCAGCCCGAGCCGACGCCGGTGGTGACCGCGCGCGCGACGCTCGTCGACCCGGTGTCGGTGTCGGCCGAGCGCCAGGCCAACGCGTGGCTGGCCGACCTCGACGGCGAGCGCGAGATCGCTTCGGCGGTGGCGGCGCTCAACCGCGTGCTGCACTTCCACCGCATCGCCGCGGCCGACGCGTCCGTCAACGAGGTCTCGCCCGATCAGGCGCTGGTGATCCGTGCCGGGTGGGGCGAGGGCGAGCAAGTCGCCGACGGGCTGTGGCTTCAGGCACGCGAGCTGCAGTGGCGCGGCCCGCAGGGCGTGCGGCGCAAACGCATCGGCGATCGCGCGGCGGCGCTGCGCCCGCTGGAGCGCATGGCCGAGCTGCTCGGCGGCCGCGGCACGACGCTGCTGTGCGAGGAGCTGGTGCTGCGTGCGCGCACGGACCTCGAAAACGGGCGCCCCGCGCACGCGGCGATCGAGCTGCAGTCGGCCTACGCGGCGGCGCTCGCGCAGCTGCCGGGCGAGCGCCGCGAAGACCTGACGATCCGCCTCGACGAGCTGGACAAGCTGCGCGCGGGCGTCGATGCGCAGGCACGGGCGGCGCTGGCGAGCGTCGGCGCGGCGCCGGGCGGCGCCGACAGGCCGGACGGCGCCCCCGAGCCGATCGGCGACGGCGAGGCGCCGGAGACGGTCGAGCTCGACGAGGAGGTGCTGCGCCACGCGCTCGGACGCCTGGAAGCGACGCTCCGCGCACGCACGGCGCCGGGGTTTAGGGTGAAGTGAGCGTGGACCCGACGACGACAGCCATCGGCACGTGGAGCGGCGGGCGCTTCATGCACTTCGGCGAGCCGCTGAGCGAGCAGCGCCTGCAGTCGCTGCTTATGCCGGGCGAGGGCATCGACACGGTGATCACGGCCGATGCGTACGGCGCGGGCGAAGCCGATGCCGCGCTCGGTCGCGCGCTGGCGGGTGTCGCGCGCGAGGACTACTGCCTGATCGGCGCGATCGGCCACGACTTCTACGAGGGCGAGCGCGAGGGAGCGAAGGGCTTTCCGCGCTTCACCGACGGGCGCCTGCGCGGCGAGGACGACTACGCCGGCTATATCCGCATGGCCACCGAACGCAGCCTGCAGCGCTGCGGCGTCGACAGCTTCGACGTGCTGCTGCTGCACAACCCCGACCGCACCGGCTACACCAGCCCGGCGGTGTGGCAGGGCATGCAGGCCGTGCGCGAGGCCGGCCTGACGCGCCGGCTGGGCGTCGCGCCGGGGCCCGCCAACGGCTTCACGCTCGACCTGATCGATTGCCTGGAGCGCTTCGGCGAGCTGATCGACTGGGCGATGATCATCCTCAACCCGCTGGAGCCGTGGCCGGGCGAGCTGGCGCTCGATGCGGCGCAGGCGAGCGAAGTGCAGTTGATTACGCGCGTGGTCGACTACGGCGGGCTGTTCTTCGACGACGTGCTGCCGGGACACACCTTCGCCGAGTACGACCACCGCAAGTTCCGGCCCGGCGGATGGGTGGAGCGGGGTCGCGAGAAGCTCGGGCTGATGCGCCCATACGCCGAGCGCCACGGCCTGACGATGCTGCAGCTTGCGTGCGCGTGGAACCTCGCGCACGATGCGGTGAGCTGCGTCGCGCCGACGCTGATCCAGGAGAGCGGCGAGGACGCGCGCGCGGTCGAGGAGAAGCGCGCCGAGCTCGCGGCTGTGGCCGCGCCGTCGCCACTCAGCGCCGAGGAGGTGGCGCAACTGCGCGAGATCGGCGACAACAGCGGATCGATGGTCTTGAAGGGTGCGAGCCCGGAATACGACGGCGAGCCGGTCGCAGATCGCTGGCAGCTCGACGACGAGCTGTCGGCCGTGGCCGAGCGCTGGCGGATCGAGCGCGACCTGCTGAAGGTCGAGCGCGCGACAGTCAACCGATGAGGAGGCAGCTGCGATGAGCATCGACGTCAGCGGCATCAAGCAGGGGCAGAAGATGATGTGGACGGCCGGCGACTACCCCGACCTGGCGCGCACGATCGCGTCGGTCGGCGAGCTGGTCGCCGAGCGCGCGCAGGCGGGCACCGGCGACAGCCTGCTCGACGTGGCGACCGGCAGCGGCAACGTGGCGATCCCGGCGGCGCTGGCGGGTGCGAAAGTGACCGGGCTGGACCTCACGCCGAAGCTGCTCGAGGTTGCGCGCGAGCGTGCCGCCGAGGCGGGCGTGCAGATCGAGTTCGTCGAGGGGGACGCAGAGGTTCTTCCTTTTGATGATCGATCGTTTGATCGCGTGACGTCCTGCTTCGGCGTGATGTTCGCCCCGCGCCACGATGTCGCCGCGGGGCAGCTGGTGCGGGTGGCGAGGCCGGGCGCGCGCATCGTCGTCGCGGCGTGGACGCCGGAGGGCCTCAACGGCCGCATGTTCAAGACGGTCGGCTCGTACATGCCGCCCCCGCCGCCGGAGTTCGAGCAGCCGGTCATGTGGGGCGACGAGGGCCACGTTCGCTCGCTGTTCGCCGACAGCGGCGCAGAGCTTGCGTTCGAGCGCCGCGACGTGACCTTCGAGGCCGAGTCGCCGCAGAAGTGGTTCGAGTACAACGAACGCGTGCTCGGCCCGACGATCATGGCCAAGGCGGCGCTGGAGCCGCAGGGCAGGTGGGAGGAGCTGCGCGCGGAGCTGATCGAGCTTTACGTCGCCAACAACGAGGCCGACGACGGCAGCATGCGCGTACGCGCCGAGTACCTGCTGACGGTCGCCACGCTGCCCAGCTGACGGCCGCCCTCCACGCGCATCGGCGCGCAGGCGTCGTCAGTCACCGTCAGTCGCCGAGCGCGGCGAGCAGGCCCTGCAGCTCAGCGACGACGTCGCCGCCGAGGCGCACGTCGGCGATCTCGTCGAGCGGCGTCGGGCCCTGCGTGAGGATCGCCAGCGCACCGCCGCGCTCGCGCGTGAGCAGCGGCAGGCCCGCGACGGGGTGCACTTCCAGCGACGAGCCGATGCACAGCAGCACGTCGGCTCCTTCGCACAGCGCCCGCGCACGCAGCAGCGCCGGCGCGGGGAGCATCTCGCCGAACAGCACCACGTCGGGCTTGATCGGCCCGCCGCAGGACTCGCAGCGCGGCACGCCCTCGCCGTCGGCGGCCAGGCGCTCGCGCGTCTGCTGCAGCCCCACGCTGCCACCGCAGTCAGGACACGAGCAGCTGGCGATGCTGCCGTGCACCTCGACGAGCTCGCGCGTGCCGGCCTTGCGATGCAGCGTGTCGACGTTCTGCGTGATCACCGCGTCGAGCAGACCGCGCCGTTCCAGCTCGACCAGCGCTTCGTGCGCGCCGTTGGGCGGCTTGTCGCCGAGCGTCGCGAAACGCTCTCCGTAGAAGCTCCAGAAGCGCACCGGGTCACTGCGGAAGGCGTCGATGTGCGCGACCTCCATCGGGTCGACGTTCTCCCAAAGCCCCGTGCGTGGCGTGCGGAAGTCGGGGATGCCCGACGGCACGGAAATCCCCGCGCCCGTCAGCGCGACGACCGAGCGCGCGCCGCGCACCAGTTCGGCCAGCCGCTGCAGCGACGCCGCGTCCCGCTCGGCGGACTGCGTATGGCCATGGTCATACGCAGTCGTCAACGCGTCGCACCGCCCTCCGCGCTCGCGCCGGTGCCGGCCCCGGCAGCGACGCTCATCGGCCCTGGAAGTGCGCGGCGCGTTTGCCGAGGAAGGCGGCGATGCCCTCCTTGGCGTCCTCGCTGGCGAACACGTCGGCGAAGGCGCGCTTCTCGTCCTCGATGCCCTTGTCGAGGTCTCCGGCGCCGGAGACGCCCTTGATCTGCGCGAGCGCCAGCGGCGCGGCCTGCGCGAGCTTGCGCGCCCACGACAGCGCCGTGTCGAGCAGTTCGTGGTCCTCGACGACGCGGTTGACGAGGCCGAACTCGAACGCTTCGTCGGCAAGCAGCGGATCGCCGACCAGGTTCATCTCCAGCGCCTTGTTGGAGCCGACCAGCCGGGGCAGCCGTTGCGTGCCGCCGAATCCGGGGATGATGCCGAGCTTGATCTCCGGCTGGCCGAACAGCGCCGAGCGCGCGGCGATGCGCACGTCGCAGGCCATCGCAAGCTCGCAGCCGCCGCCGAAGGCCAGACCGTTGACGGCGGCGATCGTCGCGATGCCGTCGGTGCCGAGCTCTTTGAACAGCGCGTGCGTCTCGTGGATGAGCGTCTCGCCCGCCGCCGCATCCATCGTCGTGAACGCCTTGATATCCGCCCCGGCGGAGTACAGGAACGGGTTGGACGAGGCGATCACCAGCGCGCGAACGCCGGACTCCTTGGCCTTCGCCCACACCTTCGCCAGGTCGCCGGCGACCTGCGGGGAGATCGAGTTCATCTGGCCGTTGGCCAGCCAGGCGATCGCCACGCCATCCTCGCGCGTCTCCAGCTTGATCACCTCGGCCGGCTGCTCGGCGTCGGGCTGCGGGTACGCGTAGAAGCCCTGGCCGCTCTTCTGCCCGAGGCGCCCCTGCGCGACCATGCGCCTGAGGATCGTCGGCGGCGTGAAGCGCTCGCCGAACTTCTCCTGCGCGTTCTCCATGCGCTCGAGCACCGTGTCCAGGCCCTCGGAGTCGGCGCGCATGAACGGCGGCAGGAGGCCCCGGCGCGGGTCCAGCCCCGCGCCGGCCATCATGCCGAAGTCGATGTCGCGGTGGCTGGCGACGCCCTCCTCGAGCACCAGGCAGGCCTCCAGGAACGTCTTCAGCGACAGCAGCTCGACCAGCTCGTCGATGTCTGGGTCGGCATCGCCGGGCAGGTTGGCGTTGCCCTGCGGGTCATAGAAGCCGTCGCCGCCGGTCTTCGCGCCGAGTTTGCCGTCAGCGACCAGCTTCTGCATGCCCTTGGGCACGTAGAAGCGTTCCTCCCCGTAGGACTCGATCAGGTGTTCGGCGACGTGCAGCACCGTGTCCAGGCCGAGCAGGTTGATCAGCGTGTACGGGCCGAGCGGCAGGATGCCCGCCGCGCCGAGCCCCTCGTCGATCTTCTTGATCGACAGCCCCTTCTCCTCCTGCTCGCGCCACACCTCGGCGCTCGAGGAGTTGAGGATGCGGTTGACGACGAAGCCGGGGACCTCCGCGCAGGTGATCGGCTGCTTGCGGATCGCCTGCGCGAACGTGACCGCCGCGGCGGTCGTCTCGGCGGAGGTCTCCTCGCCCTCGACGATCTCGATCAGCGGCATGATCGACGCCGGGTAGAAGTAGTGGAAGCCGACGACCTTGTCGGGGCGCAGCGTGGCTTCGGCGATCTCGGTGATCGACAGCGAGGAGGTGTTCGACGCGAGCACCGCGTGACCGGGCGTGGATGCGTCGAGCTCGGCGAACACGGCCTGCTTGATCTCCATCCGCTCGGGCACCGCCTCGATCACGAAGTCGACGTCGCCGAAGGGGGCGTAGGAGGTGGTGCCCTCGATGCGCCCGACGATCTGCTCGATCTGCTCGGCGGCCTGCTCGGCGGTGATCTTGCCCTTCTCGGCGAGTTTTGAGATCTGGCCCGTCGTCACGTTGCGCGCCTCGTCGAGGCCCGCCTGCACGAGCGCGTCGTCGATGTCCTTGAGCACCACGGGGATCCCCGCGGCGGCGATCGTCTGGGCGATCTGTCCACCCATCGTCCCGGCGCCCACGACGGCGGCTTTGAACACGAACATGTCTTTTGTGTCTCCTCTGCTGGCTAGGGTTGCCGGAGCCTAGCGTTCGCGGCCCTGCGAGCGCATCTATCGGCTCCCAGCCGGGTTCGGTGGGGTGAATGGGCGAGTCCGATCTTGGGTAGGAGGCAGACATGAAGAAGCTTTCGAGCAGGTTCACGACGGGCAGGGCGCGGCGGCGCGCCGACACCACCGCGCGCAGCACGTTGCGCGGGCGCCTGGCGGCGGGTGTTGCGCTCGTGGCGCTGCTGGCGCTGCCGGCAGCGGCGCTGGCCAACGGCGCGCCCAAAGCGACGACCGGCAACGCGCGCGAAGTGGGCTATGCGACGGCGACGCTGACCGGGTCGGTCAACCCCAACGAAGAGAACACCTCCTACTACTTCCAGTACGGCCCGACCAAAGCGTATGGCAGCCAGACGTCGATCTCCGACGTCCCGTCGGGCAAAAGCGCGGTCAGCGTCAAACTCGCGATCGCGGGCCTGCTGCCGATCACCGTCTACCACTACCGCCTGGTGGCGGTCAACGGCTCGGGCGTGGCGACGGGCACCGACCGCACGGTGCAGACGACCAAGGTGCCGCTGTCGCTGCAGATCCTCGCATCGCCCAACCCGGTGACCTTCGGCGGGCTGGTGACGGTGCAGGGAACCCTGTCGGGTACGGACAACGCAAAACGCGCGGTCGTGCTGCAGGCCAATCCCTTCCCGTACACGTCGGGCTTTCAGAGCATCGGCAACCCCGAGCTGACGACCGCCACCGGCAGCTTCAGCTTCACGCTGTTCAACCAGGAACAGTCGACGCAGTTCCGCGTGTTCACGACGACCAACACGCCGGTCATCAGCCCGGTCGCCAGCGAGAACGTCGCCGTGAAGGTGACCAGCCACGTGGCGCGCACCAAGCGCCGCGGCTTCGCGCGCATCTACGGCACGGTCACGCCGGGCGTGATCGGTGCGCAGGTCGGCATGTTGCGCATCGCCCAGGGCCACGGCATCCTCGCCGGCGGCACGGTGGTCAAGCCGCTGAACTCGATCAGCGGGCAGTTCAGCCGCGTGGTGCGGGTGCGCAAAGGCGCCTACCGCGTGCTCGTGAAGGTCGCGCCCGGCGGCGTCGTCTCCGCCTACGGCGCGCCGCTGCTGATCCACTGAGCGGTGCAGCGCCGTCGCGCTTTGGCGACGGCGCTGACCGACCAATCAATCCATCAATAGAAAAGACGGCCTTGCCGCAGCCGGTGGCTAGACGGCGACCGTTTCCACGCCGCCGACCGCGGCCGGCTCCTCGACGCGCCTGGGCAGCAGCGTTTCGCGCGCGATGACCAGCCGCTGGATCTGCGACGTGCCCTCGTAGAGCTGCATGATCTTGGCGTCGCGGAACAGCTTCTCCACGGGGTACTCCTTGATGAAGCCGTAGCCGCCGTAGACCTGCACGGCTTCGGTGGCGGTCTTCATCGCCGTATCGGCTGCGAAGCGCTTGGCGTGCGAGGAGATCAGCGTGTTGCGTTCGCCCGCGTCGAGCATCGCCGCGGACTTCCACGTCAGCAGCCGGGCGGCCTCGATCTCGGTCGCCATGTCGGCGATGATGAACTGGATCGCCTGGTGCATGGCGATCGGCACGCCGAACTGCACGCGTTCGCGCGAGTAGTCGGTGGCGAACTCGAACGCCGCGCGGGCGATGCCCGTGGCCATCGCCGCCACGCCCGGGCGCGTGCGGTCGAGCGTCATCATCGCGAGCTTGAAGCCCTGGTTCTCCTCGCCGAGCAGGTTCTCCGCCGGGACCTCCACGTCGTTGAAGGAGATCGTCGCCGTGTTCGACGCGCGCTGTCCGAGCTTGTCCTCCTTCTTGTCCACGACCACGCCCCAGTCGCGCTCGACGACGAAGGCCGAGATGCCGCGGTGGCCGGCCTCCTTGTCGGTCTTCGCGTAGACGGTGTAGTAGTCGGCGTAGCCGCCGTTGGTGATGAAGCACTTCGAGCCGTTGATGACGTACTTGTCGCCCTTCTTGACGGCCGTCGTGCGCATGCCTGAGACGTCCGAGCCGGCGTCCGGCTCGGTCAGGCAGAAGGAGGCGAGCTTGGGCGCTTCGGTGAGCATGCCGAGGTACTTCTTCTTGATCTCCTCCGAGCCGCCGAGCGCGATCGGCGCGGTCGCCAGGCCGTTGCAGCCGAGCGAGGTCTGGATGCCCGAGCAGCCCCACGACAGCTCTTCCTCGATCAGGCAGCCGTCGAGATAGCCGGCGCCTGCTCCGCCGTAGGCCTCCTCGATGTGCGAGTTCATCAAGCCGACCTCCCAGGCCTTCTCGATGATGTCCTGCGGCCACGTGCCGTCCTTGTCGTACTCCCAGGCGACCGGGCGTATCTCCTTGACCGCGAAGTCGTGCGCCATCTCGCGCAGGTTCTTCTGCTCGTCGGTGAGCGTGAAATCGACCATTTCTCGGTGAATCCCCCTAGTAGGCTGGCGAAATGACAATGATTGACTGGTCAGTCAACCCCGACCAGCCAGGGTAGCGAAGCGCGCAGCGATCGGCAACAATCAAAGGGTGACGCCGAGCGCCTTCGTGTTGCAGAGCGCCTTCCCGATCGTCGTCTTCGGCGCGGTGGCGGTATCCGTCGTGATGTCGCTGATCTTCCTGTTCAGCCGCGGCAGCATGTTCGACCACATCGGCGACGGCGGCCTGACCGGCGAGAGCGACCCGTATGGCTCGCCGCCCCCTGTCGACGGCGGCTCGTTCGGCTCGTCGGCCGAGCAGGAGCTGGAGATCCGCCAGATGCTCAAGGCGCGCAGCGCGCGCATGGTCGGCCGCGGCGAGCCGGCGCTGGACATCGACGCGGAGGTCGCCAAGCTGCTGGCGACGATGCAGCCCGCCGGCGAGGACCCCGGCCTGACGACCGAGGTGCGCCAGCTAGTCGTCGCGCGCAACGAACGGCGCGAACGCAAGGGACTGGAGCCGCTGGACGTCGAGCAGGAGATCAAGCGCACGCTCGCCGAGCTTCAGCCGTAGGCGGGAGCGCGCGCCGCGCGCCGCACCCCGGCGGACGGTGCGCGGCAGCACGACGGCCAGCCGGTCAGGTATAAACGCCGCCATGAGCGACCCCCGCCGCTTCGCCCTCGACGAGCTGGTGATCCGCCCCGGCACGTATTTCAACCCGCAGACCGAGGTGCTCGTGATCGTCGACGACTCGCCCGAGGTCGACCACGAGATCTTCGAGTCCGAGGACTTCGACGAGACCGTCTGGGTGCTCATCGCCGACGAGGCACCCGTCGACGAGCACCGGCGCGACGAGCTGATCGAGCAGTTCCGCGTCACCTACGCGCCCGGCGGCGAGGAGCTGCTCAGCGCCGGCGACGACGAGATCGTCGAGGACGAGGACGAGCTCGAGCCCGACGACGACGTCGAGCTCGACTAGCGCCTGCAGGGCCGGCGCAACTCGCGCCTGCGCGCGCGTGTTTGCAAATGCATGCCCTCTCCCCGCACGAGGCTCGCTGCAACCGCCGCTGCACGCTCCGCTTCCCGCCCATCCGTGCGTAGCATGCGCGGCGTGCGCGCAAAGCTTCTCTGGGCACTCGCCCTCGGCGCGCTGACGCTTGTCGCCGCGACGGCCTCCCCCGCGGCAGCGGCCGGCCCGAGCGTCTCCGGCGCGCTGCAGAGCCTCAAGCGCAGCGCCGCGATCACGCCCGCGCAGTACACGCAGTACTACAACACCTACCTCGCCGCCAAACGCTCGCTCGCCAAGCTCAGCGGCACGCGGCGCGCGGAACTCGGCGCGGTGATGAGCAACGTGCAGGCGATGGCCGCGGGCGGCTACTTCATCGCATCGCGCCTGCCCGTGATCTTCCTCACGCTGGAGAACAACCGCCACTGGTGGACGACCGAACCGCTGCTGTCAAGCGGAACACGGGTGAGCTTTCCCGGAAGCAAGATTGTGTGGGAGTACTACGGCGGGCAGGGCATCGAGATCCAGTGGCTCGGCACGTTCGGCGAGGGCAACGGCTACTACCTGTCCGGGCACGAAAACGCCAACCTGCGCCAGCTGCTCGGCGAAGTGCTGCCGCTGGCCACCAAACGCGCCGGCGGCATCGCCTGGGAGTACATGTTCCAGTTCGACGGCGGGCGCCCGCCGTGGACGAGCGGGCTCTCGCAGGGCACCGCGCTGCAGGTGCTCGCGCGCTCGTGGTCGCGCTTCAAGGAACCGGCGCTGCTGACTGCCGCGCAGCAGGCCGTCGGCATCTTCCAGACCGCGCCCTCGTCCGGCGTGCAGGTCAAGACGCCCGCCGGCTCGGAGTACGCCGAGTACACCTACGCCCCCAGCGACCGCATCCTCAACGGCTTCGTCCAGGCGGTAATCGGCCTCTACGACTACACGCAGATCACCAAAGACCCGCTCGGGCTCAAGCTGTTCGAAGCCGGCGACGCGGAGGCGCGCGCCGAGACGCCGCACTACGACACCGGCGCGTGGTCGATGTACGACCAGTTCAGCGAATCGAACCTCAACTACCACGAACTGCTCACCGAATTCCTCCAGCACCTGTGCGAACGCACGCGCAAGGGACCGCCCATGTCCGCCGTGCCCGCGCCCTCCCCGGCACCCGCGCCGACCACGACCGCGCCGACGACCACGACCCCGACGGAACCCTCCGGCGGCACGGCGCCCTCGCCGAACGAAACGCGCGTCGTCGCTCGCCGCGCGGCGAGCACCCCCGCCACCACGCCGATCGCCGGCGATCAGGTCTACTGCACGACCGCCCAGAAATTCACCGGCTATCTGAAGACCCCGCCGGTCATCTCGCTGCTCACCAAAACGCTCAAGGGCGGCACCCGCGCGGGCGTGCAGGTGTCGCTGTCGAAGGTCTCCACCGTGCGCCTCACCGTGCGCCAGGGATCGCGCACCGTGTGGACGAACAGCGCCTACGTCGGCCGCGGCAAGCCCAAGCTGCTGTGGTCCACGCCCGCCGGCGGCGGCAGCTTCAGCGTGACGCTCAGCGCGACCGACCCGGCTGGCAACTTCGCCACGACGACCGGCACGATCGTCGTCTCGCATCGCTGAGCCGGCGGCCACGCCGGCGAACCGTGAAAGGGGTGGGCGCCCGCGGACGCCCACCCCCTGCGCGTCGCCGTCCTAGTGCTTGCGCGCCTGCGTTTTGGTCTTGCCGCCGACCGTGTTGGGCTGATCGACGACGGTGCCGCTGTTGCCCGTGACCGTGAGGCTCTTGGACACGGTGTTGTTCGTGACCGTCACGCCACCGGAGTTGCCGGTGACCTTGACCGCGCCTTTGAACGTGCTCCCGACGACGGTCACGCCGCCGGTGTTGTTCGTGATCGTGGCCCCGGAGGCGCTGCTTGCAGCACACCCTTCGCCGTCGCCGATCGTCACCGGGCCAGTGGTCCCGGAGATCTTCAGCGAGCCGACTTTGGCGCCGCAGATGCGGATCACACCTGCGCCGTTGGCTTTGATCGCTTTGGTGGAGGCACCCTCGACGTCAAGCGAACCGCCGGGCTGCACTTCGATCGTGCCCGTCGTGGCCGTCGAGGTCACTTCGACCGCTTCGCCGGATTTGACGACGATCTTTTTGTGCACTTTGCCGCTGATGACCGTCGTGTTGCTGACGTTCGTGGTGCACGAATCCGAGGCCGAGTGACCGACGTTGTCGGTCGCCGTGGCTTCGGTGGTCTGCGGTCCTGTTTTGCTGGTGTCGATCGGCACCGTGGCACTCGGGTCACTGGCCAGGCCCGACTGCCCGTCAGATGCTGTGATCGTCGCGCTCGCGCTGGAGCCGACTGCCGCGGTGCTCGGGCAGCTGACTTCGACGCTCGGCGGCGACACATCGACCTGCACCGTCAGCGTGCCGGGCGAGGAGACGTTGCCGACGTTGTCGGCCACGGTCCCGCTGGCGGTGTGCGAGCCGTCGGTGTTGAACACCTGCGGGGAAGACAGCGTCGATCCGTCGACGCCCGTGCCTGCGCTGCCATCTGAGAGCAGCGGGTCGCCGTTGCTTGAGAAGGACACCGTCACCGAGTCCGCATACCAACCGCCGCCACCGGCGTAGTCGGCTTCGCGGTCGGCCGTTGCCGTCGGGGGGTTGGGTGCTGACTTGTCGACCTTGACCGGAGCGGAGGCTTCGGAGGCTTCGCCTTCTCCTTCGCCGTTTGACTGCGTCACGCGATACGTCCACGTGCCTTCGCCCTCTGGGCTACCGGCGCCGAATGTGTATTCGGGGCTGGTCAGCCCGGCCGCCACCGTGCTCCATTCACCCGATCCGTTCTCGTGCTGCAGGGTGTAGGTGGCGCCGGGGGTTATCTGCGTCGCTTCCCAGGCCAACGCGAACTGCCCGTTGGCGTTGGGGCTTTCGCCGCTTGTCAAGTGCGGCGCCGTGGGGGCCGCAGGTGCCACGTTGAAGGCCAGTTTGTAGCCCGCCGGCAGGTACTTCGGCAGAGGGCTCTGAACGAGGCCTTCGGCACTGCCCGGAGCGTCCATGCTCGGCACGCGCAGTTCCAGATTGGAGACCTGAATCGCGTGCTGCGCCGCACTGTCGGGCGAAGCCGAGTTCTTGATGCTGTACGGGCTGTCGTCGGGCAACAGCTCGAGCTTGAGCACATGCCCGGCGGCGACGTGAAACACGTTCGGGTGCAGTTGGAATACCTGTGTGCCGGCACCGCCGTCCATCAGCGGCCGGTACAGGCCACGCTCGACCAGCTGCTCCTGACCTTCGGGCCCGACATCGAGCAACCGCTCGGCGATCTGGTCGCTCGGACCGGTCACGTTGAGCTTCGCGGTGATCGTCGCGGCGCCAGCGATCGTGTAGCCCGAGCCGCCCGCCGCCGCCGTACGGTAGTTGGCCGTGGCAGGGTTGTCGGTCGCTTCGACCTTCGTGCAGGAAGTGGCGGTCGGCTGGGAGAGCTGCGTGCCGAACTGCGTGCCCGTGGCCTGCATCGTCTGCGTGGCCGGGCTGGAAAGACGCACCTCGCCCTTCTCCATCGCGGCGTAGCTGTTGAAGAAGTACGGACCTTCGTCGGCGGCGGTCGCCGGGCAGGTCACCGCAAACGTCTCGACGCCCTGGAAGGGAACCGAGCCGACGCCCTTGACGTAGTAATCCAGCCACGCGAGCTGGCGCGCTTTCAACTCGGCCAGGTCGCCGGCCTTGTCGTCGGAGCGAGCGTGGCCGAGATCGCCGAAGAACATCGACACCGGCGTTTGCGGATGGTCGCTGCGGATCTTGTTGTAGTAGCGGATCGCCTCGTCGGTCGGCACGAAGTCGTCCCACAGGCCGTTGGAAAGAAGCATCGGCGCCGGCGCGACCGAATCGTCGACGTAGTAGGCCGAATGCATCGAGTTCAGCTCGTTGATGATCCCGACCTGCGCCGCGCCGTCGAACGGGCCGGGCGGCAGGGTCTTGTCGTGCCAGTTGACGATGTCCGCCGACGGGTCGGTGCCCACCGGCGCGTAGTACTTGTTCGTCGGCGTCGGCGTGGCGCCATAGAAGCCGCCGAGGACGGTGGCCTTCTGAATGCCGACGCGCAGGTTGCCCTGCGGTCCGAAGTAGGGCGAGTTGGCGACGTAGTCCAGCGTGCTCCCGTTGGGCACGAGGGCGTAGGCGATGTCCGAGGCCTGTGCCTGGGGAATCGCCGCCGTCGTGCGCATGGGCAGGCCTTTGTTCGGGCTGACCCACGGGATCAGCGAGCCGTCCGGCAGCCGCGTGCGATCGTTCAGCGCCGCGAGCTGCACCGACAAAATTCCCCCGTAGGAGGCGCCGGTGGCGGCCGTGCGCTGAGGGTCGACGAGACCCTCGTCGGCAAGCTGGCCGAGCAGGTACTGCGCGTCGCGCTCCTCGTAGGCCTGATCGTCGAGGTGGATGTATCCGTGGGTGCAGTTCGCCCACGCGGGCAGACCCGAGCGCGCCGCAGGGGTGCCGCACGTCTGCGCCCATCCGCGGTCGCTCATGCTGAACACGGCGTAGCCCCGGTTTACGAATTCCTGCACATTCGCGGTGCCGGGGCCGGCCTTCGCGCCACCCCAGCCGTGATAGATGCCGACGACCGGGAAGTTCCCGTCGGGGCCGGATGTCGGTTCAGGTGGCAGCACCACCGTGACGTCGACGGGCGTGCCGTCCCACGTCGCCACGCGGCTCGGGCTCCCGCTGCACCAGCGCTCGCCCACCGTCGCCGCCGCGGTCTGCACCGTGCACGCCACAGCGGGGCTGGACATTTCCGTGAACACGCTCGGCACGGTGGCCGAGGCCGAGGCGGACAACGCCGCCGAACAGGCGAGCGCCGCAAGGCAGCTCACAAACAGCGTCAACGTTCGCAGGCCTCGTCCAGGCCAGGCGCTCTCCAACATCTATCCGTCCTCCCTCTCCCTCCCACGCGGCGCACTCGTTGCACCGCAACCGCTCCACATTGTCAGGGGCCGCGCCGCCTTTGTCACCGTCGCGTCCAACGAACCTGAGCGCAGCTGTTTGTGCGACCGCACAAACGAGCCGGGCGCCCTGGCGCCGCTGAGCAGCCTGCCGCTAGTGCGCTCGCGAGGCACGGCGGCGTGCCGCGCGGATGATCCGCGCGGCGGCGACCAGCTCGAACATCTCGCCGGGGCTACGCACGTCGACGCCCGCGAGCTCACCGACGCGTCCCAGCCGGTAGCGGACGGTGTTGGGATGCAAGAACAGCAGCTTGGCGGTATCGCTCGTGTTGAGGTCGCATTCGACGTACGTCTCGGCCGTCGTGATCAACGTCGCGTCGCCGTCGAGGTCGGAATGCACGAACGCGCGCAGCCGCTCGGGCACCAGACGTTCCGGGGCGTCCAGCGCGCTCGTCGCCAGCGCCGCGCGCTCGACGAGCGATAAAGACGGCACGGCTATCGACTCGCCGTCGTCCGCCTGGCGGCTCGCGACGGTCGCCTCGTGGCGCGACGCAGCGACCTCGGCGATGCCCGTTGCCAGCCCGCCGATCCCGATGCGGGCACGGGTGACCGAGCGCTCGCACACCGCGCGCAGCTTCGTCTCGGCCACCGAATGCGCCACCTGCCGGGCGTTCGCGCGAACGGCAAGGATCACGATCAGCTCACGTCCCGAGAGCTGCGCCACGCATCCCTCGAACGGGCCGAGCTCGGCCAGCGCCATCGCCTGGCGGCGCGCGTCGTCCATGCGGTCCTCCGGCGCGCCGAGCACGATCGCCGCCATGTAGGCCTGCTCGGCGTGCAGCGGGAACGGCGCCTGCAGAGCGGCCACGGCACGATCGTGCGGCCAGCGGCCCTCGCTGAGCGAGCTGACGATCTCGCTGCTGGCCCGGTCCGCGCTGGCACGCAGCTCCTGCTCGAGGCGCACGTAGCGCTCGGTGAATTCCGAGGACGCCGCATCGGTGTACTGCATCGCCGGAAGCGCCAGCGAGAGCGCCGCCTCGGCTCCCGCACCGAGCGTTCGCGCCTCGGACATGATCGTCTCCCAGAGCACCCTCTGGCCGATCCGAAACGCGTGCAGCACCTGGTCGATCGGGAAGCCCTGGGCGATGCGCGCCTCGACCGCCTGTCTGATGAAGACCAGCTCGGCGGTAGTCGGCGCGCGGTCGTCCTTCGCCACGCGCAGGAACAGATCCACGTTGGCCGCGACGTGATCGTGCAGGTCTCGCACCATCGCATCGTCGGGATGCGATCCGTACTGAGGGATTTCGCCGACGATCGTTGCAACCATCCGCTCGACGACACGATCGCGCTGACGCACGATCCGCGCCAACACGCGCGTCCGTTCGCGATCCAGTTCAACAACAGGCGCCGATCCCATCCCCACATCCAAGGTACTAGACAGCGGTCCGGGCGCCGGGCGAATGTCCGGCGCCCACCATCGCGGGTGACTCCTAGACTGGTGCGGTGAGCCGCTCACAGACCACGCTGGCGGAGGGCAGGCGGGCGATGCACCGGGTGGCAGACGCATGGCGCGTGCTCGGGCGCGAGCAGCGCTGGGCCGCGCTGACGGCGATCGGGCTGTTCGTCTCGATGCTGCTGCCCTGGTACAGCAAGACCAACACGTTCGTCGAACACAACGCCGCACACGCAAGCCAGGCGAGCCTCAGCGCCTTCCAGGCGTTCTCCTTCGTCGAGGCCGCCGTGCTGCTCGTCAGCGCCGGCGTGCTGGCGATGCTGTTCACGCGCGCCGAGGGCCGCGACTTCCACCTCCCCGGCGGCGACGGCACGATCGTCACGATCGCCGGCGCGTGGGCGGCGCTGCTGATCTTCTACCGGCTACTCGACAAGCCGAGCCTGCAGGGAACCCAGCGCATCACCGCCACCGTCGGCGTCGAGTGGGGCATCTTCATCGCTCTGCTGCTCGCGCTCGCGATGGCCTACGTCGGGCGGCGCATCCGCGCCGGCGAGCGCGGCCAGCCCCCGCTCATGCGCCCGCGCCCGCGCGAGAGCCCGCCCACGCGCTCGCCGCGCGGCGAGGACGCCGAGACGGTCATCCGCCATACGGACGACGACCGGCAGGCCGATCCCGAGGCCGGCGCTACCGCGCAGACCGTCGCCACGACCCCCGTCGCGGCGCATGCGCGACCTGCGCGGCGCGACGAGAGGCCCCCGCCGGATGCGCGCGAGCGCCCCGCGCCGCGCGGGCGCCCGCGCTTTCCACCCGCTCCGTCGGGACCGTCGCAGCAGATGTCCTTCGAGGACTCGCCGAACGAGCCCGACTGACGGCCCTCCGGGCCGGCGCTCCGTCCGCAACGGCGGCGATGATCGCAGCATCGGCATCCCGATCCTCATCTTCGTCTTCTGCCTGGCCGCTGGGGCGATCCTTGCCAGCCAGTGGCTGCCGGGCCTGGACGCTGGAGCCGTCGGCGGCCTGGCGTTCTTCACGGTTTGCGGGCTGCTCGGGCTGGCCCTCGCGCTGCTCGGCGAGCACATCTACCTGATCGTTCGCGAGGTCGAACACCTGGCGGGCGGGCCGGGTGCTTTGAGCAAGGCCGATCTGGTGGGCTCGGGGCTGCGCAACGTCGCCGTCGACGAGGGCACCGTCGTGGGCATAGCGGCTGCCGTGTACCTGCTCGCCCCTCGCCTGGACCGCACGGCGATCGCCGGCCGAGAGCCGACCGAGGAGGCTTAGCAAGCCGGGCGGCTCGTGCGCGCGCGGGCCACCGGCGCCACGACCTCGGACGGCGCGGCGCCTATCATTGCGCGGACGATGTCCGTCACACCGTCCGAGGCGCAGGAGTCGACGCACCCCTCGCCGTCATCCGTGCAGGACGTGTCCGCAGGGTTGCGCTCGGTGGGCTATCTGCCGGGCGAGTCGACGGCATTGGTCTCCTACCTGGCGACGAAGCTCGGCAAGCCGGTGCTCGTCGAGGGGCCCGCAGGCGTCGGCAAGACCGAGCTGGCCAAGGCGCTTTCGCGCTTCCTCGGGCGCGAGCTCGTGCGCCTGCAGTGCTACGAGGGCCTGGACGAGGCCAAGGCGCTGTACGAGTGGAACTATCGCAAGCAGCTGCTGCGCATCCAGGCCGAGGCGGCCGACACCGGCTGGAGCGCCGTGCAGGAGGACATCTTCGGCGAGGAGTTCCTGCTCGCTCGCCCGCTGATGACGGCGATCTCCTCAGAGCAGCCGGTCGTGCTGCTGATCGACGAGATCGACAAGACCGACCAGGAGTTCGAGGCAATGCTGCTGGAGGTGCTCTCGGACTTTCAGATCTCGATCCCCGAGCTCGGCCGCGTGCAGTCGCGCACGCACCCGATCGTGCTGCTCACGTCGAACAACTCGCGCGAGCTGACCGAGGCGCTCAAGCGTCGTTGCCTGTACCTGTGGCTGGACTACCCCGAGCTCGAGCACGAGCTGGAGATCGTGCGCCTTCACGCGCCGGACCTCTCCGAGACGATCGCCCGCAGGCTGGTCGAGGTCGTCGGCATGGTGCGCGCGCTGGACCTGAAGAAGCCGCCTTCGATCGCCGAGTCGATCGACTGGGCACGCGCGCTGCTGCTGCTCGGCGTGCAGGACATCGACGCCGAGACCTTCACCGAAACGATGTCGGTGATCGTCAAGCACCGCGCCGACATGGACGTAGTCGCCGAGCGGGTCGGGCTGAAGCTCGGATCGCCCGCCGATGTCGCCTGAGCGACTCCCGTCCGCCCCCGGCGGCCCGGGCGCTCCGGAGGGAATGCCCGCGCGCATTCTCGAGCTCGGCGAGGAGCTGCGACGCGAAGGCGTCGCCGTGGGCACCTCTGAGCTGCTGGACGCCTTCGAGGTGCTGCGCGAGATCAGCTGGACCTCGCAGGAGGACTTCCGCGAGGCGCTCGCGGCCACGCTCGCCAAGAGCCAGGAGGACCGGCGCGTCTTCGAGCTGGTGTTCGAGCGCTTCTTCTTTCGCGCCGTCGAGCTGGCCGCGTCGCGCGAGGGCGTGCGCGAGGACGACCGCGCGATGCTCGACGAGCTCTCAGAGCAGGAGCTCGAGGCGCTGCGCGCGGAGATCGCCGCCGCGCTGCGCGACGGCTCGGAGGGCGCCATGCGCGACCTCGCGCGCATGGCGATCGCGGCCTTTGCGCGACGCCAGGAGGGCTCGGGCGTGATCGGCGTCGACGTGCAGCGCATCCGCCGCGCGCTCGGCCTGCGCGCCGAGCCCCAGCCGAACCTGCCCGAGGACGACCCTCGCCACGACGGGCTGCCGCGCGACGCGCTGCGCCGCTTCGAGGCGCTGATGCGCCGTGAGCTGGAGCGCGCGCAGATCGAGCGCACCGGCAACCTGCCGCCCGCGCGGGCGCTCGGCGAGCTCGACCGCGCGCTGCCGTCGGGACCGCTCGCCGACCTCGCCGCCGTGCACCGCGTCGTCACGCAGCTGCGCCGGCGCCTGGCCACGCAGGGGATGCAGATGCGCGGGCACCGCCGCCACGCGCAAGTCGACGTGCGCCGCACGATGCGCGCGTCGCTGCAGACCGGCGGCGTGCCAGTCGAGCTGAAGTTCCGCCCGCGCCGGCCCAAACGGCCGGAGATCTACGTCCTGTGCGACGTCTCCACGAGCGTCACCTCGGCCTCGGTTTTCTTCCTGTCGGTGCTGCACGCGCTGCACGACACGTTTCGCAAGATGCGCTCGTTCGTGTTCATCGAGCGCATCTCCGAGGTCACCGACATCTTCGAGCACGAGCGCAACTTCAAGACCGTCTCAGAGCGCATCGGCTCCGACGCCGGCGTCGCCGACATCTCCGGCTACACCGACTACGGGCGCGTCTGGTCGGAGTTCCTCGTGCAGGTGGAGGACGACCTGCACCCGCGCGCGACCGTGATCGTGCTCGGCGACGCGCGCACCAACGGCCGCGACCCCCGCGCCGACATCTTCGCGCAGATCGCCGCGCGCGCCGGGCGCACCTTCTGGCTGAACCCCGAGCCGCGGCTGTACTGGAACTACGGCGACTCGGTGATCTCCGCCTATGAGGAGTTCTGCACGGCTTTCGAGTGCTGGACCACGTCGCAGCTGGAGGACTTCGTGCGCGCGCTCACGCGCCCGGTCGTCAGCGCCTGACGCCCGCCCCCCGAGCGGTAGCATCAGCAGCAAGCACGAACACACACACCAGGGGGGCTGGCGGGAAGGCCGGCTGAGATGGCGCACGGGAAGCTATTCCCCCGGCGCCGACCCTTTGAACCTGTGGGGTAATGCCCGCGAAGGGAGCGAAGTGCCGAGCACCATCACGTCACTCACACGCTCGCCGGCCGGCGAGCGGGCAGACGTCCCGGCGATCGCCCTGCGCGACGTCAGCCACACGTTCACCGACCGCCGCGGCTCGCCCGTGCCGGCGCTCGCCGGCGTGTCGCTGAGCGTGCAGCGCGGCGAGCTGCTCGCGCTGGTCGGCCCCAGCGGCTGTGGTAAGAGCACGCTGCTGGAGCTGATCTGCGCACTGCAGCCGCCGCAGAGCGGCAAGCTCGCGTGCGAACCGGCCGTGCTGATGCCCCAGCGCGACCTGCTGCTGCCGTGGCTGAGCGCCGTCGACAACGCCGCGCTCGCGCTGCGCATCGCCCACGTCGCGCGCGAGGACGCGAGAAGCCGCGCGGCTGCGCTGTTCGCCGCGCTCGGCCTCGCGGGATTCGAGGACGCGCGTCCGGCCGAGTTGTCGGGTGGGATGCGCCAGCGCGTCGCGTTCGCGCGCACACTCCTGGCGGGCAAGCCCGTGCTGTGCCTGGACGAGCCGTTCGGCGCGCTGGACGCGATCACGCGCGCGGAGATGCAGGACTGGCTGGCTGGCGCGCTCGCGCGCGAGCCGCGCACGACCGTGCTCGTGACCCACGACGTCGAGGAGGCGATCCTGCTCGCCGACCGCGTGCTCGTGCTCTCGCCGCGCCCCGGAAGCGTGATCGGCGAGCTCGCCGTCCAGACCCGGCGCCCGCGCACGCGCACCGACGCCGCGGTCGTCGCGCTGCGCGAGCGCGCGCTCGCACTGCTGGCCCGCGGTTCGCGCGACGCCGGGGGGCACGCGTGAGCGCACTGCTTGCCCCGCTGGCGCTGCTGGCCGTGCTCGTCGGCGCCTGGGAGGCGTACGCGGACTCCGGCGCGACGAGCTCGTTCGTGCTGCCGGCGCCACACGAAGTCGCCTCGTCGCTGTGGCACAACGCGGGGTTCATCGCCGGCAACCTCGTGCCGACCGCCGAGGAGGTCGTGCTCGGCATCGCGCTGGCGCTCGTGATCGGCTTCGCGCTCGCAGTGCTCATCCACTTCTCGGCCACGCTGCGCCATGCGATCTACCCGCTTGCCGTCGGCTCACAGGCGGTGCCCGTGGCGGTGCTCGCACCGCTGCTGGTCTTCTGGTGGGGCTTCGGCGTGCTGCCCAAGCTCGCCGTGATCGTGCTGATCTGCTTCTTCCCCGTGCTCGTGACGACGGTCGACGCGCTCGGGCGCATCGACCGCGAGCAGCTGAAGCTGCTGCGCACGCTCGACGCCTCGCGCTGGCAGGCGTTTCGCTTCGCCGAGCTGCCGGCGGCGCTGCCCGCGGCGATCAGCGGCGCGCGCATCGCGCTCGCCGTCGGCGTGATCGGCGCGTACATCGCCGAGTCCCAGACCGTGACCAGCGGTCCGCACGCCGGGCTCGGTCACGAGATCAACGCCGACCTCAACGTGCTGCAGACGCCGCGCGCATACGCTGCGGCGCTCGTGCTGTTCGCCCTCGCAATCGCCTGCTTCTATGCGCTCACGCTCGCCGAGCGTGCTTTGGCGCCGTGGGCCGCCCCAACTCAAGGAGAGACCTCTTGACAGCTCCCACGGCCTTTCGCGCGCCGCTCGCACGCCGTGCGGGCGCGCTGGCGCTCGCGCTCGCTTCGCTCGTCCTGCTGGGCGCCTGCGGCTCCAAGCAGGACACGATCTCGGCGTCCGCTGCCAAGCCGTTCACCGTGCTGCTCGACTTCTACCCCAACGCCGACCACGCGCCGCTGTACTCGGCGATCTCGCACGGCGACTTCCGCGCCGCCGGCCTGGACGTCCAGCCACAGGCTCCGTCGGACCCCTCTGCACCGCTGAAGCTGCTCGCGGCTGGGCGCGCCGACATGGCGATCTCCTACGAGCCCGAACTGCTCAGCGCGCGAGACCAAGGACTGAAGCTGGTGTCGATCGGCGCGCTCGTGCAGCGACCGCTCACTTCGATCATCGCGCTGCCCTCCAGCCACGTGCGCAAGGTCGCCGATCTCGCGCACAAGACGGTCGGCACCGCCGGCATCCCCTATCAGGCGGCCGAGCTGAAGACGGCGCTGCAGAGCGCCGGCGTGGACCCCGCGACGGTCAAGGAAGTCAACGTCGGCTTCAACCTCGTGCCGGCGATGCTCTCGGGCAAGGTCGCGGCGACGCTCGGCGGCTTCTGGAACGTCGAGGGCCTGCAGCTGCAGACCCTGCACAAGCGCCCGCTGATCGTCCCCGTCGACCACGCCGGCGTGCCGGCCTACGACGAGCTGGTGCTCGTCGTACGCGAGGACGAGGCGCGCAAGCGCGGCCAGGACCTGCGCGCCTTCCTGCAGGCGCTCACCCGCGGCCAGAACGAGGTGCGCGCCGACCCGGCCGCCGCCGCCGCGCTGGTCGTCAAGGCCAACCCGTCGCTGGAAGCCAAGCTGCAGACGGCCACGGTGAAGGCGACGCTGCCGGCCACCGTGCCCAGCGAAGCGGGCAAGCCCTACGGCTGGCAGAGCCCGAAGGAGTGGGCGGCGTTCGCCAACTGGATGTTCTCCCACCACCTGCTCACGCACGACCCCACCGCCGAACTGCAGCCGTTCACCAACGAGTTCCTGCCCGGCCAGGGCATCTAAGCTCGGCGTATGCGCGTCGGACTGCTGACCGGGGGAGGCGACTGTCCCGGTCTGAATGCCGTGATCCGCGCCGTCGTGCGCCGCGGCCTGGCCGAGCCCGGTCACAGCTTCGTCGGCTTCCGCCACGGCTGGGCGGGCGTGCTCGAGGACGACGCCGTCGAGCTGACGCTCGCGAGCACGGCCGGAATCCTGCCGCGCGGCGGCACGATCCTCGGCACGTCGCGCACCAATCCCTACGCCGACGGGCGCGATGGCACGGCGGCGATTCGCCAGAGGCTCGCCGCACGGGAGATCGACGCGCTGATCCCGATCGGCGGCGAGGACACGCTCGGTGTCGCGCTGCGACTGCACGAAGCGGGCGTGCCCGTCGTGGGCGTGCCCAAGACGATCGACAACGACCTCGGCGGGACCGACGTGACGTTCGGCTTCCAGACCGCCGTGCAGATCGTCACCGACGCGATCGATCGCCTGCACACGACGGCCGAGTCGCACAACCGCGTGATGGTGCTCGAGGTGATGGGGCGCCACTCCGGCTGGATCGCCACCCACGCGGGCATCGCCGGCGGCGCCGACGCGATCCTCGTGCCCGAGCAGCCGTTCGACGTGCAGGACGTCGCCGCGCATCTGCGCACGCGACACGACCGCGGGCCGAACTTCTCGATCGTCGTCGTAGCCGAGGGTGCGATCCCGCGCGAGGGAACGCTGCACACACGCGAGGGGACCGCGACCGACGCGTTCGGCCACGCGCGCCTGGGCGGCATCGGCGTCGCGCTGGAGGGCGAGCTCGAACGCCTGACCGGCTATGAGAGCCGCGTGACGATCCTCGGCCACGTGCAGCGCGGCGGCAGCCCCGTCGCGTTTGATCGCGTGCTTGCCACGCGCTTCGGCGTCGCGGCCATGGACGCTGCGATCGGCGGCCATTTCGGCGCGATGGTCGGGTTGTCGGGCACGCAGATCGTGCGCACCCCGCTGACCGAGGCACTGCGCGAGCCCAAGCTGCTGGACCCCGCGCTGTACGAGACGGCGGAGCTGTTCTTTGGCTGACTCCATGCGCGCGATGATCTTCGAGGGCGTCGGGCGACCGCTGCGCGCGGTCGAGCGCAAAGTCCCCACACCCGGTCCGGGGCAGCTGCTGTTGCGCGTGCACGCGTGCGGCGTCTGCCGCACCGACCTGCACCTGCTCGACGGCGAGGTCGAGATCAAGTCGCCGCCGCGCGTGCTCGGCCATCAGATCGTCGGCACCGTGCAGGCGGTCGGCGAGGGCGCGCACGAGGCGCCGGGCGAGCGCCCGCCCACCCCTCCGGCCGTGCCGAGCGCGCCTGCTCCTGCCGAGGGCGACCGCGTGGGCGTTCCATGGCTGGGATGGAGCTGCGGCGAATGCGAGTGGTGCCTCAGCGGGCGCGAGAACCTGTGCCCGCGCGCCCGCTTCACCGGCTGTGACATCGACGGCGGCATGGCCGAGTACGCAGTTGCCGATACGCGCTTCTGCTTTCCCATCCCCGCCGGGTATCCCGACGAGCAGGCGGCGCCGCTGATGTGCGCCGGGCTGATCGGCTACCGCGCACTGCGCATGTGCGGCGACGCGAAGCGCATCGGGCTCTACGGATTCGGCGCCTCCGCGCACATCCTCGCCCAGGTGTGCGCCTCGCAGGGGCGCGAGGTGTACGCGTTCACGCGCCCCGGCGACGAGACGACGCAGGCCTTTGCGCGCGAGCTCGGCGCCGTCTGGGCGGGCAGCTCACAGGACCTGCCGCCGCAACCGCTCGGCGCGGCGATCGTGTTCGCCCCCGACGGCGCGCTCGTCCCGCTCGCCCTCGCGGCCGTCGAGCAGGCCGGAACGGTCGTCTGCGCCGGTATCCACATGTCCGACATCCCGTCCTTCCCCTACAGCTCGCTGTGGCGCGAGCGCGTGTTGCGCTCGGTGGCCAACCTCACGCGCACCGACGGCTACGAGTTCCTCGGGCTCGCCCCGCAGGTCCCCGTCAAGACGCGCGTGAGCAGCTACGCGCTCGCCGACGCCAACGAGGCGCTCGGCGACCTGCGTGCCGGTCGCTTCACCGGCGCGGCAGTGCTCGTGCCCTAGCTCACGCGCGCCGGGATCGGCCTAAGCGGGTTCTCATCGCCCGCTCACACATCGTTTAGGCGCCGGCGCAACCCTGGCGTCGTGTCGATGAGCGGGCGAGCGCCAGCACACCTCGTGGCTGCCCGCTCGCCGGCAGGCCGCCTGCCGCCGGGCGCGCGTGCGCCGGGCGCGCGTGCAGCAGGCCTGTGGCTTCTCGCCATCCCGGCGCTCGTGCTGAGCGCGTGCGGGAGCAGCTCGCCGTCCACGAGCTCCCGGGCAAGCTCCTCCCCGCCGGCCGCCGTCGCACGCACTGCGAGCCGCTCGGCCGCGCTGCGCGTCGGGGCCACGACGACGCTCCCGGCGGCCGTGCAGCTTCCCGCGGTGGCCCCGGCGCCCGGTGGCGCGATCGCCGCCGGCGGCCTGAGCGCAAGCGACTCCTCGGTCGCCGACGTCGTGCTGATCGACGGGTCGAGCACACGTGTCGTCGCGCAGCTGCCAAGCGCGCTGCACGACGCCGCCGCCGCGGAGATCGACGGGCAGACGTTCATGTTCGGCGGAGGCGAGCCCGGCGGCACCAGCGAATCGATCTGGCGCATCGACGCCTCAGGAGTGCAGGTCGCCGGCAGGCTGCCGGTCGGCGCCTCGGACATCGCCGCGGCGACGGTCGCCAACACCGCATACGTGGTCGGCGGCTACACGACCTCCGCTCCGTTGCGCACGATCGTCGCCTTCACTCCCGCGGGCGGCGCACACGTCGTCGCGAAGATCCCCCTGCCGCTGCGCTACGCGGCCGTCGCCGCGGTCGGTGGGCACGTGCTGATCGCCGGCGGGACCTCCGGAGAAACCGCGCAGCGCGCGATCCTCTCCTTCGACCCGGCGACCGCGACGGTGCGCCGGATCGGCGAGCTGCCCGCCGCGACCACACACGCCGCCGGCGCATCGCTCAACGGCTGGTTCTACGTGATCGGCGGTCGCGGCGAAGGGTTGTCCGGCCAGCGCTCCTCGATCCTCGCGATCGACCCTCGCAGCGGAGCCGTGCGCAGGGCCGGGCGCCTGCCCGAAGCGCTCTCCGACATGGGCGCGACCTCGCTGGCCGGCCACATCCTCGCGGTTGGCGGGCGCACCTCGGCGGGCAGCGTTTCCGATCGCGCGCTGACGCTCACGTCCGTCGCGCGATGAGCGTGTACGTCAGGCGCCGCGCCGTCGCCGTGCTCGCGGTGGCGAGCATCTTCGCGGCGGTCCTCGCGCTGAGCGACTGCGGTGGCGCCGGCGACTCGCCGAGCGGGCCGCCCACCGCCAGGAGCACGGCCTCACTCACACCGCCGGGCCGCACGGGGGGCTCGGTCGAAGTACCTGTGCCCGGGCGCGTGCCGCGGCCGCTGAGCCGCACGAACGTCTACGCCGCCGACCGGCCGGGCCTGCTCAGCCCGGCCGTGCGCCACGACCCGGCGCTCGTGTACGTGCCGAACACGCGATCGAACACCGTCGACGTGATCTCACAGCGCACGTTCGAGGTGATCGACCGCTTCGCCGTCGGCACGCTGCCACAGCACGTCGTCCCGTCCTGGGACCTGCGCACGCTGTACGTCACCAACGACCTCTCCAACAGCCTCACGCCGATCGACCCGCGCACCGGCCGCCCCCGCAAGCCGATCGCGGCGCTCGATCCCTACAACCTCTACTTCACGCCGAACGGGCGGTGGGCGATCGTCGTCGCCGAGGCCGACCGCCAGCTGGACTTCCGCGACCCGCACACGATGGCGCTGCATCACGCGCTGCTCACGCCGCAGTGCGATGGCATCGATCACATGGACTACACCGCCGGCGGGCGCTACGCGCTGGTCTCCTGCGAGTTCTCCGGCGATGCGATCGTCGTAGATCTGCGCCGCGAGCGTGTCGTCAAGACGATCGCCCTGGCGCCCGGCGCCAAGCCGCAGGACGTCAAGCTCTCGCCCGACGGGCGCACGTTCTACATCGCCGACATGTCGCTCAACGGCGTCTGGCTGATCGACGCGCGCACACTCCGAGTGATCCGCTTCGAGCTGACGGGCGCCGGCACGCACGGCCTGTACCCGAGCCGCAACGCGAAGTTCCTGTACGCGTCCAACCGCATGGAGGGCTCGATCAGCGTGATCTCCTTCCAGACGCGCCGGCCGGTCGCCAAGTGGTGGATCCCCGGGGGCGGCTCCCCGGACATGGGCGGGCTGTCGGCCGACGGCAAGGTGCTGTGGCTGTCCGGGCGCTCCAACGGCGTGGTGTACGCGATCTCCACTGTCACAGGGCGCCTGCTGCACGAGATCCCCGTCGGCGAAGGACCGCACGGGCTGTGCGTGTGGCCGCAGCCCGGGCGCTACTCGATCGGGCACACGGGCATTCTGCGCTAGCGCCGGGCGCTCAGACCGCCCACACGTGCATCGCCGCGAGGCCGGCCCACTCCTCATACGGGGCGAAGAACTCGCGCACCTCGTGCTCCTGCGCGCGCGCATACGGGTCGCCGCCGCTGAGCAGGCGTCCTACGGACTTCAGCAGCCCGACGTCGCCGGCGGGAACCTGATCGTTTCGCCCCTGGCCCTGCAGCGCGAGCATCTCCACCGTCCAGCTGCCGATGCCGGGGATCGCGCGCAGCCGTCGCCAGCCGTGCTCGTGCGCCTCGTCGTGCAGGTCGACTCGGCCCTGGGCCACCTCGCGAGCGGCACGCACGAGCGTCCGCGCGCGCGTGCCCGCCAGGTCGAAGGACTCCAGCAGCGCGGGGGCCGTGCCCGCCAGCTGCGCCGGCGTCGGCAGGTCGCGCAACGGGCTGGGGGCACCGTCCCAGCCGAGCGAGCGCCGTCCCAGCCGAGCCAGCAGCCGGCGCTCGATCGCAGCCGCGCGCTCGTACTCGATCAGCTGCTCGCAGACCGCCCACGCGAGCGCCTCGAACGGCTCGGGGCGACGGTGCGCGCGCAGCCAGGGCCGGCTTCGCACCGAGCGCCCGATCAGCGGATCGCGCGCGAAGCGTCGATGGAACGCCCCGAGGTCCTCGTCGACCCCCAGCGCGAAGCGCATTCGCGCGATCCCGTGCGTTGCCGCCTCGCGCGTGCGGGCGCGCGCGCCGAGCAGCACGCGGTCCGGTGCGGTCTGCGCCGCACGTACGAGCACCGGCTCGCCGTCGCGGTGGAGCAGGCGCTCGAGGATGGCGCCGCGGCGGCGCATCGTTCCGTCCATGCCCGCCCGCGGCAGGCGAAAGGGGCCGGCGGGGCGGATCTCCACACGCTGCTCGACGCCCGGCATGCGCTTCGGCGGGGCGCTAGTCGCGGCCGCCGAGCAGGTGCACGTCGACCAGCAGCGAGCGGCTGCCGACGATCTGCACGAGCTCGCCTGCGCTCGGCGCACCGCCGCGGCGGCGTCCGCCGCGCGTCAGACGGCGCCCCGCGCCACGGCTCTTGGCCAGAGCCGCCGTGTGGCGCTGGCGCCGCGCGACCAGGCCGACGACAGCCGCGCCGGCGACGAAACCGCCGGCCGCCACCGCTGCCGCTTGCACGGCCGGGATCGCGGCCGAGGCACGTCCGCGCGAGAGATCGCCCACGAACCTGTAGTCGTCGACGACGGTCGCCTCCTGCGCGAGCACCGGCAACGTGTCGACCGGCTCGCCTGCGTCGGCACCCGCTGCGGGGGCTTGCTGGTGGGCTTCGGCGCTCATCGACGGAGTGTAGACCGCCGTGCAGATCGACTAGAGCTCGCGCTCGTAGACGCGATAGCGCTTGACCACGCGCCCGCCCATCGCTTCCATGCCGCGGTTCATCGCGGTGTTCGTCTCGAGGATCCAGCCCATCTCGCCGCCGTCCTGCGGGCGCTGTTCGGCGGCGTCGAAATGCAGCTGATACAGCCGTGCGGCGACGCCCGTGTGCTGGTACTCGGGCTTGACGCCGAGAAAGCCCACGCGCACGCGGTCGGTCAGCCTGCCCTTGTTGAGGAAGTGCCACCAGCCGAGCGGCAGCAGTTTGCCGTTCATCTTCGCGAGCACCTGGTTGATGTCCGGGAAGGTCATCGCCATTCCCACGACCTCGCCGGTGTCGACTTTCTCGGCGATCATCGCCCAGTGCTTGTCGAAGACGAGCTGCATCTCCTGCGCCAGCGCGTCGAGGTCCTTCTTGGAATACGGGACGAAGTCCCAGTTCTCAGACCACGCCGAGTTGTAGACCTCCGCGAAGGAGTCCATGTCTTTGCGCAACTGCCAGCGGCGCATCGGCCGCACGCGGATACCGTGCTCGCTCTCGGCCTTGGCGGCGAGCTCCCAGATCACCGGCAGCACTTTGTCGCGGCCGGTGACCTCCAGGTTCCACATCAGCAGGTCCATCGCCTTGCTCATCCCGGCGCGCTCGACCAGCTCGCGGTAGTAGGGCGGGTGCCAGGGCTGGCGGACCATCGGCACGAGCTCGTAGCCCTCGACGAGGATGCCGCTCTCGTCGTTCATCGAGAAGTCCGCCGGGCCCACCATCCGCTCCATGCCGAGCGCACGCAGCCACTCGGCGGTCGCGGCGAGCAGCGCGTCGACAGCCTCCTGGTCGTCCTCGGACTCGAAGAAGCCGAACCAGCCCCACTTCTTCTGCTGGTAGTCGTTGAACGCGGTGTTGACCTGCGCGCTCGCGCGGGCGACCACGCGGCCGTCGCGCAGCGCCAGGAAGTACTCCGCCTCGCCGTGGCTGAAGAAAGCGTTCAGCTTGCGATTGAGGAACACGCGCCGCTCGAGCTTCAGCGGTGGCACCCACTGCGGGTGGTTAGCATGAAGGCGAAATGGGAGGTCGATGAAGCGCTTCAGATCTCTTGATCCGGACACAGATCTGATTTCGACTCCCACGGCCGAGGCACACTACATGCACACCTCCACGGACGTTTTCGCCAAGGTACGCGACCATGATCGCTCCGAGCTGCTGGCCGCGGCGCGTGCAGCCGACGTGCTGCCCTACTTCCACGTGCTCACCTCGCCGGCCATGCCAGTCGTCGAGATGGAGGGCGCCGAGCGGATCATGCTCGGCTCCAACAACTACCTCGGGCTGACCGGCGACGAGCGCGTGATGCAGGGCGCCGAGGACGCGCTTCACCGCTTCGGCACGGGCCTGACGGGCTCGCGCCTGCTCAACGGGACGATCCCCCTGCATCTGCAGTTGGAGCGCGAGATCGCCGAGTGGATGGACTGCGAGGACGCGATCGTGTTCACAACCGGACACCAGGCCAACATCGGCACGCTCGGCACGTTGCTCGGGCCGCAGGACACGGTCATCGCCGACTCCGGCGATCACGCCTCGATTCTCGACGGCTGCCTGCTCTCGCGCGCCAAGCTGCGCCCGTTTCGCCACAACCGGCTGGACAAGCTGGAGAAGATGCTGCAGCGAGCGCAGGACGACGGCGGCGGCATCCTCGTGGTCGTCGACGGGGTCTTCTCGATGGAGGGCGACATCGCCCCGCTGGGCGAGATCTGCGACCTGTGCGAGCGCTATGGCGCGCGCCTGATGGTCGACGAGGCGCACGGCGCCGGCGTGCTCGGGCAGCGCGGCGCGGGCACCGCGGAACTGCTCGGCGTGGCCGACCGCGTCGACCTGCGCATGGGCACGTTCTCCAAGTCGCTGGCCTCCTGCGGCGGCTTCGTGGCGGGCTCGCACGAGGTCGTCGAGTACCTGCGGCTGTACTCGCGGGCGTTCCTGTTCACGGCTTCCGCGGTGCCGGCCGCCGTCGGCGCCGCGGCCGCGGCGCTGCGCGTACTGCGCTCAGACGACGGCCCGCCGCTGCTGGCGCGCGTGCTGGAGAACGCGCGCGTGCTGCGCGACGGGCTGGAAGAGCGGGGCTTCGCCGTGGTGTCGCCGCAGCGGCTGGCGCTGGACGCGGGCGCCCAGCGCCACGCCCCCGGGCTCGTCCTCGGCGATGGCGCCGACAGGAGCACGGACGGCGCACAGGCGACGATCGTCACGCCGATCGTGCCGGTGCTCGTGGGCGACGACTGGAAGGCCGCCGTGCTGTGGCGGGCGCTGTACGACGCCGGAGTATTCGTCAACACGGCGCTGCACCCAGCGGTGCCGCCGGGCGGCGCGCTGCTGCGCACGAGCGTGATGGCGACGCACGACGAGGCCACGCTGCAGCGCGCGCTCGACGTGTTTGCCGCGGTCAAGGTCGACTTCGAGTCTGAGCACGGTCCGCTTCCCGGGCCGGGCGAGCACTCCTCGGGGCGTTCTTCACCGACCGGGTGATCGGATACCCGTCCGCTCGCCACTTGTCCAGATTTTCACAAGTCGAGGCCACTTAAAAAAAGGTCGCTTCTAGCGTAGGAACCGTGAGATGGCAGTTGACCGGGCGGGCCGCCTTTCGTAGCTTGCGGGAGCGCTCTGCGTGACGTCCGGGTACCACCCCCTACCAGCCATCGCAAGGAACTTCTTCTCTGGGTCGCATGCCCTCTGACCCTGGGTGGATGCCGGACGCCCAGCGCAGCACGCACTCGTCAACCATCAAGCACGGACGTCGTGGCGCGACATACAGCGCTGCGACGGGGAGAGTCCACACATGAACGCGACAGCGACAATCGTCCCTGCTCCGCAGTACATGCGCGCCCTGGAGCGCGCCAACAAGGTTCGCCTGGCTCGCGCGGAGCTCAAGCGCAAGGTCTCGATGGATGAGATCGATGCCGCCGACGTGATCCTCGCCTGCCCCTGGGAGGCGCAGAGCATGGCCGTGGCCGATCTGCTGATGAGCCAGCGCCGCTGGGGACAGACGCGCTGCCGCAAGTTCCTCGCGCAGATCCCGATGTCCGAGAAGAAGACGATCGGCTCGATGACCGACCGTCAGCGCCGCACGCTCGCGGCGATGCTGACCTCTGCCGAGCGGGGTCGCGCGTGGAGCGCGACCCCTTGGGTAACGGACAGCCTGACGACAGCGTGAGCTGCCACCAGCCGGCGAGCATCCCGATCAGGCCGAGCCGCGGGCGCACCTCCCAGACCCCGCAGCCGCCCTGTCCGAGATCGCGGACCGGCAGGCGTACGAACCTGTAGCGCCCCGGTTCGAGCTTCATCCGTTCCAGCAGCTCGTGCGAACGGCGCTCGTGCGCGGCGCGTGCGCGCGCCAGCGCGCGCACGTCCTGCACGCGGCCGGCGAGCGTGTCGCGCTGGCGCTCAAGCTGCGCGAGGCCGAGCAGGCGCGGGCCGCCGAAGCGCTCGGCGCCGGCGTCGCGCGCCGCGTCGGCCGGGATATGCGGGAACCCTGCGGCGACGATCTGCGACAGCTCGCGCTCCAGCCGGGCGATCTGCCCGCGCAGCGAGCTGCGTGCCGCCTGCTCGTCGACGAGCTCGACGCCCGCTGCGTCGCGATCGATCGTCAGCTGCTCGGACTGGCTCACCGCTGCGACTCCTCCTCGTGTGCCGGACGGGCCGGATTCTACCAGCGCGGGCGCGACGAATGTGACAGTTGACACGGGCATCTGCACGCTCGGCCGGGCCGCGCGCTCAGGACACCTGCAGCGACGAAGCGCCGATCCACAGGGCCTCTTCGACGTACAGCTCGGGCACGCCCGCCACCTGCACGGCGAACAGCTCCAGGCGCCGGCTGCGCCCGGTCGGCGCCGCGCCGGGCGCGAGCTCGCCGAAGAGGATCGCCAGCGGCGCCGAGGCGTCGGCCACGACCAGACGCCCGGCGGGCAGCGCGGGCGAGTCGCCGGCGCGCCCGAAGCGCTCCGCCTCGGCTGCCGCGCGAATGCCCAGCGGCCCGTCCACGCGTTCGGCGTCGAGCGCCCACAGCGGGACGCCGGTGTCGATCAGCGCGATCAACAGCACGTCTGAAAGCAGGCCGCCGCTGAGGAAGCCGCCCTTGATCATCCGCTGCAGCACGGCCCCTTCGATCGGCGTACGCACGACCTCCGGGTCGAGGCCGATCTGGCGAAAGAACACGCGATAGGCAGCGGCGATCGGCTCGCGGCGAACCCCCACGGCCGTGGCGCCGCGGAAGCGGTTGGACAGCTCGCGCAGCCGCTCGGCGACGTCGTGCGGCGAGTCGCCCGTCAGCGATCCCTTGCGCGTGACCTCGACCTGCGTGCTCAGCAGCCGCAGCCCGGGGAGCTCCTGCTCGACCTCACGCGCGCACCATCCGGGCGTCGGAATCGCATCGGCGGCCGGCCCGTCATGCGCCGCCGGGCGCTCGGGCGGGGGCGGCGGGGAGCTCACCCGGCCTTGCCGCCCTGCGCGGAGCCCGGTGGCTTCCACCCGCGCGAGCGCGAGGCAGCCACCAGCGCAGCCACGCGCTCGCCCAGCGTCGCACGCCCGGGGTTCGACAGCAGCGCCTTGCTCTGCACTTCGCCGCCCGGGTACGCGAACGAGACCTGCGGGCACGTCGCGACCTTGTACAGCGCCGCCAGCGCGCCGTCGCTGTCCAGGCCAACCGGCAGGGTCAGCCCGCGCGTGCGGATCAGGTTGCGGATCTGCGCGCGGCTGTTCTTGATCGCCACCGCGGCGAAGCGCACGCCGGGGAAGGATCGCGACACGGCCTGCATTTCGCTGAGCACCGCGGGGCAGGACCCGCCGTCGACGAACAGCGCAAGCACGACCGGCGCGCCTTCGTAGAGCTCACAGACGTTGAGGATCCGCGGCCCGCGCTCGTTACAGGCCGGCACGCGCCCGGCCGACCCTTCGTTGGCGTTGCGCGCGGTGTCGGCGTCGCCGTTGAGGTTGCCCAGCGCCAGCGGTACCGCGAACGGCGGCATCTTTTCGCCCGGAGCCAGGCCTTTGACGCCGTTGGGCTTGGTGACGATCGTGTTGACCGTGATCAGCACGAGGATCACCACGACGAGCACGCCGACATAGCCGCCGTAGCGCGGCGTGCGCCGCGCAGGCGCAGGCGCCCCCGGCTCAGGCCGGCTCATGCACCGGCTCGCGCGGACGGTCGCGCAGGCTCAGCGGCGCGCGCGATCCGCCATCCACGGCGCTCGCGCCGAACAGCGCCAGAGCCGCCGGCAGCGCGATGAGCACGCCGAGCAGCGACACCGTGAGGTCGACCAGCGTGACGAGGCCGAAGTCGCGCAGCATGCGGATATCCGACAGCGCCAGCACGGCGAAACCGGCGATCGCCGTCACGCCCGACGCGGCGACGGCGGCGCCTGTGCGCATGTAGGCACGGCGCAGCGCCTGCACCGTGTCGTACCCGGCCAGGCGCTCCTGGCGATGGCGCTCGGCCAGCAGCACGCTGAACTCGGTGGAGATCGCGATCACGAGCGCTCCCAGCGTGACCGACATCGGGTTCAGCGGCACGCGCACGGCGAACAGGATCAACGCCGACCAGCCGCTGGCCAGCGCGATCGGCACGAGCGGGACGAGCGCACGGCGGATGTCCCCGCGGAAAGCCGCCAGCAGTACGAGCGCGACGACCGCCAGGCTCGCCAGCAGCGTCTCGACGCGGCGCAGCGGCGAGGAGACCTCGGCGGCCGACTTGGCCGCGAGGACCGGCAGCCCGACGAGCTGCGCGCTGACACCGGCGGGCGGGTGCAGGCTCGCGCGCATCTGGTCGATCAGCTTCTGCTGCTCGTCGAGGCTCATCAGGCGGATGCCGAAGGCGAGCGTCGCCACGCGGCGATCGGGCGTGATGACGTCCTGGGAGAAGTAGGAGGGAATCGCCGCCAGCAGCCCGTCGATCTGCGCCTGGGTGAGCTTGGAGCGTTTGCCCGCGCCTTTGGCGGGCGTCGCGGCAGCCTGCTGGGCGAACAGGTCGGGGAGCGAGAAGGCCGGGCACAGGCGCGCTCGCCCGCAGCCGCGCGCGGTCGTGTAGCCGAAGCGCTTGAGCACGGCGCTCTCATACGAGCTCATCCATTCGATCGTCGCCGGCTTGGTCAACGCGCCGGAGCTGACCATCAGGTCGATCTCGCCGCCCACGCCGGTCGTGCGCTCGACCGCGTTGAGCCCTTCCAGCGAGCTGAGATTCTGCGGCACGAGCTTGGTGATGTCGGTCTGCACCTCGGTCTGCGTGTCAAGGCCCCAGCCCAGTGCGGCCAGTGCCAGGCCGACGCACAGCACGCGCCCCGGCCGGCGCAGCGATCCGCCGAGCGCGAAGCGGGCGATCGCGCGCGTCAGCGGGTTCTCGCGCAGCAGCTCGCCGGCACCGCGCCAGGCCGCCGCGGTCGAGCTCCAGACACCGGACAGGCGCACGGCGAGCATCCCGGCCGGGCGGCGCGGTCGCGCCTCGGCGCCGGACAGCGAAAGCACGGCCGCACCGGCCGTCAGTGCACAGAGGAAGGCGACGACGACGCCGACGACGAGCAGCAGACCGAAGCCGCGCACCATCGGCACGGGCGACAGCGCAAGCACGAGCATCGCGCCGGCGCTCGCCGCACCGGCGGTGGCGATCGTCGGCGCGCCGAGCGCCGCCGCGCGGCGTACGGCCGTCTCGCCCGTGCCCCCTTGCTCTGCCTCCTCGCGCACGCGCGACTGAAACTGAATCGCGTAGTCGACCGCCAGCCCGACCAGCACGGGCAGCACGGCGATCGTCGCCATCGTCAGCGACGCTCCGGCGAGCGAAAGCGCCCCAAAGGTCAGCGCCGCGGCGAGCACCGCGATCGCCAGCGGCAGCAGTCGCGGGCGCCCGGTGAAGATCAGCCCGAGCGTCGCGGCCATCACGAGCAGCACGGCGACGAGCAGCAGCTCCAGCGAGTTGGTGATCGAGTGCGTGAGGTCGGCGACGATCACCGGCTCGCCGGTGACCAGATAGGACTCGCCGTGGCGCAGATGCCATTGGGGCATCGCCACGGCTTTGCGGATCAGCTCGATCGTGCGCGTGCGCTGGGACTCGCCGAGGCCCGAGCGCATGCGCACCGACACGAGCGCAGCTTCGCGACTGGGGAACAGATAGGCGAAGCGCTGCTTGGGCGTGCCCGCCCGCTTGGTCGAGTCGAACACCAGCGACGTGACGAAATCGTGGTTGTCGAGGCTGGGGCGCGAGGTCAGCCCGTACTGCAGCGCGAGTGTCACCAGGCCCTCCTGAAAGCGCGCGGTGGTGATCTTCGCGGCCTGCTTGCCGAGCGCCTGTGCTTCGGCTTCGCCGAGCCCGCGGCGCAGCGCCTGGCGCGTGACGACGCGTTCTGCCTGCTTGGCCTGCGTCTGGGCCTGCTTGGTCTGCAGCGCCAGCTGTTCGTCGATCTGGTTGGCGGCCTCGTTGACGAACGTGCCGGGACCGAACACCACCTTCACGGTGTGTGCGCGCGCGAGCTGGCCGCACGGGCCGTTGGGCCCTCCCTCGCGGCCGAGCGCGCTCGAGGGCACGTTGCCCGACAGACATCCCTCCAGCCCGACGAGCCGGTCGATGTCTTCGCTGAGCACGAGCTGCTGCAGGTCGCCTTTGACGAGCACCTCGATCGGCTCTTCGCCGAAGTTGCGATAGAAGCGCTGCGTCGTCTCGTACTGCGAGCTGGAGCTGGACACGAACGTGCTCGTTGCGGCCGTCGGTTTCAGGCGCAGCGCCAGCCCGGCGCCGGCCAGGCCAAGCACGACCGCCACGGCGATCACCGCGCGCGGGCGCCGGGCGGCGCCGCCGGCGATCGCAGAGAGGAAGCGAGACGCGTTCACAGCTGAAGGCTAATGGCGCGTGGGGGCTTGGCGCGCAGGCGAGAGATGGGTTTCACACGGCGGATGGATCGTCGTCCCTGGCAAGGACGCAGGGAGCGTGGTGTGCTGGCCGAAACGGGGATGCGAGCGGAGTGAGTGTCTGCCGGCTTCGGTACACGAGCGACCGAGGACGCCGCCAGGGGCGTCGAGACGCCGCCGCGATGCTTACTCCATGCCCAATGGCCCGGCGGATTCGCCGGCCAGGAACTGCCTGACGAACGGGTTTTCCGAGGCGAACAGATCCTCGGCGGGGCCCGATTCGACGATGCGCCCCTTCCACAGCACTGATATGTGCTCGGCGACGCGGCGCGCGCTCATGATGTCGTGCGTGATGACCACGTAGCAACCGCCGTTCTCGGCGTGGATTTCCTTGATCAGCTCGCACAGCAAGGCGGTGCGCACGGGGTCCAGGCCCGAGTCGGGCTCGTCGAACAGCACGATCTCCGGGTCGAGCACCAGCGCGCGCGCAAAGCCGGCGCGCTTGCGCATGCCGCCGGAGAGCTCGTTGGGCATCTTCGCGCCCTCGCCGCCGAGGCCGACCTCGCTCATGCGGCGGTTGACGATCTCGGCGATCTCCTCGTCGCCCTTCTCGGTGTGCTGGCGCAGCGGGAAGGCGACGTTGTCCCACAGGTTCAGCGAGCCGAACAGCGCGCCGTCCTGGAAGAGCACGCCGAACTTCTTGCGCGTCTCGAACAGCTCGGCGTCGGCGAGGCTGGGGATCGAGACGCCGTGGACCAGCACGTCGCCCTGGTCGGGATACAGCAGCCCGACGATGTGCTTGATGCACACCGACTTGCCCGTGCCCGACGGTCCGAGGATCATCGAGATCTTGTCCTCGGGAAGGCCCATGTTCAGGCCGCGCAGCACGTGGTTTCGCCCGAAGGACTTGTGCACGTCGATGAACTCGATCGCGTCGGGCGCCTCCGAGGGGCGCACCGTGCCGGTGTGGTACTCGAATTCCGCCTCGCCGGCGCGTTCGCGCTGGCGCTCGCGTTCGCGCGCGGCAAACGCCGTCCCGGTCTGCTGGACGGCGGGCTCGTCGCCCTGCTCGGCAGCGGCGAAGTCCGCCTCGCCACCCGGCTCGTTCGGCGCCGGGTGGTGCTCGATCGGCTCGTAGGACTCGCCGGCGCCCTCGGCGTCGCCGTGCGGCCCGGGCACGTCCTCGCGCGCCACGTCAGCCGCCGATCGGGGCCCGCGGATTGGCGCCCCAGAAGATCTGTGTACCGAGCATGCCGATCACGTGCACGAGCACCAGGTTTAGCACCATCGACTTGGCCGTGGCTCTGCCCACGCCGACCGGCCCACCACTGGCGTTGTAGCCGTAGTAACAGGCCACGAGCACGATCGCCGTGGCCATGAACATGGCCTTGATCACGCTGTAGAGGAAATCCGGTGGATTCTGGAATTGCCAGAAGATCAGGAAGTACCCCCCCGAAGATACGTAGCCGATCTGCTGCACGACGGCGATGTAGGAGGCCAAAAAGGCGGCGCCGATGCCCGCCAGGTACATGAACGGCAACACCAGCCAGGCGGCGAGCAGGCGCGTCGCGCAGAGGAACGTCATCGAGTTGATGCCCATTACCTCCAGCGCGTCGATCTCCTCGGAGATGCGCATCGCGCCGAGCTCGGCGACGATGCCCGTGCCGACCTTCGCGGCCATCATGTAGCCGAAGGCGTAAGGAGTGATCTCGCGCAGGTCACACCACGCCGTGAACACGCCCGAGTAGGCGGGCGCGCCCTGCGCGGCGGTGAAGTAGGCGCCCTCGATCCCACACTGCAGGCCGAGGATGAACATCAGCGTCCAGATGATCGTCGTCGAGCCGACGATCAGGATGCCCGCCTGGCGCAGCGACTCGCCGAAGAAGCGGAACACGCGCAGGCTGTACACATCGCCGACGATCTGGCCGGTGAACTTGCCGATTTCGCCTGTCGCCGCGAGCCATTCGCGCGGCATTGCAAACAGCTCGCCCATTACTTGATCACCAGGATCTGCGGGTGCGTCGCGAGCAGCGTCTGCGTGAAGACGTAGTCGAAGGAGAAGATCGCCGTGAAGGCGAGCACGACGGCCTCGTTGACCGCGCGGCCCACGCCCTCGGCGCCACCGGAGGCGGTCATGCCCTTGTAGCAGCAGACGATCGCGATGATCGCGCCGTAGATCGTCGTCTTGAGCACCGAGCCCCACAGGTCGGTTGTCGACGCGTTGGCGAACAGCGTGCCCCAGAACGGGCCAAGCGGCTGGCCGTTGACGAGCTCGGCGATGATCCCGCCGAAGATGCCGAACAGCAGCGCGTAGATGTCGAACAGGCCCGTCACGACCATCAGAGCCAGGAAGCGCGGCACGACGAGGTTCTTGACCGGGTCGACGCCGAGCACCTGCAGCGCGTCGAGCTCCTCGCGCACCTTGCGCGCGCCGAGGTCGGCGGTGATCGCCGTGCCGGCAACGCCGGCGACGACGATCGCGGTCACGCTCGGGCCGATCTCGCGCACCGCGCCGAGCACGAAGAAGCCGCCGAGGCGATCCAGCGCGCCGAAGATCGTCAGGAAGTTCGCCGCCTGCAGGCCCGGGGCGGCGTAACAGATGCAGACGGTCGAGACGAGCAGCGGGAACCAGCACAGCCGCAGCGCGAAGAGGAACTGGGAGACGAGCTCACCGCCATAGGGGTACGGCGGGCGCAGGGCGGACCAGATCGTCCTCCCCGTGAGGATCATCATGTCCCCGAATTCCTCGAGCACGTGCCGTGCCGGGACGAATGCCCGCTCGGCGACGCTGCGAACCATCTCTGCTTACCCCTCCTCGGGTTGCCTGCGGTGGTGCGATGAACTGTACGCGATGCGCCCCCCCGGCGCCACCGGCTGCCGCGATCGCCGCCCGCTCCAATCCCCGCGTTCGGGCTGAGACGAAGCGCAACGGCCGCTGATAAGGTGCCCGACCGTGAGGGGGAGCAGGCGAGCAATAGCTGCGTTGGCCGTTGCGGCATCTGTCGCTCTGCTCGCCGGCGGCTGCGGCGGCGGCAAGGAACAGGGCCAGGACGAAGTCGCCCACACCTACGAAATCGAACCGATAGACCTGACGTTCAAGCCTGAACAGGCGGTCGGCAAGCCGGCGCTGATGCGGTTCGAGGTCCGCAACGTCGACAGCAAAACGATCCCCAACATCGCCGTCACGCTCGACTCCTTCTACTACACCGAAAAATATCCAGAACTGGCCGCCAACAAGCGGCCGGTCTGGGTCGTCGAACAGGGCCCCGGAACGCCGCCGCAAGCCCCTGTCCAGAGCCAGGCCGTGAGCCCGCCCGGCGGCGGTCAGACCGCCTACGTCAACACGTGGGCGCTGGGCCCGCTCAAGCCAAAACAGACGAAGGTCTTCGAATGGCACGTCATCCCGGTCAAGTCCGGAATCCACTTCGTCGACTTCATCATCTCGGCGGGCCTGACGGGCAAAGTCAAAGCGGTCACGCCACAGGGCAACCAGCTCAAGGGCAAATTCCGCTCGGAAATCGCTCCTGCGCCGCCCTCCCGGCACGTCGACCCGAGCACCGGCCGCGTCGTTCCCGGCGCGTTCTCGGCCCAGCCCTGAGACGCATCGCCGCAGCGGGTCGTTTGGCCCTATGTCGAAGCGCGCGCCCCTCCGATTTCGCCATCCGGTGATGTCCTCGAACCCGCTTGGCACTACGATTGCGTTCGGCTTTCCGGCCAATCTCGCCCGACTTTTTTCCAGGAGGAATCGATTCCGCTCATGCCCAGGACTCGTCAGCACAACGTCACCGCCGCGCAGTGGAGTGCCAACGGAGGAGCGCTCGGCTCGCCCGACCTAACGGTCCAGGGAAACCAGGTCTTCGGCTCCAACGTCTTCTCCGCCTCCGTCCAGCGCCACCGCCTGCCAAAGCACGTCTACCGCGCCCTGCAGGCCACCTTCGCCCGCGGCGAGGCACTCGACGCGACGATCGCCGACCAGGTCGCCCAGGCGATGAAGGAGTGGGCGATGGAGAAGGGCGCCACCCACTACACGCACTGGTTCCAGCCGCTGACCGGCTCGACCGCCGAGAAGCACGACTCCTTCTACGGTCCCGACGGCGAGGGCAACGCGATCGCCGAGTTCTCCGGCAAGGAGCTGATCCAGGGCGAGCCCGACGCCTCGTCGTTCCCCAGCGGCGGCACGCGCACGACGTTCGAGGCTCGCGGCTACACCGCCTGGGACCCGACATCCCCCGCGTTCGTGCTGGAGAACCCCAACGGCACGCTGCTTTGCATCCCCACGGCCTTCACCTCGTGGACCGGCGAGGCGCTGGACAACAAGATCCCGTTGCTGCGCTCGATGGACGCGCTGTCCGGCGCGGCGGTCGGCGCGCTGAAGCTGCTCGGCGTCGACGACGCCAAGCACGTGTTCACGACGACGGGCTGTGAGCAGGAGTACTTCCTGATCGACGAGCAGTACTACTTCGAACGCCCCGACCTGCTGATCACCGGGCGCACGCTGTTCGGCGCCAAACCGCCGAAGGGCCACGAGCTCGACGACCACTACTTCGGCTCGATCCCCGAGCGAGTGCTCGCCTACATGCTCGAGGTGGAGCTCGAACTGGCCAAGCTCGGCGTGCCGATCAAGACGCGCCACAACGAGGTCGCGCCCAACCAGTTCGAGGTGGCGCCGATCTTCGAGAACTCGAACGTCGGCTCCGACCATCAGATGATCACGATGCAGATCATGCAGAACACGGCCCGTCGCTACGGCCTGATCTGCCTGCTGCACGAGAAGCCGTTCGCCGGCGTCAACGGCTCGGGCAAGCACAACAACTGGTCGATGGGCACCGATACCGGCATGAACCTGCTCGACCCGGGCGACACGCCGTCGGAGAACTTGTCCTTCCTGTTCTTCTGCACGGCGGTCATCCAGGCGGTCAACAAGCACCAGGAGCTGCTGCGCGCATCGATCGCGAGCGCCGGCCAGGACCACCGCCTCGGCGCCAACGAGGCGCCTCCGGCGATCATCTCGATCTTCCTCGGAACCGATCTGGAGAAGGTCTTCACGGCGATCGAGAAGGGCAAAACCCAGCCGTCGAAACCGGGCTCGTTCCTCGGCTTCGGCACCCCCGTCCTACCGCCGCTGCCGCTGCACGGAGCAGACCGCAACCGCACCAGCCCGTTTGCCTTCACGGGCAACAAGTTCGAGTTCCGGGCACTCGGCTCGAACTCCTCGCCGGCGTTTCCGAACACCGTGCTGAACACGATCGTCGCCGAATCCGTCGACGACCTCGCGGCCGAACTGAAGTCGGCGCTGAAAGGCTCGACCTCGCTGGAGAAGGCCGTGACGATGGTCGTCAAGAAGGCCTGGGAGGCGAACAAGCGGGTCGTGTTCGACGGCGACGGCTACTCCGAGGAGTGGCACGCAGAAGCCGCCAAGCGCGGCCTGGCGAACCTCAAAACCACGCCCGACGCGCTGCCGTGGATCGTCGAGAAATCGACCGTCTCGGCTTTCAAGAAATACAAGGTGCTGAGCAAGCGCGAGCTCGAGGCGCGTTACGACGTGTACACCGAGCAGTACGAGATGAACCTGAACATCGAGGCCGAGACGGCCGCGTCGATCGGCCGCACGATGGTGCTGCCGGCGGCGATCAGGTACCTCAACGAACTGCGTGCGACGGGGCTCGACGACCTGGTCGGCGAGATCGAGCCGCTGGTAAAGGAGCTGCACTTCGCGCTGACCAAGCTCGAGGACGCCAACCTCGACGAGAACCACCCGCAGAGCTCGCCGCAGAAGGGCGCCGAATACATGCGCGACACGGTCATCCCGGCGATGGACGACGTGCGCGACGTGGCCGACCGCCTGGAGAAGCTCGTGGCCGACGACCTGTGGCCGCTGCCGAAGTACCAGGAGATGCTCTTTATCAAGTAGCGCGCGGCATCCAGCCGAGCTGCAGAAAGACCCCCGCCTCGGCGGGGGTCTTTCTCTTGGCGAGCCCCTACGAAAGCGGGGCGCCCTCTCGGACGCCCCGCCAACTGCTCAGTCACATCGCGGCCGTTGCGGCGCGCGTCAGTGCGTGAACGTTTTGATCTCGATCGGTTCGCGGTTGGCCGGGTCTTCGACGTCTTCGCCCAGACCCGAGCGCGTGTTGAGCGTCGTCGACAGCCCCGTCTGTTCGGTGGTGCTCGTCACACCGGTCAGCGACGTCGTCGTGAAGACGTCCGCAGGCTGGCCTTCGAACATTTCGGGCTGCTGCAGCCCTTTGACGGCCTTGTACTTGATCGTCGCGAATTCGCTCATGTTGTTGACGTTCGTCCCGAACAAGCCGTGACCGAGCGTGCCGATGACCGAGCCTTCGATCGTCTCCAGCGTCACCGTCTGGGGCGGCGTGCCGCACTTGAAGATGAAGGCCGGGCCTCCGCCTTCGCGCTTGAGATCCCAGCCGACGACCGGCTTGGGGCCGTTTTTGATCACGCCGAGTTCCCCTTCGAACGTGCCGGTGCCTTCGATCACGCTTTCTTTGACCGGGTTGGTGCCGCAGAAGCGAACCGTTTCGGTCCCCGTCTGGCAGCCGCCGAAGGTCACTTTGGCCTTCTCGGTTTTCGGGCCGGTGTATTCGCCTTCGACCGTCTCGGTGGCGCATTCGACCTTCGCGCCGCCGGTCGTTTCGAGCACGGGTTCGGGTTCTTCGCCGATGCCGTAGAAGTGGTTGGCCGTGCCGGGCCCGGGCAGGAATTCGTACTTGCCTTTTTTGGTCGGGCTCAGGTGCGTGCACTTTTTGCCCGTGTACGCGCCGCTGTAGACAGTTTTTTTGCCCGAGGCGACTCCTTCGACTTTTACGCAGCGTCCCAGTTCGGGCAGTTCCGCCGAAGCGCTTGCTGCTGCCAGCGAGCAAAGTACGACCAGTGCGGCGAGCAGAACGCTCCCAGTGATCCTCATACGTCTCATGTGAGGCTTCTCCCTTTCCCTCTAGGTTTAGTCCGGATCCGAGGCTGTCTCCCCAACTGCACCTCTTCGGCCTACAGCGCCCCCCGGCGTTGTCATCCATGGATACCCTGGATTACAGGTTCGCAAACGTACGTTCGTTGTCAAGGCCCGGCTTCGCTCCGCCGTGTGCCGCAGCGCACTAGCTAGCATTGCTTGATGCCCCGCGACTACAGAGATGCCATCGCCAGCCGTGTGCTCGTCTACGACGGAGGCATGGGCGCGACGCTCGAGCAGTTCGAGCTGACCGCCGAGGACTACGGCGGGCTGGAGGGCAAGTGCCACGAGGCGCTCGTGCTCAACCGCCCCGACGTGATCGAGGGCGTGCACAGCTCGATGCTCGAGGCAGGCGCGGAGGTGCTGGAGACCGACACCTTCCAGGCCTCGCGCATCAAGCTCGGCGAGTGGGGACTGGCCGACTACACCGTCGAGATCAACACCAAGGCAGCGGAAATCGCGCGCAAGGCGGCGGGCGAGGACCGCTTCGTGGCCGGCTCGATCGGCCCGACCGGGTTCCTGCCCGCGTCTGAGGATCCGTCGCTGGGCCAGATCCGCTTCTCCGAGCTCGTCGAGGTCTTCTCCGAGCAGGCAGCCGGGCTGATCGACGGCGGCGCCGACCTGCTGATCGTCGAGACGGCGCAGGACATCCTCGAGGTCAAGGCGGCGATCTTCGGCGCCCGCGAGGCGTTCAAGAGCACCGGCCGCACGCTGCCTATCCACACGTCGGTATCGCTGCTGCCCAACGGCGGCAAGATGCTGCTCGGCACGGACATCTCCTCGGTGCTGACGACGCTCGAGGCGCTGAACGTCGACGTGATCGGCCTGAACTGCTCGACCGGCCCCGAGGACATGCGCGACGCGATCCGCTTCCTCGGCGAGTTCTCCCCCGTTCCCGTGGCCTGCATCCCCAACGCCGGACTGCCGCTGCAGGGCCCGGACGGCGAGACGATCTTCCCGGAGCGCCCCGAGCCGCTGGCCGAAGCGCTCAAGGAGTTCGTCGAGCGCTATGGCGTGGGCATCGTCGGCGGCTGCTGCGGCACCACCCCCGAGCACATCGCGGCGATCGCCGAGCGGGTCGCCGGCAAGCCCGTCGGCGCGCGACCGCAGCCGCGCCCGCCGCAACTCTCCTCGATGATCGCCTCGACGCCGCTGCAGCAGGAGCCGGCGCCGACGATGGTCGGCGAGCGCGTCAACTCGCAGGGCTCGCGCAAGGCCAAGGAGCTGCTGCTGGCGGACGACTACGACGGCCTGGTGCAGATCGCCGAGGACCAGGTGACCGGCGGCGCACATGTGCTCGACCTGTGCGTGGCGCTGACCGAGCGCACCGACGAGGACGAACAGATGCGCCTGGTGGCCAAGAAGGTCTCCCTGACGCAGCCCGCGCCGATCCAGATCGACTCCACCGAGCCAGAGGTGATCGAACGCGCGCTGGAGCAGATCCCCGGGCGCGCGATCGTCAATTCGGTCAACCTCGAGGCCGGGCGCGACAAGCTCGACCGGGTGGTGCCGGTCGCGCTGGCGCACGGCGCGGCGCTGATCGCGCTGACGATCGACGAGGTGGGCATGGCCAAGACGGCCGAGCGCAAGGTGGAGATCGCCAAGCGCATCCGCGACCTGTGCTGCGAGGAGCACGGCATGGACCCGCAGCTTTTGATCTTCGACTGCCTGACGTTCACGCTGACGACCGGCGACGAGGAGTGGCGACCCTCGGCCGTGGAGACGATCGCCGGGATCAAGGCGATCAAGCAGCAGATCCCCGACGTGAAGACGTCGCTGGGGGTCTCCAACGTGTCCTTCGGCGTCTCCCCCGGCGCGCGCGCGGTGCTCAACTCGGTGTTCCTGCACCACTGCGTAGACGCCGGGCTCGATCTGGCGATGGTCAACCCCAACCACATCACGCCCTACTCGGAGATCCCCGACAACGAGCGCGAGCTCGCCGACGATCTCGTGTTCAACCGCCGCGAGGACGCGCTGGAGAAGTTCATCGAGCACTTCGAGTCAAAGGGCGAGGAGGAGGGCCCGGCCGGCGCGGCCGACCCGACCGAGGGCATGGAGCCCGAGGAGGCACTGCACTTCCACATCCTGCGCCGCCGGCGCGACGGCGTCGAGGATCAGATCGACAAGAGCGTCGAGAAGATCGGCGCGGTGCCGACGCTCAACGACGTGCTGCTGCCGGCGATGAAGGAGGTCGGCGACAAGTTCGGCGCCGGCGAACTGATCTTGCCGTTCGTGCTGCAGTCGGCCGAGGTGATGAAGCGCGCCGTCGCGCAGCTCGAGAAATACCTCGACAAGATCGAGGGCTACACCAAGGGCACGGTCGTGCTCGCGACGGTGTTCGGCGACGTGCACGACATCGGCAAGTCGCTGGTCAACACGATCCTCACGAACAACGGCTACACGGTCGTCGATCTCGGCAAGCAGGTTCCCATCCAGACGATCGTCGATGCCGCCCAGGAGCACGACGCGACGGCGATCGGCCTGTCGGCGCTGCTCGTGTCGACCTCCAAGCAGATGCCCGCGTGCATCCAGGAGCTGCACGCCAAGGGTCTGTCCTACCCGGTGCTGATCGGCGGCGCGGCGATCAACCGCGCGTTCAGCTACCGCACGCTGTACCCCGGCGGCAAAGACTCCGAGGAGGTCTACGAGCCGGGCGTGTTCTACTGCAAGGACGCCTTCGAGGGCCTGTCGGTGATGGACCAGCTGGTCGACGCCGAGGCGCGCGCCGCGCTCGTGGAGAAGCTGCTCGTCGGCGCCACCGAGTTCCGCGCCAAGGGCGAGGCGCCGCAGGAGGAGCTGAACTTCGCCGACGATTCCGTGCGCTCGTCGGCGCGGACCGACGTGCCGATCCCCACGCCGCCGTTCTGGGGCGTACAGGAGATCGACGTCGACCTGGAGGAGGTCTACCGCCACCTCGACACGCACGTACTGTTCAAGCTGCACTGGGGCGGTCGCGGCGTCAAAGGCGAGGCGTGGCAGACGCTGCTGCGCGAGGACTTCCGCCCGCGCTTGGAGCGCATGTGGAGCGAGCAGACCTACCTGCATCCGCGCGCGCTGCTGGGCTTCTTCCCCTGCTATGCGCTGGGCAACGACATCGTCGTGCTCGATCCCTCAGACCGCGAGACGGAGCTGACGCGCTTCGTCTGCCCGCGCCAGCCCAAGGGCGACCGCATCTGCCTGGCCGACTTCTTCCGCCCGGCCGTCGACGGCAAGCCGCCGCAGGAGCTCGACGTGATCGCCGTGCAGGCGGTGACGGTCGGCTCGCAGGTCACCGAGCTGATGGCCAAGCTGGAGGCCGAAGGCGAGTTCGCCGAGCAGCTGTTCGTGCACGGCCTCGGCGTGCAGACGGCCGAGGGCCTGGCCGAGTGGCTGCACTGGCGCGCGCGCCAGATGCTCGGCATCGACGAGACGCAGGGCAGGCGCTACTCATGGGGCTACCCGGCCGTGCCCGAGCAGTCAGAGCACCTGAAGGTCGAGAAGCTGCTGGGCCTGAGCCAGATCGGCATGACGATCACCGACGGCTACGCGCCCGAGCCCGAGCAGTCGACGCTCGCGATGATCGTCCACCACCCGCAGGCGATCTACTTCGGCACGCGCCAGGGCCGCCTGCTGGCAGACGGCTCGCCCGACGACGTGATCCGCGGCTCCAACCGCGACCCGTCGCTGTTCGGCGAGATCGAGGACGCCGACCCGCCGGACGGCGCAGTCGAAGCCGAGGACGAGCCCGCGATGGCGGGCGAAGCGACCTAGTCAGTCGTCTTCGCGCGGCGGCGGGCGGAAAAGTATCCGCTTGACCTCCGAGGCGGTGTTGCCGCCGAGGCGCAGGGCCGTCTGAAAGCCCTCCTCGCCGAGCTCGCCTGCGTCGAGCGCGCGGCGTAGGCCGTTGAGCGTCGGCAGATCGTCCTCGGAGACGTTGTCGCGCGAGGTCTCCAGCAAGATCAGGTGGCGCGGGCGCTTGAGCGCCGCGGCGGCGCGCACGAAGCTCTCACGCTCGGCCGCGTCGAGGCTCTCGGCGACGAGCACGACGGTGTCCTTGTTGGCCAGGCGCTTGTTCACGGCGGCCACGAGCAGCTCCTGCGCACGCGTCTCGAGCTCCTCGGCCTCGACGCGGCCCTGCAGCAGGTCACGCACCTTGCCCAGCGACAGCAGGCTGGCGCGATCCTCGATCAGCCGCGTGACGAAGGCCTCGCGCTCGCTGGGCGAGGCGGACACGACGACGACGAGGCTGCCGGGCGAGTAGCGCAGGCGATCGAGCGGCTTGAGCACACGACAGTGCACGGAGATGTTCGGCGGGCGCTCGGGCGCGCCGTCGCGCCGCGGGCGGTCCGAGGACCATCCGGTGCGCTCGTCGGCGCCAATTTTGACGCTGCGCGAGCCGGGCCGGCTGGCTGAAGAATCGCTTGCCATACCCCCATCATGACTCAACGGCGACCGCCGGCCCTGCTCCCCCATCGCCCGCGTGCCTCGCGAGCGCTTGCTTCAGCGTGAAGCGGGAGCGATCAGCGCCAGCTTCGCGGGTCGCTGCAGCGCTTTGATGCGCGCCTCCTCGCGGCGCGCGGCGCTGCGATCGGCCATCGCCGCCTCATACACCAGCTCGACGGGCAGGCGGCTCGCTGTGTAGCGGCTGGCCTTGCCCGCGCAGTGGCGCTCCAGGCGCTTGGCCACATCGATACTCCAGCCGGTGTACAGCGAGCCGTCGGCGCAGCGCAGCATGTAGACGAAGGCGTCGCTCATCTCGTTTCGATACGCCGCCGCCGTGCCGATGCCTGCCCGATCGCGTCAGCCGTCGGCGCGCACGAGCCCTGCAGCGCCCTGCGGCAGCGGCCCGAGCCGCACCGGCGTCGCGTGCATCGTGCGCAGGCGCACGTCGCGCCAGGACAGCCCCTCGTTGAGCAGCGCCGGGACGCCCATGATCAGCGCGGTGGCGACCTCGACGGCCTGCAGGACGATGCCGTAGGCGATCGCATCGGGGGTGGACACGTGGTAGGCGCCGGCCAGCACCGCCACGCACGCGGCCTGGAACACGCCGACGTTGGCGGGCGTGGCCGGCATTACGGCGGTGATGTTGACGGCGAACAGCACGCCGGCGGCTGCGGCGCCGCCCGAGCGCACGTTCAGCCCGAGCGCCATCAGCAGCAGCCAGCACGACAGCCACTGAAGCATCCACGCCGCGAGCTGGACGGCGGTCGCACGCGTGGCCTGGCGAGGATCGCGGAAGATACGCAGGCCGTCGCGCAGGCGCAGCAGCGACCGGCGCCCGAGCGCGAGCAGGGCCTGCAGGCGGCGCGAGCGAGAAGTCGTGTCGGCGGGGATGAGGATCGGCCCGAGCACGCTGACGAGCAGCGCGAGCAGCGGCGCCAGCCCAACGAGCAGCAACGCGCGGTAATGGCTGTCCAGTGCGCTGGCGGCCGACAGCGTGACCGCGCCGAGAACGGTCAGGGCGAGTAGGTTGAGCAGCGTCTGCGAGACCATCGTGCCGAGCACGATCGGCAGCGTCTCGCGCGCGCGGCCGAGCCGGCGCGCGACGATCAGCGCGCGCGAGGACTCGCCCAAGCGCGCGGGCATTGTCGAGGACATGAGCACGCCGATGAACGTGCCCTGCATTGCATCGCGGCGTTTGGCGCGCCGCCACGTGGGTGCGGCGGCGAGGATCGCGTGCCAGCCGATCGCGCGGGTGAACATGGCCGCGCACATCAGCGCCAGGCCGGCGAGCAGCAGGCCGGGCTTGGAGGCGAGCAGCGAGGCGGCCACGCGCGCCACGCCGACGCGCTGCAGAGCGAGCGCCGCGAGGCCCGCTCCGGCCAGCGACGAGGCGACCAGGCCGGCACGGCGCAGCGTGCGGATGCGACGCTGGCGACCGACGAGCGGCGGAGGCTCCGGCGCCAGCGAGGCAAGCCGCTGAGCGGGCACGCGCGGCTGCAGGTCGGCGGGCATGAAGCCGTGGTCGAGCGCAAAGCGCGCCGGTCCATCGTGCGCACGGTGACGGGCCTGATCGGCAAGCGAGATCGCCTGCTCGTAGGTGTCGAGCACTTCGGCGGCGACGTGCGGCCAGGCGAAGCGTTCGGCTCGCTCGCGCGCGGCGACGGCCATGCGCTCGCGGCGGGGGCGGTCAAGCGACAAGCGGCGCAGCGCCTCGGCGAGCGCGAGCGGGTCGCCGGAGGCGACGAGCTGCCCGTCGACGCCGTCGCGCACCACGTCGCGGTAGCCGGGGATGTCGGAGGCGATCACGGGCGTCGCGGCAGCGAAGGCCTCGGTGAGGATCATGCCGAAGCTCTCGCCGCCCAGCGAGGGCGCGCAGAGCACGTCCGCGCGCGCCAGCTCGGCGAGCTTGCGCTCGTCTGAGACCTTGCCGAGCGCGTGCACCCCGCGCTCGTCGAGCGTCATGTGCGCGACCTCCTGCTGTGAGGCGCCGACGAGCGTGAGCGTCGCCGGTACGTGATCGCGCAGCGCCTCGAAGGCGCGCAGCAGCACCGGCAGTCCCTTGCGCTCGACCGCCTGGCCGATGAACAGGATGCGCAGCTCGCCGTCCGCGCGCTCGCTCTCGCCGGCCTGCGCGAGCTCGGCCTCGCTGGGAATGCTCACGCCGTTGGGCACGATGCGGTAGCGCCCTCCGTAGAAGCGCCTGGCAGTCCACGCGGCAGCCTCGGAGACGGCGATGCGCGCGTGCAGCCGGTTCATGCGCCTGCGCCCGCCGAGCCCAACGGCGATGCCGCCGTTGGTGATGACGTTCTCCGAGTAGGTGTGGAAGGTGCCGACGAGCGGCAAGTCGCCCGCCGAGAGCAGAGCGTCCCAGCCGAGGATCGGCACGACCGGCTCGTGGATGTGCAGCACCTCGTATCCGCCCTCGCGCAGCTCTTTGCGAAGCGCGAACACGGCGTGCGGCGTGAGCGCCATGTTCGACACGGCGCCGTTGGCCGGAATGCCGAACGTGCGCCCCAGCGCGACGAAGCCGTCGGGCGTTGGATGGCGCTGGGGCCGGGCGCCGCGGTGCAGCCGGCGCGAGAAGCGGTCGTCGGGATCGAACGGCGCGAGGATGCGCGCTTCGTGCCCCTCGCCGGTCAGCTCGCGGGCAAGCGCCTCGATGTGGCGGGTGACCCCACCCGGATACGTCCACGAGTACGGCGAGAGCAGCGCGACGCGCACAGCCCAACTCTATCCACGCAGCCGGGTGTTCGCGACCGTGCGGGTCCGACCGGAGCGCGGCGGCTGCGATAATCCAGCCGCGTGAGCGCCCGTCACTTCGTCAAGTACACGTTCTTGAAGGTCGACCCCGCGTGGCGGCGCCTGGACGCCGAGCGCCGCGCCGAGGACAAGCGCGAGCTGATGGCCGCCTGCGAGGACTTCGCCGACGGCCATCTGCTGCAGACATTCTCGCTCGTGGGCACGCGCGGCGACACCGAGCTGATGCTGCTCTCCGAGGCCGAGAACCTCGACCGCATACACGAGTTCCACGTGGTGCTCGCCCAGAGCGGTTTGATGAAGTGGGCTGAGATCTCGCATTCCTTCCTCGGCATGCGCAAGAGCTCGGAGTACTCCGAAGACGAGCGGACGATTCCGCGTGGCTTCCGCGGCAAGTACGTGTTCGTCTACCCGTTCGTCAAGTCGCGCGAGTGGTACCAGCTGCCGGCCGACGAGCGCTGGCGGATCATGCAGGGGCACATCGAGGTCGGGCGCGAATACCCGGGCGTGGACAACCACACGACGTACTCGTTCGGCCTGGACGACCAGGAGTTCGTCGTCGCCTTCGACACCGACGACGTCGGCACGTTCCTCGATCTCGTGCAGCGCTTGCGCACGACCGAGGCCTCGCGCTTCACCGTGCGCGACACGCCCAGCTTTACGTGCCTTGCGATGTCGCTGGAGCGCGCGCTGAACGCGCTCGACGGCGAGCCGGTCGCGCTCGCTGCGGCGCTTCCCGCGGGCAGCTAGCCGTGGCCTCGCGCAAGGCGCCGGCGGCGAAAGCCAAGCCCGCGCCGCGCTCGCCCACATCGCGCAAAGCGCCGCGCCGCAAGGTCTCGCTGCGCGCCGAACAGGAGCACCTGCACGCCGGCGACCCGGTGCTTGCACGGATCATCGACGCGGTGGGCAAGCTGCCGAGCACGCGCGCCGGCCGCCCCGATCGAGACGACCACTACGGCGCGCTGGTGCGCTCGATCGTCGGTCAGCAGCTCTCGGTGCTGGCGGCGCGCGCGATCTACGGCCGGCTGATCGCGCGCTTCGGCGGGCGCCCGCCGACGCCGCAGGAGCTGCTCGCCGACGAGCCCGAAGAGCTGCGCGCAGCGGCCGGTCTGTCGCGCGCGAAGGTCGGCTTCCTGCGCTCGCTGGCCGAGCACGTGCTGTCGGGCGAGCTCGAGCTGGCACGGCTGGACGACCTGCCCGACGACGAGGCGATCGCCGAGCTGGTTGCGGTCAAGGGCCTGGGCGAGTGGACCTCGCACATGTTCTTGATGTTCCACCTGGGGCGTCCCGACGTGCTGGCGGTCGGCGACCTGGGGATCCGCCGCGCGATGGAACGGGCCTATGGCCTCGATGGCCTGCCCAGCGCCGCGGAGATGGAGGCGATCGCCGAGCCGTGGCGTCCCTACCGCACGCTCGCCTGCCGCTATCTGTGGCGCTCGCTGGACAACGAGCCCACATAGCGGCCCAGCGGGCCGGAGCGCCTACTTTTTCTTGGCGGACTTCTTGTGGGCCTTCTTGGGCCCGAACTTCTTGCGCGCCTGCTTTTCGCATGCCTGGCGCTTGCTCTTGTTCTTTTTCTTCTTGCAGGCCTTGAGCGCTTTTTTCAGCTTCTGAGCGCGGGTGAGTTTCTGGCTTTTGTTCGCCTTGACGGCTTTACAGCCTTCGACGGGGACCTTGGTCTGCTGCTGGATGATCGCGCCGTTCTGACCGGTGATCGTGGTCGGGATGACCAGTTTCTGGCCGCACAGGCTGAAGTGCTTGCTTTCCGGCACGTTCGAGGTCAGTGCCGAGTGCGGCCCCTCGGGCAGCACCGCTTCGAAGCTGCTGACCGGCGCGTCGGGGACCGAGTTGAACGTCGACGTCGTGATCCCTTTTTTGATGTCGGTCTGCCCGTCGAGGATCAGTTCGATGCCTTCTTTGTTGGACAGCACGAACTCGACATCGGGGAATGCGGCGTTGCCGTGCGAGACGAGGTAGGCCGGGCCGGACAGCGGTTCCTTGAGTACCGGCGTATGCACGACCGCGTAGCCGATGTTCGAGCCCTCGGCACAACCTGCCGAGTTGGCTTCGAAGACCGCCGCCAGGCACGCTTTCTGGATCGTCGTCAGGCGCGAGGGAAGCGTGAGCGGGAGCACGAGCTTGGTTTTGGCGATGTTCGCCTGGCCCGGCGACGAGGTCACCTTCACGATCAGCTCGGCGCCGTTGACTTTGCTGGCGTTGCCTTTGGTGCTGGCGGTGAGGACCGGCTTGAACGGAAGCGCCGTGCAGTTCTGCACGCCGTAGGGGCTTGACACGCCGGCGCTCGCGCCTTTGGTGCCGGTGATCGTCGCGGTCACCGACAGCGGGCTGCAGTTGGTCGGGTTGAACTCGAAGTTTTCGCGGTCGACGGTGACGTTGATCTGTTTGAGCTGCACCGGCACGCCCCGCACGAAGGTCGGGAAGGCGTCGCTGACGATCGTCACGGCCGCCGTGTTGCGGTCGACGAAGATGCGCGAGCGCACGTTGACGTTGCCGAGGTCGAACGGGCCGGCTTTCGCCGGCGTGATGACGAGCAGCCCGAACGGCGCTCCGCCGTAGCCGGTCGTCAGGTAGACGGTTCCGCCAAGCGAGAACGGCGAGCCGCCCAGCCCCGAGGTGGACGTCGAGTGTCCCATCAGGCTGTCTGCGCCGCAGTTCCATTCCTGACCGGACGCCGGCGCCGCGCATGGCGTCAGCTGCGAGATCATCGCGGCCGCGCCGAGCGGAAGGTGCACAGTCAGCCCCGACAGCGGCTGATCGCCGTCGTTGTGGCCGATCGTCAGCGAGAAGTGCGTGTAGCCGCCCGCCTGGGTGTTCGAGACGCCTGCCGTGAAGGAGGGCGAGAGCGACGACCCGCTCGGGCAGCCGCCTCCGCCGGGTCCTTCGGTGATCGAGAAGTCGCCGCTGGCGCTGGCCACCGGCTGGCCGGACCATGGGGTGAACGCGCCCTGAGTGGTGTAGGTGCCGCAGGTCGGCGGGGTCGACTGCGTGGCGGTCGGGCCGCCGAAGAATTTGATGACGAGGTTTTCGAAGGGCACCTGCGGCGAGTTTTTGAACGTCGAGGTGAGCCTGCCGGTGCTCTGGTCGAGATGCACGTCGCCGGCGAGCTTGACGCGCACACCCGTTTCAGCGTCGAAGGCCGTCAGGTAGAGCACGAGGCGTTCTTCGAGCAGGTTCGTGTCCTGGCCCGCGAGATACACGCTGCCGTGCAGTTCGTTTTTCAGCAGCGGCGTCTTGACCGAGACGGTGCCGAGCTTTGAGTTCGCGGGGCATTCCTCGGCAGCGGGCGAGATGTCGGTGTTGCCGAGCTGGGCCGATTCGGGCGAACCGAGAAAGCCAAAGCCGGGAAAACCCGAGCCGCACGTGGCCAGGTTGTTCGCCGCGCCCGGGCTGGCGAGTACGCCTTCGGGCAGCGTGACGACGGTTTCTTTCAGATCCGCCTCGGCCAGGCCGCTGGGCGAGAGCGTCGAGGTCTGCGGGGTTTCGACTTTGACCGCCAAGCCCGTAGGCGTGTTGGCGGCTTTGGTGTCCGGTTCGACGGAGATCGCCGGTTCGAAGCCGAGCAACTCGCAGCCGGTCAGTGCGGGGAACTGGAACTTCGAGGCGCTTTCGCTGCCAATCGCGAATTCTTCGTGGTTGACGCCGAGCGGCCACGAGCGGCCGGTCACGGCGGTCGTCGGCGCCTGCGCAGGACAGGACGTCGGCAGCGACAGGAAGGGCGGTTCGGTAGCTTCGCGTTCCTGGGCTTTGGCCGTCCCGGTTTCTTCCTTTTCGCAGGGGTGCCCTTTCTCGTTGGGCTGGTTTGCTTCGTCTTCGACGCATTCCCAGCCGCGCGCGGCGTCGTGCTTGGGCGAGCCCGGCTGGCCCCAGAAGGTGACCTGCGTGGTGAGCACCTCGGCCGCCTGCGAGAGGTTGGTCGAGCTGACTTCGACGGCGTAGTCTTCGCCCGTGCGGACAGAGGTCGTCAGGGCGACCGGGACTTTGTCGAACTCGAAGCCGAAACGCGCGGGTTCTCCGGGCGCCGGTTCCAGGTTGAAGACCGGGACCGTTTCCGTAGCGACCTGTTTGAAGATGTTGGGCTCGTTGAACGTGATGCGCGCGACCCCGATCGCGGTGTTCGAGGGGCACAGGTTGAGATCGCCTTTGAGCACGGTGGAGAAGGCAATCGAGCCACACTGTTTGAGCACGTTGACGTTGCCCAACAGGCCCGGCGGCAACAGGAAGTGCAGGTCTCGCACCAGTGCGGGATCGCTCGTCGCGGTCAACGTCCCTCCCGGGTCGACCGCCAGATCCTGATTCAGGTCGAGCGTGGTCGTGAGCTGGAAGGGGTGCTTGCCCGCCTGCGTCTCGCTGCCGCCCGCTTCGTTTTCCGGCTCGAGTTTGTAGTCCTGAATGCCGAACACGGTCGGCGAGCTGCTCACGGTCAGGGCGCGCACGAGCGGCGGCGTGGGCGTGCCGCCTTCGATTTTCACTTCGTTGGCGAGCGAGGCGCCGGCCGACGCAGTGACTTTGACGGTGGCGACGAGTTCCACTACGCCGTAGGGAGCAACCGGCCGGGTCGTCGTGCAGCTCACGACGGGCGTAGCTTCCGAGCACGTCAGGGCGCCTTCGGTTGGAATCCGCGCAATGCCGGTGATCTTGTTCGGATTCGCGCCATGGACCGACCCAGGCACCAGTTCGAGGCCCGCCGGAAGCTTGTCGGAGATCGTGATCGGCGCGGCTGCGTCTTCGTAGCCGAGGTTCGAGGCCGAGGCGACGATCTGGGCTTCCTGGCCCGGCTGCAGGTTGGTGGGAGCGGCTACCGACGAGAGGTGCCACCAGGTTCCGGCGGCGCTGGCCGCGCTGGTGGCGGCGAAGAAGCAGACCAAGGCGAGGCTGGCCGCGAGCGCGACCAGCGACAGCCGCCGGCGAGGGAGGCGAACGGCCGGCATCATTTCTTCCCCTTCGTCGTGTGGCTGCCCTTCTTGGCCTTCTTCTTCGGCCCGTACTTCTTGTGCGCTGCCTTCTCACAGGCGGTGCGCTTGCTCTTCTTCTTGAGCTTGCGGCACGCCTTGAGCGCTTTGGCGAGCCGTTGCGCTCGCGTGAGCGGTTTGACGGTGGTCGGTTTCTGAACGACTTTTTCCGGTAGCACGCCGGTTTGCGGCCCGAGGTTGCCGCCGCTCGCGGTGATCACGCTGGCCGGCGTGTTGAACGACGGGGTCGAGCCCGACGAGGGACGGCATTCTTCGGTCGAGTTGCACGAGCTCGGCGGCGTCGCCGGCGCCACGATGCAGCCCGCTGCGCCGCAGACTCGAGCGTCGTAGACATCCAGTCCGGCGTCGTGATCGGCGGTCACGAGCGCCGAGGACGTGAGGAAGAACACATCGTCGCCGTTGGCGCTGGCATCGAGGAACGCGCTTTCGTGGGTTGAGGTGCCCGACGAGATCAGCGATGTACACCCGGCCTGCGTCGCGCAGCCGCCGACGGTGTCGGGCTCGTACTCGTAGACGTCGGTCCGGCCGTTGCTGTCGGCTGCGGCGAGCTGGTCTGCGGAGTTGAAGAACAGCCGGCCGCTGTCGGACAGGTAGCGCGACTGGTAGATCGCCGTTTGGCCTTCGGTTCCGGTCCAGCCGGGCAGCTGGCCGGCAAGCCATTTGCCTTCCCAGATCTGCGTGCGGTCGTTGAGCAGGCCGACGCCTTCTTCGCTGCGCTCGTTGCCCCCTCCGTCGAACACGCCTTTCGGCCGTGCGCCGCTGGGGTTGCACGAGGCGCAGGTCAGGTGCCCTGTACCGGCGTCGTAGAGGAAGACCTCCTCATCGGCGGCTTCGTGCGCTTCGGGGTTGGTGTCGCGGTTGTCGTAACCGGTCAGTCGCCGGTTGGACATGAATGCGAAGTACTGGCCGCTTTCGGAGACCTTCGACGTCACGTTCTCCAGGTTGCCGCCGTTTTCGCGAACCCAGTCGGGGATGTCGCCCGCGGACAGCCTGCCGATGAACGTCGGCGCTTCGCCTTCTGTGCCTTCGTGCTCCACGTAGAGGTTGCACGTAGCGCCAGAGGGAGCTTCTTCGAGGTTGCGCCTGGTCACGCAGTGTCCCGGCTGGGCGGTTTCGCCGTTGGCGTTCGGCGTGCTCGTCAGCACGCCGTTGGCGACGAAGTAGGCAGTCGAGCCATCGTTGCTGGCGCCCGGCAGGAGTCCCTGCACGCCGGCGCTCTCTCCGGTCTGTTTGAAGTGCGGATCGACCGACAGGTCGGTGAGTTTTTTGGTCGTGACGTTGTATTCGTAGAGGTCCGCCGATTTCGGAGCCGCGGTCGCTCCTTCGGTCAGCTTCGTGTCCTCGGTGAAGAAGATCCTCAGCCCGTCGCTGCTGGCCGTCTGGTAGACAGGCACGCCTTCTTCGCCGCCCAGCTTCTGCGTCGCGTCGACCTGGACGGTTTCGCCGCTGGTCATGTCGCGCGTGTAGAGGTGCCCGCCGGGAATCGAGAAGATCACTCGCGATCCGTTGCTGGAGAGGGCGTTGCGCGAAAGGAATTCGCCACCGAGACGCGCCGCTTTCGCCGGTTCTTTGTTCGGCAGCACGTTGACGAGCTGCAGCTGGCCGGCCGTCCACTCGTACAGGTTTTCCGTCGCCGACGCCGGTTCGGCCGTCAATGGGACTTCGGACTTGAACACGATGTGCGACATGTCGGAGGTCGCGTTGACGAACTGGATGCCTTTTTTGGGACCTTCCTGACCGCCGAATTTGGTCCCCGGCAGGACGTTGCCCTTGTTGACGACCGCCGAGTAGCAGGATGACGGTGGGGCTTCGCAGCCTTCAGTATGGCGCGTGTAGATCGTTCGTTCGGTGGTGGGGTCTTCGAGGTCTTCCAGCGACAGGGCCGGTTCGGCTTTGGTGCTCAAGCCGAGCGGTTCGACCAGCGAGAGTTCGAGATCGGGCGTGAACGCGCGGTATTCCTGTTTGCCTTCGCCCGTGATCGCGCCAGTCGCGTGTTCGCCCGGAAGCGTGATGCCTTTGGACAACCAGGCCGTCGAGCTGCGTTTTGCCAGCAGCTGCGAGAACGTCGGCACACGGTTGCCTTCCGGAGACCCTTCCGGTGCGAGCGCGATGTACGTCAGGCCGCTGCCGTCGGCCGCTGCCTGGATCAGGCCGCCTTCCCTGGGGATAGCTTCGAGCCCGATACCGCCTTTTTCGGGCGAGGAGACCATCTCCCATGCCCTGCCGTCGGGTAGCACGACGCTGGCCCCTTCGGTCTGCGTCGTGAAGGTCTGCACGGCTCCCGCCACGGTGCTCGCGCCGCCCGCGAACGTGGCGATGACCCGGTAGGTGTAGATCGTGTTGGCCTGCAGGCCCGAGAACGGCTGGCTGACCGCCTGGGTCACTTCGCCGGCCCCGATGTCGGTACCCGGCGGCGCCGGGACGGTCGTGCAAGCCGATTCACGGCAGAGTTCGAAGTAGTAGCTCGTGTCGACGCCGGTCGGGTCTATGTTGGCGTGCAGCGTTGCGCTCGTCGCGGTCAGGTCGGAGACCGACTCGGATTCGATCGTCGGCGAAGCAGAGGTAATCGCCGGCCCGAACACATCGAGCAGCCCGGGCAGCGGTTCCAAGCCGGCTTCGGCCTGTCGACGGATCCGGTTGGTTTCTTCGGTGCTGTCGGCCACGTAGACATTTCCGGCAGAGCTCGTGGCGATGCCGCGTGGTTCATTGAATGCACCGGACGAGGTGCCCGTGATTTCGCCGATGAAGTCCCCGGCCGGGTCGAACTCGAACACGGCACGCCGCACGGCGGAGCTCACGTAGAGGTTTCGTTCAGGGCCGACGGCGAGCCCGCTCAGCAGCGGTTCCGATTCTGCTCCAAATCCCGAGAAGGCCCCGCTGGCGTGCCCGGAGATCTCGCGCAGGAACGCACCAGACGAGTCGAAGACGTAGACGAAGCCGAGACCTTGGTTGTCTTCTTCGTCGAATGCCTGGCCCTGAACCGCCACATAGACTTCACCGGTCTGCTGGTCGACGGCGATCGCTTCGGTCAGGTGTTCGTTTTCAGCGCTGCCGGGGAAGGCCAGCTGGCCTTCGTATTTCCCTTCTTCGCTGAACATGTAGACCGCTTCGTGCTCGCGGTCCGAGACGTACAGACGGCCGGTTTTCTGGTCGACCGCGATGAAGAGTTCTTCGCCCAGTTCGCCGGCCGGCGTTTCCTTGCCGGTGATTTCCGCGCCAGCGACCCTCTTGCCTTCTTTGTTGGTCGCGAAGACCTGCTTGCCTTCTTTGTCGAAGGGGTAGATCGCATGCTCGCCACCGTCTGCGATGTACAGATGCCCGTTTTTGTCGTTCTCCGCTGTGCTGCAGAATTCTTCGAGTTCTTCTTTTTCAAATTTGCCGGCGACTTCCTTGGGCGTTTTGCCTTTTTCGATTTCTACTTTTTCTTTTTCTTCGCGAGCCGTTTTTTCCTGTTCGGTTTCTTCTTCGACGACCTGGATGCTCGAGATCGTGCGCCCCGCAAGCAGTGCACCGCTTTTGTCGAACACCTGGACGTTTTCCAAGCCGGGATCGGAGACGAAGATTTCGCCGCTGGCCGGGTCGACAGACACGCCGCAGACTTCTTCGGAGAAGCCTTTTTTGTTCTTCTGGATGGTCCCGATGAAGGGGTGCACGAGCGCAGCCTCGGCCGCGGCGCTCCACAACAGCACTCCGGCAAGCAGCACGCCGAGCGCGACAGCACAGGTCACCCAGAACCGCGCTACGCCTCGCGCACTCGCCACAGCACCGCACCCACTCATCGCGTTCTCTCTCCTCATGTAATCCCCTGTACGAACCCTCTTGAGACCAAGTCTATCCGCAGACGCCTTCGTGTCAAGCAGGAGCTTTCAACCAGCAACACGGGCCTTTGCGAAGAGTTTCGCAGTCCTGCGGAGCTTGTGCGTGGGTTGGCCTGTGGGGCGTGCCTGGCCCAGAAAACAGTGGGGCCCCGGCGAACCGGGGCCCCACAAGCGAACTACTCGAGTCGAGCTCTGAAGGAGCCCGAGTCAGCTGACTACGCTTTGATCTCGAGTTCTTCGCCCTTGTTGACGGCTTCTGCCTGCTGACCAGAGGACAGTTCGGGGGAGCCGTTGATCGAGGACTTCAGTTCCTCGTTCGGGCCACCTTCGAAGTTTTTGACGCTCTGGAAGCCTTCGCCGTTGACGGTGAAGACGTTTTCGGAGACCTTGCTGAAGACGTTGATGTCGCCTTTCTGTTCACCGATGACGGCGCCGGTCGTGACGATCGACAGACCTTCGCAGGTGAATTCAGCCAGCACGGTGCCTGTTTCAGCTTCGAGCTGCACGCCAACCTTCAGCGGCGATTTGCTGATGTACCCCAGTTTGCCCTTCAGGCTCTTGGTTACGATCGAACCCGTTTTAGCTGCAGGCGAGGTGCATCGTTTTTCGAGGCTTTCGCAGGACGAGAACGTCGAGATGACTTTGTTCTCGGTGGTCGGCGTGTTGATGTGACCTTCGTCCTTGAACGATTTGCAGGTCACTTCTCCGGACACGGCGGGCGTGTGCAGGGTCGCTTTGCCACCCTTGCCCTTGAAGGCTTTGCCTTTGGCTCCAATGCCTTCTTTGAGTTCGTATTTGTTCTTCTTGCCTTCTTCTTGTTCTTTAGCCGTTGCTTCTTTGGAGCATTTCTTGTCCGTGTATTTACCGGTGTATTTGCCGCCGACCTTGGCGAGCTTGGCGCATTCGTAGAATGCCGGTTCTGCTGCCGACGCGCTCGCGGAGACCACAGCGGTCAGCGCGAAAACGGCAACGAGGCAGAGCCCCATAATCTTAAGACGCATCTAGATACTCCTTTTCCCTCTTGATAGTCGCCGGTTCCGAGCCCCGCCCTACGACAGATTCCCCGGTCCCAGTCCTAGCCCCTGAGCGTTACCCAATCAGCGGCCCTCCAACCTCGACCTTGGCAGATGGAAACACCTGCGTCAAGGCCAAGTCAAGCTTGCTTCAGTCGATCCTCATCCCTGCGGACGCATCGCGGGTCTCCCTACCCGACACGCGCCCGAGCAGACCTCGCCCGGACACAGCTTGCTGGGCCGAGACAAGCGCTCGGGCACCCTGCTCCCGAACCTCTGACTCGCCGGCTTGAACCCTCGCAACACCCTCCATCAGGCGACCGCGCGGGCATTCCGAACCCATGACGATGCTTGACATCATGTCGCCGCGAACGTACCACAGGGCTTGACGTAATGTCAAGTGTTTAGGAGTTCTGGCCCGGTTTTACGGGGTCAAGCGGACTATGTCGATGGGGCCACGGAGCCGCCGTTGCGCCGTACGGCGACCGTGCGATCGGCCTCGTCAACGATCGTCCACTGCCCTTGACCGCCGTCGCGCAGATGCCGAGCCACGACCGCCGTCGGCCCGGGCAGGCCGCGCCCGCCGGGCCGGTCGGCGCGCGCGTCATGGAGGACCACGTGGCCCCCGGCAGCGACGAGTGGGCTCCAGTCCAGCCAGTCGGTCTCACAGCCCGCCTCGGAGTGGTCGCCGTCGATGAAAACCAGGTCCAGCTCACCCTGCCATGAGCCCGCAACGTCGTGCGACATCGCGACGTGCCAGTGCACATCGGGGCCGGCATCGCCGAGGCGGCGTGCGGCGCGCGACAGCAGCTGGCGGGTCGCCCGCTCGCTGGCCCCCCAGCCCCCGGGCAGCGCGTCCGGATGGCGCCCGAACGGGTCGATCAGATGAAGCTGGGCGTCCGCGCCCAGCACGCCTTGCAGCGCGAGCGCCGACGCGCCCTCGTACACGCCGATCTCGACCACGCGTCGTGCGCCGCGCGCAGCGTCCAGCAAGACGCGCACGTCGTCGTGCGAGTGCATCGTCCGCGGTGGGATCAGCCCGAAGCCGACGGCGAGCGCGCGCAGGCGCACGTCATCGCGCACGCGCGCGGGAGTGAGCGAGCGCAGCTGCTGGGGAAGGATCGCCACGGCGCCAGCCTACGCGCAGAGCCCCGCCTGCGGCAGCGGCATTTCGCCGCGGTCGCTCGCTCGCGTGTATGCAAGCCACAGGCGATAGGCGGGATAGACGTGCGAGAGGTCGGCGCTGATCAGGCCGACGGGGAACGCCGGGTCCTCACGGAAGCTGTACTGCAGGATCGCTTCGACACGCCGGTCGGTCACCCACCGCTGCAGCTGCGAGGCGAGCGCAAGGCAGCCGGCGTGTTCTTCCTGCGCACCGGCGACACGCGCTCGGCCGGGATGCGGCGCGCCCGCGCCCGCCTCGGTGACCCAGATGCGCGCGCGCCGTCCACAGGCACCCCGCGAGTCGAGCGATCGCTCCAAGACGGCTATGGGTTCAAGCTCAGGCTGAGCCTTACCTCTAGCTGCGTAGGCGTGGATCGACCACGTGTCGCTCAGGCAGACGATGCTCTGCGGCAACGCCGCGACGAACGACGAGATGCTCGTGCCGTGCGGCGAGTCCGCGGTGAATGCGTTCAGCTCGCCGAGCAGCAGATGATGCGCGCCGGCGGCGGCGTTCAGCTCCTCGGCCATCGCCTGCGCGAGCTGTGCGTAGACAGCCGGGGCGATCGCCGGCGCACCCACCGCACAGCCACCACGCTGCGGGCTGACGAACACCGGGTCGTTGGGCTCGTTCCACGGCGCCCACCAGTTCAGTGCGACACCTTCGCGCGAGCCCAGTGCGAGCAGCGAGCGGATCAGTGTGCGATAGCCGGAAAGCCCGGCCGCACTGACCGGGCGCGAGAACGGCTGGGTGCGGTCGAGCTCGCAGCCTTCGGCCGGGCGTGCCGCCCAGGCGGGCGTGCCGAACACGTCGAGCACCACTTCATAGCCCGCGCGCCCTTCGGCGTGCGCCGCACGCTGCTGGGCCGCGATCGCGCGCAGCTCGTCGCGAATTCCCGCGTATGCAGCGCACGGGCCGACCGAGCGCGCGCAGCCGTCGACCGAGCGGGCGAGCTGCGGCGCACGGCCGGCGTCCGGCTGCAGCGCCGCCCAGTCGACGAGCAGGCGGATGTAGCGAGGGTGCAGCGCCGCCAGGCGCTCGCGGGCGGCTTCGAAGCCAAGTCCACCGCGGGCCGGATCGTCGCCGGGCGGCCACAGCAGGCCCGCGTTGTCCTCGGTCAGGCCGAAGGCCGGGCCGCGTGGCGCCGATGCCTGCGGCGAAACGCCCGATGTCGTGGCGCGCGAGCCGCCACATCCTGCCAGTGCCAGAGCGGCGAGCAGCGCCGGCGCTGCGAACCGCGAGAGGCGCCTCAGACTGCCGAGACCTGCTCTTCGTCGGCCACGCGGAAGGACGAGCCGCAGCCGCACGCGGCGACGACGTTCGGGTTGGTGACCTTGAAGCCCGCGCCCTGCAGGCTCTCCTCGTAGTCGATGATCGATCCGCGCACGAAGGGCAGGCTCTCGTTGTCGACGAGCAGCTTCAGGCCGTGGCTCTCGAAGACGACGTCGTCGTCGCGCTGCTCGTCGAAGGCGAGCTGGTACTGAAAGCCCGAGCAACCGCCGCCGCGCACGCCGACGCGCAGCCCGGCCATCGTCACGTCGGCCTCCTGCGTGGAGAGGAACTCGTGGACCTTTTCCGCGCCCTTGTCGCTAAGCGTGATCATCGTTTCGCTCCTGTGAGAACCGCAAGACTTTCCAAAGTATAGCGCCCGTCGCAGGACGCCTGGCCGCCGCGTCGCGGGCGCTCGGGAGACGCCGTCGCGATCCTCTACGCTAGGGATCGTGCCCTCCCCCGAGGACATCAAGCAGCGTATCGAAGCGGCAATCCCCGGCTCGCTGGCCGACGTGCAAGACACCACCGGCGGTGGCGACCATTTCCGCGCGACGGTGACTGCGCAGGCGTTCGCCGGGCGCAGCCGCATCGAGCAGCACCGCCTCGTGTACGACGTGTTCGGCGCGGAGATCGGCGGCGCGATCCACGCCCTGTCGCTGAAGACGCTCGCGCCGCAGGATGCGTCGCAGCCCACCGCCACGCAATGAGCCCGCACACCTCAAGCCAGGAGCCACCAATGTCGAGCAATCCCGTCCGAGACCTTCCGATGTCGCCCGGCCAGCCTGCGCCGCCCGCGCCCGCACCCGCCGCGTCCGACGCCAACCCGATCCGCGAGGCGATCTCCGAGGCGATCTCCGAGCACAAGGTGATCCTGTTCATGAAGGGCACGCCCGAGGCACCGGCCTGCGGCTTCTCGGCGCGCACGGTCGCGGCGCTGCAGTCGCTGGACACGCCGTTTGCCGCCGTGGACATCCTGCCCGACCCGCGTATCCGCCAGGAGCTGTCGGCGATCTCCAACTGGCCGACGATCCCGCAGCTGTTCGTCAACGGCGAGCTGCTCGGCGGCTGCGACATCGTGATGGAGATGTACGAGTCAGGGGAGCTCGCGCAGGCGTTGGTGTAGCGTCCCGCCGCGCATGCCCGTAGCGGTCGCCACCGACAGCACGCACTATCTGCCGCGAGAGCTAGCGGACCGCGAAGGCATACATCAGGTCAGCCTGTACGTCGGCTGGAGCGGCGAGTCGGTGCGCGAGCTGGAGATGAACGGCTTCGACGCCTTCTACGAGCGCCTGCGCACGGACTCCGAGCTGCCGACCACCTCGCAGCCGTCGATCGGCGACTTCCTCGAGGCGTGGGAGCCGCTGCTGGCCGAAGGACACGATGTCGTCTCGATTCACCTCGCCGGCGGCATCTCGGGAACGTGCGAGGCCGCCCGCCAGGCACATCAGCTGCTGTCAGAGCGCGGCCTGGGCGAGCGCGTGGAGGTGCTCGACTCCGAAAGCGGCTGCGGCGGGACCGGCCTGCTCGTGCTCGCCGCCTGTGCGGCTGCGCGCGCCGGCGCCGACAAGGACGCGGTCGTCGCGCACGTGCGCGAGACGCGCAAGTCGCTGAAAATCTGGTTCTGCCTCGACACGCTGGAGTACCTGCGCCGCGGCGGTCGCATCGGCAAGGCGCAGGCTTGGCTCGGCGGCACGCTGAAGATCAAGCCGATCCTCTCGCTGGAGTACGAAATCACGCCGGTCGAGCGCGTGCGCACGGCAGGGCGCGCCTTCGAGCGGATGGTCGACTACGCCCAGGAGCTGCGCGACGGCGGCGCCGACGGCTGGGTCGTCCAGCACATCCAGGCCCCCGAGCAGGCCGAGCGGCTTATCGAACGCTGCCGCGAGATCTTCGACACCGAGCCGGTGTTCACCTCAGAGGTCGGCCCCGTCATCGGCACGTACACCGGCCCCGGCCTGATCGGCGTCGGCGCGGTCCCCCGCACCGAGCTGGCCTGACGGCGCTCAGCGGTTGCGGCGCCTGCGGCGCAGCATTTTCACGCCGAGGGCAAAGCCGACGAGCGCAGCGCCGGCGGTCAGCTCTGAGCGATGACGCTCGAGGTGCCCGCGCCAGTCGGTGACGTGCGCTACCTCGCCGCGCAGGCGGTCGAGCGAGACCGCGAGCTCCATGCGGTTGCTCTCGATCGACGAGCGGATCTCGGCCGGCGAGCGCTGAGCCATCAGCCGACCGTCCCGTTGGCCGGGCCATCGTTGCCCGCGGAGACCGTCTCGCGAATCTTCTTGGCCTCGTCGATCGCCATCGTCGGCACCGGCGGCGCGCCTTTTTTGACAGCTTTGGCGGCGAGCAGGCCGGCGAGCGCGCCGAGCAGCAGCAGGATCACGGCCATCGCGAAGAAGCCCCAGAAGTAGGTGAAGTCGTTGCCCGGCAGGTAGTAGTAGAGAAGCCAGGCGCAGCCGACGAGCGCCATGAAAAGGGCCAAGACGATGAACACGCCGGCGGCGGCGCCGACGATCGCGCCCTTGATCAGCTTGGTCGCCTTCTCGGTCACCTCGACCTTGGCGAGCTCGATCTCCTCGCGCACGAGCGCTTGTGCTCGCTCGGAGACCTCGGTGATCGCGGCGGCGATGTTGTGAGGCGCCTCTTTGCCGGGCTCTGTCGGCGCAGGCGGCGGCGGGACGCTCACTCGGGCGGCTCCTCGTCGAACAGACGGCGCCAGACGATCGCCGCTACGCGCTGGGCGAAGATCGCCGACAGCGCGCTCGCGCCGGCGAGCAGCCCCGACCAGACCAGCCTCTTGACCATCTCGTTCTCCATCAGCGCAGGAGTCTATTGCCCGCGCTGGTCTCATCGGAAACTGCGCTCGTCTCCAGGCCGCCGCAGACCGTCTCGATGACGACCCACTTGGCGCGCTGCAGCTCGGCCTCGCCCTGGGGCAGCAGGTCGAAGATCCAGCCGGTGAGCAGTTGCTCGATCACGCCGTAGAAGGCCATCGCGGCGAAGCGCGCTTCGATCTCCGGCTTGAAGTGGCCTTCGGCCTGCGCCTTTTCGACGATCCCGCCGATCAGCTCGTAGGCCTCTCGGATCGTGCCGATGTGCGTGTCGCCGAACGAGTTGGCCGCGCGCGTCACCTCGACGATGATCACCTTCATCAGGTCCGGGTCGTGGCTGTAGCTGTCGATGATGAACGAGGCGATCGCGCCGAGCTTCTCGCGCACCGGCAGCGGTTCGGCGTCGATGTCGCGGATCAGCTGCAGCATCACCTCCCAGCGCTCGATGAACAGCGTGTCGAGCACCTCGTCCTTGCTGGCGAAGTAGTGATAGACGAGGCCGTAGGCGACGCCCGCCTCGTCGGCGATGTCCGAGACGCGGCAGGCGTGAAAGCCCTGGCGCGCGAACACGCGTACCGCGGCGTCGAGGATCAGCCGGCGCTTGTCCGGGGCGGACTTGCCGCGACCGGTCGCGGCGCCCGCGCCCTCTGAGCCACCGTCGCCGGCGGGTGCCCTGCCGGCGCTCATACGTGCAGCTCCTCGGGCCAGCGATAAGCGTCCGCGCGCCGGTTGGCCAGCGACGGAAGCTGCTCGCGGATCTGCGCGAGGCGCTGCAGGTCGAGCTCGGCGACGACGTGGCCCGGCGCGTCGGGCGCCTGCGCGAGCACGATGCCCCATGGGTCGACGATCATCGAGCGCCCGCCCGAGCGGCTGCCGCCGGGGTGCTCGCCGATCTGGTTGGCGGCGATCACGAACGCCTGGTTCTCGATCGCGCGCGCACGCAGCAGCGCCTCCCAGTGATCGCGCGTGGTCGCCAGCGTGAAGGCGGCCGGCAGCGGGAAGACGAGCGCGCCGCGCACGGCGAGGATGCGATACAGCTCGGGAAAGCGCAGGTCGTAACAGATCGACAGACCGAGCTCCACTCCGCCGGCGCTCTGCGACAGCACGATCTCCTCGCCCGCGTCCTCGAGGTCGGACTCGCGGTACACGCGCCCGCCCACCTGTACGTCGAACATGTGCAGCTTGCGGTAGACGGCCTTGAGCTCGCCATGCGGATCGACGTGTACGCACGTGTTGGCGAGCTTCTCGCGACCGTCCACGCGCTCGACGATCGAGCCTGCGATCAGGTCGATGCCCAGCTCGCGTGCGAGCGCTCGCGCCCACTGCACGGCCGGGCCGTCGAGCGGCTCGGCGGCAGCTCGCAGCTGCCCGTCGGAGCCCATCGCGGTCCACTTCTCGGGGAGTACGATCACGCGTGCGCCGTCGGCGGCGGCCGCTCGCGTGAGGCGGTCGGCGACGGCCAGGTTCTCCGCCGGATCGGCGGTGGAGTTGAGCTGAACTGCAGCAACTCTCAAGAGCGAACCCCCTCCAGCCACCGCGCGCCCGCGCGTCGGGCAGGTGTCACGGCCAAGAAATAGATTGACTGGTCAGTCAACATCACCAAGCATAACCGCCGACGCGCCTGGCGTGAGCGGCGACGCGCTCTCGCCCCCGTCGGACATGGCCCTGCTGCGTCACGGGCGGCCGCTGAAGCGATGGCGCTACGTGGGCGTCTTCAGCGAGCAGCTGATGGCCTGCGCCGCGCTCGTGCAGCTCGGGCCCGCACGCCAGTCGTTCTGGGCGCTGTACCGCCGCGACGCCGACGAGTTGCGCGAGCGTACGCGCATGCTGCCCCGCGCGCGTGCCCTGAAGCTGCGCGAGGGCGCCCTTGCGCAAGGCGGTGTCGCCGCCGAGCCGGGGCGGCTGCTGATCGAAGACGCGGGCGTGGCGCTCGACGTGCGCCTCGACGAAGAGCCAGGCTTTCGCGCGCACTGCCCGCACGGGCGCGAGAGCGTGTGGACGCGCAAGCAGGCGGGCATCGCCGCGCGCGGCACGCTCGCTCTCGACGGAGGCGTGCCGGAGCAGGTGCGAGCGCGCGCCGTGATCGACGACACGGCCGGCTATCACGCACGCCACACCGAGTGGTGGTGGACGGCCGGCGTCGGGCAGACCGCGGACGGCCGGGCGGTCGCGTGGAACCTGGTCAGCGGCGTCAACGACCCGCCGTCGGGCTCCGAGCGGGCGGTATGGGTAGACGGACAGCCGCGTGAGGCGCCGGCGGCGAGCTTCAGCGCCGACCTGCGCAGGGTGACCGGCGCGGATGGCAGCGAGCTTCGCTTTCACGCGGAGGCCGAGCGCAGCCACAACGCGAACCTCCTAATTATCAAGAGTGATTATCGAGCTCCGTTCGGGGCGTTCTCGGGGGTGCTGCCTGGAGGCGTCGCGCTCGCCCACGGGCTCGGCGTGGTCGAGCACCACCGGGCGCTCTGGTAGGCCCGAAGCGGCGCGGCGGGACAGCGCCCCCGCCGCGATGAGCTTCAGCCTTTGAGCAGCAGCTTTTCGCCTTTGTAGGTGTAAGCGCCCCTGAACGCCCCCGGGTGCGGCCCCGAGCCATTGATCAAGAAGCTCGGCACGTCTTCCAGACCGCCTTCGAAGCTCTTGATCGCCTGCGACTCTTCGCCGGGTTCTTCGCTCTGCAGCGCGAACGTGACGGAGTACGTGTTGGTGAGCGTGCCAACCGGTGCGATCTCTCCGATCAGCGAACCGCTGACCTGCAGTTCGAGGCCGCCGCAGTTCCAGCTCATCATTTCCGCACCGCCTTCACCCTGCAGGTCGAGGCCGACGCGGTGTTCGCTGGCGCTGACATAGCCGAGCGTGCCCTCCAGCGGTTTGGTGACGATCGTGCCGGGGGACTGACCGGCGCTCGTGCATTTCTGCGCGGGCGGCCGCGTGCAGCCGGTGAACGTGAGCACGACGCCTTTCTGAACCGTCGGCGTCGCCTGAGTGCCGACGACCTTCGTCGCCGTGCAGAACGGCCCGCGGTCGCCGACGGCAGGGATGTATTTGCGAAGTTCGCCGCCCTTGCCCTTGATCGGCTTGCCTTTGCCGATGCCTTCCTGCAGTTCGTGGTTGCCTTTCGGCCCTTCGACCTGGCACGGCCCCTTGAATCTGCCGCCTTTGACCTTCGCGCATTCGAAGAACGCCGGTTCGGCCGCGCTCGCCGCCGACACCCCGGCCGTCACTGCGAGCAGCGCGACGAGGCAGACCCCCAACATGACCCGCTTCATGTGTGTCCCCTTCCCCTGGTTGACGGTCCGCGCTTATCGCGATCCTCGACGGTCGAACCTGTTGAAGAAGCTACACGCCTTGTGCAGCTAAGCGCCCGCCCGCTGCCGCCGCAGCTCGGCGAGCAGCAGCTTGGAGTGCATCGCTCCGAGCAGCTCGCGCAGCGGCTCGACGCCGGCGGCGACGATCTCCATCGCCCGCTCCACCTCGACCTCGCCGGCGAGCCGGTCGAGCAGTGCGCGGACCTCCTCCTGCACGAGCGGTTCCAGCGCCTCGCGGTAGCGCAGCGTGTCGTACACGGTGAAGCCGAGCGCCTCCTCGTAGCCGCCCGCGCGGAAGCTGGCGATCGCCTCGATGATCTTCACGTCGTCCTGCTCATAGCCGTTGCGGTTGGGCGTGAGCACGCCGATCTCGGCGAGCCGGTCGAGCACGTTGCGCGGGATCTCATAGCGCTCGCGCACGACCTTCGCCGGCACGCGCCGCGAGTCCTCGGCGCCGGCGAGCGCGCGCTCGAGGATGCGGTCCTCCAGCTCGATCAGCGCGGTCACCCGCCCGGGGTCCTCTTCCAGCGCGCCCTTGATCAGGCGCAGCGGCATGAAGCGCTTCTCCTGCAGGCGCTTGATCAGCTCGATGCGCTGCACGTACTCGGGCGGGTAGTAGGCCATGTTGCGGCTCGTGCGCACGATGTCCGCGCCCTCGCCGAGCAGCCCCTCGCGCAGGTAGTAGCGAATCGTGCCGGCGCTCACGCCGGAGCGCTCGGCCAGCTCGCTCATCTTCAGCAGCGGCTGCTGCGACGCAGCACCGGCGGCCGGCTCGGGCCTGGCGCTCACGCGATCGGCCTCACACCTGAAACGACATGTCCTGGTGCTCGCCTGCGGGCCCGGCGACGGCGCCCGCGGCGAGCAGCTCGGCGACCTCGGCCTGCGAGTAGCCGGCCGCCAGCAGCACCTCCTCGGTGTGCTCGCCGAGCGCCGGACCGGGCAGGCGCGCGTGATCGCCGGGCGTGCGCGTCAGCTTGACCGGCACGCCGAGCTGGCGGACCAGGCGCTGCGCCCCCGGCTGATCGAGCTCCACGACCATCTCGCGCGCGGCGACCAGCTCCGAGGACAGCGCCTCGTCGAGCTCCAGCACCGGCTCAAGGCAGCAGTCGTGCTCGCGCGCGAAGGCCTCCCACTGCTCGCGCGTGCGCGCCATGAAGATCTCCTTGACCTGCTCGTGCGCGGCCGAGCCCGGCCGCTCGAACTGCGCGGCGATCAGGTCCTCGCGATCGACGCCGCGGCAGAAGCCCTGCCAGAACTTCGGCTCCAGCGCCCCCAGCGTGACCCAGCCGTCGGCGCACTCATACGGGCGGTAGCAGACCAGCGAGCCGGCCAGCGGCAACTCGCCGCGGTGGGGCACCTCGTCGCCCGCGAAGTAGCTCGCGGCGACCATCGCCAGCCAAGACAGCGCGCCGTCGGCCATCGACACGTCTACCAGCTGGCCCTCGCCAGAGCCCGGGGAATCGGAATCCGCCCCGGCGCCGTCGCGCTCACGCAGCGCGGCGAGGATGCCGAACGCGGCCATCAGCGCACCGCCGCCGAGATCGGCGATCTGCCCCGCCGCCTGCACGGGCGCGCCGCCGCGCTCTCCGGTCAGCCCGAGCAGGCCGATCAGCCCCAGGTAGTTCATGTCGTGCCCGGACGCGTCGCGTTTGGGCCCGTCCTGGCCGTAGCCGGAGATCGCGCAGTAGACGAGACCGGGGTTCTCCTCGCGCATGCGCTCATAGCCCACGCCGAGGCGGTCGAGCACGCCCGGGCGAAAGGACTCCAGCACGACGTCGTATTCGCGCACCAGCCGCAGCAGCGCCTCGCGGCCCTGCTCGTTCTTCAGGTCCAGGCGAATCGAGCGCTTGTTGCGGTTCAGCGAGAGGAACAGCGCCGAGCGCGCGCTCTCGTGCGCGCCCTCGTAGTAAGGCGGCGACCAGCGGATGTAGTCGCCCATGCCCGTGTCCTCGACCTTCAGCACGTCAGCGCCGAAGTCCGCCAGCAGCAGCGAGCAGAAGCCGCCCGGCAGCAGGCGCGACAGGTCGAGCACGCGGATGCCCTGCAGCGGCAGGCTCACGCGGCGCTCGCGACGCGCTGGGGGATGTTCAGCATCGTGCGCGCCTCCTGCACGGTCGCCGGGCGCCGCCCGACGTCTTCGGTGAGCTGACGCGCCTTGGCGATCAGCTCGCCGTTGGAGGCAGCCATCGTGCCGTCCGGCAGGTACAGGTTGTCCTCCAGGCCGACGCGGATCGAGCCGCCGAGCGTGAGCGCCGCGGTGACGAGCATCCACTGGTCGCGCGAGATGCCGATCACGCCCCAGTGCGAGCCGTCGGGGATGTTCTCGACCATCGCCGCGAGGTTGCGCGCGGTCGGCGGGATGCCGCCGACGACGCCCATCACGCAGTCCACGTGCAGCGGCGTTTTGAGTACGCCCATGTCGATCAGCGGCGCGAGGCTACCGACGTGGCCGATGTCGAAGCACTCGTGCTCGGGTTTGATGCCGATCTCGTTCATCGCCTCCAGCAGCTCGACGATCTCCTCGAACGGGTTCTGAAAGACCATCTTGAAGACGAACTCTTTGCGCGAGCGCGAGTACTTGGCGTAGTTCATCGAGCCCATGTTCAGCGCGGCGACCTCCGGGCGGCACTCGCGCAGGTACTCGATGCGCTTGGCCACGGGCACGCCGATCGTGCCGGTGGAGTAGTTGACGATCACCTCGTCGCCGACCTCCGCGCGGATCGCCTCGGTGATCGCCTGGAAGTCCTCGACCTCGTAGCTCGGTGTGCCGTCCGGTTTGCGCGCGTGGATGTGGATCATCACGCCGCCCTCGTCGACGATCCGCCGCGCCTCGGCGGCGTACTCGGCAGGCGTGTACGGGATCGCCGGGCACTGCTCGCGGTTGGCGATCGCTCCGGAGATCGAGCAGGTGATGACGACTGGATGGTCAAGGCTCATACCGGGACAACTCCTGACTTCTTGTAGGGACGCTCGATCTTCTTGCCCTCGGCCATCTCCAGCGCGCGGCAGATCGTCGCGCGCGTCTCGCGCGGGTCGATCACGTCGTCGATCATGTCGTTGCCGGCGGCGATGTAGACGTCGATGATCTTGCGGTAGGCGGCGATCAGCTCGGCCTTCTTGGCCTCCGGGTCCTCAGCTTCCTCGACCTGTTTGCGCATCACGATCTCCACCGCGCCCTCGGCGCCCATCACGCTGATCTCCGCGCTTGGCCAGGCGACGATCAGGTCGGGCTCGTAGGCGCGTCCGTTCATCACGTAGTAGCCCGCGCCGTAGGCCTTGCGTGTGATCACCGTGATCTTCGGCACGGTCGCGTTGGCGACCGCGTAGAGCATCTTCGCGCCGTGGCGGATGATGCCGCCCTCCTCGACCTTCGAGCCGACCATGAAGCCGGGCACGTCCATCAGGAAGACGAGCGGGATGCCGAACGCGTTGCACAGGTTGACGAACCGCGCGGCCTTGTCGGCGGAGTCGTTGTCGAGGATGCCGCCGAGCTGCTTGGGCTGGTTGGCGACGATACCCGCCGGGCGCCCGCCGAAGCGCGCGAAGCACGTGATGATCGTCTTTGCCCACTGCGGCTTCATGTCGAAGTGAAAGCCGTCGTCGGCGATGCGGCGGATCACCTCGTACATGTCATACGGCTTGCGGTTTGACTCCGGCAGCACGTCCAGCAGCTCCTCGTCGCCACGCTCGATCGGGTCCGCGGTGGCGAGCGTCGGCGGCGGCGACTCGCAGTTCTGCGGCATGAACGACAGGTACTGCTTGATGCGCTCGATGCACTCCTCGTCGTCGGCCACCTCGAGGTCGCCGACGCCGGACTTGCGACAGTGCACGCGCGAGCCGCCGAGCTCCTCTTGGGTGACGTCCTCGCCGACCGCCGCGCGCACGAGGTGCGGCCCCGCGAGCGCCATCGAGCCGCGCCCCTTGACCATCGGCACGAAGTCGGCGAGACCGGGGATGTAGGCGGTTCCCGCGGCGCACGGCCCCATCAGCGCGGCAACCTGCGGGATCACACCGCTCATCACGACCTCCTCGCGGAACAGGTGCCCCGACCCGGCGAACAGCGAGCCGACGGCCTCCTGGATGCGCGCACCGGCGGAGTCGAGCAGCCAGATGAACGGCATGCGCTTGGTCAGCGCGAGCTCGCGCAGGCGCGTCACCTTCAGCTCGCCGGTCATGCCCATCGACCCTGCCATCACCGTGAAGTCGTACGCGCATACCGCGACCAGGCGCCCGCCGACCTTGCCGTAGCCGGTGATCACGCCGTCGGCCGGAGCCTCCTTGCCGTCCATCGCGCGCTGGGCGAAGTGCGGGCGCCCGTGGATGCCCAGCTCGCTGAACGTGCCGTCGTCGATCAGCAGCGCCAGGCGCTCGCGCGCGGTGAGCTTCTCCGCGGCGTGCTGGCGGGCGATCTTCTCCTCGCCACCGCCGAGCTCGATCTGCGCGCGCCGCGCGTGCAGGTCCTCGACGAGCGGGCGCAGCAGCGAGGTCGCGGCGGGCGGCGTCGCGGCGGTACCCGCGGGCGGCTTCTCGGTCGTGCTCATCAGCGTCCTTTCCATTGCGGCTCGCGCTTCTCGAAGAACGCGCTCACGCCCTCGACGATGTCCTCGGTCGACATCGCCAGCGTGAGCTGCGCACGCAGGTAGTCCAGCGCGTCATCCAGCGGCAGGTCCATCTGGCGGCGCATCGCTTCCTTGCCCAGGCGCATGATCACCGGCGACTTGCCGGCCAGCTTGTCCGCCCATTCGCCGACGGCCGCGTCGAGCTGCGACGCGGGCACGACCTTGTTGACGATGCCCGCGGCGAGCGCCTCGTGCGCGCTCCAGCGCTCGCCGAGCAGCAGCAGCTCGGTGGCCTTCTTGCGCGGCACGTTGCGGTAGATCAGCGCCATGATCATGAACGGGAACGTGCCCACGTTGATCTCCGGCGTGCCGAAGCTCGCGCGCTCGGAGGCGACGATCAGGTCGCAGGCCAGAGCGATGCCGAGCGCGCCGGCGAGCACGTGGCCGTCGGCGGCACAGATCGTCGGCTTGCCGAGCTCGCCGATCAGCTTGAACAGCCCGACGAAGCGGTCGGAGCCGAAGTGGCGCTGCACGAGCGGCGCGTCGGCGGCGAAGCCGCTGAGGTTGGCGCCCGAGGAGAACGTCTTCTCGTGCGAGGAGGCGAGCACCACGCAGCGCGCGCCCTCTTCGTCTCGCGCGCGCTCGATCGCCTCGATCAGCCCCCCGAGCATCTGCGGCGACAATGCGTTGCGCGTGTCCGGGTCGTTGAGCGTGATCGTCGCGACGCCCGGCTCGGACAGCTCGTAGAGGACCACGTCGGCGGACACCCGCGCATCCTAACCGCATCGGGGCCGCGTTGGAAGTAGGTAGCTCTACTGTTTACTTTGGCGGTCCGGCGCAAGCGGCCGCGCACGGCCCGCTCGCGCCCGGCACGCGCTATTCTTCTTCTTCTTCTTCTTCAGTTGCTTGGCGATGATCTTCTTCAGTTCCGCCCCGCTGATCGTTTCGGCGGCCGGTGGCGCCGTCGGTGCGACGACGGGGAAGTCGATCGCGAGCACGTCGGTCGTCACGTTCAGCTTCACGGCGCCGAGCGCGAGCACGACATGCGAGCGCACCGGCAGGCCGTTGGCCGCCAAGAACACTTCGAACTTCGCCGCCGGTTTGATGTGCGACTTGGCAACTGCTTGGCGCAGCTTCTTGGAGAGCGCGCTTTCCTCGATTTCCTTGGGGTTGGCCGTGCCGGCGAAGCCGGTCACCGCTTGGCCGTCGATCGTGCTCGCGCCGAGCGAGCGCACGTCGTTCGAGGCCTTCAACAGCGCGATCTCGGTCTTGAACTTGCTCGTCGACGTCGAACCGCCCGAGCCGCCCGAGCCGCCGCCGAGCGTGGTGCCCGATCCGAACAGGCCGCCCGAGGAGCCGGCGCTTTCCTTCACCCACGGGCGTCCGCCGTCGTGCTTTGCGATCGACGGATCGTGGATGTAGAGCGTGTTGTCGACGAGCCGCAGCGAGATCGTCCTGCCGAGCAACGTCTCGGTGATCGACGCGGCTTCCGGTGAGGTGCTCAGTTCGCCGGCGACCTTCGTCTTCAGGCCTCCGAGCCCCTTGAGCTTGCGTGGGAGCTTTCTCGCGGTGATCGTCACTTCGCCGGAGAAGCGCTCGCTGGAAAGCTGCAATTCGCTGGTCTTCTGCAGCAACGGCGCGAGTTCCGGCGGCGGCGGCGTCGCTGCCGCGGCGGATGCTGCGGGCGCGATCGACGCACACAGCGCCGCACCTGCGATCAGCGTGCCGGAGAACAGAGCGGTCATCCTTGATTTCGAGACGTTTTGTTTTGTCATGTGCAGAGCACTGCCCTGTTTCCGATTGGCGGAAACGGGCCGAATCGCGGGCAGCGAAAAGTAGCAAGCTCTACTGTTTACTTTTCCGGACCACTGCGTTAGCGTCTGCGCCGGGCATCCAAGCATCGATCACAAGGAGACTTCCAAGCCATGGCCGCGACCTCCGCGAGCGTGCTGAAGCCGGACTTCCAGGCCGCGCGCAAGCACTTCATCTTCACCGACGAGCACGAACAGCTGCGCGAGTCGATCCGCAACTTCGCGGTCAAAGAGCTCGCGCCGCACGCCGAGGAATGGGAGGAGACGACGTTCCCCGACTCAGTCTTCAGGCGCATGGGCGAGCTCGGCTTCCTCGGCTTGGACAAGCCGGAGGCGTATGGCGGCCAGGGCGGCGACTACTACTCGGCGCTCGTGCTCGCCGAGGAGATCACCAACGCCAACTCGGGCGGGCTGGCGATGGGCGTAGCGGTGCACACCGACATGGCGATGCCGCCGATCCTCGCCTTCGGCTCCGAGCAGCAGAAGCAGGAATGGGTGACGCCGGCGATCAAGGGCGAGAAGATCCTCTGCCTGGGCATCACCGAGCCGGACGCCGGCTCGGACGTCTCGGGCATCAAGACGCGCGCCGTCAAGGACGGCGAGGACTACGTCATCAACGGCTCCAAGACGTACATCACCAACGGCCACCGCGCGGACGTGATCGTGCTCGTGACGAAGACCGACCCGGACGCCGGCTACGACGGCTTCACGCTGTTCCTCGTGCCGATGGACGCGCCCGGCGTGATCCGCGAGAAGCGCCTGGAGAAGCTCGGCATGCACGCTTCGGACACGGCGCTGCTGGCATTCCAGGACGTGCGCGTGCCCGACACGGCGGTGCTCGGCCAGGTCGGCAAGGGCTTCTACCACATCATGTGGGAGCTGCAGGGCGAGCGCCTGATCGGCGCGGCGGGCATGGTCGCCGGCGCGCAGAAGTGCTTCGAACGCACGCTGCAGTACGCGCACGAGCGCAAGGCGTTCGGCCGCGAAATCGGCAAGTTCCAGGTGATCCGCCACAAGTTCGCCGAGATGGCCACGAAAATCGAGGCGGCGCGACAGATGACCTACATGACGGCATGGCGCTTCGCCAACGGCGAGTACCCGGTGCGCGAGATCTCGATGTCCAAGCTGGTCGCCTCGCGCGTGCTCTGCGAAGTCGCCGACGAATGCATCCAGATCCACGGCGGCGCCGGCTACATGAAGGAGTACGGCGTCGAGCGCGTGTGGCGCGACGCGCGCCTGAACCGCATCGGCGCGGGCACCGACGAGATCATGCTCGACGTGATCGGGCGTTCCTACGGTCTGTGATCGCGGCACGCACGCGCATCGATCACGACCGTCGGCGCGAGCCGCCGGCGCAGCGCCGTGGCGAGAAGACCTCGACGCGGGGGGAGTCGTCGTGGGCGTCGCTCATGAACGAGATTCTCGTCTAAGAGGCCCGCACATGTGCGGGCCTCCCGACAGGCGCATGCGCCTGTCGGCCGAGCGGTGCATGCACCGCTCGGAACTGCCCAGATGACCGGGGCGGCCTGCGAGACTGCGCCGTCGCACGCCGAGCCGCCCGTGAGCAACCCGTCATCCACACCACGCCGCCGTCCTCGCCGACTGCGCGACATCCATCCGACGCGCCGCGGTCTGGTCGTGGCGTGGTGGGCCTTCACGGCGACCTTCCTGTTCCTGCGCCTGCTCACATGGCTGATCCACATTCACGTCGCCGGGCTGGGCAACGTGTCCGCCGGCAGCGTGCACCTGCACCACTACGTGTGGGGCATCCTGCTGCTGATCGCCGTTGGCATCTTCGGCCTGGTCGATCGCGCGCCGCGCGCTCGCATTTGGATGGGCGCAGCGCTGGGAATCGGGCTGGCCCTGGTGATCGACGAGGCGGCGCTGCTGATCGAGCTGCGCGACGTCTACTGGAGCGGTTTCGGCGCCGTCAGCGTGGCCATCGCGGTGATCGTCATCGGCTTGGCCGGCGGCGCGCTGGCGCTGACGCGCTCGCCGCCGCCTGACGAGCGCGGCTGAGCTGTAGCTTTCTGACCGGCCCATGACCGCGACCGACCCGCCTTTCACAGACGAGCACGAAGAGCTGCGCGCATCGGTGCGCGGCTTCATCGAGCGCGAGCTGACGCCGCACGCGCAGCAGTGGGAGCAGGACGAATGGTTCCCCAACGAGGTCTTTGCCAAGATGGCCGCGCAGGGCCTGCTCGGGCTGAAGTACCCGACCGAGTACGGCGGCCAGGGTGGCGACTACCTGCACGAGTCGGTGCTGTGCGAGGAGCTCGCGCGCGTCGGCTCGGGCGGCACCGCGGCGGGCATCGGCGCGCACACGAACATCGCCACGCCGCCGATCTGGAAGTTCGGCACCGACGAGCAGAAGCAGCGATACCTCGTGCCTTCGATCGCCGGCGAGCTGATCGGCGCGCTGGGCATCACCGAGCCGGGTGCCGGCTCGGACGTCGCCGCGCTCAGCACTAAGGCCGAGCGCGTCGACGGCGGCTGGGTGGTCAACGGCGAGAAGACGTACATCACCAACGGCGTGCGCGCGAACTTCATCGTCACGGCCGTCAAGACGACGCAAGATGGCGGCCATCACGGCATCTCGTTTCTGATCGTCGACCGCGGCGAGGGGGTGCAGTCGTCGGCGCTGCACAAGCTCGGCTGGCACGCCTCCGACACCGCCACGATCGCCTTCGCCGATGTGTTCGTGCCGGAAGAGAACCTGCTGGGCGAGCTCAACGAGGGCTTCAAGCTGATCATGGCCAACTTCCAGTGGGAGCGCCTGGCGATGGCGCTCGGCGCGGTCGGCGCGATGCAGATCGCCTGGGAGCGCACAGCCGAGTTCGCACGCGATCGCCAGGCTTTCGGCAAGCCCCTGTCGGGCCATCAGACGATCCGCCACAAGCTCGCCGACATGGCCACGTCGGTCTACACGTGCCGCTGCGTGACCTACGACGCGCTGCGGCGGTTCGTCACCGGAGAGGAACCGCTGAAGGAGGTCACGATGGCCAAGCTGCTGACCCAGCGAGCGTCCTTCGAGCTGATGGACGAGTGCCTGCAGATCCACGGCGGCGCGGGCTACATGCGCGAGTACTGGGTCGAGCGTGCCGCACGCGACGCGCGCCTCGGCCCGATCGGCGGCGGCTCGGACGAGATCATGCGCGAGATCCTCGGCCGCGTGCTCGCGCTCTGAGCGCTCGCCGCCGGACGCGTCCCCCAGCCCCGCCCGCCTGAGCTACCGCGGCCGCCGACCCGCGCACGTCCGGGCTGCATCAAATCGTCCAAAGAGGCCCATCGGACTCATGCCGGCCGGCAGCCACTCCGATACACGAGATGTGATTCATGGACGCCGGACGCACATGGCCATTCGCCGCCATTTGCTCGAGGCAGTCGTTTGCGCGACGCTGCTTGCACTGTGCGCGCTCTGCTGCGCCGTAGCCTCGACTGCCCCTGCGGCAACGCTCGCCAGAGGCGCGTCGAGTCACGCCACCTCGCCCGGGCACAAGCGCTTTCACTGCGCCAAACCCGCGAGCTTTCACACGATCTCCGGCCCGACGCACCGGCGCAAGCATCGCTTCGCCTGCGTCAAGCACCACCACGCCGCTCACCACACCAGCCCCCACCACAGCGCAGGCGGCGCCTGCACGGGCGTGCAGCTTCAGCCGAATCCCGCCAACCTGCAGCGCGTGCGCGCGGCGACGCTGTGTCTGGTCAACCGCGAACGCACCAGCCGCGGCGAGCACGCGCTGATCCCCGACGCGCCGCTGCAGCACGCCGCGCAGGGCCACTCCGACGACATGGCCGCCGGCGACTACTTCGAACACGACGGGCGCCACGGCGAAACGCCGCTGTCGCGCATGCGCGCCGCCGGCTACATCTTCAGCTCGCACCTCGGCTACGCGGTCGGCGAGAACATCGGCTGGGCGACGCTCTGGCTGGCTTCGCCGAAAGCGATCGTCGCCGGCTGGATGGCCTCGCCGGGCCACCGCGCGAACATCCTCGACGCGACGTTCCGCGAAACCGGCATCGGCGTCGCGCCACACCCGCTCGCCTCGCTGGCGCACGGCCAGGCCGGCGCCATCTACACGCAGGACTTCGGGCGCATCATCAAGCCCTGAGGCCGGTCCTTGGCCGATCCTCGGCGGGCGCTCGGATAACCTGCGACGCCAACTCAAGCGACCAAGGAGCAGGACAGCTATGGGAGTACTCGACGGCAAGTCGGCGATCGTCACCGGCTCGGCACGCGGGATCGGACGGGCGACGGCGGAGCTGCTCGTCTCGCAGGGTGCGCAGTGCCTCATCAACGACCTCGACGGCGACGTCGCCGAGCAGGCCTCGTCGGAGATATCCGGCGAGACGGCCGTCTACGCCGGCGACCTCACCAAGCCCGGCGCGGCCGACGAGCTCGTGCAGAAGGCGATCGACTCGTTCGGCAAGATCGACATCATCGTCAACAACGCCGGCTACACGCTCGACGCCCCCGTGCACAAGATGTCCGACGAGCATTTCCAGGCGATGCTCGACATCCACACGGTCGTCCCCTTCCGCGTGATCCGCGCGGCCGCACCGCACCTGCGCGAGCCCGCCAAGAAGGAGAAGGAGGAAGGCAAGGAGGTCTTTCGCAAGATCGTCAACATCTCCTCGACCTCCGGCACGTTCGGCAACGCCGGGCAGGCCAACTACTCCGCCGGCAAGGCAGGCGTCGTCGGCCTGACGAAAACGGTCGCCAAGGAGTGGGGCCAGTTCAAAGTCAACGTCAACGCGGTCGCCTTCGGCTTCATCGACACGCGCCTGACGCAAGCCAAGGTCGACGAGAACACGATGGAGAAGGACGGCGAGAAGATCCAGCTCGGCATCCCCGAGCAGATGCGCCAGATGGCCTCCATGCTGATCCCGCTCGGTCGCCCGGCATCTCCGGAGGAGGCCGCCGGCGGCGTCTTCTTCCTCTGCTCGCCGTGGTCCAACTACGTCCACGGGCAGACGCTGCACGTCACCGGCGGGCTGTTCGGAGGCATGAGCGGCTGACGCCGCTCGGCGCGCCGGTCAGTCGGCGTCGCGGCCGGACCGCGCTGCGAAGCGCTGGCCGGCCGCGAAGCCGAAGCCGAGGGCGATGCCCACAGCAGCGACCAGGCCGACGCTCGCCAGCCAGCCGGCGTGCAGGATCGCCGCGAGCACGAGCCCGACGACCGCGGCGGTGAGCCACAACACGACCTGCTGGGTGCGCGTGAGTTCCACGTGACGCGCCGCTAGCTGTCGTGCGCAGCCGGCCCCGCGGGCACTCCGCGCAGGTCGAGCAGGCAGCCGGAGTAGTACGCGCCTGCAGGCGACGCGAGAAACGCGGTGACCACGGCGACCTCGGCTGCGGTCGTGTGCTCGCCGGCAGCGATCGTCACGAGCGTGATCGCGTATCTGGCCCACTCGATCGACAGCGTGCGCGCCAGGTTCTCCAGCCCCGCGCGCGCGGCGTCGGCGTGCGTGGCGTCGCGTGAGCGATCGGGCGCCGCGGCGGGCGCGAGGTAGACGACCCGGCCGGGGCGCGCGCTGTCGATGAACGCTGCGTTGGCGACCGCCCGCGTCGCCTCCCACGCGCCGTCCAGGCAGTCGCGCAGCGCGTCGCGTGCGTCTCTCTCGCCCTGCTCGCCGCCGACCCCTGCCCGCGCGAACAGCGCCGCGCCGTCGACGACGAGCTGGTCGGCATCCGCCGGCACCGCGTCTTGCGGTCGCCAGGCAGAGACGCGCGCGCCCACGTCCGAGCAGGCCGCCGAGACGGCGTCGGCGAAGTGCGAGCGCTCATCTGTCGTTGCAGCCGACTCGTCCGGCGTGGCGAACGCGACGAGCACGTGCACGCCGTCGAGCAGGCCGGGGCGCAAGAGCGTCGATGCGTCGACCGAGGCTGACATCGCCAGCACCCTAACGGCGAGGGGCGCCTGGAAGTCCTCTCAGGCCGGCGGCGGCGGCTCGTCCGCCGCGGGGGGCGCCGGCGCGTTGCCGAACGCGTCGGGCGCGGCGGGCGTGGCGCCGGGCGCACCGCCGGTCGCGCCGGCCTCCCCGGCAGGAGCGCCGGCAGTACCGCTGCGGCGCAGCTCGAAGTAGAGCACCGCGGCGGCGAGCGCCGAGAACGGGCCGGTCAGCACACCGACGATCACGCGCGCGACGAGACCGGCGGCGGTCCCGGCCGCGTCGGCGGCGATCTCGATTCCCGAGCTGACGAACAAGACGAGGAAGAAGAGCACGAAGATCACGCCGAACACCTGCCAGCCGTTGCCGCGAACGAGCTCGCGGCTGCGCGACAGCGCCGCGAAGACGCCCGGGCGCTCGAGCACGACGACAGGCGCGGCGACCGACCAGATCGTCAGCAGGATCAGGCCCGGCACGATGATCAAGAAGAAGCCGATGACGATGCCGATGGCGGCGACGATGCCGACGAGGATCAGCTGCCCTATCACCGGCGTTGCCGAGCGCAGCAGCTCGCCGGGGCTGTGATCGCGCCGGCCGTCCTGGATGTCGGCGACCAGCTCGACGACCATACCCGTGAACAGCGTGCCCGCGACGAGGCTGAGCAGCAGCGCGATCACCGCCAGGCCGGGAGCCGCCGCGACGAGCAGCGCCGAGACGATCCCCGTGATCACGAACACGACCGCCGAGGCGGGCAGCAGCACGGATGCCTGCTCGACGTAGATGTCGAACACGCGGCGGATCACTCCGCCGACATCGAGTCTCTCTGTCATCGCCGGGGAGCCTAGCCTGCGCTCAGGCGGCTACGGCGTTCTTCGCCGTGCGGCGCTCAGCGCGCAGACGCTGCAGGATGCCCTTGCGGCCGTGCTCCTGCAACCCGCCGTACAGCAGGCGGATCTCCTTGAGCACTTCGTCGGCGACCGCCTGCTGCTGCTCGCGCGTCGGGTTCTCCACGCGCTCCCAGCGCATCGCCTCGCCGTACTGCACGGTGACCTTGGGGAACTGCAGGCGCTTCCAGTTGCGCACGCGCGAGGAGCCGAAGATCGCGATCGGCACGACCGGCACGCCGGTCTCCAGCGCCAAGCGGCCGATCCCGCGCTTGGCCTGTTCGGCCACTTTGCCCGTGCGCGAGCGCCCGCCCTCGCAGTACATCGTCACGGCACCGCCGCGTTTGAGGATCGTCTCGGCGGTGATGAACACCTCCTCGTCGCGTGCGCCGCGGCGCACGGGGAAGACGCCGCCGTGGGTGTACACGAACTGCATCGGTTTTTTGAACAGCTGCGACTTGGCCATGAAGCGCACCTTGCGGCGGATGAAGCAGCCCATCAGGAAGTGGTCCATGAAGGAGAAGTGGTTCGGCGCGAGGATCACCGCGCCGCTGCCCGGCGCGTTCTCGCTGGAGATCGCGCGGGCGCGCAGGAACGTGTACGCGTACAGCGAGGTGATCACGCGGACGACGTCGTAGACCCAGTCGGGCTCGCGCGTGCGCGCCCGCGCGTGGAAACGGTCGAAGTGCTCCTTGGGACGCGGGTCGGTGTAGACCTGCTCGCGCATCGGTGCGAGATCGCTCATGTGTGCGCTGTACCTCCCATCGCCGACAAAGTTACTCGCGCGGCTCGCTCTGCGTTCGCGAACGCGACAGCGCGCCGGCCCATCCCGCCAGCAGCCGCGTGCGCTCGTCCTCGCTCATGCGCGGCTCATAGCGCTCGCGCTCGGCGGTAGCCAGGCGCCCGCCGCGCAGGTCGCTGACCGTCCACAGGTCCGCGCCGACGCCCGCCAGATAGGCGGCGCCCAGCGCGGTCATCTCCGACAGCTCGCCGAGCACCACCGGCACCCCGAGCACGTCTGCCTGGAACTGCATCAGCCAGGCGTTCGTGCTGGCGCCGCCGTCCGCGCGCAGCTCGCTCAGCGGCTGTGGCGAGGCCTGCTCCATCGCGCGCACCGCGTCGACCGTCTGGTAGGCGATCGCCTCGAGCGTCGCGCGCGCCAGGTGCGCGCGCGAGCTGCCGCGCGTCAGCCCGACGATCGTGCCGCGCGCGTGCGCGTCCCAGTGCGGCGAGCCCAGGCCGGTCAGCGCCGGCACGAAGTACACGCCGTCGTTTCCGGCGAGCTCGCGTGCGAGCTGCTCGGTCTGCTGCGCTCGCTCGATGATCCCCAGCCCGTCGCGCAGCCATTGCACCGCAGCGCCCGTCACGAAGATCGAAGCCTCCAGCGCGTAGGCGCGCGACTGCCCCACCGAGCAGGCCGCCGTCACGAGCACGCCCGGCGGCGGCGCCGGCATCTGAAAGCCGGCGTTGATCAGCACGAACGAGCCGGTCCCGTAGGTGTTCTTGCCCATGCCAGGGTCCACGCAGGCGTGCCCGAACAGCGCCGCCTGCTGATCGCCGGCGACACCGCTCACCGCCACCGCGTGACCGTGCAACGCCTCCGCGCGCGTCTTCCCGAACGGTCCCGCGCTGGCCTGCACGCGCGGCAGCGAGCGCTCGGGCACGCCGAACAGCTCCAGCAGCTCGGGGTCCCAGCGGCCCTCGCCGATGTCGTACAGCAGCGTGCGCGAGGCGTTCGTCGCGTCGGTCACGTGCTCGCCCGTCAGCTTGAAGATCAGCCACGAGTCGATCGTGCCGAACAGCGCGCGCCCATCGTGCGCGCGCTCGCGCAGGCCGTCGACGTGCTCCAGCAGCCACTCGATCTTCGTCGCCGAGAAGTACGGGTCGAGCACCAGGCCGGTGCGTGCCCGCACGAGCTCCTCCCTGCCCTGCGCGCGAAGCTGCTCGCAGCGCGCCGCCGTGCGCCGGTCCTGCCAGACGATCGCGTTGTGCAGCGGCTCGCCGCTGTCCCGATCCCACACGCAGACCGTCTCGCGCTGGTTGGCGATGCCGAGCGCCTGCAGATCCCCAGGCCGCGCTCCGGCATCCTCCAGCGCGGCTCCCGCGACCGCGACCGTCGTCTGCCAGATCTCGCGCAGGTCGTGCTCGACCCACCCGGGCTCGGGGAAGTGCTGTGCGAACTCGCGATACGCGCGCCCGACCGGCTCGGCGCTCTCGCCGAAGACAAGGCAGCTGGTGCCCGTCGTGCCCTGATCGATCGCCAGGATCATCTGCGCGCGAGCCTACCCCGCACGATGTACGCACGCGCGAAGTCGAGCAGCTGGCCGCCGCGATGCGCGAAGCCGGCGAGCGTGCGTGCGCTCGCGCGGTGCGACAGGTCGAGCTCGATCTCGATCACGCGATACCCGGCGCGCACGGCGTCGATCGTCATGCCGACCTCCATGCCGAAGCCATGCGCGAACGGCAGCACATCGGCGAGCGCCGCCTGGCTGAGCGCACGCTGGCCGGAGATCGGCGCGCTCGTCGTCAGACCGCAACGGCGGCGGATCGCCCAGCGCGCGAAGCCGAGCGCCAGCCCGAAGCCGCCGCCCACGCGGCGTGCGAACGCCGCGACGGCGATGTCCGCGTCGCCGCGCTGCACAGCGCTGCACAGCGCCACCAACTCTCGCGCGGACTCGCCGAGGTCGCCGTCGCAGAGCAGGAAGACGGCGCGCGCCCGCCCTTCCGCCCGGCCCGCGTCCGCACGCGCCTCGCGCAACGCCGCCTCGGCCGCGAGCGTCGCCGCGCCGCCCTTGCCGATCACGCGCTCGCTGCGCACGACCTGCGCGCCCGCCTCGCGGGCGATCTGCGCCGTGTCGTCGCTGGAGCCGTCGTCGCCGACGATCAGCCGCGCGCCCGGGAAGGCGTCTGAGAGCGTGGCAAGCGTCGCGCCGATGCGGTCGGCCTCGTTGTAGGCGGTGACGATGGCGAAGGTCTGTGGGTTCATGGCCGGCTGCACCCGGGCGCCGTCGCGACGCCGGCGGCAGGCGCATCGCGTCGATGCGCCGTCGGGCGCGGAGGCTATTGTCCCGGTCGATCGGCGTTCTCGACGTTGTGGAGGTCACATGTCCGCAGTAGAGGCTCACATCACCGGCACCGTGTGGAAAATCGAGTGCGCCGTCGGCGACCGGATCGAGGAGGGCGACACGGTCGCGATCCTCGAGTCGATGAAGATGGAGATGCCCGTCGAGGCCGAGGACTCGGGCAAGGTCTCGAAGATCCTCTGCGAGGAGGGCCAGGCGGTCAACGAGGGCGACGCGCTCGTCGAACTCGAGTAGCCGGCGCGCCCGCGAGGCGGGCGCTTCACTAGCCTGTCCGCGCGATGACCGACAGCGCCCCACCGAGACCGCTCGCCGATGGAAAGTTGCTGGTCGACGAGCCGGCGCCGGGCGTCAAGCGCCTGACGATCTCCAACCCTGCCAAGCGAAACGCGCTGGATCATCCGATCCTCGACGCGATCACCGCGACGCTGGGCGACACGGCAGACGTGCGCTGCCTGATCCTCACGGGGGCGAACGGCATGTTCTCGGCCGGCTATGACATCGGCGAGATTCCGACCGAGGAATTCGAGGAACGCGCCGAGCGGCTCGTAGCGCACCCGTTCACCGAAGCGATCGACGCGCTGGAAGCGTTTCCCCACCCGACGCTGGCGATGCTCCCCGGCCACACCATCGGGGGCGGCTTGGAGCTGGCACTGTCGTGCGACCTGCGCGTCGCACGCTCGGAGATCAAACTGGGGATGCCGCCGGCGAAGCTCGGGCTCGTCTACTCGCACACCGGGCTGCGCCGCTTCATCGACGCGATCGGCGCTCCGCGCACACGCGAGCTGTTCCTGCTGGGGCGCCACATCGACGCCGAGACCGCGCTGCACTGGGGCCTCGTCACGCGCGTCGCCGCCGAGGCCGATCTGGAAGCGCGGTCGCTGGAGCTGGCGAACGAGCTGGCCGCCAACGCACCGCTCTCGCAGACCGGCAACAAGCGCGTGATCGGCGCGCTGCTGGCGGCTGAGGGCGAGCTTGGCGAAGAGGTCGAAGGGGAGCTGATCGAGCTGCGCCGCGCCTCGTTCGCCTCGCAGGACATGCAGGAGGGCATGCGCGCGTTCGCCGAGCGGCGCCCTCCCCGCTGGACGGGCAGCTAGCGCCGCCGCACAACCCGCGCCGAGCCGTCCGCAAGGCTCCATAACCTCCGCGGCATGCCGCCGCTGATCACTCGCGAGGAGGCCGTGCGCCTCGGCGAGATCGAGGATCATCAGCAGATCGAGGCGCTCGTCCAGCGGGCGTGGGAAGCGCGCGTCGAGCGCTTCTCGGACTCGACCGACATGTGCTCGCTGGTCAACGCCAAGTCGGGCGGCTGCGCCGAGGACTGCGGCTTCTGCGCGCAGTCGCGCTTCGCCGACGCCGAGACGCCGATGCACGCGATGATGGAGCCCGACCAGATCCTCGAGCACGCACGGGCGGCCGAGGCGGCGGGGGCGCACCGTTTCTGCATGGTCACACAGGGCCAGGGCCTGTCCAAGCGCGACTTCCAGAAGTACCTCGAAGGCGTGCGCCTGGTCTCCGAGCACACCAACCTCAAGCGCTGCGCCTCGGTCGGGCACATCTCCGCCGATCGCGCCAAGGCGCTGCGCGAGGCGGGCATCCAGCGCGTGCACCACAACGTCGAGACGGCGGAGAGCTACTACGACGAGGTAACGAGCACCGTCCGCTACGAGGGACGTCTGCGCACGATCGACGCGGTCCGCGAGGCGGGGCTGGAGACGTGCGTCGGCGGCATCCTCAACCTCGGCGAGACGCGCGAGCAGCGCGTGGAGATGGCTTTCGAGCTGGCAGCGATCGACCCGACGAGCGTGCCGATCAACATGCTCAACCCGCGTCCCGGGACGAAGTTCGGCGACCGCGAGTACATGGACCCGTGGGAGGCCGTCAAGTGGATCGCGATCTTCCGCCTGATCCTGCCCGACGCGCTGTTCCGGCTGTGCGGAGGTCGCGTGGAGAACCTCGGCGAACTGCAGCAGCTGGCGGTGCAGGCGGGCATCAACGGCGTGATGATGGGCAACTTCCTGACGACGCTCGGCAACGCGCCGGAGACCGATCGCGAGATGTTCGAGCAGCTCGGCCTGAACGTCGCCCGCCAGCCCGACAACGCCGCCAACCCGCGCCCGGACAATCGCTCTGGATGGATGTCGGGCGAGACGCCCGACCTGGTCGACGAGCTGATCGATGCGGCGGCCACCCAAGGCCAAGCCGGCCCATCGACAGGCGCAGGCGAGGAGCTGGAGATCAGGTTGTGGGACCCCTCCACGCAGCTGCGCTTTCGCGCCAAGCGCAAGGTGCCGCCGCGCCCGGACGGGGCGCCGAATCGCGCACAGCGCGACAGCCACGCACAGCGGGCCGACGCCGAGCCCGCACCCGAAGCGCCAAGGCAGGTCGCGGCCGGCTGACCGAAGCAAAACACGAGGACAGGAGCACGATGCACGGGGAGTTGGGTACGCAGGAGATCGAGGATCGTCTGTCGCAGCTGGAGGACGCCGGGCTGACGCGCCGTCTGCGGCTCGTCTCCGGCCCGCAGGGCCCGACCGTGCTGCTCGACGGCCAGCCGGTGCTGCTGCTGTGCTCGAACAACTACCTCGGCCTCGCCGACCACCCGCAAGTGCGCGAGGCCGCCGCTCAGGCTGCCATGCGCTGGGGAGTCGGCACGGGCGCCTCGCGGCTGATCTCCGGGACGATGACCGTCCACCGGCGCCTGGAGGAGCGCCTGGCGAGCTTCGCGGGCAGACAGTCGTGCCTGCTGTTCGGCTCGGGCTACCTCGCCAACTTGGGCGTCATCGGCGCGCTGGCCGGGCGCGGCGACACGGTCTTCTCCGACGAGCTCAACCACGCCTCGATCGTCGATGGCTGTCGGCTGTCGCGCGCCGAGGTGGTCGTCTACCGCCACGCCGACGTCGAACACCTGCTGTGGAGCATGCGCCGCCACGGCGGGCGCGGCAGCACGCAGGGCGGGCGACTGATCGTGACCGACTCGGTCTTCTCGATGGACGGCGACGTCGCGCCGTTGGCGCAGCTCGTCGAACTGGCACATGCGTCGGGCGCACGGTTGGCCGTCGACGAGGCGCACGCGATCGGCACCTACGGCCCGGGTGGCCGCGGCGTGCTCGCGCAAGAGGGCCTGGAGGGCGAGGTCGACGCGATCGTCGGCACGCTCGGCAAGGCGCTCGGCTCCTATGGCGCGTACGTGTGCGGCGACGAGGAGATGGTCCGCTACCTGCTCAACACGTCGCGCTCGTTCATCTTCTCGACCGCCCCGCCGCCGCCGTCGATGGCCGGAGCGCTGGCCGCGCTGGAGCTGCTGGCGCAACGCCCGCACCGCGTGGAGCGCCTGAGCGCGAACGCCCGGGTGCTGCGCCGCGCGCTCTGCAAGGAGGGCTTCACGGTCGCCGAGAACGACATGCACATCGTGCCGCTCGTGGTCGGCGACGAGCACGACACGCTGCGCCTGTGCCAGGAGACGATCGAGCGGGGCGTGTTCGCACAGGCGATCCGGCCGCCGACGGTTGCGCCGGGCACCTCGCGCCTGCGCTTGGCGGCGATGGCCTCGCACACGGCTACGGATATGCGCATGGCCGCCGAGGTGATCGCGACGGCGGCGCGCAAGCTCGGTCTCGACCCGTCGCAGATCGGCACGCCGCAGCACGAGTCCCAGCCCGCCGAGCAGCCCGACGAGATCGAGCACGAACTGCCGCTCGCGGCGTCGGCCGCGCGAACCGCGCCGGCAGCGGCGCCGTTCGACATCGAGCAGCCGCGCCCGCGGCGCCCACCGGCGCCCGCGGGACTCGGCTCCGACGACGACGCCGCGCCGTTCGACGGCGAGCGCGAGAGCGCCGTCGCCAACGCCGCCTAGCGTCGCACGACCTGCGATGCGCGGGCTGTTCGTCACGGGGACCGACACGGGCGTCGGCAAGACGGTTCTCAGCGCCTCGCTGCTCGCTGCGATGGCGGCTCAGGGCGAGCGCGTCTCGGCGCACAAGCCGGCCGTCACCGGGCTGGACGAGCTCGCCGCCGATATGTCCTCGCCCCACTGGCCGCCCGACCACGAGCTGCTCGGAGCGGCGGCGGGCATGCCGGCCGACGAGGTGGCGCCGCTGCGCTACGGCCCGGCCGTCTCACCGCTGCTCGCCGCCGAGCTCGCCGGCGAGACGCTGCAGGCGCGGCGAGTGCTTGGCGCAGGCGCGGCCGCGGTGGCCGATCGAGGCGACGGCGCGACGGTGATCGTCGAGGGCGTCGGCGGCCTGCTGTCGCCGCTCGCGGACAATCTCACCGTGTGCGACTTCGCCATGGCCCTGCGACTGCCGCTGCTGATCGCCGCACGCCCCGGGCTGGGCACGATCAACCACACGTTGCTGACACTGCAGGCGGCGCGCGCGGCCGGGCTGAGCGTGCGCGCCGTCGTGCTGACGCCCTGGCCGCAGGAACCATCGAGGTTGGAGCGCTCCAACCTCGAGGCGATCGCGCGTTTTGGCTTCGTCGAGGTCGCCACGCTCGGCCACGCAGGCTCGCCGCAGATCGACGAGCTGGCCCGCGTCGGCGCCGAGCTGCCGTGGCGGCGCTGGCTCGGCGAGCGCCCACGCGTGGCGCAGGCATCCTGAAGCCCGCGGATGGGTTGCGCGACGGGGCGCAGCGGGGCTATGGTGTGAGCGCATGGCGGTCACCGCCCCCACGGCAAACGTCCCTGCCGACATGAGCGACTTCACGGCGCGCTACAGCGCCGCGTGGAACGCCTGCGACACGGCGGCCATGGCCGAGCTGGTGACCGAGGACATCGTGTGGGCCGACCCGGCGATGGCCGCCCCGGCGCGCGGCGTGGCCGAGGTGCAGGAGTTCATGCGCACGAGCTTCCGCGGCTTTCCCGACTTGCATTTCGGCGAACCGGACCCGCCGCAGATCGCGGTGTCCGGAGACCTGGTCTTCTGGGCTTGGCACATGCAGGGAACGCACCGCGGGCCGATCGATCCGCCGGGCTTCGCCGCCACCGGTCGCCACATGCGCGTCGACGGCATCGATCGCTGGACGATGCGCGACGGGCGCATCGCCGACTACCGCGCGTTCTATGACATGAACGACCTCGCGCGCCAGCTCGGCATCGTGCCGGCGCCCGGCAGCGTGGGCGAGCGCGGCATGGTCGCGTTGCAGCGCTTGCAGGCCCGCGTCGCGCGATGAGCCCCGAGCCGGGCGGCGCGCGCTTTGACGTCGCGATCGTCGGCGCCAGCACCGCAGGCTGCACCGCCGCGCGGCTGTTCGCCCAGCGCGGAGCGCGCGTCGCGCTGATCGAGCGCCGCCCCGCGCTCGACGCGTACAAGACCGTCTGCACGCACTTCATCCAGTCGAGCGCAACGCCGACGATCGAGAAGCTCGGGCTCGCGCCGATGCTCGAGCAACGAGGCGCGGTGCACAACAGCATCGACCTGTGGACCGCGGGCAGCGGCTGGATCGTCGCCGAGGGAGCCGCACCGCATGGCTACAGCGTGACCCGCCGCACGCTCGACCCGTTGCTGCGAGAGCTCGCCGCGCAGACGCCGGGCGTCGAGCCGATGCTCGGCTGGACCGCCACCGGCCTGCTGGGCAACGGGCGGCCGTCGGGCGTGCGCATCGAAAGCCGCACGCACGAGCGCCGCGACATCGCCGCGAAGCTCGTCGTCGCGGCCGACGGCCGCGACTCGAAGGTCGCCCGCTGGGCGCGCGTGCCCGGTCGCGTCAAGCCGCACAACCGTTTCTTCTACTGGGGCTACTGGCGGGGCATCCGCCCACGCACGGAGCGCTCGAGGATGTGGCTGCTGGACCCCGATGCCGCGTACACATTCCCCAACGAGGACGACCTGACAGTCGTGCTGCTGGCACCGCACCGCGACCGCCTGCCCGAGTTTCAGGCAGACCTCCAGGCCGCCTACCGGCGCACCGTCAACTCGCTGCCCGACGGGCCCGACCTGAGCGAGGCGACGCTGGAGTCCAAACTGCTCGGCAAGCTCGAGTTGCCCAACGTGTTCCGGCCGGCCGCGCGGCCCGGGCTGGCGTTCGCCGGCGACAGCGCGCTCGCCGGCGACCCGCTGTGGGGCGTCGGCTGCGGATGGGCGTTTCAGAGCGCCGACTGGCTCGTGCAAGAGACGGCCGATGCGCTCGCCGGCGACACCGCCACGCTCGACGCGGCGCTGGAGCGCTACAGGCGCGTGCATCGCCGCCGGCTGCTCCCCCACTACCTGATGATCGCCGACATCTCCAGCGGACGGCCGATCAACCCGATCGAGCGGCGGCTGTACCGCGCGGCCGCGCGGGACCCCGCCGTCTACGCGGCTTTCGAGAGCATCGGCAGCCGGCGGCGGCCGCCGTCGAGCATGCTGCGGCCTGGCGTGCTCGCGCGCATCGCCAGGGCGCGCACGGCGCCGGCGTCGCCGCAACCCGCCTGAGCCCCCGCACACCAGCGTCGCCGCCGCTGTCGCTAGGCGCTTGCCGCGGCGAGCATCGCGCCGGTGACGCGCGCCAGGTCGTGCTCGTCGATCACGTACGGGGGCATCGCGTAGACGAGGTCGCGAAACGGGCGCAGCCATACGCCGTGCGCGACGGCCGCACGCGTCGCCGCGGCCATGTCGACGTCGTGGTCGAGCTGCAGCACACCGATCGCCCCGAGCACCCGCACGTCTGCGACGCCGGGCAGCTCGCGCGCCGGCTCCAGCCCCGCGCGCAGGCCGGCTTCGATCGCCCGTACCCGCTCGCGCCAGCCATCGCACGCCAGCACGTCCAGCGACGCCAGCGCGACCGAGCATGCAAGCGGGTTGGCCATGAACGTCGGCCCGTGCATCAGGCCACCGCCCTCGCCCGATGACACCGCGTCGGCGACCGCGCGCGTGCACAGCGTCGCCGCAAGCGTCATGTACCCGCCGGTGAGCGCCTTGCCGACGCACATCACGTCAGGCGCCACGGACGCGTGCTCGCACGCGAACAGCTCGCCCGTGCGCCCGAAGCCCGTCGCGATCTCGTCGAGCACGAGCAGCAGGCCGTGCTCGTCGCACAGCTCGCGCAACAGCGCCACGCACGCGGGCGAGTGAAAGCGCATGCCTCCCGCGCCCTGCACGACGGGCTCGACGACGATCGCCGCAAGCTCGCCGGCGTGACGCGCCGCGAGCTCGCTCACGTGCTCCGCCCAGCGCTCGTCCAGGCCCGCATCGAAGCCGTCCGGCGGGCGATCGGCGAACACGTGCTCGGCGAGCACGCCCGTGAACATGCTGTGCATCCCTCCCACCGGGTCGCAGATCGCCATCGCGCCGAACGTGTCGCCGTGATAGCCGCCCCTCACCGTCAGCAGGCGCGTCCTCTCAGGATGCCCGCGCGCTCGCTGGAACTGAAGGCACATCTTGATAGCGACCTCCACCGACACCGAGCCCGAATCGGCGAAGAACACGGCGTCCAGTGCATCCGGAGCGAGCGCGAGCAACTTCTCGGCCAGGCGCACGCCCGGCTCGTGCGTGAGCCCGCCGAACATCACGTGCGACATCCGCTGCAGCTGCTCGGCCGCCGCACGGTCGAGCGCCGGGTGGCGATAGCCGTGGATCGCACACCACCACGACGACATCCCGTCGATCAGCTCGCGCCCGTCAGCCAGCTTCAGGCGCACGCCCTCCGCTGAGACCACCGGCAGCGGCGCAAGCGCCCCCGGCAGCGGCCCGTACGGATGCCACACGTGCTCTCGGTCGAACGCCAGCAGAGCGTCTGCGTCGTTCGTCATCGACGCTCTGAGGCGGGCGCCTCAGTCCTCGTAAGGGACGAAGTCGCGCTTACGCGCGCCGCACACCGGGCAGAACCAGGTGTCGGGGATGTCGCCGAAGGCCGTGCCGGCGGGTATGCCCCCGTCCGGATCGCCCTCCTCTGGGTCGTAGATGAATCCGCAGGACTCGCAGATCCAGCGCTGGAGTGTCGTCGTCGAGCTGCTCATGCGCTGAAGACTAGCGGCAGGTAGGGTCAACGGATGAGCACGCGCGGGGAGAGCGAGCCTGCAGTGTCCGGCGAGCAGTACAACCCGGGCCCGGTCACCGAGCCGCGACAGGCGGCGACGGTCATTCTGCTGCGCGGCGGCGCCGACGCGCTGGAGGTGCTGCTCGTCAGGCGTACGCCCAAGGCGCGCTTCATGGGCGGCGTGTGGGTCTTCCCCGGCGGCGCGGTCGACGCGCACGAGGGCGACGGCGACCGGGCGCACCGTGCCGCGGCCATCCGCGAGCTTCACGAGGAGGCTGCGATCGAGCTCGACGACCCCGGCGCGCTCGTGAAGTTCTCGCGCTGGATCACGCCCGCACAGGTGCAGATCCGCTTCGACACGCACTTCTTCCTCGCCCCTCTGCCTGACGGCCAGGAGCCGCGCGTGGACGGCGAGGAGGTCGTCGAGCTCGCCTGGTTCACCCCGCAGGCGGCGCTGGACGCGCACCGCTCAGAGCAGATCGCGCTCGTCTTCCCGACGATCAAGCACCTGGAGCAGCTCGGCGCGTTTGCCAGCGTCGAGGAGCTGCTCTCCTACGCGCGCGAGCGCGACGTACAGCCGGTCGAGCCGAAGGTGCTGCTCGAGGGCGAGGTTGCGCGCGTGCTGCTGCCCGGCGACCCCGGCTACTGAGGCGCTCCCGCGAGCTCGCGGTTGGCGGCCGGCCGTCAGCGTTCCTGCTGCGCGGCGATCACGTGGGTGACCGCGTTGATCAGCGCGAGGTGCGTGAACGCCTGCGGGTAGTTGCCGAGGTGGCGCCCGCTCGAGGCCTCGAGCTCCTCGCCGTACAGCTCCAGCGTCGAGGAGTAGGAGAGCAGGCGCTCGCAGAGGTGTTCGGCATCGCGGTCCTCGCCGATCTCCGACAGCGCCGAGACCAGCCAGAAGGAGCAGATCAGGAACGTGCCCTCCTTGCCACGCTGCCCGTCGTCGGTCTCGTCGGTGCGATAGCGCAGCACCAGCCCGTTCTCGGTCAGCTCGTCGCGGATCGCCGTCACCGTCGCACGCACGCGTTCGTCCTCCGGCGGCAGGAAGCGCAGCAGCGGAATGAGCAGCGTCGACGCATCGAGCGCGTCGGTGTCGTAGTGCTGGCGAAACACGCCGCGCGAGTCGACGCCGTGGGCGAGGATGTCCTCGCGCACCTCTTCGGCGAGTTGCTGGAAATGCTCCGCGTGCTCGGTGTTGCCACGCCGTTCGGCAAGGCGTGCGCCGCGGTCCATCGCCACCCAGCACATCAGCTTCGACGTCGTGTAGTGCTGGGGCTTTCCGCGCGCCTCCCAGATCCCCTGATCGGGCTCGCGCCACACGGCGGCCGCACACGTGACCTGGTCGATCAGCACCGGCCACAGGCGCTCGGGGATGTGGTCGCGCTGCTTCGAGTGCAGGTACACCGAGTCCAGCACGGCGCCGTAGACGTCGTTCTGTCGCTGGTCGTAGGCGCCGTTGCCGATGCGCACGGGCGTCGAGCTCTCGTAGCCGCTGAGGTGATCGAGCGTCGACTCGGCGAGGTCTTTCTCGCCGCGAACGCCGTACATGATCTGCAGCGAGCCGTCCTCGTTGCGCGGGACTTCTGCGACGTACTCGATGAAGTCGTCGGCCTCCCAGTCGAGACCGAGGGCGTGCAGTGCCCACAGCGTGAACGACGCGTCGCGCATCCAGCAGTAGCGGTAGTCCCAGTTGCGTTCGCCGCCGGGCGTCTCCGGCAGCGAGGTCGTCGGCGCCGCGACCAGGGCGCCGGTCGGCATGAACGTCAGTCCCTTGAGCACCAGCGCCGAGCGCTGCAGGTGCGCCCGCCAGGGGTGGTCGGGATACGTGCCTTCGGCCAGCCAGCCGCGCCAGAAGTGGCCGGTCCGCTCGAGGATCTGCTCGGCTTCCTCGGCGGTGTGCGGGCCGCCCAGCGACTCCGTCCAGGAGATCGCGCAGAAGCGTTTCTCGCCCTCGACCATCGTGTGGCGCCCGTGCGTGCGGTTGCCCTCGATCCCCATGCGGATATCGCTGAACAGCCTGAAGCTCGTTTGCCCGTCAGATGCGTCCATCGCCAGCGCGTCGTGTGCGTCGGGCGCATGCTCGGCATCGCTTTCGAGCTCCACTTTCTTCCACTGCGCGGGCGTGGCGCCGTAGTCGAGCATCGGCTCGCACACGATCTCCACCTGCACCTGGCCCTGGACGCATTCGATCATGCGCACGAGCAGGTGATCGGCGTCGTAGTCCGTCGGCGGGCGCGTGTGGCTGGAGCCGTGCTCGTTGTCGTGCCATTCGCCCATCGCCAGCGCGTCCACGACGCGGATCCAACCCTGCGGCGTCATCCACGTCGTCTCGATCATGTTCGTCCCCGGCACATAGCGGCGCCCGGCGGGCACGTACAGCCCGTAGGGGCCGACGCGCCAGCTGCCCGCGCCGCGGTCCAGCAGCGAGCCGAACACCGACGGCGAGTCGAAGTACGGCAAGCACATCCACTCGATCGCGCCGTCGGACGCGACGAGCGCCCCGGTGTGGCAGTCCGAGAGGAAGCCATAGTCGGCGATCGGCGGGAACGGCGAGCTTTTGCCAAAGCTCCTGGCGGCCGGAGAGCTCGCCGGATCGACTCGGCTGGGGGGCTTGCGCGCGCCTTTGCCTGAGGAGGGGACGCGCGGAGCCATCTGCGAGAACCGTAGCGGGGTAGGCTTGCGGACGAGCCGCCGTGCCAGATTCGACATTCCAGCTGCATCCACCAGACGCGCGCCTGCTGAACGGCCGGCGCGCGCTCGTCACGGGCGGCGACTCGGGCATCGGCCAGGGGGTGTGCTTCGAGCTCGCCGCGCATGGCGCGGCCGTCGCCGTCAACTACGTCGGCTCGCCCGACGCGGCGAACAAGATGGTCGCCGAGATGGAGGCTGCCGGTGCGAAGGCGCTCGCCGTGCAGATGGACGTGGCCAGCGAGAGCGACGTGCAGCGAGCGTTCGCCACCACGGCCGAGGCCTTCGACGGCGTCGATCTGCTCGTCAACAACGCCGGCGTCGAGCACCCCTACGAGCTGCTCGACATGCCGCTGGAGGCGTGGCAGAAAGTCATCGACGTCAACCTCACCGGCGCCTTTCTCTGCGCGCGCGAGGCGGCACGCACGATGCGCGACCGCAAATCGGCAGGCACGATCGTCAACATCTCGAGCGTCCACGAGCAGATCGCCTGGGAGCGCTTCTCGCACTACTGCGCTTCCAAGGGCGGCATGAAGCTGTTCGCGCAGTCGATCGCCAAGGAGCTGGCGCCGTTGGGCATCCGCGTCGCCAGCGTCGCGCCGGGCGCGATCGACACGCCGATCAACAAGTCTGTGCTGGAAAACGCCGAGGAAAGCGCCACCGTGCTCGCGGAGGTTCCGCTCGGACGCTGGGGCCACGTCGGCGACATCGCCAACGCGGTCGCGTGGCTCGCCTCCGAGCAGGCCAGCTACGTCACCGGCGCGACGCTGTTCGTCGACGGCGGCATGACGCTCTACCCGCGCTTCGTCTGAGCGCGCGCTCTCACCAGCGCTCGCTGTCGAAGGCCGGGCGGTGGACGCCGCGCGGCAGGACCTCGTCGTCCTCGAGCTTGTCCAGATGGGCGGCCAGCGTCGCCGTGGCGGCCGCGCGCAGCTCCGGCGGCACCTCCGGCCAGACCGCTGCCAGCAGGTCCGGCACCGTGCGCAGGCCTTCGTTGAGCGCTATGAGCAGGCGATTTTCACGGTCTATGCGGTGCGCGATGTATTCGTCGAGCTTGGCGCGCGCGTCCCACACCAGCTCGCCGTGCCCGGGACACAGCACGTTGAAGTCTTCGCGCAGGCGCAGGCGCGTGAGCGCCAGCAGGTAACCCGACATCGCCCCCGGGTGCGGCGTGATCAGCACGCTGCCGTCGCCGAGCACCGCGTCGCCGGTGAAGCACGCCCCGTCGGCCACCAGCGCGTAGTGATCCTCGGCGTGGCCCGGCGTGTAGACCGCCTGGAAGGGGCCGAAGCGCATGTCCTCCGAGAGCTTCACGTCGACGTCGCCGCGCCCCGCCGCCAACGGCGCCGGATGCACTTCCAGCAGCGTCTCCACGGCTTCGCTGTGGTCGTGGTGGTCGTGCGTCAGCACCACCCCTCCGAGCCCGCCGCGCGACTCGATCGCCGCCATGATGCGGCGCACGTGCACATCGAGCAGCGGCCCCGGGTCCACGACGTATGCCGGACGCCGGCCGACCACCCATGTGTTCGTTCCCGTGAGCGTCAGCGGGCCCGTATTTGGCGCCCTCAGGCGCAATATGTCGTAGTCGCGCAGTAAACCTGCGTCCGAGCGTGCGTCGTCCTTTGACTGCGGCTCGCCCGGCTCGGAATCCGGCGGAATCGAACCGTTCACAGCCGCGACGTTAGCTGAGACGGCGGGCGCTTGAACTGCCGACGGTCCGTATCAGCGGGTCTTAATCCGATACATCGACCCTCCGCGAACCTCCGCAAGGCGGCCCAGCGCCCGCGCAGCAGGCCTGCGCAAAGCGCCGCAAACCGCGTCAAGACGTCTGCGGCCGCCGAAACCGGCAGCCGCAGACGACCGAGACTGAGCCGCGAAGGCTAGGCCCGCGCGGGCGTACGGCGCCGGCGGTTGTTGCGCGGCGCGCCCGAGCGCTGGCCGGCGCCCTTGCGGTTGCCGGTCGTGCTGGCGATCAGGCCGCCGAGCTCCAGCTCGCGGTGCAGTCCCAGCCCGCCGACCATGCCTGCCAGCTCGCGCTTCTGGTCATGGGTGACCAGCGTCACGCCGACGCCGCTCGCCCCGGCGCGCGCCGTGCGCCCGATGCGGTGCACGTAGTCCTCGCGCGTGGCCGGGATGTCGTAGTTGATCACGTGCGTAATGCCCGCGACGTCGATGCCGCGCGCGGCCACATCCGTCGCTACCAGCGTGTCGACGACCCCGCCCTCGAAGTTGGCCAGTGCGCGCTCGCGCTGGCCCTGCGACTTGTCGCCGTGCATCGCGACGGCGCGGACGTTGTTGGAGCCCAGTCGTTTGACCAGGCGGTCGGCGCCGCGCTTGGTGCGCACGAACACGAGCGTCAGCCCGCGCTCTGCCTCATTGAGCTCGGCCACCAGGCGCGAGACCTTGGCGTCGTGCGAGACCGTCACGAAGCGGTGCTCGACATCGCCCTTGCGCTCCTCGGAGTGCGCGTGCTCGTGCCGGCGCGGATTGGACGTGTAGGCCTTGGCGACCTTGCCGACCTCGCCCTGCAGCGTCGCTGAGAACAGCAACGTCTGTCGCTCGCGAGCGCACATCTTCACGATCTTGTCGACGACCGGGCGAAAGCCCATGTCGAGCATCCGGTCGGCCTCGTCGAGCACGAGCAGGCGGATCTGCTTCAGCGACACGTCGCGCCGCTCGATCAGGTCCATCAGGCGGCCGGGCGTGGCGACGAGGATGTGCGCGCGGCCCGCAAGCCGCGCCTGCTTGACGATTCCCGCTCCGCCGTACACCGCGGCGATCGACAGCGCGCGTGCGTGGGCGATCGGCCGCAGGTCGTCGACGATCTGGCTGGCGAGCTCGCGCGTCGGCGCGAGCACGAGCGCCGACGGGCGCGCGTCGGAGTCTTTGATTCGCTCGACCATCGGCACGCCGAACGCCAGCGTCTTGCCCGATCCGGTCGGCGACTGTGCCAGCACGTCGTGGCCGGCGAGCACGTCGGGGATGACCATGCTCTGTACTGCGAAAGGCTTTGCGATCCCGCGCTCGGCGAGCTCGTTTACGACAACCTCGGACACGCCAAGGCTGGCGAACGTTGCATCCTTCATGTGTTGGTGCTCCTTCTGGCGACCCCCTGGCCGCCGCTGCAGATGGAGATTCGACTGACCCCATCCGCGCATGTCGAGCGCCAACAAAGACAAAGAACCTCGCGAACGACTTCGCCGCTCGCACGCAGACCGTAGCAGCCTTATCCCTGCACACCGCCGGATTTCGTGCGGCGCGCCGGCCGCCGCCGGTTACTCCAAATTCGCCATCACGTGCTTGACCACGGTGTAGTCCTCGAGCGAGTAGGAGCTGAGGTCCTTGCCGTAGCCGGACTCCTTGAAGCCGCCGTGGGGCATCTCGGAGACGAGCGGTATGTGGTCGTTGATCCACACGCAGCCGAAGCGCAGCGCGCGCGAGACGCGCAGCGCGCGCCCGACATCGCGCGTCCACACCGAGGAGGCCAGCCCGTAGCGCGTGCTGTTGGCCCACTCGATCGCCTGCTGCTCGTCTGAGAAGCGCTGCACGGTGATCACCGGGCCGAAGATCTCGCGCTGGATCATCTCGTCCTCCTGCTGCAGGCCGGCGACGACGGTCGGCTCCAGAAAGAACCCGGGGCGGTCCGGCTGCGTCCCGCCCGTGACGATCTCCGCCCGGTCGGGCCGGCGCTGCAGAAAGCCCTCCACGCGCTCGCGCTGGCGCGCCGAGTTGACCGGACCGAGCGTCGTGTCGGCGGACAGCGTGTCGCCGATCACCAGCCCTTTGGCCTGCTCGGCAAGACCGGCGACGACGTCGTCGTAGACCTTGCCGCCGGCAAGCACGCGCGTCGCCGCCGTGCAGTCCTGCCCGGCGTTGTAGTAGCCCGTGCCGGCGATCGTCTCCAGCGCGCTCTCCAAGCTCACGTCGTCGAACACGACCACCGGAGCCTTGCCGCCGAGCTCCAGGTGCACGCGCTTGAGCGTGTCCGCAGCCGTGCGCGCGAAGTGCTTGCCCGTGTCCACCGAGCCCGTCAGCGCGAGCATGTCCACGTCGGGATGTGAGATCAGCGCCTCGCCGGTCGGCTGCCCCGGGCCGGTCAGCACGTTGAGCACGCCGTGCGGCAGGATGTCGGCCGTCAGTTCGGCCAGGCGCAGCGTCGTGACCGGCGTCGTCTCGGCGGGCTTGAGCACGACCGTGTTACCGGCCGCGATCGCCGGGGCGAATTTCCAGATCGCCATCATCAATGGGTAGTTCCACGGCGTCACCTGGCCGATCACGCCGACTGCCTCGCGGCGCGTGAACGACGTGTAGCCCTCCATGTACTCGCCCGCCGCGCGGCCCTCGAGCACACGGGCGGCGCCCGCGAAGAAGCGCAGGTTGTCGACCATCACGGGGATCTCGTCGTCTTTGACGGCTTCGATCGGCTTGCCCGCGTTCAGCGCCTCCAGCCGCGCGATCTCCTCGCCGTGTTCCTCCAGCACGTCGGCCACGCCCAGGAGCGCCTCCGCGCGCTGCGCGGGCGTCGTCCTGGACCAGCTCTCGAATGCCGCGCGCGCGGCGCCCACCGCCTCGTCGACCTCCTGCGGCGTGCTGATCGGCGCGCGTGCCAGCTCCTCGCCCGTCGCGGGGTTGAGCACCGGTTCGGTGTCGCCGGAGCCGGCGACCGGCCGGCCGTCGATGAAGTTGCTGAGGGTCTCTGTCGTCGTCGCCATCTCGCTGTGCCCTCCTCGGGGGTCTATGTCGTTGTGGGCGTCCTGCCGGTCGTGCGCGTCGCCGCGCGCCGGCCGCTGCTGCTACCTGGCCGCGCTCAGTTCCTCAAGTGCCTGCACGACCGCCGGGTGGACGATCTCGCCCGCGCGCACGTTGACTCCCTGTCGCAGCGCCTCGTTGCGCTCCAGCGCCGCGTCCACGCCTTCCTCGGCCAGCTCGAGCACATACGGCAGCGTGGCGTTGGTCAGCGCGTACGTCGAGGTGATCGGCACCGCGCCCGGCATGTTCGTCACGCAGTAGTGCGTGATTTCGTCGACCTCATACGTCGGCTCGGAATGGGTGGTCGGGCGCGAGGTCTCGAAGCAGCCGCCCTGGTCGATCGACACGTCCACCAGCACCGCGTGGCGCTTCATCAGCTTGAGCTGCTCGCGTGTCACCACGTGCGGCGCGCGCCCGCCGCGCACGAGCACCGCGCCGATCACCAGGTCGGCCAAAGGCAGCATCTCCTCGATCGCCAGTGTCGAGGAGTAGACCGTGGAGGCGCGGCCGCCGAAGGCCACTTCCAGCTCGCGCAGGCGGTCGATCGAGCGGTCGAACACGAACACGTCGGCCTCCATGCCGATCGCGATGAACGCCGCGTTCATGCCGACGACCCCCCCACCGATCACCAGCACCGTGGCCGCCGCCACGCCGGGCACGCCGCCCAGCAGGATGCCGCGCCCGCCGAGCGGCTTCTCCAGCATGAACGCACCCGCCTGCGTGGCGATCTTGCCGGCCACCTCGCTCATCGGCGCCAGCAGCGGCAGGCGGCCTGCCGCGTCTTCGACGGTCTCATAGGCGATGCACGTCGCGCCGGAGTCCTGCAGCCCGCGCGCGAGCTCGGGCTCGGCGGCGAGGTGCAGGTAGGTGAACAGCGTCTGCTCGGCGCGCAGCATCGCCACCTCGGAGGCTTGCGGCTCCTTGACCTTCAGCACCAGGTCCGCGTCGTCGAACACCGCCTGCGCATCCGCCACGATCTGCGCACCCTGCGCGGCGAACTGCTCGTCGCCCATCGCGCTGCCCTCGCCCGCGCCGGCCTGCACGAGCACGTCGTGCCCGCGCGAGGAGAGCTCCCTGACGCCCGCCGGCGTGATCGCGATGCGGTACTCGTCGGACTTGATCTCGCTCGGGACTCCGATCTTCATCGTGCCAACTCCCTTCCACGTAGCGCTAGCCAGAACTCGATGCGATCGCGCGCGTTGGAGAAGTCTCGCCCCGTCAGCTGCTCGACGCGGCGCACGCGATAGCGCAGCGTGTGGCGGTGGCAGAACAGCACGCCCGCAGCCTTCTCCCAGTGCCCGTTGTGTTCGATGAACACGTCCAGCGAGCGCAGCAGCTCCTCGCCGTAGTCGCCCTCGTCCTGCTCGACCGGCCCGAGCACGCCGCGGCAGTAGGACAGCAGCGCATCGTCGTCCTGCAGCGAAAGCAGCAGCTGGAAGGCGCCGAGGTCGCGATATGAGGCCACGTCCGGCGCACTGCCGTTCTGCAGGCGCACGGCCTCCAGCGCACAGCGTGCCTCGTGAAAGCTGAGGCGCAGCGACTGCGCCGCGCCGGGACGGCTGGCCGACGCGCGCACCTCGCCGAAGCGTGCCTGCAGCGCATCGCGCAGCTTGCCCGCGAGCGCGATCGGCTCCTTTCCCTCCGCGTCGATGACCGCGCACAACAGCCCCGCGCGGATCGCCACCAGGCAGGACGCCCGCTCGGCCTCCAGCGCGCGTTCCAGCGGCGCCGCGGCGGCGGCCGGGTCGTCCAGCGCGAATGCCAGCACCGCTACCTGATCGCCGATGCCGAAGGGGCGCAGGCGCGCCTGCAGTTCCTCGGGGTACAGATGCCCCGTCAGCGCCTCGGCCAGCACGTCGCCGGCCATGTTGCGCTGCAGCATCTCGTAGCGCTCGTTGACCAGCTGTGCGAACGCCCGCTCGGTGATCGCGATGAACGGCAGCGCGTAGGGCACCTCGAACAGCGGGAACGAGCGCTTGCGCGCCGCCGTCACCAGCGCTGCCGGAAGGCGCTTGTGCTTGAAGCCCGTACCGAAGCCCAGGCCCGCGATGCGATGGTCGGCCAGGCGGTCGATCAGCTCGCGCTGGCTCTTCGGGCCGTCGAGCTGGATGCCCGTCGTCAGCAGCAGCTCGCCGCCGCGCAGCCAAGGCGTCGGGTCCGACAGCTCGGTGCTGTGGACCCAGCGGACGTGCGTCTGTGCAGATTCGTGGCCGCTCGCGAGCTCGAGGCCGAGCTCGGCGATCAGGCTCTCGACGGTGAGCTCCATCGCGCCTTAGCCGGGGTACCGCAGCGGCACGGCGCCGGCCGGGCGGTCTGTGCCCCGGCCCGCCATCCGCTCCGATGCCTCGCTGAGCACAGGGCGCAGGATCGACTCGATCTCCGCGAACTGCTCGGGGCCTGCGATCAGCGGCGGCGACAGCTGCACGATCGGGTCGCCACGGTCATCGGTGCGGCAGATCAGCCCGCGCTTGTACAGCTCGCCCGACAAGAATCCGCGCAACAGCTCCTCGGACTCCTGCGCGTTGAACGTCTCCTTGGTCTCCTGGTCCTTGACCAGCTCGATCGCCTGGAAGTAGCCGGCGCCGCGAACGTCGCCGACGATCGGCAGGTCGCGCAGGCTGTCGAGCGTGGCGCGCAGCTCGCCTTCGTGCTCGAGCACGTGCCCGCACAGGTCCTCGCGCTCCATTACGTCGATGTTGGCCAGCGCGATCGCGCAGCCCATCGGGTGCCCCGCGAAGGTGAAGCCGTGGTTGAAGATCTCCGTGCCGTGCAGGAACGGCTCGGCGATGTGGTCGCCGGCGATCACCGCGCCGAGCGCCGCGTAGGCCGACGTGATGCCCTTCGCCGTGGTGATCATGTCCGGCTGATAGCCAAAGCGCTCGCAGCCGAACATGTGCCCGATGCGCCCCCACGAGCAGATCACCTCGTCGGAGATCAGCAGCACGCCGTGGCGGTCGCAGATCTCGCGCACGCGCTGGAAGTAGCCGTCCTGCGGCACGAAGCAGCCGCCGCCGTTCTGCACCGGCTCGAGGATCACCGCCGCGACCGTCTCCGGCCCCGCGAATTCGATCGCCTCCTCGATCGAGTCCGCCGCCCACAACGGGTCGCGGTCTTCCTGCCAGCGGTAGGAGTTGGTGTTCTCGACGTGTATGCCGCCCGGCGTAAGCGGTTCGAACGGCGTGCGCAGCGGCGTCAGCCCGGTGGCCGTCAGCGCGCCCATCGAGGTGCCGTGGTAAGCCAGCTTGCGCGAGACGAGCTTGTGGCGGCGGTGTTCGCCGCGCGCGTGGTGATAGGCCTTCGCGAGCTTCCACGCCGACTCCACCGACTCCGAGCCGCCCGACGTGAAGAACACGCGGTTGAGGTTGCCCGGCGCCAGGCCGGCGATGCGCGCCGCCAGCTCGATCGAGCGCGGGTGCGCGTAGCTCCAGTTGGTGTAGAAGCCCAGCTCCTCGGCCTGCTTGGCGGCCGCCTCGCCCAGCTCCGCGCGCCCGTGGCCGATGTTCACGCAGTACAGAGCGGAGAGCCCGTCCAGGTAGCGCTTGCCCTGCTCGTCATAGACGTAGCAACCGTCGCCGCGCACGATCACCGGCACATCCGCGTCGGCGTAGGAGCCCATGCGCGTAAAGTGCATCCACAGGTGGCGCTTGGCCAGGCGCTGCAGGTCTCCCCCTCGCTGGCCGTCGAGCGCCGGCCCGTCGGGACCTGGGGCCGCGGGGGCAGAGGTCGATCCCGGCGCGACCGCGCCGGCTGATCCCGTGTCGTTCGCGCTTGCTTGGCTGGCCATGAAATCCTCTCCCTTAGAGGTCTGCTCGGCTGGCGTGTCACATAGACACTCAGGACAACCGTACTGCGGCGTTCACGCCGTCTCAAGTGGCCACCAGGTCAAGAAGCCCAAGGACCCTTGTACCAGATGTCCAAAGAGACGCCCCGCTTTTGGGAATTGCGCCCCTTGCATGCCGCCCGCCAGGACGCGTAGGTTCCTGACAATCAGGCCGTAGCTCGCGCGACAACCACAGAGAGGATCACCGATGGCCACTGACAGCGGCGTCGTACACGGAGGCCCAGCGTCCTCGCAGGTCAGCGACAAGGGTCTGAAAAAAGGCGCGATCAGCTACGTCTCGAACATCGTCATCGGCGTCGCCTCGACAGCGCCCGCGTACTCGCTCGCGGCCACGCTCGGCTTCATCGTCGCGATCAGCGGCGTCGGCATACACGCACCGGCCGTGCTGATCGTCTCGTTCATCCCGATCCTGCTGATCGCGGTCGCCTACAAATACCTCAACCGCGCCGACCCGGACGCCGGCACGACCTTCGCGTGGACCACGCGCGCCTTCGGGCCGGGGATGGGCTGGCTCAACGGCTGGGCGATCTTCCTCGCAGACGTGCTCGTGATGGCCTCGCTGTCGGACATCGCCGCGATCTACACGTTCAAGCTCTTCGGCTTCACCGAACTCGGCGAAACGAAAGCCGCCATCGTGATCGCGGCGATCCTGTGGATCGCGATCATGACCTGGATCTGCTGGCGCGGCATCGAGCTGTCGGCCGCCATCCAGCGCGCGCTGCTGACCGCCGAGGTGATCATCCTCGGCGTCTTCGCGATCGTCGCGCTGGTCAAGGTCTACGGCGGCAGCCCGCCGCACGACTCGATCAAGCCCTCGGCCGAGTGGTTCAACCCGTTCGGCATGAGCTTCGGCAGCCTGCTCCCGGCGGTGCTGCTCGGGGTCTTCATCTACTGGGGATGGGATTCCGGCGTCGCCGTCAACGAGGAGTCCGAGGACCCGGCGAACGGGCCCGGCAAGGCCGCCGTCATCTCGACGCTCTTGCTCGTCGTCATCTACCTGCTCGTCTCGACCGGGGCGCTCGCCTTCCACGGCGCCGGCTTCCTGGCCAACGAAGAAAACGCCGAAGACGTGCTCAACGCGCTCGGCAAGGGCGTGCTCGGAGAACCGCTGAACAAGCTGCTGATCATCTCCGTGCTCACCTCCGCCTCGGCCTCGACGCAGACGACGATCCTGCCGACCGCACGAACGACGCTCTCCATGGCGCACTGGAAAGCTGTGCACAAGGTGCTCGGCAAAGTCCACAAAACCTTCCTCACGCCCGACGTGTCGACGATCGCCATGGGGCTGATCTCGATCGCCATCACCGTTCCTCTGCTGCTCGTCTCCGAAAGCGTCCTGTCGGACTCGATCACCGCGCTGGGCTTCCCCGTCTGCTTCTACTACGGCTTCACCGGCTTGGCCTGCGTCGTCTACTTCCGCCACGAGCTGTTCAAGAGCCTCAAGCACTTCATCGGGCTCGGGCTCATCCCGCTGCTCGGAGCGCTGATGCTGTTCGGGGTGTTCATCAAGGCCGTCATCTACTACGGCGAAACCAAGAACGTCGAATCCGCCCCGCTCGCGGGGATCACGCTGCCGCTCTGGTTCGGGCTCGGCGGCATGCTCATCGGCTTGCTCCTCATGCTCGCCTCGCGCCCCTACTTCAAAGAGTTCTTCTCGCGAAAGCCCGAAACGGCGCCGCCGGGCATCCTCGAGCAACCGCTCGAGGCGCTTCCGGCGCCGGTCGACTTCTGAGCGCCAGGACGCCGGCGCGCCGCGGCAACCGAACGGCGCGGCGCGTCACCTGCGCGGCGCGCCGCGCGCTAGGCCGACAGCTCCTGCTGCCCGTGCGGTGAGCCCAGCTCGGCGAGCCGGTCGAGGAACGGCTTCGGCGGGAGCGCCTCCGGGCCGAGCACGCCCGTGCCCTTCCACACGCCCTCGTCGATCAGCTCGAGCGCGACGACGGGGTTGACGGCCGTCTGCCAGACGACCGCCTGGCTGCCGTATTCGCGCATCGTGTGCTCGTTGTCGACCACGTGGTAGAGGTAGGTCGAGCGCGGCCGGCCGTCGGTGCCGGTGCCCTTGACCCACGTGCCCGCGCACGTGCGCCCGGTCATCCGCTCGCCGAGCGTCGCCGGGTCGGGCAGCGCCGCGGCGACGACATCGCGCGGGGCGACCTTCAGGTCGCGCACCGACACCGGCTCGGTCGAGTCCAGGCCGAGTTTGTGCAGCGTGCGCAGCACGTCGATGAACTCCTCGCCGAGGCCGTACTTGAACGTCACGCGCTCGCACTGCACCCAGCGCGGGATCAGCACGACCTCCTCGTGCTCGACGTTCACGCACTCGACCTTGCCGATGCCCTCGGGGAACTCGAAGACCTCGGGCTCGGAAAACGGCGCCGTGGTGTAGAAGCCACGCTCGCGCTCCCAGATCAGCGGCGGGTTCAGGCACTCCTCGATCGTCGTCCAGATCGAGAACGTCGGCGCGAAGTCATAGCCCTCGACGACCAGATCGGCGCCGTCGCGCACGCCCACTTCGTCGACGCTGGAGAACAGCTCCTGCGCGGCGTAGGCGGCGAACACGTCGGACAGGCCGGGCTCGACGCCGATGCCGACGAGCGCCAGCAGGCCAGCCTGCTGCCAAGCCTCGTGGCGGTCGAGCTGGTGTTCGCCGAGCATCTTGCCGGGGAGCTCGTACGGGCGCTGCGGGTGCGGGCGCGAGAGCGTCATCGCCATATCCAGGTAGGTCACCTTCGCCTCGAACGCCGCGCCGAAGATCGGCTCGTTGAAGCGGGGATCGCAGGCGTTGAGCACGGCATCCGGCTTGACGCGCTCGATCAGCGAAACGAGATCCTGCAAGCTGGAGGCATCCACGCGCTCGGCCGAGAAGCGGCTCGGCTCGCCGAGTGCGGCGACGACCGACTTGACGCGCTCGGGCGAGACGTCGCCGAGCACGACGTGCTCGAACGCGGGCCTGCGCTGCGCGATCGCCGCGAACGCCGCGCCGACGCCCCCTGCCCCCACCACCAGAATCTTCATCAAGCGCAGTGTGACGCAAATAACGGGCCGCAACCGGCACATCGCCGGGCGCGGCGTACGCCGGAACGTCGCACACCGCGCCACGGCTCGCCATACCGTCGCTGTCCCGAAGGCGCCTCCCGTATGCTGCGCCGATCCCCGCTGTCGCGAACACGAGCAGTCGATGAGCACAGGGGTCCCCAGCCCCTCGCGTACGCCGGCCGAATCCTCCACAGTCCCGGGCGCCGCATCGCCGGCGGACGGGCGTGAGCCCCTGCCCGGCGGGCAGGCGGCGGAGCACGACGGCGCAGGCACGCGCTCGCGCTGGGCGCCGTCGCCGCAGCTGAGCGCGAAGGAGATCCTCTGGGTGATCGTCGCCGGCGTGCTGCTCGCCGTGCTCACGAGCTGGCCGCTCGTGCTGCACATGTCGACGCGCATCGCCCCCGACCTCGGCGATCCGGTGCGCACCGCCTGGCAGGTCGCCTACGTCGGCCACGCGATGCTGCACGACCCGCTGCACCTGTTCGACGCGAACGTCTTCTATCCACACCCGCTCAGCCTCGCCTTCTCGGACTCGCTGCTCGGCTACGGGCCGGCAGGCTTCTTCGGATCGGGCACCGTGGCGGCGCTCGTCCGTTACAACCTGCTGTTCCTGTTCGCGTGGTCGCTGTGCTTCGTCGGCGCCTACCTGCTGGGCCGCGAGCTCGGCCTGCGCAAGCTCGGAGCGAGCGCCGCCGCGGCCGCGTTCGCCTACGCGCCCTACCGCGTGACCGAGGCCGGCCACCTGCACGTGATCTCCTCCGGCGGCATCGCGCTCGCGCTGTTCTTGCTGCTGCGCGGCTACCGGCGAGGATCGGTCGGCCTGATCGTCGCCGGCTGGCTGGTGTCGGCCTGGCAGATCAGCCTCGGCTTCACGCTCGGCCTGCAGTTCAGCTACCTGCTCGCCGTGCTGACCGTGATCGCGTTCGTCTACTGGCTGCGAGCCGGGCGCCCGGCGCTGCCGCGCAGGCTCGTCGCAATCACCGTGCTGGGCATCCTCGTCGTCGGCGCCGTGGCGATCTACGAGGCGCGCCCGTACCTGAAGATCTCACACGACTACCCCACGGCCAAGCGCACGATCAAGGAAGTCAAAGTCTATTCCGCGGGTCCGGCCGCGTGGCTGTCGGCGTCGTCTGAGAACCGCGTGTGGGGCGACCTCACCGCAGGCGCGCGCGAACACGTGCACTCCAAGAACGAGCAGGTGCTGTTCCCCGGCGGCTTCATCCTGCTGCTCGCGCTGATCGGCCTCGCGGCGCCCTTCTACACGCGCCGATTGCGCATCGGCCTGGCGGCGGGGGTGGTCGTGTGCGCGGTCTTCGCGCTCGGTCTGGGGCTGACCGGCTATGGCTATCCCTACCGGCTGCTGTACAACTTCGCGCCCGGATGGGACGGCGTGCGCGTGCCCGGGCGCGTGTTCACGACGGCGACGCTGTTCCTCGCGCTGCTCGCCGGAGCCGGCGCGCAGCTGCTCGCCGGCAAGTTGGGCACGTTCGCTTCGCGCCACACCGGCTCGTGGGGAGCGCGGCGCTCGCTTCAGACGCTCACGGCGGTCGTCGGCGTGGTGATCGTCATCGGCATCGTCGGCGAAGGCGCCGGGCACATGGCCCATCCCGTCGTCCCCCAGCCGAAGAAGGCCGAGATCGGCCTGCCCGGGCCGCTGCTGGACATGCCCACCGACGGTCCCGCCGATCGCGTATGGCAGTACTACTCGACCAACGGCTTCTACAAGATCCCGATCGGCAACAGCACGTTCGACATCCCCGCCGTCGACGACCTGCGCGGAGGCATCCACCGCTTCCCCGACAAGGCGAGCGTCGAGAAGCTGCGCTACTACGGCATCCGCACCGTCGTGCTGCACCTGACGATGCCCAAGCTGCCGGGCATCGTCGGCTACGCCAAGGCCGAGCCGCCCGATGCGGCGGCGGCTGCCGCCAAGCCGATCGCCGGCCTGGGGATCACGCGCCGCAAGGTCGGCTCGCTGGTGATCTATGAGATCGGCCCGGGCCCCAAGGCACTGCACGGACACGACTGATGACCCGCAGACGCCTCGCGCTGGCGGCGATCCTGCTCGTCGGCATCGCCTACGCGACGATGATTCAGAGCTTCTCCTGGAATCAGACATCGCACTACGACCTGGTCCGCTCGCTGAACGTCGAAAGCACGAACATCGACGCCTTCCAGCAGAACACGGGCGACAAGGTCTTCTACAAGGGCCACTGGTACTCCGCGCGCGCGCCCGGCCTGGCGCTTTTCGCGCTGCCCTTCTACGACACGCTCAAAGGCCTCGACGCGGAAAAATGGGCGCGCGCGCGCGAGGCCATGCGCGGCGAAGACGAGATGGTCTACCTGATCGGCCTGTGGGGCAACGTGCTGCCGGGCCTGCTGCTGCTGCTGCTCGTGTGGCGCGTCGCCGAGCGCTTCGAGCCCGGATACGGCGCCGCCGCGGCCGTCTCGCTCGGCCTCGGCACGATGGTCCTGCCGCTTTCGACGCTGCTGTTCTCACACATCTTCACCGCGTTTCTCGGCTTCGGCGCGTTCGCGCTGATGCTGCGCGAGCGCGACGGCCCGCCCAGCCCGTCGCTGCTGGCCATCGCAGGGCTGGCGATGGGCTACGCGGTCGCCTCGGAGTACCCGCTGTTCTTCGTCGCGCTGGTGCTCGGCCTGTACCTGCTGTCGCGGCGCGATGCCTGGAGCGTGCGCGGGGTGCTCACGCGCGCCGGCGCCTACATCGGCGGGGGCGTCGTCGGCATCGTGCCGCTGCTGCTCTACAACCACTACGCGTTTCACTCATGGACCCACCTGGCCTACTCCGACGTGCCGCGCCAGCAGCATGGCTTCTTCGGCATCGGCGCCCCGAGCCTGAAGGTGCTCGCCACCTTGCTGTTCGACTCGCGCGGCCTGCTGACGATCTCGCCGGTGCTGATCCTCGGCGCCGTCGGCACCGTGCTTTTGTACAGGCGCGGCAAGCGCGCCGAGGCGCTGACGATCGGCGGCATCTGCCTCTGCTACGTCGGCTACAACTCCGGCTACTACCTGCCCTTCGGCGGCGGCTTCATGGGCCCGCGCTTCCTCACGACGATGCTGCCGTTCCTCGCCGTGCCGCTGAGCATCGCCTTCAAGCGCTTTCCCGGGCCGACGATCGCGCTCGCGGCGGCGTCGATCGTGACGACGGTCATCGCCACGATCACCCATCCGCTGATCGGCTACGAGAACGAGGCGGTCGTGTGGACGCGCTTTCTCAGCAAGGGCTTCTTCCAGCCGACGATCGCCAGCGCGTACGGGCTGGGGCGCGGATGGGGCGGCATCTGGCCGTTCCTGCTCGCCGCCGGTGCCGGCGTCGTGCTCGCGGCGTTCGCGACCGCGCGCGTGCGCTTGACGGCAGCCTCGCTCGGCGCGGGCGCGCTGGCGCTGCTGGCCTGGGGACTGTTCGCGGCGTTCGCGCCGACCGTGCTGGGCATCGACCACCGCGGCCTGCTCAGCATCGTCGGCGCCGGCGACCACACCGCGCTGAACCTCACGCTCCATGACGGAGTGAGATACCCGCTGACGAGGCTCGTGCTGTACGCCGGCGCCGGCGGGCTGCTGGCGCTCGGCGCCGCGCGGCTGCTGCGCAACGCGCCGCCCGTGCGCGACGGAGAGGCAGGCGCCGAGGGCGCCCGCCCGCCCGTCAGTGCTTACTCGTCTTGACGTTGCATTTCGCGCCGTGCAGCTTCTTGCACACGACCACGTAGCCCGGGCGGGGAACGTGGTGGTTGTCGGTCAGCCCGGCGTCGAAGCGCGTCCTGGCGTTGCCGCCCGTCCAGTCGTAGATGTACAGGCGCTTGATGCGCGACTGCGACGCGGCGACGTTGAACATGTAGCCGAGCACCTTCGCCGCCCGCTTCAGGCCCGATCCGTTGCGGTTGGGGAAGGCGCCGCCGAACTGCACGATCCCGCCGGTCTCGGTCAGCCACACCTGGCCGCCCAGCGCGCGGCTCAGTTCGCGCGTGCGAAAGCTCTGCAGGCGGTTGATGTCGGAGTAGTTGTGCAGGCCCCAGATCTTCGGCATCACCGTGCGCAATTTGCCGACCTCGCGCTTGAATTCGGAGATGTAGCGAAGCGTCGGCGAGATGTTGTTGGCGTCGAGCACGTCGAGGCCGATCACCGTGCAGCCCTTGCACACGCGCAGCAGCGCTTGGTAGTACTGCGCCGCCGCCGACGCCGACGGGCTCGCCAGCACGTGGCGGATGTTGCCGCGGTTGGCCTCGTCCCACGACTGGTACTGCTTGACGTGAGGGAACAGCTTCACGAATTTCTGCACGTCGTGTTTGTATTGCGCGACGCTCGGCATGCGCGTCGGCGAGTACTCGGAGTGGTAGAAGGCGATGAGGATCTGCATGTGCTGCGATTCGGCCGCTTTCATCCACAGCTTGGCCTTGTCGAGCGAGTAGGAGTGCACGGCGGCGTCGTAGGGCACGATGTAGCGGGCGATTTTCGTGTGCAGCTGCTTCCAGTTGGGATCGCCGAACATCTCCGTCGTCTCGTCGCCCAGCCCCGTCAGATAGGAGGCGGCGGCGTGCGCGCTGGGCGACTTGCCGGGCTTTGCGCGCTTGGCCGGCGCGGCGCCGGCCTCGGTTGCGGCCAGCGGCACGAGCGCCGCGCACAGCGCGAGCAGGACGGCGCACAGCAGGGCGCGCCGGGTCGACGGGATGCGGCTGGAAGGCTTGGTTGGGCGAAGTTCTCTCATACGCTCCGTGAACAGGTTCGGGGGGGCAAGGTTTCGCGGCTCTGAGAGTCTTACGCGGCCTTTAGTCCGCGACCTGCATCGCGCGACGAGGTTTTACGAGTCGTTTAGTCCGCCGCCTGCTCGGGTGCGGGGCCCCCTTCGGCAGCCCGCCCCCCGCGCAACGTGGGGTCGGCGACGATCCGCACGTCCACACCGGGGAGCTCGCGCAACAGGCGCATGAGCACCGACGGATCGGCCCCGTCGCCGCCCGAGCGCGCCGCGAACCGGCCAAGGCCGCGGCGTGGCCGCGGCGAGCCCATCAGCACGTACGTACTGCCCAACTCGCGCGCCACGGCGATCGTGGCCGCGGCGACGTCGTCGCCCTCCTGCACGCGGAGCCGCGCGCCGAGCATCGCGACGAGCCGGCGCAGCGCCTCCAGGCGCTTGCGGTCCTCCGGGCTGGGCGGGCGCCCGGTCGGCCGCACGACGAGCACGTCGAGAGCTGCGTCCAGGCGCTGCGCCGAGCGCCATGCGCGGCGCACCACGCGCTCGGAGTCCGGCGCGAGCGTCACCAGTGCCAGCAGGCGCTCGGCGATCGCCTGGGGCGCGGGCTCCAGCGCGCCCGCGACGCCCTCCTCGTCGCGCCGGACGATCGGGCTCGGCTCCTGTACGAGCCGCTTGACTTCCACCTCCTCGGCCACCTGGCGCAAGGCCGTCTCGCGCAGAGCTGCGAGGTTCTCGATCTTGAAGAAGTTGTTCAGCGCAGCCTGCACCCGCTCGGCCCGATAGACCTTGCCGGCACGCAGCCGCGCGATCAGCGCCTCGGGCGTGAGATCGATCAGCACGACCTCGTCTGCCGCGGAGAGGACCTCGTCGGGGATCGTCTCGCGCACCGTCGCGCCCGTCAGCTGGGTGACCTGGTCGTTGAGGCTCTCCAGGTGCTGGACGTTGACCGTCGAGAACACGTCGATACCCGCGTCGAGCACGTCGCGCACGTCCTCGTAGCGCTTCTCGTGCTCGACGCCGGGGGCGTTGGCGTGCGCCAGCTCGTCGATCAGGCACAGCTCCGGCCGGCGCGCGAGCACCGCCGGGAGGTCCATCTCCTCCAGCGGCCTGCCGCGATAGTCGACCTTGCGCCGCGGGATCGTCTCCAGGCCGCCCGCCTGCGCCACCGTCTCGTCTCGGCCGTGCGGCTCCAGGTAGCCGATCGCCACGTCGCGCCCGCTCTCGGCTTCCGCGACCCCCTCCTGCAGCATCCGGTAGGTCTTGCCGACGCCCGGCGCCATGCCGATAAACACCTTCAGCTTGCCTCGCTCGTCGGCCATCGGGCCATTGTCTCCGACGAGACGGTGCCGGGCGAGCTACGCGGCGAGCGCGTCAGCCGCCGAGCAGGTTGTGCACGATCAGGTCGATCAGCTTGATGCCGACGAACGGAGCGATCAGGCCGCCGAGGCCGTAGATCCACAGGTTGCGGCGCAACAGCGCGCTCGCGCCGATCGGCCGGTAGCGCACGCCGCGCAGCGACAGCGGGATCAGCAGCGGGATCACCAGCGCGTTGAAGATGATCGCCGAGACGATCGCCGAGCGCGGGGACCCGAGGCCCATGATGTTGAGCACGTGCAACGGACCCTTCGCGCCGGGGTTCGCGGCGTACGTCGAGATGAACACGGCGGGCAGGATCGCGAAGTACTTGGCCACGTCGTTGGCGATCGAGAAGGTCGTCAGCGCGCCGCGCGTGATCAGCAGCTGCTTGCCCACCTCGACGATCTCGATCAGCTTCGTCGGGTTGGAGTCCAGATCGACCATGTTGCCCGCCTCGCGCGCGGCCTGGGTGCCGGTGTTCATCGCCACGCCGACGTCGGCCTGCGCGAGCGCCGGCGCGTCGTTGGTCCCGTCGCCGGTCATCGCCACGAGGCGTCCCTCGCCCTGCTGCTCGCGGATCAGCGCGAGCTTTCGCTCGGGCGTGGCTTCGGCGAGGAAGTCGTCGACGCCGGACTCCTCGGCGATCTTGCCCGCCGTCAAGCGGTTGTCGCCCGTGACCATCACGGTCCGGATGCCCATCGCGCGCAGCTGGTCGAAGCGAACCTTCATGCCCTCCTTGACCGTGTCCTTCAGATACACGACGCCGAGCACCTGGCTGTCGCGCGAAACGGCCAGCGGCGTGCCGCCCTCGTTGCCGATGCGGTCGAGCTGGACCTGCAGCTCCGGCGGCGGGTTGCCTCCTTCGCGGCGCACGAAGTCGACGATCGCGTCGCCTGCGCCCTTGCGCAGCTGATGGTCGTCGAAGTCGACGCCGCTCATGCGCGTCTGCGCGGTGAACGGCACGAACTGCGCGTTGGCGTGCGACATGTCGCGCTCGCGGATGCCGTACTGCTTGGCCAGCACGACGATCGAGCGGCCCTCGGGCGTCTCGTCGGCAAGCGAGGAGAGCTGTGCCGCCTCGGCGAGCTCTGACTCCTGCACGCCCGGCATCGGCACGAATTCCGAGGCCAGGCGATTGCCGATCGTGATCGTGCCGGTCTTGTCCAGCAGCAGGACGTCGATGTCGCCGGAGGCCTCGACGGCGCGCCCGGACAGCGCGAGCACGTTACGCCGAACCAGGCGATCCATGCCGGCGATGCCGATCGCGCTGAGCAGCGCGCCGATCGTCGTCGGGATCAGCGCGACGAGCAGCGCGATCAGCGTCGTCTCGGAGATCGACGTGCCCGAGAACAGGCCGAACGGCCGCAGCGTGGCGACGACGATCATGAAGATCAGCGTGAGCGCCGCGAGCAGGATGTTCAGCGCGATCTCGTTGGGCGTCTTGCGCCGCGAGGCGCCCTCGACCAGCGCGATCATGCGGTCGAGGAAGGACTGTCCCGGCTCCTGCGTGATTTCCACGACGATCTCATCCGACGTCACGCGCGTTCCGCCGGTGACCGCGCTGCGGTCGCCACCGGACTCGCGGATGACCGGCGCGGACTCGCCCGTGATCGCCGACTCGTCGACCGTCGCGATCCCCTCGATCACCGTGCCGTCGCCGGGGATCAGCTCTCCCGCGAGGACGACGACGATGTCGCCGCGCGTCAGCTCGGCGGCCGCCTTGGTCGTTCCGTCGCGCAGCGTGGCGACGGTCTCCTTGCGCATCGAGCGCAACGTGTCGGCCTGGGCGCGGCCGCGACCCTCGGCGAAGGCCTCCGCCATGTTCGCGAAGATCACCGTCAGCCACAGCCACACGGCGATCGTGAACGTGTACCAAGCCGGCTCCGAGCCGCCGCCCAGGGGCTTGCCGCCGAAGGCCTGGATCAGCCACGTGACGGTCGTGATGACCGAGCCGATCTCCACGACGAACATCACCGGGTTGCGGATCTGCACGCGCGGGTCGAGCTTCTTTACGCTGTCGATCAGCGCGCGCCTGACGATCTCCGGCTGAAACAACGAGATCGCTTGGCGCTCGTGGCCGGCTGGTATCTCTGCGGACATCAGGTGGTTCCTTCGGTCATCCGGTCAAGCGCGAGGTTGAGCTCCAGCACGTTCACACCCGGTTCGCCGGAGAAGCCCAGGCCGCGCGAGTCCGTGTACTTGGCGACGAGGCTGTCGACGGCGGGCAGTGAAAGCCGTCGCTTGGCGGCGACGCGGTGCGCCTGGATGCGCGCGTTGGCGGGTGAGATTTCCGGGTCGAGGTTGGAGGCCGACGTGTTCACCGCGTCGACCGGGATGGCGGCGGTGCTCAGCCCCGGGTCATACGGCTTGTTCAGTTCGAGGTATTCCTTGATGTTTTCGGCATCGGCTTCCTCGGTCGCCTTGTCGTTGGGGCCGCGGTTGGAGAAGGTGCTCGCGGCGGCGTTGTAGGCCCCGCCTTCGGTCGCCGACGGGCGTGACTGGAAGTAGTCGGGGTCCGCTTCGGTGACGAGTTCTTCTCCTACTTCCTTGGGCTTGCCGTTCTTGTCGAGCGCGGGCGTCCTGAAGCTCTGCCCGATGATCTTCGAGCCGACGAGCTTGCCGTTGACGTAGACCTTCTGGCCGTTGGCGTTCCCCGGGAAGGCCACCTGGCTGACGCCCGTTATCACGAGCGGGTACACGAGGCCGAGCAGGACCGTGAGGACGACGATCGCAATGGCCGAGGTGACGATGTCGCGGCGCATGTCAGTAGAGGCGTCCCGTCAGCCCCTGCACGACCGGGCCGAGCAGCAGCGCGGGGAAGAACGTCAGCGCGCCGACGAGCACGATCACGCCGATCAGCAGCACGACGAACGTGGGGTTGTCCGTGCGCATCGTGCCGAGGCCCGCCGGCGTGACGCGCTTTCCGACCAGCGCGCCGGCGACCGCCAGGGTGAAGAGGATCGGCCCGAAGCGCGCGAACAGCATCACGAGGCCACCGAGGAGGTCGGCGAACGTCACACCGTGCGCGCCGAGGTTGCCGGCGTTGGGCTGGACGAACCCCGTGTAGCCGGCGAACGCGGAGCCGTTGTTGTTCGCTTGCGAGAGGTAGGCGTAGAAGGTCTCGGAGAACCCCTGCGGCCCCTTGCCGAGTTCGGAGATCGACGCACGACCCGCGCGCGTGGCGACCGCCAGGGCGGTCGCGAAAAGCGCGGCCAGGGGTGTGATCAGGATCGCCAGGCCGGCGAGCTTGATTTCGCGCGCCTCGAGCTTCTTGCCCAGCCACTCCGGCGTGCGCCCGACCATCAGCCCGCCGATGAACACGGCCAGCAGCACGTACAGCAGGATCGAGTAAAGACCCGTGCCGACGCCGCCGAAGATCGTCTCCGAGGCCGACATGTTCGCGAACGGCACGGCTCCGCCGATGCCGGTGAACGACTCGATCGCGCTGTTGACCGCGCCGCATGAGGTGACAGTCGTGACGACGTCGAACAGCGCCGAGCCGGCGATACCGAAGCGCTGCTCCTTGCCTTCCATGTTGCCGCCGCCGGAGCCGGCGATGACGTGTGTGTGCAGGCCGGCCGCGTGCTGCGCCGGCGAGCCGTGGGCCTCGGCGATGTAGGCGACCACGACGGCGCCGAGGAACATCGCCATCATCGTTCCGTAGATCGCGTAACCCTGGCGGCGGTTGCCGGTCATGCGCCCGTAGGTGAACACCAGCGCGGCCGGGATCATCAGCACGAGCAGCAGCTCGAAGAAGTTGGTGAAGGCCGTCGGGTTTTCGAACGGGTGTGCGGAGTTGACGCTGAAGAAGCCGCCACCGTTGGTGCCGAGCATCTTGATCGACAGCTGCGACGCGGCTGGCCCCATCGCGATCGACTGCGTCAACCCGGTGAGCGTGTGCGCCGTGAGGTAGGTGGAGAGGTTCTGGATCACGCCCTGGGAGACGAGCACGATCGCCCCGAGCACGGAGATCGGCGCGAGCACGTAGAGGATCGTGCGCACGAGGTCCTGCCAGAAGTTGCCGAGGCTCTTGCCCGACCGCCCCACGATCCCGCGGATGAGCGCGACCGCGACGACGATGCCGACGCCGGCCGACAGCCAGTTCTGCACCGTCAGCCCGATCATCTGGCTGAGGTAGCTCATCGTCGTCTCGCCGCCGTAGAACTGCCAGTTGGTGTTCGTCACGAACGACGAGACGGTGTTGAACGTGACGTTCCACGGGGCGGAGCGGTAGCCGAGCGGGTTCACCGCGTGAGGCACGAAGAACGCGTCCTGCATGCGCAGGATCAGATACAGCAGCAACCATCCGGCGAGTGAGAAGACGAGCAGGCTTTTCGCGTAGGACTTCCAGTCCTGCTCGCGCTGCGGATCGACGCGCAGGACGCCGTACAGGAACCGCTCCGGCCGGCCGAAGACCGGCGTGAGGAACACTCGCTCACCGCCATAGACCTTCGCCATGTAACTGCCCAGCGGCATCGCCAGCGCCGTCAGGATCACCACGAACAGGACGATCGTCAGCCAGCCGCTGAATGTCACAGTTTCTCCCCGCGGATCAGCGCGTAGAACAGGTAGCCGACGATCAGCACCGACACGACCAGCCCGAACAGGTCCGCGCCGCTCATATTCGGTCGATTCCCTCGATCAGCAGCAGCAGGACCGCGAAGGCGGCGATCCCGATCGCGATGGCAACGATGTCCATACGAGCACTATTGGCGCCCACGCATGACGCCAACGTGACGATGTGGCCGCTGCGCGTAACGATTTCGTTACGGTGCAACGCCGCGTCTCACCACACGCGACAAACGACCATCTATTAATTGTTTTGTTGTTCGGTGCTCAGCCCGCGAAGCGGTAGCCCACGCCCGGGTCGGTGACGATGTAGCGCGGCCCGGCCCCGCCCTCCGGCTCGATCTTCGCGCGCAGCCGTGCGATGTGCGTGCGCAGCGGCTGGATGTCGTCGACGTACTCCGCACCCCACACGTCGGCGATCAGCTTGCGGTGGGTCATCAGGCGCCCGCGATTGCGCACGAGCACGCGCAGCAGCTCGAACTCGATCGGCGTGAGATGGACCGGCTGCCCCGCGCGCAGCACCGTGCGCCCGGCGAGATCGACCTCCAGCCCCTCGGCGAGCACCTTCGGCTCCTCCTCGGCGGGGGAGGCCCTGCGCAGTGCCGCCTGCAGGCGCGCGACCAGCTCGCGCGCGCCGAACGGCTTGGTGATGTAGTCGTCGGCGCCCGCCTCCAGCGCTCTCACCTTCTGCTCCTCCTCGCCCATCGCCGACAGCACGAGGATCGGCATGTCGCTCCACTCGCGCAGCCGGCGTGTCACCTCCACGCCGTCGCCGTCGGGCAGCACGAGATCGACGATCGCGGCGTCCGGGGGTCGCACGGCGGCCAGGTCGAGCGCCTCGGAGGCGGTTTCCGCGGCGACCGCCTGAAAGCCGGCCTCGCGCAGCACGACTTTCAGCGCGCGCACGATCTGCGGCTCGTCGTCGACGACGAGCACGCGCGGCGCGGGGACCGCGGCGGGCGGCGGCTGAGGCTGCGACTGCGCGCTCACGCGCCCGGCGTCCGCTCGCCCGACAGAGCCTCGTGCTGCGCCGAAGGCTCGGCGCCCGCCGGCGGCTCTGCGCCCGCGCCGCCAGCCTCCTCGTGCAAGGGCAGCTCGAACACGAACGACGCCCCCTGCCCGGGCAGCGACTCCACGTGCAGCGAGCCGGCGCTGGCCTGCGTGAAGCCGCGCGCGATCGCCAGGCCGAGCCCCGACCCGCGGTGGCCGCCGCTGGCCGAGCCGGCGCGGTAGAACGGCTCGAACACGCGCTCCAGCTGAGCCGGCGGGATACCCGGGCCGCGATCGACGATGCGCACGATCACGAGGCCGCGCACCGCTCGCGCGCGCACCGACACCGGATGACCGCCGGAGTGCCGGCGCGCGTTCTCCAGCACGTTGACGAACGCGCGCTCCATCTGCACGGGGTCCACGCTGACGAGAGGCAGTTCGCGATCGATCGACAGGCTGAACTCGTCCGGGCCGGCCGCCAGCTCGGCGAGCGCCGTGCGAATCAGCTCCTCCACCGACGTCCAATCGCGACGAGGCTCGGCGGCGCCCGCTTCCAGGCGCGACAGGTCGAGCAGGTTGTCGACCAGCCGCGACAGCCGCCGCGCCTCCTCCTGGATCACGGCCGCCATCTCGGCGCGCTCCTGCGGCGTCAGCGATGGCGAGCCGACCGCCTCACCGGCCGCCGAGATCGCCGTCAGCGGCGAGCGCAGGTCGTGCGAGACCGCGCGCAGCAGCGCCGTCTTGACCGTGTCGGCCCTGCGCAGCGCCGCCGTCTCGACCACGTCGCCGAGCAGCCGCTCGCGCTCCAGCGCCGCGCTCAGCAGCGCCTCAAGCGCGGGCACGACGCGCTCCTGCAGGCGCCGCAGGCCGGCCTCTGAGGTGTCGGCGCCGACGAGCAGCGTGCCCCGCCGGCTCGTGCCGTCGCGCAGCGGAAACGCGATGCGGCGCTCGTCGCCCTCCAGCGCCTCCATCTCGATCGCCGCCGAGCCGAGCTCGAGGGCCTGTGCGAGGCGGGCCGCCGCCGTGGGCAACGTCTCCTCGAGGCTTCCGCCGCGCAGCAGCAGCCTCGCCATCTCCGCCGCCAGGTCGGCCTCGCGCCGGCGCGCGTCGGCCTCGCGCGTGCGCGCCCGCGTGATCTCCGCGACCGAGCTGGCCAGTCCGGCGACGACCAGGAACGCGACCAGCGCCACCCAGTTGCTCGACTGGCGGATCGCGAAGTGCCCGACCGGGTCGATGTGAAAGAAGTTCAGCGCAGCCGCGCTGAGCACCGCCGTAGCGACGCCGAGCCAGCCGCCCCACGTGACCGACACGATCAGCACCGCCGGCAGGTAGACCACCGACAGCGACACCACCGGCGCGACGTGCTTGAGCGGATACACGATCAGCGTGCACAGCGCGACCGCGACCACGGCCGCGATAGCGCCCGAGCGTCGCGAGGGCGGGTCTGTCTCGAGCAGGAAGCTCAGCGGCGAGGACATCGACACACCCAGCGTAATACCGGGGCGGGCGGCCAACGTGCGTCCATGCGCGCGACGGCCGCTCGCCCTTTGCCGCGGCGAGGCCGAGTTGACCACATAGCCATCTTTGCGATCAACCCTCGCAGTCTCGCCAGGGCGCGGCCGAACGCGCTCGCGCTGGCCTGCGCCCTCGTCGCGCTCGCCACGCTCGCGGGCGCCGCGGCGCCGCGCGCGTCGGCGGCGCTCAAGCCATCCGAATACGGCGTCAGTTCGCTGTGCTCGGCCCCGGCACCCGGCTACGCCGGATGTCTCGGGCTGCGCCTGGTCGCGCGTGACCCGAGCGCGATTCCCGGCGCCCGCGCACTCGGCGAAGGCGAACAGGGCAGCGGCGATCTGGGCGGCGGCGAAGGCGAAGAAACGCAGGGCCAAGGCACCGCGGGCGGCACTTCGCCGGCCGGCGAAGTGCTGTCGGGCGCGGACCCCACGCAGGACACCGAATTCACCAAACCGAACAAAAAAGCACTCACGCCGGCGAACCTGCTGACCGCCTACAGCCTCACCGGCGTCACGCCGCCGACGACGCAGACGATCGGCATCGTCGATGCGTTCGACGACGTCAACGCGGCCGCCGACCTGCAGGTCTTCTCCACTCAGTTCGGCCTACCCGCTTGCACCGAAGCCAACGGCTGCTTTCGCAAGGTCAACCAGCTCGGCAAAGCCTCGCCGCTGCCCGCCTCCAGCGGTGAACTCGAACGCGGCTGGGCGCAGGAGATCGCCACCGACGTCGAGACCGCGCACGGGCTGTGCCCGAGCTGTCGCATCCTGCTCGTCGAGGCCGAATCGAACTCCAACGCCAACCTGTACACGGCCGAGCAGACCGCCTACGCGCTCGGCGCGACGGAGATCTCCAACTCCTGGGGCGGCGGCGAGCCGGTCTCGGACAGCCCGGTGTTCAACCACCCGGGCGTGGCGATCGTCGCTTCCTCCGGCGACTACGGCTATCTCAACTGGTTCTCCGAAACGGCGCCCGAATCGGCCGACTACCCGGCCAGCTCGCCGCACGTCGTCGCGGTCGGCGGCACGCGGCTGAACCTCAACGCGACGACCAAAGCATGGGAAAGCGAGACCGTGTGGAACGACGGCGGTTTCAGCGGCGGCGCACTGAAGGGCGCCGGCGCGGGCGGCGGCGGCTGCAGCGTGCCGTTCGCCGCGCCCGAATGGCAGCTCAGCCTCGGCGACTGGGCATCGGTCGGCTGCGGCTCGAGCCGCGCCGTCGCCGACGTGTCGGCCGACGCCGACCCGTACACCGGCGTCGCCATCTACGACTCGACCGAAACGGAAGGCAACAAGGGCTGGGCTACGATCGGTGGCACGAGCGTCGCCGCGCCGATCGTCGCGTCGGTGTTCGCGCTCGCCGGCGGCACGCACGGCGTCGCCTACCCCGCGCGCACGCTGTATGAAAACGCGCAGCTCGTTCCCGCATCGCTGCACGACGTGACCGTCGGGTCCAACGGCGAATGCCTCAAACCCTTCGAAAAAGGCACCGGCACGTCCGGTTGCACGGTCGCCGAAGAGGCGCAGACCTGCGCCGCGCATGCGATCTGCCTGGCGGGCTCCGGCTATGACGGGCCGACCGGCGTCGGCACGCCCAACGGCCTGCTCGCGTTCGCCCCGTCGGGCACGCTCCCCAGCCGAAGCGAAGAAACCGGCGAAGCCTCCTCCAGCGGCGCCGCCGCACCGCGCAGCGGCACGAGCGCACCGGGCACCGCGCCGCCGATCGTCAGCGCTCCTCCCGGCGCGGCGACGCCGGTCGTCTCCTCGCTGAGCCTCACGCGCAGCGCGAGGGCGGCGCTCGTGCGCCGCCACCCGAAGCTCTCGAAGGTCGGCTTCGCGTTCACGCTCAACGCCCCCGCGCACGTGCGCGTGACGATCTACCGCCGCGTGCGCGTGCACGGGCGGCTGCAGTACAAGCGCGTGTTCGCGCCGGCCACGATCGCCGCCGTCGGCGGCGCGCAGAGCCGGCGTCTCGCCGGCGGCGCTTTGCTTGCGCCCGGCACCTACCGCCTCACCCTCCAGCCCGACAACGGCGTCGCGCGGTCGATCTCCTTCCGCGTGCGCTGAGCGCCGCGCGGCCCGCCTGCAAGCCCGCCTGCACGCGCGCCGATCGCTTGTGCTGGGCGCTTTGCCGGGCTAGCTTGGCCTGTCGATGTCCTCGCCGCGGCCAGCACCGACGCGCGTCGCCAGGCGCCGTGCACGACGCGCGCGCCGGCGCCGCCGTGCGCTGAACACGCTCGCCGGAACTCTGGCGATCGTCGCGGTCGCCGGCATCGCCGTCGGCGCCGTCGCCTCCGGCTCGACGCCCGGGTCGCTGGAAAGCAAGATTTCCTCGGCGCAGTCGCGCGAAGGCGAGGTGCGCTCGGGCATCCACGCCGACACGAACCAGATCGCCGGCTTCGAAGGGCGCATCGAGGATCTGCAAGCGCGCCTGTCGGCGCTTGAATCGAGCCTCGCGATCGAGCGCAACCTGCTCGCGAGCATCCGCTCGGAACTCAGCTCCGCGCGCGTGCGCCTCGCCGCGCTGAAGGTGCAGCTGGCGCACGACCGGCAGGTGCTCGTCGCCCAGGTCGTCGCCTCCTACGAGGCGCCGCCGCCGGACATCGCGACGGTGATTCTCGAGGCGCACGGCTTCGCCGACCTGCTCGAGCGCGTCAACGACCTGCGCGCGATCTCACGCGAGAACGCGTCGGCGACCACGCAGGTCGCCCAAGCCCAGAAGGCGGTCACCGCGCAGACCAAGCACCTAACGGCGCTCGAGGTCACCCACTCCTCCGAGACGCACTCGGTGCTCGTGCAGCGCGACGAGGTCGCGCAGCTGCGCCTCGCGCTCGTCAAGCGCCAGCTCTCGTTCGTCAGCGCGCGCTCTCAAAAGAGCGCCGAGCTCGAAGAACTGCAGTCGCACAAGCACTCGCTCGAACACGAGCTCGCGCACGTGCAGGTGCGCGAACTGGCGGCGTCCGGCATCACCTTCTCCGGCCCGATCGGCGAATTCAACTCCACGCCCGAAGGCGCCTACGGCTTCTTCCCCGCCGCCGGCACCAACTACTCCGTCGGCAACGAGCCGGCGATCGCCCAGCGCCTGAACACGATGGGCAAGGCGCTGCACCTGCACCTGATCGGCATCTCCGGCTACCGCTCGCCGCAGCACTCCGTCGAGGTCGGCGGCTTCGCCAACGACCCGCACACGCGCGGCGAAGCCTCCGACACCCCCGGCGTCGAGGGCGTGCCCGAGTCGACGCTCAACCAGTTCGGCCTCACACGGCCGTTCCCGGGCGCGGCCGAGGCCGATCACATCCAGCTCGGCTGAGCGCGTTCGGCGGCTGCACGGTCGAGCGGCGGGCGGCGAGCGGCGCGGCTGCGTGGCACGAGCGCGTGGCGCGATAGCCATGGTATTTACCGCGGGCGCATGTGGGACTCCGATTTGCTGCCGCGTGCGCCATCGTATATACGATCTTAATAACTGTATATACGTTCGCTACCGCGCCCGCGAATTCGCGATGCACACCCCGGAGCGCTCGCGCAGGCGACTCGCGTAGCTAGGCCTGCGAGTCGATGCGCGCGGGAGCGCCGTGAGGCACGAGCACCTGCGGCAGCTCCACTGCGCCATCGGCCTGCTGGCCGTTCTCCAGCAGTGCGACGATCGTGCGCCCGACGGCCACGGCGGTCCCGTTGAGCGTGTGCGGCGTCTGCGTGCGCTTGCCGGCGCGCAGGCGGATGTCCAGGCGGCGCGCCTGGTAGTCGGTCGTGTTCGAGCACGACGTCAGCTCGCGATAGCGCTGCTGGCTGGGCAGCCACGCCTCGCAGTCGTACTTCTTGGCCGCCGAGTTGCCGAGGTCGTTGACGGCGATGTTGACGACGCGGTAGGGAAGCTGCAGCTCGCCGAGGATCTCCTCCTCGATCGTAAGGATGCGCTCGTGCTCGGCGGGCGAGTCCTGCGGCGCGACGAAGCTGAACATCTCGACCTTCTCGAACTGGTGCACGCGGAAGATGCCGCGCGTGTCCTTGCCGGCCGCCCCGGCCTCGCGGCGAAAGCACGGCGAGAAGCCGGCGTAGCGCAGCGGCAGGCGCTCGGCCTCGAGGATCTCCGAGTCGTGCAGCGAGGCCAGTGCGACCTCGGAGGTGCCGACGAGGTACAGCTCGTCCTCGGGCAGGCTGTAGAGCTGCTGCTCGGTGTCGGGCAGGAAGCCGGTGCCGTACAGCGCGCGCTCGCGCACGAGCACCGGCGGTATCACCGGCTCGAAGCCCTTCGCGCGCAGCTTCGCGAGCACCCACCCGACGAGCGCCAGCTCGAGCATCACGAGGTCGCCTTTGAGGTAGGAGAAGCGCGAGCCCGACAGCCTCGCCGCGCGGTCCATGTCGATCATCGGCCCTGCCAGCTCGAGATGGTCGCGCGGCGCGAACGACAGGCTCGGCGGCTCGCCGACGACCCTCACCACCTCGTCCTCGGGACCGCCGGCGGCGGTCTCGTCGGGGATGTTCGGCAAGCGCGCGACGAGCTCGTCCAGCCGCTGCTTGGCGGCAGCGGCCTGCTCGCCGAACTGCTTGACCTGCGCGCTCATCTGCTGCATCTGCGTACGCAGCTCGGGCGCGTCCTCGCCGCGCGCCTTGGCGGCGCCGAACTCCTCCGAGCGCGCCTTCTGCTCGGCGCGCAGCGTCTCCGCCGACGTGGTCGCCGCGCGCCACTCGCCGTCGGCGCCCAGCACGTCGCCGATGACCCCGGCCAGCGACTCGTCGCGGCGCGCGAGCGCCGCGCTCACGCCGTCGGGGTCCTCCCGGATGCGTTTGAGGTCGAGCACGCCCCGCAGCCCCGCGGGCGTCCTATTTCGTCGACAGCGTGATCGGCGTTTGCGGCGCCTGCTGCGCCTGCTTGCCGGAGTACTGCGCGAGGAACTCCGCCACCGACTTCGCTTCGTCGCCGAGCACGATGTTCTCCGGCATGATCGCGCCGGAGAAGCCGCCGTTGCGGATCGCGTAGAGGACCTGTTCGACGTTCTCCTTGCGGATGTTGAAGTTCGGCCCGTTCGTGCGCACGCGGTTCTTGATGCTCGTGGCCGAGCCCTGCGCGCCGACGATCGACAGCGTGTGGCAGCCCGAGCAGTGGTCGCGGAACAGCACCGCGCCGCGGTGGTAGGAGCTTGACTTGGCGATCCCGATTCCCTGCGAGCCGCAGGCGCTGAGCGCCAGCGCGGAAACGAGCAGGATCGTGGCCGTGGCGGCGATCTTCGCGCGAACCCTCATGCGCGGCGGAATATATAGCCCCGCGGGCTAGAACCCGTGCGCCGTGCCCGCCGCGCGCAGCGCCAGGAAGACGACGACGAGCGCCGACAGCGCCATGATGCCGACCTCGCGGCGCACGATCTCGCGCACGACGATGTGCTGCTCGCGTTCGGGCAGCGCGCCCACCGCCTGCGCGTCGGCGAGCTCGCGCTGGTCGAGGATCGTCTGCGCCGAGGCGACGCGGAGCTGCTCGGCGACGACGCCGATCGCCAGCGGCAGCAGCGCGTACAGGTAGAAGAGCTGGTCGGTCGAGTAGTTGCCCGCCGCGGCGAGCGAGCCGACCGCCAGCGCGAGCACCAGCGCCGAGCCCTGCCCGGCGCGCAGCAGCATCCAGAAGGCGGCCGCGCCGCGCCCGCCGGGATCGCCGTCGTACCACAGCCACGCCCCCACCAGACCGGCTGCGGCGTTGATCGCTGCGACGGCGATCGCACCGGCGACGATCGCTTGGGTCATGTGCGCGCACGCGGCGAGCGACGGCGTGCCGCGAGGCGCGTTTGCGGGGTCGATTTCGAGCCGATTGCCACTATGTAACACATTGCCACAAGCGGTGATATAACAGCGTCCGGTGCTTCGCAGCTATCTCCCGGCGATCGTCTTCCTGATACTCGGCGGCGCCGTGGGCGGAGCGTTTGCGGCGCTCAATTCTTACATCGGGCCGCGCCGTGCGACGCCGCACAAGCAGGACCCCTACGAGTGCGGCCTGCCCTCCGAGGTCAAACGCGGCATGCGCTTCGGCATCAGCTTCTACCTGATCGCGATGCTGTTCATCCTGTTCGACATCGAGGTCGCCTTCCTGTATCCGATCGCCGTCGAGCTGCGTGCGTTCGGCGGCTTCGCGCTCGCCGAGTCGGTCGTCTTCATCGTGCTGCTGTTCGTCGCCTTCGTCTACGTGTGGCGCAGAGGAGCGCTCGAGTGGAAGTAAAACGCGAGCCCGCGCCGGCGCTGCGCGTGCGCGAGCTGAACGCACACCAGCTCTTGCGTGGCGGCGAGCTGGAGGGCCCCAACCGCCCGGCGCGGCTGGAGGGCGAGGAGCTCGAACAGTACGTGCAGGAGCGCGTGCTGCTGACGACGCTCGACAAAACCGTCGCCTGGGCGCGCTCGAACTCGTTCTTCCCGCTCGGCTTCGGCCTGGCCTGCTGCGCGATGGAGCAGTTCCATGCCGCCGGCCCGCGCGTGGACATCGCGCGCTTCGGCTTCGAGGCCTTTCGCGCGTCGCCGCGCCAAGCCGATCTGATCATCCTCGCCGGGCGCGTCTCGATCAAGATGGCGCCGATCATCCGCAAGCTCTACGACCAGATGCTCGAGCCCAAGTGGGCGATCTCGATGGGCGCGTGCTGCAGCTCGATGGGCGTGTTCAACAACTACGCCCTCGTGCCGGCGGACAAGTTCATGCCCGTCGACCTCCACGTTCCCGGCTGCCCGCCGCGCCCGGAGGCGTTGATGCACGGGATCCTCAAGCTGCGCAAGCTGGTGCAGGACGACCCGGACATGGGCTGGCGCGACCGCTACGACGCTGTCGGCACCGAGGAGGCTCCCGCGGATGTGTAGTCGCCGCCCGCCGGCGACTGAAAGGCGCTTGCATGCCTGACGCGACCGGGCTGGAGCTGCTCGCCCAAGAGCTCGGCGACGCGACCCTCGACACCGTGTACTTCCGCGAGCGGGCGACCCTGATGGTCGATCCGGCGCAGATCCGCTCCGTGCTGGCGACGCTTCGCGCGAAGGGATACGCGTTCCTGGCGAGCGTGCACGGCGTCGACCACTACCCGGAGGAGCCGCGCCTCGGCGTCGTCTATGAGCTGCTCGACATGGGCCGCGTCGACCGCTTGACGGTCAAGCTGCGCGTGCCCACCGACGCGCCTGTCGTGGAGTCGGTGACCGCCGACTGGCCGACCGCCGATCATCAGGAGCGCGAGGTGTACGACATGTTCGGCGTGGTCTTCGACGGGCACCCCGACCTGCGGCGGATCCTCATGCCCGAGGACTACGAGGGGCATCCGCAGCGGCGCGACTTCCCGATCGGCGGCGAACCGGTGATCTTCACCCGCAACGAGGCAAAATGGCTGGAGGCGCGCGAGTGAGCGCGCAAGAGCCGACACTGTCGGAGTACCGCAGGCGCGAGCAGAGCATCACGCTCTCGCCGCTGGAGGAGAACCCCGAGCCGGAGGAGGGCGGCCCCGAGCGCACGCAGGAGCTGCTGACGCTCAACTTCGGCCCGCACCACCCGGCCACGCACGGCGTGCTGCGCCTGCTCGTGACGCTGCAGGGGGAGATCGTGCGCGACATCAAACCGATCATCGGCTACGTGCACACGGGCATCGAGAAGACCGCCGAGGACAAGGCCTACTGGAAGGTCATCCCGATCGTCGAGCGCATGGACTACCTGTCCTACTACTTCAACTCGATGGCCTACTGCTGTGCAGTGGAGACGCTGCTGGAGGTGGAGGTGCCCACGCGCGGGCAGTACCTGCGCGTGATCCACCTGGAGCTCAACCGCATCGCCTCGCACCTGATCTGGCTGGGGACGAGCGCGCTCGACCTCGGCGCCGTATCGATCTTCCTCTACTGCCTGCGCGAGCGCGAACAGATCCTCGACCTGTTCGAGATGTCCTCCGGAGCGCGCATGCACACGCGCTACTTCCAGGTGGGCGGCGTGATCGAGGACATCCCGTCCGGCTTCGAGCGCCGGCTGCGCAAGTTCCTGCAGGTCATGCCCGAGCGCGCCGACGAGTACGGCGCGATCCTCAACTCCAACCAGATCGTGCTGGAGCGCCTGCGCGGCACCTGCCCGCTGGACGCGGACACGCTGCTGTCGCTCGGCGTGACCGGCCCCCTGCTGCGTGCCGCCGGCAATCCGTGGGACCTGCGCAAGGCCGCGCCGTACAGCTCCTACGGCGACTTCGACTTCAAGATCCCCGTCGGCACGGTCGGCGACAACTACGACCGTTTCGCGGTGCGCCTCGCCGAGATCTACGAGTCGGTGAAGATCATCGAGCAGGCGCTCGACGGCCTGCCCGAGGGACCGCACATCACCGAGGATCGCAAGGTAGCGCTGCCGCCGCGCCACGAGCTCGCGACGTCGATGGAGGCGCTGATTCACCACTTCAAGCTCGTCACCGAGGGCTTTCGCGTGCCGCCCGGCGAGGTCTACTACCCGATCGAGTCTCCGCGCGGCGAGCTCGCGTGCTTCGTTCGCTCCGACGGCAGCTCCAAGCCCGCGCGCGTGCACATGCGCGACCCCAGCTTCGTCAACCTGCAGGCGCTCTCGCACATGGCCGAGGGCGCCTACATCGCCGACATGATCGCCACCGTCGCGATGCTCGATCCGATCCTCGGAGGCATCGACCGATGACCCCCGTTCCGCGCATTCCCGCCGGTGAGCGCGCTTCAGGCTGGGACCGCGCGACCGATCCGGAGAAGGACCCGGCGCTGATCCCCGACGCGGCGGCGACCGAGGTGCCCGACGAGCTGCGCAGGACGATCGAGGAGGCGATGGCGCGCTACCCCGACCGCCACTCGGCGGCGATCCCCGCGCTGCACGCGGCGCAGGAGCTGCACGGCTGGTGCTCGCCGGAGGCGATCGAGCAGGTCGCCGCCGTGATGCAGGTAACGCCCGCCTACTTGGACTCGGTGGCGAGCTTCTACGACATGCTCGAGAACCGGCCGGTCGGTCGCCACAGCGTGTACGTGTGCACGAACATCTCCTGCTCGCTGCGCGGCGCCGACGCGCTGCTCGCGGCGATCGGCGAGGCCGCCGCCGGCGACGAGGAGAACTTCAACGTGCGCTCGTTCGAGTGCCTCGGCGCCTGCGACATCGCACCGATGGCGTCTGTCGATGGCGTGTACGTCGGGCCCCTGACCCTCGACGACGTGCCCCAGTTGCTCGACGACGCGCGCGCCGGGAGGCCGGTCCTGCCCGACAAGCAGCTCGCCACACGGCTGGTCGCCGACCCGCATGCCAACTCGCAGCAGTTCCCCGCGCACGCGATCGAGGACGGCACTTCGCGATGACCGACACGCTGCTGTTCAAGGACATCGACGAGCCGGGGCTGAACACGCTCGCGGTGTACGAAGCGCGCGGGGGCTACAAGGCGCTGCGCCAAGCGCTGGCGATGACTCCCGGCGACGTGCTCGCGCAGCTCGAAGCGTCCGGCCTGCGCGGGCGCGGCGGCGCGGGCTTTCAGATGGGCAAGAAGGTGTCCTTCCTGCCGCAGGGCTCGATGAACAAGTACCTCGTTTGCAACGCCGACGAGTCCGAGCCGGGCACGTTCAAGGACCGCGAACTGATGCAGAAGAACCCGCACCTGCTGATCGAGGGAATCGTGATCGCCGCGCACGCGGCCGGCGCCGATCGCTCGTTCATCTACATACGCGGCGAGTACGAGCTGCAGGCCGACATCCTCGAGGCGGCGCTGGCTGAAGCGGGCGAGGCCGGCTATCTCGGCGAGCGCATCCTCGGCTCCGAGCACACCTGCCTGCTCGTACTGCACCGCGGCGCAGGCGCGTACATCTGCGGCGAGGAGACCGGACTGCTGGACTCGCTGGAGGGCAAGCGCGGCAACCCGCGCCTGAAGCCGCCGTTCCCGGCCAACCAGGGCCTCTACCAGGGGCCGACGCTGATCAACAACGTCGAGACGCTCTCCACCGTTCCGGCGATCATGCAGATGGGCGGCGAGCAGTACGCCAAGCTCGGCGTGGAAACCTCCACCGGCACGAAGCTCGTGAGCATCTCCGGCCACGTGCAGCGACCTGGCAACTACGAGATCGAACTCGGCGTCCCCTCGCGCGAGATCGTCTACGGCTTGGCCGGGGGGCCGCCCGAGGGCTCAGAGATCAAGTGCTGGTTCCCCGGCGGCTCGTCCTCGCCGGTGCTGCTGCCGGAGGACCTCGACGTCCCCTACGACTTCGACTCGATGGCCAAAGCCGGCTCGATGCTCGGTTCCGGCGCGATCATCGTCGTAGACGACTCCACGCCGATCGTCGATCTCGCGCTGAAGGTGGCGATGTTCTACCGCCACGAGTCCTGCGGCAAGTGCACGCCGTGTCGCGAGGGCACCAACTGGACCGTGAAGATGCTGCAGCGCATCGACTCCGGCGAGGCGACGCCGATGGACCTCGACATCATGGCCTCCGTCCAGGACCACATCATCGGCAACTGCCTGTGCGTGCTCGGCGACGCGATGGCGATGCCGATCGGCTCGATGATCGCCAAGTTCCGCGGAGAGTTCGAGCAGCACATCGAGGCGGCGCGCATGCGCAACGAGCTCACACTCCCGGTGGTTCCCGCCGACGAACAGGCGCTGCTCGCGCACGAGGCCGGCTGATGCCGCGGCCCGAACCGAGGACGATCACCTTCACGATCGACGGCCGCGAGGTGCAGGCGCCGGAGAACGCGATGCTCGTCGACGCCGCCAAGCACGGCGACGTGGAGATCCCCGTGTTCTGTTACGAGCCCAAGCTCGGGAACCCCGTCGGCGCGTGCCGCATGTGCCTGGTCGAGATCGAGGGGATCGGCAAGCTGCAGACCGGCTGTTCCACGCCCGTCAAGGACGGCATGGTCGTCAACACGCAGAGCGAGCGCGTCAAGGAGGCGCAGCGCTCGGTCGTCGAGTTCCTGCTGATCAACCATCCGCTGGACTGCCCGGTGTGCGACAAGGGCGGCGAGTGCCCGTTGCAGGACATCAGCTTCGGCTGGGGCGGCGGCATCTCGCGTTTCATCGAGCCCAAGCGCCACTTCGTCAAGCCGCTGGAGCTGTCGGACAAGATCGCGATCGACCGCGAGCGCTGCATCCTCTGCTACCGCTGCGTGCGCTTCTCCCAGGAGGTCGCCGAGGACTACCAGCTCGTGCTGCTCGAGCGCGGCGCGCACTCGTTCGTCTCGACGTTCGACGGCCATCCCTACGTCGCGCCGTTCAGCGGCAACATCATCGAGCTGTGCCCCGTCGGCGCGCTCACCTCGCGCTCCTACCGCTTCCGAGCCCGGCCCTGGGACATCGAGGACTCCGGCAGCGTGTGCACGCTGTGCCCGGCCCAGTGCAACGTCAGCCTGACGGTGCGCGACGAGCGCGTCATGCGCGTACTCTCGCGCGAGAACGACGAAGTCGACGACGGCTGGCTATGCGACCGAGGGCGGTTCGCCTACCCGGCGCTCGCGCGCGGCGACGGCGCCCAGCGCGCCCACGCAGGCGGAGCTGTCGAGGTGCTGCAGGGAAACCCCGCGGCGAGCAACGGCGACGACGCGCACGACGTGCGCGCCGGCATGCGCGTCTCAGAGCCGCTGCTGCGCGACGGCGGCGAGCTGCGCCCGGTCAGCTGGGAGCGCGCCCTGGACGAGGCCGCGGGGATGCTCAAACGCTCCGCTGCCAACACGGCCGCGCTGGCGGGTGGCGGCGCGACCAACGAGGAGGGCTTTCTGCTCTCGCGCATGCTGCGCGAGACGCTCGGCTCGCCGCACGTCGACTCGCGCGCGAATGGCGCGCTGGCGCCCGAGCTGCACCGCGAGCTGGCCGAGGCGCGCCTGCAGGCGAAGGTCTCAGACCTCGAGTTCGCCCACGGCGTCCTTGTGCTCGACTGCGACCCGCTGATCGATGCGCCGATCCTCGACCTGCGCCTGCGCAAGGGCGTGCGACGGCACGGCATGAAGCTGGAGCGCGTCTCCGGCAGCGATCCGGACGCGATTCGCGAGGCGGCCATGCGGCTCTCGGAGGCCGGCGACGAGCTCGTGATCCTGTGGGGAGAGCGTCTCGCATCCGGGCCCAAGGGCGGCGAGCGCATCCGCGCGCTGCTCGACCTCGCAGCGGAGCTCTCGCTCGCAGAGACCTCCGGCGCCGGGCTGCTGGAAATCCCGGCGACCGGCAACGGGCGTGGATTGCGCGAGTCCGGTGTGCTGGCGAACTGCGGCCCCGGACTGAGCGACAGCGATGACGCCGGGCTCGACGCGCCGGCGATCGCCGGCGCGCTGGCGAGCGGAGAGCTGAGCGCGCTGTACCTGCTGGAGGTCGACCCGCTCGGCGAGAACGACCCGTTTGGCGCAGCCGGTGCCGGCTCGGAGGCATGGGCGAGCGCGCTGGAGCGCGCGAGCGCGATCGTCGCCCACACGACGTTGCTGTCGGCGGGCCTGGCCGAGCACGCCAACGTCGTCTTCCCCGCCGGCCCCTATGCCGAGAAGGAGGGCACCGTCACGCACCCGGACGGTCGCGTCCAGCGCGTTCGGCGAGCGGTCGCCGAGGCCGGCTCCACGCGTCCGGGCTGGCGGGTGATCGCCGAACTCTCGCTGCGTCTCGGGACCGACCTCGATGTGTACACCGACAAGGAGGCTTCACAGCAGCTGTTCGACGCCGTGCCCTTCTACGCGGGTCTGACGCTCGAGGAGATCGGCGGGCGCGGCGTGCGTTGGCAGGAGCGCGAGTCGGTCGCTGTCGGTGCCGTCGGCGCCACCGCCTCCACCGCGGGAGAGCAGACGCCGCCGGGCGCCGAGGCGCACAGCGGGCCGGACCGCGACACGCACGCGGCGGACACGGAGACCGAAGGCGAGGACTCGCAGGCCGGCGAGCCGCCGTCGTCGGGAGGCGAGCGCACATGAGCTTTGGACCGCTGGCGCTCGTCGGCTACTACGAGCCGTGGTGGATCCAGATCATCAAGGCGATCGTGATCTTCGCCGTCGGGCTGCAGCTCGTGCCGGTCGTGCTGCTCGCCGAGCGCAAGCTGCTCGGTCGTTTTCAGAGCCGCTACGGCCCCAACCGCGTCGGCCCCTACGGGGCGCTGCAGCCACTCGCGGACATTCTCAAGCTGCTGACCAAGGAGCAGTTTCGCCCGACGACCTCGATCGGCTTCCTCTTCGCACTCGCCCCCACGATCTCGATTCTCACGGCGGTCGCCGCGTTCGCGCTGATCCCGTTCGGCAACACGCAGGACATCTTCGGCACGAAAGTCGGGCTGTACGGGCTCGACGTCTCGATCGGCCCGCTGTACCTGTTCGCCTTCGGCGCGGTCGCCTTCTACGGCATCATGCTCGGCGGCTGGTCGTCGGGCTCGAAGTACTCCTTCCTCGGCGCGATGCGCGGCGCGGCGCAGCTGATCTCCTACGAGGTCTCCCAGGGCCTGGCACTCGTCGGCGTGATCATCACCGCGCAGACGCTCTCGCTGACGGGCATCGTCACCGCGCAGAAAGGCATGTGGTACATCGTCCCGCAGTTCTTCGGCTTCTTGATCTTCCTCACGGCGAGCTTCGCCGAGACCAACCGCGCGCCATTCGACCTGACCGAGGCCGACGCCGAGCTGGTCGGCGGCTACAACACCGAGTACGGCGGCGGTCGTTTCGCCTCCTACTACTTCGCCGAGTACCTCAACGTGCTCGTCGTCTCGGGCATCGTCACGACGGTCTTCCTCGGCGGCTGGCTGCTTCCGTTCGGCATCCACCCCCCCGGCTTCCTGGACCCGTTCATCGTGCTGTTCAAGATGGGCCTGTTCACGTTCCTGTTCATCTGGGTGCGCGCGACGCTGCCGCGCCTGCGCTACGACCAGCTGATGAGCTTCGGCTGGAAGATCCTGCTGCCGCTGGCAACGCTCAACGCACTTGTCACGGCCGTGCTCGTGGTGGTGACGCACTGATGGCCGGAGCGCCCGTGCAACCCGGCTCCGGCGCATCGGTCGAGGCTCCCGAGTCACCCGCCGCGCACACCGCGAGCCTGAACGTCACCGGATGGAACCCCGGCGAGGACGTGATCGAGGTCCTGCGTACGCCGCCCCCCGGCCCGGCGCGCGGCATCTGGCGCACGTTCGCCGAGACGGCGCGCGGGCTGATGACGACGTTCGGCCGCTTTCGCGAAACGCCCGTCACCGTGCAGTACCCCGAGGAGAAGACGCCCGTGTTCCCGCGCTTTCGCGGCCGCCACAAGCTGCACCGCTTCGAGGACACGGGCCTCGAGAAGTGCGTCGGCTGCTCGCTGTGCGCGGCGGCGTGCCCGGCCGACTGCATCCGCGTCGTCGCCGCGGAGAACACCCCCGAGCATCGCGTCTCGGCCGGCGAGCGCTACGCCGAGGTTTATGAGATCAACCTCTCGCGCTGCATCTTCTGCGGCTACTGCGAGATCGCCTGCCCGTTCGACGCGATCACGATGGGCCACGATTACGAGCTCTCCGACTACGACCGCACCGACCTGATCTTCACCAAGGAGATGCTGCTCGCCGAGCCGCTCGAGCGCACGCCACTGCGAAACGAGGACGAGTGAGGGGCGGGCCGGCGGGATGAGCGCAGTCCTGTTCTTCATCGCCGCGATCGGCGTGATCTCCGGCGCCGTCGGCGTCGTCGTGCTGCGCAACCCGTTCTACAGCGTGCTTGCGCTCGTCGGCCACCTGCTTTCGCTGGCCGTGCTGTTCCTGCTGCTGCGCGCCGAGTTCGTGGCGGCCATACAGGTCGTCATCTACGCAGGCGCAGTGATGGTCCTGTACGTGTTCGTGGTCGCCTATGTCGGCGACCAGACGGAGCCACTCGGCGAGCGGCTGCGCAGCCCGGGAGCGATCGGCTCGCGCCTGCGCACAGGCGGGGCGATCGCCGCGGGGGCAATGCTCGTCGAGCTGCTGATCGCGCTGCTCGGCACGGGCCTCGAGGCGATCGACGGCAAGGGCGCTCCTTACGCCCCGGGCGAACACGCATACGGCACGCCGGCCTACATCGGCAAACTGCTGCTCACGCGCTTCCTGCTCGCATTCGAGGTCGCCTCGTTCCTGCTGCTCGTGGCGGCCGTCGGCGGCGTCGTGCTCGCGCGCCGCAGGGGCGGGCTGGAGGACGAGGAGGACTTGCTCACGCCGCTCGAACTGCTGCGCCCGCGCTCGACCGGGACGATGGCCGAGGGAGTCGGCAAGCGATGAGCATCGCCTGGTATCTGGCCGTCTCGGCGATCGTCTTCTCGCTCGGCGCAATCGGCGTGATCACGCGGCGCAACCCGCTCGTCGTGCTGCTGTGCCTGGAGCTGATGCTCAACGGCGGCAACCTCGCGCTGATCGCCTTCTCGCGCATGTGGGGCAACGGCGACGGGCAGATCCTGGCGATCGTCGTGATGACCGTCGCGGCGTGCGAGGTGTGCATCGGCCTGGGCATGATCGTCGCGCTGTACCGCCGGCACCTGCCGATCGACGTCGACGAGCTGCGGGAGCTCCAAGGCTGATGAGCCAGACAACGTACGGATGGCTGGTGCTGGCGTTTCCGCTTGCGGGCACGCTGACGATCGCCCTCGCCCGCCACCACCTGCCCGGGCGCAGCGCCGGATGGATCGCCACGGGCGCGATCTTCCTGGCGTTCGTCGCCGCGCTCGGTGCGCTGCTGACGATGCAGGGCCACGCCGAGGAGCACCGCCAGGCGGTGTCGTCGCTGTGGAACTACGCCTCGACGGTCGGCATCGACGCGCAGCTTTCGATCCTCGTCGACCCGCTGTCGGTGTTCATGATCCTCGTCGTCACGGGCGTCTCGACGCTGATCCACCTGTACTCGATCTCCTATATGAACGAGGACGAGGGCTTCAAGCGCTACTTCGCCTACCTGAACTTCTTCGTCTTCTCGATGCTCGTGCTCGTGCTGGCGGGCAACTTCCTGCTGCTGATCGTCGGCTGGGCGTTCGTCGGCGCGGCCTCCTACCTGCTGATCTCCTTCTGGTACCGGCGCACGACTGCCACGCGCGCGGGCATCAAGGCGTTCGTGATGAACGTGATCGGCGACGTCGGGTTGGTGCTCGGCACGTACTTCATCTTCAAGCACACGGGCACGCTGGACTTCCTGCGCGCGTTCCACGCGACGGCCGGGGGCGCCTTCGGGCACGGCACCGACAACGGCGACCTGGTCGCGGGCTGCGTGCTGCTGCTGGTCGGCGCGTTCGCGAAGTCCGCGCAGATCCCGTTGCACACGTGGCTGCCCGACGCGATGGAGGGCCCGACGCCGGTCAGCGCGCTGATCCACGCCGCGACGATGGTGACGGCCGGTGTGTACCTGATCGCGCGCATGCACCCGCTGTTCGAACTGGCGCCTGCGGCGGAGGACGTGGGCGCGATCGCCGGAGCGGTGACGCTGCTCGTGGCGGGGACGATCGCGCTGACGCAGACCGACATCAAGCGCGTGATCGCCTACTCGACGATGTCGCAGATCGGCTACATGATCATGGGCGTCTCCGTCGGCGCCTACGCGGCCGGGCTGTTTCACCTGATGACGCACGCCTTCTTCAAGGCGCTGCTGTTCATGGGGGCCGGCTCGATCATCGGCGCGATGGCCGGCGAGCAGTCGCTGGAGAGGATGGGCGGCTTTCGCAAGGTGATGCCGTTCACGTACGGCTGCTTCATCGTCGGCGGCCTGGCGCTGTCGGGCATCCCCCCCTTCTCGGGCTTCTTCTCCAAGGACGACATCCTGCTCGTGACGGCCGAACGCGGCGGCTGGCACTGGGCGCTGTACGTGGTCGGCTACATCGGCGCGTTCCTCACGGCGATCTACACGTTCCGGATGATCTTCCGCGCCTTCCATGGCGAGCCGGTGCCCGAGGCGGTGGAGCTGAAAGCCGGCCAGCTTCACCACGCGCACGAGCCGACCAACCCGGCCAACGGCGAGGTCGAGGACTACGACGTCGGCTTTCCCGGCCCCTTCCACACGATCGCCGAGCGCGCGCTGCCGATGCGCGTGGCGATGGGCGTGCTGGCGATCGGCGCGTTCGGCTCGGGGCTCGTGCAGATCCCCAAAGTCGACTTCGTGATCGACGACTTCCTGCGCCCGAGCTTTGCCGGCTCGCCGCTGTACGCGTCGGAATCGCACACGCGCAGCAGCCTGCTGGTGTTCGGCATCGTGCTCGGCACGGTGCTCGGGCTGGCCGGCATCGCGATCGCCTACCGCATTTGGGTCAAGCAGCCGAGCATCGCCACGGCGGCGCGCGAGCGGCTGCGCCCGCTGTATGAGCTGTTCGTCAACAAGTGGTACTTCGACGAGCTCTACGACGGCTTCGTCGTGCGCCCGGCCGCGGCGGTGGGCCGCTTTGCCGCCGGCACGTTCGAGCGGGTGTTCGTCGACGAGACGCTCGTCGGCGGCACGAGCGGGCTGGTGCGCGCCGGCTCGGCCGCCGTGCGCGCCGTGCAGAGCGGCTTCGTGCGCTATTACGCGGCGCTGCTGGTGCTCGGGCTGGCAGGCGTGAGCTTCTACTTCCTGCTGCAGACATGAGCGCACCGACGAGCTGATGCCGCCGCTTTCGATCCTGCTCTGGCTGCCGGTCGTCTCCGCGCTGCTCGGCGCCGTCTTCTCGCTGCTCGGCCGCCGTGCGGGCGTCGTCGAGCACGCCGTGATCCCCGCCGACGAAACGAGCGTCGCCGGCTCGCCGTGGTCGCGCCTGAGCACCTCGGGCGGCTTCGCGCTGCTCGGCTCGCTGGCCGCGCTGGGGCTGGCGATCGCCTACATCGCCGACTACTCCCCCGGCTCGCACGGCCTGACGCACGTGACCGACGTGGTGTGGATCGCCGAGCTGGGCATCCACTACAAGCTCGGTGTCGACGGCCTCAACGTCTTCATGATCGGCCTGACGACGCTGCTGTTCGCGGCCGCGGTGATCGCGGCGAACCTGCGCGAGTGGGACCGCCCGCGGCTGTTCTACTTCAACTTCATGCTCGCCGAGACGGCCGTGCTCGGCGCGCTGCTGGCGCAGGACCTGGCGCTGTTCGTGGCGTTCTTCGACCTGATGCTGATCCCCTTCTATTTCCTCACGGGCATCTGGGGGGCCGAGCCGGGACGCGTCAAGGCGACGATCAAGCTCGTCATCTACACGCTCGTCGGCTCGCTGCTGATGCTCGCGGCGGCGGTCGCGACCGGGGTGCTCGCCGCGCAGCAGGGCGGCGAGCACATCACGTTCGTGCTGACCTCGCTGCAGCACCTGCCGCTGAGCCGCGGCTCGCAGGAGTGGATCTTCCTGTTCTTCGCGGCGGCCTTCCTGGTCAAGATGCCCGCCTTCCCGCTGCACGGGTGGATGCCCGACGGCTACAAGGCGATGCCGATCGAGGTGCTGATGGTCTTCTCGGGCGTGCTGTCGAAGATCGGCGCGTACGGCTTCCTGCGCATCGTGCTGCCGCTGTACCCGCAGGGCGCGGCGCACTTTCAGACGCTGATGCTGCTGATCGCGCTCGCTTCGATCCTGTACGGGTCTATCGTCGCCTTCTCGCAGACCGATGCGCGGCTGATCGCCGGGTACTCGTCGATCGCCCAGCTCGGCTTCATCACGCTGGGCATCTTCTCGCTGAACCCGCAGGGCGCGCAGGGGGCGCTGCTGCAGATGGTCAACCATGGCCTCGTCGTCGCGCCGCTGCTGTTCATCGTCGCGCTGCTCGCACAGCGTGCGGGAGGCTCCGAAGACATCCGCGACATGGGCGGCATCGCCTTGCGCGCACCGGTGCTGGCGACGCTCTTCTTGATCGTCGCGCTGGCCACGCTGGCGATTCCCGGCTCGTCGAACTTCGTCGGTGAGTTCCTGATCCTGCTCGGCGTGTTCAAAACGAAACTTGCGATCGCGGCGATCGCCTTCACGGGCGTCGTGCTCGCGAGCGTGTACGCGCTGCGGCTGTTCATCCGCGCGATGCACAACCGCGTGGGCCCGAAGGTGAACTCGCATGAGATCGGCCTGCGCGACGGCGTCGTGCTCGTGCCGCTGATCGCCGTGATCCTGTTCATGGCGCTGTACCCGCAGCTTGCGCTGCACCGCAGCGAAGGCTCGGTCAAGGCGGCCGTGGCCGCCGCGCACAGCACGCTGGAACCGTCCTCTTCCAAGCTCGCCGGGGGTATCGCCGAAAGCGCGCCCCAGGTCGTGTCGACCGGCGGCACGTCGCCCGGAGGGTCGGTCCGGTGAGCGCGCTGGCACCCCTCGCCACCGCCCACCTGAAAGGCCCGCATGTCGACTTCGCGGGCCTGTCGCCGCTGATCGCGCTGCTCGGCGGCGCGACGATCGTGCTGCTGGTCGGGCTGATCCGCGCGCGCTGGGCGCGCGCGCAGCTCGTGCCCGCACTGAGCCTGGTGTCGCTGGGCGCGGCGGCGGGGCTGACGATCTGGCAGTGGGACGCGAACAAGTCGATTGTCTCGGGCGCGCTGCGCATCGACGACCTGTCGCTGGTCCTCAACCTGATCCTCGTCGCCGGTGGCGCGCTGAGCGTGCTGCTGGCGTGGCGCTCGCTCGCCGCCCGCGAAGCCGCGCACGGCGAGTTCCACGCGCTCCTCTTGAGCTCAATCGCCGGCATGTCGCTGCTGGCGGCGGCGCAGAACACCGTCGCGCTGTTCGTCGGCCTGGAGCTCCTGTCGATTCCGCTGTACGTGCTGTGCGCAAGCGAAATGCGCCGCGAGCAGTCGCTCGAGTCGGGGCTGAAGTACCTGATCGTCGGCGCCGTCGGCTCGGCGACGCTGCTGTACGGCCTGGCGATGATCTACGGCGCGACGGGCAAGACGGACTTCGGCGCGATCGCGACCGCGCTGTCGGGCGCCGGCGACCTGGCCACCGACCCGTTGACGCTGACCGGCATCGCGCTGTGCCTCGTCGGCCTGTGCTTCAAGGCCTCCGTCGCGCCCTTCCACCAGTGGACGCCGGACGTGTACGAGGGGGCGCCGACGCCGATCACGGCCTTCATGGCGGTTGCCACCAAGGCCGCCGCGTTCGGCGCGCTGCTGCGCTTCTTCGACGTCGCGCTGATCGGCGCACAGAGCACGTGGGGCCCGGCGGTGGCGGTGCTCGCGACGATCACGATCCTCGTGGGCAACGTGGGCGCGCTCGGGCAGTCCTCGCTGAAGCGCATGCTCGCCTACTCGTCCGTTGCGCAGGCCGGCTACATGCTCGCGGGCGTCGCCGTGGCGACGCAGCTGGGCATCCGCGCCACGGTGTTCTACCTCGCCGTGTACATGTTCATGAACATGGCCTCGTTCGCGGTGATCGTCGCGCGCGAACGCGAAACCGGCCTCGGCGACTCGATCCAGTCGGTCGCCGGCCTCGGTCGCGACCGTCCGCTGCTGGCGTGGCCGATGACGCTGTCGATGCTCGCGCTGGCGGGCATACCCGCGACGGCCGGCTTCACGGGGAAGTTCTACTTGATCGACGCGGCGGTCTCGGGCGGCTACACGTGGCTCGGCGTGGCGATCGTGATCGGCTCGATGATCTCGCTCGGCTACTACCTGCCGGTGATCGCAGCGATGTGGATGCGCAAGGCGCCGAGCGTGCAGACGGGCCCCGGCGAGCTGCCCGCCCCCGTCGCTGCCCCGCCTGGAGGCGGCGCGCCGCTGCCGGCGCTCGCCGGCGGCTCCCCCGAGCTCGACGCCGAGCCGCCGTCGAAGCTCCAGCCCGAGGTTGCCTTCGTGGCGATCCTCGCCGGCGCGGCGACGCTGTTCTTCGGCATCGTGCCCCAGCCGCTGTTCAACCTCGTGCACCACGCGGGCAGCGCGCTGAGCGGATTGTTCTTCTGATCTAGAGTGCGGGCATGAGCACCACGCAAGCCGGCGCGTTCGGAGTCCTGCTGGACATCGACGGCGTGCTCTACGTGGGCGACGAGCCGATCGACGGCGCGCACGACGCGCTGGCGCAGCTGCGCGAGCAGGCCGCCGGCCTGCGCCTGGTGACGAACACGACGTCGCGTTCGCGCCGCCAGGTGTGCGAGCACCTCGGCGAGCTGGGCTTTCAGATCGACGTCGAGGAAGTGCTCACGCCGGCGGCGATGGCGCTGAGCCACTGCGACGAGCGCGGCTACGAGTCGGTCGAGCTGATCGTCAGCGACGGCCTGCGCGAGGACCTCGCACGGTTCGAGGGCGCCGGCGGCGAGAAGGTCGACGCGGTGATCCTCGGCGACGTGGGCAAGCGCTTCGATTCCGAGCTGCTCAACCACGCTTTTCGCCTGATCATGGACGGCGCCGAGCTGGTGGCGCTGCAGCACAACCGCTACTGGCGCCGGGCCGACGGCCTGGCGCTCGACGTCGGCGCATACGCGTCGGCGCTGGAGTACGCGACGCGGCGCGACGCAGTCGTCGTCGGCAAGCCCGCCGAGGCCTTCTTTCAGGCTGCCGTCGTAGACATGGGACTGGACAACGCGGTGATGGTCGGCGACGACGTCGAGGCGGACGTCGGCGGCGCGATGGCCGCCGGGCTGGCGGGCATCCTCGTGCGCACGGGCAAGTACCGCCAGGACGCGCTGCCTCCGGAAGTCACGCCGACGGCGGTCGTCGACTCGATCGCCGACGTGCCGGAGATGCTGCAGCGCATGCTGCCGGGCTGAGTGGCGGGCGAATCCGGCTCGACCGAGGCCGACGACCGAGAATGAAGCCGAACCGCTCGATCCCAAGCGCCACCGTCGTTCCGGTGCTCATCTACCCGGACGTCCGCGAGGCCGTTGACTGGCTCTGCGCCTCCTTCGGCTTCGCCGAGCGCCTGTTCATCGGCGAGAACCATCGCGCGCAGCTTGACTTCGCGGGCGGCGCGTTGATCGTCGGCGACGAGCATGGCGACCGCCGAGCGCCCCGCCAGGGGGAGGTCAGCCACTCGGTGATGGTGCGCGTCGAGGACGCCCACGCACACTGTGAGCGGGCGCGCGAGCACGGTGCGCGGATCCTCGGTGAGCCGACCGACTACGAGTACGGCGAGCGCCAGTACCACGCCGAAGACCCGTGGCGGCACCGGTGGGCGTTCTCGCAGACGCTTGCCGACGTGGCCCCGGAGGATTGGGGCGGCACGTCGGTCTCACCGGGCTGACTCGCACCTGCCCGATAGCGTGCGGAGGGTCAACCTCCGCCGTGCAGCGACGGCGCATAGGAGATGCCGACGATCGCGCCCTCCGGCGACTGTAGCCGCGCCACCGTCTGGCCCCACGGCTCCTCGCGCGCCGGATGCAGCAGCTCATAACCCGCCTGATGCAACTCCTGCGCTGCCACGCCCACCGCCCCTGCGTCGGCGACGTCGAACTCGATGCTGACCTGGGGGACCGGCCGGTGCGAGGGCCATTCGTTCGTGCCAAAGCACGCCTCGGCGGCCTGCGAGAGCGGCCAGACACCGAAGTGCTTGCAGCCGTCGATCTGTTCGCTGTGGTGGTAGTCGCCGTCGGTGCTGCCGTGGAGCGGCAACCCGAGCGCATCGACGTACAGCTTGCGGCTGGTGGGTGGGTCGGGGGCGATCACCGCGATCGTCGAAAGGAACTCGATTTCCATCAGGCCTCCTTCGTGGGTCTGTTCTCGTGCCCGCCTGCATAGCATCTCCGAAATGCCCGATCCAGAGCTGTCGTCACCACCAGCGGGCGCTCTCGAAGCGGTTCGGCGCGTGGCCGGGTCGTCGGCCACGATCGATTCGGTGGCGAGACTGCACGGCGGCCAGCACGCCGCCACATGGAGGGTGGGCACCGCGACCCCCGCGCTCACCGTCGTCGTGAAGCAATTCCCGGTCGGCGACCCGGCCGCTTCGTGCGAGGCGCGGGCCTTGCGGGCAATCGACGGTCTTGGAGGACTGGCGCCGATGCTGCTGGGCAGCGACCTTGCCGGCCGGTGGTCGCGGCGTCCGACGACGCTGCTCAGCTGGCTCGACGGCCAGGCGGACATCGCGCCCACCGATCGCGACGCTTGGGCGACGCAACTCGGTCACACGCTGGCCTGGGTGCACGCGGCGCCCAGCGACCGCCTGTCCGCCCTGCCGAGCGTGTTCGACCGAGGCAGCGGCACGCGCGAGGTCTTGCAGGGCGCAGTCGCAACGCGAGTCCGGTCTGACTGGTCGCAGATCGCCGCTTCCCCGCAAGTGCTCACGCACTCCGACTACTGGTCGGGCAACGTCGTCTGTCGAGACGGAGTGCCGGCAGGCATCGTCGACTGGTCAGGCGCTGCGCGCGGTCCGCGTGGCTTCGACGTGGGCTGGTGCCGTCTGGATCTCTATCTCCTGTTCGACGAGCGGGTCGCCGATGTCTTCCTCGCGGCCTACGAGGATGCGAGCGGTCATCCGGTCGCGGACGTGCCGCTTTGGGATGGCTGGGCGGTGGCGCGCTCGCATGGCATCGTCGAGACCTGGGCGGCGAACTACCGGCCCTTCGGCCGGACAGACCTCGACGGGGGCGAGCTTCGCCGGCGTCATTCCCTCTGGACAGAACGCGTGAGCCGGCTGCTGCCCGGCTGAACGATTGACGGCCCGGCCGCTTTCGGGGACAATCGAGCGATGCCCGAGATCGCCTCGCTGGGCGCCGATTTCGCCCACGCTCTCGCAGCAAAGGACGCAGATCGTCTGCGCGAGCTGCTCGCATCCGAGGTGGACTTCCAGGCGATGACTCCCCGCCGCACTTGGGAGGCGAGCGATCCCGATGCGGTGCTCTCGATCGTCTTCGGTCACTGGTTCGAGGACACCGACGAGATCGACGCGCTCGAGCAGGTCCAGACGGACAGCATCGCCGATCGCCGGCGAGTCGGTTACCGCTTCAGCATCAGCAACCCGGAAGGGCGCTTCCTGGTCGAGCAGCAGGCGTACCTATCCGAGCAGGACGGCAAGATCGTATGGATGCGCGTGCTCTGCTCGGGATTTCGCCCGGCTCCCCGGCAGTGAGCACGCCTCGACGTCGCCGCCCGAAAGGCGCGGCGACGCTTGGCATCGCCGCCAGGCTCAGACCGCCTGCGCCTGAAACAGGTCCTGATCGGGAATCCGCCGCACCTTCTTGCGCTTGGGTTCGCCGAAGCCGGCGTCGTTGAGATATTCGGCGAGCTCGCCGGGACTGTGCAGGTCGGCACCGGAGGTCAGGTGGAAGAACAGCCCGAGCGCGGCGGCGGAGGCGCGCTGGCGCTTTGCGTCGGAGCGGAACATGTCGAGCACGGCGACGGTGGCGCCGGGCTTCATCGTCTCGCGAACGCGCCGCAGCAGCGCGACGATCTGCTCGCCGGAGAGGTGGTGAATGATGTCGAACACGAGCGCGCCGTCGTACGGTCCCCCGAGATCGGACTCGAACATGTCGCCGTCGCGGTGCTCGACGCGATCGCTCATGCCGGCGGCGGCGACGATCTCTCGCCCGACGCGCGCGCTCCCGGGCAGGTCCACGACGGTCGCGTGCAGCGTGTCGTGGCGTTTGCACAGCTCTGCCGAGAACCAGCCGTGCGCACCGGCGACGTCGAGCAGCGCCTTCGGCGCCGCGCCGAGGTCGATCGCCTTGGCCACTTCCGGCGCGGCCAGTCTTGCCAGCTCGTACTGACCGGTGATGTACAGCCGCCAGTACTCCTGCTCCTCGGCGGCCTCGCGATGGATCTCGAAGCTGCCACCGTCGCGCACGATGCGCTCGAGGTCTCCGTACCACTCCCAGTAGGTCGTCGTGTGCTCCAGCCACGTGCCGATGTAGCTGTCCGAGGCCGGGTCGAGCCACTTGCGCGAGCGCTTGGGCAGCGAGAAGGTGTGCCCGTCCTGCTCGAGGATCTCCAGGCCGGCGAGGTTCTCGCAGAGCAGCCGCGTGCCCGCGACCTGCAACTGCAGCTCCTCGGCCACTCGCCCGGCGGTCGCCGGGCCCTTGAGCAGCTGCGCGAACAGGCCGAGGCGCTGGGCGACGCCGACGACGCGCCCGGCGACCATCCCGTACATCGCATACGCCCCCGGCAGGGGAGCCAGGTTCAGCGAGATGGCGATTCGCTCGAGCGGATCGTCGGCTGCGGGCTTCATGCGCATCGCGCGAGCACCCTACAACGCTCGCTGCGATCGCTACAGCCTCCCCGACGCCTCCGCGGCCTCCTCGGCTTCGCGTAGCTGGCGCTCGACGAGATCCAGGCCGGCGTCCCAGAAGCCCGGGTCGGCGAGGTCGATGCCGACGATCTGCCCGAGCTCCTGCGGGCTGCGCGATCCGCCGGCGGCCAGCAGCTCCAGATAGCGCGGCACGAGATCGGCGCCCGTCTGCTCGTAGCGCTCGTAGACCGACAAGGCCAGCAGCTGGCCGTAGGCGTACGCGTAGACGTAGCCGGGGCTGCCGATGAAGTGCGGGATGTAGGACCACCACGAGCGATAGCCGTCTGTCAGCTGCACCGAGTCGCCGAGCAGCTCGGACTGGCTGTCGGCCCACAGCTCGCCGAAGCGCGCGACCGACAGCTCGCCCTCGTCGCGGCGCGCAGTGTGGACGAGATCCTCGAAGCGGTTCATCGCGACCTGGCGAAACACCGTGGCGATCGTGTCCTCGAGGTTCTCGGCGAGGAGCGCCAGGCGCGAGGCCGGCGAGGAGTCCTCGGCCAGCAGGCGCGAGAACACGATCGTCTCGCCGAACACCGACGCGGTCTCGGCGAGTGTCAGCGGCGTGCTCTGGTGAAAGACGCCCTGGCGGGCGGCGAGCGAGAAGTGCACCCCGTGGCCCAGCTCGTGGGCGAGCGTGAGCACGTCGCGCCGCCGCGCGGTGTAGTTCAGCAGCACGTATGGCTCGACCGACGGCACGCCAGAGGCGCAGAACGCCCCGCCCCGCTTGGCCGGGCGCACGGGCGCGTCGATGCGGTGCTCGTCGAAGAAGCGCTGCGCGACGGCGCCCAGCTCGGGCGAGAAGGAGGAGTAGCACTCGAGCACGATCTCGCGAGCGCGCGAGAAGGGAAAGCTGACCTCGTCCTCGCTGACCGACGCCATGCGGTCGTAGTCGGCCAGGCGATCGACGCCGAGCAGCCTGGCCTTCAGCCGATACCAGCGCCGCGGGATCTCATAGCGGCCGCGCACGGCGTCGATCAGCGCTTGCACGGACTCGTCGCTGGCCTCGTTGGCGAGGTTGCGCGCGGCCAGCCAGCTCGGGTAGTGGCGCAGCCTGTCGTCGACGCCCTTGTCGGCGAGCAGCGTGTTGAACAGGAACGCGCGCGTGCGCAGCCCCGGCGCAAGCGCGTCGGTCACCGCCAGCGCGGTCGTGCGCCGCGTCTCGCGGTCGGGGAGCGACAGGCGGCTGAGCGCGATGTCCAGCGCGACCGTCTCGCCGGCGCCGGCAGGCGCACCGTCCCCCTCGCCGGCTCCGGGCGCCGCGGGCAGCTGCACCTCGATCGCCGAGGTGAGCTCCTCGAACAACCGCGTCCACGCCACGGCGCCGGTGAGCGACTTCTCGGCGAGGATCTTCTCCTCGGGCTCTGTCAGCAGGTGGTCGCGGTAGCGGCGCACGTTGCGCAGGTGGTGTCGGCAGAACTCCAGGCCCTCGCCGGCGAGCAGCTCCTCCACGCGCGCGTCGTCCAGCGCTGCCCACTCCAGGTCGAAGAACAGCAGCGTCGTCTCGATCGCCGTGCCGCGCTCCTGGGCCACTTGCAGGAGTGCACCGTTGGCCGGGTCGGCGGTGTCGGTGGAGAAGCGCAGCGCGGCATATGTTCCGGCGCGGCCGACGAGGTCGTGGATCTGCGCGAGCTGCTGCATCGCCTCGCCCAGCCCGTCGCTGTCCAGCTCGCCGAGCTTGCCCGCGTAGCGCTCGGCGAACTTCTGTGAGCGCGTCAGCGCCTCGGCGAGACGGCGCTCGACGCCCTCCGGGCCGTCGCCCTCGACGAGCGGTTCGAGGTCCCAGGCGGTCGCCTCCAGCTCGGGATCGGTCGTCTCAGGGGCGCTCGCTGCCATCGCCCGCCAGCTTATCCATGCGCCGCCCCCGCGCGTACGCGTGGCGGTCGAGCCGCGTCCCGCGAGGGCTAATCGCCGGCGAGCGCCTGCAGCATGTTCAGCCGAGCGGCGCGCCGAGCGGGCAGCTGTGCGGCGAGCAGCCCGGCGAGCGCGGCGACGAACAGCAGCACGACGAGCGTGCCGTAGGGGATCGAGATCACATAGCCCGCGCCGGACAGCGTGAGCGCGACCACGAGCAGCGCGCCGACGATTCCGACGACCAGGCCGAACACACCGCCGATCAGGGCTGTGATTACCGACTCGTAGCGGATCATCTGGCGTACCTGCCGGCGCGATGTGCCGATCGCGCGCATCATGCCGAGCTCGCGCGTGCGCTCGTAGATCGAGAGGATCAGCGTGTTGACGATGCCGAACAGCGACACGATCACCGAGAGCGCCAGCAGCACGTAGATCAGCGCGAGCAGCGTGTTGATCTGCTTGCTCAGGTCCTGCTTGAACTGTTCGGCCGTGCGCGAGCGGGCCTGCGGGAACTGGCTGGCGAGCACCTTGTCGACCGCCGGCTGCACCTGGGCATCGGTCGCACCGGGGGCATAGGCGACGAAGTCGAGTGCGTCTTCGCGCTGGCCGAACGCCGTGGCCGCCAGCGGCAGGCTGATCGTCAATTCCTGCAGGACGCCCGATTTTTCATCGACCGTGCCGAGCACCTTCAGGCTCACCCGCCGGTTGGAGGGGGTCAGCACGGACAGTGTCTGCCCGAGCTTCAGGTGGTGGGCTTTGGCGTATTCCTTGGTGACGACCGTGCCCGTGGTGCCGAGTCCCAGCAGGGTGCTCGGCGAGCCTTTGTCCCACTTGACGCGGTAGACCCGCTCGAACGTCGAGGGTTCTATCGCCGTGATCTTGGCGTTGCTCTTGATGCCGTGCACGCGGCCGAGCGTGAAGGCGACCGGCGTGACTGTGGACACTCCGGGCACCTTCGCCACGGCGCCCGCCACGCCGGCGGGTATCGGCTGTTCGTTGCCCGACTGCGAGTTCTCGACGATCAGGTTGCCTGCGAACGAACGGCTGACCGACTGGTCGATCGTCGCCTTGAAGCCATCGGCGAGCACCGCCACGAAGGCGACCAGCGCGAGCCCGACGGTGAGCGCCGCCGCCGTGACCATCGTGCGGCCTGGCTGGCGCATCGAGTTCTCGCGCGCCAGCCGGCCGGTGATCCCGCGCCAGGCGACGAGTAGCCCGATGACACGCGCGAGGGCGGGCACGACACGGTAGCGGCGCGGCTTGCCCGCGCCACGCAAACGGGCCACCAGTCGTCCCCCGCGGAGGACGAGCGCGACGATGAGCACCGTGACCGCCAAGCGCCCGTCGACGATCGCCAAGATGGCGATGAAGAGCAGATAGACGACGAACCCGATGATCATCCGGCGACGCGTCACCTCGCGCGGCGGGATCGCAACACCCTCGCGCATCGCCGCAAGCGGCGGCACGCGCGTCGCGCGCAAGGCCGGAGGAAGGCCGGCGAGCACGGTGACGACGATGCCCACGAGCAAAGAGACGACGATCGTGCGGGTCTCCAGCACCGTCCCGCTGTCGGGCAAGTCCGCGCCGAACAGCTTGAACAACTGATCCAGCGCCGGCGCCAGCCCGATTCCGGCAAATAGGCCGAGCACGGCGCCGACCACACCGAGCAGCAGCCCTTCGCCGATCACCGCCTGCATGATCTGCCGGCGCGTCGCGCCCATCGTGCGCAGCAGGCCGAACTCGCGCGTGCGCTGCGCGACGGTGATCGAGAACGTGTTGAAGATGATGAACGCGCCGACCACCAGCGCGACGTAGGCGAACACGAGCAGGAACGTGCGCAAGAAGCTGAGGTTGCTTTCCAGGTCGGAGGTGTTCTTGGCGGCCTGCTGTTCGCCGGTGCGCACGTCGACGCTGCGGGGAAGCGCGGCGCGGACGCGCGCGCGCAACTGCGCCGGGGTGACCCCGGGGCTCGCGGCCACGTCGATCTGGTCATAGCGCCCGGTCTCCCCCGCCGCGCGCTGGGCCTCGCCCGGCGTGAGTACCGCGGTGCCCGCGCCGCCGAAGGACTGCCCGCCGCCGAACTTGAGGATGCCGACGATCGTGTAGCGCCTGGCCGGCGCGGCGCCGGCGACGATCATCTGCTGACCGACCTTCAGGCCGTGGCGCGAGGCCGTCGCTTCGTCGATCGCGACTTCTCTCGCCCCGGCGGGAAAGCGACCCTCGATGGGCGCGAACGACTCGAAGCGCTTGGGCAGCTCTCCCGCGATGAAGGCGGGCGCGCCGCCGCTGGTCAGGCGTTTGCGCTCGAGGTCGAGGAACGTTCCCGGGGTGAAGATCCCGCCGGCCGCTTCGGCGACGCCCGGCACGCCGCGCACCTGCTTGAGCATGGCGTCGGTGATCGGCGATTCTTCGGCGCTCTTTTCGCGCCCGAGCGTCTCGGTCGGCGAGACGACGACGCTGTCGCCCTTGGCGGCGGTCTTGAAGATGCCGGCGAAGGACTGGTTGATCGTGTCGGTGAGGATGTACGTGCCGGCCATCAAGGCGACGCCCAGGGCAATCGCGATGGCGGTCAGCACGACGCGCAGCTTGCGCTGCAAGAAGCCGCGCAGGACGAGCCGCCTCATCTCATCCGATCGCCTTCATCAGGTCGAGCGCGTCGTCGGTGGTGAGCGCCGGGCTGTCATGCACGATGCGCCCGTCGGCCAGCACCAGCAGCCGGTCGGCGAACGAGGCGGCGTGCGCGTCGTGCGTGACCATCACGACGGTCTGATCGAAGTCGTCGACAGCGTGTCTGAGCAGCCCGAGCACGTCGTCTGAGGCCTTCGAGTCGAGGTTGCCGGTCGGCTCGTCGGCGAACACGACGGCCGGGCGCGAGACCAGCGCGCGGGCCACGGCCACACGCTGCTGCTGGCCGCCGGACAGCTCCGCCGGGCGATGATGCAGGCGGTCGGCGATGCCGACCGTCTGCACGAGGCGATCGAGCCACTCGCGATCGGGCTCGCGCCCGGCGATCGACAGCGGCAGCAGGATGTTCTCTTCGGCGCTCAGCACCGGCAGCAGGTTGAACGTCTGGAAGATGAAGCCGATGCGATCGCGTCGCAGGTTGGTCAGCCGCTTGTCGTCCAGAGCGGTGATCTCGACGCCGTCGATGTCCACCGTGCCCGAGGTCGGCCGGTCCAGGCCCGCGAGGATGTGCATGAACGTCGACTTCCCCGACCCCGAAGGGCCCATGATCGCGGCGAAGCGCGAGCGCGGAAAGCCGACGTTCACGTCCAGGAGAGCGTCGACGGCAGCCTCGCCTTCGCCGTAGCGGCGGCTGAGATCGTTGGCCTCGACGAGCGGTCGGGAGCCGTTTGCGGTCGGGGTCGAATTCACGTCTTCGGGCAGATTACAACTACCTCCCGGACGTAACCCTCCCGGCCGGCGCACCGCTGGACGATCGCCGGAGGACTCGCCCGCGCGACCCCCGCCGACGGCCGTCGGCGGGCCCGTCCCGGCGATCGGCGCGTCGCGCGCGCCGTCCGAGACACGGCCTAGCATCCTCGCCCCGATGCACGAGACGACCCCGCAGGTGTTCCTGATCGCACGCCCCTCGATCGACGTGGAGGGGTTGCGCGGCTACCTGACTGACGTCGGCGGAGAGTCGTGGCTGGAGCGTCGCCTGCAGGAGGCCGCGGAGGCGCCCAACGGCGGCGAGCTGATCGTCGAGTTCGGCGGACGTGCGTGCTATCGCAGCTGGGAGCCGGGCCTGAACCCGAACGTGACGAAGGTGCGCACCGATCAGCGCGAGTACTTCGCCAACATCCTGCGCTCCGCTCACGGCAGCGTGCTCGAGCACGCGAACTACTCGTTCGCACTGCGCAACGTGTCACGGGTGTTCTGCTACGACGCCGATACCGAGGTTCTGACCGAGGACGGGTGGAAGAAGTGGCCGGACGTCGATGGATCTGAGACCTTTGCGACGGTCAATCCGGATAGTGGAGCCCTCGAGTACGAGAGGGCAACCGAGCACTTCGTCGGCGACTACGACGGCGAGATGTTCAGAGTTCGCTCAGAGCAGGTCGACCTACTGGTCACTCCCAACCATCGGATGTGGGTCAAGGCTCATGACACGCAGGCGAACAAGCGCGGTGAAGAGCCGTATCGTGTACGACTCGCAAGCGAGATCTTCGGCAAGCGGGTGGCCTACCAAAAGACCGCCAGTTGGCACGGCACCGAAGAGGGCACGGTTCACATTCCCGGGACCAAGCGCGTCTGGCAGGCACAAAACCGCACTACGAAGACCACGCGGCACTACGTCGGCTCCGAGTTCCCCCTCCCTGAGTTTGCACGCTTCCTTGGGCATTGGCTGGCCGAGGGAAGCCTCAACGGCCACCAGATCTGCATCGCGCAGAATCGGGGCGAGACGCTTCAAGGGATGGCGCGAAACATCGAAAACATGGGCCTCGCCGCTTACCAGCCGCTGAGCGGACCTGGCGCGGTGCGAACACAGAACGTTGCGCTGCGCGACTCACTGGCCGCATGCGGGCATGGAGCGGCCCAGAAGCGAGTTCCAGGCTACGTCCACGATTGGGGGCCGTCGATTCTCCGCATCTTCCTCGAGGCCTACGTAGACGGCGACGGGAGCAGACGCCAGGACGGAAACCACAGCGTCATCTACACGTCCTCGAAGCTGATGGCCGACGATCTGCAAATACTCGCGATCAAGGCAGGTTGGTCGGCCAATATTCGAGTCGATGACCGAACCGGGCTGGAGCGCGTCATGCCCAATGGACAACGATTCACAAATGGGGGGCCCTCGTACATCGTTTCGCTTCTCAAGACACGCATCCACCCGCTCGTCAACCACAACGGCGCCGTGAGCGACTCCTGGGTGCCGTACAAAGGCAAGGTCTACTGCGTCAAGGTGCCCAACGGCTTGCTGTTCGTACGGCGCAACGGCAAACCGGTCGTGTCCGGCAACACACACGAGCTCGTGCGCCACCGCGCCGGCTCGGCCTTCAGCCAGGAGAGCCTGCGCTACGTCCGCCTCGCCGACATCGGCTTTCGCGTGCCAGCGGCGCTGGAGCCGGTCCGTGAGCAGGTGCTGGCGATCGTCGAGCAGCTCGAGGAGTTCCAAGTCAGCGCGGCGGGCGAGCTGGGCATCGACGAGGAGGGCGTCCCTTTCCACGTCAAGAAGGAGGTCACCTCCGCGCTGCGCCGCCTGGCGCCGCTCGGGCTGAGCACCGACATCGTCTGGACGGCCAACGCACGGACACTGCGACACGTGATCGAGATGCGCACGGCGCCAGGGGCCGAGGAGGAGCTGCGCCTGGTGTTCGGCACGATCGCCCGCACGATGCAGGCCGAGGCGCCGGGCCTGTTCCAGGACTTCGCCCTCCAGGACGACGGCTCCTGGGTCCCCGAGCACCGCAAGGTCTGAGCCCGCCCCGGGCCTCGCAGTTCAGCGCTCCAGCGCGACCAGCTCGAACTCCACCGCACCGTTCTCCACGCGCGCGAGCCCCATCGTGTGGCGTGGCTGGCGCCGGCGATCGGTGGGACTGCCCGGGTTGAAGATCTGAAAACTGTCGTCGGCCTCGTGCAGCGGGATGTGCGAATGGCCGAACACGACCGCGTCCGCCAGCGGGAAGCGCCTGCGCAGCCGCGCCACACGCCCCCTCGCCTGGCCGGCGTCGTGGACCATCGCCAGCTTGACGCCGTCCACCTCGATTTCAAGCTGCGCGGGCAGCAGCTCGACGAGCGCGCGCTCGTCGACGTTGCCGTGCACCGCCACGACGGGCGGCCCGAGCGCGCTGAGCTCGTCGAGCGCCGACGCGCTCGACACGTCGCCCGCATGCAGGACCAGCTCGGCCGAGCGCAGAAGCACCAGGCACTGCTCGGGCAGGCGACGCTCGCCGCGCGGCAGGTGCGTGTCGGCGAGGATCGCGATCAGCATGCCGGGCTACGGGCGGCCCGGCGGCGCTCGCAGGCGATCGCTCAGTCCTCCTGCGCCTGCATCTCCTTGACACGATCCTCGAGCTGCTCGGTCACGGCCGGGTCGCGCAGGGTCGTCACGTCGCCGAGCGCTCGCCCCTCGGCGATGTCGCGCAACAGCCGGCGCATGATCTTGCCCGAGCGCGTCTTGGGCAGGTCGTCGGCCCAGATGATGCGCTTGGGGCGGGCGAACTTGCCGATCCGCTCGGCGACCGTCGTGCGGATGCCCTCGACGGTCTGCTCGTCGCCGGCCAGGTCTCCCTGCAGCGTGACGAAGGCGACGATCGCCTGGCCGGTGTCCTCGTCGTGCTGCCCGATCACGGCGGCCTCCGCCACGTCGGCGTGCGCGACGATCGCCGACTCGACCTCGGCGGTCGACAGCCTGTGACCGGACACGTTGACGACGTCGTCGATGCGTCCAATCACCCACAGGTAGCCGTCGGAGTCGCGCCGCGCGGCGTCGCCGACCAGGTATGTCTCACGGCCGAACTTCTCGAAGTAGGTCTCCACGAAGCGATCGGGCTCCTTGTAGAGCGTGCGCAGCATCGACGGCCACGGCTGCGTGAGCACGAGCAGCCCCTGGCCCTCGTCGATCGGCTCGCCGGTGGACTCGTCGCGCACCTCGGCGAACACGCCGGGGAACGGATGCGTGGCCGAGCCCGGCTTGGTCTCGGTGATGCCCGGCAGCGGCGTGATCATGATCGCGCCGGTCTCCGTCTGCCACCACGTGTCGACGATCGGACAGCGTTCTGCGCCGATCACCTTGTGGTACCAGAGCCACGCCTTGGGGTTGATCGGCTCGCCGACCGAGCCGAGCAGGCGCAGACTGCTGAGGTCGTGTTTGCCGGGCCAGTCGGCGCCCCACTTGATGCACGCGCGGATCGCCGTGGGCGCGCAGTAGAGGATCGTCACGCCGTAGCGCTCGACGATCTCCCACCAGATGTCCTTGGCGGGATAGTCGGGTGCGCCCTCCCACATCACCGACGTCGCACCGTTGGCAAGCGGCCCGTAGACGATGTAGGAGTGCCCAGTCACCCAGCCGACGTCGGCGGCACACCAGTAGACATCTGACTCGGGCTTGAGGTCGAACACGTAGCGGTGCGTCGCCGAGACGCCGGTGAGATAACCGCCGGTGGTGTGCAGGATGCCCTTCGGCTTGGCGGTCGAGCCGGACGTGTAGAGGATGTACAGCGGGTGCTCGGCGTCCAGGGGCTCGGGCGGGCACGCCGGATCGGCCGCGGCGACGATCTCGTCGTAGTAGACGTCGCGACCCTCCTGCATCTGACACGGCGTACCGGAGCTGCGCACGACGACGATCTTCTGAAGCGTGCTCAGGTCGCCCATCACCTCGTCGACGCGGTCCTTGACCGGCGCGGTCTTGCCCTTTCGCGCGGCGCCGTCGACGGTGATCAGCAGCTTGGCCTCGGAGAACTCCATGCGCTCGCGAACGGCCTCCGCGGAGAAGCCGCCGAACACGACGTTGTGCGGTGCGCCGATGCGCGCGCACGCGAGCATCGCGACGATCACCTCGGGGATCATCGGCAGGTAGATGCCGACGACGTCGCCCTTCTGCACGCCCTGGTCCTTCAGCGCGCTGGCGAAGGCTTCCACGTCGGCGAGCAGCTCGGCGTAGGTGAGATCGCGCTCGCTGCCGTCCTCGCCGCGCCAGTGGAAGGCGACTCGATCGCCGCGGCCGGCGATCACGTGGCGGTCGAGGCAGTTGTAGGACACGTTGAGCGTGCCGCCCGTGAACCACTTGTAGAACGGCGGGTCGTCGTCGTCGAGCACGCGCGTCCACTTCTGAAACCAGTCGAGCTGCTCGGCCTGCGCCACCCACCAGGCCTGCGGATCCGCGGCGGCCTGCTCGTAGACGGCCGGATCGTTCAGCAGCGCGTCCTCACGGAAGCCCGCCGGCGGTGGGAAAGTCTCGACGTCCAGCAGCGTTGCGAGTTCATCATCCAGGGCCTCGGCCCGGGGTGCAGTATCGGGTTCGGTCGACATCGCTGCTCCTCTCGCTCTCAATCACGGACTTCCGCGGCCATTCTTCCACCGGCGCGCCGTATTGCGGGCGCGCCGGTGCCGATGCAGGGCCGGCCCTACGCTGCGCTGCGGTTCAGCGGGACCACGGGCAACACGGTCCGGCCGAACGTCGAGTTGGTGACGGCGGCGAATGACGCATACCAAGCGGCGGCTGCGGTCGCCAGGCCGACATACCCGCCCCAGTGCGTCACGGTTTCGTGCGCACCGGAGGCCCCGATCGCCAGCAGCACGAACGTCGCCGTCAACAAGACGAACACGAGCAGCACCGCGCCGCTGGTGCGCATCGCCGCCACGGTCATGTACGCGGTGAAGATCGCCCACGCCCACAGGTACAGGCCCACTGCGTGCCCGGCGTCGCCGCCGATCTGCTTGGCGTAGAACACCTCCAGCGCCCAGAAGGAGATCCAGAAGCCGCCGAACGAGCAGAAGGCGACCGCTCCGAAGGTGTTGCCGGTGCGGAACTCCCACATGCCGGCGAGCAACTGCACGATCCCGCCATAGGCCAGCGCGAGGCCCAGCACGACAGGCACTCCCTTGTCGTTGACCAGGTTGGAGTTGAACATCGAGAGCACGAACGTCGTCATCGCGAACGCCGCCAGGCCCAGCGGCCCGGGATCCGCGGGTTTCCACCCGGTCACCGTGGGCTCGGGCCGCGCGAGGTCGTTGCGCGTGGGATCTTCGCGCCGGATAGTTGCTGCCTCCATGGGAAGCCTCCTCTGTCCTTCGCCCGCAAGGGCGAGGTCAACGCTGATGAATCGTTCTTGGAGTTTCCGAGGAGACGCAGTCGACGTGCTCCGGGGACGCTCCTGTTCATCTTCGTTATTCCCCCTCGCGCGGCACGCTAATCATCCGCACGGCAAAGCCGTCCCGGCCCGCGCTGCCGGCCCGCGACAAGCCTCGGCTCAGCCGCGCGTGCTGCGCTTGCGGCGCTTGCGCGAGGAGCCCGCGACGGGCTTGGCCGGCGCGGGTGTGACATCGCCGGCGCCGGTGGCAAGCGCCGGTGGCGGACCGGTCGCGGCTTCGCGCACCTGCGCACGCGTGGGCCACGGGCGAGCCTCGCCGGACTCCCACGCCGGAGGCTGGCCGTTGGGCCATTTGCCGGCGAACAGGATGCCTATCGCCACCAGCCAGAAGGCCGGCACGACCTCGAGCGTCGCCCCGCCGATCGGCAGGAAGATGAGTATGCCGGTGAGGATCCCCACGACGCCCAGCCAGCGCGTGACGAGGCCGACGCGCATGGCGTTGACCATGATCACGATCATCGCCACAGCCACCGCCAAGCCTGCAAGCAGGTCGAAGTACTGCGTGACGACGTTGGCGGTGCCTTTGGTCAGCGCCGTGTCCACAGCGTGGTTGGTGAAGTCGTGGCCGACCGCGAACTTGTGCGTTTCGACCGCCAGCACCGCCTGGTGACCGACGCTGATGACGGCCAGCGCGAGCCCCCCGACGAGGATCAGCGGGCGGGCGAGCGACCACGTCTGCGGCCGGCGAAAGCGCGTCGCGTCGACCAGCAGCAGCAGGGCGAGCGTCAAGCCGACGATCGCCACCGCGGCGATCACGCTCGCGGCGATCAGCGTCGTGGCGTGGTGGCTGAAGAATTTGACTTCCGGCGCGCGCGGGCTGACAGCCGGGTTGGCCTGGCCGGAGAGCGCCGGCGCGAGACCCTGCAGAAGGCCGACCGACGGCGCGCCGTTGAGCGTCGAGGCGGTGATGATCCCGCTGAGCAGATACAGGAAGCCGGCACCGAAAGCCGGTACGGCCAGCCTGGTTCTCCGCGCCGTCTCGGAGTCGACCTGCTGCTTGATCTCGCTGTTGCTGGGCATCGCGCAGGTCAGTCTATGATGAGCGCATGGAGAGCGGCGGTCTCGGAGACCTGTTCGGAGACCCGGAGGAGCTGCAACGGCGCCTCGCGGAGTTCGCCGATCAGATGCAGGGCCAGCAGAAACTGGCCTGGGCCGACAACGCGATCAAGCTCGCCGTCGACATGACGGTGGCGGCCGTCGAGCGCATCAACCTGCAGGGCAGCGCAGAGGCTCAGGCCGAACAGATCCGCACGGTGATGGCGCTGGTCTTCCCGGAGGCCGTGACGCTGGTGCGCGAGGCACGCGCCGGGCTGCAGTAGCTCGCGCGGGTCAGTAGCGCGCGCGCAGGGTCGGCGATTCGGCGGCATCGCCTGTCGCACCGCGCCCCGCAGGCGGGCCCTCGCGCGAGCGTGGCTCGCCGTCTTCGCGCCCCTCCCGCTCGGCCTCGCGCGACGCACGCCCCGCGGAGATGACTTCTTTGAAGGAGCGAAAGCGGAAGATGAACACGACCGACGCCAGGCCGACCGTGGCCGTGAAGGCCGCGATTGCGATCTGCTGGCCGACGGAGTAGGCGGCAACGACGGCGGTCGGCGCGCTGCCGGCGAAGACCTTGACGAGCAGCGCCTGCTGCACGCCGGCGCCGCCCGGTGCGAACGGCACCGCGCCGGCGACCTGGTTGACGCCGAACACGAGCAGCACGTTCTGCACCGAGCCACCGACGCCGAAGGCGTCGAGCAAGAACCAGAACGCGGCGAAGCGGCATAGCCACGCGAGCACCTGCAGCGAAGCGACTTCGCGCAGGTAGCGCGGGCGATCGCCGAGGATCGTCACGCCCTGGCGAACGCGCGCCCAGAAGGCCTTTACGCGCGCCGACAGGATTGCGAACACGACGAGCCCGACGATGCCCAGAGCGGTGATCAGAAAGAGCGTCAGCCGGAAGTGTTCGGCGAGATAGGAGATTTCGAACGAGGAGAGTTTCGAGAAGTCCGGCGGCTTGGGGAAGACCCCCTGGCTGAACGCGTAGATGAGCACGAAGATGCCGACGCTCGCGTCGAAGATCGACTCCACGAAGAAGGCCGCGGCGACCGTCGGGTAGCTCGATCCGGGGATCGAGGAGCGCGTGAGAAAGAGCTTGATCACGTCGCCGCCGCGCGCGGGGACGACGTTGTTGAAGCCGACGGCCGCCCAGTAGGCGCCCCAGATGCGCCGCCACTGGAAGGTGGCGGCGGGGTACGCGGCGCGCAGGCTGTTGAAGAAGCCGCGCGAGCGCAGCGTGAGGTTCAGCCCGAAGAACAGCAGGCCGAGCAGCAGCGTGCCCCAGTGCACGGCGGCGATGTCGGAGAAGAACTGCCCGACGGCGTTGAAGAACGACGTGAGGCTGTCGCCGATCGAGGTCGAGGCGAGCGGGGCGGGCACGCCTCAAGCGTACGGATACCCCGCGCGGCCCGAGCGCCGTCGCGGGCCGTCCGTCTCTCCGCCGACCGCGCGTCGTCGCAGCGTGCTGTAGAAAGGACGCATGGCTCAACGCAAGCCGCCCGCGGGCGGGCTGACAGTCGCCGTGACCGGGCCGACCGGCGAGATCGGCCAGGCGGTCGTCGCCGCCCTGCAGCGCTCGCGCGAGGTGCAGCGCGTGCTCGGCATGGCGCGCAAGCCGTTCGAGCCGGCCGAGCACGGCTGGAAGAAGGTCTTCTACACGCGCGGCGACGTGCTCGACCGCGAGGCGGTGGACGCGCTGGTGAGCGGCGCCGACGTAGTCGTGCACCTCGCGTTCATCATCATGGGCGGCCCGGAGGAAAGCCGTGCGGTCAACCTGCAGGGCTCGCGCAACGTGTTCGAGGCGGCCGTGGCCGCCGGCGTCAAGCGCCTGGTCTACGCCTCGTCGGTCGCCGCCTACGGCTACCACAGCGACAACCCGCAGCCGCTCACCGAGGACGTGCCCGCGAGAGGCACCGACAGCCACTACTACTCCGCGCAGAAGGCGGAGGTGGAGGCCCTGCTGGCAGAGACGCTCGCCGGCAGCGCGACCGATGCGTACGTCTTCCGTCCGTGCATCGTCGCCGGGCGCGGTGCGCCGATGCTGATCGACAACCTGCCGTACACGCAGATTTCCGATCGCCTCCCCGGCCCGGTGTCGCGACTGCTCGACGGCGTGCCGATCCTGCGCCCGGTGCTGCCGGACCCCGGCGTGCCCTTCCAGCTGGTGCATCGCGACGACGTCGCCGCGGCGATGCGCGCCGCGGTGCTCGGCCGTGGCAAGCCGGGCGTCTACAACCTCGCCGGAGACGGCGAGCTGAGCGTCAAGCAGCTCGCACAGGAGCTCGGCTGGTACTCGATTCCCGTGCCCGAGCTGGCAGTCGACGCGGTCGCCGAGACGATTTCGCGCTTGGGCTTCTTGCCCGCGCAGGCGCAATGGATCAGCGCGTTTCGCGAGCCCGTGATCATGGACACTGCGAAGGCTCGGCGCGAGCTGCGCTGGCGCCCCGAGCACGACGCGCTGGCGACGCTGCGCGAGACGATCGAGGCGTCTCGCGCCGAGCGGCTGATCCGCTAGTCGGAATCGCCCGCGGCGGGACTCGCCCGCCTACGCGCCGATGCGCTCGCGACCGTAGGATTTTGCGCGCATGAGCGCCATCGCAGACGACCGAACGCCGATCCCGAACACCACGGCGGTCGTCACCGACAGCACTCCCTACCTGCCCGCCGAGCTGATCGCGCACTGGGGAATCGAGCAGGTGAGCCTCTACGTGGGCTGGGACGGCGACCTGCGTCGCGAGGACGCCTACACCGACCTCGACGCCTTCTACGCGCAACTGCACGACACGGCCACCCTGCCGACGACCTCACAGCCCTCCGCGGGCGACTTCCTCGCCTGCTTCGAGCCGATCGTGCGCGACGCGCGCGACGTCGTCTCGATCCACCTCGCGAGCGGCCTCTCGGGAACGTGTGAAAGCGCGCGCGAAGCCGCGAGGTTGCTGGCCGAGGCCGGCCATCCCGGCCGTGTGGAGGTGATCGACAGTCAGACCGGCGCCGGCGGCCTCGGCTGCCTGGTGCTGGTCGCCGCCGAGCTCGCCCAGCGCGGGGCGAGCCTGCAGGAGATCGTCGCCGCGGTCGCGAGCGCGCGTGAGGAGCTCGACATCTGGTTCTGCCTGGACACGCTCGAGTACCTGCGCCGCGGCGGGCGCATCGGCGCCGCGCAGGCGGTCGTCGGCACGGCGCTGAAGCTCAAGCCGATCCTCACCTTCGGCACGGAGATCGCTCCGGTTGGTCGCGTGCGCACGCGCCAGCGCGCATTCGAGCGGATGGTCTCCTATCTGAACGAGCTGCACGAGCGCGGCGCCACAGATTGGATCGTGCAACATGCACAGGCGCCGGGAGACGCCGAGCGGCTCGTCGAGCAGGGCAGACAGATCTTCGGCTTCGACCCGCTGTTCTGCACGCAGGTCGGGCCCGTGCTCGGGGCCCACCTCGGCGCCGGGATGCTCGTTGGCGGGATGACACGCCCGCCCCGCTGAGCGCGGGACGGGCGGTCACGCCGGATCGTCTGAGCTACTTGACGATCTTGATGATGCGCTCCATGCCGAGCCGTGTGTGCGGGCGGCCGTCCTGCGTGGGCATGAAGCAGACCTGCACGTACCAGCCGGGCTTGGCCGTGATCGTCTGCTGCTGGAAGGCCCCGGAGGAGAGCGGTCCGGCGAAGTTCGCCGGAGGGCCGGCGACCAGCTTTTCGAGGCCCTTTTCGTGTCCGGTGAGCAGGCCCTTGACGACCGCTTTGGCGGCCTTGCGGCTCTTCACGGCGAAGCCGAGGTCCATGTGCACCAGATAGCCTTCGTTTTCAAAGCGGACGACCTCGCCCACTTTCAGCACAGCCGGCCCCTTGAAGCCGTACTCGATCGTCTTCTCGGTCGCCTGGGCCGCAGGAAGCACGGCGGGCGTCGTGGAGTCGGCGACCGCGAAGCTACTGCGCGGCCACTTCGAGGACTTTTCACCTTCGGCGTTGATTGCGACGTACTGGCCGGCGGCCAGGATCGTCTGCGCTTCCGTCGGCTGCTTGCCGGCTTCCACGTCGAACACGATCGAGCCGAACTTGGTCACCGTGTTCGGGTCCTGCGATGCCTTGTTGGAGTCGAGGAAGGCGAACGTTTCGGCGGCCGTGACGCCGGGGTTGAGCTTGATCAGCACGACTGCCGGTTCCTTGCCTCCCGTCGCCGTGCTGACGACGTTGACGGCGCCGGACTGCAGCGCGCCCGAGACGGCGATGCTGGTGGAGTTGACCGTGGCGTTGACGGTCGGGAGCGTGGACGCGGCCAGTGCGGGCCCGGCCGCGAGCGCGCCCATCGATACCGCCACGCCGGCGGCTGAGAGCGTCGCGAGGAGCTTGCGACGTGACGATGCGAGAGGGCTAAAGCGAGTTGTCATTGTTCCCTTCTGATCCTTTCGTTGATCGGCGGAACGGCACAAGCGCGTGTTCCCCCAGATGAGACTGCTCTGCGACCGGCTCATGCCGGCCGTTCGAGGACGCTGCCGTGATGCTGTTCGGGCTCCGTCCCGGCGGGAGGTTGACCTCGCGCGCCGCGGAGTATAAGCGGCTCGTAAGCGCTTTTACAAGGCGCCCGGCGCGGCCTGGCGATTGCTCTCGCTCGAATTAGACAGTCTGCACAAGCGCTGCCAGAACACGCTCGTCGTGCTCGGCCGGCTTGACCTTGCGCAGCACCTCGGCGACGACGCCCGCGGAGTCGATCACGAACGTCGTGCGCTCGTTGCCGAAGTACTTTCGCCCGTACATCGACTTCTCCACCCACACCCCGTATGCCTCGGCGACGCCGTGGTCTTCGTCGGCGAGCAGCGCGAAGTTCAGCGACTGCTGCTCGTGGAACTTCTTCACCTTGGCGACGGGATCGGGGGACACGCCGAGAACGATCGCTCCGCTCTCGGCGTAGTCGGCCTGGCGGTCGCGCACGCCGCACGCTTGCGTAGTGCAGCCGGGCGTGCTGGCCTTGGGGTAGAAGTAGAGAACGACCGGCTTGCCGCGGAAGTCCTCGAGGCGCAGCTCTCGCCCGTCTTGGTCGGGGAGCACGAAGTCGGGGGCCTTGTCGCCTGGCTCGATCACACGCTGATCCTAGCTTTGGCGGGCGTGTAACGCCCCGCGGCGCGGGTAGCTTCGCTGTATGGCAAGCGAGCGGCTGCAGGCCGTGGTCTCCGAGTACTCGCCCGACGAGCAGGAGCACCCGCTCGGTGGCTACGCCGTGCTGATGGGCGTCTTCCTGTCGGCCGCGGCGGCCTTCTCGGCGTGGGTTCACCGCTCCGGTCGCGAGCTGCCCGAGCGCATCGCCGCGGCGGACCTCGCGCTGATCACCGTCGCCTCGCACAAGGCATCGCGCCTGGTGGCGAAGGACCGCGTGACGAGCGCCGTGCGCGCGCCGTTCACGAAATACCAGGGCGACGGCGGTCCCGCGGAGGTAGAGGAGCAGGCGCGCGGGCGAGGGCTGCGGCGCGCGATCGGCGAGCTGCTCGTCTGTCCCTACTGCCTGGGCATGTGGATCGCCACCGCTTTCGCCGCCGGCCTGACGGTCGCACACCGCGGCCGACCCGCTGGATCGCCGCCGTGCTGACCGCGCATTTCGGCGCAGACGTGCTGCAGGCCGCCTACAAGAAGCTCGAGGACTCGCTGTGAGCGCGGCTAGCGCAGCAGACGCGACATGCGCCTGTCCTTGAGCACGCGGCCATCTGTCTGACAGGCCGGGCAGTAGGCGATCACGTAGTCCTCGAAGTGCACCGCTTTGAGCGTCGTGGCGCAGCGCGGGCACGGCTCGCCCTCGTGGCGGTGCACCTGCAGAGGCATCGGCAGCTTGTCGGGGATCGGCAGCGCGACGACCTGCTCGTAGTGGGCGATCGCCTCGCCGAGCGTCTGCACGATCGCCTGGCGCAAGCGCGCCAGCTCGTCTTCGTCGAGGTCGTTGGCGCGCTTGAACGGCGACAGCTTGGCGCGCCACAGGATCTCGTCGACCCACGAGCGCCCGATGCCGGCGATCGTGTGCTGGTCGCGCAGCAGCGTGTGCAGCGGGCGCGGCGCGCCGAGCAGCTCCGACAGCGGCGGCGGGTCGGGCCACGCTTCGGGCGCGAGCGTGGCCAGCGCGTCGTCCTCCTCCAGCGCGTCGGTGCGCAGCAGCTTGACCCACGCGGCCTGCTTGGAGCCGAACTCGCGCAGGCGCAGCTCGCGCCCGTCGCTCAGGCGCACGAGCAGCCGCGAGGTTCTGTCGCGCGGGCCGGCGTGCTTGTCGTACAGCTGCAGGCGCCCGGCCGACATCAGGTGGATGAGCAGAGACAGCCGGCCGCTCGTGTCGACGATCAGTTGCTTGCCGCGACGGCGCACGCCGACAACGTGCTCGCCCACGAGCGCCTGCAGCGGCGGGTCGAACGTCTTCAGCGCGTTGATCCCCGGAGCCAGCACCGACTCGATCTCCGCGCCCTGCAGCGCACCGTCCAGCAGCCGCGCGGTGATCTCGACCTCGGGCAACTCGGGCATCGCCACTCCACTCTAGGACGCCGGTGGCCGGCGCGATAATGCGTCCTCGGTCGCTCGCGTGCTACCCGCACGCCACGCTTCCTGCGTCCTTGTCTCGCTTGACCACCGAGGCCTAGGGCCGATTGCTGCGTACCGCCTAGTGCGCGCTTATCGGCGGGCCTTCGTATTTCGCTTTCGTCGGGCTGACCCAGCGCACGCGCCAGTGCGCGCCCTTGATCGACGAATGCAGCGTCCAGTAGCCGAGGCTGTTGGTCGTGACGGTCGTCAGCGTCTTGTACTTGTGCGAGCCCTTGCGCTGCACCAGCACGGTCAGCTTGGTGGCGCCGGTGGCCGGTCGCACGAGGCCCCACAGCGAATAGCCGTGGCCGCTCTTCGAGACGGTCAGCGGCACAGGCCAGGCGAAGTACAGCGGCTTGGGCTTGCCGCTGAGGTACTCAAGGCCCGTCTGGAAGCCGATCGTGCCGCCGTTGACGCTCGATCCCGGCTTGCCGCCGAGCGGGTCGTCGCGCAGCAGGTACTGCGAGAACGCGGCCACGCGCGGGTTGGCCCAGGCGATCTTCTCGGCGATCGCGTCGAATTCGGCCTGCTGGCCGACGGGCACGCCGAGGAAGCGGTTGGGCTTGCTCTGCACGCCGAACTCGGTCAGGTAGATCGGCAGGTTGGAGGTCACGGCGCGCGCGGCGAAGGCTTTGCTGAGCGCGCTGGACAGGCGCGAGAGCACGCCGATCGTCACGTCGTCCTTTTCGCGCGGTTTGTACAGCGGGCCGGCGGCGGTCGTGTACGCGTGGTGCGCATAGCCGAGCGCCGACAGCGGTGTGCACGAGCCCGATTTGCGGTACTTGGCGTTCAGGCAGAGCGCTTCGCGCAGGAACACCAGTGGCGCGACGTCGTGCAGCAGCGCCCTGGATTTTTCGCGCTTGTAGTTGACTTTGGTGTAGCCCGTGGGAGCCGTCTCGCCGAACAGCAGCCGCGGCTTGACTTCGCCGGCGGCCTGCAGGCCCGCGTAGCCGGCCTGGTAGAGCGCGCGGTAGATGCGCGGCGAGGCCGGCGTGCCGTTGGTGTTCCACTGCGGCAGCAGGAAGGCCGGGTGGTTGGGCTCGTTCCAGATCGAGTAGACGCTCACCTGCGAGCCGAAGTGACGGCCCACGGCGGTCATGAATTCCTGGAAGTCTTTGGGGTCGGGTTTGGTTACGTACGGCGGTTTCTTGTTCGACGTGGCCCAGCGCGGCACCGGCGAGGTGACCGTCAGCAGGACCTTCCATTTCAGGCGGTTGGCTTCGGCGATCAGCTTGTCGTATTCGCCCCACGCGTACAGGCCGGGGTTGATCGCTTCGAAAGACGGCTTGGTCGCGCTGCTGGGGGTCGGCGCGACGTCGTACCAGTTGAGCTCCACGCGCAGTGCTTTGACGCCGAGCGCCTGCATCTGCGCGATCGCCGCGGGGCGCGTCTTGGCGCTGAGCAGCAGGTTGGAGCCCTCGAAGAACGTGGGCTGGGAATGCGAGGCGAGCGCCGTAGGCGCCGTGAGGCTCGCGGCGGCGACGCCGCAGGCGAGCATGGTGAGGAGAAGCTTGGGGAATCGGGGCATGGTGCGTTGAGACACTCCAGGGCGAGGAAGGTTGCGGTCCTGGCGGGCGGTTGGCGTGTAGCGTTGCGGTGAGTGAGTACAGCCATCGCACCGGACGACATCGTCCGGACACCCGCTGAAGCGCAGCACAATAGCCGCCCACCGCTGCTCGTACTGGAGCCGTTGGCGCAGTTCCTCGACGAGCACGGGCTCGGCGAGGGCGAGATCGAGGCCAGCCCGATCGGCGAGGGCCATTCCAACGTCACCTACCTGATCCGCCGCGGCGAGACCGAGGTGGTGCTGCGACGCCCGCCACGCCCGCCGCTGCCGCCCAGCGCGCATGACGTGCTGCGCGAGGCGCGTCTGCTGCGCGCGCTCGCCGACACGCCGGCGCGGGTGCCGCCGGTGCTCGCCGTGTGCGACGACGCCGAGACGATCGGCTGCCCGTTCTATGTGATGCAGCGAATCCCCGGCGAGGTGATCGTCACGAGCATCCCCGGCGCGCTGGACACGCCGCCCGAGCGCCGGCGCATCGCTGACGAGCTGATCGACGCGCTGGCGGAGATCCACGCAGTCGACTGGCAGGCGGCGGGCCTGGAGGGCTTCGGCAAGCCGACCGGCTACCTGGAGCGCCAGCTGCGTCGCTTCACCGGCCTGTGGGAGCTGAACAAGACGCGCGAGATACCGACCGTCGAGCGGGTTGGCAGGTGGCTGACGGAGAACTTGCCCGAGTCCGGCCCGGCGACGATCGTGCACGGCGACTTCCGCCTCGGCAACACGATCTACACGGCGCAGGCTCCGGCGCGCCTGGAGGCAGTGCTCGACTGGGAGATGGCGACGATCGGCGACCCGCTGGCCGACATCGGCTACCTGTGCATGATGTGGACGCAGCACGACGATCCGGAAGGCGGCATGCGCGAGGCGCTCGGCGGGGTGACGCGCCGCGAGGGGTTTCCCACGCGCGAAGAGCTGATCGCCGGCTACGAGCAGCGCACCGGGCGCTCGATGCGCGACCTGCGCTGGTACACGTCGCTGGCGCTGTGGAAGTCGGTCGTGTTCATGGAGGGCAACTACAAGCGCGCCATGGCGGGGACGACCGACGACCCGTACCTGAAGACGTTCGGCGAGGGCGTGCTGGAGCTGGCACGACAGGCGGAGGCCGTGGCGTATGGCGACTGATCCCGCCGCCGCCGAGCGCGAGGGCGCGCGCGAAGCGTCCAACGGCGTCGCCCACACGGGCCTGCTGATCGACTGGGGCGGGGTGCTCACGAGCAACCTGTTCGACAGCTTTCGCGACTACTGCCTGCGCTCGAACATCGACCCGCAGACGCTGCGCGAACGCTTCAGCTCCGACCCGGCGTTTCGCGAGCTGCTGATCGCGCTGGAGAAGGGCGAGCTGCAGGAGGACGACTTCGAGCGGCAGCTCGCGTCGCTGCTGGGACTCGAGTCCGACGGGCTGATCGACGGCCTGTTCGCGGGCGTGCACCCGGACGTGGCGATGGTCGAGGCGGTGCGCAGGGCGCGCGCGGGCGGCGTTCGCACGGCGCTCGTGTCCAACTCGTGGGGCGTGCACCGCTATCCGCACGACATGTTCGACGAGCTGTTCGACGGCGTCGTGATCTCCGCCGTCGAGGGCACGCGCAAGCCGTCGCGGCGGATGTACGAGCTCGGCGCCGAGCGCGCCGGGGTCGCCCCCGAGCAGTCGGTGTACGTCGACGACCTGCCGTTCAACCTCAAGCCGGCCGAGGAGCTCGGCATGGCGACGATCCACCACACCAGCGCCGAGCGGACGATCCCCGAGCTGGAACGCCTGCTCGGCCTGCCCCTGCGCGACGGCTGACGCTATGTAAACAGGCGTCGGCTCGACCGCCTGCGCGCTCATGCCCCGCGGCGTTTGGGCCGAATCAACCCCCATGTTCCGGGAAGCAGGCGCAGCCGAGCCGGCGGCCGCAGATTCATACGTGCAGCGGCCGGACGCGAACTTCGGCGAGGGCCTGAAGGCACGCATCCTCGGCGCGCTGTTCGCGGCGGGCGCAACGCTGGCCTGGCTGACGGTCGCGCTGCCGCATGACGCCCACGCGAACGTCACCGGCCTGGTGGCGATCGTCGGCATCGCGTACTCCGTCGCGGCGCTGCTGTTCTGGCGCGCCGAGGAGCTCCCTGCGGGCATCCTGCCGCTGACGCTCGGCGGCGGCAGCACGCTGATCACAGGCGTCGCGTACTTCTCCGCACAGAGCCCGAGCCCGCTGATCTTCCTCTACCTGTGGGTGTTCCTCTACTCCGCGTACTTCTTCAGCGCCCGGCAGATGATCGTGCAGATCGCGTATGTCGGCGCGACGTTCGCGCTGCTGCTCACCGAGCGCTCGTCGGTGAGCAAGGTCGCCGTGTGGTGGCTCGTCGGGATGGGCACGCTGGCCGTCGCGGCGGTGGTCATCCGCGTCATGCGCGCGCATGTCGACTCGCTGATCGCGAGGCTGTACGACTCGGCTCGCGTCGATCCGCTCACGCGCCTGGCCAACCGCCGCGGCTTTCGCGAGGCGCTCGATCTGGAGCTCGCTCGCGCGCGGCGCCGCGAGGGCCAGGTGACGGTGCTCGTCGGCGACATCGACCGGCTCAAGGAGGTCAACGATCGCTCCGGCCACCAGGTCGGCGACGCCACGATGCAGCGCGTCGCGCAACTGCTCGCACAGAGCAAGCGCGACATCGACTCGCTCGCGCGCGTCGGCGGCGGCGAATTCGCGCTCGTGCTGCCCGACACCGATCAGCACGGCGCGTTCGTGATCGCCGAGCGGCTGCGCTGCGAGGTGCGCGACGAGTTCCGCGGCGCGGCCGTGCAGATCTCGCTGAGTATCGGCGTGGCGGCCTACCCGCGCGACGGGCAGACGGCCGCGGCGCTGCTGCGGGCGGCCGACGAGGCGCTGCAGGCGTGCAAGCGCAGCGGCGGAGACCGCACGATGCTGCACAGCCCGGCGATGCGCGGCGCCCCGCAGCTCGACGGCGAGAGCGAGGACCTCGCCGCCGAACGCCTGCTGGCGGTGATGCTCGACCTGGCAGAGACCGTCGACCTGCGCTTCAGCGGCACCGCCCGTCACTCCGAGACGGTTGGGCGCTATGCGGAGATGATGGCGCGGGAGCTGGGGCTGTCCGAAGCGCGCACGGGGCGCGTGCGGCTGGCGGGCCTGATGCACGACATCGGCAAGGTCGGCGTGCCCGACCGGATCTTGCAGAAGCCCGCGAAGCTCACCGACGCGGAGTTCGAGGTGATGAGGCGCCACCCGGAACTCGGCGCGCAGATGCTCGACCACCCCGCACTGGCAGACGTGCGCGAATGGGTCGGCGCGCACCACGAGCAGCCCGACGGGCGCGGCTACCCGCTCGGGCTGAGCGGCGAGGCGATCCCGCTGGAGGCACGCATCCTCGCCGTCGCCGACGCCTACGAGGCGATGACCAGCGATCGCGCCTACCGCTCCTCGCTGGACCCGCAGGCCGCCCAGTCAGAGCTGCAGCGCTGCACCGGCACGCAGTTCGACGCGCGCGTCGTGGACGCGCTCATCTCGCTGCTGGAGCGCGAGACCGAGCGCGCACTGGTCGCGCTCGGCCATAGCTGACCCGTTAGTCGCGCTTGCCGCGGCCGTACAGCAGCTTGAACATCCCGGCGAGCATGCGCGAGGTGCGGCCTTTGTACGGGTACATGTGCGGTTCGCGCTTGAGCGCGAGCTTCGGCGTGACGACGATGGCCTGCTGGGAGGTGTACTTGCGGATGCCGCCTGCGCCATGGCGCGAGCCGAGCCCTGAGGCCTTGGCGCCACCCATCGGCAGCTCGAGCGCCGTGTAGTTGATCATCGCGTCGTTGACGTTGGCAGCGCCTACGTCGAGGCGCCTGGCGATCTGCTCGCCGCGCTCGGTGTCCTTCGTGAACACCGACGAGCCGAGGCCGTAGGGCGAGTCGTTGGCCAGGCGCACGGCCTCCTCGGAGTCGGAGACCTTCATGATCGGCAGCGTCGGGCCGAACGTCTCCTCGGTCATGCACTTCATCGTGTGATCGACGTCGACGAGCACGGTCGGCTCGTAGAAGCGCCCGCCACCTTGCGAAGAAGCCTGGCCGCCGGCGAGCACGCGCGCGCCCTTGTCGATCGCGTCGGACACGTGGTCTTCGATCGTCGCAAGCTGCGGCGGGAAGGTGATCGCGCCGACCTCCACCGAGCCCGGCCCGCTAGGCGGGCCGACGCGCAGCGCGCGCACTTTCTCGGAGACTTTCGAGACGAACTCGTCGTACACCGGCTCCTCGACGTACACACGCTCGATCGAGATGCACGTCTGTCCGGCGTTCTGCATCGAGTAGTACGTGGCGAAGTTCGCCGCGCGCTCGAGGTCGGCGTCGGAAAGCACGATCATCGGGTCCTTGCCGCCGAGCTCCAGCGACACGGGGATCAGCCGCCGCGCGGCGGCCTCGGCGACCTTTCGCCCGGTGCGCGTGGAGCCGGTGAACATGATCATGTCCACCTCCTCGATCAGCGCCGCGCCGGTCTCGCCGCGGCCGGTGGCGACCTGGAAGACGTTGTCGGGCAGACCGCACTCGCGCAGGCCTTCGGCCATCAGCATCGACGTCAGCGGCGTGACCTCCGACGGCTTGAGGATCACGCTGTTGCCGGCCATCAGCGCCGGGATGCAGTCGCCGAAGGAGTTCGTCAGCGGGTAGTTCCACGGACCGATCACGCCGATCAGGCCGAGCGGGCGGTGACGCAGGATCAGCTTCTTGCCCTTGACGAGCAGCTGGCCGGACTTGACGCGCTCGTCCTCCAGGTACTCGGGGCCGTTCTTCGCCCAGAAGCCGAAGGCGTTGCCCGCGTAGGAGATCTCCGCCAGCGAGGCGTCCTCGAAGGTCTTGCCGGTCTCGGAGATGATCGTCGCGATCACCTGGTCGGCGTTGTCCATCAGCCACTTCTGCGCGCGCAGCAGGATGCGCGCGCGGCCGTCGAAGCCGTAGGCCTCCCAGCCGGGCTGAGCGGCGCGTGCGCGCTGGGCCATCGCGGCGACCGCGTCGGCGCCGAGATCGGGGACCGTGGCGACGATCTGACCGGTCGCCGGGTTCTCGACCTGGATCTCGTCTGTGAGCGGCTCGACTCCGTTCTCGCTCGCGGGTGCTTGCTCGACGTGTGCCTGCTCGACGGTCGCCATCAATCTCTCCCTGTTCGCTCGCTCTTAGTGCTCGCTCTGTCCAAACAAGACTACTCCGAGTTTGGGGCCTTCGGGGGATCTACTCCGACAGCTCGATCGACGCGATGCCGACCGGCTCGACCGGCCGGTCGCCGCCGTCGGTCTGCACGCCCTCGAGCTTGTCGACGACGTCGATGCCGTCGGTGACCTGCCCGAACACGGTGTGCTTGCCGTCGAGCCACGGCGCGGCCTCGGTCGTGAGGATGAAGAACTGCGAGCCGTTGGTGTTGGGGCCGGCGTTGGCCATCGCCAGCGCCCCGCGCACGACCTTGTGCGCGTTGAACTCGTCCTCGAAGGTGTAGCCGGGGCCGCCGGTGCCGGTGCCCTGCGGGCAGCCGCCCTGGATCATGAAGTCCTTGATGATGCGGTGGAAGGTCAGCCCGTCGTAGAAGCCGTCGGCGGCGAGCTTGCGGAAGTTCTCGACCGTCTTGGGCGCGTCGGCGTCGAACAGCTCGAAGACGATCGGCCCTTCGGTGGTCTGCATCGTGGCGGTTGACATGTCTGCTCCTCGGCGAGGCTGCGACGCCTCGCGGTCGTGTTGTGTTGACGGCGCGCGCGGCGCCCTGAAGCTAGGAGGCCTCGACGCGTTGCAGCGTGAGCGTGCGCCCGCGCACCTCTTTGCCGTCGAGCGAGTCGATCACGCCGTCGGCCTCGCCGGCGGGCACCGACAAGAACGAGAAGCGGTCGAGCACGAGCACGTCGCGCACGGCCTCGCCGTCGAGGCCGGCGGTGGACGTGACCGCCGAGACGATGTCCGACACGCGCAGCCCGGAGGCCTTGCCGCCGCCGAGCACGAGCTTGACGTAGGGCTCCTTCTCGTCGCGGCGGGAGATGCGCGGCTTGGAGTGCCGGCGCGGGCGCTCCTTGACGGGCGTCGGCGCCGCCTCGGCGCCCTTCTCCCATTTGGCGATCGACGTGCCGATGTGGCGTTCGATCGCCTCCAGCTCGCGCTTCTGGCGGTCCTCGACGAACGTGATCGCGCGCCCGGAGCGCCCGACGCGCCCGGTGCGCCCGATGCGGTGGACATAGGTGTCCGGCGAGGTCGGCACGTCGTAGTTGATTACGTGCGTGACGGTGGAGATGTCCAGACCGCGCGCCGCAACGTCGGTGGCTACGAGGATCGGCACGCGCCCGCCCTTGAACGCCAGCATGACGCCGTCGCGCGAGCCCTGCGACATGTCGCCGTGCAGCGCCCTGACGTTCATGCCGCGGTCCTTGAGCGTGCGAAACAACTGGTCGGCGCGGATCTTCGTGCGCACGAAGACGATCGCCTGCTCGGGCTTCTCGGCCTGCAGCACCTCGACGAGCTTGTCGGGCTTGGCGCGCGTCTCCACCGGCAGCTGGAACTGCGCGACCGTGTCGATCGTCAGCGTCTCGGCCTCGACCTGGATGACGACCGGGTCGTACATGTAGCGGTCGGCGAGTTTGCGGATCGGCGGCGGCATGGTCGCTGAGAACAGCGCCGTCTGACGGCTGGAGGGAGTCAGCGAGAGGATCTTCTCGACGTCCTCCAAGAAGCCCAGGTCGAGCATCTCGTCGGCCTCGTCGAGCACGAGGAAGCGACAGGCGTGCAGCACCAGCGAGTGGCGCGAGATCAGGTCGAGCACGCGCCCGACGGTGCCCACGACGACGTGCCCGCCGGCGCGAAGCTGAGCCTGCTGGGTGCGGATCGGCGCGCCGCCGAACACCGCGACGACGTCGATGCCGGTGTGCGCGCCGTACGTGCGCAGCGCCTGCGTGACCTGAATGCACAGCTCGCGCGTCGGCGTGAGCACGAGCGCCTGCACCTCCGGCTCGGAGGAGTCGATGTACTCCATGATCGGCAGGCCGAAGGCGGCCGTCTTGCCGGTGCCCGTCTGCGCCTGGCCGATCAGGTCGTTGCCTTCCAGCATCGGCGGGATCGCCTGTTCCTGGATGGGGCTCGGCGACTCGTAGCCGACGTCGGCGAGCGCTTGCAGTGTGGACTCGGAAAGACCGAGATCGGCGAAGGACTTGGCCATCGTTAACGAAACAGCAGCTTACGCATGATCCGGCGCGGCCGGGCGGCGGGCGCGCTCATGCCGCCGGGTCGAGCAGCAGCTTGCCCGTCGTGCGGCGCTCGCGCAGGTCGGTGTGAGCCTGCGCAGCGCGATCGAGCGGGTAGGTGCCGCCGATCACCGTGCGCAGCTCGCCGCGGGCGGCGCGCGCGAACAGGTCGGCGAGCGCGTCGGCGACCATGCCCGGGCGCTCCAGGCAGTGGAACAGGTAGAAGCCGACGACGCTGCGCGAGTGGCGCAGCAGCGAGCCGGTGCGCACCTCGTTGGGCTCCTGCGAGGCGATCCCGCAGACGACGATGCGCCCGAAGTGCGCGAGCGCCGCGTAGGAGGCGTCGAACGTGGCGCCGCCGGCCATGTCGAAGACGACGTCGACCTCGCGCCCGTCGTTGGCCTCGATCAGGCGTTCCTGCAGCCCGTCGGCGGCCGAGTCGATCGCCACGTCGGCGCCCAGCTCGAGCGCCAGCGCGCGCTTGTCGGCGCTGGAGGCCGTCGCGATCGTGCGGCCGGCGCCGAGCGGGCGGCCGAGCTGCACGGCCAGCGAGCCGACGCCGCCGGCCGCCGAGTGCACGACGACGCTCTCGCCGTCGCTCACGCGCGCGGCCGTTCGGTAGAGGTGCCACGCGGTCAGGCCCTGGATGACGATCGCCAGCGCCGTGCCGTCGTCGAGCCCACCGGGGATCGGGAAGACGCGCTCGCGCGGCGCAACCGCGTACTCGGCATAGCCGCCGTCGCCGGTCAGCGCGACGACGCGCTCGCCGGTGTCCTCGCGCACGCCCGCCACCTCTCCCCCGGGAACGAGCGGCAGCGTCGCCTTGCGCACATACGAGTTCGTGCGCGTGTGCGTGTCGGCGAAGTTCAGCCCCGCTCGCGAGACCTTGATGAGCACCTCGCCGTCGCCCGGCTCGGGCTTCGGCAGCTCGGCCAGCGTGAGCACCTCGGGGCCGCCGAACTCGGTCATCTGAATCGCGCGCATCGGCGCTGAGGCTAGCGGAGGCCCCGCGAGCGCTCGGCGCGAGCCTCGCGGCGAGCGCGTGCTCTAAGGTGCGCGCCCATGTCAATCACCGTGGTCGGCTCGATCGCCTATGACACCGTCAAGACGCCGTTCGGCGAGCGCGAGCGCATGCTCGGCGGCGCGGCCGTGCATTTCGCGCTCGCCGCCGCCTTCTTCGACGACGTGCGCGTCGTCGGCCCGGTGGGCGACGACTTCGGCGAGCGGCAGCTCGACGTCATGCGCAATCGCGGCGTCGACATCTCCGACATCGAGCGCGTGGCGGGCGGCAAGACGTTCTTCTGGCAGGGCGAGTACGGCTGGGACCTCAACTCGCGCGAGACGCTCGACACGCAACTTGGCGTGTTCGAGGGCTTCGCGCCCAAGCTCTCAGACGACTCGCGCGACAGCGACGTGCTGTTCCTCGCCAACATCCAGCCCGACCTGCAGCGCGAGGTACGCGCGCAGCTGCCCGGCGCGAAGTTCGTCGCGCTGGACTCGATGAACCTGTGGATCGACATCGCGCGCGACTCGCTCGTCTCGGCGATCGAGAGCGTCGACTGCGTGATCCTCAACGACGCGGAGCTGCGCCAGCTCACCGGCAAGCCCAACCTCGTCGCCGCCGCGCGCGAGATCCTCACATGGAAGCCGGCCGCCGGTGGCGAGGGCGTGCGCGGGCCGAGCGCGATCGTCGCCAAGCAGGGCGAGTACGGCGCGGCACTGGTCACACGTGACAGCTTCTTCGCGCTGCCCGCTTACCCGCTGGAGACGGTCATCGACCCGACCGGCGCCGGCGACACCTTCGCCGGCGGCTTCGTCGGCTACATCGCCGCGAACCTCGATCGGCCGTTGTCCGACGAGCTGCTGCGCCGCGCGATGGCCCACGCCACCGTGCTCGCCTCCTACAACGTCGAGGAGTTCGGCACCGAGCGCGTCGTCCGTCTCACGCGCGCCGAGATCGACGCGCGCCTGGGCGAGCTGCACGCGATGACGCAGTTCAGCGCCACCGCTACGGCCTGAGCGTACATCTGGCGCGTGGGCGCTGCGTATGCGATGTGCGCGGACCAGCACTGGGCCGTCGGACGGGCAGACCGCGGCCCTTGGAGTTCGCCGCCGTCCGCTCAGCCCAGAGATAGGCTCAGTTGACCCGTCGCCAGATCGAACGGGTCGCTGGTCTCTTTGGGAGCACGTGCAGCCTGAATGCGCCTACGTTCCTCAATTAGACTCGGTTCGCCAACGTAGTAACGACCTCTCGTCTGGCCGATCGGCTCCAATAGCTTCGCATCGACCAGAGCGCGGAGATCGCGGCTTGTCGTCAATGTCGACACCGTCTCACCCGCCGTCAGCTCCACGAGCATCTTGTATGTCGAGTGAGTCAGGCGAAAGCCGTAGGCAGCCTCGACGAGCACCCCAGTTGTCCGGTCCGGGAGACCGTTCTGCTCTGCGATCTCCGCGCACGCCGCGTAGAGCCGCTCGGTCTCCTCGATCCGGCGAAGCTGCGTCCTAGCCTGGTGGTAGTGGGCGGTGAGACAGAACCGGAGCCAGGGACGAGCGTCGTGCTGGGGATTCCAATGCCCTTGACCCACCTCGCCCAAGACTTCGTAGTAGCGCTCGGTGTTTCTCCCTAGATACTCCTCGATACTCGAGAACACGGGCGCCACGATCTGCTCACGTGCGAGGACGAGCGTCTGAAGAGCGCGAGCCATGCGGCCGTTGCCGTCCCTAAAGGGGTGGACCATGACGAGGTTGAGATGAGCCATTGCTGCACGGACGAGAACAGGCGCCTTGCTGGCTTCTAGCTCGGTGATTGCACCGGCGACGAGATCTGGGACTTGGTCAAACGGCGGCCCTTCGTAGACGCGCTCTCCAGTCGACTCTCGGACGACATAGACCTCGCCCGGTCGCCAACGACCTGGGCTCTTATCCAGCCGGTGCTTGAGCATCATGAAGTGAAGCGACTTAAGAAGTCCCTCGTCGACCGTCGCTGCCTGGTCTTGCGCGACCTGAAGTACATAGGTCATCGCGTCGCGGTACCCGGCCAGTGCGAGCCGCGTCTCCTCGTCTGCCGTTAGCGTGGGCTCGTCGTCAACCGCAGCAACGACATCGTCGAGGCTGGCGTCGTAGCCCTCGATACTGTTCGACGCCTGCACGGCTCGTGCGAAAGCCATGCGGCGGAGCGTGCCGAACCACCGACGAGGCTCGGGATCTACGTTGTGACGTAGCTGATCTCGGAGCTCGTCGATCATCCTGAGAACCTCGACGTCGATCGGTTCCAAGGCCGGTGTCTGATGGACCAAAGACATGATAAAAAGATTCTATCATTATATCGGCGCCGTCCGTTCGGCCCTTTAGGTCAGCGCTAAAATATATCTATCATTACGTCGTCGAGATTAGGGTAGCCCTACGTCCAGGCCAACCCACCTTCAGCCGGGAAGCTTGTGCCGGTCCTCGGCCGGGTATACGATCGACAGGCGTGGATACGTGGACGTTCATCTGGCTGATGTTCCTGCTGAAGATCCCGATCGTGGCGCTGTTCTTGATCGTGCGCTGGGCAGTGCGCCAGCCTCCTGAACCGGCCACGGGAGAGGACGGCGGCATCGGCCCGCGCGCTCGCCCGCTGCACCCCCATCACCCCCGCCCGCGACGCCCGCGCCCACCTCGGCGCGGCCCGCACGGCGAGCCGCCAGCGCCATCGCCGCCGCGCGTGCGCACACTCGTCTCGCGCAAGCGCCTGACCCAGCGCTGAGCGGTCACTGACGGCTCGCGGGCCGAGTTGACGCATAATCGGGTGCGGAGGCGCATACCGAACCCGTTGATAGGAGAAGCAGATGAGCAGTGAGACCGAGGCGGACGCGAAGGGCGAGGTCGCCAACGGCGCGACGACGGGTGAGGCGACGAAGGGAGCCGCCGGCGACTCCTCGGGCAACGGTGCGGCGGCGGCGGACACTTTGACGGTGACCGACAACCGCACGGGCACGTCGTATGAGCTGCCGATCACCGACGGCACAGTGCGCGCCAGCGAACTGCGCCAGATCAAGGTCGACGAGGACGAATTCGGGATGATGTCCTACGACCCGGCGTTCATGAACACGGCGTCGTGTCGCAGCTCGATCACGTACATCGACGGCGACACGGGCATCCTGCAGCACCGCGGCTACCCGATCGAGCAGCTTTGCGAGCACTCGACGTACCTCGAGGTCGCCTACCTGCTGATCAACGGCCGCCTGCCCAACAAGGTCGAGCTCGAGGGCTGGATCGACGAGATCACGATTCACACGTTCGTGCACGAGAACGTCAAGGACTTCATGCAGGGCTTTCGCTACGACGCCAACCCGATGGGCATGCTGGTCGCATCCGTCGGCGCGCTGTCGACGTTCTACCCCGACGCGAACAAGATCAAAGAGGAGCGCGTGCGCGCGATCCAGATCATCCGCCTGCTCGCGAAGATGCCCACGCTCGCGGCGTTCGCCTTCCGCCACAACATGGGACAGCCCTACGTCTACCCCGACAACGACCTCGAGTACGCCGGCAACTTCCTCGGGATGATGTACAAAATGACCGAGCTGAAGTACCAGCCCGACCCGCGGCTGGCGCGCGCGCTCGACGTGCTGTTCATCCTGCACGCCGACCACGAACAGAACGCCTCGACGAGCGCCGTGCGCTCGGTCGGCTCCACGCAGGTCGACCCCTACTCGGCAGTCGCCGCCGGCGTCGCCGCGCTGTACGGGCCGCTGCACGGCGGCGCCAACGAGCAGGCGCTGCGCATGCTCAAACGGATCGAGACGGTCGAGAACATCCCCGACTTCCTCGAGGGCGTCAAGAAGGGCGACGAGCGGCTGATGGGCTTCGGCCACCGCGTGTACAAGAACTACGACCCGCGCGCGCGGATCATCCGCAAATACCTCGACGACGTGTTCGAGGTGCGCGGCAAGAGCCCGCTGCTCGACGTCGCCTCAGAGCTGGAGAAACGCGCGCTCGACGACGACTACTTCACCTCGCGCAAGCTCTACCCGAACGTCGACTTCTACTCCGGGCTGATCTACGAGGCGCTCGGCCTGCCCGTGGCGATGTTCCCCGTGATGTTCGCGATCGGGCGCACCAGCGGCTGGATCGCCCAGTGGAAGGAGCTCGTCGAGGATCCCGAGCAGAAGATCGCGCGTCCGCGCCAGATCTACACCGGCGAGCGCGACCTCGACTACGTGCCGATGGACGAGCGCCGCTAGAGCACCAGCGTCGCCCCGTTGACGCGCAGCCACTCGCGGTCCTCGCGGTAGTCCGGGTAGAAGCGCTCCAGCAGCGCCCAGTAGCGCGGCGAGTGGTCGAGCACCTGCAGGTGGCAGACCTCGTGCCAGACGACGTAGTCGAGCACGCGCGAGGGCGCCAGCAGCAGGCGCCAGTTGAAGCTCATGCTGCCGTTGGCCGAGCACGACGCCCAGCGCGTGCGCTGCGCGCGAATCGACAGCTCGCTGTAGGGCGTGCCGGCCAGCGCCGTCGCGCGATCCAGGCGCGGTGCGATCTCCGCGCGCGCCGCGCGGCGATAGAAGCGCTCGATCGCCGGCTGCGCGTCGTCCTGCGGCACGAGCAGCAGCTCGCCGTCGCGATGTACGCGCGTGCGGCCGGGCTGGGGCACGAGCTTCAGCGAGTCGTCGAGCAACGGCAGCGTGCCCGCCCGGGCGGCGACGCGGGCGAGCGCCTCGTGCGCCTCGCCGAGCCGTCGCTCGATCCACGGGCGCAGCTCGCGCACTGCCGCGGCGGCGGCACGCTCGGGCGCGCGGGTGGGCAACACGACCTCCACGCCCGCGTGTGCGTGCACGTTGACGCGCACGCGGCGGGCGCGCGAGGATCGGCGCACCGTGTACGGGATCTCGCTCGTGCTGCGCAGTTCGCTCACCCTGCGCAGAGTACGCGTCGCGCCGGGTGCATAATCAGCTCGCAATGAGCAAATCGCTGGTCAAGCTGCCGCGCGACGTGCGCGACCCCTACCAGGTGTACCTCAACGGGGTCGCCCAGCAGCTCGGCGCGGACTTCTCCGTGCGCGAAGGCTCGCTCGTCTTCGAGCAGGAGCTGCGCAAGGACAGGATCAGCGGCTGGCGCTGGCTGCTCGGCGCCTGGGGCGTAGGCACGTACCGCCAGAACGACTCCGTCGACGTGCGCTACGAGGCGCCCGACGGCTCGCCGCGCGTGGCCGAGGGGCTGGAGATCGAGGCCGGGTAGATAGCGCGCTCCCACGGTCGTGCGAGCTTCAGTGCGCTGACGATCGCGCGCGTGGCCGGCGATCGGTTGAGCGTGTAGAAGTGGATGCCCGGCGCGCCCGCGGCGAGCAGTTCCGAGCATTGCAGCGTCGCGTAGGCCACGCCGAAGTCGAGCACCGCCTCGGCATCCTCCTCGCGCGCGTGCAGCTCCGCGCGCAGGCCCTCCGGTATTGCCGAGCCGCACATCGTCGCCATGCGCTCCACCTGACCGACCCGTGTGATCGGCATGATGCCCGGGATGATCGGCACCGTCACGCCGGCACCACGCGCACGCCGCACGAAATCAAAATAGAAGTCGTTGTCGAAGAACATCTGCGTGATCAGGAAATCCACCCCCGCCGAGACCTTCTCGGCGAGGTAGCGCAGGTCGCTCTCCGCGCTCTCGGCGTGGATGTGCGTCTCCGGGAAGCACGCCGCGCCGACCGCGAACGGGTAGTCCTCGCCGATCAGCGCCACCAGCTCGCGCGAGTACTCGAGGCCCCCCTCGGTCTTCGTCCAGGCCGTCTCCCCCTCCGGCGGATCGCCGCGCAGCGCGAGCACGTTGTCGATGCCCGCCTCGCGCATCTCGTCGAGCGTCTCGCGCAGCTCGTCCACCGTCGCGCCTACGCACGTGAAGTGCGCCATCGCCTCCAGGCCGAACTCGTCCTTGATGCGCTTGACGATCTCGATCGTCTTGGTGCGGCTGGAGCCTCCGGCGCCGTAGGTCACCGACACGAACGACGGCGCCAGCGGCTTGAGCTCCTTCAGCGCGCGGTAGAGGTTCTGCTCGCCCGCCTCGGTCTTCGGCGGGAAGAACTCGAAGGAGAAGACGGGCGTCTCGGCGGCGAGGATCTCGTTGATGCGCATGTGCTGATTATGCAGTCCAGCGCTCTGGATCCCCGGCGATGCGCCGCACGCTGCCGACGCTCTCCAGGTGCGTCAGGTAGCCGAGCACCTGCGACAGCAGCCAGTGGGCGTTCTGCTGGGAGAGCGAGTCGCCGTGCACCCGCGTCACGACCTCGAATGCCGTCGGCTCCCCCTCGCCCACCGCGCCGAGCACGCCGGCCAGCGACTCCTGCACGAGACTGCGGTTGCCGGCGATGTGGGCGTGCACGTCGGTGAACGTGCGACCGTGGCCGGCCAGGCACAGGCGCGCGCCGAGGCGCTCGACGACGTCCAGCGAGGAGAGGAACTCGCCCACCGGGTTGGGCGAGTAGCCGAACTCGAAGTACAGCGAGATGCGCCCCAGCAGATGATCGCCGGAGATCAGCAGGCGCCGCTCGGGCTGGAACAGACACACGTGCGACGGCGAGTGCCCGGGCGTCTCATAGACGACCCACTCGCCGAGATCGCTCTCCACGCTCACGCCCGACACGAGCTCGCGATCGGGCGCGATCGGCCCGGCGATGCCGGGTTCGGGCGTGCCCCGCTGAGCCTCGTAGCGGCGCAGCGCCTCCTCCGGGACGCCGCTCTGGCGCGCGACCTCCAGCCGTCTTGCCAGGACCGCCTGAGGGTCTTCCACCATGCGCGTCATCAGCTCGTGGCTGGGGTGCATCCACAGCTCGCAGCCGACCTGCTCGACGATCGTCGCCGCCTGCCCGCAATGGTCGGAGTGCGCGTGCGTGCACACGACCAGCTTGGTGTCCTCCAGGCGCAGCCCGCACATCTCCAGCGCCCGCTCGAGGTCGGCCATCGAGCCGGGCTGTTGCATGCCCGTGTCGAACAGCACGAAGCCGTCGCCCGCCGACACGGCCCACGCGTTGCAGTGCGGCACGCCCGGCCACGGCAGCGGCAGGCGCAGGCGGTAGACGCCCCGCTGGACCCTTTCGCCTCTGCCCAGCTCGCGCTTGGCCGCCGAGCGCGACCCCCCACGCGCACCTGCGCGATCTCTCGCCTCGGCCATGCGGCGCAGACTAGACTAAGCGCCCTGAGCGACACTGCGAGGAGGAGCCATGGCTGACCAGCAGAGCGACAGCGAGAGCAAGGCCGCCACGAAGGTCCAGGAGGCTGCCGCCAACGTCCGCCAGGCGAGATCCTCGCGCAAACGCATCACCAAGAGCTCGGCCGAGTCCGTCGCGCGCCACTACTTCGAGGCGATCGGCGCTCGCGACCTCGACACGGCGGTCGGCCTGTGGGCCGAGGGAGGGCGCGACAACATCCGCGGGCAAATGGACGTGATCGCCCCTGAGGGCGTGCGCGCGTTCCTCGGCGAAATCCTCGACGCGACGCCCGACCTGCTGTTCGAGATCGTCTCCGTGACCACCCAGGACGAGCGCTGCGCCGTGCAGTACCGCATCAGCGGCACGTTCGCCGGGCCGGGCACGCTCAACGGCATCCAGCCGACAGGCGACCGCTTCGCGGTCGAGGGCATCGACCTGCTGACCGTCAAGGACGGGCTGATCCAGTCCAACGAGGCCTTCCCCGACTCGATCGCGCTGCCCCGCCAGCTCGGCATGATCCCGCCGCAGGGGTCGCTCGCCGAGCAGCGCATGACGGGCGCCTTCAACGCCAAGACGCGCCTGACCGCGCGCCTGTCGGGCAGCGAGGCGCAGATGGTCGCCTCCGGCGTGTGGGTCGTGCAGGGCCAGCCCGCCCGCTGCAACGTCTACCTGATCGAGGACGAGGGCGGCGTGACGATGTTCGACGCCGGCGCTCGCACGATGACGCGCGCACTCGCGCGCGCCGGCGCCAAGCTCGGCGGCATCCGCCGGATCGTTCTCGGCCACGGGCACACCGATCATCGCGGCGCCGCGCCTGGCCTGGACGCACCCGTCTACTGCCACCCCGCCGAGGTGCAGGACGCCGAAGGCAGCGGCGGCTTTCGCTACTGGCCGGAGGGCCTGTCCGGGCTGCCCTTTCCCCACCGCCAAGTGCAGCGGCTGATGCATCGCTACGCATGGGACGGCGGCCCCGTCGAGATCGCCGGCACGGTCGCCGAGGGCGATGAGATCGCCGGCTTCACCGTCGTTGAGATCCCCGGGCACGCGCCCGGGCAGATCGCGCTGTGGCGCGATTCCGACCGGCTGGCGCTCAGCAGCGACTGCTTCTACACGCTCGACATCTGGGGCCGCGACTCCGAGGCGCACCTCCCCTTCCCGGTCTACAACTACGACACCGAGCAGGCGCGCGCGAGCATGCTCAAGCTCGCCGCGCTGGAGCCCGCCGCCGCGTGGCCGGGCCACGCCAAGGCGCTCACCGGCGACGTGGGCGCGCAGCTGGAGCGCGCCGCGCAGGCCTGACCGGCTGAGCTGCACGTCCGCCGCGACCGCCGGGGCGATGGATTTCGTCGCCCGTGCGGGTCTGTAGGTGCATGAACGCAAATACACCCAAGATGAGAACCGTGATGGTTCGCTACCGCGTCAAGGCGGATCGCGTGACCGAGAACGAGCAGCTCGTGCGCGAGGTCTACGAGCAGCTCGCAGCAGAGCGCCCGCAGGGCTTTCGCTACGCGACCTTCAAGCACGACGAGACGAGCTTCATGCATGTGGCGGCGATCGCCGACGGCGTCGAGAACCCGCTGCCGGCGCTCGCCGCGTTCAGGCGCTTCCAGGAGGGGATCGCCGAGCGCTGCGAGCAGCAGCCCGTCGTCACGCCGCTGCAGCCGGTCGGCTCGTTCGGCCTGCTCGAGACAGCAGCCGATCGATGACCCTCGCCGCGTGAGCGAGCAGCAGCTGCTCGACTCTGCGCGCGCGGGCGACGAGACGGCGTTCGGCGCTCTGGTGAGCCGCCATCGCGTCGGGCTGTACGTGCATTGCTACCGCATGCTCGGCTCGCCGCAGGACGCCGAGGACGCGCTGCAGGAGACGCTGCTGCGAGCGTGGCGCGGGCTGGGCGGCTTTCGCGGGGAGAGCTCGGCGCGCTCGTGGCTTTACAAGATCGCGACGAACTCGTCGCTGCGAGCGATCGAACGCCGCCCGCGACGGGTCCTGTCGATCGACTACGGCCCTGCCTCCGCCGCGCACGAGCCCCCCGCGGCACCGCTGGTCGAGTCGATCTGGGTCGAGCCGCTGCCCGACGAGGCGCTCGACACGCTCGACGAGCGCGCGGCGCCCGACGCGCGCTACGAGCAGCGCGAGAGCGTCGAGCTCGCTTTCATCGCCGCGCTACAGCTGCTCCCGGCGCGCCAGCGGGCGGTGCTGATCATGCGCGACGTGCTCGGCTTCTCCGCGCGCGAGGTTGCCGTCGCGCTCGACGCGACGCCTGCCGCGATCGACAGTGCATTGCAGCGCGCGCACAAGCAGGTCGACGAGCGCCTGCCGCAGCGCAGCCAGCAGGCGACGCTGCGTGCGCTCGGCGACGCCAAGCTGCAAACACTGGTCGAGCGCTACGTCGCAGCTTGGGAGCAGGGCGACGTCGAAGCGCTCGTCGCGATGCTGACCGACGACGTGACGATCGCCATGCCGCCGCACGCGACTTGGTACAGCGGCCGCGCCAACGTCGCCGCCTTCCTCGCCGGCTGGCCGCTGGAGGGCGGGCAGGGCGGGCCGTGCCGGCGCGTGGGCGCCAACGGCCAGCTCGCCTTCGCGCACTATCGCGTCGATCCGCAGGACGCAGCCCCGCTCGCGCACAACGTCACCCTCGTGACGCTCCGCGGCGAGAAGATCGCCGCGCTGACGGCGTTCCTGATGCCCCACCTGTTTGCTCGCTTCGCGCTCTGATCGCGCGTACGCTGCTGGGGCATGGGCAAGCGCAAGACCCCCAAGAAACGCCTGCGGGCCCCGAACAGCGACTACACCGACACCGAGGGCAACGTGCTCACGCTGCGCGGCTCGCTGACGCCGGCGACGCGGCGCGAGTACGCCGAGACGCTCTCCGGCGGCACCGCCGCGCGCGCAGCGGCCACGCAGGAGGACGCCTGGCAGCGCGCCGTCGAGCTGCTGTTCGAGCGCCTGGCCGTGCGCTGGACGATCGCCGGCGCGCCGATCGAGCGCCAGCGCGAGCTGCTGATGCGCTTTCGCGTCGCCTCCGGCGCCGAGCGGGCGTGGGTGCGCGACGTGCTGCGCGAGCACTGCGCCGAGAACTTCCCCGACGTCGCCGCGCCCTAGCGAGCAGCGTCAGCCGCCGTCGCCGAGCAGTTCCAGGCGTGGCCCCTGCCCGCTGTCGGCCGACACGAAGCGCGCCGTCGCCGGGCTGAGCACGAACTGCAGCAGCTCGCCGTCCTCGGCGAGTACCTCGACGCGCCTGCCCTCGTCGCGCAAGGCGGTAACCGTGCCGCGCTCGCGGCCGCCGCCGAAGTGCGCGATGCGCACCTTCGCACCGACTCGCGGCAGGGGTCGCGTCGGGCCGAGCATGGCTCGATGCTAGGACGCGTGCGCTCGGCCCGTGCCGCCGCCCCGATCGCGATCGCCCGATGGACGCGCGATGGCCCGCCGCCCGCTACCGTGGCGCGATGCGCCGCACCAAGATCGTCGCCACCATCGGACCGGCCTCGCGCGATCCGAAGATCTTGCTGCGCATGGTGCAGGCGGGGATGGACGTCGCGCGCCTGAACTACTCGCACGGCACGCTTGACGAGCACGCAGAGACCGTTCGCCGCGTGCGCGACGCGGCCGGCCAGGCGGGGCGCCCGGTAGCGATCCTGCAGGACCTGCCAGGGCCGAAGCTGCGCATCGGCCCGCTGCGCGAGGACATCGTCGAGCTGACGGCCGGCGAGCGCATGACGTTCGTGGCCGGCGGCGAGGAGTTCGCCGGCGACGCGCAGCGCATGAGCGTGTCCTTCGCCGGTCTTGCAGATGCGCTGGAGAAGAACTCGGTGCTGTATCTCGCCGACGGCTCGGTGCGGCTGCGCGTGCGCGAGGTACGTGCCTCCAGCCACGAGGTCGAAGCGGAGATCGAGGTCGGCGGCGCAGTGGCCTCTCGCCAGGGCCTGAACATCCCCGGCCCGGTTGAGTCGCTGCCTTCGGTGCCCGAGGAGGACTTCGAGCTGCTACGCCACGGCGAGTCGATCGGCGTCGACATGGTCGCGCTGTCCTTCGTGCAGCGGCCCGAGGACGTCGAAGCGGTGCGCGAGCACACGCGCCTGCCGCTCGTGGCGAAGATGGAGAAGCCGCAGGCCGTCGAGCGCGCCGCGGAGATCCTCAAAGCGGCCGACTGCGTGATGGTCGCTCGCGGCGACCTGGGGATCGAGCTGCCGATCGAGCGTGTGCCGATCGTGCAGAAGCAGCTACTGGAGCTCGCCGGCTGGATGGCCCGCCCGTCGATCACCGCGACGCAGATGCTCGACTCGATGGTCTCCTCGTCGCGCCCGACGCGCGCGGAGGTGGCCGACGTGGCCAACGCGATCCTCGACGGCACCGACGCGGTGATGCTCTCCCAGGAGACGGCGATCGGCGCCTACCCGGTCGGCGCGATCGAAATGATGGCCGCAGTCGCCGTGCAGGCAGAGGCGATCGCGCCCTACGAGCGCTGGAACGACACGCGCGTTCGCCGCACCGAGTCCGACCCCGCATACACGATCGCCCACAACCTCAGCCTCGCCGCGCGCGAGCTGCGCCTGGACGCGCTGATCGTGCCGACGCTGTCCGGGCGCTCGGCACGCCTGGTCTCCGCGCATCGCCCGACCGTGCCGATCTACGCGCTGTCGCCGGGCAAAGAGACGGTGCGCCGCTGCGCGCTGATGTGGGGCGTGCAGGCCGCCTCGATGCGCCGCCACGAGACCACCGAGGCGCTGATCGCCGACGCCGCGCGGCGGGTCGTCGAGCTGGGCTGGTGCAAGGCCGGCGCGCGCGTCGGCATCACCGCCGGGCTGCCCTCGGGCAAGCCCGGAACGACCAGCCTCGTGCAGATCCAGGAGCTCTAGGCGCTGCGCGGCAGCTCGAACCAGACTTTGGTGTCGCCCGCCGACTCCACACCCCAGCGCGTGGCGACTTTCTCCAGCAGGTACAGGCCGTAGCCGTCGCGCGTGCTGCCCGGGTCGCGCGGGCGCGGCACGAAGCCTTCGCCGGCGTCGGTCACCGTCACACGGATACGCTGCTCGCCGAAGCTCGCGACGAGCTGGATCGAGGAGTCCGGGTGGCCGCTCGAATGGCGCACGGCGTTGCTGACGACCTCCGATACGAGCAGGATCAGCGACTGCGCGAGCGCGGCGTCGAGATCGATCTGCTCGCAGCGGCGCGCGACGGCCGCGCGCGCGAGGCCGGGCGCGTTTACCGTGCGCGTCAGCTCCAGCTTGACGCCCGGCGTTGGGACGCTCGGACGCGTCCGTGCGTCTTCGGAGGAACGTGGCATCACGCGGCGCTCGCGCTCTCGGCGAATGGCAGGTTCTCCTCCAGGCCGCTGACGACGAACACGGTCATCGCCTGCTCCTGCGGGCGCGTCATCGTCAGCTTCCAGCCCTCGGCGCCGGCGCGCTGGCTGAGCACGATGAACAGGCGCAGTCCCGACGAGTCGACGAAGCTCACGTCGCCGAGGTCGAGCACCAGCTTGCGCACCCCCCCGGCAAGCGTCGCGTCGACGGCCTTCTCCAGCGTCGGCACGGACGCCAGGTCCAGCTCGCCCGACAGCTTCAGGCGCCCGTTCTCGGCGTCGCCGGCGCTCTCGATCGCAAATCGCGTGTGCGGCATCGTCATCTGCTTACCCGTTTCCCGCCGCGCCCACGCTCGATATGTCGCGCAGGTCCTGTGCCTGCGTCTGACCGGTGAAGCGCATGATCACTACCGCTGTATCGTCAGCCTGCTCGCCGACCTGAAACCGGTCGAGCGACTGCAGCAGATGTGCGCGCAGCCCCGCCGGCGCCCGATCGCCCGCGCCGGCCAGCGCAGCGGCCAGCCGTTCGGTGCCCCAGCGCTCGCCGCCCTCGCCGATCGCGTCGGTCACGCCGTCGGTGAAGGCCACGAGCGTCTGTCCCGGGCGTAGCGCGATCTGCGTTTCCGGCCAGCGCGTGTGCTGCAGCGCCCCCAGCAGCGTGCCGTGCTCGCCCACCTCGGCGACCCCGTCGTCGCCGTCGTCGCCGAGACACAGCGGCAGGGGATGTCCTCCGACCGACAAAGTGGCGCCGTCGCGCGACAGGCGCAGGCACAGCGCCGTGCACAGCGACACCGCCGGGCGCCGGCGCAGCGCCGCGTCGATGCGCGCGAGGATCTCGCTCGGCCGCGCGTCGAATTCCGATGCGGCGCGCGCGGTGTAGCGGACCAGCGAGGTCAGCGCCGCTGCGCCGACGCCCTTGCCGGTCACGTCGCCGATCATCATCAGCCAGTCCTCGCCGACCTCCCAGAAGTCGTAGAAGTCGCCGCCCACCTCGCTCTCGTGGCCCGCCGGGCGATACAGCGCGGCCACGTCCCAGCCGGGGATCTCGGGGATCGCCTCGGGCAACAGGCTGTTCTGCAGCGTGCGCGCGACACGCGAGCGCTCGCTGTACAGCCGCGCGCTCTCCACCGCCACAGCCGCGCGAGAGGCGATCTGCTCGGCGAACTCGACGTCGTCGGCGTTGAACGTGCGACCCGATTCGGAGTTGACCATCGTCAGCGCGCCGATCGTGCGGCCGGCGACCTTCAGCGCCACGATCAGCACCGCGCGCATGCCGACCGCGCGCAGCAGGCGCAGATGCTCCTCGTCCACCGCCGCGCCGACGAGCAGCTCGTCGGGGATGTGCGTGTAGAGCACCGGCTCGCCGGTGCGCAGCACCTTGCCGAGCCCCTGCTCGGGGTCCAGCTGCCCGGGCTCGTAGGTGCGCATGCGCTTGGCGAGCTCGAGTTTCGCCGGCTGGGAATGCGCGATCGCCACGGGTTCGCGACCGCCCTCTGCGTCGAACAGGTCGACGGCGCACCAGTCGGCGATCTGCGGCACGGCCAGGCCGGCGACCGTGCGCAGCGTCTCCTGGTAGTCGAGCGAGGAGGCGAGCAGCTCGCCGATGCGCGCGAGGAAGCGCACGCGCTGTGTGGCGCGCGTGGCGTCGGTGACGTCGGCGATGATCGTCACGGCCGATTCGATCTCCCCGGCGTCGTCGAGCACCGCTGCGGCCTTCAGCAGCACCCAGGACTCCTCGCCGCTGGCGCGATGCACCGAGCGCATCAGCAGCGGCTCAGGGGTCTCGCCGCGCAACAGCTGCACCGAAGGCAGGTCGTCCATCTGCAACTCGTTGCCCAGCTCGTCGGTCGTCTCATACGGCCCCATCAGCGCGCGCGGGTCGGCGTCGCGCAGTGCGGCGACCGAGTCGAAGCCCAGCCGGTCCAGCGCCGCCTGGTTGGCGTACACGATGTGGTTGTTCTTGGCGCGAATGGTGACCGCCTCGGCCAGCACGTCGAGGATCACCGACAGGCGCTGATCGCGAATCGCGCGCTCTGTCTCGCCTTCCATTCAGCGATTATCCCCGCAAAGCGCCCGTTTGGGCAACGACACGTCGCTCAGCGCGCGCCGACGCCGCTGCGTCCGTAGAACTCGGCTTCCTGCACGCCCAGCTCGGTGACCGGCGCGTCGCCGTACATCCACTCGCGCGCGATCCTGTGCCAGTTGGCGTTCGCGCGAAGCTGCGAGAGGACCGCCAGCGTGAGCATCTCCATGCGCCTGCCGAACAGGTGCTCGGGCCGCATGTCCTGATGGCGCATCTCGCGAAAGTGGCTGGAGCGCGGGTCCGAGCTCTCGATCATCACCTGCGTCGCGATCTCCGGTGTCAGCTGGATCGTCTCGTCGGTCGTGTACCACCAGATCGCCGCGTCGATGAACGCGAGCAGGTGCTCGGGGTCAACGCGGTCGGGCTCGGGCAAGAAGCCCGACTCGGCAAGCAGCCGGTGCAGCGCGCGCGCGTCGCGCTCGACGACCGAGCGCTGCGCCGCCAGCTCGAGATCCACCGGACCGGCCTCCAGGCGCTTGAACAGGCCGAAGTCCAGGAAGGCCACGCGGCCGTCGTCGAGCAGCAGGAAGTTGCCCGGGTGAGGATCGCCGGAGAACTGGCGATGGCGGTACAGGCAGCCGAGGAAGAAGCGGAAGACGATCTCCCCCAGCCGGTCGCGCTCGGCCTGCGGGCGCTGCTTGAGCTCCTCGAAGCCGACGCCGCGCACGAACTCCGACACGAGCACGCGCTCGCGCGACAGCGAGCTGACGACGTCCGGGACGACGATGAACGGATGCCCGGCGAAGATGCGCGCGAGCGAGCGCTGGTTCTGCGCCTCCAGCTCGTAGTCGAGCTCCTCGACGATCCGCTCCTTGATCTCCTCGGCGATCGCCTTGACGTCGAGGCCGGGCGTCATGCGCTTGAGCAGGCGCATGATCATGTCCAGGTTCTGCATGTCCGCGCGAACGGCGCCCGCGACGCCCGGGTACTGCACCTTCACCGCCACCTCGCGCCCGTCGTGCAGCGTCGCGCGGTAGACCTGCCCGATCGAGGCGGCGGCGATCGGCTCCTCGTCGAACGTCGCGAAGACCTCGCCGACGGGCTCTTCCAGGTCGTCCTCGATCACCTTGCGCATCTGCTTGAACGAGACCGTCGGGGCAGCGTCGCGCAGCTTGGCCAGCTCGCGCTGGAACTCCTCGCGGTGCTGCTCGGGCACCAGGCCCATGTCCAGGAAGGACATCACCTGGCCGAGCTTCATCGCCGCGCCCTTCATCGTCCCCAGCGCGGCGACGATCTGCTTGGCCGTGTCCAGCTGGCGGCGGGCCATCGCTTCCTCGGAGGCCTCCTCGCCGCGCGTGACGTTCGCCGCGCGCGTGCCGAACTGCTTGACCGCCTCGCCCGCCGCCAGCGATGCGACGGTCGCCGTGCGGCGTACGCGCGAAGTCGGGATCTTTTCGTTCTCGCCGCGCGCCATTTCACTGATCCTAGGTGTCGCGCGGTGCGCGCACGGGCGCGTGGACGGATGCGTGCGCGTGTCGCGACGGCCGGCGGCGGCGCATCTCGGGTGCGCGCGGATGGCCGGTGTGCGCCATCGTATCTACCGCGTATATACGATCGCTACCGCGTCGGCGCGCAGTCGCGACCCACACCGGACGCCCACTCCGCGATACCCCGCCGTGCTGTGCGTGCTCAGCCCCCGCGCTCGACGCGCGAGCCGGGGACGATGTCGTCGGACCCGTCGGGCCAGCGAATCCACGCCTTCGTGCCGCCGTCGTAGTCCTGGCCGAGCAGCACGAGCGTCGCCGGCTCGCCGAGCGCGACGCACGGCTCGGCGCCCTCGGGGTCGAGACCGCGCCAGATGCGGATGAAGCCGTTGGAGTCCCACTCCTGCGCGACGGACGTCGGCTCGGAGTGCCCCGGGTAGATGGTCGTGTCCGGCGGCAGCTCCATCAGCGTGCCCATGATCGAGTCGCGCAGATCGGTGTATGTCGTGTGGCCGGGCGCTTTGACGCCACCGACGGAGTTCTTGAACAGCGTGTCGCCGGTGAACACGACGGCCTCGCCGCCGCTGAACCCGCCCGGCGCGGCGCTGGAGGATGTGCGCTTGCCGGCGGGGGCCCGCGCGTCGCCACCCGAGCGGTCGCCGACGAGGAAGGAGAGCATGCCGGCCGTGTGCCCGGGCGTGTTCAACGGGCAGACCTCGAGCGTGCCGAAGTGCAGCGTGTCGCCGGCCTGCACAGCCGACATGCCCTGTGCGGGCGAGTCGCCGCCGGACTCCTGCGCGGCGGCGTCCATCAGATCGCTCTCGATCGGGTTGATGACGACCTGCAGCTTCGGCCAGCGCGCGCGCAGCTTGTCGACGTCGCAGACGTGGTCGTAGTGGTGATGGGTCAGCAGGACGTGCGTCGGCGTCAGCCCCAAGCGCACGGCGGCCTCGATCAGCGGCTCGACCGGCCCACCCGCGTCGACGAAGAAGGCCGGCCCGCCCTCGCCGTCGGCGACGAGGTAGGTGTTGGAGATGAACTGCGGGTTGCTGGCTGTCTCGACGATCATCGCTGCAATCCTTGCACGATGGGCGCGGTGCCGAGCGTCGCTCGCGACTAGGCGGATCGAACCAGCGCGCCGAGGTCCTCGAGGTAGCGCTCGTCGCCGACCTCGCGCCTCCACTGCAGCACGTCGACGGAGTCCGCGCAGGCGACGATGCGCTCATGCGCCTGGCGCAGTCCGGGCGCGGTCGTGACGAGCGCGACCGCGCGCGAGGTGCCGACGGTGCGGTAGGTGTTCTCGGCGACGTGCTCGGCGGATGAGAAGAACACGCTGCAGCCGGCGCGCTCCATCGCCGCGACGTCTAGCTCGAACTCATACGCGGTGGGCGCTCCGGAGCGCGCGAGCGCGTAGTCGGGTGAGACGAGATACAGCACCAGCGACGCCTCGTCGCGCAGAGGCACGTCGCCGGATGCCAGCTCGCCGGCGCATATGCGCTGCATGACATGCGGCCAGTCGCCGTCCAGCAGCGCCATGATGTTCATGCACTCCGGGTCGCCGAAGCGCGCGTTGAACTCGATCACCTGGACGCCCGAGGCGGTCGCGAAGAAGCCGCTGTTCATCACGCCGGTGAACGTGCGCCCTTCCTGCGACAGCCGCGCGATCACCCGCTCGACGATCGAGCACGCCTGCTCGTAGTGCGCGGTGGTCATGAACGGCAGCGTCGGCCCGGCGCACGACAGCGAGCCCATCCCACCCGTTCCCGGCCCGGTATCGCCGTCGAAGCGATACGGGTAGTCGTAGGTGGAATTGGGGAACACGACGGTGCGGCCGTCGCTGATCGCCTGGATGGTGAACTCGGCGCCGGCGATCTTCTCCTCGACGAGCACCGAGTCGCCGTGCTTGCGGGCGCCGAGCAGGCTGCGCGCGTAGTCGGCCGCCTCGTCGTGGTCGGCGAGGTGCGGCCCCATCACCTTGACGCCCTTGCCACCGGTCAACCCGGACGGCTTGACGACGACGGGCGCGCCATCGAAGGAGGCGATCGCCTCCTGCACGTCCTCGGCGCGCTCGACGATGCGCAGGCGCGGCGTCGCCTCGGGTGCGACTTCCGCCAGCAGCGATCGCGCGAAGGCCTTGTTCCACTCGATCTCCGCACCGGCACGCGTCGGGCCGACCGCCGGGGTGCCCTGTGCGAGCAGCGCGTCGACGACACCCGCGGCGAGCGGTTCGTCGGCGCTGACCATCGCCACGTCGATGCGCTTGGCGCGCGCGAACGCGGCGACCGCCTGCGCGTCGCACACGTCGCCTATCTGCACCTCTCCGCCCGACGCCTGCGCGTGGCGAACGAGCGACGGATTGCGATGGCCGGCGAACGCGAACAGCTCGCTGTGCTCCGCCATACGGGAGGCGAGGGCGCTCTCTCGCCCGCCGTGACCGACGATCATCGTTCGCACGCGCGCCGAGTATAGGCTCGGCCGCCGCCACGCAGGCGCCGGGCGGCGGCATCAGGCGTCAGGCGTCAGGGCCCGCGGGCTCCGCGCCGTCGAAGGTGAACGGCAGTAGCTCGTCGAGACCGGTGAGCTCGAAGACCTCGTGCACGGCCTGCGAGCCGCGTATCACCGTCAGGCGGCAGCCGTGGCGTTCGCACAGCCTGTTGGCGTAAACCATCGCGGCCAGGCCGCTGGAGTCGACGAAGCTCAGACGGCGCAGGTCGACGATCAGCTCGCGCGGTCCCTGCGCGACGCACAGCCGCGCGACCGCCTGCTGCAAGCGGTCGGCCGTGGAGATGTCCAGTTCCCCACTGAGCTGAAGCGTCGTCGTCAGCTCGCCGGCGCGCGCGTCGATGTCCAGGCTCCCCTGACGCGATTCGCTCACCGGGCAGTCCAGCCACAGTTCGGGCAGTTCAGATAAGGCATTCGAGACCTCCGTACAGAGTCGGCGCCGGCAGAGCGCGCACGCTCGCAGCGCTCACACTCCCAGACGCGGGTCTATGTACGAAAGTCCGCACCCGCCTCGAAGAGGTAGTCGGCGCGTCCTCTCGCTGATTGAAGGCCCTCGCGCCCACCGTCTCGGCGTGAGCGCTCAGGCGGGGGCGATGCTAGCGCACGAAACCGGCCCGAACATCGGATCTCGCTGCAGTCGGGCGCGTTCTGGAAGACTGTCGGAATGGCACTCATCCACACCTGCTACCGCATAACCGACGTCGACCGCTCGGTCGCTTTCTACGAGGCGCTCGGCTTCAAAGAGGTCGGGCGCCTGCCGATCAAAGACGAGGCGATCAACGTGTTCATGAACCAGCCCGGCGACGGCGACATGCCGCGACTGGAGCTGACGTACAACTTCGGCGTCGACGCGTATGAGATCGGCACCGGCTACGGCCACATCGCGATCACCTCCGACGACCTCGACGGCACGCTCGCACGCCTGGCAGGCCAGGGCATCGAGCCGGAGAAGCCGCCGTACTCGGTGCGCGAGGGCGGCTCGCGCCTGTGCTTCGTGCGCGATCCCGACGGCTATCGCATCGAGATCATCGAGCAGCCGTAGAGCGCGGGTCGCGCACGGTTTCAGGACTGGACGCGAGAGCTGAGGTTCAAGTACGGTCGGCATTCCGGGTGTGCCAACCAAGGGGGAGCCATGAGTGCGCAGAACATCGAGTTCGTCAAAGGGATCTACGACGCGTTCGGCCGAGGCGATGTGCCCACCGTGCTCGGAGCTTTCACCGACGACATCGAATGGTTCGAGGCCGAGGGCATGCCATACGGCGGCCTGCACCGTGGCCGCGACGCCGTGGCGCAGAAGGTCTTTGGCCCGATCACAGAGGACATCGAGGGCTTCACGATCATTCCCGAGGAGCTGATTGGATCCGACGCAACCGTCGCGGCAGTCGTCCGCTACACGGGCACCGGCAAGGCAACCGGCAAGGCGCTGGACGTACCGGTGGTCCACGTCTGGGATATCCGCGACGGCAAGCTGGCGCGCTTCCGGCAGTTCATCGACACCGTCAAGTACGCAGAGGTCGTGCCCGCGGGCTGAGCTGCGAACGCCCGCCGGCGCCAAGCGGGGCATGGGGGCCGCGGGCGTGCCTCCGTGCAGCCACGACGCTGCCCGTGACGGCAGCCAAAAACAACCAGCGGACAGAAGGCCGCCGCCACGCTCGCCTCGCGGGCGCCAGGTTGACAGGGGTCTGCGGGCCGCATTCCATATATCGGACTATCTATTTTCTAACGGGCACTCGGTGCCCGATGATCGGAGATGGTCGCGATGTCAAGAACAAGGCTGGCCGGGCTGTGCCTGTTGACGACGTTCGCACTCGGCGCGGCGACGGCGTCATCCGCGTCGGCGTTCTCGTGGTGGGTCGAAAAAATGGGCGGCGGCGAAGAAATCCTCGCCGAAGGCGTGAAAGAACCGTTCAACAACGAATCGGTCGTCCACAAACCGTTCGTGTTGAAAGGCAAAGTCGGTTCGATCCCGTTCGAAAGCTCCTGTTCGGGAGCGAGCTACGAAGCAGGCTACATCGAAGGGTTCGTCGGTTTCGGCGCAAAAGCGATCTCGTTCGAAAAATGCTCGGTGGGCAAACCGGTCGCCTGCAAAATCGAAGGCGAAAAGATCAAGACGGTCGCGCTGGTCGGCAACATCAAAAAAGCAAGCGGCACGAAAGTCGAATTCGAACTGAAAGCCGTGTCGGGTACGACGTTCGCGAAATTCAATCTGCTCGGCACCGGGTGTCCTGCGACGGTCGAAGTCGCTGGAACGGCCAGGGGCGAAGTGACGAATCCCAAAGAAATCAGCAAAGAAAAGTCATTCCAGTTCCAGACGAAAGAAAAAGGATTGACGATCTCCGGGGAAGCTGCCGAATCGACCGGCGAACCGGGCTACGCGTCAGGGCGTGGCTGGGGAGCGCACTGACGATCGGATCGGCGACGACCGGTCGCGCGTGGCAAGTCTCGCCACGCGCGGCCGGCAGGCGTTCTCACGCGTCCGGCTCGTCCTTACGCCACACGAACACCCCGCCGCGCTCGCTCCCCTGCAACCCCAGCTCCTGCACGGCCTCGCGCACGCCCGGGTAGTCGGGATGCCCGTAGTCGTGGAACACGACGACGGCGCCCGGCGCGAGCGCATCGCGCCAGGCGGCGAACGCGCGCAGCACGGGCGCGCGCGCGTGCTCGGAGTCGATGAACAGGAGCTGCGGAGGCGCGTCGCCGACGTGCGGGCCGCGCGTGTCGGGCTCGGCGCGCAGCTCGATGCGCTCGCGCGCGTCGGCGCCGGCGAGACGCAGGTAGGCGATGCGCTCGGGGCGCACGCTGGGGTCGTAGCTGACGATGCGCCGCGCGCGGTCGTCGAGCGCGAGCGCGATGGCGCTCCACGCCGTGCCGGTGCCGAGCTCGACGATCGCGTTGCGCCCGACGGCCAGCTCGAGCAGCTCGGCGAGCTCGCTGGGGCGCGCGGCCGAGGCGAGGCTGAAGCGGTCGCCGCTGCGACGGGCGTGGCGTCGCGCGCGCACGTAGAACCACGCCACGCGCCACGGCAGCGCGCGCAGGGAGAGCAGCAGCAGGAGCTTGGAGCGCATCGCGTGGCACCCTAACGCCGGTTCGGCGCGATGCCGCGCGCGCTAGGCTGATCGCAGCGATGTCGAGCACGGGCAAGATCGCGAAGAACCTCGAGCGCTTTGCGCAGGCGGTGGCGGCGCACGACCGCGAGAACCCCACGCACACCGCGCACGGGATCGGCCTGGCGCACTTCGACATGGAGCGCCTGGGCTTCGACGAGGGCGAGGAGATCCTGCCCGGCATCACGATCCACGCCGACAGCGGCGTGACGGGAAACTTCCGCGTGCTGTGCGACGGCGAGCACGACGAGGAGCTGCAGGAGGCTGAGCAGGAGGTCGTCGAGGCCGTCTCCAGTCAGTCCGTCCCGGCGGTCGCGCCGGCGGCAGCGCCGTTCCCGTTCGAGCGCTGAAAGACCTTCTATTCGATGAGGCCGCTCACGCGGCCGGGTTTTGTCGCGCGTCTCAACGCACGGCGGCGATTTTGGACGAGCGGCCAACGGCAGCCGACTGCCGCGCACGCGAGACTCAACGGTCGTGGCCGTGACCGTCTCGTCGTCGGACTCGCAGGACTGCCGCGACTGGGTCGGGCACGTGATCGTGTGCGGGCTGAACGACGTGGCTCTGCGCACGGTCGAGCAGTTGCACCTGGCCGGCGCGCGCACGGTGGTGCTCAGCGACGAGCCCGACGAGCGGCTGATCCGCATCGTGCGCAGCTGGAGCATCCCGCACCTGCCGCGCGGCGGGCACCTGTCCGAGCCGTTGTTCGACGCGGGCATCTCCGGCGCCTCGGCGGTCGTGTGCGCGGAGAACACCGACCTGCGCACGCTGGAGACGGTGCTGCAGATCCGCGACCTGCGCCCGGACGTGCGCGTGGTCGCCGACCTGGACAACCCGTCGGTCGCGCACGCGGTCGAGGGCGTGCTGAGCTCAGTCGGCGTGCTCGACGTGGCGGCGCTGTTCGCGCCGGCGGTCGTGGAAGCGTGCATCGGGCGCCTCGCGCGCGAGATCGTGCTCGGCGACACGTCGTTCGTCGCGGCCGAGGTCATCGCGCCGCGCGACGGGACGCTGCGCGAGCTGTACGGCAGCCTCGCGCCGATCGGCGTCGTCGCCGAGGCCGACGACGAGCTGATCGCCTGCCCGGGGCGCGACCAGCCGGTCTGCGCGCGCGACCGCGTGACGCTGCTCGGCACGCGCGCGGAGCTCGACGCGGCCGGCCTCGGCGAGATGACCACGAACGCGAGCACGAGCGCCGCGTCGGCGATGCGCGCTCGCGCGCGCAGCTTCGTCAAGCGCGCGTGGGGCGCCGTCAGCGGCATCGTCGACCGGCCGCTGCGCATCGCGCTGGCGCTCGGGCTGGTGCTGCTGGTCGTCTCCTCGGTGATCCTGCACTTCGGCTATCACGAGCCGCTCGGGCGCTCGCACCTGTCGCTGCTCGACGCCGTGTACTTCACCGTGGAGACCGTCGCGACGGTCGGCTTCGGCGACTTCTCCTTCGCCGCGCAGCCGACCGGCATGGTCGTGTTCGGGATCCTGCTGATCGTCGCCGGCGTGACGCTCACGACGACGATGTTCGCGCTGCTGACCAACGCGCTCGTCAGCCGCCGCCTGGCGCAGTCGCTCGGGCACGGGCGCATCCCGGGGATGCGCGGCCACGTCGTGCTCGTCGGCCTGGGCAGCGTCGGGATGAAGGTGCTCGAAGGGCTGCTCGACGCGGGCGCCGAGGTCGTGGTGATCGAGCGCATGGAGAGCAACCCGTACCTCACCGAGGCGCGCGCGCTGCACGCGCCCCTCGTGCTCGGCGACGCGACGCTCGCGCGCACGCTGGAGTCGGTCAACCTCAACGAGGCGGCGGCCGTGGCGATCCTCACCTCCGACGACCTGACGAACATCGAGACCGGCCTGGCGATCCGCGACCACCTCGGCGATCGCTGGTCCGACGTGCCGGTCGTGCTGCGCGTGTTCGACCGCCAGCTCGGCCACCGCCTGGAGTCGAGCTTCGGCTTTCGCCACGTGTGGTCGACATCTGCGATCGCCGCGCCGTGGTTCGTCGGCGGCGCGCTCGGCCTGGACGTGCTGTTCACGTTCTATGTGGGCAACCACCCGTTCCTGCTCGCGCGCCTGCGCGTGAGCGCCGGCGGCGGCCTGGACGGACTGGCGATGCGCGAGCTGCCGGGCACGGTGCGCGTCGTGGCGATCCGCCGCGCGTCCGGCTCGGCCGCGCTGGAGCACCCGCCGCGCCGCGACACGCGCCTGGCCCCCGACGACGACGCCTACCTCGTCGGCCCGTACGCCGAGCTGCTGGAGATCCTGCGCCACGACCGCCAGCGTGTGAGCGGCCCGGGCAGCGCCGAACCGGACTGACGCGCGTCCCTGCGGCGACGTCCCGCACGACGGCCGTCGCGGCCCAGCTCAGCCGGTCTTGGCCTCGATGCGCTCGTGAATGGCGGCAACCAGCCGTTCGATCGTCGGGCAGGCGATGGCGTGTCGTGCTCCGGCGCGCAGCACCGAGCCGGGAATCGCGTCGAGCTCGGGCGCGCGCCCGGCGGCGATGTCGCGCTGCATCGAGCTGCCGAGCGAGTCGTGCGCGCGCTGCAGCTCGTCGATCGCCTTCTGCGCGCTGACGTCATCGGCGCCCTCGGCGACGGCCACGGCGCTGGCCTCCTCGATCGCGCCTTGCAGGTCCGCGCGCAATGCGGGCGTGTCGCGGATCTCGCCGAGCAGCTTGTCGTAGGCGCTGGTGGTGCACGCCAGGGCGTTGAGGCGCACGAGCTTTGACCACATGACCGTCGCTTCCGAGCGCGGCGAGATCGGCCAGTCGCCGCGAGCCTTGACACCCGCGCCCTCCAGGACGCCCGCTAGCTGTGCCATGCCCTCGCGCGTCTGGTCATGGCGGCTGGCCATTTCCACGAGCAAGAAGCGGCTTGCGTGTACAACTACGCCCGGTTGCGGGTTGTCGGCCTCGACGCGGATCGTGCCGGCGAGCACCGTCTGCGGATCGAAGCGCTCGCGCAGCAGCCCCACGTGGTCGAGCCCGTTGAGCAGCGGCAGCACCAGCGGCGGCCGGTCCTCGATGCGCTGCAGCGCATCGGCCAGGCCGCCGGCCTTCGTGGCGACGATCAGCGCGTCGACCGGCTCGCTCAGGCGCGCGACCGCGGGCGGGCGGGCGATGAACTCGCCGAGCGTGACGCTGCTGACGGAGATGCCGCGCGAGGAGATCGTCTCTGCGGTGGACTCGCGCGCGACCACGGTCACGTCCTCCCCCGCGCGGTGCAGCGCGGCGGCGAGCAGGCCGCCGACGCCGCCGGGTCCGAGCACTGCGAGCTTCATCGCTCTGCGGGCAGCGGCGCGGGCGCGTCGATCAGCACGCCGGGGTTCATCACGCCGTGCGGATCGACCGCCGCCTTGGCGCCCGCCAGAGCTGCGGCGAACGCGTCGGGTCGCTGACGGTCATACCAGGGGCGATGATCGCGCCCGACGGCGTGATGGTGGGTGATCGTGCCTCCCTCGGCGAGGATCGCGTCGGACACGGCGGCCTTGACGTGCGCCCACTGCTCGGTCTCCTCGCCGCGGCGCGCGGGCGCGATCGCCGTGAAGTACACCGCCGGGCCGTCAGCGTAGACGTGCGTGAAGCGCGCAGTGACGCGCCCGCCCGGCCCGCACGCCTGCTCGAGCGCCTGCTCGCCGGCCTCTTTCACGCGCGCGTGGAAGCGCTCGAAGCGCTCCCACGTGATCGCCGTCTCGAACGTCTCGGCGAGCACGCCGATCGCCACGAGCGCGTCGCGCACGTACGGCGCGCCGAGGAACGCCTCGCGCCACGAGCCCACCGCGTCGCCGCCGTCGCCGCCCGCGCCGTCGCCCGCGCCGCCACCGCCCGAGCCGCTGTCCTTGCCGGGCACTTCGCCGCCGTGCTCGGCGCAGATCTCGATCGCCCGTGCGAGCGCCTCGTCTACGGAGTGGTCGGTCGACTCGAAGCCGAGCACGAGCAGCGCGCGCGTGCCGTCGCCGGCCATCGTCATCGCGGCCTCGCGCGCGTCGATCAAGCGGCAGTTGGCCGGAGCGAGCCCCGACTGACTCAGTGCGCGAACACATTCGGCGCCAGCCGTAAATCCTGAAAAAAGCACGCCCACCGAGCGACGGTGCTGCGGACGCGGCTGCACGCGCACCCACGCCTCGGTGATCACCCCGAGGATCCCCTCCGATCCGGCGAGCATGCGGTCGGGGCTGACGCCGGCGCCCGAGCCGGGGAGCCTGCGCGACTGCCACACGCCGGCGGGCGTGACCGCGCGCGCGGACTCGACGAAGTCCTCGATGTGCGTCGTCACGGTCGCGAAGTGCCCGGCCGCGCGCGTGGCGATCCAGCCGCCGAGCGTCGAGTACTCGAACGACTGCGGGAAGTGGCGCAGCGTCAGGCCGTGCTCTGAGAGCTGCGCCTCCAGCGCAGGCCCGGTCGCGCCGCCCTGGATACGCGCAGAGCGCGACACGGCGTCGACCTCCAGCACGCGGTCGAGCGCGCGTAGGTCGATCGTCACGGCGCCGTTGTAGTCGCCGGGGATTTCCGCGGTGACGCCGCCGACGACCGACGTGCCGCCGCCGAAGGGGATCGCCGCCACGCGCTCGGCCTCGCACCACTGCAGCAGCGCTTCGACGTCGCGCTCGTCGCGTGGCGTGGCGACGACGTCCGGCGGGTGCGCGAAGCGACCGCGAAAGCCGTTGACGACATCCGTGTAGGACTTGCCGAGCGCGTGCGATGCGCGCGCGTGTTCGTCGGCGGCGCAGATCTCCGCCAGCGCGCTCGGCGCGCGCACGCGAGCCGGCGCCAGCTCGACCTGCTCCAGCGCCACCGGTGCCTCGATCTCGCCGAGCGCCAGGCCGAGGTGCTCGGCCGCCAGCGCGGCGGTCTGCCGCAGCTGCTCGGGTGCGGGCTGCTGATCCTCATAGCCCCAGCCCCAGTGCTTGTAGCGACGAATGTTCACGCGCGCGAGTCTATGCTCACTAGCGTTCAGCACGCGCGATCCGGCGCGACGAGCAGATGTCGACACGACCCGAGCAAACATCCACCGAGCAGCCGCAGATCCTCGCGCGCGGGCCGTGGGAGCTCGGCCGGGTGACCGCGCACTGGCGCGAGGAGCAGTTCGAGCCCTCGCCCGCCCACTCCGAGGCCGCCGACGAGGCGATCCGCGGCCTGCGCGACCGCGGCTCGCCCAGCCACGACGGCGTCGCCGCGCGGCTGGTCGACTTCCGTGCCGACGCCGACGGCATCGCGATCGAGCTGCAGCCGCTGCGCTGGGCGCTGCGGCTGGTCGCCGGCGACGCCTCCAGCAGCATCGCCGCGCTGTGCGTCACGCGTTCTGCCGACGGGCGCTGGCTGGCGGGGCGGCGCGCTCCGTGGGTGGCCTCGTGGGCTGGGCGTTGGGCGCTCGGCGCCGGCGGCGCCGTGGATCTCGGCGAGAGCCCCGCCGACACGCTCGTGCGCGAGCTCGACGAGGAGTGGTCGGTGTCGCCCGAGCGCGTGCGCGGCGAGGCGCTGATATCGCTGCCGCAGAAGATGGTCATGTTCGTCGGGCAGGCGTGGATCGCCGAGGCCGACGAGCAGTCGGTCACGCCCGACCACGAGCACGACGAGTACGCGTGGTGGCCAGCCGACATCGACGCGTGGCCGGCCGAGGCCGGCGACGCGCTGCCGCGCATGGCGCGCTGGCTGGCCGACTGAGCATGTCGGCGCACGACACCGTCGCGCGCCGTCGCGCCCGGCCGCCGCTCGGGCCGGCCGGCGCAAGGGCCGCCGGGCCGCTGACGTTCACGCGGCTGAAGTGGACGTCGTTCTTTCATTCGTGTGTCTACGTCGCGCTGCTCGTTTGCGCGTTCGCCGCCGGCAACCCACAACCGCTGACGTTCGTTCTCGGCCTCGCGCACGGGCTGCTGTGGATCTTCATGTCGCTGGCCTGCCTGGCCGCTGCGCGACTGCGCATCGTGTCGCTGCGCCTGGCCGTCGCGGTGGCCGTGCTCGGCGGCATCGGGCCTTTCTTCGGCAGCTATGAGTTCATCCGTGAGCAACGCCAGCGCGCCGCGCTAGAGTAGACAATCAATGGCCACAGGCACCACGGCTGAGCAGATAATCGACGTCGTGACCCCTGCCGCGGGCGAGTCGGTCACCGAGGGAACAATCCTCGAATGGCATGTCAAGGTAGGCGACGCGATCAAGGTCGATGCGACGATCGTCGAGATCTCGACCGACAAGGTCGACGTCGAGCTGCCTTCGCCCGCGAGCGGCACCGTCACCGAGCTGCTCGTCGAGGAGGGCGACACGGTCACCGTCGGCCAGGTGATCGCCCGCATCGCCGTCGGCGACGCAGCCGGCGCGAGCGCTCCGGCCACCGCAGGCTCCGGTAACGGCTCCGCCGCCAACGGCACCGACGGGCACGCACACGGCAACGGCTCCGCCACGGCGGCGGTGGACGACCAGGCCGAGCGAGCGACCACCGAGACGCCGGCGCAGGGTGCCGATGAGCCGGCCGCCGCCGGCGCCGCGGGCCAGCTCGTCGACGTCGTCACGCCGGCAGCCGGCGAGTCGGTCAGCGAGGGCACGATCCTCGAATGGCGCGTGAAGGCCGGCGAGTTCATCAAGGTCGACGCGACGATCGTCGAGATCTCCACCGACAAGGTCGACGTGGAGCTGCCCGCGCCGGTGAGCGGCACCGTCGCCGAGCTGCTCGTCGGAGAGGGCGACACCGTGACGGTCGGCCAGGTGATCGCACGCATCGCGGCGGGCGACGCGTCCTCCGCGAGCGCCGCCGCGGACACGCCGAGCACCTCCGCTGCGGACGACGGCTCGACCGCCGCCGCACCGCTGCCCGAGGGGACGAAGATCTCTCCCGTCGCAGCGCGCGCCGCGGCCGCCGAGGGCGTCGACGTCGCCGGCATCTCCGGCAGCGGGCCGGCCGGTCGCATCGTCAAGTCCGACGTGCTCTCGGCAGCCTCCGGCAATGGCGCACCGGCCAAGACGACCTCGCCCAACGGCGCCTCCGCGGCGAGCGAGCCGGAGACCAAGCCGATGCGCGGCAGCGCCGCCGCGCTCGCGCGCTACATGGAGCAGTCGCGCTCGATCCCCACGGCGACGAGCTTTCGCACGCTCGCGGTCACGATGCTCGACGCGCGGCGCAAGGAGCTCAAGGCGGCCGAGCGCAAGGTCTCCTTCACGCACCTGATCGCCTACGCGATCGCGCGCGCGGCGGACGACATGCCGGTAATGGCCGACCACTTCGCCGAGATCGACGGCAAGCCCAACCGCGTTCACGACGGCCAGGTCAACCTCGGGCTGGCCGTCGACGTCGAGAAGAAGGACGGCTCGCGAACGCTGATGGTCCCGGTGATCCGCGACGCCGGGCGCATGCCGTTCGAGCGTTTCGTCGCCGCCTACGACGCGCTCGTCGAGAAGGCGCGCACGAACACGCTGACCGCCGACGACCTGCAGGGCGCCAACGTCACGCTGACCAACCCGGGCGGCATCGGCACGATCGCCTCGGTCCCCCGCCTGATGACGGGCCAGGGCACGATCGTCGCGACGGGATCGATCGCCTATCCGCCGGGCCTTCAGAACATCGGCGCGATGATCGGCGCGGAGAAGGTCATGACGATGACCTCCACCTACGACCACCGCATCATCCAGGGAGCCGAGTCCGGGCGCTTCTTGCAGCGCATCGAGGAATACCTCGTCGGCGACCGCGGCTTCTACGAGGGCGTGTTCGCTTCGCTGGGCGTGGACCTCGGCCCGGCACCGCAGCCCCCCGCGCCGGCGGCAGCCGCCTCCGCCGCCTCCGAAGCCGCATCGGCTTCCGCCACGACCTCCGCGCCGGCGGTCAACGAGGAACTGCTGCGGGCCGTGCAGGCGGCGACCGTGCTCGTCAGCCGCTTCCGCAGCCACGGCCACCTCGCCGCGCGGCTGGACCCGCTGAACTCGGAGCCCGAGGGCGACCCCGGCCTGGACCCCGAGCCGCTCGGGCTCACGCCGGAGCTGCAGGCGCGCATCCCGGCCAAGGTGATGAACATGTACGTGCCCGGGGCGACGCTCGCCGACGCGCTGCCGCACCTGCGCGAGACCTACTGCGGCACGATCGCCTATGAGATCGAGCACATCGCCTCGCACCGCCAGCGCGTGTGGCTGCGCGAGCACATCGAGTCCGGCGCCTTCCGCGGGCCGCTGACCAACGACGAGAGCCGCTGGCTGCTGCGGCGCCTGGTCAAGGTCGACGCGCTGGAGCGCTTCATGCACAAGGCCTACCTCGGCCAGCACCAGTTCTCGATCGAGGGCCTGGACATGGCCGTCCCGATGGTCGACGAACTGATCAAGCTGTCGGCGGCCAACGGCGGCAAGGAGGTCGTCGTCGGCATGGCCCACCGCGGGCGCCTGAACGTGCTCGCGCACAACCTTGGCCGCGCCTACGACACGATCTTCGCCGAGTTCGAGGGCGCGTCGACGCTGGAGGCGGTCACGACGATCCCCCAGGGCGGCACGGGCGACGTCAAGTACCACCACGGCACGCAGGGCTCCTACGACCTGGAAAACGGCGAGACGATCCGCGTCAACCTGGAGTCCAACCCGAGCCACCTCGAGTACGTCTATCCGGTCGTCGAGGGCGCCACGCGCGCGGCGCAGACGACGCGCCAGGGCCCGCACGCCCACCAGGACACCGACGCGGCCGTGCCGATCGTGATCCACGGCGACGCATCCTTCCCGGCGCAGGGCGTCGTCTCCGAGACGCTCAACCTGCAGGCGCTCGACGGCTACAAGGTCGGCGGCACCGTGCACATCATCACCAACAACCAGGTGGGCTTCACGACCGACCCCGACGACGCGCGCTCGACGCGCTGGGCCTCAGACCTCGCCAAGGGCTTCGATGTGCCGATCGTGCACGTCAACGCCGACGACGTGCAGGCGTGCATGAGCGCCGTGCGCCTCGCCTTCGCCTTCCGCCAGGAGTTCGGCCACGACGTGCTGATCGACCTGATCGGCTATCGCCGCTTCGGCCACAACGAGTCCGACGAGCCCGCCTACACACAGCCGGAGATGTACGCGAAGATCAAGGCCAAGAAGCGCGTGTCCGAGCTGTGGGCCGACCGGCTGGTCGCCGAAGGCATCGTCACGCAGGAGGAGGTCGACACCCAGGCGCAGGAGGTGTGGGACCACCTGACGCTGCTGCACCAGCGCCTGAAGGCGAAGATCGCCGCGGCGACCGAGCACGGCGACCACGCGACCGGCGAGTACGAGCTCGACCGCTCGCCCAGCCCGGAAGTGGAGACGGCGGTGCCCGCCGCGCGCCTGCGCAACATCGGCGAGGAGCTGCTGAGCGTGCCCGACGGCTTCACCGTCCACCCCAAGCTCGTCAAACAGCTCGACCGCCGCCGCGAGGCGCTCGGCGAGGAGGCGCACGCGATCGACTGGGCGCACGCCGAGTCGCTGGCCTTCGCCTCGCTGCTGACCGAAGGCACGCCGATCCGCCTGACCGGCCAGGACACCGAGCGCGGCACGTTCAGCCAGCGCCACATGGTGCTGCACGACGCGAAGACCGGGCAGACCGTCTGCCCGATCCAGAGCCTGCCCGACGCGCTCGCGCCGCTGGAGCTGCACAACAGCCCGCTGTCGGAGCTCGCGTGCATGGGCTTCGAGTACGGCTACAGCCAGGAGGCGCCGGAGACGTTCGTGCTGTGGGAGGCGCAGTTCGGCGACTTCGTCAACTCCGCACAGGTGATCGTCGACCAGTTCATCGTCTCCGGCCTGGCCAAGTGGGGACAGACCTCGCGCCTGACGCTGCTGCTGCCGCACGGCTACGAGGGCTCGGGTCCCGAGCACTCCTCCGCGCGCCTGGAGCGCTTCCTCGCGCTTGCCGCCGAGGGCAACATCCGCGTCGCCAGCCCGACGACGCCGGCGCAGTACTTCCACCTGCTGCGCCGCCAGGCGCGCATCGCCAAGCAGCGCCCGCTGATCGTGATGACGCCGAAGTCGCTGCTGCGCCTGCCGCAGGCGACCAACTCGCTGGCAGAGCTGGCCGAGGGCACGCGCTTTGAACCGGTGCTCGCCGAGCCGGGCGTCGACGACGCGACGGTCACGCGCCTGCTGCTGTGCACGGGCAAGATCTACTACGACCTCGTCGGGCACCCCGACCGCGCCTCGCACCCCGGGCTGGCCGTCGGGCGCGTGGAGCTGCTCTACCCGTTCCCCGAAGGCCAGCTGCTCGAGCTGATGCGCCGCTACCCCAACCTCAAGGAGGTCGTGTGGGTGCAGGAGGAGCCGCGCAACGTCGGCGCGCGTGCGCACATGTTCCCGCGGCTGATGCAGATCATGCCCGAGGACATCCGCTTCGGCTTCATCGGCCGCCCCGAGCGCGCGAGTCCCGGCGAGGGCTACCCGGCCGCGCACCTCGCCGAACAGAACCGCATAGTCACGACCGCGATCGACCTCGACCAAGCGGTCTCCCAGTACCCGCGAAAGACGCCGGGGCAGCGCTGATGTGGGCCCTGTGGAAGCGCTTTCTGGAGATCCGCCGCCAGCGCAAGCGCAAGAAGCTAGCGAGTCGCTGAGCGGCGTCATACTGCGTCCTCGGTCGCTCGCGTGCTCTCGCACGCCACGCTTCCTGCGTCCTTGTCTGACTTGCCCAGCGACTCGCTAGGTCTCGTCCGAACTACTCAGCGCCCTTTCCACACAGGCTCGCGCTTCTCCTTGAAGGCGTTGGCGCCCTCCTTGGAGTCCTCGGAGGCGAACACCGGGCCGGAGATCGCGCCCTGCTTCTCCCACATCTCCTCGCTGCTCCAGTCGTACTGCTCCTGCAGGATGCGCTTGGAGGCGATCACGGCGAGCGGGCCGCTCTTGACTACGCGCTCGGCGAGCTCCAGCGCGACGTCTATCGCCGATCCCGGCTCGGCGAGGCGGTTGACGACGCCGAACTCGTGGAAGCGGTCCGCGGGCAGCAGGTCACCTGTGAGCGCCAGCTCCATGACGACGTGGTAGGGCATGCGCTGCGGCAGGCGCAGCAGCGCGCCCCCCGCGGCGACGAGCGAGCGTTTGGCCTCGGGGATGCCCATCTTGGCGCCCTTGGCCGCGACGATCAGGTCGCAGGCGAGCGCGATCTCCATGCCCCCGGCAACGGCGAAGCCCTCGATCGCGGCGATCAGCGGCTTGCGCGCGGAACGCTGGGCGATGCCTGCGAAGCCGCGGTCGCCGAACCACGGCGATTCGCCTTTGACGAAGGCGCCGAGGTCCATGCCCGCACAGAAGAAGCCGCCGGCGCCCGTCAGCACGCCGACCGACAGGCCGTCGTCGGCGTCGAGCTCGTCCAGCGCCCCGGCGATGCCCTCGGCGACTGCACCGTTGACCGCGTTGCGGACCTCCGGGCGGTTGATCGTGATCAGCAGGACGTTGCCGCGACGCTCGGTCAGGACGGCATCTGCGGCTACTGCGGCTTGCTCGGCGCTCATCGGCGGCTGCTCCTTGGTCGGGAGCCTGGAGCCTATCCGCGAGCGCGCTTTTAGCTCTGCGGCGGGTGCTCGCCGGGCTGCCCGGCGACGGGCGGCTGCGCGGCGGGCGTCGCCGGGGCTGCCGGCGCGGTCGCATCGACGGGTGACGGCGGCGGCGCTGGGGTGGGCGTCGGCGAGGAGGCGCTCGCCGACGGGGAGACCGTCTGCTGCGGGGCGTCGGGCGGATTGGCTCCGTCCTCGAGCGACTGGCGGAACTCGCGGATGCCGTGCCCGAGCGAGCGCGCCAGTTCGGGCAGGCGTTTGGGGCCGAGCACGATCAGCGCGACGATCGCGATGAAGATCAGGTGTGTGGGACTCTCGATGCCCATCGTGCTTTCGCGCCCGGCCTGCCGACGTACGAGCGCCGAGTCACTGGACCAAGGCTAGCGCTACGGCCGCGCAGCGCCGTAGGCTCTGCTCGTGGCCCAGCAACCGCCCGCGCCGTCCGCCTCGGCGACGCCCACCCCGGGCTCCTCCGCCCGGCGCTACCCGCCGCCGCCCGACAGCGAGGCCTTCTGGCCGGCGCAGCTGACCGTGCTGCTGGCGATCGTCATCGAGGTACTGCTCCCCGGGCGGCTGACCGCCGGGCCGGACTGGCTGGTCCCCTCCCTCGAGGGGGTCCTGCTGGTCGGGCTGTTCGTCGTCACGCCGAACGTCGTCGAGGACGAGCACCCGCGCCGGCGGCGAATCGCGCTCGCCCTGACGGCGGTGGTCAGCGCCGCGAACATCTTCTCGCTCGGCGCGCTGACGCATTTCCTGCTGCACCACAACGTGTCCGACGGTCGCGGGCTGATCGTCGCGGGCGTGCTCATCTGGCTGACCAACCTGCTGATCTTCGCGCTCTGGTACTGGGAGATGGACCGCGGCGGCCCCGGCCTGCGCGCGTCGGGCCGCGACCAGCCGCCGGACTTCCTGTTCCCGCAGATGAGCGACGACACGATCGAGCCGCGCGACTGGCGGCCGAAGTTCATCGACTACGCCTATGTCTCACTGACGAACAACACCGCCTTCTCGCCAACCGACACGATGCCGCTTACGCCGACGGCGAAGGCCGTGATGGGGGTGCAGTCGGTCGTCTCGCTGCTGACGATCGGGCTGATCGTCTCGCGCGCCGTGAACATCCTCTGAGGCGGGGGGCGCTCGGCGTACGATCAGCCGGCGGGCGCGACTTGCGGCTCGAGCGCGAGCGCCTCGGCGATCAGCTCGCGCACCTCGTCGCCTGCTCCGAGCGCCATCGCTTTCCTGAGCGCCTCCAGCGTCCCCTCGCGGTCGAGCAGGCGCAGGCGCAGGCGCCCCAGGCGCTCCCACGCGCTGGCGTCGGACGGCCCCCGCTGAGCGGCGCGCGCGGCGGCCTCCTCGGCGAGGTCGACGGCGCCGATGTCCTCGTAGATGCGCGAGGCGAAGCGATGCGCCGCCGGGCGGCCGCCGTCGACGCGAGCCCAGTCGCGCACCGCGCGCGCCGCCTCGTCGAGCTTGCCGGCCTGCCAGAAGGCGAGCGTCATCAGGCGCAGCACGGCGACGTTCTCGGGCTCGGCGTCGCGGGCGTAGATCAGCCGCTGAGCGGCGAGCTCGTACTCGCCTTCGGCCATCGCGCGCTGGGCGGCGAGCATGAAGCGTTCCACGCGCTCCTCCCCCGGGTCGGGCTTTGAGAAGTCGACGAAGCGCATGCTGCTGGCGGGCACCGTGCGCACGCCATGGCTGAAGCGCACGCGCGCCCACTGCTGCACGTCCTCGTCGCCGTCGGGGTCGCCGCTGAAGTAGATGCCGGCGACGGTGCCGACGCCCCACTCGGGATAGGACAGACAGCGCGCGTAGCGATGCACGACCGAGTGGTCGGGAACGCGGCTGGCGAACGGGTCGTGCTTCTCGCGATCGGCGGCATGCTCACGCGCGCGCTGCTCGGCTTCGTAGGCGCGACGGCCGGCTTCCTCGCGCTCGCGCCGCGCCGCCGAGGCGCTGGCGCGCACGGCGTTGCGCGAGACCTTGCCGCCACGCGAGCCCTCGGCCAGGCGCTCGAGCTGGTCGGCCGCCTCGTTGATCGCCTTCAGGTGGCGCTCGTGCTCGAACTGCTGCCCGGCCGGAGCGATGTCCGGGTGCCAGCGCTTGGCCATCCGCCGGCGGGCGAGCTGCACATCGCGCTTGTCGAAGGGCGCCTCCAGCTCCAGCAGGAGCATGTGCTGCTCGACATCGAGGACCGTTGTAGGCATGACCCGACAACGTTAGCGAGCGTCGCGACCTCCTATCCTGCCTGCCAATGTCATCTCAGTACATCTTCACGATGCACCGCCTGTCCAAGCTGCACCCGCCGGACAAGACCGTGCTCGACAACGTCACGCTGGCCTTCTACCCGGGCGCGAAGATCGGCGTGCTCGGCTACAACGGAGCCGGCAAGTCGACGCTGCTGCGGATCATGGCGGGCGTCGACCAGGAGTACCGCGGCGAGGCCGCACTGGCGCCAGGTGCGACGGTCGGCATGCTCGAGCAGGAGCCCCATCTCGACGAGTCCAAGGACGTGAGGGGCAACGTCGAGGAGGGCGTCGCCGAGACCAAGGCGCTGCTGGACCGTTTCAACGAGCTCGCGGCCAACTACTCAGACGACACCGCCGAGGAGTTCGGCGCGATCCAGGCGAAGATCGAAGCCGCCGACGCGTGGAACCTCGACACACAGCTGGAATACGCGATGGACGCGCTGCGCCTGCCGCCGCCCGACGCCGACGTGAGCAAGCTCTCCGGCGGCGAGCGCCGCCGCGTCGCGCTGTGCCGCCTGCTGCTGCGCGCGCCCGACCTGCTGCTGCTGGACGAGCCCACCAATCACCTCGACGCGGAGTCGGTCGCATGGCTGGAGCAACACCTTTCCGAGTACAAGGGCGCAATCGTCGCGGTGACCCACGACCGCTACTTCCTGGACAACGTGGCCGGCTGGATCCTCGAGCTCGACCGCGGGAAGGGCATCCCCTACGAGGGCAACTACTCCGGCTGGCTGGTGCAGAAGCAGGAACGCCTGGCCCAGGAAGCCCGCTCGGAAAAGGGCCGCGAGCGCACGATCGCGGCGGAGCTGGAATGGGTGCGCACCAACCCGAAGGGCAAACGCACCAAGTCCAAGGCGCGCCTGGCGCGCTATGAGGAGCTGATCGCCGAGGAGCGCAACGTCAAGCTCGACGAAGTGCAGATCCACATTCCCCCGGGCCCCCGCCTGGGCGAGAAGGTGCTGACGGCCGACGAGCTGCGCAAGGGATTCGGCGACAAGCTGCTGATCGAGGACCTCAGCTTCGATCTGCCGCGCGCGGGCATCGTCGGCGTGATCGGCGCCAACGGCGCCGGCAAGACGACGCTGTTTCGCATGATCACCGGCGAGGAGACGCCCGACAGCGGCTCGATCGAGCTCGGCGACACCGTCCAGCTCGCCTACGTCGACCAGTCGCGCGACGCGCTGGACGCGAACAAGACCGTCTGGGAGGAGATCTCCGAAGGCTACGAGCACCTCAAAGTCGGCGACCGCGAGGTCAACTCGCGCCAGTACACGGCCGGCTTCAACTTCAAGGGATCGGATCAGCAGGCGAAGATCGGCAAGCTCTCCGGCGGCGAGCGAAATCGCGTGCACCTGGCCAAGCTGCTGCGCAGCGGCGGCAACCTGCTGCTGCTCGACGAGCCCACCAACGACCTCGACGTGGACACGCTCCGCGCGCTGGAGAACGCGCTGCTGGAATTCCCCGGCTGCGCGGTGATCATCTCCCACGACCGCTGGTTCCTCGACCGCGTGGCGACGCACGTGCTGGCCTTCGAGGGCGATTCGCAGGTGACGTGGTTCGAGGGCAACTTCGAGGCTTACGAGGAGCACCGCCGGGCGACCCTCGGCGCGGCGGCCGAGCGCCCGCACCGCATCACCTACAAGCGTCTGGTCCGTGGCTGAGGCCGATGCGCGCGCACCGAGCGCGACCCCCACGCTGACCGCTTTCGATCGCGATACGGCGGTGGCGCTGCGCTCGCGTGCCCGAGCCGGCGGCGGCGAACGGGTCGCCTTCGTCGCGGATGTCTCACCGGACTGGCGCGCCGGCCGCGGCCCGCACGGCGGCTACCTCGCGGCGATGCTGCTGCGCGCGCTCGTCGAGGCCGTCGACGACGCTTCGCGCGCGCCGCGCTCGCTGACGATCCACTACGCGCGCGCGCCTGCGCCCGCCCCCGTGAGCATCGACGTAACGATCGAGCGTCAGGGCCGCTCGCTGAGCACGCTGTCGGCTCGCATGGAGCAGGACGGAGCGCCGGTCGCGCTGGCGCTCGCGGCGTTCTCGGTCCCGTGGCATGCGCCGCATGTCGCCGAGCTTGAGATGCCCGACGTGGCGCCACAGGACGCCGAGCGAAAGACGGCGGTCCCGCTGTTCTCGGGCGCACCGGCGTTCACCAGCCATCTGATCATCCAGCCGCGCATCGGCGCGGTGCCGTTTCAGGGCTCGGACGCACCGATGGAAATCGGCTCGTGGCTCGGCCTGGCCGAACCGCGGCCGATCGACGCGCTGTCGCTGGCCTTCTTCAGCGACGCGCTGTTCTCGCCGCCGTTCATCCGCTTCAGCGAGCCGGCGACGACGCCGACGATCGACCTGACGATCCACTTCCGAACGCCGATGCCGCGCACAGCCGAGCCCGACCCCGGCGAGCTGTGCTTCGCGCGCTTTCGCTCCGGGCTGATTCAGGAAGGCTTCTTCGAGGAGGACGGGGTGATCTGGGCGAGCGACGGCTCTGTGCTCGCGCACTCGCGCCAACTCGGGATCGTGCTGCCTCTGCCGATCGGTTAGTGTCGACTAATGAGCGATTACACAGCGAAGCGCATCAAAGAGATGGAGGCCGGCTTCGGCGGGGGATTCGTGAAGGCCCGCGCCGAGCTGGGAGTGACGTCATTCGGGATGCAGGTGATCCAGCTGCCACCGGACTACGCCGACTACCCCGAGCACGATCACGCCGAGAGCGCGCAGGAGGAGGTCTTCCTTGCCCTGGGCGGGTCCGGCTGGATCGAGATCGACGGCGAGCGCGTCGAGCTCGACTCAGAGACGCTCGTGCGCGTCGGCCCGGAGACCCGGCGCAAGGTCTACGCCGGGCCGGAGGGTCTGCGCATGCTGGCGATCGGCGGCGTGCCCGGCAAGGCCTACGAGATCGTCGAGAGCACCAAGCTCACAGTCTGAGCGCAGCGAGCCGCGCCGCGCACACGGCGCGGCGCGGCTCCTCGCGCCCGGGTCAGTGCCGCGAGCGACCTGCGGCGAGCAGCGTGACGCTCCTGCTGGTCGTGTGCGCGACCCCGCCCGGGGCGCGCGAGGCGATCGTCGCCCGTACTCGCAGCGTGCCTGCTCGCGCGAGCAGCGCCCGTGCCCGGGCCGTGAGCTGCAGCGTGACCGTGCGCACGCGCCCGCCCGCGACCGTGAAGGTCGCCGAGGCGAGCGTCAGCGTTTTCGCCTTGTGCTCCGAGCCGCCCGCGAGCGCGCTCGTCACGACGCGCAGGCTGACACGCCCGGTGCAGCTGACCTTCGCCGGCGGGCAGCTGACCCGCAGCGCGACCGTCCCCCGCTTGCTCTCCTTGAAGCGCCTGCCGGCCAGGCGGGCCTGCGGCACCGCCGCGGCTTGCACGAACGGCGAGATCCCCGAACGGGCGACGGGTTGCTGTCCGCCGGAGCTCTGCGCGGAGGGACTCGCGGCGGGGGCGTTGACGCCGATGCCAGTGAACAGCACGACGTGCGGGCCGGTCGTGTCTTCGCCGGTGATCAGCCATTCGCCAGGCACCGCCGGGCCGAGCTGCGTCGGCGCGAAGGCGACGCGCTCGGTGATCGTTTCGCCGGCCTGGATCGTCGTGCCCTCCGACAGTTCGGTCGCCGGCTGGAACTCCCCGCCGATGGGAGGCTTGGACTTGTTGATCGGCACGGCCGTGCCGCCTGTGTTGGTGATCGTGAAGGACTTGGTGAGGCTGGCGCCGAGGAGCACCGAGCCATAGTCGTTGGTCAGGCTGTCGATCAGCAGCGTTCCGGGCGCTCCGGCGGTCGCGGAGATGCCCACTTCGGCGTCGCCACCTGTCGTCTGCAGGCCGATCGTGTCGTTGAACGTGCCGGCCTGCGTGGGGTCGAACTTGACGGTCACGGTGATCGACGCGCCCGCCGCGACCGTGCCTCCCGCTTTCGGCGCGCCTTCCACGCTGAACGGCGCTTCGGGCAGTTCGACGTCTTTGATCGTCAGCGGCTGCGAGCCGCCGTTGCTGAACGTCACCGCTTCGGAGCGGTGACCGCCGATCGCCGTGCCCTGGAAGGAGATCACCGGAGGGGCGGCTTCGAGATCGGCGCCTTCGGCCTGCCCGGTCCCCGACACGGCGAACTGGGTCTGTTCGCCGCCGTCGGTCGTGGCCGTCACCGTCGCCCCGACGAGCCCCGTCTGGGTCGGTGCGAACGTGACCGGCACAGAGATCTGTGCGCCTTCGGCGAGCGTAGCCGGCAGCGCCGGCGTCGGCGTTCCCAGCGTGAACTGGGACGAGCTCGACGTGAGGTTGGAGACGGTCAGGTTCTGGTTGGCCGTGAGCGTCAGCGTTTTTTTGCTCGATTCGCCGATCTTCGTCGTCGGGAACGAAAGCGCCGGTCCGGTCAGCGGCTGTTTGACGGGCGAGCCGAAGGCCAGCACCTTGCCTTCGCGCGTGCCGACGTACAGCCGGTTGGGCCCGACGCCGGGGACGCTGTAGTTCGACGCCGTTCCGATCGGCGCCATGAAGCGCAGGACCGGCTTTCCGTTGACGGGAACCGGGTCGTATGCGCGCAGCTGCCCGCCTTTGCCCGTTCGGTCGGCCGACCAGATGATCCACACCAGCGCCGTGCCGGTCGTCGTGCCTTCCGAGGTGATCACGGGGGCGCCGCTGCCCCAGCCGAACACGTCGCTGGAGCTGCCGGCCGGCGACAGCGAAGGGGTGCCTTCGCCCGACAGGCCGTACTTGTAGACGTCCAGGCGCCCGCCTTCGGGGCCGACGGAGGTGGGGATGTAGACGTAGCCGCCTTCTCCGGGCCAGATGCCGGGCCGCGACCACACACCGCCGCGCGGGCCGAGGCGCTGGATCACCTTGTCCGAGCCGCCGGGGCCCTGGGCGATACCGCCGAGCGATTCGAGGTTGAGCAGGTAGACGTAGCCCTGCTTGCCGTCGGCGACCGCCAGGTGGGGCAGCCCAGGCGTGCCGAAGTACTGCGGCGGCAGCCCCGTCACTCCGCCCGAGGCGAAGTCGGCGTCGTATTCGTCCAGCGAGGGGGCGTTGAACGGCGCGAAGAAGTCGACTGCTTTCAGCGAGCCGTCGGACTGCACGCGCACGCGCACGACGGACTCGCCGAGGTTGGCCGGCGGTGAGTTGCCGGCCGCCGGTTTGGAAGGAGCGCCACCGTTGCCTGTCGTGAACAGGATCGTGCCGGGCCCGTCGGAGGTGAGCCCGGCTCCCGACTGCCAGATGCCGGCGCCTTCTGAGGTGGTGTTATCGACGTAGCGCGCGGTCACTTTGCCGGCGGTGGAAACGCCGAAGATCCAGCCCTGCCACGGCTGGCGGTCGCAGTGGGCACCGAACGCGGCGTAGACGACGCCTTCCATCAGCAGCAGCCCCGGGCGCTGCAGCTCGGTCGTAGGCGAGAACGAGCGGGCCGGGGCGTTCTGCGCCGATCCGCTTAGTTCCACCGGGAAGCCGGGGCGCTCGGCGCCGGTCGACACTTCGATCGCGTCCATGAACCAGCGCGCCGGGCCGCTCGTGCCGGAGGCGTAAGTCTTGTGCGTGAAGTAGGCGACGTTCGTCGCCGGGTCGATCACGGGCGTCCCCGTAACGCCGATCGTCGGCGTCAGGTCAGCGCAGCTGATGTCGCTCGGGTTCCACGGCGTGCCGAGCGATTTTTCCCATTTCGCGCTGCCCGTCGACGGGTCCAGGCCGTACACCTTGTCGGCCTCGGTTGCCACGAGCAACGTGCCGTTGTCCAGCAGCGGCTGGGCGTAGACGGAGCCTTCGACCGGCGAGGACCACAGCTTGCCGAACGTCCCCCCGCTGACGAGCTGAGGTGTGATCGCGGAGCTGTTGGGATACCAGCCCGTGCGCAGGTCGTCGCCGCCGCCGGTTATCCCCGATGCGCTCGCTTGCGCGGCGAGGGCGCCCAGCAGCAGCGCCACGCCGACGACTGACAGCGCCGTCGCCCGGCGCGCAGATCTCCACTCCATTGGTTTTCCGCCTCCATGTCCCGACCCTTGAAATCGGGAGAATAGACCCCATCGCGCGATCGGGCAAATTGCCCACTCGCGCGCCGCTGCCCTCAGCGCGAGAAGTCGGCCTCGCGCGTGAGTCGCAGTGTGGCCGCCGCGATCAGCCGCGCGCAGGCGTCAACGTCGTCGAGCTGCACCAGCTCGACGGGCGAGTGCATGTAGCGGATGGGGATCGAGACGAGCGCCGTGGGGACGCCCCCGCGACTGAGGTGCACGGCGTCGGCGTCGGTGCCGGTGGCGCGCGAGGTGGCCTCCAGAGTGATCGGGATCGACTCCGCCTCGGCGGCCTCGAATAGCAGCTCGAACAGCCGCGGGTTCAGCGTCGAGCCACGGCTGAGCACCGGCCCCGAGCCGAGCTCGTGCTTACCGCTCTCCTTGACCTCGATGCCAGGCGCATCGGTCGCGTGCGTGACGTCGATGACGATCGCGGCATCGGGCTCCAGCGAGAAGGCGCTCGTGCGCGAGCCGCCGAAGGTGATCTCCTCCTGCGCGACCGCGACCGCCGCGAGCTCCCACTCCCCACCGCCGGCCTCGGCCACGAGGCGCGCCGCCTGCAGCGCGACGTAGGAGCCGAGGCGGTTGTCCAGGGCGCGCGAGACCAGACGCCCGTTTGGCAGCTCGGCAGGCTGCGCGTCGATCACGGCGACGTCGCCGATACGCACGCGCCCACGCGCCTCGTCGCCGTCGCGCGCACCGATATCGATGTGCATCTCGCGGATGTCGGCGACCTTCTTGGCCTCCTCGTCGCGCAGCAGGTGGATCGGCTTCTTGCCGACGACGCCGGCGATCGGCCCGTCGCGCGTGTCGATCGTCAGCCGCTGGCCGACGAGGATCTGCGCATCCCAGCCGCCGACGCCGCGGAACCACAGATAGCCCGAGTCGTCGATGTGCGTGACGATCAGCCCGATCTCGTCGATGTGACCCATCACCAGCAGGCGTCGTGCCGAGGACTCGAAGCCGTGCTTCGGCGCGACGAGCGCCAGCGGCGTGCCGACGATGTCGGTGCTCACCTCCGCGAAGGCGTCGGCCGACTCGCTCCAGACCTTCGCCGCCGCGCCCTCATAGCCCGACGGCCCGCGCGCGGCGAGCAGGTCGATGAGAACCTGCGGTGTCTTGGCCGGCTCGCTCATGCGGCGAGCAGCATACGCAACACGAACTGCAGGATGCCGCCGTGACGGAAGTACTCGGCCTCGCGTGGCGTGTCGATGCGCACGCGGGCATCGAAGGCGATCGGCTCGGCGCCGTCGCGCTCAGCGCGCACGCTCACCGTGCGCTCGCCGCCCTTGCCGCCCTCGACTGCGGCGGCGGCGTCGGCGATGCCGTCGATCGCGAAGGTCTCCTCGCCGGTCAGCCCGAGCGACTGCAAGCTCTCGCCGTCGGGAAACTGCAGCGGCAGAACGCCCATGCCGACGAGGTTGGAGCGGTGGATGCGCTCGAAGCTCTGGGCGATCACCGCGCGCACGCCGAGCAGCTTGGTGCCCTTGGCCGCCCAGTCGCGCGAGGAGCCCGAGCCGTACTCCTTGCCTGCGAGCACGACCAGCGGCACGCCCTCGTCTGCGTACCTCATCGCCGCGTCGTAGATCGACATCTGCTCGCCGACCAACGGACCTCCGTCCGTCGGCGCCCGCAGATGGCGCGTCACGCCGCCCTCGGTGCCCGGCGCGAGCTGGTTGCGCAGGCGGATGTTGGCGAACGTGCCGCGCATCATCACCTCGTGGTTTCCGCGGCGCGAGCCGTAGGAGTTGAAGTCGCGCGGGGACACGCCCTGCTCCTGCAGGTAGGCGCCGGCCGGCCCGTCGCGCTTGATCGCGCCGGCAGGAGAGATGTGATCCGTGGTGACGCTGTCGCCGAGCAGCGCCAGCACGCGCGCGCCCGCCAGCTCGCTGACCGGCTCGGGCTGCGCGGGCATGTCCTGGAAGTAAGGCGGCAGGCGCACGTAGGTCGACTGCTCGTCCCACGCGAAGCGCTCGCCGGAGGGCACGTCCAGGCCGTTCCAGCGCTCGTCGCCGGCGAACACCTCGCCGTAGCTCTTGCGGAACATGTCGGCGCGCACGGCCTCGCCGATCGTCTTCGCGATCTCCTGCTCGGTGGGCCAGATGTCGCGTAGGTAGACGTCCTCGCCCTGCTCGTCTCGGCCGATCGGCTCGCCTGCGATGTCGATGTCCATCGTGCCGACGAGCGCGTAGGCGACGCACAGCGGCGGCGAGGCGAGGTAGTTCATCTTCACGTCGGGGTTGATGCGCCCCTCGAAGTTGCGGTTGCCCGAGAGCACCGAGACGACCGCGAGGTCCGCCTCGCCGACGGCCTCTGAGATCTCCTGCGGCAGCGGGCCGGAGTTGCCGATGCACGTCGTGCAGCCATAGCCGACGAGGTTGAAGCCCAGTTGCTCCAGCGGCCCGGTCAGACCGGCGCGATCGAGATATTCGGTGACGACCTTCGATCCCGGCGCCAGCGAGGTCTTGACCCACGGCTTGCTCTGCAGCCCGCGCGCGAGCGCGTTTCGCGCGAGGATGCCCGCGCCGATCATCACCGACGGGTTGGAGGTGTTCGTGCAACTGGTGATCGCGGCGATCACGACGTGGCCGTGGTCGAGCTCGAAGGTGTCGCCGTCGACGGTCACGCTCGTGGCCGTGCCGTTGTGCGGCAGCGCTGTCGCGGCGGAGCCCTCCGGAAGCTGTGGCGGCACCGCGGCGGCAAGCTCTACGTGCCCCGGCTCGTTGGCCGGCGGATCGGATGCCGGATAGGACTCGGCGACGGCCTCGTCCTGGGCATCGGCCTGATCGCCGTCGCTGGGGATGTAGTCGCGCAGCGCCTGCTGGAAGACGACCTGCGCCTCGCCGAGCGAGACGCGGTCCTGCGGGCGCTTGGGACCGGCGAGGCTGGGTTCGACCGATCCGAGATCCAGCTCGATCTCGTCGGAGAACGTCGGCTTCTCGGAGTTCTCGTCGTGCCACATGCCCTGCTCCTTGGCGTAGGCCTCGACGAGCGCGATCTGCTCGGCGGGACGGCCGGACAGCTCCAGGTAGGTCAGCGTCTCGGCGTCGATCGGGAAGATCGCGCAGGTCGAGCCGAACTCGGGCGACATGTTGCCGATCGTCGCGCGATCGGCCAGCGGCAGGCCGGCGAGGCCGTCGCCGTAGAACTCCACGAACATCCCCACCACGCCGCGCTCGCGCAGCATCTCGGTGACGGTAAGCACGAGGTCGGTCGCCGTCGCGCCCTCGGGCAGCTCGCCGTGAACGCGAAAGCCGAGCACCTGCGGAATCAGCATCGACATCGGCTGGCCGAGCATCGCGGCCTCGGCCTCGATGCCACCGACCCCCCAGCCGAGCACGCCGAGGCCGTTGACCATCGTGGTATGCGAATCGGTGCCGACGAGCGTGTCCGGGTAGGCCTGGCCGGTCTTCTCGTTGGGGAAGACCACGCGCGCGAGGTACTCCAGGTTGACCTGATGGACGATCCCCGTGTCGGGCGGCACCACGGAGAAGTCGTCGAAGGCGCCCTGCCCCCAGCGCAGGAACGAGTAGCGCTCCTGGTTTCGCTCGAACTCACGCTCGGCGTTGACGCGGAAGGCGTCGTGCGTGCCGAAGGCATCGACCTGCACCGAGTGGTCGATGACCAACTCCGCCGGCACGAGCGGGTTGATCTGCGCTGCGTCCCCGCCCATCTGCGCGATCGCGTCGCGCATCGCGGCCAGGTCGACGACGGCGGGTACCCCGGTGAAGTCCTGCATCAGCACGCGTGCGGGCGTGAAGGCGATCTCCTTGCTCGGCCGTGCCTTGGCGTCCCAGCCGGCGAGCGCCTCGATGTCGGCGGCGTCGACCGAGCCGTTGCCCTCGGTGCGCAGCAGGTTCTCCAGCAGCACCTTCAGCGAGAACGGAAGCCGTGCGACGTCGAAGCGCTGCTGCAGGGCGTCCAGGCGGAATATCTCGAAGCTGCGCCCACCTGCGTCGAGCGTGCTCTTCGCGCCAAAGCTGTTCTGCGTCATCGCACCTCCTGGGCCGTGTGGCTGTGAATCTGCGGCATGCCCGCAGTCTCGCAGAGTCGCCGCGGCGTCAGGAGACCGGCTCAGCCGCGCGCGTGACCCTGCCCTTGCCCTCGCGCTTGGAGCGCAGCAGTGCCAGATCGCATGCTTCCAGCAGCTCGTCGGTGCTCATCGGCGCATGCCACTGGGCCACGCCGATCGAAGCCGAGATGCCCGTCTCCCCGCCTGGCGCCGCCACCGCGCGCATCCTCTCCAGTGCGCGCGAGGCGGCTGCCGCGGCGTCGCGCAGGTCGGCGTTGGGCAAGATCACGACGAACTCGTCACCGCCGTAGCGGGCGACGCGATCGAACGCACGGAACTCGCCGACGAGCGCCTGCACGACCTCGCGCAGCACCGCATCGCCGGCCTGGTGGCCGTGCAGATCGTTGACGAGCTTGAAGTCGTCGAGGTCGATGAGCAGGCACGACAACGGACTGCCGGCGCGCGTGGCGCGGCCGATCTCCTCGTCCAGGCGCCGGCGCATCGCTCGGTGGTTCATGCACCCCGCCACCGCGTCGGTGCCCGCCTCGGCGCGCGCGCGCACGAGCGCCAGCGCCGTCGCCGCCTGGTCGACGAGCGTGCGCGCCAGGTCCAGTGTGCGCTCGTCAAAAGCCCCGGACAGACGGCGCACGAGCATCACGACGGCGTCGACTGTGCCGCGCTCGGCCAGCGGCAGCAGCAACGCCGAGCTCGTCGCGCCGGTCTGGGCCAGGCGGGGCACTGTCTCGGCGAGCTCGCGGGCGTCGGCGATCAGCACGCTGCGCCCGGTGCTCGCCACCCAGCCGACGCCGGGCGGGCGCTCGCCCCGTGGAAGCAGGTAGCTCAGCTTCGCCTCCCCGTCGAACATGTACACGGCCACCAGCTCCTCGGCATCGTCCTCGCCGAGGTGGTGCACGTGGACCTCTTCGGCTCCCAGCGACGAGAGCAGCTCACGCGCGAGCGCGCGCAGAACCGCGTCGGTGTCGCGCGCCCCGTCGGCCAGCAGCGTGAGCCTGCGCACGCCTGCCAGCACCGAATCGACGCCCCCGGCCGACGCTGAGGAGGTATCCGTACCAGTCACAACGCCCATGCGACCCAATCTAGGGCATGACCTGCGGCCAGGCAAGCGACTTTGGTCTAGGTCTTCCCGGCCGGCCCCAAAATGCGAACGGGGCGGCCGAAGCCGCCCCGTTCGGGGATTACCGGTGGGCTTTCGTCAGCGGAAGGAGACCGTGACGAACGAGGCCGAGCTCCTACCGCCCTTGGCCTTCGGCACGAAGCCGACGCGCACGCGCACCTTGAACGGACGGTGCCTGCTGCGCCCACGCCGTGACAGCGACACCTTCAGCGTCGCCTTTTTCTGGGCTTTGGAGAGGCGACGGAAGGTCGTCGCCAGGCCAGAGCCTTTGGCGCTGATGCGGCCCGCACCGTAGGTCTGCAGGGTCAGGAACGCGGTGTTGCCGAAGGCCTTGTGCCCGACGACGCGCACGCCGCAGTTGGCCACCGAGATCACCGTATTCTGTTTGACGACCACACCGTTCTGACCGGTGATCGTCGTCGGCATGACCAGCTTGTTCGCGCACAGGTTGCCGTTGGCGGCCAGCGCGCTGTGCGAGCCGATCGGCAGGTTGACGGTCACGCCGGTCACCGGCACATCCGGCGTCGACGCGAACGTCGTCGTCGTGATGCCTTTTTTGATGTCCGTGTTGCCGACCAGGATCACGCGGACCCCGCTGCCCTGGACGACCAGGTCCAGATCGGGGAAGGCCGCGCCGCCGTGTGAGACGAGGATCGCCGGGCCGGTCATCTTGCCCGGCAGGGTCGGCGTGACGACAGTCGCGCCGCCCACGAACGAGCCGCTCGGGCATTTCATCGGGTCCGCGGCGAACTGCGCTTCGGTGCACGCTTTCTGCAGCGTCGTCAGGCGCGAGGGGAGCGCCTTGGGCAGCGAGACTTTCACCGACTTGATGTTGGCCTGGCCGGCGCCGGGGGTGACCGTCGTCGTGAGGCTCGCACCGTTGGCTTTGGAGGTCTTGGCGTTGGTCGCCGCCTTGAACCCCGGCTTGAATTTGAGCAGGTTGCAACTGCCGACCTGGAAGGGCGACGAGATGTTCTGTGTGACCGAGCCAGAAACGCCCGGGGTGAATCCGGTCAGCGTCGAGTCCGTCGCCTGCAGGTTGCAGTTGGTCGGGTTGTAGAGGAAGCCCTGCTTGTTGACCGACACGCTGATTCCACGCAGGCGCGTCGGAATGCCCTTGACGATCGTCGGCACGTCGGCCGTCGTCGTCACACGCGCGGTCGTCGGGTCGATGTTGATCGTCGCCCGGGTCGTCACCGGACCGAGGTCGAACGGACCGGCGATCGCCGGTATGACGATCGACAGCCCGAATGGCGCCCCGTGATACGGGCCGGTCAGGTAGACGATGCCTTTGTCGAACGTGAACGGCGTCGGGCCCGATCCGGAGAGCGCCGCGGCGGTGCCGATCTGGCTGGTCGCCGGGCAGGTGTTCGACGTGGCCTGCGCTTCGGTGCACTGCGTGACGGTCGGGATCGCGCCGACGAGGCCCGCGGGCAGCGTCGTCTTGACCTGCGACAGGTACTGCTGGCCGTCGGCGCGGCCGAGGTTGAACGTGTAGTTGGTGTGCCCGCCGGCCGTCGTGGTCTGGTTGACCGTGCTCTGCGTGAGCGCGAACGGGATCGGGTTCGGGCAGCCGGTGGGGCTGAATGCCGTCAATGCGCTCTTCGTCGCACCTTCAGGCGTCGTGAACGGGACGAAGCTCCCGGTCGTGGTCGCCGAGCCGCAGCTGAGCGGGTTCGCGACCGCGGTCAATGCCCCGCGGCCGAAGTGCATCGTCACGCTGGTGAACGGCTGTTCGGGGTTTTCGTCGAACACCGTCGTCACGCGGCCCGTCGCCGGGTCCGGGATGGCCTGCCCTTTGATGCGCACCGAGACGCCGAAGCGTTCGGACTCCGCGTCGAGGTAGATCGGGTACGGGGGCCCGGTGATCGGGCCCGATTCGGGACCGCCGAGGTAGATCTTGCCTGTCAGCGAGCCGTCGGGCAGCGTTGGGACGTTCAGTGCCACCGTGCCGATTTCAGACGCTGCCGGACAGGACACGCCTTTTTCGGCGCTGTGGATTCGGGCCTGCGCCGGAGTGCACGCGGCAAGCCCGGCGGCGGCCGACGGGTTCAGCGTCATCCCTTCGGGCAGCGTGACCGACGCGGTTTTCAACTGCGCGTTGTCGATCGTCGCGGAGGGAACCCGCGGAATCGCGACCTGCGTCGTGATTTCGTCGGGCTGGTCGAACGCCGTCGTTCCGGGCGTCAGCGCCAGGCTCGGTTCGAACGGAACCGCGGCGCAGTTTTTGAGCCCGATCGGCGTCGTGAATTCGTTTTTGACGACCGTTTTTTCGACGTCCGTCATTTTCAGCGTGGTCGTGTTGTGACCCGGGCAGCTCGTCGCGTTGGTGATGAAGTCGCCGCCCCTCGTCCCTTCGAAGGTCAGCCGTGAGCGGATCAGGGGGAGTTTGGGCGAGACGTCGATTTCGAAGTAGTCGTGGTAGTCGCCCTGGTTGGTCCCGTTGGCCTGCTGACCCCATTCGACGTTGCCCTTGATCAGGGTGTGGGCGAAGACTTCGACACCGAGGATCGGCGCAAGGTTGAGCGCCACGCCGAACTCCGACGCGAGCCCGTTTTCCGGTTCCAGGTTGTAGACCGTTCCCGACAGCGGCGCGTCCGTGTTGGCTTCCGGGCCAAGCCAGACGGTCACTTCGTTGGTGCCGAGCTCGCTCCCCGCGCAGTTGGGCGCTGGGAAGGCCCCCGAACCGGGGCTGGTTTCGGTCGTGCCGAAGTTGGCTAGCGAGCATTGCGGAACGGCAAACGGGTTCGTCGCGAGCCCTGGCGCCACATCGGTCCTGAGGTGGGTGGTAAGCGCGGTCGGCACCTTGTCGGGGTAGGTGCCGGTCGTCAGGAGCTTGAAGTCGGTGATGCCAAAGGGCACCCGGCCCCCGGCCTGCGTGAAGCCTTCTGCCACGGCTTCTGCGGGTTCGATTTTCGGCTTCGGCTCTTTGAACGGCCCGAAGACGGTTTCCTGACCGCACGTGGCGACTGTGCAGTTCGTGGCGACGAACTTTTCAATCGACGGTGCTTCGGCCGCGTCCGCGATGGCAGGCGCCGCAACGGCGACGAGCACGCCAACGAGCAGCGCAAGAAACGAAAAACGAACGCAAGACCTCATACCGACCTCCCTATTTGAGCCAGGCACCTTGCCCTCTATGACTCTCTATTTCCCCGAAAGTTTCGATCCAACGGCTGATATTGGACGTTTCGGCCGATAGTCCTCCCCGGCTCAAGCGCAGACCGTTTGGCCTGGCCGAATGGATCCGCAGCAGCCGGGCGGGGAATACCCGCCGGCGGTTCGCGAACCGGCGAGCTGCCGAGCGGATCGAGGCGCTTGTGCGTTCAGGCGTTCGCGAGCGCGCCCGCGCGACCGAGGCAGTCGTAGAGCGTCGTGCTGCCCGTCGCGGACCCGCCCGCAGCCGACCCGTTGGCGGCGCCGCTTGCGCCGGCGGTGCCGGTCGTTTCGCTGGGCAGCGAGACCTTGCGACACGCCATGGCGACCGCGGCCATCGCGGCTTTGGACCCGGCGCGCGTGTCGCCCGGCATGCCCCTCGCGCCGAAGCCCGAGCCGCCCGTCTGTTCGGCGAGCACCCAGCGGATCGAGCCGGAGCTGACCTCCTGCGCAAGCCATGCCGTGCTGACATCGCTCTCGCGCCCGGAGAAGCCACCGATGCCGGCGACCTTCGCGTCGGCGGCGATGATCGCCGACGCCGCTGTGGACTGGCTGGAGACGGCGATCGTGCCGCCGCCGTGGGCCTTGACGTATGCGACCGCCTTCGTCGTCGTGGCGTCGTTGCCGAACGGCGCACCCATGCCGCCGCCGAAGCCGCCGCGACTGCCGCTCGCGCCGCCTACGATGCCCGGAGGCATGCCCGCGCCGGTGGCCGCACCGCCCGGCACGGCGCCGCCGCTCACGGACGGGGCTCCATTGCCCGTGCCCGGGGCAACGCCCGTGCCGGAGGAGGCCCCGCCCGCCTGAGAGGAAGACGCCGAGCGTTCGCCTGAGCCGGGCGGCGCCGCGCCCGCGCGGCCGAACAGCGGCACGCCCGCCACACCGGCGGCGCCCGCGCCGCCGGCGCCGCCGATCGCGGGACGCGATCCGCCGAAGCCGCGGCCGCCGAACATGCCGCCGCCGGCCGTCTGCACGTTGGCGGGGCCGCCTTCGGGGAACGTCCCGTTGGTCGCGTGGCCGAGCGTGTCGACCGCCCACACCGACGGCGCGAGCAGCAGTGCGACGACCGCCGCCGTCGCCGCGGCGAGCCTCACGCGCGGGGCGGCGAAGCTCGTAAGCGCCACGGCGGCGAGCGCACACACGGCGATCAGGACCGCCGGCAGCCAGCTCAGCTGCCCGGGGTACTGGTGCAGGACCGCCAGCTCGGTCGCGACGCCGGCGACGAGCGCGGCGACGGCGAACACGCGCGCGCTCACGCTGCGGTCGAGCAGCCGCGCGACGCCCGCGCCGAACAGCGCCGCTGCGAAGGGCGCCAGCAGGGAGACGTAGTACGGGTGGAAGATGCCGCTGGCCGCGCTGAACAGCACCGCCGTCGTCAGGAACGCTCCGCCGACCGCCAACAGCCAGCCGCTGCGTAGATCGCTGCGGCGCAGGCGCGTGCTCGCGAGGATCGCCACACCGCTGACGAGCGCGAAGCCGAGCAGCCATCCGGCCTGGCCGCCGAGCGCCGAGTTGAGCAGGCGCAGCGGGCCCGTCGCGCCGCCGAACATGTTGCCCGCGACACCGCCCGGGCCGCCGGACTGGCCGTCGACGCGGCCGAGCCCGTTGTAGCCGAAGATCAGCGAGAGGATGCTGTTGTCGCTCGTGCCGGAGATCCACGGCCGGTCGGACGCCGGCGTGAGCGCGACGAGCGCGGGCCAGGCGCCTGCCGCGACGAGCATCGCCGCACCGCCGGCGAGCAGCTGGCGCGCAGCGCGCAGGCGACCGCGCGGCGCGATCAGCAGATAGCCGAGGGCTATCCCGGGGACGACGGTCAGCGCGACGAGCATCTTCGTCTCGAAGCCCAGCCCGACGCTCAAACCGGCGAACACGAGCCAGCGCGTGCGGCCGTCCTCGAGCGCTCGCACGGCGAACCACAGCGCTGCCACGCAGCAAAGCACGAGCAGCGCATCGGGGTTGTTGTGGCGGGAGATGGCGACCGTGATCGGCGTGAACGCCAGGGCCAGCCCGGCGGCGAAGCCGCCCACGCGCCCGAAGCGGCGGCGCACCAGGTCATACACGAGCGCCACGCTCGCGACGCCCATCAGCGCCTGGGGGACGAGCATGCTCAGCGGGTGGTAGCCGAACACACGCACCGACAGCGACTGCACCCACAGCGCCAGCGGCGGCTTGTCGACGGTCATCACGCCGCTCGGGTCCGCCGAGGCGTACAGGAAGTTGTGCCAGCTCGAGCTCATCGAGCGCACGGCCGCGCTGTAGTAGTCGTTGGCCCAGGCGTTCTTGCTCAGTGCCCACAGGTTCAGCAGCGCGGCCAGCACGATCAGCGCGCTCAGCTCCGGTCGCGGCAGCCTCCTTGCGAGCGCGCCCAGGCGCTCGCGCGAGCGTCCGGCCTCACCGAAACGCGCACCGGGAGCGGCGTGTGACGTGGCAGGCGTGGACTGCGGCGAGAAACTCATGGCCGCAGCTTCGCGGCGCTTTGTAGGAGAAACGTGTGAGCGAACTGAAAGTTGGCTAAGCGCCGTGCGCGTCGCCGGGCGCGGCGCTCAGTCGATCAGGCGCTTGGTGAGCTGGCGGATCGCCAGGCGCCACATCAGCAGCGCGAACGCGAGCAGCACCGCTGCGTGGCCGAGGTCGGCGAGACGCAGTGCGCCCAGCGAGGCGTCGCGCACGAGCTGCACGCAGTGAAACAGCGGGTTGACCTGCGCCACCTGGCGCACGCCGTCCGGTAGCGAGGAGACAGGGAAGAACGTCCCCGCCACGAGGAACATCGGCGTCAGCACCGCGCTGGTCACGTAGTTGAAGTTGTCGATCGTTTTCGCCACCGCCGCGATCAGCACGCCGAAGGCGGCGAAGCCGAAGCCCGTGAGCACGCCGACGAACGGCACGAGCAGCATGCCCGGACTGGGTTCGAGCCCGAACGCGATGCCGACCAGCAACGGTGCCATGCCGTACACGCCGGCGCGCAGCGAGATCCACAGGATCTCCGCCGTGATCAGCTCCTCGACGTCGACGGGCGCGGCGAGCATCGCGTCGTAGGTCCGCTGGAACTGCCAGCGGATGAAGGTGTTGAACATCCCCGGGAAGGCCGAGGAGAAGAGCACCGCGGTTGCAACGGTTCCCGTCGCTATGTACTCGATCGTCTTGACGTGCCCGATCTGCGAGACGAGCTTGCCGAAGCCGAGACCGAACGCGAGCAGGTAGATCGTCGGCTGCACGACCGAGGAGAACGTCGTCGCCTTCCAGTAGCGCTTGAAGATCACCACGTCGCGGCTCATCACGCCCGCCAGCGCCGCCGGTTCCAGGCGGCGCACGCGGCGGGGGCCGGCATCGACGGCGACGGACGCCCGCGCCTGGCTGCTCATTCGATCTCCTCGCCGGTCAGCGCGACGAAGGCGTCCTCGAGGTTGGCCGGGCGGCGGACGCCTTCCGGCGCCTCCCCGTTCAGCGACTCGGCGCGCATGATCGCCAGCGCTGGGCCGCTGCGCCGGCTCTGCCAGCCGTGGCGCTCGGCGATCTCGAGCGCCTCGGCGAGGCGCTCGGGCGGTCCGTAGACCTCCAGCACCTGCTCGCCGGCGTATCTGCGCACGAGCTCGGCCGGCGTGCCTTCGGCGACGATGCGCCCGCTCGACATGACCGCCACGACGTCGGCGAGGCGCTCTGCCTCCTCGATGTAGTGCGTGGACATCAGCACCGTCACCCCCTGGCTGCGCAGCCCGTCGATCAGCGTCCACAGCTCCTGGCGCACCTGCGGGTCAAGCCCCACGGTCGGCTCGTCGAGCAGCACCAAGCGCGGGCGATGGATCAGCCCTCGCGCGACGAGCAGCCGGCGGCGCATGCCGCCCGACAGCTCTCGCACGATCGTGTCCGCGCGGGGGGTCAGGTTGGCCAGGTCGAGCGCCCGCGCGACCGCGTCGGCGCGCTCGTTCGCCGCCACGCGGTAAAGCCGTGCGAACACCGTCAAGATCTGCCGGCAGGTCAGCTCGACGTCGAGGTTGTCCAGTTGCGGCACGACGCCCATCTCCAGGCGAGCGCGCTTGGATTCGCGCGGCAGCTCGTAGCCGAGCACGGCCAACTCGCCGGCGTCGGCGAGCGCCTGCGCCGTGAGCATCCGCATCGTCGTCGACTTGCCCGCGCCGTTGGGGCCGAGCAGGCCGAAGCACACGCCCGCCTCGACGGTCAGATCCAGGCCATCGACGGCGACGATCGAGCCAAAGCTCTTGACGACGCCGCGCAGCGAGATAGCCGGCCCGCCGCCCGGCCGTTGCACGCGTTCGTCCATCGCCGACACTCTACGGGCACGCACATCGGCGGCTGTGGCGGATGTCCAGTCGCGGGTGCTCGAATCCTCTACGACAGTCCATATTCGCCGGGCGGGTACCGGGGCAACCTAGATGGGCAAGCTGATCAAGCCACGCCCTGCCAACCCGCGAGCGCGAGACGAGGCCATGCGACCAAGAACGCCACAGATCGTCGCCCTCGGAGGCGGCGGATTCTCGATGGAGCGCGACAGCTCTCTGCTCGACGACTACGTGTTGTCGCTCACCGATGCCGAACGCCCGCGCGTCTGCTTCTTGCCGACCGCCTCGGGCGACGCCGACCACTACGTCGTTCGCTTCTACCGGCGCTTCGCCGCTTCATGCGACGCCAGCCACGTTTCGCTGTTTCGCCGCGACCAGGGCACCGGCGGCGTCGAGGACGACCTCGCCAGCCACCTGCTCGCGCAGGATCTGATCTACGTCGGCGGCGGCAACGTCGTCAGCATGCTCGGCGCCTGGCGCGCGCACGGCCTCGACGACGTGCTGCGCAAGGCGTGGCGCAAGGGAATCGTCCTGTGCGGCCCCTCCGCCGGATCGCTGTGCTGGTTCGACGAGGCGCTGAGCGCGTTCCACGGCGCTCCGCGCAGCGTGCGCGGCCTGGGCATGCTGCCGTACTCCAACTGCGTTCACTACGACGCCGAGCCGGCCCGGCGTGCCGAGTACCACCGCTTCGTCGGCGACGGGATGCGCCCCGGCTTCGCCGCCGAGGACGGGGTCGCCCTGCATTTCCGGCGCACACGCCTCAAGCACGCCGTCAGCTCGCGCGCCGACGGCTGTGCCTACCGCGTCGAGCACACCGGCGACGGGGTCGTCGAGACGCCGCTGAAGGTGACCTATCTCGGCGCAGAGCCGGCCGAGAGCGCGAGCGTCGCGGCCGGCGCCCCCGAGCCCACCCCCGTGCGACGGGCGCGCCCGCGCCGTCGCTCCGCCCGCAGAACTGCCGCGAGCGCCGCGGCGGCGGCCGGCGAGCGCCTGCCCGGCTCGCCCGAGCCGGTTCCCGCGTGAGCTCAGGCGAACCCGGGGCGAGTGCGCCGCCGGAGGTCCCGCTCGCCGAGCGCGTGATCTTCGCGATGGGCGGCGGGGGCTTCACGATGGAGCCGACCAACCCGCTGCTCGACGACTTCGTGCTGTCGCTGACCGACGCCAAGCAGCCGCGCGTGCTGTTCCTGCCGACCGCCTCCGGCGACACGACGACGCAGATCAACGCCTTTCAGTCGCGCTTCGCCGACCGCTGGTGCGTGCATGAGCACCTCTCGCTGTTTCGCCTGCGCGACACGCGCCGCCCGCTGCAGGAGATCGTGCTCGAACAGGACATCATCTACGTGGGCGGCGGCTCGATGCGAAACCTGCTGGCGATCTGGCAGGCGCACGGCCTGGACAAGCTGCTCGTGCAGGCGTGGCGCTCGGGAACCGTGCTCGCCGGCCTCAGCGCCGGGGCGATGTGCTGGTTTCAGGGCGGCGTCACGCGCTCCAGCGGCCCGCCCGAACCGCTGGCGGGGCTCGGGCTGCTCGACGGCTCGCTGACCGTGCACGCCGACGGCGAGCCCGAGCGGCTGCCCGTGTGGCTGGCCGGCGTGCGCGACGGCACACTGCCGGGCGGCTGGGCACTGGACGACGGCGTCGGGCTGCTGTTTCGCGGGCTGCGCATGGATCGCCTGGTGAGCTCGCGGCCGGGCGCGGGTGCGCAGCGCGTCGACCAGGTGGCCGGCGAGCTCGTGCGCGGCCGCCTCACGCCCGAGCTGCTCGGTGACGGCGAGCACGGCGAGCTCGGCGGCATCGACGAGGCGGTGCAGGAGCTGCGACGCGTGCACCGCATGCGCCGGCGCCTCGGCGACGGGCGCGGCTGAGCCGGCCGGCCGAACCTCAGCGAACGACGGTGCCCGGTGCCGCGCCGCGGTTGTAGACGCCCACCCCGTCGTGGGCCTTGTCCTCGTAAACGGCCACGGATTTGACGTCGAACTCGCGCGTGCCGCCGGTGAAGCCGCTCTTGCACGGGCACGTCCTCAGGGCGTAGCTGAGGATCAGCGTGGCCTTCTCGGAGAGGTCCGGTTTGACCGGCCCGACTTCCGTGGCCCACGGCTGCAGTTCGCCGTCGATCCACACGCTGTAGGTGTTGTTCGCGTTCAGCTGCAGCGTGTAGGTGTGAAACGCCTGCGACGGATCGGTCGCGAAGGACGTTTTCAAGGCCGAGGCATGGGGCTCGGCGAACCATGCGGTGTACATCGGGTCCGTTCTCCAGCCGGTCGTGTGCGTGGAGCTGGCGCCGTAGCCCTCGAGGAAGTCGACCTCCGTGTCGTTCCACGGCGGTCCGTTGGTCCACCAGCCGGGGTCGGCCTCGCCGGTGTTGGGCGGGAACTTCGCCACCGCTTGGAAGACGAGCGTCTGACCTTTGCCCGGCGACCACTGGAAGAACCGGTAGCCGCGCACGCCCTGGTTCTGCCCGCGCAGCGTCCCGCACACGAAGTGCTTGGAGCCCGGCGACTGCGCCGCGGCGGTGTGCGTGCAGGTGAGCCGCAGGCCCTGCGAGCCGACGGACACCGCACTCGGGTTCATCACCTCCAGCTCGTTCTGGTTGAAGCCGCTGCAGTTGCGCGTTTCCGAGCAGTTGTTGGGAAACCACGTGTTGTCGTCTCCGCGTCCCCTGCCGATCGGCGCGCCGAAGGCATCGGCATAGACGACCGACCAGCCGCCGGCCGGCGTCGGCGGGCCGGTCGGCACGGCGCTCACGGGCAGTCGTACGACGCTTTTCTTTGCCGGGGCGGGCTTTGCCAGCCGGCGCGCGATCGCCGCACCCTCCGCCGCGCCGGTCGATTCGGGCCCGTAGCCGCTCGTCGCGATGGCGACGATCGCGACGATCACCGCCGCGCCGACGATCACCGCCGCGCCGGTCCGCGCCCAGCGCGCCATGCCGCCTCGCGCGGTCGCCCGCCGCTCGGGTGGATCGTTCGCGTCCCTGCTGCTTTGCATCCGACGACGCCTTCCCAGGAAAGATCTCACGGTGCGCTCCCGGCCGAACGCGCCTCTCGTAGCTGCCCGTCAAGCTAAGCAAACTTCTGTGTGTGCGGAGACAGCAGCCCGGCTGCGCGCGGTGCCTCGGCGTGGCCGCTGGGTGTTCGCGACCGGACTAGGGACGCGGTGCGCTGCTCAAATATGTGGCGCTGAGATCCTCGTCGCCGTGCTCTGCAACCGCCTGTTGCATGCGCTCGGCGATCGCTTCGAGCACCGGCAGATCGAGCTCGTGCTCGCGTGCCGATTCGCAGGCGAGCCTGGCGTCCTTGGTGGCCAGGCGCAGGGCGAACGTGGGAGCGAAGTCGCGCTCGATCATCGCCTTTCCCTTCATGCGCACGTAGGGGGCGTCCAGCGGCCCTTCGTGGATCGCCTCGAGGAACAGGCTCGGGTCGAGGCCGAGACCCTCGGCCAGCGCGATCGTCTCGGCGGCGCCCTCGACGACGCTCACGATCCACGCGTTGGTCACGAGCTTCAGACGGCTGCCGGCGCCCGCCTCGCCGACCCACATCGTCCGCTGGCCGACGGCGTCGAAGATCGGCTGCACGCGCTCGCGCAGCTCGGCGGGGCCCGAGGCGAGAACCACGAGCTTGCCTTCGGCCGCGGGCTGCTGGGTCCCGAGCACCGGTGCGTCGACGAAGCCGATACCGCGCTCCTGCGCGAGCTCCATGCAGCGCTCGGTCGCCCGCTCGCCGATCGTGCTCATCTGCACCCACACGCAGCCCTCGCCGGCGTGCGCCAACGCGCCGGCATGGCCCTGCATCGCGTCGAGCACGGCGTCGCCGTCGGTCAGCATCGTGACGATCGCACGTGCCCCGTCCGCCGCCTCACCAGGAGCGTCGAAGACCTGGGCGCCGTGCTCGCCCAGCGGCTCGGCCTTCTCGCGCGTGCGATTCCACGCGCGCACCGTCAAACCGCTCTGCGCGATGTTCGTCGCCATGCCGAGGCCCATGCGCCCTCCCGCTCCGAGCACGGCCACCGAATAGCGATCGCTCATCGCCGGCCCCCCTACGGACGGACGAACGTGTGCGGATCGGGCCCGATGCGCTGACCGGCATCGAGGGCCTCGATCTTCGCCATCTGCTCGTCGCTGAGTTCGAAGTCGAAGACCTCGAAGTTCTCGCGGATGCGCGACGGCGTGGCCGACTTGGGGATCACCACGTTGCCGAGCTGCAGATGCCAGCGGATGATCGTCTGCGCCGGCGTCTTCGCGTGCTCGCGTGCGATCTCGACGATCGCCGGGTCCGCCAACTCCAGACCCTGCCCGAGAGGGCTCCACGACTCGGTGAGGATGCCCAGGCGCTCGTGCTCGCGGCGCAAGCCGACCTGCTGGAAGTAGGGGTGCAGCTCGACCTGGTTGATCGCCGGCGTCACGCCCGTCTCGGCGATCACGCGCTCGAGGTGCTCGTCTTGGAAGTTCGACACGCCGATCGAACGCACGAGGCCTTCCGCCTGCAGCTCGACGAACGCCTTCCACGTCTCCACGTAGAGGTCGTGCGCAGGCACCGGCCAGTGGATCAGGTAGAGGTCGAGATGGCTGAGCTCCAGCCGCTCGAGGCTCGCGCGGCAGGCGCGCTTGGCCTTGTCGTAGCCCTGATCGTCGTTCCAGCACTTGGTCGTGACGAAGACCTCGTCGCGATCCAGCCCCGACGCATGGATCGCCTGGCCCACCGGGCCCTCGTTGCGATAGGCGGCGGCCGTGTCGAGGTGGCGGTAGCCGACCGACAGCGCCTCGGCGACGGCCTGCTCGGTCTCCTTGGGCGGCACCTGAAAGACGCCAAAGCCGAGTTGCGGGATCTGCTCGTTGGCCCCCAGGGGGAGCGTCGGGATGTGATCGGTGGGTGCGCTCATGTCTTGTCTGTGCCCACTATGCCCGATGGCAAACGCCGGGCGCGCTGCGACGGCCGGCGAGCGCGGCCGTGCGCTCTGCAGGGACGATCTCGGGAGCCGCCGCCGGGCGCGGGGCGCGCCGTATAGTCGGCCGATGGCCGCGCCAAGACTGGAGGGGAAGGTTGCGCTGATCACCGGTGCCGCCGGCGGCATCGGCGCCGCCGCGGCACACAGCTTCGCCCAGGAGGGCGCGCACGTGCTGCTGACCGACACGGACTCCGACGGCGCGCGACAGCGTGCCGGCGAGCTGGGAGAGCGAGCCGCGGCGCACGCGCACGACGTGACCAGCGAGGAGGACTGGGATGCCGTCGTCTCGTGGGCGCTGCAGGCGCACGGTCGCATCGACGTGCTGCTGAACAACGCCGGCGTGTTCCTCGCGGCGCCGTTGGCCGACACGTCCGCGCAGCGGTTTCGCCGCGTGCTCGACGTCAACGCCACGGGCACCTTTCTGGGCATGCGCGCGGTCGCGCCGTCGATGTGTGAGCGCGGCGCGGGGTCGATCGTCAACGTCTCCTCGGTCGCGGGGCTGATGGGCAGCCCGTACCTGACCGCGTACGCCGCGAGCAAGTGGGCCGTGCGCGGCATGACCAAGGTGCTCGCCAAGGAGCTCGCCCGCCACGGCGTGCGGGTCAACTCGCTGCACCCAGGTCAGATCGACACCGACATGAACGCGCGCCAGCGCGAGCGCACACCCGAGCTGATCGACAAGCTGATCGCGGCGGTGCCGATGCGCCGCATCGGCACGCCGCACGAGGTCGCCCAGGCGGCCGTGTACCTGGCGTGCGACGAGAGCGTCTACGTGACGGGCTCAGAGCTCGTCGTCGACGGGGGCACGAGCGCATGAGCGCCGTCCCGCACACCACGACCGTCTGGAGATCGAAGTGAGCCCGACCAACCGCCAAGTGCGCCTCGCCGCCCGTCCCTCGGGCCTGCCCCGCGACTCCGATTGGGAGCACCGAGAGGAGCCCGTCCCGCAGCCTGGCGCGGGCGAGTTCGTCGTGGCGGTCTCGCACATCTCGCTTGACCCCGCGATGCGCGGGTGGATGAACGCCGGCGCCTCCTACATCGATCCCGTGGAAGTCGGCGACGTGATGCGCGCCGGGGCCGTGGGCACGGTCAGCGCCTCCGAGCACCCGGCGTTCGCCGTCGGCGACGACGTCTACGGCGTGTTCGGCGTGCAGGAGCACGCGCTGTCCGACGGCAAGGGCGTGGTCAAGATCGACCCGTCGCTGGCGCCGGCGCCGACGTACCTCGGCACGCTCGGGGCGACCGGCCTGACGGCGTACTTCGGGCTGCTCGACGTCGCCAAGGTGAAGGAGGGCGACACGGTCGTCGTGTCGGGCGCCGCGGGCGCAGTCGGCAGCGCGGCGGGTCAGATCGCGAAGATCATGGGCGCCCGCACGATCGGCATCGCCGGGGGCGCGGAGAAGTGCCGCTGGCTGGTCGACGAGCTCGGCTTCGACGCCGCGATCGACTACAAGAGCGAGGACGTCCGCCGCGCCCTGCGCGAGCACGCGCCCAAGGGCGTGGACGTGTACTTCGACAACGTCGGCGGCGATATTCTCGACGCCGTGCTCACGCGCCTGGCGCGCGGCGCGCGCATCGTGATCTGCGGCGCCGTCTCGCAGTACAACGCGACCGAGGCGGTGCAGGGACCGTCCAACTACCTGTCGCTGCTGGTCTTCCGCGCGTCGATGACGGGCATGGTCGTGTTCGACTACGCCGACCGCTTCGGCGAGGCGACCGCGGCAATCGCCGGGTGGATGCGCGAAGGGCGCCTCGTCTCGCGCGAGCACATCGTCGAGGGCGGTGTGCCGGCGTTCCCGCAGGCGCTGCTGAAGCTGTTCGCCGGCGAGAACACGGGCAAGCTCGTGCTGCGCGTCGGCGCCGGCTGAGCGCCGGGGCTCTAGGGCGCTGCGAGCAGGCGCTGCACGAGCTCGCGCCAGCACGCCCGCAGGCGCGCGGGCGACATCTGCAGCTCCTCGCGCTGGAAGAGCACCAGTTCGGTGACCAGCGCGCTGAGCAGCACGTCGGCGAGATAGCCGACGTCGCCGTCGTAGCCACTGTTGCCGAGCAGCGCCGTGACATGCGCGCGGTAAGCCGCGTACACGCTGTGGCGCAGCCGCTCGCCGGGAGCGCCGTTCTCGGCTGCGACGAGCAGGTCGCCCTGGATCTCGATGTGCTCGAGCATGCGTTCGCCGAACGCCACCAGGCGCTCGCGCGGCGGAGCGCCGGGGCCGAGCGGCGCGGGCCCGCGGATGAAGTCCTCCTGGAAGCTGCGCTCGCGCTCGTCCAGCAGCGCGCGCATCAGGCCGCAGCGGTCGCCGAAGTGCCGAAACAGCGTGCCCTTGCCGACGGCGGCCGCGCAGGCGATCTGGTCCATCGTGACCGAACCAGCTCCCCGCTCGCCGACGAGCCGTTCGGCGGCGGCGAGGATCGTGGCGCGGTTGCGCGCAGCATCCGCCCGCTCGTGCCGGACAGGCTCGAGCATCGGCAACCCCCGTTGCGCGACATTGCCCTCCACCTGGGGAATCCTACCTGGCGTGATTACCGGACTACGGTCCATTTGTGTTAGTATAGCTATATCCGGACCGTAGTCCGAATTAGTCGGCCGCAGTAGATCGCACGCAAGAGACCTCCAGAAACCGCCAATCCAGATTTAAAGGAGCCCCCATGTCAGCCACCGCAACAGCCACCCAGACCCAGCTTCCCGTCGGCACTTGGAAGCTCGATCCGACGCATTCCTCGGCGAGCTTCGCCGTCAAGCACATGGTCGTCGCGACCTTCCGCGGGCGCTTCGAGAACCTCGACGCCACGCTCACCGTCGATCGGGACGGAACCGGTCAGCTGCTCGGCACGGTCGACGCGAGCTCGATCGTCGTCAAGGACGAGAACCTGCAGGCGCACCTCGGCTCACCGGACTTCTTCGACACCGAGCGCCACCCCGAGCTGCGGTTTGCCTCCAAGGCGATCCGCCGCGACGGCGAGGAGCTGGTGATCGACGGCGAGCTGACGATCAAGGACCACACGCACGCAGTCGAGGCGCGTGGCACGATCACCGACCCGCACGAGACGCTCGGCGGCGCCGTGAAGATCGGCGTGACGCTGGAGACGGTCATCGACCGCACGCAGTTCGGCCTGGAGTGGAACGCGCCGCTGCCCAAGGGTGGCTTCGCCCTGGCCAATGACGTCAAGCTGACGGTCGAGCTCGAGCTCGCCCGCGACGGCGAGTAGACGGCCATGCGGGTCCTGGGCATATCCGGCTCTCTGCGCCGCGACTCGCACAACGGGCGCCTGCTTCGGGCGGCGGCGGCATTGCTGCCGCCCGAAGCGGAGTTCGTGCAGTTCGCCGGCCTGAAGGCGATTCCGCCGTTCGACGAGGACGACGAGGGCGCTCCCGGGACGGCGGTCGCGCAATGGCGCGCGGCGATCGCCGGCGCCGACGCGCTGCTGTTTGCCACGCCGGAGTACAACCACTCGATCCCGGGCGCGCTGAAGAACGCCGTCGACTGGGCCTCGCGCCCGTTCGCCACGGCGGCGCTGCGCAACAAGCCCGCGGCGACGATCGGTGCCAGCACCGGCATGTTCGGAGCCGTGTGGGCGCAGGCGGAGCTGCGCAAGTCGCTTGCCGCCGCGGGCGCGCGCGTGATCGACCGCGAACTGCCGATCGGCGAAGCAGATGAGGCGTTCGGCGCCGACGGCAGGCTGGCCGAGCACGACCAGGAGCTGGCGCTGGGTGAGATCCTCGCCGAGCTGCTCGCCGAGACCGAGGTGCCGCTGGCCGCCTAGTGCCCGGCGCTCACTGTGCGCGCAGGATGTACGTGGCGTAGGAGGTGAAGTGGTAGTTGGGCCGGCGCAGCATCAGACGCGTCCACGCGGAGTTGATCGCGCCGAGCACCGGGCCGGGCAGGTGGCTGTCCTCGCCGAAGTAGGCCACGCAGCGCTCGACGCCGAAGCCGACGCTCTGCAGGCGCTGCACCTGCGCGCGCGTAGGGCCGTAGCACCAGTGGTAGTAGGCGGGGAACTTGCCGCTGCGACCGGAGCGCTCGCGCCACGGCTGCACGCGCAGCAGGATCTTCTCGGCCAGCGCCTCGGGGAGCAGCCGGTTGAGCACGAACGGCGGCCACCACAGCGTGGGATGGAAGTGCATCGCGATCCCGCCGGGCTTGAGCAGCCGGCGTACGTTGGTGTGAAAGCGCCGCGCATCGCCGACGTGCTCGGCGAGCACGCGGCTGAACACGAGGTCGTACTGCCCGTCGTGCTCGCCCGTGGAGAAGTCCGGCGAGCTGACGTCGCCGACAAGCGTCGCGTAGCCGGCCGGTGCCTTGAGCAGCTCGGTCTCGGAGATGTCGACGACCAGGCACTGCAGCTGGTTGCGCGCCAGGAACTCCAGGTCCAGCGCAGGACGTGCGCCTCCCCCCAGCTCGCAGACCTTGCCGCTGCCCAGCCCCTCCAGCTCGCGGTCCAGCCGTCGCGTGAAGTCGACATGCGCATACTCGTCCTCGGCGAGACTGAACGGCCTCGGCTCGACGATCACGAGCGATGCTCTGGCCGGGGGGTCACCGGCCACAGGATAAGCACGACACGGGCGGGAAGCGGACAATGCTCCGATGACCGTCCAGAAGCAGGTCGCGCCGGAGAAGGTCTCAGACGAGCTGCAGCGCTGGCTGGAGGGGGACGGAGATAAGACGCTGGGCGGCCTGATCGACGCTTTCGGCAAGCGCAGCTTCGCGATCGTCTTCGTCGTGCTGATGGCTGTGCCCGCGCTGCCGCTGCCGACCGGCGGCGTGACGCACGTCTTCGAGATCGTCGTCATGCTGCTCGCGCTCGAGCTGATCGTCGGCCTGCGCGCGGTGTGGCTGCCCCAGCGCTGGCGGCGGCTGGAGCTGGCCGGCGCACGACAGGAGAAGTTCATCGCGACGCTGCTGCGGCGCATCCGCAGCCTCGAGCGCTTCTCGCGCCCGCGCGGGCGCTGGCTGTTCGGGCACCGCCTGAGCGGCAGCGTGTTCGGCCTCGCCGTGCTCGGCCTGGCGCTCACGGCGTTCCTCGCCCCGCCCTTCTCCGGGCTGGACACGCTGCCGTCGATCGGCGTGGTGGTGCTCGCGCTTGGCTACCTGCTCGCGGACATCGTGCTGGCAGCGGCGGGGCTGGTCATCGGCGTGCTCGGCGTCGCCTCGGTGATCTTCCTCGGGAGCATCGCCGTGAAAGCCTTCAAGAGCATCTTCTGACCCTGCGGACAGATCATCCGATCTGCATAGGTTTGCGACCATGACCGGTTGTGCGCGTGCTGATATGGGGAATGGTTGCTGTATTCGGGCTCGCTGCGTGCGTTGCGGCGATCAGCGTGCACGGCTCGGCCGACGAGCGTGCGGCGATCAGGCGGGCGGTGCGAGCGCCGCTTCTGGACCTGAGCCGGCGCGACCCGCGACGCCTGTGCGACGACTTCACCGCAGGCGCGGAGGCGCACATCGCGCCGGGCGCGGGCAGCTGTGACTCACGGCTGAGCTACGACTTCCGCATGGCGCGGGCCGCGGTCCTCTACTCGCCCACCCAGCCGGCGGGGCCGGCATCGCGCCTGCGCGTGAGCGCGATCTCCTGGCACGGCGATCGGGCCACCGCCGTGTCGTCCTATCCCGGCGACCCGTCGAGCGTGTACCACTGGCGCCTGCGGCGCACGCGGGACCGCTGGCGGATCGCGACGCCGGCGACGCTTCAGCTGCGAGCGGGCTGCCCGCGCCCGGCGCCGGCCGGGCGCCAATGTGCCTACGCGCTCTCGATGCGTTTCGCGAGCGGCGCCTCAGGCTGACGCCGAACGCGCGCCGAGGCCTATCGGCGCGCGTCGGGCGCCTGGCCCGAGGACTCTCGCTCGACTTCGCCGACGAGTCGCACGAGCGGGATGTCCAGCGCCTGCGCGAGTCGTTTCACGGTCATCCAGCCCGGGCTGTTCAGCCCGCGCTCGATCCGCGACAGCGCGGACGCCGTCATGCCCGCGTCGAAGGCGAGCTGCTCCTGGGTGATCGCGCGATCCTCTCGCAGGCGTTTGAGATGCGACGCAAGGACCCTGTCCGGCTGCTCGTGCACCTAAGAAACATGTCGAAGTCCTAGGGTCAAAGTCCAGGGCTTGCAGTCCTAGGACTTTTCATGCAGGCCGGTCAGGTCTGCGGAAGGGCGTCGGAGGCGCCCTCGAACACCGTCTGCGGATCGACGCGCGGGTCGATCGCGGCCATCGGCGCGCGACCCTTGAGCAGGATCTCCTGGTACTCCTCCTCGGCGTCCGATTGCATGACGATCGCGCCGCCGACGCCGAGCGTGGCGGTCTCGCCGTCGAGCACGAGCGTCCTGATCACGATGTTCAGGTCGCACCCCCCGCTCAGCCCGAGGTACCCGATCGCGCCGGAGTAGACGCCGCGTGCTTCGCCCTCCAGCTCGTCGATGATCTCCATCGTGCGCTTCTTCGGCGCGCCGGTCATCGAGCCGCCGGGGAAGCAAGCGCGGATGCAGTCGGGCGGCTCGACGTCCTCGCGCAGCAGCCCGCGCACGGTCGACACGAGCTGGTGAACGGTCTCGTAGGTCTCGATGTGGATGAGGTTGGGCACGTGCACGGTGCCGACCTCGCAGACGACGCCGAGGTCGTTGCGCAGCAGGTCGGCGATCATCAGGTTCTCCGCGCGGCTCTTCTCGTCCAGGCGCAGCTCTTCGGCCAGGCGCACGTCCTCGGCGGGCGTCTCGCCGCGCGGGCAGGTGCCCTTGATCGGCTTGGCCTCGACCCAGCGGTCGCGCCCGATGCTGAGGAAGCGCTCGGGAGAGGAGCTCAGCACGGCGCTGTCGCCGAAGCGCAGATAGGCCGAGAACGGCGCCGGGTTGACACGGCGCAGCGTGCGGTACAGCGCCAGCGGCTCGGCGGCCGACTCGGCGGTGATCTTGTTGGTCAGGCAGATCTCGTAGGTCTCGCCTTCGATCAGTCGCTGCTTGCATGTCTCGATGTCGTCGAGGTACTGCCGGTGAGAGCGGCTGAGGCGGAAGGAGGCCGGTTGTTCCTCTGCGGCGCCGTCCCAGTCGGGCTCGGAGATCGGGGGCAGCGAAGCGAGCCGCAGGCTCGTCTCGGCGATCCAGCGATCGCCCTGCTCGGCGCGCCCCGGCTCGGTCACGCAGAGTACGTACGTGCACTGCTCGACGTGGTCGAAGGCGATCAGACGATCGGCAAAGACGAACGACGCGTCGGGCATCGGCGAGCGATGCGCGGCGTTGCCTTCGACGTCGGCCTTCAGCTCGTAGCCGAAGTAGCCGACGAAGCCGCAGTTGAAGTCGAACGGGAGGTCGTGGGAGATGTAGCGCAGGCGGCGCATCTCGCGGCTGAGGTAATCGAAGATCGACTCCTGCAGCACTTCGTCGTCGCCCTCGGCGCGCTGTACGCGCAGCTCGCCGTTGTTGACGTCGTAGTGGATCGTCGCCGAGAGCGGCCCGTCGGCCGAGCCCATGAAGGAGAAGCGCGCGCGCTCGTCGACCTTGCTGCTGTCCAGCCAGTACGCGGTCTCGCTGTCGCCGTACAGGTTCACGAAGGCGCGTTCGGTGTCGTGCAGCGTGTCCAGGCGCTTGACCTTGAGCACGAGGTTCGCGCGGCTGGCGACGCTCGCGCTCTGCTCACGCGGGGCGGGGCCGGCGCTCGCGCGAGGGCGGCCGTTGCGATCGCTTGAGAACTGCTCGGTCAGCTCGCGGAAGTTGGCCAGCAGCCGCCGGCCGTAGTCGGTGCAGATCGACTCGGGGTGAAACTGCACGCCCCATTGCGGGCGTGTGCGATGCGCGACCGCCATGACGACGCCGTCGCTGGTCTGCGCGATCACCTGCAGATCGTCGGGGAGCGGCTGCTCGACACACAGCGAGTGGTAGCGGACGGCCTGGAACTCGCGCGGTATGCCGGCGAACAGCGGCGACTCGTCGTGCAGCACGGCGCTGATCCGCCCATGCATCACCTCGGGCGCCGACAGCACCTTGCCGCCGTGCACCCACGTCAGTCCCTGGTGGCCGAGGCAGACGCCGAGCAGCGGCACCTCGGCCTGCCTGATCGCCTCCGCACAGACCCCGAAATCGCCCTCGTGGTCGGGGCTGCCCGGTCCGGGCGATACGACGATGTTGTCGAACTCGAGCTTCTCCAGCTCCTCCCAGGCGGCCTCGTCGTTGCGCACGACAATCGGCTCGTCGCCGTTGGCCTCCGCGAGCAGCTGGAAGAGGTTGTAGGTGAACGAGTCGTAGTTGTCGATCAGCAGCGTCTTCAAACCAGGTACTTCCTGAGGATCTTGCCGAGCGGGCTGGTGGGGATCTCGTCACGGAATTCGACGGTCCGCGGGACCTTGAAGTTGGCCAGGCGCTCGCGACAGAAGGCGATCAGCTCGGCCTCGTCGCAGTCGCCGCTGGGCACGACCACGGCCTTGACCATTTCCTCGCCCTCGACGTCGCCGGCCACGCCCACGACGATCGTCTCGCCGACGGCAGGGTGCGCGGCGATCACGTCCTGCACCTCGATCGGGTCGATCTTGTAGCCGCCGACCTCGATCAACAGCTTCTTGCGTCCCTCGAGGTACAGCAGCCCGTCCTCGTCGAGGCGCCCGAGGTCGCCAGTGAAGTAGCTGCCGTCGCGAAACGCGGCTCGGCTGGCCTCGTCGGCTCCCGCATAGCCGCTGCTGGCGGCCGGGCTGGCCACCGTGACCTCGCCGATTTCACCCGGCGGGACGGCGTTGCCGTCGTCGTCGACGACGTGCACGCTCACGTCCTGCACCGGCGCGCCAACCGACTCGAACGTGCTGACCGGGTCGTCGCTCATGTTGGCCGTGATCGGACCCGTCTCGGTGCTGCCGTAGAGCTGGCGCACGAGCACGCCGAAGCGCTCGCCGAAGGCCTCGAAGCTCTGGCGGGGCAGCGCGGTGCCGGCGGAGAAGCACAAACGCAGCGAGGACAGGTCGGCTCCGGCCGGAGCTTCGGCCATCAGGCGGAAGTTGAAGGGGACGCCGGGGAAGATCGTGGCACGCTCGCGCTCGATCAGCTCCATCGCCTGACGGCGCTTGAGCAAGAACGGCTGCGGATCCTGCAGGATCACGAGCGTCGCGCCGGAGGCGGCGCAGCTGAACAGGCACGCGCCCATCCCCCACGTGTGAAAGAAGGGGATCGCGCAGAAGATGCGGTCCTCGTGGGTCAGCCCGAAGGCCTTGTACATCCCCGCCTCCGCGGCGCACTGACCATGCGTGCGCGGCACGCGCTTGGGCCGGCCGGTCGAGCCGGAGGAGAACTGGTAGATGAACGTCTCATCGGCCTCGCGGGCCGGGAGGCGCTCGGCGCTGCCTTCCTGCAGCAGCGCGTCGAGCGTGTGCGCCTGGCCATGTGCGGTGCTCGTCGTGATCACCTCGACGCTGCCGTCGAGCCCGGCGGCGATGCGCTCGCAGACGCCGGCGGCACGCTCGTCGCTGATCACCGCTCGCACCTCTGTACTGGCGAAGTTGAACTCCAGCTCGGCCTGCTTGAAGGCCGGGTTGACCGGCACGACCACGGCGCCCAGCGCGGTGATCGCAAAGAAGCTGACGACGAACCAGGGGTCGTCGGGGAGCACGAGGGCGACTGCGTCGCCGGGGCCGATGCCGCGCCGCGACAAGCCGCTGGCCAGGCGCTCGATCCGCTCGACCAGGTCGGCGAAGGCGATGCGCTCATCGCCGAACACCAGCGCTGTGTGCTCGGGGCGCTCCTGTGCCTGCTCGTAGAGGAGCTGCATCAGCATGGCCGTTAGGACCCCTTCTTGGCCACGAACGCCGCGATGCCGTCGATCGAGCGGAAGTTCTCGGCATCGATGTCGTCGTCGTCGACCTTGATCGCGTACTTCTCTTCCAAGAAGGCGATCAGTTCGGTGATGCCGAGCGAGTCGATGATGCCGTCCGCAAGCAGATCGCGGTCGTGCGCGACCGACTCGATGCCGCGCCCGGCGGCGATGTCAGCGACTATGAACTGCTCGACCTCGGCTGCAATGCTCACGGCTGGATCTCCATCTCACGATGACTCGCGTTTGGTTCGCTGGAAGGCCAGGACTTTCGTTCTGTGCACCGTCCACATCGGCACGTATCCCCTCGTACTGTAGATCCAACGGGCCGGACGGTTGCTGCTCACCACGTAGCCCCAGATCCGCTCATAGCCGCGATCGCGAAAGGTGCTCTCGACCTTGAACAGGAAATCGGCGGCGAGGCCCCCTCCGCGGTGCTCGTCGAGCACGTAGAAGTCCGACCCGTAGACGTCGCCCGCGGCCAGCTCGATGCCCAGCCCGAGGCGGCGCAGGTCCGGATACAGGGTGCGCACATCGCGGTCTACCCACCAGTAGTAACCGAGCAGCTCGTCGTCGCGAAAGGCGACGAACCCGTGGAATCCTTGCTGCACGTAGCGGGCGAAGCGGCGATCGACGTCGGGGCGCCCGCGCCTGCGATTGAGCTCGGCCAGGCCCGGCAGATGCTGGGGCCCGAGGTCCTCCAGGCGCAGGCCCTCGTCGCGCCAGGGCTCGACGATCGAGTCGAGGTTACCGACCATCACGATCATCGACCGCTGCATGTAGACGGTGCGCCAGAGCCGGCGTCCCACGGCCACGGCAGTCTCGCGCGCGCCGTGCTCGCGCAGGTAACGACGGAGCTTGGTGAGCACTGACCGCAGAATGGCACAATGCAGCCGTGCCCGATTTCCTCTGGCCGGACCGAGCGATCGGGGTGTTCGAGACGCTCTTGGTCCTAGACGGCGCACCGATCGAGCTGGACGCTCACCTGCAGCGCCTGAGTAGCAGCGTGCGCGAGCTGTTCGCGGCCGAGCTGCCGCCGCACGCGCGAGCCCTGGTGCTCGAGCACGCCGCCTCCTTAGCGGTCGGCCGGCTGCGCCTGACGGCCGCCCCCGTGCCCGGCGGGGTGCCGGCGGTCGACGTCGTGACGGCGACCGTGGACCCCGAGAACGTCTTTCCGGCCTGGGATCGCGCGATCGCACTGCGCCCGTTCGTCGTCGAGGGTGGCCTCGGCGCGCACAAGTGGGCCGACCGCGACGGGCTGGCCTGGACGGAAGCGACCGAGCCCGACGGAGCGCTGCCGCTGGTGCTGGACGTCGGCGAAGAGGTGCTCGAGGCGTCGCGCGCGAACATCTTCGCCGTCGAGGGCGACAGCCTCGTCACGCCACCCGCCGACGGTCGGATCCTGCCCGGCGTCGCGCGAGCTCGCGCGATCGAGTCCGCACGAGCGGTGGGCGTCGAGGTGCGCGAGGAGCCGCTCGGCGCTCAGCGCCTGCTGACGGCGGGCGAGGCTTTCTTGACGGGCTCGGTGCGCGGCATCGAGCCGGTCAGCTCGGTCAGCGGCACTGCGTTCGGGCCACCCGGCGAGGCGGTCGCGGCGGTCGCGGCCGAGCTGCGCCGCCAGTGGGTCGGCGAGCGCCCGGCGCGTTCCGCGCAGACGAGCTGAGCGCCGCTCTCGCACTTCGACGGAGGGGGAGGGATTCGAACCCTCGTCGGAGGAATCTCCCCCGAAACGGTTTTCGAGACCGCCGCATTCAACCGCTCTGCCACCCCTCCAGAGCCTCGGCCGGGAGGACCAGCGATGTTAGTGGAGTTGCGTCTCCGCACGACGGTGGCGCGACCGCCAAGGCGCGTCGCGTATGCTGCCCGGCGACTCACCCGGCCGCGGGGGCGGCGGGCGAGCGGCACGATGCCAGCAGAAGCGACCACAGCCAAAAGGGGACGCATGTCGTCGATCGGGAAGTCCGTGTCAAGCGCGGCCTTCGTGCTCGCGCTGCTCGGCCCCGCGTGCGCTTCGGCGCCGGCGCAGGCCCCGTGCTCCTACACGGCCGCGCTGTCGGGCTCAGACCATTCCAGAGGCTCCGCGAGCCGCCCTTTTCGCAGCGTCCAGCGTCTCGTCGACAGGCTGCGCCCAGGACAGACCGGCTGTGTGCGCGGCGGGACGTACCAGGAATCGGTGACGATCAGCCAGGGCGGCAGCGGCGCCAGGGCGAGGGTCACGCTCGAGAGCTACCCCGGCGAACGCGCAACGCTCGTCGGGCGCCTTTACATCCGCCGCCAGGCGCCGTACGTGACGATCGCGAACATGAACCTCAACGGGCGCAACCCCCAGGTGCTGCCCTCGCCGGACATCGCCGCGGAAAACGACCAGTTCATCGGCAACGACGTCACCGACGAACACACCGAAATCTGCTTCATCCTCGGCTCCCCGTCCTACGGCCGCGCGAGGAACACGCTGATCGCGCGAAACCGCATCCACGACTGCGGCCGCGAGCCGGCGCAGAACGGCGACCACGGCATCTACGTGGCCTTCGCCGACAACACGCACATCGTCGGCAACGTGATCTTCAAGAACGCCGACCGGGGGATCCAGCTCTACCCCGACGCGCAGGGGACCGTGATCGAACACAACATCCTCGACAGCAACGGCGAGGACATCGCGATCGGCGGCGAACGCACGACCTCGAGCAACTCGCGCATCGCCTTCAACCTGATCACCAACTCGACGATCGGCTTCGACGTGCAGAGCCACTTTCCGCGCGGCACGCCCGCCGGCGTGAACAACTTCGTGCGCAGCAACTGCATCTTCGGTGGTGCCGAAGGACGCACGGCCCGCGAAATCGGCTTCGTCGCCGCGAACCTCGGCAACCGCTTCGTCGATCCGCACTACGCCAACGCAGCAGCCGGCGACTACCGTGTGCCGCGCGCGAACCCGTGCGCCAAATACGTCGCGCCCGGCACGCCCGTCAGGCCCTTCTGATCGGTCTCAACGGCGCGCGGCGAAGAACGAGCTGAGCAGCTCGCCGCACTCGCCGGCCAGCAGGCCCCCCTCCACCGCCGGGCGGTGATTCAGCCGTGGCTCGCCGAGCACGTCGAGCACGCTGCCGCAGGCGCCCGCCTTCGGGTCGCTTGCGCCGAACACGACGCGCTCGGCGCGCGCGAGGACGATCGCCCCGGCGCACATCGCGCACGGCTCGAGCGTGACGTAGACGACCGCGTCGAGCACGCGCCAGCTGCCGAGCGCGCGTGCGGCCTCGCGCAACGCGAGCACCTCCGCGTGAGCGGTCGGGTCCTGGCGCAGCTCGCGCTCGTTGTGCGCGGCCGCCAGCAGCTCGCCGTCGTGCACGACGACGGCGCCGATCGGCACATCCTCGTGCGCGGAGGCGAGTTCGGCCTCGCGCAGCGCCAAGCGCATGAAGTACTCGTCCTGTGGGTGCAAGGGCTCGCTCATCGTCTGCCCGGGGGCTCTGCGACAGTGCGTGCCGCCCGCAGGCGCCCGGCGCTTCATCATTACCGAAACCGCGTATGCCCTCTCGTAACCGCCGCATCCTCAGCCGCCCCTGCGCACGCCGCCTGACGCTCGCGCTCGGCTGCCTGGCGAGCGTCGCCGCGGCGAGCGCCGTCTCGGCGAGCCCCGCCGGTGCCTCTACGCCGGCATACGCGCCGGCGCAGATCCTCGTCAAGTACGCGACCGCAACGCCGCCGCGCGCAAGGGCGGCCACCGCGCGGGCCGCCGGGGCCGGCGATCCGCAGGTGACGGCGCCGCACACGCGGCTGCTGAAGCTCGCGCCGGGGGTCGGCGTCGACGCCGCGCTACGCCGTCTGCGCGGGCGGCGCGACGTCGCCTGGGCGGTGCCCGACTACCGCGCGCACGCCGCCGGCGGCCTCGTGCCCAACGACCGCGGCACGGGGACGGCGGCGGGCGATTGGCAGCAGCTGCAGTGGAACTTCGCCGGCCCGTTCGGCGTCAACGCGCCACAGGCCTGGGCGAACGTCGCGGCCGACGGCGCGCCCGGCGGCAAAGGCGTGACCGTCGCGGTGCTCGACACGGGCGTCGCCTACGCGACGCACGGGCGCTTCCTGCGCTCCCCGGACTTCTCGCGCTTCGGCTTCGTCGGCGGCTATGACTTCATCGCGCACGACCGCTTCCCCGTCGACCGCAACGGGCACGGCACGTTCGTCGCCGGCACGATCGCCGAGGCGACCAACAACCACTACGGCCTCACCGGGCTGGCCTTCGCGGCGCGGATCATGCCGGTCCGCGTGCTCAACACGCAGGGCGAAGGCGAAGCGTCGACGATCGCCGAAGGCGTGCGCTACGCCGTCAAGCACGGCGCACGCGTGATCAACCTGAGCCTCGAGTTCTCCAGCAACGTGACCGCGTCGGACATTCCCGAGCTGATCGAAGCGCTGCGCTTCGCCCGCCGGCGTGGCGTGCTCGTAGTCGCTGCCGCGGGCAACGAGGCGCACACGGCGATCGCCTACCCGGCGCGAGCCGCGGACGTGGTCGCGGTCGGCGCGACGACCGAACACGGCTGCCTGGCCGATTACTCCAACGACGGCAGCGGGCTGACGCTCGTGGCGCCCGGGGGCGGCGCCGACGCCGGCCTCCCCGGCGACCCCAACTGCAACGCCGAAGGGCCGGCCGGCCGCGATGTGTTTCAGGTGACCTTCACCGGCGCGTCGCCGCGACGCTTCGGCATGCCCTCCGGCTATGAAGGCACGTCGATGGCGGCGCCGCACGTCTCCGCGACGGCGGCGCTGATCATCGCCAGCGGCGTGCTCGGCAGACGGCCGACGCCCGCAGCGCTCGTCGCGCGCCTGCGCGCGACGGCGCGCAAGCTCGGCGGTGGCGGCGACGAAGGCCTGTACGGAGCCGGGCTCGTCGACGCGGCGGCGGCAACGGCGCCGGGCGGCCCGGGCGCGGTCGCTCCCTAACCGGCGGGCGACGTGACCTCCCGCCCACCCGCGAGCTGCGACTTCGCGGTCGTCGGCGCGGGCATCGTGGGCCTGGCGGTGGCTCGCGAGCTGGCCCGTCGCCACCCGCGCGCGTCGGTCTGCGTGCTCGAGCGCGAGCGCGAGCCCGCACAGCACCAGACCGGCCACAACTCCGGCGTGATCCACGCCGGCGTGTACTACCGCCCGGGATCGCTGAAGGCGCACCTGTGCGTGCAGGGCGCGCGCGAGCTCTACGCCTACTGCGAGCAACGCGCGATCGCACACGAACGCTGCGGCAAGCTGATCCTCGCGACCGACGTGCATCAGCTCGCGCGCCTGCAGGAGCTGCAACGCCGCGGCGAGGCCAACGGCGTGAGCGGCCTGCGCCGTGTGCAGGGCACGCAGATCGAGCGCCTGGAGCCCCACGCGCGGGCACTCCACGCGCTGCACTCGCCGGACACCGGCGTCGTCGACTTCCGCGCGGTCGCCGGCGCATTCGCCGACGACGTGCGCGGCGCGGGCGGCACGGTCGTCTGCGACTGCGAGATCTCCGGCGTGGATGTGCGCTCGCGCTCGCTGCGCCTGACCCATGCACACGGTGCGACCGAGGCGCGACACGCGATCTTCTGCGCCGGCGCGTGGTCGGACCGGCTCGCCGTCGCCGCCGGCGCGGGCGCCGATCCTCGCATCGTGCCCTTCCGCGGCGCATATCTGCGGCTGCGGCGCGAGCGGCGCGACCTCGTGCGCGCGCTGATCTACCCGACGCCGGACCCCACGCTGCCGTTCCTCGGCGTGCACCTGACCAGGCACATCGACGGCGAAGTGACGATCGGGCCGACGGCGCTGATCGCCGGCGCTCGCGACGCCTACGAGCTGCGCCGCCTGCGGCGCGCGGATGCGATCGACACGCTGGCGTGGCCGGGAACCTGGCGGATGCTCAAACGCTTCTGGCCGGCCGGCATCGGCGAGCTGCGCCGCTCGGCTTCGCGCGGCGCGCTCGTCGCAGCGGCGGCGCGTCTGGTGCCGTCGCTGACGGCCCACGACGTCGAGCCCGGCTTTGCGGGGGTGCGTGCGCAGGCGCTCGCGCGCGACGGGCGGCTGCTCGACGACTTCGCCTTCTCGCGCAGCGAGCGCGCACTGCACGTGCGCAACGCGCCGTCGCCCGCCGCGACCGCCTCGCTGGCGATCGCGCGCCACGTCTGCGAGCAGGCCGAGCGCGCGTTCGCCGCCTGACACGGCTGCCGAGGGCGTGCGCTGTGGGCTGTCGCCCTAGGCCAGGTGGGCGACGGCGTCGGCGACACCGTCGCGCGCCGTGGCAAAGCGCGGGCTCCACTGCAGCTCGCGCTTGATCTTCGCGTTGGACGATCGCGCCGAGCGCACCACCGCGTCCACGCCGCTGCGCCCAGCCACCAGGCGCGCCAGCGCCGCCGGGACCCGTCGCGGCGCGCCGAGCCCAAGGTGTTCGGCGGTCAGCGCCATGAAGTCGTAGAAGGTGATCGGCTCGTCGTCTGCGACGTGGTAGATCGAGCCAGGCGCCGCGCGCTCGACCGCCAGCACGATCGCGGCCGCGACGTCTTCGACGTGCACGACGTCCCACAGGTTCGCGCCCGAGCCGATCACCGCGAAGCGCCCCGGCTGGCGCAGGTGGGCGATCAGCTCATCGGCGTACCAGCCGCCGGGACCGTAGACGTGCGACGGGCGGATCACCACGGCGGGCAGCCCGCACGACAGCACCAGCCGCTCGCCCTCCTGCTTGGAGCGTCCGTAGGGCGTCTGCACGGGCAGCGGCGTCTGCTCGCTGAGCAGCGCGCCGTGCGCGTCGCCGGTGACGACCGTCGAGACGAACACGAAGCGCGGGCCGGACGCGAGATCGGCGCCCGCTAGCGCCGTACATGCGTCCAGCAGTCGCGTCGTGCCGGCGACGTTCACCTCGCGCAGCTTGCGCTCGCTGCGCTGCGAGGCGATCTCCGCGGCGAGGTGCACGACGCACTCCGGACGCGCCGCCGCGAGCGCCTTTGCCAGGCCCGGGCCGTCGGCCAGATCGCCCGCCAGCGCGTGCGTTCCGGGCGGCTGCGAGCCGGCGCGGCGCACCAGCGCGCTGACCTCGTGGCCCCGCACGAGCAGCTGCGCGCACAGCGTCCGGCCGATGAAGCCGCTGGCGCCGGTGACGAGGATGCGCATCGGCGCGAGGCGGCGCTAGGTCGTGCGGATGATCAGCACCGAGCAGGGCGCGTGGTGTGAAACCTTGTTGGGCACCGAGCCGAGCAGGAAGCGCTTGGCGCCGGTCATGCCCTTGTTGCCGACGATGATCAGGTCGGCCTCCTGCTCCTCGGCGACGTCGAGTATCGCGTCGGCCGGATCGCCCTGGCGCGGATACAGGTCGACCTCCACGCCGGCCGCTCGCGCCACCTCCGCCGCCGCCTCCAGCGTCGTGTCGACGTCCTCGCGCGGGTTGATCGCCCACTGCAGGTCCTCGGGCGCCTGCCTGCGTTCCTCGCGCAGCCGCTGCTCGGACACCGGGGCGTACGCGCTCACGATCTCGACCTTGGCGCCCACCGCCCCGGCCAGGTCAACCGCCTGGCGTACGGCCTGCGTGGCCGTATCCGAGCCATCCGTCCCCACCACGATCGACTTGAACATGCTCCTCCTCGTCTGACTCGAGAACCAAGCGGCGAGCGCTGATCATATCCCTGGACACGAGCGCCGTCTCGCGCTCGGGCTAACGTCTGAGGCCCGGTGATCGACCTGCACTGCCATGTCCTCGCGGGCATCGACGACGGCCCCGAGACAATCGAGGGCTCCCTGGCGCTCGCGCGGGTCGCCGCCGACTGCGGCACGCAGACGATCGTCGCGACGCCGCACGTCAGCTGGCGCTACGCCAACGAGTCGGCCGGCATCGCCCGGCTGGTGGCCGAGACCAACGCGGCGCTGGCCGCCGCCGAGATCGGCGTGACCGTCCTCGCGGGCGCGGAGATCGCGATGTCGCGCGCCGCCGACCTGCCGGCGCAGGAGCTCTCCGCGCTGACGCTCGGTGGCGGGCCGTGGCTGCTGATCGAGTGCCCGTTCTCATCCGACGCGACGGGACTGGACACCATGATCGGCGACCTCTGGGAGGCCGGCCACGGCGTCGTGCTCGCGCACCCCGAGCGCAGCCCGGCCTTTCAGCGCGATCCCCAGTCGCTGGAGTCGCTCGTGCGCGCGGGCGTGCTCACGTCGATCACCGCGGGCTCGCTGGTCGGCCGCTTCGGCTCGACGGTCAGGCGCTTTGCGCTGCAGTTGGTCGAGGCCGAGCTCGTGCACAACGTGGCCTCCGACGCTCACGATCCCGAGCAGCGCCGGCCGGGCATGGCCGAGGAGCTGCGCGAGGCCGGGCTGGAGGCGATGACCGAGTACCTCACCGAAGGAGTGCCGGCGGCGATCCTCGGTGGCGAGGACAGCCTGCCGCCCCGTCCCACCGTCGATTTCGCGCGAATCGGCGGGACGCGAGGCTCGTGGTGGCGGCGAGGCCCGCTCAGGCGAGCTTGGTGATCGCGATGACCATGCCGATCAGCACGAACACGACGATCGCGGCCTGCATCCAGATCCAGGTTGGCGACACGCCAGCCAGCGTAGCCGCCAAAGCGGCCCCGCCTACCGCAGCGCCCCGTAAGCTTCCGGCTATGCGCAGGCTTCTTGGCAACTCGACCGCGGCGGCGGTGCTCGCGCTGTGCGCTCTCGTCGTGCTCGCCACGGCCTCGGCAGCGAGCGCGCAGGCCGGTGCGCCCCCGCTCGCGCGAGCGGCCTCCTCGCCGCCGCTCGGCGGGATCAACGCGGGCCTCGGCTCTACGCCGGCAGAAGACGACCGGACGATCGCGGCGGCGGTGGCGCTGCACGCCAAGGTAGTGCGCTTCGAGATCTCATGGGCGGTGCTCCAGCCGCGGGCGGGCGGGCCGCTGAGCCCCCAGATACTGGCTTCGCTGGACCGCTTCACCGGAGATGCGGCAGCGCACGGGATCGGCGTGATCGCGATGATCGACCGGACGCCGTGCTGGGCCTCCTCGGCTCCGCCTCAGCTGCTCAGCAGCTGCACTACAGGCTCGGGCAGCGAGGCCAGCAACTGGCCGCCAACCAACCCCGCGGACTTCGCGTCGCTGGCGCGGACCTTGACCGAACGCTACCGCAACGCGATCTCGGCGATCGAAGTGTGGAACGAGCCCGACCAGGCAAACGAACACTATTTCGCAGGCCCGGAAAAGGCTCGGCGCTACGCCGAACTGGTGATCGCCGCCGACACGGCGATCAAGCAGGTCGATCCTTCGATGACCGTGCTGGCGGGCTCGCTGGTGGGCTCCAACGGCGCCTTCCTGCGCCTGCTCTACCAGTACGGCATGAAGGGCCACTACGACGGCCTGGCCGTTCACTTCTACACGCTCACGCTCGCCGGGCTGCGCTCGATACGCGCGGTGCAGCTCGCCAACGGCGACACCACGCCTCTGTGGCTCGACGAGTTCGGCTGGGGCAACTGCTATCCGCGCCTGAAGGTCCAAGAGGAACAGGGCTGCGTCACATCGGGCACGCAGGCGCAGAACATCACCAACCTCTTTCGCTCGCTGAGCAGCGCCCCCTACGTCGCCGCGGCGACCTTGTACGACATGCAGGACGGCGGCGGCGACTCGTTCGGCGTGCTCACTGCCGGCCGGGCCCGCAAGCCCTCCTTCACGGCACTCGCGAAGGTGCTCGCCGCGCCGATCGGGCCGGTCAGCCCGGTGAAGCTCAACCTGCGCCGCACGCACGGCAGCGTGCTGGCCAGCGGCTCGGGACCGGTCGGCGACTTCATGCAGCTGGAAGCCTTCAAGGGCAAGCTTCTGCGTTTCCGCGCGACGTTCACGCTGGACCGCTTCAACCGCTACTCGATCGTGCTGCCCAAGGTGCTCGGGACGCACGGCCTGCGGGTGCGCGTGTTTCAGCTCTGGACGGGCATCGGCCGCTCCGCGCAGAAGCGGATCTGAGCGCTACTCGGCGCTGCGCAGCAGCGCGATGAACGTCAGCGCGAGGATCTTGATGTCCAGCCCGAGCGACCAGTTGGCGATGTAGTAGTTGTCCCACTCCACGCGTTCGGCCAGCGATGTCTGACCACGCAGTCCGTGCACCTGGGCCCAGCCGGTGATGCCGGACTTGACGCGGTGACGGTCGCCGTAGCGGACGATGTCCTGTTTGAACAGCTCGACGAACTCGGGGCGCTCGGGGCGAGGGCCGATCAGGCTCATCTCCCCCTTGAGCACGTTGAACAACTGGGGCAGCTCGTCAAAGGACGTGCGCCGCAAGAAGCGCCCGACGGTCGTGCGACGGTCGTCGCCCTCGACACCGCCCGGCGCCGTGTCGCCGCCGAGCAGGAACTCCAGCGGGCCGGAGTCGTCATCGTCGGGGTCCACGTGTCCGCCTTGCAGGCGCATCGAGCGGAACTTGTAAAGGTCAAAGGCCTTGCCGTCGCGGCCGACGCGGCGCTGGCTGAACAGCACGGGGCCGCTGGAGCTGAGACGCACGGCCAGCGCCGAAAGCAGGATCACGGGCGACAGCAGCACCAGGAAGAACAGCGCCAGCGCGCGGTCGAGACCGTGCTTGATCGCGAACTGCACGCCGCGCGGGTCGACCGTCGTGAAGGACATCAGCGGCAGGCCGCCGACCGTGTCGTAGCCGACGCGGTTGTTGATCGTGTCGAACATGCGCGGCACGACCGATACCTCGACGCCGAGTTCCTGACAACGCTGGATCAGGCGGCTCACGCGCTCGTCGGCGACCGACGAGAAGGCGACGATCAGGTTACGTACGCCCGTGCGCATGACGGTCTCGTCGAGATCCTCCACGGTGCCGAGCACCGGCAGGTCGCGGCCGCCGACCTCGGCGATCGAGCGAGGGTCCTCATCGAGGAAGCCGATCGGGGCGAGCCCGTACTCGGGGTGGCTCTCCAGGCGCCTGGCGACCTGTGCGCCGACGACGCCTGCGCCCATGATCAGGACGGGCTTGCCCACCAACCGCTGAGCACGCGCCCAGCGCTGTGCGAAGGAGAGCACGATGCGCCCGACGCCGACGCCGAGCATCGCGAACAGCCATCCGCGCACGACGACCGACTGCGGCGGCGCCTGGCCGTTGGCGAACAGGCCGAGCACGGCGGCGGCCATCGCGCCGACCGACACGGCGCTGATCACGGGCACGACGCCGTCGAGCACGAGCGCGCGCAGGCGCGTGCGATAGAGCCCGCGCAGGTAGAAGAGCAGCACGACGAAGACCGGGAACGCGAGCAGCGGCTCACGCAGGGTGCTCGGGTGCAGCGCGCGATCGATGCCGCCCTCGGCGATCACCACCGCCAGGCAGACGAAGAGGAAGTCGACGGTCGGCCGCAGCACCCGCCAGCCTGAGCCCTCCAGCAGCCACTGCAGGCGCCCGCCGAACGTGCCGCCGGCGAGGGCCTTCGGGCGCGGCGCCGAGCGCGACAGCTCGCCTTGCAGCGGCAGGGTCGTGGAAGTCTGCTGAGTGATCGGTGGGCGTGCCATTAGGTGTGGAGGCTCCTTGCCTCTACTCCGTTACTCGGATCGTGAGAGCCATCCCTTTAGCCGCCCGCGCCTTCGCGCCGGCTGTCGCCGCCGGCGCGCCGCGTGAGCAGTCCGAGCGAGACGAGAATCGCCGCCCCGAGGATGATGTAGAAGATGTCGCTGCCGGGGATCGTGGAGCCCTGGGCGCTGGGTGGGATTCGTTCGGCCGCGGGATAGAAGCTCGCGTGACTGACGGCTGAGCTTTCGCTGGCGGGCCGCCGGCTCTTGCCCGAGGTGCGCGTGGTGCCGTTGCTCTTGGCTGAGCCACCCTGGCCGCCGGCAGAGCCTTTGCCCGCAGGCGCCGAGGAGCCCTGTTCGGTCGTGGTCGTCGCACCCTGAGACGTGGAAGTGGAGCTTTCGCTGGAAGCCGCCGTCTGACCGGACGTGCTGGAGGAGGCAGAACCGGAGCCGCCCGAGCTGCCCGAGCCGCCACGACCCTTTGGGCCGTTGAGCAGCGCCGAGCCGAGCACGGCCTGGTTGCCCTGGCCCGGACCGCCGTAGCCGCTGAGCAGCGAGCTCGCCAGCGCAGGGGCGGGCAGGGCGACGGTGGCCGCCAAAAAGACCAATGTCTGGATTACGATGCGATGCGATTTCATGCTTCCTTGCCTTGGGCCTTGCGCCCGGCTCGAGCAACCCCGCGTCAACTCTCCTTGCCGTGTTCCCGTCCTCGCTGCGCAGGCCGTTGCCTCGATCCTTCGAGCGGCCCGTTCTCTGCCGGTCCGGGCCCCGGAGAGGCCCGCACATACGCTAGCGAAGGCGCCGGGCGCTGTCGAGCGAAAAGGTTCCAATTTCACGAAAGTCCTCCTTGCCTTTACGCGAGTTGCTGGGCTTTGCTGAGGATCAGGCGGTTCAGTTCGTCGATGTCGACGCGGTGCCCTTCACGTACGCGCTGCAGCGTTTCGCGGATCAGCCCGTCGTGCGGGCTCAGTCGCCGCGTCCGTTGCAGCAGGCGCAGCGCAGCCGCGCGGTCGCCGCGTTCTGAGGCGATCGCAGCGCGCTCGAGCGTCGCGTAGGCATCGCTGCTGTCGCGCGACAGCGCCCGTGCGAACTCGCGATCGGCGTAGGCCAGGTCGCCGAAGCGCAGGGCGATGCTCCCGGCCAGCAGGTAGGGCTGGTCGCTCAGCGGGTTCAGTTCGGCGGCGCTGTTGAGCGCCGCGTAAGCCTGCCGCGGCGCCGTCGGCCAGATCCGCGTGGCGCGCTGCACCTTCAGTTCGCCCAGCCACGGCGCGATCAGCGAGGCGGCGCCCGCCAGCGCCAGCACGGCCAGAGCGGCCAGCGCGAGGCGTCGCGGCGCCAGGCGCGAGGCGCGGGTGTCCGCGGGAGCGTCGGCGTCAGCCGGATCGCCCGGCTGCAACGCCCGCCTGGACGCGAGCGCGCAGGCGAGGCCCAGCAGCGCGAACGCCGGCGCGCCCAATCCCGCGAACTCCCAGAACCAGTCGAAGCTGCCGTGCACGACCCAATAGGCAAAGCCGGCGAGTGCTGCCGAGGCGACGGCGACGGCGAGCGGGTCGGCACGGCGGCGAGCCGCCGAGAACAGCACGCCGCCGGCGGCGAACAGCGCGGCTCCCAGGCCGACGATCGCCAGCAGCGCACCGACGATGCCCGTCTGGGAGAGCGTGCGCATCTCGATGCTGTGCGGGTAGTGCGGCGTCTCTTCTTCGTGCCCCTTGGCGAGGTACTGCTGGGCGAAGTTGTCGGCGCCGATGCCGACCAGCGGATGCGCCTTGAATTCGTCGAGCGCCACGCGGTAGAAGTCGTAGCGACCGCTGCCGAGGCCGCTCACCAGGCGATTCACCTGCGCGTTGTCGGCGCCGTAGCCGCCCTTGAACGTCTGCCAGCCGTGTTCGGCGCGCGCGACCGGGTTGCCGGCCGCCACCCAGCCTCCGGCCAACAGCACGACGAGCGCCACCACCGCGATCGCGGCGACGGCACGCTTGAGGCTCGCTCGCGAGCCCTCGGGGATCGTGCCGCGGCTCTCCGCGGCGGCGGCGAGCGCGGCTATCGCGCCGACGACCACCGCAGCGACGAGCGCCGCCACGGTCGCGCTGTGCAGCGCCGCGTGCACGTTGCCGCCGTGCACGCTGTCGCCGACGTGCAGCACCGTTTTGACCGTCGCGCCGATGCCGGCGGCGACGGGTATCAGCACGAGGAACGTCCGCACGCGCCCGGGCACGAGCGCGAAGACGAGCACCAGCATCACGACCGTCGCGTACAGCGAGCCGCGGCTCTGGCTGAGCAGGGCCACGTCGGCGAGCAGCACCGCGCCGCCGGCCAGCGCCCCGCGCAGCGCCCAGTGCAGGCGCTCGCTGCGGCTGAGCAGCAGCGCCGGCCACAGGGCCATGCACCAGACCGCCGCGCAGGCGTTTTCGTAGTCGGCCGGGTATTTCAGGCGCCCGTCGTTGAACAACGCCAAAGGGTGTGCGACGCCGTCCAGGTGCAGCAGCACGCCGAAGGCGAGCGCGATCATCGCGAGCACCCACGCGCACAGCAGCAACGCGGCGCTGCGCCCGGTCTGCGGCCACAGCGCGAACAGCGAAAACACGAGCAGGTAGACGAACGTACGGTTGGCGCCTTCCCAGGCGTCGCCGGGCACCTGCGCCCAGAGGATCGACAGGTAGCTGAGCGCCGTGAACAGCGCCAGGCAGGCGACCGCCACGCGCACGGCCGTGGGAACGCGCGCCAGGCGCAGCGGAACCGCGGCCACCGCGATCACCAGCAGGACGAGCAGGATCACGCCACCCGGCGCCCAGTGGGTGAGCGGATAGCCCGCGTCGCTGCCCGCCCAGATCACGAACAGCGCCAGCGCGCCGATCGCCGGGATCACGACGGGCGTCTCGCGCACCGTCTGCATCAGCCTGCCCGTCGATCGCGCGTAGCTTGACATCTCAGCTGAGCCTATCGGCGCGTTCGCCCGGCAATATGAGGCGTGCACGCTGCCGCGCCGGCGCCCGATGCATAGGCTAGGGCGATGCCTGGCGCCCGTTGGATCACGCTCTCCGAGCTGGAGGACCGCCGCGACGAGTGGCGCGCGCTGGCCGCGGGCAGCGACTTCCCGAGCGCGTTCGCCGACCCGGCGTGGGTGCTCTCCTGGTGGAAGCACTTCGGCCAGGACCACGAGCCATGGACGTTCGCGCAGGAGGACGAGGCGGGAGCGCTCGCGGGCCTCGCGCCGCTCGCGTTCGCCCGCTCGGGGATCGCGCGGACGCTGAGCTTCGCCGGAGGCACGTGGAACGGGCTGGAGACGACGATCAGCCGTCGCGGCTCGGAGGCCGAGCTCACCGGGCTGCTGCTCGATGCGCTCGCCACACGCCGCGGCGAGTGGGACACGTGGCGCATCCAGCGCCTGTGCGTGGACTCGTCGCTGGCGCGCACGCTGCTCGACGGCATGGGCCCGCTGCGCGCGGCCGCTCACGACGTGCGCCTGCAGCCGTATCTGAAGCTGCCCGGCGAGATGGAGGCGTTCGAGGCGCAGTTCGGCTCCAAGCAGCGCAGCACGCAGCGGCGCAAGTGGCGCAAACTCACCGAGCTGGGCGCGCAGGCCCGCGTCGTCGAGGACCCCGCGGAGGTCGCGTCGACGCTGAGCCGGCTGCTGGAGCTGCGGCGCGGGCGGGCGATCGCGATGGGTCAGCGCCACAAGCACATGGACGCGCGCTACGAGGCATTCCTGCAGGAGGCTGTCGCCGCGTTGCTGCCCGGCGGCGCGCGCCTGTGGCGTCTGGATCTCGACGGGGAGATGATCGCCAGCCGGCTGAACCTCGTGCAGGGGCCGCGCGAGCACAGTTATCTGCTCGGCCTCGGCGAGGGCCACGCCAACCTCAGCCCCGGCAACATGCTCGAGCTGCAGGCGATCGCCGACGCGATCTCCCAGGGCCGCAGCGAGTTCGAGCTGGGGCCGGGCCGCGACGTCTACAAGTACCGCCTCGGCGGGGTCGACCGCGAGGTGGCCCGGCTGGTCGTGGCCAGCTCCTCGGCGCGCGGGCGCGCGCTGACGAGCCTGGCGGCGGCCGATCTGCGCCTGCGCGACAGCGCCGCCGCGGAGGCGCTTCGCCGGCGCAAAGGGATCACCTCAGAACGCGCCCACGCAGAGCCGCCGGCCGAGCAGGCGCAGCCTGCGCAGTAGCGCCCGCCCGACCCCCGCAGAGCGAGTAGCCGAGCGTAGGCGCGCAGGCGACCGCGCCTACGAGGTGCGCAAGAACTGCGCCAGGCGCTCGGACGCCTCCTCGAGCGTTCCGGCGCGTGCGCGCTGAAAGCCCGCCTCGATCAGCTCGCCTCGCAGCGTCGCATCGCCGGCGATGCGCTCGAGCGCCGCTGCGGCGGCGTCGGCGTCGTCGGGCTCGACCAGCAGCGCGGCGCCGCCGGCCGCCGCGGGCACGCCGCCGACGGCCGTCGCGACGCACGGCAGGCCGGAGGCGAAGGCCTCCACGAGCACCTGCGGAAAGCCCTCGGTCCAGGAGACGTGCAGGAAGGCGTGACTGGTGCGGTACAGCTCGAGCAGGCCGCCATCGATCGGCACGTATCCCAGCAGCTCGACGCGGTCGAGCAGATCCAGCGCGGACAGGCGCTCGCGCAACGGCTCGCTCAGGGGTCCCTCGCCGACGACGAGCAGACGCCACGAGCGCTCTGAGTCGCGCAGCCGTGCGGCGATGTCGGCCAGCAGCAGCGGGTTCTTCTCGGTGTCGATGCGCCCGACGGTCAGCGCGGTCAGCTCGCCGTCGTAGTCGCGCGCGGCGACGGCTGTCTGCGCGGCGTCGAGATCGCTCTGCGAAACCAGCGAGACGGTCGTCGCGAAGACGTCGGCAGCGCCCGCCTCGGTGTACTTGCGTGCGAGCTCCGGGCCGACCACGACGACGGGATAGCGACGCGCCAAGAGCTTCCACACCCCCTCCAGGATGTCGGCGCTCCAATGCATCCAGCGCTGGTCGGGGCGGCGGCTGCGCACGTACAGCGGCGTGTCCTGGCGCACGCCGAGGATCAGCCGCCTGCGGCGAAGCAGCGTCAGCAGCGCGAGCAGCACGGCGTGCGGATAAGGCCCGAGCACCCACACCGTGTCGACCTCGTCGAGCAGTCGCCAGAAGCGCGCGACCGACACCGCGAGCGAGCGCGCGACCGACCACGGGTGCGCGAGGCTCTCGTAGTGGGGCAGCCCGACGAGCTCTGTGTCGTCGTGCAGCGGGTAGTGCGAGCTGGCCGGCTGCGGGTTCAGGCGCCCGACGAGCACGAGGCGGTCGACGTGCTCGCGCAGCGCCTCGAGGAACACCACGAAGGCCCGCTGCCCGTAGCGGCGCCGCCCGTCGGAGAGGTACTCGTAATCGGTGTATACGGCGAGGCGCACCGTCAGCGGTCGCCGTGCAGCGCGGGCGCGTACACCGGCTCGTCGTCGCCCACCGGCTCGCGAGCGCCCTGCAGGACGCTCGCCAGCGCGGAGACGGGCGGGCCGAAGCGCACCATCCCGGCGAGCGAGCCAAAGCCCCAGCCGAGGTGCATCGTCGGCAGCACGGCGAGCAGCAGCGCGCCCTCTGCGCGCTGGCCGGGACGGGCTGCCGTTGCAGCGGCCGTGGCGGCGACCGCGGCCATGTAGGCGAGCACCGCCGCCCGGGCGGCCAGGCGCAGTCGCCGCGGCGCCAGCACCGTGGCGATCAGCGCGAGCGCGAGCGCCGGGGGGATCAGATGCGAGCGGCGCATGCTCTGCGGATGGCGACGGAAGGTTCGCGCGCGGTAGAGGCCGTAGCGGTAGTACTGGCGCGCGAGGCCCTTGAGCGAGTCGCGCGGCACGTAGTAGCCGGCCATCTCGGGCAGACACACCAGCCGCGCGCCGCGTCGCAAGAAGCGCGAGGCCATCTCGGAGTCCTGGTTGATCGGCCAGCGCTCGTCCCAGCCGCCGATCTCCAGCACGCTGTCGCGGCGCCAAACGCCGCAGAAGACCCCCGTGTCGAGCTCGCGCTCCTGCGCGCTGTCGAGATCGTCGTCCCACTTGCGCGACCCGCCGCGCCCCAGACGCGAGGCGAGCGCAAGGCGCACCGCGCCGGAGACCGGGCCGACCGCCCGCGGCACCTGCGGGCCGCTGACCCACTCGGTGTCGCCGCGAGCGAGGCGTTCGACGCCGGCGGCAAGATAGCGCTCTGCGTAGTAGGTGTGCGCGTCCATGCGCGCGACGTAGTCGCCGCGTGCCGCGCGCAGGCACACGTTCAGCCCGCTGGCCGTCTGACGGCCGGGGTTGGAGAGGACGCGAATGCGCGGGTCCTGCACGGCGAGCTCTTCGAGGATCGCGCGCGTGTCGTCCTCGGATTCGCCGTCGGCGAACAGGAACTCCACGCGACCGTCGAACTGCTGGGCCTGCATGGCCGCGACGCTCTCGCGGATGTCGCGCGCCTCGTTGAGCACGGGGATCAGCACGCTCATGTCCACGTGCTCCTCAGACGACGTCGGCGCAGCGTGCAGGCTGTGGTTCGAAAGAGCGGTCACGCCTGCGTTCATTATGCTGCCTGCCCCGCCGGAACCCGGCGTTCCCAGCCCGCCGAGCAGCTCGCAATGCGACCGTGACCGACGCAATCGTCCTTTGCTACCACGCCCTCAGCCCGACGTGGCAGGCGGCGCTCTCGACGACTCCCGAGCGCTTCGACGAGCAGCTCGCGTTGCTCACGCGCCGCGGCTATCGCGGGGTCACGTTCTCTGAGCTGGTGAGCTCGCCCGACGCCGGCAGGACGTTCGCGGTGACGTTCGACGACGCTTACCTGTCGGTGCTCGAGCTTGCGCGGCCGATCCTCGAGCGCTACGGACTGCCGGCCACGGTGTTCGCGCCGACCGACGGCGTCGACGCCGAACGACCGCTGCTGTGGCCGGGGATCGACCAGTGGCACGGCGGCCCGCACGAGCGCGACCTGACGCCGATGACTTGGGAGCAGCTGCGCTCGCTCGCCAGCGGCGGCTGGGAGATCGGCTCGCACACGGCTACCCATCCGCACCTCACGCAGGTCGACGACGCGGCGCTGCGCGACGAGCTCGCGCGCTCCAAAGCGAGATGCGAGGAGCAGATGCAGTCGCCGTGTCCCACGCTGGCCTACCCATACGGCGACGTGGACGCGCGCGTCGCCGCCGCGGCCGGCGCGGCCGGTTACGAGACCGCGGCGGCCCTGCCGGGCCGACTCGGCGGGCGCGACCTGCTGCAGTGGCCGCGCATCGGCGTCTACTGCATCGACGACGAACGGCGCTTTCGCCTGAAGGTCTCGCCGGCGGTTCGCGCCGTGCGAAGGACCGTCCAGTGGGGGTCGGCGAGCGCTTCGGCGTTGCGTGAGCGAAGGATGGGTTAGGCGCACTGCGCTGGAACGTCGCGTCGGTCGACGTCGCGCGGGGCTAGCGATGGCGAGCGGCGTGCGAGCCGGCGTGCCGGCGGTGGCTGTGGCCGTGCTTGCGCGCGCGGTGCTTGCGCGAGGTGTGCTTCGTGCGCTTGGCGCGCGTGCTTTTGGAGGCGCCGTGGCCGGTCCCGTGTGCGCCGCCGCTGGAGGATCCGTGCGCCGATCCACCCGTCGTCGGGCTGCCCGACGGCGCGGTGGTTTCTTTGCCGCTCGGTATCTGCACGGTGCCGAGGCCCTGCGCTGCGATGCCGCGCGGGATTTCCGGCACGAGGCCGGCGCATGCGGAGCCTTTCGCCGGCAGGAAGCCGCCCGCGACGGTCGCGATCAGTTCGGCTGCGCCCGCGGTGACGTTGGCGTGAGCGGAGAAGCCGCCGCTGTAGGTGTTGATCCCGCTGCCGGAGACGCAGTTGTTCTGTACGACGTTTCCGACGCCGACCGGGTTGCCGGCCGGGTACCAGGATTCGACATCGCCGCGGATGTTGGAGTTGACGATCAGGTTGTGTTCGACGAGGTTGTTGCTCGAGGCGACGCCTTCGGCACCGCCGAACTCGACGCCCTCGCCGTTGTCGGCGATCACGTTGTTGATCACGACGCTGCCCTGGGCGCTCGGGTAGAACTGGATCCCGCGGTCGACGTTGTGGTCGATCAGGTTGCCGACGATGCGCGTGTTCGTCGCGTCCTGGACGTAGATGCCGTGGTCCTGGTTTCGCGAGGGCAGCAGCCCGCAGTCGTGGATGCGGTTGTTGGCGATCGTCGTCGAGTCCGCCTTGCCCCACACGGCGCTGCCGATGTCAAAGCAGATTTCGGTGTGATCGTTGGTGATGTCGTCGGATTCGAAAGTTATGTGGTTGGCGGCGATGTTCGGGCTCGGGAGCGGCGTGCCGGACTGGTAGGCGCCATCGAGACTGAGGTTGGCGATCGTCACGTAGTCAGAGCCGCGCGGGATGTAGATGCGCCCGGTGATCTGCGCCTGTTCGCCCGGGTAGCCGATCAACGTCAGCGGCGCCCCGGCACGGCCGCCGTGGCTGGGTCGCAGGCCGCCACCGTAGGAGCCGGCGCGCAGGCAGCCGACCTGGCCCGGCGCGAGCGCTTCCACGAGCGCCTGGGCACTGCGCAGCGGCGCAGCCGCCGTGCCGGCCGCCGAATCCGAGCCCTGCGGCGAGGCGACCTTGTCGCAGCTGGTGGGCAGCGCTTCGGCGCGGGCGCCGGCCGGCAGGAGCAGCGCGTAGGCGAGGAGTGCGATGGCCAGAGCGATCGCCGTGCCCGAAAGCGTCAGCAGCGCGCGGGAGCTGCGGTCGCCGGACTGCGGGGATGAAACTCGGCTTGCGTTACTAAGCATGTTTGGCACGGTCTCCGTAGAAGGACGGGAGATGTGCATCGACGCCACCCCGCTTCTCGTGACCGAACCCGACGCCGCATCGGACGAACGTCCAGCGTCCGAGCGAGCCTCGCGCGCCCGTGCATCGGCCGGTGGTCCAAACCCTCATCGCTTCGCCGAGATAGGCGCTACCGTTGTCCCGATGCCTCGTCGCCAGGCCCTGAGCTGCCTCCATGCCAAGAGCTGACGACCCCGTTCGCGCGCCCGACTGGCTGGCGCCGCAGGGTCCGCGCGAGGGCCTGGGCCACTACGTCGAGGTCATCCGCGACCGGCGCAAACTGATCATCACGTGCGTGGTGATCGCAACGCTGCTCGCGTTCGCCTACGCGAAGCTCGCATCGCCTTCCTATAAAGCCGAATCGCACCTGCTGGTGACCCCGGTCAACGGCGAAACCAGCCTGATCGGGCTCGGCCTGATCACGAGCTCGAGCTCGCCGACCGGCGACGTGCTCACGGCGGCGAGCCTGGTGACGACCTCCGAAGTGGCGGCCCTGGCCGCCGCCAAGGTCGGCGCGACGACCGGCCGCGCCCTGCTCGGCGAGGTCAGCGCGGTGCCCGTCGCGCAGAGCAACGTCGTGTCGGTGACCGCGACCGCGGGCACCGCCAAGCGCGCGCAGGCGATCGCCAATGCGTTCGCCGTGGCCACGGTGCAGAACCGCACGCGCATCCTTCACCGCCAGCTCGAACAGATCATCCCGACGCTGAAGGCGCAGGTGGAAGCCCTGCCGATTGCTCAGCGCACGGGACAGGGCTCGCTGGGCGAACGGCTGTCGTCGCTGCAGACGCTGCTGGCCGGGCCGGACCCGACCATCTCCGTGGAGTCGCTCGCGCAGCTTCCCGACGCGCCGTCGTCGCCGCGCAAAGGCCTGAGCATCATCATCGGCTTCATCGCCGGGCTCGTGCTCGGGTTGGGCGGCGCCTTCGCGCTGGAGAGCCTGGACCCGCGCGTTCGCCGCGAGGAGACGCTGCGCCGCATCTTCCGCCTGCCGGTGCTCGCTCGCGTGCCGCGCGAACGCCGTCCCGCTTCGCGCAAGCTGCCGATGCGCCCGGGCGAACTCTCGCCGGCCGCTCAGGAGAGCTATCGCATGCTGCGCGTCGCGCTGGGCGCACGCAGCCACTCCGAAGGCGGGCGCTCGATGATGGTGACCGGCTCGACGCGCTCTGAGGGCAAGTCGACCGTCGCGCTGAACCTGGCTGCGACGCTCGCCTTCTCAGGGCACAAGGTGATCCTCGTCGAGGCCGACCTGCGCCGCCCGTCGCTCGGCGGCGCCCTCGACCTGCTCGCCAAGCGCGGCAAACGCGGCACCGCCGGCGTGCTGATGGGCGAGATCTCGCTGCGCGACGCGCTCGTGCCGGTCAAGCAGCTCAGCGACAACCTCAGCGCGCTGCTCGTCGAGCAGTCCGCCCCGTATCTCGCCGACGGCCTGCTCGCGGCCAGCGACGAGATCGTCTCCCAAGCCCAGTCGCTCGCCGACTACGTGATCTTCGACTCGCCGCCGGTGACAGAGGTCAGCGACGCGCTGCCGCTCAGCCAGCACGTGGACGACGTGCTGATCGTCGCGCGGCTCGGGCACAGCCGCACCGACCAGCTCGTCAACCTCGGCGAACTGCTTTCCCGCCAGGGCGTGCGCCCGGCGGGCCTGGTCATCGTCAGCGACGACTACAGCCAGGGCAGCGGCTACTACGCGCCTACGCCGACGTCCTCGAGCAGGCTCGGAGGCCGAGTCCAGGCGCAGATGCCCGCTATCGGGGCCTAGCCTTCACGCCATGAACGCCCGGCCGCGCGCGCTCGAGCTGCTCCCATCGAGCCTGATCGCACTGGCGGCAATCCTCGGAGTGCTCGCGGCGATCGAACCGCTGCTCGCGCTCGCGGGGTCGGTCGGACTGGTGCTCGCGTATGTCGTCTTCAGCGATCTGGCGATGGGCTTCGCGGTGCTCGCATTCCTCAGCTTCCTCGACACGCTGCCCTCTTCGAGCTCGCTGAGCCCCTCCAAGGCCGTCGGCCTGCTCGTGGCGGTCGCGTGGCTTGCCCGCTTCACCTCCTCCGGACGCGAGGAGCGCGACTTCTTCGCCGGCAACTCGCGCCTGGCGTGGATCCTGATCGCCTTCTTCGGCTGGGCGACCGTCTCTCTGCTGTGGGCGACCGACCTCGGCATCGCGACCGAATCGCTGACGCGCTACGCGCCGAACCTGCTGCTGATCCCGATCGCCTACACGGCGATCCGCACGCGCCGCGACCTGAAGCTCGTGCTCGGCGCGATCATGCTCGGCGCGATCGTCGCCGCATCGTTTGGCGTGCTGCAGCCGCCGAACCCCAACCTCGTCGAAGAAAGCACGCGCGCGTCGGGAACGGTCGGCGACCCCAACGAACTCGCGGCCTTCCTGCTCGTCGGCATGGCGCTCGGCGCGGGGCTGCTGATCGGCAAGCAGAACTCCTCGCGGCTGCGCACGGCAGCGGCGGTGGCCGTGCCGCTGTGCGCCGCGGGCATCTTCCTCAGCCTCTCGCGCGGCGGCCTGGTCGCGCTCGCCGCCGCACTACTGGCCGGTCCGTTCTTCGCCGGGCGCTGGCGCGGGCACATCGCCATTCTGCTGGTGCTGGTGGCCGGCGGCGGCCTGTTGTATTTCACGCAGCTCGCGCCGCTGCCGGCGCGCGAACGCGTGACCAACTCCAACGGCGGCACCGGTCGCTCGGACATCTGGAAACTCGGTCTGAGAATGGTGCGCGCGCACCCGATCGACGGCGTCGGCGTGGGCAACTTCCCGGTCGTCTCGGCCGACTACGCGCTGCAGCCGGGCTCGCTGGAACGCGCCGACCTGGTGTTCTCCAGCGCGCCGAAGATCACGCACAACACCTACCTGGAGATCATGTCCGAGATGGGCATCCCGGGCTTCTTGCTGTTCCTCGCGACGATCCTCTCGTGCCTGGCGTGCATGATTCAGGCTGCTCGCGTGTGGGCGCGCAGCGGCGATCTGACGATGGAGGTGACGGCGCGTGCGGCGTTCCTCGGGCTGTTCGGGCTGCTCGTCGCGGACTTCTTCATCTCCGACATGTACGGCAAGCTGCTGTGGGTGATGCTCGCGCTGGGGCCGGCGCTGCTGTCGCTCGCGCGAACCGAGCGCGACGAAAAAGAGCCCGGCACCCTGCGCATCGCCTGACGCGGCCCGGCGTGCAGACAGCGCAGCTTCGTGCGCACGCCGGCGCCGCGACGCATCGCGTGCCGCCCGCGTTACTCCGTCGGCTCGCCCGGGGCGCGTGCCAAGGCGATCCCCGCGTCGATCAGCAGCGGCTCGTAGACGTCGCACATCCGCTCGCACCACACGGCGATCGCGAAGTGCTCCTGCAGCCACTCGCGGTTCTGCTGCGCGGCGGCGACGCGCTGCCCGCGCGGCTGGGAGAGCAGCTCGTCCAGGCGCGCGGCCAGCGCCGGCACGTCCTCGCTGGGGAAGCTGAAGGCGGCAGGGGCGGCGGCCCATCCGGCCGTCCCCGGGATGTCGGACATCACGACGGACAGCGCGCACGCCAGCGCCTCGCCGCTGGCCGAGGACTGTCCCTCGTGGCGCGACGCGCTGACGAAGATGTCGGTCGCCGCATACAGCCATGCGGCGTCCTCGACGAAGCCCGCCACGTGCAGCCAGCCGGGAGGCGACGGCAGCAGCTCCGCCAAGAAGGAGCGCAGCTGCTCCTCGCCGACCACCAGGCCGACCGCTTGCGGATGGCGCTGCACGACGCGCTCCATCGCCTCGACGAACACGTCCACGCCCTTGACCTCCGGCCACCAGCCGAGGCACAGCACGACCTGCGCCTGCTCGGGCAGGCCGAGCCGCTCGCGCGCAGCCTGTGCGCTGGGCATGTCGGCGAAGCGCTCCAGCGCGATCGCGTCGGGGACCGTCTCGATCGCGGCGGCCGACACGCCGCGCAGGCGCACCGACTCGGCCAGCCAGTCCGACACGGCGATCACGCGCGCGACCCAGCGGCGCGAGACGAGTCTCAGCTTGATCAGGTCTTTGGCGCGCTGGCGCAGCGGGTAGCCGGTGAAGCCGGTGCGCACGTGCCACACGCACGGGACCCCGGCCGACCTCGCAGCCCACGCACCGACCAGGTCCGCGGCGGTGAAGTGCGTGTGCACGAGAGCCCCGTCGTGCTGCGCGATCACCGCATCCAGATGCGCACGCCAGTCACGCCTGCGCGCGGGCATGATCGACCACGTGGTGCCTTCGCGCTCGAGCTGTGCCAGCCACGGCTTGCCCTCGGCGCCAGGGGCGAGCACGAAGTGCGTCCCCAGGCCGAACTGCTCGCGCACGCTGCGCGCGAGCGCGAGCTGGCTGAGCATCACGTTGCCCAGGTAGGCGCTGTTCCACAGCGTCACCTGGATGACCGAGCGCCGGCTCATCGCTTCACGCCCCCGCCCGCCGCGCCGGCGTCCAGCGCGCGCGGCGCCGGCGCACGTCGATCGCCTCGAAGCTCGCGTCGGCGGCGTAGGTGTGCGTCGCGCGCGCGGCGCCGACGTCGGCCGGGTCCAGGCGCGCGATCTCGTGCTCGGCGTAGTCCTGCGCGCTGAGCACGTCGACCTGCTGGAAGGAGATCGAGCCGCCGTAGCGGCTGCGCCCGTCCTGGCCCGGGCGCACGAGCCGCGGGCCCCAGCGCTGAAACGCCCCGGCGGGCCGAGCGCGGCGAACGTCGGAGACGACGGGGTTGCGCGGATGCGCCAGCCACGGACCGCGCAGCTCGCCGGCGGAGTAGATGTGCAGCTCGTCCAGCGAGCTCGCGTCCGCCGGCGTGACCGCGGCGAACAGCCACAGCCGGTCGTCGTGCGCCAGGAGCGTCGCGTCGGCAGCGTCCACAGCGTCGATGAGCACGGTGTCACGCTCCCAGCGGTGCGGGAACTCCACCGCGCGATAGAGCTCCACGCGCCTGACCGCGGAGGTCTCGGGGATCATGAACACCTCCCCCTCGTGCGCGAACACGAACGGATAGGAGAGATGGTGCTCGGCCGTCAGCACGGGCTTGGGAGCATCCGCGAGCGACCCGTCGAGCGCCAACTCGGTATGCGAGATCACCCCGCGCGTGGAGCCAGGCGCGACCTCCTCGCAGAACAGGTGATGGCGGCCTTCGTGTTCGAACAGGAAAGGGTCCGCGTACATGTTCGCCGCCCGCCAGCGCACCAGCGGCGACTGCTCGGACCAGCCGTCCGTCGGCTCGCCCGCGCGCCGGCGCAGCCTGATCGTCCAGGGCCGGCTGAACAGCGCGCGCGCGGCGAGTATCCGCAGCCACGCGATCGCCGAACGAGCGAGCAGCACTCCGGCCGAACCGCCGCGCCCGAGCTCGGATGGGGCAGAGGGCGCACCGTCGCGCGTGGCGTCCCCGGCGGTCGTGCTGGGCGCCTGGGCCGACCCAGCGGGCGCGGCGTCAAACGCAGCCGGGCAGGCGCTCGACGGCGAGTGGCAGCATCGCCGCGAGCTTCCACAGCAGCATGTTGGCGGTGAGCGTGGGCGAGTAGGAGCGCAGGCCGGAGACGGTGCGCTGCAGCACGACGGTGCGTCCGCGGTGCCTGACCAGGATGTCGGTCTCGATGCTGTCCGCCGGCGCACCCAGCGCACGGCGCACGGCTCGCTCGGCGGGCTCGATCGCGCCGTTGTGGCTGACGAGCACGATCGCGCGCGACTCGTCGGCTGGCGCCGGCGCATCCGCCAACCAGACGATCGGCTCGTTCCCCGCCAGGCGCTCGTCGAGCGACTGAGCTCGCTGGTGCGGCTGAGCTTCAGCGATGCCGCCCTCGTCGAAGTCCACCGGCGCCAGCGCGTCGGGCCCCAGCCTGAACACGCGCCGCTCGAGCGCCGCGTGCAGTCTCCTGAGAGGGCTCTCGCGCACCCGGCCGCCGAGGCGCACAGGCGTCACGTCGAGGGCCGGCGACGCGGCCAGTGCGGCCAGCGCGCGCTGCTGCCAGGCGGGCGCCGGATTGCCGTCGAGCACGACGGAGATCCGATCAACGGGCGAGCTCACGCGCTCGTGCGAACTGCTCGCCCTCGCTTCTGGAGCAGCTCCAGGTAGAGCGATTCCAGGCGGCCGACAGTCACGTCGATATCGAACTCCGAGCGCCGCCGGGACTGCCCGCGCAGGCCCATCTCGCGGGCGCGCTGCGGATCGGCCAGCACCTCGGAGATCGCCCGCGCGAAGGCCGCGGGGTCCTGGCGCGGCACGAGCAGCCCGTTGACTCCCGGCTCGACCTGGTCGGGGATGCCGCCGACGGAGGTCGCGACCACCGGCAGCGCGGCGTCCATGTACTCGAGCACGACCGTCGGGCTGCCCTCGAAGTCCGAGCAGCACACGCCGACATCGAGCGCCGGCAGGATGTCTGCGACGTCGAGGCGCTGGCCGAGGAAGCGCACGGTTTCTCCCAGCTCGAGCTCCTGGGTGAGCTGCTCCAGAAACGGCCGCTCGGGTCCGTCGCCGATGAGCAGCACCTGCAGGCCGGGCCAGCGCAGCTTCAGCTCGGCGGTCGCGTGCAGCAGCACCTGAAGCGCCTTCTGCGGGCGCATCACGCTCACTGCGCCGACCACCGGCGCGGTCGGCGCGATTCCGAGCTCGGCGCGCATGTCGCGGCCCTCGGGCAGCTGCGGGGGCACGATGCCCAGCGGGACGAACACGGTGCGTGCGGGGTCGATGCCCTCGACCTCCGACATGCGCCGCTGGTCGGCCCGCGACACGGCGATGAAGCGGTCGGCTGCCCGCGCGACGACCTCGCGGTCGAGGATGCGCCGCCACGGTTTGCCTTCGTAGGACCATGTGTGCTCGTGTGCCAGCACGACCGGCACGCCGGCGAGCCTGCCGACGACCGTGCCCGCGACGTTGGAGCCGAACTTGTGGGTGTGCAGCACGTCGACGCGTTCTCGGCGCAAGAAGCGCCCCAGCCGCGCCCACGGGGCGACCTCGACCTTGTGGCGGCGCCCGAGCGGCAGAAAGCGAACTCCCGCCTCTTGCAGCTGCGCGAAGGCGGCCTCGCGCGAGCTGTCGGCTTCCTTTCGCTCCGGGCGCGGCGGCCAGCGGCTGATGCACATGATCGACTCGAAGCGCTCGGGATCCAGCCGCGTGGCGACGACCAGCGCGAAGCGCTCGGCGCCGCCGTTGCTGCTGAGCAGGTCGACCAGCGTGACCACGCGCACCCGATCGCCTCTGCTGCGGGGTGGTGGGGTGCTCTGCATCAGGTGCTGATCGTAGGAGCGCGCGGGGACAACACCCGCGCTCGCGCGCTGCCTCGATCGCCGCGTCGCGGTGCGCGCGTCAGCGTGCATGTCGCCCGGCCCCGCGTGGACACCAAGGCACCCGCGGCGGGGTGCCGCCAACTGGGCGCCGCGTGCGGCGCCCTCGCGTGAAAGGCTGGCAAGGCATCTGCCCGGGCATCGGCGCGATGCGGCCGTTCCTTGAGACGTGGAGGCTCCGAAGATGGCGGACTCGAGCACGCAGGACAGCGCGGACCTCGTTCGTTTCTACGACGAGGCGTACTCGCAGACGCCCGAGCGCTCGGCGCAATATGCGCGCTGGCGCGCGCTCGGGGCGATCGGCAAGGCCGATCACGTGATCTCGCTGTGCGAGCGCGAGGGCATCGGACCCGCAGAGCACGCTGGAGGTCGGCTGCGGCGACGGCGCGCTGCTGTGCGAGCTGCACCGGCGAGGCTTCGGCGGGCGGCTGAGCGGCGTGGAGATCACCGATGCGGCCGTCGCGATCGCGCGGGCGCGGGCGCAGATCGACTCGGTGGCCCGCTACGACGGCGCGCACCTGCCCGATCGCGACGGCGCACACGACCTGGGGATCCTCTCGCACGTGCTCGAGCACGTGCGAGACCCGGCGGCGCTGCTGGCCGAGGTCGCGCGCGCCTGCGGCGCCGTGGTCGCCGAGGTGCCGCTGGAGGCGAACGTGTCGGCGCGGCGCGCGGGCAAGCGCGAGCACGCCGAGGAGGTCGGCCACCTGCAGCGTCTGGACCGCGAGGCCATGCGCGCGATCGTCGCACGGCGCGGGGCTGCGGGTCGCCGGCGAGATCGAGGATCCGCTGCCGTTGCAGGTGCATCGCTTCTTTGCCACGAGCGCTCGCGGGCGTGCCCAGGGCACGGCCAAGTGGGCGGTGCGCCGCTCGCTGCACGGCGCCGCGCCGTCGCTGGCGCGGCGGCTGTTCACTGTGCACTACGCCTGCCTGTGCGTCCCCGCCGGGGGAGATTCGGCCGGTGGCTGACCAGGCACGCGGCCGGCGGCGCGGCCTTCAGCGCACGTCGTCGGGCGGCCGCGTGGCGGCGGCGAACAGCAGCGCGAGCACACGGCCCATCAGGTCGTCTGGGACGGCGCTCGGGTCGGCGAGCTTCTGACGGGCGATCCCGTCGGCGAGCGCGTCGACCGCCACGGCGAGCTGCTCGGCCGGCAGCGCCAGCTGCAGGTCGAACTCGCGCACGCCGTCTTCGATCAGTTTGGTCAGCAGCCGGCGCACCTGCGCGAAGCGCGCGGCGACCTTCGGGCGCACGCCGGCGTCGCGCACGCCGTAGGCCCAGAACTCCATGAACAGCAGCAGCAGCTCGGGCTCGCGCTCGATCATCGTCATCCACTGCTGCGCGCCGCCGGCGGCACGCTCGGCCACGGAGTTGCGCACGTTGACCGCCTGCGCGATCTCGCGCGCGTGCTCCTCGATCTCGCGCTCCATCAAAACGAGGAACAAATCCTCCTTGCCGTCGAAGTTGGAGTACAGCGCGCCCGTGGAGAAACCTGCACGCGAGGCGATCTCGTCGACCGAGGCGCCGTGAAAGCCGCTGCTGGCGAAGGCGCTGCGCGCCGCGGCGAGCAGCCGCTCGCGCGTGTTCGCCTTGCTCTGCTCGCGCGTCATCCGCGCCGGGGTTGACTGTGCCACGGCCGTCGTCTCCGTCATGCCGACATCGTACTTGACGGAGCGATCGCTATTGCGATAGCGTTCGTTATTCGATCTCCCTGACCCGTTTGCGATAGGAGCACTGATGGCGAGCACCACGACAGCTTCGAGCACGAGCGAAAGCAACCTGGCGAGCCTGCCGACCGACGCGATCTCCTACGCGGACCTGTACGCACGCTGGGAGCGCGGCAACTGGAAGGCGACCGAGCTGGACTTCACCGAGGACGCGCGCCAGTGGCGCGAGGACTTCACCGACTTCGAGCGCCAAGCGGCGATGTGGAACTACTGCCTGTTCTTCTGGGGCGAGGACGCCGTCGCGGACAACCTCTCCCCCTACATCGACGCCGCCCCGCTGGAGGAGCAGAAGTACTTCCTCACCACCCAGCAGGTCGACGAGGCGCGCCACGCGGTCTTCTTCAAGCGCTTCATGCAGGAGGTCTGCGAAGTCGGCGACGGCTCGATGGCCAGCGGGCTGGCGGCGATCAAGCCGCAGCTGACGTCCGGCTTTCGCATGATCTTCGACCGCCTGGACAAGATGGCCGACGAACTGCGCGCCGACCACTCGCCCGCCAAACTGGCCGCCGCGATCACGCTCTACCACGTCGTCATCGAGGCGTCGCTGGCGCAGCCCGGACAGCACTTCATCTGCAGCTACCTGGAGGAACGCGACCAGCTTCCGGCGTTCCGCGAGGGCATGGAGAACATCGCCGCCGACGAGCAGCGCCACATCGGCTTCGGCGTGAAGATCCTCTCCGATCTCAACCGCGAAGACCCCGTGCGCGTGCCCAAGGCGGTCGCGAAGATCCTGCGCGAGGTCACGCGCTACACACAGCAGGTGCTCATGCCTCCCGGATGGGACGAGCGTTACGTGACGGTCTTCAACTCGACGTTCGACAGCGTCGGCGTCGAGGGGTTGATGTCGATGACGACGAAGCTGCGCTCGGCGGGGATGCCGATCGACACCCTGCCCGGCCCACCGATCCTGCCCGCCGGGCTGACGCCGCTGGAAACCTCCGAACGGGGGCGTGCGCTGGCGAAAGCCGGCGTGATCGGCGTGCGCGAAGGGCCTTCCCCGCGCGACCCGCAGACGCTCGAGCTGCTGTTCGACACGATCCGCCGCCAGGTAAACCCCGCGCACGGCCTGCGCCGGGCGACGACCTTCCAGTGGGAGTTCACCGATCCCGACGTGCCGACATGGCACCTGACCGTCAACAACGGCTCCAGCACGGCGGCCGAGGGCGCCGCATCCAAGCCCGACCTGCGCCTGCAGCTCTCCTACCAGGACTGGGTCGACGTGGTCGGCGAGCGCCTGGACCCGCTACGCCTGATCGCCACCGGTCGCCTGCGCCCGCGCGGCAACCCACTCGCGATCAAACACCTGACGAAGGTCTTTCCGCGCGGCTGACGGTCGGCCGCGGCCGACCGTCAGAGCTCGCTCAGCCCGTGCCCGGCCGCCCTGCGCGGCGGCCGACGCGGCTCGCCACCTGCGCGCGCAGCGCGCCGATCAATTCGCGCGCGGGAGCCGGCGCGACGACTGCCAGCAGCGCGACGTAGGCGACGGCACCGAGCGCGGTCTCGGCGACGAGCAGGACCAGGCCGAGGGCGATGCCGTGACGTTCGGCGTGCACGAGGAAATGCTGAACGCAGAACAGGCCGCCGGCCATCGCCGCTGCGGCAACCGCCGCGGGCCAGATCTCGCGCACGAGGTCGGCGAGCGCGATGCCCAGCGCATGCGCCATCCCGCGCACCGCGTAGGCGGCGACGCCGACGGCCGCGGCCGACATCCCGATCGCCACGCCGACGACGCCGAACGGCACCAGCGCGCCGACGAACACGAGCGTCAGCGCAAGCGACACCCCGTGCATCCGCGGCAGCATGTCGGTCCGCCCGTTCGCCTTCCACGCCTCGCTGGCGATCGAGTCCAGCGACAGCGCCGAGCCGTATACCCCGAGCGCCATCGCCGCGTGCCCGGCTTCGCGCCACTGCTCGCCGAAGACCAGCACGATCGCCGGTGTTCCCAGCGGGATCAGCAGCATGCCGGCCGGGAAGGAGAGGATGCACAGCCAGCGCAACGCCTTGCGCACGGCGCTGCGAAACCGCTCGTCGTGCGCGGAGAGCCGCGAGAAGGCCGGCAGCAGCACGTACCCGCCGACGTTGACCACCGCTCCCAGCGACTGCATGCTGACGCGATTGGCGTAGGTGAACTGACCGAGCGCCGCCGCCCCGCTGAAGCGGCCGAGCGCGAGGATCGGGACCTCCATCACCAGCCGGCGGATCATGTTTCCCGCCACCACCGGCCGCCCGTAGCGGGCAAGCTCGCGCCAAGCCTCGCGCCGCGCCAGGCGCGGGCGCGGACGCCAGCGTGCGAAGCCCCAGGCGGCGATCACGTTCATCGTCGCCGAGGCGTAGGTGCCGATGACCAGCGCCCAGACGCCCAGGCCGGCTGCCGCCGCCGGGATCGCGCCGGCGGCGAAGAAGACCGTCGAGAGCGGATCGATGAACACCCGGCGTGCGAAGGAGAAGCTGCGCATCAGCAGCGCGTCCGGCACGATCGCCAGCAGGCGCAGCAGCATCCATCCCGACAGCACCGCCGCGACCACCCCCGTTTCGTGGCTGTGGAAGAACAGCCCGATCAACGGCGCCGTCGCGAGCGCGAACAGCGTCAGGCCCAGACCACCGAGCACAGTTGCCAGGAAGGCCGAGTTCGCGGCCTCCTCCAGATTGCCGCTCCTGCGCTGAAGCGCCGCTTCGATGCCCGACTCGCCGAGCACCGAGCCGGCGTTGACGACGATCGCACCGGCCGCGAAGCGTCCGAAGTCCGCCGGCGTCGCGAGCCTGGCGAGCACGAGGTACGCGCCGAAGGTGAGCAGCTGGGCGAGCACGTAGCCGATGCCCGCCAGCCCGGCGCCGCGGGTCACCACGCCGCTCATACCCTCAGGGGCAGGCTCCACCCCCTCGTTCAGCAGCGCGTCCGACAGCGCGGCGATCTCGTCTTCGACCGCCTCGGCGTCGCTTGGCGGCAGGTGGGCCTCCATCTCTACCGCGTTCGGCGGCGCCGGCCGCCCTCGCCCAGGCCGAGCCCGGGGAACGCCTCGGCGACACCCGGAGGCGGCTCGGCGCGCTGCTGCAGGCGCCGGCGCTGGGCGCGCGTCGCACCGGCGACCGCGCGCCTGGCGGCGAGCAGCAGCCGCCCCTTGCGGCTCGCGCGCTGCCTTTCCGCCTCGCTGAGCTCGTCCAGCCGGGCCACCGCCAGCTCGCGCACGCGCGCCGAGGCCGGGTGGCGCTCGAGCACGGCCCGGTAGGCCTCGCGCACGCCGGCGTCCATCGCGGTGTAGTCATAGGACAGCGAAGTCGGCGAGTCTCGCTTGATCGCCAGGGGCCCGGGCACGCGCACGGCGTTGAAGCCGGAGTTGGCGATGCGCAGCCACAGCTCGTAGTCCTCCCCGTGTGTCATCCCCGGGTCATAGCCACCGACCTGCTCGAGCACCGAGCGGCGCACGGTGACGGCGTTGTAGACGAAGTTCCGCTTCATCAGCTCCGACAGGAACCGCTCTTGCGGCAGCGTGCGCTGCGGCGGGTGCTGACGCGCCATCGTCGTCGGCTTGAGAAAGCGCCCGCTCGCCTCGTTGAGCTCCCACGCTTCGGTGTAGGCAAAGCCGGCGTCGGGCTCGCGCTCCAGCGCCTCGCCCATCTGCGCGAGGTACTGCGGAAGCCACAGATCGTCGCTGTCGAGCATGCTCACGTACCTGCCGCTGCTCAGCGCAATCCCCTTGTTGCGCGCAGCGGAGGGACCGCCGTTGGGCTGGCTGTGCACGTTCACGCGCGCGTCCTTGGCGGCGAACGCAGCAGCGACGGCCGCAGTGTCGTCATTGGAGCCATCGTCGATCACGACGACCTCGAAGTCCTCGCGGGTCTGGGCGAGCGCCGATTCGATCGCCCTCCCGACGGTGCTCGCCGCTTCATACGCTGCGATCACCACGCTGAACGTCATCATGCGAACGGTATCGGCCGGCGCGGAGCCGAAATCGAGCCTCGATCGCGCCGGTCGCCCTTCTGCGCCGCAGAAATCGGGCTCACGCCGCCCCGGTTCTCGCGGCGAGCCAATCGCCCGTCGTCGCAGCTAGCCGGGCGCGAACTCCCGCTGAGCCGCCGGCCGGCCGCTCGCGCTCGTCGTCGCGCTCGCGCCCGCCTGCGTCACGGAACCGGCGCCTGGCCGTGCCGGCGCGGCTTCGCCCGGCTCTCGCCCGACCGAGGCGGCCTTGGCCGTCGCGCCGCTCGTGCCTGCTCCGGCTGCGCTCGGCGCGCCGCCGGCCGTGGACCGCTCGGGCCCGAACTCGCGGCTGGCTTGCGCGGCGGTCGCCACGCGGCCGGCCGGCGGCGAGGAGGCTTCGCGCGCTCGTCCATTCACTTGCCCGCCCGCCGCAGCGGTGGCGACGCCCGACTCGCTTGCGCGCGCTCGATCGACGTGGGCCGCACTCGCCTGACGGTGTCGATGAGCGCGCACCTGGGCCGGCCCCGAGCCGCCGAGCGCTGCGCAACCGGCTCCCACGCCGAGCGCCACCAGGCAGCTCACCGCGAGCTTCGCGCCGAACGGCCCGCCGGCCAGCCACCACCCTCCGCCCGCCGCACCGGCGCCGGCAACGCCGGGCGCAGAAAGCGCAGCAGCGCCCACGCCGCTGCTCGCCGGGGTCGCCCCGACGCCCGGTCCGCCCGTGGCTGCCGTGCCGCCCGCGCCCGCGCCGGCCAGCCCAGAGGCTCCGGCGCCGAGTGCCCAGTGCAGCAGCACGGGCGCCGGCGGCAGCACCGCGGCAAGGCCGCGCAGCGAGAGCACGTAAGCGCGACAGGCAGGACAGGCGTCGCGGTGCAGCAGCGCAAGCCGGTAGCGCTCGCCGTCGGGGTCGAGGATGCCGTAGGCGAGGCCGCGCATCAGCGAGCCCTGCTCCTCGCACCACCCGCCGGCGGCGATCGTCTGCACGAGCGAGCCCATCTTCGACGTGACGCCGGGAGAGCGCCCGCCGCGCCCCTCCATCAGCTTGCGCATGCGCGACTCGCTGACGCCCATGCGCGCAGCGGCCTCGGCACGCGAGAGCCCCTGCAGGTAGCAGAGCGTCGCGGCCTGCTGCTCACGCGCGCTGAGCTGCGCGCGCAGCGCCTCGAACAGCTGGCGCAGGCGGGCGCGGTCGTCGAGCGCTGCGGCGATGTCCTGATCGTCGCCGCGATCGCTGCAAACGGTTGCGCCATGCCGCAGGCGGCCCTGCGCTTGGTCCTCCTCCAGCGGCGCGGCCACGAGCCCGCGCCGAGCCCGGTGCTCGTCGATCGCCCGCCGGTAGGTCACGAGCGCCAGCCACGCGGCCGTGCTGTCGATCCGCTCGCCGGCGAGCACAGCCGCGTACAGGCCCTGCCATGCCTGCGAGTAGCAAGCTTCCAGATCGCCGGCGTCGAGGTGCACTCCGCGCCCGCGCAGTCGCTCCCCCGCGATGCCGAGAACCTTCGCTCGCAAGCCCTCGAACTCGTCCCGCAGCAGGCGCTCGGCACGGTAACGACGAACAACGAGGGGACTCACTCCTCGCAGATTACGCGAATCTCGCGAACCAGACGAATTCTATCTGATCGATTCTTTATGATCACATCGCCACTGACAAGACGAACTGGAGAAGGGACGACCATGCATCAGCTGCACCGCTGGTTCCTGCTCGCGCTGGTATCGCTCGCGGTCGTCGTCGGCTGCGCGCCGGCACAGGCCGCCACGATCCTCGACCGCGGCCTGAGCGCAGACTCGTTCACGCTGACGCCGGAACCGAATTCGCCGCCGGAATTCGGCAGATGCATCAAAGTCACGGGCGGCGCGTACACCGATGCGGCCTGCACGCAGACTGCCGGCGAAACCGGGAAAGCGTTCGAATGGTATGCGGCCTACGGCAGCGCGGCCCCACTCGAAAAACCCGGCTTCTCCAACGTACTCAAAGAAGGCTCGGTGGCGATGCTGGAAACCGTCGGCAAATCGACCGTCACCTGTGAAGGCGAGACCAGCACGGGCGAAATCACGGGCAACAAAACGGTCGGCAAAGTGAACGCGACGTTCACCGGCTGCAGCGCGTTCGGCGTGTCCTGCCACAGCACCGGCTCGGCCGAAGGCACGATCGTGATGAACACGATGGAAGGAGTGCTCGGCGTCGAAGAACTCGCGGCTGAACCGATCAACTACAAAATCGGCGAGAAGCTCTACCCGGCCGGCCACACCGGGCCGATCGCGAAATTCAGCTGCGGCAGCTTCCCGATCATCCTGACGGGGGCGATGATCTCGCCCGTGTCGTCGAACGCGATGAAACTGACGTCGACGAACAAAACCAAACAGCTCAAAGGCAAACAGAAACCGGAAAACTTCGTCGGCGAAACACCGGAAGTGCTGATGACGCAGATCGGCGAAGGCACCCCCGAACAGTCGGGCGAGGCGATCACGACCAGCCAGACGAACGCAGAAAAGGTCGAGATCAACTCGGTCGTCTAGCGGCCGAGGCCGCACCGGTGAAACAGCGCCTTCGATGAGCGCACCCATGGCGGCGCCGAGTGGCCGTCGCCATGGGCGCGATCGGCGGTCGCGGGCGCCGGGGACGGGTATCTTCACGCGATCGCCGCGCCCCACGCAGTAGCCCCACCGCCCACGCCGCCGACCGCGGAGATCCTCGGCATCCCGCTGGCGATCTCCGACTACGAGCAGGTGATGGACTGGATGGACGCGATGATCGCGACGGATACGCGCGGGTACGTCACCGCGGCGGCGGTCAACCTCGTGATGTCCGCGCAGGAGCAGCCGGCGACGCTCGCGGCGACGCTCGCGGCGACGCTCGCGGTACCCGACGGCCAGCCGCTGGTGTGGGCCCTGCACGCACTCGGCCATCCGCGGGCTACGCGGGTCTACGGGCCCGACCTGATGGCCAAGTTCTGCGCACGTGCCGCACGCAACGGCACGCCGGTCTACCTGTACGGAGGGCGCCACGACGACCACGCGCGCGAGCTGCTGCAACGGCGCCTGCGCGAGCGCTTCCCGGGCCTGCGCATCGCCGGTGCCTCCTCGCCGCCGTTTCGCGAGCTGACCGCCGCGGAGAACGAGCACGAGATCGAGCTGATCAACTCCTCCGGGGCGGCGGTGGTGTGGGTGGGCACGGGACAGCCCAAGCAGGAGCAGTGGATGCACGAGATGCGCTCGCGCCTGACCCCGCCGCTGCTGGTCGGCGTGGGCGCGGCGTTCGACTTTCACGCGGGCCTGGTGTCGCAGGCGCCCGGCTGGATGCAGCGCAACGGGCTGGAGTGGGCCTACCGCCTGTCGCGCGAGCCGCGCCGTCTGTGGCGGCGCTACGCCCGCTACAACCCGCTGTTCGTCGCCGGCTTCGCGCGCCAGTACGCGCGCCATCGCCGCGGCCTTCGCGCGCAGTCTGCCCGCCGGGACGGTCCGCGCGACAGATGAGCCGGGTGCTGATCACGGGCGGAGCCGGCATGACAGGCACCGCCGTCGCCAGGCGCCTGCTCGCCGATCCGCAGTACGACGTGCGCGTGTCGGACGAACGCACCGCGCCGCAGTGGATGCGCGAAGGGTGTGAGATCCGCACGGGCGACCTGCGTGTGCCGGGCGACGCGCTGGCAGCGGTGCAGGGCTGCTCGCACGTCATCCACCTCGCGAGCTCGCCGGCCCCGGGAGCGGGCGCGGGCGAGCTCGCGCACACGCACATCGAGTACGAAAGCGCTGTGCATGGCGCCGTGATCCGCGCGGCGCTCGACGCCGCGGTCGAGCGCTTCTTGTACGTGTCCTCGCCGCTGGTGTTCGAACGTGCGGAGGTCTTCCCCACGCCGGAGGACCATGTCGCGCAGTGCCCGGCCCCGCGCTCGTCTGCCGGCTTCGGCAGGCTCGCCGGCGAGCGCGAGCTTCGCGCGGCACACGACGAGCACGGCCTGGCGTTCACGATCTGCCGTCCGTTCGCGACGTACGGCCCGGCGCCGGTCGTCGGCGGCGAACCGGGCGTCAGCCTTACGCTAAGCGAGCTGTTCGCGAGCGCGCTCGCCGGCAGTCGGCCGCTCGCGCTCGCCGCCGGCGCGCAGCAAACGATGACGCCGACGCACGTCGACGATGTCGCCGCAGCGATCGTCGCCGCACTCGCCTCGCCGGCGGCGCTGAACGAGGACTTCAACATCGCTGCCGCGAGCGAGCTGAGCGTTGCCGAGGCGGCACGCGTGGCCTGGCAGGCATGCGACGAGCCTGCCGGCGAGCTCGTGCTCGAGCAGCTCGCCGCGGATGCCGGCGAGCCCGAGCGCAGCCTCCCCTCGGTGGACAAGGCAAACGAGCTACTCGACTGGCAAGCAAGCATCGACTTCGCCGCAGGAGCGGCCGCGGTCGTAGCGGCGCTGCGGGGGCGCGCCGACGCCGGCGCCGGCGCGAGGGCGGGTGCCGCCGGGCGTATCGGCAGCGCTCTATAGGCTGCGGGCAATGCCGACACCTCGCAAAGCGCTCGTCACGGGAATCACCGGCCAGGACGGCTCGTATCTGGCCGAACTGCTGCTGGAGAAGGGCTACGAGGTCCACGGCATGGTCCGCCGCGCCTCGACGGAGAAGTTCGACCGCATCGAGCAGATCCGCGATCGCATCACGCTGCACCAGGGCGATCTGCTCGACCAGCGCTCGCTCGTCGACGCGCTGCGCGCCTCCGATCCGAGCGAGATCTACAACCTCGCGGCGATGTCGTTCGTCGCCGTGTCCTGGATCCAGCCGACGCTTACGGCCGAGTTCACCGGCGTTGGCGTGACGCGCATGCTCGAGGCGATGCGCGAAGTGTGCCCGCAGGCGCGCTTCTACCAGGCCTCGTCGAGCGAGATGTTCGGCAAGGTGCTCGAGGTTCCGCAGACCGAGACGACGCCCTTCTACCCGCGTTCGCCCTACGGCGTGGCGAAGGCTTACGGCCACTTCATCACTGTCAACTACCGCGAGTCCTACGACCTGCACGCGACGTCGGGGATACTTTTCAACCACGAGTCCATATGCTCGAATACCCCGTTGCTGATCCGTGACGACGGGGTCATCGCAGTGAAGACGCCCGCCGACCTAGTCCCCCTCGTCCGGCGCGGCCGCTCAGTTCAGAACTTTCTGCCCAAGACCTTCCTGGAGGTTTGGGACGGGGACGGTTGGTCTCCGATCACCGCCATCACCGCTACGCGACGGCGAACTACGGACCCCGACCACGAACTTCTCTCGATACAAGCGCGCGCCGGCGTCGTGGAGGTCACGGCGCACCACAACATGCTCAACCCCGACTACGAAAAGATTCCCGCAACTGATGTGGAAGCCGGGGATGAACTTGCCCTGGCCGATGAGATGCCACCTCCCGCCGATTGGAGCGTCGCCACGCTTGAGATGGCCGAGTTTCTCGGGCTCATGGCCGCCGACGGCTACGTGCAAAGCAAAGGCTTGAAGGTCTGTTTCACGAACAACGACGCGCTCCTTCGCACGCGCGTCGCGGCACTTTGGTCGCATATCTTCCTCGGCCGGTCCAGAGAATGGGTAGGTACATCAGGCTGGGACGAGACGGCCTCGGTCGAGCACGTAGACCTCACGGGAAGAGGCACGGTCGTCCCCTGGCTTCGGGAACAGCTGTACACCTCAACGGGGTTCAAGCAGATTCCCCCCGTGATCTTGAATGCAAGCAAGGAGCTGCAGAAGGCATTCCTCGATGGCTACTACCAAGGAGACGGCCTCAAGCGAGGCAACGGCGCGTCGATCAAGACAAACAGCTCTGTACTCGCTCAGGGCCTGTGCTGGCTCTATCACGTCAATGAGCAGCCGGCGTCCGTCTACGTCGAGCAGCGCGGACAGAAGACCTACTACCAGCTGAACCTCGCGTCGGCCGTCAGGGTCGGCGATAAGGGCCGGCACCTGCGCAAGAATCCGGCTGAGGTCCGCCGGATCGCCGCGGCCCTTGTCCCGGACGAAGAGTGGACGTTCGACATCGAGACCGAGAGCGGCGTGTTCTGTGCCGGCGTCGGGCGACTGGTCATTTCGAACTCCCCCCGCCGCGGCCTGGAGTTCGTCACCCGCAAGATCACATGGCACGCGGCGGCGATCAAGCACGGCCTGGCCAAGGAGATCCGCCTGGGCAACCTCGACGCCGAACGCGACTGGGGCTACGCCAAGGACTACGTCGAGGCGATGTGGCTGATGCTGCAGCAGGACAAACCGGAGGACTACGTGATCGCCACGGGCGAGGCGCATTCCGTGCGCGAGTGCTGCGAGGTCGCCTTCGACGAGGCCGGGCTGGGCGACTTCGAGCAGTACGTGACGATCGACCCGGCGTTCGTGCGCCCCGCGGAGGTCGACCATCTGATCGGCGACCCGGGCAAGGCCGGGCGCGATCTCGGCTGGAAGCCGCAGACGTCGTTCGAGGAGCTGATCCGGCTGATGACGCGCGCCGACCTCGAGCTGCTCGAGCCGCGCTGAGCGCGATGGCGGTACCGCTGTTCGACACCGCGTCGACGCTGGCGCCGCTGCGCGACGAGCTGCGCGCGGCGATCGACCGGGTGCTCGAGTCCGAACGCTTCATCCTCGGCCCCGAGGTCGCGGCGTTCGAGCAGGAGCTGGCCGCCTACACGGGCGCCGCGCACGGCGTCGGCGTGGCCAACGGCACGGACGCGATCACGATCGCGCTGCGCGCGATGGGCGTCGGGCCGGGCGACGAGGTGGTCGTGCCTTCGTTCACGTTCTACGCGTCCGCCGAGGCGATCCCGCCGACCGGCGCCACGCCGGTCTTCTGCGACATCGACCCGGGCACGTACTGCGTCACCGCCGACACCGTGCGCGCGGCGCTGACACCGCGCACGAAGGCGGTGATCGCCGTGCACCTGTTCGGCAACGTCGCGCCGGTGGCCGAGATCGAGGCACTGGGCGTGCCGGTGCTCGAGGACGCCGCACAGGCCGTCGGCTCGAACTCGCCGGACGGTCGCGCAGGGGCGCTGGGGAGCGCCGCGACGCTGTCTTTCTACCCGTCGAAGAACCTCGGCTGCTTCGGCGACGGCGGGATGGTTCTCACCTCCGACGAGCACATCGCCGAACAGGCGCGCATCCTGCGCTTTCACGGCTCGCGCGACAAGGTCGACTACGAGCAGCTCGGCTACAACTCGCGCTTGGACGAGCTGCAGGCGGCGATAATGCGCGTGCAGCTGCCGCACCTCGACGACTGGGCGGCCGGGCGTCGCGCCGCGGGGCGCCACTACGCCGAGGCGGGCCTGGGCGAGCTCGTCTCACTGCCCCAGCCGGTTGGCGGATCGTCGCCGGCGTGGCACCTGTACGTCGTCGCACACCCGCAGGTCGAGCGCCTGCAGCAGGCGCTCGCGGACGCGGGCATCGGCGCGAAGGCCTACTACCGCACCCCCGCGCACCGCCAGCCGCCGATGCGCCGGTGGGCCGAAGGCGTGGAGCTGCCCGGCACCGAGGAGGCGGCCTCGCGCCACCTGGCGATCGCGATGAGCCCGCTGCTGACGCGCGCGCAGGCCGACGAGGTCGTCGCCGCGGCGCGAACGGCCGGCTCTGCTAGCGCCAGCGCTCCAGCAGGTCCTCGTCGCCGACGTCGCGCACGACGCGTGCGGGGGCGCCCATGACGACGGCGCGCGCGGGCACGTCGCTGGTGACGAGCGCTCCGGCGGCGACGAACGCCTCCTCGCCGATCTCCACGCCGGGCGTGAGCACCGCGCCGCCGCCGACACGGCAGGCGCGGCGCAGGATGGCGCCGCGCAAGGGCGCGCCGGGTGCATGGCGGGCCATCGTGTCGTCGTTGGTGGTGACGACGCCCGGCCCGACGAACACGTCGTCCTCGACGATCGTGAAGGCGGTGAGGTAGACGTTCGTCTGCACGCGCACGCGCGCGCCGACGGACACGTCGTTGTCGACGACGCTGCCGCGCCCGATGACCGAGCCGGCGCCGACGGACGAGCGCTCGCGCACGAAGGCCTGGTCGCCGACGATCGCGCCCTCGCCGAGCGTGGCGCCGGCGAACACGACAGCGCCCGAGCAGACCGTCGCGCCGGGCGCGAGTTGCAGGCGCCCGACGTCGCCGTGCGCGGCGGACGTCTTGGCCAGGCGCGGGCGCTTGCCGAGCAACGCGCGATCCTCGATCGTGCACCCGGCGCCGACGACGGTGCCGGCGTGCACGATCGACGCCCGCCCCGATCGCGACGTCGCCGGCGAGCTGCACGTCCTCGCCGAGCAGCAGCCCGGGTGCGCGCGGGTCGGGGCTCAGCACGGGCGCTGCTCCGGGCGGCGGGGCACCGCGCTCATCTCACAGGCGGATGACATCGGCGGCGCCGGAGGAGCGCGTGACGCCGCGCAGGTCGACGACCAGCCGCGCGCGACGGGCGATCTCGTCGTGATCGATGCTCGGATGAGCGGTCACGATCAGCGTCAGATCGGCGTCGTCTACGGCCTCGTCGAGCGGACGGCTGTGCAGGCCGAACTCCGACAGGCTGGGCACGTGCGGGTCGTGATAGCCGACGTCGGCGCCCATCTCCGAGAGCAGCTGGATGATCTTCAGCGCGGGCGACTCGCGGGTGTCGCCGACGCCCGGCTTGTAGCTGACGCCGAGCACGGTCACGCGAGCGCCCTTGACCGCGAGGCCGGCCTGGTTGAGCGCACGCTGCGCCTTCTCGACGCAGTGGTAGGGCATCTGCTGGTTGACCTTGCCGGCGAGCTCGATGAACTCCGTGGACATGTCGAACTCGCGCGCGCGCCAGCTCAGGTAGAAGGGGTCGACGGGCAGGCAGTGCCCGCCCATGCCGGGCCCGGGCGAGAACGGCATGAAGCCGTAGGGCTTGGTCGACGCCGCGTCGACGACCTCCCAGATGTCGATGCCCATGCGGTCGGTGAGCATCGCCAGCTCGTTGACGAGCGCGATGTTGACCGAGCGGAAGATGTTCTCCAGCAGCTTGGTCAGCTCGGCCGCCTCGGGGCTGGAGACGCGAACGAGCTCGTCGCAGACGAGGCCGTAGATCTCCTCGGCGCGTTCCACGCACGCCTCGGTCAAACCGCCGAGCACCTTCGGCGTGTTGCGCAGGGTGAAGTCGGTGCGCCCGGGGTCGACGCGCTCGGGCGAGAAGGCCAGGTGGAAGTCGCGCCCGGCCTTCAGGCCGGACTCCTCGAGCAGCGGAGCGACGCGCTCGCGCGTGGTGCCCGGGTAGGTGGTGGACTCCAGCACGACGAGCTGCTTGGGCTGCAGGACCTCGCCGAGCGCGGTCGCGGTGGCGACGAGCGGGCCGAGGTCGGGCTCGCGGTTGCGCGTCAGCGGCGTCGGCACGCAGATCAGCACGGCGTCGGCTTTCGCCAGCCGCGCGTAGCGCGTGGTCGCCTGGAGGCGATCTTTGACCTGCGCGAGCAGCTGCGAGCTGACGTCCTCGATGTAGGAGTCGCCGGCCTCGATCGCCTCGACCTTGCGCGCGTCGACGTCGACGGCGATGACGTCGCAGCCCTCCTGCGCGAACGCCACCGCGAGCGGCAGCCCGACGTAACCGAGCCCGATGATCCCGACGGTGGTCATTCGGGGGCAGTGTAGGGGGCGCGAGCCGCCTGCAACGCGCGCATGTCGGCGTCCACCATGCGCTGCACGAGCTGCTCGAAGGAGAGCTCCGCGCGCCAGCCGAGCAGCTCGCGCGCCTTGGTGGGATCGCCCACGCTGGGCGTGCTCTCGGGCGCGCGCACGAGCGAGGAGTCGACGCGAAGGTACTGCTCGGCGTCGAGGCCAACGCAGGCGAAGGCCGTCTGCGCGAGCTCGGCGACCGTGTGCGCGACGCCGCTGGCGAGCACGTAGTCGCCCGGCTGGTCCTGCTGGAGCATCAGCCACGCGCCGTGCATCGTGTCGCCGGCGAAGGACCAGTCGCGCACCGCATCGAGCGCTCCGAGCGCGAGCGCGTCCTGCCGGCCGAGCGCGATCGCGGCGGCCGCGCGCGTGACGCGGCGCGTGACGAACTGCTCCGGCCTGCGCTCGGACTCGTGGTTGAAGGCGATGCCGGAGCTCGCGTGCAGTCCGTCGTGATCGCGCAGGGCGCCGACGAGGTCGTGCGCGGCCAGCTTGGCGATCGCATACGGCGTGCGCGGACGGCACGGCGTGTCCTCGTTCTGCGGGCTCTCGCGCGCGTCGCCGAAGATCGCGCCGGATGCCGCGACGAACACGCGCGCGTCGCCGCCGAGATCGCGCACGGACTCGAGGATCGCCGCCGTGGACCCGGCGATCGCGCGCATCGTCTCCCCCGGGCGCTCCCATGAGGCGGGGACGAACGAGGGCGCGGCGAGATGGTAGATCTCGCCGGCGCCTGCGCGCTCGACCGCTGCGCGCAATGTGTCCGGCACCAACAGATCGCCGCCGATCAACTGCACCTGATCGCGCAGGTGCTCGCTGGCGCCAAGCGAAGGCGCCAGCTCGTCGCGCACGAGACCGGCGACGCGATAGCCCTTGGCGAGCAGCAGCTCGGCCAGGAACGAGCCGTCCTGACCGGACAGCCCAGTGATCAGCGCGGTGGGCTCCTCAGGCACGGCGCCAGCTTATGCCCCGTCGTACACGCGCGCCAGCGCGTCGGCCACGACCGTCGGCGCGCATACGGCGCGAACGCGCTGCAGGTTGCGCGCGCCCTCCGCGCTGTCGCCGGCCAGCCGGCCGATCGCCTCCGCCAGTGCGCCGGCGTCGCCGGGGGCCACGAGCGCATGCTCGCCGAGCAGCTCGCCGAGCGCTCCGGCGCGGCTGGCGGCGACGGGCAGCGCGGCTGCCATCGCCTCGGCGGCCGCCAGGCCGAACGTCTCGGCCGAGCGCGAGGGCACGAGCGCGATCGACGCATGCGCGCGCAGCCGCGCGAGCTCGCCATCGTCGACGCGGCCGGCGAAGCGCACGCCGCCGCCCGCCGCGTGAGCTTCCAGCCGCGTGCGCTGCGGCCCGTCGCCGGCAATCACCAGCTCCACGCCGGCGAGGCGGCACGCGTCGATCGCCACGTCGACGCCCTTCTCCGGCGCCAGGCGCGAAGCGATGAGCGCATAGCCGGCCTCCCGCTCGCGCTCGCCGACGACGACGGCGGCGGCGGCGGCGGCGCTGCTCATCGCCGAGCGCACGCACGGGCGGCGCGATGACGTGCACGCGCTCCCACGGCAGTGGCGCGCCGAGCGCGCGCAGACGCTCGAGGGCAAAGCGGCTGGGTACGACGAAGGCGTCGGCCTGCTCGACGGTGCGCTGCTGCCACAGCGCCAGCGAGGCGGCATATGCGGCGGCCTCGGGCACGCTGCCGCGGCAGTTCAGGCGCACGCCGGGGAGCGTGTCGCGGCCATGGCAGCGCGTGCATTCCTCGCCGCGCGTGAAGCACACGCCGATCGCGCACACGAGCCGGTACTGGTGCAGGTGCAGCACGACCCGCGCGCCGGCCTGGCGCGCGGCGGCCAGCGCGCGCCAGCCGAGCGCCGGCTGCAGGTTGTGCGCGTGCACGACGCGCGCCCCGCCCGCGCGCACCGCCGCGGCGACCTGCCGCGGCTGCAGCCCACCGCGCAACAGGCCGATCGCCGCATCGCGAGCGCCGATCTGCGAAGACGAGCGCTCCAGCAGCTCCACCGGCTCGCCCAGCCGCTCGCGGACGAGCCACATGAGGTCTTCCACGACGCGCTCCTCGCCGCCGGTCGTGCGGTAGCGGTTGTGCAGGAACAGGACCATCGTTCGCGGGAGCCTATTCGCTGACCGCACGGGCGAAACGGCGCAAACCGGCTGCAAACCTAGACTGTCTCGACCGATGACCCTTGCCTCGATCGTGATCCCGACACGCGCACGCCCCGACTACCTGGAGGTGGCGCTGCGCTCGATCGCCGAGCAGGCCTTCCACGCAGGCGTGGAGGTCCTGGTGATCGACGACGCCGGGCCGTCCGAGCAGACACGCGCGCTGGTCGAGCGCTTCGGCGCGCGCTACGAGCCCCACGAGCAGCCGCTCGGCCTGAACGTCGCGCGCAACACGGGCGTACAGCGCTCGCGGGGCGAGCTGGTGGCATTCGTCGACGACGACGTGCGCGCGAGCGAGCAATGGCTGGCCGCGCTGCTGACCGCGGCGCGCGAGCATCCAGATGTGGAGGTCTTCGCCGGGCCGATCCAGCCGAGCTTCGAGGGCGTGCGCTGGCGCTCGTGCGGGCGCGAGAGCGCGCCGATCACGTCGCTCGACCTCGGCGCACAGGACACCGACGCAAGCTACGCGTGGGGCGCGAACATGGCGATTCGCAGAACCGCGCTCGATCGCGTGGGGCCGTTCGAGGAGACGCTGCACGAGGGCGGCGACGAGCAGGAGTGGCAGGATCGTTTCAAGGCCGCCTCCGGCGGGTCGGGTCGCGTCCTGTACGTCGCCGAGGCGCGTGTGGAGCATCGCCGCGCAGGTCGCGACGCGCGCCTGCGCGCGCTGTGCCGCGCCGCGGCCGTGCGCGGCCATGCGGCGCGCCGCTTCGACGCGCGTCAGGGGCGAGCGCCTTCGCCGGCGCGCGAGATGCTCACGCTCGCCGGTTGTGTGGGTCATGTGGTGCGCCATGCCTGCGCCGGCGGCCTGACGATGGTCGCCCACAGCAGCGGACGGCTGCGCGAGGCGTTGCGCGAACAGGCCGGCGAGCCGGCACCGCCGCTGCCGAGCCCCGGCGAGTCGGCAAACGGCGACGGCGTCGAGGACTTCCTCTCGGGCACGAGCGGAACGGTCGGCGGCTTCGACGCGCTGGCGCGCGGCGCGCGCGACACGCTCGCCGACGCCGGCGAGGTGCTCAGCGGCCGCCGTGCGCGCCTGGCGCTGGCCGCGCGGCGCCGGCCGCCGCGGCGACGCGTGCTCGTGCTCGGCGTCGAGCGCGCCGAGCACTACGCCTTGGCGGCGCGCGCGCAGGCCGAGCTCAAACGCTCGCGCCACGACGTCGAGCTGCACGTCGGCCCGCCGCACGAGCAGGGCAAGTTCGAGAACCTCAACCGCCTGCTCGCGGCACACCCGGCCGCCGGGCACGATTGGCTGATCGTGCTCGACGACGACATCGAGCTGCCGCGCGGCTTTCTCGACCGCTTCCTGTTCCTGTGCGAGCGCTTCGAGCTGTCGCTGGCCCAGCCGGCGCACCGCCTGAACTCGCACGCCGCCTGGCCGCAGACGCGCCGGCGGCCGGGAAGCGTCGTGCGCGAGACGCGGTTCGTGGAGATCGGCCCGGTGACCGCGTTTGCGAGCGACACGTTCGCGACGCTGCTGCCGTTCCCCGAGCTGCGCATGGGCTGGGGCCTGGACGCCCACTGGGGCGCCCTCGCGCAGGAGCACGGCTGGCGCTGCGGCGTGACCGACGCGGTCGCGATCCGTCACCGCGTGGCGCCCGCCGCCGAGGCCTACTCGCGCGAGGCGGCGATCGCCGAGGCGCGCGCGTTCCTCGCCGAGCGCCCGTACGTCAGCGCGCAGGACGCGCGACGCACCGTGACGACGCACCGCCGCTGGTGAAGGTTCTCGTCGTAGCGGAGTTCTACCCGAGCAGCCGCGATCCGGTGATGGGCGTTTGGGCGCATCGCCAAGCGCTGGCCGCCCGCGACGCGGGCGCGGAGGTGCGCGTGCTCGTGCTCAACCGCCTGGTCCCGCCGCGGGCCTCGCTGGCGGCGGGCCCGGCGGCTGTCGCGGGCGCGCTTGCCGAGCGCGTGCGCGAGCCGCGCGAGCAGACGCGCGACGGGCTGTCGATCGCCTACGTCCCCTACGTGTCGCCCGAGCGCGAGCGCTCTTACGCCTCGTGGGGAGCCTGGGCGGCGGCGCCGCTGGCGCTGGCGATGACGCGCATGCGGCGCAAGTTCGCGTTCGATGTCGTGCACGCGCACAACGCCGTCCCCGCGGGCGACGCCGTGCGGCGTGCCCGTACGCTGCGCACGCGCACGGCGCCGCTGGTGGTCTCGGTGCATGGCGGCGACGTGCTGTACACGGCGCCGCGGGTGCGCGGCGGCGACGAGGCCGTGCGCCGCACGTTCGCGCGGGCGCGCCTGGTGCTCGCCAACAGCGCCGGAATCGCCGAGCTGGCGCGCACGCACGGCGCTCGCGAGACGCGCGTCGTGCACCTCGGCACGGACATCCCGAAGGCCGCGCGGCCGCCCGCGCGGGGAGTGGCGCCGACGCTCGTGACGGTCGCGCACCTGGTCGCGCGCAAGCGCCACGCCGACGTCCTGCGCGCCCTCGCGGTGCTCACGCCGCGCCACCCGACGCTGCGCTACGCGATCGTCGGCGACGGGCCCGAGCGCCCCGTGCTGGAACATCTGGCGGCGCGCCTGGAGATCGCCGATCGCGTCGACTTCCACGGCCAGCTGGCGCCCGCGGAGGCGATCGAGCGCGCGCGCGAGTGCACGCTGTTCGCGATGCCTTCGACCGAGGAGGCGTTCGGCGTGGCCTACGTCGAGGCGATGGCCGGCGGAGTCCCGGCGATCGGCTGCCGCGGCGAGGCCGGCCCGGAGGAGATCGCCGCCGCAGGCGACGGCATGGTGCTCGTGCCGCCGGGCGACATCGAGCGCCTGTCGCAGCGCATCGACGAGCTGCTGTCCGATCCGCACAGGCTGCGCGAGGCACGCCAGCGCGCCCGTGCGACCGTGCTGGCGAGCTTCACGTGGGACCGCTGCGGGCAGCAGACGCTCGCCGCGTACGAGCAGGCGACGCGATGAAGCCGCTGCTGTTCGTCACCGGCCACGCGCCCGCCTATCGCGTGGGAGCGCTCGAGCGCCTGCACGAGCGCGAGGGGATCGAGCTGGCTTTGTTCGGCGGGCGCTACAAGCACGGTGGCCCGGGGTTTGAGCAGGCGATGACCTTTCCGCACAGACACGTGCGCGCGCGCGAGCTGTACGCACTTGCCCGCAGCGGGCGCTATCGCGCGGTCGTCTGCCCGACGGGCGGGCGCCTGGCGCTGCTGGCGGCATGGGCGGGCGCGCGGCACGCGCGCGTGCCGCTGATCCTGTGGGCGTCGCTGTGGGCGCACCCGCGCAGCCTGGCGCACGCCTTCAGCTTCCTGCCGCTGCGCAGGCTGTACCGCTCGGCCGACGCCGTCGTGACGTATGGCCCGCACATCAGCGACTACGTGCGCGAGCGCGGCGCGCGCAACGTGTTCGTGGCGGCGCAGTCGGTCGACAACGAGTTCTGGAGCGCGCCGCAGACCGCGCCGCCGACCCCGCGCGCTTGGCCGCAGGACTCCGAGCTGCGTTTCCTGTTCGTCGGGCGCGACGCGCGCGAGAAGGGCGTGACGGTGCTCGTCGAGGCATGGCGCCAGGCCGAGCTTCCGGCGCCGGCGAACGCGCTCGTGCTCGTCGGCACCGGCTCCGGGCGCGCGAGCTTCGCGCCCGCCGGCCTGCGCCGCGAGGGCGACGTGGCGATCGTCTCGCTGGACCCGGTCGAACCGCACGAGCTGCGTGACATCTACGCGGCGTGCGACGTGCTCGTCGTCCCCTCGATCCCCACCGCCACTTTTCGCGAGCCGTGGGGACTGGTGGTCAACGAGGCGATGGACCGCGGGCTGCCGGTGATCGCATCCGACGCCGTCGGCGCCGCGGCCGGCGGCCTGGTGCGCGACGACGTCAACGGCGTGATCGTGCCGGCAGGCGACAGCACGGCGCTCGCCGTGGCGATCCGGCGCATCGCCGGCGACGGCGCGTTGCGCTCAAGGCTGGGGCACCAGGCTGCGCAGGACGTGCGCGCGTACACCCACGACGCCTGGGCTCAGGGCTTCTGCGAAGCGCTGGCAAGCCTCGGCCTCGCCCGCGGGCGTTGGTAGCGTTGCGTCGCTCACCCATGAGAACCGCCCTCTCTCAGAGCCGCGCCACCGGCCTGGCGCTGATCGGCGCGCTGGTCCTGCTCGCGGGCTTCACGGCCACCGCGAACGCGGACGTCGGCACGAAGATCATCGAACGCTGCACGCACGGTCAGAGCATCGGCGGCTTCAGCCAGCAGGCGTACCGCCGCGCCCTGCAGGAGCTCCCCACCGAAGTCGAAGAGTATTCCGACTGCGCCAACCTGATCCGTCGCGCCCAGCTCAACGCGACCGCAGGCGGCGGCTCGGGCACATCGGGAAACGGCTCGCTGCCCGGCGCGACGCCGCTGTCGGCGTCGGAGCAGAGTGCGTTGAGCAAGGTGCCGCGGACGGGCGCCGGCGCGCTGCACATCGGCGGGCAACTGGTGCACCCCGGCGTCGTGCACGCGAACATCTCCTCGGCGTTCAGCTCGCTGCCCGACCCGCTGCTGGCGGTGCTCGCGTTCCTGCTGGCCTGCGCGGTCGCGCTCGGTGGCCGCAGCATCGGAAAGGTCGTGCGTGACCGCCGCTCCGGCTGAGCCGTCCGCCCCGGCGGCGGCCCCCTCCGCGCCGCACAGCGGCGGCATCGACGCGGGCGCGCAGGCGTCGGGCGGCCGGCTGCACGGGCGCGCCAACGGCTCGCGGCGGCGCGGCGCGCCGCCGCGAGACCGCTGGCTGGCGCACGCCGAGACGTGTCTGCCGACGCTGGCGATCGCCGGGGTCCTGTGCTTCGTCGCGTTCGTCGCAGGCGGCGGCCTGAACCTCAGCGACATGACGACGGTGGAGATCGCGCTGACGCTCGGCGCGGGGGTCATCGCGACGGCGGCCGTGCTGCTCGGGCCGGCCGGCCTGCGCGCGTACGGCGCCTGGCCGCTGGCGCTGCTGCTCGCCTTCACGGCGCTGACCGCCGTGTCGGTCGTCTGGTCGGTGCAGCCGGACGACAGCTTCAAGGACGCCGGGCGCATGCTCGCCTACTGCGGCGTGTTCGGCGCGTGCATCGTGCTCGCGCGCACGCTCCCGGCCCGCTGGCCGGCTGTCCTCGGCGGCGTGGTGCTCGCGGCGGTGATCGTGTGCGCTTACGCGCTGTTGACGAAGGTCTTCCCCGCGCGGCTGGACGCGGGCGACATCTACTCGCGCCTGCGCGCGCCGTACAGCTACTGGAACGCGATCGGCCTGACGGCCGCGATGGGCGCGATCGGCTGCATGTGGCTGGGCGCGCGGCGCGCGGGGCACGCGCTGCTGACCGCGCTGGCCTACCCGGCGATGGGGCTGATGCTGCTGACGCTGATGCTCGCCTACTCGCGCGGCGCGCTCGTCGCGCTGGTGCTCGGCCTGGCGCTGTGGTTCTGCATCGTGCCGTTGCGCCTGCGCGGCGCGGCGGTTCTGCTGAGCGGCGCGGTGCTCGCCGGGGGGGTCGTCGCGTGGGACTTCTCCACGCACGCGCTGAACACCGACAGCGTGGAACTGGCGGCGCGCACGAACGCCGGGCACCAGCTCGGCGCGCTGATCCTGGTGATGCTCGCGCTGCTGACGCTCGTCGGGCTGGCGTTCGGGTTCTGGACCGGGCGCAACGCGCCGTCGATCATCAGCCGCCGCCGCGCGGGCACGCTGCTGCTCGCCCTGCTCGCCGTGGTGATCCTCGCGGGAGCGGGCGCGCTGGCGGCCAGCCACCGCGGTTTCACGGGCAGCATCTCGCACGGCGTGCACTCGCTGACCGACCCGCACGCAGCGGTGCCGCCGAACACGCCGGGGCGCCTGACGGCCGTGGGCAGCGTGCGTGCGCGCTACTGGAACGAGGCGCTGAAGGTGTTCAAGGCGCATCCCGCCCTGGGCGCCGGCGCAGAAGGCTATGCGACGGCGCGACTGCGCTATCGCACCGAGACGCTCGATGTTCGCCACGCGCACGGCTACATCGTGCAGACGCTCGCCGACCTGGGCATCGTCGGCCTCGTGCTGACGCTCGCGCTGCTGCTCGTGTGGATGGTCGCGGCGGGTCGTGCGACGCATCCGTTCAATCGCCGCTGGACGAGCTGGGCGACACTGCGCGGCTGGCTGGACCGTGCCGGCAGCGGCGGCTACCCGGCATGGCGGCGCCTGACGGTCGAAGGCCGCCCGGCGCCGTACTCGGCCGAGCGTGTCGGCCTGCTGAGCATGCTCTGCCTGGTCGTCGTGTTCGGCATCCACTCGCTGGCCGACTGGACGTGGTACGTGCCGGGCAACGCGTGCGTCGCGTTGCTGTGCGCCGGCTGGCTGGCCGGCCGCGGGCCGCTGACGGTCGCCGAGGCGGGCGTCGCAGCCGACCGTGCGGGCATCTCCGGCGAGACCACGCTGATCGTCCACCCCTACCGGGGAGCACCCGCGCTGCGCGACCTGCGCGCGCGCGTGAGCCCGAGCGCGCTCGGCCCGCTGCGCATCGCCGTCGCGGCGGCGATCGTCGTGGGCGCGCTGATCGCCGCGTGGGCGCAATGGCAGCCGCAGCGCTCGGCCGACGCCTCCCAGCAGGCGCTGTCGCAGCTCGGGCACGACCCGCGCGGCGCGCTGTCCTCCGCGCAGGCGGCCGTCTCGCGCGACCCGCTGTCGGCACAGGCGCTGTTCACGCTGTCGGCGGTGCAGCGAGCCGAGGGCAGGCCGGAGCTCGCGCGCGCCACGCTGCAGCGCGCGGTGCGACTGCAGCCCTCCAACCCGCAGACGTGGCTGACGCTCGGCGAGTTCGACCTCGCGTCGAACCCGCGGGCGGCCGTGCACGAGCTCGAAGCGGCGATCTACCTGAACCCCGAGTCGATCTCGCGCGAAGCGATCGCACAGGGCAACCCGGAAGCGATCGCCATCCAGAACGACTACGTGCAGGCCGTGCGCGCAGCCGGCGCGCAGGAAGCCGCGGCGAAAGCTGCGCGCCGGCGCGCCAAGCGCGCGCAGCAGCGCCGCGCCGCATGGCGCGCCCACCGCAAGGCGACGGCTGCGCCGCGCGCGGCCGTCAAGCCCTAGCGAGACCTCGCGTCCGGCAGGCGATCGCGCAGGCGTGCGATCAGAAGCGCGAGCGCAGCGCCGAGGCAAGCAGCCGGCGCCGCGCGCCGGGAAGACCGCCGGCTTCGCGCACGTCGATCTGCTCGAAGCCGAAGTCGGCGAGCAGCCGCGCGAGCGTGCGCCGCGTGTAGAAGCGCAGATGATCGGAGCGCGGGTCGAAGTGCGCGTCCATGCGCCGCGCCGACAGCGCCAGCGCGAGCATCGTCAGGCGACCGTGCGCGGGCGTGCTCAGCAGCAGGCTGCCGCCGGAGCGCAGCACGCGGCGGACCTGCGAGAGCCACGCGGTCGTGTCGGCGACGTGCTCGATCGTCTCGCCGGCCCAGACGGCGTCGAAGCTCGCGTCCTGCAGCGGCCATTCGCCGTCGTCGGATACCAGGCGCAGGTCGAGCTCGGCGTCGCGCTCGCGCGCGCGCCGCAGCGGCTCCGCGGCGACGTCCACGCCAACCGTGACATAGCCGGCCTGCACGGCGGCGGCGGTCAGCGCGCCTTCGCCGCAGCCGACGTCGAGCACGCGCAGCGGCTGCGCGACCCCCTCGCGCGCCGCGGCGGTCGCAAGGCCGGCGAGCATGAACGCCCGGCGCAGCGGCAGGTCGGCCGGCTGGGCGCCTTCCGGCACGCTCTGCCACACGGCTTCGTGATAGCTGCGCGAGGACATGCGCGCAAGTTAGCCGTCATCCCTGCACAAAGCTGCGCGAAGCGAATATCTTGGCGGCGTGCTTGGGGAGTGGGAGATCGACGAGTCGTGAACGTAGCTTTCGACAGCCGTCCGATCAGCGATCCCCAGGGTGCCGGGCGCTACTCGCGCTGCATGCTGCAGGCGCTGCGCGAGACCGCCGAGTCGGGAGCGCAGATCGTCGAGACGCCGCGCCCGCGCCGTGCCGACGTGTTCCACGCTCCGTGGATGAGCGGCGCGCTGCTGCACAGCCCTTGCCCGATGGTCGTCACGCTGCACGACCTCACCGCGCTGAAGCGGCGCAGCGAGCTGCTGCGCACGGGCACGCGCCTGCGCCTGCGCCAGCTCGCCGTGCAGCGCGCCGTTCGCGTGATCGTGCCGACCGAGGCTCTGGCCAACGACGCGCTGGAGCACCTCGACCTGGAACCGCAGCAGATCGACGTGATCGCCGAGGCGCCGGCCGCCTGCATGTACCCGCGCAGCGCGTGCGAGATCGCCGAGACGCGCGCGCGCTTCGAGCTGCCCGAGCGCTACCTGCTGTGGGTTGGCGGCCTGCGCCACCCCGACCCGGACAAGCACGTCGCCAAGCTCGCGGCGACGCCGCGCAAGCTGCCGCTGGTGCTCGTCGGGCAGACGAGCGCGTGGGCGCACGAGCTGCCCGGCGTGATCCTCACGGGACACGTCTCCGACGACCATCTCGCCGCGCTGTACAGCGGCGCGCACGCGCTCGTCGTCGCCTCCCAGGACGAGGGCTTCGGCCTGCCTGCCGTCGAGGCGCTCGCGTGCGGCACGCCGGTCGTCGCGTGCGAGGTCCCCGCGTTGCGCGAGGTGCTCGGCGCCCGCGCCACGTTCGTCGCACAGGGCGACCTGCCCGCGCTGATCGCGGCTGCCGAAGCCGTGCAGCGCCCCGCCCCACCGGCGTCTTCATGGTCCTGGCAGGACGCCGCTCGCGCGACGTGGCGCGTGTACGAGCGTGCGCTCGCGCAGGCCGACCGGCCGCGCATCACCGGGCGCCGCCTGCGCCGGCGTCCGGCAGCCGGGGCCGAGCAGGCGCTCAGCGAGTCCTGAGCGCCACCGTTTAGCGCCGCGCCGGGAGGGGTCAGTAGGCGCCGCGCCGTGAGAATACGGCGGGGATCGTCTTCAGCAGGATCGTCAGGTCGAGTGCCAGCGACCAGTGCTCGAGGTAGATGAAGTCGAGGTGCACGAGGTCATCGAAGTCGAGCTCCGAGCGCCCGGAGACCTGCCACAGGCCGGTGATGCCCGGCAGCACGAGGTAGCGCTTGCGGTGCCAGTCCTCGAGCATGTCGTAGTCGCGCTGGGGCAGCGGTCGCGGCCCGACGAGCGACATCTCGCCGCGCAGCACGTTGATCAGCTGCGGCAGCTCGTCCAGCGAGAAGCGCCGCAGGAACGTGCCCACGCGCGTCAGCCGCGGGTCGTCGCGGATCTTGAACAGCGCGCCGGTGGCCTCGTTGAGCTCTTCCAGGTCGGCCTGCTGCTCCTCGGCGTCGGTGTGCATGGTGCGGAACTTCAGGCACGGGAAGGGGCGCTGGCCGATCCCGCGGCGCGTCGAGCGAAACAGCACGGGGCCGCGCGAGGTGAAGCGCACCGCGAGCACGATCGCCAGCAGCAGCGGGCTGAGCAGCACGAGCAGGATCGTCGCGCCGATCAGGTCGAACACGCGCTTGAGCGCGAAGTCGACGCCCTCGAACACCGGCGAGCTGAGCTCGAACAGCGGCACCGACTGGCCCGGGACGAACTCGGCGCGGTGAATCAGGATCTCCATCGTCGACGGCGCGAGGCGCACGCGCACGCCGCGCTGGTGGCACTGGTCGACCAGCTCGACGGCATCGACCTGCGGGAAGTCGGGGTCGGCGATGATCACCTCGTCGATGCGTTCGGAGCCGAGCACCGTGTCGAGCTCGTCCAGCGCGCCGAGCGCGCGCAGCCCGTTGCCCGGCAGCGCGTTGGGTGAGAGGAAGCCGACGACCTCGATCGGCGAGTGCGGCGCGTCCAACAGCGCATGTGCGACGTCTGCGATGTGCTTGCCCGTGCCGACGAGCACCGCCCGTCGGCGGTAGCCGGCGGCGCGGAGGATCGCGCCCGTCAGCCACTCATAGCCGGCGCGAAACGACGAGACGTACAGCAGCGCGAACGCCAGCGAGCCGTAGAAGAGGTAGTAGCTGGTGAAGTGTTCGCCGCTGACGACGGCGAACAGCAGCGCCACGAACGCCACCTGGAACAGCGAGCCGACGATCCGCGAGAGCCCGGGGCGCATCGAGCGCGCGGCATACAGGCCCGAGCGCGCGAACAGCAGCGCCGTCAGCAGGTAGGCGAACGGCAGGATGCGTTCGGTTTCGTGCAGCGCGGGATGAAACTGCACGCGATCGAACACCACGGCCTTGAGGATCAGCGCCGTGAAGATCGCCAGCGCCACCGCGACGAAGTCCATCGCGAGCAGCGACACGACACGCGCGAGCCGTCGCGCCGCGGACATGCGCAGCAGGAACGAGAGCGCCGGCGGGCGCTTCCGCCGCATGTCGCGATCGCCGGTCTGCTTGCGCGCCGTCACCTCCGAGAGCACCGCCTCCGGCGTTGCGGGGCGCCCGAGCATCGACGTCCCGCGCCCGAGCCTCGGCGAGGCGCCGGTGCTCGTGCGCGGCTTGGGCGGAGCGGGCGTGTGCGTGGAACGAGGTCCCATGTCACTGCTCACAACGCCTCAGCCTGGCAGATGTAGCGGTCGTGTGACTGGCTGAGGGCCCTCGAGACAAGGCCCGGTGGGCGGCTCAGCCCGAGCCGCCGCCGATCAGCAGCTCGACGCCGGACTGCTCGATCGTGCGTGCCAGCCCGTCGCGCAGCGACACCTCCGGCGACCAGCCGAGCAGCTCCTGGGCGAGCGCGATGTTCGGCTTGCGCTGCTTGGGGTCGTCCTCGGGAAGCGCCTCGTAGATCAGCTCGGAGGTCGAACCGGTGAGCTCTTTTACGATCTCCGCCAGTTCGAGCAGCGTGAACTCGTCGGGGTTGCCGATGTTGACGGGGTCGTGGTAGCCGGACTCGGCGAGCGCGATGATCCCGCGGATGAGATCGTCGACGTAGGTGAACGAACGCGTCTGACTGCCGTCGCCGAACACCGTGATCGGCCTGTTGGCCAGAGCCTGGCGCAGGAACGTGGGGATCGCGCGGCCGTCGTGCGGGCGCATGCGGCTGCCGTACGTGTTGAAGATGCGCACGATCGCCGTGTCGACGCCCTGCTGGCGGTGGTAGGCCATCGTCAGCGCCTCGGCGTAGCGCTTGGCCTCGTCGTACACGCCGCGCGGGCCGATCGGGTTGACGTGCCCCCAGTAGGTCTCCGCCTGCGGGTGCTCCTTGGGGTCGCCGTACACCTCGCTCGTCGAGGCGATCAAGAAGCGCGCGCGCTTGGCCTTGGCCAGGCCGAGGGTGTGGTGCGTGCCGTAGGAGCCGACCTTGAGCGTGTGCAGCGGCAGGCGCAGGTAGTCGATCGGCGACGCCGGCGACGCGAGGTGGTAGACGAAGTCGATCGGCTCGTCGATGAAGTACGGCTCGATGATGTCCACGCCGACGTGCATGAAGCGCTCGGGGTCGCGGATGTGCGCGATGTTCGCCAGCGAGCCGGTCTCGAAGTTGTCTGCGCAGATCACCCGGTTGCCGCGCGCCAGCAGCTCGTCGCACAGATGCGATCCGAGAAATCCCGCGCCGCCGGTGACAAGGCAGGTGGCCATCGCGCCGGAGGATACTCGCGTCAACCCTCCACGGTGAAACGCCGCTGTCGCCGCTGCGCAGGGCCCGCCGGACGGGCACGGGTCCATATCATCAGCGCCATGGCCACCGCACCCGCTCCTGACGAGGACCCCGACCACCTCACCGTCGCGCCGATCGTCGGCCCCGACGACCCGCGCCGATTCACCGACTCGGGCATCGAGATCGGCGAGCTGTACACCGAGGCCGACGTGCCCGCGGAGCTCGACCTGGGCGAGCCGGGCGAGTTCCCGTACACGCGCGGCGTGCATCGCGAGATGTACCGCAAGCAGACGTGGACGATGCGCCAGTACGCCGGCTACGCCTCGGCGAAGGAGTCCAACGAGCGCTACCGCTATCTGCTCTCCAAGGGCTCGACGGGGCTGTCGATGGCCTTCGACCTGCCGACGCAGCTCGGCCTGGACTCCGACAACCCGCGCTGCCTCGGCGAGGTCGGGCGAACGGGCGTGGCGATCGACACGATCGACGACATGCGCACGGCGTTCGACGGCATCCCGCTCGACCAGGTCTCCACGTCGATGACGATCAACGCGCCGGCCGCGTGCTTGCTGCTGCTGTACGAGCTGGTCGGCGAGGAGCAGGGCGTGCCGTCGGAGCAGCTGCGCGGCACGACGCAGAACGACGTGCTCAAGGAGTACATCGCGCGCGGCAACTACATCTACCCGCCGCAGCCGACGATGCGCCTGACGACCGACCTGTTCCAGTACTGCCACGAGAACGTGCCCAAGTGGAACACGATCTCGATCTCCGGCTATCACTTCCGCGAGAAGGGCTGCTCGGCGGTTCAGGAGGTTGCGTTCACGCTGTCGTCGGGCATCGCGTACGTCGAAGCGGCGATCGAGTCCGGGCTGTCGGTGGACGAGTTCGCGCCGCGGCTGGCGTTCTTCTTCAACGGCCACAACAACGTCTTTCAGGAGGTGGCCAAGTTCCGCGCCGCGCGGCGCATGTGGGCGCACATCATGAAAGTCCGCTTCGGCGCGACCAACCCGAAGGCCACGATGCTGCGCTTTCACACGCAGACGGGCGGCGTCACGCTGACCGCCCAGCAGCCGGAGAACAACATCGTGCGCGTCGCGCTGCAGGGCTTCGCCGCGGTGTGCGGCGGCACGCAGTCGCTGCACACCAACGGCTTCGACGAGGCGCTGGCGCTGCCGACCGAGCGAGCCGCGAAAATCGCGCTGCGCACCCAGCAGGTGCTCGCGCACGAGTCGGGCGCCGCCGACACCGTCGACCCGTTCGCAGGCTCCTACTTCGTCGAGTCGCTGACCGACGAGATCGAACAGCGCGCCAACGAGCTGATCGCCAAGGTCGACGCGCTCGGCGGCTCGGTCAACGCGATCCAGTTCATCACCGGCGAGATCGACGAGTCCGCGTGGGGCTATCAGGAGCGCTACCGCATCGGCCAGGACATCGTGGTCGGCGTCAACAAGTACGAGGAAGAGGGCATCGAGGTTCCCGACCTGCTGCGCGTCGACCCGCAGTCCGAGCGCGAACAGCTCGACCGCCTGGCGAAGTTCAAGGCCCAGCGCGACGTCGCGCTGGTCGAGCAGCGCCTGGAGGAGCTGCGCGAGGTCGCCCGTGGCAGCGACAACCTGCTGCCGGCGATCCGCCAAGCGCTGAAGGACCGCTGCTCGATCGGCGAGGTGTGCGGCGCGATGCAGGACGTCTTCGGCAAGTACGCGCCTACGTTCTAACTCCTGTTGGCCTTATTCGGGGGCACGGTCGCATGCGACCGTGCTTCAGGACCGTGCATGCACGGTCCTGCCGGTGGCGCATGCGCCACCGGAACGGGGAGCCGCATGCGGCTCCCCGCCCACCGGCACGTGTGCCGGTGGGACCCATAGGATTCGACTCATGCTCACACCCGCCGTCACCTTCTACACGTTCGCCCTCGCCGTGCACATCGCCGCGATCGTGATCGCCTTCGGCGTGACGTTCGCCTACCCGGTGATGTACGCCGTGGGGATCCGCGCCGAGCCGCGTTCGATGCCCGGCCTGCACCGCATCCAGGACTCGGTCGGCAAGTTCGTCATCTCGCCGTTTCTGGGGCTCGCTCTGCTCGCCGGGATCTATCTGGCGAGCAAACTGCACAGCTGGAGCGACTTCTACGTGCAGTGGGGCCTCGCGGTGATCGTCCTGCTGGGCGGGCTGGGCGGCGCGTTCTTCGCGCCTCGCGAGCGCCGTCTCGCCGAGCTGGCCGAGCGCGATCTGAGCGCCGCGGGCGATGGCGGCTCCGGCGGCGGCGGCTTCGCCTTCGGAGCCGAGTACAAAGCACTGCGCCTGCTGGTGTTCCGTGTGAACCTGCTCGCCAACGTGCTCGTGCTGCTGACGATCTACTTCATGACCGCGCAGACCGGCGCGTAGCTTCGTGGTTGAGGCGGGCGATTGCTCCGCTGGACGGTCGTTCGAGCGATGGTTCCTTTCGCACGAGAACGGATATTTGAAATTCGTGCACAATCTGGGCCGTGTCCACGTGGGAGCCACCCGTACGCTGGTTTCGCCTCAGGGCCATGCGCGCCGCGATCGCAGGCGCCGACAACGCGGAGAGCATTCGCGACTACCGCGTCTCGCCCGACGACGGCGCTACCACCGAACGCACCAACCAGCGCCTTCAGCAGCTCGCCTTCGAGCGCGCCGGACTGAGACTGTGCCGTGGCGTGATCGTGGTCATCCTCGCGGCCATTCCGATCACGTTCCTGATTACCGTTCCCAAGTGGGATCACGGAGCGATCCACTCGTTGCACTGGGTGCTCGGCGGATGCCTCGCATACGTCGAGTTCTTCCTGCTGATCGTGCTGCTCTTCGTGCGCGCCCGCGTGTCGGGGCTGAACGCCGAGCTGCGGGTTCTCGAATACGAGATCGTCCTCATCTCATTCGACAGCGAGCACGAAAAACGGGCTGCAAACCTCTTCTTCAAGCACCAGGCCGAGCTCAAGCAGTACTACGACCAGACACTGCGCCAGAACAAGCAAGCATTCATCGTCGGGCTCGTCTGCATCTTCTTCGGACTCGCCGCGACCGTGGCCATCGGTACGCTCGTACTCGTCGAAGGCGGCTCCACGGCAGCGAGCCTCACGGCTGGGACGATGGGCACCCTATCGGCCGCGCTTTCGGGCTTCGTGGCCAATATTTACCTTCGCGTGTACGATCGTTCAGCCGAGGCGTTGGGGAGCTTCCACGAACGTCTCGTCACCACGAACCACTATCACTTTGCAAACCTCCTGATCTCGACGATCGAGCCTAAAACACTACGGATGTCGACTTTGTCAAGCCTTGCCGAGCGCGTCGGCCCTCTGAATCCCGCCACCGAGACAGAGGACGTGTGATGTCCAGCGCCAATCTCACGATCGGTCACGACTGGCACTTGGCGCGTTTCCTCGCCCGCCTCAAGGGCAACCTTTCGTTGGCAACGCTGCAGCCACGAAAACTGCTCATCGTCGCGAACGCACTCTCGCTGGCCCGAGGCATGTCTGCAATGGCTCTCTTTGCAGCAGGCTTCGCCGGGGCCTCCCCGGCGGTCTTGGTGGCGATTGCGTCGCCCATGTGGGTCACTGACTTCGCCGACGGTCGCATCGCCCGCAAAGGTCACAAAGCCCTCGCGAGAGCCCTTGTGCCGCGACGCATCGACGGTGCCGCGCTTGACCCTCTCATGGACGACGTGGCTTACGTGGCCGGCTACTTCGTCCTGCTCAGCGTGAACGCGATCCCGCTTTGGTTCGTCGGAGCGCTGCTGGGCACCCGCGTTCTGTTCGCTTTGGTCCGCCTAGGGGGCCTGGCCCAACACCGTGACCCAGATCAGTTCGCCTTCTCCGATCCAATCACGAAGATCAACGGCGCCACGCTGGCAGTAGGGCAAGTGGTCCTGCTGGCCCACCTGATCTTCCCGCGGTTCCTGATCGGCACCGATGGACTTTCCGTCGCTTCGGCGATCGTCCTGATAGCCGCGGACACGTGCACGTTGATCTATTTCGCAGCCTTCAAGCACCGTCAGGTGTTCGTCGATCTGCTTACCCCCTGAGGCCGCAACTCCGGCAGCAGACAACCACAGCCTCGCACTCCCGGCTCGCTAGTCTGACGGGATGAGTAGCGAAGGCTTCAGAGTCGCCGTCGTCGGCGCCACCGGACAGGTCGGCACGCTGCTGCTGGCGCTCCTGCGCGAGCGCTCTTTCCCGGCGACGAAGGTCGTGCCGTTCGCCTCGGAGCGCTCGGTCGGTCGCGCACTGGACGGCGGCCTGGTCGTGCAGGGGCTGAGCGATGCTTCCATCCAGGGCTTCGACCTGGCGATCTTCTCCGCCGGAGGGACGACTTCGGGCGAGTGGGCCCCGCGCTTTGCGCAGGCGGGAGCGGTCGTCGTCGACAACTCGTCGCGCTGGCGCATGAGCGAGGACGTGCCGCTGGTCGTCGCCGAGGTCAACCCGGAGGCACTCGACGGCCATCGCGGGATCGTCGCCAACCCCAACTGCTCGACCATGCAGATGGTCGTCGCGCTGAAGCCGCTGCACGACGAGGCGGGCATCGAGCGGCTGGTGATCAGCACCTACCAGGCCGTGTCGGGAACCGGCAAGCGAGCGGTCGACGAGCTGCTCGACCAATCGCACGCGCTGCTGCACGAGCAGGCGATAGCGGCGCCCTCCTCCTACGCCCACCAGATCGCCTTCAACGCGCTGCCGCACGCCGGCAGCTTCGCCGCGGGAGACGATCACACCGACGAGGAGCGCAAGCTGATCGACGAGACGCGCAAGATCCTCGGCGACCCGCAGATCGCGATCTCGGCGACGTGCGTGCGCGTGCCGGTCGTCAACGGGCACTCCGAGGCGGTCAACGTGCAGACGCGCAGTGAGCTGTCGCCCGAGCGCGCGCGAGAGCTGCTCGAGGCCGCACCCGGCGTGACGGTGCTCGACGACCCCGATGCGGCGCTGTACCCGCTGGCGATCGACGCGACCGGTCACGACGACGTGTTCGTCGGGCGCATCCGCCGCGACCCCGGCCACGAGCGCGCGCTGGACATGTGGATCGTCGCCGACAACCTGCGCAAGGGCGCCGCGACCAACGCCGTGCAGCTCGCCGAGCTGCTGCACGCACGCGGTCTGCTCGGCAGCCGCGCGGACGCCGTCGGCGCCGCGACGTTCGCCTCCTAGCTGCCGCCACGTTCGCCCGGCCTGAGCCGCCGGCTCGCGCAGATGGGCGCTGCGGGTACCTAGGCCACGCGCCCGACGCGCCTGCCGCGCAGGCCGGAGTCGGCACGCGGGGCGTGCCGATCGACATGGTCGAGCACCTCGCCGCGCCGCCGCGACAGCGTTGCCGCGGGGTGCGCGCCGAAGATCGCCAGCCCGCCGTTCGTGGGCAGGGCGTCGACGTCGTCGCAGAGCGTCTCGAGTTCGGGGCGCAGCGCGAGGAAGGCGGCGGCGACGCGCGGGTCGAACTGGCTGCCCGCGGAGCGCTCGATCTCAGCGCACGCGCGCTCGATCGACCACGCTTGCTTGTACGGACGGTCGTGCGTGAGCGCGTCGAACACGTCCGCGACGGCGACGATGCGCCCGACGAGCGGGATCGCGTCGCCCGTCATGCCGTTTGGATAGCCGTCGCCATCCCAGCGCTCGTGGTGCGTCGCGGCGATCACCGCCGCCGTCTGCAGCACGCGCGAGCTGCCGCTGGAGAGCAGCCGCGCGCCGAGCTCGGCGTGCGTCTTCATCACCTCGAACTCCTCTTCGGTGAGCCTGCCGGGCTTGAGCAGGATGCGGTCCGGGATCGCCAGCTTGCCGACGTCGTGCAGCGGCGCCGCCTGGCGCACGAGCGTGACCTGTCCGGCCGGGAGGCCGAGGCCGAGCGCCAGGCGCGCGGCGATGTGGCCGACGCGCTCTGTGTGCTGATAGGTCTCGTCGTCGCGATACTCGGCGGCGATCGCCAGCTGGCGCAGGGTCTCCGCGCGCGTGTGGTCGAGCTCGCGCGTGCGCTCCTCGACGAGTCTTTCCAGAGCCTTGGCGCTGTCGGCGAGCTGCTCCTCGGCTTCGTGCTGGACGGTCACGTCGCGTGCGACCGCATGGATCACGCCTTCCGAAAGCGACGCCGAGGCGCTCCATTCCAGCCAGTGGTAGCCGCCGTCGGCGGCGCGGTAGCGGTTGCGAAAGCCGACCGTGTCGCGCGCGTGGGCGAGGCCGGCCGTCTCGGCGATCGTCATCTCGCGGTCGTCGGGGTGCACGAACTCGACGAACGGCCTGCCGCACAGCTCCTCGGCGGTGTAGCCCAGCAAGCGCTCCCACGCGGGGTTGACGCGCGTGAAGCGACCGTTCAGGTCGGCGGTCGTCAGCAGGTCGAGCGAGGCGTCGTAGTAGCGGCTGACCTCCGCCTCCAGCTTGCGGCGGCGGTCGACGAAGTTGCCGAGCAGCATCGCCAGCGCGACGATCGTGAGCGCGCGCGTGGCGTACCCCAGCGTCGTGAACTGCACGCCGTCGATCAGCGCCCAGGCGACCGTCAGCCCCAGCGCCAGCAGAGCGCCCGACACGCCGCCGCGCAAGCCGAACCTCATCGCGAGCACGCCTACCGGGACCACATACAGCGCGCCCTCGGCGTTGGCCGCGTTGTTGTCGAGCACGCGCACCGCGAAGATCAAGGCGAATCCGATCAGCGCCGCCGCCAGCGTCGAGCGGTTGGTCGACGGCCATGCACGCAGCTCGTGCAGCTGCGGCAGGTGTGGGTGGGACAGCATGCGTTCCTATCGTCGATTGCGCCAGACAACACAACCGCTGCCGCTGCAATTCCAAGCCCGAGATCCATTTTCGGCGGGTATGGGCGGCGATTCTCGCGTCGTTTTCCGCTTGTTCAACGAGCGCCCGGCCCGCCGTGGCCCGCTCAGGGGCGCCGCCGCCGCAGCGAAGCGCACTGGACGCCTGTACGAGTGCGTGGCCGCGGCCGCAGCGCGCCGCCCACACAGGAGGACTAGCGCCCCGCCGCGCGAAGTGAGCAGCGATGATCTCCTCGGAGGTGCAGCGCACGCTCGTCAAGTCTCCGCCGGAGCTGTGGGCGGAGATCAGCGACCCAGCCTCGCTCGCTCGCCACCTGGGCGAGTTCGGCGAGATCCGCATCACGCGAGTCGAGCCCGAGCAGCGCGTCGAGTGGCAGGCCGGCGAGACGAGCGGCAGCGTCGTCATCAAGCCCTCCGGCTGGGGCACGAAGGTCAAGCTGACGGTCACACGCGAGCTGGAGGAATCCGTCCAGGCCCGCGAGGACGCGGAGCCCGGCGCGCTCGAGGACGCGGAGGCCAATGCGCTCGACGCGCAGGAGACCGCCGCCACGCTGGACCCGCCGCGCGAGCCCGAGCGCTCGCCACAGCCGCCGCAAGACTTCGCAACCGGCGCGGGCACAGCGCCCGAGCAGCCGACGCAGGAGCTGGACGAGCCCGAGCCGCCGGCGGAGGAGGAGCCCACGTTCACGCTCGAGGACGAGCTGGAGAGCGCCGACGCGCCCGAGCCGGCCGAGCGGCCCCACGCCGAGCCAGCACCCGCAACGCCGCCGGGGATTCTTCGCGCGCCTGTTCGGCCGCGGCCACGCGCAGACGGTCGCAACGACTGCGCCGTCCACCGAGCCGGTGCTCGCCGAGCGGGCCGGCGGCTACGAGCCGCTCGCCCCCGCGCCGCGCTACGACGCGCTCGCGGCGTGGGCCTCGCAGGCTGCCTCCGAGGACTGCCCCGATGCCCCGGCGTTCCAGGCGGCGGCCGAGCTGTCGCCGAGCGAAGCGCACACCGAGAAGCCCGACGACGACGCTTTGCTTGCGCAGGAGCCCGAGCCCAAGCCCGCGCAAGACGCCGACCCGCCCCCGGCCGCGGCGAGCGACCGGCCGCACATGGCCGACGGGTCGGCGCACGACGACGAGCGTGCCGATGGCGCACCGGCGAGCGACCTGGCGGGCGAGCTGCAAGCCGCCGAAGAGGTCGCCGTAGAGGAGGTCACGGCCGTGCTGAGCGGCGTCCTCGACCGCCTCGGCGCCGCGCATCACCGGCCGTTCTCGCGGGCCTGACCCGTCGCACGGGCGGCCTTCGCCGGCGGCGCGCGGGCCGGCGCGCGGATAACATCCGCGCCCGATGTCAAGCAGCGCACACGATCGACAAGCAGACGCCGCCCTGCTGGCGGCTTCGCGCAGCGGCCACCGCAAGGAGCCGCGCCAGAAGGCGCCGGAGACCTACGAGGAGAAGCTCGCGCAGCTACACGAGCTGCGCGAGGCGGCGCGGCACTCGGCTCCGGAGGCGGAGGAGAAGCAGCACGCACGCGGCAAGTACACGGCGCGCGAGCGCGTGGAGAAGCTGCTCGACCCGGGCTCCTTCCAGGAGCTCGACACGTTCGTGCGCCACCGCACGCATGACTTCGACATGCAGAAGAACCGGCCGTGGGGCGACGCGGTGGTGACCGGCCACGGCACGATCGACGGGCGCACGGTGTGCGTGTTCAGCCAGGACTTCACGGTCTTCGGCGGCTCGCTGGGCGAGGTGATGGGCGAGAAGATGGTCAAGCTGATGGATCTGGCGGCGAAGATCGGCTGCCCGGTGATCGGCATCAACGACTCCGGCGGCGCGCGCATCCAGGAGGGCGTCGTCTCACTCGGCGCCTACGGCGACGTGTTCGTGCGCAACGTCAAGTGCTCGGGCGTGATCCCGCAGATCAGCCTGATCATGGGCCCGTGCGCGGGTGGCGCGGTGTACTCGCCGGCGATCACCGACTTCATCTTCATGGTCAAGGAGACCTCGCACATGTTCATCACCGGCCCCGACGTGATCAAGACGGTCACCGGCGAGGAGGTCGGCTTCGAGGAGCTCGGCGGTGCGATGTCGCACAACACCAAGTCGGGCGTCGCGCACTTCGCCTCCGAGGACGAGGACGCGTGCTTGGAGGACTGCCGCTACCTGATCGGCTTCCTGCCGCAGAACAACCTGCAGACCGCGCCGCGCGTACAGCCGACCGACGACCCCCAGCGCATGAGCCTGGAGCTCGACGACGTCGTTCCGGACAACCCGAACAAGCCTTATGACATGCGCGACGTGGTCAAGCTGATCGTCGACGACGAAGAGTTCTTCGAGGTGCACGAACACCACGCCAAGAACATCATCTGCGGCTTCTCGCGCCTGGACGGCTTCGCGATCGGCATCGTCGGCAACCAGCCGGCGCAGCTGGCAGGCGTGCTCGACATCGACGCCTCGGCGAAGGCGGCGCGCTTCGTGCGCACGTGCGACGCGTTCAACATCCCGATCCTCACGTTCGTCGACGTGCCGGGCTTCCTGCCGGGCACCAGCCAGGAGTGGGGCGGCATCATCCGCCACGGCGCGAAGCTGCTGTACGCGTTCACCGAGGCGACCGTGCCGAAGCTGACGGTGATCACGCGCAAGGCCTACGGCGGCGCATACGACGTGATGGCCTCCAAGCACATGCTCGCGGACTTCAACTTCGCCTGGCCGACGTCCGAGGTCGCCGTTATGGGGCCCGAGGGCGCCGTGAACATCATCTACCGGCGCGACATCGCCGGCAGCCCGACGCCCCAGGAGCGCCGCGAAAAGCTGATGGCCGACTACAAGGCGCGCTTCGCCAACCCGTACACGGCCGCCGAGCGCGGCTACATCGACGACGTGATCGTGCCGCACGAGACGCGGCCGAAGCTGATCGTCGCGCTGCACACGCTGCAGAGCAAGCGCGAACCCGGGCCGAAACGCAAGCACGGGAATATCCCGCTGTAGGCGCCTACTGCTTGGCGCGCCCGGCGCGTTCGCCGAGCAACAGCCACGCGGGGTACGTGGCGAAGATCAGCGCCGAAACCGCATGAACGCGTGGTCCGGCGCGTCGATGGTCGAGGTGGAAGACCCCCGAGTTGAGCATCCAATCGCGCCCGCTCTCGGCTCGGCAGGCCTCCCAGATGCGCCTCGTCCAGGGGCCGTTGAAGTAGAGCGAGACGCTCGTCGCCAGGAACACGCCTGCCGTCGCGCCGCTGACGGCGCGCGCCGCGGGCGTGCGCTCGGGCATCAGCCGGCCGTAGGCGCGGCCGGTCGCATACAGCCATGGCGGGTCGATCAAGAAGGACATCAGCTCTCCTGGTCGTTCGTGGGGACGGGTATGCCGAGGGACGGCGCTGCAGCGGGCGCCACGGGCGCGTCGAGCAGGCGGAAAGCCAGGCGCGTCGCGAGCGCCATGATCGTCAGCTGCGGGTTGACGCCGAGCGCGCTCGGCACGACCGAGCCGTCGGCGATGTGCAGCCCTTCGACGCCGTGCATGGCGAGGTCGCCGTCGACGATGCCGTGGCCCGGCCGAGCGTCGGCGCGCGCGGTGCCGAGCGGGTGAAACGCCATCAGCGTCAGGTCGCGCGGGCGGGCGCGCTGGGGAGCGACGTCCGGCGGGAGCGGGAGGTAGACGTCGCGCGCGCCTGCGGCGAAGAACAGCTCGCGCAGGCGCGCGAGCCCAACACGGAACCTCGCAACGTCCTCGGCGCACAAGTCGTAGCGGATCACCGGCCGCCCGCCGACGTTGTGAACGCGTCCGCGCGAGGAGTCGCTCACCATCAGCCCGAACTGCGCCAGCCTGCGGTAGTCGAACATCGCGCGTGTGTGCGCATCGCCGGTCAACGGCAGCGACATCGCGGCGTAGGCCGGCGGCCCGGCGACTCCCTCGAACATGATGCCCTCAGCGGCGAACTCGTCGATGTAGAAACTCTGCGGCACGCCGCGAGCCATGTCGACGACATCGGGCATGCGGGCGAAGGCCGCGGTGGCGGGATGCAGCGCGAGGTTGCGCCCGCGCTGCCCGGACGCATCGGGCAGCCCGCTGCGGTCGAGCAGCAGCGGCGTGTGGATCGTTCCGCACGCGACGACGACCGTCGGCGCACGCACATCCAGGCGCCGGCCGTGCGACAGCCGCGCGCCGACTCCATGTGCGCGCCCACCCTCTACGCGCACCTCACGCACCTCCGCGCCGGTGACGACGCGTGCTCCGGCGGCCTCGGCGCGCGGGATGTAGGTGATGCCCGTGTGCTGCTTGGCCGAGGTCGGGCAGCCGAACACGCACACGCCGGAGCCGACGCAGCCGCGGGCGTTGCGCCGCAGATAGCCATGCGACCAGCCGAGCCGTTCGGCGCCGCGCCGCGCGACCGCCGCATTGGCACCGGCCAGCTCGGGCGTGACCTCGGCTACCGAGAGCGCACGCTCGACGCGCTCGAAGCACGGGCGCAGCGTCGCCTCGTCGAGCTCCAGCCCGAACTCGCCGGCCCAGCGCTCGAGTACGCGCGGCGGCGTGCGAAAGCAGGTTCCGGAGTTGACGAGCGTCGTCCCGCCGAGTCCGCTGCCCAGCGGCAGCACGATCGGCGGCGCGCCCAGCGTGGCGGTCTGGCCGCCGTCGCGATATAGCCGCGCGAGCATCTCCGGCGGCCGGGCGGTGAACTCGTCGGGGTCGTGGCGCGGCCCCTCGTCGAGCACGACCACGCGCGCGCCGCCCTCGGCCAGCTCGGCAGCGACGACCGCGCCACCGGCGCCCGCGCCGACGACGCACACGTCGGCGTCGAGGCGCTCGCTCACGGCCGTAGCTCGTCGTGGCGCAGCGCACGCCCGCGGTCGGCGACGGCCGCGGCGTTCCAGCCGAGTGCAGCGGCGATCTCGGGATCGTCATAGCGCCCGAGCGCGAGCGTCGAGCACGCCGCCCGCTCGGCCAGCGGCACGTGCGCCAGCAGGGCCGCACCTCGCGGGCGGCGCGCGAGCGCGAGCAGCATGCGCAGCGCCGCGCGCTGGGGCTGCGGAGCGGCGAGGAGAAAGCTCTCGAGGCCGCCGTTCACCGGAACATCGCTTCCTGCGCCTCGGCGAGCTGTCCGATCGCCAAGGCCGCGCCGTCGCTGTCGCCGTCGCTCACGCAAGCGGCCGCTCGACGGTAGAGCTTGGTGAGCCGGCGCCGGTCGGCGACCAGCGCCGCGAAGGCCTCTGCGCGTGGCAGGTACAGCTCGCGCACCGAGTTCATGATGAGCTGGAAGACGAGGTTGCCCGCAGCCTCGACGAGCGCCGCCATGAACTGCCAATCGGCGAGCAGCGCCGACTCGTCCTCACCTGCCAGCGCCACCGCCTCGGCCAGCTCGAGCAGGGTGTCGGCCTGCTCCGGCGTGCGGCGCCCGGCGGCGAGCCGTGCCGCCTCGACGAGCAGCAGGCGCCGCGCCTCGAACAGGTCGCCGGCGATCGCCGGCTCGCCGCCGCCCTGGAGCACCAGCGCCTCCAGGCCGCCCGATCGCCGCCAGTCGAGCACGCGTGTCGCGTCGCCGTGGCGGATCTCGACCAGCCGCAACTGCTCGAGGCGCTTGAGCGCCTCGCGGACAGTCGCCATGTTGACCTGCAGGTCGGCCGCGAGCGCGCGCTGCGTAGGCAGGCGCTCGCCCGCGCGGTACTCGCCCGAGAGGATCGAGCGGCGCAGGCGCTCGAAGACCTGGTCGGGAACCGAGACGCGCGAGATCGGAAAGGGCATCCGCTGCAGTGTACCGGTGTTCGGAACACTGCTGGCCGATGGATAACGACGCGACCGGCGCGCAGGGTCCGTCACACTGTGCGGATGAGTGAACAACTGCTCAGGCTGGAGACGAACGGCGCAGCTTCGCCGGAGGAGGCCGCCGCAGTGGTGGCGGCGCTGGAGCGCTTCATGCGGGCCACGGCGCCCCCGCCGGTGGCGCCTCGGCAGGGCTCCGATCCCTGGCAGCGCGCGGCTATCCTCGAAGGCGTGGAGCGAGAGTCTGAGGGGGAGCTGTTGGATCCCTGGATAAATACCTGAAAGCCGCTAGGCTTTAGCGTCAATAGTCCTCTCGCCGGTCGAACAACGTCTAACGCTTCCCGGGCACGGCGTCCGGGACCAGGAGGTTTCTTGATGGAGCCAGTTTCAGTTCCCTCTCAGCGCGGCACGCTGAAGGACCCCGAGGTGCTCCAGAACGTGCCTGGGCACGTGATCCCGATTCTGCAGCGGGAGTTCGACGACTTCCAGACAGAGGCGACCAAATTCCTCGACGGGCAGACCGAGGAAGACGAGTTCATCAAGTTCCGCCTCAAGCAGGGCGTGTACGGACAGCGCCAGCCGAACGTGCAGATGATCCGCGTGAAGCTGCCGTTCGGCGGGATCACGCCGGAGCAGATGGAGAGCTTCGCCGACGTGGTCGAGAAGTACGTGCCGCTGAAGAAGGGGCACATCACCACCCGTCAGAACATCCAGATGCACCACATCCCGCTGCCGGAAATCGAGAAGGCGATACGCGAGCTCGGCGAAAGCGGCCTGTCCAGCCGCGAGGGCTGCGGCAACACCGTGCGCAACGTCACGGGCGACCCGTGGGCGGGCGTGGCCAAGGACGAGCTGTTCGACATGACTCCGTATGCGGGTGCGTACGTGCGCTACTTCGTGCGTCACCCGACGACGCAGGCAATGCCGCGCAAGATCAAGACGGCCTTCGACGGCTCGCCGCGCGACCGCGCGATCAGCGGCATCCACGACATCGCCTTCCGCGCTCGCGTCAAGCACGTCGAGGGCCGCGGCGAGGTGCGTGGCGCGGAGATGCTGGTCGGCGGCGGCACGTCGATCATGCCGCGCGTGGCGCCGGCGCTGTACGAGTTCGTAGAGCTCGACAACGGCGACTACCTGCGGATCGCCGAGGCGGTCTTTCGCATCTTCGACCGCCAGGAGTGGCTGCGCGTCAACCGCGCCCGCGCCCGCATCAAGGTCTTCGTCGACAAGTTCGGCATCGACGAGCTGCGCAACCAGGTCGAGGAGGAGCTCAAGGGAGACTGGGTCTCCGAACGCGACTTCTCGGTCGCGCAGCGCCTGTTCGTAGACGACGAGCGCGAGTCGGCGCCGGCCCCGCCGCAGAGCTACGGCAGCCCCAACGGCGACCTGTCGGAGTTCGAGCGCTTCCGTGCTGCCAACGTGCGCGAGCAGAAGCAGGAGGGCTTCGTGACGGTCGAGGCGAAAGTCACGCGCGGGGACCTGACGCCCGCGCAGTTCCGCGGGCTGGCGAAGGTCATGCGCGACTACGCAGGCGGCTATGCGCGCACGACCGTGCAGCAGAACTTCGTGCTGCGCTGGGTGCGCGAGGAGTGCGTGTACGACCTGTGGAAGGCGCTGTCGGAGCTCGGGCTCGGCGAGCACGGCTCGCGCGAGATCGATGACGTCGTGTCGTGCCCCGGCACGGACTCCTGCAAGCTCGGGATCACCAGCTCGATGGGCCTCAACCAGGCCGTGCAGGAGCGCATCGAGTCGCTTGCCATCACCGACGAGCTGACGCGCGCGCTGAACATCAAGATCAGCGGCTGCCCCAACGGCTGCGGCCAGCACCACGTCGCAAGCATCGGCTTCACAGGCGCTTCGATCAAAGTCGGCGAGCACACGATTCCCGCCTACATCCCGCACGTTGGCGGCGTGTTCGAAGGCGGCGAGGTGCAGTTCGGCACGCGCCTGAAGCTGCGCCTGCCGTCCAAGCGCGTGCCCGATGCGATCGAGCGCTGGATCGCTCAGTACGAGGCCAAGCGCAACGAGGGCGAGGCGTGGAACGAGTACCTGGCCCGCGTCGGCGCGGCCGAGCTGGAGGCGGAGGTCAAGGATCTGTCGATGCCGGTCGACTTCGGGTTGGAGACGATGAACACCTTCATCGACTGGAATCGTGATGTTCCCTTCGAAGTCATTCGCGGCGAGGGCGAGTGCGCGGTATAGATCAATGAGACACTCACAAGAGGACCGAACAGATGACCCCAGTACATAGCCCGATGTCACCGACGAGCACCCACTTCGACCCAGCGCCTGGCCTGACGCACACGCTGCGCGAGGCGGCGCGTCACGGCGAGCAGGCGGTGCTGCTGTGCTCCTTCCAGAAGGAGGAGTCGGTGCTGCTCGACGAGCTGCTGCGACTCGATCAGGGAACCGGGCGAGCGGTTCGCATCCTGACGATCGACACGGGCGTGCTGTTCGAGCAGACGATGAAGACGTGGCGCGCCTTCGAGGAGCGCTTCGGCGTGCAGATCGAGGTGTTCGACGCGAGCAGCTCAGGCGAGCCGTGGAGCGGGCCCGAGCACTGCTGCTCGGTCGCCAAGGTCGCGGCGCTGGAGCGCGCGCTGGACGGCGCCGAGGGCTGGATCACCGGCATCCGCCGCGAGCAGGGCCCGACGCGCGCAAGCGCCGAGCTGATCGAACGCGACGACGTGCGCGGCCTGTGGAAGTACAACCCGCTGGCGCACTGGACCGACAAGGACCTGTGGCGGCGTATCCACGAGCGCGACCTGCCGTACAACCCGCTGCACGACCAGGGCTATGAGTCGATCGGCTGCGCGCCGTGCACGCAGCCCGGCAGCGGGCGCGACGGCCGCTGGGCCGGCACCGACAAGACCGAGTGCGGCCTGCACGTAGAAGTCGTCGACCCTTCCTGACATGGCAGTCGCCACGCGCCCTCAGCTGAGCCACCTGCGGGCGCTGGAGTCCGAGGCGATCCACGTGATGCGCGAGGTGGCGGCGGAATTGGAGAAACCGGTGCTGCTGTTCAGCGGTGGCAAGGACTCGATCGTGCTGCTGCGCCTGGCGGAGAAGGCGTTTCGCCCGGCGTCGTTCCCGTTTCCGCTGATGCACGTGGACACCGGGCACAACTTCCCCGAGGTGATCGAGTTCCGCGACCGCCGCGTGGCCGAGCTCGGCGAGCGGCTGATCGTCGCCAGCGTGCAGGAGTCGATCGACACCGGCCGCGTGGTCGAGGAGACCGGTCCGCGCGCCTCGCGCAACCAGCTGCAGACGGTGACGCTGCTCGATGCGCTCGCCGAGCACGGCTTCGACGCGGCGTTCGGCGGCGCGCGGCGCGACGAGGAGCGCGCGCGAGCCAAGGAGCGTGTGTTCTCCTTCCGCGACGACTTCGGCCAGTGGGACCCGAAGAACCAGCGCCCGGAGCTGTGGAACCTGTACAACGGGCGCATCAAGAAGGGCGAGAACGTACGCGTCTTCCCGATCTCCAACTGGACCGAGCTCGACGTGTGGGAGTACATCGACTCCGAGGGCCTGGAGGTGCCGTCGATCTACTTCTCACACGAGCGCGACGTGTTCCGCCGCGACGGCATGCTTTACGCCTGGCGCGAGGGCACCGAGCTGATCGACGGCGAGGAGATCTTCTCCGAGACGGTGCGCTATCGCACCGTCGGCGACATGAGCTGCACCGGCGGAGTTCTTTCGCAGGCGAGCACACTGGAGGAGGTCGTCGTGGAGATCGCCGCCACGCGCATCACCGAGCGCGGCGAGACGCGCGCCGACGACCGCGTCTCCGAGGCCGCGATGGAGGACCGCAAGAAGGCCGGCTACTTCTAGTGACGCTGGACCTGCTGCGCTTCACGACCGCGGGCGCGGTCGACGATGGCAAGAGCACGCTGATCGGCCGCCTGCTGTTCGACTCCAAGCAGGTCTTCGAGGACCAGCTCGAACACGTCGCCGAGGCCTCGGAGCGCCGCGGCGGTGCGGGCGCGCTCGATCTGGCGCTGCTGACCGACGGCCTGAAGGCCGAGCGCGAGCAGGGCATCACGATCGACGTCGCCTATCGCTACTTCGCCACACCGGCGCGCCGGTTCATCATCGCCGACTGCCCCGGCCACCGCCAGTACACGCGCAACATGGTCACCGGCGCGTCGACGGCGGACCTGGCGGTGGTGCTCGTCGACGCACGCCGCGGCGTCACCGAGCAGTCGCGCCGCCATGCGTTCATCAGCGCACTGCTGGGCATCCCGCGCATGGTCGTGGCGATCAACAAGATGGACCTGGTCGAGCACTCCCGGGCACGCTTCGACGAGCTGGTCGCCGAGTTCGCCGAGTTCGCTGCGGGCCTCGGCGCGATCACCGGACGCGAATCGACCACCGCCCCCGTCGCCGGCGCCGCCCGCGCGGCGGAGATCTCCTACATCCCGATCTCGGCACTCAACGGCGACAACGTGGTCGAGCGCTCGCCGGCCATGCCGTGGTACGAGGGCCCGGCGCTGCTGGAGCTGCTCGAGCAGGTGGAGGTCGCCTACGACCACCCGTTCGACCGTCCGGCGCGCTTTCCCGTGCAGTGGGTGATCCGCCCCGGCGCCGGGGCCGGCATCGCCGCGGCGCGGTCCGGCGCTTCCGCCACGGTCGACTCCGGCGACGGCACGGGCGCCCCGGGCGCCGGCGGTGCCCTCGCCATCGCGTCCGGCGACCCTGACTACCGCGGCTACGCAGGGCAGCTTGCGAGCGGTGCCTTGCGCCGCGGCGACGAGGTCGCGGTGCTGCCGGGCGGCGGGCGCACGCGCATCGCGGCCATCGACACGTACGACGGCGAGCTGGAGGAGGCGATGGCGCCGATGTCGCTGACGCTGCGCCTGGAGGACGAGCTGGACATCTCGCGCGGCGAGCTGATCTGCCGTCCCGACGAGGCGGCGACGGTGGCACGCGAGCTGCAGGCGGACGTGTGCTGGATGACCGACAAGCCGCTGCGCGCGGGCGGGCGTTATGTGCTCAAGCACACCTCGCGCAACGCGACGGCGATCGTCGACCGCATCGAGGACATCGTCGACGTGGACACGCTGCAGCGCTCGCAGCCCGCCGAGGAGCTGGCGCTCAACGACATCGGCCGCGTGCACCTGCGCACGAACATCCCGCTGGCCTTCGACGCCTACACGAGCAACCGCCGCACGGGCAGCTTCATCCTGATCGACGAGTCCAGCAACGAGACCATCGGCGCAGGCCTGATCGCGGCTGCCTCTGCCTAGCACGGCTCCCGCGCGCTCAGGCAGCTCGGCGCCGCGCGCCGTCGGGCACCGCATTGAGGGGTGCGATCGGGCGCGAGGGGTCGCGCGCCCGATCCAGCAGGCGGCCCACGAGCTTGATCTGGGCCTGTGCGGCGCTCCGCTCGTCGCCGAGCATGCCTGAGGCGAGCATCAGTTCCAGCGAGCGGACCAGCGGGCGCGCCAGCGGCACGAGGTGAACGATCGGAGTGCGCCGAACGCCGAGCGCGTCGCTCGCGGCTTCTCCCAGCCAGCGGCGCACGAGCGCCTCGATCATCGGGGCGAGCGCGAGCCTCGCGGCGCCGACGCCCCACGTCGGCAGCAGCCCCTCCAGCGGCAGCCCATGTCGCGTGAGCGCGTGCATCAGCGCCGGTCCGTCGTCGTTCGGCCCCAGGTCGAACGTAGCCAGCGTCTCGACGAGCCGCTCGGCCTCGCGCCAGTTCGCAGGCAGCAGCGAGGGTGGGACCCCCATCACATACCCCACCCAACGCCACAGCGCCGTGCGCGACTCGCGATCGGCGGCCGTCGTGCCGGCGCCGACATCGGTCAGGGCTCGCTGAGGGACGATCGCAAAGCCGCCGATCACCGTCGCCATCATCGCGCTGGCGCTGATCGGTATGCCCCAGGCCTCCACATCCCACTCATGGCTATCGAGCAGATGACGCCTTACGAGCGCATGCACGAGCCGAACCCTCAAGCTGCTGCGCCAGCCCTCGCCTCGCGGTTGCATCGCGCCTGGCGTCGTGACCGCGAGGACCCAGCGCGCCGTCTCGCCAAGGCGACGAGAAGCCATCCGCTCCAGCCGTCCGGTCGCCGCGAGCGGCCGCGACAGGTCGCCGTACTGGTAGCCGAACGCGAGCGAGCCATAGATGAGGGACGGCGCCAGCGCCGGCAGGCCGACGCGCCAGAAGCTCGTCGCGCCGGCGTCGACCAGGTCGAGGTCGAGCCAGGCCGGCGGTCGCGAGGCGTGCTCCAGCAGTGCGCGCAGCTCGCTCGGCGCCTCGTCGCCCACTGCCTCGATGCCGTGCTCGAGCGCACGCTCGAACATGCTCCACCCCACTCCGCCCGGCAGCTCGCGAAAGCGCGCGACCAGCGCATCCGCGCGCGGGTCGCCTCGATGACGCCCTGCCGAGAGCCGGCCGCACAGCTCTCGCTCGCCGAGCGCTGCGACGCCCAGGCTCTCCCCTGCGAGCCCGTGGTCCGCTTCTCTCTGCCCGTTTGCGATCGATCCAGACACGACTGTTTCCTGATCATACCCGATGAGGAAGCAGTCGTTTCCGTATTTCATGATTTCGCTCGTGCGCATCCCGAGAAGACCGCGAGCGGCGATCGATGCGAATGAGTGCCGGTGCATCGCTCCTGTCGCCGGGCCTGTGAGAATGTCTGGGTGGCCACCGAGCGCATCTACGCCGGAAGATCGGCACAGGAACGACGAGACGCCCGGCGCCGCGCGCTGCTCGACGCCGGGCTGGAGCTGATCGGCACCCAGGGGTGGACGCAGACGAGCGTCCGCGGCGTCTACCAGCTGGCGGGGGTCAGCCCGCGCTTCTTCTACGAGAGCTTCGCGAGCCTCGATGCACTCGCCGTGGCGGTCTACGACGAGATCGTCAGCCAGGCCACGGCGGACATGATCGCGGCTGTATCGACCGCCGGCGCCGATCGCCACGCCCAGGCCGAGGGCGCGATTCGTGCGGTGGTGGACGGGCTCACCGAGGATCCGCGGCGCGCGCGGGTCGTCTTCGTAGAGGCGCTCGGCAGCGAGGCGCTCGCGCGGCGGCGCAGACGAACTCTGCGCGAGCTTTCGGGTCTGATCGAGGCGCTTGGCGAGGCGAGCTACGAGGTGCTGCCCCCCGATCCGCTGACCAAGGTGACCTCGGCGCTGCTCGCGGGCGGCGTCATCGAGCTGCTCGTCGCGTGGATCGACGGCAGCATCGAGGTAAGCGAGGAGCAGCTGGTCAGCGACGCCGCCGCACTCGTCGTCGGACTGGGCGACGCCGCGGCGGCGATCGGCCGGGCGCGCATGCGCTCACGGCCCGCGGCGAGGGAACGCTAAGCTTCCGCCGCCGATGTTCAGCAAGGTACTGGTAGCCAATCGCGGGGAGATCGCGGTGCGCATAGTGCGCGCCCTGGAGGAGCTCGGCGTCGCCAGCGTCGCCGTCTACTCCGAGCTCGACCGCGACACGCCGCATGTCAAGCGCGCCGACGAGGCCTACAACCTCGGCGAGGGCCCCGCGGCGGACAACTACCTGAGCATCGAGAAGATCGTCGACGTCGCCAAGCGCTCGGGCGCCGAGGCCGTGCACCCCGGTTACGGCTTCCTCGCCGAGAACGCGCCGTTCGCGCAGGCCTGCGAGGACGCGGGCATCGTGTTCATCGGGCCGCCGGCCAGCGCGATCGAGGCGATGGGATCGAAGACGCGGGCACGCGAGCTGATGCAGGCGGCGGGCGTGCCGATCGTGCCGGGCACAACCGAGGCGGTGGCGACGGTCGCCGACGCGCTGCGCATCGCCAAGCAGGAGATCGGCTTCCCGGTCGCCGTCAAGGCGGCGGGCGGCGGCGGCGGCAAGGGCTTTCGCGTGGCGCTCACCGAAGACGAGCTGGAGGGCGCGTTCGAGGGCTCCAGCCGCGAAGGCGAGAAGTTCTTCTCCGACGGCACGGTGTACCTCGAGCGCTACCTGCACGACCCGCGCCACGTCGAGGTGCAGGTGCTGGCCGACCGCCACGGCAACGTGATCCACCTCGGCGAGCGCGACTGCTCGATACAGCGCCGCCACCAGAAGGTGATCGAGGAGTCGCCGGCGCCCGAATGGGTCGTCGACCCGCAGATGCGCGAGCGCATCGGCAAGATCGGCGTGGACGCGGCGAAGGCGGTCGACTACGTCGGCGCCGGGACGATCGAGGGCCTGTTCTCGGCTGCCGAGGGCAAGGAGCCCGAGTACTTCTTCCTGGAGATGAACACGCGCGTGCAGGTCGAGCACTGCGTGACGGAGATGACGACGGGCATCGACATCGTCAAGGAGGGCATCCGCGCGGCGGCCGGCGAGGAGCTGTCCTACGCGCAGGCCGACATCGAGCTTCGCGGCCACGCGATCGAGTGCCGCATCAACGCCGAGGACGCCTCGAAGAACTTCGCGCCGGCGCCGGGAAAGATCGGCGCCTACCGCGAGCCGTCGGGCCCCGGCGTGCGCGTGGACTCGGGCGTCCAGGCGGGCGGCGAAGTCTCGCCGATGTACGACCCGATGGTCGCCAAGCTGATCGTCTGGGACGCCGACCGCGAGCAGGCGACAAAGCGCATGCTGCGCGCGCTCGGCGAATACGAGATCGAGGGGCTGAAGACGCTGATCCCCTTCCACCAGGCACTGCTGGCGACCGAGCAGTGGGCCAAGGGCGAGACCTGCCGCGACCTGCTGGAGGACAAGAAGTGGCTGAAGACGCTCGCCTTCGATGCGCCCCCCACCCCGGCCGATGGCGAGGAGGAGGCGGAGAAGGTCGAGCAGACCTACGCCGTGGAGGTCTCGGGCAAGCGCTTTGACGTACGCGTCGTCGGACCGCCGTTCGCCGGCGGCGGAGGTGCGGCCGCGAGCAACGGCTCGGGCGCCGCTGCAGCGAAGGCGCCGAAACGCACGCAGCGCAAGTCCTCCGGGAGGCGGCGGCGGCGCCGACGTGCTGCCCTCGCCGCTTCAGGGCAACATGTGGAAGGTGCTCGTCAAGCAGGGCGACACGGTCGAGGAAGGCCAGCTGCTGTGCATCATCGAGGCGATGAAGATGGAGAACGAGATCACCGCGCACAAGGCGGGCACGATCGCCGAGCTGCCGATCGCCGAGGGCGAGCCGATTCAGGCGGGCGCGCCGATCGCGACGATCACGAGCGCTGCCGAGAGCGAGGGCTGAGAACCGCCGCCTAGACCCGCGCGACGTTCTGCGCGTGCAACTCGCGCTGCACCTGCGAGCGCCGGCGCTCGGGTAGCTCGGCATCCGCGCCGCGCTCGCGCAAGTCGCGCAGGTAGGCGGCGTCCTCGTCGAGCACGCGCAGCGCGGCCTGTCGGTCGAGGACCGGTCCGTGGCCGGGGACGACGTGCTCGGCCACCTCGACGAGCGGGCGCAGGCGCTCGAGCGTCGCCCGGTAGACGTCGAGCATCGCCTCGCCACCAGCCGCCTTCTGCTCGCCGAGCACCGGCAGCTCGATCGCCGAAAGGTAGTCGCCGGCCACGAGCACACCCGCCCAGCCGATCCACACGGCCATACCGTCGACGGTGTGACCGGTCGCGGGATGCAGCTCGAGCTCGGCGTCGCCGATGTCACAGCGCCCTGGCACGGCGAGCGCCTGCACCGAGCCGAGCGACAGCGGGCGCGGGCGCTCGATGTGCAGTTCTTCGTCAAAGCGCCGCAGCAGGCGCTGTGCGGCACCGGGCTCGGCGCTCAGGCGCGCGGCGCTGCTCTCGGCGCAGCCGAGCGGCGCATCGGGGAAGGCCAGCGGTCCGAGCACGTGATCGAAGTCGGCGTGCGTGGCAAGGAGCCCGTGCGGCTGGGGAAATCGCGCCTGCTCGACGAGCGAGGCCAGCAGTTCGAGCTCTTCGGGGAGCACAGGCGAGTCGATCGCGAAGACCTCCGCCTCGGCGGCCTCGGCCGGTCCGCGCACGACCGTGCAGTGCGCCTGGAACAGCTGGCTGGTGACGACGATGACGTCGCGGTGCAGCGAGACGGCTCGCACCGGCGAGGCGCCTAGGAGACGCCGAGGAGCTTGGCGGCCTCTTTGAGGTTGACCACTTCGGCGGTGGGTTTCTTCTGAGAGGAGTCGAGCGTCTCCTTGCTGCGGTTGACCCAGATCACGGGCACGCGCGCTTTGACGCACGGCGCGACGTCGTGGTAGTGGCTGGCGGCCACGTGCACCCAGCCGCGCTTGCCGCCGACCCGGCGCGCGCACTCGGTGAAGTGGGCCGGTTCGGGCTTGTAGGAGCGGACCTGCTGGGCCGTGACGACGAGGTCGAAGTCGGTGGGAATGTGCCGGCGCGTCTGCCCGAGCAGCTTGTCGTCGATGTTCGACAGCAGGCCGAGTTTGTATTTCTTGGCGAGCTTCTGAAGCTGCGTGTTGGTCTCCTTGAACGGCTTCCATTTCTGCACCGAGTCGGGCAGGAAGCCCGAGCGCGACGGCTCCAGCGGCCACTCCAGGCGCTTGGCGATCTCGATCGCGGTGCGCCTGAGCACCTCGGCGTAGAGCTCGTAGGAGCCGCCCTCGATTTCGCGGGAGATCTCGTGAAACAGCCCGATCAGCTGGGTGCGGTCGATCTCGAAGTCGTCGCGCGCCGCCTCTTTGGCGAACGCCTCGTAGATGCCGGTCTCCCAATCGATCAGGGTTCCGTAGACATCGAATGTGACGAACGTGACGTTCTTAGGTATTGGCATCGGGCGGGCATTATGCCGCGCTTTGGCAGCCGAGCGCGGTTACCCCCGTTTGCGTTAGAGTCCCGCGCCGCAATGGATCTGTTGGAGTACCAAGGCAAGCAGCTGTTCGCCCGTCACGGATTGAAGGTTTCTTCGGGCAAGGCGGTCACCACTGTCGACGACGCGCTGGTCGCGGCCGACGAGGTCGGCTACCCGGTCGTCGTCAAGGCACAGGTGCTGATCGGCGGGCGCGGCAAGGCCGGCGGCGTCAAGCTCGCAGCGAACGAGAGCGAGGCGCGCGAGCACGCCGGCAACATCCTCGGCATGGACATCAAGGGACACACGGTGCGCACGCTGTGGATCGAGCACGCCTCGGACATCGCCTCGGAGTACTACGCGTCGGTGCTGCTCGACCGCTCGGCCAAGCAGCCGCTCGTCATGTTCAGCGTCGAGGGCGGCGTGGACATCGAAGAGGTCGCCGAGAAGACACCCGAGAAGCTGATCCGCCACCACGTCGACCCGCTGGTGGGCCTGACGCACGAGGAGGGCGTGCAGATCGCACGCGACGGAGGCGCCGACTCCGACGTGCTCGATGGCGTCGCCGATGCACTCGTCGCGCTGTACGAGGTGTGGCTGGCCGAGGACGCGACGCTCGCGGAGATCAACCCGCTGATCGTCACGCCCGAGCGGGAAGTCAAGGCGCTGGACTCGAAGGTCTCGCTCGACGGCAACGCGCTGTACCGCCACCCGGAGAACCAGGGGCTATCCGACAAGGAGAACGAAGACCCGCTGGAACGCCGCGCCAAGGAAGAGGGGCTGCAGTTCGTCAAGCTCGACGGCGACATCGGCATCCTCGGCAACGGCGCCGGGCCTGGTCATGTCGACGCTCGACGTCGTCGCCGGCGCGGGTGGCTCGCCGGCGAACTTCCTCGACGCGGGAGGAGGCTCCAATGCCGACACGATCAAGCAGGCGGTCGACCTGATCCTGGCCAACGACGCGGTCAAGGCCGTGCTCGTGAACATCTTCGCCGGCATCACCCGCTGCGACGAGGTAGCGCTCGGGCTGATCGCCGCCTTCGGAGACATCAAACCTTCAGTCCCCTTCGTCGTTCGCCTCGACGGCACCAACGACGTCGAGGGGCGTCGCCTGCTCAGCGAGGCGGCACTGCCCAACGTCCACTCCGCGCAGACGATGAACGAGGCCGCCGAGATGGTCGTCGCGCTGGCTGCGGGCCAGTCGGTCGGAGCTGCGGCCTGATGTCGGTTCTCATCGACGAGGGCACGCGCCTGTGCGTGGCCGGCATCACCGGCCGCGAGGGCACCTTCCACACGCTCAACAACCGCAACTACGGCACGAACGTCGTCGGCGGCGTGACGCCCGGCAAGGGCGGGCAGGACGTGGAGGGCATCCCGGTGTTCGACAGCTGGGCCGACGCGATGTCCGAGGCGCGGCCGAACACGGCGATGATCTTCGTGCCGCCACGCTTCGCCGCCGACGCGATCCTCGAAGCGGCGGGCGCCGGCGTGGAGCTGGTCATCGCGATCACCGAGGGCATCCCCGCGCACGACGAGCTGCGCGTCTACAACACGCTCAAGCGCGACTTCCCGGACACCCGCCTGATCGGGCCCAACTGCCCCGGCATCCTCTCGCCCGGCAAGGCCAACGTGGGCATCATCCCCGCGTCGTTCTTCGAGCAGGGCAACGTCGGCGTCGTCTCGCGCTCGGGCACGCTGACCTACCAGATCGGCAACGAGATCGCGCGCGCCGGGTTCGGCTGCAGCTCGATCGTCGGCATCGGCGGCGACCCCGTCCCGGGCTCCTCGTTCGTCGACGTGCTGGAGCTGTTCCAAGCCGACGACGACACCGAGCTGGTCGTCCTGTCGGGCGAGATCGGCGGCTCGGCCGAGGAAGAGGCGGCGGAGTACATCGCCGAGAACATGTCAAAGCCCGTCGTCGCCTACATCGCCGGCTTCACCGCCCCGGCCGGCAAGCAGATGGGCCACGCCGGCGCGATCGTGTCCGGCTCCTCCGGCACCGCGGCCGCCAAGGCACAGGCGCTGGAAGCCAAGGGCGTGCGCGTGGGCCGCACGCCGACCGAGGCCGCGGCGATCGCCGTCGAGGTTCTCGGCGGCGCCTCCGTCGGCGCCTGAAGCGCGCCTCGCACGTCCGCCGTCGCGCCTGGCCGCGCGACGCCGCGACCGCTACGCTTGGCGCTCGTGGATAAGGAGATCGCGAACACGCTGGGAGAGCTCGAGCGCAAGCTGCGCGAGCTCGAACGCGTCCTCAGCGGTGTCGGCGATGGCGAGGCCGCACGTGGCCCGGCACAACCGCCGCAGAGCGGCGACGCCGCCGGTGTGAGCGGATCGTTCGCCGAGCCCGCCGGCGCGAGCAGGCTCGTCGACGAGGCCTTCGACCGCGAGCGCGAGCGCGCGGCACTCGGCACGCCGGCGGCACGCGAGCCCGTGCCCGGCCCGCCTCAAGAAAGAGACGCGGCCGCCCACGCCGCACACCCCGCCGCTGCCCCACTTCCGGGCGGCTCGCCACCGCCCATCGCACCGCCCGTCGCCACTGCCGCCCACGAGCCGCCGAGCGCACCCGCGGGCGGCCGCCGAGCTACCGACCGCTTGCCCCCCGAGACCGCGCAGGCTGAGATCGTCGACGCTGGGCCAGCCGAGCCTGCACGCCGCGCCGTGCGCCGGCCCCCTTCGCCCACCGACCAGACGCCGAGCGCGGCGGAGCTGCTGCGCTTCCGCGATCGCCTGGAGCGCACGGCGCGCGAGCTGACCCATGACTACGACGAGCTGCTCGGACGCATAACCTACGCGGCCGTGCCAGCTCCCACCGGACCGACGATCTCCTTCGCGCGCGGCGCACCGTCGCTCGACATAGTCGACGTGCAGGGGCTGCGCGACGCCGCCGACCGCGCGTTCGAGAGCGACCCCGCCGGCACGACCGCCTACGGCACGGCGATCGGCTACCCGCGCCTGCGCGCGTGGATCGCCGACCGGCACGGCGTCGAGCCCGAGCGTGTGCTGGTTACCAACGGGTCGATGCAGGCCGACGCATTCCTGTTCGAGCACCTCGTGCGCCCGGGCGACGACGTGGTCGTCGAGCGCCCCTCCTACGACCGCACGCTGCTCTCGCTGCGCGAGCGCGGCGCGACGCTGCACGCCGTCGAGCTGGAGCCCGACGGCATCGACACCAAGGCGCTGTCGCGCCTTCTCAGCTCCGGACAGGCTCGCCCGAAGCTCGCGCACATCATCCCCAACTTCCAGAACCCGGCCGGCTACACGCTGTCGCTGGCCAAGCGCGAGGCGCTGCTGGAGCTGGCTCGCCAGCATGGCTTTCTGATCTTCGAGGACGACCCCTACGTCGCTCTGCGCTTCAGCGGCGAGTCGATGCCGACGATGCTGTCGATGGACGCCGAGCGTGTCGTCTACGCCTCGTCGTTCTCCAAGACCGTCTGCCCGGGCATCCGCGTCGGCTATCTGGTCGGACCGCCCGACGTGATCAAGGCGATCGCCCGCCTGGCGACGAACACGTACATCTCGCCGAACATGGTCGCGCAGTCGATCGTCTATGAGTTCTGCGCGTCCGGCGCGATCGAGCGCTCGATCGAGACGGTGCGCACGGCGCTCGCCAAGCGCGCGCTGACGCTCTCGCAAGCGCTGCGGCGCGAGCTGCCCGAGGCCGAGTTCGTCGCGCCCGAGGGCGGCTACTTCATGTGGGTAACGCTGCCGCAGGGCACCGACGTCGCGCGACTGTTCGAGGCCGCCGCCGAACTCGGTGTGGCCTTCGTCAAGGGCACCGACTTCCTGCTCGAGGGCGGCGAGAACACGCTGCGCCTGGCCTACTCCGGCGTCAACGAGCAGCAGATCGACGATGGCATCACCCGCCTCGCCGCCGCTTACCGCTCGCTCTGACGACCGGACTACGCAGAGCGCTTCGGGCGCGTGCGGTCGAACAGCACACCCGTCGACACGAAATGCTTGATCGGGCTTTCGAAATAGGGCGTGCTTGGACTGCCCAGGAACTGGTTTCCCGCCAGTTGCTCCAGGTATTGGTGCACGATGCTCGTCGCGAGATCGGTGTGCAGCAGCGGGTGATCGCTGATCGCGCCGGCTCCGACAAGCCGCCTGAGCGGCCGTCGGACGCGCTCGGGCAGGCCGCAGTCCTGGTCGTCCTCGGGGCGGCGCGTTCGTGCCCGATCGGGTAGATCGAGGAGAGCTGGCTCGATCTCCCCAAGGCGCCCGAAGGCCTGTTCGATCGGAATCCTGCCGATCGACTCTTCTTCCGCGAACAACTCGGCGTGCTCCGCCTGGGCGGGCGCCACCTCCGTTTCGGCTGCGGCAGCTGTGAGCAATCGGTACGCGCGATCCTCTGTGTAGCCGAAGCCGCGCTGACTGCCGAGTAGCGCGAGAGCGTCCTCGATGACGGCCGTACCGGCGTTCAGGTTCCGAGCGAGCTTCGCCTTGGCCTGCTCGTCATCCAGCGAGCTGAAAGCAGCGCGTCTGGCAGCCTGGAGCAGCGGGCCCCGGCGCTTCGCGCGCTCCACCTCGGCTTGAACTGCGGGAATAGTCTCGAGGCGCTTGAGCAACGCCTTGCCCAGTTGCCCTTTCAAGCTCATGATCGGCTTCGCCCCCCAAACGCGGGCAGCCAGCGCTAGCGGCCGTAGCGCTGGCCTAGCACCAGCTGATCCGGCAGCGCCGTGCGCTCGGGCGGCGAGGGATCGGCGATCACCGAGACCGTCTCGGCAACGCTGGGGGTGATCGAACAGGTGCTGCCGTCGGCGGCCTGCACGACGACCTGCTCCTCGTCGCGCTGCACGAGCTCGCCGTTGAGACCGGGCTCGAGACCCGAGGCCTTGAGGTAATGCAGCAGGTCCTCGGCCTCGTTCTCGAAGCGCAGGATGCGCACGTCCGCGCCGACCTCGACGTCGGCGAGCGGCACGCCGGACAGGCGCGCGCCGGCGACGATCGGATGACCGTGCGGGCAGGTCTTGGCGTCGCCGATCGCCGCGAGCATGCGCTCCTCGAGTACCGGCGACATCGCGTGCTCCAGGCGCTCGGCCTCCTCGTGGACCTCGTCCCACGGCACACCGAGCACGTCGGTCAGGAAGCGCTCGATCAAGCGGTGACGGCGGACGATCTGCTCTGCGTGCTCGACGCCCGAGTCGGTGAAGGTGATCGTGCGGTCCTTGGCGCGCGTGATGTAGCCGTCGCGCTCCAGGCGCCCGACCATCTCGTGCACGGTCGGCGGCGACAGCTGCATCGCGCGAGCGACGTTGGCGCCGGTCATCGGCAGGCCTGCCTCGTGCAGCCAGAAGAGGCTCTGCAAGTACTCCTCCTCGGCGACCGTCGCGGTGTCGCTGCTCATGCATTGATCCTAGACCAAGGCCGGTGACGGGCTGCGTCACGCGATCGGCGCGCCCGGCGCGCGCGTCAGGAGTCGAGCTGGTCGAACGTGCACTCGCGCGGGTCCTTGTCGTCGCGCCAGCGACGCAGCTTCGCGCCGTGGCGGATGCGACCCGCCGACACGTGGTCGAAGTCGATCTCGACGACCAACTCGGGGCGCAGGCCGACCCACTCAAGATCCTTGCCGGCGCTCCAGCGGCTTGGGTCCGCCGACCCGCGCTCGCCGGACTCGTAATCGGCAAGGAACCCCGGCAGGCGACGCTTCTCGGCAGCCGAGAGACCCGAGCAATGCCCCACCACGCGCAGGTCGTCGCCGTCGTAGACCCCCAGGATCAGCGCGCCGACTGTGCCCTGCTCCTTGCCCGGGCGCCAGCCGACGATCACCGCGTCGATCGTGCGCACGCGCTTGACCTTGACCATCCCCTTTCGCTCGCCGGGCCGGTAGGTCGCCGAGCGCTCCTTGGCGATCGCGCCCTCGGCGCTCTGCAGCCAGCGCTCTGCCCCCTGCGCGGTCTCGGCGGTCTGCATCAGCTCAACCGGCGCGCCTGCGAACTGCTTGCCGGCGAGAAGCGCCTCGAGCTCTGTGCGACGCTGCGAGAAGGGCAGCTCCAGCAGCGAGCGATCGTCGAGCGCCAGCAGGTCGAAGGCGACGTAGATCGCCGGCGTCTCGCCGGCCAGCCGCTCGATGCGCGAGACAGCCGGGTGGATGCGCTGGCCGAGGGCGTCGAAGTCCTCGCGGCCGTCGGCGCCGCGCACGACGATCTCGCCATCGAGAACGTAACGCCCACTCGGGAAAACGAGCTCGGGGAAGTAGCGGCCGAGCGTCTTGCCGTTGCGCGACTGCAGGAACAGCTCGTCCCCATCGACGAACGCCAGGCAGCGAAAGCCGTCCAGCTTGACCTCGTAGACGTAGTCCTCGCCGACCGGCAGCTCCTTGCGCGAGAGCGCCAACTGCGGCTTCAGCGGCGGCTCGACAGCGAGCGTCACGACGCCTGCTCCTTCGGCTTGCGCGCGCGGCTGGGCTGCACGCGCTTGGGCTCGCCCTTCTGCTTGGCGAAGTGCGGCGGCCACGGCGCGTCGCCGAGGCCTTCGCGCTCGTCGCGCGCCGCGAGCTCCAGCAGCGCATCGAGGCTGCCCGGATGCTCGTCGATCGCCGCCGACGGGTCGCCGCGCTCGCGCAGGCGCGCGGGCACCGTCTGCATCGTCAGCTCCGCCGGCTCGACGTCTGCGACCTCCTCCCACGCCACCGGGCACGAGACGCGCGCATCGGCCACCGCGCGCACCGAGTAGGCCGAGGCGATCGTCCGGTCGCGGGCGTTCTGGTTGTAATCGATGAACACGCCCTCGCGTTCCTCCTTCCACCAGCGGCTCGTCGCACGGCCGGGCATGCGCCGCTCGACCTCGCGCGCGAGCGCCAGCGCGCCCGTGCGCACCTGCTGGAAGTCATAGCCGCCCGTCAGGCGCACGTAGACGTGGATGCCGCGCGAGCCGGACGTCTTGGGAAAGCCCACCAGGCCGTGCTCGTCGAGCACCTCGCGCACGCACAGCGCCACCTCGCGCACCTGCGCGAAGGAGATGTCCGGCTGGGGGTCCAAATCGACGCGCAGCTCGTCGGGGTGGTCGAGGTCCGCGCGCCGTACCGCCCACGGGTTCCAGTCGATTACGCCGAGGTTCGCGCCCCACACCAGGTGCGCCGCGTCGTTTGGCACGAGCTCCCGCGCGTGCCGGCCGCTGGGGAACGTGACCGTCGCCGTCTGCAGCCACTCGGGCGCGCTGTCGGGCACGCGCTTCTGAAAGAACGGCTTGCCCTCCACGCCGTCCACCCACCGCTTCATCACCGTCGGCCGGTCGCGCAAGCCGCGCACGACCGCCTCCTCGCACTCCACGTAGTAGTTGACGAGGTCGAGCTTCGTCAGCTTCGGCTGCGGGAAGAACAGCTTCTGCGGGTTGCTCACGCGCAGCTCGCGCCCGCACACCTCGATCGTGGCCGGCTCGGCCTTCTTCGCTGCCATTGCTGGAAGGATGCCCGATCATGCTCCCGCGAACGCTGCTCGTCGCTGCCGGCCCATTCGGAGAACGCCTCAGCGCCGCCCGCGTCGCCGACGCCGTCGCGCTCGGGCTGCAGGACGGCGGCTGGGCCACCGAGGTCTGTCCACTGGCGGCTGCGAATGCCGGCGCACGCGGGCGCACGCCGACCGGAGCGCCGCTGCGCGAGCTGCTCGACGAGCTGGACTTCGACGCTCGCATGCGCAACGCGCGGGCGCTCGTCGTCTGCGAACGCGAGCTGCACGAGCAGACGCTCGCCGGCAGCCCGGCGTTCGAGCTCGCCACGCGTGCGCGTCAGGCCGGCGTGCCCGCTTTCGCCGTCACCGCCGACAACCGTCTCGATGCCTTCGACGCGCGCGTGCTCGACCTGCAGGCGATCGTCGAGGGCTCGAGCACGCGCTCGCTGCGCAGCGCCGGGCGCAAGCTCGCCGACCTCGTATGACGAGCGCGCGCCTCACAGCTGGCAGTTGGGACACCAGTACGTCAGGCGGTTGTCGTCGCCCTGACCGCGCCGGCGGATCGGCGTCCCGCAGCGCTTGCACGGCAGCCCCGCTCGCTTGTACACCGCGCCCGGTCGCGAGCTGAACCCGTCGCCGTCGGCCGACTCGCGCATGCGCTCGCGCGCGAAGCGCACGATCGCCACCGCCTCCTCGTCCGCCAGCCGCTCCAGCGCCCGCCACGGGTTGACCGCCGCAGCGAAGCAAGACTCCGACTTCCACACGTTGCCGATCCCGGCCACGACACGCTGGTCGAGCAGCGCGTCGCCGACCGTTCGCGCGCGATCCTCGGAGCGCAGCCGGCGCAGGAAAGCCTGCTCGTCGAAGCTCGCGCCGAGCACGTCCTGGCCGAGCGCCGCAAGACGACGATCGAAGCGCGTGCGCGACTCGCGCATCAGCTCGAGCACCGGGCCGTCGAACTGCACGACGTCCCACTCGCCGCAGCGCATCACCAGCCAAGCTCGCCGGCGTGCGCGCTTCCAGCGCGCGCCCTCGCGGTGCACGCCCCACGACCCCGTCATGCGCAGATGCGAGTGCAGTGTCAGGTCGCCGTCGAAGCGCACGAACAGGTGCTTGCCGTGCGCGTCGACAGCGCGCACCGCCCTACCGGCGAGGCGCTCGGGCCAGCGGTCGGCCTGGTGGCGCGGATGTGGCGTGAGAATCTGCTCGGGAACCTTGTCGAGCAGCACGGACCGCACGCGTCGCGCGGCGTTGTGAATCGTGTCGCCCTCGGGCATCGCCGCTCACGATGGCAGAGCCTCGTCCGGCATCCCGCCGAGCGCCCGCGCCACGTCGAGCACCAGCCTCGTCGCGTCGGCGACGCTCGCGTAGTCGAGGTTCGCCGGGATGTCGCTCGGCAGGTGGTAGTTGGCCGGGCTGCGCCAGTCGGTCATCGAGACCAGCGTCGCGGTCGCGTAGCCAGCGCGGCTGGGGATCACGCTGTCGGTCGAGGCCCGTGCGCGAAAACCGCGGTGCAGCACGATGCCCAGCCGCTGGGCGCGTGCGGCGACCAAGTCGCGCAGCCACGGACCGGTGTAGCTCTCCATCCACACCGGGCCCTCGGCCTCCAGCATCACCAGATGCGGCGAGCCGACCGTGTCGAGGTTGAAGAACGCCGTGCGCGCCGGATCGAGGCTGTCGTAGTGACGCGCGACGAACGCTCGGATGCCGTCCTGCAGCGTCTCCTCCGCGCCGCAGGACACCAGCAACACGCGCAGGCCGGGAACCGGCTCGTCGCTCAGCAGGTGCGCCAGCGCGACGAGCGCCGCCACTCCTGAGAGGTTGTCGTTGGCCCCCTGCACCGTGTCGTTGCGCCAGATGTCCGCCACGGCGGCCGTGCCGAGCAGGCCAACCGCAAGGGCCGCGCGCGCGAAGCCACGTCGTCCCGTGAGCGCCGCGACGATCGTCGCCAAGCTGCCGCCCAGCCCGATCCACCACTGCGGCAGCGGCGTCTTGAAGCGTTCGAGCACCTGTGGTGCGCGTTCGTACAGACGTCGTTGCAACGTCTGGTCGAAGAAAAACCCCGACTGCGGCGCATCGTGGTGGGCGATCACGACCAGCGTGTCGATGCCGCCTCGTTGTGAGCCGGCCGTGCCGTTTGGCTCGCGCCTGGCGTGCGGCGCGAGCATGGAAGCACGAGAGCGCGCGACGAGGTTGACCGTGCGGCGGCGGCGGCGCACGAGCCGGCGCAGGACCCGCGGCCCGTTCTGGGCCTCGTCGACGATCCCCGCAAACGCCAGCGCAGCGAGCGACGCGCCCGCAGCGCGCCGTCCGCACAGCACGAGCGTCGCGCCGGCAGTCCCCAGCAGGCCGAGTCCCGTCGAGGTCGGCGGGAACGTGCCCCACGAGTCCTCGTCCTCCAGCGCCACCTCCACGCCCGGGATCGCGCGAAGACGCGCCGCGAGCCACTCTGCTGCCTGGCGCTCGCCCGGCGAGCAGGGCGTGCGGTCTATCGGCGCGAGGGACTCAACGACCTCGTGCAGGATCGCGTCCAGCGCGTGCTCGTCGAGCGGTGTCCGCGGTGCGCTCACAGGAAGCACCGGCCCTCGCCGCGGTACGTGGGCACCTCGTCGGCGATCTGCTCGCCGCGCAGCAGATGCAGGCTGGAGAAGCGCTCGCACAGCTCGCCGGCCTTCGCATGGCGCATGTACACACGATCGCCGATCGCCAGCGCGTCCGCGGCGGAGCCGATCAGCGGCGTCTGCACCTCACCTGCGCCCTCCTGGCCGTCCAGGCGCAGCCCGTGCGGCAGGTACGGCTGCGGCAGGCGCGCCGCGTCGGCCGGGCCCGACGCCAGGTAGCCGCCGCCGAGCGCTGTCGCGACCCCCGGCGCGGGTCGTCGCACGACGGGCAGCGCGAACAGCGCGGCCGGGCGTGGCGTGAACGCGCTGTAGGCGTCGAACAGCGTCGGCGCGTACAGGCCCGAGCCTGCCGTCAGCTCCGTCACCGACGGCTCCGCCGACGTGCGCTGCAGGCTGCCCGTCCCGCCGCCGTTGACCAGCTCCAGCGGCGGTCGCCCGGCTTGCTGCAGCACCTCGGCGACCGCGCGCACCACCGCCGCGCGTCGCCGCACGAGCTCGCGGGCCGAGCGCTCCTGCACGAAGGAGATCGCCCGCGCCCGCAGCGGCCGGCCGGGCGGGCTGTCGCCCAGCCCGGCGATCTGCGCCTCGTACATCATCACGCCGACCAGCGCCAGCGAGCGGCGCGCGACGATCTCGCCCGCCAGCTCGGCTGCCTGCTCGGGTGTATGCGTGGGCGAGCGCTTTACGCCGATGCGCACGCGCCCGTCGAGCGTTCGCCAACCGGCGTCGACGTCGATGCAAACCCGCACCGTCCCTTGCACCGCCGAGCCGATCGCGCGTTCCAGCGGGGCGAGCTGCTCGGTGCTGTCGACCATCACCGCGATACGGCCGGCGGCGGGTTGCTCGGCCAGCGCGCGCAGCGCCGGCGCGTCGGTCGTCGGGTAGGCCACGACGATGTCCTCGGTTCCCTGCGCGGCCAGCCACAGCGCCTCCGACAGCGTGAACGCGAGCGTCCCGCGAAAGCCGTCGCGTGCGAGCGTCCGCTCCTGCAGCGCGCGGCAACGCAGCGACTTGCTCGCCAGGCGGATCGGTTTGCCCGCCGCGCGCGCTTCCAGGCTGTCCGCATTCGCGTCCAGCGCATCGAGGTCCACGAGCGCGAACGGAGCCTGCAGCCCCTCGGTCGCATGCTCCAAGCGCGCGTATGCCTCAGCGGACACCCGCCGGCTCCCTCTCCACGGGCCCGAGCACGCGCTCGGTCCACTCGTTGGAAAAGCGGCCCTGCGGGTCCAGCCGCGCGCGCACGGCCTGGAAACGGTCCCAGTCGGCGTAACGCGAGCGCAGCGTGTCGGCCGTCTGGAAGTGGCGCTTGCCCCAGTGCGGGCGCCCGCCCAGCTCGTCCATGATCTGCTCGACGGCGACGAAGTACTCACGCCAGGGCATGCCCTCGAACATGTGCACCGCGACGAAGCCGCTGTCGCGCCCGGCCGCCGTGCTGAGAAAAGCATCGTCGGGTGCGACCGTGCGCACCTCGATCGGGAACGGCACCGCGAAGCCCCGCTGCTCGATCATCTCCAGCACGCTGCGCACCGCCTGCGGCGTGTGCTCGCGCGGCAGCGCGTACTCCATCTCCGTGAAGCGCACCAAGCGTGGACTGGCGAAGATGGCCGCCGAGCGGTCGACGCGCTCGCTGCTGCCCGCCAGTCGCGTGACCAGCCGGTTGAGCTGCGGGATGCGCCCGGGCACGCGCCGTCCGGCGCGGCAGAGCAGGCCGAACGCATGGTTGGTCAGCAGCACGTCGTTGGCGTAGGAGGCCAGCCGGCCTCGGGGGCGCGGCGGGTCCTGCGTGCGGTTGTTCGTGCGCGTCAGCGCCACGTCCGCGTGCGGGAACACGAAGAACTCGAAGTGATCGTTGCCGAGTGCCAGCTCCTCGAAGCGCTCCAGCGTCTGCGCCAACGGCGCCGGGGCATCCAGGCCGCGCAGCGTGAACGCCGGTACGCAGCGCAGCGTCACCTCGACGATCGTCCCGAGCGCGCCGAGCCCCACCCGCGCCGCGCGGAACACATCGGGATCGCTCTCTGCCGAGCACACCAGCGTCGAGCCGTCCGCGAGCATCAGCGTCAGCTCGGCCACCTGCGAGGAGATGTTGCCCAAGCGCGCTCCCGTTCCGTGCGTCGCCGTAGAGATCGCTCCGGCGAGCGTCTGCACGTCGATGTCGCCGAGGTTCTCCATCGCCAGCCCGTGCGCATCGAGCCGGCGGCTCAGCTCGCGGATCGTGATACCCGCCTGCAAACGCACGAGCCCGCTCGACGTGTCGATGTCGAGCACACGCGACAGGCCGTCCAGCGCCACCATCAGGCCGTCGCTGCACGCGATGTCGCTGAACGAGTGACCCGAACCGACGGCGCGCACGCTCAGCCCGCCGGCCTGAGCCCGCTCGATCGCCGCCGCGAGCTCGTCGTGCGAGCCGGGGCGCTCGATCGCTGCGGGTCTGCAGCACTGATCTCCGGCCCAGTTGCACCAGCGCGCGGATCGCGCGGCGCTCACGTGGGTATCGCTAGGCTCGCTCATCAGATGACCGAGCCCGAGCCTACTGCGAGCCCGGCCGCGCGCGCCCCACGCGCACGCTCTCTGCCGACGCCGGGGGCCAGGCGCGCGACCGTCATCGGCGCCGGCTCGTTCGGCACCGCGCTCGCCGTCCTGCTCGCCCGCGGCGGACTGCGCACGACCCTGCAGACACGCACCTCCGAGCAGGCGGCGGTGCTCGACAGCGAGCGCCAGAACAGCGTCTACCTGCCGGGCGTCGAGCTGCCCGCGCAGCTGCGTATCGAGGCCGCCTCCGGGGGCGTCGAGCGAGCCGACTACGTGTTTCTCGCTGTGCCCTCGCGCGGCCTCGCCGACGTCATCGCCACGCTTGGGGCGAGTGGCCTCGGCGAGCGTGCCGCCGTCGTATCGGTCGCCAAGGGGCTCGTCGCGCCCGACGGCCTGCCGCCCACCGTCGTGCTCAGCGCGACGTTCGGCGCCGCCCGCGTGGCCTGCGTTGGCGGTCCGGCGCACGCGCAGGAGATGGTCCACCACGGCGCCGGGCTCGTTGCCGCTTCCAGCGACGAGGAGCTCGCCGGTGCGCTCGCGCACGTCTTCACGCGCGCCGGCGTGGTCTGCGAGCAGTCCAACGACCCCGTCGGTGTCGAGCTCGCCGGCGCGGCCAAGAACGCCGCAGCGCTCGCCGCCGGCGCGACCGAGGCCCAAGGGCTCAACGCGGCCGGAGCCGCCGCCGGGCATATCTTCGCCGAGGTGTGGCGCTACGCCGAGGGTCTCGGCGGGCGCCCGGAGTCGATGATCGGCCTCGCCGGCGCCGGCGACCTCGTCGCCACAGCGCTGGCGCGCGAGAGCCGCAACCGACGCGCCGGAGAGCTGCTCGCCGCCGGCGTTCCGGCCGCCGAGATCCCCGCGCGCGTCGGCCAGGCCGTCGAGGCGCTGGAGTCCGTGCCGCTGCTCGCCCTTGCGCTCGAGCGGGCGGGCGTCGGCGCGCCGGTCACCGGCGCGCTCGCCCGTCTCATCTCCGGCGAGCTGCCGCTCGACGACTGGGTAGCGCTCGTGCGTGCGACCGTTCCGCCCCCCGCGCGCTGGCGCCGGCGCCCGCAGCCCGGCTTCTGGCGGCGCGTCTGGCGGCGGCTTACGCGCTGACGGGTCCGAGCCGGCCGGCCGGCTGACGTCGCGGCGTGTCGTGTCGTGTTCGGCTCCGCACACACCCGCAGGTTCGCCAGCCGCTTTAGGTAAACGGGCGCGGGGGATGCGTCCGATTTGCGTGCGCGGTAGCCATGGTATTTACGATGTAGCTACCATCGCGCACGCTGCGTGAATTTCGCGCTACACAGCCACCGTCCGGTAAATACCATCGCTATCGCCGCCGCCGGGGCTCCCCGGCGCGAACCCGCACGAACCCCGACCATGGAGGCCCCGCCCCGATGCCAGCCGACGACGACGAAGTAGATCCGACGAAAGGGCTTTCGCTCGACCCCGAGCAGTTCCTCGAGCAGCAGCGTCGCCGCGAGAAGGCCCTGGCCATGCAGGACGCCATCCGCCCCGGGCGGACCAGCCCGATAGCCATCCGCTTCGACCAGTTCACGCTGCAGCGGCTGAAGGCACTCGCCGCGCTGCGCAATACCGGCTACCAGACGTTGCTGAAGGAGTTCGTCGTCGAACGCCTATACGAGGAGGAGAAGCGCGCGGGCATCGTCGAGTGACGGGCATCGTCGAGTGACCGCCGCGCCAGGGGCGCTCAGCGATCGATGAGCGTGCTCACGACTGCCTCATAGACGCCGGCCCCGTGGCCCGCGTCGGCCACGCGCACGTTGTCGTGGGCAGCCACCTCCTCGGCGATCGACGGGTCGCGCGCGAGCGCGTTGGCGACCAGCCAGAACGTCTGCACGTTCGCCGCGCAGGCCAGGTCCTCGCGCGAGTCGCCGACGGCGAAGGTCTGCTCGCGCGTATAGCCGCGCGCGCGGCTGTGGAAGGCGACGCCCGCGGCCTTGGACGCGCTGATCGGCAGCAGGTGATAGCCGCGCACATGCGGCAGGTCCGCGAGTGCCGGCGAGCGGCGGTTGACGACGCCGTTGTCCACCAGGCGCAGGTTGCCGTGGCCGCTCTGCGCGAGCAGCTCGTCGGCCTCCAGCGCGTCGACGAGGCCGCGGAACAGGTGCGACACCTCGCGCTGCACGTGCCACGGCTCGTGGTACTCCAGGCGCCCGGTGTAGTGCTCGAGCAGCAACTGCGGAGCGCCGGACTGCTCGATCTGCTCGGCGATCGTCAGCTCGCCGGGCAGCAGGTCGCCGGTCAGCCAGTGCTCCTCGCCGTCGAGCACGACGCACGCCCCGGCCTCGTAGATGAACGACGCCTGCCCGAGCAGGCGCGCGTCCTCGTAAACCTGAGCGCGCCGGCGGCCGGACATCAACACGACCTCGACGTCTGCACGCAGGCACGCCTGCACGGCGCGCACGCCGTCGAGCGTCACCGCGCCCTCGCCGTCGTGCAGCAGCGAAGCGCCGCGCCCCAGCAACGTCCCGTCCAGATCGACGTACATGCAGCGCGTGCGCGCAACGCCGTTGGCGGCGCCCGCGTCCTGCGGCGGGAGGGGCACGCCACTCACGCGCCTGTCTCCACCGGTGCGCGGGCGGGCGACGCAGGTGCCTGCGCGCCGGCGCCGCCAGGGCGCTGCGACAGCTCGGCAAGGCTCGCCAGCGGCGGGCGCTCCGGCGGGGCGTGCGCCGACGCGCCGTTGCCCGCCAGGCGGCCTTCCTGCTCCAGGCGCCGCGCTATCGTCGCCAGCACGGTCAGCGCCATCGGCGACAGCGCCGACAGCGGCTGGTGGCGGTTGCGGTGCTCGTCGAGATCGACCTGCACAATCTCCCGCGTGCCCACCGCGCGCCACGCGTCAATCAGCATCGCGATCTCCACGCCGTAGCCGGTCGCGAAGGGCAGGCGAAGCAGCAGCTCGCGGCGCGCGGCGACCTCGCCGGCGAGCGGCTGGCGGATGTGCCCGAGCTGCGGGTAGAACGCCGCGAGCGCCGGGCGCGCCATCAGGTGGTTGACGCGCCCGCCCTGCTCGGCGCCGGGCGGATCCCCGGCGAACGGGCGACGGTAGAAGGCTTTGACGAACGAAACGCCGGGCTCGCACACGAGCGCCCCGAGCAGCCCGATCGCGAAGTGCGCCGAGAAGCGCTCGCTGTCGGCATCGAGGAAGCACACCACGTCGCTGTCGAGCTCCGACAGCGCGCGCCACATCGCGTCGCCCTTGCCGAGCACCGGCCCGTAAGACGTCAACAGCTCGCCCTCCTGCCACACCTCCGCGCCCGCAGCTGCGGCGATCTCGGCCGTGCCGTCGGGCGAAGCGGCGTCGACGACGACGACGCGATCGAGCGCGCCGCTCTCGCGCAGCTCGCCGAGCGAACGCACGATCCCCCCAACGGTGCCCGCGCATTCGCGCGCCGGCAGGCACACCGCCACGCTCAGCCCCTGCTGCTCGCGCGCCGCGGCGATCCGCTCGGGCGCGTATGCCGAGTGGTGGAACGCGCGCGCATTCGCGCGCTCGTTGCTCGCATCGTGTCGCGCGCTCGCGTCCGCGGGGGCCATCGCCTCTACTATCGCAACCCATGGCCAAAGACCGCCAGACCGAGCCGTGGAGCGCGCTGCTCGACGACGGGCGCGCCGACGGGCGCCTGGTGCGCGAGGCGCACGAAGGGCCGGGCAAGGCCAAGCTCGTCGACGCCCCGCCGGAGCTTCATCCGGACGTGCTCGGCGCGCTGGGGCGCATGGGCGTCGAGCGGCTCTACTCCCACCAGGCCGAGGCCGTGTACGCCGCCGCCGAGGGGCCGACGATCGTCACGACAGGCACCGCGTCGGGCAAGTCGATGTGCTTCAACCTGCCCACGCTGCACATCCTCTGCCAGCAGACGCGCGCGCGGGCGCTGTACCTCTATCCGACCAAGGCGCTCGCCCAGGACCAGGCACGCGCGCTGAGCAGCTTCGGGCTGCCCAAGCGCGTGCGCCCGGCGATCTACGACGGCGACACGCCGCGCGAGGCGCGCGCGGACATCCGCAAGAACGCCAACGTCGTGCTCACGAACCCGGACATGCTGCACGTCGGCATCCTGCCCAACCACGCCGCGTGGCACGACCTGTTCGCCAACCTCGCGGTCGTCGTGATCGACGAGGCGCATGTTTATCGCGGCGTGTTCGGCTCGCACGTCGCCAACGTGCTGCGCCGCCTGCGCCGCATCGCCGCCGCCTACGGCACCGAGCCGCGCTTTCTGCTGACCTCCGCCACCATCGCCAACCCGGTCGAGCTGGCGCAGCGACTGACGGGGCTGGAGGACGTCAGCCTGATCGACGACGACGGCTCGCCCGCCCCCGAGCGCCGCATCGCCGTGTGGAACCCGCCGCTGACCGACGAGACGGTCGGCGCCCGGCGCTCCTCGCTCGGCGAGGCCGCCGAGCTGCTCGCGCGCCTCGTGCGCGAGGGCGCGCGCACGATCTGCTTCATCAAGTCGCGCAAGGCCGTCGAGCTGCTCAGCCGCCTGGTCAAAGACGACCTCGCGCAATCGCACCCCGAGCTGGCCGAGCTGGTCGTCCCCTACCGCGCCGGCTACACGCCCCAGCAGCGGCGCGAGCTGGAGGGACAGCTGATGCGCGGCGACCTGCGCGCCGTCATCACCACCGACGCGTTGGAGCTGGGAATCGACATCGGCTCACTCGACGCGGCGGTCGTCGTAACGTTCCCCGGCACGGTCGCCTCGCTGCGCCAGATGTGGGGCCGCGCCGGGCGCTCCACGATCGAGCGCCGCGGACGCGGCCTGGCCGTGTACATCGCCGGCGAGGACGCGCTGGACCAGTTCTTCTGCCGCCACCCGGAAGAGTTCCTGCAGCGCCCCGTCGAGGCGGCCATCCTCGACCACGAGAGCCCGCTGATCTATCGCCAGCACCTGCTGTGCTCGGCGCACGAGGGACCGCTGTCGCACGACGACGCGGAGTTCCTCGGGCCGCGCTGGGAGGCCCACGCCGAGGTCCTGCTAAGCGCGGGCGAACTTCGCCGCCGGCCCGGGCCCGCGGCCGGCACGTACGTCCCACGCCGCCACGGCTCCTACCCCGCCGGGGACGTGTCGCTGCGCTCGGCCTCGCCGGACCGCTACGACATCGTCGACGTCTCCTCCGGTGAGCTGCTCGGCTCGACGGAGGCCGCGCGCGCGCACTCGACGGTGCACGAGGGCGCCGTCTACCTGCACCAGGGCAGGACCTACGAGGTCGCCGAGCTGGATCTCGAACGCCGGCGCGCGCTCGTCTCGCCGTTCTCCGGCGACTGGTACACGCAGCCCAAGCGCGCCACCGACACCGACATCGTGCGCCTGCTCGATCGGCGCCAGGCGCTCGGCGTGACGCTCTCCTTCGGCGAGGTCAGCGTCACCGACACGGTGCTCGCCTACCAGCGCAAGGGCGTCGCAGACCAGTCCTTCCGCGAGCTCATCCCGCTCGACCTGCCGCCCGTGAGCTTCCCCACGCAGGCGCTGTGGTTCGAGCTCGACGCTCAGCAGATCGAAGACGACATCCCGCTGGAGGTGCTGCTAGGCGCGCTGCACGCGACCGAGCACTCGCAGATCGCCGTGCTGCCGCTGATCGCGATGTGCGACCGCTGGGACATCGGCGGGCTGTCGACCAACTTCCACCCGCAGACCGGCAAGCCGACGATCTTCGTCTACGACGGCCACCCCGGCGGCATCGGCATCGCGCGCACCGCCTTCGAGCGCTTCGAGGAGCTGTGCCGCGACGCGCACGCGCTCGTCGCGGAGTGCCCGTGCGCCCACGGCTGCCCCTCGTGCGTGCAGTCGCCCAAGTGCGGCAATCTCAACGAGCCGCTGCACAAGGCCGGCGCGCGCGCGCTGCTGGAGCGCATGCTCGCCGCGGGCGGCGGAGGCGAGGCGCCGGGACCGATCGCCGCACAGCGCATCGACGAACGCCGCTCCGAACGCGACACCTCGTTGTTGAAGGCATAGCATGCCTCGCCACTCCGCCAGGGCGGCGCTCGCCGCCCTCGTCGCCTGCATCGCGCTGGCCGCCGGCGCCGCCTCCGCACAGGCGCCGCCGAGCGCCTCGCCGCCCACCGAAGGCCCCTCCGGGCGCGTCGCGCTCACGCGCTGGACGCTCGCGCTGGATCCCTCCAACCGCGGCCTCGCGCGCGGCTGGGAGCGCGGCGGCTTCGCCGGACGCGCCGTCAGCGTGCCCAACGACGTCGACCCCGTGCACATCAAAGGCCGCGCCGGGCAGCGCAACTACGAAGGCTCGGTCGCCTGGTATCGCACGAGCTTCGCCGCGCCCGTCGCGGGGCGCTACGCCTTCGCCTTCGCGTCGGCCAACTTCAAGGCCAGCGCGTACGTCGACGGGCGCGCGATCGTCTCCCACCGCGGCTCCTACCTGCCCTTCGAAGGCCGTGCCACGCTGACGCCCGGCCCGCACATGCTCGTCGTGCGCATCGACTGGCGCAACCCCGGCGCGCAGAGCAAACAGGGCTTTCACCGCACGTGGTTCAACTGGGGCGGGCTCAACGGCCCCGTCAGCGTGCGCCCGATCGGCGCCAGCGAGCTGCTCGAACCGTCGATCGACACGGTCAAAGAACCGGGGACCGCCGAATCGGAGCCCGTCCAGGTGATCCTCGGCGTGCACGTCCGCAACAACGGCCCCGAACGCGTGATCGCTCCGCATGGCAGACTGTCCAACGGCGCGCAGAGCATTCCCATCCAGTTCGGCGGCCAGACGGTCGCGCAGGGGCAGACGGCCGTCTTCAGCACGAACGTTGGGGTCGCCCACCCGGCGCTGTGGTCGCCCAGCCACCCCAACCTGTACACGCTCTCGCTGTCGATCGGCCAGGAGAGCGGCTACGCCGCTCGCGTCGGCCTGCGCCAGCTCGTCTGGAACGAAGGGCGCATGTTCCTCAACGGGCACCAGCTGAAGCTGCACGGCGCGTCCATCCAGGCGGACGCCAAGGGCCACGGCGACGCGCTCACGCCCGGCGACCAGAACATGCTCGTACACGAGCTCGAGGCGATCGGCGCCAACACCGTGCGCTCGCAGCACCCGCTCGAACCGGCCATGCTGGAACGCCTCGACGCCGCAGGCATCCTCGTGTGGCAGGGCGTCGGGCCGGTCGAAGGCGCCAGCCAGTGGTACTCCACGACGCCCACGCTGGAGCGCGAAGCCGAGCAGCAGGCGCGCACCGCCGTGCTCGCCGCCCAGCTGCACCCCTCGATCATCGCCTGGAACCTCGTCGACGAGGTCGCCCACAACGGCCGCGACGCCGCCGAGGTCAACTACGTGCAGAACCTCACCGCCTGGCTGCATCGCCACGACGAAACGCGCATGGTCGCCGTCGACGTGTGGGGCGACCATCCGCCCGCGACCGCCGGCAGGCTGTATCGAAACGTCGACGCCGTCGCCGAGACCGATTACACCGGCTGGTATGACTCGCCGCAGTTCTCAGACGCCCAGCAGCGCGCCGCCATGCGCGCCCGCCTGCGCGCACAGGAGCGCACGTTCGCCGGCAAGGTGCTGATCGTCAGCGAGTTCGGCGCCGAATCGAACACGCTCAACCCGTCCGGCGCGCCCGGCAGCTACTCCTTCCAATCGAGCCTGCTCGCGCGCCACATCGCCGTCTACGCCGCCGACCCCAAGCTCAGCGGCATGCTCGTGTGGGACCTGCGCGACTACCCGCTCGTGCCCTCCTTCCAAGGCGGCTCGATCCACTTCAAGCTGCCCTCGCTGAAGCTCATCGAAGGCATCAACCAGAAGGGCGTGTTCACCTACGGCGGCGCTGCCAAGCCCGCGGTCGGCGTAGTCGCGCGGCTGTTCCGGGCGCTGCCGAAGAGCTAGCCCGCCCCTCGAGCTCCAGCGCGTCGATCAGTAGCTCGTCGCCGTCGGGCACGGCGATCTGAAGCTCCGTGCCGTCGAGCGCAGTGCCGTTCGCGACCAGGCTAAAGGCCAGGCGCAGCAGGTCCGGGTCCACCTCGAGGGAGCGCCCCACGCTCACCTCCACCTTCCTGATCGGCCGGCCGGTAGCGTGACGCGTCGCCACGTCGGCCAGCGACTGCGCAATCGACAGCTCGCGCAGCGGTTCGTCGCGCGTGGCTCTACCGCGCGTCCTCAGTTCCGTTTGACGCATCTGAACCACCTCTCCGAATACGGCCGTGGTGGGCAGTTACCCACCCGCACTGGCGCTCTAACGTCGGACCGGCGAAAAACGCGGTGGTCGGCGCCGTGGTGACGCTCAGTGGGCTACGAGCACGTACACGCGCGCCTGCCCGACGGACGTCGGCGCGCTGAACGACGAGACCTCGTAGTCGACGCCGTGGAAGCGCAGCGCGCCGGAGCTTGGCAGCTTGGCGGGCGGCGCGTGCGTGCTGCCCGCGAGGTTGCGCGAGCCGCCGCGCACGTACACCTGCGCATGCGTGAGCGTCGTGACGAGCCTGATGTAGGAGGCAAACGCCGACGGCGTGAGCTTGAAGCGCCGCGAGATGCGCTGCGCGACGAGGCCGAGCTCGGCGGCCTTGATCGCCACGCAGCTCTTGCTGGGAAGCGAAGCGGCGATTGGCATCAGCAACGAGACGCGCAGGCGCCCGCTCGGGTAGGCGGTCGCCTTGAACGAGTACGCCTCGTAGTTGGCGCCGCGGTACTGCACCGGGCCGTGATCGGGCACGCTTTCCGGGCCGGGAGTCACGAGCCCTTCCACGGGCACGTTGCCGGAGTCCGTGCGCAGCATCAGCGGTGCGCCGATGAAGCGCGTGACGAGCTTGACGTAGCCGAGGTCGTCCTGCACGGAGAACACGAAGTGGCCGACTTCCTTGCCGTGCACGCGCAGCCTGCCTTCGATCGGCGCGAGGATGTACGGGCCGCCTTCGTCGTACAGCAGGTCCGAGCCACGGCTGACGCGCAGGCGCACGATGTGCGTGTGCGAGTACACGAGCGTGTGCACGGCCGCCTTGATCGCCGCGTGGTCGCCGCTCTGCACCGCGCTGAGCAGCGGTGCGTCGGTTTCGATCTGGCGTTTGTCGCTGTCGGTCTCCGAGCTGTGCACCTCCCCCGCGTAGATGCGCTCGGCGACCGAGCCGGCCGTGTTCGCAAGTACCTCGGCGCCGCCCGGGCCGCAGGCCGCCGGCGAGGCGGGCGTGGGCGGCGCGGGCGTTGTGGGCGTCGTCGCGACGGGCGTGGGCGCGATCGGCACGCCCGGCGCGGTCGCGGTAGGAGTCGTGCTAGGCGTCGTCGCAGCCGCAGCCGCAGCCGTACCGGCGCCGGGCACGGCGGCGAGCGAGAGCGCTGCGCACACACAGAGCGCTGCGCGCGCGAGCGCACCGCGAGCGGTTTGTCTTCCCCCAGAGCGCCTCAAGGGGAGAACTATCGCCGATCGGCCGGACTCACGGGCCACCCGCGCGCCGGCTCGCACGTGGTCAGAGACGCGCGGTCGCGCAGAGACCAGGAGCACAGGGGGCGCAGTCGTCCGGATTGACGGCGTCTACCGGTCGGTTCAACGTGGCCGGCATGCGGATCGGACCGATCAAACGGCGAATCGCGCTCACCACAGCCCTGGCCGCGATGGCCGCAGTCGCGGCTTTCGCCGTCCCGTCGGCGTCCGCCGCCTCGTGGCACATGTCGGGCTCCCCGCTCACCGGCAGCGTCGCGCTCGCATCGAAACCCGCGATGGTCAACGCGGCAGTCTTCACGGCGGGCTCGAGCCCGGCGGTGACGATCGAATGCGTCACGAAAGGCGGCGTGGAAATCGGGGAAAGCGTGCTGGCGCCGCCGTTCGAAGGTAGGGACGGTCTGTTCAACTGGCTCAACTACGGGACGTGCGCAGTCGTCGCGCCGCTCAATTGCTCGCTTGTCGGCACGAAATTGAAAACCAGCTCGCTGAAGATTGTCGTCATCGGTACATCGCCCGTCGAACTGACTTTGTCGCCACTCAGCGGGACGACGATCTACGAAGCGTCGCTGACCGGCTCGGGCTGCCCGTTTCCGGCCACGACGAAGGCGACGGGCACGATCATCGCCGAACTGGAAACGGGCGGCACCGAATCCGTCTCGCACGGGCTCAAGTTCAAAGCGGCCGGAGGCGCCGGCACGCTGACTGCCGTCAAAGGAACGATGACGCTGAAACTGCTGAGTGGCAACGAATGGAGCTACCGCTAGCCCACGGCGGCTTCGACGGACGCCGTCCTTCTCCCAGCCCGTCCTTGCTACCGATTCCCGCGAGCGATCTTGCGCAGGTCGATGGTCTTGTCGTAGAGCTTGGCGTCGACGCCGAGCTCGAGCGCGACCTCGCGCAGCGGGCGGCCGGAGGCGGTCGCCGCTTTGACGATCTCGGTGCCCTTGTCGTAGCCGATGGCGCCGTTGAGCGCGGTGGCGACGGCGAGCGTGGCACCGGCGGACGCGGCGGCGCCGGCCTTGTTGGCCTGAATGCCGTCGATGCACTTCTCGGCGAACACGCGCGAGGTCGAGCTGAGCAGCGTGAGCGATTCGAGCAGGTTGCGCGCGATCAGCGGGATGCGCACGTTGAGCTCGAACTGGCCCTGCAGTCCGCCGATGGTGATGGCGGTGTCGTTGCCGATGACCTGCGCGGAGACCTGCAGGACGACCTCGGGGATCACCGGGTTGACCTTGCCGGGCATGATCGAGGAGCCCTTCTGCAGCTCGGGCAGCAGCAGCTCGCCGATGCCGGCGCGCGGGCCGGAGCCCATCAGCGCGAGATCGCCGGCGATCTTGGTGAGCGACACGGCGACGACCTTCAGCGCGCCGGACAGCTCGACGAGCGCGTCGCGGTTGGCCTGCGCCTCGAACGGATCGAGCGGCGGTGCGATCTGCTTCAGGCCGGACTGCTTCTTCAGCCGCGCGCGCACCTTCTCGGCGAATTTGGCGTGCGTGTTCAGGCCGGTGCCGGTGGCGGTGCCGCCGAGCGGGATCTGGCCGACGTGCACGAGCGCGGCCTGCACGCGCTCTTGGCCGAGCGCGATCTGCGCTGCGTAACCGGCGAACTCCTGTCCGAGCGTCACGGGCACGGCGTCCATCAGGTGGGTGCGCCCCGACTTGACGACGTTCTGAAAGCTTCTCGCCTTGCGCGCGAAGCTGCGCTCGAGCTGCTTGAGCGCAGGCAGAAGTTCGTTCTGGGCGACGTCGAGCGCGGCGAGATGCACGGCCGAGGGGAACACGTCGTTGGAGGACTGACCCATGTTGACGTGGTCGTTGGCGTGCGTGCCCTCGCCGGCCAGCTTGGCGATGACCTCGTTGGCATTGGTGTTCGTCGATGTGCCCGAGCCGGTCTGGAAGACGTCGATGGGGAACTGCGAGTCGTGCTTGCCGGCGGCGATCTCGTTGGCGGCTTTCTCGATACGCGAGGCGCTGCGTTTGGAGAGCAGGCCGAGCTCGCCGTTGACGGCGGCGGCGGCGCCCTTCAGGCGGGCCAGCCAGTGAACGACGGGCAGGGGCACGGTCTCCCCGGAGATGGGGAAGTTCTCGACGGCCTTGGAGGTCTCTGCGCCCCACAACTGCTTGTCCGGCATCGGTTCTCCTTTTGAGGTCGACTGTGGCGCGGAGCGGCGGTTCGTCCCTGCGCGGCGCGTAGCAACCATTGCTATACGCACTCTTTTTTGCGGATCTAGACCCTATCCCCCGCGCGCACGCCGGACCCGGGCACCCGCGCCCGGCACCACGCGCGCCATCCACGCGCGCCATCCACGCGCGCCATCCACGCGCGCCATCCACGCGCGGCACCAACGCGCTTACCCGCAGAACGCCGACAGCTCGCGCGCGAGGCCGACGGGGTCATCGTAAGCGAGCAGGAAGCCGGCGCTCTCGAGCACGCGCAGCTGGCCGTTGGGCAGCAGCGCGAGCGCCTCTTCGGCGATGGCGAGCGGGTACATGGGGTCGCGATCGGCCCAAAGCAGCAGGACGGGCATGTCCAGGCGCGGGTAGAGGTCGAGCAGGTGGGTCTGCGCGCCGCGCGGCCAGGAGCGCGCGCAGCGCGCCCAGGAGCGCGCGAGATTGGAGTTGCCGGGGACGTCGGCGAAGGCGTGGCGCAGCAGGTCGGCGGCGGCGGGGTTGGCGCGCGCGGACATGCGCAGCCCGCTGGCGGGCGTGAAGACCATGCGCGCGCCGTGGGAGAGCAGGCGATCGAGCCCGGGCACTGCGGCAGCGCGCGCGGCGGCGCGCCAGGCGGCGCGCATGCCGGCGCGCTCGGGACGGGCGTGCATGCGGTTGCTCATGAGCACGAGCCGCGCGGGGCGCACGCTGCCGGTGCGCACGGCGTGCAGCAGCACCTCGGCGCCGGCGTCGTGGCCGGCGATGAGCGGGCGCGGCCCGAGCACCTCGCGCGAGAAGCCGCCGAGCACCTCGGCGAACCAGTCGAGTGTGTACGGGTGGCGGGGGTGGTTCTCGGAATCGCCGTGCAGCGGCAGGTCGGGCAGCACGACGCGGAAGCGGTCGGCGAGCGAGTCGACGGCGGGTTCCCACTCCTTGTGCGAGAGCAGCCCGGAGTGCAGCAGCGCGAGCGGCGGGCCGGTGCCGGTCTCGCGATAGGCGACGCGCGTGCCGTCGGGGTGGTGGTAGAGGCGCAGGCGCATCTGCCTCATCGTAGGATCGGAGCGATCCGCACGATGACCGCACTCGCCCGCCGCTCGCCGGCCCGCCTGGCTGTGGCGCTGCTCGCGAGCGCGGCGGTGCTGGCGGTGGCGCGATGGCTGCCGGCTGCGGGCAGGCGAGTCCGGGCACGGTCTCGCTGACGAGTCCGCAGGCGACCGCGCAGCCGCAGCGCTCGCACGTGCTCGTGGTGATGATGGAGAACGCGGAGTACGGCGAAGTGATCGGCAACGCGTCGGCGCCGTACGTCAACTCGCTGGCGCGCCGCTACGGGCTGATGACGCAGAGCTACGCGATCGCGCACCCGTCGCTGCCGAACTACCTGGCGCTGACGAGCGGCTCGACGCAGGGCGTGAGCTCCGACTGCTCGGACTGCGCGGTGTCGGCGAGGAACATCGTCGATGAGCTGCAGGGCGCGGGGGTGACGTGGGGCGCGTACCTGGAGGACTTCCCCTCCCGCTGCTTCGAGGGGGCGCAGTCGGGCGGGTACGCGAAGAAGCACAACCCGTTCGCCTACTACTCGGACATCGCCGGCTCGCCGTCGCGCTGCCGGCTGATGCAGGGCTTCGGCGCACTGGCCGACGACGTGCGCGCGGGACGGCTGCCGACGTTCGCGTGGATCTCGCCGAACCTGTGCGACGACGGGCACGATTGCGGCGTCGCGGTGGCCGACGGCTTTCTCGCACGGACGGTCCCGGCATTGCTGCACGCGCTGGGGCCGGACGGCTTCCTGGTGCTGCAGTGGGACGAGGGCACGAGCGACGACGGCTGCTGTGGCGTGGCGAAGGGCGGGCACATCGCGACGATCGTGGCCGGGCCGCAGGTGCACCGCGGCGCTCGCTCGGCGATGCCGATCGACCAGTACGGCGTGCTCGGGAGCATCGAGCAGGCGCTGGGGCTACCGCCGCTGGGCGGTGCGGCAGACGCACGCAGCGGCCGGCTGACGCCGCTGTTCGCGCGGGCGCCGCACGTGCGCTGAGCGGCGTGGAGCGACAGCCAGGCGCGAGCGCACGCGGCGCGCGCAATTTGCGGGCGCGTGCGCGCACCTAGAATGGGCCGCCGCATGACGCCACCGCCCGAAGACCCGCACAGCTCGCTGGTTCCCGCCCGCGAGGTGGACCCGCGACAGGAGCTGCCGGCGCTGGAGGCGCAGGTGCTCGGCCGCTGGCGCGAGCGCGACGTGTTCGCGGAGTCGCTGCGCATGCGCGCGGGCGCGCAGCGCTGGAACTTCTACGAGGGTCCGCCAACGGCCAACGGGCCGCCGGGCTCGCATCACGTGCTGTCGCGCGTGTTCAAGGACATCTACCCGCGCTTTCAGACGATGCGCGGCTACCGCGTGGAGCGCAAGGGCGGCTGGGACTGCCACGGCCTGCCGGTGGAGATCGCCGTCGAACAGGAACTCGGGATCAAATCGAAGGCGGAAGTGGAGGAGTTCGGCATCGGCGCGTTCAACGAGCGCTGCCGCGCGTCGGTGTTCGCCTACCTGGAGGAGTGGAACCGGCTGACCGAGCGGATCGGCTTCTGGCTGGACCTCGACGACGCGTACCGCACGCTGGACGAGCCCTACATCGAGTCGGTGTGGTGGGCGCTGTCGCAGATCGACCGGCGCGAGCTGCTGTACGAGGGGCACAAGGTCAGCCCGTACTGCCCGCGCTGTGAGACGACGCTGTCCTCGCACGAGGTCGCGCAGGGCTACCGCGACGTGGTCGATAAGAGCCTGTACCTGCAGCTGAAGACGCAGGGCAGCGAAGACCGGCTGCTGGTGTGGACGACGACACCGTGGACGCTGCCGGGCAACGTGGCCGTGGCGGTGTCGCCGAGCGCCGAATATGCGAGGGCGTCTGTCGATGATGATTACTTCGTGTTGGTTTCAGATCGTGTGCCGGCGGTGCTGGGCGAGGGGGCGCAGATCGTCGAGCGCTTCAGTGGCGAGGAGCTGGTGGCGCGCTACGGCGGTTACGAAGGACCGATCTTCGCGGCGAGCGACCGCGAGCCGGGCGTGCTGCCGATCCTCGCCGACGCGTTCGTGACGACGGAGGAAGGCACGGGGATCGTGCACCTGGCGGCGGCGTTCGGCGAGGACGACTACCGCGTGGCGGCGGCGGCGGGCATCTTCCGCGGCGACGAACCGCGCACGCTGTACAACCCGGTCAAGCCGGATGGGACGTACGACGAGCGCGCGCGCAGCCGCGACGGGGGGTCTTACGCGGGGCGCTTCGTCAAGGACGCGCAGCTGACGAAAGAGCTGATCGAGGACCTCGACGCGCGCGGCCTGCTGCTGCGCGCGCAGGACTACGAGCACTCCTACCCGCACTGCTGGCGCTGCGGCACGCCGCTGCTGTACTACGCCAAACCGTCGTGGTACATCGCGACGACGAAGCTGCGCGAGGAGCTGCTGGACGCCAACGAGACGGTCGACTGGCACCCGCCGCACGTCAAGCACGGGCGCTTCGGCGACTGGCTGGGAAACAACGTCGACTGGGCGCTGTCGCGCGAGCGCTACTGGGGCACGCCGCTGCCGGTGTGGCGCTGCGAGCAGGGCCACGTGCACACGATCGGCTCCTTCGAGGAGCTGGCCGAGCGCTCGGGCTCGGAGCTGCCCGACCACCACCGCCCGTTCGTCGACGAGATCGAGTTCGCGTGCCCGCACGAGGATGGCGAAGGCGAGTCGGACTGCGGCAAGCCGATGCGCCGCGTGCCGGAGGTGATCGACGTGTGGTTCGACTCGGGCGCGATGCCGTTCGCGCAGCACCACTTCCCGTTCGAGCACGCCGAGGGCTTCGAGCAGGGCTACCCGGCGGACTTCATCTGCGAGGCGCAGGACCAGACGCGCGGCTGGTTCTACTCGCTGCTGGCGGTCGCCACCCTGCTCGGCGAGCCGCCGCCTTACCGGAACGTGGTGTGCCTGGGACTGATCCTCGACGAGGACGGTCAGAAGATGTCGAAGTCGAAAGGCAACACGGTCGAGCCGTGGGCGGTGCTCGACACATACGGCGCGGACGCCTTTCGCTGGTACTTCTTCACGTCCAAGCAGCCGTGGGACGGCTATCGCTTCTCGGCGGAGACGATCGGCGAGGGCGTGCGGCTGTTCCTCAAGCAGCTGTGGAGCACGTACTTCTTCTACACGCTGTACGCGCGCGTGAGCGCAGACGAGCTGACCGCGGCCGGCTCCACGGCGAGCGCGCCGCGCGACGACCTCGACCGCTGGGCGCTGTCGCGCACGGCGGGCACCGCGGAGCTGGTGGCCGAGCGCCTGGACGCGTACGACGCGACGACCGCCGGGCGGGCGATCACCGAGCTGGTGGAGGACCTGTCCAACTGGTACGTGCGCCGCTCGCGGCGGCGCTTCTGGGACGGCGACGCGACGGCGTTCGCGACACTGCGCACCTGCCTGCTGACGACGAGCAAGCTGCTGGCGCCGTTCTGCCCGTTCATCGCCGATGAGATCTACGACAACCTGGACGGGACGCTGGCGAGCGTGCACCTGTGCGACTTCCCGACGGGCGCGTCGCTGGAGCGCGAGACGGACGGCCCGCTGCGCGACGAGGAGCTGGAGCGGGCGATGGCGCTGGCGCGCGAAACCGTCCGGCTGGGACTCGGCGCGCGCGGCAAGTCGAAGATCAAGGTGCGCCAGCCGCTGGGCGAGGCGGTCGTGGTGGCGGCCGGCCGCGAGCGCGAGGCGATCGAACGCCTGTCCGACGTGGTGCGCGACGAGCTGAACGTCAAGCGCGTGCGCTTCGTGGCGGCGGCGGACGAGCTGGGCAGCTACGAGGTGAAGGCCAACTACCGCACGCTCGGCCCGGCGTTCGGCAAAGCGATGCCGCTGGCTGCGGACGCGATCGCGGCGCTCGACCCGGCGCGCGTGGCTGCCGCGGTGCGCGACGCCGGCGAGGGCGGCGACACGGGCATCGGCGTCGCGGTCGACGGGCGCGAACACGTGCTGCGCGCCGACGACGTGATCCTGACGATGCGCGCGCCGGAGGGCTACAGCGTCGAGCGCGAGGGCGCACACGCGGTGGCGCTGGACCTGACGATCGACGAGGCGCTGCGCGACGAGGGCCGCGCGCGCGAGATCGTGCACGCGGTGCAGGCCGCGCGCAAGGCGGCGGGCCTGGAGGTGGAGGACCGCATCGAGCTGGCGCTGGACGGCGACCCGGCGCTGCTGCGCGCCGCGTCGGCCCATCGCGACTACGTGGCCGGCGAGACGCTCGCGCCGACGCTCGAAGTCGGAGACGACGCCGCCGGCGCCGTCTCCGAGAACGGCTATTCACAACAGCTGCAGATCGACGGGCTGGGCCTGACGATCTCGCTGCGCCGCGCGGGCTAGGCGGCGCTGAGGGCGGGCTCCAGCTCCTTCTCGAGCTTCTGCTTGGGGTAGGCGCCGATCACTGTCTTGACCGGCTGGCCGCCCTTGAAGAGGATCATCGTGGGGATCGAGAGCACCTGGAACTGCGCGGCGGTCTGCTGGTTCTCGTCGGTGTTGAGCTTGACGATGCGCAGGTCGTCGGGGCGCTCGGCGGCGATCTCCTCCAGCACGGGTGCGACGACGCGGCACGGACCGCACCACGGAGCCCAGAAGTCGACGAGCACGGGCTTGTCGGACTCGATGACCTCAGCCTGGAAGTTGCTGTCGGTGACTTCGCTCAAACTGCCTGCCATTGGGACTCCCTTTGGGTCGGGTCGCTTATCGCTTTGTAACCACTATACAAAGTAAAGGAAGGGGGGTCGCGCCGGATCGCGCCTATTGCACGATGACGGTCCAGCCGCCCGAATGGCGCACGATCGGCGGATGGATGTGCGTGAGCGCGGTGAACAGGTGCGGCGAGACGTAGACCTCGACGAAGGCGGCGGCGACGAGCACCGGCACGGCGACGGCGACGGTGACGACGGTGGCCGCCAGCAGCTGGTCCCACTGGCCGCGGCGGCTGGCGATGATCCACGCCGCGAGCGGCAGGAACAGGGCGATCAGCTCGGGAATCGCATGCGGCAGCAGGCCGAGCAGGAGCACGCCGGGCGAGACACGCAGGAAGGCCGCCAGGCCGCCGAGCGAATGCCCGATCAGATAGGCCTGGGCGCTGAGCGAGAAGGCCGTCGCAGCAGCGACGAAGGCGATCGCGAAGCGGCCGCCGTGTTCGTGCACCCAGCGCGAGACGCCCGAGCGCCCCTCGACCTGCATGGGCAGCGAGCTGCCGGCGATGAAGCCCGCCACGCAGGCCATCGCGTGCAGTGCGAGCACGAGGCCATTGCGTACGAGCACGTGCGCGACGTCGCCGAGGTCGCCCACGGCGAACGGCGGTCGCAGCGCGATGACCTGCTGAAAGCCGTTGTCGAGCAGGGCGATGACCCACACCGCCGCCAGCAGGGCGACGGCGGCGAGCGCCGAGCCGGCAGTCCAGCCGGCGAGCACGCGCGCGGGCGCGGCCTGCCACGTGCGCAGCGTCTCACGCGCGTGGCGCACGCCGTGCGTGAACGCGTATGCCGAGGCATCCATCGTGTCCTGCATCGGCCGGTACCGGGGCGAACTGAAGTCGGCTATCTGAAACGCAGGCCCGGCACGAGCCACATCGCCTCGGCGGCGATCCGCCAGGACATCTTGCTCTGCCCGGCCTGGCGATCGCGGAAGACGATCGGCACCTCGACTACGGCGAAGCCGGCGCGCACGGCGCGGTAGGTGAGCTCGACCTGGAAGGCATAGCCCTGCGAGCGCACGCCGTCGAATTCGATCGCCTCGAGCACCTCGCGGCGAAAGCACTTGAAGCCGCCGGTGAGGTCGCGCACCTTCAGCCCGAGCACCCAGCGCGAGTACGTCGAGCCGCCCTCGCTGACGAAGCGCCGCAGCCAGCCCCAGTCGCTGACGCCGCCGCCGGGCACGTAGCGCGAGCCGAGCGCCAGGTCTGCGCTGCCGGGCACGTCGCGGTCGACGGCGGCGAGCAGGCGCGCGAGGTCGGCGGGATCGTGGGAGAAGTCGGAGTCCATCTCCATCACGTAGCCGGCGCCGCGGTCGAGAGCGTGGCGGAAGCCGGCGAGGTAGGCGGGGCCGATGCCGTTCTTCTCGGCGCGGTGCAGCACGTGCATCCAGGCATGCTCGGCGGCGAGGCGATCGGCGATCTCGCCGGTGCCGTCGGGCGAGCCATCGTCGACGACGAGCACGTTGAAGCCGTCGCCCTCGGCGACAGGCGCGACCGCACGCGCGAGCACCTCGCTCGCGGCGGCGACGATCGCCTCCACGTTCTCGGCCTCGTTGTACGTCGGCAGTATCAGCCACGGCTCGCCGGACATGAGGCGGCGTAGCCTGAGCTGGCGGCCGGTCCGCGCCGAGCCCCCGCCGACCGCCGCCCTTTGGCGCGTTCCCGTTGCCTCGTCGCCCCGGCGCGCGGACGCCGCTGCGCCGCGAGCTGCCGCTGCCGAGCCGAAGAGCTCGGCGACCTGTACGAGCTCGACGGTGCGATCGTGCATCGCGTGCTTGCCTACCGCACGGCGGCGCGCAGCGTGCGCGACGCCTCGGTGTCGGTCGCGGCGCTGGCGCGCGAGGGGCGCGCGAGCGAGCTGCCGGGGATCGGCGCGACGCTGCAGGAGAAGATCCTCGCGCTCGTGCAGACGGGCGCGATCCCGGCGGCCGAGCGGCTGCGCGCGCAGTTCCCGGCGGGTCTGGTCGCGGTCACGCGCCTGCCGGGCCTGGGCGCCAAGCGCGCGCGCCTGCTGCACTCCGAGCTCGGTGTGGACTCGCTGGAGAAGCTGCGCGAGGCGGCCATCGCTCAGCGCATCCGCACGGTGCGCGGGCTCGGCCCGAAGCTCGAGGAACGCGTGCTGGCGGCGCTCGCCGAAGGCGCCGGCGAGCGCACGCAGCCGCGGCTGCTGCTGCCAAAGGCGCTGGAGCTCGGCGAGGCGCTAGCCGCCGGACTGAGCGAGCTCGGCGGCTCGGAAACGCAGGTGCTGGTGGCGGGCTCGGCACGGCGCTGGGCCGATAGCGTCAAGGACGTCGACCTGGTGGCGGTGACGACACGCCCGACGACGCTGGCCAAGAGCCTCGTCAAGCTGGAGGAGATCGAGAGCGTCGGCTCTGCGGGCAAGGCGGGCGCCTGGGCGCGCACGCACTCGGGCGTGAGCGTCGACCTGCGCATCGCCAAGCCCTCGCAGCTTGGCAACCTGCTGCAGCACTTCACCGGCTCCGGGCGACACAACGCGGCGCTGCGCGAAGCCGTCGGTCAGGCGTGGGCTGCACGTGTCGGAGTACGGCCTGCTCGACGACGCGATCGGGCGCACTCGCACGTGCACGAGCGAGGCCGAGCTGTACCAGCTTCTGGGCCTTTCCTACATCGAGCCGGAGCTGCGCGAGAACCGCGGCGAGCTCGATGCCGCGCGGCTGGACGGCGGCGCGGGGCTGCCGGCGCTGGTGGAGCTGGCGGACATGCGCGGCGACCTGCACAGCCACACGGTCGCCTCCGACGGGCGCAACACGATCGAGGAGATGGGCGAAGCGGCGCGCGAGCGCGGCTATGAGTACCTCGCGATCACCGACCACTCGGCGACGCATGGCTTCGGCAACGACGTGTCGCCCGAACAGCTGCGCCGCCAGATCGAGCTCGTGCACGAGGCCAACGAGCGCGTCGAGGGCATCGAGCTGCTGGCGGGCAGCGAGGTGAACATCCTGCCCGACGGCGCGCTGGACTACGAGGACGCGCTGCTGGAGCAGCTCGACTGGGTGATCGCCAGCGCGCACACCTCCTTCGGCATGGCCGAGCAGGAGATGACCAAGCGGATGATCGCGGCGATGGAGCACCCGCTGGTCGACGCGATCGGCCACCCGACCGGCCGCCTGATCGAGCGCCGCGCGCCCTACGCGATCGACCTCGACGCGGTGTTCGCGGCGGCGGCGCGCACGCACACGATGCTGGAGATCAACGCCAACCCCGACCGGCGCGACCTGTCGGACGTCAACGCGCGCGCCGCCGCGCGCGCGGGCGTGACGCTGCTGATCGACTCCGACGCGCACCGCACGCGCACGCTGGCGAACATGCGCTGGGGCGTCGCCACGGCACGGCGTGCCTGGCTGACGCGCGAGCACATCGCCAACACACGCAGCTGGTCGGAGCTTCAGCGCCTACGCAAGCAGTCGCGGCAGTAGCCGCTCGGCGACGAGCCGGTCGACGGCCTCGTGCGTGAACGGCACGAGCGCCGCCCGCGCGCGCTCGGCGTAGTCGCCGCGCGGTTCGCCGAGCGCGGCCGTCAGCGCGGCCGTGAGGTCGTCGCCGACGAGTCGCGCGTCCAGCTCGCGCGCGATCGGCAGCGCCGCGTACGGCCCGGGCGCGACGGTCGTCACGAGTTGACATCCGTCGGCGAGCGCCTCCAGCTGCACGAGGCCGTAGTCCTCGCGGCGCGGCGCGCACACGAACACGCGCGCGCGGCGCAGCAGCGAGCGGAAGTCGTCGAGTGCGAGCTCGCCGGCCACGCGCACGCCCGGCTCGCCACCCGCGGCCAGCCCGGCGCGGCGAAGATGCGCGACCGGTGCACCGGCGACGACGAGCTCATGCTCTGCGTCCGGGTCGGCCGCGCGCAGGCGCCGCCACGCGGCAAGCACGCGATCGAAGCCCTTCTTGTGCGGGTTGGCCGCATAGGTGATCGCAGCGATGTCGCGCTCGCCGCGCCGCCGGACCGGAGCTCTCGACGGGAACGGGCACGACAAGCGCGCGATCGCCTTCGCCGGCCTCTGCGGGCGCCTCGCGCAGGCCGCCGTCGCTCCACGGCAGCAGCAGCGGCGCCTCGCGCAGGCGGCGATGCTCGAGCGGGCGCTGCCACAGGCCGTGGTGGCCGGGACGGTTGCCTGCGGCGGTGGCGTCGAAGCGGATCGCGCCCGGGCGCTTCCACAGCAGCGCGGCGGTGGTCGTCGAGTAGACGATTGCACGCGCGGGCGCGCCGCGCTCGGCGCGCGCGGCCGCGGCGCGCGCGGCGCGCGCCCACTGCAGGTCGGTGAGCATCAGCGTCGGCAGCGGCCGGGGCGCGCCCGGACGCGCGATCTCCACGCGCGCGCCGGCGCGGCGCAGCGAGCCGGCCAGCTCGTCGTCGGCGCGGCGCAGGCCGCCGGTCGAGCCGAGCGAGACGAGCAGCACGTCGGCGCGGTCGCCGGGGGGCATCTCAGGTGACGGCGCCGTTGGCGCGTTCGGGGCGCAGCGCCTTGAAGCCGGGCGTGCGCTCGAGCGCCATCGGGCGCACGGGCGAGGTGCGCTGTACGTAGAAGAAAGCGCCGTCGCGCTCCTCGATCGCCGCGACAGCCGCGTCCTGGCGCCGCCACGCGAGCGCCCAGATGATCGCGAAGCCGGCCGCGATGCCGGGAACCTGCGGCGCGAGGAAGGCCAGGCCGCCAGCGATCAGCGTGAACAGCAGCAGCGGCCAGAGGCGGTTGATGAGGATCGCGCTCGGGTGGTTCTCGGGCAGCGCGTTGCTCGACTTGGCATCGGCGAGCAGGCGCGCGATCGGCGGGTTGGTCTCCGCGCGGCGGCCGAGGCGCAGGCCGAGCAGCGCCGCGAGCACCCACCAGCCGACGGCGATCGGCAAGAGCTTTTCTTCAGAGCCCGCGCTGGCCGCCAGAACGGTTACGAGCGCGAGCGCCGTAGCTGCGCCGGCGCTGAGCATGACCGTGGATCTGAGGAAGTCGACGAACCGCACACGCGTACTACAGCAGCGCCTCGAGCAGTTCGCGCACGCCCTGCGTGCCGTCGAGCGTCAGGTCCGCGTCGCGCGCCAGCTCCGGCGGCGCTTCGTCGGAGTCCACCGCCACGCACAGCGCCGACTCCAGCTGCCCGGACTGCGCCAGCTCGCGCAGGCCGCGGAAGGCGTCGAGGTCGGTCGTGTCGTCGCCGACGTAAAGCGCCGCGGCGACCGGCGTGCCGCGCAGCAGCATCGCTACGCCCAGGCCCTTGTCGAGCGTCACCGGCGGGCGCACCTCCAGCACCTTGCGCCCCCAGTGAACGACCAGCCCTTCCTCCTGTGCGAGCGTGGCGATTTCCCGCACGGCGACCTCGGCGGCGCTCCTCGTCGGGCGCTCCGCGCCAGTGAAAGGCGGCGATCGCGTCCTTGTCCTCGCCGCGCACGCGCAGGCGCTGGTAGTCGGGGGTGAGCGCGCGCGACGCGAAGGCGCGCACGCGCGCCGACCACTGCTCCAGCTCGGGATCGACCTCCGGCCGCGTCGAGCGTGGGCGCAGCAGCTCGCCGCCGTGGTTGCCGACATACGCGAGCGTGCCGATCGCGACGATCTGGCGCGCGGTCGCGGCGCGGCGCCCGCTGATGCAGCCGACGACGCCGTAGCGCTTGGCGATCTCGATCAGCAGCGTGCGCGTCGCCTCGGGCACGTGCGCGTCCGCGGCGTGGCGGACGATCGGCGCCAGAGTGCCGTCGATGTCGAGCAGGACGGCGCCGCGATCGGGGTCGGAGCGGATCGGCTCGAGCGCCTCCACGAGCGTTGCGGCGGGGGACACGATCTCTAGTATGCCGCGCATGGTGGCCGATCAGTTGGCTCGCAAGCGTGCTTGCTGACGCGCCCGGCGAGAGGTCTCCCAGCCGCACCGCGAAGCTCATGGCGATCGGCACGGCGGCCGGTCTGTTCAGCGGCCTGTTCGGCGTCGGCGGCGGCAGCGTGATCGTGCCGCTGCTCGTCCTGTGGCTGGGCTACCAGGAGCGCTCGGCGACCGCCACGTCGCTGGCGGCGATCGTCTTCATCGCCGCGTTCGCGGCGGCGACGCAGGGGCTCTACGGCAACGTGCACGTGCTCGACGCGTTGCTCGTCGGCCTGCCGGCGGTCGCCGGCGTGCTGTTCGGCACGTGGCTGCAGCAGCGCGTGGACAACCGCTCGCTCTCGCTGCTGTTCGCCGCCGTGCTCGTCGCCAGCGCCGTCGAGCTGGTGCTGCGGTGATCGGCGCGATCGCGATCGGCGTGGCCGGCGGCATCGTCGCCGGGATGCTCGGCGTCGGCGGCGGCGTGCTGTTCGTGCCCGGCCTGGTGATCTTCCTCAACCTCGGCCAGCATCAGGCCGAGGCGACGTCGCTGCTGGCGATCATCCCCGTGGCGATCGTCGGCACGTACAGGCAGGATCGCTACGGCAACGTCCAGCGCAGCGACGCGCTGCTGCTCGGCCTGCTGTCGCTCGCCGGGGCCGCCGGCGGGGTCGCGCTGGCCAACGCGCTGTCCGGGCGCGTGCTGCGCGACGCCTTCGCCGGCCTGATCCTGATCGTCGCCGCGCAGTTCGTGCGGCGGGCGCTCGCCCGCCCCGCCTAGCGGATCGTCTAGACTCAGACGAGCACATGGGACTCGACAATCCCCTGCACATCGCATTCCTCGTAGTGATCCTGCTGTTGATCTTCGGCGCCAAGCGCCTGCCCGAGATCGGCCGTTCGCTGGGTAGCGGCATGCGCGAGTTCAAGCAGTCGGTGACCGGCGAGCACAACTCGCAGCAGACGACGCTCCCCGCGGCCCAGCCGCCGCAGGCGCAAGCTCCCGTCGCACAGCCGGCCGCGCCCGTCGCAAGCCGGTCGCAGCCGGCCCCGCCTCCAGCCGCACCGCCGCCGCCTGCCCCCGCGCAGCCGGCCGAGCACCAGCAGCAGCCCTCCTAGCCACGAGCGCGCGGCACCGGCACTCCCGGCCGCCGCTCAGCGCTTGTGCAGGATCGGCCCGGTGCCAACGGCCTCGAAGGCCGATCCGGGAACGGTCTTCAGTTGGTCGAGGTCAACATCGGACCAGCGCGGGTCCGACGCGCCGCCGATGTACCACGACGACCCGTTGTCGGCGACGATCAGGCCGTAGCGCTTGAGCGCGCGCAGGATGACGAGCGCCTGGCCGCGATAAGGCCGCAGGTCGAAGCTCGCCTTCAACCGCAGGCGCAGGCCCATCGGCGGCAGGGCGGGGTCCGTGCTGCTCGACGCAAGGTGCGTCGCCGGGTGGATGTAGCCCGCCTGCGTGCGCGAGACGGTCACGCGCAGCGCATGGTCGATGCGTCCTTCGCGCACCTGCGGGTAGCGCGCGAGCAGCGGGAAGATCGGCAGCCCAGCGGCGTCCGCCGAGGTCCAGCCTTCCGGGCGAAGCGCATTGGAGCGCAGGTCGAAGACGGCACCCGAGCCGGCTTCCCAGCCCGCGCCCTTGCGACGCGCCGAGTAGAGCTCATACAGCTTGCACGCGTGCGTCTGCAGCACGAGCACGTGGCGATCGCCTTCTTCGCCGGCGCCCTCGACCGGCGCGTTGAGCGGCACCGGGTATGGCCCCGGCTCGGATTCCGCCCCGTATTCGCTGAAATCGATCGGCACGCGCGGCTGGTGCGGGCCGACCACCACGTAAGGGATGCCGTATGCAGGGTTCGTGCCGAAGTCGGCGTGCAGGTGCAGGCCCGAACCGATCGACGCGATGTAGCGGTCCGACAGCGGGCTCACCGGCGCGCGCGAGATGTCGCGGTTCAGCGAGTTGTTCGCCGGGAGAATCGGGCAGCCGTACTCCCGTGAGCCGGTCGCCGGGCGATGCACGGGCTTCGCTGCGCCCGCACCCGAGGGCATCGTCAGCGCCGGCGCGAGTGCCGCGAGCGCAGCCGCGAGCGCGAGCGCAGCGCGGCGGCGCGGCCAACTGGCGGGGCGCCCGGTCATCGCGCCAACAGTAGGCGCTCGCCGGGACGCTCGGCGCCCGCGTGGACGACCTGACGAGCCGCCGGCGCCGCAGCGCCCGAGCGCGAAGCGCGTGCTCTTGGGCTTGCCGGCGCCCGCGGTGAAGCGAACGCTCGCCCGGCTCAGGCCTGCTCGGCGCGCGACGGCTCGAGCACGCTCGGGCGCGACTCCTCGAGCAGGCCGGCGCCGCAGTGCCAGCAGAACGACGCGCCGCGGCTGTGCACCGCGCCGCACGAGCGGCACTGGCCGTGCACGCCGGTCTCGGCCGTCGCGAGCAGGCGCTGGACCTCGCCGAGCTGTGCGTCTGCCTGCTGCAGCTCGGAGGCGCGTCGCGCGAGCACGTCCAGGCGGTAGTGGTCGCGAATCGCCATCTCGTACGTCAGCCCGCCGAGGTCCCATGTCAGCTCGGCCACGCGCTCGGCCAGCTCGTAGCGGCGGCGGCGCAGCTCGGCCATCGAGCCGTTCAGCGCCGACTGGGCCCTGGCCAGGCCGCCGACCGGGACGATCGTGGCCGTCGGCTGCTCGTCGGCGCTCGCGGGCGGCTCGACCGGCGGCGGGGCTCCGTTGCTGGAGGCCATCGCGCCGTCAGCCCGTTTCGATCGGCCCGTTGCCGAGCGCGTTGATTTCTTCCTGATGCTGCTTGCCGCTGGAGTTCGTCAGTTTTTTGATCTGTGTCGGCGCGACTTTTTTGGGCTTGGCCGGAGGCGCCTTTTCCGCTTTCGTCAGTTTCGCTTCGGCCTTCGCCGCCGCCGCCTTGGCCGCCGCGCTTTCTTTCTGTTCCGCGGGTGCTGCCGCCGTCGTCGTGCTCGTCGCCGCGGCGGCCGGCGCGGCCGCCAGCCCCGACAGGCCCTTGACTTCGACGACCTGCTTGGCCGGCACCTTCGTCCCGCCCTGGCTCGCCCAATGCCCCACGAGCAGCCCCGCGATCAGGCACAGCACGAGCACCGCCAGCAGGCCCAGAAGGCCCGAGTTGCGACGCAGCCATCCGTTGGCGCCGCGCGAGTCGACCGGCACGTACCCGGCGGGGCCCAGCTCGATCGTCGGCGCCACGCCGGCCGCCGGGCCGTCGCCCTGCAGCACATCGAGGAACGCCAGGCGCACCGGCGAGGCGGGCTGCCCGCACGACAGGCAGTAGCGCTGGTCGGCGACGAGCGCCGCACCGCAGTTGGCGCACGTCGCGCCGCCCTGCTCGGAGGGGACCGGCACGAGGCTCATTTCAGGCCTCCGCCAGTGCTCGCGGAAGGGCCGGGCAGCGCCGTCAGCTCGATCTTCGCTCCGGTCGCGTTGCCGACGAGCGGGATGTTCAGCGTCGCCGGAGCGCCGTGCGCGGGCAGCGTCGCGACGACCGCGCGGCCGGCCGCGACGATCTTCGAGCCGCGCAGCGCCACCGCGAACACCGGTGCGTTGCTCTGCGCCTTGCCCGTGTCGTTGGTCAGTTCGGCGCCAACCGAGTTCGATCCGGCCTGCCCGGTGATGCCCGTCGGCGTGGCCGAGAGCGCTCCCGCGCGCGTGTTCGAAGCGACGCGCTGTCCGGTGCCCACCGTCACCTCGCCGACGACGCGGACTGACTGGTCAGCACCTCGTCGTCGACCCACCAGATGCTCTTTCGGCCCGGGCAGCAGCGTGACGCGCTGCAACAGCGTTTCCGCGCCCGTCGCGTTGCTGTAGACGACCTTGCCGCCGGCGTCCAGCTCACGCACGAGCAGCGGCACTTCGCGTTGCGTGCGCGACGAGCTCTGCGTCAGCTTCACGGCGATCGCCTTGCGCCCGCCGCCGCTCAGCGGCGTCACATCCGAGACGCGCACGCCACGGTCGATCTTGCCGAGCTTCAGCGAGCTGGCGACTTCCGCCGCACCCGCCTGGCGCCCGATCTTCGCGCTTTCGGACTCGGTGCTCTCGCACGCCGACGCCGTCACGGCCAGGGCTCCACAGCCGACCACGACGAGCGCCCGCTTCAGGACACCGGGCCGCATGACGGCACCGGCAGGTCGCGAGGGGTCATCCGAATGCCCCGCGCACATAGTCGCGTGTGCGCGTCGCGCGCGGCTGGTCGAACACGTCTGAGGTGCTGCCGTACTCGACGAGATCGCCGAGGTACATGAACGCGACCTTGTCGGCCACGCGGTGCGCCTGCGCGAGGTTGTGCGTGACGACGACGACCGCCAGGTCGCGGCGCAGCTCGCCGATCAGCTTCTCGATCGTCGCCGTGGAGATCGGGTCCAGCGCGCTGCACGGCTCGTCCATCAGCAGCACCTCCGGGCGCGGTGCGATCGCACGCGCGATGCACAGCCGCTGCTGCTGGCCGCCGGACAGTCGCAGCGCCGGCCGGTCGAGGTCGTCGCCGACCTCCTCGTAGAGCCCGGCGCGCTTGAGCGCTTCGATCACCTGCGGTTCGAGCTCGCGCCGGCGCGGGCGCTTGCGCGACTGTTCACGCAGCGCGAAGGCGACGTTGTCGAAGATCGACATCGGAAACGGGTTCGGCTGCTGGAAGACCATCGCCACGCGCGCGCGCAGCGTCGTGTCGGCCATCTCGTGGATGTCCTCGCCGTCGAGCAGCACGTTCCCCGCGCGCGACGCGCTCGGCGTCAGCTCGGTGAGGCGGTTGAGCGTGCGCAAAGCGTCGTCTTGCCACAACCCGACGGCCCGATCAGCGCGAGCACCTCGCCCTGGTGGATCGACAGCGAAACCGACTTGACCGCTTTTTTGGCGCCGTAGTCGATGCTCACGTTCTCCAGGCGCAGGCGCTCCGGGCCCGTTCCCGAGGCTGCGCGCAGAGCCTCGCGTTGTTGCGGCGGCAGCACCGGCTCGGGCGCGCGGTCGACGACGATCGTGCGCACCGGCGGTACGGCCGACACGTGCCGTAGGCGTCCGACGGCTTGGGACCGGCCGGCTCGCGCGACTCGGCGGGCTCGCCCGCGGCGCGAGCGGGCGCAGGCGCGATGCGCGGCTTGCCCGGTCGTAGATCGTCGCTGTCGCTCATCGTCCTCTGCAGCGGGTCAAGCAGCATCTCGTCCGGACTCATCGAGCACCTTCTCCACCGAAGTTGTCCAACACCTTATGCATAGAATCGATCAGGTTAGCGGTGTTATCCGCGGTTGTAAAGGCGCAAGGCGGGGTCGGCGACCGGGTCTGCGACGACGCGTTCGCCCCGGCCGAACGGCGATTGCGCGAGGCGCGCGGAGCGCTCATACGACCGCCCCGGCGACCGTCATGCCGGTCGCGTCGGCCGTCGAGCGCCCGATGCGGTCGACGATCAGGTTGAGCACGAGCACGAACACCAGCAGCACGAACGCCGCCGCGTAGGCCTTCTGCGGCGCCGCGCCTTCGCCGGCCGGCGAGTTGCCGTACACATAGCTGGTCAGCGTCGAGCCGGTGCCGCGCAGGAGGTTCACGCCGGGGACAGAGCCCTGCGGGTCCAGGCGCAGCGTTTCGCCGAGCAGCAGCACGATGATCGCCGTGTCGCCGATGATCCGGCTGACGCCGAGCGTGACGCCCGTGGCGATGTTCGAGCGCACGCTCGGCAGCAGCACGCGGCGGATCGTCGCGATGCGCGTCTTGCCCAGCGCGAACGCCGCCTCGCGCATGTGTGCCGGCACCGCCTGCAGGCCGTCGCGCGTAGCCGTGAACATCGGCGGCAGCGCGATCAGCGACATCATCGCGCCGGCGGCGATGAACGATTTGCCGAACACTCCGCCGCCGGACGCCTTGAAGGAGAAGGGCGCGAAGATGCCCAGCTGGAAGATCGACAGCCCGAACAGCGCGATCACGATGTCAGGCGTCCCCGCGACCATCTCGATGCTCGACTCGACCGTCCGTGCAAGCCACGTCGGGCGCCCGTACTCGGCGATCCAGATCGCGCCGCCGACGGCCAGCGGGACGGCCAGCAGAACTCCGATCACCGTCAGCAGCGCCGTGCCGATCAGCGGGTCCAAGAAGCCGCCCGTGGAGTTCTGCGTGGTGCCCAGCGCCGGGCGCTGCACGAGCAGGCTCGGGCGCAGGTACTGGATCCCGCGGTAGCCCATGTAGATCACGATCGCGCCGGCGATCAGACACAGTCCGAGCCCCGCCGTCCACGCGAACACGAGCGCCAGGCGGTCGCGCCAGCGCCACGTCAGCGGCGAGGAGCGCTTGCCCCGGCCCATCTTCATCGGCGGGCCGCCGGGCGGCGGCGCGGGCGCCCACTGCTGCATCGTCGCGTTCATCCGCGCACCTGGAACTTGCGCAACGGCAGCTTGATCAGGTAGCCCGCGATCGACAGCACGAACGCGCTGAACAGCAGCAGCAGCGCCCACGCGTACAGAGCCGAGCCGAGCGCCGGAGCGGCGATCCCTTCGCGGTAGTCGACGATGCCCGACGCGAGCGTGCGCAGCGGCTCGAAGAAGAACACCAGGCCGTCGACGGGCTTGGGCGAGAACGAATGCGAGCCCGAGACCATCGAGATCATGATCGCCTCGCCGAGCGCTCGCGCGGTCGCGAGCACGACCGCCGCGACGATCGCCGGGCGCGCCGCCCGCAGCGTCACCGCGAGCATCGCCCGCAACGGGTTCACGCCGAGCGCCACCGCTCCCTCACGCCACGAGTTGGGCACCGACACGAGCGCCTCGCAGATCAGCGCCACCATGATCGGCGTGATCATCACCGTGAGGATCACCACCGTCACGCCCAGCCCCGCGCCGGTCAGCAGGATCACGTTCTGCACCGACTCCTTCTGCGCGCCGGAGATCACGTGGTTGCCGACGAACGGCACGAGCACGAGGATGCCGATCAGCCCGTAGATCACCGACGGCACCGACGCGAGCAGGCGGATCACGGGGATCACGATGCGCCGCAACCGCGCCGGCGCGAGCTCGACGATGAAGATCGAGGAGAAGATCGCGATCGCCAGCGCCAGCACGACCGCCGCGCCAGTCGTCAGCAACGTGCCATAGACCAGCGGCCACGCGCGCAGGTGATAGGCCGACGGCGGCGGGTGCTGCGTGGTGTTCTGCATGTCCGCCAGCTGGCGGCCGAGGTCGCCGCCCGACCCCAGCCAGCTCAGCCCGTTGTGCTCGAAGATCGGCCACGCGTGGATGCCCACGAACACGACCATCGCGACGACGAGCGCGCACACCAGACACGACACCGCGCCGAGCGTTCGCTCGGCGCGGTGGTCGGGCCACGGGTGCCTGAGGCGTTCCAGCAACTAGCTGCTCGTTAGATCGGCAGCCACTGCGTGGAGATGATTTTCTGCGCCGCCTTCGATTTCTCGATCCAGCCGATGAACGCCGAGGAAGCACCGGTCGCCTTGCCTTTGGTGACCTCGTAGAAGCGCGCCGTACCGGAGTAGGAGCCGCCCTGCACGGTCGCCTTGTTGCAGGCGATGCCGTTCAGCCCGACCGCGTTGACGGTGCCTTTGTCCGACTGGTAGTTGGACACGAAGCCGATCGAGTTCGGGTCGCTTTCGACCTTCTGGCGCATCAGACCCTCAGACGGTTCTTCGGCGGCGATCGTGGAGACTTTTTTGCCTTCCAGCAGCAGCGTCTGGAAGTTCGTCAGCACGCCGGCCACCGAGGTACGGCTGATCAGGTCGATCGTGCCGCTCGCCGTCGCGCCCGGGATCCCCGACCACGCACGCGTTTTGCCCGTGAAGATCGAGATCACCTGCGCCTGCGTGAGGTTCGGCACCGGATTCGACTTGGCCGTGATGACGCAGATGCCGTACTGGGCGATCGGGTAGAAGACCAGCCCGGCGGGGTCCGCGGCGAGCGGGTCGCGCGACACGTCGCCGATCGAGACGCGCCCCGCGGCGACGTCGTTGACGCCGATCTGCGCACCGCCCTGCGTGATTTTGAACTTCACTTTTTTCGGAAACGTCTTGACGTACTTCTGCGCGAGCAGCGACACGAGCGGGTAGGACGCGGTGGCGCCGCTGATCGTGATCGTCGTGATGGCGGAGGCGGCCGCTGGCACCGCGACTCCGAGTACGCCAGCCACCGCGAAGGCGAGGGAGAGACGGCGAATTCGATTCATTTAGCAGGGACTCCGTTCTGGTCTGAAGGGTCTGGTTTGTCACATCGCGGCGCCGCAACTTGACAGCGCTCAGCGGCGAACATACCATAATCCCGATAGATTCGATCCAGATAACCTGCTTTATGTAGATGCTCTCGCATCGATACCCAACGCGCCCGACCTCAAACACCAAATGGACAACACCTCCAAAGCCACACCGCCACCCGGCGAGCGCCCCGACTTCAGCGGGCGGCTCGAGCCGCGCTCGCTGCGGCGTACGCGCCTGCCCTCGACGCGCGCCAGCGCCTTGCTCGCGACGGTCATGCTCGGCATCGGCATCGCCGTCGGCGCGGCCGTAGGCCCGGGGCCCGAAGCCTCGCTCGCGGGCGGCGTCGACATCGCACAGAAGCTGCCGGCGCTGCTCGCCGGCGTGGCCGCGCACAACCGCGCGCAGGCTCCCGCCCCCGCGGCGACCACGACCACCGCGCCTCCGGCCGTCGAAGCGACGGCCACTCCCACGCCCGCCGCGACCGCAGCCGAAACAACCCCCGCGACGACCACGCCCGCGGCCGCCGCACCCACCGAAACGTCGGCCCCGGCTACGAAAACGACCAAAACCACGAGCGCCTCCAACGTCCCGCCGATTACCAGCGTGTGGCTGATCCAGCTCAACGGGACGTCGTTCGCCGAAGCGCTCGCCAGCCCCACCGCGGCCCCGTACATCACCGGCGAACTGCTGCCCAAGGGCACCTACCTGCCGGCCTGGTCGGCGCTCAGCGCCGGCGGCTTCGCCAGCGACGCCGCGCTCGTCGAACACCGCGCGGCGCTCGGCACGACGCCGCCGCTGCTGCACTCGATCGTCCAGCCGCCGTGTCCGGAAGGCGCCGCCGGCGCCGCCTGCGCCCCCGGCACGCCCGCCGGCGTCAGCAGCGCCGACGCCTTCCTCAAGGCGACCGTCGCGACGATCGCCGCGACGACTACGTACTCAGAACACGGGCTCGTCGTCGTCACCTTCGCGACGGTCTCCGACCCGACCGCCTCCGAACTGGCCGCCGGCACGTCCAGCGCCACGCTCGCCTCCCAGCCTCCCGCCGGGGCGGTGCTGCTGTCGCCGTTCGCCAAGGCGGGCGTCAAATCGAGCGCCGTGTTCGACCCGACTTCACCAAAGCAGAGCCTCGAAAAGCTCCTGCGCTGATGCACAGATCCATCCCCTCAACACGAACGGAGACACCGTTGCACGCATCACATCTCGCCCACACAAAGGCCACGCTCTGGCTGGCCGCGATCGTGGGCGTGGTTGCCCTGTCGCTCGCGAGTCCCGCACTGAGTCAGGCCGAAGAATCCAACCCCAACAACTACAACTGCCTCGGCAGCGCCGCCGCCGGGCAGCCGGAAGCGGGGAGTGAAGAACAGCAGGTGCAATACACCTTCTACTGCAACGGCCCGATCACCGGTTACCAGGTGCAATCGCAGATTCCCGTCACCGGGGTCTCCAGCCCGCCCGAAGTGACCGACCTGACCAAAACGGTCCTGCGCGACACGTTCTCCTGCTCGGGCGAAGTGCCCGGCTGGGCGGCCAACTGCGTCGGTTCCACGAAAGGTGGCTACGAGAACATCACCGGCCAGTTCGCGATCGGCACGAAGCTGTGCGCCGAGCCACGCGTCGACCCGCTGCTGACCGTCACCTACGCGTACCTGGAAAAAGGTGTCATCACGCAGGCGATCTCCGGCCCGTTCGACCTCGGCCGCCCGAAAGGCTGCAAGACCGACGCCTACTCCGGCTTCAGCCGCTTCAACCCCAAACCGCTGGTCACCAAGAAGCCCGTCAAGAAGTCCAAGAAGAAGTCCGCCGGCAAGAAGAAAGCAGCCGCGACGAAGAAGAAGTAGCGCCCGCCGGGCGCATCGGCAGTTCGAGGCGGCGCCGCGCATGACGCGTGGCGCCGCCTCTACGCTTGCAGCGTGCGACGCCCCGCCTGCGCCCTGACGATGCTCGCCGCACTCGCGTTCGGCGCTTGCGGGTCCTCCAGCCACGGCTCCGGCACGACCGGCGAAGGCTCGGCCGCAAACGGAGCCGGCACCGACGCGAGCCTGCGCGCCCACGGCTGCACGGCCGTCTCGGCGGCCACGCTCGGCGAAGTCGCCAAGCGCATCTACCGCCAGGCCGCCGCCGGGCGCGGCGTCGCCGAGGCCGTCGCGCGCGTAACCCGCTCGCCGGCTCTGTCGGCGGCGATCTCCTCCGGCGATGCAGCGGCGGCGCGCTCGGCGCTGGACGGTCTGCTCGCCAACCAGATCGCGCGCATCCAGATCGTCAAAGCCGGGCACGTCTTCGCCGGCGCGGGCAGCGGCCCGGCGATCGCCCCCGTGCACGGCACGATCCCCAACAGCGACGCGCGCTTCGTGCTCAGCGTGCAGGCCGAGGACAGCTACCTGAACGTGGCCAAGCAGGTGACCGGCGCGGAGATCGTGCTGCTCGGCGGTCACACATCCGGCGCGACGAGCCCTCGCCGGCTTGCCGCCACGCTGCCCGGCCCGCTCCCCGCGAACATACCCGCGAGCGGAACGCTCGTTAATCAAAATCGCTCCTACGCGATCTTCTCGCTCGCCGGCACGGTCTATCCCGCGGGATCGCTGCGCATCGTCCTGCTCGTCCCGCACAGCGCGATCCGCTGCGCCGGCTCGGACTCGCAGTCGCACGTCGCCACGCTCGGTCATGTCGGCGAACTGATCTACCAAGAGGAGGCCGGCAGCCCGTACGTGCGGGCCACGCTGCGCCACATCGAAGCCGATCCGGGCTTTCGGCGGGCCGTCGCCACGCGCAACCTCGCCGCCACGCGCGCGGCGATCGTCGGCTTCTTCGCCGCGCACATCCACGTCGTGCGCGTGCGCGTGAACGTCTCCGAGCCGAGCGGCGCCCAGCGCTTCTTCTATGACCTCGGCGGCCCCTACGTGCTCGCGCCCGTGCACGGCACGCTGCGCAGCGGCGGGCGCGTCGTCGGGCGCTTCTCCTTCGCCATCCAGGACGACGCCGGCTACATGAAGCTCGCCAGCCGCTTCACCGGCGCCGAGGTGCTGATGCGAACCGGTGGCAAGCAGGTGCAGGGCACGCTCTCACCCGGCCCGGCGAGCGTGCCCGGCCGCGGCCCTGTGAGTTACCGCGGGCACGACTATCAGGCCTACTCCTTCACCGGCGAGGCCTTCCCCTCCGGTCCGCTGCGCATCTCACTGCTCGTCGGCGCGCCCGCCGGCAGCTGAGCCCGGCCGTTCGCGACGAGCCTGCGCTACAGCAGGCTGTTGGTCATGCGTTCGACCTCGGCGATCGAAGTGAGCCCCTCGCGCACCTTGTCCAGGCCGTCGTCGCGCAGGCGGCGCATGCCTTCGCTGACCGCCATCGTGACCATCGCGTCGACCGACGCGCGCTCGAGGATCAGCGCGCGGATGCGCTCGCTCACCGACATCACCTCGTACACGCCCACGCGTCCGCGATAGCCGCTGCCGCCGCAGCGCGAGCAGCCGACCGCTTCGAACGGTTCCGCGCCCGACAGCCCGTGCTCGGCGAGCACCTCCTCGGAGACCTTCAGCGGCTTCTTGCAGTGCTTGCACAGCAGGCGCACGAGGCGCTGCGCGACGATGCAGTCGACCGCCGAGGACACCAGGAACGGCTCGATGCCCATGTCGATCAGCCGGCCCAGCGCGCTCGGCGCGTCGCGCGTGTGCAGCGTCGTCAGCACGAGGTGGCCGGTCAGCGCGGCCTCGATCGCGATGTGCGCCGTCTCGGCGTCGCGGATCTCGCCGACCATGATCACGTCGGGGTCGGCGCGCAGCATCGAGCGCAGCCCCACGTCGAACGTCACGCCCGCCTTCGGCGCGATCTGCATCTGCTTGATCCCCGCGATGCGCTGCTCGACCGGGTCCTCGATCGTCAGGATGCTGCGTTCGCCGTCGTTGAGGTCGTTCAGCGCCGCGTACAGCGTCGTCGACTTGCCCGAGCCCGTCGGGCCCGTCACCAGCACCGCGCCGTTGGGCTTTTTGATCGCCGCGCTGAACGGCTCGATCGTGTGCTGCGGCATGCCCAGCGAGTCCAGGCCGGCGATCACCGTGCCCTTGTCGAGGATGCGCATCACCACGCCCTCGCCGTACACCAGCGGCAGCGTCACCACGCGGATATCCACACGCCGGCCGTCCACCGTCAGCGCGAAGCGCCCGTCCTGCGGCACGCGCTTCTCGGAGATGTCCAGGTCGCCCATGATCTTGATGCGCGAGACCACGCCCATCGCCATCCTGCGCTTGACCGTCGCCGCCGGCGAGAGCACGCCGTCGACGCGGAACAGGACGCGCGTGTCGCCCTCTTCCGGGTTGACGTGGATGTCCGACGCACCCTGCTGCACTGCCTGCGCGACGATCGAGTGCACGAGCTTGATCACCGGCGCGTCGCTGTCGGCCTCGTCGACGAGCCGGTCCTCCTCCTCGTCGGCTTCGGCGTTGTCGTCGATGATGTCTTCGATCGAGTCGTCCATCCGCGCCAAACGCGAGAGCAGCAGGTTGAGGTCCTCGACCGACGCCGCCACCGGGCGCACGCGCCGGCCGGTCATCATCGCCACGTCGTCGATCGTCAGCACGTTCGTCGGGTCGGCCATCGCCAGCAGCAGCGTCGCGTCGTCGGTGAAGCCGATCGGCACAGCCTGGTAGCGCTTGGCGGCGTCCGGGTTCAGCAGCGCCACAGCGCCCATGTCGAGGTCGTAGACGGCCAGATCGACGTAGTCCAGGCCGAAGCGCTCGGCCACCACGCGCGCCAGCTGGTCGTGTCGCAGCACGCCCTGCTCGACCAGCACGAGGCCCGTCGGGCGGCCCTGCGCGCGCGCCTGTTCGACCGCGTTGTCGACCTCCTCGCGCCCGGCGAAGCCGAGGTCGACGACCACTTCGCCGATCATCCGCGTCGAGCGCCCGGTGCGGCGCGGCGGGTACAGGCCCGTGCCTGCGCCCGGCTGCGGCTGCTCGCTGCTGCTCTCCTCGACCTCAACCGAGTCGGCAGTTGCCGACTCGGCCGTCGGCGCGCCGATATCGCTCATGCCTTTTACATCGGCAAAAGGGCAGCCGCGCTTGACCGGCCTCGGCTGAGCTCTACAGCCCGCCCTCGAACGCGCCCTTGACCTGCGCGTCGAGCGCGTTCAGGCGGTGCAGCGCGAGCGCCTCGTTGGAAGCGAAGCGCTGCCCCGAGGCGCCCTCCGGGCCGTGGTGCAGCAGCACGCAGTGCTCGAGCGCCAAGCGGCGCTCGTCCTGCAAAGAGGGCGGAATGTGCGGCGCGAGCACGCGCAGTCCCAGCTCGATGTGCCCCAGCATGCGTCCCTCTGGGCTGCGCGCGATCTCCGCGCCGTAGGAGAACTCGCGCGTCTTGCCGATGTCGTGCACGATCGCCGCCGTCAGCAGCATGTCGCGATCCAGGCGCATGTGCAGTGTGCACAACTCCAGCGCCATCGTCGCCACGGCGACCGTGTGCTCGAGCAGGCCGCCCAGGTATGCGTGGTGCGCGCCCGTGCGCGGACCCGGGACGCGGAGCGGGGATCGAGCACGGCGCGCGGCGCAGCTGCGCGCGCAGCTCGCCGTCGCCCAGCAGGTCGGCGAGCAGCAGCTTCAGCGGCGGGTCATAGACCTCGCGCGCGAGGTGCTCGACGAAAGCCGTCCAGCTCGTCGATGTCGCGGTAGGCCGTCGGCAGGAAGTTCGCCGGGTCGGCCTGCTCGCCCTGCGCCGTGGCGATCGTCTCAACGGCGATCTGCAGCGCGTCGCGGAAGCGCTCGGCGCGCCCGGTCACGCGCACCAGCTCGCCGCGCTCGAAGCGCCCCGCCAGCACGTCGGCTTCGCGGAAGCTGCGCCCGATGATCGACCCCGTGCTGTCGGACAGCTCGACCGTCAGGTACGGCGTGCCCGTGCGCGAGATCTGGCGCTCCTTGCGCGTGCACGCGAACACGCCATCGACCTCTTCCTGGTCGCGCAGCGTGGCGATCGTCTGCGCGCCGTGCGGCGCCGATGTCGTGGCGGGGGCCATCGGCCCATGATGTACGGTGGTTCGGATGCAGCCACTCATATGGGACCGCCGTCCGGACGGCCTGAGAGCCCCGGCGATGGTCTGCGCTTTTCAGGGGTGGAACGATGCCGGCGACGCCGCCTCCAGCGCCGCCTCCTTCCTCTCCACATCGCTCGACGCGCGCCGCTTCGCGCGCATCGACTCCGAGGAGTTCTTCGACTTCCAGGCCAACCGCCCGAGCGTCCAGTTCAACGACGACAACGAGCGCGAGATCGTCTGGCCGACCGTCGAGGTCTTCGAAGCGCGCGCGCCGCGCGCGCCGCGCGACCTCGTGCTCGTGCAGGGCATCGAGCCGTCGCTGCGCTGGCGCGCCTTCTGCTCGCACATCGTCGACCTCGCCGAGGCGCTCGGCGTGCAGGTCGTCGTCTCGCTCGGCGCGCTGCTCGGCGACGTCCCGCACACGCGCCCCGTCGCGATCTCCGGGCACGCCACCGACCCCGCGCTGCTCGAGCGAGCCGGCATGCAGGCCTCCGCCTCGACGTATGAGGGGCCGACCGGCATCGTCGGCGTGCTGCACAACGCCTGCGCCCAGGCCGGGCTGCCGGCGGCCAGCCTGTGGGCCGGCGTTCCCCACTACGTCGCCGCCGCCGCCAACCCCAAGGCCGCGCTCGCGCTCGTGCGCCGCGTCGAAGGGCTGATCGGCGTGTCCGTCGACGTCTCCGAGCTGGAGTCCGCCGCCGCCGACTACGAGCGCCAGGTCGGCCTCGCCGTGCAGAGCGACCCCGACATCCAGGCCTTCGTCGAACGCCTCGAGCAGGCCGCCGAGAACGACGAGGAGGTCGCGCCCGAGGACGTCCCCTCCGGCGATGCCATCGCCCGCGAATTTCAGCGCTTCTTGCGCCAGCGCGGGCGCGAGAGCAGCTAGCTGCGAGCGCGAGCCGCCGCCGCGCGTCGCTCAGATCTCCGCCGCCGGGCAGACGATCCGGTAGTCGCAGATCGAGCACGCCGCGTGTGACGGCGTCGGCTCGAACTCCTGCGCGAGGATCCCCTCGCCGACGCCCATCACGATGTCCGTCACCGACGCCGCGTCGCGCTCTGAGCGCGGCACCGGCACCTTCGCGTCGTCCAGCACGTAGTAGTAGGCCTGCGAGGAGGACTCAAGACCCCAATCCTCGCGCGCCGCCAGCGCATACAGCGAGAGCTGCACGTCGTCGGACAGCTGCTCGGCCGTCTTCGCACGCGACGTCTTGTAGTCGATCAGCTCGTACTCCTCGCGGCCGTCCTCGCCGACTATGCGATCGACGCGATCGACGCGCCCGCGCAGGTGGTGCGGCCCCAGGCGAAAGGAGAACGAGCGCTCGAACCACACCGGCTCGGACGTCTGGTCGTGCAGGCGCGCGTGGTAGCGCGTCAGCGCCGTCGTCGCCAGCTCGCGCAGCTCGTTCTCGCGCTGAGAATCGCCAAAGCCCGCTTTGCGCCAGCCCGTGTCGAGCAGGTCGAGCAGCTGCGTCAGCGTCTCGCCGCCATCGCAGTGGAAGCGCTCGAGCACCGTGTGAACGGCGATGCCGAAGCGCTGGTGCAGCGTCTGCTCGGTCGGGATGCGCAGGACGCGCGCGAACTTGTAGCGCAGCGGGCAGCTGCGGTAGGTCTCGATGTCCGATGCCGACAGCGCCAGGCCGACGCCCTTGCGTGGCAGGAACGGACTCAGCGAGTGCTCCTCGCGCTTGCCGATCAACGCCTCCTCGCCCTCCCCCGCCAGGCGCTCGTCAAGCGACGATGTCTGCAGGATCTCGCGCTGCGTCGGCGTCGTCGCCGCCAGCAGGCGCGCGTTGATGTCCGCCAGCGCCTCGCCGATGTCCTGGCCGGCCGGTCGCTGCAGCAGTGCCGCCAGCTTCAGCAGCTCCAGGTAGCGCACGACGCCGTGTGAGATGTCCAGTTCCGTGTCCAGGCGCAGCTCCGACAGATGCCCGCCGATGCGCGCCACGCTCTCCAGCACCTCTTCGCGCATCAGCTGATAGGTCGCCTCCAGGCGGTCGTCCGGCGACGGGCGCTCGTGGGCAAGCTCGCCGGGCGCCGCGGCCTCATCGGACGCGGTCGCCGCCGCGTTCGCCCTCGTCTCCGCCGGCGCGATCGTGCCGGCTGCGGCACCCGCGACGCCCGCGGCGCCGAGCGCGGTCGGCGCGGCGCTCGCGAGGTGGCGCGCGAGCTCGCGCGGCGTCGCGCCGGGCTCGGCGCGCACGAACTCCGCGGCGAGCTCGCGCAGGCCCTGCAGGCTTGCGCGCTGCTCGGCCGCGTCCTCGGGCGCCAGCAGCGCGCGGCCCGGCGTGCCGAGCAGCTCGATCAGCTCGACGACGAACGCATCCGGCGCGCCCGCCTCGAGCGCCTGCGCGGCGCTGCGATGAAGCGCCGCGAAGCGGGCGATCCGTTCGCGTGCCTCCGGCGGGACCTGCGGCGACTCGCTGGCGGCCGTCAGGCCCGCGACGAGATCGAGCTTGCGCCGGCGGGCCACCTGGATCACGCGCGCGAGGTGCGCCTGGCGCAACTCGATCGGCGGGCGCGCGAGCGCGCGCACGACCGCCGCAGCGTCCTGCGGGTCGACGAGCAGGCGCACCCACGCGAGCACGTCGCGCACCTCCGCACGGCGCAGGAAGGAGACGTCGCGCGGCGGCGCGGCGGCAACGTCGCGATCGGCGACGCGCTCGGGCGCGGTGCGGGAGACGGCGGGCACCATCCAAGGATACGAGCGCGCGGCGAGACGCGGCAGATCCTTATGGACGGCTGAGCCGACCGGGCTACGCTCTGTGAAGTGGACACGATCGATTGGCGCGCAGCACAGCGCATCGGCGAGCGGGTGGCCGGATCGCCGCCGGCAGGAGGAGTGCGCGCGGCGACGGTCGAGCCTCGCGCATATGAGTTCGCGCGGCGCGTGAGCGAGTACAGCGGGCTGGGCGAGCCGAGCGCGCTGCCGCCGCTGGAGGCTGTCGACCGCGCCGAGTGGATCGCGGCGAACCTGCTGACGATGCGACCGCTGCTGGGCGGCCTGTCGGAGCGCATCGGCGAGGGCACGGGCCCGCTGGCGGCGCCGCTGCGCATGGCGTCAGGCTTTCTGCTCGGCGCGCAGCTGGGCGGGCTGACGGGAGTGCTCTCACAGCGCGTGCTCGGCCAATACGACCTGGCGCTGCTGGGCGACGCGGAGTCGGTGAAGCCGCGCCTGCTGCTGCTCGCGCCGAACCTGGCGATCGCGGCGCGCAACCTGTCGGTGGACCGCGACGAGCTGGTGCTGTGGGTGACGATCCACGAGATCACGCACGCGGTCCAGTTCACGGGCGCGCCGTGGCTGCGCGCGCACCTCGGCGGAATGCTCAAAGAGCTGATCGAGGGGCTGCAGGTGTCGCTCACAGGCTCCAAGGACGACGACGCCGGCGGCAAGCGCAACGACGACATGCCCGCGTGGCGGCGCATGCCGAAGCTGCCGGACGCGGGCGAGCTGCGCGAGATGGCCGAGCGGGCGCGCCGCGGCGAGGTGCTGCGCCTGACGCTCGGCGAGGACCGCTGGGAGCTCGTGGAGCGCATGCAGGCGGTGATGTCGCTGATCGAGGGGCACGCCGAGCACACGATGGACGCGATCGGCGCGGAGGTGCTGCCGTCGCTGCCGGCGCTGCGGCGGGCGATGACCCGGCGGCGCGAGTCGCGCGGGCTTCCGTGGCGCGTGCTGGAGAAGCTGCTCGGCCTGGAGATGAAGATGCGCCAGTACGAGGTCGGGCGGCGCTTCTGCGATGCGGTGGTCGCCGAGGGCGGCCCCCAAGCGCTCGCGCGTGTGTGGACGGGGCCGGAGCAACTGCCCACCACGCAGGAGCTGGCACAGCCGTCCCTGTGGCTCGCACGAACAGACGTTCGTCCCGGCGTTCCGGGCCGAACCCATGTTCCACCTGTCACAAGCTGATCGCGGTAACACCCCGGCGACACGGCGGGTTTCGCGCGTGGTAGTCTGCGCTTGTAACAAACTTCCAGGGACGGGTTACAAACAGGTGTTCGATCCTGAATAACGGGTATCGAGGTCCGACAGAGCAAACCCGCACCTCCTCGTAAAGACGAGGAAGAAGAGGAGACCACCTCCACATGGCAACTGCAACGACCACCAAAGCCAAAGCCGCGAAACCGGCCAAAGCCAAAAAAGCTGCTCGCAAAACCGCTCCGCGCCGCGCCGCCGCCAAACCGACCGCGACGCAGGCCAAAGCCCGCGCAGCCAAGGGCGCGCGCACGCGTGCGATCCACCAGACCGAATCCGCTCTCAGCCAGGCCGAAACGGCCACGCGCGAGACGGCCGCGGTCGTCGGCAACTACGCCGAGCGCGCACTGCTGATCCCCGTCGGCGTGGCCCTCACGGCGCGCGACAAAGTGGTCAACGGCGTCAGCGACACGATCTCCACGTACTCGACGCAGACAAAGGCCCAGGCTCAGCTGCGCCGCTTCGAGCGCCGCGGCGCCACGGCCCGCAACCGCCTCGAGCGCGAGGTCAAAAAAGCTCGCGTGCGCGTCGAGCGCGAACTGCGCCAGCGTCGTCGTGAGATCGAGAAGACGGTCTCAGAGCTCGAAGACAACGGCTCGGAGATCGCCAGCCGCGTGCAGGAGCGCGTGCTCAGCCTCGTCTAGGACAACCCCTTCCCCCGCCCGGCACGGAGAGGCCGCCAGCGGGAAAGTCTGTCGGCCTCATATCCCGCCGGCAGTAGTAGCACCCTCTCCTCCCTCGACTCGCGGGGCGGTCCCCATCGCCCCGCGAGTCATTTAACGAGCGGGAAGCCCAGATAGTGTCGCGCCCGTGCCGCCGCGCGAGGACCAAAACGCACGCTCGTTGGAGGTTGAGCGCATCGTCGATTTGGCTTGGGAGAGCCTGCCGCTGTCTCACCGTAAGTTGCTCGAGTCCATTGGAGCGTCTCAACGATGCGTGGTCGAAGAGGCTCGGCACAGCAGTCGATGCATTCCGGCTCTCGGCGGGCCTGCTCGGCCTGCCTCGTTCAGCGAAGCTAAGGCTCGTACCGGCTTTCGGCGTTTGGGTTCAGGATCTCGGGATCGTGCTGATCAACGCTGCGCATCCGGCGCTCGTTGGGCTTTCCGATGTCGCAACGGAGCGCTTCGTTGCGCGACTCGCGTGGCACGAGTGGGGACACGCCCTGAGCGTGACGCGGTGCTCTAGAGACGATGTATTTGCGGGTCGTAGACTTCTGGCCAGGTGTCCACCAGGCGTCCGCGAGGACATCCGATTGGCTGGCTACGGTCCTCAGAGCTACACCCACGAGGTCATAGCTGAGATATATGCGCTCTTGATGGAACGACGGGTTCGAGGGGAATCAGGGCAACCGCCATGGCTAGACGACGAGATATACGACCTGCTCAAGAGAGTGGCCGCATGGACCAAGTAGAGAGTCCGGATGGCTACATCCTCGGCCCTAACCGAACTCCCGAGGACGTGCTGGCTGTCGCTGATGACTTGCTACGCAGTGAGGGGATCGACCCCGAGTGGCCGAGATTGCGAGATAAACGCACTCGAGACACCGAGCGCCCTCGTCCTGACCTTCCGTAGGTCGTTCTTGACCCCCGCGTAGGCTTCGCCCACGGGGGAACCCCCGGCGTTTGTCACAATGCGTCTGCCGTGGCAACCAGAGACGAAATCATGAAGGCCTTGGAGGTCGTGATCGACCCGGAGCTGCACCGCTCGATCGTGGAGCTGGACATGGTGCGCTCGATCGACGTGAGCTCCAACGGCGTGGCGGACATCACGGTCTCGCTGACGACGCCGGGCTGCCCGATCAAGGGCCACTTCCAGACGGCCGTGGCGGAGGCTGCTGTGGGCGTGGACGGCATCGAGCACTGCAACGTGTACTTCGACGTGCTGTCGGACGAGCAGAAGCAGGCACTGCAGCAGAAGCTCGGCCGCGGCGCGCTGCCGCAGGGCGCGCTTGCGCAGGTGTCGAACGTGATCTGCATCGGCTCGGGCAAGGGCGGCGTGGGCAAGTCGACCCTGACGGCGAACCTGGCGGCGGCGCTGGCGGGCGAAGGCAAGCGCGTGGGCGTGCTCGACGCGGACGTGTGGGGCTACTCGATCCCGCGCATGTACGGCCTGGGCTCGACGCGCCCGCCGGTGTCGGCGCAGAAAAAGATCGTGCCACTGGAGGCGCACGGCGTGAAGGTGATGTCGATCGGCTTCTTCGTGGAGGAGGACGCGGCGGTCGTGTGGCGCGGGCCGATGCTGCACAAGGCTTTGACGCAGTTCCTGCAGGACGTGGAATGGAACGCGCTGGACTACCTGCTGATCGACCTGCCGCCGGGCACGGGCGACGTCTCGATGACGCTCGCGCAGCTGCTGCCGCAAGCGCAGTTCTTGATCGTCACGACGCCGCAGGCGACGGCGCAGAAAGTCGCGCGCCGCGCCGCGCAGATGGCCGACAAGGTGTCGCTGGAGATCGGCGGGATCGTCGAGAACATGTCCTCGTTCACGACGCCCTCGGGCGAGCGCTTCACGATCTTCGGCGAGGGCGGCGGCCAGGAGCTGGCCGACGAGCTGGACGTGCCGCTGCTCGGCAAGGTGCCGCTGACGATGCCGCTGCGCGAACACGCCGACAGCGGCGTGCCGCTGGTCGTCGAGGACCCCGAGGATCCCGCGTCGCAGGCGATTCGCCAGGTCGCGCGAGGCCTGATCGCGATGGCGCCGATGGCGCCTGTGTCCTTGCCAGTGCTGCCGCTGGTACAGGTCGGCACCCCCGAAGCACCTCCCCCGGTCGCCGTGCCCGCCAACGCGGACGAGCGAAAACCGGCGGGTATGTCGCTGCCGATGGCTTAGTCCGCGGCGCCAGGGTCTGCAGAGACATCCTGCGCGATCGCTTGACAAGCGAAACCACTTTGGGAGGATCGTCTGACGATGTCCGCATCAGGACAACAGCAGGAGGAGAGCGAAGCAGCGCTTGAGGGGGATTCCGCGACGCCGAACGGCGTGGTGGAAATCGACGAGCGGCGAAAGAAGCTGGAGCGCCTGCGCGCGGAAGGGATCGACCCGTATCCGCACGTGAGCCTGCTGCGCGAGCGCACGCTGATCTCCGACGTGCTGGCGGCGCACGACGTGGACGAGGTCAGCGAGGGCGGGCATCCCGAGCTGAGCTATCTGGTGACCGGCCGTGTGATCTCGCGGCGCGAGCACCCGAAGACGTCGTTCATCGACCTGCGCGACCTGTCGGGCACGCTGCAGCTCGTCGTGCGCCTGGCAGACCTCGGCCAGGAGACGTATGACCGCGTGCTGGGGCTGGACATCGGCGACATCGTCGGCGTGCAGGGACACATGTACAAGACCAAGCGCGGCGAACTGGTGCTGGCGGTGGACGAGTGCACGCTGCTGACGAAGACGCTGCGCCCGCCGCCGGACAAGCATCACGGGTTGGGCGACACGGGCACGCGCTACCGCTACCGCGAGCTGGACCTGATCGCCAACGAGGACACGCGCGAGCTGTTCGTGGAGCGCGCGCGGATCGTGGCGGCGATCCGCAACTGGCTGGACGAACGCAACTTCGTGGAGGTGGAAACGCCGGCGCTGCAGTCGCTGGCGGGCGGCGCGGGCTCGCGCCCGTTCACGACGCACCACAACGCGCTGGACCGCGACCTGTATCTGCGCATCTCGGTGGAGCTGTTTCTCAACCGCTGCATCGTGGGCGGCCTGGAGAACGTCTACGACATGGGCAAGGTGTTCCGCAACGAGGGCATCTCGCCGAAGCACAGCCCGGAGTTCACGATCATCGAGTTCATGTTCGCGTACGCCGACTACTACGACGTGGCGACGGCGACGGAAGAGATGTTCCGCGACGTCGCCCAGCGCGTGCTCGGTCGCACGACGGTCAAGCGCGGCGGCGAGACGATCGACCTGGCGAAGCCGTGGCGGCGCACGACGATGCGCGAGGAGATGCTGGAGAAGGTGGGCATCGACTTCATGGACGACGACCGCGAGGGCGTGACGAAGAAGATGATGGAGGCGCTGGAGGAACGCGTGCACCCGGCGACGACGTGGGCGGAGCTCGTTCTGGCGGTTTACAGCAAGCTGATCGAGCCGACGATCGTGCAGCCAACGCACGTGTTCGATTTCCCGCTGGAGCCGTTCCCGATCACCAAGCCGCACGCCGAGCACCCGGAGCTGGCCGAGCATTTCGACGCGGTGATCGGCGGTATCGAGATGGTCTCAGGCGACACCGAGCTGAACGACCCGGTGGACCAGTGGCAGCGCTTCGTCGACCAGCGCAAGCGGCGGATGGCCGACGACGAGGACGTGCCGCACCCCAACGACGAGGAGTACGCGCGGGCGATCGAGTACGGCTACTCGCCGACGGCGGGTGGCGGCATGGGCGTCGACCGTCTGATCATGATCCTCACCGAACGCGAGACGTTGCGCGAGGTGATTCCTTTCCCGATCGTGCGGGACCTGAAATGAACAACAAACTTAATCTCGATCCTGGATTGGTGGCGTCGTGCAGGACGGCGGCTTCGCAGATAGCCGGCCAGGTATCTGAGGAGATCGCGGGTAAGACGACCGTGTCGGTGGAGCGGACGATCGTGCGCCTGCTGGGGGTCGACGGCGCGAACGACGTCGACGCGCCGCTGCCGAACGTGCTGGTCGACCACGTGCGCGACCGCGGCGAGCTGGCGCGCGGGATCGCCTACTGGGTGGGCAACGCGCTGCTGGCCGACCCGCAGGCCACGCCGCAGTCGATCGCCGAGGCGGTGGACCGCGGCGAGCTCGAGCTGACGGAGCTGCCCCGCGCAACCGACGACGCGGTTGGTATGCGCGTGATGCGCGAGTGCGAGCAGCGGATAGTGGCGATGAGCGAGCAGACGGCCGAGCGCCACGAGCGGCGCGAGCGCCTGGGCGAGTCAGAGCCGCCGCTGCGCTACGTGCTGACGGCGACGGGCAACGTGTACGAGGACGTGGTGCACGGCCTGGCGGTGGCGCAGGCGGGCGGCGACATCGTCGCGGTGATCCGCTCGACGGCGCAGAGCCTGCTCGACTACGTGCCGTTCGGGCCGACGACGGAGGGCTACGGCGGCACGTTCGCCACGCAGGCGAACTTCCGCATCATGCGCGAGGCGCTGGACGAGTGGTCCGAAAAGCACGGGCGCTACGTGCGCCTGTCGAGCTTCTGCTCGGGGCTGTGCATGCCGGAGATCGCGGCGATGGGCGCGATCGAGGGCTTCGACAACATGGTCAACGACGCGCTGTACGGGATCCTCTACCGCGACATCAACCCGGTGCGCGGGCTGATCGACCAGCGCGTGTCGCGGATGATCAACGGCTAGTTCGGCGTGACGATCAACACGGGCGAGGACAACTACCTGCGCACAGCCGACGCGATCGAGGCCGCCCCCTCCGTCACGGCCTCGCAGTTCATCAACCGCCAGCTGGCGCTGGACTCCGGCGTCCCTGACGCGCAGATCGCACTCGGCGACGCGTATGAGATCGACACGCCGGTACCGAACAGCCTGCTGCTGGAGTGGGCGCAGGCGCAGCTCACGCGCGAGCTGTTCCCCGACTGCCCGGTGAAGTACATGCCGCCGACGCGCCACATGGACGGCAACCTGTACCGCACGCACGCCACGGACTCACTGTTCAACCTGGTGACGATCGCAACGGGCCAGGGCATCCAGACGATCGGCGTGCCGACGGAGGGCATCTTCACGCCGCACGTGCACGACCGCGTGATAGGGCTGGAAAACGTCAACTACGTGTTCAACGCGGCGCGCGACCTGGGCGAGGAGATCGAGTTCAAGGCGGGCGGGATCATCCAGACGCGTGCGCAGGAGGTGCTCGCGGGCGCGCACGAGTTGCTCGAGCGGATCGCGGAGATCGGCCTGTTCTCGGCGCTCGGCGAAGGGGTGTTCGGCGACGTGCCGCGCCAGATCGACGAGGGCCGCGGCACGGAGGGCATCGTGGAGGTCGCCGACGGCTACCTCAACCCGGCGAGCGAGCTGATGCGCGGAGCGTCGAGCCTTGCCTGAGGCCGGCAGCACGCCCGCCGCGCCGGGCTCGCGCCGCGAGGTCGACCTCGCGCGCGTGAAGCCGTACGCCGACCACCTGGGCGACGGGATCGTGCAGTTCAGCTTCACGCTGCCGGTGCCGTACGGGCTGGCGGCGCGCAAGGCGGCGCAGGAGCTGGCGGCGAAGATGGGCTTCGAGCACCCGGAGGTCGTGCACTACCAGGAGCTGACGGACGGGTACACGTACTTCGTGATGTTCGGCGAGGCGACGCAGACGGTCGACTACGCGTCGCTGAGCGACGAGGGCTTCGACGTGGAGTACATGTCGGAGGACGAGATCGAGGTGTTCGCCGACCGCCAGATCGGCCGCCCGATCGTGGTCGTCGGCGCGGCCACGGGCACGGACACGCACAGCGTAGGCATCGACGCGATGCTCAACCTGAAGGGCTTTCACGGCCACCACGGCCTGGAGGGCTACAAGGCGTTCGAGACGCACAACCTGGGCAGCCAGGTGCCGAACAGCGTGCTGGTGTCGCGCGCGATCGACCTGGACGCGGACGCGATCCTGGTGTCGCAGACGGTGACGCAGCAGAACCTGCACATCGCCAACCTGACGGAGCTGGTGGAGATCGTGGAAGCGGAGGGCCGGCGCAAGCAGATGATCCTCACGTGCGGCGGCCCGCGCGTGTCGAACGAGCTGGCCAAGGAGCTGGGCTTCGACGCGGGCTTCTCCAAGGGCACGTACCCGTACCACGTGGCGAGCTTCATCGTGCGCGAGCTGGCGGCGCGCGCCGACGACGCCGTCGCAGCGCCCGACGCCGCCCGCGACCCCGCACACCCGGCGGCGGCATCCAACGGCGCCGCCCCGCACGGCGCGGCGCCGGCAAGCACGGATGGCTAGCGACGGGCGCGGCACGGCCGCGCAGGACGACGGCGACGGCCGCTTCGCGCGGCGCGCAGGCGAGCAACCGGCCGCACGCCTGAGCGAGCTGGTCGCCGGCACACGCGCGCTGGCGCTGGTCGGCCTGGCGAAGAACACGGGCAAGACGGAGACGCTTGCGGCGATCCTGCGCGAGCACGCGGCGAGCGATACGACGGTCGGCGTCACGTCGATCGGGCGCGACGGCGAGGAGCACGACGTGATCGACGCGCGCATCGACAAGCCGCGCGTGCAGCTCCAGCGGGGAAGCCTGGTGGCGACGACTGGCGCGCTGCTGCGCTCGAGCGGCGTGGCGCACGAGCGGCTGATGCAGACGGGCGTGCGCACGCCGCTGGGCGAAGTGGTGCTGGCGCGATTGGACGAGCCAGGCACGGTGGAAGTGGCCGGGCCGAGCGCGGCGAGCGACCTGCGCGCGGTGGGCGACGCGATGCTCGAGCTGGGCGCAGAGCAGGTGCTGCTGGACGGCGCGATCGACCGCCGCGCTGCATCATCGCCTGACGTAGCGGACGGCCTGGTGATGGCGACGGGCGCGATCCTGAGCGAAGACATCGAAGCGGTCGTCAACGCGACGCGCGACGCGGTCGACCTGGTGCGGCTTCCGCTGGCCTCCCCCACGCGCGCGACGGCCGACGCCGACGCCGGCACCGGCGAGGCCACCGTCGCGGCAAGCTCAGGCGCGGGTGGACGCGTGGCGCTGGAGCGCCGGCTGGTGCTGAACGCCGACCCAGCGCAGATCGCGGCGCTGCTGCGCGAGCACTCGCGGGCGGACACGTTTGTCGTGGAGGGGGCGCTGAGCGAGCAGTTCCTGGAGGGTCTTCTGGCGGCGCGCAGCGAGCGCGCCGGGCGCGACCTGCGGATCGTGGCGGGCGACCCGACGAAGGTCTTTTTGTCGCGACGCGGGCCGCGCTGGTACGCCCGTCAGGGCGTGTCGATCGAGGTGCGGCGAACGATCGACCTGAAGGCGATCACGGTCAACCCGGTGGCGCCGCAATCACATCGCTTCGACTCGCGGATGCTGCGCGAGCTGATCGAAGAGGCCGTCGCAGACGTTCCCGTCGTTGACGTGCTCGACGAGTCCTACTTGGCGTTGGCGAAGTAGTCGGCGTTGATTTGCGTGAACTTCTGCCACTCGTCGGGCAGTTGGTCCTCGGCAAAGCAGGCGTCGACGGGACAGGCCTCGACGCAGGCATCGCAGTCGATGCACTCCTCGGGATCGATGTAGAGCATCTCGGCCGCGTCGTACCCGGGCTCGTCGGGCGTCGGGTGGATGCAGTCAACGGGACATACCTCGACACAGGAGTTGTCCTTGGTGCCAATGCATGGCTCGGCGATCACGTAGGCCATTCGCTCTTTCCTGTCGGTTTGCGGGGATCCGGCCGAGTGGGCTCGGCGGGGAACGTATTTTAGAGATCGGCGCGCGGGCCGAGCGAGCCCTCATCGTAGATGATTGCCCGCTCAACCAACCCGGCGCCAGGCACCGCAGGCCCGCTGCACCGGCGCCGCCCAGGCGCGACGTGGACTCCGCTAGGTTTGGCCGATGCTGCTGCTGACGGGCGCGACGGGGCTGGTGGGCTCGGCACTGCTGCGCCGCCTGGTTGCGGAAGGCACGCAAGTGCGCTGCCTGGTGCGCGATCCGCGCCGCCTGGGCGCGCAGCGCGTGCGCGTGCAGATCGCGCTCGGCGACCTGACCGACCCGCCGTCGTTTCGCAACGCGCTGCGCGGCGTGGATACGGTCGTCCACCTGGCAGCGTCGATCCGCGACCAGCCGCAGGGCTCGATCGAGGAGCTGAACGGCATCGCGACATGGCGCATGGTGCAGGCGGCGGAGAAGGCGGGCGTGGAGCGCTTCGTGTTCTTCTCGGCGCTCGGCGCGTCGATCCACCACCGCGCGCGCTTCTTCCGCGCGAAGGCGCTGGCAGAGCAGGCGGTGGAGGAGGCTGGGTTGCAGTCGATCGTGTTCGCGCCGTCGATCGTGTACGCGCCGGGCGACCCGTGGCTGACGCTGCTCGAACGCCTGGCGTTGCTGCCGGTCGTGCCGGTCTCAGGGCGCGGGCGGGCGCTGTACCAGCCGATCTGGGCGGAGGACGTGGCGGACTGCGTGATGAACGCGCTGCGCCCGCCCGAGGACAGGATCGCTGCGACGCCGCGCGGAGAGGACGACCGGCGCAAAGTGGACCGCGGCATGCCGGATCGGCGCGGGCGCTACGAGCTGGCCGGGCCGGAGACGCTCAGCCACAACGACCTGCTGCGCGTGGTGCTGGGGTCGCTGCGGCGCCGGCGGCCGCTCGTGCACGTGCCGACGCCGGTCGTGTCGCGCTCGCTGCGGCTGCTCGAGCGCTTGGCAGGGCCGAAAGGCGTTTGCGACTTGGGACGAGGCGGAGTTGATGGAGGTGCCGATGGTGTCCGCGCGCGGGGCGGCGGATGTGGAGGGGCTTGGGGTGCGGCCGGCGCGGATGGCGGCTGTGCTGGGTGTGGGGTAGGTTGCCTCGATGGTCCCGCAGGTTGAATGATCTCCAATCTCACCACGCGTAGTGAGCTAAATGAATCGCCCCATCGCTATCGATGCCCGGCAATAGATCGCCACGACGGCGAGTCCGCACTCCTGCGCACAAGAAGTCGGTCGGCTCTTGCCCACCATCGACGGACGGCCGGTCAGGACACAAACCGAACGACTGGCCCGCTTCATGCAAGGGGAACATACGTTCGTCCGCTTCACCTGGTTGACTAGCTGCTGCTGATGCCTTCCTCACTAAAAATCGGCGACCTCAAGCCTAGTCGCGACTTGCTCGGCGTCTTCGAGGAATGCCACAACGCGATCTACGCAAACGACGGTCTCCTCAAGGATCGGATCTTTAACGAGATCACCAAGCTGTTGATCATCAAGCTGACCGATGAGCAACGTGGTGACGCTGAGGAGCCACTTTTTGTACCGGGGAATGGTCAACTTCACCCTAGATTCATCCGCCTGATCGAGCTGACGAGCGAACGGCACCCAGACCTCCTCGCTGGACCGGACGACCTTGTCCTGTCGCCGACGTCTTTGCAGTTCGTTGTCGACGCGTTGGCCGGCATCAGCATTTTGCGCTCGCCAGGGGACGTAAAGGGTCAGGCTTTCCAGACTTTCGTCAACCGTCATCAGCGCGGCGACCGCGGTGAGTTCTTTACACCACATCCAGTGGTAGGGCTTGCGGTAGCCGTGGTGGACCCGCAGCCGGAGGAGTCGGTGCTCGACCCAGCATGCGGGAGTGGTGGTTTCCTCCTGGACACAGTCGCGCATGTACGCAGATCGAATAAAGAGCCGGGCCGCAGTTACGTCCGTGACCAAATCCGTGGGTGGGAGTTCAACCCGGAGGTTGCACGTGCCGCAGCGTTGAGACTGGAGTTCGAGGGAGGATCGGGGACCGAGGTCTCGGTCGTCAACTCGCTACTCGCGCCGGACCGGGCCGCTGGTGAATTCGACGTCATCCTCACAAATCCGCCGTTTGGCAGCAAGGGCAAGATCGACGACGCGTCGATCTTGCGCGCTTACGATCTTGGCCACCGCTGGAAGAAGCGCGCGGACGGATGGGAACAAACCGACACGCCACTCGCACAGACGCCGGAGATACTGTTCATCGAGCTATGCGTGCGACTACTCCGCGAGGGTGGGAGGATGGCCATCGTTGTCCCGGATGGACTGCTCCAAAACTCTAGCGCCGCGTACGTGAGGCAATGGCTCAGGGCACGCTGCGACGTACTAGCAGTCATCTCGTTTCCCCAGCAGACGTTCGTGCCGTTTGGCACCGGCATAAAGACGTCGGTGTTGGTAGTGAGGCGATCCGAAGCCCAGGCGTCCAGCCACGACTCGGCCTGTTTCATGGGCTGCATTCGCGCCGTGGGCTACGACTCCAAGGGCAAGACCGTCTATCGCCAGGCAGCCAACGGGGAGTCGCACCGCGCAGTAATGGACGACTGCTCCGATGTAGTCGCGGCCTGGCAAGCTTTCGGCGCCGCCCACGACATTACAAACGACGAGAGGCTTGCGTTTGTTGTACCGCCTTCTGAGCTCAACTCCCGGCTCGACGTCGAGCACTACCTACCGACAGATTTGCGTTTGATAAAACGACTGCGGCGCGACAGCGCCCGCCCGCTCGGTGACTATGCGACCGTCCTCACCAAGCGGGCGAATCTGAAGCTCCTCGGGTCTGACCTGATCCGCTACGTCGCGATCTCGAATATCGACGCTGCGACGATGCGGATTGTGTCACAAGACGAGGTGGCAGCTAACGATGCACCCAGTCGGGCGACTTACGTCCTTGAGGAGGGCGACCTCCTCACAGCCGTCTCTGGGGCGAGCACGGGAACATCACGCCACGTTGTGGCATGCGTCGGGCCGTCAGAGGCAGGGGCGTTTTGTTCGAACGGCCTTGCTGTTATCCGCGACGTTGAAGATATCGAGCCTCTCTACCTACTTGCCTTCATGCGAAGTGAAGCGTTCCTTCGGCAGGTTCGACGACTCCGGACGGGCCACGCCATTCCAGCCATATCACTCGAGGACCTGCGTTCGATCCTAGTCCCCGTCCCAGACCATACGGTGCAACATGCCGTCGCGTCACGGGTGCAGGAGATGTTCCGGTTGCGCGACCATGCAGCAACGCTCGGCACAGAGACGGTGGCGCTGCTCCAATTCGGCTGACACGAACCCGTTCCGTCCGACCTGTCCTCTACAAGATGAACTCTATTTCGGAGGACAGGTGTCAGATCTAGATTCGTATATCGCAGCGAAGTTCGCTGTCGACAGCCCGACCTTCCTGAAGGCTCTACGCCTGAGCCCAAACGCCGAGGGCTACCTTGTCGGTGCGATCACTGAGCTCGTGCTCCGAGACACGCTGATTGCGCAGGGTTTTGACGTGAAGCGAGTTCGAGAGAAGTGGGAAGGGGAGAAGCATCCGAACCACCGCGGCGACTTTTACGTCCGGCGCCACGGCTCGTCTGACTGGTACGTCCTTGAGTCTAAGGGTGTCAAGTCGAACTCCGAGAAGTGGCACACCTTGTTCAATCGCACGAAGCTGGTTAGCTTTCTCGAGAGTCATCGGCATCTGACGCCCTTCTCGTCGGATGCGGAGATCAGGGCCTATGTCACCAAGGCTCTACCCAAGTTCGCATCTGAGTATCTTGAGCCGTTGTACTCTCATCCCGAAGTCGAGAAATACAAGAGGCCTAGGCGAGCGACTGCCAAGTCGCGCCGCATCTCCGAGCTGCAAGGCTGGTCTCGCGAGGAGCTAGCTCACTCTATCGCGGAGCGTGTGAGCTACGTTCGCAAACGAATCAACGTCGTGGAGACGCACTTTGTCTCCGGCGGGTCCAAGGTAGGCAAGCGCACGCAAGCAACACCGCGGGCCGATGAGTTTCACCTGATAGCGATGAACCTCATTCTGCGGACCGGTAAACACGACATCGTCTTCGTGGACCCCAAGAAGCTCCTCCGCTCGAGCACGGACACCGACCATCTGCAACAGAACTACGTTGTTGACATCCTATTCGACGAGCTGAAGCCCGAGCCGAATCCGGCGCCCCCATGGAGTCGCGACATTGACGCGGTGTTTGCGACACTCACGTCCCCGGTGCGAGAAGAGGATATGCAGATCGACGATCGGTCGGACGAGGAGATCGCGACCGAGATCGATGAGGTGGGAACCGACCCCATCTAGTCAGCTGCATCGGCCCCCGCAGGGCAGCATAAGGGCAGCGAACGTTGCGCTTGTCCAGTGTCCGGACCGATCAAATTGCGACGTGCGTCGGTGCATTCGTGACCGTCGTCAGCGCGGTCAGATCGATCGGTGCCGGGAGTACGACTGTCCCTTGAGGAGACTCTCCGGTCTCCCAGACCGTCCTCCAAAAGTCGCTCGTCTGCTTCCCGCCAAAGACGGTGGCCGACAGCGACCGATTGACCCACAGCGGGAGGCCTGCCAGGTTTCTTACGTAGGCGCGCAACTGCTGCCAGAGCACGTCAGAGAAACGATACTCGAAGAGCCGCTTGTCCTCGACTGGCTGTCCGACAGCAACGAAGTGTCGGAGAACAATCTGCTGGACATACCTAAGCCAGGAGTACAGAACCTCCTCCTTCCCCATGCGGAAGGCGCGGAGGTGGTCTTCTGGAATCGACTCGCCTTTCTGAACCTTGCTCTCAATCCGACTGGTGCCAAGGACCGCATCGAACTTGTCTATGTAGATCTCCTCGGCAACCACGTTCATCAGCTGCACGATCTGGCTGATCTCAAGCTCACGCGGGTTCTCGCCTGAGTCCTCGCCGTATCCGAGCGGGGTCTGGAGCAGATTCGGATAGATAAAGAAGCTGTAGTAGGTCTTCTCGATTGTCGAGTAGGAAAGGGGCTTCTCAGCCCCCTTGCCCGCATAGTCCATGAACTCGACCAGCTTATTCTCCGGGTGGCTGGTGATCTGGTCTCGTTGGTTGTCGATGATGTACCGCTTGATCTCGCGCGCCTCGCCCTTGAAATGGTTGTAGAGGTCCACCTCCGAGAAGCTGAGTGCCGACTCGTCGAGGCCCCGGTCGGCGCGGTATCGCTCAAGCCGATCGCGAAACAGCGAGCCGCCGAGGCGCCGTTGCACGGACTTGTCGAACGCCACCTGCCTTAGGGTCGTCCCGGCGTTTGTGTTCGCGACGAGAAGGAGGTCCGGGTCAGGATCGACGAACACTCGGATCGGCAATTCCGTAGCGCCCAGAAGAACCTGAGCCGTCGCCTTGTGCTGTCCGTCGAAGACCTTCACCGTGTCACTGCCCCCGCTCGAAGTGACCCATCCGAGGGACACGTGGAGTTGTGGACGCCCGCGATGAAACTCAGCCAGCAACTTCGTGAGGTTCGGTCCAATATTACGAGGGTTGATCCGATCATCGTGGTGAAGATACGCTATCGGCAGCAGTGCGAAGAAGTATTTCTGTCCACTGAGATGGTCGGTATACAGCGCCACCGTCCGTAGTAGGTTGTCACCTGTCTGGCTTAGACTGTAGGTGAGCTGATCCCCGTCGACCTTGAACCCGAGCGCGAACTCCGCGCCTCCAAAGCGGCTGAGAATGTCCGATAGATTCGCGCCGCGCGCCTCGCTTGTCCGGACTGCTTTCTGTATCTGCTCGAACCGCGCGAGCACGCGAGCAATCCGGAGGTCTGAAGCCTGCTTCGACCGATTGCAGCTCTCGTGGGTAAGAGCGAAATTCGTCTCGTCGTCCTTGCCGCCGAGCGAGATCGGCTCTACGTGATCGATGTCGACCGACGCGCCATGTACGTCAAGGTCGATCGGCCGCTCGCAGATGAAGCAGTCCCCGCCCTGAGCCTCGTGGAGGGCACCCACGAGAGCTGTCCGCTGGTCGGGGGTCAGCCGGCTTAGGAACAGCGACGCCATGGCGCCCATTGTAGGCCGAGAGTCCGTTGGAGCGCCGGCCCGTTGTAAGCGCCTGCTGCCGCCTTCGTCACCTTGTTCGGGCCGCGTCTAGAACCTTGCCTTGATGTTGGCGATCGCGTGTCTTCACCTAGCAAGACGTGTTGTCAAGCGCGATCGCGGTCGGGAGTGTCGCGAGAGAACTTTCCCGCTACGGGTTCGCGCGCGACTGCCGGGTGGCTGTCACGAACACCTCGTACTGCCCCTTCCGCGGCCTGCCGGCCCTCCCGTTCCCCCGAAACAGGCCCGTCAGCGCCATCCCAATCGACGCATAGATCTCCTCCAGCTCCTCGACCGAGTACAGCCTTTTGCGAAACGGGATCGGCTCGAGCTTCACGAAAACCTCACCGACGACGATGGAGGCCGTCGTCCCTTCCCAGCAGCGCGTCTCACCGTTCCAGTGGTGATCGACGAGTTCGAGTGCCTCAGCCCCCTCGATCCAGCCTTTCATCGGCATGAACACTTCGGCGTGAAGCACGTTCGCGATCTGCAGCAGGTGGCGACCGGAGCGGCGGAGTGCCGTTGAGATCACCTCGAACGCTCGGAGGTTGTCCGCTTCAGTCTCGAAGTAGCCGATCGCTCCGTCGTTGAGGCTGAGAACGACGTCGAATGCCTCCTCGAAGTCGAGCTCGCGCAGGTCAGCCTGGACGAACTCGACGTCCAGTCCCTCAGCCGCTGCCGACGCCTGGGCGACCTCGACGTTGGCCGCGAGCAGCTCTACTCCCGTGACCGAGAAGCCGCGTCGCGTCAGCTCGAGCGAGTGCCTGCCGGTCCCGCAGCCGAGATCGAGGATTCGCTCGTCACCGGCCGGCTGCAGTATGTGTAGAACCCGGTCGACTTCCGACTCGGTCTTCTGCGCCCACGGAAGTTTGTCCATCTCCGGCGGATACGCGCGCCGGTACCAGTCGTCTGGAACCTCGATAGTGGACATTCGCCTGTGATCGCCCCCACGGGATCGCCGGTTGGCCCGGTTGGACTGAGTGCGAGGCTAGATGCGCGCGCTTCATTCGGCAAGCGACGTTTCTGGCCTCGCTATGTCCTTTGCGTCTCGAGCGCGGGGCGCCGCTGCGCCCAAGGCTGAGCACCTTCCAGCTGCGACGCGAGGGCCAGCAGCTGCGCCTCCCCCGCCGGCCGCCCGACGATCTGCACGGCGAGCGGCAGCCCGTCCTCGCCGTGGTAGAGCGGCAGCGAGATCCCCGGCTGCCCGCTCGCGTTGAACACCGGCGTGAACGGAGTGAACAGGCCTGAGCGCGTGAACGTGGCCATCGGTTCGGGCGCGTCGGTGTCGAGTGTTCCCAGCGGCAGCGGGCGCTCGGCGAGCGCCGGTGTGAGCAGCGCGTCATACGGCGCGAGGAACGTGATCAGCCGGCGCGCGAACTGCTGCAGCGCCGCGTTCGCGGCAAGGCTCTCGACGGCTCCGAGTTTCTGCACCATCGAATAGATCGCCCAGCTCATCGCCTCCATGTCCTCGGCCGTCGGCTCGCGACCGGCCACACGCCCGGAATACGCGATCGACAGCGCGATCTGGCTGGAGAACACTGCTCCGAACAGCCCGCCCAGCGAGTCGTCCTGCCACGGAGGATCGACCTCCTCCACCTCGTGGCCGAGCGAGCGCAGCAGCTCGGCCGCGTCGGCCACCGCACGTATGGCCTGCGGGTCGACCTCGGCGTCGGGAATCGGCGGCAGCGTCGTGGCGGCGATGCGCAACTTGCCCGGGTCGGCGGCCGCCGAGACTGCGAACGGCTCCGGCGGCGGTGGCGCCCAGGTCGCGTCGCCGAGCTCGTAGCCGGCCAGCACGTCGAGGATCGCCGCCGTGTCGGCGACGGTGCGCGTCAGCACGCCGTCGATGCCCAGCGAGGAGTCGCCCAGCTCCGGCGCCGGCGATATTCGCCCGCGCGCCGGCTTGAGACCCACGAGGCCGCAGCACGCCGCGGGGATGCGGATCGAGCCGCCGCCGTCGTTGCCGTGCGCGACCGGCACGATCCCCGCCGCGACTGCCGCCGCGGCGCCACCCGACGAGCCTCCGGGCGTGCGTTCGAGATCCCAGGGATTGCGCGTCGGGCCGAACATGCGCGCCTCGCTGACCGGCAGGATGCCGTACTCGGGGAGCGTCGTCGTGCCGACGATCACGAACCCCGCTTCGCGTATGCGCCGCGTGATGTTGTGGTCGTACGGCGCCACGTGCTCGGCCATCAACGGGCAGCCGTACGTCAGCCGCAGACCTTTGACGGGCCGGTTGTTCTTGATCGCGATCGGCACGCCCGCGAACGGGCGCTCGTCGCCGGCGCCGATCCGGTCGGCCGTCGCAAGCGCGCCCTCCTCGTCGACCTGCACGAACGCGTTGAGCATCGGGTTGAGCTCCTCGATGCGCTCTAGCGACGTCTGCACGAGCTCGCGCGAGGAGATCTCGCCTGAGCGCACCATCGCGGCAAGCTCGCCGGCCTCTCGAAACATCAGATCGCTGTCTGTCACGGCCCCTCCTCGGTGGCGGCTCGCACGGACCCGGCGCCCGGCATCAGCCAGGCCTCGCACACTACTTGCACGCGCAATCGTGCGACGATAGGGGCCTGCCCACAAGGCAGCTCCCCCGTCAAGCATCAAGCTCAGAAAGCGAGTGCCATGAGCGCGGTCACAGCACCAGAGGTCCAGTCGGGCCTCGAAGGAGTCGTCGCCTTCGCCACAGAGATTGCCGAGCCCGACAAAGAGGGTGGCGCGCTGCGCTACCGCGGCGTCGACATCGAAGACCTGGTCGGCCAGGTTCCCTACGAGCAGGTCTGGGGCCTGCTCGTAGACGGTCACTTCAAACCCGGCCTGCCGCCGGCCGAACCGCACGCCCTCACCGTGCGCTCGGGCGACCACCGCGTCGACGTGCAGTCCGCCCTGGCCATGCTCGCCCCCGAGTGGGGCTTCGGCCAGCTGATCGACATCACCGACGAGGAGGCCCGCGACAACCTCGCGCGCGCCTCCGTGATGGCGCTCTCGTTCGTTGCGCAGTCGGCGCGCGAAGCCGGCCAGCCGCCCGTGCCGCAATCGGAGATCGACCAGGGCGGGACGATCCCCGAGCGCTTCCTCATCCGCTGGCGCGGCGAGGCCAATCCCGACCACGTCAAGGCGATCGACGCCTACTGGGTCTCCGCGGCCGAGCACGGCATGAACGCCTCGACGTTCACCGCGCGCGTCATCGCCTCAACTGGAGCCGACGTCGCCGCGGCGCTGTCGGGCGCTGTCGGTGCGCTCTCGGGCCCGCTGCACGGAGGCGCCCCCTCGCGCGTGCTGAAGATGCTCGAGGAAGTCGAAGCGAGCGGCAACGCCGAGAAGTGGGTGTCCGACGCGCTCGATCGCGGCGACCGCCTGATGGGCTTCGGCCACCGCATCTATCGTGCCGAAGATCCGCGCGCGCGGGTGCTGCGGCGCACGGCCAGCGAACTGGGCTCGCCGCGCTTCGAGGCAGCCGAGGCGCTGGAGAAAGCGGCACTCGCAGAGCTGCACGCGCGCCGGCCTGACCGCGTGCTGGCGACGAACGTCGAGTTCTGGTCTGCGGTGATCCTCGACCTCGCGGAAGTTCCACCGGACCTGTTCACGCCGATGTTCACGTGCGCGCGCGTGGCAGGCTGGTCGGCGCACATCCTCGAGCAGAAGCGCGAGGCCAAGCTCATCAGGCCGACCGCGAAGTACGTCGGCGAGGGCCCGCGCTCGGTGGCCGCGGTCGAATAGCCCACGCACTGCCGGCGCGGCGCACATCGCCGCGTCGGCCGGCTACAGCCCACCCACGAGGTGGCTGAGACGGGCGGCTGCGCGCGTAGCGGAGACGAGCCGATCGCGACAGTGCACGAGACCGGCCGCCCGCAGTCGCGCAACGGCATCGGTCGTCGCGAGCTCACTGCCCAGCTCCCGGCCCAGCTCGTCCACAGACCACAGACAGGGCGTCGCCGGCTCGAGCAGCAGCGCGAGAATCGAGAGCTCACGGCGCTCGTCTACTGTGGCTACGTCGGCGCGCTGTCGCATTGTGACCCAGCTACGCCAGCGCAGACAAAAAGCCTCCCAATTTGCGAAGCTTTGGCGCGATTGCGCTCAAACTGACCTCGCGTCAGGGTGCGTGGATGAGTACGGTTGTCAGCGCTCGGCCGAGCAGGGCCGACCGGTTCGTCGCTCCCGGTAAGGGACCGGGTGGGCGGCAGGCCGTGGCTCGAGTACCCGGAGGGCTCGCCGCTCACCCCGGCGGGCCCTCCCCTAAAAACAACCAAAAATTACTACTTATCTGTCTGTAGACTAAAAAGTAGCAGGGCGCGAGCTTTCCGTGTGTGGAAGGCGACCTGCAGCGAACGTTCGGCCACAACCTCCGGGCGTATCGGGAAGCGAAAGGCTGGAGCCAGCAGCGGCTCGCCGACACCTTCGGCCACGACGACAGCTACACGGGCGGTATCGAGCGTGGCGAGCGAAACATGTCGCTCAAGGTCGTCGAGCGCCTTTGCGCGACGATCGGCGTCAACCCACTGACGATGCTCACGCCGAGCGACGACGGCGACCCTCCGGAGGATCCCGCCTAGGCTCGCCTCACACCGCGATCGATTGGCGATGCGGCTCGCCCGTGAACAGCCACGGATTGCGCTGCCCGATGACCTCTCCGCGAAACCGCTTCTTCGACCCGTAGACGACCCATGTCGTGTCGACCGCGCCGTAGACCTCCTCGACGCGCAGCTCGTCCGGGTGTTCGTGCGCGTAGTGCAGGTGCGTGAGGCCGGCGTCGTAGTCGCCCGCGAGCAGGTGCCTGCCCACGACCGGCTTGGACGGCTCGTCGATCAGCGTGTCCCAGCGCGACAGATCGAGATAGCCTCGCGTCGCCGAGACGATGCCGAGGCTCTGTGGGTCCGCGACGTCTCTGCGAACGAGCAGCGCGAGCTCCTTCGTCGGGTAGAGGAACGTGTCGATCACGAACACGTCCTCGTGGTAGCGCTCGGTGACGAGATGCACCTGCACATGCGCGCTGCACTGCACGAGGAACGTGTTCGGGCGCAGGCGCACCTGCTCGATCGCCGCGAGCAGGTCTTCGTCGAGCACGAGCACGAAATCCTCGATCCCCTGGAACTCGAGGTAGTGCAGCAGCGCGTTTTCGTGACACGTACCGGCAGGCCCGAGCGTGATGAACGTCGGGCGCGTCAAGCCTTGCCCGCCCTCGCGCCGTTGCCCGACTTCGCGCCGCTGGACATGCCCAAGCGCCGGGATGCGTCGAGGCGCCGGCGCCCGGTAAGCACGTCGCCCGGCGAGCCGATGCGTCCGGGCGCGCTCACCCGCTCGTCCTCGGGCGTGCCCATCAGGTCGTCCTCCATGCTGCACGTCGCGCCGATCACCAGCTCGAACAGCGACGACGTGAAGTCCTGCGGCAGGTCGGCCTCGGCGCCGCGCGCGAGGTAGCGCGCGCGGACCTCGACGACGCGGCCGGGCTGCATCATCGGGATACCGTGCTCGCTCTTGAACTGCGCGACTTCGCGGCAGATCTCGAAGCGCTCGCCGAACAGCCGCGCGATCTGCTCGTCGACCTCGTCCAGGCGGCGGCGAAACGGATCAAGCCCGGCGCTCATGCGACCTCCCGTTCGAGCAGTCCGCCGGCAAAGGCGCTGCTGCAGTCGGCGAGCGTGTCGAGCGCGTAGCCGCCCTCCTGGATCACGCACACTGGCAACCCCGAGCCCGCGAGCAAGCGACCGATCTGCGCGAAGATGCCGGGCGTGAAGCCCCAGCCGCCATGCGGATCGCCGGCGACGATGTCGTAGCCGAGCGAAAGCACGAGCGCCGCGCTGCACAGCGACAACGCATCGATCGATTCGGCGACCGCGTCGAGATACGCCGCGGCGTCGGGGCTGCCGCTGAACTCGACGACGTGCTCGCGCCGGCTGGCCGGGGTGACGGTCTGCGAGGCGACGTTCGTGACCGGCCACGCGTGCAGCGAATGGAGGCTCGCTTCGGCCATCGACTCGACGATCGCCGACGTCCCGTTGGGGTAGTGCAGATCGAGATCGAGCACGCCCACCGGCCTGACGTCGCGCTCGAGCAGGGTGCGAACCGCCCCGGCCGCGTTGTTGAGGTAGCAGTAGCCGGCGAGCCAGTTCGGCCCGGCGTGATGGCCTGGCGGGCGGCAGAGGGCGTAGGTGAAGCGCGCACCCGCGGCGGTCATGTGCGCGGCCGTGATCGCCGTGCGCATGCCCTCGTGCGCCGCCGCGACGAGCCCGGCGCAGACGGGCATGTCGGGCGCGAGGCCCGGCGGGGCGAGCTCGGGCATCACGATCGGCTCCTCGCCGCGCACGCCGCGCAGCGCAGCGAGATACTCGCGGTCGTGCAGCGCGTCGAGCGTTCGCCCGAGCTCCTCGTCTGAGGCGTCCGCGTCGACGGCGCGAACGCGCGCATGACGCGCTAGCCCGCTGCGCAGCTCCGTCAGACGGCGGTTGCTCTCGTGACCACGCATCGTCTGGCCGCCTTCGAGCACCCACGGCGCCTCCTCGCCGCTGCTGTCGCGCTGCTCGACCATCAGCAGCTCGCTCATTCGATCAACCTGCGCATGCGCGGGCCCAGCGGCTCGAAGCCGTTGTCGCGGTAGAAGGCCTCGGTGGCGTCGATCGCGCGGAAGCTCTCGCGCGGCAGGCCGACCTCGATGCGCGCCATGCCCCGCTCGCGCGCGAGCTCGACGAGCGCGGTCATCAGATCGGCGCCGATCGAGCGACTGCGCCAGGCGGCGTGCACCCACAGATCCTGGATCGTCGCGTAGCGCCCGGGGACGTGGATCGCCAGCTGCCAGCTCGCGGCAAGCATGCCGACGATGTCCCCGCGCGAGCGCGCGACGAGCACAGCGCCGGCCTCGCGATCCTCGATCAGCTCGAGCACGGCCTCGCGCAGCGCATCGGCGGGCGGAGGCGTGCTGCCCAGCTCCAGCAGCAGCTCCTGCACGGCAACGACGACGCCCGGGGCGTCCTCGCGCGAGGCGCGGCAGACTACCCAGCTGCTCGTGGGCGTCGCGACGCTCGGGGACGCGGAGCGGCTCATGCGGCCTGCATCCTCGCAAGCGGTGCCGGCTCCAGCTCGACGCTCCACGCATCGGGCGAGTCGCTGCCGGTGACGGCCTGCGCGATCGCCGACATCGGCGCGCGCGCCTTGAGCAGGATCTCCTCGAACTCGTCCTCGGGGTCGGACTGCATGACGATCGCCCCGCCTGCGCCGATCGTCGTCGCGCCGGGCCGCATGACGATCGTGCGGATGACGATGCTCAGGTCGACGCTCCCGTCGAGGCCGAAGTAGCCGATCGCGCCTGAGTAGACGCCACGAGCCACACGCTCGGTTTCGTCGATGATGCCCATCGTGCGCAGCTTCGGTGCGCCGGTCATCGACCCACCGGGGAAGCAGGCACGCACGCACTGAACGGGCGTGCGCTCGCGCTCGAGTACGCCCGTGATCGTGGAGATCAGCTGGTGCACCGTCGCGTAGTCCTCGACGACCATCAGCTCGGGCACGCGCACGCTGTCGACCTCGCACACGCGGCCGAGGTCGTTGCGCAGCAGGTCGACGATCATCAGGTGCTCGGCGTACGTCTTCTCGTCGTGCGTGAGCTCCGAGCGCAGCGCCTCGTCCTCGATCGGGTTCGCGGCGCGTGGCGTCGTGCCCTTGATCGGGCGTGCCTGCACGCGACGTTCGCGGTCGACCGAGAGGAAGCGCTCGGGCGAGGAGCTGAGCACCGTCAGCTCGCCGAGCTTGAGATACGCGGCGAACGGCGCGGGGTTCGTGCGGCGCAGGACGCGGTAGAGCTCGAACGGCTCGGGACTGGCGGACGTCGATATCTGATCGGTCAGGCAGACCTCGTAGGACTCGCCGGCGGCGAGCGCCGCCTGGCAGCGCGCGATGTCCGCGAGGTACTGCTCGCGGCCGCGGCCGCACGTGAACGTGACGGGTCCAACACCGTCATCGGTCCCTGCGCTCTGATCGGTCTCCGGCGCTCTCATCGGCGCCTCGCTCCGCAGAAGCGTCGGCGAGAACCTCGCGCACGGTCGCTTCGGCTTCATCGAGCCATCGCTCGGCCTCGGCGTCGTCCTCGCCTGCGAGCACGAGCAGGTCGGTGCGGTGGGCAACGTGATCGACTGCGACGACGCGATTGGCGAGCATCATCACGGCGTCGGGCACGTCGGAGCTGTGTACGTTCGGCGAGCCGCAGTCGGCCTTGCACTCATAACCGAGGTAACCGACGAAGCCGCCGATGAGGCCACGCGGGGAGATCGCCGGCACGCCGATCGCACGCGCGGCGATCTCGCGATCGAGCGCCTCGAAGATCGAACCCGGCTCTGCGTCGCTCGTGCCGTCGCGCAGCGTTGTGACGGATTTGCGCTCGACGTCGTATTCGAGCACGCAGCGGTCCCGGCCGGCACTGGTGCCGATGAACGAGCACTGCGCCAGGCGCGTGGGCGCGTCGGCGCTGTCGAGCCAGAAGGCGTGGTGCAGGTCGCCGAACAGCCGCTCGAAGAGGACCTCGAGCGATGGCTCGCCGGCGATCGAGCGTCTGCGCAGCTGCAGTCCCAACTCGTTGCGCCTCACAGGAACAGGCTCACGCGCCTCTCCGAGCACTCGCGGGCGCCCGGACCGCGCCGCGGGCGCTTGCGCGCGACGCGATCGCGGACGCCCACGATGGCCTAGACGGTCGTAGAAGTTCTGCACGATGCGCAGCCCGTGCTCGGTGGCGACGGACTCCGGGTGAAACTGCACGCCCCACAGCGGGCGGCGAGTGTGTTCGATGCCCATGACGATGCCGTCGTCCGTCCAGGCGGTCACGCGCCCTTCGGAGCCAAGCGAGCCGGTGACCGCCAGGGAGTGGTAGCGCACGACGGAGAAGTCCTGCGGAACGCCGGCGAACAGCCCGGTGTCGTCGTGGCGCACCCGGCTGAGACGCCCGTGCATCGCCGTCGGCGCAGTGCCGACGACCCCGCGCAGCAGGTTGCCGATGCCCTGGTGTCCAAGGCAGATGCCCAGCACGGGGATCTCCGAGTGGCGCAGGATGTCCGCGCACACGCCGAAGTCGTGCCAGCGCTGCGGGCGACCCGGCCCGGGCGAGAGCACGATCGCGTCGAAGTCCCAGCGCGACAGCGCCTTCCAGGAGACCATGTCGTTGTGCACGACGAGCGGCTCCTCGCCGGACACGGCAGCGAGCAGGTGAAAGACGTTGTACGTGTAGGAGTCGTAGTTGTCGACGAGCAGCGTGCTCATCGCGTGCCTTCCAGTCCGAGGCCGCGCGCGCTGCGATCGAGCAGCGTCTGCACGACGCGCTCGGTGTGCTCGCTCTGCTCGCTTTCCAGATGCCAGCGAGTGAGGTGCTTGAGATAGAGCGCGAGCGGGCGTAGGTCGAAGCGGTCGACGGCGAGGCGCAGGTGGCGGCGGTACAGCTCCGACTGCACGACCGCGAAGCGATACGCCGGATCGTCGGCGGGCTTGCCAGGCAGCTGAGTGCGCGTCGCTGCGGCGCGCCCGGGCACGCACGAGGTCCCAGCCGAGGCTCTCGTCGTCGCGCAGCAGCTTGTGCGGCTCGAAGTCAATGCGGGGCGTGACCTGCGACGGGAGGAAGTAGCCAAGCGCGATCTGGCCGGCGATGCGTTCGGGCGCGGGATGATGAGCACGCACCTGACGGCGCTCGGGATCGGAGTCGATCTGCTCGTCGACCCAATCGATCACCTCGTCGACGAGCAGCGCGCCTTCTCCGGAGGTCATCGCGCGCTTCTGCCGCGCGACCATGCCGTGGAAGATGTCGTGCCTGGGGATGCACGGGCCTCTCCAGCTCGTCGTGTGCGTCGCTGGCCGCGCCGTTGCCATTGCCGTTGCCGTTGCCGGTGGGCATCATCGATCCGTGACCGCCGCGCACGACGTAGGTGTGCGGCCACACCCGCTCGTACAGTCCGTTGCCATTGGCCGCGCCGTTGCCGTTCAGCGAGAAGTCGGTCATCAGCCGGTTGATGCAGCTGGCATGCCCTACCCACTCCGTGCCGCAGACCTGCACCGAGGTCGTCTCGCCGAGTTCCTCCGCAACGGTCATCCAGTAGGCGACGGCGCGCAGGTGCTGCGTGGTCAGCCCGTCGCTGCGCACCAGCGGAAGCTCCTCGAACTCCTCCAGGTCGGTCTCGTAGACGATCGCGCCGTCGGCGCGACGACGCAGCTTGCCGTCGCTCATGCCGGTCGCGATCAGCTCGGCCGCTTCGGCGAGGAAGTCGGACTCGAAGAACACGCGGTCGAACGCGACGCCCAGCCGGGCGAGCGTCTTGCGCTGCCCCGATATCACCCATGCGCGCGTTCGGTACCAAACCTCGAGCGCCTCGCGGTCGCCCGCGAGGACTCGTTTGAGCAGCTCGTCCGCCGTGTCCGCGCGTGGCACGAGCTCGCGCTCGAATGAGTCTTCGGAGTCCTCGAGCTCGCGACCGGCGAACGAACCCAGCGACGACACGTAGTCGGCATAGCAGACGCCGACGAAGTGATCGCTCTTCTCGCCGTCCGCCCATTCGTGCGCGCTGCGCCCGCTGCTCATCACGCCGGCCATCGCCTCGCCCATGCTGCGCCCGGCGTCTGAGATGAGGCTGCGGCACTCGACCTGCGCCCCGGCCTGCGCCAGTGCGGCAGCCAGCGCATTGCCAATCGCCAGGTTGCGCAGGTGTCCGACATGCAGCGCCTTCGTCGCGTTGGCGTCCCAGAACTGCACCGCGACGTGCTTGCCGGCGCCGAGATCGGCCAGACCCGCCTCGGCGCTGCCCGCCAGCCTCGAGCGCGGCGCCCGTCGTGTCGATCCACGCGTCGTCGAGGCGAATATGGACGACATCGCCGCTCGCAATCGCCGATCCTACCCACGGCTCACGTTCGATTCGCCGCAGGGCTTCACGCGAGTCCTCGTCCTCGTCCCACCGCGGCACGCACGGGAGCAGCATCACGTCGAAGCACTCGTCGGGACGCCGAGGGGTTCGCGCGGTCCAGGACGAGGAGGCACCGTCGCGCGCCGAGACGTCCTCGACGTAGTCGAACAGGTTGCCGGTCATGCGCGGTTGCAGGCTGACGTGTCCATTGCCATGCACCAGCCGGGGCTCGAACCCGGATCCGCGGCGTTTAAGGCCGCTCCGTTAACCGATTACGGCACTGGTGCTAGGTGATTCCGCTCGCAGCTGCGTCCGCGACATGATCCGAATCGCGGGCCACATCTGACGCGGATCGAGTATCGCCACGCACATGCCTCCAATGCAACCCGGCGCAGGCCACGGTAGGTCCGTCATCGGAAAAGGGCCAGCTATTCAGGGCCTTTTCAGGCCGGCGAAGACGGAAACAGCTCGTTCCAGTGACGCGAGAGCGGCCAATCCCGCGTCGGTCCTTCCCCAGGAATGTCGCGATCTTCACCGAGCAGGGAGCCCGCCACGCATTGGTGGCGGGCTCCGCGTTACACGCGCTTGATCAGTCGTGCTTCCGACAGATTCTATTTTTCGCTAGCGATCACTCCTATGCTCGTCGCCTCTCGGACGTAGTTGTTCTGGATGGCCGTGTTTTTGCCGTCGGCAGAGGGCAGTCCAATTTTGCTATCGATGATCGGATCGAGCAGGAACGCGAAGATCCCGCCACAGCCCGTGGCTTCGGGTGCAGAAAACGCGTTGTCGACGAGCTTGTTGCCGATGAGTTCGATGAATTCGAATTCGTCTTTGGCTACAATTTTTCCGACTTTGCCCGAGATCGGTGCGTTAGGCGGATTCGGGCTGGTCGTCCCCGTAGTGAGGTTCAGGGTCACAGGAGAGGCGCTAGAACCGATGTAGCATTCGCTTCCCAGCAGCGTGTTTTCCAGATGTATCTTGAGTGGCAGGGAAAGTGCGGTCCCTTCCTGGTTTTCAAGGTTGTTCGTGTTGATGCCGATCGAGCTGGCCGGTTTGGCGAGTTCCGTTACTGCGCTCACGCCAGTTGTGCCGTTTTCGAAGACAAGTTTGCACGTAGATCGCGCTAGGGTTTCGAACAAGCCGCTGCCCACGATTTCCGTGCAGTTCACGAGACCCGCGAGGCCACCGGGAACATTTTGCGGTGTTTTCGAGAGCGTTTCGCCGTTGAGTGCACCAACGAATTTCTCTTCGTTCGTTCCGGCGTTCGTGAACCCACCCTGAAGAATGATCGGATGTTTCCCGTCCGCGTTGATCGGCACGGTCTGTTTGTTGAGCGTCACTTCGCCGCCTTGTGTTTCGGCGTACAGGCATAGTTCGACGCCCGTTGTGAATCGCGGACACTGCTTGAAGACCGCGAAGTCGCCCGTAGGTTCGATCGCCAAGGCGGGGGCTGCAAGCGCTGATAGCGCTGCCAGCGCCGCCATGATCGCGATCGCCCAGGCCCGGGCTGTCGCCGAACGTGCCACGTAGTTCTTTAGCATTCTACTTCTCACTTTCGTCTCGCATATTTGGAGAACGTGCGTGCGACGAGCGGAACGGACGCAACGCCACCCAGAGTCAGATCGAACCTGACTCCTACGTGATCCTGCAACAAGATGGACACGCGGACGAGACACCAAGCGCCGGAGGCACTCCAATCGCACGAATCGCCAGCGCTATCTGCGCGCCCTGCTCCCGCAACGGGCGTCTCCGTCTTCGATGAGACCTCCCGGGCAAAGGCGCACCATCGTTCGTCCACGAGCCGAAACACATCAGGGCCCGCCGAACCGGCGGGCCCTGAATTAGCCAGGAACGCTCTTCATCACGACTATCGCGACGTGACGTCTTATTTTTCGCTTGCGATGACTCCTACAGTCGTGCCCTCACGAATATAGTTCTTCTGAATCGCCGTGTTTTTTCCGTTTTCTGACGGAAGGCCGATTTTGCTGTTGATGATCGGATCAATGAGGAACGAGAAGATGCCACCACAACCCGTCGCTCCAGGCGCCGAGAACGCGTTGTCGACGAGTTCGTTGCCAGTGAATTCGATGAATTCGAATTCGTCTTTGGCGGTGATTTTGCCGACTTTGCCAGTGATCGGTTTATTCGGCAGTTTCGGACTCGTCGTCCCGGTAGTGAGGTTAAGCGTGACGGGTGACGAGCTGGAGCCCACGTAACATTCACTGCCTAGGAACGTGTTTTCCAGATGAATCTTGACTGGCAGCGAAAGCGCTACGCCTTCCTGGTTTTCCAGGTTGTTCGTGCTGATCCCAATAGAGCTCGCAGGTTTCGCGAGTTCAGTCACCGCGGCTACGCCAGTAGTTTTGTTTTCGAACACCAGTTTGCACGATTCACGGGCGAGCACTTCGAGGAACCCGGTACCTTTAATTTCAGTGCAGTTGACGAGGCCCGTAAGGCCGCCGGGTACGTTCTGAGGTGTTTTGGAGAGTGTTTCGCCATTCAAGGCGCCGACAAATTTCTCTTCCTGAGTACCCGCATTCGTGATGCCGCCCTGAAGAACGATCACGTGTTTTTTGTCTTCGTTGATCGGGACGGTCTGTTTGTTGAGCGTGACCGACCCGCCGTTCGTTTCACTGTAGAGGCAGAGTTCCACACCCGCCGTGAAGCGTGGGCACTGCTTGAAGACAGCGAAGTCCCCAGTAGGTTCTTTGGCAAGCGCCGGAGCGGCAAGCGCTAGCGGCGCCGCAAGGGCAACCACGACGAGTCAGTGTGCGGCCACGCGATCGCGCGAGCCTTTCAAGCTGCTTTCCAATCATTTACATCTCACTTTCGTCTCGCTAACAGTCCGTGCGAGCAGCGACGAACGAACACAGAGATCCCCACAACCACACGACATCTGGTCCGCGGCCTCGAAGGGCCGGAACATTCCAGGCAGAGTCCTCAGCGCGATGCCGCTCAGCTAATTCGCACTGCTCGGCACGCTACCCGTAAGACTCAGCCTTCCACAATGGTTGTTTCCGACCGGGCGAATTGCGCCACTGGGTGTTTCTATCCTAAGAAGCGACCGTAGTAGCCGGGCGATTCACTTTGGCTAGCTTGAAACGGGCGTCCAGTGGGCATGGGCCGGGCGGGATCCTCCCGTGCCCCTACCTAAACCGCACTCCCAAGCTCTTGGCGAGCTTCTTCCCGTTCGCCGGGGCGAAGGACAGCTTGAGCTTGGTCCTCAGCTTGCCCTGTTTGCGGGCATGCAGCTTTAGCGTCAGCGTTTCGCGACCTTTGGCTTTCTTTGAGGCCTTGGAGAGGCCCTTGCCGCTGGCCGTGAGCTTGCCGGCGCCAGGCACTGAGACCGTCAGCGTGATGTTGCGCCCGTGGACCTTGTGGGAGAGCAGCGAGATGGAGCTCGAGCAGCCCTGCACCGCGATCGGCGTCTTTGCGCTCAGCAGCACGCCGTTCTGCGCGTGGTATTCGATCGGCATCGTAAGCTTGCTCGTGCACAGGTTGCCGTTGGCAGCCAGAGCCGAGTTCGCGCCCTGGGGCAGAGTCAGTTCGAAGGTTTCAAAAGGCACGTCGGGCACGGACTTGAAGGTCGTGCTCGTGACGCCTTTGCGGATCAGCGTCGTGCCGACCAGGTCGATCGTGACGCCGTAGCCCTGAAGCACCATCGTCAGCGACGGGAAGGCTTCGTTTCCGTGGCTGACGAAGTAGGCGGGGCCGGTCAGCGGGACGGGCAGCACGGGCGTGTGCACGATGGCATGGCCGACGATCGAGGCAGCGGGGCAGCCGGCTGGGTTGGCTTCGAACTGCGCTGCCGTGCAGGCCTTCTGAAGCGTCGTCAGGCGCGAGGGCAGCTGCTTTGGTAGTTCGACTTTGACATAGGCGATGTTGGCCTGAGAGCCCTGCGGTTCCTTGGGGTAGACGAGCTTGGTGATCAGGCTCGCGCCGGCGGCTTTTGAGGTTTTGCCCGCCGTGGCGACCGAGAACTTGGGGCTGAACTTCAGGCCCTTGCAGGAGCCGATGCCGAAGTGCGAGGAGATCGGCGCGGTTGCCGCGCCGCCGGCGCTGGTGGCCGTGCCGACGAATTCCTGGGGCGTGCAGTTGGTCGGGTTGAAGAGGAAGCCCGGGCGGTCGATCACCGCGTAGATCGAGCGCAGGTCGGTGGGCACGCCGTCGACGATCTGCGGCAGCGGGTCTGTCGTGATAGTGATCTGCGCGGTGCTCGGATCGACTTCGATCCTGGCGCGCGTGACGATCGTGCCGAGGTTGAACGGGCCGGCGACGATCGGCGTGGAGATCGACAGGCCGAAGGGGGCGCCGTGATAGGGGCCGGTGAGGTAGATCGGGATTTCCGGGCCGCCCGATTGAGGCAAGGTCAGCGGGTTTGCGCCGGGACCGGCTTGGACTATCGCGTGGCCGATCTTTGAGGCAGCGGCGCAGGTGCCTGCGCTGGCCTGCGCTTCGGCGCACAACGGCACCTGGCTGAGCATGCCCGCCATGCCGGCGGGCTCCTTGAACTGGAATTTTTCGATGCGCTGTTGGCCGTCGGCGCGTGTGAGCAACTGCGTGAAGCCGGTGAAGGCGCCGGCTTCGGTGTTGGTCGAGCCGGCCGACAGCGACGGGGAGAAGGGCAGCGGTCCATTGGGGCAGGGGCCGCCGCCGACGCCTGAGCCGATGGCAAAGGCTGCCGTCGTTGAGAAGTCCGAGATAAACGGGCTAGACCATGGCGTGAAGTTGGCGTCTGTCGTATAGGTTCCGCACTGGCTCGGTGTGACTAGGGCGGCTTTGGCGCCGCCTTCGAAGGTCAGCTTGAACGAGCTCGAGGGAAGGTCGGGCAGCGCCAGGTGGCCTTTGAGGAAGGGGTCTTCGGCTTCCACGGCCGGATCCTCGCCGAAGGTCGTTTCCACGCGCCCGGTTGAGGTGTTCAGGTGTGCGATGCCGACCAGCTTGAGGTTGACCCCGTCGGCGCTGGCGGCGACGAGCAGGTGGATCTGCGGCGGGTTGGATTGCAGGACGTAGACGGTGCCTTCGAATTCCTTTTCGGACGCCGTTTCCAGCAGCGGCGATTTGATTTTTGCCGTGCCGACCTGCGAGGCGGCGGGGCAGTGCGCCGGTTCTTCGGTGCCGATGCTCGACTGCTGCACGTTCTCCTGGCAGGCCTGCAGGCCTGCGGCCTGGCCGGGGTTTACGACCATGCCTTCGGGGAGGGTGACGGTCACATGCTTGACGTCCGAGGACCGTGTCATTCCAAGTTCTTCAAGGCCACCGGGCGCAAATGATGCTTCCGCTGTCAGGCCCGTCGTGGAGTCAGCCTCTGCCTTTTCAGGCGCGATTAGCAAAGATGGCCCGAAGGTCAGCTTGTCACAGCCGTCAAATCCGCTCGGTTCCGAATTGCGATCGTCCAAATAGCTTTCGGCATGCGCACTAACGCTGGGATCCTGCCAAGTGTTGGCAGTGATTGAGGACTTCTGCGGTCCATCACACGATGTCGGCAGTGTAAGGAACGGCTTGAGTGATGGTTTGGGTGGCGCCAAGCACTTTCCTTCATTGAAACTCGGCGTTTCGATCTGTTCTTGTGTGCAACCGCCGGCTGCTCCGATTCGCCACCGGTTGTGACTCGCTTCGCCGGGGACATTCCACAGTGTCACGACGCTGCCGATCACTTCCCGCTGAGACGCCTGCCCCAATCGGGCAAGGATCGCATAATCACTGCCCGTCCGTGCCGTTGCGTCTAGTAGGTTAAGGACTCCTTCAAAATTGAATCCGATCTCCGCGGCGGCTCCGGGCGGCGGGACTAGATTGAACACGCGAAAGCCAGCTTCACCGAACTGTGCGAAGTAGGCCATCACAATACCGACTTGACTTTCAAGTGGGCATTTTTCATTGTCGAGCTCTACCCGTGTGCACTGTGCAGCGGCCGTCGGATTGCCGACCACTCCGGGCGGGAGTTCGACTTCAACGGTCTTTGCTTCACCACCTGCTATGTGAATACCCGTGGCTTCGCCCGATTCGGCGTGCGTTAGCGCCGAGGCGAGATCGAACGCGAACGTCGCCTCATAGGGATGTGAGCCGGCGACGTCATCGAGAGTCCCGTCGGCGTTCGAGAACCAGGTATTCCAGTTGACGAATTCAAACGGGGGCGGTTTTGCATGAATCGCAATTGCATCTTCGGCCGTCGCCGGGCTCGCGGCCCCACCTCCCGCCACCGTCACATGATTTGCTGCGGCGCCCGCTTCGGCCGCCGTACTGACTACGATGCCAACAATCGGCTGCGGAATCGGGCGGTGTTCGGATTCTACAATTCCACCTATCGGGGCACCGCCTCCGCCGGCGATACTCGGCAGGCCTTCCGGACTATTGGTACACGTGACGACACTTGCCCCTTCAACCGCATTGCCGGGTCCATTTCCCGCGCACTGCCAACGTTCGTGACCAATAGTTGGCGCGGCTCCCGTGTGGTCGCCGAGATCGTCGAGCTCCCCAGCTTCGACGCCGGTCACGCCCGGGGGAAGCACATCAGTTACGGTGACTGGGCCGTGGCTGTCGCCCGCGCCGATGTTGAATACCTTTATCGCAATGGTACCACGACCCATTGGAGGCAAGTTCGTCGGTATGGTCCGCGCTGAGGTCGCCCATCCGGGCGCTCCTGTAAGAGCCGTCGCCCCCGTCGGCACGGCGCAAAACGCGCCTACCACCACGATCGCCAGGCCGCATATTCTAAGCACCGCTCCGAACCTGTTGGTCATCGACCGTGTCCTCCTCCGGCTCGCCTCGTAGGCGCTGTTCTCGCGCCCCCTCTCTTCGATTTCTTCGGTTTGCTTCCGAAGCGGCGCCTCGCCGCCGCTTCGCAGCGCTTTCGAGCGGCTTTGCGCTTTGGCTTGCACGTTTTCAGGGCTTTGGCAAGCATCTGTGCCCGGGTGACAGTACGTTTGGACTTTCGAGGCGCTGGCGCTGGGGGATTCCCGCCTGGCGCTGAAAGCGTCGGCGAGGAAGAAGGCGACGGCGTGGGGGGCGTCGCACCTTCGCACGAACCATCTTGACAGCCTGTCGCTACTTCCGGAAACCCGCCGTCGACCCGCACGTCGAATAGCGCGTTCTTGCCGCCCGCAGGGTTGGCCTGACCAAGCTGCCCTCGGTGGGTGAAGAATACGTCCCCTCCCGAAACGCTGGCATCCACGAAAAATGACCTGAACCTGCTGTTTCCTCCCGAAAGCATGAAGATACAGCCTCCGCCGACACTTGTCGCCTGCGGGCAACCCTCCGTTCCTTCTTCCTCCCACTCGTAGACGTCATTTACACCGTTGGTATCGTGCGGGTCGAGTGGCTCTAGCGTGTTGTAAAAGACGCGCGTCCCATCTTCTGACATCCACCTCCGCATGTAGACAGGGCTTGCGCTGACGGGTAGGTAAGTCACGCCTTCTTCTGTTCCCCCTTCGGGAACTAGCTGAGGCGGCGCGCCACGCGGATCGCACGACGCACACATGAGGCGCCCAGAACCACGGCTCGCATCGAAGATAAATACCTCAAGGCCCTCTTCCGAGCGCGAATCGAGCGACGAGTTGTCGTAGCCGGTGAGCTCCTGAGTGGACTCGAAGGCAAGCTTGTGCCCATCGGGCGTGACCTCAGCCGTCCGCGAACCGAGGCTCGGCTGCCACGCACCGAGCGTAACCGTACCGCGCCCCGATCCCCTGTGGAGACGATCATCTTTGGCGGCGAGAGCCGCGATGAAGTGCGCCGTCTGGCCTCTATGCAGGACGTAGAGATTGCATCCGCGCCCCGATGGAATCCGCCCTTCATTTTCTTCGATTTGTTCCCGTTCGAGGACTACTTTTTCTTCGGGCGTGGCGCTCTGTTCTTCTTCCTGCGGTTCCCTGCACTTGCGGACTTCTGCGCCGACATCAAGCGCCGCTTCGGCTACGAAGTAGACGTCTGTACCATCGTTGCTCGCACCGACGACACCGTCGACGCCCGCGGGTTCACTGTGAACGCCCTGACCAACAAGCATCGTTCTGCTTCCATTCGTGGCGTCGAATTGCCACAGCTGACCGGCTTCGGTGTAGAACGCGTAGCGGCCATCGGGCGTCGCCGTCCAAAATCGCGCGTCGCCGTCTGACACGGCGACTGTACACCCGTCCGTGGGAAGCGTGCATTCGTCGCTGGGACCGAGCGGGCTGGATGGCTCGGACGGATTCTCCCTCAGGTAGATCTGGCCTGAGTTCAGCGCGGTGAAGTAGACCCGCTGTCCGTCGCCGGAAATGACGTTGTCGAAGTCGGGCCTGTCCACCGAGGGTTCGAGCGCCGGCGCGCCGAATACCGCGTTCGCATCCGATACCCCATCCGGGAGAATGCTGACGAGGTGCAGTTGTCCGCTGGTCGACAGGTACAGGTTGTTCCCTTCTCCTTCCAGAGATTCTTCGGCAGTTGGCGTAAGAGCAGCGGGCGACTGAAACAGAAGGCTCGCGAACGGAGGCGTCGTGTCGGTCCCCTCGTTCCCGCCGGCGAATAGGAGGTTCTGTTTCCCGAAGCCTCCCCCAGTCACTGCCAAGCGCCCGCACACGCCGGGATGGCTCGGGCTTGTCAGGAGGGCATGATATTCGGAATCAGAGGTTCGCGAGTAGAGAACGTCGCATGGAACGGGGGCTTGCGGTCGTGCAGCGAGTGCAAGGCGGGATGTAGCGGCGCCCAGGACCCCGAGGTCGAGGCCTGGGGAGAACGCCTGATATTCCGTCGCTGCGACGGGTTCTTCCGGGGCCGCGGCCTGCGGGCTGATGACTTCGCTGTTCCAGCGGTGCGCCTCGACGTCGCGACGGGCTAGAAACTGATTTCCCAACCCTGCCCCGGTCAAGCCGGCACCGCCACTCGCAGTCGGATCGCCGACGTAGACGATGGAGTCCCCGTCGGGTGAAGCCTGAAGTGGAAATTCCGTCTTCGGATCTTCAACGAGCTGCGCCGGCCCGGCAGGAACGTAGACTTCGCCTGGCGCGTCAGGACTGGACACGAGCTCATACGTTCGATTGTCAGGGAGACGGCCGTCTGAAGTGCTACTGACCAGGGTCGTAAACATATGGTCCGCGCCCGCGGTCTGTCCTGCTGCGCTCACTGCGACTAGGCGATAGTGATATATGACTCCAGGCTCTAGCCCATTCAGTCGCCTGGACACCGCCACCGGTTTGGCTGGCGCGCCAACGCCAGAACTGCTGGTAGTCGACCCGTATGCTTCCGACGGGCCGTATTCGATCCGATAGCTCGCCACTTCGCCATGCGCCCCAACCGAGGCCGTGATGACAGCTTCGTCCGCCCCGACGCTGGCGGTCGTCTCATGTTCGACGACTGGCTTCAGAACTGCGCGCCTAAAGAGCAACACGCTGTTAGTCGCACGGTCGGTCGCGTAAAGAGTACCGTCGGAACCAACCGCAACGCCGCGGGAGTCCACCAGTTCGGGTTCAGCGAACGTCTGCAGCGGTTCCTGCGCGGGTTCTCCGAACGGCCCATACAGGTCGATTCTGTCACCATCGTCGACAAGCAAGTTGTTGGTCGCGGGCGCTACCGCGACCGATGTCACTCCGTGAGAAAACTGTTCGCTAATTTCCGGTTCGAGAGCTTCGCCTGTTTCGGCGTCGAACTTTAGAACCAAGTGTTCCGCTCCACCGGTCGAGTAAAGAGTGTTTTTCGAATCGAGCGCGAGGCCACCCGGCTGGGGCGGCCTCGCGTTGCTGAACCGTTTGACAAACGCACCCGCCGGATCGAACTCATCGAAGTGTCCATCGCCCTCGTGCACCCAAACGTTGCCGGAGGAATCCACCGCTACACCGAGGAGTTCTGCAAAAGGCACGACTTCGCCGGGGGCGCACGTCCCTGGTGCTGGACAGGTGCCGGTCAGCTGGTCTTCATAGGCCCCGACTGGGCTGAAGCGGTCAACGACCTTATGTCCGCGGTCCGCCACATACACGTCTCCCTTTGCCGGGTCTTCTAGAACAGACGCAGTCGCATTGTCCACCGCGATAAATTCGGCGTCTTCAAAGCTCCCGTCCGGCGAAGCCGCTCCAGTGAATTCCGAGATGAATTCCCCCGTAGGTTCAAACCGCTCGACGCGCTGGTTTGCGGTATCGATGACGTAAACATCGCCTATACCCGGCTCGCCGAGTTCGCTAGACGCGTTCACCGCGATGCCAGTCGGTTCTGCGAACTGGCCCTGTCCGGACCCGGCGCTCCCGAAAGAGCCGGCGGGCTCATACCCTTCGAGCGCGAGCGCGGATGTACTCCACCCCACCGAAGCGCCGCAAGCTACGGCGAGAACAAGCATCGCACGAACAAGCGGCCTTACTCGGGCGCCACAACTACCCTGAGCCATTAACCCACACCCTCTCCCGCACCGTGATCTGCACTTCTTAAGTAGTATCTTCCGCCGGGAGGCTGCACACCAGCCCTGTTTCTCATTCCCCCTCAATACATCGACCGAGGCGCGGCGATGCCATACGTCCAACTCCCCGCGCCTCGATTGAGGCGCTGCTAACTCCGCGGGTCTGCATCGCTCGGCGCTATTCGCCAGCATGCTCTCGGGCCATTGTTCTTCGTGTCGATTCCGCGAAGCTTGTCCACCGTTCCGATTCACCGTGCTTTTCCCACCGCACTATTGAAACGCGCTTAGTCGGCAGAGGCCGCGGAGAGCGCGGCCTCTGCCCTACGGCTACGGTGGTGTCAGGTTCGCGCTCGCTTTACGCTAACGCTATATCCCATTCCGCCGTCTGGTTTTCCAGTTTGACTTCGAAGGTACCTTCGAATGTCGCGGCGTTTTCGCCGATGGTCAGTTCGCTCTGCGCTTCGGTCGCTTCAAGTAAGTGCACCGTCGCGTGCGTTTCAGGTGTAATGTTTGTCACTAACTGTTTGCCCTTCACTTTACGGACGCCTTTGATCGTCGCGGGACACGTTTCCGCACCGTTGTTGATAAATTCGAATTCCGCGAAGATTTTTTCGGCATTTTCCGGTTCGAAGTGCGTTTTGGCGACCGGATCGGCGTCTTCGAACGTACCTTTGAGGGGTTTTGTTAAGACAATTTCGCTGGCAATTTTACATTTTTTTACCACGGCTGCGTTACCCGTGATTTTCACGCCTTTGAATTCAATTACGAGACCAGTAATTGTTGCAGCGGTACCTTCTAACGGTTTGCCGTTGTCCACTTCTGCTGTGAGGGCTGCTGAGCTCGATTTTAGAATGACTTCTTCGCCCAGGTTAGCTTTGAGTTTGTTTTCTTTGGTAGTCTCAAGTGTACCGGTGACTTTTTCTTTGCCCGTCCACTCCCATAAGATGCCTCCGACATTCTCACACAGTGCCGGCAGTCCTGGGCCGCATTCTTTTTCCACTAAGACGAACGTGGCGGACGCGGACTGAGCGGCAATCGCGCTCATGGCCATCACGGCGAACGCCGCAGCAGCCAGGACGCTGATCCTAATTCGTGACATTGTTACCTCCATTGTGCCCGGGTTGTCCCCTGGGCTCGTGGGGCGGATTGAGCCGCCCATTTTGGACCTCCAGCCTAACTGGCTGGAGTCGGATCGCGGTCGGTCACGCAGATTGCTGCGTTTCCTGTGCCGCTGGTGCACCCTGGCTGCTCGACAGGCCGTTAGTCAAGAGCGGTGCCCAGAGTTGCGCAACCACGGCATAACTCAACTTGACGCTGTCGTCGAACTCCGCCGACGCTTTCAATTAGTCGGTTTTCCGATGATAGGCGGCACGGATCGGAGACAGGGCGCCACGGCCTACGCCGGTCACACGCAATCGGGACGGCTTCGCATCGCGGGCGGCGCCTTGGGCTTGCCCGCGGTGGTTCGTAGTGGCGCTACCCCTTGGTAAGCTCCGAATGAGCAGATGTCGATTTGGCTTTGCGCTAGGCTAACGTGGGAGTTAACCTGACCGTCTGGCCTTCTAGTTTTACGCCGACGCCCGTCCCAAGCACTCTGTGTTTCGCTGTTTGTTAGTTTGCTAAGCCGGTTCGAGTATGTGAACGGAGTGGCTGTGTTAGTTCGACGCTCGACTACTGGGGTTTGGCTGTCGCTTTGCGAGAGCTTTGATCGCCGCGGACGCACGATTCCCTGCTGTGGTCGATGACTGCGAATGCCGCTACGACTTGTCGTCGTTTCTGGGGTGAGATGCGGTTTGGCGGCCGGATCCGTATCTTTCGTGAGATTCCAGGGGCGTCTCCGAGTTCGTCCGAAGCCCCTCACGCAGACCGTACCTCTGGCCGTTCGCTGGATGGCACCCCGTGCCGGGTAACCGTCAGCGCATCGAGTGCGTTGTGAATCTGTTTAAGCGTCGTTTGCGGCCGGATGCTGGGAGCGTGATGGTGAGCGCATGTGGGGAGCGCTGGCTCCTTCCTGGCCGGCGGCCCGGGTGCCAGCCATTCTCCGGCAAGTGCCCTCAAGTGCAGCGCGAAGACGATCCATCCGTCGATGTCAGTGACGGCTTGCAGCCCGAACGGTAGGTCAGAGACAATTTTCGGCTTCGCTTGTACTACTTGTGCATGTATGCGAAGTTGGGTCGATGCTGATCAATTGTAGGTATGCGTCTCGCATCGAGACCGCACATCAGATCAGTTGGCGCCGGGTTTGGCCCACCTGCAGAGTCGCGGCGGCAATAGGCCTCGTGATGATGGCGGTCAGTTCTGCTGGTTGCGGGGCGTCTGACGCGCAGGATAGAACCGTTTCGACACAGGCAAGTGACGCACGCAGGCCGGATTCATCTACGTTGTCCGCGGCGGCAGAAGCCGTAGAAAGCGTGCCAGATCAGAGCATCGCACTAAAGGCTCTCACGGGCACGAAACCATTGTCACCGCGCTATACGTGCGACGGTAAGGACGAACCAATACCGCTGCGCTGGGCGCACATACCACCTGGAACTGCCGAAATTGATGTATTCGTCCTCAGCGCACTTCCAGTTAACGGAAAGCTCATAGTGGCGTGGGCGCTTGCGGGTCTGAGTCCTCATCTGCGGGAGCTTACTTGGCGTGACCTGCCGAAAGGGGCCATCTTGGGGCGCAATAGTTTTGGCCACGCCAGCTATTCACTTTGCCCGCCCAAGCACTCCATCGGCCACTATGCAGTGCTCTTGTACGCGGTCCCGCATCATGTCTCCGTTGCGCGCAACTTTGATGCCGAATCATTGGTCGAACAGCGACTCGTCCACATCGTTAGGTCGGAGGGCGAGCTGTTCTTCTCATACAAGCGCCGCTAAGGCGAGATATTATCCAAAAAAAGCTCCAATGGCGGAGACTCGCTGCTAGCCACGCGGGAGTAGGGGGACTGGCGCTGGCCACTGTGGACCGGCTTGCCCGGAGCCCGTGTATCGTCCCCCACGTCTCAGGCGTCCCACTGCCAGCTGGAGCCTTTCTTGGGTGTTCGACGCTGATCACCTCGGTCGGTGAGGATGTCCTTGGCCATCAAGCGCTCTTGCTCCGCAGAACGCTCGCGGCCGTCATTGACGACTGATCCCTCGAGACCACGTGCTCGGCAAGCTGACGAAGCGCCCCCTCCACAGCGCGCAGGACGATGCGGGGCGCTAGGTGCGCTCGCCGTCTAAGCCGTCGACTGAAGGCTCGTACTAATAGATACAACCGACGCGGACCGCAGGCCCCTCCTCGGTGGCTGCTCCGGCCAACGCGACGACCTGCGACCCCTACCTAAACCGCACTCCCAAACTCCGAGCGAGCTTCTTCCCTTTCGCCGGCACGAAGGAAAGTTTGATCTTGGTCTTCAGCTTGCCGCCCTTGCGAGGATGCAGCTTCAGTGTCAAAGTTTCGCGGCCTTTAGCTTTCTTTGAGGCCTTGGAGAGCCCCTTGCCGCTGGCCGTGAGCTTGCCGGCGCCGGGCACTGAGACCCTCAGCGTGACGTTGCGCCCGCTGACCTTGTGCGAGGCGATCGATATGGAGCTCGAGCAGCCCTGCACCGCGATCGGCGTCTTGGCCGTCAGCAGCACGCCGTTCTGCGCGTGGTATTCGATCGGCATCGTAAGCTTGCTCGTGCACAGGTTGCCGTTGGCGGCCAGAGCCGAGTTCGCGCCCTGGGGCAGAGTCAGTTCGAAGGTTTCAAATGGCACGTCGGGCACGGACTTGAAGGTCGTGCTCGTGACGCCTTTGCGGATCAGCGTCGTGCCGACCAGGTCGATCGTAATCCCGTAGCCCTGCAGCACCATCGTCAGTGACGGGAAGGCTTCGTTTCCATGGCTGACAAAGTAGGCGGGCCCGGTCAGCGGGACGGGCAGCACGGGCGTGTGCACGATGGCATGGCCGACGATCGAGGCAGCGGGGCAGCCGGCTGGGTTGGCTTCGAACTGGGCTGCCGTGCAGGCCTTCTGCAGCGTCGTCAGGCGCGAGGGCAGCTGCTTTGGCAGTTCGACTTTGACATAGGCGATGTTGGCCTGTGAGCCCTGCGGTTCTTTGGGGTAGGTGAGCTTGGTGATCAGGCTGGCGCCAGCGGCTTTTGAGGTTTTGCCCGCCGTGGCAACCGAGAACTTGGGGCTGAACTTCAAGCCCTTGCAGGCGCCGATGCCAAAGTGCGAGGAGATCGGCGCAGTCGCCGCGCCGCCGGCGCTCGTGACCGTGCCGGCGAATTCCTGCGACGTGCAGTTGGTCGGGTTGAACGCGAAGCCTGGGCGATCGATCACCGCGTAGATCGAGCGCAGGTCGGTGGGCACGCCGTCGACGATCTGCGGCAGCGGGTCTGTCGTGATCGTGATCTGGGCAGTGCTCGGATCGATTTCGATCTTGGCACGCGTGACGATCGTGCCGAGGTTGAAGGGGCCGGCGACGATCGGTGTGGAGATCGAGAGGCCGAAGGGGGCGCCGTGATAGGGGCCGGTGAGGTAGATCGGGATTTCCGGGCCACCCGGTTGGGGCAGGGTCAGCGGGTTTACGCCGGGCCCTGCCTGGACGATCCCGTGACCGATCTTCGAGGCGGCAGCGCAGGTGCCGGCGCTGGCCTGCACTTCTGCGCACAGCGGCACCTGGCTGAGCACTGCCGCCATGCCGGCAGGCTCCTTGTACTGGAATTTTTCGATGCGCTGCTGGCCGTCGGCGCGCGTGAGCAGTTGCGTGAAGCCGGTGAAGGCGCCCGCTTCGGTGTTTGTCGAGCCCGCCGACAATGACGGGGAGAAGGGCAGCGGGCCATTGGGGCAGGGACCGCCGCCGACGCCTGAGCCGATGGCAAAGGCTGCCGTCGTTGAGAAGTCCGAGATGAACGGGCTAGACCATGGTGTGAAGTTGGCGTCTGTCGTATAGGTTCCGCACTGGCTCGGTGTGACTAGGGCGGCTTTGGCGCCGCCTTCGAAGGTCAGCTTGAACGAGCTCGAGGGAAGGTCGGGCAGCGCCAGGTGGCCTTTGAGGAAGGGGTCTTCGGCTTCCACGGCCGGATCCTCGCCGAAGGTCGTTTCCACGCGCCCGGTTGAGGTGTTCAGGTGTGCGATGCCGACCAGCTTGAGGTTGACCCCGTCGGCGCTGGCGGCGACGAGCAGGTGGATCTGCGGCGGGTTGGATTGCAGGACGTAGACGGTGCCTTCAAATTCCTTTTCAGAAGCTGTTTCCAGCAGCGGCGATTTGATTTTCGCCGTGCCGACCTGCGAGGCCGCCGGGCAGTGCGCCGGTTCTTCGGTGCCGATACTCGACTGTTGCACGTTCTCCTGGCAGGCCTGCAGCCCTGCGGCCTGGCCGGGGTTGACGACCATGCCTTCGGGGAGGGTGACGGTAGCGTGGCGGATGTTGGAGGAGGCGAGGCGCCAGCGGTTCTTCCAGGCCGCCGAGCGAAGGTTTGACCTCGGCGGTGAGGCCGGAGGCGCTGTCAGATGAAACCGATTCAGGGGCGAGCGACAAGCCGGAGCTGAAGGCCAGCGCTTCACAGCCGTTGAACCCGGTCGAGTTGCCGTTCGTGTCGCGGGAGAGAACGCTGGCGCTGCTTTCGGCTATCGGTTCCTGCCAGGTCGTCGCGCGGATCGCGAAAGTCTGGGGTCCGTGCAAGACGTGGGCAGCATTAGGAAAGGCTTGCTGCTCGGTTTGGGCGCATTGGCGCACCTGCCTTCTTCCGCGGAGGTACTTTCGGTCTGTTCCTGCGTGCAGCCACCGACGCGCCCGATGCGCCATATGTTGTGGCTCGCTTCGCCGGGTACGCCCCAGAGTGTGACCACGCTGTCGACGACTTCCCGCTGCGCGAGCTGATTGACGTGTGTCGTGATCCCGTAGTCGCGACCCGTCCTCGCGGTCGAATCGAGCAGGGTGAGGATTCCTTGGAAATTGAACCCGAACTCGGCCGCCACACCCGGCGGAGGCACCATGTTGAACACGCGGAAGCCGGCTTCGCCGAATTCCGCGAAATATGCCGTGGCAGTGCCTATCTGGCTTTCGGTCGGGCACTTTTCGACATCCAGCTGAGGCCGTGTGCACTGCGCGACCGCAGTAGGGTTACCGACGATTCCAGGAGGCAGCTGGACTTCAATGTTTCGTGCTTCTCCGCCGGCCGGGTGCGCTCCGATCACTTCTCCGGCTTTGTTGCGCGTGAGCGCCTCCGCCAAATCGAAATCGAAGGTCGCCTCGTACGGATGCGACCCCGCCTGGGTGTCGAGGGTGCCATCCGCGTTAGAGAACCAGGCGTCCCAACCGGCGAATCCGAACGGTGGGGTGCTCGCGCTGACCCTCACTGGGTCTTCGGCCACGGCGGGAGTCGGCGCACCGCCCCCAGAGATCGTGACGTGATTGCTCTGCGGTGCGCTCGGCCCACCGGTGCTCACGACGATGCCGATGATCGGCTGGCGGTTGGGTCCAACTTCTGCTTTAGACGGAGCTCCACCTCCACCCGCCAAGCTGGGCAGGGTTTCCGGGCTGTTCGTGCACAGCACTTCGCTGGCGCCTTCGATGGGGTCGCCGCCTGCGCCGGTGCAGCGCCACAGTTCGTGACCGATCGCCGGCGCTTCGCCGCTGTTGGTTTCGCCGTAGTTGATCAGCTCGCCAGCTTCAACTGCCGCCACACCCGGTGGAAGCACGTCGGAGACCGTGATCGAACCATTGCTCGCACGCGCACCAACGTTGAACACGTCGACAGCGATCGTGCCCCTGCCGTTTGGTGGCAGATACGTAGGCACGGTGTGTGCCGCGATCTTCCAACCAGGAGCTTCCGTGGCCGCCGTCGCTGACGAGACGCGTACCGCTGCGCTCGCAAGCAACAATCCGACGAGCACAGCAGAGCGCCAGGGGAGTCTATCCACGCGCTGGGCCAAGGAGATGAGCCGCGTCACTTCGAACCCCCCTTGTGGTGCCTCTTGGCTGTTGCTTTGCGAGCCGGCTTGCCGTGGTTCGCTGGGCCATAGCGCTTGCGCGCCTGCCTTTCACAGGCTGCGCGCTTGTGCCGGTTGCGTTTGGCGCGACAGGACTTCAGGGCCTTGGCGAGCCGTTCGGCGCGGATCTGGGCTGCGGACTTCGGCTTTGGCATCGGCTTGGGTTGGGGCGAGACGTTTCCACTGCCGGCGAAGCCCGCGCTCGGCGGCGAGGCAGGGGTGACCGGTGGGGGCGATGTGCCTTTACAAGACCCAGCGCATCCAGACGGCTGCTGCGAAAAGCCGCCGCCGACGCGCGCGTCGAACAGATCGTTTTTCCCAACCGTCGTGCCGACGTTGCCGAGCTGACCCCGGTGGGTAAAGAAGACGTCGTCGCCGCTTCGCGCTCGCATCGATGAGATACGAGCGGTACCTGCTGCCTCCTCCCGAGAGCAGAAACACGCAGCCGCCGTAATCGCTGGTTGCGGTGGGACAACCAGAAGTCCCTTCCCGCTCCCACTCGTAAACGTCGCTGACCCCATTTGTGTCCTGCCCGACCAGCGGCTCTCGGCTGTTGAAGAACACCCGCGTTCCGTCGGAAGAGAGCCATCGGCGCATGAACGTCGAGTTCAAGCTCACCGGCAGGAAGGTGACGCCTTCTCCTCGTTCGTCTTCACCGAATTCTCCGCCGGGCGGCGGGGTCGCCGGGGCGTTGTTCGGGTCGCACGATGCGCAGAAGACATGCCCGGGCGCGCCGGCCTTGGCGCTGTATACGAACACCTCGATGACCGTTTTCCGGCGAGAAGACGTCTAGGTTCGAGTTGTCATAGCCGGTCAACTGCTGAGTGGACTCGAATACAAGACCATGTCCGTCGGGAGCAGCCTCAGCAGTACGTGACCCAGAATCCGGCTGCCATGCGCCGAGCGGAATCACTCCACCACCGGATTCACGCTTGAGTTTGTTGTCTTTCGCCGCCAACACCGCGACGAGATCTGTCGTTTCCCCCGGGCGCACCAGATAGAGATTGCACCCTCTGCCCAAGGGCAGCCGCCCCGCTTCTTCTTCGCCTTGTTCACGCTGGAGCACAGCTCGTTCTTCTTCGCTCGCTTCCGATTCTTCTTCGCGTGCTTCGCGACATTTCCGAGGGCTCGCACCCGGTGTGAGCTGCGCTTCGGCGACGACGTAAATGGACGAACCGTCTTCGCTCGTCGCCACGACACCCTTGACGCTGGCCGCTTCCCCTTTGGAGCCTTCGTGCACGATCGCCTCGCGGGTAGCGTTTTGCGCGTCGTAGCGCCAAAGCTCTCCGTGTTCGGTGTAGAAGGCGAAGTGACCGTCCGCAGTGGCCGACCAATATTTCGCTTCGCCACCGGAGACAGGGACGGTGCAAGCATCCGTCGGGACAAGACATTCTCCGCCGGAGCCGAGCGGGCTTTGCGGCTGGAGAGCATTCTGACGCGCGTATATCCGCTGAGTGCTGACGTCGGTCCAGAAGATGCGCGAGCCATCGGACGAGATGACGTTGTCAAGGTTGAAGCGATGGGTGTTTTCGATCGCCGGGGCGCCGAATACGCCATGAACGTCGGGGGTGCCGTCCGGCAACCTACTGACGAGATGCGGTTGATTCGCGGCCGAGACGTACAGGTTGTCGCCTTCGCCTTCGCCTTCTTCTGCTTCTACGGCGCCTGCGGTCAGCGCTGCGCGTGACTGGAAGAGCAACTGACTGAAAGCTTCAACCGCAGCGGTGCCTTTGTTACCACCGGCAAACAGCAGGCTCTGCGTTGGAGATGCTTCGGATATCAACGGTAGAAGACCACAAAATCCAGGGGTGCTCGTCTGCGTGAAGAGAGGCTTAAAGCCGACCCCCGGGGAGCGCGCGTAGAGCGCATTGCACGATCCGGGGCCCTGCGGGCTCGTTGAGGCGGCGAAGTGTTCGCCCACGGCGCCAAGCACACCAGTAGCCAACTGGTCCGATAGTCCTTGAAATTCTGTGCCGTGTTCGGCTTCTTCGTGACCGGCCGCTTGGGGCGTGATCGTGCTGGGCGCCCACCCGTTGGCCTGCCGCGTGGCGAGATACTCGTTGCCGAGCGCGCTGCCCGTCAGCCCGTTGCCGCCCGATTCGCTGGGGTCACCAACGTAGGCAACGGAGTCGCCGTCGACTGACGCCCGGAATGGGAATTCGGTGACCGCGTTTTCCACGTTCTGCTCGGGGCCCGCCGGAACGTACACTTCCCCCGGCGTCCCGACCCCGGAGACCAGCTCGTAGGCACGCGCATCGGGTAGTCCGGATGGGCCCGTGCCGACAGGTCGCGTGGAGAACGTTTCGTCGCCGCTCGTCGCGGGCCCAGCGCCATTCGTCGCGACGACCCGGAAGTGATACGTCGTGCCAGCCTGCAGACCGCTGAGCTGCACGGTCACTCCGACCGGTGCGCTCCCTGAGCCGAGGCTCGCCGGCGGAGTGGCGCTCCCGTACTGGTCGGTCATCCCGTATTCGACTCGATAGCTCCCCGCTTCCCCGCGGGCGCCTATCCGGGCATGGACCGTTGCCGACGTCGTCCCAATACCCGTTACCGTCACCTGTTCGATGCTGGGCTTGAGCGGCCCGAACGTGAAGATGTGCACGTTGCCAGCACCGTGCTCGGACACATAGGCAGTGCCCGACGCCCCGACAGCGACGCCTTCGGAGCCGCCGGGCTCGCCTGCGGGGAACGTCTGCAAGGGCGCTTCCGTCGGTTGTCCGAACGGACCATAGAGTTCGATCGTTTCACCTGCTGCGACAAGCAGGTTATTCGTTTCGGGAGCCACTGCCAGAGCCGTGACGCCCCCGCTGATTTCCGCCAGTTCTTCTTCAGTGGTCGAGTCGAGCTTGAGTATGAGATGGGCTTCGCCGCCCACCGCGTACAGATCACCGTTCGTGTCAATCGCAAGTCCTCCGTGCTGGGGCGGCCGGCCGTTGACGAAGCTGGCGATAAATTCTCCGCTGCTTGAGAACTCGTCGAAGTTGCCTTCGCCGTCGTGAACCCACACGTTGCCAGAGCTGTCTACCGCAACCCCTAGCAGTTCACCAAAGGGGATCACTTCGCCGGGTGCACATGGTCCGGGCGCGGGGCACACTCCGGTCAGTTGCGCTTGATATGCGCCTTCTTCATCGAACTTGTCGACCACCCCATGACCCACATCGGTTACGTAGACATCTCCGGTCGAGGGATCGCTAGGGCCTGCGTTGTCCACCGCGATTCCTTGTGGAGCGACGAAGCTTTTCGCCGGGGTTTCGCCGCCGCCGAACTGGGACAGGTATTTCCCTGCTGAATCGAAGCGCTCGACTCGATTGTTGCCCGTATCAACTACATACACGTCGCCCGCACTCATCGAGCCCACGGTGTCGCTCACTGCGACTCCCGTCGGTTCGACAAGCTGCCCGTCTCCGGAGCCCGGACTGCCGAACGAGCCGGCCGAGGTATATCCGCTCAGGGCGGAGGCAGTCGACGCCCCCCCGAACGCTGCGCCGCAACTCACGCACAGCATCGCGACGAGCAGCCTAGTCGCACCGTCGACCCTCCTAGCAATGTCTCGCCCCACTACACCTCTCCCCGTCTTCTTCGCTGACCCAGTTCTGGTCTGGGTTCTGGTCTGTCCAGCTCCGCTTAGCCGGAGCTTCGCCCTAGCTCCACCAGTATCGTGGCGCTTGTCTAGCTGCGCCAGCGATGTTTCTCACTTCGCAACCACGATAAGGCTGGTCGCTTGCAATCACAGTACGAGTGGCGGTCACGACGTCGCCGTGACCGCCACTCCTCACTGCGAACCCTACGACTGCTTGTATCCCGTCTAGACTAAAGCGATGTCCCATTCGTCGGTCAAGTTTTTCAATTCCACTTCGAACGTAGCATCGAATTCGGCGAGATTTTCGCCTAGTTTCAGTTCACTTCCGCTCGTTAGACATTCAAGTAAGTGCACATCGTGCATGCGTTTCCGGTGCCACGTTATTGCACACTTGTTTACCCTTGACGAGCTTTTCGCCTTTAACCGTAGCCGGGCAGGTTTCTGCTCCGTTGTTTTCGAAGACGATTCCTGCGAACGTTTCAGAGCCTTCTGGTTTGAAGGTCGTCGTTTTCGCCGGGTCTTCATTGGCGAACGTCCCGCCAAGCGGTTTAGTCGTGATTTTTCCTTCTTTGATCTTGCACTTTTTCACCAGGTTGGGGACTTCAGTGATTGTGCAGCCCGAAAACGCAATCGTCGCTTTTTCGAAAGCTGACCCTTTTACTAAGGGTTCGGTCTGACTGATTATACCTGTCCCAGCCGCCGTCGTACACGTGATGCGGATGTTTTCTCCAAGGCTACTTTTTAGTAAGTTTTCGGTACCTGCCTCGAATCTCTCGACCGTTTCTTCGGTTCCAACGAGTTCTAATAACGCTGTTTCACTGTTCCAGCAGAGCGCTGGCAGGCCGCTTACACACGCAGTCGTCGCCTTTAGGAAGACGGCAGATGCCGAACTAGCTGCGACCGCGCATATGCCGACCATGGCAAAGAGGGTGCCGGTCACCACACCTAGCTTGATACGTGACATTGATTGAACCTCCATTCGGACTCTCTCATACGGGCCGAGCGTTGGCTGCCAACGCGACCCCGTTCTGCGGTAGTGCGCTGGCGAGCGTGAGACGCATTGCGTGCTCGCGCGGCGCACCAAAGTTGTGCTCCTACACCGCCGAGCGGGCAAACTCTGTGCCCGGCGATCCTGAGTGTCAAGGCGAACCTGGGAAGGGAAGCGCCATTGCACATTTAGCTCTATACGAGCCGAAGATGCACGCCGCGTGCTGATCTTCGACCCTCCGCGATCCGCGGAGGGTCAGAAACATTGGACCAGCGTCCCTGCGGCCTTTCAGTATGTCGAGCGGCACCCTCTGGCTTGCGTCACGTAGATCCGCTCTGGCATCCGCTGCGACTTCTGTAGCTGCGGGACTACGGTCGGTTTCCGGGCGCTTCAGAGCGGTATCTAGACTTCAGTATTACGATTCTCCGTCACGGCTGACGCACACGCGGCGCGAAACGGGACGGGCGGCGAGCCGGAACGCAGAATGGAGAGGCGATCACGAAGACCGTGACCGCCTCTCCGGGCTACGGGTCTGTGACGCCTTGCGTCGCGCCTATACTAAGACGAGGTCCCATTCGTCCGTCGTGTTTTTCAATTCCACTTCGAATGTGGCGTCGAATTCTGCCACGTTTTCACCTAGTTTCAGTTCGCTGCCACTCGTCAGGCATTCGATTAAGTGCACCGTGGCGTGGGTTTCCGGTGACACGTTGTTGCACACCTGTTTACCTTTGACGAGCTTTTCGCCTTTCACAGTCGCCGGACACGTTTCGGTGCCGTTGTTTTCGAAGACAATGCCGGTGAACGTTTCCGTGCCTTCCGGTTTGAATGTCGTCGTGCTGACCGGATCTGCATTAACAAACGTCCCGCCTAGCGCTTTGGTTATGATTGGTTCTTTGACTTTGCATTTTTTAGCCAGCGCTGCGGTTTCGGTAATACTGCATTCCGAGAATGTGATCGTTGTTTTGCTGATGAGGCTGGCCGTTACTAACGGTTCGGGCTGTGCGATCGTGCCCGTCAGCGTCGCTTTGTCACATAAGATACGGATGGCTTCTCCTAGGTTACCTTTTAGTAACTCTTCAGCCCCAGGCTCGTATTTACCGATTACTTCTTCAGTGCCCGTAAACTCTAATAAGGTGCCTTCACTGTTCCAGCAGAGCGCCGGTACGCCGCTTTCACACGCCGTCGGCGATAAGACGAAGGCGGCCGACGCGGAACTTGCGGCAACGGCGCTCATGGCGACCAGCGCGAAGAGCACGCCGGTCAGTACGCCTAGCTTGATGCGCGACATTGATTTACCTCCATTCATACTCGGCCTTCCGGCCGAGTGGTTGGATCGCCCCTCGATCGCCGGTAGAGATTGGTGGCGGGGGCTGCATGAATGCTGGCTCGGCGCCACCACGTTGTGGCTGTCTCGCCGAGTCGATAGATGATCTAGCGGGGATGGTGGTCTGTGTCAAGGCGGCACGGACGAGCAGCCTCATCACTGCGTCGTCTGCGAAGTCATCGACAAGCAGAAGACACTCGCTGCTTACTGGATGACATTGAGAGTCCGCGTTCCGCCGGAGGGTCGGAAACGCTTAAGTCCGGATATTGCCCTCCCCAGCGGACTGGGTACCGCCCTGATCATCGCACGAGTGCGAGCAGTGCAGTGGTCATCGCCGATGCAGCTCGCCGGCACGCCGAACGGACAGGCGGCGAACCACAATAGCCAACCACAACAGGGGGAGGCGGTCACGACTAGGCCGTGACCGCCTCCCCAAACTACGAACCTATGACGCTTGCGTCGCCCTTACGCTAACGCGAGGTCCCATTCGTCCGTCGTGTTTTTCAGTTCCAGTTCGAACGTAGCGTCGAATTCAGCGACGTTTTCGCCCAGTTTCAATTCACTGCCAGTCGTTAGGCATTCGATTAAGTGCACTTTTGCGTGCGTTTCCGGTGTAACATTGTTGCACACCTGTTTGCCTTTTACGAGCTTTTCGCCTTTGACCGTCGCCGGGCAGGTTTCGGCTCCATTGTTTTCGAAGACGATACCCGTAAACGTTTCCGATCCTTCTGGTTTGAAGGTCGTGGTTTTCACCGGATCTTCATTGGCGAATGTTCCGCCAAGCGCTTTGGTCGTGATTTTTTCTTCTTTGATCTTGCATTTTTTCACTAGCGCTGCGGTTTCGCTGATCGTGCAGCCCGAGAACGCGATGGTCGATTTTTCGATCACGGCGGCTTTTACTAACGGTTCCGGCTGACTGATCGTACCCGCCACTGCTGCCGTCGTACACGTGATGCGGATGTTTTCGCCGAGGTTACCTTTTAGTAAGTTTTCAACCCCCGGCTCGAATTTGCCGGTCGCTTCTTCGGTGCCCGTGAACTCTAATAAGGCGCCTTCGCTGTTCCAGCAAAGCGCTGGTACGCCGCCTTCGCACGCCGTCGTCGCTAAGACGAAGGGGACAGCGGATGCTGAACTCGCGGCAACGGCGCTCATGGCGACCAGCGCAAAGAGGACGCCGGTCAGTACGCCTAGCTTGATACGTGACATCTATCTAACCTCCATTCGGACTCGGCCTCTGTGCCGAGTAGTTGACTACCCCGCGACTGCCGATCCCGCGGTTAGGGATTGGCAGTCGCGAACTGCACTGCTTACTCGTGCGGCGCGACTAGGTTGAGCCGTCCACCGCCGGAGTCGCTAGACGATCTACCGCGACGGTCGTTGCGTCAAGCCAATGCGGGCATGAAGGCTTCGTTTGCTCGTCTACGAAGGTCTTCGAAAATCGGAAAAACTCCTGCTGCTGGCCGGATCCTGCGCACTTGGGCCCTTGCAGGAGGGTCGGAAACGTGCCCCGCCAGCACCCGCTGAGCCTGAGCAAAATCGGCTCTACCTTCATCGTCTCTGGTCTCGTGCCCTGATCGTCTGTCGACACCACAGGGACGCCCGCCGGTCGTCGCGCACGCCAAGATGAGCGTCAAGCTAGCTATCGGACGGAGGCGAGAGTCGCGGTCGGCTGCGGGAACGGAGGCGAGAGCCGGTACATGAGCTTGGTGCAATCAGAGACACTCTCGCGAATTGCTTGCGTCCAATTGTGTTGTGTGTAAGGGTCGCCCGAATGTTGGCCACGGAGAGAGAGTCGAGGGTGGAGCGTCGAAGCTATAGCGCGGCTCGCATCCGTGCGCACGTGGGAGTCGTTCTGGCATTGGCGGCCACGTTCGTAGCCGGTTGCGGTGGCTCGGGCTCTGATTCCTCTTCGCGGTCTGCGAGCGCATCCACCGCTCCCCAGCAGTCGGCGTCGACCAGCGCGGTCACCTCCACTGCTGCACAGAAGCCGCCGGAAAACATTCCCGTGGCGAACATAACCGTGAAGAGTCCTGTTCCATCGAAGCCCGTGCCAGCGCGTTATACGTGCGACGGGGCCAACGTTCCGCTGCCGCTCGAATGGACCAGGCCGCCCGCAGGAACGGCGGAAGTCGATGTCTTCATCGTCAGCGCACTGCCGATAAAAGGTAAGTTCGTAGTCGTATGGGCTGTCGCGGGGCTGCCTCCCAATACGCGCAAGCTCTCGTCGAGCCATCTTCCCTCGGGTGCCATCGTGGGTCGCAACAGCTTCGGGCAGACCAAGTACTCATTGTGCCCACCTAAAGGTCCCGAAGCGCACTACGCAGTCCTCGTCTACGCCGTTCCGCACAAGATCGCCTCAAAGCCGGGCTTTGACCCGGAAACACTGATCGAAGGCACGCTCGTGCACGTTGCGCCGTCGGAGGGTGAGTCATATCTTTCCTACAAGCGTAAATGAGGAATGGGAACCGAGTATCGCCCGAGTTTCGGGAGATCGGCGCGCTGTTTGCGCTCGGCGCTCTGACGCTTGGTGCCTGCGGCTCGCATCCATCTGCGCCAACCGCGACCGGTAGCCGCCAGCCTAATCTTGGAAGAGTCGAGTCGACAGCGCATACGCGCGGCGGCGTACTGACCGTCTTCGGCCGCGTTGCAAGTATCGATCCTGCGTCTGCACGCACTGAGCTGGCCTATGCGGCTGCAGATGCGACCCAGAGGCCCCTGTTCTCCTACAACGCCAGCTCACCAGCTAGACCTCGCCCAGATCTCGCGGCCGGGCCGGCGAAGATCTCCTCCGACGGCAGGACCCTCATCGTGCGCATCAAACGGGGGATCCATTTCAGCCCGCCAGTCGATCGCGAAGTCACCTCGGGTGACGTCGCCTATGCGATCAGTCGCGGAGCCAACCCCAACGTTGGTTGTCCGTTCTTCGAGACCTACTTTTCGACCATCGTGGGGTCGGCTCACCCGAAGGGTGGGCGTCTGCCGGGACTCGTAACCCCCGACAAGCATACGCTCATCTTCCATCTGACGACGAGCCGTCGTACAGGCCTGCTGGCTGCGGCGCTCGTGCTGCCCATCACGGCACCGGTGCCGCAGGGGTATGCAACGCAGTACGACGCTCAGCGGCCTAGCCGTTACGGTGATCACCAAGTCGCGACAGGTCCATACATGTTTGCCGCGAGCCACTTGGGCAGGGTCGTGGGGATCGGCTACCGGCCGGGACAGTACGCCAGGCTGGTGCGCAACCCAAACTGGAGAGCCAACACTGATTTCCGGCCAGCGTATCTGAACGAAATCAGGCTTCGCATGCGCGAGAATCCCGAAGCCGCCGGGCAGCGCGTGCTCGCGGGGACCAGCTCCGTTCAGGATGAGCCCGTCCCGACGATCGTCGCGTCGGCACATACGCATCACGCGAGCCAGTTGCAGATATCGCCTGGAGCCGGGCTTCGCTACATCGCGCTCAACAACAAGAGGGGCGCCTTCTCAGATAGCGATATACGCAAGGCCTTCTGGGCGCGTCTGGACCGGCGCGCGATGCTCGGTTCGGCGGTCGGCACACTGACCGCGCAGGTGGCAACCCACTTCCTTTACCCGGGCGTTCCTGGGTTCACGTTGGCCGAGTTACTCCTGTCGAGCAGGAAGCTCCTTTACAACCAGACCGCCACCGGTAACCCGGACCTTGCCGGCAGATACATGCGCCACGCCGGCTATCCGACCGGGCGATATACCGGACGAGCCACGTTGAAGCTAGTAGGTATCTCGGGAGGTAACTCTTCACAGGCCGCTAAGGTTGCCGCCGACGCTCTGCACAGACTCGGCTTCAGGACCAGCATTCGCCTCGTGGACGCACGCGCGATGAAGTCGAAGTTTTGCGGAGTGCCCGCAAAAGAGATCGATGTATGTCTGGCAGAAAGCTCGAGCAGCCCTGTCGCAGATGGGCAGCTTGTCCTCGACGCACCATTCAACGGACATGCGATGCGGTCCATAGGCAACGCCGATTGGGGTCAGGTCGACAGTCCCGATCTGAACTCTGCTATCGAACGGGAGTCCAAGCTCGCCGACGGCACGCTGCGCGAACAGGGATGGGGAGCCGTCGACAACGGGCTCGTAGGTCTGGCGGTCGCCGTTCCTTATGCATGGGTCAGCGGCGTCGCAATCGAGTCCAAAAACGTGGCTGGGGTCACGGACACGTGGAACCACGGTGCTTGGGACTACTCGTTCACATCGTTGAAGACCTAGGCGAAGTCGGGCCAACGCCATCATCCGCCGGAAGGGCGCGACGGGTCACATTGCGTCGCGTCGCCCGGAGAGACGATCAGCCTAATGCCACATCCCACGCTTTACCTTTGCTGCCACCGCTGAGTTCAACTTCTGCTTTGCAGGTAAACGTCGCGGGCTGTTCGCCAAACGTCAGTTTGCTGCCAGCTGCCACGCATTCCCCAGAGTGAACAACTTTGTCGACTTCCGATTCAGCGCTCGTGCATAAGTCTTCCCCGGCCACCCTCTTGGTTCCTTTTACCGTAGCGGGACAGGTTTCGGCTCCGTTGTTTTCGAGTGCCAATTCGATGATGGTGGTACCAGTTTCCGGTTTGACGAGACCAGCGTTGATCGGCATTTCATCGATGACGGTCCCAAGAAGCAGCGTCGTCGTCAGCGTCGCGGGTACTTTGCATTTTTTCGCCAGAACACCTAACAAGCTGCAGCCGCTGAATTTTAATACCCCTTTGATACTCCGCACTGCTTTGAGTAACGGTTCCGTCTGATCTATTTCGCCAGAGCTAGCATCAGCTGTGCATGCGACGTTGATTTCTTCTTCACCGATGGTCGATTTCAGCGATGCTTCCGTGCCGGGCACGAGTTTGCCGCTGTAGGTTTCGGTGCCTTTCGCCTCAAATAATTTGCCGTTGGATTCGAGACAGAGCGTTGGAATGGCTTCTTTGCATTCTATTTCGGTCGTCGTGAACGACGCAGATGCCGTCGAAGCCAGCGCGGCACCCAACGCCGTCAACGCGAGTACTCCTAGGGCGAGCAGTCTCCATCCTGACATTGTCAAACTCCTTCTCATCGAGTGGAAGCCGTGCTTGGCCGCACGAAACAGCTGCTTCGATCATCGCCGCTCTCCCGCAGGGGCTCAAGGAGTCTGCGCTCGGGATAGATATCCAGAAGGTTCGGTTCTCCTCTCGTCGAGCGTCCCGCCCCCGGTGCGTATGGTTTCTCTGGACTCCGACACAGGCCGGTCGATTGGAGACACGCGGACGCTGTGGTGAGCGATCTCGTTTGTCGGCCCGGGCGCCGATCCTCTCCTTAAAAAGCGAGGGCCCGGCATATGCCGGGCCCTCATCGTCCATCGGAAGCGATGGACGCACTACACCTTCAGAGTCCTACATCATCCCCGACATGTCAGGCATCCCGCCGCCACCGGCAGCCGCCCCTTCCTTTTCAGGAAGCTCGGCAACGATCGCCTCGGTCGTGAGGATGTTCTTGGCGATCGACGCGGCGTTCTGCAACGCAGAGCGCGTGACCATCGCCGGGTCGATCACGCCGCCGGCAACGAGGTCGACGATCTCGTTGGTCGAGGCGTTCAGGCCAAAGCCTTTCTTGGCCTTGCGCACGTCGTTGACGACAACCGAGCCCTCGAGGCCCGCGTTCTCGGCCAGCTGACGAAGCGGCTCCTCGAGCGCGCGAAGGACAATGCGTGCCCCTGTGCGCTCGTCGTCCGAACCGTCGACCGACGCGC
>CAVXYO010000005.1:0-68890 GCA_963766105.1 uncultured Solirubrobacteraceae bacterium
TTTCTGTCCGCGGCCGACTCTGGCTCCCGACTTGGGACGTGGTGTTTCGCGCGTTTCCTGGACGTTTCCGCTGTTCGCGGAGACCTGCGTGCGCCAAACGAGAGGCCAACAACAGCCCCCAGAGCGCGCCTCCGCCGCCTGCCCGCCCCTCACACACATCCGCAATGCCGAAACCCCGCGGATATCCGCGCTAAACAGACCGCATTTTGCGGTCTTTTTAGCGCCCGGCCCCTTGCGCCGCGCCAGTAGCTCGCGGGTAGTGTCTCCCCAAGCCGGCCGGCACGCCTTGGGGGACGTCGGCGGCTCCTATACACGAGTGGGAGGGGGATCCAAATGCTACGACTCTTCGTGAGGTTCGCAGTTTGTCTCGTGCTTCTCGCCACAGCAGCCATCTCGGCGACACCCGCGTCGGCGACAGAAATGGGCGCCTACGGGTGGGGCATCCGCGTGTCGGGTGGCATCGGCGACGGCAACTTGTTCGGCCCGGCATGCGTGACCACGTATCAGTGCGCACCGGAAGCGGTGGCCGTCAGCGGGCTCGGAAAAGAAAGCGGCAACTCGGTCGTCGCCGTCGCCGGCGGTGAATTCGACAGCATGGCCCTGCTCAGCAACGGCACGGTCGTCACCTGGGGTGCCGACGGGTCCGGACAGCTCGGGAACGGCACTCCACTCGAACCCAGCCTGGTGCCCGTCGCCGTCAGCGGGCTGTCGGGCGTTGTCGCGATCGCGGCCGGGCGCGCTTACGATCTTGCGTTGCTCGAAAACGGCAAGGTGATGGCCTGGGGGTCAAACGCGCACGGTCAGCTCGGCGACGGTACGACGACGAACCGTGCGACCCCGGTGGAAGTTTCCGGCCTGGAAGGCGTGACCGGTATCGCAGCAGGCGCCGAGCACAGCCTCGCGCTGCTCAGCGACGGCACCGTTCGGGCGTGGGGCGCCAACAAATCCGGGCAGCTCGGCGACGCCAAAGCGAGCGGCCTGTACAGCACAACCCCGGTTCAGGTGCTCGGCAAAAAAGGCAAACCGTTGACGGAAGTGATCGAAGTCGCGGCAGGTGGCTTTGGCAACGAAGGCGACGAGGAGGACAGCCTGGCGCTCATCAGCGACCACGGCGTCGACTCGTGGGGCAACAACGAGTACGGCCAGCTCGGCGTCGGCACCAAAGCCAAACACTCCACCGCGGTGGAAATCACGGGGTTGCCGTTCTATGTCAAACAGATCTCGGCGGGCGCGCGTCACAACGTGGCCCTCACGACGATCGGCAAAGTTCTGACCTGGGGCTGGAACGGCAGGTCTGAACTCGGCTACGGCACGCCCGCGGAACACCCGCAGAGCACCGTTCCCATCGAAGTTGCCGGGCTCTCTGAAATCACCTCGGTCTCGGCGGGCGAATCGTTCAGCCTCGCCTTGCGCAGCAGCGGCACGGTGGCGGCGTGGGGCTGGAACGCCTACGACGAACTAGGCGCCTTCGATGAACACGGCGAACCCGAAGAACGGGCCGTGCCGGTCACCGTCACCGGCCTGGAAGGAGCGGTGGGAATCGCGGGCGCGGGCGAGCACGCGCTCGCCTTCGGGCCCTGAGCAGGCTTTACCGGCCGGCTCGAAGCCACAAACGGTCATCAGCGAGCTGGAGCTGAACTCCAGCTCCAGCTCGCTGTGAGCCGCTTGTCCGGGTGCGAGCTACGCGAGAGCTACTGCTCTCTTGATCGCATATGCCTATGAGACGAGCTACAGGCCCCGCTTGTAACGCGGGCACTCGCTTCTGCCCAGACCGCCGGCGGCTCACGGCCCTCCAAACCACCTGCTCAGCGCCTCGGCGAGGCCCGGCTCGCCCGGCGCGCCAACCCACGCGACATACCCGTCAGGCCGGATCAGGACCGCGGCGGGAGCGCTGACCTCGCCGAGCACGGGAAGCTCCCACGGGCCTGCATATTCAGCGTCGATCGACCGGACCCGGCCAGCCCACGCGGCGACGTCAAAGCCGCCCGGCTGGCCGAGGTTGAGCAGCACCGGCCTGGCGTCGTGCAGCAACTCGAAGACCCGCAGCGGGCCGTCGGCGGTCACCAGGTCCAGATCGGGCATCCGCCGCCCGAGCAGCGGATGCCCCTCGCCGAGGTCGTAGTGAATGTCCAGCCCGGAGATCATCCCGGCGAGCCATCTGCGCGGCTCGTCCATGCTCGCCAGCTCCGAGACCACATCCACCAGGGCCTTCATGCGCTCGTCGCGGCGCTGCAGCGCGGCCTGGGCCATCGTGTGCTGGATCGCGCGGGCAGCAACCGGGTGGCGCTCGTCGCGATAGGTGTCCAGCAGGCTCTCCGGCGATGTCCGCTTGACCACCTGGGCCAGCTTCCACCCCAGGTTCACCGCGTCCTGGACGCCGAGGCTGAGGCCCTGTCCGCCGGCGGGGTAATGCACGTGCGCGGAGTCGCCGGCGAGCAGTACCCGTCCCACGCGGTAGTCCGCGGCCTGGCGTGTCATGTCGGTGAACCTGGAGATCCACGTGGGACTGTGGATCCCGAAGTCGGTGCCGTACACGGCGATCAGCGCCTCGCTCAGATCGCGCAGCGTCGGTTCGCTGTCGCCCCCAAGCTGCCGCTCGGTGACGATGACGCGCACCGGTCCCCCATCCTCGTAGACCACCTCGCCGTCGACGATCTCGTACTGCAGCCTGCCGATGCCGTGGACGCCGACAGCGTCGTGGCGGGTGCCGAGGACCGGCTCCTCGGTCACCTCGGCCTCCGCGATCAGGTTGCTCCTCGTGGCCTCCCATCCGGGGAACTCGATCCCTGCCGCTCTGCGGATGACGCTGCGACCGCCGTCGCAGCCGACGAGATACTGCACCCGCAGCGAATCGCCGTCGGCCAGCTCGACGTCGACTCCGGCGTCGTCCTGGGCGAACCCCGTGGCCTCGCAGCCGTAGTAGACCCGCACCGGCAGCTCGGCGATCCAAGCGGCCATGATCCGCTCGATCTCGTTCTGCCAGATGCCAAGCGAATAGGGATGGCGCGTCGGGAAGTCGCTCATGTCCAGCACGGTCGTCGCGAGCATCGCCGCCTGAGCCGGCTGGCCCTCCGCCAGGAACCGATCCGCGACCCCGCGCTGATCGAGCACCTCGATCGTGCGCGAGTGCAAGCCGCCCGCCCGCGAGCCGGCCAGCACGTGATCGGGGCGTCGCTCGAGCACCGCGACGTCGACCTTCGCCAAGGCCAGCTCGGCCGCCAGCATCATCCCCGTCGGACCGCCTCCGGCGATCGCCACCGCATGCTCGCTCACACTCATTTCACGACTCCCTTCTTCGTAGGCTCCGCGCTGCGGTGAAGCAGTATGCGGCACACCCCGGGGCTTGAATCAAGCCCCCCTGTCGGGTATAAAGTGAGAAGTGGAGGAGTGAAGTGGCCTCCTTCCAGGTGAAGTAATCGCGGCGCGGAGCAGCCCGCCAGAGGTGAGTCGGTCAGCGTGAACGTCCAGGACCGCGGTCACACGGCCAGGAAGTGCATCAGCTGATCGGCGGTGAGCTTCGCTTGGCGTTTCAGCCCGCGCTCGTCGAGCAGCTCCAGCCCGACGGAGCGCAGCAGCGTGTGGCGGTAGGAGAACGGCGCGAACGTCAGCGAGACGAACAGCAGCACCGCCTCGCGGACGCGGAAACGGCCGAGCCCGCGGCCGGCGCCTGCCCGCCTCAGCGCCGCGAAGGCGTCCTGCATCGCCGTCGAGGAGCGGCTGCGGCCGGCCAGGCGCCCTCCCCCGTCGAGCTCCTCGCGCATGATCAGCGCGACGAAGGCCGGGTGCTCGGCGAGGAAGCGCAGGTAGCCCGTCGCGGCCACCAGCAGAGCGGCCCGGAGCTGCTCGACCCCCGCGTCGCTCTCGCACCACTCGCGGACGCCCGCGAAGGCCCGCTCGGTCGAGGCTTGGCGCCCCTCGAACACCGACGCCAAAACAGCGCCATACAACTGCTCCTTGGAGCCGAAGAAATAGCCCGGCGCCCCCCGCGAGAGGCTCGCCGCCTGGCCGATCTGAGACATGCTCACGCCGTCATAGCCTCGCTCTGCGAACAGCAGTGTCGCCGCCTCGAGCAGCGCCCGGCGGCTGCGCTGCGCATCGCGAACGCGCTCCGGCGCTTCCCCCGGGCTCGCTGCCTGCGCGATCTCGGCCGGCGACATCGCGCCATTTTAGCTTGTCGCTCGACAAGCTAAGTCTGCTAGCTTGCCGACTGACAAGTTCTCGTCCGTCAGGAGGCACGCTTGGCTGGGAAGACCCCGGTCCTCTACTTCGACCTCGGCTCGCCGTATGCGTACCTCGCGCTGGAACGCGCCGAGTCGCTGCTCGGCATGCAGCCCGAGCTTCAGCCGGTGCTGCTCGGTGCGATCTTCGCCCGCCGGGGCTTCGGCTCGTGGGCGCGCACGCCGGCTCGCGACGCCCGCATCGCCGAGATCGAGCAGCGCGCGCACCGCTACGGGCTGCCGGCGCTGCACTGGCCGGACACGTGGCCCACGAACGGGCTGACCGCGATGCGCTGCGCGACCTGGGCGCAGCACGAGGGCCACGGTCTCGCCTTCGCGCGCGCGGTGTTCAGCCGCGAGTTCGCGCACGGAGCCGACATCGCCGACGTTGCCGTGCTGCTCGAGGCCGGGTCGCATGCGGGTCTCGATGCGGACGCGCTGCGCGAGGCCTCCGAGAACGCGGCGGTCAAGCAGGCGTTGCGCGACGCTACCGAGAAGGCCTGGGCGCTCGGCGTGCGTGGGATCCCAACCGTCCAGGCCGGCGGCGCGCTGTACTACGGCGACGAGCAGCTCGAGCTGGCAGCCGCGAACCTCGCCGCCGGACCCTGAGTACAGTTCGGCCATGGCAGTCCAGACGACCCTGCCACCGGCCCCCACCGCGCTGCGCAACGTCGACGCGTCGCTGTCGCGTCACGGGGACTTCGCCGGACTCTGGCTGGAGGGCATGTGGCGCGGGGACCCGCTCGCCGACGCAGTCGTCGCCGACGGCGCGAAGCTCGTGCGCGGCGCGATCGCGAACGGCATCGACTCGCTGGACGATCCGCCGGCGCCGCTCGTGGACCTCTTCGCAGCGCTCGACACGCCGCCGCCGTGGCTGGACGTGGACGCCTGCGACCGCGCGTGCGGGCATCTCGCCCGCCACCATCGCTGCTTCGGGCTCGTACTCGGCGCGGCCTCGCTGCTGGCGGGCGCCCAGAGCACGATCGCCGGCAAGCCGCTGACGTTCACCGGCCGCTACGCCGCCGATGCCGCCGTCCGCTCGATCGAGGTCGGCTCATGGCTGCTGGCTGTCACCACGCCGGGAGGGCTACTGCGCCGTGGCGAGGGCTTCGAGCACACCGTGCGCGTCCGCATGATCCACGCCCACGTCCGCGCCCGCCTGTCACGGCGCCCGGACTGGGACACCGAGGCGTGGGGCCTGCCCATCCCCCAGCCCTACATGGCCTTCACGCTCGCCGAGTTCTGCTCTGTGGCGCTTCGCGCGATGGGACAGCTCGGTGTCCGCTACCGCCGGCGGGAACTTGAAGATATCCATCATCTGTGGCGCTACGTCGGCCATCTCGTAGGCGTGACCGGTGACTTCCTGCCGGCCACGGCCGGCGATTACGCGCGTATAGAGTCGCTGTACGCGCTGACTGCCCTCGGCCCCGACGACGACGACCGGGAGTTCGTCGGCGCGCTCACCGCGTTCCAGGCGGCCGAGCTCGCGCGCGTCGTCCCTCCCCCGCTCGCCAAGCCGATCGTGCACGGCCTGCAGCGCGCCTTCCTCGGCGACGCCCAAGCGGATGCGCTGGCGATCCCCGACACCGGCTGGAAGCGATTGGCGCCATTGCTCTCGCGCCTGAACCGCGCGGGCACCGCGGCCCACGAAGCGTGCGTCCCCGACGCACGCGCTCGCCGCACCTCACGCGGCCTGCGCGTGCGCCGCCGCGAGTTCGACGAACTGCGCGCCCGCTTCGCCGTCGCGCACCAGCTCGTCGACGACGCCGGCTGATCCGCGGCGCCGGCGGGCGGCTCGCTCACAGCGCCGCCTCGAACAGCTCGACGAGCCGCGCGCGGCTGTAGCTCCACTGCTTGCGGTTGCGGGCGTCGCCGGGGTGCAGCGTGTCCAGCAGCGCCAGGCCACGGATCGTCGAGATCGCCAGCTCCATCAGCCGGTCGAAGTCGCGTTGCTCGGCGACCGCCGGGAACAGCCTTTTCGTGATCGCCAGCGTCTGACGGTCGAGCCGCCGCTCGACGGGCACGAGGCGCTCGCGCAGCTGCGGGTCGGTGCGCGCGTGCGACCACAGGTCCAGCGCCGCCTGAAACAGCGGGTTGGCATAGCTCGCCCACAGCAGGTCCAGGCCCTGCACCAAGCGCTCGCGCCCCTGCGGCAGGTCCTCTGCGGCGGCGAGCAGCTGCGCCCCGCGGCGTTCGGCCAGGCGTTCCATCGCCGCCGCCACGAGCTCGTGGCGCGTCTGGAAGTGGTGCAGGTGCGCACCGCGAGAGACGCCCGCCCGTTCGGCGACGCGGCTGGTCGTCGTGTTCGCATACCCGTCCTGCACCAGGCAGGCGATCGTCGCGTCGAGCAGCGCGTCGCGCGTGGCGGCGCTGCGCTCGGCCTGGCTGCGGCGCGTGGAGGGCTTGGCGGTCACTGCCATAGAGCTGATCTTAGACATATTTGCGTTCAAGCATGAACGTTTGTGTGGTAGCGTCTGCGCCGAATTTCATCCGGACCCGCGCGCCCAGCCTGAGGTTCGACGACACAGGAGGTCTCACTGATGGCAGCGACCGACGCACTGGTCTTCGATGCGATCCGCACGCCACGCGGCAAGGGCAAGTTCAACGGCTCCCTGCACGGCACCAAGCCGGTCGACCTGGTGGTCGGCCTGATGCACGAGACGCTCGTGCGCAATGAGAAACTCGACCCGTCGCGCGTCGACGACGTCGTGCTCGGCTGCGTCTCGCCGGTCGGCGACCAGGGCGCCGACATCGCCAAGACGGCGGCGATCAAGGCCGGCCTGCCGGACACGGTCGCCGGCGTGCAGGTCAACCGCTTCTGCGCGTCGGGCCTGGAGGCCGTCAACATCGCCGCGCAGAAGGTCGCCTCCGGCTGGGAGGACCTCGTGTTCGCCGGCGGCGTCGAGTCGATGTCGCGCGTGCCGATGGGCTCCGACGGCGGCGCATGGGCGATGGACCCGGAGACCAACTACGACACCTCCTTCGTGCCCCAGGGAGTCAGCGCGGACCTGATCGCGACGATGGAGGAGTTCAGCCGCGAGGACGTCGACTCATACGCCGCGCGCTCGCAGGAGCGCGCCTGGAACGCCCAGCAGGAGGGCCGCTTCTCCAACACGGTGATCCCGGTCAAGGACCTCAACGACAACGTCGTGCTCGACCACGACGAGTTCATCCGCCCCGGCACGACCGTCGACACGCTGGGCGGGCTGAAGCCATCCTTCGCGGCGATGGGCGAGATGGGCGGCTTCGACGCCGTCGCGCTGCAGAAGTACCACTGGGTAGAGAAGATCGACCACGTCCACACCCCCGGCAACTCCTCGGGGATCGTCGACGGCGCCTCGCTGCTGACGATCGGCAACGAGCAGACCGGCGAGCAGCTCGGCATGAAGCCCAAGGCGCGGATCCTCGCGACGGCCCTGTCGGGCGCCGACCCGACGATCATGCTCACCGGCCCTGCGCCGGCCAGCAAGAAGGCGCTGGCGAAGGCCGGCCTGAGCGTCGAGGACCTCGACCTGGTCGAGATCAACGAGGCGTTCGCGGCGGTCGTGCTGCGCTTCGTGCGCGACATGGGCCTGGACATGGAGAAGGTCAACGTCAACGGCGGCGCGATCGCGATGGGCCACCCGCTGGGAGCGACCGGGGGGATGATCCTCGGCACGCTGATCGAGGAGCTGCACCGCACCGGCGGGCGCTACGGGCTGGCCACGCTGTGCGTCGGCGGCGGCATGGGAATCGCGACCGTCGTGGAGGCGATCTAGATGGCAGAGAGCAGCGCCTCAACCATTCGCTGGGAGAAGGACGCCGACGGGATCGTCCTGCTGACGCTCGACGACCCCAGCCAGTCGGCCAACACGATGAATCGTGCCTACGCGGAATCGATGGCCGCGACGATCGACCGCCTGGAGGCCGAGAAGGACGAGATATCCGGCGTCGTCATCACCTCGGCGAAGAAGACGTTCTTCGCGGGGGGCGACCTCAACGACCTGAAGACCGCGACCAAGGACGACGCCCCGCAGCTGGCCGAGATGGTCCGCGCCGGCAAGGCGCAGTTGCGCCGGCTGGAGACGCTCGGCAAGCCGGTCGTCGCAGCGATCAACGGTGCAGCGCTCGGCGGCGGCCTGGAGATATGCCTGGCAACGCACCACCGCGTCGCCGTCGATGACCCGGGCGTGCAGCTCGGCTTCCCCGAGGTCCAGCTCGGCCTGCTTCCGGGCGCCGGCGGAGTCGTGCGCACGGTGCGCATGATCGGCATCGTCGACGCGCTGATGAAGCTGCTGATGCAGGGCCAGCGACTGCGCCCGGAGAAGGCCGTCGAGGCGGGCATCCTCGACGAGCTCGTCGGCTCCCAGGATGAGCTCGTGCCTGCGGCGAAGGCCTGGATCAAGGCTCAGCCCACCGACGAGCCGACGGTTCAGCCTTGGGACGTCAAGGGCTACAAGATCCCCGGCGGCGTGCCGTCGAACCCGAAGCTCGCGCAGAACCTGCCGGCCTTCCCGGCGAACCTGCGCAAGCAGCTCAAGGGCGCCAACTACCCCGCGCCGCACCACATCATGGCCGCGGCCGTCGAGGGCGCTCAGGTGGACTTCGACACGGCGATCGAGGTCGAGGGGCGCTACTTCGTCGACCTGCTCACCGGGCAGGTCTCCAAGAACATGATCCAGGCGTTCTTCTTCGACCTGCAGCAGGTCAACGGCGACCGCAACCGGCCGGAGGGCATCGAGCCGTTCAAGGCCACGAAGGTCGTCGTGCTCGGCGCAGGGATGATGGGCGCGGCGATCTCCTACGTGTGCGCGAAAGCGGGCATCGAGGTCGTGCTCAAGGACGTCTCACTGGAGGCGGCCGAGAAGGGCAAGGCCTACTCGCAGGGGCTGCTGGAGAAGGCGATCCCGCGTGGACGCTCCACGCAGGAGAAGGCCGACGCGCTGCTCGCGCGGATCACACCGACCGACGACCCGGCCGCAGCCGCGGGCGCCGACCTGGTGATCGAGGCGGTCTTCGAGGACCCGGCCGTCAAGGCGCAGGTCTTCGCCGAGATCGAGCCGGACCTCGCCGAGGGGGCGCTGCTCGGCTCGAACACCTCGACGCTGCCGATCACCGATCTGGCCGAGGGCGTGTCAAGGCCTGAGGAATTCATCGGGCTGCACTTCTTCAGCCCTGTAGACAAGATGCCGCTGCTGGAGATCATCAAGGGCGAGAAGACCAGCGAGGAGACGCTCTACCGGGCGCTCGACGTGGCCAAGCAGATCAAGAAGACGCCGATCGTCGTCAACGACAGCCGCGGCTTCTTCACCAGCCGCGTGATCGGCACGTTCATCAACGAGGGCGTGGCGATGCTGCTGGAGGGCGTGCCCGCCGCGTCGATCGAGCAGGCATCGAACCAGGCGGGCTACCCCGCTCCGGTGCTGCAGCTCAGCGACGAGCTCAACCTCAACCTCGCGCGGAAGATCCGCGACGCCACCAGAGCGGCCGTCGAGTCCGAAGGCGGACTGTTCGAGGATCGCCCCGCCTTCGAGGTCGTCGACAAGATGCTCGAGGCCGGGCGCGGCGGCAGGCTCGCGGGCGCCGGCTACTACGACTACGAGGACGGCAAGCGCACCGGGCTCTGGAAGGGTCTCAAAGAGATGTTCCCGGAGACCGCAGACCCGGCCTCCATCTCGCTTAAAGATCTTGAGGAGAGGATGTTGTTCGCTGAGTCCATCGAGACGGTCAAGTGCCTGGACGAGGGCGTGATCGAGTCCGTCGCCGACGCGAACATCGGCTCGATCCTCGGCATCGGCTTCCCCGGCTGGACCGGCGGTGTGCTGCAGTACATCAACGGATACGACGGCGGCGTCGCGGGCTTCGTCGCCCGCGCGCGCGAGCTGGCGGCGACGTACGGCGAGCGCTTCGAGCCGCCCGCCTCGCTGGTCGACAAGGCCGACAGCGGCGAGAGCTACAGCGACGAGCAGCTGGCGGTCGCCGGGGCCTGACCCGGTCGTAGCGGGGCCGTCGCAGCCGGGCCCCGCTACACACCGCCCTCCCCCACCACCTGCTCGAGCGTCTTTCCGCTCAGCACCGACTCCGCCCGCTCCGCCGTCACATCCGACCCGGCGTGCGCCTCGTCGTCGCGCCGCTTGATCAGCAGCCACTGCGGCTTCTCCCCACCGCGCGTGCGCTGCAGCGCGAACCCGCCGCGCAGCTTCTCGCCGTGCAGCACGAACACCGCGTGCCCGCGGTCGAGCGCTTCCGGCCAGGCGACGCGCCCGCCCTGCTCGTAGTGCCCGCGATCCCACACGATCACGCCGCCGTGCCCGGTCGTGCCCTCGAAGCCGTTGTGCGCAAGCGAGTGGTCCTCCACCTGCACGGCGAGGCGCTTGACCGACGGGTCCATCGACGGGCCCTTGGGCACAGCCCACGAGCGCATCGCGCCGTCCACCTCCAGGCGCAGGTCGAAGTGGTGCGCCGTCGCCTGGTGCTCCTGCACGACGAACACGCCGGCGCTGACGCCGCGGATCGCGAACTGCTCGTGGCCCTCGGCGCGAACGTCTGAGACCTCCAGTCCCTCTACCTCCGCCCCGCGCGGGCCGCTTCGCAGGAACTCGAGCAGCTCCTCGACGGCCTGCGAGCCGCCCTCGGCGTGCACGGCGACGGCGCCGTCGCCGCCGTTTCGCACCCACCCGAGCAGGCTCAGCTTGCGTGCGCGGCGCTGTGTCGCGTCGCGGAAGCCGACGCCCTGCACGCGCCCGCTCACGGTCACGCGAACGGCCCGCTGCGCGGATGTGTCGGGGTCGCCGGTCAACTCACACGGCAAGCTACACAAGCGAGCGCCGCGCGCCACCGCGAACGCCGACGGCACCCCGCGGTGATCGTCGATCCTGCCGAGCTAGGCTCACGCGATGAGCACACCGCAGGCCGACGCCGATGCATTTCCGGTCCTCTCGCCCGCGGCGCTCGGCGAAGTCGCCGACTTCGGCAACGAGATAGGCGTCTCGCCCGGCCAGCTGCTGTTTCAGGCCGGCGAGGCCTCCTACGACCTGTTCGTCGTGCTCGAGGGCGAAGTCGAGGTGGTGCGCCTGGAGGGCGCCGAGCCGGTCGTGATCGTCGCCTACGGGCCGGGCGGCTTCGTCGGCGAGCTGAACCTGCTCACCGGCCAGCGCCGCTCGCTGAGCTGCCGCGTGACGCAGCCCGGCCGCGTGCTGGTGATCGCCGAGCCGGAGTTCCGCCGCCTGATGGCCAGCCGCCCGGCGCTCGCGGAAACGATCTTCAGCGCGCTGCTCGCGCGGCGCGAGGTGCTGCGCGCGGGCGACGGCGCGCAGGCCACGCGCATCGTCGGCTCGCGCTACTCGCCCGAGGCCATGCGCCTGCGCTCGTTCGCCGAACACTCCCACCTCGCGCATGCGTGGGTCGACATCGAGGACACCGACGACGCCGACGCGCTGCTGGCGAGCATGGGCCTCGTGCAGGAGGACGTCCCCGCCGTGATCACGGCCACGGAGGTCATGCGCAAACCCTCGCCGGCGGTGTTCGCCGAGCACCTCGGCCTGACGTTTCACCCCACCCCCGGCTACATCTTCGACCTGGTCGTCGTCGGCAGCGGGCCGGCCGGGCTGGCGGCGGCCGTCTACGGCGCGTCGGAGGGGCTGCGCACCGTCTCGCTGGACGCGGTGACGATCGGCGGGCAGGCGGGCACGAGCTCGCGCATCGAGAACTACGCGGGCTTTCCCAACGGCATCTCCGGCGAAAACCTCACGGGCAGGGCCGCGCTGCAGGCGATGCGCCTGGGCGCCCAGCTGAACGCTCCGTGCGAAGTAGCCGGCCTGCGCACCGAGGCGAGCTTTCACGTGATCGTGCTGGCCGACGGCAGCGAGATCCCAACGCGCACGATCATCGTCGCCTCCGGCGCGCGCTACCGGCGCCTGGAGGTCGAGGAGCTCGCGCGCTACGAGGGCGCGGGCGTGTACTACGCGGCGACCGACCTGGAGGTGCGCGTGTGCAGCGGCAGCTCGGTGTTCGTGATCGGCGGCGGCAACTCGGCCGGGCAGGCGGCGATCTACCTCGCTGAGAACAACTGCCGCGTGACGATCGCGATCCGCCGCGAAGACCTCACGCAGACGATGTCGCGCTACCTGATCGAGCGCATCCAAGCCAATCCGCGAATCGAGCTGCTGACCGGCGTGGAAGTGCAGGGACTGTCCGGCGACAGCCGGCTGGAGCGGGTTACGCTGCGAGGCACGCAGACCGGCGAGTCGCGCACGCTGGACTGCTCGGGCCTGTTCTGCTTCATCGGCGCGAGCCCCGCTACGCAGTGGCTTGCCGGCAGCGTGAAGCTCGACGAGGACGGCTTCGTGCTGACCGACCGCCAGCTGCCCGCGCGCGCCGGCGAGGACGCCTCCAGGGCGCTGCCGTTCGAGACCTCCGTGGCCGGCGTGTTCGCCGCCGGCGACGTGCGCCACGGCTCGATGAAGCGCGTCGCCGCAGCCGTCGGCGAGGGCTCGAGCGCCGTGCGCTCCGTGCACGAGCGCTTGGCCGCGCAATCGTGATTCAGGCCAAGCCGCCGCGCGTCGGCTCGGCGATTTGCGGGTAAGCGAAGCTCATGGCCGAGCAGAGCGACGCACACGACGGCTACGCGATCGTCGCCCCCGACGAGGTCGAGAACCCCTACGACGGATCGGACGTGCCGGGGGAGTTCCGCCGCCTGACCGACGCGCTGGGCTGCCGCCAGCTGTCGGCGACGCTGATCCGCGTTCCGCCGCACAGCGACTTCGAGCAGGGCACGGGCCACTTCCACGGCGAGGTGGAGGAGCTGTACATCGTCACGCGAGGCACGCTGACGATGCGCTTCGGTGAGGACGTGCGCGAGGTGAGCGCCCCGGCGGCCGTGCGCGTCGACAGCTCCACGCCGCGCTCGCATCGCAACGAGGCCGCAGAGCCGGTGGAGATGTGGGCGATCTCGCGCAAAGTCGAAGAGTCCGACGCGACGAAGATCGACGATTTCTGGGAGGCCTCGCCGCAGGCGGCGCAGAGCGCAGACGGCTAGACGCAGCCCTCCGTCGTGCCGGCCGTTTACAGTGTTGCTCGTGTCCCACAGGCCTCTGGCCCTCGTCACCGGGCTCACGATCGGCGACTACCTGCTGTGGAACTGGTCGCTGAACGCCAACCACGGCGTGCTCGCGCTCGTGTCGGGCCTGACGCTGCCGCCGCTGACGATCGCCTTCCTCTGGCTCGTCGCGCTGACGACGGCGCGGCTGGTCGCCCGCAGCTCGCGCGCTCGCGCTCGCGCGGGCGCCGCCAAGCGCGAGACCGTGAGCGCCCGCGGAGCACGCTCGGCAACGGCGCAGTCGCCCTCCCCCACCTCGGCGAGCTCCTCGCGCAAGATCGCCGCCTGAGGCGGCACCCGTCGTCGTGAGCGATCGCCTCAAGCGTCTGTTCCCGCGCTCCAAACGCGCTCGCGCGATCCTCGCGGGCATCGTCGTGCTGATCGCGGGGCTGGCGATAGCCGGCTATCTGTACGAGCGCGACCGCACCGGCAACATCTACCACCCGCACGCGCGCTTCGTCCCCGAGCCGACGCCCAAGCCGCCGCCGCCGGAAGTCGAAACGTCGTGGCCGCTTTACGGCTACACGAAGGACCACACGCGCTTCTTCCCCGCGCCGGCGACGCTGCACGCGCCGTTCAAGCGCGTGTGGGTGAACAACGCGCACACGCTGCTCGAGTTCCCGCCGGTGATCGGCGGCGACCACATCTTCCAGCTCGGCGACGACGGTGTGATCCGCGCGCTGAACAAGCGCACCGGGCACAGCTTCTGGCGGCGCAGCCTCGGCCGCCTGTCGGCGTCCTCGCCGGCGGTGGACGGCAAGACGGTGTTCGCGAGCGTGCTCTCGCGCGGCGGCGGCGGCTCGGGCGGGCGCGTGTTCGCGCTGGACTACGCGACCGGGCACACGCGCTGGTCGCGCGACCTGCCCAGCCCGAGCGAGTCCTCGCCGCTGGTCGATCACGGCAAGCTGTTCTTCGGCTCGCAGAACGGCACCGTGTACGCGCTCAAGGCATCCAACGGCAGCGTCATCTGGACCTACCACGCCGGCGGCGCGGTCAAGGCCAGCCCGACGCTGAGCGGCGGCATCCTCTACTTCGGCGACTACTCCGGGCACGTGCAGGCGGTCGGCGAGCGCACGGGCAGGCGCATCTGGATCAGCGGCTCGGGCGGCGCGCTGCTGGGCAGCGGGACGTTCTACTCCACGCCGGCGGTGTTCTACGGGCGCGTGTTCCTCGGCAACACAGACGGGCGCGTGTACGCCTACGACGCCGGCACGGGCAAGCTCGACTGGGCGGTGCAGACGGGCGCGTACGTGTACGCCTCGCCGGCCGTGACGAACGCGCCCGGCCTCGGCCCGACGATCTACCTGGGCTCCTACGACGGCACGTTCTACGCGCTGAACGCGCGCTCGGGGCACATCGCGTGGAAGTTCGACGCGCACGGCAAGATTTCCGGCTCGGCGACGATCGTCGGGCGCACGGTGTACTTCGCCGACCTGGGCACGCACCGCACCTATGGCCTGGGCATCTCCACCGGGCGCCCGACCTTCCAGCTCGAGACCGGCTCGTTCGACCCGGTGATCAGCGATGGCAAGTACATCTTCCTCACGGGCCTGGAAGGCCTGTACGCGTTCGCGCCTCGCTGAGCGGCTCAGCGCGGACGACAGGAGCCGGCGAGGCCGAGCGCGCGCCCCAGCGAGAAGCGCGCGCGCACGACGAGCGGCCCGGGCGCCCGCGCGACCACGCGCGTCCAGCCGTCGGCGGAGCGGTCGACGCAGCCGTCGCCGCGCGTGAGCGTCCAGTAGCGCGTGAAGCGCACGCGCACGAGGAAGCTGCCGGGCGAGTCGGCCGCCAGCGCGAACGATTCGTGCCCGAGCGACGTCAGGCGCCCCGGCCCGGCGGCCAGCGGCGTCGGCGCGCGCACGGCGTAGATGCGCCAGTGGCGGCCGGCGAACACCTGGCGCAGGTAGGGCAGTCCCGCGCGAATCAGCTCGCCCTCGCGGGCGCTCGACGGATCGAGCTTGGCGTCGGGCAGCGCGACGTAGGAGACGGCCTGGCGGCGCAGCCAGCGCTCGTAGGAGCCGGCGCTCAGCGCGGGGTCGAGCAGCACTGCGTCATAGCGCGCGTCCAGCTGCTTCTCCCAGCCGCGCGCCAGCGACACGCGCGGGGCGAGCTCGGCGGTCTCCCAGTGCGTGCGCGTGAGCGGCACCTCCAGGCGCACGGGCTGGGATGCGTGCGCGTCGAGGAAGCGCTCGACGGGCGCGTAGTAGGCCGAGCCGGTCGACTGGCTCCCCGCCACGGCGAGCGTCTCGCGCAGCGGGCCCCAGCCGGCCCACAGCGCCCAGGCGCACAGCGCGACGATCGCCGCCGGCAGGCGCCCGAGCGCCGGGCGCTCGCCGTCGCGACGCGCGGCTAGCAGCGTGCACAGCAGCAGCGGTCCGGCGAGCAGCACGGCGTAGCGCTCGATGTTGCTGCCCATCGGCGTATGCACGAGCAGGAACACGATGCACGCCAGCAGGTACAGCCCGGCGCCGAGCAGCAGACGACCGTGCTCGCGTGGAAGCGCCCAGGCGAAGGCCATGACGACGGCCACGGTGGCGATGAATGAGATCGTCGGGTATGGCTCGAAGCCTCCCTCGGGGAACAACAGCGCGAGGGCCATCACGACGACTGCCGCCGGCACCGCGACAACGACGAGCGGACGTGCGGAGCGCCGCCACAGCGCGTCGGTCAGGGCGACGAGCGCGAGCAGCGCGCCGGCGACCGGGCTGGCCGCGGCGCTCGCGGCGGCGAGCAGCACGACGAGCGCCCCACGCCCGCGTGCCAGCGCGAGCACGGCGCCGAGTGCGAAGGACACGCCGAGCGCGAACGCCAGGCGCCCGATCCACACGTCGCCGACGGCGGCGAGCGCGAACAGCGCGGCGGCCCAGCGCGCCGAGCGCCCGTACTGCGACACGGCGAGCGCTTCGAAGCACGCCACCGACGCGAGCACCGACAGCGCGCCGACCACGCGCAGGCCGAGCAGCCAGGCCAACGGCGGGAACAGCAGGCTGTAGCCGGGCAGGTCGTGCCCGGCGTACCAGTGCTCGTCATACACGGCCAGCCCGAGGTGCTTGAACAGGTCCAGCCGATAGGCCGCCGCCGCGAGATCGGGCGTTCGCGGGGCGACGAGCAGCCACGCGACGAGCAGCGAGAACGCGCAGATGACGCCCAGCGGCGCCGCGCGCGTGCGCTTGGTGGGAAGATCAACCGGGGTCCGGTGTGCTACCCCACCGGACCCCGGCACACCCGCCTGTCCTACGGCGGATCTGTACTCCTCAGAACCGCCGAGAGGCCCTGAAGTAGCTGTGTACCTCGACCGCACGCCAAGATAATGACGGCCATGCGCCTCGCCAAGCACGTCGCCCGCCCACGGCTCAGCTTCCTCATGCCCGCGCCCAGGCGCCGGCTCGGCACGCTCGCGGCGGCGTCGTGCCTGGCGCTGGGCGGCGCGGGGCTGCTGGGCGGCTGCGGCGCCGGCCATCCCAAGCCGATCGCCGCGGGCACGCTCGCCGAAGCGCAGACCTTCCCGTACTTCCGCCTGTTCTGGGTCGGGCGCAGCTTCCTCGGCCAGGCGCTCGCCGCGGCGGATGGGCAGAAGGGCTATCTCAACTCGCTCGGCGACAGCGTCTACTACGGCGACTGCGTCAAGGGCAAAGGGATCTTCGGCGGCGGCAGCTGCATCCTGCCGCTGCAGGTCACGACGGTGATCTACCGCCTGCACTCCAACGCCACGCTGGGGCGACAGCGCAACATCGTCGTGCGCGGCGTGCCGGCGACGGTGTACGACGAAGGCCGCTCGATCGAGCTGTACAGCGGGCGCGTGGCGATCGACCTGTTCTCCAACACGTTCGCGCACGCCTACGCCGCCGCGCTGGCGCTGCGCCCGCTCAACGCACCCGGCTCGGCCGCGGGCGACCTGCCGCCACCGGTCTACTGCCCCGGCCTGGACGGCGCGCAGAGCGCGCAGGTCAAGCTCGCGATGCAGCGCCTGCCCGGCCACGCCTGCCAGCGCGCGAGCGCCGCGCTGGCGTTTGCGGCGAGCCTGTCTCCGAGCTAACCGGCGACGCCCGGCGCGAGCGGCTTGCCGATCTCGCGGCGCAGGCTGAGAAACGCCAGCGAGCCGATCACCGCGGGGATCCACAGCGAGATCGCGCGGTAGATGACGACGGCGACGACGACGTGCGAGGCCGGGCGCACGCCGAACAGCAACAGCATTCCGACGAGACCGCCTTCGACGGCGATCAGGCCTCCCGGTATCGGGATCGAGTTGGCGAGCATGCCGACGAGATAGGCCATCGCGACGACCCACAGCGACGGCTCGTTGCCGATCGCCGCCAGGCACGCGAACAGCGCGAGGTTGTCGAACAGCCAGTAGGCGACTGCGCCGAGCAGCCGCCAGTCGTGCTCGCGGATCATCTGCAGGGCGTCGGCTACGCCGTCGGCGAGCGCCGTCAGCGCGACCGTCCGCCGGCCCTCCTTGTCCGCCCGCCGCAGGGCGGCGCGGCGCGCCCATGCGGCGAGCGCCAGCGTGCCGGCGATCAGCGCGATCGCGGCGGCCGCCGGCAGCAGCGTGAGCACGGTCTTCTGCGAGCCGGGCAGCAGCCCCAGCCACATCGGCACCCCGATCACGACGACCGCGGCGACGTTCACCGCGCTGGTCAGCGAGAAGATCAGCACCGAACGCCGCGCGATGCGGTCTACCGACACGCCCTTGCTGCGCAGCACCCACGCGCCGAGCGCGATGCCCGCCAGGCCGCTCACCGAGACGACCGAGTTGACTGCCAGCTCGGCCAGCGACAGGCGCGAGGTCAGCCGCCGCCCGAGCATGCCGAAGACGAGCCCGAACAGCACCGCATAGCCGGCGCACGACAAGAGCTCCAGGCACACGGCGCCGCCGAGCCACGCCGGGTCGGCGTGGGCGATGTGGTCGAGCGCCGTGCGCAGGTCGGGCACCGACAGCAGCAGCGCCGCGTCGAGCGCGAAGAACACGAGCAGGCTGACGATGCTGTTGCGCAGCGTGCGCGACTGCGCCTGCATGACCTCGTCGCTCTCGGCGAGCGCCGAATCGCTCTCAGGTGCGCTCGCGTCACTGGCGATGGTGGACTCCCATGGCGGCTGCTCGCATCCCCTTCGCTTGACGTTAGCCACTCGTGCGCCCGCTCGTGCCACGGTAGCCTCAAGCTGTTGCATACCCGTCATCCGCCGCACGAAAGCAGCCCAAGCGGCGAGGAAGCTTTCAGCAAGCCATGGCCGAGCAAGCCCGCATACTGGTCGTCGACGACGAGCCCGCCGTGCAGATCGCGCTGTCGCGCGCGCTGACGCTGGAGAGCTACGACGTCGCGCAGGCGATCGACGGCCGCGAGGCGCTGCAGCGCCTGTCCGACGCCGCCTACGAGGTCGTGATCCTCGACATCTCGATGCCGCACATCGACGGCCTGGAGGTGTGCCGGCGCCTGCGCGACGGCGGCGACCGCACGCCCGTGCTGATGCTGACCGCGCGCGAGCAGGTCGACGACCGCGTCGCGGGGCTCGACGCGGGCGCCGACGACTACCTCGTGAAGCCGTTCGCGCTGCGCGAGTTGCTGGCGCGCGTGCGCGCGCTGCTGCGCCGCTCCGGCGACGAGGACGACGACGAGGGCGCGCTGAGCTTCGAGGACCTGCGCCTTGACCGCGTGGCGCACGAGGCATGGCGGGGCGAGCGCCGGCTGGCGCTCACGCGCACGGAGTTCCTGCTGCTGGAGATGTTCATGTGCCACCCACGTCAGGTGCTCACGCGCTCGGCGATCTTCGAGCACGTGTGGGGCTATGACTTCGGCTCGACGTCCAACTCGCTCGGCGTGTACATGGGCTACCTGCGCCGCAAGACCGAGGTCGGCGAGGAGCCGCGCCTGCTGCACACGGTGCGCGGCGTCGGCTACGTGCTGCGGGAGGCGACGTGAGCTTCCGCCGGCGCATCGCGCTCGCCTCGGCCGCAGCGGTGGCGATCGCAGTCGTGCTCGCGTCGATGCTCACCTACCTGCTGACGTCCAACCAGCTGCACAGCCAGGTCGACGAGCAGCTGCGCAACCGCGCGCGCACGGCCGGGCGCCTGCAGCGCTACCTCACACCGGGCGCCAACAAGACGGCGGTCGCCAAGCGCGACTCCGAACGGCTGGGACTCGATCTAAACGGCCTGGACGGTTCCTCGCGCGACAGCGAAGACGCCGGCGCCGACAAAAGCGAATCGCAGTCGCTGCCACGCTATGGGCCGGTCGCGCGCAACCTGTTCGGCAAGCTGCCGCCGGGCCCGGACCAGGTGCGCGGCTACCAGCAGGTCGTCAACGCGGCGGGGCTGATCACGGTGCGCTCGGCGCGCAACGTGTCGCTGCCGGTGGACTCGCGCACGCTGGCGCTGGCCAAGCGCGGCGGCGAAGCGTTCTTCCGCGACGCGCGCGTCAACGGACTGCACCTGCGCGTGCTGGCCGAGCCGTTCGGCAAAGGGCGTGCGGTGCAGCTGGCCCAGCCGCTGACGGAAGTCGACAGCCTGCTCAGCCGCCTGCGCCTGATCCTCGCGCTGCTGGACGTCGGCGGGATCGCGCTGGCCGCGCTGCTGGGACGGGTCGTCGCGGGCGCGGCCGTGCTGCCGCTGAAGCGGCTGACGCAGGCCACCGAGCACGTCGCGCTCACGCAGGACCTGAGCGGGCGGATCAAGTCGGTCGGCGAAGACGAGATCGGGCGCCTGGCACGCAGCTTCAACGCGATGCTCGACGCGCTGGAGCACTCGATGAGCGCGCTGGACGCCTCCGTGCACGCTCAGCGCCAGCTCGTCGCAGATGCCTCGCACGAGCTGCGCACGCCGGTCACGAGCCTGCGCACGAACATCGAGATCCTGCAACAGGCGCACGACATGGAGGCGAGCGAACGCGGCCGGCTGCTCAGCGACGTGGTCGAGCAGATCGACGAGCTGACGGGGCTGATGAACGACCTGATCGAACTCGCGCGCGGCGAACAGCAGCATGCCGCGGCGGAGGACTTGCGTCTGGACGTGCTCGTCGGCGAGGTCGTCGAGCGCGCGCGCCGCCACGCCCCGGCGGCGGTGTTCGCGACCGACCTGGCGCCGACGGTGTTCGCCGCGGTTCCCGCGCGCCTGGAGCGTGCGGTGAGCAATCTGATCGACAACGCCGTCAAGTACAGCCCGCCCGACGCGCCGGTCGAGGTCACGTTGCGCGGCCAGGAGCTGACGGTGCGCGACCACGGCCCCGGGATCTCGGGGGAGGACTATCCGCACGTGTTCGACCGCTTCTACCGCGGCGCGGAGGCGCGAGGGCGCCCCGGCTCGGGGCTCGGCCTGGCGATCGTGCGTCAGGTCGCCGAGCAGCACGGCGGCAGCGTGGCCGCCGAGTCGGCGCCCGGCGGCGGGACGCTGATGCGCCTGCGCCTGCCCGGCGCGGAGGAGCTCGCGCCGGGCGCGGCAGGCGAGCCCGGCGCGCAGCCGCCTGCAGGCAGCTCGCAGTCGGCGCGCGAGCGCGCGAAGGTCTAGGCGGCACGCCGCAGGCGATGCTCGCGCGCGCGCTCGCGAAAGCGCGCCGGCGCAAGGCCGTAGCGGCGGCGGAAGGCGCGCGCGAAATGCGGCGCATGGCGGTAGCCGACGAGCTGTGCGACGTCGCGCACGCTGAGCGTCGGCTGCTCGGCGAGCAGCTGCGCCGCCGCGGCCATGCGCCGCGCGAGCAGGTCCTCGTGAAAGCTCGTCTCGCCGAACTGCGCGTACGCGCGCTGGATCTGGCGCGGCGAGCTCGACACTGCCTCGGCGACCGCGGCGAGCGTCAGCGGGCGGCGGTAGTTGCGCGCGACGACCACGCGCGCCAGCAGATACAGCCGCCTGCGTGCGTGAAGCGTCTGCGCGTGCACGCATGCTCCTCCGACCGGCCACCGGCGACGGGACACGCGGCCGGCGCCTGCTCAGCGCGGGCGGGGCGGGCGGACGAGGGCACGGGGCGGGTGCGCAGGGCCGAGGCGGGCGCGCACGAGCAGCGGCGCGGTCCGTGCTCAGGCGTAGCGCAGCGCCATGCGTTCGGCCGAGTCGCGGTAGGAGCCGCCGAACAGCAGCGCGTGCACGAGCAGCGGCAGCAGCTGGTAGAGCCCGGCGCGCTCCTGCCACGCGTCGGCGAGCGGCGCGACCTCCTCGTAGCTGTCGAAGAAGTCGCGCGACGGCGAGCCGAACAGCGCGAGCATCGCCAGGTCGACCTCGCGGTGCCCGCCGTAGGCGGACGGGTCGATCAGCCACGGCCGCCCGTGCGCGTCGGCGTGCACGTTGCCCTGCCACAGATCGCCGTGCAGGCGCGCGGGCGCCTCCGCCGGCCCGGTCAGCTCGGCCATGCGCTCGCACACGCGCGCCACCGCCCGCGCGCCGCGCGGCGACAGCGCGCCGCGCTCGCCGGCCAGCGCGGCCAGCGGCGCCAGGCGCCGCTCGGCGTAGAACTGCGCCCAGTCGCGCGCCGGCTCGTTGGACAGCTCCAGCGGGCCGAGCCAGCCGACGCGCTCCTCGCCGAAGCGACCGAAGCGTGGCGCGCCGGCCAGGTGCGTGGCCGCCAGCCCGCGCCCCAGCTCGCGCTCGCCGGCCGCGTCCAGCCGGCCGCCGTCGATCCACTGCAACGCGAGATAGCCCTCGCCGACGTCGAGCACGCGCGGCGTGCGCAGCGCCCGCGCGTCGGCCAGCCAGCGCAGGCCGGCAGCCTCGGCGGCGTACTCGCCGGGGGACGGCTGTGCGCGCGTCTTCACGAACACATCCGAGCCGTCGCGCATGACCACGCGGAACGCTTCGTTGATGTCGCCGCCGCCGACCGGCCGCGCGTCGCGTGCGCCTGGCGGCAGCGTCACCGCAGCTCGTGCGCGCGGATCTGCTCGAGCAGCCCCGCGCACGCCGCCTGCACGTGGTCGAGCACGCGCTCGAAGCCGTCGCCCTCGCCGTAATACGGGTCGGGGACGTCCAGCCCGTCATTCGCCGCGCTCGTCGCATCGAACTCGCGCAACAACCTCACCCGCTCGCGCGCCTGCTCACTCGGCGCGAGGCCGCGAAGGTCGTCGAGGTTCGCGCGATCCATCGCAAGGATCAAATCGAAATCCTCGAAATCCTCCACGCGCACCTGGCGCGCGGCGCCCTCCAGCGCGATCCCGCGCGCCGCCGCCGCGGACGTTGCGCGCTCGTCCGGCGAGCTGCCGACGTGCCAGCTTCCCGTGCCCGCCGAGTCCAGCTCGATCTCCTCCTGCAGCCCCGCCTCGCGCACCAGCCGGCGCATCGTGCCCTCGGCCGTCGGCGAGCGGCAGATGTTGCCCAGGCACACGAACAGCAGGCGCACTCAGTCCTCGCCGAGCTCCAGCACCGCCAGGAACGCCTCCTGCGGGACCTCCACGCGGCCCACCTGCTTCATCCGCTTCTTGCCCTCCTTCTGCTTGGCCAGCAGCTTTTTCTTGCGCGTGATGTCGCCGCCGTAGCAGCCGGCGATCACGTCCTTGCGAAACGCCTTGACCGTCTCGCGCGCGATCACGTGCGCGCCGATCGCCGCCTGGATCGGTACGTCGTACTGCTGGCGCGGGATGCGCTTGCGCAGCTTCTCGGTCAGCGTGCGCCCCATCTCATACGCCTTGTCGCGGTGCACGACCATCGACAGCGCGTCGACCGTGTCGCCCGCCAGCAGCACGTCCAGCTTGACCAGGTCCGACGGCTTCATGCCGCTCAGCTCGTAGTCCAGCGACGCGTAGCCTTTCGTGCGCGACTTCAGCTGGTCGAAGAAGTCGAGCACGATTTCCGCCAGAGCGGCAGTTCGTAGTTCATCTGCACGCGCTCGGGTGACAGGTAATGCATGCCCGAGTGCACGCCGCGGCGTTCCTGGCACAGCTCCATCACCGCGCCCACGAACTCTTTCGGCGCGATGATCGACGCCTGTATGAACGGCTCGCGGATCTCCTCGATCGTGCCCGGGTCGGGCATGTCCGAGGGGTTGTGCACCTCCAGCTCCTCGCCGTTGGTCAGCGTCACGTCGAACTCCACCGACGGCATCGTCGCCAGCAGCTCCAGGTCATACTCGCGCTCCAGGCGCTCGCGCACGATGTCCATGTGCAGCAGCCCGAGGAAGCCGCAGCGAAAGCCGAAGCCCAGCGCGTCGGATGTCTCCGGCTCCCACGACAGCGCCGCGTCGTTGAGCGTCAGCTTCTCCAGCGCGTCGCGCAGGTCCGGATAGCTGTCCGAGTCGATCGGGAACAGCCCGCAGAAGACCATCGGCTTGACCTCGCGATAGCCCGGCAGCGCCTCCGTCGCCTCCGCCGCGCCGCCCGCGCGTCCGCGCGTCGTCAGCGTGTCGCCGACGCGCAGCAGCGTGACGTCCTTCAGGCCGGTGATCAGGTAGCCGACCTCGCCCGCCGCGAGCTGGTCGGTCGGCATCATCTGCGGGCTGAATACGCCGATGTCGTCGATGTCCGCGTGCGTGTCCGTCGCCATCGCGCGAATCGCCTCGCCCTTGCGGAACACGCCGTCGACTACGCGGATATACGCGATCACGCCGCGGTACTGGTCGAACTCCGAATCGAAGATCAGCGCGCGCGGAGCCGCGTCCGCGCTGCCCGACGGCGGCGGCACGCGCGCGATCAGCTCCTCCAGCACCTCCGAGACCCCCTCCCCCGTCTTGCCGCTGATCTTCAGGATCGACTCCGCTTCCTCGCCGATCAGCTCGCTCACTTCGCCGGCCACGCGCTCGGGCTCGGCGCCCGGCAGGTCGATCTTGTTCAGGCACGGGATCAGCTCCAGCCCCGACTCGATTGCCAGGTAGGTGTTGGCGACCGTCTGCGCCTCCACGCCCTGTGCGGCGTCCACGACCAGCAGCGCGCCCTCGCACGCCGCCAGCGAGCGCGACACCTCGTACGTGAAGTCCACGTGCCCGGGCGTGTCGATCAGGTGCAGCTGGTAGGTCTCGCCGTCACGCGCGGTGTAGAACACGCGCACCGCCTGCGCCTTGATCGTGATGCCGCGCTCGCGCTCCAGGTCCATCGAGTCGAGCAGCTGCGCGCGCATCTCGCGCGCCGCCACCGTGTGCGTCAGCTCGAGGATGCGATCGGCGAGCGTCGACTTGCCGTGGTCGATGTGCGCGATGATCGAGAAGTTGCGTATGTGCGACTGGTCCATGGGGTGCGCGCCACGATAGATGGTGGATTAGCGCGCTACAGCGTAGAAGGCGCGCGCCTCGCGGTGGACGAGCCGGTGCGGGTGCCGAGCGCCGCGCGCGCTAGCCTTGTCTCTCCGGCGGATCGCCAACTCGACTACGGGCCTTCGAGGTCCAACCGCGGCAACGCGCCGTCCTTCGGGGCGGCGGCCTGTCCAGGGGTCGGGAGTGTTAAGCCGCCCAGGCGAAACACACAGTCCTGGGACGTATGTAGTAAGCGGCGATCTCAGTTCGGGCGCATGCCGGGTGGGCTTCGGCTCACCCGGCCTCTGCTCGTGCGAGACGGCGGGCGGCCGCGCCGGCGACGGGCCTACGTGCGCCCGAGCTGCGCGCGGATCAGCCGGTTGACCTGGTGGGCCTCCGGCACGCGCATCGCCAGCACCGCGCGCACGTACACGAAAAGCCCCGCCAGGCCCGCGACGCCGACGCTTGCGATCTGCGCGATCAGCGACGTGCCGAGCAGGTCGTCGAGCAGCCGCCACACGACCCACGACACGCCCGCCAGCAGTGCCGAAGCAGCAAGCACGCGCACCGTGATCATCGTCGTCTGCCCACCGTCGAGACGGCCGTTGAGCCCCTCGCGCAGGCGCCGCGCCTGCAGGTAGGTCATCACCGCGTTCGCCGCCACCGTGCCGATGATCAGGCCGGCGATCCCCAGCGGTTTGTACAGCGCGATGCTCACGATCACGTCCACGACGATGTTCATCGCCGCCAGGCGAGTCGGGATCCAAGGCCGTTGCACGGCGAAGAACGTGCGCGTCAGCAGCAGGTTCAGGCCGCCGAACGGCAGGCTGAAGGCAAACCAGAACAGCGCCACGGCGACGATGTGCGTGGAGTGCGGGGTGAACTCCCCGCGCTGGAACAGCAGCCGCACGATCGGGTTCGGCAGCACGATCATGAACGCCGCCGCGGGGATCAGCAACAGGTTGATCTGGCGCATGCCGATCCCCACCGCGCGGCGCATCGCCGTGACGTCGCGGCCGGCCGCCATGCGGCTGAGCGTCGGGAACAGCACCGTCGCGACGGCCACGCTGAACAGCCCCTGCGGGAGCATGTACACGCGAAACGCGTTGTCGATCGCGCGCGGCGCCTGGTCGGAGACGAGCGTGCCGAACGCCGAGTTGATCAGCTGGTCGAGGTTGACGATCCCCAGCCCGATCGTCACCGGCAGCATCAGCGTGAACACCTGCCTGATGCGCGGGTCGTGCCAGTCGATGTGCATCTGCAGGCGAAAGTCGATGCGCCCGAGCGCGCCCGCCGCCAGCAGCAGCTGCACGAACGTCGCCACGAGGATCGCTATCGCGTACGCGTGCAGCTGGTTGCCTTCTTCGTAGCCCCCCTTGTAGTGCGGGCGCAGGATCACCAGCAGGATCAGGATCACGATGTTCCACACCGCCGGTGAGATCGCCGGGATCGTGAAGTGGTCATAGGACTGCAGGACCGCGACGAGGATGCCCGTCAGGCCGAGGACCAGGATGACCGGGAAGAGGATCTGCGAGAGCGACGCGGTGAGCGAGTTCAGCGGCCCGTTGAACGTGTCGCCGGTGAACAGCGGCAGGATCACCCCCGCGGTGAGGATGAAGAACGCCGTCGCCGCGCCGAGGACGATCAGCATGATCCAGAACAGCGTCGAGGCCAGCCGGAAAGCCTCTTTCTTGCGCCCCTTCTGCAGCAGTTCGGTGAACACCGGCACGAACGCCGCCGACAGCGCCGCGTTGGCGAACAGGTTGGCGAACAAGTTCGGCACCTGGAAGGCCAGCGTGAACGCCGACGCCGGGCCCTTCGTGCCGAAGAAGCTCGCCGCGACGATTTCGCGCAGCAGCCCGACCACGCGCGAGATGCCCGTCGCGATCGAGAAGATCGCCGTGTTGCGCGCGACGTTTCCGCCCACCGGCGGCGGCGAGAGCGACGGTTCCTCGGCGACGTCCGGCAGCTCGGACATCAGCAGCGAGGTCTCCTCCCTCGTCGCCGGCGGCAACTCGGCATCAGACAGCGGCCGCCCGGCGCTCCCCGGCCCCTCCCCGCGGTCTTCTCCAGAGTCAGACAAGGCCGCTATAGTACGGCTCTCCGCGGCGCGCCCTGGCAGTTCGATACCGGGCTCACGCGGCTCTTTTCATGGCCAACATCCACTCACAGAAGAAGCGCATTCTGCGCACCGAGCGCGAGCGTCTGGAGAACCGCCAGTACACCTCGGCGATCAAGACGCACTTCCGCCGCCTCGAGACGCTCGTCAAAGACGGCGACGACGCGGCCGCCGACGCGACGCACCGCGATCTCGTCTCGACGATCGACAAGGCCGTCAAGCGCGGCGCGCTGCACCGCAACAACGGCGCGCACAAGAAGTCACGCGCCGCGCGCACCCGCGCCCGCAGCGCCTCCTAGCAAGCCCGCAGGCCTCCGCCAGTCGGGCGCTAGGCCGTGATTTGCTCGATCGCGCGCAGGGCGAGCGTGTCCTCGCCGAGCGCCGCCAGCGCCGTGCGCTGCGACGCGATCACCGCGCCGCCCCGCGAGTCCAGCTCGAGGTCGGCCATCGCCGCGAGCGCGGCGCGCAGCCGGCCCGGGTCGCTGCGCACGACGTCCGCGATGAAGCGGTCGGCGGCGCGTGAGGGCATGCGCAGCGTGCGCTTGACCGTCGCTTCGGACTCGCCCGCCTGCAGGCGCACGGCCACGCCAAGCGCGTCGCGCAGGCGCTGGGACATCAGGTAGATCAGCCCCGACAGGCGCTCGCCCTGCTCGCGCAGGCGCAGATAGGACATCGTCGCCTCGCGCGCGTTCGCGCCGACGAGCGCGTCTGCCAGCGCATACGCGCGCCACTCGGCCGAGTGCGCCGCTCGATCGTCGATCCGCTGGGCATCGATCGTCACGTTGCCCGCCTCGTCGGCGTCGCCTTCCAGGGCGAGCTTCTCCAGCTCGCGCAGCAAGCGCTGCTGGCGCTCGCCGACCTGTGCCACGAGCGCCTTCGCAGCCGCGGCGTCAAGCGACAGGCCGATGCGCGATGCCTGCTCGCGTGCCCACTTCGGCAGCTCCCACGGCTTCACCGTCATCTGCGCCACGACCTGCCCGCCGGCCGACCGCACCGCCCCATGCAGCGCATCCGGCGCCTTCGCGCGAGCCTCCTCACGAGCGAACAGCGCGAGCGTCGTGTCCGGCGGCATCTGCGCGATCGCCGGCGCGAGCAGCTTCTCCACGTCGGCCTGGCGCCAGCGCTCGACGCCTTCCACGACGATCACCCGCCGCCCGATCGCCAGCGTCATCGCCGCCAGCGCCTCCGCGACCCCCGCCGGAGTGGCCGCGTCGCCTTCCAGCAGCTCGACCGTCGCATCCGTGCCCAGCCCTTCGGCCAGCGCGCGCAACCCCGCCCGCCGCTCGGCCACCGCGCCGTGATCGTCGCCGTGGATCAGGTAGACGGGCTTGAGCTCGGTCATCGCGTCGAGTCTAGGCGCCCGCGCCGACGCGCCTAGCGCACTACGAGATTCACGAGCTTGCCGGGGACGACTATTTCCTTGACGACCTCTTTGCCGTCGATATGCGCCTGCACGTTCGGCGCCGCGCGGCACAGCTGCTTGAGCTCGTCGGGGGTCGCGCCCGACGCGGCCCGCACACGGTCGCGCAGCTTGCCGTTGACCTGGCAGACGAGCTCGTACTCGTCGCGCTCGAGCAGCTCCTCGTCGGCGTTCGGCCAGGTGCTCTCCCACACGCGCTCGCCGGTCAGGCGCTCGTACACATCCGCGCACACGTGCGGCGCGAACGGGAACAGCAGCGAGGCCGCCGTCGCCAGGGCGAAGCGCTGTGCCTCCTCACCGGCCGAGTCGCGCAGGCGCGAGCAGTCGTTGAGCAGCTCCATCACTGCCGCGATCGCCGTGTTGAACGCGAAGCGGCGCAGGTCGCCGCTGACCTTGTCGATCGCCCAGTGCGTCTTGCGCACCAGCGCGAGGTCGTCGCCTTCGGCGCCTACGGGGCTCTCCGGTGCGCCGCGCGGCGCACCGGCGCGCTCGGCCGTCTCGGCGGCCAGGCGCCATAGCCTGCTGAGGAAGCGGTGCACGCCCTCTACGCCCGCGTCCGACCAGTCGGCATCCTGGTCGGGCGGGCCGACGAACAGGATGTAGCAGCGCGCCGTGTCGGCGCCCACGCGCTCCACGATCGACGCCGGCGAGACGACGTTGCCGCGCGACTTGCTCATCTTCGCGCCGTCCTTGGTGACCATCCCCTGCGTGAACAGCGCGTTGAACGGCTCCTGGAACTCGAGATGCCCGAGGTCGGCGAGCGACTTGCAGAAGAAGCGCGCGTACATCAGGTGCAGGATCGCGTGCTCGACACCGCCGATGTACTGGTCGACGGGCATCCACTCGCGCAGCGCCTCCGGGTCCCACGCGGCGGCAGCGTTGTGCGGGTCGCAGTAGCGCAGGTAGTACCACGAGGAATCGACGAACGTGTCCATCGTGTCGGTCTCGCGGCGCGCCGGGCCGTCGCACTGCGGGCACGTCGTGTTCACCCAGTCCTCCGCGGCCGCCAGCGGCGAGCGGCCTTTCGGCGTGTAGTCCTCGATGTCGGGCAACTCCACGGGGAGCTGGTCATAGGGCACGGGCACCACGCCGCACCGCTCGCAGTAGAGGATCGGGATCGGCGTGCCCCAGTAGCGCTGGCGCGAGATCAGCCAGTCGCGCAGCTTGTAGTTGACCGACGCGTGGCCTTTGCCCTCGACGTCCAGCCAGCTGACGATCGCGCCGAGCGCCTCGCGGTTGGGCAGGCCGTCGAAGTCCGCGCGCGAGTTGACGAGGACGCCATCGCCGGTGTACGGCAGCTCGCCCGACTCGGCCGCGTCGGTCCGCGCGGGCGGCTCGATCACGCGGCGGATCGGCAGCTCGAACGCGCGAGCGAAGGCGTGGTCGCGCTCGTCGTGCGCGGGGACGGCCATGATCGCGCCCGTGCCGTACTCCATCAGCACGTAGTCGGCCACGTACATCGGGATCTGCTCGCCGTTGACCGGATTGGTGACGCTGCGCCCGAGCGCCACGCCGGTCTTCGGCTTCTCGGCGTTGCCGCGCTCCTCGTTGGTCTCGTTGAGCGCGACGTTGACGTACTCGTGCACTTCGTGCTCGTGCTCGGTGCCCGCGACCAGTCGCGCGATGTCGGGGTGCTCTGGCGCCATCACGAAGAACGTCGCGCCGAACAACGTGTCCGGGCGCGTCGTGAACACCGGGTAGTCGATGTCCAGCTCCTCGCAGCGGAACGTGACCTCCGCGCCCTCCGAGCGCCCGATCCAGTTGCGTTGCATCGTCTTCACGTTCTGCGGCCAGTCGATCTCCTGCAGGTCGTTGAGCAGGCGCTCGGCGTAGTCGGTGATGCGCAAGAACCACTGCTCCAGCTGACGCACTTCGACGAGCGTCCCGCAGCGCTCGCAGCGGCCGTCGGCGTCGACCTGCTCGTTGGCCAGCACCGTCTGGTCGTGCGGGCACCACTTGACCGCCGCCTCCTTGCGATAGGCAAGGCCGGCCTTGAACAGCTCCAGGAAGATCCACTGCGTCCAGTGGTAGTAGCCCGGTTCGCACGTCGCCAGCTCGCGCGACCAGTCGATCGAGATGCCCCACGAGCGGAACTGGCGCTGGAACGATGCGATCGACGCGGCCGTCGAAACGCGTGGGTGCTCACCCGTTTTGATCGCGTGGTTCTCGGCCGGCAGGCCGAACGCGTCGTAGCCCATCGGGTGCAGCACCCGACGGCCCAGGCGCCGATGGTAGTGCGCGATCGCGTCGCCGACGGCGTAGCACTTCAGATGGCCGATGTGCGGCTCGCCGCTCGGATAGGGCAGCATCTCCAGCACGTAGGAGTTGCTCGAGCGCCCGCCGGCGTCGTGCTCGTTGGAGACCTCCCAGGTGTGCTCGGTCGCCCACACCTCCTGCCAGCGCGACTCGATCTCGTGCGGGTCATATATGTGCTCTGCCATCGGAGATCGCAGATTAGCGGGCGGCCTGCTCGCGCCCGCACCGGCGCGCGCCGCTCAGCCGGCCGCGGCGAGCGCGTCGTCGCCCGTCACGAAGCGGCTGCGCGAACGCAGCAGCGCGACGATCTCCGCGGGAGCCTTCTCCGGCGCACCCGCGTCGAACGGCGGCTGCGGGTCGTACTCGATGCCCAGCTGGATCGCCTGCGCAACCTGATCGCCCGAGATCCTCGCTGCGAGCGCAAGTGCCATGTCGATACCCGCCGACACGCCGGCTCCCGTGACGATCCTGCCGTCGAACACGACGCGCTCGTTCACCGGCTCGGCGCCGAGCTCGCCCAGCTTGTCCATCGCCAGCCAGTGACACGTCGCGCTCTTGCCGTCGAGCAGCCCTGCCGCGGCCAGGATCAGCGAGCCCGTGCACACCGACGCGGTCCACGTGCTCGTCTCGTGCGCCGCGCGCAGCCAATCGAGAGCGGGACCGCCCGCGCGCGCGGCCACCTCCCCCGGCCCACCGGGGACGAGCACGATGTCCGGCGCCGGCACCTCCGCCAGAGAGCACTCCGCAATCAGCGAGAGCATGCCGTTGTCCGTGCGCACGGGTCCCGCCTCGCTCGCCACGAACGTCGTGCTCGCGCCGGGGATGCGGCTCAGCACCTCATACGGCCCGATCGCGTCGAGCGCCGTGAAGCCGTCGTACAGCAGGATCGCCGTGTTCATGTCCATGTCTCCTTGTCGTTGGTGAGAACCGTCTGCGGTACTCGGCAGGGCCGACGTCGAGCGCGCGCAGGAACACCCGGCGCATCGTCTCCGCCGTGCCGAAGCCGCACGCCGCGGCAATCGCCGCCACGGGCTCGGAGCCGTCCTCCAGGCGCCGTCGTGCGGCCTCCAGGCGAACGCGTTCGACGTAGCGCGCGGGCGTCACGCCCGTCTCTGCCGCGAAGGCGCGGGCGAAATGCCGCGCGCTCATGTTCGCGCGTGCGGCCATCGCCTCGACACCGTGTTCGCCCGCGAGGTCCTCGACGACCAGCCTCTGCGCCTCGCGCAGCGGCTCTCGCTCGGGCTGCTGCGCCGCCAGCGTCGCGCTGAACTGCGACTGGTTGCCCGGGCGGCGCAGGAACAGCACCAGCCGGCGCGCGATCGCCAGAGCCGCGTCGCGGTCGAGGTCGTCCTCGACCAGCGCAAGCGCGAGGTCCATGCCTGCCGTCACGCCCGCCGACGTCCACACACGGCCGTCGCGGACGAAGATCGGGTCGGCGTCCACGCGCACGCGTGGGTAGTCGCGGGCGAGCGCCCGTGCCGCCGACCAGTGCGTCGTCGCCCGCCGGCCGTCGAGCAGGCCCGCAGCCGCCAGCGCGAAGGCGCCCGTGCAGACCGACGCCGTGCGCCGCGCCCGCGACGACGCGCCGGCGATCCACTGCAGCACCGGCTCGTCGGCGACCACCGCGCGCGCGCCGCGGCCTCCCGGCACGATCAGCGTGTCGATCCTCTCCGGCGCTTCGTCTAGGCGGCCGTGCGGGACGATCGTCAGCCCGCTGGACGTGCGCAGCGGCTTGCCGTCGGCGCTGAGCGTGCGGATCTCATAGCCGCGCGTGCGACGCGCGGTCGCGTCGAGCAGCTGCTGCGCGGCCGCGAACACCTCCATCGGCCCGGTCACATCCAGGCTCTGCACATCGCCGAACAGCGCGATGACGACCTGGCGCGGTGGTTGCGAGCTCGCCATCGGGCAATACTCGCGCAACAAGAACTCGTCCGCAAGGACGATTATCCAACATTTTCTGCCATGACTGCATACGCGTTGCAAGGCGCCCGCCCGCGCCGCGCGCGTCTACCATGGCGACATGGAGCCCCGATCGCGCGTGTCCGATGAGCCGGTCGAGGGCGAGCGCGACGCGCTCGAAGGCGCAGCCGCGCGCGTCACCGGCATCGTCGAGGCGGCCGAACGGACCGCCGAGGAGCTGCGCGAGCAAGCCGAGGGACGGGCGCGCGAACGCATCGCCGAGGCCGACCGCGCCGCCGCCAACCGCGTGCGCGCCGCCGAGGAGGAGGCCGAGGAGCTGCTGCGCGACGCGCGCGGGCAGGCGGAGTCCGCGCGCAACGAGGCCGTTTCTGCAGTCGGCTCAATCCACGCCGAGGCAGAGCGCGTGCGCGCCGAGGGGCAGGCCGAGGCCGAACAGCTGCGTGCAGCCGCTCTGGCGGAGGCCGAGCAGACGCGCACGAGCGCACGCCACGAAGCCGAGCGCGAGCGCTCCGGCGCGCACGAGCAAGGCGAGCAACTGCGCGCGAACCTCGGCCAGCAGGCCGAGCAGGCACTTGCCGAGGCGCGCGCGCAAGCCGAGCAGGAGCTTGCGAGCGCGCAGGCCGACGCCGAGCGCGCGCTCGCCGAGGCTCGCGAGCAGGCCGCCGGCCTCGTCGCCGCCGCGTGCGAGGAGGCCGAGCGCGCCGTCGCATCCGGCGGCGAGGATCTGCAGAAGCTGCGCGAGCAGGCCGCCGAGCAGGCGCAGCGCGTGCGCACGAAGGCGCGCGAGGACGCGCGCGAGATCGTCGGCGAGTCGCACGTCGCCGCGCGCGAGGTGCTGCGCGAAGGCACCGAGCTGTCGCGCAACCTGCGCGAGCTGTCCGTCTCGCTGCGCAACAACGCCGAGCGGCTGCTGCGCGACGTGCGGCTCGCGCACGGCGGCCTCACCGCGCGACTGGATCAGGCCAGCCCCGGCGGCATCGATGCCGGCGTCAGGCGCTCGCGCGAGGGCGACGGCCCTGACGACGATCTCGACGTGCCGGAGTTCATTCCGCCGGAGTGACGCGCGGGCCCGGCGAGCCTCGGCACGACAGGCGCCGAGGTGGACGCAACTCTCAGACAAGGCGCTGCGGTTGTGTCCCAAGCGCGTCGTACGCTCGGGCGGTGCGCGAGCTCACGCCGAGCCAGAAGGGCGCCGCTGCCGAGGCGGCCATCACCGCAGCCGTCATTCAGCTCGGCTTCACCGTGCTGCGGCCGCTGTGCGAGGGGCGTCGGTATGACCTGATCGTCGATCTTGAGCCTGCGCTGTTGCGTGTGCAGTGCAAGCTGGCGCGGCGGGTGGGCGGGGCGCTCGCTATTCACCTCGGGACCAACCGCTTCACGCCGGCCGGCTATGTGTCCACGACCTATTCGGCTGCCGAGGTCGACGCGATCGGGGCCTACTCGCCCGAATTGCGCAGGAGCTTTCTCATCCCGATCGCCGAGGCATCCGGGCGCCGCTGTATTCACCTTCGACTGACGCCGACGCGGAACAATCAGGCGCGTGGCATCAACTGGGCAAGCGATTTCGAGCTCGAGTCCATCGTCAAGACGCTGCACCCTAAGCACCCAGAGCCTTCTCGACCGGTGTAGCTAGACTTCCCGAACCAGATCACGGGGCTATAGCTCAGCTGGGAGAGCGTCGCGCTGGCAGCGCGAAGGTCGTCGGTTCGAGCCCGACTAGCTCCATGGAACCACAGTCACCTCGAACGGCCGGGGACACGCAGGGTCGGTCGGCTACAGTGCCCGCTTGACCGAGCAGGAGTACACCGTGCGCGCAGCCCGACCTGCCGAGGCATCGGCGGTCCTCGATCTGTGGCGGGGGGCGCGCAGTACCCACGCAACCACCCCCGACCGGATCGAGTACGCCCATCGGCTAATCACCGAGACACCGGGGAGCCTGCTCGTCGCTGACGCTGGCGATGCAATCTTGGGCACGCTGATCGCCGCATGGGACGGATGGCGAGGGAACATGTACCGGCTCGTCGTGCTCCGCGAGCATCGCCGCCGCGGCGTTGGCCTGGCGCTCGTGCGCGCCGGCGAGGAGCATCTGCGCCGGCAGGGCGCTCGCCGAATCACGGCCCTGGTCGCGCGCGAGGACGGGGTGGCGTCGGCGTTCTGGGAGTCCGCGGGCTACCCGGAGGACCAAGCGATAGGCCGCCGCGTCTGCAGCCTGTAGCGGGCAAGCCCACGGCCCGAAACTACTGCGTCTTCCCCAACGCCTCACGCGAAGGCCCACCCCCCGGCATCGTCATCATGGGAACCGTGCCGCCCAAGGCGCTCATCCTCTTCGATCTCGACGGCACCATGCTGATCGACGACGCGTACGCGCACGGGCGGGCGATGGTAAGCGCGATGCGCTCTGTCTACGGCGTCACTCTGGCCGACGATGCCGTGGCCCGCTCGCAGCCGTGGGGCAAGACCGACCCGCAGATCGCGCGCGAAGTGCTCCGCGATGCAGGCCTGGACGATCGACGAATCGATCGCGGATTGAGCGCGTGGGCAGATGCCGCGGTCGCTGCATTTCGCTCGCAGCTCGGCACGTCAGGGCCGAAGTGGGAGGTCCGTCCCGGGCTGGCGCCCGCGCTTGAAAGGCTCGAGCTCGCGGGGATGCGCTTGACGCTCCTGACCGGCAATCTGCGTCCGATCGCCGCCGCGAAGGTCGAGCGAATGGGCCTGGCTGCTCGGTTTGACCTGGCCATAGGGGCGTACGGGGACGACGAGGAGGATCGGACGAAGCTAGTGCCGCTCGCTCGCCGGCGCGCAGGATCGGAGCGAGATCCGTGGCCGCGCGAGCGCACCGCGATCGTCGGCGACACGCCCGGCGACGTCGCTGCGGCTCGCGCGGATCGCGCTCACTCCGTCATCTTCGCCTCGTCGCGCTACCCACCATCCTCGCTCCTCGGGGCCGACGCCGTCATCACGGACACCGAGGCACTGGCGCAGACACTGGAAGCCTGGCAAGCCGGTCTCGGACCGACCTAGCCGGTCAGGAGTTGCGGATCTTGTTCCCCAAGATGAACCCGAACAGCCCGAGCAGCGTGACTCCTGCCAGGGTCTGCACGACCCGTACCCAGTCGACCAGCGAGTTGGAGGAGCTGAGTCGCGCGGGCGTCGAGGCCGTCAGCTGCGAGACGCTGAACAGCAGATCGTCTGCGATCCCGTGAGCGCCGGCGATACCGCCGAAGAGCAAGTAGGCAAATCCTGGGATCAGCGCCACGGCGAGCAGCCACCCAACGACCCGTCCGAGGCGCTCGCCAAAGCCACACAGCAGGTCCGCGATCCACAGCCACAACCACGCGAGCACGCGAAAGTTACGACCGCGAGGACCGGCCACCTGGCGTTCCAGACGGCGGCTGTGTGCGTAAGCCCAACCCGCGTCGGCGAACTGGGCCCGGCTGGTCCACAGGCCGGAGAGCTGTCGGTAGATGCTCGCGGCCTCTTCGAGCCTCACTTCGAGTCCCTTGTCGACCGAGTAACTCTCAGGGCGATCCGACTTGGTCCGCTCGAGGAACGCGGGGTAACATTCTGCACTCTCCGCCACGAGCGCCGGTGGGTGACCCTCGCGAGTGAAGGTTCCCCGGCTGAGACCGGTCGCACCGTCGAGGCTGGCCGTCAGGCTGACCAGTTCGAGGACCGCATTCGTAAGTCTCGTTCCGTCTTCCAAACAGGCCCTATAGAAGTCGCACAGCACGAGCGTCGCGCCCTCGAGTGTCGTCTGACGGAACGTCGCGTAGCGGAAATCCGCACCGGTGATGTGGCAGCCGCGGAAGTCCGCCTTCACAAGGTCGGCATGCGCGAAGAAGCAGTCACGCAGGGTGCTGCCGCGAAAGCTTGCGCCGGCGAGCACCGCCGGCGAACCGCCGTGGTGGCGGCCGAAGGCTACCCGTGCGAGCTCGGTCTCCTGAAGGTTGATACCGCTCAGGTCGAATCCGCTGAGGTCGAGCTCGTCGTTGGCCAGCTTGGCTTCCTCAGCCAAGCGCAGCACATCTTCCCGGTCTAGCTTCACTCCAAGCGTAGCCTGGGGTCGCATGACAGATACTTAACCACATGGCACCTCGCGCGTTCGACGATGAAGGACGCAGAGTAGACACAGCGGTCTGGTCGTTTTGGAGTGCGCCGTATCGCTCGCATTACCGGTCGCGCTGGTTGAACGACCAAGACCACCTCATGTCATGGGCGCTGTCGTGGTCGACGGTGTCTCGCTTTTTCGCAAGGACGACACTCGTAACCGACTCGCCGGGCGCTCGGCTCCTGGTAGACACCGTCGGGCTTGGCTTCGACTCGGTCGTGACCCCGCTGGACGACCTCGACTCCGCTAGGAGCGACTGGTGGACGCTGGGCAAGCTCCGTGCCTACAGTTGCCAAGCTGCGCCGTTTCTGCACTTCGACAGCGATGTGTTTCTTTGGAAGTCGCCCGCCGAGAGCCTGCGCACCGCCGCGGTGACCGCGCAGAATCCTGAGGATGCACCGCTCGATGACTCCTCCTACTACCACCCAACGCTTGTCACAGAGGCGTTTCGGCGATTCGGCGGGCGCCTGCCCTTGGACCTGCTCGACTACGTACGCGAAGGCGGGTGCGTTGCCGCCTGCACGGGCATCTTCGGCGGCTGCGCATGGGAGGACATCGCCGAATATGCACGGACTGCCGAACGGCTGATTTTGTCAGGTGAGAACACGCGCGCGTGGGAGCAAGTGAACGATCCATTTCGCTGCAGCGTGTTCGCGGAGCAGTTTTACCTCGCGGCTTGGTCCAGGGCCCGCGAACGATGCAAGCGGCCCGGTGTTCGTTATCTCTTTGCGTCGCAGGCCGACTCGTTCGACGCTGCCGTTGCCGAACGCGAGGGGTACACGCATCTGATTTCCGATACGAAGAGAATCCCCCGCCTGGCCGGATTGATGCGACGCACGCTGCAGCGCGAGTTTCCCAGCCTCTACGACTCGTGCGCGCGGATTCGCTTTCGCGAGCCTGCGGCGCTCGCTGGCCACCGTCACTGAATGGGCGCGATCTGCCGTCGCTAGGGTGACGTCGTGCGCATCGCCACCTGGAACGTCAACTCGGCCAAGCAGCGTATCCCTCGCTTGCTCCCGTGGCTGGACGAGCGTCGGCCCGACGTAGTCTGCCTGCAGGAGACCAAGCTCGCCGACGAGGCCTTCGACGAGCTGCTCGGCGAGGAGCTCAGGAGCCGCGGCTATGAGGTCGCCCGCCACGGCGAGGTTCAGTGGAACGGCGTCGCGATCCTCTCGCGCGCCGGCCTGGACGACGTCGTCGCGGGCATCCCCGGTGCGCCGGGCTTCCCGCACGCCGAGGCGCGCGCCGTGTCGGCGACGTGTGGCGGGATCCGCGTGCATTGCGTGTACGTGCCCAACGGGCGCACGCCCGACTCCGAGCACTACGCGTACAAGCTCGCCTGGCTGAAAGCTCTGCGCACGCTCGTCGAGGCAGGCCCTGGGGACTCCGTGGTGTGCGGCGACATGAACATCGCACCCGCCGACATCGACGTGTTCGATCCTGCCGCGTATGTCGGCCACACGCACGTCACGCCCCCCGAGCGCGCTGCGCTGGCCGAGCTGCAGGAGCTCGGTTTGCGCGACGTCGTGCGCGACCGCTGGCCCGGCGAGCGCGTGTTCTCCTACTGGGACTACCGCGCCGGCATGTTCCATCGCGACCTCGGCATGCGCATCGACCTCGTGCTTGCCTCGACGCCGGTCGCCGAGCGCGTGCACGCCGCGTGGATCGACCGCCAGGCACGCAAGGGCGGCGGCCCGAGTGACCACGCCCCGGTGATCGTCGACCTCGACGACGCGCCCGACGGCGACATCGGCCCGGTCGTCCCGCCTCCCTCGGCGCCCGCCGTCAAGCCCGGCTCGGCGAAGCTCCCGCAAGAGCGCTGACGCCGCTCGACACAGCGGCCTAAGGCTCCGACGAGCTTTAGGCGCTCCTAATTAGGGTAGCCTAAGAGTCTCCGCAACCGAGCCCCTTGGAGACGACTTGCGCACACCTTCACGCCCCACCGCCCGATCGCTGCCGCTCGCCGCGGCCTGCGCCGCCCTGGCCGCCCTCGCGCTCCTCGTTGCGGGCTGCGGCTCCTCCGGCTCCGGGCCGGGTTCGCTGACGCTCTACAGCGCTCAGCACGAGCAGATGACCAACGCGCTTGCCAAAGCCTTCGAACGCAAGACCGGCGCGACCGTACGCGTGCGCTTCGGCGAGGACGAGGGCCTGGCCAACCAGATCGTGCAGGAGGGCTCGGCCTCGCCGGCCGACGTCCTGCTCACGGAGAACACGCCGCCGCTGGAACTGCTCGCCGAGAAAGGGCTGCTCGCCCAGGTCGACCGTCCTACGCTCGCGCAGGTCCCAGCCCGCTATGACTCGTCCAGCGGCCGCTGGGTCGGCGTGGCAGCGCGCGAGACCGTGCTGATCTACGACCCCAAGCTCATCTCCGCCGCCCAGCTGCCCGCCTCGATCCTCGACCTGGCCAAGCCGGAATGGAAAGGCAAGCTCGCGATCGCCCCATCCGAGCCGGACTTCGTGCCGATCGTCAGCGCGATCGACAAGCTCGACGGCCGCGCGGCGACCGAGCGCTGGTTGAAAGGCTTCGCCGCGAACGCCAGCCGCTACGACGACAACGAGGGGATCGTCGCCGCGGTCGAAGCAGGCCAGGTCGGCGCGGGCATCATCAACCACTACTACTGGTACGAGCAGGCCGCCGAGATCGGCGCCGCGAAGGTGCACAGCAAGCTCTACTACTTCGGCCACAAGGATCCCGGCGCGCTCGTGAACATCTCCGGCGCCGGAGCGCTGAAGTCGAGTCAGAACCCGGCGCTCGCCCAGCGGTTCCTCGCCTTCCTGGTCAGCAAGCAGGGCCAGAACGCGATGACGCACAGCGGCGATTGGGAGTACCCGCTCGTGTCGGGCGTCGCGCCGCCGCCCGGCCTGCGCCCGTTCGCCGGCCTGCAGACGCCCGACGTCGGCCCGGCCGATCTCGGCGACGGCAGCACGCCGCTGCAGCTGATGCAGCAGGCCGGGCTGCTGTAGGGCCATGGAGGCAGCCGGGCTCAGCCCCACGGGCCGGCCCGCCGGCGGCGCACGCCTGCGCATCCGCTTGCGCGGCAAGCCGGCGCCACTGGCGTTGCTCGGGCTCGCGACAGCAGTCGCGCTGCTCGTGCTGCTGCCACTCGGTTTCCTCGTCGATCAGAGCCTGTCGATCGGCTGGACGCAGGTCGAACGTCTGCTGCTGCGGCCGTTCGTCGGCACGCTGCTCGTCAACACGGTGCTGCTGGTCGCCGTGGCAACCACCGCCTGCGTGGCGATCGGCGTGGGCGTCGCGTGGCTGGTCGAGCGCACGGATCTCCCCGGGAGGCGCGCCTGGGCGGTGCTCGCGGCGCTGCCGATCACCGTCCCGGCGTTCGTGACCAGCTACAGCTGGGTATCCATCACGCCCGCCGTGCAGCACTTCGGCGGCGCGGCGCTGATCGTCACGCTGGCCTACTACCCACTCGTCTACCTGCCGGTGGCCGCAGTGCTGCGCGGCCTGGACCCGGCGCTGGAGGAGACCGCACGCTCGCTGGGCATGGGCCCGTGGCGCACGTTCCTGCGCGTGACGCTGCCACAGACGCGCCTGGCGCTGCTGGGCGGCGCGCTGCTCGTGTCCGTGCACCTGCTGTCGGAGTTCGGCGCGTTCGCCATGCTGCGCTTTCAGACCTTCACGACGGCGATCTACGACGAGTACCGCCTGAGCTTCGACGGGCCGGCCGCCTCGATGCTCGCGACGGTGCTCGTGCTGCTGTGCCTCGCGCTGTTGCTCGGCGAGCTGGCGCTGCGCGGCAAGGCGCGGTACGCCCGCGTCGATGCGGGCGCCGCACGGCCCCCTGCGCGCGCCCGGCTCGGTCGCGCCAAGTGGCCGTCCGTGGCGGCGCTGGGGACGCTCGTCGGTCTCGCGCTGGGCCTGCCGCTCGTCACGCTCGTCTACTGGATGCTGCACGGCGGCTCGACGAACTTCCCCGTCGCCTCGCTGCTCTCCACCGCCGCGACCTCGCTGGAGCTGGGGCTCGGCGCGGCGCTGATAACGACGCTGCTCGCGCTGCCCGTCTCGATCCTCACGATCCGCCACCCCAGCCGCATCGCAGCGCTGCTCGAACGCGCCGCCTACCTCCCGTATGCCCTGCCTGGCATCGTAGTCGCCTTGTCGCTGATCGTCGTCTCGGTGCACCACCTGCCGGCGCTCTACGGAACGACACCGCTGCTGCTCGTCGCCTACGCGATCCTCTCGCTGCCGCTGGCCCTCGTCGCCACGCGCGCGGCGCTCGCGCAGGCTCCCGCCGTGCACGAGGAGCTCGCACGGTCGCTCGGCTGCGGTCCGCTGCGCGCACTGGTGCGCGTGACGCTCCCGCGCATCCTTCCCGGCCTCGGCGCCGCGGGCGCGCTCGTGTTCCTGGCGACCGTCACCGAGCTGACCGCGACGCTGCTGCTCTCGCCGATCGGCACGCAGACGCTCGCGACGCAGTTCTGGGCAGACGCCTCGACCCGCTCCTTCGGTGCGGCGGCGCCCTACGCTGGCCTGATGGTCGCGATCTCAGCGCTTCCCACCTATCTGCTCACGCGCCGGCTCGGCGCCGTCGTCGCACCGCGGGGCAGCCGATGACCGAGGCCACGCTGTCGATCTCCTCGCTGAGCAAGTCCTTCGGCAAGACGCGTGTGCTCGACGGGCTGGGCCTGCAGGCGCCCAGCGGCAGCCTGACGGCCGTGCTCGGGCCTTCCGGCTGCGGCAAGACGACGCTGCTGCGACTGATCGCAGGGTTCGAGCGCGCCGACGCCGGCACGATCCGCGTCGGCGAGCGCGTCGTTTGCGACGGGCGCACGCATCTCGCCCCCGAGCACCGCGGCATCGGCTTCGTCGCACAGGAGGGCGCACTGTTTCCGCACCTCGACGTCGCTGCCAACATCGCCTTCGGGCTGCCGCGCTCGCAGCGGCGCTCGGGCAGGGTTGCCGAGCTGCTGGAGCTGGTCGGGCTGTCCGGCCTGGGCGGGCGCCGTCCGCACGAGCTCTCCGGCGGCCAGCAACAGCGCGTCGCGCTCGCCCGCGCGCTCGCACCCAAGCCCAAGCTGGTGCTGCTCGACGAGCCGTTCGACGCGCTCGACGCCGGCCTGCGCACCCAGGTTCGCGCGGAGGTTCGCGCCGTGCTGCGCGAGAGCGGCGCGACGGCGCTGCTCGTCACACACGACCAGGAGGAGGCGCTGTCGCTGGCCGACGTCGTCGCGGTCATGCGCGACGGCGCGATCGTCCAGGCCGCCGACCCGCAGACGCTGTATCGCGACCCCGTCGACGCGCAGCTCGCCGGCTTCCTCGGCGACGCCGTGCTGCTGGACTGCGAGTTGCTCGACGGTCACGCCGACACTCCGCTCGGGCGCCTGGCGATCCGTGGTGCCATTCCCGGTGCACCGGCGCGTGCCAGCCTGATGCTGCGCCCCGAGCAGATCCTCTGTCGCGAGCCACGCGACGGCGCGCCGCACGGGCGCGTGCTCGCCACGCAGTTCTTCGGCCACGACGCGACCGCGCGCGTGTCGCTGGACGACCCGCGCTGTCCGGAGATCCTCGCGCGCGCCGCCGGCCACAGCCTGCCGTCCGTCGGCGACGAGGTCTCGCTGAGCGTCGAAGGCACGGCGCTTGCCTACCCCAACCGAGGCGTAGACTCCGTCGCACACAGCGTGCACAGCGAGGAGTCGCCATGAGCAATCAACTGCCTCCCGGACCGCGAGCGCCGAGCGCGCTTCAGTCGCTCGGCTGGTGGAGTCGCCCGACCGCCTATCTGGAGCGCTGCCGCGCGCGCTACGGTCGGCGCTTCACGATCCGCCTGACCGGCCAGTCCCCGTTCGTCGTCCTCTCCGACCCCGACGAGATCAAGCAGGTCTTCACCGCGCCGCCGGAGGTTCTGCACCCCGGCGAGGGCGCACGCATCCTCGAACCGGTGATCGGCGCGAACTCCGTGATCCTGCTCGACGAGGCGGCGCACCTGCGCCAGCGCAAGCTGCTGCTTCCCGCCTTCCATGGCGAGAAGATGCAACGGCTCTCCGGGCTGATCGCCGAGCTGACCGATCGCGAGGTCGCCTCCTGGCCGGTCGGCGAGCCGACCGCCCTGCACCCGCGCCTGCAGCGGCTGACGCTCGAGGTGATGCTCCGCGCGGTGTTCGGCCTGCAGCGCGGTGCGCAGCTCGACGAGCTGCGCGACCTGATGACCGAGATCCTCACCTTCGGCGAGAGCCCGCTCTCGCTGCTGCCCCAGGCGCAGCGCCTGCTCGCCGGCCGTGGGCCGGTCGGCCGCATGGAACGCGTCGGAGCCCGCTCGGACGAGCTGATCTACGAGCTGATCGACGAGCGGCGTGCGAGCGGCGAGAGCGGCGACGACATCCTCTCAATGCTGCTCGACGCGCGCGACGAGGACGGCGAGCCGATGAGCGCTGTCGAAATGCGCGACGAGCTCGTCACCGCGCTCGTCGCCGGGCACGAGACCACCGCTTCCCAGCTCGCCTGGGCGTTCGAGCGGATCGCCCGCGAGCCGCGCGTGCAGCGGCACCTGCACGAGGAGGTCGACGCGGCAGCCGACGACGCCTACCTGACCGCCACGATCAACGAGATCCTGCGCCGCCGCCCCGTGCTCAGCAACGCCGAGCCGCGGCTGGTCAAGCAGCCGATCGAGATCGGCGGAATCGAGTACCGGCCCGGCGTGGTGCTGTTCGCCAGCGCCTACCTCGTCCATCACGACCCGGCGATCTACCCTGACCCCTACGCCTTCCGGCCCGAGCGCTTCCTCGAGCGGACGCCCGGGACCTACACCTGGATCCCCTTCGGCGGCGGGCGCAGGCGCTGTCTCGGCGCGAGCTTCGCGCTGCTTGAGATGAAGATCGTGCTGCGCGCGGCACTCGCTCGCTACGAGCTGCGCTCGCCCGGTGCGCCGGAGATCACGCGCCGGCGCGGCATCACGTTCAGCCCCTCCGGCGGCAGCCGCGTGATCCTCGGCGAGCGCGGGCGGTCGCCCGGCGCTGCAAGCCAGGCTTTCCCCGAGCAGGTCCGCGAGCTACCGGCGCTGGCGTAGCAGCGCGCCGCCGTCCCGCTCGCGCCTGAGCATCGGCGCGAGCGGGCACGAACGCAGCGCGCGCCTAGCGGTGGCGGTGGCGGCGTGGCGGGCACGGCGCCTTGTAGGCCACCGAGACCGTCTGCGGCGCCAGGCCGCCGAGGCCGGCGAACAGCAGTTCGGACTTCAGCGGGAAGCCGCCCCTGGGACAGCGCTTTGGCATCGTGCCGTAGGAGGTCACCTTCTTGCCCTTGCGGAAAGCCGCACCGAGCTTGAGGCTGATCGACAGCGCCGACGCGTCGGGCGCGCCGGGAACCGTTTCGATCAGCGGCACCGACGTAACGAACTTCTGACCGTACGGGCGCCCTGAGCCGACGACGTGGCTCGGCGAGAGGAATTCCAGCGACACCGGCGAGCTTCCCTGCGTGTAGAACTGCAGCGCGCCGCGCGGTGCGAAGAACGCCTGTATCGACGCGCGCTCCTCGACCCGTTCGGCGCCGAAGCTGACCACGCCGAGCGCGGTGCCCGAGATCGTCACGCGCGAGTGCCTCGGGCATGCGCCCGGACCGCGGTTCTGCAGCGCGGCCGGCGAGCACGTGGCGAAGCCGCGCGGGTGCAGCCGGGTGCCGGCGGGCATGTAGAAGTTGACGCCGATCAGCGGCGGCGGAAAGCCACCGTATTCGGTGCCCTGGATCGTGTACTGGACCTGCAGCGCGGCACCCGCGCCGAGGATGTTGCCGGTCCCGCGGAACCCGGGGATCGGCACCGCTTTGGCTTTGAACGTGACGGTCGGCGCCGCCGACGCCGTCGCGGCCACGCACGCGACGAGGGCAAGGCCCAGCATCACCGCCGATGCGATTGCTCTGCGCAACATATGAACGCTCCTCCTCTGGGATTTTCGGACGTGAGCGTCGGTTCAAGCGAGCCATCGGTAGCGCGGGCAGGTTGGCGCCGGGCGTCACGGTCTTCTGCTCCTAAGAACACCCGCGCGGCGTGAGAAGTGCGCCCGAGTCTTCCCCGGCGCTGCCCGCCGCACGCGCCGCCTGCCCGCCGCGCGGCTCGATGCTCGCGCCCGGCCGCCCGCGCCCGGCCGCTCGCCGCGCGGCTACTCGGCGATCGGTTCGCGCGCCAGCTCGTGGCGGATGCGGTCGCGAGATTCTGCGTAGCGCAGCGCCTCGTAGACGATCAGCGCGGCCAGCAGCGCGGCGAGGATCCCGAGCGTCCACAGCGCCGTCAGCGCAATGGCTGCCGGCAGCAGGGCGAGCAGCACGAGCGCGCAGACGAGCCGCCGCACGCTCAGCGTGTGCATGTTGCGCCAGCGAAACGCCACGAGCGCGAGCAGGTACAGCGCAGCGCCACCGAGCAGCGCCGCTGCCGGCACGATCTTCAGCGAGGCGTCGATGTGCGCCAGCGTGACCTTCAGGCCGACGGCGATCAGCGCGATGCCCGCCACCATCGGGAAGTGCAGATAGGAGTAGGAGTCGCGCGCGATGCCGTTGCGCTCGTGACCCTCGGCGGCTTTCGCCAGGTGCCGGCCGGCGACGATCGCCGTGACGTCGAAGTACACCCACCACAAGGCCGCGCCCACCGCTACGCCGAGCACGCCCGCGACGACCACGCCCGCGTCGATGCTCGCCTTCGCCCCCACGCCGATCGCCACGATCGACTCGCCCAGCGCGATGATCACGATCAGCCCGTGACGCTCGGCGAAGTGGCCCGGCACGAGCTTCCATCCGTCCTGACCGAACAGCAGCGGCCCGCCCGCGTCGAGCAGCAGCGCGAGCCCCCAGATGGCGACCTGCACGGCACCGGACGTGGCCGCCGCGACGAACAGCAGGCCCGCGCCGATCGCCGTGCTGCCGGCAAGTCCGAGGACCGACTGGCGCAGCGCCGCATCGTCTCGGCTGGCGAGCATGAACAGCACGATGTGCGCGATCCGCACGACCGCGTATGCGCACGCGAACAGCAGCGCGTCGCCGCCGAACGCGCCGGGCACGCACAGGGCAGCGACGAGGAACGCAGCCATCGCGACGAAGATCACCAGGCGCACGGTGCCCTCCTCGGGGTCGACGACGCTCGTCAGCCACGCGTAGCCGACCCACGACCACCACAGCATGCCCAGCACGAGCAGGCCCTTGAGCATCCCGCCCCACGTCGGGTCGTGGGCGATCAGCGTCGTGCACTGCGTCAGCGCAAGCACGAACACGAGGTCGAAGAACAGCTCCAGCGGCGTCACACGCTCGTCCTCGCGCATCACCGCCGTCATGCGAGGGCCGTCGCTTGAGCGTGTGGCGCTCACGTGCGCATCTTCGCAGCCCCGTGCGCGGAGGCGCCGGCCGCACTGAGGCGACCGGCGCCGGTTCTCAACCGCGCATCGTCCGCTGCTAGTGCAGCGACATGTTCGGCTCGCCGGCGGAGTTCACGCCGGTCGAGGAGATCGTGCACGTGCCGCCCTTGGGCGTGCCCGCGTTGTAGGCCTGCGTGAGGCAGTTGCGCAGCGCCAGCTCGCCCCAGTAGTTGGGGTGGATGTCTTCCTGGATTTCATAGGGCGGGAAGATCGCCGTGACCGTGCGGATCTGGTTGATCCACTCGCTTTTGTCGACCGCGCCCGCGCCTTTCCATGAGGACAGGCCCTCTTCCTCGAGCAGCCCGACGCCTTTCTCGCACAGCCTGCGCCCGTTGAACGCCGAGCCCAGTTCGAGCGTCTTGACGTTCGACAGCCCCGCGGCGGCTGCCGCGCCGAACACCGTGCTGTCGATCGTCGGCAGCATTTTTTCGTTGGCGTAGTTGGCGTCGTTGTTCCAGAACCCGCAGCCGCCGACTTCCTGGCGCGTGTAGCCGCTCTGCGAGTAGCGAAAGCCCGAGCCGAGCGGGATCGGCGAGGGGTAGTCCTGCACGACGATCGAGTACTGCGAGCTGGAGTACCCGGCGTTGGTCATCGCCTGCGCGACGTTTTTGATCGCCGTGGTGATTTCGCCCTTGACTTTGCTGACGTTGCTCGACGTGAAGTTGTTCGTCACCGAGCTGTCGTCGTTGCAGTAGTCGGGCCACCACGAGGGCGACAGCAGCCAATCCTCGACGCACGTCTGCACGATGCTCGCGAAGTTGAAGTTGTTGCCGCCGATCGACACGGCGACGAGCTTGACGTTGTGCGTCGCGGCGAAGTGCTGCAGCATCAGCGCCTGGCCTTCTTTGCCGCCGGAGTTGTAGAAGTCCAGACCGGGCTTGAACGTGCTGCCTTCGGTGAACGTCGACGTCTTGGCGCCCGAGCAGGCGAGGTTCTCGCCGCTCACGCCACCGCCGATGTAGACCTCGGCCGCTTTGGAGCGATGACACCCCGCGATCAGTTCGGCGTTGCCGGCGGCGTTGTCGTCATACGTTTTCGAGCCGCCCGCGTCGATCGCCGAGGAGCTTCCGTTCGTGTTGCCGGCCCACCGCCCCGCCTCGCCTGAGATGTAGGAGTCGCCGACACTGGCCGTCCAAGGCGAGCCCGAGCCGGGGCCGTCGGCGCGCGCCTGCGCGGTGAGCGAACCGAGGCTCCAGATCAGGGCCCCGAGCACGAGCACGGCGATCGCGGCAAACGGCAGTTGACGGCTGCGAGCAGCCGAGGATGCATGCATGGTTCTCTCCCCCTTCAACGCGCCTCGCGCCACCCGCAGGCGCTGTCGCTGCCACCCTATCCGCAGCGCGCGACGTAGATCAATGCGACGCTCGTCCACCCCGCCCCTCGGGGCTGCAGCGCCCGCAAGGGTGCGGGCGACGTCTCTGACCGGGCGGCTTCGAGCGGCTCCGCCGCTAGGCGCTGTCGGCGACGCGCGAGGGCGCCTCGCCCCACAGCTGCTCGAGGCGGTAGTAGTCGCGGGCTTCGGGAGTGAAGATGTGCACGACGACGTCGAGGTAGTCCATCAGGATCCAGTCCGCGCGGCCGGTGCCCTCGACCCGGCGCGGGGTGGTGGCGTGGCCCTGCTTGAGCCCTTGCAGGATGCCATCGTGGATCGCCTTGGTCTGTCGCGTCGTGTTGCCCGAGCAGATCACGAAGTAGTCGGTGTAGCCGAGCACTCCGCGCAGGTCCAGCTCGACGACGTCGATCGCCTTCTTGTCGGCTGCCAGGCGCATGATCTCGGCGAGCAGCTCCGCCCCCTGCATCAGCTCGCCGCCCTCACGCCCGCGCCGTACAGCCCGTGCTCGGCGATATAGCCGGCCACGGCGTCGCCGACGAGCTCGGCGACCGGTTCCCCCGCTAGGGCGCGCTCGCGCGCCTGCGAGGAGGACGCGTCGATCGCCGGCGCGTGCAGGAACTCGACCCGCGCGTCTTCTCCGAGCGTGCCCAGCACGTCGAGAACTGCGCGGCGCCTGCTGCCCGGACGAGCCGCAACCGCGAGCGTGGCGAGCTCGAGCAGCCGCCGCGGCTCGCGCCAGGCCGGCAGCGTGCTCGCGATGTCGGCTCCCACGATCAGCGTCAGCTCGGCCTGCGGATGGCTCGCATGTATGGCGGTCAAGGTATCCACGGTATAGGACGGCCCGTCGCGTTCTGTCTCCAGTGCGCATACCGTCAGCCGATCGCAAGCGTCGACGAGCAGCCGGCACATCGCCAGGCGGTGCTCGCATCCGGGATCGTGCTCGACCGGCTTGTGCGGCGGCGTGCCGGCCGGCATCAGCGCGACGCGCTGCAGCGCCAGCTCGCTGAGCGCATGGCGGGCGATCGCCAGGTGGCCGAGGTGCGGCGGGTTGAACGTCCCGCCGAGGATGCCGAGCGAGCGAAGCCCCTCGGGCGGCGGGCGCTCAGGCACGGATGTGTCCGTCGCCCTCCACGAGGTACTTGAAGGTGCACAGCTCGCGCAGGCCGATCGGCCCGCGCGCATGCAGCTTCTGCGTCGAGTTGCCGATCTCCGCGCCCATGCCGAACTCGCCGCCGTCGGTGAAGCGCGTCGACGCGTTGACGTACACGCACGCCGCGTCGACGGCGAGCTGAAAGGCGCGCGCGGCGCTCGTGTCGCGCGTGACGATCGCCTCGGAGTGCCCGCTGCCGTAGCGCGCGATGTGCTCGATCGCCTCCTCCACGGAGTCGACCACGCGCACAGCAAGCGTCAGCGCCAGGTACTCGCCGGCCCAGTCCTCCTCGCCGGCGGCCTGCAGCGCAGCGGCCGACTGCGCCTCGCCGGCCTGCGCGACGAGCGCGAGCGTTCGCTCGTCGGCGCGCACGAGCACGCCGGCTCGGCCTGCAGCGCGGCGACGGCGCGCGGCAAGAACTGCGCTGCGACGTCCTCGTGCACGAGCAGCGTCTCTGCCGCGTTGCACACGCCCGGGCGCTGGACCTTCGCGTTGAGCACGATCGCCTCGGCGGCGTCGAGCTGCGCCGAGGCGTCCACGTAGACGTGGCAGTTTCCCGAGGCGGCATAGATGACCGGCACCGTGGCGACGGCCTGCAGGGCGTCCTTCAGCCCCTCGCCGCCGCGCGGGATGATCAGGTCGACGCTGTCCTTCTGCGTCGCCAGCTCGGCCAGCTCCTCGCGGCCGCCGCCCGCCACCAGGCCGACGCAGCCCTCCGGCAGCCCGGCAGCCAGCGCCGACTCGGCGGCGATCTGCGCGAGCACCGCGTTCGAGTGCTCGGCCGAGGAGGAGCCGCGCAGCACGATCGCGTTGCCCGACTTCAGACACAGCGCGGCGGCATCGATCGAGACGTTCGGCCGTGCCTCGTAGACGACCGCCACGACCCCCAGCGGCACGCGCACCTTGCGCACGTACAGGCCGTTGGGCAGGCGCCGGCCGTCGATCAGCTCGCCGACGGGGTCGGCGAGCGCAGCCACCTGCCTGACGGCGCCGGCGATCGCCAGCACACGCGCCTCGTCCAGGCGCAGGCGATCGAGCAGCGCCTCGCCGATCTCGTCCTGCAGTCCCGCCTGCACGTCTCGCGCGTTGGCCTCGAGGATCTCCTCGACGCGGGTTTCCAGTGCGAGAGCTATCGCCGCCAGCGCGGCGTCCTTGACGTCGCTGTCCAGCCGCGCGAGCACGCGCGATGCACGCTTTGCAGCGCGGCAGACGTCGGCTACAGAGGTGACGGCCGTGGCCATGACCACTAAAGGGTACGACGCGTCAGTCCATCACGAGGTAGTCGCGGTGCACCGCCTCCTCGCTGGCGCGCGGCAGCACCTCGCGCGCGGCGGCCGACTTCATCCCCTGCACACGGCGCAGCTCGGCGGCCGAGTAGTTGCAGATGCCCTTGCCCAGCGGCGGCGTGCTCTCGCGGTCGCCGTTGCCGGCCTGCGCGATGTCCACCGCGTCGCCGGCATCGAACTCGCCGAGCACCTCGACCACGCCCACCGGCAGCAGGCTGGCGCTGCCCTCGCGCACCGCGCGCGCCGCGCCGGCGTCGACGAGCAGCGTGCCGCGCGACGGCTTGGCGTACTTCAGCCAGAGCTTGAACGAGCTGTAGCGGGCCTCGCGCGCGGCGAAGCGAGTCCCCTCGCGCTCGCCCGCGAGCGCCGCCGGCAGAGCCTCCGCGCGCACGCCGTTGCAGATGACCGTCGCGATCCCCGCTGCGGTAGCCATGTCGGCGGCGACGACCTTCGAGCGCATCCCCCCCGAGCCCAGCGGCGAGGTCGTGTGCCCGATCTCCAGCTCCTGCAGCCCGGCGAAGTCATCCACCTCGCGCACGATCTTCGCGTCCGGGTACAGGCGCGGGTCGGCCGTGTAGAGGCCATCGATGTCGGTCAGCAGGATCAGCTCGTCGGCGCCCACGAGCACCGCGACCTGCGCGGCGAGGAAGTCGTTGTCGCCGAAGGAGATCTCGTCGGTCGCGGTCGTGTCATTCTCGTTGATCACCGGCAGCACGCGCCACTCCAGCAACGTCGTGAGCGTCTGACGCGCGTTGAGGTAGTGCGTGCGCGCGCTCATGTCGAAGAACGTCAGCAGCACCTGCGCGCTGGTCACTCCGCGCTCGCGCAGCAGCTCGTCGTAGATGCGATAGAGCTTTCCCTGCCCCACTGCGCTGGCGGCCTGCAGCTCGCGGATCGAGCTGGGGCGCTGGGCGAGGTCCATCACGCTCATCCCGCGCGCGATCGCGCCGCTGGTCACGACGATCGCCTCGCCGCCCGCGCGGTGCACGCCCGCGAGCGTCTCGCACACGTTGCGCAGCACGTCCGTGCGCGGCTCGCCGTCGCTGTCGGCGACGACGCTCGAGCCGAGCTTGACGACCACGCGTCTCATGCTGGGAGCTTACGTCCCGCTAGGCGGGAGCGCCGGGGTCCAGCTCGAAGGTCACGCCGCCGATCTCGATCTCGTCGCCGGGGGCAAAGCCCTCGGCCTGCAGCGCTCCGAGCACGCCGATCCTGCGCAGCCGCCCCTCGAAGTAGGCCATCGCGTCGTCGTTGTCGACGTCATAGCGCGCCATCAGACGCTCGATGCCCCGCCCGCGCACGGCGAACGAGCGCGGCCCGACGCGCTCGACGGTGAAGCCGCTGTCGGCGGCCGGGCGAAACACCATGTGCTCGGCGAGCTCCTCGCCGGCGTCGCCGGAGACGGAGAGCGCTGCGTCCGCGCCGCCGCCGTCGCCGGGCTGTGCAGTCGCCGCGGCGTCGATCGCCGGCACGCGGCGCAGCAGCTCGCTGGCCAGCTCGCGCACGCCGCCGCCGGTTGCGCTGGACGTGGCGATCACCGGCACGTCCTCGCCCAGCACCTCGCGCCAGTGCTCGACCGCTTCGCGCGCGCGCTGCTCGTCGACGAGATCGCACTTGGACAGCGCGAGCACGCGCGGCAGGCGCGCCAAGCGCTCGTCGTGCGCGGCCAGCTCGCGCTCGATCGTCGCGTGGTTGACGGCCGCATCCTCCCCACCGGAGAGCTCGGGCGCGACGTCGAGCACGTGCACGAGCAGGCGCGTGCGCTCGACATGCGCGAGGAAGTCGTGGCCGAGACCGGCGCCGTCGCTGGCGCCTTCGATCAGTCCCGGGATATCGGCGAGCACCAGCTGGCGGTCCTCGCCCTCCAGCACGCCGAGTACCGGCGAGAGCGTCGTGAAGGGGTAGTCGGCCACCTTCGGCGCCGCACGCGTGAGGCGGGCCAGCAGCGAGGACTTGCCGGCGTTGGGCAGGCCCACCAGGCCGACGTCGGCGAGCAGCTTGAGCTGCAGCGCCAGCCACCCTTCCTCGCCGGCGAGCCCGCGCTCGGCAAAGCGCGGCGCCTGGCGCGTGGGCGTGGCAAAGCGCTTGTTGCCCTTGCCGCCCGAGCCGCCGCGCGCGATCGTCGCCCGCTGGCCGTGCGCGAGCAGTTCCCAGCGACGCCCCGTCAGGTCGCCGCCATCCTCGCCATCGGCCGCGATCTGCGTCCCCGGCGGAACGCCGATCGTCAGCGTCTCGCCGTCGGCGCCGTGACGCTGGGCGCCTTCGCCGTGCCCGCCGCGCCCGGCGTGATAGAGAGCCTTGCGCTTGAAGCCCTGCAGGTCGCGCAGCGAGTCGTCGCAGACCAGCACGACGGCTCCTCCGCGCCCGCCGTCGCCGCCGTCGGGACCGCCGCGCGGCACCTTCGCTTCGCGGCGAAAGCTCATGCAGCCGTCGCCGCCGGCGCCGGCCGACACGTGGATTCTCGCGCGATCGTGAAGCATCGCGAACATCGTGACAGCCGCCGCTCCGCGGCCCGGGGCGAAGATGTGGCTAGATGGGGCGCTACAGCGAACCCGAGCAGAGGAGCAGAGCAGATGAGCGCCCAAGCAGCGGCCGCGACCGACCCCGTCCTGTTGATCACCGGCGCCTCCTCGGGCATCGGCGAGGCGACCGCGCGCCATGCCGCGGCAGCCGGCTGGCGGCTGGCGCTCGCGGCACGCTCGCTCGAGCGGCTGCAGAGCCTCGCCGAGGAGCTCGGCGGGCCCGAGCGGGCGCTCGCGGTGCAGTGCGACGTCACCGACTGGGGCGCCCAGCAGCAGCTCGTGCAGCGCGCGCTGGAGGCCTACGGGCAGATCGACGCGGCTTTCGCCAACGCGGGGTTCGGCGGCCCGCGAGGGTTTCTCAGCGACACGCCCGAGCATTGGCGCGAGATGGTGCTGACGAACGTCTACGGCGCCGCGCTGACGCTGCGCGCGACGATCCCCGCGCTGAAGCAGTCCAGCGGGCACCTGCTGCTGACCTCGAGCGTCGCCGGGCGCCGCGCGCTGCCCGGCTCGATGTACTCCTGCACCAAGCACGCCGTCACGGCGATGGGCGAGGCCGCGCGTCAGGATCTGCACGGAACCGGCATCCGCGTAACGCTGATCGAGCCGGGCATGGTCGACACGCCGTTCTTCGACGACAAACCGACGGACGCGCTGAACGGCGACGACATCGCGCGTGCGGTGATCTACGCCATCTCACAGCCGCCGCACGTAAACGTCAACGAGATCCTCGTGCGCCCCACCGCCCAGCAGGGCTAGCGGCCCACGCGCGGGCGACCTAGGAGGCGGAGAGAGCGCGCGAGAGGTAGAAGCCGGCGAGCGCCGCGGCGCCGGCCACGGCGACCGTGCCGATCGCGCCGACGCGCGGCAGCTTCGAGCGCACGGCGACCGTCGCCAGCGCGTCCACGGAGTCGGCCACCGCGCACGCGGCTTGCACCTGCGATGCCACACGCGGGTCGTCGAGCGTGCTCAGCGCGAGCACGCCGAGCGCGAGGTCGCGCGCGCCCAGCGAACGCGCCAGGTAGCGCACCGCCGGATGCGAGGCGTTGTCCTCGCCCAGCCAGTGCGACGTGACGGCCTCGGGCGCGACGAGCACGGCCGTGCCCAGAGCGACGCGCCCGGCGGCGATCAGCCCGGCCGCCTGTCGCGCGCTCACGCCGAGCGGCCTACGCGCCGGAGTCGGGCAGCACGCTCACCGTGCGCCCGCGACGACCGGTGGTGAACTGCACGGTGCCCGCGGCGCGCGCGTACAGCGTGTCGTCCTTGCCGATGCCGACGCCTGCGCCCGGCCTGAAGCGCGTTCCGCGCTGGCGCACGATGATCTCGCCGCCGGTGACGACCTGGCCAGCGAACGTCTTCACGCCGAGGCGCTGAGCATTGGAGTCGCGTCCGTTTCGGCTGGAGCCGAGCCCCTTCTTATGAGCCATCTGCCGGCTCCTCCTTCACTTTCGAAGCTTTGGCCGTTTTGGCGCCGGGCGCTTTCGCGGTTTTCGCGGCTTTCGCGGCCGGTTTGGCTTTCTCCTGCGCAGGGGCTTTCGCCGCGGCTTTGGCTGCAGCCGGTTTCTCGGCGCTCGCTTTGGCGGCGGCTTTGGCTTTGCCCTGGGAGATCTCGGTGACCTCGATCTGCGTCAGGTCCTGACGGTGGCCGGTGCGGCGCTTGTAGCCGCGCTTGGGCTTGAACTTGAACACGCGCAGCTTCTCGCCGCGCACGTGCGCGACGACCTTCGCGGTCACCTTCACCGACTCCAGGCCGGCCTTGTCGAACACCGGCTCCTCGGAGCGGTAGAGGATCGGCTCCAGCGCGACGTCCGAGCCCTCGTCGGCGGCGAGGCGCTCGACCAGCAGCCGCTGGCCGCGCTCGACGCGGTACTGCTTGCCACCTGTCTTGACGATCGCGTACATATCTTGGTTGTTCTCGATTCTCTCTCGCGCCAAGGCGCCCGAAATCAGACGGGCGCTTGTGCCGGCGCTATTCCGGAGTCGCCTTGGCCTTGGCAGCCGAACGGCGTCGCCCGCCCCTGCGGCCACGACGCCGAGGCTTGGATTGTAGGCCATCGTCGGCGCTGTCGCCCTGCGACTTGTCCTCGCCGTCCTGCGCGGCCTCACTGGAGCTCTGCGGCGTCTCCTCGCGCTCGGTCGTCTCGGCGTCGGCCACCACAGGGGCGTCCTCCGGCTCGGAGTCGATCGCCGTCGCGGACTCGTGCAGCCCGGCTTCGCGGCGCACGTCGGCGTCCTCGCTGTCGGCGGGCGCGCGGCGCCCGCGCGAGCGCGATCTCGTCCGTTCGCCGGCGCGCCCGCCCTCGCCCGAGGACGGAGAGCGTTTGGCCGGGCGCCCGTTGCGCGCCGTCGTCGCGCGCGCCGGCGCGACGACCACCTCGCCGGACTCGTCGAGCAGCAGTGCGCTGGCCGCCGTGCGCCCGACCTGATCGATGCGCACCATGCGCTTGGTCCCCACGTGAGCGGCGGCGCCGGCGATGGAGATGATGTAGCCGTCGATTTTCGCCACCGCGTCGTCGACGTCGTACATGTGCGGCTCGACGATCTCCACGAGCACCTCGTCGCCCTGGCGGAAGGGCAGCGCGCGCTCCTCCACCTCCTCGCGGGTTCCCTGGAAGGTGATCGCGAAGTGGTCCAGCGCGAGCCCTTCGGAGCCCTCGAACAAAAACGACTTGCCGGTCTGCGCCTCGAGCGCGTGCAGCACGCGCGAGCCGTGGCCGGTGAACTCGGCCGTGACGCGCGGGTTGATCTGCACGAGGAACGCGTCGACTTCCGGATTCTCCACGGCGACGTCGCGCAGGCGCCGCTCGAACTCGATCGCAATCGTCTCCTCGGAGCGGATCACGCCCTCGCCCTCGCAGGTCGGGCACGGGCGGCTCATGATCTCGCGGACGCCCTCGGTGACGTTCTGGCGCGTCATCTCGACGAGCCCGAGCTTCGATATCTCCGCCGTGAAGGTCTTCGTGCGGTCCTCGTCGAGCGTCTTTCGCAGCACCTTCATCACGGCATCGCGGTTGCGCGCGCGAGCCATGTCGATGAAGTCGATGACGATGATGCCGCCGATGTCGCGCAGGCGCAGCTGGTTGACGACCTCCTCGGCCGCCTCCAGGTTGGTCTTGGTAATCGTGTCCTCCAGGCCGGCACCCTTGCCGCGGCCGATGAACGACCCCGAGTTGACGTCGATCACCGTCAGCGCCTCGGCGTAGTCGATGATCAGATAGCCGCCGCTGGGCAGGTCCACCCGGCGCGAGAGCAGTCCGTCGATTGCCTTGTCGACACCATAGGCCTCGTACAGCGGCTCCTCCTGCTGCCACAGCTCGACGCGCTCGACCAGCTCGGGGGCGGTGCGCGTGAAGAACGACACCAGGCGGCGGTACTGCTGCTCGTCGTCGACGATCGCGCGCTCGAAGTGCGCGGAGAAGATGTCGCGCACGACACGCACCGAAAGGTCGGCCTCCTGGAAGACGAGATCCGGCGCGGTCGTCTCCTCGACGCGTTTCTCGAGCACCTCGTGCAGCTTGTGCAGGTACTTCAGCTCGCGCTCGAAGTCCTCGCGCTTGGCGCCGTGCGCGGCCGTGCGCACGATCACGCCGCCGCCGCCGATCTCCAGTTTGGAGGTCTGCCGGCGCAGCCGGTCGCGCTCCTTGTCCTCCAGGCGGCGCGACACGCCGATACCCTCGCCGCTCGGCGCGTAGACCATGTAGCGCCCGGCGATCGTCAGCTCCATCGACAGCCGCGCGCCCTTGGTCTTCAGCGGGTCCTTGACGACCTGCACGACGATCTCCTGGCCGGGCTTGAGCAGGTCTGAGATACGCCGCCCGCTGCCGCTGCCGCGACCGCGTTTGGGCGCCTCGACGCCCGGCAGCACGATCTCGTCGACGTGCAGGAAGCCGTTCTTCTCCAGGCCGATGTCGACGAACGCGGCCTCCAGACCGGGGAGCACGTTGTCGACCTTGCCCTTGTAGATGTTGCCGACGATCGAGCGCCCGCCGCGGCGCTCGATGTACAGCTCGGCGATGCGGTAGCCGGCGTCCGGCCCCTTAGCCCCGCGTTTGCGCGAACTCGCTTTCGACGCGGGGGGCTTGGCCGCCGGGGCGGCACCTTTGCGAGTCGCCGAGGAGCGCGACGCGGGCACGCCGGTCGCCTCCAGGAGCGCGACGCGCGTCTCCGCGCGATCGACGCTGACGAGAACTTGCTTTTTCAATGTGAACCAGTCTTTCGGTATGGGATGGAGCCGAGCCCGAGGCGGATGGGCGCCCTTGCTGCGGGCGCCCTCGCGACGGGCCCAAGGCCCGCGGGTCGGCAAGCACATCGATGGCCGGCCGGCGCTCCGCGACGTCGTCGATGCTCGCCTCGGCGGGCTGACGGTCTGGCGGGAGATACGGGGCGTTCATCGGTGTCTGTTAGCGCAGGACGCGACCCTTCATTGCTTGGGAGGCGCGTGCCTGGATGTAAATCGATTGCAACAGGCCCACTGCCAACAGTGTGGTGATGACCGACGAGCCGCCATAGCTCATGAGCGGCAGCGTGACGCCGGTGATGGGCATGATCCCGATCGTCATTCCCACGTTGACAAAGACCTGAAACATGAGCATAGCCGCTACACCGGCAGCGACGAGCGAGCCGAACAGGTCCTTGGACATCGCGAGTATGCGCAGCGCACGCCATATCAACAGCCCGTACAGCGCCAGCACGAACGCCGCGCCGACGAAGCCGTACTGCTCGCCCACGGCGGCGAACACGAAGTCGGTGTGATCCTCGGGCACGTAGTTGAGCTTCGTCTGCGTCGCGTTGGTGCCGCGGCCGAACTTCTGCCCCGAGCCGATCGCAATCTTGGACTCCTCCTGTTGGTAGCCTTCCTTCTGCGAGTTGGTCGTGGGGTGAAGGAACGCGGTCAGGCGCTGCACCTGGTAGGGCTTGAGCACGTGCACGCCGACGGCCGGGGCCGCCACGAGCACGAACGTCAGCGCCACCGCGCCGAGCGCCAGCAGCGCCGTCAGGTGCTTCCACGACGCGCCGGCGACGAACAGCAGCGTGAACGCGATCACCACGTAGACCATCCCCGAGCCGAGGTCCGGCTGGGCGATCACGAACATCGCCGGCACGAGCGCCGCGAGCATCACCAGCGCCGTCGTGTCGCGGTCGCGCAGGCGCCTGGCGCGGTCGACGACCAGCGAGGCGAGCGCGAGCGTGAGCAGCACCTTGCCGAGCTCGGAGGCCTGGAAGGAGAAGAACGGCAGGTTGATCGCGCGCTGCGAGCCGCGCGCGGTGTGCCCGAGCGCCAGCACCGCGAGGATCGTGAAGATCAGCGTCCCGTAGATCGCGTTTTTCAGCGGCCGCAGGCGCGAGTAGTCCAGGCGCGACAGCGCGATCATCAGCACCGTGCCGACGATCAGGTAGGTCAGCTGGCGGTCGACGTAGTAGTTCGGCTGGCCCGCGACGAGGTCGCGCGTCGCCGCGCCGAGCGTGACGATCGAGCAGACGGCCAGGCCGATCACGGCAAGCGTCAGCAGCGGGTCCAGCGGCAGGCGCAGCGTTCGCGGCGTGGCGACCGGCTGGGCCTGTTCGGGCGCGGTGATCGGGCTGAGCGGGCTCAAAACGTGTGCGAGCTCCCGGCGACGAACTTCTTGGCCTGGCCGAACCACTGCGACGCCAGCAGGCGCGCGACCGGTGCCGCCGTTTCCGCGCCGAAGCCGCCCTGCTCGACGGTCACGGCGATCACGATCGGGCGCGTGGGGTCGCCGATGTAGCACATGTACCAGGACTGGTCTTCTTTGCCGATGTGCTGCGCGGTGCCCGTCTTCCCGTAGACCGGGTGCTGAGCCTGGTTCCAGCCGGCCCACACCGCGGCCGACGTCCCGCCCGCCTGGCTGGCGGCCTCGTGGATACCCTGCATGACGAGGTTGACGTCTTCGTCGTTGAGGTGCACGTGGCGCTCGGCGGGGAAGCCAAGCGACTGCACCAGCCGGCCCTGAGAGGCGTCGATCTCCATGCCCAGGTGCGGGCGCACCACCCAGCCGTTGCCGCCGTTGGTGAACGCGTTGGCGAGCGTCGAGTAGGCGACGGCCATCTGCAGCGGCGAGGTCAGCAGGTCTCCCTGCCCTACGGCCAGGTGCATGTTGTCGCCCACGCTCCACGGGCGCCCGTCGGAGATGCCGCAGCTGGACACGTGGCGCCGGCGCTCGCAGGCGAGCTCCTCGCGGCCGACCTTCGCGCGCCAGGCGCGGTCGGGGACCAGGCCGGTGATCTCGCTCGGCAGGTCGATTCCCGTCTGCTCGCCGACGCCGAGCTTGTGCGCCTCTTGCTGGATCACGTTGCCGTGGCTGTTGGCGAGCTCGCCGGCTTCGAAGAAGTAGGTGTCGGAGGAGACCTTCAGGGCTTCGACCAGCCCGACCGCGCCGTAGTCGGCCTTGCCGGCGTTGCAGAACTGCTCGGTCGAGACGTGGATGCACTGGCCGGCGCCGAGGCCCTCGGTGGGGTTGATCACGCCGGCTTCCAGCGTGCCCATGGCGGTGATCGGCTTGAACGTCGAGCCGGTCGGGTAGGTGCCGTTGACCGCGCGGTCGGTCAGCGGTGCGGGCGCTTCTTCGCCGGAGGCGCCCGCTTTGCCCTCCAGCGCGGCGTATTCGCTCTTGGTCAGCGGTTTGGCGAACTTGTTCGGGTCGAACGTCGGCGAGGAGCCCATCGCGAGCACCTGCCCGTTGCGCGGATCGAGCGCGACGAACGCCCCCGCGTCGGCCGGTTTGCCGCCGGCACGGGCGTTTTCGATGCCCTGCAGCAGCGCTTTTTCGCCCTCGCGCTGCAGGCCGAGGTCGAGCGTCACCTTCAGGCTGTAGCCGGCCTTCGGCGGCGTCGGCGCGAGGTTGCTCGGCACGGGGTAGCCGGCGGCGTTGACCTCCACGCGCTCGATCCCCTGCTGCCCGCGCAGGTAGCGGTCGTAGTAGTACTCCAGGCCTTCCTGGCCTACGACCGTCCCCTGCTTGACGCCGTCGAACGCGCGCAGCTTGAGCTCGCCTTCGGAGACCTGCCCGACGTAGCCGAGCACCTGCGCGGCCATCGGCCCGTACGGGTAGGCGCGGATCGAGACCGGCTGCTGGGTGACTCCCGGGAATTCGCTCTGGCGCTCGGCGAGCACGGTCAGCGCGCCGCGCCCGGCGTCCGTCTTGATCGTCACCGGCGCGTAGGGCAGCGCCGTTCGCCCCTTGATCACCAGCGCCTGGATGTGCGGGCCGGTCATCCCCAGCAGCCGCCCGAGCCTGCGGTACAGCAGGATCCGCTGCCTGCCGGCCGGCGGGAGCGCCGACGGCACGATCTGCACGGCGTTGGTCGTGCGGCTGGCGACCAGCGGCTTGCCTTCGCGATCGAGGATTTCCCCGCGCGGCGCCGCCACCGGCAGGTCGCGCGCACGGTTGGCGTTGGCCTGCTGGACGTACTGTTCGCCCGAGAGCACCTGCAGGAACCACAGGCGGAAGAAGATGATCGCGAACATCGCCATCGCCAGGCCGCCGAGGATCGCCACGCGCAGCGCCAGCTGCGGCGAGACGGGGATGCGCCCGTCGCGCCGCCCCGCCGGCTCGATCGCGCTCATGCTCGCGACGCTCGTGTCATCGGGATCGCGACAGCGGCGACAGACCGCCGGTCGTGTATGCGCGCCGACGGCGGCGGCGCGGATCGTCGGGCAGGCCGCCGACGAGGCTGCGGCGCACGATCGCGTAGACGGGCAGCGCGACGATCGTGTCGACGACCACGCCGAGCACTATCTGGCGCAGCAGCTCGAAGCTCACGGGGGCGTCCACACCGAGCAGGAACTGCACGAGCGAGTAGCCGACCGCCGCTGACGCGGCGGCGGCGGCGCCGACGACGACTGGCGTGAGAGCCGCCTGCGGGTCGCGCAGTTCGCGCAGGCGCCCCGCCCAGTAGCCGACGACGGTCAGCGTGAGCGAGGTCACGCCGAGCGTCTGCACGAGCGCGAGGTCGACGAGCAGGCCGACGGCGAAGCCCGTGGCGGCGCCGATCGTCGAGCCGCACAGCAGGCCGACGAAGGCGACGAGCAGCGGCGACAGGTCGGCGCTCACGCCGAACACGGGCACCTCCGAGACGACGCCGATCTGAAAGAACACGACGACGACGCCGAGCACGGCGATACGCATGAGCAGCGCGGACGGGAAGCTCGAGCTCATCCGCCGCCTTCGGTCGAGGCGAGCGTTTCGCCGGAGGACTGCCCGGCATGCTGTCCCGGCGGCAGGCTGACGGTCAGACGGCTGAGGTTCGACGGCAGCGTCCCGCGCGCGGCGGTCAGCACCTGCACGACGTCGAGGTTGTGCAGGTCGGCGAGCGGGTGCACGTTGACCGAGCGGTAGGCGCTTTCTTCGTTGACCGAGGTCACCTGCCCGATCGGGATCCCCGGCGGGTACAGCGAGTCGTCGGGGCTCGAGACGGTGCCCGACGTGACGACGTATTCGCCCTTGTTGGCCTGCGTGTTCGCCGGCAGGTACTGCAGCAGCAGATCGTTGGGGTCGCCCACCTTCGGCTGCACGATGCCAGTCGCGTTGGACGTGCCGATGCGCGCGGACACGCCGACCGAGCTGTCGGTGATGAGCGTCACCTGCGCACCGTCGGACGCGGCCTGGGCGACCTTGCCGACGAGCCCTTCGCCGTTGATCACCGGGTCGTTGACATGCACGCCCGAGGATTCGCCCTTGTCGATCGTCACGGTCGAGTACCACACGTTCGGCGACTTGGCCACGACCGTCGCGGTCACCGGGTGGTAGTCCTTGACGCTCAACTGGTTGTCCAGGCGGTAGAGCGTGAGCAGTTCGCGGTAGGAGTGTTTTTCGGCCTGGTTCGAGATCACTTCGGCGCGCAGTTTCTCGACCTGCTTGCGCAGTTCGTCGCGCTGGCCTTTGGCGTGCAGCGTGTCGCCGAACCAGCCGACGAGGTCGCGCACCGGCTTCAGCGCCTTGTTGGCGCCGTTCTGGATCGGCGAGACGACCGTCAGAAAGCCACGCTGGACGGAGTGCAGCCCACCGCTCGAGGCCTCGCCGAAGTAGGCGGTCAGCAGTATCAGGGAGAGCACGACGAGCAGCGCAAGCACCGCACGTCGACGCCGGACCGTCTTGTCATACACGAATAGCGACCTTCCAAAGCGTTCACGGGAAAGAGTACCCCCGGGTGCGCGTGCCCGTCACAGGCGGCGGGACTCACCGCCGGCGCTGGCGATTGCGCGAACTGCGGTTCGAGCGGTGGATCGCCTCGAACTCCTCCAGCGACCGTCCCGAGCCGACGGCGACGCACGTCAGCGGCGACTCGGCCAGATGGGCGGGCATCTGCGTCTCTTCGCGCAGGCGCTCGTCCAGGCCCTGCAGCAGCGCCCCACCGCCCGCCAGCATGATGCCGCGGTCCATGATGTCCGACGCGAGCTCCGGCGGCGTGCGGTCGAGCGTCTCCTTGACCGCGTCGAGGATCTGGTTGAGCGGTTCTTCGAGTGCCTGGCGGATCTCCTCGCTGGTCAGCACGACCGTCTTGGGCAGTCCCGCGACCATGTCGCGCCCGCGGATCTCCGCCTGCAGCTCCTCGGCCATCGGGCAAGCCGAGCCGATCTCCAGCTTCAGCTCCTCGGCCGTCTGCTGGCCGATCAGCAGCTTGTACTCGCGCTTGGCGTAGTTGATGATCGCCTCGTCCATCTCGTCGCCGCCGACGCGGATCGACTGCGACACGACGATCCCGCCGAGCGAGATCACGGCGACCTCGGAGGTGCCGCCGCCGATGTCCACGACCATCGACCCGGTCGGCTCTCCGACCGGCAGGCCGGCCCCGATCGCCGCCGCCATCGGCTCCTCGATCAGGTAGGCGGTGCGCGCGCCCGCCGACAGGCACGCCTCCTCGACCGCGCGCTTCTCCACGCCGGTCACGCCGGAGGGCACGCACACGACCACGCGCGGGTGCGCCCAGCGGTTCTGGTGGACCTTCTGGATGAAGTGGCGCAACATCTCCTCGGTCACGTCGAAGTCGGCGATCACGCCGTCCTTCAGCGGCCGGATCGCCTGGATCGTGCCGGGCGTGCGCCCGAGCATGCGCTTGGCCTCGATGCCCACCGCGTGCACTTCGCCGGTGCGCGAGTCGATCGCCACGACGCTCGGCTCCGACAGCACGATCCCGCGCCCGCGGACATACACGAGCGTGTTGGCGGTCCCCAGGTCGACGGCCATGTCGCGGCCGCCAAACCCTGTCAGATAGCTGAAGATGCCCATTTATAAGAAGGAGGCCGCGCTCGCCCTCGACCCCGCGTCGCTGCCGATCGGAGATCGGCCAGCGAGCCTCGGCTGCGTGTGTCGGCCGATCGGCGATCTGAGGCTTGCCCGGTGGGGCAGTGTAGCGAACGTCCCTTGGCGCCCGATAGGGCCGCCAGCGGTTTTGCAGGGGAAAAGCGCCTCGGCGACCCGGCTCGCGTGGCGGCCGCGCAGACCGAACATCACGGCGCCGCAGGCGCCCCATAAATCAAGCTTTCGAGAGCTCTGGATACAGCTCCAGCAACGTCGCCAGCGGCAAGCCGACGACGTTCTCCTGTTCGCCGCGCACCTGCACCGCCAGTCGCTCTCCGGTCTGTCCTTGGATCGCGTAGCCGCCCGAGCGCTCGCGCCACTCGCCGGTCGCCACGTACCAGTCCAGCAACTCGTCGTCCACCGCCCGGAAGCTGACCTCGGTACGCGCCACCGCCGTACGCAGCGCCACCGCCGAGCCGCCCTCGCACACCAGCAGCGCCAGGCCGCTGATCACCTCGTGCGTGCGCCCGCCGAGCGCGCTCATCGTCGCGCGCGCCGCCGCCTCGTCGGGCGGCTTGCCGTAGATCGCGCCGTCGAGCACGACGATCGTGTCGCAGCCGATCACCGCCTCGGCAGCGCCCTCGTGGTGCGCGGCGCTCGCCTTGCGCCGTGCGTTCTCCACCGCCACCTGCGCCGCGTCGGTGCCCTGCTCGAGCTCCGGCGCGTCGGACACCCTGACCGTGAACGGCACGCCGAGGCGCTCCAGCAGCAGCCGCCGTTGCGGCGAGCGCGAGGCGAGTACGAGCGGAAGCGGCTGCGCGGAGACGGCGGCTAGACGGTTGGAAGGTCGGGGAAGAACAGCGCCGACTCGCGCGCGGCCGACTCGGCCGAGTCCGAGCCGTGCACCATGTTCTGGCCCATCTCGATCGCGAAGTCGCCGCGGATCGACCCGGTGGTCGCCTCCAGCGGGTTGGTCGCGCCGATCGTCTGTCGCGCCGCCTTGACTGCCTCGGTGCCCTCGAGCACCATCGCGACGATCGGGCCCGACGTGATGAAGTCGACGAGCTCGCCGAAGAACGGGCGCTCGGCGTGCTCGGCGTAGTGGCGCTCGGCAAGCTCGCGCTCGACGGTCAGGCTGCGCAGCGCGACGATCTTCAGCCCCTTGCGCTCGAAGCGGGCGATGATCTCGCCGGACAGCCCACGCGCGAACGCGTCGGGCTTTACAAGGATCAACGTTCGGTCCATGGGTTCCTTTGCTGGATTGGATGTACGTCTAGGTGCTCGGGCGGGCGCGACGGCTCGTCGAACCGCTGCGTGCGCTGCGCGGCGGCGCCGGCTCGGTCGCGGCGACGGGCGTCGCACGCGTGTCCTGCGTGTCCTGCTCGTCGGCCGGCTCCTCGACCACGTCGGCATCGATCACCGGGGCGGCGTCGCGTTCTTTGCGCTCGCGCGCGGCCTTCGCGCGCGCGGTCTCCGGGCGGGTCGTCGCCAGCTCGGCCTGTTCGGCGTCGATCGCCGCCTGGGTGCGCCGCCGGCGCGTGCGGCGGGCGGGCGTGCTCGGCGCCACCTCGGTCTCGCAGTACGGGCAGATCGTCCACGCCTGGTCGAGCGGGCGCGAGCAGCTCACGCAGCGCTCCTTGAGCTTGCGCAGGCAGCTCGGACAGCGCACGAAGTCGCGCTCGACGCGATAGTCGCAGTGCGGGCACAGCGAGTGGTCGAACTCGTGCAGGCGCGCCTCGGCGGCCTGCACCTCCAGCTCGCGCTCGCGCACGTCCTCGAGGTACTCGGGAGGACGCAGGATCATGTAGACGATCGTGCCGACGAACGGGAACAGCGACGCCGCCGTCGCACAGCCGACGAGCATCGGATCCATGATCCGGCGCCGCGCATCGGCGTACGTCCAGTAGATCAGCGACAGGTACAGGACGACGATGAACAGGATCAACAGGTCGATGACCAGGTTCAGGCCGCTGCTTTCAATTCCGAAGTATGAGAGGGTGAGCATCGGCCGGCCGAGTTTAGAGAAATAGACGGCCGAATCCGTAACCGGCCGCGAAGAACACCAGGATCACGAGCGCCACGATCAGCGCCACCGCGCCGATCATCGTCAGCACCGATGGGCCGTCGTCGTTCACGATGCAGCCCTTCGCCGGGAAGCGCGCGAGTCCTGCGCGCCGTCGCTCTCGGCGAGCTCCGCGAGCAGGTCGCCGACGAGGTAGACCGAGCCCGTCGCGAGCACCGCACCGCCACGCTGCGAGGCCCACCGACGGGCCTCTGCCAGCGCCCTGACGGGGCTCGGCTCGCACGCGACGCGCTCGAAGCCCTGCTGACGCGCAAGCGACTGCAGCGCGGCCGGCGACAGCGCGCGAGCGCTCGGTGGAGCGGTGAACCAGGCTCGCTCGGCGACGCCCAGCAACGGGCCGAGCATGCCCGCGGCGTCCTTGTCGTCGAGCACGCCGAGCACGAGCGCCAGCGGACGCTCGCCGATCGCGCCCGGCAGGGCCTGCACGAGCGCTTGCACGGCATCGGGGTTGTGCGCGCCGTCGAGCACCGTCGGCGGATCGTCGCCGACGAGCTGCAGGCGCCCGCTCACCGCGGTCTGCGCGGCGGCCTCGCGCAGCGCCCGCTCGTCGAGCTGGACGCCGATCTCGCGCAGGTAGCTCTCGGCGGCGACTCGCGCGAGCGCGAAGTTGCGCCGCTGAAACTCGCCTCCCGCGCGCAGCGGCGGGTCATCCGCACGTGGCGAGGCGACGACGATGCGCGCGCCGCGCTCGCCCGCCACCCGCTCGGCGACGGCCAGCGCCTCGCCGGCCAGCCCCTCGCCGAGGACCAGAGTGGTGCCCGGTGCCAGCACCGCGAGCTTCTCCTCGGCGATGTCGTGCACCGTCGGGCCGAGCCAGCGGGTGTGCTCCAGACCGACGTTCGTCAGCACGGCGACACGCGAATCGATCACCGCGGTCGCGTCGTAGCGCCCGCCGAGGCCGGCCTCGATCGCGGCGACCTGCACGCGCCGCTCGGCGATCTCCCAGAGCGCGCCGGCGGTCAGCAGTTCGAACTGCGTCACGTGGTCGTCGCCGGCGAGCGTGCGGTTGACGCGCTCGGCCGCCCACGCCGCGCGGGAGATCGCCGCGGCGAACTCCTCGGGGCGCAGATCGCGCTCGCCGATCTGCAGGCGCTCGCGATAGGAGATCAGGTGCGGCGAGGTGTATGCCGCCGTGCGCAGGTCGTGGCGCTGCAGGATCGCCGCGATCATGCGCGTCGTCGATGTCTTGCCGTTGGTGCCGACGACGTGGATCGTGTCGTAGCTGCGCTGGGGCGAGCCGAGCACGGTCATCATGCGGTGCATGCGGTCCAGCCCGAAGCGCATGCCGAACAGCTCCAGCGAGCGCAGATGCGCTTCGGCCTGCGCCTGGTCCCACGGCGCGGGATGGGGCGAAGAGGATGTCATCGCATGCTCTGCGCGACCGCGGCGGCGCCGGGCGCGCTAGGCGTCGGGGTGCTCGCGCAGGTAGTCGGCGAAGACCGGCCGCAGCGCCTCGCCCAGCTCGCCGTCGCCGCTGCGCAGCGCGTCTGAGATGAGCCCTTTGGAGGACTGGATGTCGTAGTCGCCCTCGCCGACGTCGCCGCTGACCGTCTGTGCGGCGGGGATCAGCTGCAGCAGGCGCCAGAAGAACTTGACGTCGAGATGGCGCTCAGCGCGACGAACCGCACGGTCGTGCAGCTCATGCGTGGAAAGGCTGTCGAGATCCTCGTCGGTCATCCGTGCGCTCGCTCGCTCGCGGCGAAGCTCGCCATCGGCAGTGCGCCTAGTGGCGCTTTCGCCCGCGCCGCCGTCCGCGTCCGCCGCGCCACAGCGAAGCGAGCTCGCGGGCCATGCCCTTGAGGTCCAGCTTGCCGGCGACTCGTCCGGTCCGCTGATTCCGTCGGCGCGAACATCGCCGAGGCCTTCGGCCGACGCACGACGCCTGACCAGCTGCGATTCCTTCTCGTCGCGCGAGGATCCGCCTACGAGACCCAGCACTGGATCGAGCGCGCCCTCGCCCGACGTCTGCATCACCGACGCGGGCTACCGCGGCCGGGCCGCCGAGGTCGGCCGCCTCCTCAACGGTCTCCACCGCTCGCTCCGGACTCGAGCATCTAGCGACTAGCAACCAGCGACCAGCGACTCCGTTCATACGGGCATCACGCCGTGTTTGCGGTACGGCCGCTCGATCCGCTTGTCCTTCGCCATCCGCAGCGCCGCGATGATCCGCGGCCGGGTGTCGCGCGGGTCGATGACGTCGTCGATGAGGCGACCCAGCCGGCGACCTTGTAGATGTCGATGTTCTTCTGGATGGTGTCGACGATCTGCTTTCGGACCTCCGGCGGCGCTCCACGCCGCCGAACAGCCGGGCGGCCGGATGCCGACCATGCCCTCGGCGCCCATCACGCGAGATCTCGCCGGTCGGCCAGGACACGATCAGGTCCGGCTCGTAGGCGCGCCCGCACATCACGTAGTAGCCGGCGCCGTACGCCTTGCGCACCACCACGGTGATCTTCGGCACCGTCGCCGCGCGCATACGTGGAGCATCTTCGCGCCGTGGCGGATGATGCCCGCGTGCTCGACCTTCGAGCCGACCATGAAGCCGGGCACGTCCTGAGGAAGACCAGCGGCACGTTGAACGCGTCGCAGATCTGATGAAGCGCGCGGCCTTGTCGGCCGAGTCGACGTCGAGGATGCCGCCCAGGTGGTTCGGCTGGTTGGCGACGATGCCGACGCGCTGGCCGCCGATGCGCGCCAGGCAGGTGATGATGGAGCGCGCCAACCGGCTTGATGTCGAGCAAGTCGCCGTGGTCGACGATGGCGCGGATCAGCTTGTACATGTCGTACGGCTTGCGCGTTCGACTCGGGCAGAGAGTCGAGCAGCGACTCCTCGCGCCGGTCGATGGGATCGGTGACACGGGAACCGGCGGATGCTCGTCGCAGCTCGACGGGAAGAACGAGAGGTACTTCTTCAGGCGGCGATGCAGGCGGCGTCGTCTCGTACTCGCCGTCGCCGACGCCGCTCACTCGGAGTGGATCTTCGAGCCGCCGAGCTCCTGCTCGGCGATCTCCTGCCCGGTCACCGCCTTGACCAGCGCCGGGCCCCCGAGCGCCAGGATCCGATGTCCTTCACCATCGGCACGAAGTCGGCGAGGCCCGGGATGTACGCGGTGCCGGCCGCGCCGGGGCCGACCATGGCCGCGACCTGCGGGACGACGCCGCTCATGTCACCTGCTCGCGGAACAGGTGCCCCGAGCCGGCGAAGAGCGAGCCGGGTGCCTGCCGGGATCGCGCGCGCCGCCCGAGTCGATGAACCACACCATCGGCCAGCGGCCGCGCAGCGCCATCTGCCGGAGGCGCGTGACCTTCTCTCGCCGGTGTAGCCGATGCTGCCGCCCTTGACGGTGAAGTCGTATGCGGCGGCGCAGACCATGCGGCCGTCGACCTTGCCGAAGCCGGTGACCACCCCGTCCGCCGGCGCTGCTTGCCGTCCGTCGCCCGCGGCGAGGCCCATCTGCGTGCCGTGCATGCCGACCTCGAAGAACACGCCGTCGTCGAAGAGCGGCGATGCGCTCGCGCGCCGTCATCTTGCCGCGCGCGTGCTGCTTCGCGCCCTCTCCTCGCCGCCGCCAATCTCGCGCACCTTCGCGCGGCGCGCCTCGAGATCGTGCGACGACTGTGCCAGCGCGGCCTCGGCGGGCACCTCGTCCGGCGCTTCCGCGAGGTTCGCCTCGGCTGCAGCCTCCGCGACCTTTGCCGCCTCGTTGTCCATCAACGTCCTTTCCAGTTCGGGTTCGCGCTTCTCGAAGAACGCGGTCACACCCTCGATCGCATCCTCCGTCGAGAGCTCGATCGTCAGCTGCGCGCGCAGGTACTCGAGCGCGTCGGCGAGCGGCATGTCGAGCTGGCGCCACATCGCGTCCTTGCCGAGCTTCATCACCAGCGGGCTCTTGGCGGCGAGCTTTCCGGCCCAGCCCCGGCGACCGCCTCGTCGAAGTCCTCCGCCGCGACGACCCTGTTGACGAGCCCCGCCTCGCGGGCCTCCTCGGCGCTCAGCCGCTCGCCGAGCAGCAGCATCTCCGTCGTCTTCTTCCGCGGCACGTTGCGGTAGATCAGCGCCATGATCATGAACGGGAACAGCCCGACGGTGATCTCGGGAGTGCCGAACCCGGCGCCCTCCTTGGCGATGATCAGGTCGCACGCGAGCGCGATGCCGAGCGAGCCGGCGAGGACGTGCCCGTTCGCGGCTGCGATCGACGGCTTTCCGAGCTCGCCGAGCGCGATGAAGACCTGCGGAAAGAGGCTCGTCGCGAGGTACTTGTGGGCGGTCGGCGCGTCGGCGCCGAAGCCGCCGAGGTTGCCGCCGGCCGAGAACACCTTCTCGTGCGAGGAGGTGAGGACGACGACGCGGACGTCGTCGTCCGCCTTCGCGTCCGCGAGCGCCGCGAGGAGCTCGGAGAGCAGCGTGTCGGAGAGCGAGTTGCGCGTATCGGGATCGTCGAGCGTGATCGTCGCGATGCGCTCCGCGACTTCGTACCGAATCTTCTCGTAGTCAGTCATAGTAGGAAGTCGTACTTTATACTTCCCGCGTCCCAGGCGTAAGCGCGCCGAAATTCGAGCGAGGAGAGCGTCAGCGAATGACCACAGCGACCGAGACCGTGATCAAGCCCGACTTCGACGGCTCACGGTCCCACCTGATCTTCACCGACGAGCATCTCGAC
>CAVXYO010000006.1:0-413019 GCA_963766105.1 uncultured Solirubrobacteraceae bacterium
CTGATCGACCTGCTCTCGCGCGAATCCAAGGACGAACTGCAGGACCTGACCTAGGGCCGGTCGGTGCATGGTCCCGTGCTAACTCGGCACCGTCGGGGCGGGCGCAGTCTGGTAGCGCACCAGTCTGGGGGACTGGTGGTCGTGGGTCGAACTCGCCGCCCCGACCAATTCTTTCGCTCAGAATCCGGCCTGCGGGCCGGTTTCTCGTTTTCCGATGTGTCACGCGATTGGCTGCGCGCCGCTACGAGCCATGGCGATTGACCGGTGAAGTCGATCCATTCGATGGGCGGCTGCTCGCTGACTGGATAGTACCGTTGGTCTCCGCTCCGGTTGAGATCTCTATCAGCGATCACGTATGGCACCCTCACTGGTGCCCACACCGCGGGGACAGAGTGAAGCACCGCCGAGAGCGCAAGCACGAACCCGCGTTGGCGCCCGATCCCCGGAGCTCGACGCCTTCGTCGATGACTTCTTCGCCCGCTACCGGGCGATCGGCAGCGACGTGCGTCAGGAGCGCATGGGGATCGACCCGCTTGACCGTGAGGGTCGCGTGTTCGGTTTGAGAACGCCGTGATGATGGGCACGGAAGCAGAATTGGAGGAGGCGTGGCCGATGCTCCTCGCCTTGATCGAGCGCGCGCTGGCGTACGTGGCTGCCGGCCCGCTGGAGGACCTCGTGCGCACGCGGCACGACCGCTTCGGGACGAGGATGATGGAGTTGGCTCGGCAGAACGAGAGATTCCGGCTAGCCCTCCGGGGCGTGTGGGGCTGGCAGGACGTGCCTCAACCGCTTGGCAATGGGCTCATTTCCCTCGCGGGCTTTCCCGTCGCCTGGGCTCGACCCCGGTCCCCGTCCGTGCACGTGGAAAGCGAAAGGGCTCGCGCCGCTAAAAGCGCGTTGGTGACCTTCGAGCCGACTGGGCCGTCGTCACAGGCCGTCAAGGGCTTGCGTCGGAACGGCGTGCGGTCTCGTCGACGAACCGCGATCCTCCTCGCGGCGCTTCTAGCATCGCTCCTAGCCGGTAGCTGCCGGGGGACTGGCCCTCTACCACTCGATAGGGTCCAACGCCCTCCGTCGTTGTTCGGCGATCGAAGCCCATCCCGCCGCCCAGTACGCAGCGTCCCGCTCACCGCAGTCTCGGGCCATCTGTTCGGCCGACGCGGCGATCCACGCGACGATGCGGTCCCTCGACCGTTCGATCGCCAGGGCAGCGTCGTAGTCGAGTAGCCAGTCGGCATACGTGCTCCCGTCCGGCTAACAAGCCGCAGCATGACCGGAAGGTCGCTCGTCTCAATGGCGCCCCACGCGACCGGAGGCAGACGAGCAGCCACGGAGCGCCCCACTCGTCCGCCATCGCCCGCGGCATCCTCGCAAGCGTGATCGGTCGTGGCATTCCTCATCCGCCGCTCCCCACGGTTGCTGAATGCGACGGGCCGGTCCCCTCATTCCGCGAAGCGCTGGCAATCTGCGAGCGTGTCGTGATCGGCGACGTGATCGCCGTGACCGACGGCGGCCTGGTTCAGGCCGCGACGGGCGGCGGGTGGTCGAGCCGCTTCACGCTCCGCGTCCGCCACACGCCCGTCGGTGTGGCGCCCGCGACCATGGCCATCCGCGACCTCGCAACGCAACCGTGCGCGGGAGTCGTTCAGCCGCGCGTCGGCGACCGGATCGCGCTTCGCCTTCGATGCGACCGCATTCACGCCGCCGGTCCGAGTCAACACGGTCGCCTGGATCCGCGGGACTCGGCCGCACACGGTCGGGATCGAGACGATCACCACGAGCCAGATCTTCGAGATGCTGGGCCTCACCGTGCCCGACACGGCCACCCCATCCGAGCCGCGGGAGCAGAAGCCTCGTATTGCCTGGGTCGTTGCACTCGCGGCTGGAGCGCTGGGTGGCAGTTTTGTCTGGCGTCGAACGCGAACGCGAACAAGTTGACGGTGAGGGGAGACGGCGCGGATGGTCCCGACGCCCTTACCTGGCTGCAAGGCTGGTATGCAGCTCACACCGACGGTGAGTGAGAGCACTCCTCGGCGTACACATGGAGACGATTGATAATCCGGGTTGGTCCGTCCAGATCGATCTGACAGGTACCGAGCTGATCAGGGCACCGTTTGAAAACCGCGAAATCAATCGATCCGAGGATGACTGGCTGGTGACCTGGTCGAGGATGACAAGTGGCACCTCGCCTGTGGGCCACTCAACCTTTCGGAAGGACTGTCCTACTTCCGGACGTGGGTCGGCGATACCCGCGCAGGCTGAGGCCCTTCCGACACCGGAGTGGCATGCCGATCCGACTCGTCTACAGGCGGGGGTTCGTATCCCCATTGCCCCGACCACTTCTGCGGGTTTCATGCGTTCCTCGCGCGTAGAAACGCCTGCGGATCGCACGCCACGGTCGCGCCCAGAATTCGATCCCGTCTGCGAGTTGCTCGATGTCCAGCAAGATGAACTCGGCACACGCGCGACGCCGGTCCGCATAGGTCATCTGCCTCGTCTTCTTGCCGGCACGAACGATGTACCCGACTTCGAACACGTCAGGCCCCAATGTCGTGAAGTACCAAACGGGCGTGTATCGCTTGTCGTCAGCCCACCCTTGCCAAGCGTCCATCAATTCCAAATCGAGGTAGGGCCCCAGTTGGTCAGCCGTGATCTTGCCGCGATGATCCAAATACCCGGACCGTTCAAGCAGGTCGATCGGACGCGCTGGCCCGTGATAGTCGAGCGGCATCCGACACAGCGCGGCGATCACCTCGTCGATCGGGCGCATCGATCAGGTCTCCACGTCACGAGCCTAGGCCCGGCGATGCGGGCAACGTGTTCGGCTCTGGCCACATGTGGCCCCGATCCAGCCAAGCGAACAGCGGCGTGGACAGGAGCGTCGGATCCGATCGGCTCACGGCTGCGCCCCAACTCGCGTATGACATGCCGGACGTCCTTGCGAGCCTGCCTGATGGATATCGATCATCGAAGCGTCGCACGCCTTCGGGACGACGACGTTCGGCATCGCCCGGCCAGTCTGCCACCTGGGCCGACCGGAACTCGGGCAGGCCGGAAGGGTGCGCAGTGTTCGATCGAGCGGGACAAAACCCTCCGCTCGCGTGTCTATAGGGTGTGATCCAGCCGTCCCGCCCCATCCAGGACCCGCCGACGTTCGAGGCGATCTACCGCCATCACGAGCGTGACGTCGTCGCTATCTGGTGCTCCTGCTGCGCGACTTCGACGAGGCGGAGGATGTCGCGGCCGACGTGTTCGAGCGAGCGTTTCGAACCTGGCGAAGAGCGGGGTCTCGCCGGGGTCGCCTTGCCGTGGTTGCTGACGATCGCGCGGCGGCTCGCGTTCAATCGGCTTCGACGGCGACGGCTCCTGTCGTGGTTGCCGCTGTCGGATCTGACCCGCTCGTCGCTCCGGCAGTCGAGCCGTGAACGGACCAAGCGGAATTCTGGTTGTGGCTCGATGCGCTGGCGGCTGCGTTGCCCGAGCGCCAGCGCGAGGTCGTTTTCCTGCGCTATCGGCGCCAGTTGAGCGACGAGCAGATCGGCGAAGTGATGGGCCTGACGGCGTCCGGCGTCCGGGCCTCGCTGCCCGGGCCATCGTCGGCTTACGTGCCCACCCGGAGTTGTGGCGATGAACGACCAAGACGACGACGTCATCTGGCGCGGGATCGACCGGCACATCAACCGGCTCGAGCAGACGGTCACATCACGATTGAGCCAGCGACCGGTGATCATCCGCTCGCTACCCGACTCGGCCACAGGCGCGCACCGCAGTCCCTATCGGCCTCGCGCTGGCCATCGCGCTCGTGGCCCTCGTCGCCGGGAGCGTTTTCAGCACACGACCGCTGGACAGCGTCGCCCCAGCCACCGGGTCGCCGGACGCATCCTCTTCGGTCTCCGCGTCGCCGGGGACCACCCCCGCCCGACAGAATCGCTGGAGGTCGTAATGGGGGAGGGAGGTGGCGACCATCTGATCATTCGACGAATGGGCTGGACGTGCATGTGGGTGGGGACGCCACACGTGTACTGCCGATCTTGCGGCCGTCGATCGCGCGGCTGCCGAGCAGTCGGTCACCGAGGGCTGGGTCGACGTCACGCTGTTCGCACAGCGGACGTCGGTCTGGATCGGCGACGACGTCGTCGCCGCAGCACAAGCTCATGGCGCGGACCTGTTGGCTACGGGGACGCGCGGGGATCACTGGATCCTCGTCGAGCGGACAGGCGTCAGATCGCTGTGCATCTCAATCCGCATGAGACGCCAGCCGGACGGACGGTGTCGTTCGAGGGCAACCGGACGGGACCATGCCCAGCGCCCGCGACGAGGCCTCCCGAGCCGGCAGCATCACTGGAGGTGCTCACGGGGGAGGGAGATGGCGACCACCTGATCTCCCAGCGGATGGGCGGACCTGCGGATGGCTTTCATCCGCCGCCGGCGTTGCCCGATCTTGCTGCGATCGATGGGCGGCCGACGAGCAGGGCGTCACCGAGGGCTGGATCGATCTCGACGCTGTCCAGGCAGCCCGCGCGAGCTCTGGATCGGCGATGACGTGGGCCCAGCGGCGGTGGCGCACGGCGCGCTGCTTCTCGCCACCGGGACGCGCGGGGATCACTGGATCCTGGTCGATCGAGGCGGCGCGAGATGGGTGCACCTCGCGCCCATGAGACGCCAGCCGGAGACACGGCCTGGTTCGAAGGCAACAAGGCGGGACCCTGCCCCGCTGCTGACCCAGCGGATGCGCTCCGCCTCGACCCGGCGATCAAGCCGGTATCGATCTCCAAGGCCAACGCCGAGGAGCAGCGCGCGATCGACCTGTGCATCTCTTACGGCTTCACGGTCGAGGACGTGGCAGGCATGGGGAGGGTGCCGCGCGCCAAACGCCTACAAGCACGTGCCGCTCGCTCGGCGGAACCGGATCTCACAAACGACCAGCCGGTGTGGGTCGTGGACTATCGGGGCATGCTCCGGCTGCCGCGAGGTGGCGGAGTAGCGCGCGATCCGATCTGCTTCCTGACGGAACTTGAACCTGGTCCGATCCTGTTGCTGCCGGTGGCACGATCGACCAGACGACGCAAGTCGAGCACCTGATCGCGAGTACCGCCTCCCGCCGCTGCTTCCGTAGTGACAGCCCGGACCCGTACCGATAGACCGTGTCAGGTGGGCTGCGGGTCGCACACCCGTCGCTCGGAGGCCGACCGAGAAGCGCCAACCGTTCTAGCGCCAAACGGCGGTGTAGGCTGCGGGTCGTGGAAGGGGTGGCGTTTCCAGGGCTCGGCCTGATCGTCCTGGTCATCCTCGTCGTCGCGCTCGTCGCGATGCTGGCGCGACGCTAGGCGCGAGCGTGGTGCCGACCCCGCCGGGGCTTCGTCGAGCTTGAGGCGGTGCTACCCCCGGCCTCTGGGTCACCATCGAAGGGACCGACGGGCGGTGGCTGATCGTCGGCAACGGACACACCTTTGCGGGTCGGTTCCTCGTTCGGTCGCCCGATGGTTCACAGACCATCAGCGCGTCCAAGGACGAGGTCACCGATGCTTCGGACACCGCGCGGTGTTGGATCGAAGGCTACCTAGCAGGCAGCGAACCGTCGCTGCACACGTTCCTCGGATCGTCTCCGAATGAGGCACACGAGCTGCCCGACGATGGCCCCGACGTGCGCCGCTGGCAGGCGGCACTCACGCATTTCCACAAGACCGGCCACTTGCCACCGAGCGATGCCTGACCGCCGCTAAGCCCGCGAGCTTGACTCCACCGCCATCCCAATCGGTCTTGCAGCCGGTCCTGGAGTCTCCAGAACCGCTCTGCGGCGTCAGTCGCGGCAACGCCGCCGAGGTGGGCCGATACCGCAATTCGTCGGACCCGGGCATTCGTCCGCGATTTCCTCGAGGCGTCCGATGAACTCGTCGGCATAGCGGTACATGAGGTCCTCGACAAGGTCGACAAGGAACTCTGGTCCCGCGGTCGACTGGCGCACAACCTGGCTCGCACCTCTGCCCAGACGGATTCGGGCGCGAGGCCGTATACCGCGATGGAGACGGCGCTCGTCGGGGTCCGAGAACGTGATTTCGTGCCGTTCGTCCTCCGCGTCGGGCGACATCGGCCCGTAGTAGTCGTCATCCTCCTGCATGGCTTCGCGGCTTGCCCAGTCGACAGCCTCCAAGAAGTACGCGGAGAACCGTTCCTGGCCGCGCCCGGACCGCCAGCGCGGGGTGCGCGGTACTCCAGGAGCGCCGGGATGTCCTCATGCATGAGGCCCATATCGCGAGCGTCTGCGAGGAGGAATAGGACTTCGTGGGCAATCGCGTCGTGGCCGCGCTGGCCTGGTTCGGCCAAGCTCGGGATAGCCACAGCGCTCTGCATTCTGCGAACACTTCCCGTGGCGTAACGGCGCCGTCCTGCCAGCGGGTCAATAGGTCCACCAAGTAGGCTCGACTGCCGGGATCGAACGCCTGAGGGGACATCGCCTCCTCCATCGAGGGTGCTATCGACGCTCTTCGATCTCTAACGATGGGCTTCCGAGCCAAGCCGCGCCCGTGGCCAGACCGCCGATGCAGCCCGGGGACTCAAGGTAGCCAGCTGGCCACCACGTCGGGATGCCGCCCGGGCCACAGCGCGGGGCCATCTCGACGCCGCCGACCACATCATCCGGGTAGGTCCTGAACGGGTGCGGCACCGCCACGATCAGGGCCAGCGCCGCCACCAGGCTGAGGGCCACCCCGTCGGCGACGACTTGTCCTTCGATGCCGGCGTGTCTGAGGGCTGTCGCCGGGATCGCGGCGGCCAGCGTCGTGGCCAACAGCGTCGCCGGGAGAACCAGCACGAGCAGCTCGAACCGGCTGGCAAAGCGCCCGCCGGCCTCGAGGTCGCCGGCGCAATCGAGCCACGCCCGATCGACGAGCGCAAGCACGGCCAGGGTCACGCAGATGACGGCGACGCCACCGGCCACAAAAGGTAGCCAGTCATTAGGCTGAGCCGGCGGGGGATTCGGGACGGAATCTGCGTATCGTCCGCCTGGCGGAGCGGACGGGGTCATCGATGGTCGGCGGCGATGGTCATCGACTCCTTGACGTGACCGCGACTCCGTTCGTGATGGTGAGTCGTCAGCCTGGTTCCGCCGGGAAGTAACTCCGGCGGCCAGACGACTCCGGGGTGGACACTCGATGTGGCCGTTCGGGCTGACGGAGACCGAGGGGCGGGGGCGGTAGGTTTCGAACCGACATCTTCTGGTCGCCGACGGACGCCGCCACGAGCATCACCGCCGCCAGGACCAAGGCCATCGCTAGCACTGCGACGCCATAACGCTGAGCGATCGGTCCATCACCGCGAGTCTGAGGTCTCGACGTCAACGCCCCTGGATCGAATCGGCCGCGCGTGGCCGCCGCGACGCGATGTCGACATCGAACGCGACAGGTAGGCTGAGGCGGTTCCTGTAGACGATCGCAGCGAGGTTCGAGCGCCGATGAGCGATCCCGATCTGACCGTCGGATCCGTCCTGACCGACGACCTGCGCGCGTGGCTGATGGCCGACCTGCGCTACCCCGTCCTGGCCATCAACAGCGATGACGGGCCGCCGAGCCAGTCGGTCATGTGGTTCGAGGTCGACCCTGACGACCGCGACGTCATCCTGATGAACACCAAGGTGCAGCGCATGAAGTACCGCCAGCTCCAGGCGGATCCACGGGTGAGCCTCCTCTTCGAGGACGGCGAGAGCTGGCTCGGGATGCGCGGGACGGTCGAGCTGGACGCGACGGTCGATCCGGCCCTCGAGCACATCAAGTCACTGGCGCGCCGATATCGGGGGAACCCCGACAAGTTCGAGGGTCAGCAGCGGGTGATCATCCGGATGCGTGTCGACAAGGTCATCCGGCACGACTGAGGGGCGGCTGCCGGTCGGATCTACAGCCGCACCACCACGAGCGCCGCGTTGGGCTCGTCGGTGTCCAGCGGCCCGTCGGGCTGATCGATCGGCCCCTTGACGAGCGCGGCGATCAGGAAGAGGGCCGCGATGGTAAGCACGAGCACGGTGAAACCCGCGACCAGCTCTCCACGCATCGACCCACCCACGCGGTTCCCCCCTGGCGCTACCGTCGAGCAGAGACCAGCCAGGTACCGAAGACCACCAGGACGATGATCACGACCAAGGCGATCGGGAATACCGAAATCTCCACGTGTCTAGGCTGTGGCGCGCGTCGATTCCTGGTCAATGACGACAAGCGACCAACGTTGGCGCTAAAACCGATGACACAACGCTCGCGACGACGACCACCCATCGGCCCCACTGCCGTACCTCCCGACCTCCCCACGGCCTACGTTGGTCCCATTGCGGTCGGGTAAGGACGAGATTAGGGTGCTGGCGAGATCAGCGACCTATGCCGTCCTCGGCGTCGACCGATCGGCGGACGTGCGCACGATCAAGGACAGGTACCGCCGGCTCGCGCGCCGCCACCATCCGGACCTGGGCGGCAACGAGGAGCGGATGATGGTCTTGAACAAGGCCTGGTGCGTCCTCAGCGACCCGGATCGACGCGCTCGCTACGACGCCCGGATCCGCCGCTCGACCGGCGTCAAGAAGCCGGCCGCACGCGATGGCAAGCCGGTGATGGACTTCGGACGGTATGAGGGTCGATCGCTCGCGGAGATCGCCGCCATCGACGACAACATCTCGTCGTGGCTCCGCCGTACCCCGGTGGGGCGTGCCATGCGCCAGGAGATCGACCAGCTCCTGCTCGCGCGGACCGAGGCGATGGAGTCGCAACGTCCGGTGGCCGTGGCCACGAAGCCTCGTCGTTGGGGACGTGCCAAGCGCTAGTCGTCGCGGGCCTCGAGCGGTGCCTATGATGGTGGCTCACAGGGAAGGGAGGACATGACGCAGCCACCCGACGAGCGACCACGTCCCGACCCACCCGGGGACGTCGGCCCCGACGAGCCGACCGTTGCCGACACCGCCCGACCAGACCCCTGATCGGCCGGCCGAAGACGGCGGTGTCGGCTGGGCGGCCGTCCCGGATGGACCGGAGTCCACGCCGCCGCCCGATCCTGATGCCGCGCAGCCGCCGCCCGAGGAGCCTTCGCCCAGCCCAGAACCCGCGGCCGAACCGGCACCGGCGGCACCGGCCGGTCCGATCATCAGCGCCACCCCATCGACGCCGGCATCCGGCTGGCAGGCCCCAGCCGCGCCGGCGCCCGCCCCGGGTGGTGGCTGGCAGTTGCCGGCAGCGGCCCAGGTCGCCCAGCAGGACGGCTACGTCATCGCCGGCGTGGGGGCGCGCTTCGTCGCCTGGCTGATCGACATCACGCTGATCGGCGTGATCCCGGCGGCGCTGACGTTGTACGTCATCGACTGGCGGGGGCTGCTCGACGACATCATCCGACAGGCGCAGCTCGATCCCAGCGGGAGCTTCGCATCGGCCTACACCATCCCGATCACGACCGAGCTCATCATCGCCACGGTCATCGGCATCGGGCTCGAATTCCTGTACTTCGTCTTCTTCTGGACCAGCAGGTGGCGGGCGACGCCGGGGATGATCGGGCTCAAGATGCAGGTCGTCGACGCCGCCACGGGCAGGCCGCTGACGATCGTCCAGTCGGTCAAGCGCTGGATCGCCCTCGGCTGGCCGCTGGGGCTGCTGATGCTCGTCCCGGCCTTGCAGAACGCCGGCGGATACATCTCGTTCGGGCTCTACGTGATCCTGTTCCTCACGACCGTCACCAATGACCGCAAGCAGGGTCTCCACGACCGCTTCGCCGGGTCCCTCGTGACCCGGTCGGCCTCGAGCGGGAACGGTGCGACGTTCGTGGGCTGCATCGTGTGGGGCGTCCTGGTGATCCTGATCGTCATCATCGTGAGCACCCTCCTGCTGTCCGCGGTCTGGCCGCAGATCGAGGAGCTCATCCGTGAGCAGAGGAACTCGAATGTGATATGACGCCGGAGCCGCCGAGACCGGCCGATCCCGTGTCGGCTCCCGTCATGCCGCGCGACGAGGTCGCGCCTGGGCTCGTGTTCTCCGACACGCCGTCCCGATTTGCGGCGTACCTCGTGGACGGCGTGCTCGTCGCCATCATCGCCGCGCTCCTCGCCGAGCCGATCGGCTGGGCGGACATCCCGGCCACGCCCGCCGGGCAGCCCATCCCGGTCGATCAGCTGCTCCTGACGACGGAGTACACCTTCCTGGCCATCCTGGTCAGTGCGGCGTACTTCGTCACATTCTGGTCGGGCGGCCGACGGGCGACTCCCGGCCAGCGGATCTTCGACATCCAGGTCGGGAATGCGTTCGACGGGCAGCCGCTCACGGTCGAGCAGGCGGTCCGTCGCTGGCTCGGCTATGGCGAGTTCCTGCGGCTGTTCGCATTCACCCCGTCGCTCGCGCTCCTGTCGGGCGGGCTGTCCCTCGTCTGGTCGATCGCGCTCATGATCTCGACAAACACGAGCCCGACCAAGCAGGGCCTCCACGATCGGTTCGCGAACACCGCCGTCGTCCGGCCCGCGCCCGCATCGACCAATCTCGCCTACGGGTGCCTGCTGGTGCCCGCCGTGCTCGCGTTCCTCGCCGTCGTGGCGCTCGGAGTCCTCGGCGCGCAGCTCGGCCAGATCGTCTCGCGCTAGACTCGCGCTCCAGGGTTCGAGCGTTCGAGGAGACCGTCATGGCGATCGAGGCCCACGTCACGGACTTCCCCATGGTCATCGACGGCGCATCGGTCCCATCGACCAGCGGGCGACTGGATCGAGGTCCGCAGCCCGGCGACCCGCGAGGTGGTCGGGCGGGTGCCGGCCGGCACGGAGGCGGACGTGGACCGCGCGGTCGCGGTGGCTCGCGCGGCGTTCCAGGATGGCCGCTGGCACCGGCTCCCGGCCGCCGAGCGGGTCACGATCATGAACCGGCTCGGCGACCTGCTCGATCGCGACGCGGACGAGCTGGCCCGGCTCGAGACGCTCCAGACCGGCACGTCGTACAAGCTCCGGCGCGAGAGCGACTTCGCGTTCGCCAGCGACAACCTGCGCTTCTTCGCGACGCAGATCCGGAACCTCGACGGCAAGGCCGCCGCCGAGTACACCGGGAGCCACACGAGCTTCGTCCGACGCGAGCCGATCGGCGTGATCGGCCAGGTCAGCCCGTGGAACTACCCGATCTGGATGGCGATCTGGAAGATCGGGCCGGCGCTGGCTGCGGGCAACTACGATCGTCCTCAAGCCGGCATCGGCGACGCCGCTCACGACGGTCCGGCTCGCCGAGCTGGCGCTCGAGGCGGGCGTCCCGGCCGGCGTCTTCAACGTCGTGACGGGCGCGGGCGATGTCGTCGGCGCGGCGATCGCCGCGCACATGGACGTCGACATGATCTCGCTCACCGGCGACACGGCGACCGGCAAGCAGATCCAGGCCCTCGCGCAGCGCGAACCTGAAGCGGGTCCACCTCGAGCTCGGCGGCAAGGCGCCGTTCATCGTCTGCGCCGACGCCGACATCGAGGCGGCCGCTCGCGGCGCGACCGCGGGTGCGCTCATCAACGGCGGGCAGGACTGCACGGCCGCCACCCGGGCGTACGTCCAGCGCGACGTCTACGACGCGTTCCTCGCGCGGACCGCCGAGCTGTTCGACGGCGTGCGCGTGGGCGACCCGTTCGACCCGCAGACCGACCTCGGGGACCCTCATCAGCGACACCCAGGTCGCGCGCGTCGCCGGGTTCGTCGAGCGCGCCGTCGCGGCCGGTGCGCGGGTCGTCGCCGGTGGGGTCGCGGCCGGACGTCCCGGGCTTGCCCGACGGGGCGTTCTACCGGCCGACGCTCATCGCCGACGCGACCCAGGACAGCGAGATCGTCCAGGACGAGGTGTTCGGTCCGGTGCTGGCGGTCCTGCCGTTCGACACGCTCGAGGAGGCTCTCGAGAAGGCGAACGACACCCGCTACGGGCTGGCCGCCAGCATCTGGACCTCGACGTGTTCACGGCGATGGAGGCGGCGCGGACCCTGAACTTCGGCCACGTCCAGGTCAACGACCACCTCATGGTGACCTCCGAGATGCCGCACGGCGGGTTCAAGCAGTCCGGGTTCGGCAAGGACATGTCGAGCTACTCGTTCGAGGAGTACACGCAGGTCAAGCACGTGATGCTCGAGCTGACCGGCGTGCCCGAGAAGGGGTGGCACTACACGATCTTCGGCGACAAGCCGGCCGACTAGCCGTCATCCACGCACGAAACGGCCCCTGACGGTGTGTCCGAGCCGGCCACGCGCCTAGATGTCGGCATCCTTGCCGCCGCTCGTCGTCCGATTGGGCCTTCAGGCGCGCGGTGGACCGGGCGATGGCCGCCATGCGCATCGATCATGCTGGCGATCTCGAGACCGCGCTCGCTCCGTCGTACCCGCAGATCCGTGTGGGACGCCCCGAGCTGACAGGAGACGTGGTACGTGTACCGCGATCGCCCGTTCCCCGGCCAAGTCGGATGAGGCTGGCTAGGGGATGGCCAGGGCCTCGCTGCTATCGGCGATCCGCGGAGCGGTCAGGGTCACCCGACTATCAGCCCGTTCAGATTGGTAGGTCTCAGTCGAAATGACGCCGCGGTCGCGGAGATCGCCGAGGTCGCTGGCGACTTGGGTTGGTGCACCAAGGTGCTACGGACTTTCGGGTCTGGCTCGGATAGGTTGGCTAGGGTCTTGTGCGGCTCGGTGCCGCCGACCTCATCTACCCTGGAGTGCTCCTGAATGAGCTGCTACGGCTCGCGGTCTGGCCCTAGTCACCGGCGCCACCGTTCTGGCATCTGTCGGGGCGGTAGCCGCCGCGAGCACGGTGGTCGAGTGCGGGCAGATCTCTCCTACACGGCACCGGACCCCGCTGGACCCTCGGATGGCGCGCTGACGATCGGGCTCCTGCCTCCGTGGGTCGTGGCGCCTGACGCGGTCTTGAGTCCGGCTGTTGCCGCAAATCTCCCGTCAGTAGCAGGATCAGGACCGTCGTGCCTAGTCATCGATCTCGACGACGCCGGGATCATCACCGGCCTCGACTTCGCGCTTCAGGGGGAGATCGAGGGTGCGGTGGTCTTCGACGCAGGAGTTGGTGGCTACATCTTCGCCGATCGCCTGCTGGTCCCGACGTTCATCACCGATGCCTACCCCGGCCTCGCCGTGATCTTCGTCACGAGCGCTGACGCTGGCACGAGCGCCTCCGTGACGTTGTCGGTCGATGGCTCGACCGGTCAACTCACAGAACTTGATGCGCGGGCCGCCTTCTGTGGGCCGGGCGACCTCGCCAGCAACGGCGATGGCATCGTCGGCGACGCGACGATCCCGGCATCGCTCATGGACGGTCCGGGCACTGCCGCGCTGGCGGGTGCAGATGGCCGGAATGCGTGTGCCCAGGTTCGAACCCAAGGCACCATCGACACCGGCACAGGTGAAGTGTTGACGACGACTGACGTCACGATCACCGTGACGGCTGCAGCCGGCGTTCTAGCCACGCCGCCGCCTACTTCGACCATCCGCGCGCCGCAGGGGCCCGCGCCAAGCACCCCCGTGGGTTACCTCGTCGCGATCGCGGCGCTCGGGACGGTGCTCGCGCTGCGAGCCCAACGGCGGCACAGGAGAGGATCCAAGAGGGCGAGCAGGTAGGACTACAATGATCTTCGAAAAGGCCCGACCTCGACCCGCGCCCCTCCGGCTCCCGACCCTCTTGTAATCCGTCGGCTCCTGGCGATCCACATCGTCGATCGTTTTCGTGCCGGATGGGGATCTCATCGCCCAGCCGGTCCTGATCGCGAGCGATCCGGAAGATCTCGCGGCTGGTCGCGTTGACGTCGTTCGCGAGTTCGTGCGAACGTCGCGTCGAGATCGGTACCTCGCGTTTGCGTTTCTCGGTGGCCGTCAGATGGCTGAGGGCATCAAGGAGCTTGTTGGACTGGCCCGCGTCTCGCTTCTCTTGGCTCATCGGTACTGTGTTCTCCTTATCCGCGAAAGCACTCACGTCCCAGGCATCAACGTACCGGGCGCGCTCTGCAGGCACGTTTCAATGATCGCCCGCAGGGTTGCTACGCCTCAATGGGGCCTGTCAGCGCCTAGAATTGGGCCGGCGCAGGGTGTGCCGCTGGTCGACCGGCGCCCATCGTGTCAACGAATGGGCGAGCATGAGTCCAGCGCCGATAGCAAGGGCGCCTGCACCGACGATTGGAGAGACATGACCGAGAACCTCTCGAACGCTGCTCCGATCATTCTGGTGCCCGGGTTCTGGCTAGGCGCCTGGGCCTGGGACGAGGTCGTCGCGGGGCTTCGCGCCGATGGGCACCAGGTCAGCGCCCTCACGCTGCCCGGTCTCGAGTCGGCCGACAGCGACCGGTCGACCATCACGTTCGCGGATCACGTCGACGCGATCGGCAACGCGGTCGAGGCCGCCGGTGAGCCCGTCGTTCTCGCGGTCCACAGCGCGAGCGGGTTCTCCGGCTACGCCGCGAGCGACCGGGTTCCCGACAAGATCGCCGCCATGGTCTACGTCGACACGGCACCCGGGAAGGGGGCGATGGACCCCGACTTCAAGGACGTCGAAAAGCCGATGGACTGGGCCGAGATTGAGGAGGGGGAGAACCTCGACGGGCTGAGCGAGGAGCAGAAGCAGACGTTTCGCGAGCGGGCGGTCCCGGTGCCCGGCAGCCTGATCCGCGAGTCCGTCGAACTGACCAACGATGCTCGACGTGACATCCCGAGCACCCTGATCTGCACGGGGTTCACCGGGGAGCAATACCAGACATACGCGAGGGAGAATCCCGACTGGGCGTTCCTCGCCGGTATCCCTGAGCTCCGAAACCCCACGTGGGTCGACCTGCCGACCAGCCATTGGCCGATGTGGTCGCGTCCGAAGGAGCTCGCGCAGATCATCGGCGACGTTGCCAAGGCGCACGCTCCGGTCGGTCCCGCCTGCACGGCGGCCGGGCAGCCATGGTCGCCGTCTGGCGCGCTGTTGACCCCGGTCACCGTTTTGCCCGGCGCGACATGACCGTGTAACGCCACGGGGCACGTCGAAGCGTCCGCTCACGGGGTCGGACGTACGTTCGGAGGACGACGGCGGCCGTCCACGACGACGGCCTCTCCGTCGCCATCATCCCCCACACGGCCGAGGTCACCACCCTCGGCCACAGCGGCCCCGGCGACCCCGTCAACCTCGAGGTCGACGTCACCGCCAAGCACGTCGAGCGCCTGCTCGACTGGTACAGGACAACCCTCATGAGCGATACCCCCGTTCGCCCCGTCGAGGATGCCGTCGCCGCGATCGAGCGGGGCGAGATCGTGGTCGTCGTCGACGACGAGGACCGCGAGAACGAGGGCGACCTGATCATGGCGGCCGAGGCGGCCACGGCCGAGAAGATCGCCTTCTTCGTCCGCCACACCTCGGGCGTGATCTGCGCCCCGATCACCGGCGAGCGGCTCGACGAGCTCGACCTGCCGCTCATGGTGCGAGCAGCAACACCGAGATCGCAGCGCACGGCGTTCACCGTCACGCGTCGACTACCGCCACGGCACCTCGACCGGCATCTCGGCCGCACGACCGCGCCGCGACGATCCGGCGCCCTGATCGACCCGGCCACCCGCCCCGGCGACCTGGCCCGCCCCGGCCACATCTTCCCGCTGCGCGCCGCGAGGGCGGCGTGCTCAAGCGGGCCGGCCACACCGAGGCCGCCGTCGACCTGGCCCGCCTGGCCGGGCTCTGCCCGGCCGGCGTGCTGTGCGAGATCGTCGACGAGAAGAAGGCGACATGGCCCGCGTGCCCGAGCTCGAGCGCTTCGCCAAGGAGCACGGCCTGCTGCTCATCTCGATCGCCGACCTGATCCGCTACCGGCGCCGAACGAGAAGCTCGTCGCCGGGTCGCCGAGGCCCGCATCCCCACCCGCTGGGGCGACTTCACCGCTACGTCTACGAGTCCGTGCTCGACGGCGAGCAGCACGTCGCGCTGGTCAAGGGCGCGGTGCAACGGCGACGACGACGTCCTCGTCCGGGTGCACAGCGAGTGCCTCACCGGCGACGTGTTCGGCTCGCTGCGCTGCGACTGCGGCGTGCAGCTCGACGCGGCCATGGCAGCTGATCGCCGAGGAGGGCAAGGGCGTCATCGTCTACCTGCGCGGCCACGAGGGCCGCGGCATCGGCATCGGCCACAAGATCCGGGCCTACACGCTGCAGGACGAGGGCCGCGACACGGTCGACGCCAACACTCGACCTCGGCCTGCCCGTCGACAGCCGCGAGTACGGCATCGGCGCCCAGATCCTGGCCGATCTCGGCATCACCACCATGCGGCTGATGACCAACAACCCGGCCAAGTACGGCGGCCTCGAGGGCTTCGGCCTCGACATCACCGAGCGGGTGCCGTCGGTGGTCGCGCCCAACGCCGAGAACATCGCCTACCTGCGCACCAAGCGCGACCGCATGGGCCACCTGCTCGAGGGCCTGCGAGGAACCAGATGGCCGGTGACGCCGTGGCCGACCGGTCGGGCCGCGCCGCGAGCTCGACGGCCCGGCGTGCGCGTCGGCGTCGGTGCTGCGGGCGGTTCAACGACCACGTGACCAACCGCCTGCTCGACGGGGTCGGCCGCGGGGCTGACGCCGCGGGCGTCGAGCCGCGCCGACGTGGTCGTCGAGTGGGTGCCGGGGGCGTTCGAGATCCCGCTGGCGGCCAAGGCCTTCGCCGAGTCGGGCGGGTCGACGCCGTGATCGGCCTCGGCTGCGTGATCCGGGGCGAGACCACCCACTACGAGGCGGTGGCGGGGGAGTGCGCGGCCGGGATCCAGCGGGCCCAGCTGGCCACCGGCGTGCCCGATCATCTTCGGCGTGCTCACCACCGAGGACCTCGACCAGGCGCTCGAGCGCAGCGAGGGCCCCGGCGGCCACAACGTCGGCGAGGAGGGCGCCCACACCGCCGTCGAGATGGTCCGCCTCGCCGAGCGTCAGCGGGTCCCTGAAGATCCGCCCGCGGCGATTACGTCCGGCGACCGCTCACCAGGGGGAACCTGACGCTTCGTCGCCCCGCCCCCATCGTCATCGCCCTCGTGCTCGGGTGGCCGCCTGCGGCTCTGACGACGACCGGGAGGTTCGGGCACGGCCACCGCGCCACCACCACCACGCAGGCGCCGGACAATTCCTCCGATCCTCGTCACGAATGATGACGGCATCGGGGCGCCGGGCCTCGACTGCTCGTCGACAACTCGTCCGAGATCAAGGACGTCGAGGTCATGATCGTCCACCGGCCGAGAACCAGAGCGGGGCGTCCGACAAGACGACCCCGGGCGGCGCGCCCTACGAGGAGGGCGAGACAGCCAGCGGCATCAAGGGCACGGCGGTCGACGGGCTTCCCCGCCGACACGATCGCCGTCGGCGTGCCGGGACTGGAGCTCGGGCTCGAGCCCGACCTCGTGGTGGTCCGGGGCCTGCTGTTCGAGCTGGAAGATCACGCGCTCGTGGCCTGTGCGGTCGATCAGGAAGACGGATGCCGTGCGCGCGAACGCCGCGCGATCGGCGCGTGCCCCGGCGATGTGGAAGGCGTGCCACACCGGGCGCAGTCGTGCCGGCGAGCCGCTCAGGTAGCGCACGCGCCCGCTCAGCGAGGTGCGCATAAAAAAGCGCCTGACTCGCGCCGGCGTGTCGGCGGCCGGGTCGGCGCTCACCAGCAGCACCGGGACCGGCGCGGCCAGTTCGTCGAGCGCGCCGCGGATCTGCTGGGCGATCACGACGCACGCGGCGCCGCAAGTGGAGTAGACGAACGCGAGCACCGTCACGTGGCCGCGCTGTTCGCCAAGCGAAACGCGGCGCCCGTTCTCGTCGGTCAGGGCGAACGTGGGGGCGAGCACGCCGCCCGGCAGCGCCGCGCCGTCGAACCCGACGAGTTCGGCTGCACCGAAGTCGCCGACGAGGTGGATGAGGACGAGCCCGACGAGCAGCCCGTCGCGTGCACGCCAGCGCCAGCGCGCAGGCGAGAACCCAGACGGGACGAAGCGTCATCGCGCCAGCGTATGCGAGTCCGATCGGGCCTCGCCCGGCCGGCTCGTCGTTCCGATGGGCGAAACACTTGCACCGTCCTCGTGTTCCAAGGCGACCTACGAGGAAACGAGGGGGATATGTCGTCTGACACGTACATCAGCCGTCCAGTGCCCGGTCGCAGGCCGGGAATCCGCACCATCGCGATCGCCGCGCTGGCGGTCCTCGCCGCGCTGCTCGCTGCGACCGGCGTCGCAACGGCCGCGACGACCGCGCCGTCAAACGACAACCAGGCCGACGCGCAGGCGATCCACAGCCTGCCGGCGACGATCGCCGGGACGACGGTCGGCGCGACGACCGACGCAGGCTTGCCTGGCTCGGAATCGCGCTGCGGCTCGACTGCCGCGTCGGTCTGGTACAGCCTGCGCTCGGCCACGGCACAGCGGGTCGCCGTGAACCTCGCCGCGTCGGGGGCGCTGGAAGCGACCGTTGACGTCTACCACCTCGTTCGCTCGCAGCTGAACTCCGTCGCGTGCGATCGCACGGAAGCCAAGGGCAAGACGGCGCTCTCCTTCAATGCGTCCAAGAACGGCGCGTACCTGATCCGCGTCGCCGCGATCGCCGGCTCGCAGCTGGCGCCCTTCACGCTCGAGGTGTTCCTGCCGACACCCGCGATACGCCCGCCCGGCTCTCCGCTGCCCGCCGGCGGCGTCAGCGGTCATGTCGACCCGATCCAGAACGTGAACGCCGCGTACGCCTTCACGCTGCGCCCCGGCGTCAGCTATCTGATCAACCTCGCCAACGGACGCGGCGGCGGCTGCGTCGACGGCCGGCTTTACGCGCCCGGCACCCGCTCCTTCGAAGAAGGCTCTCCCTCGGTGCTGCGCATCGACTGCCGCGGCTACCGCCTCTTCACGCCCGGCCCCGGCCAGGGCGGTCGATACAGCTTCGAGGTGACGCCTCGCGATCGCGGTGTCAAACGCTTCCACCTGCAGGTCGCGCGCGCCAATGCCTCCGAGACCGCCCCGGGCCTCGCGCTGGGCAACTACGCCCACGGGCACGGGCATCTCGACGGGCGCGGCGTGCAGGTGCTGCGCCTGTACCGCATGGACGTCCACAGCCACTCCGACCTCACGCTCAGGCTGAAAGCGCCGTCGGCGGCCGATTTCAACGTGCAGTTGCGCGGCCTCAACGGCCACGTGATCGCGTGCGCGTGCGGCGGCGGCGGGTCGCAGACGCTGCAGCAGCAGCTCAAGCCGGGCCGCTACTACGCCGTCGTCTCGGTGCACGACAACAGCTCGGGCAACTTCACGCTCGTGCGCGAGTCGCGCACGATCACCACCACGCGGCTGTCTTTCGCTGCGGCGACCGTGCACGCCGGTCAGGGCACGGCGATCGCCGTGAAGGTCTCGCCCGGGGCATCGGGGCCCGTGACGGTCGACGTCGAACGCTTCGATCCCGTGTTCGGCTGGCAGTTCGACCATGAGTCCCGCGCCGTCGCGCACGGCGGCTCGGCGAGTGTGGCGTTCACCCCGCCGACGGTCGGGCGCTGGCGCGCGAAGGCGTCGTATGGCGGCTCGCGCACGTTCAGCCCGAGCGCCGTCGGCTTCTCCTACCTGCTGGTCTCCTGACCCAGTGAGAAACCCGTGCCGAGCGACCCGTTTGCGCGGGTCGCTCGGCACGATCTCAACGGCGGGCGAAGTTGCTCGGCGGCAGGGCCTGGGCACCGGTTGGAAGGCGCTATACTTTCTGAAGTCAATAAAACCCGACCGTGGTTTAGGAGATTCGAGATGAGTCCCTCCGGAGCAGAGCTTCTCCGCCAAGTCAAGAGCCAGATCGAGGAGGTAGACCCCTCCGAGGTCGCCGAGTTGATCGACGAGGGCGTCACGGTCATCGACGTGCGCGAGACCGAGGAGTACGCCGCCGGGCACCTGCCCGGCGCCAAGCACGTGCCGCGCAGCTACCTGGAGACGCGCATCGAGGGCGTCGTGCCCGACCGGTCCACACAGGTGATCCTCTACTGCGCCTCGGGCAACCGCTCGGCATACGGCACGCGCACGCTGACCGACGAGCTGGGCTACGAGCACGTGCGCTCGATGACCGGCGGCATCACGCTGTGGAAAGACCGCGGCTATGAGGTGCAGGTCCCGCGCACGCTCACGCCCGAGCAGCGCGACCGCTACTCGCGCCACATGCTCGTCCCGGAGATCGGCATGGAGGGCCAGCAGAAGCTGCTCGACGCGAAGGTGCTGCTGCTCGGCGCCGGCGGCCTGGGCTCGCCGACCGCGCTGTATCTGGCGGCGGCCGGCGTGGGCACGCTGGGCATCGTCGACGACGACGTCGTCGACCTGTCGAACCTTCAGCGCCAGGTGATCCACACGACTGCGCGCGTCGGCGTGCCGAAGGTCGATTCCGCCGAGGAGTCGATTCACGCGCTGAACCCCGACGTCAACGTCGTCAAGTACCAGACGCGCATCGACGCTTCGAACATCGTCGAGATCATCAAGGACTACGACGTGGTCGTCGACGGCGTCGACAACTTCCCCACGCGCTACCTGCTCAACGACGCCACGGTGCGCCTGAAGATCCCGGTCGTGTCGGCCTCGATTCTCGGCTTCGACGGCCAGCTTTCGGTGTTCAAGCCCTACGAGGGCCCGTGCTACCGCTGCCTGTTCCGCGAGCCGCCGCCGGCCGAGCTCGCGCCGTCGTGCGGCGCCAACGGCGTGCTCGGCGTGCTGCCGGGCACGATGGGCCTGCTGCAGGCGACCGAGGTCGTCAAGCTGATCGTCGGCATCGGCGAGCCCGCGATCGGGCGGCTGCTGCTGTACGACGCGCTCGGCGCGACGCTCACCGAGGTCAAGGTGCACCGCGACCCCGAGTGCCCTATCTGCTCGCGCGACCCCGAGGACATCGCCGACGAGGAGCTCGGCGTGTTCCCGGACTACGAGGCGTTCTGCGCGGCCGCAGGCTAGCGGTCGCAGCGCGCTAGGGTTCCGCGATGGCCACGATCAAGATTCCACCGGTGCTGCGCGCGTCCGTTGGCGGCGACAAGGAGGTCAGCGCCTCCGGCGAGAACGTCGGCGACGTGCTCAAGGACCTGGCCGCCAACCACCCGGCGACGCAGAGCCAGCTGTTCTCCGCCGACGGCGAGCTGAACCGCTACGTCAACGTCTACCTCAACGACGAGGACGTGCGTGTGCTCGACGGCCTCGACACAGCCGTCGGCGACTCCGACACGCTCGTGATCCTGCCGGCGATGGCCGGCGGGCGCTGAAGCGGCCGTCGCGAGCCACTCGCCGCGCCGCCCGGCTCACGCTGCCGGGGACATGTCCGGGGAGGCGAGTCCCGAACGCCCCGCCGCATCGTCGATCCAGCTCCTCAAGAACGCGTCGGTCGCCGCCAGGTCGAGCGGCTTGGCGAACAGAAACCCCTGGCCGCTGTCGCAGCGCTCCCCTTGCAGCAGCGACAGCTCCTGCTGCAGCTCGATGCCCTCGGCGACCGTCTCGATCGACAGCGCCTTGCCGAGCTGCACGAGCGTGTGGATCAGCGCCTCGCCCTCTTTGTTCTCCTTCAGCCCAGCGATGAACGAGCGGTCGATCTTCAGTGAGTCCACGGGGAACTTCTGCACGTGCGTCAGCGATGAGTAGCCGGTGCCGAAGTCGTCGATCGCGATGCGCACCCCGAGCGCCTTGACGGCGGTCAGCCTGCGGATCGTCTGCTCGGCGTCGCGCATCAGCGTCGTCTCGGTGATCTCGATCGTCAGCGCATGCGGATCCAGGCCGCTTGCCGCAAGCGCCTCGCGCACTTCTGCGACGAACTCGTCGCTGTCGAGCTGACGCGCCGAGACGTTGACTGCCATCTCGATCGCGGACCCCGCCGCGCGCCAGCTTGCGCCTTGATCGCAGGCTTGACGCAGAACCCAGCCGCCGATCTGCGTGATCAGCCCCGTCTCCTCGAGCAGCGGTATGAACTCTTCGGGCTGCACGACGCCACGCCTGGGGTGCTCCCAGCGAATCAGCGCCTCCACCGCGCTGGGGCTCATGTCGTTGAGATCGAAGATCGGCTGGTAGACGAGGAAGAACTCCTCGTTCTGCAGCGCTTCGCGCAGATCCATCTCCAGTTCGAGCCGGCTCTGCACTGCGCCCTGCATCTCAGACTCGAACGCGACGAAGCGGTCCTTGCCGTTGCACTTGGCGCGGTACATCGCGATGTCGGCGTCACGCAGCAGCTCCTCGCCGCTCGCGCGCCTGCCCGCGGCGACGCCGACGCTCGCGGTCACCTTCAGCCGGGCTCCGCCCTGACCGAGCGTGAACGGCTCGCTCAGTGCTTCGAGAAGGCGCTCGGCGATCAGCTCCGGGCCGGCAGCGAGCGACAGCTCCTCGGCGAGCACGATGAACTCGTCGCCGGCCAGACGGCCGAGCGTGTCTGACTCGCGCACCGCTCCCTGCAGGCGCGCAGCGACGGCGCACAGCAGTTCGTCGCCGGCGCGGTGGCCGAGCGTGTCGTTGATCAGCTTGAAATTGTCGAGATCGATGAACGCGGCCGCCACTGGCATCTCGTTGCGGCGCGAGCGCGCCAGCAACTGCTCGCAACGGTCGAGGATCAGCTTGCGGTTGGGCAGTCCTGTGAGCACGTCGTGTGTGGCGAGGAAGGTCAACTCGTCATCTGAGCGCTTGCGCTCGGCCTCGAAGGACTCGCACATGCGCACGAGCGTCACGTTGAGGCTGCGCTGCAGCATCGCGACCGCCTGCGCGAGCACCTCCGGTCTCAATGCGAGCTCGCCGGCCGCTTCGTGCGCGACCTCGGAAGCCGCGTCGAACCAGCGCAGGCAGCGCTTGGTCACCTCGTTGAGCGGCGCGTGGCGTTGTGCCGCCAGCTCGCCGAAGATGCACCACGACTCCTGGCCCACGTCCCGCGCCGATGCGACGCCTTCGCCGGCCATCCACTTCGCGACAGCCAAAGTCGACAGCACGCCGACCTGGGCGAAGCTGTCCTCCACCGCGTCGTCGAGCACCACGCCCGAGTCGAGCGTCCTGGCCCGCATGCCTGCCACGACGTCGCCGGTGCGCTCGGTCAGCCGGTGTGCGAGCAGGCCGAGGTCCTCGGCGTACTCATGCGGGATGTCCGGCAGCGGGACCTGGCCGCACGGCCTGGGGGGCAGGGTGGCCTGCGGGGGCGTCTGGGGACCTGCGTCTGGAGTCGGCATGGGCCGAACGTCGCCCGTCATGGCAGGCTTGACAGAACTGCACCATTCTGCACACGACAAATGTTCTAGTGGGCGGCGCTAGAGAAGCGAAAACGCCCGCGCGGCGCGCCCTCAGGCCGCTGCGGTCTGCGGCGCGACTGCGACGTCGGGCATGCCCTGCGCCGGCAAATGGCTCATCGCGTGCTCGGCCAGCGCTGTGATCGTCAGCGACGGGTTGACGCCGACGTTCGCGGGGATCGCGGAGCCGTCGCACACGAGCAGGTTCTCGTAGCCGAAGACTCGCTGGCGCGCGTCGACGACGCCGCGCGAGGCGTCCGGCGCGATCACTGCTCCGCCGAGGATGTGCGCGGTCGTGGGAATGTTGAAGAGGGCCTCCGACACCGCGCTCTGCGCGATGCCGCCGGTGCGCTTGGCAAACCACTTGGCCGTCTCGTTGGCGATCGGGATGAACGTCGGGTTGGGGCGCTCGGGGTCCTGTTCGGTGCTCAGCCAGAACGAGCCGAACGGCCCTTTGCGCGGGCGCAGGGCGATCGCGTTGTCGAGCGTCTGCATGACGAGGATGATGATCGTGCGCCGCGACCAGTGTTTGGGGAACATCACCTGCAGCAGGCGCTTGGGGTGCAGCAGGATCTGCACGAGCAGCTTCAGCGGGCGCGTGACGCGCGTGCCGTCGCCGACGAGCAGCGTGTTCAGGCGGTGCATCGAGTCGCCGTCCTCGCCGTAGGTGACCGTCTCGATGTGCGTGTTCGGGTCGGGGTAGATCGACGATGTGATGGCGACGCGTTTGGACAGGTCCTGCGGGTAGTCCTCGGGCACCGTCACCGCGAGGATCGACTCGGAGTTGGTGCGCACGAGCTCGCCGAGCCGCTTCGAGATACGCGGCAGCGAGCCTTTGACGCGGCAGCGCGCGAGCAGCTTGTTCGTGCCCAGCGGGCCGGCCGACACGACCACGCCGCGAGCGCGCTGCACGCGGCGTTCCTTGCGCAGCCAGGCACCCGAGCGCACGCTTTCCACTTCGTAGCCGTCGCCGCCGTCCGCCGAGCCGATCGGGCGGATGTCCACCACCGTGCGTTCGGGCATCACCTGCGCTCCGCGCTTCTCGGCCAGGTAGAGGTAGTTCTTGACGAGCGTGTTCTTCGATCCGTGCGGGCAGCCGACCATGCAGCGCCCGCACAGGCGGCAGCCCGTGCGATCGGGCCCCTCGCCGCCGAAGAACGGATCGGGGACGGTCTTGCCGGGCTCGCCGAAGTACACGCCGACGGGCGTCTTTTTGTACGTGTCGCCCACGCCCAGCTCCTCGCCCAGCTCGCGCAGCAGCTGGTCGGCGGGGTCGTCGTGCGGGTTCTGCACGACGCCGAGCATGCGCTGCGCTTCGGCGTAATGCGGCGCGAGCGCGCTCTCCCAGTCCTGCATGTCGCCCCATTGGCGATCCTCGAAGAAGGCCTTGGGCGGCACGTACAGCGTGTTGGCGTAGCCGAGGCTGCCGCCGCCCACGCCGCACCCCGAGACGACCGAGACGTCCCGGAAGGTCGTCATCCGGAAGATGCCCTTCATCCCCAGCTGCGGGTTCCAGAAGTAGCGCTTGAGGTCGCCCGTCGACTTCGGCAGCTCACCGTCGGCGAAGCGCCGCCCGCACTCCAGCACGCCGACGGAGTGACCTTTTTCCGACAGGCGCAGCGCCGAGACGCTGCCGCCGAAGCCGGAGCCGATCACCAGCCAGTCGAAGTCATAGCCCTGTGCGGAGTTGAACATGAGAGTTGCCGGCGCGTCACCCCCGAGCCGGCTCGCGAATCATAGTCGCTGACTGGCCATGCGGCCAGCCCGGCGGCCGGGCTCGGCGGGCCGCTCGGCGTAAGCGGCGGTTTGTGCAGCACGCACGATGGGTAGGCCCTGATCAGCGCAGCATCAACTCGACGGGGAGGAAACAAAATGGTCAGAGGTCTGCTGGGCCTGCTCATCATCATCGCGCTCGTGCTGATTCTCGTGAAAGTCGCCCTGGTAGGCGGAATCATCGGCGCGGTCGCGCTGGTCCTGCTGGTGCTGATCCTGCTCGGGCGCGTCTGACGAGCGCCCGCCGCGCAGGCTCGCGCGCGTCTGCCAAACCCCGCTATATTCCGTGAAGTAATGGCGGTTGAGAGGCTGAGAAACCGGCCGTGCGGCGGTCGCTACGGGGACATCGTGCAGGCGATCGGCAACACGCCGCTGATCGAGCTGCCCAGCCTGTCGCCGAAGCCCGGCGTGCACATCTGGGCCAAGCTGGAGTCGCACAACCCGACCGGCTCGGTCAAGGACCGCGTGGCACGTGCGCTGATCGAAGACGCCGAGGAGAAAGGCGCGATCGCGCCCGGCCAGACGATCCTCGAACCGACGTCGGGCAACACCGGCATCTCGCTGGCGATGATCGCCAGGCGCAAGGGCTACAAGCTGAAGGTCGTGATGCCCGAGAACGTTACGCCCGAGCGCACGCAGCTGCTGACGATGTACGGCGCCGAGATCGTCTATTCGCCCGGCAATCAGGGCTCCAACGGAGCCGTCGCGATGTCGCTGGAGATGGCCGCAGCAGACCCCTCGGTGTACATGCCCTACCAGTACGGAAACCAGGCCAACCCCAACGCCCACTACAACGGCACCGCGCTGGAGATCCTCGAAGAGCTCGACGAGATCTCCGCGTTCGTCGCCGGCCTCGGCACGGGCGGGACGCTGATGGGCAACGGGCGGCGACTGAAGGAGACGTTCGGCGACGCCTGCAAGATCGTCGCCGCCGAGCCGATGCAGGGCGAGCCGGTGCAGGGCCTGCGCTCGCTCGACGACGGCTTCATCCCGCCGATCATCGACATCTCGCTGCTCGACCGCAAGATCTTCGTGACCAACTCCGACGCGATCGTGTGGACGCGCAAGCTGCTCGACGACGAGGGCGTGTTCGCCGGCGTGTCCACCGGCGCGATCGCCAGTATCGCCGTGCGCATCGCCGGTGAGCTGGACGAGGGCAACGTCGTCTTCGTCGTCGCCGACGACGGCTGGAAGTACCTCTCCAGCGGCATCTACACGCTGCCCGTCGAGCAGATCGAGAACCTGGACTCGACCGTCTGGTGGTGACGCGCCGGCCGACCGACCGCGGCGCGTCGCAGCTCCCATGAAGATCGCCGCAGACCTGCTCGACGAGATCGTCGCGCACGCGCTCGAGGACCCGAAGATCGAGTGCTGTGGCGTGGTCGCAGTGCGCCCGGTCGATCCGGACGACGCCGACGGCGAGAAAGTTGCGACCAGCGTCTTCCGCGCGGAGAACGTCTATGCCAGTCCGCTGAAGTTCCAAATCGACGGCGACGAACTGCTGAAGCTTTGGAAGGCCTGTCAGGAGGACGGCGGGGATCTCGGTGCGATCTACCACTCGCACGTGCGCAGTGAGCCGAAGCCATCACAGACCGATATCAGCTTCGCCGCGCTCTGGCCGGGAGTCGAGTGGGTCATCGTCGGCCTGGCCTCCGGCGAGCAGCCGCTGGTCAAGTCCTACCTGATCGACGGCCCCGAAGTGCAGGAGGTGCCGGTGGACGTCACAGAGGCGGCCGGCGGCGCCCCGGCCGGTGCGGGAGAGGCGCCGAGCTGAGCGACAAGCCGCTCATCTGCCCGACCTGCGGGCGCACGCACCCGCGCTCGGAGCGCTTCTGCCCCGATTGCCAGATGCCGCTCGTTCACGTGCCCGGAAGCGAGCGGGAAGCGTCAGAGCGTCAACGCAAGGCGCGCAAGATCAAGCCGCAGTACGCCGACGGCCCGCTCGTCAAGGTCGCGCGCGCCAACAGCCAGCCGGAGTCCGAGCTGATCGAGGCGCTGCTGCTGGAGGAGGGCATCCCCAGCCTGTCGCGCCGCTCGGGCGGCTTCGACGTCCCCGACTTCCTCGCCGCCGGCCCGCGCGACATCCTCGTTCCCGAGTCCGGCGCCGAGGCCGCGCGCGAAGCTCTCGCCCCGCCTCCGGCGGACGTCACCGCCGCGCGCGAAGCTCTCGCGGGCGACAGCTAGGCCAGGACGGGCTGGCCGGACGACGCTTCCGAAGTGATCGAGCGGATCTCTTCGGAGGCGCGCTCGAACTCGGCGTCGGAGAGCACGGGCGTACCCTCGAAGGGGAGTTCGCGCTGCAGCTCGATCCAGGCCTGCGTGGCGGTGTACTCGTCCTTGACCTTGACGGTCACCGGACGGGGGATGCGGTAGGTGCGCAGCAGCAGCACGTGAAGCGGCTGGTGGCGGCGCCAGCCAAGGCGCTTTTCGGCGTAGTCGGGCGTCCACACGTAGAAGGGCGAGAGTGCGTCCACACAGCGCGGATCGGCGATCGTGAAGTGCTCGGCGACCTCCGCCCAGGCGCGGATGCGAACGCGGTCGGGCTGCTGCATGGGCGTATTCGACGTGAACGAGTGCAGCAGCGGCTCGCCGTCGCTCCACACGCCCTCCTCGAGCGCTCGGCGCAGCTCAGGCTGGTGGGACTCGCGCACGAGGTCGCCGGTCTGGTGCTCGAAAGTGGGGTAGAGGAAGAAGCGTTCGTGAGCCAGCCGCAGCGACTTGCCCGGCTCACGGATACCGCCCTTGCGGAGAGTTATGAGCTGCTCGCCTTCCGCTAGCGCACGGACGGTGACAGCCCATTCTTTGAAAGCAATTGGCATAACGATTAAAGCTAGAAAGCGTCTCTATCTGACCCGCGGTGCGCCGGTTTTCGGCGGCCGCTGGCTCGTTAAAGATACGAAACAAGGGCGGAAATCCCAAATCGCCTGCAAATCGGGGGTTTATTGAGCGCCGTCCGGAGAGTGTGCTCGGCGTCGGCGCTCAGCCGCTGCTTGCGGGAACTGTTTCGCTCTCGCCGGCCTCGGCGCTCGAGCGCACCGTCCGCATGACGGCGAATACGACCAGGCCGATCGGGATCGCCCAGTTGAAGATCGCGAACGCCCGGTGCGTGTCGATCGCGCCGGCGAGGATGTGCGATGACACCGTCGGCTCGCGCTCGCTTTCCGACATCTGGCAAGCTTCCAACTGGACGCTGACGGGGTGCAGCGAGCGGCGCGCGGGGGTCAATGACGACAGGGGAGGGGCGCACATGCCGGCGAGCGTGAGGTTCTCAGCGAGAAAGGTGGCCTGTGCGGTCGCCGTGGCAGCTATCTGTACGGGCGCGAGTGCGGCGGCGGCCGCCGGCGCCAACCCGGTCTTCCAGCACCAAGGCGGGCCGGTCGCCGACCGCCAGGTGAGCGCGCACGCGGGGACGACGACGTTCGAAGTGCTGCGCGGGCTGGCCGAGGTCACGTGCCGCTCGGGCGCCGCCGAAGGCAAGCTTGCGGCGAAGAGCCCGCAGCGCACGATCGCCGGCCTGCGCTTCGCGTTCGTGCATTGCACGGCGACGAACAACGTCACCGGCAAGACGTGCTCCGTGCACAGCCCCAATGCTCAGGCGAGCGACGAGATCGTCACGTCGACCCTGCAGGGCACCCTCGTTCAGGTCAGTGTCCTGGAATCGCCGACCGGCGCCGGGCTGGCGCTCGCGCCGAAATCCGCGCGTGCCGCGTTCCTGTCGTTTCAGACGCCGAAGGGCGCGACGTGCGTTCCCTCGCCGAGCAAAGGCACGACGACGGTTCGCGTGTCGGCTGGCGCGATCGCGGCGGTCGGGCGCGTGAACGTCGAAGCGGCCACGCAGCCGGTTTATCTGGAAATCGAAAAAGGGCCGTACGGGGAAACCAGCCAGGCGATACAGCACGCGCTCGGCGCCCCGCAGCTCGTCCTCTCCTCGTTCGGCGGCATCGAAAGCCCGATCTCCAGCCAGATCGTGCTGGGCTTCGGCGAGGGCGTGGCGATCTCCACGCACTGAGCCGCGTGACTCACCGCTCGCCGGCGGGCGCCGCAGTGCCGTATCCGCCGCCGCCGGGCGTTTCCAGGCACAGCCGCTGTCCGGCGCGCAGCGTGCCCGTGGCCTTGCCCGGCAGCGGCCGGCCGTCGAACAGATCGCGCCCGCGTTCGCCCGGCAGGCCGCCGGCCGCGCCGCGCGGCGGGTGGCGGCGGCGCTCGGCGATCAGCGAGTAGTCCATGTCGCGCAGCGCCTCGATCTCGCGCACGACGCCGTCGCCGCCGTGCGTGGCGCCGGCGCCGCCGGAACCGCGGCGCAGCGCGTAGCGCACGACGCGCAGCGGGAACTCGCGCTCGAGCGCCTCGACGGGCGTGTTGAGCGTGTTGCTCATGGCGACGTGCACTGCGCTCGGCCCATCGGCGTCCGCGCACGCGCCCTGGCCGCCGCCGAGCGTCTCGTAGTAGCTGAACGAATCGCCGCCGCCCGGCGACGCGTCTGAGCCGAGCGTGAGGTTGTTCATCGTGCCCTGCCCGAGCGCACGCCCGAACGCGCCGAGCACGAGGTCAGCCACGCGCGAGGAGGTCTCGACGTTGCCCGCCGCGACGGCCGCGCCGGGGCGCGCGTTGAGCAGCGTTCCGTGCGGCGCGAGCACGTCCACCGGGCGGTAGGCGCCCGCCGACGGCGGGATGTCGGGGTCGGTCAGCACGCGCACGGCGAACAGGCACGCCGAGCGCGTGACGGCAAGCGGGCAGTTGAGGTTGCCGTCGTGCTGAGCGGCGCTGCCGCTGAAGTCGAGCGTCAGCCGCTCGCCCTCGACGGTCGCGCGCAGGCGCAGAACGAGGTCGCCCTCGCGCGCCTCCAGCACGTCCTCGGCGTGGCGCTCGCCGTCGGGCAGCGCGGCCAGGCAGGCACGCGTGCGCCGCTCGGTGTAGTCGAGCACGGCATCGGTGGCCGCGCGCAGGCGCCCGGGGCCGAGCCGCTGCGCGAGCGCACGCAGGCGCAGCGCGCCGACGCGGTTGGCGGCGAGCTGCGCGCGCAGGTCGGCGCGGCGCTCGCTCGGCTGGCGCATGCGACCGACGAGCTCGTCGATCGCAGCGTCGTCGAGCACGCGCGGGGAGATCACGACGCCCTCTTCGGCGAGCGTGCGGCTGTCGGCGGGCATCGAGCCGGGCACGCGCCCGCCGACGTCGGCGTGATGCGCACGGCACGCGGCGAAGCCGATCAGCTCATCGCCGAAGACCGGCGTGACGACGGTGATGTCGGGCAGGTGCGTGCCGCCCATGAAAGGGTCGTTGAGGATCCACGAGACGCCCGGCGCGTGGCGCTCGCCGAGCACGGCGGCGACCGACGCGGGCATCGAGCCGAGGTGCACGGGGATGTGCTCGGCCTGCGCGACCATCTGGCCGTCGGTGTCGAACAGGGCAGTGGAGGCGTCGCGGCGCTCCTTGATGTTGGAGGAGTGCGCGGAGTGGATCAGCACGACGCCCATCTCCTGGCAGGCGGCGCGCAGCGCGCCGGTGACCACCTGCAGCTCGATCGCGTCCAGCGCGCTCATACGCGCCCCGGGCGATCGTCGTCGCTCGCTCGCGCGCCATCGTGCGTGAGCGTCAGCGTGCCCTGCTCGTCGACCGTGCCCGACCAGCCGGGCGCGACGAGCAGCGTGGCCTCCCCGAGCGCACACAGCGCCGGCCCGCACACGCGCGTCCCGGCGGCCGGCTCGCCGCGCAGCACGCTCGCGCGCAGCGACTCGCCGCCGAACACGATGTCCGCGAAGGCGTCCTCGCCGCGCGCGCCGGTCCCGCCGGGCGCATCTTCTCGCGTCGCGCGATCGCCATCGCCGCCGCCGGCGCCCCCGGCGCGCGGGCGCAGCTCGGGCGCGCTGCCCCAGACGGACACGCGCACGGTCACGAGCTCGATCTCTGCGCCGTCGTCGCGGTAGCCGTAGCGCTGCTCGTGTGTCGCCGCAAAGGCCTCGAACAGCTCGGCGGGGTCGACCGACTGCGACTGCTCGACGGCCAGCTCGAAGGACTGCCCGGCGTAGCGCAGCTCGTAGACGACGCGCTCGCGCGCGACATCGCCGGCGAGCGAGGCGCCGGCGCTGCGCAGCAGCGACTCGCGCAGCTCGGCCAGGCGCGCGGCGCCGAGCTCGCCGCCGCGCAGCAGCACGGTGCGCGAGAGGTCGTGGCGCGGCGCGGCGGCGGCGAGCCCGAGGGCGCACAGCACGCCGGAGGCGCGTGGGCAGAGCACGCGCGAGATGCCCAGCTGCTCGGCCATCGCGCAGGCGTGCAGCGGGCCGGCGCCGCCGAACGGCATGAGCGCGAAGCGCCGCGGGTCGATGCCGCGCTGCACGGTGATCAGGCGCAGCGCGCCGAGCATCTCCGACTCGGCCACCTCGACGATGCCGCGCGCGCATGCGAGCACGTCCATCTTCAGCTCGGCGGCGAGGCGCGCGACGGCGCGCTCGGCGGCGCGGCGGTCGAGCGTGAGCTCGCCGGCGAGCGGTGTGTCGGCGAGCAGTCGCCCGAGCAGCAGGTTGGCGTCGGTGACGGTCGGCTGCTGAGCCGCCGCGCCCGTAGCAGGCGGGCCCGGGGTCGGCGCCCGCGGACTGCGGCCCCACGCGCAGCGCGCCGCCGGAGTCGCGCCAGGCGATCGAGCCGCCGCCGGCGCCGACGGTGTGGATGTCCAGCGCGGGCAGCGCGAGCGGGCGCCCGGCAATCTCGCGCTCGGCCGTCTCGGCGACCTCGCCGCCGTCGATCAGGCAGACGTCGCACGAGGTGCCGCCCATGTCGAAGCACAGCACGTCGCGCTCGCCGGCCAGCCCGGCGAGCAGCAGCGCGCCGCCGACGCCGCCGGCCGGCCCGGAGAGCACGGTGAGCGCGGCGTGCGCGGAGGCGCGCGCGACGTCGGTGAGGCCGCCCGAGGACTGCATGATCTGCGGTTCGGGCAGCGCCTGGGCGTGGGCTTCGCCGGCGAGCCGGCGCAGGTAGTCGCCCAGCAGCGGCGACAGAGCCGCGTCGAGCGCGGTCGTGGCGGTGCGCTCGAACTCGCGAAACGTGCCGACGAGATCGCTGGACAGCGAAAGCTGCGCGTGCGGCAGCAGCTCGGCGATCAGCTCGCCGAGCAGTCGCTCGTGTTGGGGATGCGCGTAGGAATGCAGCAGCGCGACGGCGACGGACTCGGGCTCGGCTGCGGCAACCTGGCGCACGAGCGCGCGCGCAGCGTCGGCGTCGAGCTCGCGCAGCGGCCCGTCGGGTGTCATGCGCTCGGGCGCTGCGAAGCGCAGCTCGGCGGGCACGAGCGGGGCGGGCGGCGCGTCGCACAGGCGATACAGGTGCGGGCGCGCCTGGCGCGCGAGCTCGAGCACGTCGGTGAAGCCGTCGGTGGCGATCAGCGCGGTGCGTGCGGTATGCCCCTGCAGCAGCGCGTTGGTGGTGACGGTCATGCCGTGCGCGAAGCGGCGCACATCCGACGGCTGCGCGCCTGCGCGCTGGAGCACCAGCGCGACGGCGTCGAGCACGGCCGCGGACTGCTGAGTGGGCGTGGAGGGGACCTTCGCGGTGTGGACGGTGCGATCGCGCCCAACGAGCACCGCGTCGGTGAAGGTGCCGCCGACATCGACCCCGAGGAGCACGCCTCGGAGCCTACGTGACGGCTATGCGGCGGCGAGCTCGCGGTCCTCGGTTTCGGCGAGGTGCTGGTGCGACGGGCAGTAGCCGTTGTGCGGCAGCGGGACGCGCTGGCAGGCCGAGCCCTTGCGGGTGGTCGCGCGGCACTGCGGCGGGGCACCGCTGACGGCGGCGTAGCCCTCGTGCGGGTGCTGGGCGACGAAGTCCTGCGCGTACTGCACGTAGCGGCACACGACCTGGTGCACGTGCGATTGCGCGGACATGGGGAAGTAGTTGCGGATGTCGGAGAAGAGCGTTCGCTCGGGGCGAGCGAAGTAATGGCGGTCGGTCGCCAAACGGGTGACGACGGCCTCGCAGGCGCGCAGCACGGCGGCGTGGTTGGAGGCGGCGGGAGCGCCCGGCGGGGGAGGGACGATCTGGGGAGCTAGCTCCCTGTAGATAGCGCGGCTGAACTGGTACATGGCTACTCCTGACCCTGGTGTATGCAGCACACCCCCCGGTTTCAGAGACTCCGAAAGCCTCCGATTCCTTCTACGCTCGATAACACCGCCTCGATCACAAAAGACCACAGATAAAGGCGAAACGGGCAACTTTTTAGATTTAGGCCCCTTCGGGGCCGGTTTTGTTCGCGCGAGATCTGCGCGGTGGTGGCGGCCGGCAGCGCCGATATGCGGCGCGCGCCGCCTTCAGCTCCAGGCCTGCCAGGCGATCTCGCGCTCGTCGCCCAGGTCTTCGCCGTCGCGGTCGCCGGCCGAGCCGTGCACGACGACGTGCCGGCCGTCCAGCGCGGGATCGAGCTGCGGGTAGTCGGTGCGCTGGTGCGCGCCGCGGCTCTCGGTGCGCGTGAGCGCGCAGCGCGCGATCGCGCGCACGAGCGGATGGGGGTTGGCAAGCAGCCGCTGCAGGCCGTCGGCGCTGCGCACGATGCCCGCGTCGCGCCACAGTGCGTCGCGCGTGGCGGCGTCGCCGAGCGGCGGAGGGGGAAGCTTGGCCAGCTGCGCCAGCTCCGCCTCGCTCGCGCGCCCCCGCTCGCCGGCCGGCTCGGCCAGCGCGTGGGCGACGGCGCGCCGCGCGAACACGAAGCACTCGCTGAGCGAGTTGGAGGCCAGGCGGTTGGCGCCGTGCAGCCCGGTGCACGAGGACTCGCCGACCGCATAGAGGCCGGGCAGCGAAGACTGCGCGTGCAGGTCGGCGACGATGCCGCCCATCGTGTAGTGGGCGGCCGGGGCGACGGGGATCAGCTCGCGGGTGGGATCGAGGCCGGCGTCGCGCAGCGCCGCGACGACATTGGGGAAGTGCGCGGGATCGACCGAGCGCATGTCCAGGCCGACGGATGTCTCGCCCGTCGCCAGCAGGCGGCCCTGGATCGCGCGCGAGACCTCGTCGCGCGGGAGGAGCTCGTCGACGAAGCGCTCGCCGTCGCTGTCGTGCAGTGTGGCGCCCTCGCCGCGGATCGCCTCGGTGACGAGAAAGCCCTCGCGGCCGGGGATGCCGATGACGGCGGTGGGGTGGAACTGCAGCAGCTCGAGATCGGCGAGGTCCGCTCCCGCCTGGTGGGCGAGCAGCAGGCCGACGCCCTGCGATCCGGGCGGGTTGGTCGTGCGCGCCCACATCGCTGCCGCGCCGCCGGTGCCGACGATCGTCGCGCGCGCGACGACGATGCGATCGTCGTCGCAGATCAGCCCGGCGCAGCGGCCGTCCGCGCGCCACAGCGCCCGTGCGCGCGCTCTCTCGAGCACGGCGATACGCGGCTCTTCGGCGACGAGCGCCGAGAGCTGGCGCACGACGCGCCGTCCGGTGGCGCTGCCGCCGGCGTGCACGACGCGGCGCAGCGAATGCCCGCCCTCCAGGCCGAGCGAGAGGCGCCCGGCGCTGTCGGCGTCGAAGCGCACGCCGAGCGCCTGCAGGTCGCGCACGCAGTCGGGCGCCTCGCGGGTGAGGATCTCGGCGGCCGAGCGTCGCACCAGCCCGCGCCCGGCGAGCTCGGTGTCGCGCAGGTGCAGCTCCGGGCTGTCGTCGGCCGCGAGCGCCGCGGCGAGACCGCCCTGCGCCCAGTAGCTGGCCGTCTGCGCGAGTGGCGTGGCGGAGATCAGCACGACCGACGCGTGCTCGCGCGCAGCGCACAGCGCCGCGTACAGCCCTGCCGCGCCCGCGCCGACGACTGCTACGTCGGTCTCATGCGAGACCGCGAGTGGGGGCGCGGACATCGCCGACACCGTATCTCCCGCGCGGCGGCGACCGGCGCGCGGCTATTTGCCGGCTACGCGTTCGTTGAACTTGCGCAGCGCTTCGCGCTGTGCGGGCGTGAGCCTGTTCTTGCCTGGGGTGCCGGTCTTGGCCGGCGCCGCGCCGCCGCTGGCCCCGGGCGTGGCTGGGGTAGTGGCTGTGGGGGTCGTCGTGGGGGTGCTCGGCGCGGTCGTCGCACCGGGGACGGTGGCGGCGGGCGCCGTGCCCGTGCCGGGCGTGGTCGTCGCTGCGCCCGGGGCCGTCGTCGTCGTCGGCGGCGTCGTCGGCGTCACAGGCGTCGTGGCGGCAGGCGTGGTCACGGTGGTCGTCGTCGCGACCGCCGTGCCCGAGCCGCCGGCGAGCTTGACGAGCGCCGCCGCGAGCACGCCGAGCGCGAGCACGGCGACGACCGCGATGGTGACGATCGGCGCGCGCCAGTTGGGCGTGGCGGCGAGCCGCGTGCGCGCGGCGGCGCCGCAGCGCAGGCACCAATCCTGCTCGGGGCTGAGCGGGTTGCCGCACAGCGGGCATGCCTCGGCGCCGGCGACGCGGTTGGGCACGGCGAGATGCGGCGCGGGGACTCCCGGGCCGGTGCCGGCGGGCGCGCTGGGCGGCGCGGCGGCGCTCACGAGCCGGCGGCCGGCGGGCGGATGATCTCCGTCGGCTGGTCTTCTTCGCCGGGCTGCGCGGCGCCCTGGCCGGGGATCGGCGGCGCCGGCGAGCGCCCGGCCGGCGGCGAGACCGCGTGCTGCTGCGTGGCCGGGGGCTGAGCCGGCGCGGGTGACGCCGGGCTCGCCGGGCTGCCCGCGGCGACGGCGGGCGCGCCGGGCTGCGGGGAGCCCGGGGAAGGTGAGGGCGCCGGCCCTCCGGGCACGGTCGCGAACGCGGCGGTCGCCGCCGAGGCCGCAGCGGCGGGCGTGGCGGGCGCTGCCGCGGGAGTTGCCGGTGCGGCAGCAGGCGCAGGCGTGGCCGGGGCGGCGGTTGTCGCGGCGCCGGCGATCGGCAGGTCGACGTTGCGGCTCATCGGCAGGCCGCAATTGGGACAGAAGCGGTCTTCGCCGCTGTGGATGGCGGCGCAGCGCGGGCAGGCGGTGATGCCGGCCTCGCGCAGGACCGTCACGGGCTGGCGCTCGGACAGGCTGGCCTCGAGCGCGCGCAGCTCGGCGTCGATGCGCGTCAGCGTGGCCAGCTTGGCGAGCACGAGCGAGTCGTTGCGCTGGCCGAAGCGGTGCAGGCTGTAGACGAGCCCGCCGAGGTCGCGGTAGGCGAGCTCGCGCGCCTTGCGCAGGAAGCGCGCGCGGCGGCGCACGCGCCCGCGCGCGCCGAAGCCGACGGACTGCGGCTCGGCCGCCGTCGAAGCGCTCGCATCGGTCGGCTGGCTCGCCGTGTCCGGTTGCGTGGGCGCGGCGACGGGAGTCGTGGCGGGTGGCTGATCCACGGCCAACCCATGCTACCCAGCGCGCCCGCGGGTAGTGCGCCATGCCTCGGCGACGCGCTCGGCCAGGCGCTTTGCGGAGTAGCGCTCGGCACGCGCGCGCCCGTGCACGCGCGGGTCGCCGGCCGCCAGCAGCGGCGCGAGCGCATCGCGCCAGCGCGCGAGCTCATACGGTGCGCAGAGCGTTCCGGCGAGCCCGTCGAGCGCCTCGGGGTGGATGCCGACGGGCGTGGCGAGCACGGGCACGTCGCAGGCGAGCGCCTCGAGCACGGCCAGCCCGAAGCCCTCGCGCTCGGAGGGCACGAGCACGGCGTTGGCGGCGTTGATGTGCAGCGCCACGCGGGCGGGCTCGACGCCGCCGAGCGTCAGCAGCTCCACGCCGGCGTCGGCGGCGAGCTCGGCGGCACGGTCGTGGCGCTTCTCAGCGCGCGCGGGGTCGGCGGCGAACAGCAGGCACGCGGCATCGGGATCGAGCCCCAGCGCCTCGCGCGCCTGCGCACGCGGGCTCGGCTGAAACCGCTGCATGTCGACGCCACACGGCAGCACGTGCGCGCGCTGCGCCAGCGCCGGCGGCAGCTCGCGCGCGAGCTCGGCAGACACCGTCGCCAGCAGGTCGATGTGCGACAGCGCAGCACGTGTGAGCAGGCGCGTCCGTGTGTGGTGCAGGTCGGTGCCGTGCAGCGTCAGCGCATGGACGTCGGCGCGCGCGAGCATCGCCGGCCAGGCGGTGAGGCCGAAATGCGCGTGCACGACGTCGAAGCGCTCGGCGCGGCGGCGGCTCAGTGCGCGCGCCGCACGGGTCAGCGCGGGCAAGCCGGGCGGGAACTCGTACAGCTCGACGTCGAGGTCGAGCGTGCGCAGCGCGGCGACCTGGTCGCGGACGAAGCTGCCGCGCTCGGGGTGCGCGGGGCCGGGCTGCATGTTCGAGACGACGAGCGCGCGCACGAGCCCCGACGGTAGCGCTCTGGAATGATGGCTCGCGTGAGCGACGCGCCTGCCAGAGCCTCCGATCCGCGCGAGCGGCCGATCGGCGTGTTCGACTCGGGCGTCGGCGGGCTGACGGTGCTGCACGAGCTGCTCGTGGCGCTGCCGCACGAGGACTACCTGTACCTCGGCGACACGGCGCGCTTCCCCTACGGCGAGCGCTCGGCCGAGGAGCTCGCGCAGTTTTCGGCGGAGATCGCCGAGGAGCTGCTGCGCCGGCGCACGAAGCTGCTCGTCGTGGCGTGCAACTCGGCGACCGCGGCGGCGCTGCCGAGCCTGCGCCGGCGGATGCTCGAGACGACGCTCGGCGTGGACGTGCTCGGCGTCGTGCGCCCGGAGGCCTCGCAAGCGGTCGCCGCGACGCGCGCCGGGAGGATCGGGCTGCTGGCCACCCCGACCACCGTGGCGAGCGGCGCCTACGAGCAGGCCGTGCACGCGATCGACCCGCACGTGACGCTGTACGCGGTGCCGTGCCCGGGCCTGGCGGGCATCATCCAGGCGGGCGAGCAGTTCGACGAGCGCGCGGTGCAGACGGTGCGCGAGGCCTGCGAGCCGCTGCGCGAGGCGGAAGTGGACACGGTGATCCTCGGCTGCACGCACTACCCGCTGATCCGCCCGATGCTGCAGCGCATGCTCGGGCCGCAGGTCGAGCTGATCAGCTCGGGCGCGGCGCTCGCGCGCCAGGTCGAGCACGCTCTGAGCACGCGCTCGCTGGGCAATCCGCGCAGCGGCGAGGGCGACTACCGCTTCCTCTGCACGGGCGACACGCAGGCCTTCGAGCAGCTCGGGACGCGCTTTCTGCAGATGCCGCTGGGCGACGTCGAGCACGTCGAGCTGGCGGCCGTGGAGGCGGTGGCGTGAGCGCGCAGCCGCCACAGCGCAGCTACGGGCGCGGCCCGGGAGACCTGCGTCCGACGGAGATCGAGCCGGGTTTCATGCGCACGGCGACCGGCTCGGCGCTGATCTCGGTGGGCGAGACGCGCGTGATCTGCACGGCCTCCGCGCAGGAGAGCGTGCCGCGCTGGATGACCGGCCGGGGCACGGGCTGGGTGACGGCCGAGTACGGGATGCTGCCCGCGTCGACCGGGCAGCGCAAGCAGCGCGACGCGGCGCGCGGGCGCCTGGACGGGCGCACGGTGGAGATCCAGCGGCTGATCGGGCGCTCGCTGCGCGGCGTGATCGACTTCGAGGCGCTTGGCGAACGCACGATCTACCTGGACTGCGACGTGCTGCAGGCCGACGGCGGCACGCGCTGCGCCTCGATCACCGGCGCCTACGTGGCGCTCTCGCTGGCGTGCGAGCGCCTGCGCTCGGAAGGCTCGCTGCAGAGCTCGCCGCTGACGGGCTCGCTGGCGGCGGTGTCGTGCGGGATGGTTGCGGGCGCCGCGCTGCTCGACCTCGACTACTCCGAGGACTCCACCGCGGAGGTCGACGCGAACGTCGTGATGACCGGCGACGGCGGCCTCGTGGAGGTGCAGGCGACGGCCGAGCGCACGCCGCTTTCGCGCGCGCACCTCGATGAGCTGCTGGCGCTCGCCGCCGACGGCATCGAGCAGCTGCGCGCAACTCAGCAGCAGGCGATCGCAGCCGCAACCGACGCCGGTTAGGCCCGCCACGCCGTGAAGCTGCTGCTGGCCACGCACAACGAGCACAAGCGGCGCGAGTTCGCGCGCCTGCTGCCCGAGGGCGAAGGCGGCGAGGCTTGGCGGCTGCTGGCGTTGCCGGAGGCGGTCGAGCTGCCGCCGGAGGACGGCGAGACGTTCGCCGAGAACGCGTTTGGCAAGGCGCGCGCGGCGGCGGCGGGCACGGGCCGCGCGAGCATCGCCGATGACTCGGGCATCGAGGCGGCGGCGCTCGGCGGCGCGCCTGGGGTGCGCTCGGCGCGCTTTGCCGGCGAGCACGCGACCGACGAGCAGAACCTCGGCAAGCTGCTGCGCGAGGCGCCCTCGGGCAGCGCGCTGCAGTACGTGTGCGCGATCGCCTACGTCGACCCGCGGCGGGGCGTGGAGCGGGTTTTCGAGGGACGTTGCAGTGGGCGCCTCACCGACGAGCCGCGCGGCGTGCGGGGGTTCGGCTACGACCCGGCGTTCCTGCCCGATGACGGCCCGGACGGGCAGACGATGGCGCAGCTCAGCGACGAGCAAAAGGACGCGATCAGCCATCGCGGGCGCGCGGCGCGGGCCCTGTTCGCCTGGCTCACCGAGGCGAGCGACGGCGCGTAGCGCGGGCGCGGCTCAGAGCAGGTTGATGGCCGCGGCGATCGCCACGGCGAGACCGAGCCCGGCGTAGCCTTCATAGCCGCCGAGCAGCAGCAAGAGGCCGGTGAGCAGCGCGACGAAGACGGTGGTGGCCCAGGCCACGCGGGTAACGCTCATCGGCGCATTCTTGCGGATCGGCCCGGCGCGGCATGGCCTTGGGACGGCTCTGGCGCCCGTCCGCGCGTGGTGTTAGCGTCGAAACGATGGTTTCAACTAAGAGGAGGCCCAAGTGACGAAGGCCGAGCTGGTCGACCAGGTGGCGGATCGGGCCGCGCTGACCAAGCAGGACGCCGGGCGTGCGGTGGACGCGGTGCTGGCCACCGTCGAGGACGCGCTGCGCCGCGGCAGCGAGGTCACGGTGGCGGGATTCGGCAAGTTCCACGTGAGCGATCGCGGTGCGCGCATGGGGGTCAACCCGCGCACGGGCGAGCGCATCCAGATTGCCGCCTCGCGGGTTCCGCGCTTCACCGCGGGCAGTGGGCTGAAGAGCGCGGTGAAGGGCCGCTGACGCCGGCGGGCTCCTTCGCGGACACGCTCGCCGCGCGCGTGGCAGGGCGCGAGTCGCAGATCGTGCTCGGCCTGGACCCCGATCCGGGCGCGTTGTGGCCGCAGGACGACACGCAGGCGATCGAGCTCGGGGCGGACGCCGGGCCGGCCGAGCGCGCGGCGGCGGCGGTGCTCGCCCACTGCCGCGCGCTGATCGACGCCGCGGCGCCGGCGGTCGTCGCGATCAAGCCGCAGCTCGCGCGCTTCGAGCTGCTGGGAGCGCCGGGGCGCGCGGCGCTGGCGGGTGTGTGCGAGCACGCGCGCTCGCATGGCCTGCTGGCGATCGCCGACGGCAAGCGCGGCGACATCGACGTAACGGCGGCTGCGTACGCGGCGGGGCTGTTCGCCGGCACCGACACGCCCTTCGGCCGGGTCGACGGGCTGCGCGCCGATCTCGCGACGGTCAACCCGCTGATGGGCATCGACGCGGTGGAGCCGTTCCTGGCGGCGGCGCGCGACAGCGGTGCGGGCGTGCTGGTGCTCGTGCGCACGTCCAATCCCGGCGCGGCGGACGTCGAGGATCTGCGTGTGGAGGGCGGCGGGGCGGTGTGGGAGCGCGTGGCGTCGATCGTCGACGCGCTCGGCGCTGCAGGGGTCGGCGAGTCGGGCCTCAGCGATGTCGGCGCGGTGATCGGGGCGACCGAGCCGGGCCACCTGGTGCGAGCCCGCGAGCTGATGCCGTGCGCGCCGTTCCTGGTCCCCGGCGTCGGCGCGCAGGGCGGGCGCGTGGAGGACCTCGCGGCGGCCTTCGCGCCCGGCCGCGCGGGCGGCCTGGTGTCGGCTTCGCGCAGCATCGCAGGCGCCTATCTGGCGCCGCAGCACAGTGCGGCGGGCGCGTCGCCGGCGGCCGCGGCGCGCGCTGAGGCCGAGCGCCTGCGCGAGACGGCGTGGACGCTGTCGAGCGCCTAGTGCGAGGGCCTGAGGCCGTTGCGCATGTACGGAAGAGCTGAATCCTCAGGTCCGCTAGCCTTGATGGGCGCTCGGCGGCATGACCGTCGCCGAAACAGCCGGGAAGGTGGGTGAGGAGCCAAATGATCATCACGGTCACGCTCAACGCAGCGATCGACAAGTCCCTGTCGGTCCCCAACTTCCGCCTCGGGAGGCGTCACCGCACGGTCGAGCAGCGCACGATGGCCGGGGGCAAGGGCGTGAACATCGCGCGCACGCTGAAGACGCTCGGCCAGCCGGTGATCGCGACGGGCTTCGCGGGCGGCGCGACGGGCACGCACATCGTCGAGCAGCTCACCGAAGAGTCGATCCTCAACGACTTCGTGCGCATCCGCGAGGAGTCGCGCACGAACACGTCGGTGCTCGACCCGACGACGGGCGAGCAGACGGAGATCAACGAACGCGGGCCGGCGGTCTCCGAACGCGAGGTCGAGCTGTTCCGCGACAAGCTGCTGTACCTGGCGCGTGGCGCGGCAATCGTGGTGTTCGCGGGCTCGCTGCCGCGCGGTGTCGAGCCGGACCTGTATGCGGGGCTGATCCGCGACCTGGAGCGCCTGGACGTGACGACGGTGATCGACACCGACGGCGAGCCGCTGCGCCAGGCGGTGCGCGCCGAGCCGGACATCGTCTCGCCGAACGTGCTGGAGGCCGAGGAACTGGTCGGCCACGAGTTCTCCGGCGAGGAGGAGCGCCTGCAGGTGGTCCATGAGATCGCCGCGCTGGGACCGCGCGAGGCGATCATGACGCTGCCCGACGGCTGCATTGCGCACCTGCTGGTCGACGGCCAGCTGCGCAGCAAGCGCGCGCGTATTGCCCAGCGCGAGCCGATCGCCCGCCGTGGCTCCGGCGACGCCTTTCTCGCTGGCTACGTCGCGGCACGCTATGAGGGCCGCCCGCCCGACCACTGCCTGCGCCTCGGAGTGGCCTGCGGAGCAGAGTCCACAGGTCGCCTGGAAGCCGGGCTGATCGACCCGCGCGAGGCGCGGCGGCTGATGGGCGACGTCGAGCTGTCGGCGGTCGAGCAGCCCGCGCAGGTCAGCTAGGCGCTGCGCTCAGCCGCCGGCGACGTCGCGGCGCAGGAACACCAGATAGGCGGCCGCGAGCGACGGGACGGCGTACAGCGCGCAGACCCACAGCGAATGCCAGATCGGCGCCCAGTCGGTGGGCGTGCGCAGCAGCCCGTGCCAGTTGTTGTACTCGGTCGTCAGCAGGTAGGGCTGAGCGCCCTGCAAGCCGGGGATGACGGTTATCAGCGCGAGGATCAGCGTCACCGCGAGCGTGCCGACGACGGCGGCGGCGCTGTTGCGGGTGACGGTCGAGAGCAGCACGCCGATACTGACGATGGCCGCCATCGGGATCAGGTAGCAGGCGTTTGCGGCGAACACGAGCAGCAGACCTTCGCCGGGCGGGACGACCGAGCCGGAGAACGTCGTGACGTGGTTGAAGCCCCAGAAGGCGACGCCGGCGATCGTCGCGACGGCGGCCGAGACGAACACGGCGATCGTCGCGTAGGTCATCGCGGCAAGCGCCTTGGCGGCGAATACCTGCCCGCGGTCGACCGAGCGGGTGAGGATCGTCTTCAGCGTGCCGTTGCCGTCCTCGGTGGCGACGATGTCGCCGGCGACGAGCGCTGCGGCGAGCGGCAGCAGGAAGGCCGACTCGATCAGCAGCGTCAGCACGGGCGTGGCAAGGCCCGACTGGGTGACCTCCGAGAAGAACACGTTTCCTCCCTCGTGGCCGTGATGGCCGCGCAGGTACTGCGCGAGCACGAAGATCAGCGGGAAGACGACGCCGATCGACAGCCCCAGGTAGGTGCGCTTCTGGGAGATCAGCTTGCGCATCTCCCAGCGCCAGATCGTCAGCGTGCTCGGGCGCCGCAGCGCCCCGGCCGCGGCGGGCGGGACGGCGATGGGCGGCGATGCGGCGTGGGCGCTCATGCGACCGCCACGCCGTCGCGCGCCGCGTTCGCCGCTTGCGGGCGCTCGCCGGCCTCGGCGGCCTCGGCGGCGCCGCCCTCGGTCAGGCGGAAGAACAGGTCCTCGAGCGTGGCGAGCTCCGGCGTCAGCGCGAGGATGCCGACGCCGGCATGCGCCAGCGCGAGCGACAGCGCGCCGACGGCCTGCTCCTCGGCGGCGAAGGCGAGCCCCTGCTCGCCGCTCGTCACGTGCTCGATGCCCGTCTGCTCGGCGAGGATGGTCACGGCGCGCGCGTCGTCGGTCGTGCGCAGGCGGTAGCCGGCGCCCCCCTGGCGGCGTAGGTCGGCGAGCGCGCCCTCGTAGACGACGCGCCCGGACTCGACGATCGCCACGCGGTCGCACAGTTCCTGCACCTCGGGCAGCTGGTGGCTGGAGAGCAGCACGGTGATGCCGTCGCCGGCGAGGCGGCGGATCAGCAGGCGCATGTCGCGCATGCCCGCCGGGTCAAGGCCGGTCGCGGGCTCGTCGAGCACGAGCAGGCGCGGGCGGCGCAGCAGCGCCGCGGCGATGCCCAGGCGCTGCTTCATGCCGTGGGAGAAGCCACGTACGCGATGCCCGGCACGCGGCGTCAGCTCGACGGTCGCCAGCACCTCGTCGATCCGCTCGCGCGCACGGTCGCCGTCGAACGCGGCCAGCAGTTCGAGGTTCTTGCGCGCCGTGAGATATGGGTAGAAGCGCGGTGCCTCGACGAAACCGGCGACGCCCTCCAGCGCCCGCGCGCCGACACGCATGGGGTCTCGCCCGAACAGCTCGACGCTGCCCTCGCTCGGCGCGATCAGCCCGAGCGCCATGCGCAGTGTGGTCGTCTTGCCGGCGCCGTTGGGGCCGAGGAAGCCGTACACGTCGCCCGCGCGCACGTTCAGGTCGATGTGGTCGACCGCGAGGACCTCCTTGTAGCGCTTGACCAGGCCTCTGGCGCGGACCGGCTGCGCTCCGCCGTCGCTGTCGGCCGCGGCGGCCTTGCTGGACTCGGCCGCTCGATCGTGAGCGACCGCCTCCTGCTCGGCCACGCTAGAGACCTCGGGCGACTGCCTCGATGGCCTGCGGCGTGACGGAGCCGACGAGCAGGTAGCGCACGCCGGAGCGCTCGAAGCTGAGCAGCGTGCCGAGCGCGGTCGGCAGCTCGGTGGCCGTCGTGGCGCCGATGTGCACCTTCGGCAGCCCTTCGGGCAGGTTCAGCGGCTTCTCGCCCGGCTTGGTCTTGCTTTCGACGACATCGACGGCGGAGATGCCGTGGCCGTGCGTCGTCACGTTCGGGTGTGCCTTGGCGCCGCTGCTTTCCGGCGTCTTGTGTTCATGTCCGGTGGGAAGCGTCACTTCGTCGATCTTCGCGCCCGGGGGAGGCGTAAATTCGAACACGGAGCTCGCGACCGGGCCGTAGGAGATTTCGCTCGCTGCCAGTTCGATCACCGGCGAGGAGCTCGTGGAGGAGTACAGCGCGGCGCGCAGCGGGACGCCGTGGACGGCGTCCCACGAGAGCTCGGCGCCGCCGATCAAGCTGCCGCTTTCCTTGGGTGAGACGCGCACGGTGTACGCGGCCTGCCCGGCGACGTCGGTCGGCGTCGCGCCGGACACGTCGGCGTGCTTGGAGAGCTTTGCGATCGCTTCTTCGATCTTCGCGACGCTCGGCGCTTCGTGGTCCGTGGCCGGGCCGGTCATCGGGGTCTGCTGCTTGTCCGCGGGCAGCGAGTAGCGGTAGAGCGTGTTCGCCGAGGCGTCGTACATCGTCACGGTCTTGCCGTCGTAGAGCACTTGCGTATCGCCTTTTTCGGCCTGCAGCTCCAGGCGCACGCGCCCGTCCTTGGCGATCCACAGGCGACCGGAGGCGCCCGACAGCAGCGGGCTCTGCGATAGCTGCCCGGCTTCGCCGCCGCCGCTCGCCAGGTCCGCGCCTTCGACGAGCTTGTTGGTCAGCTTCACGCTGGCGCTGACGCCTTCCACGGGCGGTGCGGCGAGCGCATCGTGCGCGGCTTGCGCGAGCGGCTTGGCGGGGGGCGTCGGCCCGGAGCCGAGGGCCAGGGCAATCGCCGTGACAGATGCCCCGACGGCGATGACGGCCACGCAAGCGAGCAGCAGGCGCGAGAGCGGAAGACGGCGCAGGATGTTCATGACCTCGGGTCCATATCGGCGGCCTTGCGATGCAATTCAGCCACTCTCCAGGCTAGCGCCGAACCTTGGTGTTGCCTAAAGCTAAGGGTGCTCTCATCGTCCGTTGGAGGCGCCGCGGCGGCGGTCGCCGCATCGTCCGGGGCCCGCAGGCGATATGTTCTCGCGCGCAATGATCATCGTGATCGTCCTCGCCTGGGTGCTGCTCGGGCTCGGTGTCTTCTTCGTCGCGATGCGCGGCGGCCCGCGCGGCGCGCGCCAGGCGCTGCACACCGAATCGAAGGTCAGCCAGCGCTCGGTGACGCTCGCCGTGGTGGTGCTGTTCGCCTTCGGCTTGGCCGTGCCGGCGATCGTGCTCGCCTTCAATGGCGATCACAAGGCGGGCGCTGCAGCGGGTGGCGTGCACCTCAACGCCAAGGAGCAGGAAGGCCGTGAACTGTTCGCGCACACGTGCGCGGTGTGTCACACGCTGGCCGCGACCAAGTCGGTCGGGCAGATTGGCCCGAACCTCGACATTCGCGTCGGCTCGGACATCTCCACGGCCTCGGGGCGCAAGGCGCTCGTGCTCAACGCGATCGAAGAAGGCCGCGCGCGCGGCCTGGGCCAGATGCCGGCCCTGCTGTACCAGGGCAAGGAAGCCGAAGACGTCGCGGCCTTCGTCGCGGCGGTGGCGGGGCACTGACGCGCCGGGCCCGCTGCGCGCCCGTGTTGCGCGCTTTGGCCAACCGTCGATACCGCTGGGCCCGGGCCACCGCTAAGGTCAGAGACTGATGCCGGACTCGCCGAAAACCGCGGACGACGTCAAGGCGATCGTCGCCGAGCGCGAGATTCGCTTCATCCGCTTCTGGTTCACCGACATCCTCGGCCAGCTCAAGTCGTTCTCGATCAACGTCGAAGAGCTCGACGACGCGTTCGAGTCGGGGATGGGCTTCGACGGCTCGTCGATCACCGGCTTCAACGCGATCGAGGAGTCGGACATGATCGCGATGCCCGATCCGGCGACGTTCGCGGTGCTGCCGTGGCGCCCGGAGGAGCAGGGCGTGGGGCGGATGTTCTGCGACGTGATCACGCCTGAGCGCACGCCGTATGAGGGCGACCCGCGCCACGTGCTGCGCCGCGCGCTGGAGCGCGCCCAGTCGATGGGCTTCGACGTGTTCAACGTGGGGCCGGAGCTGGAGTACTTCCTGTTCAAAGACTCGCGCTCGACAGAGGTGCTCGACGAAGGCGGCTACTTCGACCTGACGACGCTCGACGCGGGCTCGGACGTGCGCCGCGAGACGGTGCTCGCGCTGGAGCAGCTGGGCATCCACGTCGAGTACACCCACCACGAGGTCGGCCCCTCCCAGCACGAGATCGACATGCGCTACGCCGACGCGATGAAGATGGCCGACGACTGCATGACCTACCGCATCACGGTCAAGGAGTACGCGATGAAGTACGGCTGGCACGCGACGTTCATGCCCAAGCCGCTGTTCGGCGAGAACGGCTCGGGCATGCACACCCACCAATCGCTGTTCAGCGACGGCGTCAACGCGTTCTACGACGCCGACGACCAGTACTTCCTGTCGGACATCGGCAAGGCGTTCATCGCCGGGCAGCTCAAGCACGCGCGCGAGATCTGCTCGATCTTCGCTCAGTGGGTCAACTCCTACAAGCGCCTGGTGCCGGGCTTCGAGGCGCCCGTGTATGTCGCGTGGTCACGGCGCAACCGCTCGGCGCTCGTGCGCGTGCCGCTGTATCACCCGGGATCCGAGAAGGCGACGCGCATGGAGCTGCGCTGTCCGGACCCGGCGTGCAACCCCTACCTGACCTTCGCCGTGCTGCTGCAGGCCGGCCTGGAGGGCATCGAGAAGGGCTATGAGCTGCCCGAGCCGATGGAGAAGAACCTCTACCACCTGTCCGGCGAGGAGCGCCGGCGCCTGGGCGTCGAGCAGCTGCCCGAGAGCCTCGGCGAAGCGATCGAGCTGACCGCGCAGTCCGAGCTCGTGCTGCGCACGCTCGGCGAGCACATGTTCAACCGCTACGTGGAGATCAAGCGCCAGGAGTGGGACGACTACCGCGTGCAGGTCACGCAGTGGGAGCGCGACCGCTACCTGTCGATCCTGTGAGCCGCCCGCGGCAGCGGGCGCGCAGCTAGCGGGCCGGGACCGCGCAGGCGAGCGGCCGCGCGGGGGAGAGGTACCAGTGCATCGTCTGCAGCAGGTGCCCGAACGCGGCCGGATGGCGCGGCGCGATCTCGTGCAGCAGGCGCAGCACGGAGACGGCGTGGCGCTCGTAGTCCTCGTCGCCGGTGAGCTGGGCCAGGCGCAGCAGGCCCGCCGCCGCACTGGAGGCGCCGGCGGGGATCGGCGAGTCCTCGAGGTCCTTGCGGCGCGCGATCAGCGCATGCTGGTCGGAGGCCGTGGAGAAGAAGCCACCGTGCTCGGCGTCTGAGAAGCGCTCGACCAGCTCGCCGGCGAGCGCGATCGCCTCGTCGAACCAGCGCTCGTCGCACGTCGTTTCGAACAGGACGAGCATCGCCTCCAGCAGGAACGCGTGGTCCTCCAGGTAGGCGCCGATCTTCGCGCGGCCTTCGTTGTAGCTGCGCAGCAGGCGCCCGTGCTCGTCGCGCAGGTCGTCGAGCACGAACTGCGCGCAGCCGGTGGCCGCATCGAGCAGAGCCTGCGCAAGCGACGGGTCGACGCCCTCGGCCGGCTCGTCGCGCAGGGTGGCGCCGGCGTCGGCGAGCGCACCGATCATCAGCGCGTTCCATGCCGTCAGGCGCTTGTCGTCGAGACCCGGGCGCACACGCTGTTCGCGCGCGGCGAGCAGGCGCGCGCGGATGCGCTCGCGGGTGGGCTCGTCCAGCTCGGCGACGACGCGCTCGTGGTCGCGGTCGGTCAGCACGTTCTGGCCGGGCGCGGGGCGATGGGGGTCTGAGAAGTTGCCCTGCTCGGTCGCGCCGAGCCAGTCGATCGCCGCGCTGGCGTCGTCGCCGAGCACGTCGCGCAGCTCGGCGAGCGTCCACACGTAGTAGCGGCCCTCGACGCCCTCGGAGTCGGCGTCGAGGGCGGAGTAGAAGCCGCCCTCCGGGCCGCGCATCTCGCGCAGCGCCCAGCCGAGCGTGTCCAGGCACACGTCCAGCAGGCGGCGCTCGCCGAAGGCCCTGTAGCCGTGCAGGTAGGCGCGCGCCAGCAGCGCGTTGTCGTAGAGCATCTTCTCGAAGTGCGGGACCGTCCACGAGCGGTCGACGCTGTAGCGCGAGAAGCCGCCGCCGATCTGGTCGTGGATACCGCCGCCGGCCATCGCGCGCAGTGTCGTGCGCGTCATCTCGCGCTCGCCGCGCAGCAGCAGGAACTCGAGCACCGACGCCTGCGGGAACTTCGGCGCAGCGCCGAAACCGCCCTGCTCGGCGTCGTATGAGCCGCGCAGCGCCTGCACGGCCGCATCGAGCGCTCGCTCGGCGATCGGCTCGGAGGATGGCGTCAGCTGCGCGCCGCCGGAGAGCTGCCCGCGCAGGCGCTCGCCGCCCGCGCGGATCTCCTCGCTGCGCTCGCTCCAGGACTCGGCGATCGCCTGCAGCACCTGCGTCCATGCGGGCATCCCGTGGCGCGGCTCGGGCGGGAAGTACGTGCCGCCGTAGAACGGAAGCTGCTCGGGGGTGAGAAAGACATTCAGCGGCCAGCCACCGTGTCCGGTCATGCCCTGTACGGCCTCCATGTACAGCGCGTCGACGTCCGGGCGCTCCTCGCGGTCGACCTTCACGCAAACGAACGACTCGTTCATCAGCGCCGCCGTGCGCGCGTCCTCGAAGGACTCGCGCTCCATCACGTGGCACCAGTGACACGACGAGTAGCCGATCGACACGAGCAGCGGCTTGTCCTCGGCGACCGCGCGCTGCAGCGCCTGCTCGTCCCACGGCAGCCAGTCGACCGGGTTCTCGGCGTGCTGGCGCAGATACGGGGACGTCTCGGACGCGAGCGCGTTGGCCATGCTCGCGTCAGCCTAGTACCGCTTGCCCGGCGTCAGCGAAGCGGCGTCGGGCGTTCGCCGACGAGCTTCGGCAGCGGCAGCTGCACCGGACGTGCCGGCCATTCGCCCGGGCCGCCGGTGCGCGACAGCCTGACCTTGGAGAGGCTGACGTCGAAGCGCCTGCCGCCGAGCGTGCCGCTGACGCGTTTGTCCGCCGACAGCCTGACCGAGCCATGCGCCGCGCTGGCGCCCGAAATGCGGATCGTCGCCGGCTGCAGTTCGTGGTTTCGCACGGGGAACGTCCCGGTCAGCGTTACGCCTTTGACGAAGGAGAAGCCGCGCAGCGTGGCGGCCGAGGAGGTCAATCGTGCGAAGCCGCCGCGCAGCCCGCCGAAGCTCGACCCGTTGGGCAGTTCGGACTCGGCCTGCAGCGTCGCGGCGACGACCTGGCGGTCGAGGTCGACGATCGCGTCGAGGACCGCCGTGAGCGTGCGCCCCGGCTTGCCGCGCAGCCCCGAAGGGGCGTGCACGTAGGCGAGTTTGCGTGGCGCCACGGGGGTCGGCGCGAACACGTTGCTCGCAGCCGTGCACGGCTGCACGGGCGCGCCGGCGAAGAACGCACCGACGGCCGCCTGCGCACAGCCGCTGAAGTCGCTGCCGAGCACCGAGTGCCCGGTGTAGGGGACGACGAGCACCTGCGCGTCGGGGATCAGCGCCGCCAGCGCCCGCGCACCGGAGGTCGGTGTGCGCGTGTCCTGGCCGCCGGACAGGATCAGCGTGGGCACGTTGGGCAGCGCGCCCGGCGCGGCGGGCGCCGCGGAGGCGTCGGGCCAGGATGAGCAGATCGGCACCAGGCTGTTGGCCAGCGCGGTGCTCGCGTCGAACGGGTAGAAGTCGCTCACCGGCAGCGAGCGCAGCGAAGCGAGCGCTTCGGCCGATCGCGCAGGCGCGGTGGCGCTGCGCTGCCACGGGAACAACGTCTCCTCGCACGATGTCGCGAGGAACAGCGCGTTGTTTTCTTCTTCGGCGGCGACGCGTTCGGCTTCCGGGCTCGGGCGGATCGGCACGCTCGGCACGAGGCCCTCGGCGATCAGGTTCAGCCGCAGCAGCGGGTCGGGGTCGCCGTTGAGCGCCGAGTGCACCGCCCCCGGGAACAGCGCGCGCAGCGCCGGGTTCAGATCGCCCGCCTGCAGGATGTCGAGCACTTCCAGCTCGCCCAGCGACACCGAGTGGCGCTTGCCCGAGCCGTCATAGGCCGAACCCGACAGGCGGCGCTTGCGCAGCCGGTCCAGCAGCCGCGCGAGGTCTCCCACCGGGTTGGCGGTGATCCCGTTGCAGGCGCGGTTCAGGCACAGTTCGGTCAGCGCCGAGCCGATCGCCGCGAAGCGCGCGAGGCCGAACGGTTCGGGCCCGGTCGTCGGCACGACCGAGTCGAGCACCATCGATTCGACGTGCTGGGGATAGCGTTCGGCGTACTCCAGCGCGACCTTCGTGCCGTATGAGGTGCCGTACAGGACGAGCTTCTTGTAGCCGGCCGCATGGCGGATCGCCTCGATGTCTTCCACCGATTCCAGCGTCGTGAAGGACCCGCGCGCCGGGCCGATCTGCAGCGCGCACAGTTCGACCAGTGGGCCGAGCGTGCTTTCGGTGGCCTTTTCCAGCGCGGCGATGTTGTTGAATACCGGGCAGTTCAGCGGCGAGGAATGCCCCGTCCCGCGCTGGTCGAAAACCAGCAGGTCGCGCGTTGCGAGCGCCGGGGCGATCGTTCGCGCGAGGTCTTCGCCGAGCGGGTCGGCGGCCTGGCCGGGGCCGCCGGCGAGCGCCAGCACCGCGCTCTGGCCTCCCGCCGCGCTGGCGCCCTTGCGCTCGACCGTCAGCGCCACCGTGCCCGGCGTTTTGCCGCTGCGGTCCAGTGGCACCGTCAGCGGCGCGCATGAGAAGCCCGGCACGTTCGCGCAAGGCGTGAACGTCAGCGCCGCCTCGGCGGGCGATGCGCCGGCGGCGCCGAGCACGCCGAGCAGCAGCGACACGGCGAGCGTGGAGGTAAGCATCGACCGTGACATGCGGCGGAACCTTAGCGGCAGCCGTGGTCGGGAAGCGGCGGTTGCAGGGACTTTGCGCACTGGTGCGTAGCTACCCCGCCGCATGCGCGCGGAATCCCTCGGCGATACGCTGCGCGCGATGGCAAGCGACCGCGAGACCGTCGACGCACCCACCGCTCCCGCCGCCGTCGGGCCCTACAGCCATGCCGTGCGCAGCGGCGAGCTGCTGTTCTGCTCGGGCCAGATCCCGCTCGACCCGGCGAGCGGCGAGCTCGTCGGCGACACACCCGCCGAGCAGGCCGCGCGATGCCTGGCGAACCTGCAAGAGGTATGCGCCGCCGCCGGCACGACGTTGCAGCGGGCGATCCGGCTGACGATCTACACGACCGACCTCGGCGCGTTCGCCGAGATCAACGATGCTTACGCGACGTTCTTCGACGCCGAGCCGCCCGCGCGGGCGGCGGTTGGCGTGGCCGCGCTGCCAAAGGGCGCTCTCGTCGAGATAGACGCGATCGTCGCCCTCTAGGAGACCGCCGGCCGAGGCTTGCCGATCTCTATCGGCTGCGCGGGTCCGTCAGGCAGGCGAGGCCGCCGCGTACACCGCGTCCGCCTCGCCGGGGGCGACGTCGTGGTCGCTGGGCTCGGCTGCCACGAGCGCGCGGCTGAGCAGCCGCCACAGCGTCTCGCGCTCCTCGGCGCTGAGTGCCGCGAGCACGTCGTCCTCGATCGCTTCCTGCGCGCACTCGGCGCTTCTCAGCGCCTTGTTCCCGCGCGGCGTCACCTCGACGCGGTGGCGACGGCGATCGTCGGGGTCGCGCTTGCGCGCGGTGTAGCCGAGATCCTCGAGCTCGTTGAGCAGCAGCACGACGTTGTTGGCGTCCATGGACAGCACCTCGGCGAGCTCCTGCTGGGGGCAGCCGACGTGGTCGCGCAGGTAGCTCAGCGTCATCAGGTGGCGCAGGTGCATGCCCAGCAGAGCCTCGTCACTGCGGCGGTAGACCTGCTTGGCCAGCCGCGTGAGCAGAACCATCGAGCCGGGAACAGTCGCCCTCTCGTCTCCCATCGCGGCGCATTTTACATCATCTCGCATGGTTTGTCACTTTAGCATCCATCATAAATATTTAGTAGATAATCCTTGAAACAGGGATGATCGTTGCTACGGTGTTCCTTCGCCATCCGAAGGGAGCCCCATGAGCACGACCGTCCTAGAGCCCACAATCCAGAGCAACACCGCCAAACCGCCTCGTCTGTCGGGCGAGCGGCGCAGATGGATAGCGCTCGCCGTCCTCTGCCTGGGGCAGCTGATGATGGTGCTCGACGCGACGATCGTGAACGTCGCGCTGCCGTCGATCCAGAACGACCTGCACTTCTCCCAGGGCAACCTCACGTGGGTACTCAACGGCTACCTGATCACCTTCGGCGGCTTCCTGCTGCTCGCCGGCCGCCTCGGCGACCTCGTCGGGCGCAAGCGGGTCTTCCTGACCGGCCTGGTCATGTTCACGGTCGCTTCGGTGCTGTGCGGCCTGGCCGACAGTCAGGCACTGCTGATCGGCGCGCGTCTGCTGCAGGGCGTCGGCGGAGCGGTCGCCTCGAGCGTGATCCTGGCGATCATCGTCACCGAGTTCCCCGAGCGCGCCGAGCAGGCCAAGGCGATGGGCATGTACGCGTTCGTCTCGGCCGGCGGCGGCTCGATCGGGCTGCTCGCGGGTGGCGTGCTCACGCAGTCGCTGGACTGGCACTGGATCTTCTTCGTCAACGTGCCGATCGGCCTGATCGCCTTCTTGCTCGGTCGCGCGCTGATCGTCGAGAACGAGGGCATCGGCCTCGGCGGCGGCGTCGACTGGTTCGGCTCGGCGCTGATCACCCTGGCGACGATGGCCGGCGCCTTCGCGATCGTCAAGTCGACCGAATACGGCCTGCTGTCGGCGCGCACACTCGGCGTCGGCGCCACCTCGCTGGTGCTGCTCGGCGCGTTCCTCGCGCTGGAGTCGCGCCTGGAGAACCCGATCATGCCGCTGCGCGTGCTGCGCCTGCGGATGCTGATGGGCTCGAGCCTCGTACGCGGGCTGCTCGTGACCGGCATGTTCTCGGCGTTCTTCCTCGGCTCGCTCTACCTCGAGCGTGTGCTCGGCTACAGCGCGATCGACACCGGCCTGGCGTTCCTGCCGCTGACGGCTTCCATCGCCGTCATGTCGATGGGCCTCTCGGCCAAAGCCGCCGAGCGCTTCGGCGCGCTGAACTCGCTCGCCGCGGGGCTCGCTTCGATCGTCGCCGGGCTGCTGCTGCTGTCCACGGCGGGGATCCACGCCGGCTACTTCCCGGGCCTGTTCTTCGCCTTCCTGCTGATCGGCCTCGGCGCCGGAGCGTCGTTCCTGCCGCTGCTGACGATGGGCATGGCCGACGCTCCCGCCCGCGACGCGGGGCTGGCCTCGGGGATCATCAACGTATCGGTGCAGCTGTTCGGCGCGATCGGCCTGGCATCGCTGGGCACGGTCGCCACCGACCACACCAAAGCGCTCGTCGCCTCGGGCAACTCGGCGGTGGCCGCGCTGACCGGCGGCTACCACCTGGCGTACGTCGTCGCGGCGGTCTGCGTCGCAGTCGGCATCGCCGCGGCGTTCCTCGTGCTGCGCCCGCCCGCCGGGACGGTTCAGCAGGAGGTCGAGGAGCTCGAGCGTGAGCTCGACCGCGAGTACGCCGCCCCCGAGCCCGTCACCCAGCTGGCCTGAGCGATGAGCGACCGGGCCGCGGGCAATTGCGCCCGCGGCCCGGCTTCGCTAGTCGCGCGCCCGCAGCTCGGCTCGCTTGACCTTGCCGCTGGCGGTCTTCGGCAGCTCGTCGGCGAACTCGACGATGCGCGGGTACTTGTACGGAGCGGTCTCGCGCTTGACGTGCTCCTGCAGTTCGCGCGCGAGCTCCGGCGACGGCGCGTAGGCGTCGTCGCGCAGCACCACCACGGCGCGCACGACCGACCCGCGCTCCTCGTCGGGCGCGGCCACCGCCGCCGCCTCGGCGACCGCCGGGTGGGCGACCAGCGCCGACTCCACCTCGAACGGGCCGATGCGGTAGCCCGCCGAGATGATCACGTCGTCGTCGCGGGCCTCGAAGTGCAGCCAGCCGTCCTCGTCCTGCGCGACCAGGTCGCCCGTTCGCCAGGGACCGCCGGCTTGGCGGTCGTCGATGCTCCACGAGCCGTCCTCTGTGCGGTGCACGTGCTCGCCGAGGTAGCCGAGGAAGAACGTCGGCACCGTGCGCGGGTTGGCCGTCAGCTCGCCTGCTTTGACCAGCAGCCCGATGCCCGGCAACGCCTTGCCCATCGACCCGGGGCGGACCGCCAGCGCGAGCGGCGCGCCGGTCAGCTGACCGGTCTCGGTCTGCCCGTAGCCGTCGCGGATGTCCAGGCCCGTCGCCTCGTTCCAGGCGCGCAGCACCTCCGGGTTGAGCGCCTCACCGGCGGCGACCAGCCCGCGCAGCTCGTCGAGCGCGTGCAGCGTCGTGCGCTTGGCGAGCACGCGGTACTCGGTCGGCGCCATGCACAGCACGTTCACCCGCTCGCGCGCGATCAGCTCCAGGCGCTCGGCGGGGTCGAAGCGCGCGTCGTGCAGCAGCGCGCGCGCGCCGCACAGCCACGGCGCGATGAACACGTTGCGCGCCGACTTCGACCAGCCGCTGGCCGCCGTGCACCACACCAGGTCTCCCGCTCTCGGCCCCAGCCAGTGCATCGCCTGCAGGCGCTGGCCGTCGAGGTAGCGCTGCGCGTGCACGACCGCCTTGGGCTCGCCGGCCGTGCCGCTGGTGAAGGCGATCAGGCACGGGTCCTCGCCGGCGAGCGCCACCGGCTCGGCGGGCTCGGCGTCGTACAGGCTCTCGTCGGGAACGAGCACGACGCGGCACTCCGGCGCGGCCTGCTCCAGCTCCGCGCGATTGCGCTCGTCGGCGACGATCAGCGACGGGCGCACCGTGTCCAGGCGCAGGCGCAGGTCCTTGGCGCGCAACTGCTCGGTGCAAGGCAGCACGACGGCGCCGATGCGAAAGCACGCGACCATCGTCATCACCCAGTCCGGGCGGTTGCCGATCAGCGTCATCACCACGTCGCCGCGGCCGATCCCCAGGCGGCCCAACGTGCCCGCCAGGCGGGCGCTGCGATCGCCGATCTCGGCGAAGCTCCACTCCCGCCGTGCGCCGTCGTGCGCCAGCTCCACCAGCGCGATCGACGAACCGGGCAGCCGGTCGAGCACGTCGCTGGCGAAGTTCATGGCGGTATTCTCCCTCGACCAGTCCGAAAACGACCTTGGAGCGCTAAACAGCATGGCCGTAGCCGCCTCGCCGTACACAGAGATGACCGACGAGCAGAAGGCGATCACCGAGATGGTGCGCCAGTTCGCCGACGAGCAGATCCTGCCCAACGCCGAGCACTACGACCACGAGGACGAGTTCCCCGAGCCGATCGTCGAGCAGATGAAGGAGCTCGGGCTGTTCGGCGTGACGATCCCCGAGGAGTACGGCGGCATGGGGCTCGACCTGACGACCTACGCGATGATCGTCGAGGAGCTCTCGCGCGGCTGGATCTCGATCTCCGGCGTGATCAACACGCACTTCATCGGCTCCTACCTGCTGATCAAGTTCGGCAGCGAGGAGCAGAAGGAGAAGTACCTGCCGCGGATGGCCACCGGCGAGATCCGCGCGGCCTTCTCGCTGTCCGAGCCCGAGCTCGGCTCCGACGTTCAGGCGATCAAAACGTCTGCCAAGAAGACCGGCGACGGCGACTACGAGATCAACGGCCAGAAGATGTGGGTCACCAACGGGCTGCGCTCGGACCTCGTGTTCGTGCTCGTCAAGACCGACCCGGACGCCGAGAAGGCCTACAAGGGGATGACGTGCTTCATCGCCGAGAAGGAAGGCGGCGTGAGCGAGAACACTGGCGCCTACGCCGGCCTGACGGTCCCGCCGCAGCTGCGCAAGATGGGCTACAAGGGCGTCGAGTCCACCGAGCTCGTGTTCGACGGCTACAAATGCCCGGCCGAGAACATCCTCGGCGGCGAGGACGCGGGGCTGAACAAGGGCTTCCCGCAGATGATGGACGCGCTGGAGGTCGGGCGCGTCAACGTCGCCGCACGCGGTGTCGGCATCGCCCAGCGCGCGCTCGAGCTGGCGCTGCGCTATTCCCAGGAGCGCAAGACCTTCGGCAAGCCGATCTCAGAGCACCAGGCGATCCAGTTCAAGCTCGCCGACATGGGCACGCAGGTCGATGCGGCGCGGCTGATGACGATGCGCGCCGCGCGCCTGAAGGACGCCGGCGCCCGCTCGGACCTGGAGGCGGGCATGGCCAAGCTGTTCGCCTCCGAGGCCGGGCGCTTCTGCGTGGAGGAGTCCTTCCGCATCCACGGCGGCTACGGCTACTCCAAGGAGTACGAGATCGAGCGTCTCTACCGCGACGCGCCGCTGCTGCTGATCGGCGAGGGAACGTCGGAGATCCAGCGCATGGTGATCGGGCGCAAGCTGCTGCAGCGTCATAAGATCTGAATCGATGGCCGAGGATGCCAAGGCTCTGATCGAGCTAGCCACGCGCAGGTTCCTCGAGGAGGTGCCGGCGCTCGCGCCGATGAAGCTCGTCGTCGGCGTCGAGCTGCGCGGGCGCGGCGACGTGCAGCATTTCCGCCTGGAGATGCCCGAGATCAAGGTCACCAAGGGGCCCGCCGCCGACGCGCGCGTGCGTACGGAAATGCGCCGCGAGTTCTTCAACGTGATGGCGCGCGAAGGCAAGGTGCCCGACTGGATCGAGGCCTACAGCTATGGCCAGGCCAAGGCCACCGGGCCCGAGCAGATCCTCAAGCTGATCGTCAACGTCGTCGAGCGCCAGCAGGAACGCGAGCACACGCGCAAAGCGCGCAAGAGCGCCTGAGCTCCAGGGGGCCGCGGCGTCGCCGCTCAGTGGTAGGAGGTCAACTGCTGCGCGAGGAACGCCAGCGACAGCAGCAGGAAGATGCACATGACGACGAGTGAGAAGTTTTCGTTCATGCTCTCCTCAGCAAGATAATGCACCGGGCCCGAGAAGGGAACCGGAGCGCCGCGGCGCTCAGAGGACGGCGCCGCCGTCGTAGAGCTTGATGACCTTCACCGCGCCGTCGGGCGAGGCGTCGAGGCACAGACGGCACAGCACGCACTCGTCGAGGTTCTTCTCGACGATCTCGAGCGTCCCGTCGTCGCGCTGGGCGTAGATGTCGACCGGGCAGACCTCGGTCAGCTTCCTGGCCAGCTCGGCGTCCGCCGCGGCGGCGTCGTCGACTTCGACGGCGATGAAGATGGCGTCCTTCCTCACGCCGCGCTCCTCTCGGCGATCTTCGCCTTGACGAGGTCGGGGATCTCGTCGATGCGCTGCACGACGGGGATGCCGGCCGCCTCCAGCCGGGCGATCTTCTCCGTCGCCGAGTCCTCCTTGCCCTCGACGATCGTGCCCGCGTGCCCGAAGGACATGCCCTGCATCTCCTCGTCGTCCATGAACTTGCCGGCCATGAAGGCGATGATCGGCAGGCGCGAGTTGTGCTCGGAGACCCACTCGCGCGAGCTGCGCCTCCATGCGCCCGCCGGGCTCGGTGTAGATGACGATCGCCTGCGTCTGCTCGTCGGCCTCGAAGTAGGGCATCAGCTCGGCGTAGGTGGAGCCGATGATCGCGTCGCCGCCGATCGAGACCGCCGTGGAGACGCCAAGCCCGGCGGCAGTCAGCGTGGAGGAGATCTCCGTGGTCATGCCGCCGGAGCGGCTCATCACGCCGACCGCGCCGGGCTGGTAGGCCACGGCTGCGTTGCGCGCCGGGCCGCCGATGCCGCCCATCTTGGCCACGCCCGGGACGATCAGGCCAAGGCAGTTGGGGCCGATGATCCGTGCGCCCTTGGCGTCGGCGAGCTCGACCATCATCGCGACATCGCGGCGCGGGATCCGCTCGGTGACGATCACGATCGTCTTGATGCCGGCGTGCAGCGCCTCGAACACGGCGTCTCGCGTGCCCGCGGGCGGGACGGTGACGACCGAGCCGTCGGGGGCCACGCCGCCGTTGTGCTCGACGACCTGCTCGACGGTGTCGAAGACCGGAACGCCGTGGACCTCGCGGCCCTTGCGGCCGGGAGTCACGCCGCCGACGATCTTCGAGCCGTAGTCCAGGCACTCGCGCGTGAGGTTGACGGCCTCGCGCCCGGTGATGCCCTGGATGATGAAGGTCGTGTCCTGGTCGATCAGGATGGACATGGCTAGGCCGCGGCTCCTTGGATCTTCGCGACGGCCCGCCCGGCGGCCTCCCACAGCGACACGGAGCGGTCGCAGTACTCGATCCCGTATTTGTCGAGGATCTTGAAGCCCTCCTCCTCCCAGGCACCCGGGATGCGGAAGATCGCGATCGTCTCGCCGGGGTCCCTGTCGAGCTCCAGGCAGGCCTTGATCACGCCGCGCGCGACGATGTCGACACGCGTGTTGGAGACGATCGACATCATCACGGCGATCTTCTCTACGCCGTCTTTCTGCAGAACCTGCTTGGCCAGTCCGCAAGCCTTGGCAACGGAGGGATTGCCGCCGATCTCTGAGTAGTTGGCCGGATCGCCGCCCTGCTGGCGCACGGCGTCGGTGAGCGTCAGCGAGCCGCCACCCGCACCGATCACCAGGCCGATGTTGCCGTTGAAGCCGGTGTCCTTGCCCTGGATCACGCCCCGGTGGTCGGCCGCGTCGATCGCCTTGACCGCCTCTTCGAACGAGCTCGGGGTGTGGCCCTCGCGGGTGCCCTCGTCCGCGCCGATGCCCAGTGCCTCGATCAGCTCACGCTGACGCGGCATGCCCTCATCCTCCATCTCCATGTGCGCGTCCAGCGCGACGAACGAGCCGTCCTTCAGCTCCGCCAGCGGGTTGATCTCCGCGAGCGTCATGTCGTTGTCGAGGAACAGCCGGGCCAGGCGGGCGAGCACCGGCGTTGCGCGCTGCAGCGCCTTGCCGGTGACGCCGGCCGCGGCGATGACCTGCTTTGCCTGAAAGTCGGAGAAGGGCTCGAGTGTCGAGAAATGGCCGCGACCGACGTGGTCGGGGTGCTCCTCGGCGACCTGCTCGATGTCGATGCCGCCCATGTCGCTGAACAGCATCAGCGGTTTCTTCGCGGTGCCGTCCCAGACGACGCCCGCGTAGTACTCCTGCGCGACCTCGGCCTTCGGGTCGACGAGCACGCCGCGGGGCATGTGGCCGCCGATCTCCAGCTTCAGGATGTCCTTGGTGTAGGACTCGGCTTCGGCCGGCGTGTCGGCGAACTTCACGCCGCCGGCCTTCATCCGCCCGCCCGAGAGCACCTGCGACTTGATCACCGTCGGGCCGCCGATCCGCTGCGCGATCTGTGCCGCCTCGGCGGGGTCGGTCGTGAAGCCGTAGTCGGTCACGGGGATGCCCGCGCGCTTGACGATCTCGCGCGCCTCGAACTCGTAGAACCTCATCTGCTTGACCTCATGCGGCCCGGGAGCCTATATGCCCGCGCTAGGCGACGGCGGGAGCCGCAGCGAAGCCGTAAGCCTCGGCCAGCTCGGGATCCTTCTTGGCGAGCATTTCGGCGAGGTTGACCATCACCTTGCACTGCTTCCATGTGGCGTCGTCTTGCATCTTGCCGTCGATCATGTGCACGCCGCGCCCGTCGGGGATCGCCTCGATGACCTTCTTGGCGAACGCGACCTCGTCCGGATCGGGCGAGTAGACGCGCTTGGCGATCGCGATCTGGCCGGGGTGCAGCGACCACGCGCCGACGCAGCCGAGCAGGAACGACGCGCGGAACTGCGTTTCGCAGCCCTCCTCGTCGGAGATGTCGCCGTAGGGGCCGTAGAAGGGCAGCGCGCCGACCGACGTGCAGGCGTCGACCATGCGCGCGATCGAGTAGTGCCACGGGTCCTGCTGGTAGCTGGCGCGTGGTGCGTCCGGGTTGTCGGGGTCCGGGTCGGCGATCGTGCGGTAGCCGGGGTGCCCGCCGCCGACGCGCGTCGTCTTCATCCGCCGTGACGCCGCCAGGTCGGCGGGGCCGAAGCTCATGCCCTGGATGCGCGGGCTGGCGCTTGCGATCTCCTCGAGGTTGGCCACGCCCTGCGCGGTCTCCAGCACGCAGTGGATGAGGATCGGGCGCTGGACGCCCGCCTTGGCCTCCAGCTGCGCGAGCAGGCGGTCGGCGTAGTGGATGTCCCACGGCCCCTCGACCTTCGGGATCATGATCACCTCGAGCTTGTTGCCGATCTCCGTCACCAGCTGCGTGAGGTCGTCGAGCACGTACGGCGAGGCGAGCTCGTTGACGCGCGTCCACAGCGCCGTATCGCCGAGGTCCATCTCCTTGCCCACCTTGATCAGCCCGGCGCGCGCCGCCTCCTTCTTTTCCAGCGGCACCGCATCCTCCAGGTTGCCCAGCAGGATGTCCACCTTGGGCGCCAGGTCCGGCGCCTTGGCGACCATTTTCGGGTTGGAGAAGTCCATGAAGTGGATCATCCGAGACGGCTTGAAGGGGATCTCGCGCGCGGGCTCGGGCGCGTCGATCGCGAGGGGCTTGAAGAAGTCGCGGGGGTTGCGCAAGTCGTCTCTCCTGGGTCTGCGGGTGTCGGGTCGCTGCGTCTTGAACGCTATCGGCTCGGCGGTGCGCACCAGAGTCCCATCCCATGCCGAGGCGCGCGCGGGATACTGCCAGCGCGATGTCCGAGAACCTGCAGCTCGTGCGGATGGCCTTCCAAGCCGACCTGGACGACGCCGTCGGCTGGTGGCACCCTCGCATCGAGTGGGCCATCGCCGAGGAGCATCCCGAAGCCAGGACGCTCAGCGGCCGCGAGGCGGTGGTGGCGTATCTGCGCGATTGGGAAGACGTGCTCAACGGCGCGCAGCTCGAGATCGACAGGTTCGTGGACGCCGGCGCGCGGGTCGTGGCGGTCGGGACGGTTCACGGCACGGGAGCCGGGAGCGGGGCTGTCGTGAAGGTGCCAATCGCGTTCGTCTGCACCGTCGGTGAGGGCAAGCTGCTGCGGGTGGAGGAGTATCTGCAGCCGGCCGAAGCGCTCAAGGCCGTGGGGCTGGCGCAGTAACACGTCCTCGGCAGCGCGCTCCGATCGGCATCGCCCGGTTGGCTACCATCCCGGCGCGGCGATACGTGATCGCGCATTGCCTTCATCTGACCAACCGAGGAGACGCCAGAGCCCCCATGAGCGAGACGCAGACCGTCGAGACCGAGCAGGCCGCGCGCGAGGCGAGCGGCGCCCATCCTTACGGCCGCTACCTGGAGGAGTTCGACGTCGGCGCCGTGTACAAGCACTGGCCGGCGAAGACCGTGACCGAGTCAGACGACCACTTGTTCTGCCTGATCACGATGAACCACCACCCGTTGCACCTCAACGACGTGTACGCGGCGAAATCCCAGCAGGGACGCAACGTCGTCGTCGGCCCGCTCGTCTATTCGCTGGCACTGGGCATGTCGGTCTCTGACGTCAGCGGCAAGGCGATCGCCAACCTGGCCACCGAAGAGCTCCAGCACCCCGCGCCGGTCTTCCACGGCGACACGCTGTACTGCGAGTCCGAGGTGCTGGAGAAGAAAGAGTCCAAATCGAAGCCCGATCGCGGCACCGTGAAGGTGCACACGCGCGTGCTCAACCAGGACGGCGTGCTGGTCGCCGAGTTCAAGCGGCTGGTGCTGGTCCCGCGCAAGAACCCGGGCACGAGCGGCGAGGCCGAGGGCAACGTCGAGTAGACGCGTCCCGACTGCGGGCGGCGGCTGCGTCGGCTAGGCGTACGGTACCCTTAGAAGTCACGCCCGCTGGGCGTTTTTACGTTTCCCGGGGCCAGAGGGGCCCTTGGATCGCGCCGACCGATCGAGGATCGGTTCCGGCGCGCCGATCATGACCGCGATCGAGGAGCTGCTTGACCCGATGAACACGACCGCTTCCGCCCCCACCACCAACGAGCGCCTGCTTTCCTGGGTAGGAGAGGTCGCTTCGCTCACCGAACCGGACGACATCTACTGGTGCGACGGCTCGGCCGAGGAGTACGACAGGCTGTGCCAGGCGCTCGTCGACGCGGGCACGTTCGAGAAGCTCTCCGACGCCAAGCGCCCGAACTCCTATCTGGCGCTGTCGGACCCCGGGGACGTCGCGCGCGTCGAGGACCGCACGTTCATCTGCTCCTCCACCGAGGACGAGGCCGGCCCGACCAACAACTGGCGCGAGCCGGCCGAGATGCGCGAGACGCTCAACGAGCTGTTCGCGGGCGCGATGCGCGGGCGCACGATGTACGTGGTGCCCTTCTCGATGGGCCCGCTGGGCTCGGACAAGAGCCACGTTGGCGTGCAGCTGACCGACTCGCCGTACGTTGCCGTGAGCATGCGCATCATGACGCGCATGGGCCAGGGCGCGCTGGACGCGCTGGGCTCCGAAGGCGAGTTCGTGCCCTGCGTGCACTCGGTGGGCATGCCGCTCGCCGACGGCGCCGAGGACGTGCCGTGGCCGTGCAACGCGGAGAACAAGTACATCGTGCACTACCCCGACACGCGTGAGATCTGGTCCTTCGGCTCGGGCTACGGCGGCAACGCGCTGCTCGGCAAGAAGTGCTTCGCCTTGCGCATCGCTTCGGTTATGGCGCGTGACGAGGGCTGGATGGCCGAGCACATGCTGATCCTCAAGCTGACCTCGCCCGAGGGCGAGGTCAAGTACATCGCCGGGGCCTTCCCAAGCGCTTGCGGCAAGACCAACCTGGCGATGCTGATCCCGACGCTCGAGGGCTGGAAGGTCGAGACGATCGGCGACGACATCGCGTGGATGAAGTTCGGTGACGATGGCCAGCTCTATGCGATCAACCCCGAGTACGGGTTCTTCGGCGTGGCACCCGGCACGGGCGAGCAGACCAACCCAAACGCGATCCGCATGGTGCAGAGCAACTCGATCTTCACCAACTGCGCAAAGACCGACAGCGGCGACATTTGGTGGGAGGGCATGACCAAGGACGTGCCGGCGCACCTGATCGATTGGCACGGCAACGACTGGACGCCCGACTCCGACGCGCCGGCGGCGCACCCCAACGCGCGCTTCACGGTGCCGGCCTCGCAGGACCCGGCGATCGCGCCGGAGTGGGAGGACCCCAACGGCGTGCCGATCGACGCGATGCTGTTCGGTGGGCGTCGCTCGACGGTCGTGCCGCTGGTGACCGAAGCGCTGGATTGGGAGCACGGCGTGTTCCTCGGCTCGGTGATGAGCTCGGAGAAGACGGCCGCGGCCGCAGGCACGGTCGGGGAGCTGCGCTTCGATCCCTTCGCGATGCTGCCTTTCTTGGGATACAACATGGCCGACTACTTCGGGCACTGGCTGAAGATCGGTCGCCGCGAGGGCGCCAAGCTGCCGAAGATCTTCTACGTCAACTGGTTTCGCAAGGACGAGGACGGCCGCTTCTTGTGGCCGGGCTTCGGCGAGAACTCGCGCGTGCTGGCCTGGGTGTTCGCGCGCTGCGCCGGTCACGGCGCGGCGACGGAGACGCCGATTGGGCTGATCCCGCCGGTCGGCGGCGACGGCATCGACGTCAGCGGCGTCGACGTCTCAGACGAGCACATGGCCGAGCTGCTGCGCGTCGACGCGCAGGAGTGGAAGGCGCAGTTGCCGCAGTTCCGCGCCCACCTCGCGCAGTTCGACCGCCTGCCCAGCGAGCTCAACGAGCAGCTCGACGCACTCGAGCAGCGCCTCTCCTAGCGCGGCGGGAAGCGTCTGAGAGGCGGCGTGGCGGCGCTCGCGATCCCCGAGGTCGACCCGCGGCGCCCGCGCAAGGGCCTGCTTCGCGTCGTAACGCGCTTGGCGCTCACCAAGCCCGGCACGTGGCTGTCCGCGGAGGTCGCGGCGCGCATCGATCCGTGGCTGATGCGCCGCAGCGGCGGGCGCTTCAGCCTGTCCTCCGGTCTGCTGCCGGTCGTGCTGCTCAGCGTGCGCGGCGCGAAGACGGGCGTCGAGCGAAGCGTGCCGCTCGTGTACTTCACAGACGGCGGAGACGTCGTGCTGATCGCGTCAAGCTTCGGGCGCCCGCGCTACCCCGCCTGGTACCACAACATCAAGGCCAACCCCGACGTGACGCTGGAGGCCAAGGGCGCCAGCGCCCGCTACCGTGCCCGCGAGGTCGAGGGCGAGGACCGCGCGCGCCTGTATGAGCTGGCCAAGCACGTCTACACCGGTTACGCCAGCTACGAAGAGCGCACGGAGGGGATCCGCCACGTCCCCGTGCTGCGGCTCACCCGGCTCTAGCCGGTCTGCTGGTGACGCGCGCGGGCACGCGCGCCGAAGCAGCGCGCGGCGGGCACCGGCGAGGGCGGCGTCCAGCGGCTGCGCGAGCGGCCCCACGCCCAGCAGATGTAGGAGCCGACCGGTTCGGGGCGGCAGGCGGGGCGGCGGGGCACACCCCTGCCGGCTATCGGGGCGCGGTGGCGTGAGCTGGAGTGTTTGCGCATCGTCGGTCCTAGGTGTTTTCGATCGAGTTTTCGGAGATGTCCGATCCGCCATCCGGATTTGTCACGGTGAGGTTGTATTTGCCGACCTGGCTGCCGTTGCCGGCCGTGACTTTCACCTTCACTTCGCCGGAGTTGACGAAGGTCGTCGAGTTGACGGCGAATCCGCCGGAGATCGACACGGTCATGCCGCTCACGAACCCCGACCCGAGCACTTTGAATTCGCCGGAGGTGTTGTGCGTGATTTTGACCCGGCTGCCGAACGACGACGTCGGTGAGCTGATGCTCGGCGCGGCGTTCACTGTGAAGCCGCTCGCGATCGTGTCCGTGCCGCCGTCGGGGTTGGTCACGGTCACGGTGCGCGCGCCGGTGCCGGCGCCGGATTCGACCGAGATGTTCGCGGTAAGTTCGGTCGACGATTTGAAGGTCGTCGAGTTGACCGTGATGCCGGACCCTGAGAAGGAGACCGCGAGGCCGGTGCCGCTGACGAAGCCAGAGCCTTTGACCGTGATCGTCTGACTGGTTGCGCCCTGTCCGCGCGAGCCCGGGCTGACCGATTCCGCGTTGGGTGCGGCATTGACTGTGAAGGCGCTCGCGAGCGAGCCCACGCCGCCGTCGGCGTTGGTCACCGTGACCGTCCGCGCGCCCGTGCTCGCGCCGGCTTCGATCGTGACGTTGGCGGTCAGTTCGGTCGAGGATTTGAACGTCGTCGAGTTGACGGCGACGCCAGAGCCGAAGGACGAGGTCGCGCCGCTGGCGAAGCCGCTTCCTTTGATCGCGACGGTCTGGTTGCTCGCACCCTGGCCGCGAGAGCTGGGGCTGGTGCTCGTGACGCTCGGAGGCGCGTTGACGGTGAACGTGGCAGTGGCCATCGTTCCGTCGGGGTTGGTCAGCGTCAGCGTGCGCGTTCCCGTCGTCGCGTTCGCGGCGATTGTGATGTTCGCGCTCACCTGGGTCGTGCTGACGAAGCTCGTCGAGTTGACCGTGATGCCCGTTCCGGACAGTGAGACGGCGAGTCCGGCGCCGCTTTCGAAGTTCGCGCCTTTGACGAGGATCGTCTGGGCCGTCGCCCCTTGAGCGCGCGAGCTGGGACTCAGCGATTCGATGCTCGGCGCGCTGTTGACTGTGAACGCGCTCGCCAGCGACCCTGAGCCGGAGTCCGGGTTCGTCACGGTCACGCTGCGCGCGCCCGTGCTCGCGCCGGCTTCGATCGTGACGTAGGCGGTCAGTTCGGTCGAGGATTTGAACGTCGTCGAGTTGACGGTGATGCCCGAGCCGAAGGCGGCGCTCGCGCCGCCGGCGAAGCCCGATCCCTTGATCGTCACGGCCTGGCTGCCGCCTTTGTGGCCGGAGCTCGGGCTGATCGATTCGACGCCCGGCCCGCTCGTGACCGTGAACCCGCCCGCGAGCGTGTCCACGCCGCCGTCGGGGTTGGTCACGGTCACCGTGCGTGCGCCTGTGCTCGCACCCGCTTCGACGGAGACTTTTGCCGACAGTTCGGTCGAGTTGACGAAAGTGGTCGATTCGACGGTGATGCCCGAGCCGAACGACGATGTCGCGCCGTTGACCAAGCCACTGCCTTTGATCGACACCGTCTGTTTGCTTGCGCCTTGAGGACGCGAGCTCGGGCTGGTCGATTCGACGTTCGGCGGAGCGTTGACCGTGAACGCGCTGGCCGAGCCGACGCCGCCGTCGGCGTTGGTCACCGTGACCGTCCGCGCGCCCGTGCTCGCACCCGCTTCGATCGTGACGTTGGCGGTCAGTTCGGTCGAGGATTTGAACGTCGTCGAGTTGACGGCGATGCCCGAGCCGAAGGACGAGGTAGCGCCGCTGGTGAAGCCGCTTCCTTTGATCGCGACGGTCTGGGCGACCGCGCCCTGGCCGCGCGAGCTGGGGCTGGTGCTCGTGACGGTGGGGGCGGCGGTGATCGTGAAGGCGGAGAAGTCGGTGGCGCTGGTCGTGTCCGGGTTGGTGACGGTCACGTTGCGCGAGCCGGTCGCCGCGTTCGACGCGACGGTGATGTTGGCCGTGACTTCGGTCGTGCTGACGAACGTCGTCGAGTTGACGGCGATGCCGCTTCCGGAGAACGAGGCCACGGCGCCACTCTCGAAGTGCGAGCCGGTGATCGCGATGGCCTGGCTGCTCGCTCCTTGCCCGCGAGAGCCCGGGACTCTCGTTCGTCACGGTCGGTGAGGAGTTGACCGTGAAGGCGCTCGCCTGGGAGTCGGTGCCGCCGTCGGGGTTGGTCACCGTAACGGTGCGGCTGCCGGTGCTAGCGAAGGATTCGATCGAGACTTTCGCCTTCAGTTCGGTCGAGCTGACGAAGGTGGTCGATTCGACGATCACGCCCGAGCCGAACGAGGAGCTTGCGCCGCCGGCGAAGCCGCTCCCTTTGATGACGACGGTCTCGGTGCCGTTCCTGTTGCCCGAGTTCGGGCTCGCCGATTCGACGTTCGGCAGCGCGTTGACCGTGAACCCGCCCGCGAGCGTGTCCACGCCGCCGTCGGGGTTGGTCACGGTCACCGTGCGTGCGCCTGTGCTGGCACCCGCTTCGACGGAGACTTTTGCCGACAGTTCGGTCGAGTTGACGAAAGTGGTCGATTCGACGGTGATGCCCGAGCCGAACGACGATGTCGCGCCGTTGACCAAGCCACTGCCTTTGATCGACACCGTCTGTTTGCTTGCGCCTTGAGGACGCGAGCTCGGGCTGGTCGATTCGACGTTCGGCGGAGCGTTGACCGTGAACGCGCCGGCCGAGCCGGCGCCGCCGTCGGCGTTGGTCACCGTGACCGTCCGCGCGCCCGTGCTCGCGCCGGCTTCGATCGTGACGTTGGCGGTCAGTTCGGTCGAGGATTTGAACGTCGTCGAGTTGACGGCGATGCCCGAGCCGAAGGACGAGGTCGCGCCGCTGGTGAAGCCGCTTCCTTTGATCGCGACGGTCTGGGCGACCGCGCCCTGGCCGCGCGAGCTGGGGCTGGTGCTCGTGACGGTGGGGGCGGCGGTGATCGTGAAGGCGCTGGCCGAGCCGGTGCCGCCGTCGGCGTTGGTCACGGAGACCGTGCGCGCGCCCGTGCTCGCGCCGGCTTCGATCGTGATGTTGGCAGTCAGTTCGGTCGAGGATTTGAGCGTCGTGGAGTTGACCGTGACGCCGGCGCCGAAGGAGGCGGTTGCGCCGCTCGTGAAGCCCGAGCCTTTGATCGCGACGGTCTGCCCAACCGCGCCCTGGCCGCGCGAGCTGGGGCTGGTGCTCGAGACGGTGGGAGCTGCGGTGACCGAGAAGATCGCCGAGCCCGTGCCCGCTCCCGCGTCCGGGTTCGTGACCGTCACGTTGCGCGAGCCGACGGTCGCGTTCGCCGCGATCGTGATTGCGACCGTCAGTTCGGTCGAGGATTTGAGCGTCGTCGAGTTGACCGTGACACCGCTGCCCGAGAAGGTTGCCGCGGCTCCACCGGCGAAGTGCGTCCCCGCGATCGTGACCGTCTGGGCGCCGGAGCCCTGGCCGCGCGAGGCGGGGCTGGCGGCTGCGACCGTCGGGCTGGAGATCGCCGTCGCGGCTTTGGCGGCGCTGGTTGCGGTCCACGACCTCCACACGGCCGTGACGGTGTAGCTGTGGCTGCCCGGCGAAACGCCGGCGTCTGTGCAGCTCGTCGCCGTCGAGGGCGATGAGGGCGTCGGGCAGTTTCCGCCTGCGGCTTCGCCGTCTCGGCTGACGTAGTACTTGACGGCTCCTGACGCGGGTGCGCTCACGGCCGACCAGCCGACGGTCGCAGATTCGCCACCGCCTATGGCGCTGGAGATCGTCGGTGCGTTGAGGCTGGCGACGTGCCCGCTGGCGCTGCCTTTGCTCGGCTGGCTCCAGTAGGCCCAGGCGGCGGCGGTCGTGCCGAGCACGGCCACGAGCAGGACGGCGACGATGCGGCCGCGACGGCCGCGCATGTTCACGGTCTTGGTCATGAGTGCGCGCTCCCGCTGTAGGTGAAGGTGAACGACGCGTTCTTGCACGCGTCCTGGTTGGTCGGCAGATCGCGCATCAGCACGGTCGGTGCGCCGATCGCGCCGGATGGCAGTGCCACCTGGCCGTTGGCCGGAATCGTCAGCGTGTTCGTCGCCGAGACGTTCGACTGCGTCAGCGCGAGGTTGGCCGGGCCGTCACAGCCTGCCTTGCTGCTGCCCACCGCGACGGTGGCGGTGAGCACGGTGACCTCGATGGCGACGTTGTTGGGGTTGGCGACGGTGACGGCAAGCGCTCGCGAGACGCCCGGAGCGAGCGGGCCCGAGGCGTTGCCCGTGACCGTGAATGGTTTGCCGCTCGTTTCGACCGTCTTGGCGATCGTCCACGAGTAGCCGGTGGGTGCGCTGGTGTTGCCGACGGCGTCGATCGCCTCGACCTCGAAGCGGTGCGAGCCCAGCGACAGCGAGGAGTAGGACTCAGGGCTCGAGCACCAGTTGAAGCGAGCGCCGTCGCGGCGGCACAGAAAGCGCGCGCCGTGCTCGGCGTCGGCGAATGCGAACGTCGCCGAACGCGCGGTCGTCGTGGCGTCGGGCTTGGACGCGATCGCCGGCGCCGGCGGCGGCGTCGTGTCGATCGTGAAGCGTGCGCTCGCCTGGCTCGCAGGCGAGGTCGTGTTGCCCGCGTCGTCGGTCGCGCGCACGTGGATCGTGTACACGCCGTCGGCGGGCAGATGCAACGCATACGACCAGCGCGTCGAGTCCCTTTCACTCGACGTGAGCGCGGTCCTGAAAGACTCGCTCGGCTGGTCGAATGCGCCGCCGCCCCACCAGCCGCTCCCGTTGCGCTGAATCGAGAGCTGGACGGACTTCACGCCGTGCGCGTCCCTCGCGGTGCCGCAGATCGAGGCATGCGCCGGGCAGCGGGCTCCCCAGTCGCCGCTGCCGAGTGCGAGTCCGTCGGTGGGGTAGGAGATGGAGGCCGTGGGAGCGACCGTGTCGACGGTCCAGTTGAACGAGCTGGCGCTGCTCGTCTTGGCGCCCGAGAGCGCGCGGACCTTGAAGGTGTGCGAGCCCTCGTAGAGGCGCCCCGCGTAGGTGGTGCCGGTGGCCGGGCAGGAACCGAAGCTCGTGCCGTCAAGCTGGCATTCGTAGCTCACGCCGTTCTGTGAGTCGGCGTAGGCGAAATGCGCCGAGGTCTGGTTGGTCGGGTCGGCGGGCCGAGCGGTGATCGTCGGAGCCGGAGGGCTCGGCGCGGACGCCGGCCGAGGCGGGGCCGGCGGGGCGAACGCGCCGGCTGCGGTGAGCGAGACCCCGGCGACCAGGACGGCGGTCAGCGAGCCGAGCAGAAGCAGCAGGCGCCTGGTGAAACCGGGGCCCTCGCCGACTGGCAAGTCGGCGTCGGCTTTGCGGTTCTCAGAGCTCTTGAATCCGATGCGGCGCATTTCGGTGACTGCTCGCTCTCCTCGTGATGTTCAGGAAGTTCGTGGCGGCCGTAGGGCCGCGGTGGAGTGTGTGGAGGGGAAGCGTCCGTGCTTCCCCTCCACTGCCCCCTGTCGCTAGCTCGTCAGAGCGAGCGAGATCGTGGCGCCCTTGCAGGCGTCCTGGTTTGCGGCGGTGTCCGCCATCGCGATGGAGCCGGCGTGGGCGAGTGCGACGCCCGAGGCTTTCGCCGCGATGACCTGGTTCTCTGCCGTGTCGGCGATCGTGAAGTCCGATGCCAGGCAGCCTTTGTTGGCGTGTTCTTCGTCGATCGTGACGACGGCTTTGACGGAGCCGACCTGCTCGCTGGACGAGTTTGCGTTGTCGGCGGTGTAGGAGACCGGCGAGCTGGCGCCCGGCGTGAGTTCGCCGGTGATCGTGCCGTGCAGCACGAGCGTCCCGTTGCTGGTCGCAACTGCACCTGAGCCACTGCCCGAGCCGGTCGTCGTCCAGTAGGCGATGGCGATGCCGGCGACGGCGAGAACGGCCACTGCACCGAGGACGGCGACGGTGCGCTTCTTGATCATTGCTTTGCGGAACACAGAGCACTCCTCCTTGCGTTTTGTTTGTCCTTTCGTTGGAGCGAGTGCTCCATCTGGCAGGCATGGTGAAGTGCTCTCGGCGCCCGCTCGCCGGAAGTTCGGCTAGTCCTACCTGCACCTTCTTCCGGGTCGCCCAGCCGCGCCGGGCACGGGCGCGAATCGCCCGGCCGCGCCTAGACCAAGGTGGAGTTGGCGCGCCGCGTGCGCGGCGGGATGCTGTTCGCCATGGAGATAGACGGAGGAGAAAGCTTCACACCGGGCACACGCGATGCGGACGCAGATGTGATCCGCCTGCGCCCGCTTAGCGTGTTGATCGTGTCGCCCGACCGGCGCTTTCGCTCGGTCGTGGAGATGCTGCTGGCCCGCCGCGAATGCTCCTCTTACGGGATCGCCACGGCCGAGGGTGTCGCCGAGACGATCGCCCGCCAGCGGGTTGACGTGGCGCTGGTCGAGGGGATGCGGCTGCTGCGCGAGGTCGCAGCCGGCGTGGCGCAGAGCGCCGCCGTTGCGCCGCCCGTCGGCGTGGTGCTCGTGGCCGACGCCGTCGAGCCGGGCCTCGCAGGGCCGCTCGCGCTGGCCAAGTGGAGCAGCTTCGACGAGCTGTTCGCGGCGATCGTCGAGGCCGACCGGGCGCGTGCTCGGCCGCCCGTCGCCCAGCCCGCCGGACGCCTCGGCGTCGCCGGTGCGGGCGAGCTCGGTTGAGCTTGCCGGGCGCATTGCCGATAGGGACCTACGCCCCGCGGGGGGCGCGCGAGGCATGTCAGCTATGCAAAGGCAAAAGAGCGCAGAGAAGGCTTGTGCGCAAGGGCTCGGTCGCGTCGAGCGGGTCTTCGCCGAGCTGAAACTCGCCTGCTCGCCGCAGGAGCGCGCCCATGCGCGCGAACGCGCGACCGAGGCCTTCGGAGCCTTCGCGGACGAGCAGGAGGCGCATCGGGCCTCGTTGCGCGCTTTCGCGGGCAGCCTGTTCGAGGATCGCGCCGTCGAGCTCGCCGGCAAGCCGCGCCGCGCCCACGCGCTCGTCGAGCGCCTGCATCCCGCATTGGGCATGTCGCGCGAAGCGCTGGCGATCGAGCTGCTCTCGCGCACGGGTGTCGCGGTCCGCTCGCCCGCTGAGACGGTGCGCACGGCGCTGGGCATGCTCGTCGGCGTGACCCCGGCCGGCGGGGCGTCGCTTTGGCGAAACGACCGAACGGGCGCGCTGCACTGCGTCGACTGCGCCGGAACGGGCGCGGACTCTGCCGCCGCCCGCGCGCTCGCGCGCCGGCTGCTGCTGGGCGACGACTCGCCCGCCGGGCCGCGTGCCGAGCTGTTCGCGCTGGCCGTGCGCGAGCGCGGACAGGTCGTCGGAGCGGTGGTCGCTCGCAGCGATCCACGCCGGCGCGGCCCCGCGCAGGCCGGCCTGCGTTCGGTGCTGCGGGCGCTCTCAGACGCGCTCGCGCGAGATGCGCTGATGGCGCGCAACGCCAGCGACGAGCGCGCGCTCGTCGAAGGCGGCGAGCGCCGGCTGATGCGCCTCGGCTTCGACCTGCACGACGGCCCGCTGCAGGAGCTGCTGCTGCTCGGCGAGGACCTGCGGCTGTTTCGCGAGCAGCTCGCCAGCGTGCTCGGCGAGGGGGGGCGCCAGGCGTTGCTGCGCGGGCGCCTGGACGATCTCGACGCGCGCCTGGTCGCCTTGGAGGGCGGCCTGCGGCGCATCTCGACCTCTCTGCACGCGAGCGTGGCGATCGACCGGCCGCTCGCACAGACCCTCGCGGACGTGACCGACGCGTTCGCCGCGCGCTGCGACGTCGTGCCGCGGCTGCGCCTGGACGGCGACCAGGAGGCCGTCTCGCCCTCGCAGCGCATCGCGCTGCTCAGCGTCGTCGGCGAGGCGCTGAACAACGCTCGCGAGCACGGCGGGAGGGTCACCGACGTGCGGGTGGAGATCGAGATTGCGGCAGACGGCGTGACCGCGCGCGTGGTGGACGACGGACGTGGCTTCGACGTCGAGGACGCGCTGCTCAGCGCTGCGCGGCGCGGGCGCATGGGGCTTGCCGGCATTCACGAGCGCGTGCGACTGCTGGGCGGGCGCTGCGTGGTCGACAGCCGCCCCGGCGGCCCGACGACCGTCTCGCTGAACCTTCCCCGCTGGGAGCCGCTGGCGGCTACGACGCCCAAACGGCGTCGCGCCGATCGGCTGGTGAACACGGGCTGAGACGCGGCGCGGGTAGGCTCAGCCGGCGGCTGCGACGAGGCCGTGCTCGTAGGCGTAGCGAACCGCGCCGCTGCGGTTGGTGACGCCGAGCTTGCGGTAGATGTTCGTGAGGTGGAACTTCACCGTGTGCTCGCTCACCCATAGCTCCGCGCTGATCGCCTTGGTCGTCAGGCCCGCGGCGACCGAAGCGAGGATCGTCAGCTCGCGCTCGGTCAGCTCCGGGCCCTCGGCGTCGGCACTTGCGTCGGCGGAGACCTCGCTGGGAGCCTGAAAGAGGGTGTAGCCGGCGACGACCTGGCGCAGCAGCGCCGGGATGTCGACCGAGCTGACGCTCTTGAGCACATACGCGCTCGCGCCGGCCTTTTCGGCGGATTCGATCGACGGGCGGTCGTCGCACGCCGACAGCACGACCGCCTTGACCTCGGGCGAGGACTGCTTGATCTGCCTGACGCATTCGACGCCGTCCATGCCGGGCATGCGCAGGTCGAGCAGCACCACGTCGGGTCGCCGGCGTTCGACGAGCGGCAGCACCTCGGCGCCCGAGCGCGCCTCGCCGATTACGTCGATGTCGTCGCAGGCTTCCAGGGAGCGTCGCAGACCCTGCAGGATCAGCGGGTGATCGTCGGCGACGAGTACCTTCAGGACGCGCTCCGGTTGGCCGTCGTGGCGTGCGGTGTCCACCATCCACATCATCGGCCGCAAAGGCAGCGGACTCAAGCGCGCGACTCCTCGGCGGACGGGCGATCGGGCTGTGCGCGGCGCTTGTGCGGCGGCCGGCCGGCCTATTCGTGGCCGTGCGTCTCGCCGGCTGCGGCGGGAGGGCGCGACTCCTCGGCGAGCGAGGTGATCGTCAATGCGCCGCGGGCGGAGGACTCGAGCACCTCGGTCGCCTCCTCCAGCGAGCGTGCGTACAGCTCGACGAGCAGGTGGACGATGATGCGTGAGTCGTCCTCGTGCTTGTGAAAGCGCACGTGCGTGAAGAACTCGCGCACGCCGTGGTCGCCGAACGCGGCATATGAGAGCGCGTCGCCGGCCTCCGGCCCCGAGCAGCTCTCGACCTCGTCGGCGTCGACCTCCACCGTGCAAGAGGCGACCCACGGCGTTCCCGCGATCATCCGTTCCCAGCGATCCTCGATCGGCTCCACGCGGCTGTTGTTGAAGCCGAGGTGCGGCTGATCGTGCATGCAGTCCAGGCACTGCACGACCGCCTCCTGCAGCTCGTCGATCACTTCGGCGCGCTCGCCGGTGTCGGGGTCGATCTTGTGGATGCCCTCGTAGTGGACTTGCACCTCCAGGTCCTGCGACCAGCAGCGATAGCAGCGAAGCCAGCTACGGGCACCGGTCTCTGGCGTTGAGCTCTCCATGCGCGCCATTGTAGGCGCAGGCGCGACCGCCCGCCGGTCGTCGGCGGGCGGTCGAACCGGTTCGCGGGCTATTTGGTGGCGCCCACCTGGGTGGTCAGCGTGACCTGCGGCGCTCCGGAGCCGATCGCGGTCGCTTTGACCTTGAACGTCAGCTTGCCCTTGCTCAGCCCTGAGATCTTCAGGACGGTGAAGGTCGGGCTGGTGACCGTGCTCACCGTGAGTTTCTTGATGTGTCGCGCGGCCCTGGCGATCGTTTTGCCGTGCCTGACGAGCTTCAGCTGCGAGATCGTGAATTTGTCGAGCGGGCTCGCCCAAGTCAGCGCGACCTGCAGCGATTTGGTGCTCGCCCCGACCGTCACGGCGTGCGCCTTGCTCGCACCCTGTTTGAGCGCATCGGTGAAGCTCTGCGGCGGCGTCTGACAGGTGATCTCGGCGCCGATCGTGTTCATCACCGACTGCAACTGGCTGGAGTCGGTCAGCGGGAAGAAGCGCCCGCCCGTTTCACTGGCGATCGCCTGCAGCCGCGCCTGGTCTTCGGGGGCCGCCACGCCCGAGCTGAAGCCGATCACGTAGGTCGGCACCTTGTGCGTCAGGTGTCCGTTGTTGTACGTGCCGACGTCGTGACCGCCGTCGGTGAGGAAGATGCGCGCCTGCGCGCCGGGGTTGTCGGCGTCGGACTGCGCGAACGCGGCGTTGTAGTCGGTGCCGCCGTTGTCGGCGAGGATTTTGGCTTCCAGGGCGGCAGCCATCGTCGCCGCGTTCGGGCCGACGGCCTCGGGCGGGAACAGCGTGTCGGCGGCGGGCGGGCCTTCGCCTTCGAAGAAGTTGCCGCCGAACTCCAGCGCGCCGAGCGTCGTGCTCGGGCTGAGCGTGTTGATCAACAGCTTCAGGCCCTTCACGCGCAGCGTGCTCGGGTCGGTGATCGACATCGAGCCCGAGTCGTCGACGATCGCCTCGATGTTCGTCGCCGGCGTGCACGCGCTCGCGCTCGTCTGCGCGCTCGGCGCCGCGGCTCCCGTCGGAACCGCCGCCATCGCGAGCACGATCGCGCTCACGACACCCGACGCCAATCCATACCTGATGCGTTTCATTGCTCGTACCTCCGGTCGACACTCGTTGGTGTGACCACCGGCCCCCCGCCGCTCTGAGCGGCTGCGTTCTTGACCCCGGTCACCTGCCTGTGATGCTCTGGCTGTGGTGCTTGCGCTTGCCTTTCACCTTCAGGTGGAAGGTCCTTGCGGTCGGCTTTCCGCCCAGCCTCGATTTGTAGGTTAGCCGCGCGGTCAGCTGGACCGTCCGGCCCTCGGCCAGGGCCCTTCTCACCTTCGCCGAGGGCGCGACGGCGAGCGTCAGCGCGACGCCCGCGCGGCCGCGTTGCGAGGTCTTGCCGGCGGGCGTCGTGCGCGACCGGCAGCGGCCCCTCAGCCTCACTTGGTTGCGCTTGCAGCGCTTGGCGGCGGTCGCCGCGGCGCGCGAGACCGCAGCCGTGGGCACCGTCACTTCGAGCGCCGCCGTGCCGTCCTGGACCGGGACGAAGACGATCTTGATCGCGCCGCCGGAGCTCGCGCGGATGCTCTGCACGCGAAAGCCGCTGTTGGCGAACGGCGAGGACGGCAGCGCGGCCAGCCAGCTCACCTGTGCGGCCGCCGACGGGTCGCGCGGGGCCTGCGCCCCCGTTCCCGCCAGGTCGAGGAACATCTGCAGCGTGTCCAGCCCGGCCGCGGTGCCCACGTAGCGGATCGTCGCCACGCCGGAGGCGTCGGTCAGCACGCTTCCCGATTTCGGGTTGGCGCTGCCGATCGAGTAGACGACCGGGCGGTTGGCGTAGGGGACGCCGGCCGAGCTCTTGGCCGTCACCGTCACCGTCGCGGTCTGGCCGACCGCGTAGGTCTGCGTCCTCGGCGCGACGGCCAGCGCGCTCGGGATCTCCGCGCGGTTGACGATCGCGTAGAAGGCGTGCGCACCGGGCGCCAGGCCGCTGGAGAGGTTGTCGTCCCAGCTCACGCCCGCCGCGTTGTCGATCGGGTTGGGGTCGATGTCGTCGTCGAACACGCGCGACTCGCCGGCCGCGGCGCGAACGGTCGCCCAGATGCCCTGGTCTGCGGTGCTCGTCGCAGCGCACCTGCCGGCCGCTTCCGGGACGGCGTCCCAGCAGCCGGCCTGGTAGTTCGTCCAAGGCGGCGACGGTGCCGGCGCCTCCTGAAAGCCGCCGAGCACGCCGTCGGCGGCGTTCTGCCCGCCCACGAAGCGCGGTGGGCCCGCGACGAAGAGCCCGGTGCCGTAGTCGCTGCCGTCAGTCAGCAGGTCGCCCGCGTAGATCGCGTGGAATTTCAGCGGCGCGGCGACGGGATCGGGGTTCAGGCCCGTCACGGCTTGGCCCGTCACGTTCTCCACGTCGAAGCTCGACGTGAACTGCGGGTCGCCGTTGGCATACGTGGTCGTCTCGGTGATCAGCGCGTAGTCGAGTTTCGATTCGGCATCGGTGACCTTGAAGGTGGTCACCAGCTCGTACGGATCGGCGGCCGAGCCGGTGCCCGTCACGACGCCCGGCGAGAGCGGCGTGTATTCGGTCGAGCCGAGGCCCGGCCCGTTCGTTCCCGCGAAGCCGAACACCTTGGCTCGCAGGCCCGCGGGGTTTCCCGCGGTGGGGAAGGCGAGAAAGAAGCCGCAGTCCCCGAGCGCGCTGTCGCCGGGGAAGAAGTCGTTGGCGGCGCCGGCGTAGCTGGACTGACATTGCCCGAGCGGGCCGATCGACACGCTCAGGGGAGCACCGGGGAGCGTCACCACCGCAGCCGCCGGCGATGGCGCAAGGCAGCCGAGCCCCGCCAGCACGAGCAGGGCGCTCGCCGCGAGCAGCCTCGCGCGCGTCGCCACGTGCCTGCTCGCGGGCACGTGAAACCGCTCGATGCCGTCAGTCATGTGCAAGGCCTCTCGCCGCCGCTCGGTGATCGCCGAGCGCTGGGCATTCAGCGTACTTACCGTCGCGGCCCCGCGACGTCCGTTTGGACGCCTTGACCATCGCTCAGCCGAACGTGAACGCATAGCCGGTGACGCCCGGGGCGAAGCGCAGGCCCAGGCGATGGCGCTCGTCGCGGCGCAGCGAGACGAGCGTGTACAGCCGCTGCCCGCGGACGGTGACCTTCCCCGCGTGCACGTCGGCGCCGGCGTCGGCCGCGGCGACCGGGCGACCGTCGAGCAGCACTTGCACGGGCCGCGCGACGCCGCCGGCCGAGCTGAGCACGAGGTAGACGTTCTTGGCCTGGAAGTCGACGTCGATGCCCGCGCCGCTGACCGCGGTCGCCGGCTGGGCGGCGATCTTCCAGGTGCCGCTGAAGGCGAAGTCGTTGAGCGACAGGCTGCCGGTCGGCGGCGCTCCGTAGTCGTGCGTGCCGGTCTTCGGCGAATCGATCCAGCCCTGAGCGCGCTCGGTCCCCAGATACGTCTCGGGCGTAGCTTCCTGGCTGGGCACGATCACGTCGCTGGGGTGGCTGTGACCGCCGATCTTTGCGCCTTTTTCGGCCAGCAGCGCGCGGATCGCCGTTTCGGTCTTGTCGTAGTCGCCCTCGCCGAAAGCCGCGTAACGGACCTGCCCGCGGGCGTCGATCAGGTAGTCGGCCGGCCAGTACTCGTTGCCGTAGGCGTTCCACGTGCCCATGTCGTTGTCCTGGACCACCGGATAGCGCAGCCCGAACTGCTTGATCGCGTTCGACACGTTCGATGCGTCGCGCTCGAACGCGAACTCCGGCGTCTCCACGCCGACGATCGTCAGGCCGTCGCGGCGATAGCCGGCGTCCCACGCCTTCAGGTAGGGCAGCGTGCGGATGCAGTTGATGCACGTGTACGTCCAGAAGTCGACGAGCACCACGCGCCCGCGCAGGCCGCTCAGCGACAGCGCCCGCCTGCCGGGCGTGTTGAACCAGTTCTGCGTTTCGGTGAAGTCCGGCGCAGGGCCGAGCGCTTTGAGCCCGTGCGCGGCGGCGAGCAGCGTCGCCTGGCTGGCGTCCGCGGGCGCCGCCGTGACCTGCGAGCCCGAGCCACCGCAAGCCGAGGATCCGTTGGCGATCTTGAACTTGGCCTTGCGCCCGCTGATTTCGTGCAGATGGCTGGTGACCGTTTCCGAGCACTCCAGGCCGGCGGTGAGGTTGACGTCGGGGATGTGCTGGGCGACGAACTGGTCGAAGTTGACGTCGAGGTTGGCGATGATCGCGACGGCCGTGAGGATCATGATCGCGCCCAGCGCCCGTTGCAGCAGCGGGCCGCGCCCGGCCTTGCGCACGCGGTCGAACAGCCGCCGCCCGCCGAGCGTGAGCGCCAGCAGCACGAGCGCCGAGCCGAGCGCGTAGGCGAGCGCGATCACGACGGTTTTGCCGCTCGCCGCGCTGACCGAGATGACCGCCGCGAGGATCGGGCTGGCACACGGCGTGTAGACGAAGCCGAGCGCGCCTCCGACGAGCATGCCCGACCAGAAGCCGTCGCCGCGCGTGCGCGGGCCGAAGCGCGCCAGGCGCGACAGCGGCGCCTCGATGCGGTCGGCTATGTTCGGCGCCAGCAGCGCGACGCCGAACACCAGCAGCACGACGATTGCCACGTCGCGCAGCGGGTCGCTGCCCAGCCCGACGCCGTCGACGACCTTCGCCACGCCGACGATCGTCACCGTGAAGGTGATCGACAGGCCGAGCACGATGCCCAGCGGGCGGCGCCGGCCGCCGACGCCTCCTGCCGACAGCAGCGCAGGCAGCACGGGCAGCACGCATGGCGAGAGCGCCGTACCCGCCCCGGCGAGCACGGCGAATCCGAGCAGCACGAGCATTGGCGTGAAGCCTACGTTCGCACCGGCGCCTAGGCGCCGATACCAACCTGCAGCGTCGCCTCGAAGTCGGTCTTGGCGATCGGCCCGACGCACGGCGAGGTGGCGCCGGCGTCGCGGTAGCGGCGGATGCCCGCGTGGACTGCCGGCTCGTCGCCGACGGCCGTCAGCTGCGTGAGGAAGTCCTCGGAGATCGCGGCCTGCATCGCGTCGAGGTCGCCCGCCGCGTCGTCGTAGCGCTCGATGTCGGCGGCGAAGCCCGAGCGCTCGATCATCGCGCGGTAGAACGGCAGGCCGAAGTAGGGGATCAGTTCGCGGCGCATCGCCGCGAAGGCCGCGTCGCGGTCCTCGGTCAGCGCAGAGGGCACGGCGGGCACCACGTCGAAGCCGTCGAGCGTCAGCCCGGCGCGTTCGCGCCCGGCGCTCACCTCGGGGATCACCACGTCGCGGATGTATTGCGGGCTGCACAGCCACAGCAGCACGCCGTCGGCGATCTCACCGGCCAGGCGCAGCATCGCGGGGGACAGCGCGGCGACGTAGACCGGCAGCTGCGGGCGCGGCTCGATGCCCATCAGCCGAAAGCCCGTCTGCCACTTCTCGCCCTCCGGCGGGTCCTCGCCGCACAGGATCGCGCGCACGATCGAGGCGTACTCGCGCATCTCCGCGACCGGCCTGTCGATCGTCTGCCCGTGCCAGCCCTCGACGACCGGGCGGTGCGACACGCCGAGCCCGAGGTTCAGCCGGCTGCCCGACAATTCGTCGATCGTCGCCGCCGTCTGCGCCATCGTCGCGGGCGTGCGCGTGTAGATCGGCACGACGCCCGTGCCGACGCGAATGCTGCTCGTCGCCAGGGCGTAGGCGGTGACCACGGTGAGCGACTCGCGGCCCGCGACGTGCGTGACGTATGCGGCCTCATAGCCCAGCGACTCGGCGAGCTTCACGCGCTCGATCGCATCCGACAGCGAGCGCCCGGTGGATACGAAGCATCCGGTGGCCATGCGCGTCAGCATATGCCAGGCGCTCAGCGGCGCAGCAGCACATACACGGTCATCAGCGCCAGCCCGATCTGGCCGAACGACAGCGCCGTGCCGAGGTTCGCCGCACCCAGCGCGCCGGCGAGTGCGCTCGCGAGCACGAACGCGCCGAAGATCAGCAGGAGGTCGCCGCCCACGTGCGCGCGCTTGCGCGCGGGGGGCTCGCCCGGTGTCCGCTCGTGCCGGGGCGACTGGTCGGGGGAAGCGGGGGGCTCGCTCATCGGCTCTCGGCACCCTGTTCGAGCGCCGCGACGAGCGCCGCCGTGTCCAGCGTCGCGTCCTGGGCTGCGAGCAGCTGCTCGGCCGCGTGGCGCCCGCCGAGCGCGCGCAGCCCTGCCTCGCCGTGCTCGTGGGCATAGTCGGCGAGCGCGTTGGCGCGCCGCGCGCGCAGGCGCCGCCCGGCGACGTCGGCGCTTGCGCGGTGCTCGTCCAGCGCAGCGACCAGCTCGTCGATCCCCTGCGGCGGCGACAGCGAGGAAACCGCCACGACGCTCGTCGACGACGAGCCGAGCGAGCGCAGCGCGGCGCTCACGTCGCGCCTGGTGCGCATCGCTATCTGTCCTAGGTCGGCCTTGGTCACGACGAGCACATCGGGGATCTCCATGATCCCCGACTTCAGGAACTGCAGCACGTCGCCGCTGCCCGGCTGCACGACGACGGCGACGGTGTCGGCGACGTCGGCCACCTCCGTCTCGGCCTGGCCGACGCCGACCGTCTCGATCACGACGATGTCGAACGCCGCCGCCAGCGCGTGAGCGGCGGCACGCGTCGCCCACGCCAGGCCGCCGAGGCGCTCGCCGGCCGACGTCGAGCGGATGAACACCTCGCGGTCCTTCGGGTCGAACTCGATGCGCGCGCGGTCGCCGAGCAGCGATCCGCCCGAGCGGCGCGAGCTCGGGTCGACGGCGAGCATCGCCACGCTGCGCCCGTGCGCGCGCCAGGCGCGCAGCAGCGCCGAGAGCAGCGTCGACTTGCCGGCGCCGGGCGGTCCGGTGATGCCGACCACGTGCCCCGGCGCGTCGCCGCCGAGCGCCGCGGGGGAGACCTCCGCGAGCAGGGCGGCGGCTGCCCGGCGGTCCTCGGCGGTCGTGCTCTCCAGCAGGTTGAGCGTCGCCGGCGCGGCGCTGACGTCGCCTTCGCGCAGGCGAGTGCCGAGCGCGGCCCCGTCGTGTGCCCGCGACGCCCCGCTCACGCCGAGCCGTTGGCCGCCGCGCCGTTGCCGGCCACCGGCACCGGGCCGTCCGCGCCCACGAGCTCCACGATGTCGCGCATGATGCGCGTGATGTCGAAGTCCTTCGGCGTGTACACCGCGGCCACGCCGGCCTCGCGCAGCGCGGCGACGTCCTGCTCGGGGATGATTCCGCCGACGACCACCGGCGCCTGCACGCCGGCCTCGCGCAGCGCGTCGATCACCGCCGGGATCAGCTCGCGGTGCGAGCCGGAGAGAATCGACAGGCCGATCACGTGCACGCCCTCCTGCAACGCCGACGCGGCAATCTGAGCCGGCGTCAGGCGAATGCCTTCATAGACGACGTCCATGCCCGAGTCGCGTGCGCGCACGGCGATCTGCTCGGCGCCGTTGGAGTGCCCGTCCAGGCCGGGCTTGCCGACGAGGATCTTCGGCCGCCGGCCGAGCTTCTCCTGCAGGTGCATGACCTGTTCGCGCAGCTCGGAGAGGTCGGCGTCGGCCGGCGCGGCGGCCGCCTCGCCGACGCCCGTCGGCGCGCGGTAGCTGCCGAAAACGTCTCGCAGCGCGCCCGCCCACTCGCCGGTCGTCGCGCCTGCGCGCGCGGCGGCGATCGTCGCGACCATCAGGTTCTGCGAGGCCGACTCGTCGGCGGCGGCCTCGGCCAGCTCGGCCAGCGCCTTGTCGACGGCGGCCTGGTCGCGCTGTGAGCGCCAGCGGCGCAGGTCGTCGATCTGTTCGGCTTCGACGGCCGGGTCGACGACGAGGATGCCGCCCTCGGCGTCGGCCGTCAGCGGCGACTCCTCGGACTCGCTGTAGCGGTTCTGGCCGACGACGACCTGCTCGCCGGCCTCGATGCGGCGGATGCGCTCGCGGTGGGAGTCCACCAGCGCGCCCTTCATGTAGGCGACCGCCTCGACCGCCCCGCCGTGCTCGGCGACCACTGCCATCTCCGCGCGAGCCCCGTCGAGCAACTCCGCGACCAAGCCATCCATCACTATCGATCCCTCGAAGATGTCCGGGTACTCGAGGATGTCGGTCTCGTAGGCGAGCACCTGCTGGATGCGCAGCGACCACTGCTGATCCCATGGGCGCGGCAGGCCGAGCGCCTCGTTCCACGCGGGCAGCTGGATCGCGCGTGCGCGCGCGTCGCGCCCGAGCGTCACCGCGAGCGCCTCGAGCACGATGCGCTGCACGTTGTTCTCCGGCTGTGCCTCGGTCAGCCCGAGCGAGTTGACCTGCACGCCGTAGCGAAAGCGCAGCCGGCGCGGGTCCTGCACGCCGTAGCGCTCGCGCCCGAACTCCTCCCACAGCACCGACATCGCGCGCAGCTTGGCGTGCTCCTCGACGAAGCGAACGCCCGCGTTGACGAAGAAGGAGATGCGCCCGAAGACCTGTTCCATCAGCTCCTGCGCGTCGGCCCCGCGCACGCCGTTGCCGCGCGCGCCGTCGTCGGAGTGCGCCGCTTCCACGCGCTCGCGCGCGGCGTCGAGCACCGCTTGGGCGTTGCTCATGGCGAAGGCGATCTCCTGCACCGGCGTCGCGCCGGCCTCCTGCAGGTGATAGGAGCAGATGTTGATGGGGTTCCACTTCGGCACGTGCTCGACCGTGTAGGCGATCATGTCGGCGATCAGGCGCATCGACGCCGCCGGCGGGAAGGCGTAGGTCCCGCGCGCGAGGAACTCCTTGATGATGTCGTTCTGCGTCGTGCCCTGCAGCGCCTCCTGGGAGACGCCCTGATCCTCGGCGGCGACGATGTACAGCGCCAGCAGCCACGCCGCCGTCGCGTTGATCGTCATCGACGTATTCATCTCATCCAGCGGTATGCCGTCCATCAGCGCAGCCATGTCGCCGCGGTGGGAGACCGGCACGCCGACCTTGCCGACCTCGCCGCGCGCGAGCTCGTCGTCGGGGTCATAGCCCGTCTGCGTGGGCAGGTCGAAGGCCACCGACAGGCCCGTCTGACCCTTCGCGAGGTTGCGCCGGTACAGCTCGTTGGACGCCTTCGCCGTCGAGTGCCCGGCGTACGTGCGCATCATCCACGGCCGGTCGGGCTCGGGCAGGCGCGGTGAGTGATCGCCGCTCATACGGGCAATTGTACGGTTGCGCCGCGCGCTTTATCCTTTTGCACGTGACCGAGACCATCGAGCTCCCGCGCGTCGGAGGCCCGGGCAGCGGCCTGGGCGACGCGTGGAGGGTGATCGTGCGCAACGACAACCACAACACCTTCGAGCACGTCGCACGCACGCTCGCGCGCTTCATCCCGGGCATCAGCCTCGACCGCGGCTATGAGATCGCCAACGTGATCCACACTTCCGGCCAGGCGATCGTCTACACGGGCATGCAGGAGCCCGCCGAGCACTACTGGGAGCAATTGAAGGGCGCCGGGCTGACGATGGCGCCGCTGGAGCAGGGCTGAGCTAGGCCGACTCGCCCTCGACGACGCCGCGGTCGCCGTTGGGCACTTTGCCGTTGCCGGCGAGGCCGTTGCCGTGACCGTTGGCGGGCGCGGCGCCGGTGTGGATCGCGCCGCCGGCGGTGCGATCCCACCAGCCGTAGACGATCGGCACCTGATACCAGCTGGAGTGCGTGGCGCGAAAGCGCTCCATCTCCGGGCCGTACCAGTAGCGCTCCCACTGCAGGTGGTGCTCGAAGGCGGCGAGCTGCTGGAACTTGTAGCGATCGTCGCGCGCGCGGTAGACGTCATAGGAGGTGGCGCCGTAGCGCAGCGCGAGCGCGGCGATCTCGCCGAGCGCGCCCTCGAACTCGTCGGCGCGAAAGCCCGTGGCGTACCACGGCACGATCACCGTTCCGGCCATCAGGCGCCCACCTCGGCGTGGATCGCGCCGGGACCGTCGGCCGTCTTGCCCTGGCCCTCGGCGTCGGCGCCGACGAGGATGGAGATCTTGCCGAGGTGCTTGTTTTCGAGCATCAGCTGATGCGCTTCGGCGACGCCGTCGAAGCCGAGCGTGCGCCACAGCACCGGGCGGATCTGCCCCGACTCGATCAGCTCGTTGGCCTTCATGCACTCATACGCGTTGGCGAAGTGCGAGCCGAGGATCTCCTTCTGCTTCATCCACAGATAGCGCACGTCGAAGTCGAGGTTGTAGCCCGTCGTGCCGGCGCAGATGACGACCTTGCCAAACGGCTTGACGGTGAACACGGACGTCGGGAACGTCGCCTTGCCGACGTGCTCGAAGACGATGTCGGGGGCGTCGCCGAGGATCGACTTGACGCGCTTTGAGAATTCGCGCGACACGCCGAAGCGCGCCTTGTCCTCCTCGGGCGTCTCGGTCCCCGTCCGCATCATGCCCTTGAACTCGGCGCGGTCGATGTAGTCGACGGCGCCGAGGCGCTTGACCAGCTCGCCCTTCTCGGCCGAGGAGACGACGCCGACGCAGTGCGCGCCGGCGGCGGCGCAGAGCTGCGTGGCGAACACGCCCAGGCCGCCAGCGGCGCCCCAGATCAGCACCTTGGCGCCGGCCTGGATCTTGCAGCGGGTGATCAGCATGCGGTAGGCGGTGAAGTAGACGAGGCCGTAGGAGGCGGCCTCCTCCCAGGTGAGCGCCTGCGGCTTAGGCAGCAGCTGCTGGGCCTGGACCTTGGTGAACTGGGCGAAGGAGCCCCACGTCGTCTCATAGCCCCAGATCTTCTGCGAGGGCGCGGCCATCGGGTCCAGGCCGTGGACCTCCGGGTCCTCGTAGGAGGCCTGGTTGCAGTGCACGACGACCTCGTCGCCGGGCTTCCAGCGGGTCACGCCGGCGCCGACCTTCCAGACCACGCCGGAGGCGTCGGAGCCGCCGATGTGGTGTCCGTACTGGGGGTGGTCGCCGTAACGCCACACGCCGACCGGTTCGCCGAGCGCGGCCCACACGTTGTTGTAGTTGACCCCCGCCGACATCACGCGCACGATCACCTCGAAGGCGCCGGGCTCGGGAACCTCGATCTCCTCGACCTGGAAGGCGTCCTTCGGTTCGCCTTGGCGGTCCTCGCGGATCACCCAGGCGGCCATCGTCTTCGGCAGCTCGCCGGGCTCGGTGCTGACGTCGGATACTTGCTGCAGGTCGAGTGCCACGGGCCGATGAACCTCGCGTGTTAGGGAACAAGTTTGCGCCCGCCATCCTATCCGGCCGGCGTGGAGCGGGCGGGGCCGCATGGGGCTGGCCCGCTCGACCCCCGGGCGCGCGCCTGGACGTTCGGACGATCGGCGCCCGCGGCGTGTTGTAGCTTGCTCGTCATGGCCAGGCAACCGGGGGTGTTGGTGGTGGCGATGCTCGCGCTCGCGCTGGGGCTGCTCGCCCCGCCCGCGCTCGCGGCGGAAACGACGGTCGGCTGCGGCGGTCTGCAGAGCGCGCTGAGCGCGGCGAAAGCGGGCGACAGGGTCACGCTGAACGAACTCTGCAAAACCGGGTTCCCGTTCAAACTCCCGGCGGTGCAGATGACGCTTGCGGGGACGCCCGGCGCGGGCTTCGACGGTGGCAGCACGGTGCAGCTCGAAGGCAGCGGCGCCGCGCCGACGATCGAAGGCGTGATCTTCGAGAATGCGCACAGCACGGCCGCCAACAGCGGCGGCGCGCTGTCGCTCAACGGCGCTCCGGAAGGCTCGTCGGTGACGCTGGCGCACGACACGTTCGTCAACGACGTCGCCACCGGCGGCGAAGGTGGCGGGGCACGGATCAACACTGCCAGCGCGGTGGTGACGGTGAGCGATTCGACGTTCAGCTCCAACAGCACGACCGGGGCCGGCGGCGCGCTGACGGTGTTCGCGACGAGCGCGAACCTCAGCGGCGACACGTTCAGCGGCAACGCGGCCACAGGCGCCGGCTCCAGCGGAGGGGCTCTGTCGGCGTTCTCGCTCGGAGGACCGATCGTGCTGTCGAGCTCACGCTTCACGGGAAACTCGGCCAACGCGGAGGGCGGCGGAGCCCTGGTGACCGCGGAGGCGGCCGGGATCGCGATCACGCTGAACGGCAACACGTTCAGCCACAACAACGTCTCGGACCCGGGCGGCGCGAACACCGACCCGCGCGGCTATCTCGGAGGAGGGCTCTCGCTGCAGGGCATAACCACCGCATCGACCAACGCCGTGCAGCAGGGCAACACCTTCGATGGCAACGGCGTGAGCTTCAAACCCGCGGCGGTCTCGGCGATGGGCGGGGGCGAGTCGACGACACACGTGGCGCTGCAGAGCACCGGCGACCGCTTCACGAACAACACATTGCAGCCACCGAACGCGAAAGAAAACGCAAAACCGGAACGCGTCTTCGGCTGGGGCGCGGGCCTGTCGGTGGCCGAGTGCGCCGAGACGACCGAACCGCCGCCCACCATCCCCAACGTCGTATCGACGCTGACGAACGCGATCGTCTCAGGCAACACGCTGCAGAGCGGTCCGAGCGCCAACGGTGCGGGCATCTACATCGGCTTCGTCTGCCCGAACGCATACTCGACGCTGGAGGTGCGCGACTCCACGGTTACAGCCAACAGCGTCACCGGCGCGAGCGGTCCGGTCGCCGGCATCAGCGGCGGCCCGCACGACGTGCTGTCGCTGGCCAACACGATCGTCTTCGGCGACAGCGCCGGGCCGGAGCTCGGCGGCTTCAACGGTCTCGCCGGCGTCACCGCCGCTTCCAGCGATGTCTGCTCGGGCGCCTCGCCGTTTACCGGCGCCGGCAACATCTGTGCCGATCCGCGGCTCGTCGGCGGCGGCGACATTCACGAGACCGCCGCGAGCCCGACGCTCGGCGCCGGATCGAATGCGCTGGTCCCCAGCGGCCTGACGACGGACGCTTTCGGCGCCTCGCGAATCGTCGGCCCGATCCTCTGTGGCGCGAGCCCGCCCGCGGTCGTCGACATGGGCGCTGCGGAGTATGCGTATCCAGCGCCCGACTGCCCGCCGGCGATCCTCTCTTCACACCTGCAGCCGCCACTGGCTCCGACGCTGTCCGGCCTGGGTCAGTCGGCGAAGACGTGGCGTGAGGGCACGAAGCTCGCAAAGCTCAGCGCAAGCGGTGCCAAGGGTCGCAAGAAGCTCCCGGTCGGCACGACGTTCTCGTTCAAGCTCGACCGTGCGGCGCAGGTGACGTTCGCCTTCGCGCAGGCCGCTCGCGGACGCAGGGTCGGCAAGCGCTGCGTGGCGCAGACGCACAAGAACAGGCACAAGCGCCGCTGCACGCGCACGGTGGTGCCGGGCACGCTCTCCTTCGCGGCGCACGCGGGCACGAACAAGGTGCGCTTCCAGGGCCTCATCTCCAGGCGCAAGAAGCTCAGGCCGGGCAGCTACAAGCTGCTCGTGACCGCCACGGCAGCGGGCAAGCGCTCGCGCACGGGCACGCTGAGCTTCACGATCGCCCGCTGAGCTGCGCCTGAGCGCGGCAGCTCAGGCGGGAATCGTCTCGCGCTCGCGCGTCCGCTGCGTGCCGTTGCTCTGCGGTGGCGCTGAGCCGGCGGGCTCTGCGTCCGCGCTTGCGGCTGGGCCGGCGCCGGCTCCGGCGATGGCCGCTGCGTCGGCCTGCTCGTCGGAGCGCTTGCGGATCAGCACGAACGCGGCGATCGCGCCGAGCAGCGCGACGCCCGAGCCGAGCAGCAACCCGTAGTGCAGCGCGTAGACGAACGCCTGCTGGGCCGCGTCGACGACGCGCGCGGGGACGCCGTGCTGCACGCCGCCGGAGCCGAGGCTGCCGGCGAGGCGCGAGCGCGCGGAGTCGGGCAGCGCGGGGAGCAGGTCGTCGATCTTCGAACGGCCGAGCGTGGCGACGAGCGCGCCGAGGATGGCGACGCCGAAGGTGCCGCCGACCATGCGGTTCATGGAGAGGATGCCGGAGGCGACGCCGGCCTTGGCGCGGTCGACGGCGTTCATGGCGGCGAGGCTCATGGGCGACATGACGAAGCCCATGCCGACGCCCATCAGCATAAAGCCGGGCAGCAGCGCGCCGTAGCCGCTGGAGACGGTCAGGTGCGACTGCCAGAACAGCGCGCCGGAGACGCACAGCAGGCCAAAGGTGATCAGCGGGCGCGAGCCGACGCGGTCGGCGAGGCGCCCGGCGAGCGGCGCAATGATGATGATCATCACCGTCGATGGCAGGAAGCGGACGCCGGCTTCCAAAGGCGAGTAGCCGCGGATGTTCTGCATGTACAGCGCGAGGAAGAAGAACATCGCGAGCATCGCGAAGCTGACGATGAAGGCGACGATGTTCGCGCCGAGGAACGTGCGCGAGCGGAAGAAGCTGAAGTCGACCATCGGCACGGCGCGGGTGCGCTCGACGATCGCAAAGGCGGTCAAGCCGACGGCGGCGATCGCGAACATCGCGAGCTCGCGCGGCGAGCCCCAGCCCCATTCGTTGCCCTCGACGAGTGCGAGCACGAGCGCGGCGAGGCCGGTCGTCAGCGTGAGCACGCCGGGCACGTCGACGGAACGCTCGACGGTTTCGTCGCGCGACTCGCGCACGGCGAACAGCGCGATGACGACGGCGCCGACGGCGACGGGGACGTTGAGGAAGAAGATCGACTGCCAGCTCACGCTCTCGACGAGGAAGCCGCCGACGACGGGGCCGATGGCGAGCGCCATGGCGGAGACGCCCGCCCACGTGCCGATCGCCTTGCCGCGCTCCTCGGGCGGGAAGGCGTTGGTGATGATCGACAGCGTTGCCGGCATCATCAGCGCCGAGCCGACGCCCTGCACGGCGCGCCAGGCGACGAGCCAAGTGTCACTGGGGGAGAAGCCGATGGCGGCGCTGGCGGAAGCGAAGATGACGACGCCGGCGAGGAAGATTTTGCGACGCCCGAACAGGTCGCCGAGACGCCCGCCGGTGACGAGCAGCACGGCGAAGGACAGCGTGTACGCGTTGACGGTCCACTCCAGCGACGACGTCGAGGCGTCGAGGCTGCGCTGGATCGACGGCAGCGCGACGTTCACGACGGTGTTGTCGAGCATGATCATGAACAGCGCGAAGCACATCGCCCCAAGTGCCCACCAGCGGCGGTTCCCGTCGTGCATCTGCAGTGCTCGAATTCGCTCGGTCATAAAAATCCTTCTATCTATTTATTGATGGGTCGGTAGGCGGCGATGTCGTCGCGACGCTCGAGGATCAGGCCGAGTGCATGCGCCAAGGCGTCCGCCTCCTCGTCGACGAGCGAGCTCATCAGCTCCTGCAGCGCGGACAGCCGCGCGTCGTTGAGCGTCTGCGGCACGGCGCGCCCGGCGTCGGTCAGCCCGACGCGCTTCATGCGGCGGTCCGCGGCATCCTCCTCGCGCCCGACGAACCCGCGCTCGAACAGGCCGTCGACGGCGCGGCTCATCGTCGCCAGCGAAACGCCGAGCGAGTCGGCGAGCGCCTTCACCGAGCGCTCCTCGCCGTCCGCGTCGAGCGCGCACAGCGCCTTGATCTGCGTGAACGACAGGTCAAGTTCGGCGATCGCGTTGAACGTGCCCATGTTCGCCGTGCGCATGAGGAAGTTCGCCAGCGCCGCCATATCGCGCGAGAGGGCCTCGCGGTCGGTCGAGGTGGCTACGGCATTTGCTTGCATGACTGCAAGGATATCTGCAGCGCAATCATTGCATCTGTGACGTGGGTCACAGACCGTCGCCCGTGTGCGCGGACAAAGGCAGGGCCATACTCGCGGCCGAGCCAACGGACATTTAAAAAGTCAAAAAAGATGCTACAATCTATTTCCTCCCGGAAATAAAGGACTTTTAGGCAGCTCTTAATGGACATTTCAGAGGACGTAAGGAGGGAGTATCTCGAGACCCATCCATGGATTACCTTCCGGCTCGACCTAAGCAAGGCCCCATGGACGTTCTGGAATCACATTGGCGAAGCTCACTCCAAGTGTCGCCACCTCTCAAGGACGCCTCTCCCGCCCGGACTAGCTCGCAAGATGGAACGGGTCTATCTAGCCAAGGGTGCGCTCGCAAGCGCCGCGATCGAGGGCAACAGCCTGAGCGAGGAGCAAGCGTATGCCGCCGTCGAGGGCACGCTGGAGCTACCTCAGAGCCAGGAGTATTTGCAGCAAGAGCTGGAAAACGTCATCAATGCGATCGCCAAGATCGAAACCGAAATCCATAACGGCATCCCGTTCGAGATCACGCCAGAGAAGTTGCGGGCGCTCAACGAGGAGGTTCTCACCGACCTAGAGGTGGAGGATCACGTCGTGCCTGGCGAGTTCCGGACGAAAGGCATCGCTGTCGGAACGGTGTACAAAGGTGCTCCGGCCGAAGATTGCGAGTTTCTTGTCCAATCCATGTGCGATTGGCTTAATGGCGAGGATTTCAACCGGGACGGCGACGATCCGGCAGGGGACTTCTTGTACGGCTTCCTCAAGGCCGCAATCGCCCACGTTTACATCGCGTGGATCCATCCATTCGGAGACGGCAATGGTCGTACGGCACGGCTTGTGGAGTTCGGCATTCTCGCGACAGCCGGGATCCCCTCCATCGGCGCGCACTTGCTTTCCAACCACTACAACGCGACACGCTCAAATTACTACCGGCAGCTCGACCACGCCTCAAAGTCGGGTGGCGATCTGATCCCATTCTTCGGCTATGCAGCGGAGGGTTTCGTTGGGGAGTTGCAGCAGCAGCTAAACGATGTCCACGAGCTGATCGTTCAGGCAACTTGGGTCAATTATGTCCATTCGATGTTCCCGGACCGGACGCTAACGGCACGCCGCCAACGTGACCTAGTGCTCGCTTTGCCTCCAAGTGATTTCGTGCTCAGAGCAAAGCTCTCAACGTTGACGCCAGAGTTGGCGGAGGCTTATGCGAACAAGAAGAGCAAGACCGTGACGCGTGATCTCAACGCACTAGAGAGACTTGATCTGATCGAACGGACCTCGAAGGGCATCCGGGCGCGACGCGAGGTGATGCTGTCCTTCCTACCTCGCGTCGCCCCCGGTGTGGAAGGTGATCGCGCCGATCTTTTTCCACCCATGCCCTAGCCGGTCAAATGGCTTTGCGGCCCTGCTAGACACGAGCCACGTAACCAGTGGCTTGATGCAATGCCATCTGCCGTCAGCTGCTTCCGGGCGCGTTAGACCCCGGTGAAGGGCAACTCGACGACGACTGCCGTCGCGCCGTGCTCGCCGACGTCGACCGTCGCACCCAGCTCGGCCTCGCGCCGCACGAGCGCCAGCGCGATCGGCCCGAGCGCAGGCGACACGACCGAGCTTCCGACGTGCCCGACGACGCGCTCGCCGAGGCGCAGCTCGTCGCCCGTGGCGGCCGGTGCCGACAGCCGCAGGCCGCGCAGGTGCCGGTTGGGCTTGCCCTTGTAGAACAGCCGCGCGACGGTCTCCTGCCCGACATAACAACCCTTCGTGAAGCTCACCGCGCGCTCGTTCAGCGCGGCCTCCTGCGGGATCGTCGTGTCGTCCATGTCGAGGCCGAAGCGCGGGCGCCCGGACTCCACGCGCAGGATCTCGGCGGCAGGCTCGGAAACCGTGACCGCGCCGCGGTCGCTCAGCGCAGCCGTCAGACGCTCGCTGTCGGCGGCGTCGCAGATCAAGTCGACGCCCACATCGGTACGCACGGCAAGCGTCTCGATGCCGTCGATCTCGACGGTCGCGCTGGAGTGCTCGGCCGCGTCGCCCAGCACGCCCGCGCCGGGCGTTGCGATTGCGCCCGGCCCGATCAGCGAGAGCATTCCGCGCTCCACCGTGCGCTTGTGCAGCTCGACCCGGTAACCGACCTTGTAGCGGCGGATCATGTCGAACAGCGCCTGCAGCGACGAGCGCTCGGTGTCGAGTAGCAATTCAGCGGGCGGGGCCGGGGCGTCGCCGGCCGCGGTGGTGCCCTCGCCGACCGCGAGGATGCGCAGGTCGCCGAGCATCTTGCCCTTCGGCGTGAGGAAGGCTGCGTAGCGGCCCTCGCCGGGGCGCAGGCCGGCCAGCTCGTTGGTCACCTGGCCGTTGAGGAACTCCACGGCGCCGTCGCCCGTGAGCGCGAGCTTGCCGCGCTCGGAGCGGTCGAGCAGCGCGCAGCCGCCCCTCAGCGCGCTCTGCTCGGCGCCGGTCAGGTCTGTCTCCGTCGCGGCCATTCTCCGAGCATAGCCGCGCTAGGCTTGCTCTCGATGGGCCTCGCCGACACCTTCCAGCAGATCGTCGACTCGCTGCCCGACGACTGGACAGACCTCGAGCTGGACATGCGCTTGGCCGACGAGTCGCGCTACGTGGAAGCGTCGCTGTATCTGACGACGTGCAACGCGCGTCCGTACTCCAAGCACGACTGGCACTGGCGTCTGCTCGTCGCCCACCGCTTCGGCCACGCCGCCTCGGCGCCGACCGTGCACGGCACGATGGTGCTGCTCGACGACGCGGGCATCGACGCCGAGATGGTCGTGCGACAGACGCGCAGCGGGCGCGCCGAGATCACGCACGGCTGGGGACGCCCGGAGTCCGCGCGCGAGGAGTTTCGCCGCCTGCGGGCGCAATAGCCGTGGCGCGCGTTCTCGCGCTCGTCCCGGATCTGCTGTTCGGATCGCGCGTGCAGGGAGACCTCACCGCCGCCGGGCACGACGTGCAGCTGATCGGCGACGAGACGCGCGCACGTGAGCGGCTCGCCGACGGCCAGGCGCCGGCCGAGGTGCTCGTCGTCGACCTGACCGACGCGAGCTTCGACGGCACGGCGATCGTGCAGGCGCTGGCGGCAGACGAGCTGCTCGGGCGCGTGCGCACGCTGGCCTTCTTCTCGCACGTCGACACGGCGGTCGGCGAGCGCGCACGCGTGTCGGGCTTCGACCTCGTCGTGCCCCGCTCGCGCATGGCGCGCGAGGGCGCGCAGCTCGTCACGCGCCTCGCCGGCCAACACTGACTGCCGGCGGCCGGGAGCGAGCGCCCAGGCGGGCCTCGGCGGCGTGCGTTCTAACCTCGATGCGGTGACCGCCGAGACGACCCAGCGCCCGCTTTCCTCGCGGCTGGTGCTGCTGATGGCGGTGGCCTGCGGGGCGGCGGTCGCCAACCTGTACTACGCGCAGCCGCTGCTGAACACGATCGCGCACGACTTCGGCACCTCCGACGGCACGGCCGGGCTGCTCGTGACCGCGTCGCAGGTCGGCTACGCGGTCGGCCTCGTGCTGCTCGTCCCGCTCGGCGACCTGCTCGAGCGCCGCCGCCTGATCGTCGGCGTGCTCGTCATCACCGCTCTGGCCCTCGCGGCGACAGCCGCAGCACCGTCGTTCGACCTGCTCGCGGCAGCGCTGCTCGTCGTCGGCGTGACGTCGGTCGTCGCGCAGATCCTCGTGCCGCTGGCCAGCACGCTCGCCGGCGAGTCCGAACGCGGGCGCGTCGTCGGCAAGGTGATGAGCGGCCTGCTGATCGGCATCCTGATCGCGCGCACGGCCAGCGGCCTGCTCGCCGAGCTGGGCGGCTGGCGGCTGGTGTTCGGCGTGTCGGCGGGGTTGATGGTGCTGCTGACGATCGTGCTGCGCGCGAGCCTGCCGGAAGTGCGCCCGACCACGGACCTCTCCTACCCGGCGCTGCTCCGCTCGGTCGTCTGGCTCGTCGCCGAGCAGCCGACGCTGCGCGTACGCATGGTCTACGGCGCGCTGCAGATGGGCCAGTTCAGCGTGCTTTGGACGACGATCGCCTTCCTGCTCGCCGGCAAGCCCTACCACTACTCCGAGGCGACCATCGGGCTGTTCGGGCTCGTCGGTCTCGGCGGCGCGCTCGCCGCGCAGGTCGCCGGGCGGATGGCCGACCACGGGCGCCATCACATGTCCACGGGCTTGTTCTTCGCGCTGATGCTCGTCTCATGGGCGGCGATCGCCGCGGGCAGCTCGTCGCTGGCCGCGCTGATCGTCGGCATCGCCGTGCTCGACCTCGGCGTGCAGGGCGCGCAGATCACCAGTCAGAGCGTCATCTACGCGCTCGATCCGGCCGCACGCAGCCGCCTGACGACGGCGTACATGACGACCGTGTTCGCCTCGGCTGCCGTGTTCTCTGCGCTCGCCTCGGCGATCTACGACAGCGGCGGCTGGAGCGCCGTTTCGCTGCTCGGCGCGGCGCTCGCGGCCGCCGGCGTCGTCGTGTGGGCTGCCGAGCAGCTCGTCCGGCGCCGGCGCGAGCGCCCGCGCGCGGAACTGCCCGAAGCCGATGTGCAGCGGGCCGCTTCCTAGCGGACGGCCGCGGGCCGCGGGCCGCAGCTAGCCATCGAGCCCTGACGATTCTGTGCGTCGCTAAGCGGCGACGGGGTGCACGCCACGGCGCACGAGCGGGTGATCGGGCGACGCACCCGGCCCGGGCAGCGCGCGCGACTCGCGCACGGTGAGCGCCTTGCCGCACTTCTCACACACGCGGTGCTCGTCGACGGCGCCGCCACAGCCGCGGTGTTCGAGCACGACGGCCGGGCCGCCCGGGGGAGTGGCGTGGCGGTCGCCCCACTGCATCAGCGCGACGACCGTCGGCCACAGGTCCAGGCCCTTCTCGGTCAGCAGGTATTCGTAGCGAGGGGGGCGCTCCTGGTAGCGACGGCGCTCGAGCACGCCTTGCTCGGTGAGGCGCTCCAGGCGCGTCTGCAGCACGTTGCGCGCGATGCCGAGGTTCTCTTGGATCTGGTCGAAGCGGCGCAGGCCGAGGAACACGTTGCGCACGATCAGCAGCGACCAGCGCTCGCCGACGATCTCCAGTGCGCCCGCGATGCTGCACGTCTGCGAGCTGTAGTCGTTGCCGAGCATGGGCTCAGCATAGCGGGGTAGGTTGCATCATGCAACTCTTCTGCTAGGGTCCGTTTCATCATGCAACGCAAATGGATCGTTTCGCTGATCGTGTGTACGGGCGTGTTCATGTCGAGCCTCGACCTGTTCATCGTCAACATCGCCTTCCCGTCGATCGCCAAGCACTTCGGCGGCGCGTCGCTCGGCTCGCTGTCTTGGATCCTCAGCGCGTACGCGATCGTGTTCGCCGCGCTGCTCGTCCCGGCCGGGCGCTGGGCCGACGCGTTCGGGCGAAAGCGCGCCTTCCTGCTCGGCCTCGGTGTCTTCGTGATCGCCAGCGCAGCTTGTGCTCTGGCCCCGTCGGTGGGCTTCCTGATCGGCGCGCGCGTCGTGCAGGCGGCCGGCGGAGCGCTGATGCTGCCGACGTCGCTCGGCCTGATGCTGCCCGAGTTCGGCCCGCACGAGCGCCACGTGGCGATCGGCGCGTGGGCGGCGACAGGCGGCATCGCCGCCGCCGCCGGGCCGCCGCTGGGCGGATTGCTCGTGCAGGCCGACTGGCGCCTGGTGTTCCTCGTGAACATCCCCGTCGGGCTGCTCGGCCTGGTCTTCGGTCTGCGCACACTCGCCGAGCGGCGCGAGCGCAACGCCGCGCGCCCGGACGTGCTCGGCGCGCTGGCGCTGATCGTCGCGATCGGCGCGCTCGTCGTGGCGATCGTCAAGGGCCAGGAATGGGGCTGGACGTCGGCCTCGGTCCTCGCACTGCTCGCCGTCACGGTCGTGCTGCTGCCGGCGATCTGGTGGCGCTCGGAACGCCACGACGCGCCGATCGTCGAGCCGTCGATGCTGCGCGTGCGCAGCTTCGGCCTGGCGGTCAGTGCATCGGTGCTGTTCTTCGCCGGCTTCGGCGCGATGCTGCTCGCCGGCGTGCTGTTCCTCACGACGGTGTGGCACGAGGACGTGCTGACGGCCGGGCTGATGCTGTTCCCCGGCCCGGCGATGGCGACCGCCTTCAGCATTCCCTCCGCGCGCCTGGGCGCGCGCTTCGGCTACCGGCTGCCGGGCATCGCCGGCGCCGTGCTGTTCTGCGCCGGGCAGCTCTGGTACATCACGCAGACCGGCGACGCGCCCGCCTACGCGAGCGAGTACCTGCCGGGCATCGCCGTCGGCGGCGCGGGCGTCGGCCTGATGATCCCCACGCTCACCGGAGCCGGCGCCTCCTCGCTGCCGCCCGAGCGCTTCGCGACGGGCGCGGCGGTGCTGACGATGGGCCGCCAGATCGGCGCGGCGCTCGGCGTGGCGGTGCTCGTGGCGGTGCTCGGCACGGCGGCGAGCGGCGCGGCGGACTTCCACTCGGCGTGGCTGATCTCGGTCGTCGGCGGCGCGTCGGCGGGCTTGCTGCTCGCGGCGATCGGCCCACCGGTCAAGCGCGCCGCAGGCGAGGACGCCGCCGCGGGGCCCCAGATATCGGAGGCGATCTCCGATCCGCTGATCGTCGAGCCGCTGGTGCTGGAGGAGTCGCTGTGAGCGCCGTCGAGCAGGCGCCTTCCGCGGGCGCGGACACGCGCACGCGCACGTTCAGCTGGCACGACCCGGCGGCGACGGCGGCCGCAGGAATGAAGCTTGCCGGGCTGGACTACATCCGCGCGATCTCCTCGGGCGAGCTGCCACCGCCACCGATCGCCGAGCTGCTTGGCTTCGAGATCGTCGAGGCCGAGGAAGGGCGGGCTGTGTTCGCGCTGGAGCCGCACGAGTGGATGTACAACCCGATCGGCATGGTGCACGGCGGCATCGCCGCCACGATCCTCGACTCGTGCATGGGCTGTGCGGTGCACACGACGCTCGCCGCGGGCGTCGGCTACACGACGACCGATCTGCAGGTGCGCTACATCCGCGCGATGTCGGACGTCACCGGACGCGTGCTCGCCGAGGGGCGCGTCGTGCACGCCGGCAGGCGCACGGCCACGGCCGAGGGGCGCGTGTTCGCTCAGGACGGCGGCAAGCTGATCGCGCACGGCAGCACCGGCTGCACGATCCTCGGCTAGCGCCGTCGCCACACCTCGCCACACGTCTCCGTAGCCGGTCGCGCGCCACGGCGGAGCGCTCGCGCGTGTGCGCTCAGCTGGCCTCGGTCGCCGGCCCGCGACCGAGCGCGGCGAGTTCGTCCTCGCTCGGTTCCAGCGGCACGAGCGCGCCGTTGGGCACGCGCTGGCCTTCGGGCAGCCAGCGCCCCACGCGCACCGACAGCGCCGCGCGGATGACCATGCCGTGGCAAACGACGAGCGCCGGCAGCTCGCCCTGCTCGACCTCGTCGAGCGCGGCGCCGACGCGCTCCTCCTGGGCGACGAAGGACTCGCCGCCGGGAAAGGCGAAGTCGGGCTCGGCGTTGGCGAAGGCGGCGAACGACTCAGGCGCTTCGGCGATCACGTCGGCGAACGAGCGATTCGTCCAGTCGCCGGCGTCGGTCTCCATGAAGCGCGCGTCCTCGCGCGGCTGCAGGCCGATGCGCGCCGCGACGACGTCGGCGGTTTCGCGCGCACGCAGCAGCGGGCTGCACCACAGCGCGGCGAAGCCGTAGCCGGCGGCGCGCTCGGCCAGCTCGGCGGCCTGTGCGCGGCCGGTGTCGTCGAGCGGCACTTCCTGTTGGCCCTGGAAGCGGCCCTCCTTGTTGTAGGCCGTCTGTCCGTGGCGGGCCAGATAGACGCCGCTGGAGGCGCGCTCGCTCAGGATCGGTCGAAGCGGTCGAGGTTCATGACCTTGTCCCAGACGGCGACGAAGTCGCGCGCGAACTTCTCGCCGGCGTCGTCGCCGGCGAAGACCTCCGACAGCGCCCGCAGTTCGGAGTTCGAGCCGAACACGAGGTCGACCGACGTGGCGGTCCATCTTGCCTCCCCGGTGCCGCGGTGACGGCCCTCGTAGAGGTTCTCGCCGGCGTCGGACTTCGTCCACTCGGTGCTCATGTCGAGCAGGTTGACGAAGAAGTCGTTGGTCAGGCTTTCCGGGCGCTCGGTGAGGACCCCGTGCTGCGACTGCCCGTAGTTCGCACCCAGAGCGCGCATGCCGCCGACCAGCACCGTCATCTCGGGGGCGGTCAGGTTGAGCATGAAGGCGCGCTCCAGCAGCCCGTGATCGAGCGGCAGGGCCTCGCCTGCGCGCGCGTAGTTGCGAAAGCCGTCGACGGTCGGCTCCAGGGGAGCGAAGGAGCCCGCGTCGGTCTGCTCCTGCGAGGCGTCGCCGCGCCCCGGCGTGAACGGGACCGCCACGTCGTGCCCGGCGGTCTTCGCGGCCTGCTCGACGGCTGCGCATCCACCGAGCACGATCAGGTCGGCCAGGGAGACCCGCTTGCCGCCGGGCTGGGAGTCGTTGAATTCCCCCTGGATCTGCTCGAGCTTCTGCAGCGCGTCGGCCAGCTCGGCCGGTTCGTTGGCCTCCCAGTCCTTCTGCGGCGCGAGCCGGACGCGTGCGCCGTTGGCGCCGCCGCGCTTGTCGGTGCCGCGGAAGGACGCCGCCGACGCCCATGCGGTCGCGACCAGTCGCGAGATCGACAGTTCCGAGCCGAGCAGCTTCTGCTTCAGCGCGGCGATCTCGGCGTCGCCGATCGGCTCGTCGTCGACAGGGGGGACGGGGTCCTGCCAGAGCTGCGGCTCGGGAATCCACGGCCCCAGATAGCGCGACACCGGGCCCATGTCGCGGTGAAGCAGCTTGTACCACGCCTTGGCGAAGGCCTCGGCGAGCTGGTCGGGGTTCTCGTAGAAGCGCCGCGCGATCGGCTCGTAGACCGGATCGAGCCTCAGTGCGAGATCGGTCGTCAGCATCATCGGCGCGTGGCGCTTGCCCGGATCGTGGGCGTCGGGCACGGTGTCCTGCGCCTCGGCGGCCTTCGGCGTCCACTGCTTGGCGCCGGCGGGGCTCTCCGTCAGCTCCCACTCGTACTCGAACAGGTTCGTGAGGAAGCCGTTGTCCCACTTCGCCGGCTCGTTGGTCCATGCCCCCTCCAGCCCGCTGGTCAGCGCGTGTGAGCCGGTGCCGCTGTTGAAGCTGTTCTTCCAGCCGAGGCCCTGCTGCTCGATCGGCGCGGCCTCGGGCTCGGGGCCGATGTACTTGGGGTCGACGGCGCCGTGCGTCTTGCCGAACGTGTGCCCACCGACGATCAGCGCGAGCGTCTCTTCGTCGTTCATCGCCATGCGCGCGAACGTCTCGCGGATGTCCTTGGCGGCGGCCAGCGGGTCGGGATTGCCGCCCGGGCCCTCCGGGTTGACGTAGATGAGGCCCATCTGCACGGCACCGAGCGGCTTGGCCAGCTCGCGCTCGCCGCTGTAGCGCTCGTCTCCCAGCCACGTGTCCTCCGACCCCCAGAAGATCTCTTCCGGCTCCCAGATGTCCTCGCGCCCGAAGCCGAAGCCGAACGTCTGAAAGCCCATCGATTCCATCGCCACGTTGCCCGTGAACACGAGCAGGTCGGCCCAGGAGATCTTGCGGCCGTACTTCTGCTTGATCGGCCACAACAGCCGGCGCGCCTTGTCGAGGCTCGCGTTGTCGGGCCAGCTGTTCAGCGGCGCGAAGCGCTGGGAGCCGCTTCCGCCGCCGCCTCGGCCGTCGGTGATGCGATACGTGCCGGCGGCGTGCCAGCTCATGCGGATAAACAGCGGGCCATAGTGACCGTAGTCGGCGGGCCACCACTCCTGCGAGGAGGTCATCAGCTCGATCAGATCGCGCCTCAGCGCCTGCAGGTCGAGGGTGGCGAACTCCTCGGCGTAGTCGAAGTCCTCGCCCATCGGGTCCGACAGGGGAGAGTGCCGATGCAGCACGCTGAGGTCGAGCTGGTTCGGCCACCAGTCCTGGTTGGTCCTCGGGTGAGGCACCTCGGAGGTCGGGCTGGGGATTGCCGGGTTCTCGCTCTCGCTGACGCTCTCAGTCATGTCGTGCACGTCCCTTTCTGCTCAATCGCGCTTCTGCTCGGTCGCTGCTCGCTGCGCCGGCTTCGCGATCGACGGCGTTGGATCGCGGCTCCTTCGTGTCGGGAGGCGGCGCTCAGCGAGCAAGAGGGTATCCATGCAAGCACGATCGGGTCGTAAGGACTTCATTTGATTTCGTGGGCCGCGCCACATGTGGCGCGGCCGCCAGGGCCGCATGCGGCCCTGGCTCCGAGACCGCACATGTGCGGTCTCGCCGGATGGTGCATGCACCATCCGGGTTCGACGATTTCCATGTCCGATACTGCATCGCTGCTTTGCGCGGTCGGCCTGGCGGGTGGGCTTGGGTCGGGCAAGTACGCGCGGACTGCCGGCCGGCGAGTCGCGCTGACGCAGCCGAGCCGTCAGTCGCCGTGGAACACGGCCTCGACGTTGTGCCCGTCGGGGTCGAGCACGAACGCGCCGTAGTAGCCCTCGCCGTAGTGCGGGCGCGGGCCGGGGGCGCCGTTTTCGCGCCCGCCGGCAGCGAGCGCTGCGCTGTGGAAGGCGTGCACGCGCTCGACGCTGTCGGCGGCGAACGCGATGTGCACGGGCGCGCCGACCTCGTACTCGGTGGAGATCGCGAAGTCCATCTTCTCGGCGCTGCCGAACTCGATCTCGCTGGGCAGCACGTCGCTGGTGTTCGTCTCGCCGAAGCCGAGCGGTGCGAGCGCTCGTTCGTAGAAGTCGCGGCTGCGCGCGAGGTCCGAGACGCCGACCGTCAGGTGGTCGATCATCACGCGGCGGGTGGGCACGCGGGGACTGTAACGCGCGCGGTGAGCCCGGCGCGCCCGCGCGGGAGAGCGCGCTCCGGCGTCATAGACTCCACCCATGCGTCGCCGGGTCACCTTCTCGCGCAATCTGACGCTGTCGCTGTCGCGCACATGCCGCTGCTACTGCAAGTACTGCGCGTTCGCCACGCACCAGGCGCACCTGCACCCGCCCGAGGAGGTGCTGGAGATCCTCGACGGCGCCGCCAAGCGCCAGGTCAAGGAGCTGCTCGTGCTGACCGGCGAGAAGCCAGAGGTCAACGCGGGCGTCGCCGCGCTGTTGGCCGAGTACGGCCACGAGGACTTCACTTCGTACGTGGTGTGGACGTGCGAGCGCGCGCTCGAGCGCGGCCTGCTGCCGCACACCAACCTCGGCGTGCTCTCACGCGAGGACCTCGCGTGCCTGCGCGAGGTGACGGCCTCGCAGGGCCTGATGCTGGAGTCGATCTCCGAGCGGCTGATGCAGACCGTGCACGCCGGCTCGCCGACCAAGCACCCGGCGCGCCGCCTGCAGACGATCCGCGCGGCCGGCGAGCTGAACATCCCGTTCACCAGCGGCATCCTCGTCGGCATCGGCGAGACCGAGCAGGAGCGCGTGCAATCGCTGGAAGCGATCGCGCAGGCGCACGCCGAGCACGGCCACATCCAGGAGGTGATCCTGCAGAACTTCGTGCCGCACCAGCGCTACTACGGCGAGGAGCCCGCCGAGATCGCCGACGCCGCCGCGCGCGCGTACTGGCAGACCGGCGTCGCCGAGGGCGGCTCCTCGCCCGCTTTCGAGCGCCCGAGCCTGCCGCTGCCGGAGTGGGCGTGCCCGGTGAGCATCGACGACATGAAGCGCCTGATCGCAGAGGCGCGGCGGCTGATGCCCGACGTGGGCATCCAGATCCCGCCGAACCTGGCTGACTGGTGGGGCGAGCTCGTGGCCGCCGGCGCGACCGACCTCGGCGGCCTGAGCGCCAACGGCGACCACATCTCGCCCGAGCACCCGTTCCCGTCGCCGCATCAGGTGCGCAAGCAGCTGCAGCGCGACGGCTACGCGCTGACCGAGCGCCTGTGCGTGTACCCGCAGTACATCGACCAACAGTGGGTCGCGCACGGCGTGCTCGACACGATCAAGGCGAAGTACTGGAGCTTCATCCCGCGCCGCGGCTCCGGACGCACCGAGCCGCCCGCGCCGATCCGCCGCGACCTCGTGCCTGCGGCGATCGCGCGCGGACGCGAGGGCCTGGCGCTGAGCGCCGAGGAGCTGACGGCGATGTTCGCCGAGACGCGCCCGGAGGCGATCGAGGACATGCGCGAGGCGGCCGACGAGCTGCGCTGCGAGCTGGCGGGGGAGACCGTCACGTTCGTCGTCAACCGCAACATCAACGTCTCCAACGTGTGCACTGTCGGCTGCGCGTTCTGCGGCTTCGGCCAGGGCAAGCGCTCGCCCGACGCCTACGAGCACGACCGCGACGAGTTCGCCCGCCGCGTGCACGAAGCGGTCGGCTACGGCGCCAGCGAGCTGTGCATCCAGTCGGGCATCCACCCGGACTGGACGCTGGAGGACTACCTCGGCTGGCTGCGCTTCGCCAAGCAGCTCGCGCCGCAGCTGCACCTGCACGCGTACAGCCCGATGGAGATCGCGCACATGTGCGACATCTCCGGGCTCGCGCCCGACGAGGTGTTCGCGCAGCTGCGCGACGCCGGCCTGGGCTCGACGCCGGGCACCGCCGCGGAGGTGCTGCACGACGGCGTGCGCGAGCGCATCTCGCCGAACAAGCTGCCCGTCGCGCGCTGGGTGCAGATCATCGAAGCGTCGCACCGTGCCGGGCTGCGCTCGACCTCGACGGTCATGTTCGGCCACATCGAGGAGCCGTGGGAGCTGGCCGAGCACATGCGCGTCATCCGCGAGCTGCAGGAACGCACCGGCGGCATCACCGAGTTCGTGCCGCTGTCGTTCATCCCCTTCCAGACCCTGCTCGGCCGGACCCACGGCGTCGAGGAGATCTCGCGTGAGGAGAACCTCAAGCACACCGCCGTATTCCGCCTGGCGCTCGGGCGCACCGTCGCGAGCCTGCAGGCCAGCTGGGTGAAGATGGGCCTCGACGCCGCCACCGAGTCGCTGCGCTGGGGCGTCAACGACCTCGGCGGCACGCTCATGGAGGAGTCCATCAGCCGCCTCGCCGGCAGCTATCACGGGACCAAGCTCGACCCCGACGAGCTCGTCGCCGCGGCGCACCGCGCCGGCCGCCCGGCCGCCGAGCGCACGACGCTGTATGAGATCAGGCGCCGCTACGAGCCGGCTGTCGCGGCCTGACGGCGCTGCGCCGCGCCAGTGCAAGCGCTGCGCCGGCGACCGCCGCCGGGTGCGTGTAAGGCGCCATGTGCCCGCCCGAGACGATCTCCAGCCGCGCATCCGGCAGTGTCGCAGCCAGCCTGCGGCCATGCACGGGCTTGACGAGCTGGTCGTCGGCGCCCTGGATCACGACGGCCGGCACGGCGATCGTGGCGAGGTGCTTGTCGATGCCGTCGATCACGCCGTTGGCCGCGAGCTGCTCGCCCGCGAACGCTTCGAGGTTGCCGCGCGTCGAGTTGATCTCCCGCAGGCGGCGTTCGTGCGCGCGCACGATCTTGTGCGGGCGAAAGGCCTGGTCATCGCCCTGCTTGACGGACACCGTCGTCAGAAGCTGCGCGAATGTCGCATTGGCGATCTGATGGATCACCGGCAGCTGCAGCACTTTGACGAGGTGCGCTTGAAACTCGTCATAGCCCCCGAGCTGCTGTCCCGCCGCCGCAGCGTCGACGAGGACCAGGCCGCCAACCTCCGCGGGGTGGCGCTCGGCGAAGGCGAGCGCGAGCGTGCCGCCGTAGGAATGCCCGACGAGGATCGGCCGGATGACGTGCATCGTGCGAAGCAGCGCGTCGAGCGTCGCGATCTGACGATCGAACTTCACATAGCCGCCGCTGGAGTAGCCGAAGCCGGGCCGGTCGAAGGCGATCGTGCGGTGGCCGGCCAGCAGCGGCGTGACGGCGTTGAAGTCTTCGGCGGTGCCGGGCAGGCCGTGTATGAGCACGATCGGCGTGCCGCTGCCCGGGCGTTCGAGGTAGCGAATGCGCAGTCCGTTCACGCGCACGAACGAGCCCGCCGGCTTGGGCTCCGATGGCAAGCGCCCGACCGTCCAGTTGAGCACGACGACGACGACGATCAGCAGGGCGATGCCATACAGCGCGTAGCGCAAGATCCTGCGCATCAGCCCGCTTCCCCCATGCGGGACAGCCTAACCGCACGCCGCCGCTCGCAGCCGGCGGCGTGCGGCGTGCGGCGCGAGCGTCGCTAGGCGCGCGCGAACTGACCGTGAAAGCTGAACGGGATGTGGTGCGGCACGCTCGCGCGCGCCAGCTCCGACAGGTCGCTCGCATCGAGCACGAGCAGGAAGGATGTCGCGGCGCTCGCGTCGAGCACGACCGACAGCAGCACGCCGTCGTCCTCGCGCTCGGCCTGCGGGCGTGCGACGAACACCGGCTCACCGGGATAGCAGCCGCGTTCGCTCCAGGACAGCGTTGCTCCGTCGCTCGTGTCGATCTTGACGATGCGCTCCAGCCAGCCGCCGTCGCCGTTGGCGTTGCCCCACACGTAGCGGTAGGGACGTTCGTTGCAGCGCCCGTAGTTGATCCGCGGCAGCTCGATCTCGCCGTCGGCGAGGCGCTCGCGGCGCACCGAGCGATCGCCCACGCCGAGGCGAAAGCGCGTCAGCTCCGGCGCGGCCACCGGCTTGCCGTCGCGCAGGCGCTCCAGGTACAGATCCTCGATCACGCCGGCGTCCTCGAACGCGCACATGTCCACGACGACCTCGTCGCCGTCCTCATAGGCGTTGACGTGGTGAAAGGCGAAGCAGGCGTCGGTCTGAAAGCCGCCCGTCGCCTCGCCGGTCGTGCGGTCGACCAGCGTGAAGCGCGTGCCCAGCTCGGGCTTCCACTTGTAGTTCTCGATGTACGGGCGCCCCGACAGCGCCAGCGCGAGCGGGTTGACGACGAGCGGGAACTCGGCGAGCACCAGCCAGCGCTCGGTCAGCCCGAAGGAGTGCATGTACGCCGGTTCCTTGACCGGCAGCGAGCCGATCACGCGCGGCTTGCTCGCCGTCGGGTCGACCGCGAAGAAGCGATAGCTGCTCACGCGACCGAGCTTGGCCGCGTAGTTGAGCATGCCGCCGCTCGCACGGTCCATGTGCGGGTGCGCCGTCGTCAACTGCCCAGGCACGGTGTAGGGCTGAACTCCCGCCGTCTCCAGCGTGTGCGGGTCGAACTGCACCGGCATCGGCGTCTCCGTCATGGAGATAAAGCGCTCGCCCAGGCGCGTGACGTTGATGTTGGCGTTGTCCGGGAGCGTCTTGCCGGGTGCGAACAACGTCTGCACGCGCTTGAACAGCGAGCGGCAGGGGTCCGTCGCGAACTCGCCGTAGACCATGTGCCCCTGCTCCTTCGCCGAGCGGTAGTTGCGGCTGTGCAGGTAGCGGTTGCCGTAGGACACCTTGCCGTCGTCGATCGTGAAGCGGTGCAGCATCGCCAGGCCGTCGAACCAGTGGCGCATCCGATCCTCGCCGACCTCGAATTTGGCCGGCCCCGTTCGCAGCAGCGAGCCGTTCAGCCAGCTCGGCAGCTCACCGCTCAGAGCGAGCTCGTCGAGCACCGTCTCCTGCTCGAGCGTCGTGAAGCCGAGCGTCGGCTGCGTGGCGGCGGGTGCGACGGTGGGGCTGGCCATGACGATACCTCCTGAATGGTTCGACTCGAACGATGCGAACCGTACGCTACTCTGCCGGGCATGTCAAGCACCGTGGCCGGACCTCGTCTCACGGAGACCTCGTTCATCGTGCTCGGCCTGCTCGAGCAGGGCGAACCGGCGACGCCGTACGACCTCAAGCAGATCGCTCAGCTGAGCACGAACAACTTCTGGTCGGTGCCGCACACGCAGCTGTACACCGAGTGCGCGCGCCTGGCCGCCGAGGGACTGCTCGACGAGCGCCAGGAGCAGACCGGGCGACGCAGGCGCGTCTACCGGCTCACCGCCGGCGGACGCCGGGCCCTGGAGGCCTGGCGCAACGAGCCGGCGACCGATCTCTACGAACTGCGCGACGCGGCCACGCTGAAGCTGTTCTTCGGCGGCGACCCGGCGACGCTCGCCGAGACGCAGCTACGGGCCCACAAAGCACGGCTAGCCGAGTACGAAGGGCTGCGCAAGGGCATCGCCGGCCTGCCTCACGGCCAGCAGCTTGCGCTCGAGTGCGGCATCGGCCACGAGCGCGAGTTCATCCGCTTCTGGACTCGCGTCGCTCAGGATCACAGCGCCTGACCGGCCGGTCTGCCGATGCGTGGGGGCGATTCGCATTGCACGTTGAGAATCGTGGGAGGAGGTGTCCGTGTCGACGCGCGATTTTCACGCGGCGATAGCCATGGTCTATACGCGGTATATACGTTGGCTATCGGCGGCCAAGATTGCGTGCCTCACCCACCCGTGGCGTAAATACGATGGCTATCGGCGCGCACGATCCGCGCGCGCTACCGACCCCAGCCAGGCCGCCGCGACGCGACTCCCGCCACTCCGACGGGGCGCGCAGGACCCGCTCAGCGGAACATGTCCTCGTCGAGCGGGCGCAGCAACCCCGCGGCACCGGGCCCGTCGTCGGCGGCGATGTAGCGGGCCAGGCCGTCGACGACGACGACCGGCTCGCGCGAGTCCTTCGCGCGAGCGAGCTCGGCGACCGCGGCGGCGGCGTCGGCGACGGCCAGCCAGGTCGCGCGCAGCTGCATGCCGGCCGAGTCGCTGCGCCCGCGCCAGTCGTCGAGCGGCTGCATGCCGGCCAGGCCGATCGCGACGTCCACCTGCCCGTGGCGCCACGCTCGGCCGAAGCTGTCGGTGACGAGCACGGCGGGGGATGCGCCGGTCAGCTCACGCAGGCGCGCGCGGATGCGGCGCGCGGAGTCGTCGGGATCGCGGGGAAGCACGATCAGCGTGTCCGGGTGCGCCGCGTTGGACGCGTCGACGCCGGCGTTGGCGCAGACGAAGCCGTGTCGTGTGCGGCAGATCAGCACGCCGCGCTCGGCGCGCAGGATCTCCTGGGACTCGTCGAGCACGACCTGGATCGCGCGCGCGTCGCGCGGCTGCCCTGCGGCCGCAGCTTGCGCGGCCAGATCGAGTGCCTGCTTGCCCGGCTGCACGTCGGCGAGCTCCACGACGGCGCCCTCGCACTTGGAGACGGCCTTGTGCGCGATCACGACGAGCTGGCCGTCGCGCAGCGGCTCGTCGTTTGCTGCGACACCGGCGATCAGCGCCGCGAGGTCGTCGCCCGCGCGCAGCTCGGGCAGCCCGGCGAGGGCGTGTGCGCTGAGGCTGGACACGATCTGCAGCCGGGCTCAGTCGCCGTTGACCACGGAGAGGATCTGCGTGCGCTCGCCCTGGCCGAGGACCGCGCGCGTGCGCGGGGCGGGCGCGTCGGTGGCGCCGAGGCGCTCGCGCAGCGCGTCGAGGTCGGCGCCGGTGTCGATGTCGAGCAGCAGCGAGGCCGGGCGCTCGACGCGGCAGCTTACGCCGGCCTCGCGCGCGAGCGCGCGGTGACGCCGGCAGCTATCGGCGCCGAAGCCCGGCGCGATCGCGTCGGGCGGGCACAGCATCAGGCCGTTGGTCCCCGTGCAGTGACGGTCGGGCACGATCACCACCTCTGCGCCCGCGGCGTCCGGGTGCGCCGCGGCGATCAGAGCGTCCAGCTCGCGCGGGTCCAGCGCGGGGCAGTCGCCGGGGACGCACAACACGCGCTGCATGCCGTCGGCGAGCGCGCGCTGCACGCCGAGTGTCACGGCTGCCGACTGGCCGAGCTCGCGCGTGTCGGCCACGAGCAGCGCACCGTGCTCGCGGGCGGTCTGGGCCATGCTCGGCTCGCAGCTGACGACGTACGTGCGCTCGATCTCGGCGCAACGGCCGAGCGCGCTCAGCACGTCGGCGACCATCGCACGGGCGAGCTGCCCGCGCAGCGCGTCGGCGACGCTCTCACCGAGGCGCGACTTGGCCCGGTCGAAGCGCTTCACGGGAAGGATCGCGGCGGTGCGCATCTGCCGCAGACGATAGTGAGCGCCGCTGGGCGCTCACCAGCCGAGCAGCATCAGCCCGACGGTCACGCCGGGCCCGATGGTGACCATCAGCCCGCGCTCGCCGGGCTGTGGATTCTCGTGCTTCATCGTGTCGTCGAGCACGTAGAAGATCGACGGCGTGCCGACGTTGCCGTGCTCGGCCAGCGAGCGCCAGCTCGTCGCGACGTCCTCGTCGGACAGCTCGAGAGCCTCTTGCACGTTCTCGATGATGCGCCTGCCGCCGGGGTGCACGATCCAGTGGTCGATGTCCGAGCCGTGCAGGCGGTTGTGGCGCAGGAAGCCGTCGACGACGTCGCGCAGGCCCGCGCCGGCGAGGTCGGGAAGCTCGCGTGCGAGATGCAGGTAGCCGTCGGTCTGGGCGAACTGCAGGCTGACGGCGCCAAGCGACTCGCTGATCTGGTGAACCTGCGAGGCGAGGATCGCCGGGCCCTCGGCGCGCGTGTCGGCCGACAGCAGCGCGGCTCCGCAGCCATCGCCGAACAGCGCCGATGCAACGACCTTCGCCTTGGAGTCGCCCGGCGCGGCCGGCGACAGCAGGCCGCTCATGCTCTCTGCCGCGACGACCAGCGTGTGCTTGTGCGGCTCCTCGCGCAGCGTCTGCGCGCCGAGGCGCATCAGCGGCACGGCGCTCGCGCAGCCGACGCCGGTGATGTGGTACTTGTCGGTCGTCGGGTCCATCTCGAAGTGGTCCACGAGCCGGTGCGCGAGCGTCGGACAGCCGAGCGAGTAGAGGCTCGCGCTGATCACGGTGCCGATGTCCTGAGGATCGACCTCCAGCGCCTCGACCGCGGCGATCGCGTGAGCGAGCAGCTCGCGCTCGATCTGCTCGGTGCGCCCACGCAGCGTGCGGGCCATGAACTCCTCGCTGAGCACCAGGCGGCGGCGCTTGACTCCGCTGCGCTCGAAGATCCGTTCGGCGAACTCGTCGCCGGCCAGGCCGAGGCTGCTCAGGGCCTGCTGCTGTGTGAACACCGTCGGCGCGTCCGCCACGGCCACGGCGCTGATCCGCGGACCGGCTTCGCGTGCGCGAGTGCGTCTCGCCGCGATCGGGCTGGCGATGGTCGAGAGGCCGCCGTTGCGGCGCAGGCCGGTGGACACAGGCAAGGCTCCTTCGTGAGGGGTTGGGCGTCTCCGCATAGAACGTCCGAACTACGACGATAGGAGCAAAAACAGCCCGTTAGCGGGTCTGATGCGCCGTTCTTATTCAGTTCTTCGCGTACGATCCACGCCGACCTGCTGCGATGCGGAGGTCATTTCACGGCCCCCAGGCCGTTCACCGCCACCGAGGAGGGACTGGATGAGGCTGATAGGTGCAGGGCTACCGCGAACGGGCACGCTGACGCAGAAGCTCGCGCTGGAGCAGCTCGGCTTCGGCCCCAGCTACCACTGGGTGAACGTCATCGCCGACCTCGATCAGGTGCAGCTGTGGGATCGCGCGCTGGACGGCGAGGCGGTGTGGGAGGAGGTCTTCGCAGGCTTCGACTCGACGGTCGACTGGCCCGGCGGCTACTTCTACCGCGAGCTGATCGACGTCTACCCCGAGGCCAAGGTGCTGCTCAGCGTGCGCGACCCGCAGAAGTGGGAGCCCAGCTTTCGCGACACGATCTGGACGATGAGCTACGGCAGCTCGCTGATGCCGCTGATGGCACACGCGCGCGCCGAGGTCGATCCGCGCTTCCACGCCTACCTCGCGCTCGTGGAGAGGATGTTCTGGGGCCCGCAGGGCACGTTCGCCGACGGCAATGCCGAGCCGGCGCAGCTGATCGAGCAGATGCAGCGCCACCACGAGCAGGTCAAGGCCACGGTCCCGCCGGAGCGGCTGCTCGTGTGGGAGGTCGGCGAAGGCTGGGAGCCGCTGTGCGAGTTCCTCGACGTGCCTGTGCCCGATGGGCCGCTGCCGCATGCGAACGACCGCGACACGTTCCTCGGGCGCGTGATCGGCGGCGCGCTCGACACGCTTCAGGCCTGGCGTGAGGAGAACCTGCCGGCGTACTAGCCGGCGAGCGCTTCGGCGAAGTCGAGCGTCTGCGCGGCGACACGCGCGCGGGCGTCGGCGTCGTCCATGCGCGTCTCGGTGCGCAGGCTGGGCAGCTCGCGCTCGACGTCCTCGTCGGCGACCATGCCGTCGAGCAGCTCGCCGTAGAAATCGGCGACGCCGCCCGCGCGGCACTCCAGCGCGGCGAACGCCATGAACGCGGCGGTCGGTCCCTTGAGCACCTCGCCGCCGACGATCGGGCTGACTGCGACGACCGGCGCGGCGGCCTCGGCGAGCGCCTCGCGCATCCCCGGCACGGCGAGAATCGGCGCGATCGAGGCCAGCGGGTTGGACGGGCCGATGACGATCGCGCGGGCGCCGGCGATCGCCGCGAGCACCTGCTCTGTCGGCCGCGACTGCTCGGCGCCGCGGAACTCCAGGCCCTCGACCGGGCCGGCGGCGCGGTCGCGGATCATGTACTGCTGAAACGAGCGCCATCCCTCGCTGCCGCGGACCCACGTGCGTACCGGCTCGTCGCACATCGGCAGCACGCGCGCGCGTACGCCGACGCTCTCGCCGAGCGCTCGCAGAGCCGCCGTGGGCGAGGCGCCGTCGGCGAGCATGTCCGCGCGGCGCACGCACCAGGCCAGGTCGCGGTCGCCGAGGTTGAACCAGACCTCGGAGCCGAGCGCCCGCAGGGCGTCCATCACGTTGAACGTGTCGTCCTTCAGCCCCCAGCCACGCTCGTCGATCAGGTCGGCCAGCCAGAAGGAGATCAGGTCGGGATCGGGCGAGACGAGCGCGCCGTAGATCTCGATGTCGTCGCCGGTGTTGGCGATCGCCACGAGGTGCTCTGGCGCCACGACGTCGGCCATGCCGCGCACGAGCTTGGCGCCGCCGGTGCCGCCGGCGAGCACGACGACGTCGCCGTCGCTGCGCTGCGCGCCTACTCCCACGAGGGGTCGGGCAGACCGGTGAGGCGGATGCCCGCGTGCGCCTTGTAGCGGCTGTTGACGCCGATCAGCAGTGCGGTCAGCGACTCGGTGATGCGCGACATCTCCAGGCGCCCGCTGTCGACGCAGCGCAGCCCCTCGATGCGATCGATCAGCAGCGCGGCCTCGCGCTTGTCCGCGCGCACGTCGCCGCACAGCAGCACGTCCTGTTGCAGCGGGTGCGCGAGGTCGGCCAGCGAGGCGGCGCTGACGGTGTGCAGCGCCGAGACGATGCGCACGCCCTCGCCCGCCATCTCGGCCGCCTGCTGGGCGGCCGAGCCCTGCCACACGCCGAGCATGCGCGTCGCCTTGCCGCTGACGGCGGCGGCGAGCGGCACGGTCGCGTCGATCAGCAGCTTGCCGGGCGTCAGCGCGTCCTTGAGGTTGGTGAGCGTCTCGGAGTGGTTGCGAAACGGCACGCTCAAGACGACCGTGTCGGCGCCGCGCGCCGCATCGGCGTTCTCACAGGCGGTGAACGAGCCGTCGGGCACGACCGCGAGCGCCCGCTGGACGGCTTCGGCGGCACGGTCTGCATCGCGCGAGCCGATCATCACCGGTACGCCGGTGCGCGCGAGGCGCACGGCCAGCCCGAAGCCGAGGGCGCCGGAGGCGCCGATGATCGCGACGGGGTCGGCGGCCTCGGATGTCATCGCGGCGAGTATAGGGTTCATGCGATGAGGCTCGAGGGCAAGACGGCGCTGGTGACGGGCGGCGCGTCGGGCATCGGCGCGGCGACCGCCCGCCGCCTGGCCGCGGAAGGCGCTCGCGTGGCGATCGGCGACCTCGACGAGCAGGGTGCCAAGGAGGTTGCCGGTGAGCTGGACGGCTTTGCCTTCGCGCTGGACGTCGCCGACGCAGCCTCGGCCGGGGCGGGGGTGGCCGCCGTGGAGGAGGCGCTCGGCGAGATCGACGTGCTCGTCAACAACGCCGGCACCGACCGCTTCGCGTTCTTCGTCAACAGCGACGAGCAGCTGTGGGACTTCGTGCTCGGGGTGAACCTGCGCGGCGTGCTCGCGGTCACGCACGCGGTCCTGCCGGGCATGCAGCAGCGGCGCGCGGGCTCGATCGTCAACGTTGCCAGCGAGGCCGGCCGCGTCGGCTCGCAGGGCTCGGCGGTGTACTCCGCGGCGAAGGCCGGCGTGATCGGCTTCACCAAGGCGATCGCGCGCGAGGCGGCGCGCTATCGCGTGCGCTGCAATGCGGTCGCGCCGGGGCCGATCGAGACGCCACTGCTCAACGCCGCGCCGGCGATGCTCGGCGAGATCGGCGAGCGCCTGAAGCAGGGGATGGTCGACGCCACCGCGCTGGGGCGCTCGGGCGAGCCCGAGGAGGTCGCCGCGGCGATCGTCTTCCTCGCCGGCGACGACGCTTCGTATGTGACCGGCCAGACGCTGAACGTCAGCGGCGGCCTGTCGATGTGGTGAGCGCGGCTCTATCGTGGATCGCGCGATGAGCGAAGCGCCGAACGTCGTGAGAATCCGTGAGGTCGGCCCGCGCGACGGCTTTCAGAACGAGCCCGAGACGATCGCCACCGACGACAAGGTCGAGCTGATCGACGCGCTGGCGCGCACGGGCATCCGGCGTATGGAGGTGACGAGCTTCGTGCGCGCGGACGTGATCCCGCAGCTCGCCGACGCCGCGCAGGTGCTGGAGCGCGTGGACATCCCCGGCGACGTCTCGGTGAGCGTGCTCGTGCCCAACGAACGCGGGCTCGACGGCGCGCTCGCCCAGCGCGAGCGCATCGACGAGATCAACGTCTTCATGTCGGCGTCGCAGACGCACAACCGCAAGAACGTCAACCGCTCGGTCGAGCAGTCGCTGAGCGAGCTGGAAGGCGTGCTGCAGCGCGCACGAGGGGAGGGACTGCGCTGCGAGGCGGTGCTCTCGACGTCGTTCGGCTGCCCGTATGAGGGCCACGTGGCGCCCGAGCGCGTGATCGAGCTGGCCGGGCGCCTGCGCGACGCGGGCGCACAGGAGCTCGGCTTCGGCGACACGACCGGCATGGCCAACCCGCGCCAGGTGCGCGAGTTCTTCGCCGCGGCGCGCGCCGAGCTCGGCGCCGAGCTGGAGCTGACGGCGCACTTCCACAACACGCGCGGGCAGGGCCTCGCCAACGTGCTGGCGGCGCTGGAGGTGGGCATCGACAGCTTCGAGTCGAGCTTCGGCGAGCTCGGCGGCTGCCCCGTCCCCGTGGGCGCCACCGGCAACATCGCCACCGAGGACCTCGTCTCGATGCTGCACGAGATGGGCATCGAGACGGGCATCGACCTCGGCGCGCTGCTGGCGTGCGCGCGGCGCGCGCAGGAGATTCTCGGGCGCCCGCTGGGCAGCCACACGCTCGTCGCCGGGCCGGTCGACTGGCGTTCCGCCGGCGAGTAGCGCGAGCGTGCCGTCCGAGCAGACACAAGCCGCGGTCTACGAGTGGCTGGACAAGTGGATCGTCGCGCCGGTGGTGCGCCTCGTGACCTGGTTTCTCCCGTAGGCGAGCCGCTGGCCTAGCCGGCGACCGGCTCGGCCTGCGCGGCTGCTCGGCCTCGCGCGCGCTCTCGCGGGCGGCGGCGACGCAGAACTCCTGCACGGCCACCTCCATCTCCAGCGTCTGCGCGAGCGCGGGACGCGCCGAAGCGTCGATCACGCGCTTGGCGCGGCCGACGGCGATGTGCGAGTTGGCGAGCAGCTCGTCGACGAGCGCCTGCGTAGCCGACTCCAGCTCGTCGGGCGCGACGACGCGGTTGATCAGGCCGATGTGCTCGGCCTCGGCGGCGTCGATCGTGCGCGCGGTCATGATCAGCTCCTTGGCGCGGCCGAGCCCGACGACGGCCGGCAGGCGAGTCGAGCCGCCGACGTCGGGGATGATGCCGAACTTGACCTCCGGCAGGCTGAACTTGGAGTCGCTGGAGGCGATGCGCAGGTCGCAGCCGAGCGCGACCTCCAGCGCGCCGCCGACGCACGTGTGGTGGATCTGGCAGACGACCGGCTTGGCCATCTCTTCGCAGAGGTTGGGGCAGTCCACGAAAACTTTGCGAAACGGGCGCAGATTGCCCGGCTGACCGGCGGACTGAGCGAGCTCGACGAGGTCCACGCCGGCCGAGAACACGGGCCCTTCGCCGCGCAGCACGACGCAGTGCACGTCGCTGTCGGCGGCGGCCTCGCGCAGCGCCTCGCCGAGCGCGCGCAACAGCTCTTGGTTCATCGCGTTGCGCTTCTCCGGGCGGTTGAGGACGACGTGGCGGACCGCGCCGCGGTCCTCGGTTACGACGATGCTCATCGTTGGGCTCCTGGCGATCGTGGTCATGCCCCCGGCTGGGGCGACGCGTGTGCTGAGGCTACACAGCCGGGAATGACGGAGCCGGTCCCGCTGGCCCCGCCCGGATCGGGGGCAGGACCAGCGGGACCGGCTCCGCTGTACGCCGAACCGCAAGGAGGCGGCCTGCGTGGGCGCGGGGGAGTGCGCCCGGCCGGGATACGGCGTTCACTGCATGCAGACGCCCGCACTGGAAAAACCTTCCCTAAATATTTTTTGGTTAGGCCGTAATAGGCTGCGCGGCGACCGTAGAACCGACGGGGAGGCCCAATGGCGCAGCAGATCGAGAAGGTTGGAGTGCTTGGAGCGGGGCTGATGGGCCACGGCATCGCGCAGGTCGCGGCGCAGTCGGGCTATGAGGTGGTGCTGCGCGAGGTCGACGACGACAAGCTCGCCAAGGGGATCGGCAAGATCGACAAGCAGCTCGCGCGTGCGGTCGAGAAGGGCAAGTCAAGCCAGGAGGACGCCGACGCCGTGCGCGCGCGCATCAACGCCACGACGCACTACCGCGAGCTGGCTGACTGCGATCTGGTGATCGAGGCGATCACCGAGAACCTCGCGCTGAAGCTCGAGATGTGGAAGGAGGTCGACGAGATCGTCAAGCCGCAGGCGATCTTCGCGACGAACACCTCCTCGCTTGCGGTGATCGATCAAGCCGCCGCGACCGGGCGCGCGGAGCGCTTTGTCGGGCTGCACTACTTCAACCCGGCGCAGGTGATGAAGCTGGTCGAGGTCGTGCGCTGCGTGACCAGCAGCGACGAGACGTTCGACGCGGCGATGGAGTTCGTGCGCTCGGAGGGCAAGCTGGCGATCCCGACGAAGGACAAAGCGGGCTTCATCGTCAACCGGCTGCTCGTGCCATACATGCTCGACGCGATGCGCGCGCTGGAAGAGGGCGTCGGCTCGATCGCCGAGATCGACGAGGCGATGAAGGCCGGCGCGGGGCACCCGATGGGCCCGCTGACGCTCGCCGACTTCGTCGGCCTGGACACGCTCGGCTCGATCTGCGACGTGCTGTTCGAGGAGTTCCGCGAGCGCCGCTTCGCCCGCCCGCCGACGCTGCGCAAGATGCTCAGCGCGGGCTGGTACGGGCGCAAGTCGGGCAAGGGGTTCTACGACTACTCCGGCGAGTCGCCGCAGCAGAACACGGCGCTGTAGCGATGAGCGGGCTGGCCGACGCGACCGGGCGCGCGCTCAGCGGCGGGCCCGAGCGTCATCGACAGAAGGCCGCCGAGCAGGGCAAGCTGGGGGTGCGCGAGCGCATCGCGCTGCTGCTCGACGCCGACAGCTTCGCCGAGGAGGCGCTGCTCGCCAACTGGCAAGAGGACGGACTCGGCGCCGACGGCGTCGTGACCGGCGTCGGCGAGATCGACGGCCGGCCGGTGGCGCTGATGGCCAACGACCCAACCGTCAAGGCGGGCTCGTGGGGGCCGAAGACGGTGGAGAAGATCCTGCGCATCCAGGAGCGCGCGATGAGCCTCGGCGTGCCGCTCGTCTACCTCGTCGACTCGGCCGGCGCGCGCATCACCGATCAGGTGCAGATGTTCCCCGGCCGCCGCGGTGCCGGGCGCATCTTCCACAACCAGGTCAAGCTGTCGGGCGTCGTGCCGCAGGTGTGCGTGCTGTTCGGGCCGAGCGCCGCCGGCGGCGCCTACATCCCGGCGTTCTGCGACGTCGTGATCATGCGCGAGGGCAACGCGTCGATGTATCTCGGCTCGCCGCGCATGGCCGAGATGGTGATCGGCGAGAAGGTCACGCTGGAGGAGATGGGCGGCGCGCGCATGCATACCGGCGTGTCCGGCTGCGGCCATCAACTGGTCAAGTCAGACGAGGAGGGCATCGCCACGGCGCGGCGCTATCTCTCCTACCTGCCCACCAACTGGGAGCTTCCGCCGCCGCCGGCCGAGCCGGGCGATCCGGCCGAGCCCGCCGACGGGCAGTCGATCGCGCAGCTGATACCCGACGACGAGAACAAGCCGTTCGACATCAAGCTGCTGATCGCTGCGCTGATCGACGAGGGCTCGCTGCTGGAGATCCACCCGCGCTGGGCCAAGGAGCTCGTCGTCGGCTTCGCGCGGCTGGACGGGCGCGCGATCGGCATCGTCGCCAACCAGCCCAAGCACAAGGGCGGCGTGCTGTTCGGCGACTCGGCCGACAAGGCCGCGCGCTTCATCACCACGTGCAACGCGTTCAACGTGCCGCTGCTGTTCCTCGCCGACGTCCCCGGCTTCATGATCGGCACGCAGGTCGAGCGCGAAGGCATCATCCGCCACGGCGCGAAGATGATCAGCGCGGTCAGCGAGGCGACCGTGCCGAAGATCTCGGTCGTCGTGCGCAAGGCCTACGGCGCCGGGCTGTACGCGATGGCCGGGCCGGCGTTCGAGCCCGACTGCTGCCTGGCGCTGCCGAGCGCGTCGATCGCCGTGATGGGACCGCAGGCGGCGATCAACGCCGTCTACTTCAACCAGCTTCAGGCGATCGACGATCCGTCCGAGCGCGCGCAGCGCACCGAGCAGTTGCGCGACGAGTACGCGCAGGACATCGACATCCTGCACCTCGCCTCCGAGCTCGTCGTCGACGCCGTGATCGAGCCGTCGCAGCTGCGCTCAGAGCTCGTCCGCCGCTTCGCACACGCTGCGTCGAAGCGGCGGACTTGGCCGGCCAAGCACAACCCGGTGACCCCTGTTTAGCTAGGAGAAGGCGCCTCGGGGATCGTCGGGCCGGGCGTGCCGGCGGTGCGCGTGACGTTGTCCTGAAACGGCGGGTAGGTCTCGGTCAGCAGGTACACGTACGCGTCACTGCGCGCGGTGTAGGAGTTGGCGAGCACCATCAGGTCGAACAGGCCGCGCGGCATCTTGCCGGTGACGAGGATCACGAACCATGCGGCGAACGCGCCGACCTCGAGCAGCAGCGTCATCACGTAGCGCAGCACCATGATCGGGATCGCCAGGATGATGCGAAAGAGGGTCTTCAGGCGGCTGTAGTGCTCCAGCGGGCCCGCGAACTGCATGCGCACCGGATACGCCGGATCGTCGGCGCCGCTGAACGGCGGATACCGGTCGGTCAGCAGCACCCCGTACGCGGTCACGCGCGCGAGGAAGCGGTTGAAGTCCGCGACGAACTTGTACAGGCCCTCCGGGTAGCGCCCGGTGATGACGATCGCAAACCACGCGATCACGATCGCGATGCTGGCGACGATGCCGAACACGTACAGCACGACGGCCACCGGTATCAGCAGGATCATCCGGAAGAACGTCGTCAGCCGGCTGCGCTGCTCTGCGTAGTCGGCCTCGAAGGTGACTGGATAGGACACGGGCGCACACTCCCTGTTGCGATTGAACCGATCGGACTCCCCTGCGCTCGCGAAGGCCGTCGGTGGCCGCTTCGCCACACCCCCCGGCCGCACGAACGCTCGCGGGCATCCTACGGCGACTATCGGCTGACACGGCCCGTTTTTCAATACATTGGGCACGCCGATGGACGCTTCCGAGATCGCCTTCGCCGGAATCGCCCGCCAGGCCGAGCTGATCGCCGCCGGGGAGATCACCTCGCGCGAGCTGGTGGAGCTGTGCCTGCAGCGCATCGAGCGTGCGCAGCCGCGCCTGAACGCCTTTCGCGTGGTGTTCGCCGAGCGTGCGCTGATGGAGGCCGACCAGGCCGACGCGCGTCGCGCGGCGGGCGGCCGGCGCAAGTCCGACGGCGCCGAGACGGCCGCGCAGCGCCCGCTGCTCGGCGTGCCGTTCGCCGTCAAGGACGACATCGACGTCGCCGGCGAGGTGACGGCATTGGGCACCAACGCGCACGGCGACGCGGCACGGGCGGATGCCGAGGTGGTGCGCCGCCTGCGCGGCGCCGGTGCGGTGATCGTCGGCAAGACGCACGTGCCGGAGCTGTGCATCTGGCCGTTCACCGAGTCGGCGACGTTCGGCGCGACGCGCAACCCGTGGGACCTGCAGCGTGCGCCGGGCGGATCGAGCGGCGGCAGCGCGGCGGCCGTCGCCGCCGGCCTCGTGGGCGCGGCGCTCGGCTCCGACGGTGCCGGGTCGATTCGCATTCCCGCCGCATGGTGCGGCCTGTTCGGCCTCAAGCCCCAGCGCGGGCGCGTGCCGCTGGCGCCGCGACCCCGCGCCTGGCACGGCCTGTCGGTCAACGGCGTGCTGACGCGCCGGGTCGCCGACACGGCGCTGTTTCACGACGTCGCCTCTGGGCGGAGCGAGGTCGATCTCGACTCCGCGCCGGCGCCGGCGATGTCGTTCTCGCAGGCGGCCGCGACGATGCCCGGGCCCCTGCGCATCGCCTTCTCCACGCGCCTGCCCCCGGGCGTGCTGAGCAAGCTCGACGGTGACGCGCAGCGTGCCTTCAGCGAGACGATCGAGCTGTTGCGATCGCTTGGGCACGAGGTCTCCGAGCACGATCCCGACTACGGGCTGGGCACGCTGAGCGCACTGATCCCGCGCTACGTGCGCGGCGTGCGCGATGACGCGCACGCGATGGCGCATCCCGAGCGCCTGGAACGCCGCACGCGTGGCATGGCGCGACTGGGGGATCTGGTGACCCCGGCGCTGCTGGCGCGCGTGCTCGCCGGCGAGGCGCAGTTCGCACGGCGCCTGAACCGCGTGTTCGACGACCACGACGTGCTGATCACGCCGGCGACGGCAACGCCGCCGCCGCGCATCGGGCGCCTGCACGGGCGCGGCGCGTTGTGGACGCTCAACGCGGTCGCCGGCATGGTTCCTTACAACGGCGTGTGGAACGTCACCGGGCAGCCCGCAGCGGCGGTCCCGGCGGGCTTCGGCGCGGACGGGCTGCCGCGCTCGGTGCAGCTCGTCGGGCGCCCCAGCGACGAGACGACGCTGCTGTCGCTGGCGGCGCAGATCGAGGCCGAGCGCCCGTGGGCCGAGTACCGCCCGCCGGAGTTTGCGTGAGCGAGGACGGGCGGGCGTCCGCGGGCGGCGAGGCCGTCTCCGGCGATCCGGCGTCGTTGCTCGAGCTGGCGGTGCAGGCGGCGCGGATGGCCGGCGCCCTGCTGGCCGAGCGCGTCGGCCACGGTGCCGAGCACGAGGTGACGAGCAAGAGCACGCCGACGGACTTGGTCAGCGAGGCCGACGTGTCCTCGCAACGCGCGATCCGCGAGCTGATCGCGCGGCGGCGGCCGGACGACGGCTTCGTCGGCGAGGAGGAGGGGGCGTCCGAGACCGGGTCCAGCGGCCTGAGCTGGGTCGTCGACCCGCTGGACGGAACGGTCAACTACCTCTTCGCCATCCCGCAGTGGTGTGTGAGCGTGGCGGTGCGCGACGCGGCCGGCACGATCGCCGGCGCGGTGTTCGACCCCAACCGCGACGAGCTGTTCAGCGCGACGCGCGGCGGCGACGCGCGCTTGACGACTGCGAACGGCGTGCTCGACCTGGCCCACGAGGCCACCCGCGCGCACGAACGGCGCACGGGTGGGCGTACCGGCTCGGGGGCGCAGGCCGGGCCGGGTGGCGAGGATCTGGCCAGCGCGATGATCGCGACCGGCCTGGCCTACGACGCCGACGTGCGCCGCGCGCAGGCGAAGGTGTTGCAGCGGCTGGTCCCGCGCGTGCGCGACATCCGTCGCTTCGGCAGCGCGGCACTGGATCTGACGTGGACGGCGGCGGGACGCTTCGACGCCTACTACGAGCGCTCGGTCAAGCAGTGGGACATCGCCGCGGGTGCGCTGGTATGCGAGCGCGCCGGCCTGCAGGTGCACGAGCTGGCGCCCCAGGAGAACCTCCCGTGGGGCATTCTCGTCGCGCCGGCGGCGCTCTGCGGGCCCCTGCTGGAGCTCGTCGCCGGGCCGTAGAATCGGGCCGTGCCCGATCAGGCGGACAAGGCGCGGCGCTTCCTCGCGCTGCACCGCGGGGACTCGCCGCTGCTGATGGTCAACGCCTGGGATCGCGGCTCGGCGAGCCTGCTCTCGTCGCTTGGCTTCGAGGCGCTGGCGACGACGAGCAGCGGCTTCGCGGCGACGCTCGGGCGCCTCGACGGCAACGTCACGCGCGAGGAGGCGCTCGCAAACGCCGCGGCGATCGTGCAGGCGAGCGAGCTGCCGGTGTCGGCCGATCTGGAGGAGTGCTTCGCCGAGGATGCGGCGGGCGTCGCGCAGACGGTCGCGCTGGCGATCGAGGCCGGGCTGGCCGGGTGCTCGATCGAGGATCACCCCGCCGGGGGCGACACGCCGATCTATGAGATCGGCGAGGCGACCGAGCGCGTCGCGGCAGCCGCGGAGGCGGCGCATGCCGGGCCGGTGCATCTCGTGCTGACCGCGCGGGCGGAGAACTACCTGCACGGCCGCCCCGACCTCGACGACACGATCGCGCGCCTGCGCGCGTACGAGCAGGCCGGCGCGGACGTGCTCTACGCGCCTGGGCTGACCGGCCTGCAGGACATCCGGCGCGTCGTCGAGTCGGTCGGGCTGCCGGTCAACGTGCTCGCGCGCGCGGCTGCGCCGCCCGTGCACGAGCTCGCGGCGGCCGGCGTCGCGCGCATCTCCGTCGGCGGCGCGTTCGCGTTCGCGGCGCTTGGCGAGGTCGTGGCGGCGGCGAGCGAGTTGCGCGGCGAGGGCACCTACGGCTTCTTGAATAGCGCGAAAGCCGGCGCGCAGGCCGCGCGCTCGGCCTTCGGCTAGCGCTCCTCCTCGCGAGGGCCCTCGCCGCCGTGCGCGTTCGGGGGCCGGTGCTGCCTCGCTCGCGCGACCAGCTCGCGGCTGACGCTGACGCTCGGTCCGCCGACCAGCTCCCAGGCTCGCGCGATGCCGATCAAGAAGCACACGGCCACGAGAATGCACACCGTCTGCAGGTCGGAGCTGTCGTGGCGGTCGCCGTCGAGGCCGATCCCGGCGAGCAACTGGAACACGAACACCACGATCAGCCCGAAGAGGAAGCCGACCTCGCGCAGCTTGATCTCTCCCGCGCGCCATAGCGGCGCCACGCGCAGCAGCGAGCCGGCGACGAACAGCAGGCCGACGATCGCAACGGCCGTCGCGGGAAAGCCGACGTTCACTTCCGGCACGAGCGCGAACAACGACACGGTGAGCGCGTTGGTGAAGGCGGTGAGCGTCGCCAGCGCGCGTACCGTGTGAACCTCCGAGGCGTCGGGGCCGAGCACGCGCTCGGGCGCGACCGACAGCGCGACGAACAGCAGCCCGATCAGCGCACCGGCGACTCCGGCCGAGCCGAGGAAGAATTCGCGCGCCGCGTCGCTCGCCACGGCGCAATCCTCGCGCGCCGACCGGCAGACTCGCGGGCGATCGGCCGGCCCGGCCCGCGAGCGCGTTCGAGGGGGTCAGTGCGGCGGGTGGGATTCGAACCCACACACCCTTTCGGACAGGGCCTTTTGAGGGCCCCGCGTCTACCGTTCCGCCACCGCCGCACGCGGGAGCCAAAGTGTAAGCGAGCGGCGGCGCAGCTCCTGCGAGCCGGGAGGCCGGCTCAGGCCGGCTGCGGCGGCGCGCCGGCGAACATGCCCGGCTCCGCCGACGGGTCGCGGCGCTCGAGCTCGACGTTCCAGCCCTGCTGGAAGCCGCGCATGGCGAACGCCACGAGCAGCATCTGCACGGGGACGATCAGCAGCGTGAGCACGCCGAGCAGGCCCGCATTCAGGTCGGGCTGGGCGAAGCCGCTTTTGTCCCGTGCGAACCATCCCGGCCCGGCGACGAGCGCGAAGATCAGCAGCAGCACCGCGAGCACGGCCGAGACGGGCAGCACGCCGCGATTCCAGCGCCACGCGAAGAACGCGAGAGTGAGATACACGAGCACGTAGGCGATCTGGATGGGCACTGCGCCCTGCAGCACGCTCCAGCCGCCGACGGTGACGATCAGCACGAGCGCCGCGCTGACGAGCAGCAGCACGATGACGGTCGCGCGCGTCGCCTGAACGACCGCCTTGTCGCGGTTGGGATGCGTGATCACGACGCCGGGCGGCGTGCGCTGGGCCGATTGCCTGCCTGCGATCGAGGCCATACCAGCGATCACCATACAATCTCGGGCTGCGCCGCGCGCGGGCGTGGTGGAATTGGTAGACACGCTGGCCTTAGGAGCCAGTGGGCGAAAGCCCTTGGGGGTTCGAGTCCCTTCGCCCGCATTCCCGGCGAGCTCAGAGGCGCTAGCCGCCGGTCGAGGCCGTCTGCCGGACGATTTTCCAGCCGGCCTTCAGCGGCGCGAGGAAGTAGGGGGGCTCGTTGGTCGCCAGGCGGTCGTCGTAGTTGTAGTTCTTCAGGTAGCCGGTGCCGCTGCCGCCGCCGGTTCCGACGATCCCGCGGAAGTTCTGCGCGACCGCGCCGAAGATGTTCAGTTCGCCGAGCGCTTTGCCACACGCGTAGTTGTCGACGAGGAACGAGTGGCTCGTCGACAGGATCGCGGCGAAGATCCAGGGGTTTTTCAGGCCTTCTTCGCTGAAGCCCGAGCAGGGGTGGTAGACGCGCACGTAGTTGGTCGCGATCAGCCCGAGCGTCACCGTGCCGGAGGGCGTTTTCGGCGTGGTTCCGGAGGTCGGCAGGCTGCCGATGCTTTCCGGCCAGACGCTGCCCTTGATGACGACGTCGCGTTCGGCCGCGAGCGTCAGCGATTCGCTGTATTTGCCCTTGACGTAGATCGTGCCGCAGGGGACTTCTTTTTCTTTGGCGGTCGTCGTGTCGGCGTTGCTCTGTTCGTATTCGTATTTGCACGGCGTTTTTTCCATCGAGTGGACCCAGATCAGGCCGTTGGGCGGAAGTTTGATCTTTTTGGCTTTGCCGGCGTTGTAGTTGGCGTTGGTGATCGTCGCTTCTTTGCCTTCCAGTTCGATCGTCGTGGCGCCTTCGAATTCGTAGCCCGGTTCGACGTAGGCCGACAGGCTGGTGTCTTCTTCGGGCGCGACGAGTTCGGGGCCGGTCGTCCAGCTTTTCGTCGGTGTGTTGTAGACCGGTTTGGAGCCTTCGAAGCCGCAGTTTTCGGCGTACGGGCCGCCGTTGATTTCGGCCGTGTCGGTCGGAACGTGCCCTTTGCGCCCGATTTCGACGGTGCCGCAGAGGTCGGCGGCGTCGTCGGTGTGCATCGGCCCGTTGACGTTGTCTTCGCCGGCGAACTGGATCAGCGTGCAGTTTTTGCTCGAAGTCGCTTCGGCCGCCAGGCGCGCCGGGCGGTAGTTTTTGCAGAAGCTCGCTCCGCCGTACGTGGCGGGGTCCTGCGTCTCATAGCGCGTGAAGTAGATGTAGTTGAGAAAGCCGTTGACGCCGAACGTCGCAACCAGCGCGCGTTTGCTCTTGCCGGAGGTCCCGACGCTTTCTACGCGGAATGTGTTGGCCTGCGTGCCGCTGTTCTCGATCACCGTTTCGAAGGGGTTGGTGGTGCTGCAGGCGCTCGAGCTCTGGCTGGCCTTCAGGATCGTGACTTCGTAGCTGGCGCCCGCTTCCTGGGGAAGGCTGGTTTTGAGCGATTTGCAGGTCTCCCAGAAGTTCGGGTTGATCTGCAGTTCGTGCTCGTAGGCCTGGACGCCGGCGAGCGCGGCGTAGTAGGCCTGCTTCTGGGAGAGGTCGCGGCGGGAGACGTCCACATCGCCGTTGGCCGCGGTGAAGGCAGCCGCGAGCAGCAGGGCGGTGACGAGCATCACGCCAAGCGCGATGATCATGGTGAAGCCGTCCTCGGGGCGGGCGGCGCGGAAGGTTCGGCGTGCGAGGGCGATCATTCGCACGGCCCGTCCACGATCGGGGTTTCCGCGCCCGGCGCGCTGAAGGCGAACGTCACGAGGTTGCTCATCGCGACGCTGCGGCTGGCGCGCACGTCGCCATTGACGGGCGTCATCGTGAAGCGGATCTGGACCGCTGCCACTTCTTTTGCGGTCGTTTCGGTGAGTGTCACGTTTTTTCCAAGCGAGGTCAACGTGGAAACCGAGGCCGTGCTCGATTCCGCCGAGGCGGTCGTGTTGTACTTGTAATATTCGAATTCTGTCTGGGTGACGTGTTCGCCGAGCACCGACTGGGTGGCCGTGGAGGAGAAGGTGATTTCCGGCCAGGAGGCGACGCTCGTGCTCGGGTAGCTCTTGTCGATCAGCTTTTTCGTGGCGGAGACGTATTCCACTTCGTGCAGGTAGGCCCCTTCGCCGGGCTTTTCGGTCGCGGAGGGGATCGATGCCGCAGCCGTGTAGGCGTTGACGAAGACCAGACGGGTCGAGCTGCTCGGTTTCGCCGTCGGGGAGCGGATCGGCGCGAAGCCCGCCGCCAGGCAGGCTGAGTGCAGCGGGTTGACGAGCTTGTTCATCGCCGTCCGCGCGGTGCGGTTGGCCTGCACGCGATCGGTCAGCAGCTTGCTCTGGTGCGTGGAGATCGTGAGGATGCCCATCAGCGCGCCGGCGACGAGCACGCTCGTGGAGGCCGCCACGAGCACTTCGATCAGCGTGAAGCCGCGCTCGGAGCGCAGCGCTTCGCGGGTCAGCATGAGCTCTTCCCCGATTCGACCACGACTTCGCGCGCTGCTATTTCCGTGTTTTCGGCGGTTTCCGCAGTTTTTTTGGTCGTGGCTTCTGTGGTTTCGGCAGCTTCGCGAGTCGTTTTTTCGGTTTTGACGCGCGCTACTTCGGTGGTCGTTTCTTTTTCTTCGGCCGTTTTCCTGATTCCTTCTTGTTTGGTGCGGGCGGTTTTGGTCGTCGTTTCTTCCGTTTTGCGTTTGGTGTCGGCCGTTTTTTCGGCGGTTTCTTTCGTTTTGCGGTTGGTTTCTTGGGTTTTTTCTTTCGCTTCCCGCGTGGCTTTGCTGATCGTTTTGGCTTTTTCTTCCGCGAGCCATTTTTCTCGTTCGGCTTTTTCGGTGGCTTCGCGGGTGGCTTTCGTCGCTTCTTCTTTTTCTTTGGTTTCTTTCTCGGCTTTTTCTTCCGCAGCGATTTTCGCCCAGGCCGGCGCTTCTTCGGTTTCGCGTTTGGTCTGCGTTTCGTTTTCTTTGGTTTCCGCCGTTTTGCGCGTCGTGGCTTCTTCGCTGACGCGTTTTTCTTTGGTTTTCGTTTCGGATTCGACGCGGACCGTTTCTTTTTCGGCTTTCGACGGTTCGCCGAGATAGATGTTCACTTCGGTCTTTTTGGCCGCTTCTTTGTTCGTGTATCGCGTTTTCGGCGTGTAGGTCTTGCTGCCCGCGAACAGGCACATTTCGTATTCGCCGTAGGGCTGGAAGGGGGCTTCGAGGTGCCCGCCCCAGATCGAGCCGGTCGTCGTCCCCTGGACGTGTTCGTTCTTGATAGCCGTCTCGTTGTCCGGTTTGACGCCTTCGCACTTGACGTTCGTGAGCGTGACCGGGTAGCGCGTGGTCGTTTCCAGTTCTTTCCAGCCGTTGGTGCCCAGGGCGGTGATTTCTGCCTTGGTTTTCTTGTAGACGTTCAGCAGCACGTACGTCGTCGGCACGGACACCGCGGTCGCTTCGGCCGGATGCACCTGCACGGCTGGGTCGGTCACTTTCGTCGTCAGCGCTTTGGTGATTTCTTCGGGGTCGTTGGCCGTGCAGTCGCCTGCGTAGGCCGCCCACGATTTTTCGGCCGGGAAGGGGAAGAGGTTGCCTTTGGGGTAGCTGGCGGCGCTGATCTGCGTCGTCGCCGTGGCCTGGTAACTGCCGATCGCCCCGGGCAGGATTTCGAACAGGCCTCCGGTGAAGGTCTGCGCCACCTGGTTGCTTCCGGTCTGGAAGTTCGGCGCCAGTTTCATTTCGGCGTTTTCGGCGACGAACGTGTCGCCGGTCACCGTTTCTTCGATTTCCGCCGAGGCGGGGTTGTTCTGCTTGTGCTTGTATTTCGCGGCGTTCAAGTACGTGAAGGTCGCGGTCAGCGAGCCACCCGGGGCGAGCACGACTTCGTGCGGAGTGAGCACGTTCGGCGCCAGCGTGATTTCTTCTTCGGGCCAGCTCAGCGTGCCCTGCTTGTTGACGATGCCCGACGTTTCGCGGACTTTCAGCATCGCCGAGGTCGCGGGGATCCCCGCGAACAGCACGCACCCCGAGGTGCCGGTGGTGCCTTCGATCGTCGTCGTGCCCGTCGATTCGACCGCGGTGTAGCTGATCGCCACGCCCACGCCGGAGGTCGGCGTCGAGGCGCCGTTGGTGACTTTGACTTCCAGCGCCGAGCCGGTCGGCGGCGTGATCACGCTGGACTGCGAGACGGCGCTGCCCGTCATGCGCGCCCAGGTGACCGTCGAGCTGATGAGGATGTAGGTGCCTTTGCCTTTGCTGCCTTCTTCGCCGACGTTGCAGCCGGTCGTCGAGGAGCCGTTGCCGAAGCTCGCTTTCTGCGTGATCGTGAAGGTGGTTCCGGCGACCGTGGCCGTGTAGGCGTGCGCGCCCCCTTTGAAGCTGAGCAGCGTCGTCGCCGAGTCGCTGCGCAGCTGCTCCTGGGATTCGGCGGCCAGCACGGCCGCCTCGCTGCGCCGGCGCTGTTCGGAGCTGCTGCGGTCGAGCACGTTGAAGCCGGTGATCGTCGCCACGACGATCATGCCGACGAGCATCGCGCTGATGATCACCTCGACGAGCAGGAACCCAGCCTCCGCGGACGCGGACGAGCGGCTCGCCGCGAGTCGGCGATGGATCCGGCGTTTGGCTTGGAAACTGGGCATTGTCAGACGAAACCCCCGGCTCGATGAGTTTCGGCACGCACAGGGCCCGCCTTGAGTCCTGCGGGGGGCGCTAAGCACCCTCGCGATGGGGTCTGGGAGCGTGTTCGACGCCTCCGGGAGCGTCCCGGGGCCATCCCGGCCGCGCGTGCGCGGAACATCGTGGGGGAGCGCCTAGAATCCCCCGCTGCCCGGGGAACTGGTGTATCGGTAACACGGCGGTCTCCAAAACCGCAACGCGAGGTTCGACTCCTCGGTTCCCCGCTCGTCTCGCAGGTCGCTGGCTGCCCAAGGCGCGGGGGAGCCTGACGCCGATTCGACGAGGCCTGTGCTAAAGTCCATAAAACAGATCGACAAACTGGTACTTAGGCTGATAGCGTCGCTGTGGGCGCCGGAACGAAGGGCCTTCGATGAAGATCGACGTACACCAACATCTCTGGACAGAGCCGCTCGTGCAGGCGCTTGCAGCGCGCGAGGAGCTGCCGTTCGTGAGACGCGAGCACGGTCTGACGGTGCTGTATATGGCCGGCGAGCGCCCATATGTGATCGAGCGCTCCTCGGAGACGCCGGCACGGCGAGCGGAGCTTGTCGAGTGCGATGGGCTCGACCGCGCGCTGATCTGCCTGTCGAGCCCACTGGGCATCGAGTCGCTGCCGCGCGAGCAGTCGCTGCCGCTGATCGACGCCTACCACGACGGCGCGCTCGCGCTGGGCGAGCCGTTCGGCGTGTGGGGCGCGATCGCGCTAGATCGCGCCGAGCCGACGGACGTCGACCGCGCGCTGCGGCGCGGCTGCGTGGGCATCTCGCTGCCCGCCGGCGCACTGTCGAGCGTCGACGACGTCGCGCAGCTGGGCGCCGTGCTCGACAGGTGCGAGAGCGCAGGCGCCCCGCTGATGATCCACCCCGGGCCGGGGCTGCACGACCGGCGGGCGCGCCCGCCTGCCAGCGGCGAGCCGTCGCTGTCGGACCCGCTGTGGTGGTCTGCGCTGACGCGCTATGTCTCGGACATGCACGCCGCGTGGCTGGCGTTCGTCAGCTGCGGGCGCCCGGAGCATCCTCGCCTGCGTGTCGTCTTCACGATGCTCGCCGGCCTGGCGCCGCTGCACGCCGAGCGGCTGCGCGCGCGCGGCGGGCCGACCGCGCTCGGGGGCGACCCGCTGACGTTCTATGAGGCCTCGTCCTACGGGCCCGCCGGCCTGCGCAGCCTCGCAGCGATCGTCGGCGAGCGCCAGTTGCTCTACGGCTCGGATCGCCCGGTCGTCGACCCCGCCGAGCACGGCACCCTGCAGGCGCTCGACTGGGACGCCGTCGGCGACGCCACGCGCCGCGCGCTGCGCCGTACGAGCGCGCCGGGCGCGGGCGCGTCCGCCGGGCACGACGCCTGGCCGGTCGCCGCGGCTGCATCGCCAGCCGGCGAGAGCGTGGTGGCGCCGTGAGCGCCGCATCTGCCGTGTCCATGCCCACGCGGCCGTCGTTTGGTGGCGCGCTGTCGTCGGTGCCGCGTGCGCGCGGGCGCGACCTGTCGGGCGAGGAGCTCGAGGCGTTCGTGCGCGAGCTCGCCGATCGCCCGGAGCTGTGGATCGACTTCGTCCGCCACGACGCCAGCCAGCGCGTGTACGAGGAGCTGCTCAGCGACGAGCACGTGACCGCCTGGCTGATCTGCTGGATGGACGACCAGGACACCGGGTTTCACGACCACGACGTCTCCGCCGGAGCTGTCGCGGTCGTCAGCGGCGACGTGCGCGAGGAGCGCCTGGCGATCAGCGGGCCTCCGCGCGGTCGCGAGTTCCATGCCGGGGAGGCCTTTCACTTCGCCCCGTCGGACATCCACCGCGTCCGCCACGGCGGCAGCGACCCGGCGGTCACGCTGCACGTGTACTCGCCGCCGCTCGCGCGCATGGGCGCGTATGCGATCGGCGACGACGGCGTGCTCGAGCGTCGCACGATGCCCTCCAGCGAGGAGCTGCGTCCCCAGGAGCACGACGGCGTGCAGCCGCGCGCCCGCGACGTCGCCTAGGACAGCGCCTTGGCGCCGGCGCGGCGCTGCACGCCGGACTCGCCGGCGATCACGATCGAGCTGACCATCTGCGGCGCGAACAGGCCGTGCTCGACGACGCCCGGCTGCTCGCTGAGTCGCCGGGCGAGCGCGGGTACGTCGCCGATCGGGCCGAAGTAGTCGGCGATCAGACCGCCGTCGGGGCTGTGCGGAACGTCGCGCAGCCTGGCGTCGCCGAGCGCGCGCAGCGTCGTTTGCACGGCGAACGGCACGAGCTCCAGCGGGATCGGCGCGGACAGGCTGTCGACGACCTTCTCGGCGGAGACGATCACGACGAACTCGCGTGCCGCCGCGGCGACGATCTTCTCGCGCGTGTGCGCCGCACCGCCGCCCTTGATCAGCCAGCCCTGTGCATCGACCTGGTCGGCGCCGTCGATCGCCACGTCGAGCTCGCCGAGCTCGTCCAGGGCGACGACCGTCAGGCCGAGGCCGCGCGCGATCTGCTCGGTCGCCGGCGAGGTCGCGGCGAAGCGCGCCTGTGCGAGCGAACGTTCGCCGAGCGCCTGCAGCAGGAAGGCGACCGTCGAGCCGGTGCCGAGCCCAACGCGCATGCCGTCCTGCACCTGCTCGGCCGCCGCTCGCGCGGCCTGGAGCTTGTAGCCGGCGATCGCCTCGGCGTCGCTCAGCGACGCCGACCGCTCTCGCCCAGTCGCACGCGCGGACGCCATGGCGCGGACGTTACCGTCCCGCCCGCTCCGGCGAGCCTCAGACGCTCGGGCGAATCCGGCCGGTGCAGCAGGAAGCCCTGGCCGACGGTGCACTCCAGCTCGCGCGCGAGCGCAAGCTGGCGGTTGGTTTCGATGCCCACGGCGACGGCCGTCATCCCGGCCTTGTGCGCCAGCGCGATCATCGCCGCGACCGTCGCATGCGTCTCGCGGTCGCGCTCGAAGTTCTGGATCAGCCTGCGGTCGAGCTTGATCATGTCCAGCGGCAGGTTGCGCGGGAGCTTGATCGACGCGTCGTGCGCGCCGAAGCTGTCCAGCGCGATCGCCACGCCCATCTTTCGCACCTCGCCAAGCGTCGCGCGCGTGCGCTCGGGGTCGCGCAGCACGGCCTCCTCGGTCACCTCCAGGCACAGCGCGCGCCCGGGCAGCTGAAAGCGCGTGAGCTCCTTGCGCACACGCGCGGCCAGGTCCAGCTCGATCAGCTCGCGCCCGGACACGTTCACGGAGATCGGGATGGAGATCCCCTGCCGGCGCCACGTGGCCGCCTGTGCGCAAGCCGTGTGCAGCACCCAGTCGCCGATCTGCACGATCAGCTCGCTCTCCTCCGCGTGCGGCAGGAACTTCGCCGGCAGCAGTTCGTCGATTGCCGACTCCTCTTCCTCGTCGGGATGCCAGCGCACGAGCGCCTCGCAGCCGACCGCGCGTCCGCCCGCCAGCGGCAGGATCGGCTGGTAGGTCAGCACGAGCTCGTCGTGCGGCAGCGCGTGCAGCAGGCGTTCGCCGATCTCCAGCTGCGCGGTCATCTCCTGACGCAGGCTCTCGTCGAACATCGCCGGCCGCCGGCCGCCCCCGCGCTTGGCGCGGTACATCGCGATGTCAGCCTCACGCAGCATCGTCTCGGGGTCGGCGCTGTCGTCGTGCGCGATCGACACGCCCACGCTGGCGTGCATCGTCGCCTCGACCGAGCCTACGACGAACGGCTCGCGCAGCGTCTGCACGACGCGCTCGGCCAGCGCCAGCGCTTCGCCGTCGGACTCGATCTTCTCGCCGAGGATCACGAACTCGTCGCCACCCAGGCGCGCCACCGTGTCGCTGTCGCGCATCATCTCCGCCAGGCGCTCGGCGATCGCGATCAGCAGCCGGTCGCCGACGTCGTGGCCGAAGTTGTCGTTGACCGCCTTGAAGCGGTCGAGGTCGACGAACAGCAGCGCGACCACGCCGCCGCCGCGCTGCAGGCGCGACAGCGCCTGGCGCGTGCGGTCCATCAGCAGCAGGCGGTTGGGCAGGCGCGTGAGCGGGTCGCGCAGCGCCTGGCTCTCCAGCCACATGCGGTCGGTCACGTCCTTGGCCGCGGCGTACCACATCTCGCCGTCGCAGCGTGCGCTCCACAGCAGCGAGCGCCACGACCCGTCGCGGTGGCGATAGCGGTTGGTGAAGTTCTCCAGGTGCGCCGGCCGCGCGCGGCCGGTCATCAGCAGCGCGCGCGTCTGCTCGACGTCGTCGGGGTGGACGAAGTCGGCGATCGGCTTAGCGCGCAGTTCCTCCAGCGTCCATCCGAGCAACTGCTCCCACGCCGGGTTCAGCAGCGTGAAGCGCCCGTCCAGCGAGACCGTCGCCAGCAGGTCGCTGGTCATCTCGAACAGCCGCGCCACGCGCGGGTCGCCCGGCGCAGCGATCTCCGTCGCAAACGACTCGCCGGGGGCGATCTCCGCCGGCGTCGTCGCGCCGGCGGGCTCGGGCACGGCTCCGGGCTCGTGGCCGGGCAGCGGCTCCAGGCTCGACACCGGCGGTGCGGGCGTGCTGGGGGTAGGGGAGCGCATCGTTCTGCTCACCCCGTCGGCCTGCAGGCGGACGCGCGCGTCCGCGGGCGACCAAGTTGGACGGATTTACTAGCGCGATAGCCCGTGTTTGCGGGCGATCAGGGGCCGGCGGCGCCCAGCGGCGCGGCGGGCTCGCCGTGCGTCATCTCGGCGTCGGGCCTATATGCACGCGCCGCCGGGTCCCCGCGCAGGAAGCGCCAGATCGACAGGCACATGAGGATCGTCACGATCACCGCGCTGGAAACGCAGTACTCGCAGATGTGGTGGATCGAGAACAGCTCGCGGTAGGTCAGGTAGGCGCTGAAGCCGAAGCCTACGACCGTGAAGGCGACCGTCGCAAAGCGCGAGGTCTCGCTCTCGGGCACGAGCAGCGAGCCCATGATCACGACGTAGCCGATTAGCCCGATCAGCGCGACCGGCACGCCGGCCAGCTTGGAGTAGACCGACGTCTGCACGATCTCACAGCCGCCGCCGTTGGTCCCGCACAGCGGTTTGATGCCCGCGTAGTGGATGTACGTCAGATAGGACGCGACCGCCAAGCCGAGCGTCGTGAGGACGATCATCGTGATCCTCAGCGCGCGCGGGCTCATCGCCGTCCCGCCCCTACAGCAGCTTGTCGATCGCCGATTCGAAGCCCGACGGGTCCGTCAGCGACTGGTATTCGAGCTTCGACACCGGCCCGCCCGTCTTGCCGATCTGGAACGACGGCGTGCCCGTGAAGCCCGCGTTGTTGGCCGCCTGCGCATCGCTGGTGATCGTGTTCGTGAACTCCGGTTCGCTGCGCGCGGCCGTCCAGTCGGTCAAGTTCAGTCCCGGCGTCTGTTCGGCCAGCGTGCGCAGGTACTGCTCGGTCACGTATTCGCTGTCCTCTTGGCCTTGCTGGTTGTAGAAGAGCTCGATGTAGTACCAGCCCTTGTTCTGCTTGCCCGCCGCCAGCGCCGCGACTTGCTGCGTGCGGAACGTTTCCGGTTCGCGCGTCGCCGTCTCCAGGTTGCGGTATTCGACGCGCAGCTTGCCCGTGCGCACGTACTTCTGGATCAGCGTCGGCAGCGCGCCGAGTGTGAAGTCCTTGCAGATCGGGCACTCCAGGTCGCCGAAGTACACGAGCGTCACCGGCGCTTTGGGGCTGCCCAGGATGTTTCCTTTCTGGGGGATGCCGCCGATCTCTTTTTCGACCTTTATGACGGCCGCGTTCTTTTCGCCCGGCTTGACCTTCGTCGGGACTTTGCTCGTCCCGCCGCCGCCGCTGGTCGCGGCGAGGATGACGACGATGATCACGACGACCACGCCGGCGACCGAGCCCAGCTGGATCAGGCGCTTGCGCCGCTGCATGTTCGCGGCTTCGGCTTCCTCGATCGCTTTGCGCTGGGCGCGCGACTGCTCGCGGCGCTGCTTGCGCGTGAGGTCCTGCTCGTCCTCCTCCACGGGGCTCATGGGTGCAACTTTTACACATTTGCGCTCAAGCGCGCCTAAGTTCATGCCACGATGCATTTGCGCGCGCGTGCGCACGCGCCATTCGTGCGCTCGCTTGCGGCACTGCGCCCCCGTAGCTCAACTGGATAGAGCACCGGCCTTCTAAGCCGGGGGTTGCTGGTTCGAGTCCAGCCGGGGGCATCGGCGCGGGCCGTGCGCGGCGCCCGTTACGGCGGTTGGCCGTTTCGCGGGCGCCCGACCGGGTAAGCAAACGTGCGGGGCCTCGCTATACCCCGGCAAGAGGCCCCCTTGGGGACGGGACCAATCCGTCGGCTCCATCGCGCAGCCCCAAACCCCCGCGCGGGGTTGCTCGGAGCCGTCGGGCGGTCCTGGATCAGCTTGCGGCGCGCCTGGCATCGATGTCGGGCGCGCCGCGAGTACTTACGCCTGCGCCGCCGGCGCGCGTGTCCCGCTCGTCCGCACGCGGCCGTTGCGATGATGGCGCGACTTGTTCGCGCTCACGGTGCTCGTCTATCCGCTCGCGCTCGCGCTGCTGTGTGCCGGCGCCGGCCTGCTCGTCGACCGCTGCAGCGGGCGGTTCCTGCCCGCCGCGCTGCTGCCGAGCGTCGGCGCGGCGGCGCTGATCGCGCTGTCGCAGCTGAGCACGTACGCCTATCCGCTTGCCCCGGCCACGCCGTACCTGCTGCTCGCGGCGGCGCTCGCCGGCTTCGCGCTGGCGCGCGAGCGGGTCGTCGCGCTGGCGGCGCTCGTGCGCGCGCGCGTGTGGCTGTTGTGCGTGCCGCTGCTCGCCTACGTGCTGGCGATCGCGCCCGTGCTGCTGGCCGGGCGCGCGACGTTCTCCTCGTTCATGGCGCTGTCGGACTCGGCCGTGCACATGATCGGAGCCGACTACCTGATCCACCACGGCCAGCACTACGCGCACCTGGACCTGCGCAACTCCTACGGCCAGTTCATCCACGACTACTACGCGACGAGCTATCCGTCGGGCGCCGACACGCTGTTCGGCGGCAGCGCGCTGCTGCTCGGCCTGCCGCTGATCTGGGCCTTCCAGCCGTTCGTCGCGCTGATGCTCGCGCTGTGCAGCGGGCCGGCGTGGCTGCTCGCGCGCGCGACCGGGCTACGCGGGGGCTGGGCGGCGCTCGCGGCGCTCGCGGCGACCGTTCCGGCGCTCGTCTACGGCTATGAGCTGATCGGCTCGGTCAAGGAGATCGTCGCGCTGGACATGATCCTCACGCTCGGTGCGCTCGTCGCGCTGCACCGGCGCTGGCTGGCGCGCGGGGCGCTGCGCGCGCTGCCCGTCGCGCTGGCGATCGCAGGCGGCGTGTCGGCGCTCGGCGTCGGCTTCGGCGCGTGGGCGCTCGCCGCCGCGGCGGTGCTGCTCGTCGTGCTCGTCGCCGATGCGCGCTCCGGGCGCGCGCGCGTGAAGGCGATGCTCGCGACGGTCGGCACGGGGGCGCTCGTGCTGCTCGTCGCCGCGTGGGCGACTTGGACGCACGTGTCGGCGTCGCTGAACGTCGCGCAGAACATCGCCTCTACGGGCAACGCCGGCAACCTGCCGTCGCCGCTGAAAGGCAGCCAGGTGTTCGGCGTGTGGCTGCGCGGCAGCTACAAGCAGCCGGCGGCCGGCGTGTGGCACGTGCTGACCGTGCTGCTGATTGTGGTCGTGGCGGGGTGTTGCGTGCTCGGCGCGCTGCATCTGCTGCGCAGCGCCCGCCACGAGCTGCTCGCGTGGGTAGCGCTGATGCTGCTCGCGTGGATCGTGCTGAGCCGCTCGGCGACCACGTGGGTCGACGCCAAGGCGCTCGTGCTCACCTCGCCGATCGTCGTGCTGCTGGCGTGGGCAGGCGTGGCCGCGCTCGCCGGGCCCGCGCCGCGCGATCGCGTCGTAGCGCGCTCGCGCGAGGCGGCGCCGCGGCGCGCCGTGCGCCCGGCGCGCAACCTGCGCCCGCTCGGCGCGCTGCTCGCGCTGGCGCTGCTCGGCGGCGTGCTCGCGTCCGACGCAGCGCAGTACCACAGCTCCAGCCTCGCGCCGACCGCGCGCTATGAAGAGCTCGCGTCGGTCGGCGACCGCTTCGCCGGGCGCGGGCCGGCGCTGTTCACCGATTTCGACGAATACTCGATGTACGCGCTGCGCCACCTCGACGTCGGCGGCCCGGACTTCGTGTATCCGCCGCCGGCGCTCGCCGCGCTGGCCGGCGGCTACGGCCGGCCGGTGCTGCTGGACCGCGCGTCGCCGCAATCGCTGACGGCCTATCCGCTGATCGTCACGCGGCGCGATCCGAGCGCCGCGCCGCCGCCGTTCGCCTACCGCCTGGCGTGGCAGGGGCACTACTACGACGTTTGGGCACGCCGCGCCGCGGCGACGCCCGCCGTCGAGCACTTCGCCTCACGCGACGGGCGGGCGCTCGCGTGCGCGCGGGTGCGCGCGCTCGTGCGCGACGCCAATGCGCAAGGGCTGGTGGCGGTCGGGGCGCAGCTGCCCGAGCTCGTGCGCGTGAGGCTCGCGAACGCTCGGCGCCCGCGCGGGTGGGGGCGCGAGCACGCGGGCTTTGCCATGCGCCGCCCGGGCACGCTGTCCGCGCGCGTGCGAGTGCCGCGCGCCGCCACGTGGGACGTGTGGCTGCAGGGGCAGTTCATGCCGCGCGTGAGCGTCGCCGTCGACGGGCGGGCCGCCGGCTCGCTTGCCGGGCAGCTCGCCGGCAACTCGCTCGTGCCCGACACGGCCACGCCGATCGCCGTGCGCCTGACCGCGGGCGCGCATCGGCTTAGCGTCACGCGCGCCGGCTTCAGCCTCGCGCCCGGCAACGGCGGCGCGGCGGTGCTCGACGCGGTGCTGCTCGCCCCCGCCGGTGCGCCTGCCCGACGGCTGCGCGCGATCTCGGCAGGCGATGCCTGCGCCCATGGCTACGAATGGGTCGAGTCCGTCCGCCGGCCTCACGGCACGACCGGGCCAAACAAACAGATCAATAAATAAATCGATGTTGTTCGGTTGGCTGCGTGCCATCGGCGCACGGACGTAGTCTCAGCAGGTGGGCGCAAGCGAATCACCGCAGGCCGACCAGATCCTGCTCGGCGAGAACCTGGCGCTGCTGCCGCGCTTCGCCGACGGCTCGTTTCAGCTCATCTACATCGACCCGCCGTTCAACACCGGGCGCGCGCAGGTGCGAAAGACGCTGTCGGTAGTGGGCGACGCCGAGGGCGAGCGCGTCGGCTTTCAGGGACGGCGCTACCGCACGCGCCTGCTCGCCGAGTCCTCCTACCGCGACGCGTTCGACGACTACCTCGCGTTCCTCGCGCCGCGCCTGGAGCACGCGCACCGGCTGCTGCGCGAGGACGGCACGCTGTACTTCCACATCGACTACCGCGAGGCGCACCACTGCAAGCTGCTGCTCGACGAGATCTTCGGCCGCGAGTGCTTTCTCAACGAGCTGATCTGGGCGTACGACTATGGCGCGCGCGCGAAGCGCCGCTGGCCGGCCAAGCACGACACGATCCTCGTGTACGTCAAGGACGCGGCGGCCTACTACTTCGACTCCGAGACGGTCGACCGCGAGCCGTACATGGCGCCCGGGCTGGTGACCGCCGAGAAGGCCGCCCGCGGCAAGCTGCCGACGGATGTGTGGTGGCACACCATCGTGCCGACCAACGGCGCCGAGAAGACCGGCTACCCGACGCAGAAGCCCGAGGGCGTGCTGCGGCGCATCGTGCAGGCCTCCTCGCGCCCGGGCGACTGGTGCCTGGACTTCTTCGCCGGCAGCGGCACGCTCGGCGCCGTCGCCGCTGCGCTCGGCCGCCGTTACGTGCTCATCGACTCCAACCCGCAGGCCGTGGCCACGATGCGCGAGCGCCTCGGCGACGCGCCCGCGTCGATGGCGGGTTCCGCGGGCGGTTCGCGCGGCCGTTCGCGGGTATAGACAGCGCCATGGCCCTGGCGATCGCGCAAGTCCGGTGATCGGCACGGCTGCGCTGTGCGGGACCGCCCGCGTTCAGCGATCAAGGCGGTGCGCACTCGCGTCGATCCGGTTGGCGTGAGCGAGCATCCGATCCAGCTGGTCGTCGGCGACGACCTGCAGCGCGACCGGCTGACCGTGTTCTTTCGCGCGCTGCTTGCGATCCCGCACTTCATCTGGCTGTTCCTGTGGTCGATCGCCGTGCTGTTCGCCGCGATCGCCAACTGGCCGGCGACGCTCGCGCGCGGGCGCTCGCCGGGCGCCCTGCACAAGTTCCTCGCCGCGTACGTCAAATACGTCACGCAGTTCTACGCCTACCTGCAGCTCGCCGCCAACGAGTACCCGTCCTTCGACGGGCCCGACGGCTACGCGATCGACCTGAAGATCGCGCCGCCCGCGCGCCAGAACCGCTGGAGCGTCGCCTTTCGCGGCGTGCTGCTGCTCCCCGCCGCGCTGATCGCCGGCGCGCTCGTCGGCGACCCCAGCTCCGGCTTCAACTCCGGGCGCGGCTCGTTCACGTTCGGCTTCGGCCTGCTGCACGTCGCCGCGCTGATCGCCTGGTTCGCGATCATGGCGCGCAAACGCACCTCGCGCGGGCTGCGCGATGCCGCCGCGTACGCGCTCTCCTACGGCGCGCAGTTCTGGGGCTACGCGCTGCTGCTCACCGACCGCTATCCCGACAGCGACCCGCTCGCCGCCTTGCCCGGCCTGCCGGTGCGCGACGACCCGATCGCCGTGCGCGTCGACGACGAGCTGCGCCGCAGCCGCCTGACGGTGTTCTTCCGCCTGCCGCTCTCGTTCCCGCACATCGTCTGGTTGCTGCTGTGGCAGATCCTCGCGTGGCTCGCCGCGATCGTCAGCTGGTTCTGCACGCTCGTCTCCGGTCGCACGCCGGGCTGGCTGCACCGCTTCCTGTCGGCCTACCTGCGCTACCAGCTGCACGTGTACGCGTTCCTGTACCTCGTCGCCAACCCGTTCCCCGGCTTCGTCGGCAAGGCCGGCAGCTATCCGCTGGAACTGCACGTCGCCGAGCGCGCGCGCCAGAACCGCTGGAAGACCGCTTTTCGCATCGTGCTCGCGATCCCCGCGCTGGCGCTCGCCAGCGCCTACGGCACGCTCGCCGGCGTCGTCGCGCTGCTCGGCTGGTTCAGCTCACTCGCGCGTGCGCGCATGCCGCGCGGGCTGCGCAACGCCGGCGTGCTCGCGCTGCGCTATCAGTCGCAGACGCTCGGCTACGTGCTGCTGCTGACCGACGCCTACCCCTACAGCGGGCCGGTGCGCGCGGGCGGCGGCGGCGACCGCGACAGCGCGTCGCAGCCGCCCGGCGGAGGGCCCCCCGCGACCGTCGAGGAGCCCACGCCCGCGAGCGACGAGCCCGCCCCGCCGCCGCCCGGCGCGCTGCCCGACGTCGGCCTGAACTGAGCGCCGTGACGGTCGCGCGGGCAGCGTGGGAGAGGGTCGCCGCGCGGCCCGCACGCTCGTCGTTCGCGCTGATCTGCCTACTCGCGTTCGCCGCGGCGTGGGCGCTCGCCGCGCACGCGCTGTGGCACTCGAGCGTGCCGGGCGGCCTGCGCCTGGCGCACGTCGACCCGCGCAGCGAGTTCTCGGCGGCGTTCCTCGCGCGCAGCTCCTCCTACGAACGCTTCCTCGTGGTCGATTCGCTGCTCGGGACCGTCACGCTGCTCGTCGTGCTCGCGCTGTACGCGCGGCGCGGGCACCGGCTGATGCGCGAGTCCGCCGCCGGGCGCATCGGTACGGGCATGATGCTCGGCATGCTCGGCTTCGCCGTGCTGTGGATCGCCGAGGTGCCGTTCAGCCTCGCCGCGGTGTGGTGGGAGCGCCGGCACGGCATCTCCCACGAGGGCTACGTCACGTCTCTGCTCTCGAGCTTCGCCGCGCTCGGCGCGAAGTTCCTGTTCGTGTCGCTGGCGCTGCTGCTCGCGATGGGCATCGCCGGCGTGCTGCGGCGCTGGTGGTGGGCCGTCGCGGCGCCCGCGTTCGCCGCCGTCGCCCTGCTGTCGGCTTTCCTGAGCGTGTACCTGATCCCCGCCACCCATCCGCTGCGCAACGCGCAGACCGCCGCCGACGTGCGCGATCTGGCGCGCATCGAGCACGTCCCCGGCACGCACGCCGACGTGCAGGACGTCGATCGGCAGACGACCGCGCCGAACGCCGAGTCGGTCGGCTTCGATTCCACGCGCCGCGTGATCCTCTGGAACACGCTGCTCGACGGGCGCTTCTCGCGCGACGAAGTGCGCGTCGTCGTCGCGCACGAGCTCGGCCACATCTCCCACGATCACATCCTCAAGGGCGTCGGCTGGCTGGCGCTGTTCCTGCTGCCCGCCGCCGGCCTCGTCGCCTTCTTCACGCGCGGGCGCGGCGGGCTCGCGCGCCCGGAGGCGGTGCCGGTGGCGCTGTTCGTGTTCGTCGTGCTGCAGCTGCTGACGATGCCGCTGATGAACATCGTCTCGCGCCGCGACGAGGCCGAGGCCGACTGGTCGGCGCTGCGCGCCACGCACGACCCGGCGGCGGCTCGCTCGCTGTTCGAGAACCTCGCCACGACGAGCCTCGCCAACCCGGACCCGCCCGCGCTGAGCTACGTGCTGTTGGACGACCATCCGACGATCGTGCAGCGGATCGCCATGGTCGACGCCTGGCAGGAGCGCTCGCGCGGCGCGGCGGCCGCGCGGTGAGCCGTGCGCGGCGCCGGCGCCCGCCGCGCCGACGTGCGAGCCTTTGACGCGTGTACCACTACGAGCTGCGCAAGTTCCCGCACACCGTCTGCCGCTACAACCAGAGCGAGGCGCAGGTGCGCGCGGTGCTCGTCCCGTGGGTCGCCGAGCAGTGGTTCGAAGAGGGCGAACAGAAGTGGAACTCCAACGAAGCCACGCTGACCGTGCTCGAAGGCCCCGAGCTGTCGATGCCCGACCTCGCGATGGGGCGCGGCTGGCGCAACGCGCAGCGGCGCAGCGAGGACGTGACCGAGCGCGTGCTCGCGGCTGTCTCAGAGCAGGCGGAGCCGCAGGATGCGGCCGCCGACGCGGCGGGATCGCCGCCTGTCGGCGAGGGGGAGGGCAGACTGCCCGAAAGCGTCGCCGCGACGGCGGCGGATTCGCGCGCGACGGCCGATTCGCAGCTGCTCGCCGACTCGCTCGCCCTGGAGCTGCTTGGGCTGCTCGACGACGGGCCGGTTGCGCTTTCGCGGGTGTGGAGCGTCGCCGCCGAGCGCCTCGGCGATGCCTCGGCAGCCGAGTCGCTGGCGCTCGCCGAGCGCTCCGTGCAGTCGCTCGTCGGGCGCGGGCTCGTCGTGCTCCGCGAGGCCGCGGCGCCCGGCAGCGACGGCGGCGCGCCCGGTGCCGCGACGTCTTGGCAGGTCGTGAGCGACGATCGCGTCGGCGCGGCGCTGCGCGCCGTCGGCAGCTGGGGCGGCGAAGCCGCGCGCGAGGCGCTGCAGATCGCCCGCAAGAGCTGATCGCGCGCCGCCCGAGACGACTATTGACGGCAGCGTGCAGGGTGTGCGAGGGTGCTCTGTAAGGCGAAGTATTCGAGACAGTCGATCCTGGCCCGGTCCGGCCAGCCGTCGGTAAGCCGGATATTCATCAGCTGAAGAACTAGGGGGACAACATGCCGCAGCCACCAGTCGCGCCGGTGCCTGGCGGGGCGCCGCAGCCAGCACCCGCACCTGTCGACGACACGGCGCAACAGCAGGCGGACGCCGCGCCCGCGAAAGAACCGATCGCCGGCCTCTCGGTGCTGAAGGGGCTGATCCTGTACGGAGCGGTTCTCTCGTTCGCCGGCCTTTACATCTACTTCATCGTCAAGATCTTCGCGGCCGGCGAAGGGGCGCCGAAACTCGACTCGGCACTCGTCACCGCCGCCGCCGCGCTGGCCGGCGTACTCGGCTCGGCTTTCGCGTTGCAAGTCGGGACCTCGACCGACGCGACGGGCACCAATGCGGAGCTCCTGCTGGCGAAGGACGACGACACGAAGTCGAGCTTCCTGACCGGCGTCAGACAGGTCCTTTCGCTGGAGCCGAGCGACGTCAACTCTGCGAGTTGGCCCAAGACGTTCGGCATCTGGGTCTACGCGTTCATCGGGACTGCGGTGGCGATTACGTTCGTGTGCCGCCAGAGCGAGACGCCAGGGACGATCAAGGCGCTCGCCGTCGCGTTCGGCGGCTACGTGATCACGCTGGTCACGACGGCCTACGGGATCAAAGGCAAGTCCAACTGAGCTCTCGCCATTCGCCCGCAGCCGCGGGCGCTCGGTGTGTTGCGAAGCACCCGCAATGCCCGAGCGCCCGCCGCTAGACTGCGGGGCCCGTGGTGGGCGTAGCTCAGTTGGTAGAGCTCCTGGTTGTGGTCCAGGCGGTCGCGGGTTCAAGTCCCGTCGCTCACCCTCGCGAAGTGCTGTAAATCGGCAGGTTTTTCCGATCAGGAGCTGCACCTCGCGCTTGATTTTCGACGGCGCCGGCTCGACCCAGGCTAGGCTCCTAAGCGGCACCCGGCTGAACCGGAGGCCTCATGCCCTGTCCGGTATGGCCTCATTTGCTGCGTTCGCGTGGCCGCGCTCAACCGGGTGCCGTCCTTCGCCTACCCGCTTCGGACCTCTCCAATCAATCGGAAGGTCTCTGCCGATGGGATTTGCCGACGGATTTCGGTCTTTCGTTATTTGGGTCTTGACAGCCAGCCGAATCTCGGATAGACCTGCGCACGGCTCGGACAGGGCTCTCCGCGATGCACCGGGGGACATAGGGGCTCGACCCCATGGGGACATAAATGAGGGAGGCTGGTATGCGCACGTCGTGGCGTCGCTGCACGCGTTGGTTCAGTGGTCTTTCGTTCGCCGCGCGCTCACGAGCCGGTCGGCGAGTCTGCGCATCGGTCGCGGTCGCGACGCTTGCACTCGGCCTTCTCGGCCTTGTCGGCAGCGGTGCCGCCCCGGCGACGCCGGGCGCTGCGACGGCCGCCAGCGCGGCTCATGAGTCGGCAGCCGTGCGGGCCGAGCTCGCGACGCTCACGCCAGCGTCCTCGCCCCAGCAAGCAATTCATCCTTCCAATGTCGCGCCGGCGGCGCCCGAAGGACGCCTTGTTCCGAGTCTCACCACCTCGCATTCCAAGACCTACGCGCTGCCGGAGGGCGTCATGGCCACCTGGACTCAAGCCAGCTCCCGTGCATCCGCCGGTGGCGCGAGCGCCAACGGTGCGTCGCCGCTGGTCTCCGGCTTTTCCCCCAATTGCACCTTGACGAGCACGACGCCGACTACCTCGAGCTGCAACCACACGACGATGACGGCCGGCTATAACTCGACGAGCAAATCCATCACGCATGCCTTGATCGAATTTGAAGCGCCGGTTTACCAAGACGTAACCGTGCTCCAGTCCGCTCTTTACCTCTACATGAGCGGCTCGACGACTAAAACGGCCACCCCTGTTGGGCTGTACCCAGTCACCAGCCAGTGGCAGGCGGGCGCGACCTGGAACACCACCAATGGCACCACGGCGTGGACCACGCCTGGTGGGGACGTCTCCACCGGAGCCGACGCCTACATCGACCCAAGCGTCGGCGCCTCCACGGGCTGGGTCCAGTGGATTCCCTCTCAGGCGATGCAGGAGTTTCTGAACACCAGCGCTACGCCCAACGGAGAAGGTCGCGCTGACTACGGGTTTCTCGTCAAGCAGGCCACCGATGGCTCGGCGAACAACGTCTTGACCTTCGAAACGCCGAATGAAGGCGAACGTGTGCCGAAGATCGTCACATACTGGATACCCCGAGGCGAGGGCTCGGGTTCGCAGTACACCAACCTGTCGATCAGTGCGACGGGACAAGAAGACGTGAGCGTGAACCCGGCGAGCGGAAATCTCATGCTGCAGAACTCGGACTTGCATATCGCCGGACGCGGCCTGAACTTCGACGCTGCACGTACCTGGAATAGCCTCGACAGCAACCAACTGCGTGTCGACGGCTACGGCATGAGCGACACCAATCAAACGAATCTGCTCAATTGGGAAGACGGCTCGGTGTCCTTCAAGACGGGCAGCGGGGCATGGTTCCAGTTTCACAAGCAAGGCACGAGCTTCGCGACACCTGCGGGTCTCGACGCGACAATGTGCGCCACCGGTAGCCCAGCGCCGTGCCCAACCAGCTTGCCCTCAGGCACGGCCTACCGCCTCCTCTATAACGAAAATCAGTCGTTCATCGACTTTGCTGCCAGCAAATCCGGCTCGCAGATCAACTATCCAATCGATTACCAGGATCGCTACGGCAACAAGATCACCGTCGGCTACAAATCTGGTGTGGAACACGAGACCTCTTGGCTCGACACCGAGGGGCGCACCATCGAAGGCCCGACTTCTACTGAAGAACTCGGGGGAGCGCACCTCTTCACGGGCAAGATCGACATCAGCGGGGGGCGTTCGGTCAAATATCACTACGGCGGAACGACTTCGACGCCGCTCATGACCTCCTACACCGACGCCGCCGGCAACATCACCGAATACGCGTACAACGGGGAAAATGAGATCAGCGAAGTGACCGACCCAGACGGCAACGTCGCCAAGTACTCCTACGACAGTAGCCGCCGCGTCACTGAAGTACTACGCACGACCAACGGTACGCACACCAAAGGCTCCCTGACGACCTTCGCGTACTACCAGGTGGGCGAAGCTCCTGCGCCGTGCAGTTCAACGCAGAAGGCCACAGTCGTGCACGATCCGGACTTCAACTCGAAAAAACCAGGACACACCACGACGTATTGCGCGAATACGCTCGATGAGATCGAAAGTACCATCGATGCAAACGGCAACGCCAGCGAAGCGACGTACAATTCCGTCGGACGCACGACATCCACGACGGCTGCAGCGCCGGGGACGAGCGAAAGTGGCAACATCGCTAGTTTGCGCTACGACTCGTCGGGCTTGAACCTGCTCTGTGTCGTAACCGGGACCTCAGAAGGCCAGTCGAGCTGTCCGTCGACGCCAAACAAATCGGCCCTCGTCACAAGCTTCAGCTATAAGGATGCGACCAACCCGTTCTCGCCTACGCAAGTAAAGAATCCCGAGGCCAGCAGCGTGTTCGGTTGCTATAACGGCGGCCACCAGGAAGGCAGCGAAGGGCCTGCATGCCCGGGCACTGCGACTGGACCCTCGGGCACGCTACAAAATCTCAACGACCAGTTGGCCGAACAGCACGAAATGTCGTTTGCGTACAACGGTAACGGCTCGGTCAGCAGCTCATCCGATGCCGACGGCCACACGACTACTTACGAATATGATGGGAAAGGTAATCTCTCAAAGATTATCCCCCCGGCGGGGTCTGGGATCGGGGGCACAGTGATCTCGGTCGATGCCGACAGTCGACCACACGTGATCACGGACGGTGCCGGGCATGTCGAGACGATCACGTACGACAACGACGATCGCGCGACTGAAGTGGCCTATTCTGGTACAGGGTCGGCCGTGGCCGTAAAATTCACCTACGACGGCGATGGCAACCTGACCAAGCGCGTAGATCCCAGTGGCACCACCAAATACGTCGTCGATGCGCTTGGTCGTGTCACGAAAGAAACGTTGCCGGGCTCGCTCAGCAACAAATACGGCTACGACGATGCGTCGAACATGACATCGTTCGCTGACGGTGGCGGAACAACGAAATACGTGTACAACGGCGTGAACGAGCTTGAATCGATGACAGAGCCCGGAGTCACTGGCGCCACAACATTTGCCTACGACGCTGATCACCGACTAACGCAGATCAGCTATCCGTCCGGCGCGAAAGAGACATATAAACTGGAGCCCACGACCGGGCGGCCAGAAGTCGTGACGCCTGAAGGGATCACGGGAACAGCTGTAGGCGCACTCACATACAGTTACAAATCCGGCGAAAACGACAGCAGCCTCGTGCAGCAGATATCAGATTCGACGGGGAGCACCACAACGTACGGCTACGACGCGCTCAAGCGGCTTCGAAACGCTGTGACGACAGGGGCGGCGCCAGCGCATTACGAATATAAACTAGATGGTGCCGGTAACCGCACCCAGCAGACGGTCAATATCGCGGGCTCGACCGGTGGCGAAACGACGTACTTTGCCTACAACTCCGGCAATGAGCTCGAATGTCGGCAAACCGTCGCGACCCCCTGCTCCAAAAACGCGAGCACTGAACTATCCGGCTATAGCTTCGATGCCGCAGGCGAGGACACCGCGATTACGCCGCGACTCGACGCGAGCGGCTCGACGTTCGCCTACAACGCGGCCAGCCAGCTCAGCGCCATTACGCCGGCTGGCAGTAGCGAAATGGCTCTGTCCTACGGAGGCGCTGGGCAGGACGATCTACTAAGGGTTGGTTCGGGCACGTCGATCCAAAATAGTCTGTTGGGCGTCACCCGGGAAGTCGGCCCAAGCGGAACGAGCTACTTCGCACGAACGCCCACGGGCCTTTTGATCGACCAGCGCACGCCCAGTGGCAACTTCAACCCGCTTTATGATGGGCAAGGCGACGTCGTTGCGCTGGTCGCAGCCTCTGCCAAAGTCGAACGCAACTTTCGCTATGGGCCGTACGGAGAGAACGTCAAAAGCGAAGGCACACAGACCGTGCCGAATCCGTTTGGCTTCAAGAGCGGTTACCGCCTGCCTGGTGGCAACACGGGCAAAGGAAACGTTGCGAACGGGCTCTACCACTTTGGTCAGCGCGTCTACGACCCCACGACTGGAACGTGGACTCAGCAAGACCCACGCGACAGCCTCCGGAGTCCCATACAGGCCGATCGCTTTGGGTTTGCGGGCGCGGATCCAATCAACATGAGTGACCCGAGCGGAGAAGACATCATCGACGAAGGCGAAGAATGGATAGAAGAAAACGAAGAACTCCTGTGCAACGTCTCCGGCGGCGGCGCAGGTATCCTTGCCGGAGTAGCTGCGGCCGGCGTGACTGATAACGCCTATGTCGGAGGTGCCGCAGGTGCGCTTACCGACCGATACGTTACCGAAGAATGCGAAGAAGAATGAATGACAAGCCGACCCACCAGTACTACTGACGCGACTTTGCGCTTGCGCCAGAAAACGACTCCAGGTGCGACCGCGTTCTACGTGTTCGCTCTAGTCCTTGTCATCAACTTGGGCGCCGACCTGCTTACCAAAGGCAGGGTGACCGGCTCAGGACTGGTCTGGGATCTGGTGCGGTCGGTGGTGCTCGCGGCTGGAATAGTTTTGATCGACACGTACGTGAAACGACGACGAACCTAGGTACGCGCTCGACGCGGCTCGCCGGCTCAAGTCCCGTCGCTCACCCTCAAGGCTGAGGAGCTCTGCGGTCGTCGTGGGCGGCTGATCGTTTTCAGAAAGCCGACCAGCAGCAGCGCGAGCGCCACGAGCAGGAACGACTCGAACACGACGTTGACGCGTCCGCTGAGCGCGTACTCGAAGCCGCTGGAGTCGACGTAGGAGTGCATCGCGATACCGGGCAGCAGCGAGCCGGTTCGCTCATAGAGCAGGCAGGCGATCACGCCAAAGGCTCCGAGCACCGGTCGCACGAGCAGCGGGTACTGCGTGTGGCCGAGCCCGAACAAGAAGCCCACGATCAGGCACGCAGGCACGATCGCCATGCGATTGCGCAGGCTGCGATAGAGGAAGCCGCGGAAGAAGACCTCCTCGGCTACCGGCGCGGCGACCACTGCCGCGAAGCCGGTCAAGACGATCACCAACGTACTGTGGTGTCCGATTCCCGTGAACACCCTGTGGATCGGCGGTGGGTGCACCCAGCGGGTCCACAGCGCGCTTGACCAGCCGTATGCAAACAGGCCGAGCACGGCATAGCCGACCGAACGTCCGGGAGGAACCGGGCGCAGACCCAGATCGACCGGCCGCAACGAACCAGAGCGGTAGAGCGGCACCAGTGTCGCCATGAACATCGTCTCAACGAGCAGGACGCCGGGGCCTTGCGCAAGGCCGACCCCGAGTTCATCGAGCACGAAGCCGATCGCACGGACCGCGACGGTCACGAGCACCAGCACGGCGAGCGCGTATCGCAGCGACCATCTCCGCGAGCGCTCCGTCGGCACCGGCCGGCGGGAGGCGGCCACGCTCTCTGCCGGCGCCGTCGTCACTCGCTCGTCCTACCCGTCGGCATTGGCTTCCAAGCATTCCGACGCGTGCGAGCTTCTCGACAGGGGCCCCGCTGCCCGTCGGGGCACACGGCCCGCTACGTTTCGCCGGTGAGCCGCATATGGAAGGTCGCGAAGCGCTCGGTCGTGTCCTTCTACGACGACCAGGGCACGCACCACGCCGCGGCGCTCACCTACTACGCGCTGATGTCGCTCTTTCCCACGCTGCTGCTGGCCGTGTCGCTGCTCGGCCTGTTCGGGGAGTACCCGGACACCTACGAAGCGATCATCAAGCACCTGCGCGAAGTAGTGCCTGCCGACACCCTTGCGCCGCTCAACGAGGCGGTGCGCGCGGCGCTGCGGAGCAAGGGCACGGCAACGGTCGGCGTGATCCTCGCGGTCGTCACGGCGTTGTATGGCGCCACCGGATATCTCGAGGCGGCCAGACGTGCGCTGAACGTCGTCTTCGGCGCGACGCACGGCCGGAGCTTTCTGCGGCGAAAGGGAATCGACATCGCCTCGACCTCCGTACTCATGGCGCTCGTGCTGGCGACCGTCGTGCTGATGTTCGCCGGCGGCGACGTGGTCGACGAAGTGCTCGGCTCCGCGGCGGCGTCGGTCTGGCGCATCGCGCGCTGGCCGGGCGCGTTCGTCAGCGCGCTGCTCGTGTTCTGCTTCATCTACTACGTCACTCCCGACGTGCGCCATCGGGGCTTTCGCTGGATGGCGCCCGGGGCGCTCGTCGGCGTCGCGCTCTGGCTCGGCGCGTCGGCGGCCTTCTCCACGTACCTGGCCAACTTCAAGAGCTTCAACGTCACCTACGGCTCGTTCGCCGCGGCGATCATCCTGCTCGTTTGGCTATGGCTGACGAACGTCGCGCTGATGCTCGGTGCCGAGGTCAGCGCAGCGATCGAACAGGCCGAGCCCGAACCGGCCGAGGCACCCGAGCCCGTGCCCGGCGTTACCTCCTAGAGTTCGCCGCATGCGCGAAACGGTCGGAATCGTCGTCTTCTCGGCCTTCATGCTGCTCGTCGTCGGCATGGTCGTCGGCAACCTGCTGCTCGCGCTCTATCGCGAGCGACGCAAGCGCCGGGCCGGCGCCGAGCCGCGCGGCGGCACGCTGGAGGACTGAGAGCGCCGCAGGACTTGCCCTGGAGCAGTCGAATCCATCATCTGGAATCAATATCCAGAGGAGGCGCTGCACATGGCGGGGAAGCGAGCAGGCGCAGAGTTCATCGGTACGTTCGTGCTGGTCTTCGGCGGTGTCGGCACCGCGGTCATCGCCGGCGACAAGGTCGGCTACCTGGGCGTCGCGTTCGCATTCGGCCTGTCGCTCTTGGCGATGGCCTACGCGGTCGGCCCGATCTCCGGCTGTCACATCAACCCCGCTGTGACTATGGGGCTGCTCGTCAGCGGCAAGGTCGAGCTCGGCGAGGCCGTGCGCTACTGGGCCGCGCAGATCCTCGGGGCGATCGCCGCCGCAGCCGTGCTGCTCGCCGTCGTCTCAGGACGCAAAGGCGGGTATGACGTCCGCATGGAAGGCCTCGGCGCCAACGGCTACGGCGCCCACTCGCCGGGCGGCTTCCCCGTCGGCTCGGCGCTCGTCGTGGAGATCGTGCTCACGGCCTTCCTCGTCTTCACCGTGCTCGCCTCGACCGACCGCATCGCCAACGTCGCCTTCGCCGGCATCCCGATCGGGCTCGTGCTCACGCTGATCCACCTCGTCGGCATTCCGGTAACCAACACGTCGGTCAACCCTGCGCGCAGCATCGGCCCGGCGATCTTCGTCGGCGGCTGGGCGCTCAACCAGCTATGGCTGTTCATCGTCGCGCCTCTGGCCGGCGGTCTGCTGGGAGCGCTCGTCCACCGTGCGCTGTTCGCCGGCAGCCGTCAGATCGCCCCGGGGGAGTCGGCCGTCGAGGCCGGTGGCTAGCGCCGCGCCTCGGGCTCGGCGGCGGACGGCGGCGGGGCTGTCTCCTCGTCGCCCTCGTCATCTGCCGAGGGCGCGATGTGCTCCAGCAGCGAGCCGAGCGCCTCAGCGGCTCGCCGGGTGAGCGTCATCTGGCCGCTCGCCGCGGCGCGCAGCGCCTCGCGCAGGCTGTGGCCGAGGCCGACAGGCGCGAGCTCGACTTCGTATTCGACCGTCCCGGCCGCGGCGTTGGCCGAGAGCACCCGCGCACCGATCGCGTCGAGCAGGCCGACGACAGCACGGTTCTCGCCCGAGACGAGCGCCGTGTAGCGCTCGATGCCCTCGGCGCGGGCGCGCTCGCTGAGCTTCTCCAGCAGCAGCGTGCCCAGGCCGCGTCGCTGCCAGCCGTCGACGACCGTCACCGCGACCTCCGCGACCGGCGCGTGCGCGTCGAGCCGGACGAAGCGCGCCACGCCGACGCCCTCGCCGGTCGCCGCATCGACGGCGCCGAGCGCCTCGTGCAGGTGACCGTCGACGTCGGTCAGGTACTTGAGGTCGCTCGTGGACAGGCGCGGCTTGGCGCCGAGGAAGCGCAGGTCACGCGATTCGGGGCTGAGGTGCTCGAAGGCCTCCGCGAGCACCGGCGCATCGCGTAGCGTCAGCTCGCGGATCGTCACCTCGCTCCCGTCGCGCAGCCGCGCCATGCCGCCATCTTGGCACCCTGCAGGCGCGGGTGGCTAGGCTAGGCGGCCTCGCCCAAGCGCCACGACTGGAGGACTGAAGACCCATGCTCACGCTCACCGGCCTCGACGAGGTCAAGGCATACATCGGAAAGGAGCTGGGCGTCAGCGACTGGCACCTGGTCACGCAGGAGAAGATCGACGAGTTCGCCGAGGTGACCGGCGACGACCAGTGGATACACATCGACCCCGAGCGCGCCAAGCAGAGCCCGTTCGGCGGGACGATCGCGCACGGCTACTACACGCTGTCGCTGGCGCCGCGCTTCTCCTATGACATGGTCAAATTCGAGGGCTTCGCCTTCGGCGTCAACTACGGCCTCAACCGCGTGCGCTTCCCCGCACCGATGCCGGTGGGCGAGAAGGTGCGCATGCGCTCCAAGCTCGTCTCCGTCGACGACATCCCCGGCGGCGCGCAGATCGCCACCGAGCTGACCTTCGAGCGCGACGGCGGCGACAAGCCGGTGTGCGTCGCCGAGTCGCTCGCGCGCGTGTACACCGGCTGAAGCCCGCGCTTGGATACCCTGCTGACGATGGACGACCAGTCGATCCTCAAGCGCATCGAGGCGCTCGTCGCCGAGGAGCGCTCGCTGCAGGGCGGCGAGCAGAGCGACGCCGCCAGCGAGCAGGCGCTCGCCGCCGACCGTGAGCGCCTGGACGGCGTCTCGGTCGAGCTCGACCGCTGCTGGGACCTGCTGCGCCAGCGCCGTGCCAGGCGCGCCGCCGGCGAGGACCCCGACGACGCGCAGGCGCGCGACGCGGGCACCGTCGAGAAATACCTGCAGTAACCGGGGCGTGGGCTCGGCGCGCAGATGAGCGCCGATACGGCAATCGCGTTCGTCCTCGCGCTCGCGTCGACGACGCTCGCCAGCCTCGCCTACCTGCGCGAGCACGATGCTGCCGCGGCCCTGCCCGCGCTCACGCTGCGCCATCCGTTGCAGTCGCTGCGGCTGCTGCTGACCGACCGCGGCTGGCTGCTCGGCTTCGCGATGGAGGGCGGCGGCTTCGCGCTCTACGCGGCAGCGCTCGCGCTTGCGCCGCTGGCGCTCGTGCAGGGCATCGCAGCCGGCGGCATCGGGCTGCTCGCGTTCCTCTCGATGCGCTTGACCGGCGGCACGCTCGGCTCACGCCACCTCGTCGGCGTCGTCCTTGCCGTGCTCGGCCTCGTCACGTTGGCGATCTCGCTGGCCAACGGCAGCGGCGGCGAAGGACACAGCGGCTCGACGGCCGCCGTCGTCGTGTGGATCTGCGCGACGGTCGTGCTCGCCGGCGCGACGATCTCCGTCGGGCGGCGCTTTCTCGGCGTGGCCGTCGCCAACGGCCTGGCCGGCGGGCTGCTGTTCTCCGCCGGCGACATCTCCACCAAGCTCGCTACCCAGGGCGGCGCGCGACTGGCCTTCGTCGTGCCGCTGATCCTCGGCTACACACTCGGCACGAGCCTGCTGCAGCTCGGCTATCAGGCGGGCGCCGCGCTGACGGTCGCCGGCCTGGCGACGCTGCTGACGAACGTGCTGCCGATCCTCGCCGGCACGATCGTGCTCGAAGAGCCCGTCCCTTCCGGCGCGCTTGGGGCGCTGCGCATCGTCGCGTTCACCGCCGTCACCGCCGGCGCCGTGCTGCTGTCGCGCCCTGCCGAGCCGGCCCCAAGCGCCGGCGAGGCGGCTGCGGGGGCGACGGCGAGCGGGGCCTAGCGGCGGGCTTTCGGCGTCGCGATCGCCACGGCTGCCTCGGGCGTCAGCACGCGGAAGCTGTAGGACTCCTCGATGTACAGCGAGACCGCGTCGGCGTCGTGTGACTCGTAGCCGACCGACAGGTCCTGGCCGGACTGGAAGTCGAAGTCGCCGCCGCGCATGCTCAGCACGACTGCGCCGATGACACCCGGCGCCCACACGATCGGGCCCTTGATGATGTTGCGCAGGTGGTCGAGCAGCGGGTAGCCGCCGTTCTCGGCCGTTTCCACGACGCTCGTGTAGTCCTCGCGCCCGAGCGCCAGGCCGTACGGGCCGGCGATGCCGTTGCGCAGCAGCAGCTCGGTCGCGCGTGCCACGCAGCCGGGATAGTCGTCGAAGCTTTTGCCGCGAACGATCGGCTTGTGCGGCGAGCTCGCCGTGATGCCCTCGATGCCGGCCTTCGGCCAGGCATGGAAGACGGCCGTGTTCTCGGCGTCGACGATCCGCTGGGCGGCTGCGTCGAGCGACTCGAAGTCGACGTCCTCGGCGCCGCGGTCGCCCGCGCGCAGCTCCTCGCGAGAGACGGTGAAGCGCGAGCGCAGCTCGATCAGCGGCAGCACCACGCGGCGGTTGGCCTCCACGCCTTTCTGCTCGCTGACGTTCGCGCGCTCGACGCGTCCCAGGTTCGTCGCCGACAGCTCCCAGCCGTGCGGGCCGGAGAAGTCGACCAGCCGCCGGCTGGCCAGTCCCGGCAGCAGCCGCTCGCGCGCCTCCTCGTCGATCGTCTTCCAGCCCGCGTCGGTGATCGGCGCGTGCTCGCGCAGCAGGTGATTGCTCATAGTCCCTCACCCCGCAGGCTGCCGATGCCCAGCGAGCCACCCACTGCGGCAGGCGCCGGTGCGGCGGGCTCGTCGCCATCGTCGCCATCGCCGCCGGCCGCAGCCTCGGCGGCCTCCCCGTGCTCGACGATGTCGCCTGGCTGGAACAGCACGCCGCGCGCGATCTCGCGCCACTTGGGCGTGCGGCGCAGGAGGAACTCGAGGTCCATGCTGAAGTGCTTGTACTCCTCGCCCACCGCATCGGCCATCACGGCTTTCGCCTCCGGGTCCTGCTCGATCGCCAGGCGCTGCTCGTACCAGCCGATCGCCTCGGCCTCCTCGGTCAGCGAGGCGCACAGCCGCGCGAATGTTCGCGTCTGCTCGGGCAGCTCGTCCGGCGGCTCGTGGTACTGATCGAATCCCATCGGGGTTCCTCCTAGCGAATTTCGGGGCGTATCGCGCGGCTCGCAAGCCTGGCCCCGCCGATCGTGCGTCCAGCGATTCTATTGCTCGCGCTCGCACGGCCCCAAACCGCGTGGCCGCGACCTACGTCGAGCCCGAAGACCGCCCGAGCGTTCCGCCGACGAACAGGATCGCCACCGCCAGCGCGCAGAACGCCAGCGCCGTGTCCAGGCGAAAGGCCGTGTGCAGCCCCGTCACGAACGCGTCGCGCACGAGCGAGGAAAGGCGCTGCGCGACGCCCGCGGAGAAATGCCCGAGCACTTGCTTTCCCGACGCGGTGCCGGCGAGGATCCCGTGCACGAGGTCCGACTGCGTCTGTGAGACGGCGGCGCCCACCGAGTGCAGGTGGCTGTTCAGATCGCTCTTGGAACTCGACGTGAAGATCGTCGTGTTCAGCCCCAGCCCCACCGAGCCGCCGGCGATCTGGAACATGTAGACGATCCCACCGGCCAGGCCTGCGCGCGAGGAGTCAAGCGCGGTCACGCTCGCGGTCGTGATCGACGAGTAGAACAACCCAATGCCCACGCCGAGCACGAGCATGCCCGCGACCAGCCCGCCGTAACCGGAGTCGCGCCCGACCAGCGAGAGGAGCAGGATGCCGACGGATATCGCCGCGCAGCCGAGCGAGACGATCAGCTTCGCTCCGAGCTTGCCGTACAGCGGCCCGGCGACGAACGACGTCAACGCGAACATGCCCATCATCGGCACCAGGCCGACGCCCGACTTCAGCGGCGAGTAGCCGAGGATCTTCTGCATGAACTGAGGCAGGTAGAGCAGCGAGGCGAAGAACACCGCAGACATCAGCAGCACCGCCAGGCACGCCGTGCTGAAGTCGCGATTGGCGATCACGTCGTGCGGGATCAGGGCCGCCTCGTCCATCTTGCGCTCGATCAAGCCGAAGCCGACGAGCATCGCCGCGCACAGCACCAGCAGCACGACGATGCGCGGGTCGCCCCAGCCCCAGTCGGTCACCTGGTCGAGCGCCACGAGCAACGAGACGAGCCCCAGCGAGAGCGTCGCCACGCCGCCGTAGTCGATCCGCCTGTCGGCCGGTTCGGGCTCGCTCTGGTGGATCGCCAGCCACGTCGCGAGCACGCCGAAGCCGGCGATCGGCACGTTGACGAAGAAGATCCAGCGCCAGCTCAGCGCGTCGGTGAGCACGCCGCCGAACATCGGCCCGACGGCGTTGCCGATGCCCGCCGCGCCGAGGATCAGCCCGCCGGCAAGCCCGGCACGGCTTTCCGGCAGCGCGGCGAACGTCATGCCGAGGATCGCCGGCCACATCATCGCGCCGCCGATGCCCATCAGCGCGCGACAGGAGATCAGCCAGGCGGTGTCCTGCGCGACGCCGCCCAGCACCGAGAAGCTGGCGAAGATCGCCGCACCGAGGATGAAGATGCGCTTGCGCCCGAAGATGTCGGCCAGGCGCCCGCCGACGACGATCAGCACGCCGAACGTCAGCGCATAGGCGTTGATCACCCACTGCACCGTGCCGACGTCGGTGTTGAACTGCTTCTCGATCGCCGGCAGCGCGACCGCCAGCGCGGTGAAGTCGTTGGCGACGATGAACACCGCGACGCCCATCGCGACGAGCGCGAGGATCGTCTTGCGGTCCAGGCGCTGCTCGGAGCCGCCCGCCGTCGCTGTCGCCGTCGCCGATGCCACGCCGACGCTGACGATAGCCGCGGCTGCCGACAGCCATGCAGCTGTTGGACGCGAGGACGATAGGCCGCGTCGTCGGCGCCTGGCCTATGCTGGCGCGATGGCCGACAGCGACGTCACGTTCGCGACGCTCGACTACGAGCAAGACGAGCGCTTTCAGACGCTCCGCCGCGAACTCGGCGTCAGCTCCTTCGGCATCAACCTCTTGCTGCTGGCGCCCCGCGAGCGGTTGCGCATCCACTCACACGACCACCAGGAAGAGGTCTACATCGTGCTTTCGGGCGAGTTGACGCTCGTCGTCGAGCGCGTCGAGCACGTGCTCGGGCCCAGGCGGGCGGCGCGCGTGCCGCACGGCGTGCGCCGCCAGCTGGTCAACGCCGGTCCCGAGCGCCTCGTGCTGCTGGCGCTCGGCGGCGACGGCGAGCACGTCGGGCGCGACGGCCGCGCCTGGCAGTCCTGGGAGGAAGGCGGTCCCGGCCGCCCGCCGGCGGAGGTCCCGCTGCCCGAGCACCTGCCGGAGAGCTGAGGCGATCGTGCACGTCCGCTCCTACGCCGACATCCAGCCTTTCCAGACGCTCGACGGATCAGAGATCCGCGAGTGGGCCGGCAAAGTGGCGATCCCCGCGTGCAACCAGAGCCTCGCCGAGGCGACGATCCCCGTCGGCGGTGCGACGACCGAGCACTATCACCGCACGACCGAGGAGCTGTACCTCGTCAGCGCAGGCCGCGGGCGCCTGGTGATCGACGGCGAGGAGCGCACGATCGAGCAGGGCGACTGCGCGTTGATCCCGCCCGGCGCGCGCCACAAGCTGTTCAACGCCGGTGACGAGCCGCTGCGCGTGGTGTGCGCTTGCGCGCCCGCGTACTCCGACGAGGACACCTGCCTGACCGAGTGAACGCGCGCGCCGAGCCCCAGCCCGCAGATCTCCAGCCACTGGCGCTGCTCGAGCGCTGGCTGGCCGACGCGCAGGACGCGGGTCTTCCCGATGCAGAATCGGTGACTTTCGTGACCGTCGGCGAGGGCGCGCGTCCAACCGCGCGCATCGTCCTGCTCAAGCGCCTGGAGGCCGACGCGCTCGTGTTCACCTCGGCGCTGTGGACGCGCAAAGCGCGCGAGCTCGAGCGCAACCCGCACGTCGCGCTGCTGTTCTACTGGCCCTCGCTCGGACGCCAGGTTCACGTCGTCGGCGACGCCGTGCTCGCCGAGCGCTCGCTCGCCGTCGAGCTGTTTGACGAGCGCGCCCTCGCGCACCGGCTGCAGACGGTCGTCTCGCGCCAGGGCGAGCCGATCGACGACCTTGCGCCGCTGCGCGCCCGCTACGAGCATCTGCGCGCAACCATGGAGGCGCCGCCGGCCTGCCCGCCCGACTGGGGGGCGATCCGCCTCAACCCACAGGCGATCGAGTTCTGGTCGCAGGCCGGAGATCGCCTGCACGACCGGCTGCTGTACGAGCGCGCCGGCGAGCGCTGGACGCTGACGCGGCTGTCGCCCTAGCGCCGACGCCCGGCCCGTAGGCCGCGGGCCGGCACGCTGTCAGTGTCGTCGCGCGCGGACGAGCACCGCCTCGTAGGGCATGTCAAACGTGCCGCCGACCGACTCGACCGCCTCACCGATCTCGCCCAGCAGCTGCTCGCGGCGCGCGGGCTCCAGCGCCTGGTGGTCTGAGTGGGTCCGCAGGATCTCCAGCCACTGCGCCGTGTCGTGGCGCCGGCTCCAGGCGAACGTGTGCGGCTGCGCGGCATCGAAGCCGCCCGAGGCCGCGATGCCCGCGACGGCGGTGTCGGCACGCGCGTCGCTGCCGCCGAGCAGCACCGAGTAGCTCTCCAATCCCGGCGCCAGCCGTGCATAAATCGGCGCAAACAGCTCGGCCAGCTCGCGCGGCGGCGAGCCGAAGTTCCAGAACAGGCCTAGCCATCCGCCCGGGCGTAGCAGCGTCGCCGCCTTCTGCGCGCCGGCGATCGGATCGATCCAGTGCCACGCCTGCCCCGCCACCAGCAGGTCGAACGTGCGCCCGCGCGCGTCCCAGCGCTCGAACGGCGCCACCTCGACGACCACGCCGCGCGTGCGCGCGACCTCGGCCATGCGCTCGTCGATCTCCACGCCGAGCACCTCACAGCCGCGCGCCGCCAGCAGCGCGGCGACGATGCCCGTGCCGCAGCCGATGTCGAGCACTCGCCGGGGCGCGTCCGTCAGCAGCGCGTCGACGAGCGCGCTCGGGTAGGAGGGGCGCACGCGGTCGTACAGCTCGGCGATCGCGCCGAAGGACTCGGCGCGCGAGCGGTCTTCGAACAACATCGAGGCGATCATCGCAGCGCTCGTACGTCTGCGTCCCCGCGCCGCGCGAGCACGGCATGTAGTCTCGGCCGCAGTCGCAGCGCCCGATCTTCACCATGGCGATCGAAACCAAGCCCATCGGCACGATCGAGTCGCCGCTCGCCGCGGCGCGGCGTGTGGCGCCGCGAGCGAGCGCATTCGGCGAGCGCATCGAGCAGGAGCGCGCGCTGCCGCGCGAGCTGGTCGACGAGCTGCTCGACGCGGGACTGCTGAGCATGTGCCTGCCGCTGACGCTCGGCGGCCGCGAGGCGCGCCCGGCGCAGATGGTCTGCGCGCTGGAGGAGCTCGCGCGCGCCGACGCGGCCACCGCTTGGTGCGCGATGGTCGCCTCCACGAGCAGCCTGCTCGGCGCATATCTGCCCGAGGCCGAGGCGCAGCTGATCTACGCCGGTGGGCGGTCGGTCACCGGCGGCGTGTTCGCGCCGCGCGGGCGTGCCGAGCGGCGCGACGGCGCCTTCGTGGTCGACGGGCGCTGGTCGTTCGTCAGCGGCGTAACGCATTGCGACTGGGTGCTCGGCGGCTGCGTCGTGCACGACGGCGAGGAGCCGGCGCTGCTCGCGGACGGCAGCCCCGACGTGCGGTTGGTGCTGATGCCGATCGAGCGTGTCGAGGTGATCGACACGTGGTCGGTGTCCGGGCTGCGCGGCACCGGCAGCCACGACATGACCGCCGTCGCGCAGACGGTGCCCGCGACGCGCGTCGTATCGCTGTTCTCCGAGCGCCCGCGACACCCCGGCGCGCTGTACTGCTTCCCGCTGTTCGGGCTGCTCGCACTCGGCATCGCCTCGGTGGCGCTCGGCATCGCGCGCGGCGCGATCGAGGACCTCACATCGCTCGCCGGCGCGAAGACGCCCGCCGCCGGGCGCAAGACGCTCGCCGAACGCGCGACCGTGCAGGCGCAGGTCGCCCGCGCCGAGGCGTCGCTGCGTGCCGCGCGCGCCCTCGTGCTCGGGGAAGCCGATGCGGCGTGGCGGGCGGCCGAGAGCGGCGGTGCGATCTCCGACGAGCACAAGCTCGGCCTGCGCCTGGCCGCGACCCACGCGACGGAGACGGCCGCCGAGGTCGTCACGGCCATGTACCACGCCGGCGGGGGCACGTCGATCTACGACACGAGCATGCTGCAGCGGCGCTTTCGCGACGTGCACGTCGCCACGCAGCACATGATGGTCGCGCCGTCGACGTGGGAGCTCGGCGGCCGGCTGCTGCTCGGCCTTCCGACCGATACGCGCCAGCTCTAAGCTGGCCGGGTGATGCATCCCGGCAGCGATCCGACGCGCCCATGACCGTCACGCCGGCCCCGCGCGGACGCAACCCCTTCGACGACGGCGGCGTACAGCGCGGCGCCGATGGCCGCGCCTTCTACGTCGACCGCCCGGACTCGCTCGTGCACCTGCTGCGCGCGAGCGTGCAGCGCGACGGCTCGGCCACGGCGATCGTCGAGGTCGGCGGGCGCTCGCTGACCTACCGCGAGCTATGGGACGGTGCCGCGCGCGTGGCCGGAGGTCTTGGCGCGATGGGCATCCAGCGCACCGACCGCGTCGCCATCCGGCTCGGCAACGGCGCCGACTGGGTGCTCGCGTTCTTCGGCTGCCAGCTGCTCGGCGCCGTCGTCGTGCCCGTCAACACCCGCTTCACCGACGACGAGGTCGCCTACCTGATCGAGGACTCCGGGGCGAAGTTCAGCTTCTCCGAGGGAGAGCCGCTGCCCGATGGCGAGCCGACGGCCGTCGAGGACCTCGCGCCCGACGACCTCGCGGCGATCTTCTACACGAGCGGCACGACCGGCTTTCCCAAGGGCGCGATGACCTCGCATCGCAACTTCGCCACCAACAACGAGAACTGCTTTCGCGTTCTCGACACGCCGCGATCCGAGCTGCCGGGACTGTCGACGCTCGTCTCGGTCCCGCTGTTTCACGTCACCGGATGCAACAGCCAGTTGCTGCCGATGCTCGAGTGGGGCGGGCGCATCGAGCTCCTCTCCAGCCCACTCGACCTGGACGGCTTCTTCGCCGCGGTCGGCGAGCATGGCGTCAACCAGCTCGTCTCGGTACCGGCGATCTACCACGCGGTCACCCGTCACCCGAAGTTCTCAGAGCTCGACGTCGGCGGTGTTCGCTGGGTCTCCTACGGCGGCGCGCCGATCGCCGAAAGCCTCGTGCAGCGCATCAAGCAGGCATTCCCCAACGCGCGCGTCGGCAACGGCTTCGGCCTGACGGAGACCTCGTCGCTGACGTCGTTCCTGCCGCACGAGGAGGCCGCCGAGCACGCCGACTCGGTCGGCTTCGCCACGCCCGTCGTCGATCTGGCGATCGACGCGCCCGACGCCGACAGCGGCGTCGGCGAGCTGCTCGTGCGCGGCGCCAACGTCGTGCAGGGATATTGGAACAAGCCGCAGGCGACCGCCGAGACGTTCGTCGACGGCTGGTTGCACACCGGCGACCTCGCGCGCATCGACGACGACGGCCTGCTGTACATCGTCGACCGCAAGAAGGACATGATCAACCGCGGCGGCGAGAACGTCTACTGCATCGAGGTCGAGAACGCGCTCGCCGGCGCCCCCGGCGTGGGCGAGGCCGCGGCGGTCGGCGTGCACGACGAGATGATGGGCGAGAAGGTCGGCGCCGCGATCGTCCCTGCGGCCGGCGCCGAGCTCGACATCGCCGCGGTGATCGCCCACTGCCGCACGAGCCTCGCCGACTTCAAGGTCCCGCAGTACGTCGCCGTGCTGTCTGAGCCGCTGCCGCGCAACCCCGGCGGCAAGGTGCTCAAGGCGCAGCTGCGCGACGAGATCGACTGGGGCCGGCCGCTTCGCTAATCACGTCAACGGGAGGGTATGGGGATGTCCGAGGTTCAGACGGTGCAGGGTGCGGTCGACGAGGGAGAGCTGGGGCTGACCCTCGTGCACGAGCACGTGCGCTTCCGCGACGAGGCCGTCGCCGCGGAGTGGCCCGATCGCTATGACGAGCAGCTCGAGTACGACGCCGCGCTGCTCGCCGTCAGCGGCGCCAAGGACTGCGGCGTGCGCACGATCGTCGACCCGACCGCCATGTTCGGCGGGCGTGACGTGCGCTTCATGCAGCGAGTCGCCGAGGAGACCGGTGTGCAGATCGTCGCCTGCACCGGCATCTACAGCTACGACTACCTGCCGCACTACTTCGAGAACCGCGACGTCGACGTGATGGCCGACCACTTCGTCGAGGACATCGAAATCGGCTGCCAGGGCACCGACATCCGCGCGGCGTTCCTGAAGTGCGCCGCAGACGCCGCCGGCGTGACCGAGCACGTCGAGAAGATCCACCGCGCGTGCGCGCGCGCCAGCCTGCAGACCGGCGCGCCGATCATGGCCCACTCGATGCCCGCCGTTCAGACCGGCCCGCGCCAGGTCGAGATCTTCGCCGAGGAGGGTGTCGATATGGCCAAGGTGCAGATCGCCCACTGCGGCGACACCGAGGACGTCGAGTACATCCAGGGCCTGATCGACAGCGGCGTATACGTCGGCCTGGACCGCTATGGGCTGGAGATGTACCTGCCGATCGACAAGCGCAACGCGACCGCCGCCGAGCTGTTGCGCCGCGGTCACGCCGACCGCCTGATGATCTCCCAGGACTTCTGCGCGACGATCGACTGGTTCCCGCCGGAGGCGGCCGAGGTCTTCGAACAGAACGGCGCCATTCGCAACTGGTCGATGACGCTCGTGTTCGACGAGGTCGTGCCCACGTTGCGCGAGCTCGGCGCGATGGACGACGAGTCCTTCGACACCGTGTTCGTGCAGAACCCAAAGCGCTGGCTGACCGCGTGAGGGCTGCCATGCGAAAGGGCAGGCGCGAGGCGCCCGCGCGCCGAGCTGCGCCCGACGGCCTGGTCGTCTCGGGCCTGGCCGAGCTGGCGCTCGGAGCGCTGACCGGCTGGCCCTATGCGATCGCGATCGCCGACCCGCAACGCGCCAAAGCACTCGGCATCCGCTCCACCGCGAGGATGCGCCAGTGGCACCTGGACCTGATCGCGCTCGGCGGCTTGACGGTGCTGGCGGGCACGGCGCTGCCCGGCATGCCGGCTCGCGTGCGCTGGCCGCTCGGCGTGGGCGCGTGGACGAACGCGATGTCCTTCGGCGTGCTCGTTATCGCACCCGATGCCAAAGACCACCCGATCTACCGCGCCGGCGTGATCGGCTCGTTCGTGACTACCAGCACGGGCTTTCTCGGCATGGCCGGCGAGGGCGTCAAGCGCTGGCGAGCGGCGCGCTGAGGCACGGCGGGCACGGGCGAGGGCATTGGTAGGGTTGACCCGAGGTGCCGTGCTGACATCCAGCCAGGCGAGCAACGAGCGCGATCGCAAGCGACCGCCCGATGCGCGCACGCCGGCCCCGGTGGCGACGCTGCCGGCGCAGTTCGACGAGTGGCAGATCGAGCTGCACGGACGGCGCGTGATCTACCGCGTGGCCGGCAGTGGGCCGCCGATCGTGCTGATCCACGGCATGCTCAACTCCTCCAGCCACTGGCGCTCGGTGGCGCTGAGTTTGGCCGGCGAGTACACGGTGATCGCCCCGGACCTGATCGGCCACGGCGACTCGGCCGCGCCGCGCGGCGACTACTCGCTCGGCGCACACGCCGCGAGCATCCGCGACCTGCTGGCGGCGATCGGCATCGACCGCGCGACGATCGTCGGGCACTCGCTCGGCGGCGGCGTGGCGATGCAGTTCTTCTACCAGTTCCCCCAGCGCGTGGAGCGCCTCGCGCTGATCTCCAGCGGCGGCCTCGGCCGCGAGGTGACGCCGTCGCTGCGCACCGCCGCGCTGCCCGGCGTCTCGCCACTGCTCGCGCTGACGATTCGCCCGCGCCTGGTCGGTGCGCTCGCGGCGAGCGGCGCGCGCCTGCGCGATCGCGGTGTCGGCGCCGGCGTCTACCTGCAGGCGGCGGCACGCGCGCTGCGCCCGCTGCAGAGCGCCGGTGCGCGCGAGGCCTTCCTGCACACGCTGCGCGCGGTCATCGACGTGCACGGCCAGCGCGTCAGCGCGACCGACCGCCTGTACCTGCTGGAGGCGCTGCCGACGATGATCGTGTGGGGCGAGCGCGACAACACGATCCCGCTCGCGCACGGGCGTGCCGCGCACGAGGCGATCCCGCACAGCCGCTTTGCCACGCTCGCGCAGGCCGCGCACTTCCCCCACCTCGAAGACCCCGATGGGCTGTCGGCGCTGCTGCGCGAGTTCATGCGCGACACGCGCCCGGGAACGATCGAGGACGGCGACTGGGGCTCGATCCTCGCGCGGCGCTCGCCGCCGTCGCGCCGTGAGGACGATGCGGCGGCTTAGCGCGGCGCTCGTCGCGACGGCGCTCTCGCTGCTGCTGTCGGCGGTGCCGTGCGGCGCTGTGCCGGCCGCTGCCGCGCCGGCGGGCGCCAGCGTGGCCGACGCGCCCGTGTGGTGGAAGCCACCGCAGAAGCTCACGTGGTTCTGGCAGCTGCAGGGCAAGATCGACAGCAGCCACGCGGTCGCCGCGTATGACATCGACGGCTTCGAAAACGAAGCGAGCGAGGTCGCCGCTCTGCACGCTCAGGGCAAGCACGCGATCTGTTACATCGACGTCGGCACCGCCGAGAACTTCCGCCCCGATTACTCCTCGTTCCCCAAGGCCACGCTCGGGCACTCGAACGGCTGGCCGGGGGAGAAGTGGCTGGACATCCGCAAGCTGTCGGCGATCGAGCCGATCATGGCCAAGCGCTTTGCGATGTGCCGCGAAAAGGGCTTCGACGCGGTCGAGCCGGACAACATCGAAGCGTTCTCCAACAAGAGCGGCTTTCCGATCACGCCACAGCAGCAGCTCACATACAACGAGTGGATCGCCGAAGCCGTGCACTCGCTGGGCATGGCCGTCCTGCAGAAGAACGACGGCGAACAGACGCCGCAGCTGCACTCCTACTTCGACGGAGCGCTCTCAGAGCAGTGCAACCAGTACGAAGAATGCGCCGACTTCCAGCCCTACCTCGCCGCCGGCGAGCCGGTGCTCAACGCCGAGTACAAGAAGAAGACCGCGAAGTTCTGCCCGGCCGACGATGCCGCCGGCATCATGGGCGCGCGCTTCGCGCTGAGCCTCAACGGCAAGAAGTTCGAACCCTGCTGAGCGCGGGCGGCCGCCGGGCAGTGCGCGCGGGTCGCTAACGTGGGAGTCGCGATGATGACCGCAGAGCCGATGACCACGCGCGGCGCCCACTACACGGCGCTGCTGGAGATCATGGACCGCCAAGGTGCCGCCAAGCTGCATGCGGGCGAGCGCGAGAAGCTGCTCGAAGCGGCCGACGCGCTGCTGTTCGGCGAGCCGGAGAGCGAGCGGCTAGTGCGCGATGCCGAGGCGCTCATCGAGTCGCTGGAGACCAGCGAGCGCTGGTCGGCGGAGACCTGCGATCAACTGCGCGAGCACCTGTACGGCTGCGACGGGCCCAGCGAGTCGCACTGAGCCAGGCTCGCCGACGGCGCGTTAGGGCCGCCTAAGTAGGGAGCCCTAATCTCTGCTAGCGTCCGGTCGATGACCGGCTGGGCGCCACAGGACGATGCTCGCGAGAGGGTCGCTCGATGACGCCGCCCGCTCACACTGCCGTCGCGCCTATGGCCGCGGCGCGCAAGCCCGCAAAGCGCGTGCACGAGCGCGCGAGCTTCTACCTCTGGACGGTCGTCGTGCTCGCCGTGGCCGTCACCGCCGTCGTGCTCGGCTGGCACGCCAGCGGCGGCACGGCCAACCCGACCGCGCTGCCCGCCGGTCGCAGCCTCAGCCACACGACCGTCGTCGTCAACAGCGCCATCCTCGTGTTCCGCGAGGGCCTGGAGACGATCCTCGTGCTCGCCGCCGTGACGGCAAGCTTCCTCGGTGCCAACAAGCTCTACCGGCGCCCGGTCGCCGCCGGCGGCGCGGGCGCGGTGCTCGCCTCCATCGCCACGTGGTTCGCCGTCATCTGGTTGATCGGGCAGTTCCACGGCGGCGAGTTCGACGTGCAGGCGGCCACCGGGCTTCCGGCGCTGATCGTGCTGCTGATCGTCATGAACTGGTTCTTCCACAAGGTCTACTGGACCGGCTGGATCTCCAATCACCACAAGCGCCGGCGCAGCCTGCTCTCCTCCGACCCAGAGACGAACAAGCGGCGCATGCTGCTCGGCCTGGCGCTGCTCGGCTTCACGTCGGTCTACCGCGAGGGCTTCGAGATCGTGATCTTCCTGCAGAACCTGCGCGAGCTGTACGGCTCGAGCGTCGTGCTCGAGGGCGTGGCGATCGGCTCGCTGTTCACGGTCGCGGCGGGCGTGCTGACGTTCGCGCTGCACCAGCGCCTGCCGTACAAGCGGCTGCTCGTGATAACCGGCGTGATGCTGCTGTTCGTGCTCGTCGTATCGGTCGGCGAGCAGGTCAACGAGATGCAGCTCGCCGGGTGGATCGGCACGAGCGAAATCGCGTGGCTGCACATCCCCGCCTGGATGGGCACCTGGTTCTCGCTGTTCAACAACTGGGAGACCTTCATCGGGCAGGCGATCGCGCTTGCGCTCGTGCTCGGCTCCTACGTCGCCGCGCAGTACGTGCGCGTATGGCGCCCGCGTAGGCGCGGGCAGGCCGCCGCGCGGCTTGCATCGGCACCGCCCGAGCGCCCGGCCGACCTTGCACCCGCAGGCGTCGGCGGCGACCGCGCGTTCGGCACGCCGGCCTAGCCGCGTCGCCACGCGGCGATTAGAGAAGGCGCGCGCTGGGTAAGAAGCAGGCCGTGCGCAGGGGAGGCGGCAGAAGCAGGACGTGGGCATTGCTGGCGATCGCCGGGGCGAGCGCGGCACTAGTCGCCGCACCAGCGGCCCCGGCCGCGCCGCCTGCGACGTTCGACCCGGTCGTCGAGGCGCAGAACTTCTCGATCACGCAGCAGCGCCAGGCGATCTACGACACGCCCGAGTACCAGGCGCAGCTGACTGCCGACAGCGCGAGCAGCCTGAGCGAAGCGCTCGCCGTGCAGGCGGCCGACCCGGGCCGCTTCTTCACGAACAACGTCTGCTGGAACCGCGGCAACGGCTGCGCGGGCGACATCCGCCTGAACGACTGGGTCGCCAACGGCTACGGGATCTCCGACCCGGTGCTGTTCACCGCACGAAACGGCGCGACGTTGTCCGGGCGTGTGTGGGCGACGGTCGCCGGCCCGGCCAAACGCCCTGGCGTCGTGATCACCAACGGCTCGGTGCAGGCCGACGAACAGATGTACTGGTACGCGGCACAGACGCTCGCCAAGGACGGTTATGTGGTGCTCACATTCGACCCGCAGGGGCAGGGCCAGAGCGACACGCTCGGGCAGGCCCCCGACGAACAGGAGGGCGTGCCCGCGCAGACCGACGGTCGGCCGTTCTACGACGGCACCGAGGATGCGCTGGACTTCTTCCTGTCGACGGCCAAGCACCCCTACGAGCCGGTGCCGAGCTGCGAAACCGGCACGAGCCACGCGGCCAAGCAGAACGAACGCGTCGCACAGGGCCTCGATGCCGCGTATGACCCGTACTGGAAGCTGCTCAAGCCCTCGCAGATCGGCCTCGCCGGGCACTCCTACGGCGCCGCCGGGGTCTCCTACGTCGCGCAGTGGGACCCGCGCGTGAAGGCCGTCGTCGCGTGGGACAACCTCGGCGGCCCCGGCCCGGAAGACGGCTCGGTGCCCAGCCAGCAGGGCGGCACCCCGCCGATGAGCTCGATCGGCGAGAAGCCGTGCCCCGCCGACCCGGCCGCGCGCACGACCGTGCCGATCACCAAGCCCGGTCTCGGCATCTCCGCCGACTACGGCCTGCCGCCACTTCCCAACACCGGCCTGCCCGAACCGAACGCGAAGTCGACAGAGTCACACGCCTACAGCCAAGCCGGCGTCGACAGTGGCGAGATCGTCATCCGCGGTGGCTCGCACCTGGACTTCAGCTTCATCCCCAACCAGGCCTTCGGCGCGTCGCTGCGCGGCCCGGATGAGGTCGCCTGGTACACGTCCGCGTGGTTCGACAAGTACGTCAAGCACAAGAGCTCGGCCGACAAGCGCCTGCTCACACAGCGCTGGCGCGAAGACCCGGCCGAGGCGGCCGTCGACCCCAACCACGACGGCAACGCCTTCTCCTTCTACTACCTCTCGCGCCTGGACGTCCATCTGCACAACGGGCAGCCCTTCGATTGCGAGGACCTGCGCGAAGGCTGTCCGGGAATGGTCGCGACCAAGCGCGACCGCTTCAGCGGCGAATACTCATACCTCGGTATCGACACGAGCCCGGATGCGAGCAGCGGGCCTGGGGCCGGCTTGCCGTCGCGCTAGGCGCGGGTCGCGCGTCTCGCGGTCGCCCGAGCGCTCAGTGCGACTCTGCACCGGCGAGCGTGTTCACAATAGGTGAGATGCTGCGAAAGCTACGACTCGGCCTGCTCGCGCTATCGATCGCGGGTGCGGTCGGCCAGACGTCGGCGCAACCCGCCCAAGCCGGCGTGCTGTCGCTCACGTATGCGTGCGGCGCCCGCGTGTTCGGTCCGGGCGTATACGGCGAGGACTGTCATCCGGCCGCGGTCTACGGAGTGGAATATCGCGCCGGCTCGGCGGAGGCGAGTCGCATCACGCTGTCGGATCTGCCCGGCGGAGGCCTGCGCTTCACCGACGTCGCGTCTGTCCTGTCGGTGTCGGCGGGCGGCTGCACGCTGGTCGACGCGCACTCGGCGAGCTGCCCGCTGATCGACTCGGACGTGAGGGTGTGGGGCGGAGATCGCGGCGATCTGGTCGACGCGCGCGCTTGGTCGGGCCAGGCTGCGATCTACGGCGGGACGGGCGACGACACGATCCGCGCGGGCAGCGGCGTCGACGAAGTCACCGGTGCAGGCGGCAGCAACACGATCGTGGGCACGCCGAACACGATCGTGAGCTACGAAGCCGCGTCCGGACCGGTGCGCGTCGATCTCGCCAAGGGCACCGCGACGATGCCCGGCGAGCACGACCGGCTGGTCGCGGTCCGCAGCGTCAAGGGCAGCGACAGCGCGCCGAACCGCATCTTCGGAGGCCTCGCGCCGGGCGGCTCGTTGAGCGGCGGCAGCGCCCGCAGCCTGCTCGTCGCGCGCGGTCCGCGCACGACGCTGTCGGCCTCCGGCGAAGAGTCCGCTCCAACCACCTTCGCGTGCGCCCGCGAAACCGAGGTTCTGACGACGCAGCCTGCAGACGAGCTTCTCGGCGGCTGCCTGGTGTACGGCATGCGACTGTCGCCTCGCTTGCGCGACCCGGCGTCGCCGCTGCTCTGGGCGCCCGCGACCGAACGGCCCTCGCCCGGCGCCGGATCGTTCGTCAGCAAGATCGTCGTTCGCTCGTCGCGCGGCGCGGTCGTGGTGGCGGCGGACTCGGCGTCTCCGCCGCGCCGCCTGCGTCTCAACCGTCGCGGTCGGGCGCTGCTCGCGCACGCCGGTCGGCTGCGCGTCGTGGTCGAAGAGCAGCGCACCTATCTCGCGGGCGGCCTGCCGCGTCCCGAACCGCCGGAAGCGTCGAGCTTCACGACGGTGCTCAGCGTTCGCCGGTGAGCGAGGCGACCGCTCTCGCTAGGCGCCGGCGGCCTTCATCTTCGACCACTGCGCCTTGTGCGCCTTCTTGGCCGCCTGGTACTCGGCCAGCGCCTGGCGCGAGTCCACATCGCCGAGCGTCGGGTGCGGCGGCACGAGGCCCTGGGCGGCCTTGACGCCGAAGCGCTTGGCGAGCACCGCGCCGAGCGCCTTGATCTTCATCTCGCCGAAGCCCGGCAGCGCGGCGATGTTCGCGCGCAGCTCGTCGGCGTCGCGCGCGCCGGTCCACACGCACGCGGCGTCGCCGTCGTAGTTCTCGAGCACGTGCGCGGCGAGCTCGTGCACGCGCGCGGCCATCGCGCCGGGAAAGCGGTGGATCGCCGGTTTCTCACGGAACGCGCTCTCCAGGTCGGCCGTCAGGAGCTTCTTCGCGTCGAGCGAGCCGATGCGCTCGCGCAGCGCAAGCGGTCCCGAGAAAGCCTTCTGCACGGAGACCTGCTGATCGAGCGCGAAGCCGATCAGCAGTGCCATCGGGTCCGACGCGATCAGCGCGTTGGCCTCGTCGGACTCGGTGAAGTGCAGGCGGTCAGGCACGCGGCGAATGCTACCCGCAGCCGGTGGCCCGGCCGGGCTAGCGGGGAGTGAGCTGGAAGATCGCGATGACGCGCCCGGCCTTGCCTGCCCGCCGGCGATAGTCGGCGTACTCGGGGAACACGCGGTCGGCAAGATCCCACAGCCGCCGGCGCTCGTCCTCGTCCTCGACCAGCTGCGCGCGAAACGGCAGGCCGCCGTAGACGATGTCGGGATGCGCGCGCAGGTTGTAGTACCAGCCGGGGTGGCGTGGCATCCCGCGCAGCGACGCGACGATCGTCACGCGGTCGCCGTCGTGGAAGTACAGCGTCGCGTTGCGACGCGGTAGGCCGGTGCGCGCGCCGCGCGACTGCAGCAGCGCCACGGCGAGCGGTCCCGCGGTGCTCAGGCGGCCGCGCGTGAGGCTCAGCAGCGCCGGGTCGAGCTTCCAGGCGACGTTGACCGAGAACCAGGCGCCGAACCGCGTGGCCGACAGCCTGGCGACCGCGTGATAGATGCGACCGCGGCGCTTGTACGGATCGACATGGCGCAGCTTCGCCATCCACCGATCCTATGCGACGGGTGGCCGCCCCTGAAAGGCGACCACCCGCTTCCTCGTCACGTGCTCCTGTTCGTCATGGCGTGTGCCCGTATTCCGTCGTCACTTTGTTGAGTTTGCCGCCGAGCACGGCCGAGTCCTTGCCGCTGGCTTCGTTGCCGTCGCCGCCGAACACGCCCGCGTCTTCGCCGCCGGCGATGTTCAGTTCGCCGCCGAACACCGATGCGCCGGGTCCGGTGGCTTTGTTTTTGCCGCCGCCGACAACCGATCCGTAGTTGCCCGGGGAGGCGTTTTCAAAGCCCCCTGCAACGAATGAGGCGAAGCCTTCGGCCTTCGCTTTGTAGCCGCCGCCGACGGTCGAGTATTCGGCCGAGGCGGTGCTGTTGCGGCCCCCGAGGATCGACGCGAAATGGAAGCCGTTCGCGTTGTTTTCAAGGCCGAACACGACGTTGTTGATCCCGCCTAGCGAGTTCTTTTCGCCGACGATCAGCCCGCCGTTGCCTTCGACGGTCTGCTGGCTTCCCAGCACGAGATTGTGCGAACCGGTCTGCGAGCCGGGCGTTTCGTCATAGCCGACGACGAGGTTGCCCAGCCCGTTGCTCGTCGTCTGTTTGCCCGAGCCGTTGAGCACCTGCACGTTGACGCCGGAGAACTGGATCGTCGGCCTCGATCCTGCGCCGAAGCTGGTGAATTTGATGAACGGCAGGATTGCTTTGAGCGTCGCCGTTTCTTCTGCCGTGAACGGCGATTTGCCTTCCGGGCCGGCTTTGCCGGTTTTGCCTTCTTTGCCTTCTTTTCCTTCCGGCCCTTCTTTGCCGGGCGCTCCTTCTTTGCCGGGCGGCCCTTCTTTGCCCGGGGCGCCTTCTTTGCCTTCGCCGAGTTCGGTCAGCGTGTAGCCGGTCTTGCACACCCCTGCTTTGGGCGTGACGATCGGCTTGCCTTCTTTCGCCGGGACGCACACTTTGATCCCAGCCGCGGCTGCCGTGCCCGCGCCGATTGCCGTCGCCGTCAATGCCACGGCGACAGCAACGACGAGCATGCTTCGCAACCTGTTTGCTCCAGTCATGTCGCAACCCCCCAAGGTCTCGATGTAGCGGCACGATGCCGCCTTTTGCGCAAGTCAATCAACTCGGCGGGCGCCCGCGCAGGGAGACTGCCCATCGCGCCGGCGGTGGGTTGGCGGCGACCGGCCCGCGCTAAGCGGCTGCGACGCGGTCGTCGGCCGAGGCGAGCACCGCATCGAGCAGGCCGGGGAAGCGCTCATCGAGGTCGTCGCGACGCAGCGAGTTCAGCCGCGAGGTCCCGATCTGCTCCTGGCGGATCACGCCGGCCTCGCGCAGCACGCGGAAGTGGTGCGTGCACGTCGACTTGCTGACGCTCACGTCGAAGGCGCGGCATTGCCGCGGCTGCGGATCGGCGCTGAGCTCGCGCACGATGCGCAGGCGCTGCGGGTCGCTGAGCGCGTGCAGCACGGTCGGCAGCTCGATGTCCTCGGTGGTGGGGTGGTACTTGCTCATCTCAGTCATTGTACGACGATCGTCGAACCTTTGCTACGATGGTCGTCGTACTTTCGAACAGAAGGATAGCGCGATGCGACAGATACGCGAGAAGAGCAAGACGCAGAACGGCGTGCAGAGCCCGCCGGCACAGCAGACAGCCGCATCCGAGGCACGGCTGGCCGCCGTCGTGGAGGCCGCCTACATCCTCGACGCGCGCACCCGATGAACGGCGCGATCGCCCCGACCCGCGAGCGACGGCCCGGTTGAGCCGTGCGCGGACGCTGAGATGGCCCGCGCATGGGCCTGTGCGTGTCAGCTGCCGTGGCGCTCCACAGGCACGATCGGCGCCGGCTTCTCGTTGCCCAGGCCGTTGATGACGCGCGCCGCGCCGACCACGTCGCCGCTGTTGTAGAAGTCGGTGAGGATCAGGTTGGGGATGTGGTGGCGTTCGGACTCGCACTGGCGCGCGCGGTGCAGGATGAACGAGCGCTTCGTCAACGGCAGGTTGGGGCTGCGACGCGGCGGGAACACGTCGGCCCAGTCGTTCATCATCAGCAGCCGGTTGCTCGGCAGCCCGCGGTTGAGCGCGCAGCTGAACTGCGACGGCTTGACGGCGCCGAGCGGGGTGTCCTGGATGTAGCTGAAGCCGTTCATGTCCCACGGGTAGCGCCCGCTCACCGGCTCCTGCGTGAACACGAGCACGTTGTGCTGTGAGCGCACGAGCTCGCCGAGCGTCGGCATCTGCTGGCCGACACGCAGCACCGCGAGGTGGCTGAACAGCCCCGCGCGCTTGAATTCCGCCTGCAGCGAGGCCTCTGAGACGTAGTCCTCGTCGAAGAAGACGATCACCTGGCCGGGGTTCAGCTTGAGGAACTTCGCGACCGTGCCGAGGAAGCTCGCCATGCTCGTAGCACCCAGCTCGCAAAGCGTGTGGCACAGCCAAACAGAGGGTTTGCCGCTCTTGGGCCCGAAGCCGACCGACGCGCTGAAGCGCTGCAGCGCCGCGCGCGCTTCGTTGCTGAGCTTCTCCGAGACGCGGTTGGCGCGCGCCCCCTCGGCGGCGATGTCCGTGCGGATGTGCCCCGGCTTGCTGCCGAGCGCGTAGTGCGTGGAGATCTTGAACGCCCTCAGCCCGTCGTCGAGCTGGCGGGCGATGCCGTGCGCCTGGTTGGCGATCAGCCAGCCGGGCGAGTCGGCGGCGGACATCGCGTTGTGCGTGCCCGCGAAGGCGACTTCGTCGACGCGGCGCGAGCACAGCTGCGCGTAGCCGTTGCACGTGATCTGAGCGAGCGCCGGCGGGCGCGACGCGGAGGGGCTGGCGGCGGCCAGTGCGATCGCCGCGCCGCCGATCAGCACGCCGAGGCCGACGGCGATGGCTGCGGCCGCGCCACGGCTGCGCGACAGCGACAGGCGCTCGTGCTCCGGGGCGACGCCGATCGCCGAAAGCAGCTCGCCGACGCCGAAGTAGGCCAGCAGCGCCCCGCCGAGCACGACGACGATGTCGAGCATCAGCGTCGGCTCGGCGATCAACAAGAGACCCGCGAGCAGCGCCGCTGCGCCGATCAGCGCGCGCCCGCCGCCCGTGCGCGGAGGCCAGGCCCGCGCGCGCATGCGCGACAGGTGCGAGACGGCGGCATACGGCCGCAGGACGTTGGCCGACGCGGCCGCGAGGATCGCGCCGAACGCGGCGACCGCCAGCGCCCAGTGCGACAGCCCGCCGATGTAGGAGTCCCACAGCGCGCCCGCGGCGGCGCGCACGTCGGCGTTCGTCAGCTCTTCGGAGCCGAACAGGTTGGCGAGCGTGCTGTGGCGCAGCAGCGCGAGGTCGACGAACACCGCTACCGCTCCCACCGCGAGCGCAACCGCGCAGCGCGTGATCGCCCGGCGCCGGCGCGGCGCGACGGCGATCGCCAGCGCGAACAGCGCGAGCGCTACGAACGGCAGCACGATGCCGAGCGTGCGCACGTCGTCGGCGTAGCGGAGCGTGCGCACGGCGAAGCTCTGGCGGCGCAGGTCCAGCAGCTTGACGTCGATGTCCGCGGGGATCTTGCGCGCGATGTTCGGCGCGAGCGTTCGCAGCGCCGAGATGACGACCGTCCCCGCGTCGGCGACGCTGAAGGCGACGTTGCCGCCGCGATCGAACAGCAGGCGGTGCGCCTGTTCGGCGACCGTGTGCATCAGCCCGCGGAACTGGCGCGTGGCGACGGCAGTCTCGACGACAGACGTGATCACCGGCCGCGCGGCGATCAGGTCCGGCGAGCTCTTGTCGATCGCCTGCACGACGATCTCGCGGGCGACCACGCGGCGCACCGGCTCGCGCGCCAGCGCCGACACCGTGCGATCGGCGAACGCGTGCGAGTCCAGCAGCTCCTGGCGCACGTACAGGGCGACCCCCCCGACGATCACCGCGACGACCGCGAGGATCGTCAGCGCGACGCTCGCCGCCGAGCGCGAGCGGCGCAGCGGGCGTTCTTCAGTCGATCGGGGTGCGGACGCGGACACTGCGCTTGGGCTTGCGGCTTGGGCTGGGCGTTGGCGGCGATCCTACAGCGGCGCCCACATGGCGGCGAGCGCCGCCACGTAGCAATCGGGCAGAGCGCGCTCGCGCGCGCCGCCGAGCAGCCCGTGCAGGTACTCGCGCGACGGGCGCACTTCGGCGTCCTCGCGTGCGATCACGCGATAGGCCAGCGCATCGCGCGCCGGCGTGTCGCCTTCGCGATGCACCCGCACCGGCCCGCGCTCGTAGGCCCAGCCCTTGCCCTCCTTCTCGTCCAGCGCGGCGAGCATCGGCGCGTCGAGCTCGTACAGCACACCCCACACGCTTTGCCCGCAGGCGGCGACGATGTCGGCCACGCCCGTGCCGGTCCTCACCGAGCGCCGAGTGAACGCGAGGCGGTGTCCGCGCAGCTCGGCCGTTCCCGCAAAGCGGTGACCGGGGCACAGCCGGGCCATCGTCTCGGCGGCCATGTTGCTGGCGTAGGCGAAGTACAGATCGGTCACGCGCGGCGGGTGTCTCGCACTCGGGCCGGCGGCCTGCTCTCGGCCGCGGTCAGGCGGGCTGGGCTTTGATGCATATCCCAATAATCAATATTAAAAATAATGACTTCGTGTTTTGGGGCGCGATCTTGACGGGCGTCTGCGGGGCCGGATAGGTTGGGCCGGTCGGCGCTCTTTGGGGAACTGGGCGCGCGCCCTCCGGTGCGCGGCGAGGGCCGCTGGGCGCATCCGAGCATCACGAACAGGGGGAGTGAGATGAAAAAGCAAGCACGCAGGATCGGCATCCTCGCCATCCTCGCAGCAGTCCTCGTACCGGCCGCCTCGGCCGCCGCCTCGCAGTACGTCGCGTTGGGCGACTCCTATTCCTCGGGCGTGGGAACGCGCGTCTTCTACGAAGAATCCGGCAGCTGCAAGCGCAGCCCGAAAGCCTACGGGCCGCTCGTCGCCGCCGCCAACGGCTACACGCTGAGCTTCCAGGCCTGCAGCGGCGCCAAGACGACCGACGTCAACAGCAACCAGCTCGGCACGCTCAGCAGCTCGACCGCGCTCGTGACGATCACCATCGGCGGCAACGACGCCGGCTTCTCCAACGTGATCGTCAACTGCGCGCTGTACTTCATCACGTGCGGCTCGGCGATCAGCGAAGCCAACAGCTTCATCGCCAGCAAACTGCCGGCGCTGCTTGAAACGACCTACAAAAACATCCGCGCCAAAGCGACCACCGCGAAAGTCGTCGTGCTCGGTTACCCGAAGCTGTTCACCAAAACGGGGACGACGTGCAACGTCAACCTGCTGACGTCGGGCAACGAGAAGAAACTCAACGAAACGGCCGAAAAACTCGACGGCGCGATCAAAGCGCGCGCCGAAGCGATGAAATTCACATTCATCAACCCGACCGTCCCGTTCGAAGCGCACGAGGTGTGCTCGTCCTCGGAGTGGCTCAACGGCCAGTCCAACCCACTCGAAGAAAGCTACCACCCGAACGTGAGCGGACAAGCGGAGTTCACCACGCTCGTCAAAGCGGCCCTGTAGCCGTAAGCCGTCCCCGCGCGCCATGCCCGGCGCGCGGGGCGCCGCCGCCCGTCCGACGCGCGCGAGGCGCGTCGCGCGCGTCGCGCGCTCGAACAAACGTCGAAGATCGCGCGCCCAGGGCGATGCGATCGCCGCGTCCTGCCAATGTCGCCTGCATGGGAGCCGCAGCGTCTTCAGGGGGCGGTCATACGCAGGCTCGACGTAGTGGCGCCGCGCGCCGCGCGCACGCCAAGCCGGGCAAGCACCACCGCAAGCACCGCAAGCACAAGCACCGCAAGCATCGCAATCCCCAGAAAGCGCCCGCGACCCCCGCCACGGGGGCGGTCGCGCCGAGCCCCGCCGGCCTGCCCGGCGCGCCCGCCGCGGCGCCGATCGCGTCGAGCCCGCCCTCGCCTTCGACCGCGCCCCCGCCGAGCGTCGGCGCTGCGATCACGCTCGCTCAGGCAACCCGCCTGCTGTGGCGCGCCGGGTTCGGCCCGACTCCCGGGCAGGCGGAGTCGCTGGCCGGCCAGCCGGTCGAAACCGTCGTGCAGTCGCTGACGCGCCCCAGCGGCGCAGCCGTGCTGCACGGCCCGGCGCCGACCGACGACCAGGGCCGCGCGCTCGCACCGGCCGACGCGTGGGGCCAGGACCACTGCTGGTGGCTGGATCGCATGGTGCGTTCCGACCAGCAGCTCGTCGAGCGGATGACGTTCATCTGGCACGACTGGTTTGCCAACTCCAACGAGAAGGTCGACAGCCAGCAGCGCATGCTCGACCAGAACGCGCTGTTTCGCGAACACGCTCTGGGCAACTTCCGCGACTTGTTCCTCGCGGTGACGGCCGACCCGGCGATGCTCGTGTTCCTCGACGGGATCGAAAACAGCAAGTGGGACCCCAACGAGAACTACGCGCGCGAGATGATGGAGCTGTTCTCGCTCGGCGCCGACCGCGGTGCCTACAGCGAGGACGACGTGCGCGAAATGGCGCGCTCGCTCACCGGCTGGACGGCCGAATGGACGCAGAGCAGTGGCTTGCAGAACTTCCGCTTCCTCGCCTCGCGCCACGACAACGCCAACAAGACCGTATTCGGGCAGACCGGCAAATGGGGCTGGGAAGACGCGGTCGCGCTGTGCGTGGCGCACCCGCTGCACGCGTCGTTCTTCGTGAGCAAGTTGTGGAGCTACTTCGTGCCCGCGCCGCCCGACGAAGCGACGCTCGCGTCGCTGCAGGGGCTCTACCTGAGCTCCGGCCACGAGGTACGCCCGGTCGTCGAGGCGATCCTCGCGCACCCGGACTTCCTCGACGGGCCGGAGCTGGTGACGCCGCCGGTCGTCTACAACGCCGGGCTGCTGCGTGCGGTCGGCAGGCCGATCGACACGACCGCGTGGTCGTGGCTGTGCGCGGGGGCCGGCCAGCAGCTGTTCTACCCGCCCAACGTGTCCGGCTGGGACTTCACGCGCTGGCTGGACACCTCGACGGCCAAGGCGCGCTGGGAAATCGCCAGCTACGTCACCGCGAAGGACTATCCCAACCCGTGGCCCGGCGCGGGCGAAGCCAAGTACAGCGAAACCGAGGAACCGGCGGCCGCGCTCGCCGCTGCGCTGGCCTACTGGGGCCACCCGGCGCTGTCGGGCGAATCCCAAGCGTGCATCGCCTCCTTCGCGCAGTCGTGCCTGCAGGGCGTGGCGACCGCCAAATGGCAGCAGAGCCCCTACCGGGCGATGCGCCAGAACGCGCTGCGCATGCTGATCGCAACCGCCCCGGACCTGCAGGTGAGCTGAGATGGCCGCGAGCTGCTCGTGCAACGACTTCACCCGCGCGCAGCTGCTGCGCGCGGGCGTCGCGCAGGCCGGCCGCGGGCTGCCGTCGATCGAGCCGGGCCAGCCGCTGCCGGCCGGCAGCGGCATGGACAGGCGCTCGTTCCTGCTGCGCTCGGCGGGCGCGCTCGTGTCGGTGTACGGAGCGTCCGCGCTGGCGCCGCGCGCGTTCGAGGAGGGCATCGCGGCCGCGGCCGCGGCCGCCCCGCCCAACCAGCCGGTGCTCGTGTCGATCTTCATGGAAGGCGGCTGGGACGCGCTGTCGGTGCTCGCGCCCGTGCGCGAAGCCAAGTACCACGAACTGCGCCCGACGCTCGCACGCTCGGAAGGCGAAGGCGTCGAGTTCGCCGAGGACGAAGAACTGATGTGGCACCCACAGGCCGGCGGCCTGGCCCAGCTGCACGGCGAAGGCAAGGTCAGCGTGTTCCCGGCGATCGGCTATGACCCGCCCGACGAGAGCCACTTCACCAGCCGCCACTACTGGGAGGTCGGCGAACTGAACACGCAGACGCGCTCGGGCTGGATGGGCCGCTACCTCGACGTGGCCGGAGACCCCGCCAACCCGCTGCAGGGCCTGTCGCTGGACTACTCGCTGGCGCCCGCGCTGGCGACCGCGCGCGTTCCCGTCGCGGCCGTGTCCTCGCCCTCGGATTACGACTTCTGGGCCTACGGCCTGGGCGAACCGCTGATGTCGCCGACGCTTGACACGTTCGGCGCACTCGGTGCGCTGAGCGCGCCCTCGCCGGCGTTCGCGCAGGCGCGCACCGCATCGCTGAACACGAGCGTCATCCGCAACCAGCTCGCGCCGTTCGGCGAACACGAAGGCGAACCGGGCTTCACCTCGCCGGTCGCCTATCCCACCGACGGCGGCGAGTTCCCCAAGCGCCTGGCGGCGCTCGCGGCGATGCTCGACGACGAAGCGCTGCCGATCAAATGCGTTTCGCTGAGCGCCGTCGGCTCGTATGACACGCACTCCGACGAGGTCGACACGCTGAGCACCAACCTCGGTCAGACCGTCGAATCGGTCGTCGCCTTCCAGCGCGACCTCGAAGCGCGCGGGCTCGACGACCGCGTGATCGTCCAGCTTTGGTCGGAGTTCGGCCGCCGCCCGCGCGAAAACGGCTCGGGCACCGACCACGGCGCCGCCGGCGTCGCCTTCCTGATCGGCTCGCGCGTGAAGGGCGAAATGGTCGGCGAGTTCCCCGGGCTGAACAAACTCGACTCCAACGAAAACCTGCTCAACACGTCGGACTTCCGCGCGATGTACGCCGCGCTGCTCGGCCAGTGGTTCCAGACCGAAGCCGGGCTGGTGATCCCCGGCGCGGGAAGCGGTCAGGCGGGGAGCAGCCCGTATGGCGCGATCCCGCAGCTGATCGCATGAGCGCGCGCCTGCGCGCAGGGGTCGCGGCTATCGGTCTGTGCTGCCTGTTCACCTGGGCCGGTGCCAGCGCGCCGGCGTCCACGCCGCCGGCGCACCGGACGCCCGCCTCGCACCACGCGACCAAGCGAAAGGCATGCGCGCGGCACGCCGGGCATCGCGCCCGCCGCGCCCACCGCAGCGTCCGCTGCCGTCGTCGTCACCGGCACGCCGGCGCTCGCTCGCTGACATCCTCGCCGGCTCCGTCGACGCTCGTCGCGCCGCTCGCCGGCGCGATTGCCGGTGAGGCCGCGCCCACGCCCGCACCGGCAGCGAGCGCGTCCGGTGCCCAGACGGTCGCCGCGCCGGGGCCCGGCGAAGGCGCGGCGCCGGCCGAACCGCCGCCCGCCGAACCGCCTTCTATACCGCACGTGCAGGTGAGCGCCGCCGAGTACAGCTTCTCGCTGTCGCGGCCGAGCGTCCCGGCCGGGAAGGTCGTGCTCGAGTTCGTCAACGACGGTCAGGACGAACACAACCTCAACGTCGCCGAACCCGAAGAAGGCGCGCTCGTCGCGTCTTTTGCGAACACCCCCTCCAAAGGCATCGGCGACGTGGAAGTGGAAATGCGTGCCGGCGAGTACACGCTGTTCTGCTCGCTGCCCCACCACGAGGAACGCGGCATGAAAGCGACGCTCGTCGTCGAATAGGCGAAAGTCGGCGGTGCCGCTCGCGCGGCCCTATGCTGTTGGTACGCGAGTTGCTGGCGGACCGGCTGGTCAAAGCCCGGGACGGCGTGCAGGGCGCGGGCGGCGCGCACGGATTTCCATCCGTCTCCTTGTTCATGCGTGTCCGTCCATTCTCAGAGGGGGCGATGGAAGGTCCACAGTGTCAAGCACTGAGATCGACCGCTCCCCGCGTGGGGAGCAGGCGGCCGCGATATCGAACCTGGTCGTCAAGCTGACGAGCGAGTACACCGGCCGCGGCCCGACCAAGGCGCGCACGCGCATCGACGACGAACTGATCACGGTGATCCTGCGCGAGACGCTGACCAAGGGCGAACGCAGCCTCGTGCGCGACGGCAAGGAAGAGGTCGTGCGCAGGACGCGCTTCGCGTTTCAGCAGACGATGGGCGACGAGCTCGTCGCCGGAGTCGAAAAGATCTCCGGGCGCAAGGTCCTCGCCTTCATGAGCGCCAACCACATGGACCCCGACATCGCAGCCGAGATCTTCGTGCTCGACGGGGAATCCTGAGCGGGACTCGGCCCAGCGCTTACGGCTTGTCGCGTTCGCGCTCGAGCAGCAGCGCGAACGTGGGGCATGCCTGAGCGGCGCGCCGGGCGTGGCCGACCAGCGCGTCGGGCAGCGGCTCGTCGTCGATCAGCGGATAGCCCCACTCGTCGAGCGTGATGCGCTCGGGCAGCAGCTCGGCGCACATGCCGTGCGCCTCGCAGGCGATCGGGTTCAGGCGCAGGCGCCGGCTCATCGGACGGGGATCTCTTCGCCCGCTCTGCGCGGGCGTCGCGCGACGACCGGCAGTGGCAGCTCGGCAGGTGCGCTGCATGCCTCGCAGGGGCCGTGGCGCGCGTGGTCGGCGAACTCCTCGCCGAAGGTCTGCAGCGAGCTGAGGATGAACCTGACGGCGCCGTCGGGGTGCCCGCACGCGCCACGGCGGCTGGTCAGCGCCGCGAGCCGATCGACACGCTTGGCCAAGTTGCCGTCGCCGGTTCCCGCGAGCATCTCCTGAAGGGTTCCCGCCAAGGCGCCCAGGCCGTTGATGCACGGCCCGCACTGGCCGGCTCCTTCGTCGGCCAGCCAGGTCGCGACGCGCACGGTCTCGGCGACCGGGCAGGCGTTCTCCGAAAGCAGTGCGACGACGCCGGCGCCGAGCGAGGCGCCGTGCGGCGCGAGGTGTTCGTCCGACAGCGCGACGCCCTTGAGCAGCGAGCCGTCGATCCACGTGCCCGCGTAGCCGCCGATCAGCGCGGCCCGCGGCCGCGTGGAGAGACCGCCCGCCGCGGCGACGACCGAGGCCAGCGACGCGCCGTGCTCGATCTCATAGACGCCCGGATGTGCGACCGGCCCGGACAGCGTGACCAACGCCGAGCCCGGCTGCGTGGACGTGCCGAGCGCGCGAAACCAGTCTGCTCCGTGCCGCGCGATCAGCGCGACGTGCGCGAAGGTCTCGGCGTTGCCGATCAGCGTCGGGCGGCGGCGCACACCCTGCTCGAAGGGCAGCGGCGGCGTGAACTTGGGAATCGCCGGGCCGCCGTTGAGATGGTTCACGAGCGCCGACTCCTGGCCCGCCACGTAGCCGCCCGGGACGACGCTGAGCTTCAGCGGGACATGCGAGCCGTGCAGCTCGCGGCGTTCGTCGATCGCTTCGCCGATGCTGTCGATGCTCGCCGGCGAGGACTCGCACACGCAGACGAGCGCTTCGTCGGCGCCGACCGCGCGTGCTGCCAGCTCGGCCCCGTCGAGCATCAGGTGCGGCGCCATCTGACACAGCGTGCGGTCCTTCAGGCTCGCCGGCTCGCCCTCCGCCGCATTGACGACGACGATCGCCCGCCGCCGGGCCGCCGCGACAGCGCGCAGCTTGCGGCCGGTCGGGAACCCGGCGCCTCCGTGCCCGCGCAGGCCGGCCTGCTCGACGAGCTCGATCAACGGCGCCTCGCGCCGGCGGCGACGGCGCTCGTGTGGCAGCTCGCCGTGGGTCTGCAGGTGCGCGTCCAATCCCACGCTGCCGTGCTCGGCGACTCCCGCGAGCAGTCGCGGCAGCCCGGACTCGGCGCGCGAGCGAGCGGGGCGATCGGCGAGCGTCGACGCCGAGGCGCTCATTTGCGTCGCGCTCCCGTGGCGGCGCGGTGCGCCGAGTGGCCGAGCAGCGAGCTCGGCGTGCCCGACCTTCGCGCCCATTCCGAGCCGAGCGGCCCCGCCGGCAGCCACAGCAGCAGAAACAGCGAGAATGCGCCTGCACCGCCCAGCGCTGCGCTGCGCCGGCCGAGGTTCTCCGGCCAGCCGTCGATCGCGCGCGCGAGCACCGCCAGCAGCACGATCGCCGCGCAGGCGACGCTCAGCGCCAGCAGCCATGTGGCCGCCGCGTCGCTGCCGGTGCCGAAGCCGTGCAGCAGCGCGATCGGCCAGCTTGCGTACGTGAGCCAGTGGATCGTGCGCCACGTTCCGTAGCCGAAGCGCTGGCGCAGCATGCTCGTCAGCGTCACCGCGACCAGCAGGTCCAAGGCGACCGCGCCGAGGCCCAGCCAGAGCGGCCGGTAGGAGCCGGCGAACGGCACGAATGCGTCCAGCAGCGAGATCGGCGCGAAGCTGTCGAGAACCGATGTGATGACGTGCACGGCGAGGAACGTCATCGCCAGCAGCGAGACGTTGCGGTGCAGCGAGTCGACGATGAAGCGAGGCCAGCGCGGCGTGCTCCAGCGGCGTACGTCGACCACGCCGAGCACGATCGCCAGCGTGAGCAGCAGCAGCGCCACCGCGCCGGTCGAGCGCGTGAGATACCAGTAGGCGCTGCCGCCCGACGCGGCGAGCACGGCGTTCATCGCGCCACCGCCATCGCCTGCGTCGCCGTCTGCTCGCCGGCCGGCCAGGCGCCGACGGTGCTCACCGCTCCGTCCCACGCGACCAGGCGCGCCGGCAGCTTCTGCCGCGTCAGCCAGTCCAGTGCTCCACCGTCACGGACAAGCGCGGCAGTGGTGGCGATGTTCGCCTGCGCGCAGTCCTCCGCAGCGACGCTCACGGTACGCCAGCGCCCGCGCGCGGGCAGGCCCGTGCGAGGGTCGATGATGTGGTGCATCGTCCGGCCCGCGTGACTCCAGCGGCGCACAGACGTGCTCGACGTCGCCAGGCCGCCGCCGTGGATCGCGATCGTCTGCCCTGGGGCCTGGGGGTCGCTGCGATGGTCGTCGGTGACGCGTATCTGCCAGCCGCCGTGCGGCCCCGGCCCGCAGGCGGCGACGTCGCCGCCCAGGCTGACGAGCACGCCGCCTGCGTCGATTGCGGCTGACGCGGCGGCCGCCGCGCGATCTGCGGCCCAAGCTTTCGCGGTGGCGCCGAGATCGAGGCGCACGCCGGCGGGGATACGCACCGTCGAGCTCGCCCGGTCGATGGAGATGGTTCTCCAGCCGATCAGCGCGTACAGCGCGAGGCCGGCCGCCGCCGGCTCGCCGCGAGGGGGCGTCAGGCGACGCCAGTCGCGGTCGTAGCCGCCGAGCTCGAGCGCGCGGCCGACGGTCGGGTCGACGTCGCCCTCGGTGAGCGTCGCCGCGGCGACCGCCACGTCGAGCGCCTCCAGCAGCAGCGCGCTGACCTGCACGGGATGCCCGGCGCGAGCGTTCAGCCGCGACAGCTCGGAGTCCGCCCGAAAGCGGCTGCAGGCGAGGTCGATCGCGCCGAGCTCACGTTCGACCCGCGAACGGGCGTCGGGCAGCGCGCGCGCGTCGCGCACGCGCAGGTCGACGAGCGTGCCGAGCGCTTCCCAGCGCGCGCTCGCGACACGGCGATCGGCGTCCGGACGGACGGCCATCTCACGAGCCCCCCGAAACGACGGGCGGGGCCGCTTCCTGTTCGGGCGCGGGTTCGGGGGCGCTTTCGTGGGCGACTTCCGGTTCCGGCGCGGCCGGTTCTTCGGCCGGCGCCCTTTGCGGCGCGGGTTCTTCGGCGGGCGCTTCGCTGCGTTCGGCTTCGGCCGGCGCGGTGGATTCGGCGGTCGCCTGCGGCGCGCTTTCGGGCGGGTGCAGCGCTTGCGGAGCGGTCGTGGACTTCTGCGTCGACGAGTGCGCGTGGCGACTGTGGTGTGAGCGCGTGCGCTCGTTCAGGCCGGCCGCCTTGGAGGAGCTCTTACCGGGGAAGGCATGCGCGGCGGCCTCGGTGAACAGGCCTGTCAAGGCGACGCTCGCGGCGATCATCCACCTGTTGACCCTGCTGAGCCTGCGCAGCGAGCTGTCGCGAACGTGTGTGGTGTGAAAGCGCATGCCGGCTCAGTGGTGAAAGTGCTGGGCGGAGATCCACGGCGCGAATTGGGGAATCACGAGAACTGCGAGCACCACGCCGGCACCGAGCGCAGTCAGCACTGAGAGCGCCCGCCCGCCGCGGCCGGCCACCGTCGGCCCGCGCCGCGGTGCGCCGGTGTAACGGATACCCAGCGCGCGTGCGACCGTCGGCAGGTGCGCGAGCACGTGAATCGCCGTGAACGCGACCCACACGAAGAAGCTCACCTTGTGAATCGGCAGCAGCGTGCCGCGCGAGCTCGGCCCGACGAACAGCAGCGCGACGCCGCTGGCGAACACGACGAGCGTCGTCAGCACGACCACCGGCGCGATCAGGCGCAGCGGCAGCGGAGGCGGCCCCTTGCGGCGATAGCGCGGGTTGGCCGTGTAATAACGCACGAACCGGTAGCCGGTGCTCGACAGCTTGAGCACGAGGGGACCGAGCAGCAGCATGCCCACGAAAAGGTGCACCCACAACAGCCGTGACAGCGAGACGATCGTCACTCCGATCGCCGCGAGCAGCACGATGAGCACGCCGCCGGTAACCGCCGTGAGCAGCTCGTTGCCCTCGGTGCCGCCCTGCAGCAGGCCGCGATCCCTGGTCAGCGGACGCGCCGATTCACCCATCTGGCGTTCGATTGCCACAACAGCAGTGTTCGAGCGATGATTAACGACGCACTAACCCGTTGATGAGAAAGCTCATCGAATGCGCCCGCGTTGCAACGAGCGTCCCCGCCGGGCCTATGCTTGAGCGATGAGCACGATTGCGGGGCCCCAGCAGCAGGAGCCGGCGCACTCCGCGCGGGCGGGCGAAGGGCTTGCGCCCAGCCGCGTGCTGCTGATCGAGGACGAGCCGGGGATCGTCGACTTCCTGCGGCGCGGCCTGACGGCGGAGGGCTTCCTCGTCGACGCCAGCGGGGATGGAACCGAGGGCGAGCGCCTCGCCCTGTCGGGCAACTTCGACGCGATCGTGCTCGACCTGATGCTTCCCGGCCGGCCGGGCCTTGAGATCCTCGAGTCGGTCAGGCGCGCCTCGCCCACCCTTCCGGTGATCGTGCTGAGCGCGCGCGGGGAGATCGAGGACCGTGTCGCCGGGCTGGAACACGGTGCCGTCGACTACCTCGTCAAGCCGTTCTCGCTCGCCGAGCTGGTGGCGCGCCTGCGCGCGCAGCTGCGCGTCGTCGCGCAGGCCTCGTCGAGCGTGCTCAGCGCAGAGGACATCGAGCTGAACCTGCTCAGCCGAAGGGTTCACCGCGCAGGGGAGGAGGTCGCGCTGTCGGTCACCGAGTTCGAGCTGCTCGCCTATCTGGTGCGCCATCACGGGCAGGTGCTCTCGCGCGAGGAGATCCTCAGCGCTGTGTGGGGCTATGAGCACGACCCGGCGACCAATGTCGTCGACGTGTATGTCGGATATCTGCGCCGCAAGCTGGGGCGGGCGGACAACCCGGCGCCGATCGCGACGGTGCGCGCGGTCGGCTACCGGCTCGGCGGTGGCGCGGCGCAGCGAGGGGAGTGATGCGCAGGCTCTATGCCCGCGCCGGCCTGCGCGGGAGGCTGGCCGGCTGGGTCGCACTGGTGATCCTGCTCTGCACGGGCATCAGCTTCGTCGCCGTCTACCGCGGCACGGGCACGCAGCTTCGCGATCAGATCGACACCGAGCTGGGGGGAGACGCGGGCGAGCTCGCACGGAGCCTGGCGCTCGCCCGGCCGCATTCGCCGCAGGCGGCCTACCGAGCGTCCAACCGCTACGTGCGCAGCCAGCCCTTCGCGGCCACCTCGACGCTGCTGTTCACGATCACGCCGGGCGCCCGCACGAGCACCAACCGTCCCGAGCTGTTCACCGCGGAGGCGCCCGACAACGGCGAGACGGCGGCCCAGCAGGCCGAGGAGAACAGGCTGTCGGAGCGGCTGGGCAGCGCGTCGCCCGGTTATTCCACGCAGACGGTCCCCGACGTCGGCGCTGTGCGCCTGCTCAAGCGCGTCGTCCGGCTGCCCGGCGGGCCGACGGTCACGGTGGGGGCGGGGGAGCCTCTTGCCACGGTCTCGCATGCGCAGGAAGGCGTGGCGCGGGCGTTCGTCCTCGCCGGCATCCTCGCGCTCGCCGCTGCTCTGCTCGGCGCCTACCTGATCGGCACGCGCGTATCGCGACCGCTGCGGCGCATGGCCGCCGTCGCCGCGCGCGTCGATGCGGGCGACCTGCATCCGCGCATCCACGACCCGGGAAGCCGCAGCGACGAGGTGCGCGTGCTGACAGACGCCTTCAACAACATGCTGGACCGGCTAACCGACGCGTTCGCCGCGCAGCGCGAGTTCGTCGCCGACGCCTCGCACGAGCTGCGCACGCCGCTGACCGTCGTGGCCGGCCAACTGGAGGTGCTGGCAGCCCAGCCCAACCCGCCGGCGGATGAGGTCCGCCGGGTCGAGCGCCTGGTGCAGTCGGAGATCGCGCGCATCGGGCGCCTGGTCGACGACCTGCTGCTACTGGCCAAGACCGAGCAGACCCAGTTCCTGCGGGTCGAGCCGATCGATCTGCAGGTGTTCGTCGGCGAGCTGTGGGACGGCATGACGCTGCTCGCAAAGCGCCACTTCGAGCTCGGGCCCGTTCCCGCCGGGACGCTGCTCGCCGACCCCGACCGGCTTGCGCAGGCGCTGCGCAATCTCATCGCCAACGCGATCGCCCACACGTCCCCCGGCGGGGGGATCGTGCGCATGCGCGTTGCCGCCCGCGCGGGCGGCATGGTGCGCTTCTTCACAGAAGACGACGGCCCGGGCATCCCGGCTGACCAGCGCGAGCGGGTGTTCGACCGCTTTCACCGAACCGACGCCGCGCGCGATCGCGCTTCCGGAGGCACCGGCCTGGGGCTGGCGATCGTGCGCGCGATCGCCGAGGCGCACGGCGGGCGCGTGGACGCCGAGGAGTCGGCCGAGGGTGGGGCGCGGATGGTGCTCGAGCTGCCGCACTTCACCGCCGAGCCGTCCCGGTCCCGACAGCCGCCGGGCGCGCGCCCGGCGCCCGCGAGGGTCGCCTCGAGCGTGGGAGCTCAGCCGACGGACGCGCCGGGCGACGCCTGAGCTCACGAGGCTCTGCCCGGCGGCGTCAGGTGGCCGCGGGGACCTGCTGGGTGATGCAGTGGATGTTGCCGCCGCCGAGCAGGATCTCGCGGGCTGGCACGCCGACGACCTCGCGCTCGGGAAAGCAATCGCGCAGTATCGCGGCGGCCTCGTCGTCGCAACGCTCGTCCAGCAGTGGGAAGACGATGCGCGAGTTCGCCACATAGAAGTTCGCATACGACGCTGCGAGCCGGTCGCCGGCGCGGCGCGGCTGGGTCCCCTTGGCGGCCTGCACGCCCCGCGCCTCCTGCTCGCCGATCGGCTGCGGCGACGGCGCGGGCAGGTGGACCACCTCGATCGGCCTGCCGCGAGCATCGGTCGCGGCTTGCAGGCGCTGCTGCGCATCGCGCGAGATCTCGTGCAGCGGGTCTGAGGCGTCGTCGGTCCAGGTCAGCAGCACGACACCCGGGCGGGCGAAGCAGGCGAGGTTGTCGATGTGCCCGTCGGTCTCGTCGCCGGGCAGGCCGCGGCCCAGCCAGATGGCCTTGCTCGCGCCGAGGTGGTCGAACAGCGCGTGCTCGATCTGCTCGCGCGAGAGCTCGGGATTGCGGTTGCGGTTGAGCAGGCACTCTTCGGTCGTGAGCACGGTCCCCTGCCCGTCGACGTGGATCGAGCCGCCCTCGAGCACGATCGGCGCGCGATAGCGCTCGGCGCGTTCGACCTCGAGCACCTTGCGCGCCACGCGTTCGTCGCGGTCCCAGGTTGCGTAGAGGCCGCCATCCGACCCGCCCCAGGCGTTGAAGTGCCAATCCACGCCTCGTCTGCCGCCGCGATCGTCGACGAGGAACGTGGGGCCGATGTCGCGCATCCACGCATCGTCGCTGGACAGCTCGACGACGCGAATCGACGCGGGTAGCGCCGAGCGGCAATGCTCGAACTCCGTGTCGCTGACGGCGACGGTGACCGGCTCGCAGGCGTCGATAGCCTCGGCGACGCGGGCGAACGCCTCCTGCGCCGGCCCGGCCGCCTCGCGCCAGTTGTCCGGGCGCTGCGGCCACGCGATCCAGCAGCCGCTGTGCGGCTCGAACTCGCCCGGCATCCGATAGCCGTCGGCGCTGGGCTTGCTCGCAACGGTCGCGCTCACGGACGGTGCCTCGTGCTCACCGGCGGTCGCCGTCGGGCGGCTGGCGTTCGCGGATGCATGCAGGCGGTTATAGCTCGACTCGGTGCACCCCAGCGCCTACAGTCTGCTCGGTGGCGCAGACCATCCCGCTCATCGCGTCCCTCGGGTCGCACCCGTCGCCCGCGCGCACGCGCGAGCCGGCTCGCGCGCCGTTTCGGATCGCCGCGGTGCAGGAGCGCTGGCACGCCGATCCCGCCGAGCACGAGGAGGCGCTCGCGGCCGGGATCGCTCGGGCTGCGCAAGAGGGGGCGCAGCTCGTCTGCATGCAGGAGCTGACGCTCAGCCGGTACTTCGCCGTCGACCCGGCGGGGCCCGAGCGGGCCGGCGCCGAGCCCGAGCAGCTCCCCGGCGGGCGCACATTCGAGTTCGCCGAGCGCATGGCGCGCGAGACGGGCGTGTACGTGCACGCCTCGCTGTACGAGCGCGCGGATGGGGCCGACGGGCTCGGCTTCAATACGGCGATCGTCGTCGCGCCCGACGGCGCGCTTGTCGCACGCACGCGAAAGCTGCACATCCCTGTCACGGCCGGCTATCACGAGGACCGGTACTTCCGGCCGGGCCCCGGCGAGGGCGATCCATACCCGCTGGTGGAGCTCGCCGGCGCGCGGCTCGGCCTGCCCACCTGCTGGGACCAGTGGTTCCCGGAGGTCGCTCGCGCGTACAGCCTGCAGGGTGCCGACGTCGTCGTCTATCCGACGGCGATCGGCTCCGAGCCCGACCACCCCGATTTCGACACCCAGCCGCTGTGGCAGCAGGTGATCCTCGGCAACGCGATCGCCAACGGGCTGTTCGTCGTCGCCGTCAACCGGATCGGCGAGGAGCCGCCACTGCGCTTCTACGGCTCGTCGTTCATCTGCGACCCGTACGGGCGCAAGCTCGTGCAGGCGCCGCGCGACGAGCCGGCCGTGCTGGTTGCCGATCTGGATCTCGACCAGCGGCGCGACTGGCTCGAGCTGTTCCCGTTCCTGAGCACGCGCAGGCCGGATGCCTATACGCGGCTCACCGAGCCGCTTCCCGGGGAGTCGACGGCAGCCTGACCGGTGCTCAGCGCCCGCCGGGGCGGTCGTCGAGCTCTCGCGCGAGCTTCTGCGCGAGGCCCTCGAACATCGGATACGTGCCGGGCCCGTGGGCCTGGTGGATCGCCGGCCGCCAAAGCTCCCACCGCTCGATCAGCGTGCGCCCGAGCAGCAGCTCGATCAGCTGCAGGTCGAACGCGCCCGTGCTCTCCAGCGCAGCCAGCTGCTCGAAGTAATCGAGCTCGCGATACAGGACGTAGGCCTCGGGGGCGCCCTGCGCGACGTACCCGGCGAACGCGTCGCGCAGCTCCTCGGCCGACTCGAACCTCGCAACCAGCCGGCGCGCCTCGACGAGGGCGTCCTCGTTCCAGCGGCGAAAGAACTCGGCCGCCATCTGCGCCTCGCGGCTCTTGCGCGCCTCGCGCACCTGTTGCGCGGCGAACACCGCGGCGCCCAGGGCGCCGAGCAGGCTCAGCGCGAGGATCGAAGTCGCGATCGCCGTCACCTCGCCCCAATCCACAGCCATCGTGAACAAGTCTCGACTCCGATCGATCGGCTCGCCGCGTGCTCAGGCCGTAACGGTAGCTCTAGTTGCGAACCGGCGACTCGAGCAGCCTGGCGAGCGCTTGGCACTGGCGGTCTGTCATCGACCCGAGGCGCTTGCTCTCGGATATCGGCAGCCGGGCCAGCATCTTGCGCGCGCGGATCGCTCCCCATCTTCGCTGGCTCATCAAGAGATCGGCGACCGTCATGCCGCGCGCCTCATGGGGGCAGTGAAGGATCACCTCGCCGACATCGCGTGCGCCGACTGCCACACCGCGCTTGAGCTCGGCGCGAGCGATCCGCACCCTGTTGGCGTGTCGCAGTGCGCTCATGGACTGAGAGCGCGCTGGGGTCATCCGCGCTGCTGGTTGCATTTGCGACCTCCTGTGGGCAGGGCATCCGTGCCGGATTCCGACGAGTGCGCCAATCGCCCTTGCCTTGAACTCTGCGCAGTGCGTCTGAGGACTGGCGAGCGTCGACACGGATGTCCGACATGGGCCAAGTCGCCGCGAGCCGCAGAGGACACGCACTGCGAAGCTAAGCGGGCATCGGCGGCCCGTCAAGGCGGCGGCCGGGGATTCGCCCGCTACAAGCGGTCGATTGTGTCCGTGGCTCGCGGCTCACACGCTCGCACGCGAGGTTCGACTGTCAGCGCAAAGCGCGCCGCCGGTGCGCCACAGCCCGGCTGCCCTGTGAATGTCTCTGGCGTTGTGTGAAAACCACACTTTCCAACCGGTCGGTTGGGCTCAGCGAGCAAGCTACTGCTCGTCGATCGCCCCGGCGAGTGCACGTAGGTCTGAGTCGTAAGCACGAAGAAGTGCCAGAAGCGTGTGCCAGCGCAGTCCGCGATTGCCCCGCTCGACCTCGGAAACGAACTTCGAGCGGATGCCGGCCCGCTCTGCGGCCTGGACCTGGGTGAGCCCGGCGCATTCTCGCAAGCCACGCAAGGCACGGCCTAGCGCCTGGTAGTCGGCAGCGTGGGGAAGTTTGGGACTGGGCATCTATTTGGACTCCACAGCTAGTGGGAGTCCGCTACTATCCGGTCGTCTAATTCGCTGCAAAACTGGACAACCGGACATATTAAGTAGACCGGCTCCCCGACACAAAACAAGGCTTCGCCGTGCCCGATGATCCTACTGACGCGCCCGCTGAAGCGGCTGTCGTACTCCAGCTGACCGGCCGTGTTGCGGCACTGCCACGCGAGCAGTTGCAAGAGGCTCTTGATGACATTTCGCCCGAGCGAGTCAACGCAGCACTGGACAGACTGGCGGAGGTCGACGTGGTTCGTCTCACCGCCCGCTCCGTATACGCCGGTGCTTGCCTTCAGCGAATCGACGCGCTCGGCCTGATCTGCGTCTAGCGCATGGCTCGCCCCCGGCAATCTGCTCTTCTGCGCGTTCAGCTCGCCCTTGTCGAGCTGGAAGCTGCAGAACGGGCATTGCAACGCGAGCTGGAAGGAGAGCAGGCGCCTCGGTTTCAAGTGATCGACGGCAGCGGGGAGGGGCCTCGCGCAGACGCCGATGCTGTCGCCGGGCGACGAGCCGACTGCCGCACCCAATGCCAGCGCTCTGCCTGAGCGGGACGTCAGGGGCTCATCGACGCGATGCAGGATGCCGGCGAGCGGGCGGGGAAGCTCGGTACGCCGCGAGTTGCCCGTGTTCGAATCCGGAGGTCTCGGCGGACCCCGAAATGGACGTCATGCGAACGGTTCTGAATCCAGTGCTGCCATGCGCTCGAGTGGACTCGAACCACCACGGGCCGTAAAGCCCACAAGGCCCTCAACCTTGCGCGTCTACCAATTCCGCCACGAGCGCAGAGTGCGCGAGTATAGCCCCGCGCCAAGGCCCGAATCCGGTGGCCTGCGCTGCACGAAGCCTCGCAGCGCCGCTGCTGCGTCTTGCATCCGTCCACAGCCGCCGCTACAGTGCGAACAAGTGTTCGTTTCAGGCCACCGTCCACCCGAACAGGGAGCCGTGCAGACATGGATCTGACCAAGCGCCAGCAAGAGATATTCGACTTCATCCGCAAGTACTCGGCGAAGTACGGCTACCCGCCGACGGTGCGCGACATCGGCAAGGCGGTTGGACTGGCGTCGTCGTCGACCGTCCATGCGCATCTCGCCAACCTGGAGAAGCTCGGCATGCTGCGGCGCGACCCTTCGAAGCCGCGAGCGATCGAGCTGCTGGATCGTGCGGTCGGCAGCGCTGTGGACACCGTTCGCGGCATCGTGCGCCCGGACGGCCTTCCGCTGCTCGGCTCGGTCGCTGCGGGCCAGCCGATGCTCGCCGAGGAGAACGTCGAGGATTACGTGCCGGTCCCGGAGATCGCCGGGGGAGGGGACGGCGAGTACCTGCTGAGGATCCGCGGCGACTCGATGAAGGAAGCGGGGATCATCGAGGGCGACTTCGTTGTCGTTCGCCCGCAGGACACCGCGCGCGACGGCGATGTCGTCGTGGCGCTGCTCGGCGAGGAGGCGACGGTCAAGCGCTTCTTCCGCGAGAGCGACCACATCCGCCTGCAGCCGGAGAACGTCACCATGGAGCCGATTCGCAGCAAAGAGGTCACCGTGCTCGGACGGGTCGTCGGCCTGCTCAGAAGTGTCTGAAGCGAGTCGTCGCTCGCGGCTGGGCGGTTCGCCCGCCGCTTCCCACGGCGCCGCCGAGGCGCTACCGTGGCAGAGCAGGTCAGGCAGCCGCGGAGGCGCAAGCCTTCGAGGAAAGTCCGGACATCACAGGGCAAGGTGGTCGAGTTGTCGACCCGGGGAAACCCGCGGGAAAGTGCCACAGAAACAAACCGCCTACGTCCGCCGTCCCACGTGAACGGCGGGCCGGCAAGGGTGAAATGGTGCGGTAAGAGCGCACCAGCGCCGCGGTGACGCGGCGGCTGGGCAAACCCCACCCGATGCAAGGCCAAACAGGATCGTTCGCAGGTGACCCGCCGAGATCCAGGTAGGCCGCTTAGATGGATGGCTGCTCAACGACAGAATCCGGCTTACCGACTTGCTAAGGGAAGGCCCCGCCTCGGCGGGGCCTTCCTATTTTGCCGGGCCACCCGGCTCCTCGTCTTGTGTGGGCCAGGTCACTTGTTCATTTTGGTTACCGCCAGGCAGGAGCCACACGTGGACGACACGCCTGCCACGTCCACGCTGAGGTCATAGACGCCAGCCTGAACTTCGCCACCGACCGTCTCCTTCGCCAAGATCGCCGTCGGGCTCTTGACCTTTACCGCGGAGAACGCGATCGCCGGGGTGAAATGAGTGTCGCGCTGGATGCGCTCTACGAGTAGAGACGGCGTTCGGGGGCACTCACCTCGCGCTCGCGCGCCGAGCAGTCGCGAGCGCGCCGGCGCCCGCCAGCAGGCCGAGCGCGCCGACGATCAGCGCGGCGATGCCCAGGCCCTCGCTCGCCGTCCCGCCGGGCTTCGCCGCAGCGGGAGGCGCCACGGGCGAGCCGCTCGCGCCGGCGCCTGGCCCGCCGGTCTGCCCGGCGGCCGGTCCCGCCTCGTCGCCGGCGACGTCCTCGATGACGCCTCCCTTGGCGGTCACGTTGATCCGCGGCGCGGGGTGTTCGGCGTCCAGCGACGGGTCGATCCAGTGCACGACCTGGCCGTCGCTGTACGTCTCGACGGTGCGGAATTCCAGCGGCTTGCCGCTCGCGTCATCGGGGATCGCGACCGACAGCGGGAACTGCACGAACTGGCCGTCGCCGACCTTGCCCTGTGGCCCGGTCCACGTCCACACGATCTGCGAGACCGCGCTGTCGATCGTCTCGCCGTCTTCGACGACCGGCTTGGCGAGCTTGCTTTCGATCACCTTCGCGCTCCAGCCGGGCACCGGTTCGTAGTCGACGCTCGTGAAGCCCGCCGGGAACAGCGTGTCGACACGCTTTACGTAGGAGCCCTGCTGCTCGCCGGGCACGCGCACGTCGATCGTCGCAAATGCGCCCGCCGGGATCGTGTTGGGGTGGATGCTCACGTGCGCCTGCGCGCCCGCGGGGGCGAGGAGCAACGCGGCGGCGGCGAGCAGCACGGCAATCGACTTGGGTGTCATCTCTTCGGTTCCTCCTGGCGGGCGGGGATGGCGCACGGCTTCGCCGCTGGCGGCGGGCTCATGCGATGGGGACCTCGACGGTGCGGCTGTGCTCTTCGAATTCCGAGACGCGGTCGGTGATGTGGATCTGCCACGTGCCGGCCGGGCTGAGCACGGCCGAGTTGAGGATGTAGTGGCCCGGGCCGGCCGGCGTCGCCTTCAGCGCGAGCGGGCCGATGCCCTTCGCCGGCAGGCTCGCCGTGACGGTCAGTTCCTTCGTCGCGGTGAACTGCGTCCCCGTGCGCGCGTCGATCAGGTAGAGGTGGGCGGTGTTCGGGCCGGCCTCCGCCGGTTCGAGCGTCATCTCCAGCTCGGCCGCTCCGATCGTCGTGTTCGTGGAGAACGGTCCCGCCTCGGCGTCGATCGGCGGGGTGTAGCCGATCAGCGCGGCGGTCACGCCGAACACCGCGAGCATCAGCGCCAGCTCGCCGCGCATCGTGCGCCGTGCGAGCAGGCCTGCGCCGCCCGGCGTGCCGCGAGAGTCGACGATTCGCCGCAGCGCCGGGATCACGCGTTCGCGATTGACCCAGCCGAGCGCGATCAGCGCGAGCAGCAGGCCGACCTTCACGATCACCAGCGCGCCGTAGGTGCTGTGCAGCAGACCGTGCACGCTGCGCACGTCGATGTACGCCTGTACGACGCCCGTGACCGCGATCGCGATCACCGCGCCGAGCGCAAGCGGCGAGAAGCGCGCGAGCACCGCCAGCAGCAGCCGCCCGCGATCGGCGCCGTCGAGCGCTCGCGTCGCCGCCGGCACTGCCAGCAGCAGGCACGCGATCCCGCCGACCCACACGCTCGCCGACAGCACGTGCAGCACGTCGGAGACGAAGAACACGCCGGTCGGGCTCTCGATGCTCGCGTGCCCGGCCAGCGCGGGCGTGATCGCCAGGTACGCACCGCCGAGGCCGAGCACCACGAGCAGCCAGCGCGGCGGCGCGGCGCTCGGCGTCGTCTCGCCGGCGCGCAGCGTGCGCACGAGCGGCCTTCCGAGCGCGCGCGCGATCACCAGCGCGGCGCCGATGACGAGCCAATCGAGCGCGCGCCCAGCCCACACCCAGCCGAAACGGCTTTCCAGCGTGTCCTGCAGCACGGCGCCTTTCAGCGACGCCCACAGCGAGACGCCCGAGGCGCTTGCGCCCTGCAGCAGCACGCCGGCGACGCTCGCGAAGTAGCCGAGCGCGACCGCGGCGCCGAATAGGCGGCGCATGCGCCCGGCGAAGGAATGCGACGCCGCGGCCCACGGCGGCTCGCGCCCGGCCACGGACGCCAGCGCGGGCAGCCACGCGACGAGCAGGAACGCCAACCCGCCGAGCATCAGCGCGATCGAGACGTAGTCGAGCGCGCGCACCACGCCGAAGGCGACCTTCGTGACGCGGCCGCTCTCGCTGCGCCGCAGCAGACCCGAGACGGTCACGTTGGAAGCGGCGCTCGCGTGGCCGACGTTGAACACCAGGCCGCCGTAGACGATGTGCGTGTCGGCGGAGATCACGCGGTAGGTGGCCGTGTACGTGCCGTCGGGCAGGTGCGCCTTCAGGCCGACGCCCAGCGAATGCGAGCTGCCGTGCGGGTGTTCGACGTGCAGGTCGTCGACCTCCGCGCCGCCGGCGTCATACACGCGCACCGCGCCGAGCGAGCCGCCGACCGCCTCGTTGAACTCGAAGACCACGCGCGCCGGCTGCCTCGCCAGCGTCGCGCCCGACTGCGGCGACGTGGCGACGAGCTGCGCGTGAGCGAGCGCCGCCGGCGCGCTGCACAACGCGCCGACGCACGCGGCGAGCAGCACCGCCGGCACGATTCGCGCGGCGTGCTTTCTGTGTCGGATGTCGTGGCGGGCGCCGGCGAACGTGCGAACGTCGCGTGCGGCCGCCGTGCGGCGTCGGTGCTTCATGGGCTCCTCAAGGGGCGCGTGGCGGGACGGCAGAGCGCGACGAGCACGGCCGTCCTCGCGCGCGCGGCGCGAAGGGGCGGCTAGGCGATCGCGCGTGCGGGCACGGGCGGCGGGCGAACCGCCAGCGAGCACGCGATGAGCAGGCCGCCGTGCACCGCGGCCGTAAGCGGACGCGAACGAGGGCTATGCACGGAGCGCGCTCGACGCCTGCGGGGCTGTTTGCGCGTGCTCCAGGCGATCAGCGTGCGCGCGCCCGGATAGCGCCTGGCTGCGAGCAGGCACGCCAGCGCAAGCGCCGGCAGCAGGCACAGCAGCGCGCTGCTTTCAGAGGCGATCGCGCAGCACGCGAGCACGGCGGTCGACGCGGGGCCGACAGCGGCAGGCCAACGGCGGGTAGTCCATGCTCTCAACGCGCGCAAAACCCTACAACTTCGTCCGCGCGGCGGTGTCATCGATGCTCGTGCTCAGCTGGAACCTCTTTCACGGCCGCTCGCTGCCGGGCGCGCACCACGATCTGCTGGGCCGATTCGCGGCGATACTGGCCGAGTGGGAGTGGGACGTCGCGCTGCTGCAGGAGGTGCCGCCGTGGTGGCCACGCGAGCTGGCCCGCGTCACCGGCGCCGAGCAGCGTGCGGCGATGACGTCGCGCAACTCGCTGCTCGCGCTGCGCCGCGCGCTCGCCCGGCGCGATCCCGAGCTGATGAAGTCAAACGGCGGCGGCTGCAACGCGATACTCTCGCGAACGCCGATCGCCGAGCACGCCGCGAAGCGCCTGCGCGCATGGCCCGAGCGGCGCGTGGCGCAGCTCGCGCGCCTGCGCGACGGTGCGTGCGTCGTCAACTTCCACGCGAGCACGCATGTCGCGCTCGCCGAGGACGAGCTGCGGCGGCTGTGGCAGCCGGCGCTGCGGTTCGCGGGCGAGCGGCCGCTGATCCTCGGCGGCGACCTCAACCTGCGCGAGCCGCTCGCGCCGTCGCCCGAGATCGCGCACGTCGCACGGCGTGACGTCGACCACGTCTTCGCGCGCGGGCTCGCGCCGGCCGGTCAAGCCGAGGTGCTCGAGCGCGGCGTGTCGCTCGGTGCGCGCGAGGTGCAGCTGTCGGATCATCCGCCGCTGCGCGTGCGCCTGCTGGGCTGAGCGCGCCCTACGACGTCAGTCGCTGAGGTGCTCGGCGTCGGCCTCGCCGTACTCGCACTCGGTCGGCTCCTCGCTGTCGCCCTCGCCGTATGCGTCTCGCGAGATCTTCGCCGGCGAGTGGCCGTCGCCGTGCGAGGTGTGTTCGATCAGTTCCTGCTCGGCGAGCTCGAAGCCCTCCGACTGGCCTCCGCCGGCCTCGTCGACAGCCTCGCGCTCGCGCCGGCGGCGCTCGCTCAGCTCGAGCAGCGGGTCGGCTGGCGTGTCGTCGGCCATGAGCGCACTGTACCCGCTCGCCGCGTGTCCACGCACGACCGACAAACAACTGTTTATTAATCGATTTTAATCCCATTCCCCGTAGGGGTATCCTGAGCAGATGGCAGAAACGACGACGAAGCCCGCACGCGGCTATACCGCGAGCAAGGACGAGTTGCAGCGGCGCCTGGCGCGCATCGAGGGACAGGTGCGCGGTGTGGCCAAGATGGTCGCCGATGACCGCTACTGCATCGACGTGCTGACGCAGATCGCGGCGATCGAGGCCGCGCTGGACAAGGTCGCGCTCGGGCTGCTCGACGACCACGCGCGCGTGTGCGTGCTCGGCGGCGAGGAGTCTCAGCGCGAGGCGCGCACCGAGGAGATGATGGCCGCCGTCGCGCGGTTGATGCGTCGGCGCTGACTGCCTGGCGCCGACTACTGCGCGAGCTGCTCGTGTGCCGTCTGCATCAGCGTCGGCGTGTCCTTCAGCTCGCCGAGTGCGGCGAGCATCGGGTCGAGCTCGCAGTCGATCTTCGCCGGCCACTGCTTCGGCGGGTGCTCGTCGAGCGTCTTCAGCCCGTTGCCCGTGATCAGCGCCACGACCGTGTCGCCGGCCGCGAAGCGCCCCGCCGCGGCGAGCTTCTCCAGCACGGCGATCGTCGTGCCGCCCGCCGGCTCGGTCAGCAGCCCCTCGGTCGCCGCCAGCAGGTCGATGCCCGCGAAGATCTCCGGGTCCGAGGCGAACGCCGCCGTACCGCCGCGTTTGTGCACCGCGTCGATCACCAGGTAGCCGTCGCCGGGGGCGCCGATCGCCAGCGAGTGCGCCGCCGTCTCGGGCATCACCGGGTGCACCTCCGCCTCCTCGGCGAGGATCGCCGAGGCGATCGGGTTGCAGCCGCTGGGCTGCGCGATGTGGATCGCCGTGCCGTCGGTTTCCGCCAAACCGAGCAGGTCGAGCTCGATCAGGCCCTTGTGCATGCGCGAGGACAGCGTGCCGCCGGCCGCCGGGCTGACGATGTGCTCGGGCGAGTGCCAGTCGAGCTGCTCGACGATCTCGAACGCGGCGGTCTTCGCGCCCTCGGCGTAGAACGGGCGCAGCGTGATGTTCGCGAAGTCCATGCCCGTCTTTTCGGCCACCTCGCGCGAGCGCCGGTTGGCTTCGTCGTAGTTGCCCTCGACCTGGATGACCTTCGCGCCGAGCGCCATGCACGCGCGCGCCTTCATCTCCTCCAGGCGGTTGGGGTAGACGATGTAGGAGTCGACGCCGGCCTTCGCCGCCAGCGAGGCGACCGCCGTGCCGACGTTGCCCGTCGAGACGCAGCCGATCTCCGTCTTGCCCCGCTCCAGCAGCCGCGCGATCGACATCGACACGACGCGATCCTTGTAGGACAGGCTCGGGCGGTTGCTCGAGTCGTCCTTCAGATACAGGTTGGCGATGCCCAGCTCGGCGCCCAGCCGGTCGGCGCGGATCAGCGGCGTGTAGCCGGAGTGCTGGCCGACGCGCGCCTGCGCGGCCGCGTCGACGATCGGCAGCAGCTCCTCGAAGTGCCAGATGTTCTGCGGGCGCTCGGAGCTGGGGAATTCCTTGAAGTGGCTCGCCGCGAGCTCGTAGTCGTAGACGATGTCCAGCCCCTTGCCGCAGTCCGGGCACGAGAACACGGTTGACTCCAGGGGATAGGCGTTCTCGCAGCGGTGACAGACGAGTCCCGTGGCGCAGGAGCGCGTGTGCTGTCGGGACCCCTGGCGGGGGCTCTCTACGGTTTGCGGGCTCATACGACTGCCTCCAACGATACGCCTGGCCACGGCGTTTGTGGGCCGCTCTCCTCGTTGCCGAAGCTCAGCCACAGCTCCTCGGCCATGTGCGGGGCGAACGGGCCGAGCAGTTGCGCCAGCAGCGCCAGCGCATCGAGCAGCGCGTCGCTGTCGGCGCGGGTGAGCGCGCCCTGGCGGGCAACCACCTTCTTGTCGAAGTCCTTGATGCGGTCGAACAGCCGCATCACGTTGCGCACCGCGCTGTGCATCTCCAGCCCCTCCAGATCCTCCGTGATCTTCTGTGCGCCATTCTCAGACCACTGTGCCAGTTTCACGCGCAGGTGCTCGCTGGTGTCTCTCACGGGCTCCGCATCGGGGCCCGTCGCGCCGGGTGCCTGCTCCTGCGCGGCGAGCCGCTCGCCCGCCGCGATGCGCGCCTGCGTGAAGTCCCATACCTGCGTGAGGAAGCGATTGGCGCGCAGCACCGCCGAGTCGTTCCAGTTGAGCGTCTTCTGCGGCCGCGCCGCGTACAGCACCGCCAGGCGCACCGTGTCCGCGCCGTAGCGCTCCACGAGCGCGTCGGGATCGACGACGTTGCCCAGGTGCTTGCTCATCTTGCGCCCTTCGGCGATCACCATCTCGTGAAACAGGCAGCCGGCGAACGGCTCGCCGTCGGGCAGGAAGTCCAGCGGGCCGATGTCGCGCAGCGCCTTCGTGACGATGCGCTGGTCGAACACGAAGTTGCCGCTGTCAGAGCCGGCGACGACGCGCTCGGAGGGCAGCCACCGGCGCAGGTCCGACAGCGCGAGGATCTCCTCGAGCGTCTCCTCGCGCGACTCGGCTGGCACGGCGACCGGAACCCACAACCACAGCGCGTCGAAATGGCAGTCCAGCGTGTCCGTCTCGCGCTTGGCCGGGCCGTCGCACAGCGGGCACGTCGTGTTCACGAAGTCGTCCAGCTCGGCCAGCGGGTTGCCCGCGCCCGTCGGCGTGATGTCCAGCGGCAGCAGCACCGGCAGCTGCTCCTTGGGAATCGGCACCGCGCCGTGCTGCTCGCAGTACACGATCGGGATCGGCGTGCCCCACGAGCGCTGGCGCGAGATCGAGAAGTCGTCGGCCTTGTAGCGCACGGCCGCACGCACGGGGGAGACCTCACGCTTGGCGTTCGCCGGCGCCGTGGCCTGCGCGCTGCCGCGCGATGCGCCGAGCAGCTCGGGCAGACGCTCGGCCAGCACCTCGTCGGTGCGGTCCTCCTCGGGGATGCCCAGCACGGCCGTCGCGCCGAAGCGGCCGTCGACCGCGGGAGAGATCAGCACCGGCAGCCAGCCGTCGCCCGCCGGCGCGGGCAGCGAGCGGCCGGTGTCCAGCAGCGCGATCTTGCGCGCGTCGCGCGAGCTTCGCTCCAGGCCCCCCGAGCGCAGCTCCTCCAGCCCCGCGCGCACCGAGTCGTCCGCCGCCCACTCGTCGATGTCCGCGTGCTTGGGCGAGATCAGCACGAAGCGCGCCTGCTCCAGCGCGTCGGCGTGCGGCGTGAACGCCGTCAGCGACGGCCCGCCGTCGCCCGCGTCCAGGTCGACCTCCACGCCGTCCACGCGGCCGAGCACGAAGTGCTGGCTGGCCAACGCGACCTCGTCCCATTTGCCGCCCGTCGCGAGCTCGTCCAGGCGCCGGTCGTTCTCGGCCGTGTAGGCGCTGACCCGCAGGTACCAAGTGGGGCGCTCGATCAGTCGCACGGGGTTGTGACAGCGCCAGCACAGCCCGTCCTCGACCTGGATCGTCGCGAGCGTCGTCTGACAGGTGTCGCACCAGTCGACGTTGCCCGTCCCGCGGTAGACGAGCCCGGCCTCCAGCAGCGTCAGGAACAGCCACTGCGACCAGCGGTACATGACCGGGTCCGAGCTCATGAACGTACGCTCCCAGTCGAAGGAGAAGCCCAGGCGCTGCAGCTGGCCGGTCATGTGCTCGGCGCAGCGCGCGACCCACTCGCTCGGCGGCACGCCGCCGGCGATCGCGCCGAGCTCCGCCGGCAGGCCGAACGCGTCGAAGCCGAACGCGAACAGCACACGCTCCCCGCGCGCGCGTCTGAATCGTGCGTAGGCGTCTCCGATGGAGTAGCTGCGCACGTGGCCGATGTGCACGTTGCCCGACGTGAACGGAGCCGAGGGCTTGATGTACAGGTGCGGCCGGTCGTCGAAGACGGTCGGCGTGCGCGCGGCGTCGCGCTCGCCCCAGGCCGCCTGCCGGCGGGCCTCGATGGCGTGCGCGTCGTAGCTGATGTTCGCCCCCTCGCTCATGTAAGGCGAGGATATCCAAGGGCCTCGGTCACAACCCGCCGTTGCTATGCTCAAACCCAGTTGGCTGACGTCCGCGAAAACACTCTCAGGGCGCCCCGCCGACGCCAATTTGGCCCCGCCGCGAGCGGGGTCTTCTCGTCCGGACCGACTGCGAGGATTCAGCGATGGAGATAGAGATCGGACGCGGCAAGAAGGCCCGTCAGGCATACGGCTTCGACGACATCGCGATCGTGCCTTCACGGCGCACCCGCGACCCCGACGACATCGACATCTCGTGGAAGCTCGGGCCCTACCAGTTCGAGCTGCCGATGCTCGCCTCGGCGATGGACGGCGTCGTCTCGCCGCGCACCGCCGGCATCATCGGCGGACTCGGTGGGCTCGCGGTGCTCAACCTCGAGGGCATCTTCACGCGCTACGAGGATGCCGAGGAGCAGCTCGAGCGCATCGCCGAGCTGCCCAAGGACCTCGCGACGCGCGAGATGCAGGAGATCTACGCCGAGCCGATCAAGCCCGAGCTGATCGCCCAGCGCATCTCCGAAATCAAGGAGCAGAAAGTCGTCGTCGCGGCGTCGCTGACCCCGCAGCGCGTGCTCAAATACCACGAGATCGCGATGGAGGCGGGACTCGACGTGCTCGTCATCCAGGGCACGGTCGTCTCCGGCGAACACGTCTCGACGGTCTCCGAGCCGCTCAACCTCAAGGAGTTCATCCCCTCGCTCGACGTTCCCGTGGTCGTCGGCGGCTGTGCCTCCTACCACACCGGCCTGCACCTGATGCGCACCGGCGCGGCCGGCGTGCTCGTCGGCGTCGGGCCCGGCGCGGCGTGCACCACGCGCGGCGTGCTCGGTATCGGCGTGCCACAGGCGACGGCGATCGCCGACGTGGCGCACGCGCGCTCGACGCACATGCTGGAGACCGGCGAGTACAGCCAGGTGATCGCCGACGGCGGCATGCGCAACGGCGGCGACGTGTCCAAGGCGATCGCGCTCGGCGCCGACGCCGTGATGATCGGCTCGCCGCTGGCGCGCGCCTACGAGGCACCCGGGCGCGGCTTTCACTGGGGCATGGCGACGTTTCACCCGAGCCTGCCTCGCGGCGCGCGCGTGGCGACCCACCAGAACGGCACGCTCGAGGAGATCCTCACCGGTCCCGCGCGCGAGAACGACGGCACGTTCAACCTGTTCGGCGGGCTGCGCACGTCGATGGCCACGTGCGGGCACAAGGACCTCGCCGAGTTCAATCGTGCGGAGGTCGTGATTGCGCCCGCGCTGCAGACCGAGGGCAAGTCGCTGCAGCGCGACCAGGGCGTCGGCATGGGCGCCACGAACGGGAAGGCTGCAGTACTAGTAGATGGCTGACACGTCAGAGTCGCCCCCGACTTCGTTTGGCGGCGTCCTCGATCGCTCGACTGCCGATCGACGATCCAATGCGATCGACGATCGGCCAGCAGTCCACGCTCACTGCGTCCTTGCCAGCCTCGTCGGGACCACCTCTGACACGCCAGCAAGTGACTGAGCTGGCCGTCACGGCGCCCGGCGCGGACGCCGGCGAGGCCGGGACGGTCGACGCGGCCACCGAGCAGGTCGTGGTCTTGGACTATGGCGGGCAGTACAGCCAGTTGATCGCGCGACGGCTGCGCGAGTGCGGCGTGTTCAGCGAGCTGCTGCCCCACCACGTCGCGCTGGAGGAGGTCGCCAAGCGCAAGCCACGCGGCATCGTGCTGTCGGGCGGGCCTGCGTCGGTGTATGCCGAGGGCGCGCCGCACCTGGACCGCGAGCTGCTGGAGCTGGGCGTTCCGGTGATGGGCATCTGCTACGGCATGCAGCTGCTCGTGCACGAGCTCGGCGGTCGCGTCGAGCAGGCCGAGGTCGGCGAGTTCGGGCGCTCGGACCTGCACGTCTCACACCCCGGCACGCTGCTGCGCGACATGCCCACCGAGCAGACCTGCTGGATGTCTCACCGCGACACCGTCTACGAGCCGCCGCCCGGCTTCACCGCGCTGGCGTCGTCGAGCTCCTCGCCGGTCGCCGCCGTCGAGGACACCGAGCGCGGCATCTACGGCATCCAGTTTCACCCGGAGGTCGTGCACACGCCCTACGGCCAGGAGATCCTCACGCGCTTTCTCACGGAGGTGTGCGGCTGCGAGCAGACGTGGTCGCCGGCGTCGATCGTCGAGGACCAGATCCGCCGCATCCGCGCGCAGGTGGGGGAGGCGAACGTCATCTGCGGCCTGTCCGGCGGCGTGGACTCGTCGGTCGCCGCGCTGCTCGTGCACCGCGCGATCGGCGACCAGCTGACCTGCGTGTTCGTCGATCACGGGCTGATGCGAAAGGACGAGGGCGAGCAGGTGATCAGCGCCTTTCGCGACACGTTCAAGGTGCCGCTCGTCGCCGTCGACGCCGAGCAGCGCTTCCTGGAGAAGCTCAAAGGCGTCACCGAGCCGGAGGCCAAGCGCAAGGCGATCGGCGCAGAGTTCATCAGGGTCTTCGAGGAGGAGGCGCAGCGCCTCGTCGGCCCCGACGGCGAAGGGGCGCGCTTTCTCGTGCAGGGCACGCTGTACTCCGACGTGATCGAGTCCGGCGGCGGCACCGGCGCGGCGACGATCAAGTCCCACCACAACGTCGGCGGCCTGCCCGACGACCTGCAGTTCGAGCTCGTCGAGCCGCTGCGCGCGCTGTTCAAGGACGAGGTGCGCGCCGTCGGCGCCGAGCTCGGCCTGCCCGAGCGCCTCGTCTGGCGCCAGCCGTTCCCCGGCCCCGGCCTGGCGATCCGCGTCGTCGGCGGCGAAGCGACCAAAGAGCGCCTGAACGTGCTGCGCGAGGCCGACCACATCCTGCAGGAGGAGATCCGCAACGCCGGCCTGTATCGCGAGCTGTGGCAGTCCTTCTGCGTGCTGCCCGACGTGCGCACCGTCGGCGTGCAAGGCGACGAGCGCACGTACGGCTATGTCGTCGTGCTGCGCGCCGTCACCAGCGACGACGCGATGACCGCCGACTGGGCTCGCCTGCCGTACGACCTGCTGGAGAAAATCGCCTCGCGCATGATCAACGAGCTGCGCGAGGTCAACCGCGTCGTGCTGGACATAACCAGCAAGCCCCCCGGCACGATCGAGTGGGAGTAGGCCGGAAGTAGTCTGCGAAGTCCTGCGACTTCGCCTATGATGTCCGCTTCGCCGCGCGTCCGGAGTGACCGGCACGCGTGGCCTTTTTCACGCCTATGGCCCCCTCGATGAGAACATACGTAGCGAAGCCGACCGACCGCGAGCGCAACTGGCTGGTCGTCGACGCGAACGGCAAGACGCTCGGGCGCCTGGCGACGCAGATCGCCGACGTGCTGCGCGGCAAGCGCAAGCCCGAGTACACGCCGCACGTCGACACGGGCGACTTCGTCGTCGTCGTCAACGCGGAGAAGATCCACGTGACCGGCAACAAGCGCGCGGACAAGCGCTACTACCGCCACTCGGGCTACCCGGGCGGCCTGCGCTCGCGCACGTTCGAGGAGATGCAGGCACGGCGCCCGGAGGAGATCATCCGCCTGGCCGTCAAAGGCATGATGCCGCGCAACCGCCTGGCGCGTAAGCAGCTCACGAAGCTGAAGATCTACGCCGGGCCCGAGCACCCGCACGTCGCCCAGAACCCGCAAACTTTGGAGATCGAGCACTGATGGCCGACGAGGACACGCCGGACACGCCCGCGGACGCGGACACGCCGGCCGAGGAGACTCCCCAGCACGCCGTGCCGAGCGAGGAGGCCGCCGAGATCGCCGGCTCCGCCGAGGACGCAGCGCTGGAGGCCGCGCAGGAGGCGAGCGAGGCCGGCGGCGAGAAGCCCGTCGACCCGGCGACCGTCGAGCCGGTGGGCGAGGGCCACGCGGTCCCGAGCGACGACGCCCAGGAGATCGCCGGTTCCGCCGAGGACGCTGCGCTGGAGGCTCTGCAGGAGTCCGAGGACGAGGTTGCCGTCGAGGCGGCCGTCGACGAGGACGCCGACGACGACTCTGAGGAGCGCCCGAGGCGACCCCGAGCGCCAAGCCGTCGGTTCCCGGCGCGCACCTCGAGGTCGACATCGTTCCCGAGGGTGCCGACCCGCTCGGGCGCGAGAGCCGCGAGCAGGGCTTCGAGGACCCCTATGCCGTCGAGGGCGAGGACTCCGAGCAGCCGGCTGCCGCCGAGGGCGAGGAGCAGGGCGAGGAGACGCTGTCCGAGCCGATCGCCACGGCCGCCATCGATCTCGCCGCCGACGCGCGCTACCGCGCGACGGGCAAGCGCAAGACGGCCATCGCGCGCGTCACGCTGAAGCCCGGCAAGGGCACCTACTTGATCAACGGCCGCACGCTGGAGCAGCACTTCCCGCGCGACACCCTGCAGCGCAACATCCGCCAGCCGCTGGAGACGGTCGGCTACCAGGAGAAGATGGACGTCGTCGCCCGCCTGCACGGCGGGGGCATCTCCGCACAGGCCGGCGCGCTGCGCCACGGCGTGTCGCGCGCGCTGCTGGAGGCCGACCCGAACCTGCGTGGCGAGCTCAAGCGCAGGGGCTTTCTGACGCGCGACTCGCGCGCCAAGGAGCGCAAGAAGGCCGGCCTGAAGAAGGCCCGTAAGAAGCCACAGTTCTCCAAGCGCTGAAGCCAGCCCGCCGGGGGCAAGCATGAGCCGCAAGCTGTTTGGCACCGATGGCGTTCGCGGCGTCGCCGGCGAGTTCCTCAGCGCCGAGCTGGCGCTGGCGCTCGCGCGCGCGGCGACCGAGCAGACGGGCGCCGATCGCCCGCAGGTGCTGATCGTGCGCGACACGCGCGAGTCCGGCGAGATGCTGCAGGCAGCCGTGGCAGCGGGAGTCAGCGCTGCCGGCGGCGATGCGCTGCTCGGCGGCGTGCTGCCGACTCCGGCAGCGCCGCTGCTGCTCGGGCGCTACGACTTCGACCTCGCCGTCGTGCTTTCGGCCTCGCACAACCCGTTCGAGGACAACGGCATCAAGTTCTTCGCCGCCGACGGCTACAAGCTCACCGACGAGGCCGAGCACGCGATCGAGCGGGCGCTGGAGGGCGAGAAAGTCTCCAGCGGCACCTCGATCGGCCACGTTCGCGAGCTGCGCGGAGCCCCCGAGGACTACCTGCGCGAGCTGCACACGCGCTTTGCGCAGCTCGACCTGAGCGGCGTCGACGTGCTGCTGGACTGCGCCAACGGCGCAACGTTCCACGTCGCGCCGGAGATCTTCCGCCGCCTCGGCGCCAACGTGACCGTGATCGCCGACGAGCCGGACGGGCGCAACATCAACGCAGGCTGCGGCTCAACGCACGTGGACGCGCTGGCCGAGCAGGTCGTCGCCGGCGGTCACGCGCTCGGTTTCGCCTTCGACGGCGACGGCGACCGCGTGCTTGCCGCCGACCGGCTCGGGCAGGTGGTCGACGGCGACGAGCTGCTCGCACTTGCCGCGCTGCACCTGCGCGACGCCGGCAAGCTCCACGGCGACGGCGTCGCCGTGACCGTGATGACCAACTACGGCTTTCACTCGGCGATGGATCGCGCCGGCGTTGCGGTGGCGATCACCAACGTCGGCGACCGCTATGTGCTGGAGGAACTGCGCTCGCGCAACTGGGCGCTCGGCGGCGAGCAGTCCGGGCACATCATCGAGATGGGCTTCAACCGCACCGGCGACGGCATCGCCAGTGCCCTGCTGACACTGGAGGCGCTCGGCGGCGGCGACCTGAGCGAGCGCCACGCGATGGACAAGCTGCCACAGCGCCTGGTCAACGTGCGCGTGCGTGATCGCGGGGCGCTGGCCGAGGCCGAGGACGTCAAACAGGCGATCGAGCTGGCCGGCAAGGAGCTCGAGGGACGCGGGCGGGTGCTCGTGCGCCCCAGCGGGACCGAGCCGCTCGTGCGCGTGATGGTCGAGGCGCCGAGCGACGACGAGGCGCAGAGCGTCTGCGATCGCCTCGTGGCGCTCGTGCAGGCCGAGCTGAGCTGAGATCGCGCCTGGCGGCGCCCGTGCAGGCCCAGCGGCGCCCCGGAGCGCTGGTATCTTCGATGCGATGTGCGGCATCGTTGGCTACGTCGGCGGGCGCCCCGTCCGGGACCTGCTGCTCGCCGGCCTGAGCAAGCTCGAGTACCGCGGATATGACTCGGCGGGGATCTCCGTGATCGCCGACGGGCGCATCGAGGCGGTGCGTGCCGTCGGCAACCTCAGCGCCCTGCAGGCCAAGCTCGTCGATCAGGAGTCGGCCGCGAGCGGCAACGGCTCGGTGGCCGTCGCGCCGCGCCCGGCGACGACCGGCATCGGGCACACCCGCTGGGCCACGCACGGTCGCGTCAGCGAGGAGAACGCACATCCTCACTACGACAGCCGCGACCGCGTGCACGTCGTCGTCAACGGGATCGTCGAGAACTACATGAAGCTGAAGGAGCGCCTGACCGCCGAGGGCAGCGTGTTCACCTCCGAGACCGACGCCGAGGTCATCGCGCACCTGATCGCCGCGCACTACGTCGATGACCTGGCCGACGCCGTTCGCGGCGCCTACGCCGAACTCGAGGGTCACTACGCGTTCGTGGCGATGAGCCTGGACGAGCCCGAGGTGCTCGTCGGCGCGCGCAAGGAGTGCCCGCTGATCATCGGGCGCGGCGACGGCGAGCAGTTCGTCGCCTCGGCCGTCCCCGGCTTCCTGGCCGAGACGCGTCAGATCCAGTACCTGGAAAACGGCGAGATCGTCGTGCTGCGCCCCGACGGCGTGCAGATCACCACGGCCGCCGGCGAGGACGTGCAGCGCGACGTGGAGACCGTCGACTGGGACCAGGAGACCGCCGAGAAGGGCGGCTATGACACGTTCATGCTCAAGGAGATCCACGAACAGGCCGACGCCGTCGCCGACACGCTGTTCGACCGCACCGCGCGCGGGGACGGCATCGACCTCGACGAGGAGGGCGCGCTGGACGAGGCGATCCTCGCCGACGTCAAGCGCATCGTCGTCGTCGCCTGCGGCACCGCCTACCACGCCGGGCTGATCGGCCGCTACGCGATCGAGGAGTGGGCCCGCGTGCCGGTGGAGATGGACATCGCGTCGGAGTACCGCTACCGCAACCCCGTCGTCGGGCCGGGCGACCTGGTCATCGGCATCTCCCAGTCCGGCGAGACGGCCGACACGCTCGCGGCGATGCGCCTGGCGCGCGAGCGCGGCGCAACGGTGCTGGCGATCACCAACACGCGCGGCTCGCAGGCCACGCGCGACGCCGACGGCGTGCTGTACACGCGTGCGGGCCTGGAGATCGGCGTGGCCGCCACCAAGACCTTCGTCTGCCAGGTCGCCGTCATGTACCTGCTGGCGCTGCGCTTGGCCGAGCTGCGCGGCACGCTTGCGCCCGAGCGCATCGCCGAGCTGGTCGGCGAGCTCAAGCGCCTGCCGCACAGCATCGACGAGCTGATCGAGGGCACCGAGGCGCACATCAACGACGTGGCCGGGACCTGCTGGCAGGCCGACTTCTTCTTCTACATCGGCCGCCATGTCGGACTGCCGGTCGCGCTGGAGGGGGCGCTGAAGCTGAAGGAGATCTCCTACATCTCCACCGACGCCTACGCGGCGGGCGAGATGAAGCACGGCCCGATCGCGCTGCTCGACGAGGCTACGCCGGTGGTCTGCGTGGCCACCCGCTCGCCCGTGCTCGACAAGCTCGTCTCCAACATCCAGGAGGCGCGCGCGCGTGGCGCCCACGTGATCGCCATCAGCACGGCCGGCGACGGCATCGTGGAGGCGCACGTCGACGCGACGATCGAGGTGCCGGCCACCGACTGGATGCTGCAGCCGATCCTCGCCGTGATCCCACTGCAGCTGCTCGCCTATGCGATCGCGCGCAACCGCGGTCTCAACGTCGACCAGCCGCGCAACCTGGCCAAGACCGTCACCGTCGAGTAAGCGGCCGCGGCGGGGCCGCGTGCGCCGGTGGCGGCGCTCGCCGACCATCTAGCATCGCTTTTCGTGCAGGCGCTACCCGATTGGCTGACCCCGCTGCCCGACGCCGAGGCGATGCGCGCGACCGACCGCTGGGCGATCGAGCGCCAGGGCGTGGCGAGCCTCGATCTGATGGAGCGCGCCGGCGCGGGCGTGGCGCGCGCGGTCGAGGTGCACACGGCCGATGGCCCGGCCGCCGTCGTCTGCGGCAAGGGCAACAACGGCGGCGACGGGCTCGTCGTGGCGCGTTTGCTGCGCGACGCCGGCTGGAAGGTCACGGTCGTCTGCGTGGCGCCGATGGAGGAGTTCTCCGGCGACGCTCGCGCGAACCTCGACCGGCTCTCCGGGGATGCGCCCGTCTCGCTGGAGCAGGGCATGGAGGCGATCGCGCAGGCGAGCGTGCTCGTCGACGCGCTGCTCGGCACCGGCTTCTCCGGAGAGCTCCACGGCCCGGTCGCGACGGCGATCGACGCGCTCAACGAATCCGCGGCGCCCGTCGTCGCCGTCGATGTTCCCAGCGGCGTCGATGCCTCCTCGGGAGTCGTCTCCGGGCGCGCGGTGCGCGCAGCGGTGACGGTGACCTTCCACGCCGCGAAGCCCGGCCTGTGGATCAACCCCGGCAAGAGCCATGCCGGCGAGGTTCACACGATCGACATCGGCATTCCCCGCGGTGCGCCGGCGGACGCGACGATCGGCCTGATCGGCGGCGAGGTGCGCGAGCTTCTGCCGCGCCGCGGCGCCGCGTCTACCAAGTTCGCCTCGGGTCAAGTCGTCGTTGCGGGCGGCTCGCGCGGGCTGACAGGCGCTCCGCAGATGGCCGCACGCGCCGCCATGCGCGCCGGGGCGGGCTACGTGATCGCCTGCACGCCGCAGTCGCTGCAGGACACGGTCGCCGGCGCGGGAACGCCTGAGCTGATGACGCGTGGGCTGGCCGAGCAGGACGGCGGCCTGGCGCACGACGCCGTGGCCGGCGTGCTCGCGAGCATTCGTCCCGGGGGGGCGCTCGCGCTCGGCCCAGGGCTCGGGCGCAGCGAGGGCAGCATCGCCTTCGCGCGCGAGCTCGCCGCCGCTGCACAGGCGCCCATGGTGCTCGACGCAGACGGCCTGAATGCCCACGCCGAGCGCCTGCGCGAGCTTTCCGGTCGCGATCGCCCGACGATCCTCACGCCGCACGCCGGCGAGCTCGCGCGCCTGCTGGGGCTCGACAGCAAGGACATCGAGCGCGAGCGGCTGCGGCACGCGCGCGCGGCGGCCGAGCAGAGCGAGGCGGTCGTCGTGCTCAAGGGCGACGACACGCTGATCGCGCATCCGGACGGGCGCGTCGCAGTCAGCCGGGGCGGGAGCCCGGCGCTCGCCACGGCCGGCACCGGCGACGTCCTGACGGGCGTGCTCGCGGCGCTGCTCGCGCAGGGCCTCGATCCGTTCGACGCAGCGTCGGCGGGCGTGTGGCTGCACGCGTCGGCCGGGCGCGAGGCCGCGCGGCGCCAGGGAGCCGTCGAGGGCGTTATCGCAACGGACGTGATCGAGGCGCTGCCGGCCGCGCGCGAGGAGCCGCGGCCATGAGCGCCCCGCGCGCGCAGGCGAGCGTGAACCTCGCGGCGATCGAGCGCAACTGCTCGCGGCTGCGCTCGGAGCTTCGCGCGGGCGCCGAGCTGTGCGCGGTCGTCAAGGCCGACGGCTACGGCCACGGCGCGGCGCCGAGCGCCCGTGCCGCGCTGGCCGGGGGAGCGAGCTGGCTGGCCGTGGCCAGCGCGCCGGAGGCCTGCGAGCTGCGCGAGGCCGGCGTCGTCGATGTGCCGATCCTCGTGATGGGCGCGCTAACGCTGCAGGAGGTCGCAGACGCGCTGGCGGCCGATGCCGACGTGGTCGTGTGGAGCGAGCGCTACGTGCGCGCCGTCGCCGAGGCGGGTGGCGGGCGCGTGCACGTCAAGCTCGACTCGGGGATGGGCCGCCTGGGCACGCGCGACGGCGGGCTGGCCTCGCGCGTCTTCGCATTGGCGCGCGACACGCGCGGAGTCGAGCCGGTGGGCCTGATGACGCACTTCGCCACTGCCGACGAACTGCACGACGACGGCTTCTTCGCTCGCCAGCTCGAAGTCTTCTCGAGCTGGGCGCGCGAGCTCAAGGAGCAGCACCCGCAGCTGATCGTGCACGCCGCCAACAGCGCGGCGATGCTGCGCGAGGCAGACGCGCAGTTCGACATGGCGCGCTGCGGGATCGCGATCTACGGCATGGACCCGTTCGGCATCGACCCGGCCGAGCGTGCGCTCGTGCCGGCGCTGCACCTGAGCACCTACGTCGCCGAGGTCAAGCGCTGCCGCGCGGGCGAGAGCGCAGGCTACGGGCGGAGCTTCACGGCGCAGCGCGACACGTACCTCGCAGTGCTGCCGATCGGCTACGGCGACGGCTGGCGGCGCGGGCTGTCAAACAACGCCGACGTGCTGATCGGCGGGCACCGCTACCCGCTCGTCGGCACGGTGAGCATGGACAACGTGACCGTCGATCTTGGGCCCGACGCGGGCGCCGAGCGCCTGCGCGGCGAGCCGGCCACGCTGATCGGCGTCGACGGCGAACAGCGGATCGCCGCGGAGGACGTGGCACGGCGCCTGGACACGATCAACTACGAGATCACGTGCGGCCTGACGCAGCGTGTGCCGCGCGTCTATCACCGAGACGGCATCGCGGCAGAGCCGGTCGCGGCGGCGGCGGGAGCACCGGCCCATGGCGCCGCGACGTGGCTGCCGGCTCGACATGGCTGACGCGCTGAGCGCGGCGCGAACGGCGCTCGACGACAGCTCCGCGTGGCTGGTGGGAGGCGCGATCCGCGATCGCCTGCTCGGTCGCGCGACGACCGACCTCGATGTCGTGGTCGATGGCGACCCGGCCGACGCGGCGCGCGCGATCGCACGTGCCGCCGGACGCGCGGCCTGCTTTGCGCTGTCGGAGCAGTTCGGCGCCTGGCGCGTCAGCGCGCGCGACTCGTCGTGGCAGATCGATGTCGAGCGCCTGCGCGACGGCTCGCTGGAGGCCGATTTGGCGCTGCGCGACTTCACGGTCAATGCGATCGCCGAGCCGATCGCTGGCGGCGAGCCGATCGACCCGCTCGGCGGCCTGCAGGATCTCGCTGCCGGCCGACTGCGCATGGCCGCGCCGAGCGCCTTCGCGCAGGACCCGCTGCGCGTGCTGCGCCTGGCGCGCATCGCGGTCGAGCTCGGTCTCGAGCCCGAGCCCGAGACGGCGCAGCGCGCTCGCGAGCACGCGGGTGAGCTCTCCCGCTGCTCGCCCGAGCGCGTTTTCATGGAGCTGCGCCGAATCGTCGCCTCCGCACAGGCGCTGCGCGGGCTGGCGCTGCTGGACGAGCTGTCGGCGATGCCCGTCGTGCTGCCCGAGCTGGATGCGCTCAAGGACGTCGAGCAGAACCGCTTTCACCACGCCGACGTGTATGGGCACACGCTGGAGGTGCTCGAGCGCACGATTGCGCTCGACGAGGTCGCGGCGTCTCGCGGCACGGCGGACGATCCTGCGGGCCCAGCCCTTGCTGCCGAGCCGAGCGTCGCGCATGATCTGGACTCCGTGCTCGCCGAGCAACGCGTGGCGGTCGCCGCGCTGATGGCCGAGCCGCTCGCGGACGGGCTGACGCGCGGCGAGGCGCTGCGCTGGGGCGCGCTGCTGCACGATGCCGCCAAGCCGCTCACGCGCGGCGTGCGCCCCGCCGACGGGCGCGTGACGTTCATCGGCCACGACGAGCGTGGCGCCGCGCTCGCGCGCGAGGTGCTGGGCAGGCTGCGCAGCAGCGAGCGGCTGCGCGCCCATGTCGCGGCGCTCGTGCGCCATCACCTGCGACTCGGCTTCCTCGTGCACGAGCCCCAGCCGCTGTCGCGGCGGACGGTGTACGGATATCTGCGTGCCTGCTCGCCCGTGGAGGTCGACGTGACGCTGCTGTCGGTGGCCGACCGGCTGGCCACGCGCGGCGACCGGGCGCAGGAGGCGATCGACGCGCATCTGGCGGTCGCGCGGGCGATGCTGCCCGATGCGCTGCGCTGGCGCGACGAGGGCCCTCCCGCGCCGCTGCTGCGCGGCGACGAGCTGGCGCGCGAGCTGGGCATCGAGACCGGCCCGCGCGTCGGCGAGCTGCTCGAGCAGCTCAGCGAGGCGCAGTACGCCGGCGAGGTGCTGACCCGCGAGCAGGCCGTCGCGCATGCCCGCGCGCTTGCATGAACAGCCGCATGCGGACGATGCGAATAGGCTTCGCGCATGCGTGACCCGGATTGCATCTTCTGCAAGATCGTCGCCGGCGAGCTTCCTGCGACGATCGTCGGCGAAGACGAGCGGACGATCTCCTTCATGGACATCGCCCCGGCCACACGCGGTCATGCGCTGGTGATCCCGCGCGAGCACTCGCCGGACCTGCTGAGCGTCGACGACGAGGACCTGGCCGCCGTCAGCCTCGCCGCCAAGCTGCTGGCCGGCCGGGCCTCCGAGCGCCTCGGCGCCGATGGGGTGAACCTGCTCAACGCCTGCGGTGCGGTGGCATTTCAGACGGTCTTTCATTTCCACGTGCACGTGATCCCGCGCTACGAGGGCGACGGATTGCGCCTTCCGTGGGTCCCGGCGGCCGGCGATCCGCAGCAGATCGAGGCCGCGGCGCAGGAACTCTCCGGGCGATAGCGAATGGTCAAAGCGCTACATATGGCCCCAACTCGTGTTGAATGGCAACGATGAACCGCATATACCCAGCCTTCCTCGCGAGCCTCGCGCTCTTCCTGGCCATCCCCGCCGTCGCTCCCGCGACGATCGCCGAAGTCGGCGTGATCCCGCCGACGACCAGCCCTGAAACCGTCCCGAGCTGCCCGGCCAGCCCGTGCCTTGCGGTCAGCCGCACGACCGGCTTTCAGGTCAAGGTCGGCACCAACACGACGCTGATGAGCGCGCCGAAGGCGGGAACCGTGGTTGCCTGGACGGTCACGCTCGGGCGGCCGAACGCCACGCAGGTCAAGTTCTTCAACGCCAACGAGGGCGGCGAAGCAGAAGCCGGCCTGGCGATCCTGCGCGCGGAAAAGAAACCGAACCTCACGTACAAGCTGATCGCCTCCAGCCCGACGGTCAAGCTGAAGAAGTACTTCGGCAAAACGACTCAGTTCCCGCTGGAACGGACGATCGCCGTGCGCAAGGGCGACATCATCGCGCTGACCGTGCCCACCTGGGCGCCGGCGCTCGCGCTCGGCTTCGGCAAGGACACCTCCTGGCGCGCCAGCCGCGAAAAAAAGCAGTGCTCGAGCACCAGCTCGCAGAGCACGCAGACGTCGATCGGCTCGGCCGTGCAGTACTTCTGCCTGTATCAGACGGCGCGTCTGACCTACAGCGCAACGCTCATCTCTACGCCGTAGGCGGTCAGCACGCGGCCAGTGTGCCAAAGACCGCGGGCCGGTCGGCGCGCCGCGGCTATTTCCCGGTCGGCGCGCTGGCGCCGCCCGAGGGGCTCGATCCGGCCGCCGATTTTTCGCTTTCGGCTTCTTTTTCGGCGGAGGCGCCGCCGGAAGGCGTCGCTTCTTTTTCTTCGCCGGCGCCGCTTGAGCTACCGCCGCTTTCGGGTTCTTCGGTGGCTTCGTTGCCGCCCGATTCGCTGGCGGCGCTTTCGCCGGTCGTTTTGGACGTCGACGTGGACGTCGACGTCGTCTGCGCGGCGGCTTTTTCGGCGCTCGTGTCGTTCGGCGGCGTGATGTTCGGCGTGCTCTTGGGGATCGAGTCGGACGCGCTGCCACCGCCGCCGCACGCGGTGAGCGCGCCTGCGGCCATCAGCACGGCGATCGCTGCGACGACGGCGCGAAGCCTCAACGGTCTCCCGTGCGCGATCCGAGCGGCCCCATGCGCCGGCCGCAGGTGGGGCAGTCGTTGAGGTCCTTCTGGGCAAGCTGGTCGCACCAGTTGCAGAAGCGCAGGTTCTCTACGGCCCATGGCAGGCGCGACTGCGACGGAGGGAGCGGCAGGACGATGCCGACAGGCTCCAGCTCCTCGCCCGTATCGCGGTCGAGGTAGATCTCGCCGGGCTCGGCCTCGAGCACGATCTCACGCCCGCTGGCGGGGTTTCGCAGGCGATAGCGCGTGTCGGTGCTCACCGGCAAAACTCTATCGGAGCGTCCGACCGGACCGAGCGGCGCCCGCAGGGGCGCCCGCTAGGCTCGCGCGGTGCGCATCCTCGTCTTCCACGGCTACCTGCTCGGCGGGACCGGCTCGAACGTCTACAACGCGCGCCTGGCGGCCGCGTTCGTCGCACAGGGCCACGAGGTCCACCTGCTCAGCCAGGACCGCGATCCCGGGAGCCAGGCATTCGTCGATGCCGTAGGCGATTGGGAGGAGGGCGAGCTGCGCGTGCGCAGGGTGCGCGAGCGCGGCGCCGCCGGTCCCGGCAGCTGCACGGTCTACCGGCCGAACATCGGCGATCTGCTGCCGGTGTACGTAGCCGACCGCTACGACGGGATCGCCGCGCGCACGTTCGCCGAGTGCAGTGACGCGCAGATCGAGCGGTACGTCGAGGCCAACGTCGCAGCCGTGCGCGAGCTGGTCGAGCTCGTCGGCCCGGACGTGGCGCTCGCCAACCACCTCGTGATGGGGCCGGCGATCCTCGCGCGCGCGCTCGGTGGCCGCGTGCCGTACGCCGTGAAGGTTCACGGCAGCGCGCTGGAGTACACCGTCAAGCCCGATCCCGAGCGCTTCCTGCCGTTCGCACGCGAAGGGCTGGCGCAGGCCGGCGGCGTGCTCGTGGGCTCCCATCACACGGCCGCGAGCCTGTGGCGGGCGATGGACGACGACGCCCTGCCTAGTCGCACGCGCCTGGGACCGCCCGGCGTGGACGTCGAGCGCTTCGCGCCGCGCGAGCCCGCACAGGCGGCCGTGGGCCTCGCCGCGCTTGCCTCGCGCCTGCAGGCCGCGGGCAAGGCGCAGGGTTCCGTTGCGGACACGGGCGCCTTCGCGCGCGACGAGCGCGCCTCCGGCGAGGCGCTGGCGCGTCTGGAGCCGACCGGCGGCGACCGGCTTGTCGCGTTCGTCGGCAAGCTGATCGTCAGCAAGGGCGTGGACCTGCTGCTCGCGGCGTGGCCGCTGGTGCTCGAGCAGGTGCCCGACGCGCGGCTGGTCGTCGTCGGCTTCGGCGCCTATCGCGCCGGCCTGGAAAGCTTGCGCGACGCGCTGCTCGCCGGCGACCTCGAGCGGGCCAAGCAGATCGCACGGGCGGGGCGCGCGCTGGAGGATGGGTCCGCCGAGGCTCACCCGCTGAGGCATCTGCTGGCTTTCCTCGACGGCCTGCACGGAGAGGCGCTCACTCGCTACCTGGACAGCGCCGTAGCGCTGGCAGACCGCGTCGTGCTGACCGGCCGCCTGGATCACGAGGAGCTTGCCGACCTGCTGCCGGCGTGCGAGGCGATGGTCGTTCCGAGCACGTTCCCGGAGGCCTTCGGCATGGTCGCCGCCGAGGCGGCCGCTTGCGGCGCCCTGCCCGTCAGCGCCGGGCATTCGGGGCTCGCGGAGGTCAGCGAGGCTCTCGCGCGAGCCGTGCCCGAGTCGATTGCGGCCCTGCTGTCGTTTCCCGTCGACGATGGCGCGGTGCAGGCGCTCGCGGCGCGCGTCGTGGGGTGGCTGCGGGCCGATCCGCAGGATCGCGCGATCGCACGCGCGGGCATCGTGGCGACGGTGCGCGAGCGCTGGTCGTGGGACGGCGTGGCGCGAGGCGTGATCGCGGCGGCGCGCGGAGAGCTCGACGACCTGCAAACGCCGTGAAACCGCGCACCCGGCGAGGCACGAGCTGGCGCCGAGGCACCCGCCCGTTCGGATAGTGTTCCGCCCGCTTATGAGCCGCACGCAAGCTCTCACGGACGGAGATACCGCCACGCGCAGCTCGTTGCGCCGGCTGGCCGCGCGTACACCGGCGCTCGCCGCGCTGGCGGGCATTGCGCTGGCCGCCTCCGGATGCTCGGTCAAGGGCGCCGACGACGCCAACCTGATCGCCGGAAAGCAGCAGTTCGTCGCCAAGTGCGGTTCCTGCCACACGCTCGCGCGCGCCGAAACCAAAGGCGTCGTCGGCCCGAACCTCGACGAAGCGTTCCGCGCCAGCCTGTCCGAAGGGGCCAATCGCGACACGGTGCGCGGCGTCGTCGAAAAACAGATCCAGATTCCCAACCCCGAAGGGGCGATGCCGAAAGACCTCGTCAGCGGCTCCGCCGCCAAAGACGTTTCGGCCTACGTCGCGCAGGTGGTGGACAAGTCCGGCAAGGACAGCGGCCTGCTGGCGACCGCCGTGCAGGCCCCCGGGGCAGGCAAGCCCGCCGCCGAGAAGGGCGGCAAGCTCTCGATCGCGGCCAGCCCGAGCGGCCAGCTCGCCTACGTGACCAACAAGGCGACCGCCCAACCCGGCGCCGTGACCGTCGAAATGCCGAACATGTCGGGCGTGTCGCACAACATCGCCATCGAAACCGGCGAAGGCGGCGCGACGCCGAAGGGCGCGAAGGTCGGCGCCAGCCCGTTTACGACGAAGAGCACCGCGACCGTCAAAGTGTCGCTCAAGGCCGGCACGTACACGTTCTTCTGCGAGGCCCCCGGGCACCGTCAGGCGGGTATGTACGGCACGCTCACGGTGAAATAAGGCCGGCCGGCGGCCACATGGCCGTCAGGAGTGCAGCAGCGGCCCGTGTGCGAAGAACAGGAACCAGACGACGAAGGCGACGATCGCGAGCACGACGACGAGTGTCGCGATCAGCTCGATCGTGCCGATCAGCTCGTGCCTGCGCCTGTCCGGCGGGTCCACGCCGTCCTGCGGCAGCTCCATACGACCCAGCCTACGCCCGCATGCCCGGCGCCCGCAAATGCGCCCGCCGCTCGCTAGAAGATCGCCCGCAGGATCAGCACGAGCGCGATGATCGCCACGAACACGGCGACCACGTACAGCAGTAGTCGAAACGCCTCGCCCTCCGAGCGCAGGGGATTCAGCATGGCTCAGACATCACGCGGTCTGACGGTCGTGGGTCAGGCGATACAAGGACGCAGGGAGTGTGGCGTACTTCGTACGCGAACGACCGAGGACGCAGTAGCGCGCCGCATCCACGGCCGTCAGAGGATGTAGACGGTGGTGTAGACGACTATCCACATGATGTCGACGAAGTGCCAGTAGATGCCGGGCACCTCGACGCCACGGTGCTCCTCGGGCGTGTAATGGCCGCGGAACGATCTGACAGTCACGAACAGCAACAGCAGCAGCCCGATGAACACGTGGGCGCCGTGCAGGCCGGTTAGCGAGTAGAAGATCGTCTGCTGCGCGCCGTCCTGCGGTGCGAAGCCGATGTTCGCGTACTCGTTGATCTGGATGAACAGGAACGTGCAGCCGAGCAGGAACGTCGTCAGCATGCCGGCCTTCAGGCCCCAGCGGTTGCCGTTCTTGATCGCCGTCTGCGCCCAGTGCATCGTCATCGAGGAGGACACGAGGATCGCCGTGTTGACCCCGGCAACCTCGACGGGCAAGGTGCGTGCCGGTGGCGGGCCATGGGTCGCCCTGGGCGACGCGGATGAAGAAGTACGCCGTGAAGAAGGCGCCGAAGACCATCACCTCGGAGATGATGAAAAGCAGCATGCCGAGCAGCTGGGGCTCGGCTCGCGAGCTGCTGTTGGCCGGCGGCGGACCGTGGTGGTCGCCGTGCGCGGCGGGGTGGGAGATGCTGGCGGCCTCCATAGGTCTCCTAAGCAGCTGAGGCCGCGGTGGCGGCCTGCAGGTCGACGACGACGTGCTCGACGGGGGCGGAGGTCATGTGCTGCACGCGCTCGATCAGGTTCGAGCGCATCCAGCCCGAGCGCTGGTCGGGCAGCGTGGAGATGACGACGTCGTCGACGCGGAACAGCTCCAGCGCGTTGACGGCGGCGGTGTAGGGGTCGGGGTCGCCGATCATCCCGGAGCCGAGCAGTCCGGCGCTGTGCAGGCGGTCGAGCATCGTCGCCAGGCGCGCGCGCGCGAGCTGCGGCGCGCCGCCGCTGCCGTCGGGCTGGGGGACGATCACGACGAACAGGCGTCGCTCGCCGGACGCGGCCTTCTCGCTGAGGCGGTTGAGCAGCTCGTCGCCGCCGAGTGTCTTCGAGGCGAGCACGAGCGTCACCTTGAATGGCAGGCCCTCCTGCTCGACGTCGACGACGATGTGCTCGACGGGCAGGCCGGAGGCGTTGCGGATGCGCTCGACGAGGTCTCGCCGAAGCCAACCCGAGCTGACGGCTGGGTACGTGGAGATGAGGATCTCGTCGGGGCGGCGCGTGGCGATCGCGTCCATCGTCGCCAGGAACGGGTCCGGGTCGCCGACTTCGCCGGTCGCGTCGATCGACTCGCCGGCGACGAGCGAAAGCGCGAGGTCCACGCGCGCCTGTGCCGATTCGCGCACGGCCTCGTCGTAGATGACAAGGCCCGCCGAGGGGTTGCTCTGGGGCACGACCAGGCGAAAGCGGACATCGCCCTCGGCCGCGCGCTCGCGCACGGCGTCGAGCAGCTTCGCGCCGCCGAGCGTGCGGTTGGCCACCACGAGCACTTCCTTCATCGCACCGCCTCCTACTCGCTCGGAGCTCGCGCGACGCCGGAGCCCGCCCCGACCGTCGCGGGTTTCGGGGTGGGGGCGAACGTGCCGTGCACAGCCCCCGGGACGCCGTACTCGTAGGGCCCGCCGACGACCGTCGGCACCTTGTCGAAGTTGAATACCGGCGGTGGGGAGGAGACCTGCCACTCCAGCGTCATCCCGCGCCACGGGTTGCTCGGGGCGATCGGCCCGCCGCGCCAGCTGGTGACCATGTTGTAGAGGAAGATCAGCGTGCTCAGGCCGAGCGCGAAGCTGGCGATCGAGATGAACAGGTTGAGGTCGGAGAACTTCGCTGCGTAGTCCTCGACCCGGCGCGGCATGCCCTGCAGGCCGATGATGTGCATCGGGCCGAACGTCAGGTTGAAGAACACGAAGGTCGTCCAGAAGTGCCACTTGCCCAGGCGCTCGTCGTACATGCGCCCGGTCATCTTCGGGAACCAGTAGTAGACGCCCGCGAAGATCGTCATCAGCGAGCCGCCGAACAGCACGTAATGGATGTGCGCGACGATGAAGTACGTCGCCGAGACGTGGATGTCGAAGGGGATCATCGCGAGCATCACGCCACTGATGCCGCCGAGCGTGAACGTCGTCAAAAAGCCCAGCGCGAACAGCATCGCGGTGTCCAGATGCAGCACGCCGCGCCACAGCGTGGCAAGCCAGGAGAAGATCTTGATGCCCGTCGGGACGGCGATGATCGCCGTGGTGATGGCCATCGGGATACGGATCCACGCGGCCATGCCCGACGTGAACATGTGGTGCGCCCAGACGGTGAAGCCGAGCCCGACGATCGCCAGCAGCGAGAAGGCCATCATGCGGTAGCCGAAGATCGGCTTGCGGGCCTTGACGGCGATGATTTCGCTGATGATGCCGAAGCCGGGCAACATCATGATGTAGACGGCCGGGTGCGAGTAGAACCAGAAGACGTGCTGATACATCAGCACGTCGCCACCCTTGGCCGCGTTGAAGAAGTTGAAGCCCAGCGCGCGGTCGAGCAGCACGAAGAACTGCGACGCGGCGATGAACGGCGTGGCGATCACGACGAGCAGCGACGTCGCGAAGTTCGCCCACACGAGCAGCGGCATGCGGAAGAAGCTCATCCCCGGCGCGCGCATCGTGATGATCGTGACGAGGAAGTTCAGCGCGGTCATGATCGAGGAGGCGCCCGCGAACTGCACGCCGAGCGAGAAGAACGTCTGACCGATCGGCGCGTTTGTCGACAGCGGCGCGTAGGCCGTCCAGCCGTCGGCGAAGGCGCCTCCGGGGGCGAAGAAGCTGCCCAGCATCAGCGCGCCGGCGACCGGCAGCAGCCAGAAGGACAGCGCGTTCAGCCGCGGGAAGGCCATGTCCGGGGCGCCGATCATCAGCGGGATGACGAAGTTGCCCAGGCCGGCGAACACCGGGATCACGAACAGGAAGATCAGCAGCGACGCGTGCACCGAGAACAGGCCGTTGTAGGTGTTCGCGTCGACGAACTGCGCGCCCGGCGCGGCGAGCTCGGCGCGCATCAGCATCGCGATCAGACCGCCGACGAGCAGGAAGAAGAAGGAGCTGACGGTGTACTGCACGCCGATCACCTTGTGGTCGGTGTTGATGCGGAAGTAGTCCTTCCAGGAGTGCGCGCCATGGCCGGAGTGGTCCTCCGCGCGCGTCTTGCGCCCGGCCGCCCAGTAGAACCAGTAGTCAAAGCCGCCGATGCCGACGAGGAACAGCAGCGGCACGGCGATCAGCGAGACCGTGAGGATCGCTTCGCCGTTGATGAAGTGCTTGAACGTGCTGTGGCCGGTGCTCATGCGCACGATCCACGTCAGCCCGAACGAGAAGGCCACGCCCAGGGCCATCAACCAGCTCGCGCGATAGAAGCCGGGAGCGCGCCATTTCGCGGCCATCAGCTCGCCCTCCCGCGCGGTGTCGTCGGCCTGTCCTGACGCATCTCGGCGCACATTATCCCGCAGGCGCAGATGTCGTAGCCGCCGGGATGCCCGAGCACGGTCATTCGGAGACCTTCGCCCCGGCGTGCGCTTTGAGCCACTGCTGGAACTGCGCCTGGGGCACGACGTGCACCTGCGCGCGCATCAACGAGTGGCCCAGGCCGCAGAGCAGGTTGCAGACGATCGGATAAGTGCCCAGCCGGTCGGGGGTCACGCGCCAGTTGGTCGTGATCCCCGGCACGACGTCCTCCTGCAGGCGGAAGGCGGGGATCCAGAAGGCGTGGATCACGTCCTTGGAGTGCATGTCGAATTTGGCCGACTCGCCCTCGGGCAGGTAGAGCTGATCGGATTCGACGGGCTTGCCGCCGGTCACCGACGGCGGATACTGAAAGCTCCAGGCGAACTGCTGGCCGGTCACGCCGACGTTGATCTCCCTTGCGGGCTTCTTCTCGTTGTCGTGCAGCACGACGAACGAATAGGAGACGAGCGCCAGCAGGATCACCGCGGGGATCGTCGTCCACACGACCTCAAGGCGGGTATTTCCGTGGATCGGCGGCCCGTCCTTGAGCTCCTCGCCGGGCTTCATGCGGAACTGCCAGGCGCAGAACAGGATGACCGACACGACGAGCACGAAGATCGGGATCGAGGCGTCCACCAGCACGTGGTAGAGGCGGTCGGTGTTGTGCGCCTGCGTCGACGCCTGCACCGGGAACCAGTGGATCACGTAGCTGAGCACGACGCCGATCGCGATCGCGACGACCGCGGCGACGAGCGTGAGGATCATCGAGCGCTGTTTATCCATGCGTGGCGCCCTCCCCCGTTGGCGCGCCCTCGTGGGCGGTGTCTGCGGACGTCCCTTCCATCGCGAGGCGTGATCCTAATGCCTTCTCCCCGCGAACGGCTCGGCGCTTGACGCGGGCGTATGCGGGTAATAGATTGAGCCAATCGTTGCAAGTGCTCGAACGAGCCGTCGGTGGAGAGGCTGAAGGCGAAAGGAGCGGCCATGCAGGTAAGCGAAGGCATGAGTCCCACGGTGCTGGCGGTCGGGCCGGCGCACACCCTGCGCGCGGTCGCGCAGCTGATGTCGCGCCGCGCCGTCGGCGCCGCCGTCGTGATGGATCCCGACAGCGGCGGGCCGGGAATCATCACCGAGCGCGACATCCTGCGCTCGCTGGGCGCGGGCGAGGACCCGGACGCCGAGCTCGTGGCAGGCCACCTGACCAGCGATGTCGTCTACGCGGCGCCGGACTGGTCGCTCGAGGAGGCCGCCGCGGCGATGGTGCAGGGCGGCTTTCGTCATCTGATCGTCGTCGAACGAGGAGAGACTGTGGGCATTCTCTCCGTACGCGACGTCGTGCGCTGCTGGACCGACGACGGAGCGATCTGTCCCGTCCCGGCAAGCGCAGCAGTGGGGTGAGTGGGGTGGGGGCGCGCGCGGTGTGGGGACTGCGCGCGCGCCCCATTCACCAGATACGTGCGGCCGACCGCCGCGGATCAGTCGAGCGGTAGCTCGTCGATTTCGCTGCGCGTGTCTTTCAGCCAGCGCACGATGCAGCCGACCGTCAGCACCGCGCCGATGAACGTCAACTCGATGAACGTCGTGAAGCCGATCAGCAGCAGCGTCAGGCCGACGGCCGTCAGCACGGGGAGCACGGTCGGGCCGGGGAGGTGGATCTCCTCGCCTACCGGCGGCACCTCGGGATCGAGCGGGCTCATGACACGTACACGGCCGCGACTACGAAGGTGATGCCGAACATGAACATGCAGATCGCACAGACGATCCAGCCGGTGCGGAGGTTCTTGCGTGCCAAGCGACGGTTCATCGGCGTAGAAGCCTAGCGAGGCGTGGTGCGGACGTCGAACCTGGCGCTCCTAGCGAGACGTCGATCAAGCGGAACAAGGACGCAGGAAGCGTGGCGTGCGCTAGCACGCGAGCGCCCGAGGACGCCGATCCGCGCAGCGTCGACGCCTCGCTAGAGGTGGGCATCGGCGACCATCGAGCAGAACAGCAGGGCGAGGTAGGCGAGCGAGAAGAGGTACAGCTGCAACGCCGAGCGCCGGTCGGCGCGGCGGTACAGGCGCACAGCTCCGGCGATGAAGCCGAGCCCCAGCGTCAGCGATGCGACGAGGTAGATCGCGCCGAAGCCTCCGGCGCAGAACGGCAACTGCGTGACTGCGTACAGCAGCACCGAGTACAGCAGGATCTGCCGCCGCGTCTCGCGCTCGCCGCGCACGACGGGCAGCATCGGCACGCCGACCTTCTCGTACTCGCCCTTCATCAGCAGCGAGAGCGCCCAGAAGTGCGGCGGCGTCCAGAAGAAGACGATGAAGAAGAGGATCACGGCCGTGCCGCTCACAGAGCCGGTGACCGCCGCCCAGCCGACCAGCGGCGGCACCGCCCCGGCAGCGCCGCCGATCACGATGTTCTGAGGCGTGCGCCGCTTCAGCCACACGGTGTAGACGAACACGTAGCCGAGAAAGCCCGAGAACGACAGCCCCGCGGCGAGGGGGTTTACGGCAAGCGACAGCTCCACGAGCGAAAGCGCCGCCAGCGTGCAGCCGAAGGCGAGCGCCGCATGTGGCGCGACGCGCCCGGAGGGGACCGGCCGCGTCGCCGTGCGCGCCATCTGCGCGTCGATGTCGCGATCGAACCAGTGGTTTACCGCGCCCGCGCCGCCGGCCGACAGATAGCCGCCGAGACACGTCCAGAAGACCAGCAGCGGCGACGGGTCGCCAGCGACGTACATCGTCGCGATCGTCGTCAGCAGCAGCAGTGACTGGACCTTCGGCTTGGTCAGCTCGACGTAGTCGCCGAGCAGTTGGCGGGTGCGCGACGCCGGCGCTGCGCTCGCGGGTGCCAGCGAACGGGTCGCGCCGGACATGGCTAGAGCCCGACCTGCGTCGCGCCTGCGGGCACGATTGCGCCGGCGGGCGCGACCGCCCCGGTGCGACGCTCGACCTCGCGGCGGATGTCCTTCATCGGTTCGACCGAGCGGACCTGCGGCACGATGTCGAAGTTGTTTGCCGGTGGCGGCGATGGGGTGAACCACTCCAGCGTGTTCGCCTTCCACGGGTCGGGACCGGCGATCGCGCCGACCTTCAGGCTGCGTGCGACGTTGACGATCGTCACGAGCACGCCGAGGCCGAGGATGAACGAGCCGACGGTGGAGATCTGGTTGTACAGCGCGAGGTTGCCGATGTTGTCGTACTCGTACACGCGCCGTGGCATGCCGTCCAGCCCGATCACGTGCTGGATCAGGAACGTCGCGAGGATGCCGACGAACATCAGCCAGAAGCTCAGCTTGCCCAGGCCCTCCGAGAGCATCCGCCCGGTGATCTTCGGGAACCAGTAGTAGATCGCCGCGAAGATCGTCATCACCGAGCCGCCGACGAGCACGAAATGCAGGTGCGCGACGACGAAGTACGTTTCGTTGAGCTGCCAGTCGACGGGGAACACGGCGAGGAACACGCCGGAGATGCCGCCGATCAAGAACAGCGCGATGAAACCCGCGCTGAACAGCAGCGGCGTCTTGAATTCGACCGTCCCACGCCACAGCGTGGCGATCCAGTTGAGGATCTTCACGCCCGTCGGCACGGCGATCAAGAACGAGCTGAGCATCACGAACACGAGCACGGCCTCGGGGATCGGGGCGGTGAACATGTGGTGCGCCCACGTGAGGAAGCCCAGGAAGGCGATCGCGACCGTCGCCGCTGCGATCGCCTTGTAGCCGAAGATCGGCTTTCGCGCGAACACGGGCAGGATCTCCGAGACGATGCCGAAGCCGGGCAGGATCATGATGTAGACCTCGGGGTGGCCGAAGAACCAGAACAGGTTCTGCCAGAGGATCGGCGAGCCGCCGTTGGCCGGGTCGAAGAAGTGCGTGCCGAAGTGCCGGTCGGTCAGCAGCATCGTCACGGCCGCCGCGATCACGGGCATCGCGAAGATGATCAGCACGGAGTACGTGAGGATCGCCCAGATGAACAGCGGCAGGCGCCCCCAGCTCATGCCACGCGCGCGCATGTTGGCGATCGTGGCGTAGAAGTTGACCGCGCCGAGAATCGACGAGATGCCGGTCAGATGGATCAGGTAGATCCACGCGTCCTGGCCGCCGCTGGGGGTGAAGGACACGCTCGACAACGGCGGGTAGCTCGTCCATCCGGCTTCCGGCGGGTTCCAGAAGATCGAGGCGTAGAAGACGATGCCACCGGCGAGCAGCAACCAGAAGGAAAGGGCGTTCAGGCGCGGGAAGGCCATGTCGCGCGCGCCGATCATCAACGGTACGAAGTAGTTGGCCAGCCCGGCCATCATCGGCACGACGAACAGGAAGATCATCGTCGAGCCGTGCATCGTGAACAGCTGGTTGTAGACCTGCGGGTTGATCAGCGTGTTGTTCGGCGCGCCGAGCTGCAGGCGCATCAGCAGCGCCTCGACGCCGCCGAGGCAGAAGAACACGAACGTCGTGACCATGTACATGATCCCGATGCGCTTGTGGTCGGTCGTCGTGATCCAGCTCGTCCAGCCGCGCGCTTCGCGCTGCACGCCGTGCGTGGTGACCTGAGGGACTGGGGCGAGCGTCGTAGCCATTTGCTGAGCTGGTTCCTTCGTCCTAGGGGTTTTCGACCTGGCCGGCGCCGGTCTGGGAGTTGAGTTTGGCGCGTGCGATCTTCGCCTGCTGGTTGGCTTCGGTGAGCTCCTTCTTCTGGTAGGCCAGCCATTGGTCGAATTGGGCCGGCGGCACGGCCTTGACGGTGGCGATCATGCGCGCGTGCCCGCGTCCGCAGAGGATTGCGCACTGTCCGCGGTAGATGCCCGGCTTTTCGGCCTTGAACCACGTGTAGTTGTGGTATCCGGGCACCGCCTGGAACTTGCCGCCGAGTTGGGGCACCCACCAGGAGTGCACGACGTCTGCGGAGACGATGTCCAGCGTGACCGTCGTGTTCGTCGGCACAACCATCTCCTCATAGGAGTAGGGCGCACCCAGGCCATCGGATTCGCTGGCGCCGGGATAGACGTACTGCCAGATGTACTGGCGGCCGATGACCTTGATGTTCAGCGATTTGCCGTCGGCGGCAGCTTGCGCTCGGAGCTGGCGTACAGCAGGCCGTTGGCGCCGGCCAGCTTGTCGCCTTCGGCGCTGGAGTTGGGCGGGTTCTGGATCGATGAGAGCTTGGCGAAGGTGACGACCGCAAGCGCGAGCAGGATCACCGCGGCGGCGACCGTCCAGCCGACCTCCAGGCGCGTGTTGCCGCGGATCTGCGCCGGCACGGCGCCCTTGCGTGCGCGGAAGCGGATCAGCGCATACAGCAGGCCGGCCTCGACGAGCGCGAAGATCACCAGCGCGATCACGAGCGTGATCTTGAACAGGCTGTCGATCTGGTTCGCGTTGGACGAGCCGCCCGACTGCGGGGTGAAGAACGCCAGCGTTGATACGAGATGGCCCAAGGCGGCGGGGATTCTATTCAGGCGTGGACGGGATGCGCTTGATGACGTCTGCCACGAGGCCCTCAGAGCCTGGCTGGATGCGTTCTAGCTTCCCGCCGAAGCTCGCCGCGCGCTTCTGCGCGAAAGCCATCGCGCCCTCCAGGAAGTCGTCGCTCGAGGCCATCTCCTGCTGCACGCGCGCCTCCAACTCCAGCTGCTCGTCCATGCGCGCGTAAAGCCAGTTGTTGAGCTGGCGCTTGGTGCCCGCATAGGAGCGCGTCGGGCCGGCCGCCAGGCGCGCGGCGAGCGCGGTGGTCTCCTCGGCAAGCCGGCCGTCGGCGACCACGCGGTTGATCAGGCCCCACTCCAGCGCGCGGGGCGCGGGCAGCCGTTCTCCGAGCATCGACAGCTCGGTCGCGCGCGCCATGCCGACACGCGTCGGCACGAACAGCGACGAGCCGCCGTCGGGGACCAGGCCGATGTTGACGAAGGCGAGAAGGAAGTAGGCGCTCTCGGCGGCGAGGATCAGGTCGCAGCACAGCGCCAGCGAGCAGCCGATGCCGACGGCCGGGCCGTTGACGCTCGCGACGACAGGCTTTGGCATCTCGCGGATCGTCTGCATGATCGGGTGGTAGCGCTCGGTGAGCGTCTTGTAGACGTCCGGGCGCCCGTCTGCGGCAGTGTCGCCGCCGCTGATGTCCTTCAGGTCGGCGCCCGAGGAGAACGCGCGCCCGGCGCCGGTGATCACGACCGAGCGGACCGCGTCGTCCTCGGCGGCCTGCCTGAGCGCTGTGAGTAGGTCCGCGCCGAGTTGCGCGTTCCACGCGTTCAGCGCGTCGGGGCGATTGAGCTCCACCGTCGCGGCGCCCTCGTCGTGGTGCACGTTGACCGTCTGCAGTTGCGTTGTCGTCTCGCTCATCGGCGTCCTCTCGTCGCGCGGCTGGGCTGGGGCCGGCGGGCGTAAGCGCCGGACGGCCTGCGCGGATCCTAAGGTGTGGGGATGGATCGACCGGTGATCGGCATGTGCACGGCACTCGAGCGCGCGCGCTGGAGCGTGTGGGACCAGCCCGCCGTGCTGCTCGCGCGCAGCTATGTCGATGCGGTGCACGGCGCCGGTGGACTGGCCGTGTTGCTGCCGCCGGACCCGCAGCTCGTGCAGCAGCCCGATGAGGCGCTGGAGCTGATCGACGGGCTGTTGCTGGCCGGCGGAGCGGACCTCGACCCGGCCAGCTATGGAGAGCCTGCGCATGCCGAGACCCAGGATGCGGTGCCCGAGCGCGACGCTTTCGAGATCGCGCTGACGCGCGCGGCGATCGAGCGCGACGTGCCTGTCCTGGGGATCTGTCGCGGCATGCAGCTGATCAACGTCGCACTTGGCGGCACGTTGATCCAGCACCTGCCCGAGCACCTCGGCCATCGAGGAGCACCGGCGCGTGAGCGGCTCCTTCGATGGATCCGACCACGACGTCGACGTGCTGCAGGACACGCTTGCGATGCGTGTCATCGGCGCCTCGCGCCACGCCACCAAGTCACATCACCATCAGGGCGTTGATCGCGTGGGCGAGGGCCTGCGCGTCAGCGCGACCTCGCCGTTCGACGGTCTCGTCGAGGCGGTCGAGCTGCCCGAGCCGGTCCTTCGTGCTCGGCGTTCAGTGGCATCCGGAGGCCGACGTGTCGAGCCCGGTCGTCGGCGGTCTCGTGCAGGCGGCGGCGGCGCACGCGCGCGCTCGCGGCGTCGCCTCCTAGCCGCCCGGCCGGCCAGCCGGCAGGCCGGCACGCGGCGCCGATCGCCCGCCGATGCGGGCCGAGGCCGGTCATATACTCGGCCGCGTGCGGCGCTCGACAGTTCTCAGAGCGGTCGCCTGGGGGGTGGTCGCGGCAGGTGTCGCGGCGCCGCTGGCGCGTAAGCGCGTCAAGGCCCCGCCGGTCGTCCTGCAAGGCGTCGCGTTCGCCGCGCCGCTCGGATTGTGCGTGGCGATGCGCCGTTCGCGCACACGCGACGTCGCGGTCTGCACGCTGCAGATGTGGGCGTACCTCGCCGCATACAAGTCACCGCACGACGACCCCGATGCGCAGGAGCGGCGCACACATTTCGACTACCCGATCGCCGCCGATCGCGTGCTCGGCCTCGGCGAGCTGCCGACGCTGCGCCTGCAGCGGATGTTCGCGCGTGTAGGATGAGGAGGTCGCGCAATGGCGCGACCTGGACCGCGTGCTGGTCTGGGCGCATTGGGTGTGGTTCGCGGTGCCGCATGGGACGGTCGTGTACGTGCTCGTTCGCCGTCCCGAGCGTTTCGCGCGCGCCGCCGCGCTGACCTACGCGGTGTTCGATGTCGGCGCCAGCTTCTACTGGCTGATCCCCACCGCACCGCCTTGGTACGCGGCTCGGAGATGGTCTCTGAGAGCGCGGCCGCCGGCGACGGCTTGGCCGTGCGGCGCATGATGGTCGAGTACGGCGAGCACTTCTGGGGCGACGGCTGGGGTCCGCTCTACAGTGTGCTCGGAGGCAACCCCCTGGCCGCGATGCCCTCGCTCCACTTCGCGACATCCCTGATGGCCGCGCTTCTGCTGGCAGAGGTGGGACCCGTCGCGGGTGCGCTCGGCGCCGGCTACACGGCCACGCTCGGCTTCGCGCTGGTGTATCTCGGCGAGCACTACCTCGTCGATCTGCTCGCGGGGGCGGCGCTCACGTTGGCCGTCCGCCGCAGCGCGCCGCATGTCGCGCCCTTGGCCGGACGGGTCGTCGGCGGGCTCGGGAGGCTGGAAGAGATCACGCACGAAGGAGGCAGAGGGGGGGCGTGAGCGAGCGAGCGAGCGAGCCGCCAGAGCTGCACGCCGATCCGCCGGGATCGTCTGAGAGCGTCGCGCGACGACGAAATGCCCCGCGTCGCGGTCACCCGCCGCCGGGCGATCGGCTTCGGGCTGTTCGTGTTGACGGTGATCGCGTTCTTCTACTTCGTGCTGCCGAAACTGTCGGGCGTCAGCACGACCGTCCATCGCATCGAGCGCGGCAACAGCTGGTGGATTGGGATCGGCGTGGCGCTCGAGCTGTTGTCGTTCGCCGGCTACGTCGCGCTGTTTCGCGCCGTGTTCGTGCGCGGCGAGTCGCGGATCGGCTGGCCGGAGAGCTATGAGATAACGATGGCCGGGCTGGCCGCCACGCGGCTGTTCGCGGCCGCCGGCGCCGGCGGGATCGCGCTCACCGCATGGGCGCTGCGGCGCTCGGGCATGGAGCCGCGGCTGGTGGCCTGTCGCATGGTCGCCTTCACGGTGCTGCTCTACATCGTCTATGCCGGCTCGCTGCTGATCGACGGGATCGGCCTGGGCACCGGTCTGTTCCCGGGCGGGGGCTCGTTCGCGATCACCTTCCTGCCGGCGATCGTCGCGGCGCTGCTGCTGGCGATCGCCGGAAGCGTCGCCGCGCTGCCGGGCGACGTCGAGCGCCGGCTGGAGCGGCGCGCATCGGGCTCGGGACGCCTGGCGCACTGGCTTGCGCGTGCGGTGACCGTCCCGGCGCTCGCGGCCAGCGGCGTGCGCACGGCGCTCGGGCTGATCCGCCGGCGCGAGGTGGGCGTGCTCGGCGCGGTCGCCTGGTGGGGTTTTGACATCAGCGTGCTGTGGGCGATGTTCCATGCCTTCGGCACGGTGCCCCCGTTCACGGTGATCTGGATGGCCTACTTCGTCGGCACGCTCGGCAACCTGCTGCCGCTGCCCGGCGGGCTGGGCGGGGTGGAAGGGGGGATGATCGGCGTGTTCGCCGCGTTCGGCGTCGACTTCAACCTCGCCGTCGTCGCGGTGCTGTCCTATCGTGGGATCTCCTTCTGGCTTCCCACGCTGCCCGGGGCGATCGCCTACTTCCAGCTGCGCCGCACCGTCGCGCGCTGGCGCGAAGAGCAGGACGCCCACCCCGCGTCCGACGCGCGCGGCGGCTCGGTGGGCACCGCCGGGGCAGTCGGCGCCAGGTGACAATCGCCAGCGGCAGCGCTATACTTTACTTATTGAAGTACCCCGATAGGAGATGAGATGAGCGACGTCGAGAACGTAATCGTCATCGGTAGCGGCCCAGCCGGATACACCGCAGCGCTTTACACGGCGCGCGCGAACCTGAGCCCGCTGGTGTTCGAGGGCTTCGCCTGGGGCGGCCTGCTGCAGCAGACCACCGACGTCGAGAACTTCCCCGGCTTTCCCGAGGGCATCATGGGGCCGGAGATCATGCAGAAGTTCCGCGAGCAGGCCGAGCGCTTCGGCGCGCGCCTGGTCACCGAGGACGTCGATCGCGTCGAGCTCGCCTCCGAGCCCGGTGGCATCCATCGCGTGTGGGTCGGAGACACCGAGCACCGCGCGCGCACGATCGTCCTGTCGATGGGCGCCGAGCACAAGAAGCTCGCGGTTCCCGGCGAGGAGGAGCTCTCCGGACGCGGCGTCAGCTACTGCGCGACGTGCGACGCGGCGTTCTTCAAGGACGCCTCGACGGTGATCGTCGGCGGCGGCGACTCGGCGATGGAGGAGGCCATCTTCCTCTCCAAGTTCGCCTCCAAGGTCACGGTCGTGCACCGTCGCGCCGACTTCCGCGCCTCGAAGATCATGCTCGAGCGCGCGCGAGCGCAGGAGAACATCGAGCTGCTGACGCCCGTACACGGTCAACGAGTTCGTGCCCGGCGAGAACGGCGCGCTCGGTCACGCCGAGCTGAAGAACACCGAGACGGGCGAGCTGCGCGACCTGGTCGTCTCGGGCGCGTTCATCGCGATCGGCCACGAGCCTCAGTCGCGCATCGTGCACGACCAGGTCGACATCGACGAGAGCGGCTACGTGCAGACCGACGGGAAGTCGACGCGCACCAACCTCCCGGGCGTGTTCGCTGCCGGCGATCTCGTCGACCACACCTATCGCCAGGCGATCACCGCCGCGGGCTCCGGCTGCCAGGCCGCCCTCGACGCCGAGTGGTACCTGCGCGACACGCCCGAGGTGCCGACGCCTGAGGGGATGCCCGAGGGCGACCTCGCCGAGGCGCAGTGGGCCGCGCCGGCCGTCGAGCCCGCCGAGACCGTTCAGCTGCCGACGCACTCCTAGCATCCCGCGGTCTGCCGCGAGCGCCGGGCGGGCTAGCCCGGAAGCTCGCTCGCTCCGGGCACGGCGCCCTCCAGCTCCAGCAGCAGGCGCTTGCGCTCCAGCCCGCCGGCATAGCCGCCGAGCGCGCCGCCGCGGCGCAGCACGCGGTGGCAGGGCACGACGATCGGGATCGGGTTGGCGCCGAGCGCGTTGCCGGCGGCGCGCGAGCCGCGCGGGCTGCCGGCCTGCGCGGCGACCTGCGCGTAGGTGAGCACGCCGCCGTAGGGGATCTGCGAGGCGGCGCCGAGCACGCGCCGCCCGAACGGGCCGACGAGCGTCCAGTCCAGCGCCAGCTCGAACCGCGTGCGCCGCCCGTCGAAGTACTCCTCGAGCTCGCGCCGCGCCGCGTCCAGCGGGCCGGGCGCCTCTACGATGCGCGGCGAGATGCGCGTGGCGAGCCGCTGCAGAACGGCGTCCGCGTCCTCCTCGGGAAACGCCACGCGCGCCAGCCCGCGCTTGGTCGCGGCGAGCAGCAGCGCGCCGAACGGAGAGTCCGCCGCTGCGTAGCTGATGTCCGCAAGGCCGTCGCGCGCGGCGCGCTCGCTCAGACGCCGCGCGGCCGCCTGCGCGCTCTTCGCTGCTCTCTCGCTGGTCGCGCGCAATGCCCGCTCCAGCCCGCTCGTCTCGCCACTTGCCGACCGGCTCATACCTCGACCACCTTTCTCAGCTTGGAGAGTCCCTCGTGCAGCGAGCGCCGCGCCGCCTCCGGCGAGCAGCCGATCGCGGCGGCGATGTCGCGGTGCGGCAGATCGGCGACGTAGCGCAGCACGACCGCCGAGCGCTGGCGCGGCGGCAGCTCGCCGACGGCATCCCACAGCGCCGGGTCGGCCGCGACCACCTGTTCGTGCGGGCTCGGCGCCGAATCGCGGCGATCGGCTATCGCGCCGGGGTCGACCACCGGCACGGCCCTGCGCCGGCGCGCGCGGTGGGCGTCCAGCGCCTTGCGGTGGGCGATCGTCAGCACCCACGCGCGCGCATCGGAGTCGGCGCGCAGGCGCGGGTACGCGCGCAGCGCCGAGACGAACGTCTCCTGAAAGCAGTCATCGGCATCGGCGCTGCCGACCATCGAGACGAGGTAGCGCCACACGACGTCGCGCTGCGCGTCGAGGAAGCGTTGAAAGGGGGGCGGTCCCGGGGCGCTCACGTATGCACAACGCCCCGCGCGCCCGAGAACGTGAGATCGATCAGCGATCGCCGTCGTAGTCGAAGAAGCCGCCGCCGGTCGTGCGGCCCAGGCAGCCCGCCTGGACTAGGCGGCGCAGCTCCGGCGCCGGGCGGTAGCGCTCCTCGCGATACTCGCGGTGCAGCGCGTCCAGGACTGTCAGCACGTGGTCCAGGCCAAGCTCGTCGGCCCACTTCAAGGGCCCCAGCGGATAGCTCAGCCCGAGCACCATCCCGGTATCGATGTCCTGCGCGCTGCCGACGCCTTCGCCGAGCGAGAACGCGCACTCGTTGATCACCTGGCAGACGATCCGCCCCAGTACCAGCCCCGGGGCGTCGCCGACCCACGCCACGTGCTTGCCGAGCGCCGCGAAGAAGCGCTCCGCGCGCGCGGCCGCGACGGGCGAGGAGCTGTCGGTGCGCGTCAGCTCGACCAGATTCGCCTGCTCCAGCGGTGCGAGCACGTGAAAGCCGACGGCGCTGCCGCCGGGGTCGAGCGCTCCGAGCGAGCCGGCCTGGCAAAGCAGCAGGCGCGCGCCGCCGTGCGCCGGCGGCTCGCCGTGGGCCTTCCCGGCCGCGTCGCCGGAGCCCTGCGCGGCAGGCGTGCGGTCGCATTCGACGATCAGCGCCGGCAGTACGCCACCCGTCGGGTCGTGAGGCGAGCGCACCTCATAGCCGGCCTGCGCCGCCTCGTGGCGCAACTCCTCGGCGACGACCCCCGTTCCGGCGATGACGACTACGCCCTCGCCCGCAGCCGGGCGCTCAGCGATGCGCGCGTCGGGATCGGCCGGGCGGTGCGAAGGACCGCCCTTGGCGCCTTGGTGCGGCGACTCGTAGGAGTAATAGCCACGCCCGGCCTTGCGCCCGTGCAGCCCTGCGGCGACGTAGCGCGCGGCGATCGGCGAGGGCCGCCAGCGCGGCTCGCCGAAGCTCTGCGCGTAGAAGCTCTTGGAGATCTCGAAGCCGACGTCCACGCCCACGAGGTCCATCAGCTCGAACGGCCCCATGCGAAAGCCGCCCTGCATCCTGCAGATGCGGTCGATCGTCTCGACGTCGGCGATGCGCTCCTGCACCAGACGCAGCGCCTCCAGGCCGAACGGGCGGTTGCTGCGGTTTACGAGAAAGCCCGGCCCGTCGCTCGCGCGGATGACCGTCTTGCCCATCGCGCGGCCCGTCGCGTCGGCGAGCGCCAGAGCGCGACCGCAGGACTGCTCGCCCGCGACGACCTCCAGCAGGCGCATGACCGGGGCCGGGTTGAAGAAGTGCATGCCAACCACCCGCTCGGGATGGCTGGCCGCCGGCGCGATCGCCGTCACCAGCAGCGACGAGGTGTTGCTGGCCAGCACGCAGTGCTCGTCGACGATCTCCGACAGCCGGCGGTACAGCTCGTGCTTGAGCTCCAGGCGCTCGGGAGCCGCCTCGATGACCAGCTCGCAAGGGGCGAGCTGCTCGAGCTCATGCGCCGGCTGCACGCGCGCCACCGCCTCGGCCGCTTGCTCATCGGACAGGCGCCCTTTCGCGGCTTCTTTGGCCAGCCCGTCTTCGATCTTCGCCACGCCGCCGGCGAGCGCCTCGGGCACCGGATCGTGCAGCAGCGTGCGCGCGCCGGCGCGAGCAGCCAGCTGGGCGATCCCCGCGCCCATCGTGCCGGCGCCGAGCACGCCGATCACGGCGGGGACGGCCGGCTCTCCGGCTGCCCCGGATCGCTCGTCGTACTCTGCCGGCGTCTGAGCGGACATGGCCTGCGCTTCCGCCTTGCTCAGGAGGGGACCATCGCGCCGATGCCGGTCATTTCGCGGCCGATGATCAGTTTCTGGATCTGCGATGTGCCCTCGTACAGCGTCGTCACGCGCGCGTCGCGAAAGTAGCGCTCGACGGGGTGGTCGTCGACGTAGCCCGCGCCGCCGTGTACCTGGATCGCCATGTTCGCGCACTCCAGCGACGCCTCCGTGGCGTGGAGCTTGGCGATCGACGTCTCCAGCGTGTTCTTGCGACCCTGATCCTTCAGCCATCCGGCACGCCAGACGAGCATGCGCGAGGCCTCGGTTTTCACGGTCATGTCGGCGATCATCGCCTGCACGAGCTGGAAGCTGGCAATCGGGCGGCCAAACTGCTCGCGCTCCTTGGCGTAGTTGACCGACTCCTCCACGCAGCCCTGGCAGATGCCGACGCAGCCCGCCGCCACCGAGTAGCGGCCCGAGTCGAGGTTCGACATCGCGACTTTGAAGCCCTGGCCGACCTCGCCGAGCACGTCGTCGTCGGACACCTCCACGTCTTCCAGGGAGATCGACGCCGTGTCGGAGGCGTGCAGCCCCATCTTGTGCTCGATCGTCTGCGCTTGGAAGCCCGGCTGGTCGGTGTCGACGATGAAGCACGCGAGGCCTTTGTTGCCGAGCTGCGGGTCGGTCTGCGCGAAGATCAGCGCGACCTTCGCGTAGTTGGCCATCGAGATCCACATCTTCGAGCCGTTGATCACCCAGCCGTTGTCGGTCTTCTTCGCACGCGTCTTCTGGTTGGCAGCATCCGAGCCAGTGTCGGGCTCGGTCAGCCCGAAACAGCCCAGCCACTCGCCCGAGCACAGCTTCGGCAGGTACTTGTGCTTCTGCTCCTCGGTGCCCCACTTGAGGATGCCCGAGCACACCAGCGAGGTCTGCACCGAGATGACCGTGCGGATCGCCGAGTCGCCGCGGCCGATCTCCTCGACGATCAAGCCGTATGACAGGTAGTCAAGACCCGCTCCGCCGTACTCGGTAGGGACGATCGCGCCGAGATAGCCCTGTGCGGCGACCTTGCCGACCATCTCCACGTCGAAGTGGTGGTTGCGCGCGTTTTCGCGCGACTGCTTGACGATCTCCCTGTCGGTGAACTCGCGCGCCGTGTCCTTGATCAGGCGCTGCTCGTCGGTCAGCTCGAAGTCCATCCTGCTCCTCTCCGGCCGGTCACCCTAAGCCAGCTTCGGTGTTTTCCACGGCGCCGTCACGCGCCGCTCGATCTCCTGCGCGATCCCCTCGATCGGGACGCGCTCCTGCGCCAGCGAGTCGCGGTCGCGCAGCGTGACGGTTCGATCCTCGACGCTCTGATGGTCGATCGTCAGGCAGAACGGCGTGCCGATCTCGTCGTGGCGGCGATAGCGCTTGCCGATCGAGCCGCCGTCGTCGTACTCGGCCTGCGCTACCGCGCGCACGGCGCGGTGCACCTCCTGAGCGAGCTCGGGCTGACCGTCCTTCTTGACCAGCGGCAGGATCGCCGCCTTGACCGGCGCCAGGCGCGGGTGCAGGCGCAGCACGGTTCGCGTCTCGCCCGAGCCCTCGCCCTCGCCGGCGACGACTTCCTCGTCGTAGGCGTCCACGAGGAACGCCAGCGTCGCGCGGTCGGCGCCCGCGGCCGGCTCGATCACGTGCGGCACGTAGCGCTGACCGCTGGCCTGGTCGAAGTACTCGAGCTTCTCGCCGGAGAACTCCGCGTGGCGCGAGAGGTCGAAGTCGCCGCGGTTGGCGATCCCCTCGAGCTCTGACCAGCCGATCGGGAAGAGATATTCGACGTCGCTGGTGCCCGAGGAGTAGTGCGACAGCTCGTCGGCGTCGTGCGCGCGCAGGCGCAGGTGATCGGGGCGGATGCCCAGCGCGGTGTACCAGCCCTCACGCTCGGTCAGCCAGTGCTCGAACCATTTCTGCGCCTCGTCCGGCGGCACGAAGAACTCCATCTCCATCTGCTCGAACTCGCGCGTGCGGAAGATGAAGTTGCCCGGCGTGATCTCGTTGCGGAAGGACTTGCCGACCTGCGCGATCCCGAACGGCGGCTTCTTGCGCGAGAACTGCAGCACGTTCTTGAAGTTGATGAAGATGCCCTGTGCGGTCTCCGGGCGCAGGTAGGCGACCGAGCCCGACTCCTTGACCGGCCCGATCGTCGTTTCGAACATCAGGTTGAAGTCGCGCGCCTGCGTGAGGTCGCACTCATCGGTTTCGCCCGGGTGCTTGGACGGTTTGCGCCCGCACTCCAGCTCCTGCAGGTGGTCGGCGCGATAGCGCTTGCCGCAGGTCTTGCAGTCGACCAGCGGGTCGGTGAAGCCTTCCAGGTGGCCGGAGGCCTCCCACACGCGCGGATGCTGCAGGATCGCCGAGTCGATCGCCACGATGTCGTCGCGCTCGGTGATCATCGCGCGCCACCACTCGTTCTTGACGTTGGACTTCAGCAGCACGCCGTAATGGCCGAAGTCGTACGTCGAGCCGACGCCGCCGTAGATCTCAGAGGAGGGGAAGACGAAGCCGCGGCGCTTGCACAGCGCGACGATCTTCTCCATCGTCACCGCGTCGTCTGTAGCTGGGATGTCCGTGTCGGTCATTGGGTCATAAGTGGTGGCGTGTCGCAATCCTTGCACGATCCGTCGCCCGTTCGGCGGGCGCTCGGCCCGCGGGCGAGGTTCGCCGCGATCATAGGCGACGCCGGGGAGAGCGCGGGCGGATCGCCGACACACGGCGGTTGGCGTGGCTTGCGGCGTGCGGGCCGGCTTGGGCGCTCCCTAAGATGGCGCGCCGTGGCGAGAATCCTGATCGTCGGCGGCGGCTGTCGAGGCCGGCGGCTGGCCGTGGAGATGACGCAGCGCGGGCATGCGTTGCGCGTCACGACACGCAGCGACAGCGGGCGAGCAGCGATCGAGGCGACCGGCGCGGAATGCTGGATCGGCACGCCCGATCGCCTCGCGACGCTGCGCGGGGCGCTGGACAGCGTGACCGTCGCCTGCTGGATGCTCGCCGGCGCCCGCGGCGACGCAGCGCAAGTGGCTGCGCTGCACGGCTCGCGTCTCGAGTTCTTTCTCTCGCAGGCGATCGACACGACCGTGCGCGGTTTCGTCTACGACGCATGGCCCGCCGCGGAGGGCGCTGTCGGCCGCGACGCACTCGACGAGGGCGGGCGGACCGTCAAGCGGCTTGCTCGGCTGAACGCGATCCCCGCGAGCGTGCTCGAGGCGCCGGGCGGCGGCTCGGGCGGCGCCGGTGCCGACGGCGACAGCGACGGCGATGCGGCATGGGTCGCCGCTGCCGGCGCGGCGATCGGCGCGCTGCTCGGCACAGGCGCAGGCGCCGGCTGACGCGCGGCGCTTGGCGCAGGCGCCGGCTGACGCGCGGCGCTTGGCGCAGGCGCCGGCTGACGCGCGGCGCTTGGCGCAGGCGCCGGCTGACGCGCGGCGCTTGGCGCAGGCACCAGCGACGCGCGGCGCTCGGCGTCGAGTCGGCCTTACGCCGGTCAAGCAGACGGGCGATCGCGCCGATGTTGCACGCGAGATGACCGGCGAGCGCCCCCGATACGGGCAACTGGTTTCGGCCTTCGGAGCGGTGGTGCTCGCGGTCGCCGTGTTCCTGCCGTGGTACGGCATCAGCTTCACCTCGAACGGGCTCTCCTACGTGCAGCGGGTGGGCAGCCAGGTGGCCTCGCAGTACGGCAACGCGGCGCTGCAGGGATACATGTCCTCGCTGGACGCGAGCCTCGCGGGCTACGTCGGTCACGAATTCGTCGCCGTGAGCGCTCATCAAGCGCTGAAAACGCTCAACGTGGTGCTGCTGGTCGTGGCCGGCATCGGCTGCGTCGTCGCCTTGCTCGCGCTGGCCGGCTCGGCCTCCGCGCAGGCCAACCGCGGGGTGCTCGCGTTGCTCGGCGCCGTCGCCGCGGCGTGCGTGCTCTACCGCATGATCTCACCGCCCAATCCTGCGGGCGGACTGCTGTCGATGTCGCTGCGCGAGGGCGCGTGGCTGGCGCTGATCGGCTCGCTGGCGATGATCGCCGGTGCCGTTTGGCCGGCGGGCCGCGCCGCCGACAGCGCGCGCGAGAAGGACCTTCAGGACGCCTGGTCGGGTCTGTCCGGCTGGACCCCTGAGTCCTAGGCGCAGAGCCGGCCGAGAGCGTCGCGCCGCGGGTGTGCGAGGCGTCGCGGGAGGCGGGCCGCGCCGTGCGCTTCCGCTATCCTGATCAGTAATCCCGGTAAAGCCGATCAGGATTTTCTACTGAGCTTCGGCGACCGCAGCCGTGACGGCTTCTTGCCGAGAAAGGAACCACCAGATGACACTGCAACTTGGCGACGTGGCCCCCGACTTCGAGACCGACACGACGGAGGGGCGCATCAAATTCCACGACTGGATCGGCGACTCGTGGGCGGTGCTGTTCTCACACCCCAAGGACTTCACGCCGGTCTGCACGACCGAGCTCGGCTACATGGCGAAAATCAAGCCCGACTTCGACGCGCGCGGTGTGAAGATCATCGGCCTGTCGGTCGACAAACTGGACAATCACGAGCAATGGGCCAAGGACATCGAGGACACGCAGGGCGTCGCGCCGAACTACCCGATCATCAGCGACAACGACTTCAACGTCTCGAAGCTCTACGGGATGCTCGCGGCCGACACCTCGGGAGACGTCGCAGGGCGCACGCCGGCCGACAACCAGACGGTGCGCAACGTGTTCGTGATCGCACCCGACAAGACGTTGCGGCTGATCCTCGTCTACCCGATGACGACCGGGCGCAACTTCGACGAGGTGCTGCGCGTGATCGACTCGCTGCAGCTGACCGCCAACCACAAGGTCGCCACGCCTGCCAACTGGAAACCCGGCGAGAAGGTGATCATCGCCGGATCGGTCACCAACGACCAGGCCAAAGAGGCCTATCCCGACGGGTGGGAGGAGCCGCGCCCCTACATCCGTCTCGTGCCCCAGCCCAACTAGTAGCGCGAGCGCAGAACCTGCGGCGAGCGGGCGCCGGGCGACGTCAGCCGAGCGAGAGCCGGCCGGCGGCGTCCGGCGCCTGCAGCCGTCCCAGCAGGTCGGACAGGATGCGGTAGGTGGCGCCCCAGATCAGGTGGCCGTCGAGGATGTAGGCGTCGGTCTCGAAAGAGATGCCGCGGCGCTCCAGGCGCGTGCGCGTCCGGCTCTGCTGCAGGTCGTGCAGCGGCAGCTCGAGCACCGCGTCGACCTCGCGCGGCGACACGCGCCAGCTCTGTCCGGTGGGGATCACGCCGACGAACGGGTGGATCAGGTAGTTGGTCGCGAACGTGGAGATCGCCGGCAGCTCGCCGATCAGCGTGACGACGTCGCGCTTGAGGCCGATCTCCTCGTCGGCCTCGCGCAGCGCCGTCTCTGTCAGGTCGGCGTCCTCGGGGTCCTGGCGGCCGCCGGGGAAGGAGATCTCCCCGGCGTGGCGGCGCAGGTCGGCGCGCCGACGCGTCAGCACCACGTGAGGCGGCTCGGACGCCGTGGGGGAGAACAGCGGCACGAGCACCGCGGCGCGCGTCTGCTGTGACTCGTGCGGTGCTGCCATCAAACCACTGACCGCAGAGCGACGATGGCGGCGGGCGGTCGCCTGGCTCAGGCGGCCAGATGCACGCGCTCGACGCGCTCGGAGAACATGACCTCTCCGTCGAGGGCGCGGTGCACGGGGCACTTGGCGGCGATCGCGCGCAGGCGCTCGGCCTGTTCGTCGGGTATGTCGTCGGGCAGGCGCATGACGAGCTCGAACTTCGTCGGGCAGCCGCGCTCGGCGGGGCTGTACTCGACGGCGACCTCGACGTGGCCGATCTCCCAGCCCTTGCGTGCGGCGTACATCTCCATCGTGATCGCGGTGCACGAGGCCAGGCTCACGGCCAACAGCTCCTGTGGGCTAGGCGCGGTGTCCTGACCGCCCACGTGCAGCGGCTCGTCAACGCTCAGTTGATGATCGCGCACCTGCACGGTGTGCTTGAAGCCGCTTCCTTCGTCGCGGCGCGCAGTGGCTTTCATCCTTGCAAGCCCGTCCGATCCACCCATTTCGCTCCTTTCGAGGAACCCCAGAGAAACCCTTATTTACATGGTACTGCGCGAGCCGCCCTACGAAAGAGGGTTGAAGAGCAGGCCGGTAAGCAGCTTAGGGAAGAAGTAGGTCGACTTGGGCGGCATGTTCTCGCCCTCGGCGGCGACGTCGCGCACCTGGGAGATCGGCGTCGGGCGCATCAGGAATGCCGCGTCGTACTCGCCCGAGCGCACCTTCGCCAGTGCCTCTGCCGTGTCGCGTGCGTAGAACAGGCCGTTGAAGTGCGAGATGTCGTCGTCTGTGAGGGCGAGCGCGCCCTTCAGCAACAACGTCTCCAACACGCCCGTGTCGAGGTGGCGGTAGGAGTCGGAGTGCCCGCTCAAAGCGTCGTCGGCGATCGCCTGGTCCTTCAGCGTGAGCCGGTAGCAACGCTCGTCCTGCGAGGCGACGTAGCCGAGCTGCAGCGGCCCCTCGCCCGGCTCGGGGGCGGCCTCGTCGGGCGCCACCTCCTCGACGTGGAAGTCGCGCTCGAGCGCCTGTGCGAGCGCGGCTCGCTTGTCGTCGTCGAGACGGTTGACCAGCCGGTGTGTCGGAAACACGGTCAGGCCGGGGTCCTGCAGGGCGACCAGGCACATGAGGATGTAGCGGTGCTCGCCATCGCCGCCGACCTCCTCGGCGTAGGCGTCCATCGTCTCGTAGCGGTGATGGCCGTCGGCGATCAGCAGCTCGGCGTCGCTCGTGGCCGCCTGCACCGCGGCGATCGCCGATGCGTCGGCGACGCGCCATAGGCGGTGCACGGTGTCGTCGGCATCGGTCACCTCGCCCCACGGCTCGTCGCTCGTGAATGGCTCCAGCGCGCCCCAAGCGGCGTTCGCCGGGTCGTCGAACAGCGAGAAGATCGGCGAGATGTTCGCGCGCGTGGCGCGCGTGAGGCGTAGCCGGTCCTCCTTGGGACCGGGATGCGTGCGCTCGTGCGGGCGCACGCGCCCGGGGCCGTAGCCCTCGATGCGCACGCGACAGAAGAAGCCGCGCCTGGTGCGGCGGCGGCCGTCGGGCCCGGTGTAGTCCTGCGTGTATGCCCACAGCGCGGGCTCGTCGTCGCGCACGACGGCGCCGTCGCGCTGCCAGCTATCGAACAGCTCGCTCGCAGCCGTGTAGGGATCAGGCTCGCCCTGGGGCAGGTCCACGCCGACGACGTTGAACGGCGAGCGTGCGATCAGCTCTGCGCGCTGCTCGGCATCGATCACGTCATATGGCGGGGCGACGACGTCCTGCAGCGGGCCGGCGACGGCAGGGTCGTAGTGCAGAGCGCGCAGCGGTTGGACGTCGGCCATGGGCGGTGGCGGAGGCTAGCAGCGTGCCTGCACAGGGTCGCGGCCGCAGTGCATGAAGAGGGCAGGTATGCGAACATATGTTCGTATGACGCACTCGCGATACCTGCGCAACATGGCTCGCCTGCTGCGCGTCGAGCGCCAGCTTTCGGTGGACCAGCTCGCCGCGCGCCTAGCGTTGCCGCGCAGCACCGTCTACTACTGGGTGCGCGACCTGCCGCTGCACGGCGAGCGCGACGAGGCTCGCGCCTCGGCCGCCGGCGAGGGCCCGGGCGAGGCGACAGGCGAAGCGGAGGCGATCCGCCCGGGCCAGGCCAGTGCCTACGAGCAGGGGCTGTCCAGCTTCGACGACCTCGCAGCGCAGCCGACGTTTCGCGACTTCGTGTGCCTGTACATCCTCGAGGGCTACAAGCGCGACCGCGAGCGCGTCGCCGTGGCCAACGGCGACCCGGCGGTCATGCGCCTGGCCAACCGCTGGATTTGGCGACTGACCGATTGCTCGCCCTCGCTTTCACTCTCATGCAAGCCCGACCAGAGCATCGGCGAGCTGCGGCGCTTCTGGGGTGAGACGATCGGCGCAACGGCCGATGCGATTCGCGCCCGTGGTGCGCGCGATGCCGAGCCGCTTCACAGGTGGGGCCCGGCGCCGGTGCACGGCGTGCTGACGATCGCCGTCGAGGACAGGCTCCTGCGCGCGCGCCTGCAGGCGTGGATGTGCAGGCTGCGCGAAGGCTGGCGGTAGACTCGGCAGCGAACGGGGCGTGGCGCAGCCTGGTAGCGCACCTGCTTTGGGAGCAGGGGGTCGGAGGTTCAAATCCTCTCGCCCCGATCGAAGAACGCCTGCACGTGAGATCGCCGGCGCGGCAGTGCCGGCTCTGTAGCGGCTCGGCAATTAACCGCGCCCCGCTCAAGTCCCGGTCCTCGGCGGCCGATTGGGGCGCATGTCCTCTAAACGCCTACACGACAACGAGGCCGGCTTCACGCTGATCGAGCTTCTGGTCGTGATCCTGATCATCGGCATCCTCGCCGCGATTGCGATCCCGGCATTCCTAAGTCAGACCAGCAAGGCCAGCGACTCCGCCGCGAAGACGCAGGTCGGCACGCTGCAGACCGCGATCAAAACCTACGCGATCGAAAACAGCGGCAGCTATGCCGGCGCGACGCTGGCCAGGCTCCAAGAAATCGAGCCGACTCTGAAGGACAAATCGACGGCCGTCGCCAAGGAAATCGTGACGCCCACGGTGACCGGGTTCACCGTTGAATCGGAAGCGGTCGGCACGAAAAACATCTACAAACTCGTGAGCAACGCGGGCGAAGTAAAACGCGAATGTGCCACTGCGGCAAAAGGCGGCTGTAGCGCCGCCGGCACCTGGTAACTGCTGCGCCGCGAGCAGGAAGAGCCGGGTCAGCGCGGCAGGCGCTCGACGGCGCGCGCGCGGCGCGGCGACGTGCGGCGCATGTCGGCGGTGCGACGCCGCAGCCTGCGCATGAGCTCGCGCTCGGCTTCGGCGGCCTGGCGCGTGACCGCGCCGGAGATCTGCTCGGCGCCGCTCTGCACGACCCAGTAGCCGGTGGGAGTCCGCTTGACGGTCAGTTGCTCGTCGTCGGCCATGTGATCTCACCGTACCCTCGCGGCGAGGCCCGCCGGTTGCCAGTCTGTGAACGCATCTGGCAGTGCAGAATGCCGCTTTGGGTCGTCGCGTGCACGCATCGCGCGTGTTTCTGGACGGACGTTGCAGCGGTCGCGGCGAGCTCGTACCCGCTGTCGCGCGCGAGCGCGCGGTGCGCACGCCTGCGGAGAGCGGCTACGGTGAGCCGATGGGGATTAGGGACGATGCGACGGTCAAGCGAATTACGCTGGCGGCCTGCATCCTCGGCTCTGGCATCGCGCTGCTGGATGGGACGGTCGTCAATGTCGCGCTACCGACGATCCAGCGTGCGCTCGGCGGCGGCCTGGCGGCCCAGCAGTGGGTCGCCAACGGCTACCTGCTGACGCTCGGATCGCTGATCCTCGTGGGCGGCTCGCTCGGCGACCTGTACGGCGAGCGCAATGTGTTCGCGCTTGGTGTGGGAGCGTTCGGTATCGCATCTGCGTTGTGCGCGGTCTCGCCGTCGATCGGCTTTCTGGTCGCGGCGCGCGCGCTGCAGGGGGTCGCCGGCGCGCTGTTGGTGCCGAGCTCGCTGGCGGTGATCGTAAACACGTTCTCGGCGTCCGAGCGCGGCGGCGCGATCGGCACGTGGACGGCGTGGGGGGCTATCGCGGGGGTGCTCGGGCCGCTGGCGGGAGGCGAGCTGCTGGCGATCGCGTCGTGGCGCTGGATCTTCGTGATCAACGTGCCGCTGGCGGCGGCGTGCGTGTGGCTGATCCTGTCGGTGATCCCGCAGAGCGCGCCGCGCGAGCGCCACGGCCGTCACGTGGACTACCCGGGTGCGCTGCTGTGCGCGCTCGGCCTGGGCGGACCGGTGTTCGCGCTGATCGAGCAGCCGCGCCTGGGCTGGTCGAGTCCCGCCGTGTTCGGCCCGCTGATCGCCGGCGTGCTGCTGCTGGCGGCGTTCATGTCCTACGAGTCGCGCGCGAAGGACCCGATGTTGCCGCTGGTTCTGTTTCGCAGGCGCAACTTCTCCGCGGGCAACGTCGAGACGTTCGCGATGTACGCGGGGCTGGCGATCGTGTTCTTCTTCCTCGTGCTGTTCCTGCAGCAGATCGGCGGCTACTCGCCGCTGAAGAGCGGACTGGCGACGCTGCCGGCGACGATCACGATGTTCCTGCTGTCGCGGCGCTTCGGCGCGCTGGCCGACCGCCTCGGCCCGCGCCTGTTCATGGGCGCCGGCCCGCTCCTCGCCGCGGGCGGGCTGCTGCTGTTTCAGATGACCGGCGTGAAAGCCGACTACCTCTCAGAAGTGCTGCCGCCGCTGCTGCTCTTCTCGCTGGGGCTGTCGATGACCGTTGCGCCGCTGACGGCGGCGGTGCTGGCCGGTTCGGAGAAGGAGGCGGGCATCGCCTCGGGCGTCAACAACGCGATCGCGCGTGTCGCGGGGCTGCTCGGCACGGCGGCCGTCGGCGCGGCGATCGCCACGTCGTTTGCCTCCTCGCTGGACAGCCGCCTTTCGGGGACTGCGCTGGGCGGCGCTGCGCGCTCGGCGGTCGCCGCGGCCAAGCGTCTGCCGCTGGGCCGCCCGAGCGTGCACGCGCTGCCCGCGCCGCAGGCGCACGCGGTGACGGTCGCAGCCGAAGGCGCGTCGCTGCACAGCTTTCACCTGGGCATGGCGATCGCCGCCGGGCTCGTCGCGCTGGGCGGCCTGGTGGGCGCGGCGGGAATCCGCAATCCCAAGCGCGAGGAGATCCACGCGAAGAACTGTCCCGGCGGTCAGCTCGTGGGGGCGAGCTCGGACATCGACTGGCAGGAGCTGCCCGGCGAGCGGCCGGTGCCTGAGCCTCAGCCGACGGGTTCGCCGGCGTAGGCGCGCATCGCGTCGATGATCGGGCCGAGCCGCCGGCCGCGCTCGGTGAGGCGGTACTCGACGGTCGGAGGGCTCGACGGGATCACGGTGCGCTCGACCAGGCCGGCGGCCTCGAGGTCGCGCAGGCGCTCGGAGAGCATGCGCGGGGAGATGCCGGCGACGGCCTCGGCGAATTCGTTGAAGCGAAGCGCGCCGGTGAGCGCTGCATAGATGATCGACAGCTGCCAGCGCCGCTCCAGGAGGTCCGCCGTCTGTCGGACCTCCGCTGGAACGGGCTGACAGCGGTTAGGCGTGCGCGACATCGCGCGCCGGCTCCAGTGCGCGGTCGAGCACCTCCTGGACGGTCATCACGGGATGGAAGCTCATCTGGTTGCGAACCTCCTCGGGAATCTCGTCCAGGTCGCCGCGATTGCGCTCGGGCAGGATCACGTCGGTCAGGCCGGCTGCGTTTGCTGCGAGCGCCTTCTGCTTGAAGCCGCCGATCGGCAGCACGCGTCCTTGCAGCGTGACCTCGCCGGTCATGCCGACGGTGTGCTTGACCGGGCGGCCGGACAGCAGCGAGGCCAGGGCGGTGACCATCGTGACACCGGCGCTCGGCCCGTCCTTGGGGATCGCTCCCGCAGGGACGTGCACGTGGAACTCGCGGTTCTCGAACGCGCTCTCGTCGATGCCGAGCTCGTCGGCGTGCCCGCGCACGTAGGAGAGGGCGATGCGCGCCGACTCCTTCATGACGTCACCGAGCTGACCGGTGAGCACGAGGCTGTTGCCGCCTGAGCCGCCGCCCTTCATGGCGGTCGCCTCGACGAACAGCACGTCTCCGCCGGCGCCGGTGACGGCGAGCCCGGTGGCGACGCCGGGCGTCGCGGTGCGCGCAGCCGACTCCTGGAAGACCTTCTGGCGGCCGAGCGCGTCGCGCACGGTCTCCACATCGATCTTCACGGCCTTGGCCTTCTTGGTCGACTTGGCCTTCTTGGCCGGCTTCTTGACGGCATCGTCGGGAACCTTGCCGTTGCTCTTGGCCGGGGAGTCCTTGGACTCGTCGGCGACAGCATCGGGCTTGGCCTCGTCCACGAGAACCTGCGCAGAGGCGATCTTGGTCGCCGTCTTACGCAGCACCGTGCCGAGCTCGCGCTCGAGGTTTCGCACTCCGGCCTCGCGCGTGTACTCGCCGATGATCGTGCGCAGCACGTCGTCTGAGATCTCGACCTCGTCCTCGCGCAGACCGTTGCGGTCGCGCTGGCGCGGCCACAGGTAGCCCTTGGCGATGGCGAGCTTCTCTTCGGAGGTGTAGCCGTCGAAGCGGATGACCTCCATGCGGTCGAGCAGCGGGCCGGGGATCGTGTCGGCGACGTTGGCCGTGGCCAGGAACATCACCTGGCTGAGGTCCAGCTCGACGTCTAGGTAGTGGTCGCGGAAGGAGTGGTTCTGCGCGGGGTCGAGGACCTCGAGCAGGGCCGCGGAGGGGTCTCCGCGCCAGTCCGCGCCGACCTTGTCGACCTCGTCGAGCAGGATCACGGGGTTCATCGTCCCGGCGTCGCGCAGGGCGCGCACGAGGCGGCCCGGCAGTGCGCCGATGTACGTGCGCCGGTGTCCGCGAATCTCGGCCTCGTCGCGCACGCCGCCGAGCGACATGCGCACGAACTCGCGGCCGGTGGCGCGGGCGATCGACTCGCCGATGGACGTCTTGCCGGTGCCCGGGGGGCCGATGAGCGTGAGGATGGCCCCCGACTTGGGGTCGGCCTCGATGCCGCGGTCCTCGCGCAGCTTGCGCACGGCGAGGTACTCGGTCACGCGGTCCTTGACGTCCTCCAAGCCGGCGTGGTCGGCATCGAGCACCGCACGCGCGGCGACCGGGTCGAGGTGCTCGTCGGAGCGCTTGCCCCACGGCACGGCGATCAGCCAGTCCAGGTACGTGCGAATCATGCTCGACTCGCCCGTCTGCTCGCCCATGCGCTCCAGGCGTGCGAGCTCCTTCAGGGCTTGCTCGGACACCTCCTCGGGCATGTCGGCCTCCTCGATCTTGGCGCGGTACTCCTCCGCGACCGAGGCGTCGTCGTCTCCGAGCTCCTTGCGGATGGAGTCCATCTGCTTGCGCAGGAAGTACTCGCGCTGCTGCTTCTCGGCGCCGTCCTGCACGTCCTCGCGGATGCGCTTGCGCACCTGCAGCTCGGCGAGGCTCTCGCGCTGGAGCTTGACTGCCAGCTCGAGGCGGTCGGTCACGTCGAGCGTGCGCAGCAGCTCGACCTTCTGCTCGTAGGACAGGTTGGGCGAGTAGCCGGCGGAGTCGGCCAGCGCGCCGGGCTCGGCGATCGCGCGCAGAAACGCGGCGATGCGTCCGTCGTCGCCGCGCAGCTCGAGGATCTCCTCGACGACGGCGCGGTACTCACGCTCCAGCTCGCGCGTGCGCTTGTCGACGGGCACCTCGTCGGGACGCTCCTCCACCTCGACGCGAAGCTCGCCTTCGGCGCCGGTCTGCGCCGCGCCGATCAGGCCGCGATGCTCGCCGGAGATGGCTACCGCGCGGCCGCCGCCGGGGAGGCGGATCTGCTCGGTGACCTCGGCGATCGTGCCGACCTCGAGGAACTCGTTCTCGTGGCGCGGGACGAGGATGACGCGCTCGTCGTCGCCGACGTCGATCGTGAGCGTGATGCCCATGTTCGGGAACACGACGGTGTCGTCGAGCGGGATCAGCCGCAGCAGTTTCTTCGGCTGCAAAGGCTCTGTCTGGGGACTGTCAGCGGGTGAAGGCATAAGTTATTGCTCCATATGAGCTTACGAAAGTTTAGTTAGTATAGCGCGCTGTCGTTGCGCGCGCAAGTACTTTGCGGTGAGGGCGGAGATGGCTTGGTGGAGCCAAAAATGAGAGTCTCTCCTCACGTCACGCCCGCATGCGGGCGTGACCGCAGGCCCACATGTGGGGCTGCGACGAGCGGCGCATGCGCCGCTCGGAACGCCGGGCCGCATGCGGCCCGGCGCAGGCAGGCGCATGCGCCTGCCTGTAAGACCAACGAGGTTGCCGCGCGAGCGTTGCATCTCAAGGCACCCGTAGAAAGGGGCGATGGCAGATTCGATCGAGAGACTGAGCTTCGAGCTGACGTTGGGAGCTGTCGCCGAGCAAGAGCGATCCGTAACCGGGCTGAGGAACTGCGCCGGCACGGTCCTCGGCGCCGCATCCATCGCCGGTTCCTTTCTGGGCGCGCGTCTTGAGGGGCAACCACTCGACGACCGGGGGGTGCTCGCGACCGTCGCCTTCGCACTTTGCTTCGGCAGCGCGATCTGGGTTCTGGTTCCCCGCGACCTTGGTTTGTCTTTCCGCGGCGGCTTCCTCACAGAAGTACGAGGCCAGGATCGTGAGCTCGACGATGAGGACGGCTATCGCGCGATGTGTGCCTGGATGGAGCCCCAGCTGGAGCTCAACGGCCGACAGCTCGATCGTCTCGGGGAGTGGCTCACCGTCAGCTGCCTGCTCCTTGCGATCGAGATCATCTTGTGGACAATAAGCCTCACCGGTTAAGCTCTGCCCATGCTCCCAAAAGACCCTCCCGCTCTGCCCAAAGTGCCACCTCCGCGTGGTTTTCCAGCGACCGCGCCGCCGGGCTTCGTGCGCCTGGAGGGGCGCGGGTTTCCGCTCGTCGCGGCGGAATACCTTGGCCGCGTCACGCGCCTGACGCGTGCGCGTGACGCGCTACTGGGCCGATTGCGCGCGCGGTTCGCCGGTGCTTCGGAGTCCGCGAAGCAGGACCACTAACGCCGCGCATCATCCGGCTCCTCGAAGCTCACGTCGACGTTCTCGGGCTCCATGCGCTCCTCGACCTTGGCCGATGAGGTGAGCGCGCGCCGGTCGGCGTCGAGCAGCGGTTCGGAGAAGAAGCTGCGCGGCCACAGCTTGCGCGCGCGCACGACGTTGATCTCGGCGGCGAAGATGACGAGCTGGGCGCCGAGGTAGAGCCAGGCGAGCAGTCCGAGCACGACGGCGAACGTGCCGTAGAGAGGCTGGGTGTGCTTGAGCGTGTGGTCGACGTAGTAGCCGCCGAGGTGCTGCAGCAGTTGCCAGAGGATCGCCGCGACGATCACTCCGGGCAGGTAGTCGCGCCAGTTCACATCGACGGCGGTGAGCAGTTTGAAGGCTGTCATGAACAGCGCGACGTTTACGACGAACGCGACGAGCACGCCGGCGACGACGGCGAGCTGCCCCGTGTGAGCTCGCTCCGACGAAGCCCGCGGCGGCTGTCGAGACGATCGTGAGCGTGCCGAGGATCGCCAGCACGCTGAGGCTGCGCAGGCGCGAGAAGATGAAGTTCGGCCGGTCCTTGTACGGCACGTGCCAGATGCCGTTGAAAGCATTCTGCGCGGCGCTCGTGACGCCCATGCCGGCCAGCAGCGTGCCGACGACGCCGATTGCAAGCGCGACGCCGCTGCCTTTGAGCGAGTGCAGTTTGAGCGAGTCCGAGAGCACAGGGAACTGGCCGAGCGTGCCGTGCACGATTTTTTCCTGATCGCTGGGATGTCCCTGAAGCACGAAGCCGAGGACCGTCACGAACACGAGCAGCAGCGGGAAGATCGACACGAACGCGTAGTAGGCGATCAGTGCGGCCAGCTGGCCGGCCTGGTCGTCTGAGAACTTCTTGTACACGGCCGCGACGAAGCGCACTCCGCGCGTCTGCTGCTGGCGGCTGTCGATCGCGTGCAGGGTTTCGGTGACGCTCATCGGATCCCCTCGCGCGCCTGCGCTGGCGTCGCCCGGCTTTCGTCGCGGTGGAATTGGAGGGGGGGTGTGAGCGCGGTCGCGAGCGACATGCCTCTGTGTCTACCCGATGTGGCGGCGACAAACGAGCATCAGGCGGCGAATTGCGCTCGGCAGGAGGCCGCCGCGCGTTCGACGCTGCTGAGGAGATCGCAGTCGTGTCGCGCGCGCGGCGGGATCTGCTGCTCGGCGTGCACCGCCGTCGACTGTATCGCTCGGGCGTCCGTCCGATCGCCGAAATCCTCACCGACAACCCGCTCGCGCAGGACTACGTCCACTGGGGCCTGCCTGGGCCGGGGAGATGGGTGACGATCTACTCCACGACGAGCCCCACCGACCATGCCTTCATGACGATCGCCGGCCTCAGGCTCGACACGAGCCACGACGGCACCGACGCCGGTCCGAACTCGGCCGAAGACGGCCCGCGCTGGCGCGTGCTCGACCACATCCCCACATGGGCGCACTGGTCGGTCCGCCACCCACCGGGGTTGTAGGCTGCGCGCATGCCCGCCCGCAAGGTCGACTACCTGCTGATCGGCGGCGGCCTCGCGTCGGCCAACTGCGCGCGCTGGCTGCGCGAGGAAGGCGCCGGCGGCGAGATCGTGCTCGTGGGCCGCGAGCCGGACCCGCCGTACAACCGCCCGGACTGCTCGAAGTGGTACCTGCGCGGCGAGGAGGAGCGCGCCAAGGCGTTCTTTCGCCCGGACGAGTGGTGGAGCGAGCAGAAGATCGAGCTGCTCAAGCGCACGAGCGTGACGGCGCTGGACGTGGCGGCGCGCACGGCGAAGCTGTCGGACAAGCAGGAGATCGAGTTCGGCAAGGCGCTGATCGCGACGGGCGCGAACGTGCGCCGGCTGAACGTCGACGGCTGCCACCTGGAGCAGATCCACTACCTGCGCACGCTCGGCAACGCCGACGCGATTCGCGCGGGCGTGGCCGACGCGCAGAACGTCGTGCTGATCGGCGGCAGCTACATCGGCTGCGAGGTGGCGGCATCGCTGACGATGCTCGGCAAGCAGTGCACGATCGTCATGCAGGAGCAGCACACGCTCGAACGCGGCTTCGGCGCGCAGGTCGGCGCGTTCGTGCAGGAGCTGTTGGAATCGCACGGCGTCGTGATCCACGGCGAGGACGAGCTTGAGCGCTTCGAGGGGGAGGAGTCGGTGTCGAAGGTCGTCACGCGCAACGGCTTGGAGCTGCCGGCCGACGCCGTGGTGATCGGCGCAGGCGTGACGCCGGACGTTCAACTCGCCCAGCGCGCGGGCCTGGTCATCGGCGAGCGCAGCGGCGTCACGTGCGACTCGCGTCTTGAGAGCTCGGCGCCGGGCGTGTTCGCCGCCGGCGACATCTGCGAATACGAGTCGCCCGTGCACGGCGGCGCGCACGTGCGCATCGAGCACTGGGACGTCGCCTTCAACCACGGCAAGACGGCTGCGCTGAACATGCTCGGCCAAGACGTCGCGCACACGACGGTGCCGTACTTCTACTCCGTGCTCGGCGACTGGGGCGAACTGGAGTACGTCGGCCCGGCCTACGACTGGGACGAGGAGATCGTGCGCGGCTCGCTCGCCGACGGCGAATTCACCAACTGGTACCTCAAGGACGGCGTGCTCAAGGCTGCGCTCACGTTCGGGCGCTCGGACGACCTCGATGCCGCGCGGCGGCTGATCGTCAGCGCACAGGCACTGGACGACGCCGGGCGCGCCCAGCTCGCCGACCTTAAATCCGATCTATAAATATTTTGGGGCTACAAGCGCAGTTGCGCCGATTCGCGTAGTGGAGCCTGCACCGCGCGCGGTTTGCGACTAGGCGTCACCGCCGGCCGCGGCGGCGCCGAAGCCCGTCGGCACGCGCGTCAGCTCGTGCGATGAGATGACGCGGTCGATCAGGCCGTACTCGCGCGCCTGCTCGGCTGTGAAGTAGCGGTCGCGGTCCATGTCGTCGTGCACGCGCTCGAGCGGCTGGCCGGTGTGCTGGGCGTAGATCTCGTCGATGTGCCCGCGCAGCGCCAGCGTCTCGCGCGCGTGGATCTCGATGTCCGCCGCCTGCCCCTCGAAGCCGCCGGACGGCTGGTGGATGAGGATGCGGCTGTTCGGCAGCGCCATGCGCTTGCCCGGCGCGCCGCCGGCGAGCAGCAGCGAGCCCATGCTCATCGCCACGCCGAAGCAGATCGTCTGCACGTCGGGCTTGATGAACTGCATCGTGTCGTAGATCGCGAGGCCCGAGTACACGCCGCCGCCGGGCGAGTTGACGTACAGCGACACGTCCTTCTCGGCATCCTCGGACTCCAGGTGCAAGAGCTGCGCGACGACGAGGTTGGCGACCTGGTCGTCAACGGGCGTGCCGATGAACACGATGCGCTCGTTGAGCAGGCGAGAGTAGATGTCGAACGAGCGCTCGCCTCGCGCGCTCTGCTCGACGACCATCGGGATCAGTGGCATGGTGGGCTATCCTTTCGACAACTGGATGGTTGTCACGACGATAGCAACCAAATGGTTGTCAAGGAGGCGGATATGCCGGTTCGCAGAGAGGTCGACATCGAGGCGTCGCCCGAGGAGGTCTGGGAGGCGCTCGTCACCGAGCAGGGGCGCGAGCGCTGGCTGGACGAGCCGCAGCGCGACGTGCACGTCGAGGTCGTCGAATCGCCGCACCGCCTCGTGTGGTGGTGGGTCGGCGAGGACGAGCCCGCCACGCGTGTCGAGTTCCTCGTCGTCGCGTCGCCGACCGGTGCGCGCGTCGTCGTCACCGAGTCAGAGCCGGCGTTCCCGATCGCCGCGCTGTCGATGAGCTTGCAGGGGGCGCACGCTTGAGCGACGAAGTCGGCCCGGTGTTCGCCGCGCTCGCCGACCCGACCCGCCGGCTGATGGTGCAGGCGCTGCTGCGCGACGGCACGACGACCGTGCCGGCGCTCACCTCCGCGCTGCCGATCACGCGCCAGGCCGTCGCCAAGCACCTCGCCACGCTCGACCACGCCGGTCTCGTCGAGCGCGCGCCCGCGCGCGGGCGCGAGGTCCGCTACCGCCTGCGCGATCGCGCGCTGCACCCGGCCTCGGCGTGGCTGGCCGAGACGCAGGCCGCGTGGGACGGGCGCCTGGCGCGACTGAAGGACGCCGTCGAGGGCGCTTGAGCGATCGCGCGCGAGCCGCGCGGCGTCGCTACTGGATCAGCCCGGCGGGGCAGCCGCCGGCTTCGTTGTGCAGCACGCCTTCGATCGTCGCGTTGCAGTATTTGACGCCGCTGAGGTTCGCGCCCGCGAAGCTGTCGTTCTGGAAGTTGCCGACGAGCGTTGCGCCGCTCAGGTTGGCGCCTGCGAAGCTCGTGCCCGGATAGTTGCCATACAGTTCCAACCCCGACAGGTTGGCCTTGCGGAAGTTCGTGTTCTTCGTTTCGACCTGCGTGAGGTCGGCCGTCGTCAGGTCGTCGCCTTCGAGGTTCGCGCCTTCCAGGTAGGCCTGCGTGAAGTCGGTTTTGCTCAGGTTGGCGCCCTTCAGGTTGGCGCCCTGCAGGTAGGTCTGCACCAGTCGCGTGCCGCTGAGGTTGGCTTTGCTGAGGTTCGCGCGCTCGAGGTGCGTCTGACCGAAGTTCGCGCCGCGCGCGTTCGCGCCCTGCAGGTCGGCGCGCTTGAGCGAAGCCTGGATGAACACGCTCGCGCTGACGTTCGCGCCGCTCAGGTTCGCGCCGTTGAGTTTCGCCTGGATCAGCTGCTTGTGCGCGCAGTTGGCGTGCGGTTTCACTTTGCACCCGCCCACCGTCAGCGCCTGCGCCGGCACCGAGCAGAGGGCTGCTGTCGCCACGGCTGCCGCGGCGAGCGCGCCCGCCCGCACGGCGCGGCGACCACCGCGATCGCGGCCGCCGCGCCCGCCTTTCCGATATGCACCCCCGCGCATGGCGCCGACCCTACCATCGGCGCGGCCCGGCGTCGAGTAGCATGCGGGGCGTTCAACGGCCGGTGGTGAAGGGAAGTCGGTGCGAATCCGACGCGGACCCGCCACTGTGACCGGGGGTGCCAGCCGGAGCGCGCACTGCGCGCAGCCACCGATCCGCCACGCGGAGCGGGAAGGCCCGGAGAGGTAGGCCCGGGAGCCAGGAGACCTGCCTCCGGCCGAAGCCCACAAGCCCTCGTGGAAAGGGGTTGGCTCCATGTTCTCATCTCGTCCCATGCCCAAGGCAGTGCTCCTCGCATGTCTGCTGCTGCTCGCGCTCGTCTCGGCGGCGCACGCCGCCGCTCCCGCAACAGTCACCGTTCACATCGAGGGGGTGGAAAAGACGCTGCTCGCGCCGACGGGCGTGACGACGACCACCGCTGCGGTCGAGAAGGACGGCAACTCCGCGCACACGTGCACCGGCACGAGCGCTGCCGGCGCGCTCGAGCAGGCGACCTCCGGCAACTGGAGCGGCGCTTGGTTCAACGGGCTGGGCTACTCGGCCGAAACGATCCTCGGCGAGAGCCACCAGTTCGAACCCGAAGCGGCGGCCAACTTCTTCTGGGTCTTCTGGCTGAACAACGTGCCCTCGACGCAGGGCCTGTGCGAAGTCGAGCTCACACCAGGCGACAGCGTGCTGCTGTTCCCCGACTGCTTCAGCGAAACGGGCGCCTGCCCGCCGTCGCCCAACCCGCTGGGCATCGCCGCGCCGCCCGTCGCCGAAGCCGGCTCGCCGATCGACGTAACGGTGACCTCCTACGCCAACGCCACCGGCGCACCCTCGCCGGCTGCCGGCGCGACGGTCAGCGGCGGCGGCGCCAGCGCAACGACCGACGCCGCCGGGCACGCGACGCTCGCGCTGTCGCAGACCGGCAACGTGCAGCTGCAGGTCAGCGCGCCGGCCTCCGTGCGCAGCGAGACGACCGTGTGCGTACACAGGGGCAACGACGGCAACTGCGGCACGAGCGCCGCGGGCGCCGCCGGCTCCTCCGGGGTGCTCGGGTCGACCAGCGCGGCCGCCGCCTACAAAGGCCCGTTCGCGGTCGTCGCCAAGCTCAGCGACATCCTCGACGGGCACAGCTACGCGCCTGCCAACGCTCCGCGTCTTCTGCGCGGCACGACGCTCGCGCACACGCAGGTCGCGTCGGTCAGCCTGCGCCTGCGCCGCTCCTACCACGGGCACTGCTCGGCCTACGACGGCACACGTGAGCGCTTCGTGCGCGCGCACTGCGGCAGCGGTGCGTTCTTCAAGGTGTCCTCGGCGCCGAGCTTCTCCTACCTGCTGCCGGGCGCGCTGGCGCGCGGGCGCTACGTGCTCGACATCCAGGCGAGCGACGCTGCGGGCAACCGCACGAGCCTCGCGCGCGGCACCTCCAGGGTCGTGTTCTATGTCCGCTGAGCGATTCGCGGGCGCCGCGCGATGAGACCGCGCCGCCGTGCGCGCGAGGCAGGGCCGTGGCGTGGTCCTGCCGCGCGCGTGCGCTCAGCGGCCGCGGCGCTGTGCTCTGCGCTGGCGGTCGCGCTCGTCGCGAGCGGCTGCGGGCTCGGCGCGGGCAACGCGCCGACCGCGGTCGGCCTGGTCGTCACGCGCGACTTCGGCGTGCAGGTCCTGCGCTCGTGGGGCGCGCCGCAGGCGCACGGCCAGGAGACCGCGATGAGCCTGCTCACGCGCAACGCGACCGTCGCCACGCGCTACGGCGGCGGCTTCGTGCAGAGCATCGACGGTCTCGCCGGAGGTCAGCAGCACGGCCGGCCGGTCGACTGGTTCTATTACGTCAACGGCATCGAGGCGTCCAGGGGCGCCGCGTCGACGAACGTGCATCCGGGAGATCACATCTGGTGGGACCGGCACGACTGGAGCGCCACCGACGACATCCCCGCGGTCGTCGGCTCGTTTCCCCAGCCGTTTCTCAACGGCATCGCCGGTAAGCGCCTGCCCGTGCGCGTGGAATGCGCGAGCGTCGGCGGCTCGGCCTGCCGCAAGGTCGTCGCGCGCCTGCGCGCTCAGCACGTGCCCGCGGCCGTCGCCGCGCTCGGCGCGGGCGCGGGCGCGGCCAAGACGCTGCGTGTCGCCGTCGGCACGTGGCGGCAGATCGCCGGCGTGTCGGATGTACGCGAACTGCGCTCCGGCCCGCAGGCCAGCGGCGTCTACGCGCGCTTCTCCGCCTCGGGCACCGCGCTCACGCTACTCGACGAAGCCGCGCGCCCCGCGCAGACGCTCTCCGCCGGGGGAGGGCTGATCGCCGCCACGCGCACCGGCGAAGACGCGCCCGTGTGGGCGGTCACCGGCACCGACACGGCGGGCGTCGATCGCGCGGCCGGCGCCTTCGACGTCGCCACGCTGAAGAACCGCTTCGCCGTGGCGGTCGGCGCGAGCGGGCCGCTGGCGCTGCCGCGGCCGGGGGCGTGACCGCGTGATCGGCACGACGCTGCTGTTCTACCGGCGCATCGCCAGCCCGCTGCACGCCACGCGCGCGAGCATCGGCGCGGCCTGGGCCGCCTCGCTGACGGCGGCGACGCTGATCCTCTACCACCCGGTCTGCCTGCTCGCGCTCCTGCTCGCCGTGCTCGGCGCCGGCTGGGGGGCGGGCGTCGGGCCGCGCCTGGCGCGCTCGCTGCGCACGGCGACGATCGTCGCGCTGCCGATCGTGCTGATCAACGTGCTCGTCAGCCGCCAGGGCCTGACGGTGTTCGCGCGCCTCGGCGATCTCGGGCCGTTCGGCCAGGGCGATCTGACCGTCGAGGCGGCCGCCTACGGCGGCGTGATCGCGCTGAAGGTCACGCTGCTGATCCTTGTCACCGGGCTCGCCGGGCTGGCGGTCGACCCCGACGAGCTGCTGCGCATGTTCCGCCGCCTGTCGTTTCGCTCGGCGCTGACGATGACGCTCGCTACGCGCATGATCCCCGTGCTCGCCGCCGACTCCCAGCGCCTGGCCGAGGCCCAGCGAACGCGCCCCCGCGGCGCGGCCTCGGGAGCGCGCGGGCGTGTGGCGCTGCTCAGCGCCGTCGTCGCCGGCTCGCTGGACCGCGCGATGGACGTCGCGGCGACGCTCGAGGTGCGCGGTTTCGCCACGGCACGCCAGGCGGCTCGCGGGCGGCGCGCCGCGACACGCCGCGCGTTCTCGCGCCACGACCTCGCCTTCGCGGCGTCGGCGCCGGCGATCCTCGCGCTGGCGATCGCCGGGCGCCTGACGGGCGTCGCCTCGTTCTCCTCCTATCCGCTGATCGAGATGCGGCTCGGCGCGGGCGTGTTCGCGCTGTCGGCCGCACTGCTCGCCGCCGCGCTGCTGCCCTTCTGCGATCGCCGGGGGATCGACGCGTGAGCGCAGCGGTGCTCAGCTTCCAGGGCGTCACCTACCGCTATCCGGGTGTCGAGCGACCCGCGCTGCGCGACGTCACGCTGCAGATCGCGCCGGGCGAATTCTGCCTGCTCGCCGGGCTGTCCGGCAGCGGCAAGTCCTCGCTGCTGCGCGCGGCGTCCGGCCTCGTGCCGCACTTCCACGGCGGCAGCTTCGCCGGGCGCGTGACGCTCGCCGGACTGGACACGCGCGAGCACGGCCCCGCGCGCCTGGGCGCGTTCGCCGGCGCGCTGTTCCAGGACCCCGAGACGCAGCTCGTGACCAGCTCCGTGCGCGCGGAGCTGTCGCTGGCGCTGGAAACCCGCGGCGAGAGCGCGATGGCCGTCGCGCGCGGCGTCGAGGAGGTCGCGCTGGCGCTCGGCATCGACGCGCTGCTGGACCGCGCCACGCACGAGCTGTCCGGCGGCGAGAAGCAGCGCGTGGCGCTCGGCGCCGCGCTCACCGGCCGCCCGCAGATCGTGCTGCTCGACGAGCCGACCTCGCAGCTGGACCCGGTGGCCGGCGACGAGTTGATCGGCCTGCTGCGCCGGCTCAACCAGGAGTGGGAGACGACCGTCGTGCTGGCCGAGCATCGCCTCGAGCGCTGCCTCACGGCCGCCGATCGCGTGATCGCGCTGGCGCAGGGACGCGTCGCCTGCGATGGCGACCCCACCGCGTTCATGCAGTGGGCCAGCGCCCACGCGCCGACTTTGCAGACGCCGGCCGCCAAGCTGTTCGCGCTCAGCGACCTGCACCCCGCGCCGGTCGGCGTCAAGCAGGCGCGCGCGGCGCTGCGCAACCTCGACCTGCTGCCCGACGCCGACGCCGCCGCCGCACCCGGCGCAGGGCCCGAGCACGGCGCGCAGGCCCCCCGCGCGGGCGTGCTTGCGCGTCGCAGGAGCGCGCGCCACGCGCGCAAGCTGGCCGCGCTGGCGCTGCACGGCGTGTGGCACGAGCTGCGCGACGGCCCGGCGATCCTGCGCGGCGTCGAGCTCAGCGTGGCGCCCGGCGAGGCGGTCGCGCTGATGGGTCGCAACGGCGCCGGCAAGTCCACGCTGCTGCGCCACGCCGCCGGGTTGCTGGCGCCGACACGCGGGAGCGTCCAGCGCGCCGGGCGTGTCGCGCTGCTGCTGCAGAACCCGGGCGACTACTTCATCCACGAGCGCGTCGACGAGGAGGCCTCCGCGGCGGCGCTCGCTGCCGTCGGGCTGACGGCGATGGCCGCGCGCCACCCGCGCGACCTGTCCGGCGGCGAGCGCCAGCGTTTGGCGCTGGCGATCGTCACCGACGCCGGGCCGGCGTTCGCGCCCGGCGCCGAAACAGCCGCCGCAGGCGGCGAGACGCCCGGCGCACCCGCGGCGGTGCTCGCGCTGGACGAGCCGACGCGCGGCATGGACCGCCAGGCCAAGGCCGACCTCGCCGCCGAGCTGCGCAGGCGCGCGGGGGAGGGGCAGGCGGTGATCGTCGCCACGCACGACCCCGAGTTCGCCGCCGCGTGCGCCGACCGCGCGGTGCTGCTCGCCGACGGGCGCGTGATCGCCGACGGGCCCACGCGCGAGCTGCTGGCCGGCGGGTGGTACTTCGCCACCGAGACGGCGCGCATCCTCGGCGGCGCCGGCGGCGCGCTGCTGCCCGAGGAAGGCGCCGAGCTGCTGCGCCACTCCGTGGCAGTGGAGGTCGCGTTGTGAGCTGGCCGCTGGCCTCCTTCTTGATCGTCGGCGTGGTGCTCGCACTCGGCTGGCTGGCCTACGAGCGCGGGCGCCCCTCGGCGCGCATGGTCGCCGTCGTCGGCACGCTCGCCGCCGTCGCCGCGCTCGGGCGCGACGCGTTCGTCGCGCTGCCCGACGTCAAGCCGATCACCGCGCTGACGCTCGTCGTCGGCTACTCGCTGGGACCGCTGCCCGGCTTCAGCGTCGGCGCGATCGGCATGCTCGCGTCGAACTTCGTGCTCGGGCAGGGCCCGTACACGCCGTGGCAGATGGCCGCGTGGGGTCTAGTCGGACTGGCCGGCGCGGGGCTGGGAGCGCTCAGCTCCCGGCGCCTGGGCCGCGTGCAGCTCGCGCTCGCCTGCGCGCTGGCGGCGTTCGGCGCCAAGGAGGTGATGAACGTCTACCAGTGGACGCTCGGCGCCAGCCATACGCCCGCCGCGTTCCTCGCGATCGCCGGCACGGGCCTGCCGTTCGACCTCACCGACACCTTCGCCAGCCTGCTGTTCGGCCTCGCCTTCGGCCCCGAGCTTGCGCGGCTGCTGGCGCGCATGCGTGCCCGTATGGACGTGAGCTGGGAGCCCGCCGAAGCGCCCGCGCGGCCCGCCGCGCCGCCGCCACTCGGCCCGTCCTCCGGCGGGTTGCGCTCGCTCGGCACGTCCGGTCCGCTCGCCGCGGTGGCCGTCGCGCTCGTGCTCGCCGTCTCGCTCGGCGCGCCGCGGGGCGCATCGGCGGCCTCGCTGACCCGCCAGGTGTCCTTCCTGGTGTCCTCGCAGAACGCCGACGGCGGCTTCGGCGCCGTGAGCGGCCAGCACAGCAGCGAGCTGTACACCGCGTGGTCGGCGATGGGCTTCGCCGCGGCCGGGCGCAACCCGGCGAGCGTGCGCCACGGCGGCCGCTCGGTGCTCGACTCGCTGCGCGGCGAAGTGGCGACGCTGTCGGGCGTCGGCGACGCCGAGCGCACGATTCTCGCCGCGCGCGCCTGCGGCGCGTCGCCCTACTCGTTCGCCGGTCGCAACCTCGTCGCCGAAGTGCTGCGCGCGCGCCTGTCCGACGACTCGTTCGCGCGCCAGGTCAACCTGACGGCGTTCGCCGTGTTCGCGCTGCGCGCCGCCGGGCACTCGCCGCGCTACGGGGCGATCCGCGAAGCGGCCGGCTGGATCGAGCGCCAGCAGAACGGCGACGGCGGCTTCGGCTTCGGCGCGCGCGGATCGCGCAGCGACGTCGACGACACCGGTGCGGCGCTGCAGGCGCTCGCCGACGCGGGCGCGAGCAACCGCCGCGTGCTCGGCCTGGCCGCCGGCTATCTCGTGCGCTCGCAGAGCCCCGACGGCGGCTTTCCCCAGCAGTACGGCGGCGAATCCAACGCGCAGTCGACCGCCTGGGCGGTGCAGGGCCTGATCGCCGCCGGCCGGCCGCCCGGCAGCGTCCGTCGCAACGGCAGCCGCTCGCCGCTGGGCTATCTGCAAAGCCTGATCGCCCCGGACGGCAGCGTGCGCTACTCGCGCACCAGCGCCCAGACGCCCGTGTGGGTCACCGCGCAGGCGCTGATCGCGCTCGCCGGCAAGACCTTCCCCGTCGGCTGAGCGGCTTCAGGCGCGCTTTAGAGCCGGTCGTAGTCTTTATCTGAGATGTCCGGATACACCTCAGGCACCGCCGCGCTGCCGCGCACGCTGATCGGCAGCCGCTCGGGCGAGCGCGGCCGCCCCGGCCCCGCCGCGCCGCTCGCGCTCGCTGGCTTCTGCCTGATCGCGCTCGCGCTCGTGTGGGTGGTCGCCGAGCTCGTCCCCGCGGTGCACGCCAGAGACGGCGTCGTGCTCGGCCACTTCCTCGCGCTCAATCGCCACGCGACGATCAACTCGGTCGCCGAAGTGCTGCCGCACCTGCTCAACCCGCTGCTGTTCACCGTCTGCGGCGTCGGCTTCGTGCTCGTCGCGATCTCGCGCGAGCGCCCGCGCGTGGCACTCGCCGTCGCGCTGATCATGGCGCTCGGGCCGCTCAGCGCCGAGTTGCTCAAGCCGCTGCTCGCCCACCCGCACGTGCAGGTCGGCTTCACGCGCATCGGCGCGTCCTCCTATCCCAGCGGGCACTCGACGGCCGCCGGCGTGCTCGCGATGAGCGCCGTGCTCGTCGCCGCCCCGCGCCTGCGCCCGTTCGTCGCGGCGCTCGCCGTCGCCTTCATGCTCGCCGTCGGCGCCGCGCTGCTGATCCGCGCCTGGCACATGCCCAGCGACGTGCTCGGCGGCTGGCTGCTGTCGCTGCTGTGGGTCTCGCTCGCCGTCGCCGGCGTGCGCGCCAGCGAGAAGCGCTGGCCTTCGCACCGGCGCGCAGCGCGCGCCGAGCGCGCGGCCGCTGCCTAGGAGCTCTTGTCCTCGGTGCCGGCGCCGTGGGCGCCCGGCTGCCACAGCGGCTCGGCGCGCTCGCCGTCGCCGGGCTCGTTGTTGACCGCGCGGCTGAGGATGAACAGCAGGTCCGACAGGCGGTTGAGGTAGCGCACGACCTCGGCGTTGCCCTGCTCGCCGACGGCGATCGCGCGGCGCTCGGCGCGGCGGCACACGGTGCGGCAGACGTGCAGCTGCGCCGCCGCAGGGGTGCCGCCGGGGATCACGAACGAGCGCAGCGGCGCGAGCGTCGCGTTGACCTCGTCGCAGGCCTGCTCCAGCCACTCGGTGTACTCGGCTCCCACGCGCAGGCGCTCGCGAGCCGAGTCGCCCGCGCCGCGCTCGGGCGCGGGAACCGACAGGTCGGCGCCGACGTCGAGCAGGTCGTTCTGCACGCGCGCCAGCCATTGCGCGAAGCGCTCGGGAAGGCCCGGTGCCAGCAGCGCCACGCCGATCGTCGCGTTGAGCTCGTCGATCGTGCCGTATGCCTCCACGCGCGGATGCAGCTTGGAGACACGGCTCATGTCGCCGAGGTGGGTCTCGCCGCCGTCGCCGAGCTTGGTGTAGATGCGTGTGAGGTTGACGGTCATGGCTGCGCAAGGGCGGCGGGCGCCGCTGCCCTGATGATAGGCGCGGCCCCTGTCGCGCGCCGTGGCGATCCGCCACCTGACCGCCTCGCGTCGTCGCTATCGGATACGTTCCCGCCCGTCCATGCGCATCGGTGTTCCGAAGGAGACCGCGGCGGGCGAGCATCGGGTTGCGCTCGTGCCGGAGGTCGTCAGCAAGCTCAAGGCCAAGGGCCTTGACATCTCCGTCCAGAACGGCGCGGGCGACGACGCGCTCGTGCCCGACGAGGCCTTCGCCGAGGCCGGCGCCGAGCTGACCGGCGACGCGGCGGCGATCTGGAGCTGCGACGTGGTGCTGACGATCGCGCCGCCCGACCCCGAGCAGATCCGCTCGCTGGGCGCCTCGTCGGTCCTGATCGGCTTCCTCGCGCCGCTGTCCAGCCCGCAGACCACGCGCGCGCTGTCGGACGCCGGCGCGACGGCCTTTGCGATGGAGGCGATCCCGCGCATCTCGCGCGCGCAGTCGATGGACGCGCTGTCCTCGCAGGCCAACGTCGCCGGCTACAAGGCCGCGCTGCTGGGCGCCGAGGAGATGGGCCGCTTCTACCCGATGCTGATGACCGCCGCGGGCACGATCCCGCCGGCGAAGGTGCTCGTGCTGGGCGTCGGCGTCGCCGGGCTGCAGGCGCTGGCCACGGCCAAGCGCCTAGGCGCGCGCACGACCGGCTACGACGTGCGCCCGGAGGTGGCCGAGCAGGTGCAGTCGCTCGGCGCGATGTGGCTGGACCTCGGTCTGGAGGCCAGCGGCGAGGGCGGCTACGCACGCGAGCTGACCGACGAGGAGCGCGCGCGCCAGCAGCAGGCGCTGACAGACGCGATCAAGGGCTTTGACGTGGTCATCACGACGGCGCTGGTGCCCGGGCGCCCGGCCCCGCGGCTGGTCACCGCCGAGGCCGTCGCGGGCATGAAGCCCGGCTCTGTGATCGTCGACCTGGCCGGCGAAACGGGCGGCAACTGCGAGCTGACCGAGCCTGGGCAGACGGTCGTGCGCCACGACGTGAAGATCGCCTCGCCGCTGAACCTGCCGGCGAGCATGCCCGAGCACTCCTCGCAGCTGTTCGCGCGCAACGTGCTCGCGCTGCTGGAGCTGCTGATCGGCGAGGACGGCAGCCTCGCGCTGGACTTCGAGGACGAGGTGGTCGCCGGCGCGTGCATCGTGCGCGACGGTGAGATCGTCAACGCGGGCGCCAAGGCGGCCGTCGAGAAGGCCGGCGCGCCGGCCGCTGGAGGCCCCGCATGATCCTCGCCAGCACGCTCACGACCAATCTGGCGATCCTCGTGCTCGCCGGCTTCATCGGCTTCGTCGTGATCTCCAAGGTGCCCAACACGCTGCACACGCCGCTGATGTCGGGCACCAACGCGATCCACGGGATCGTGCTGCTCGGTGGCCTGCTGATCGTCGGCGCCTCGGGCAACGGGACGTTCAACAAGATCATCCTCGTGATCGCGATCGCCTTCGGCACGATCAACGTCGTCGGCGGCTTCCTCGTCACCGACCGCATGCTGGAGATGTTCAAGTCCAAGCCCAAGCCGCCGAAGGACGGCGACGCCGGCCAGGGCGGCGACGGGGGCGGGGCATGATCCTCGCCAGCTCGTTCCTGCAGAACCAGAACTTCCTCGACGTCCTGTACATCGTCGCCTTCGCGCTGTTCATCCAGGGCTTGCGCGGCCTGTCCGGACCGACGACCGCCGTGCGCGGCAACCGCACCGCCGCGGTCGGCATGACGATCGCCGTGATCGCCACGCTGCTCAACGAGGGCGAGGGCAACTGGGGGCTGATCGTGCTCGGCGTCGCGCTCGGCACGGCCGTGGGCGTTCCCGCGGCGCGCCAGGTGAAGATGACGGCGATGCCGCAGATGGTCGCGCTGTTCAACGGCGTCGGCGGCGGCGCGGTGTTCCTGATCTCCTGGTCGGAGTTCCGCCTCACCAACGGCTTCGACGGCGTCGCGACGTACATCGCGGTCTTCTCGCTGTTCGCGGCGATTGTCGGCTCGGTCTCCTTCTGGGGCTCGAACATCGCCTTCGGCAAGCTCCAGGAAATCATCCCCGGCCGGCCGATCAGCCTCGGCTCGGCCCAGCAGATCGTCAACCTCGTGCTGCTGATCCTCGCCGTCGCCGCGGGCGTGGACATCGCCGCCGGCTCGCACTCGGAGGCGATCTTCATCGGCCTGCTGGTCTGCTCGGCGCTGCTCGGCAACGCCGTCGTGCTGCCGATCGGCGGCGCCGACATGCCCGTCGTGATCTCGCTGCTCAACGCCTTCACCGGGCTGTCGGCGGCGGCCACGGGGATCGCGCTGGACAACACCGCGCTGATCGTCGCCGGGATGATCGTCGGCGCATCGGGAACGATCCTCACGAACCTTATGGCGACCGCGATGAACCGCTCGATCCCGGCGATCGTCGCCGGCGGCTTCGGCGGCGGTGGCGCGGTGGAGGGGGCAGAAGGCGCGGGCGAGCATGCAGGCACGGTGAAATCGACGAGCGCCGCCGACGCGGCTATCCAGCTCGCCTACGCCAGCCGCGTGGTGATCGTGCCCGGCTACGGAATGGCAGTGGCGCAGGCTCAGCACGCTGTGCGCGAGCTGACCAAGGAGCTGGAGAAACGCGGCGTCGAGGTCTCTTACGCGATCCACCCGGTCGCCGGGCGCATGCCGGGGCATATGAACGTGCTGCTGGCCGAGGCCGACGTGCCGTACGACCAGCTCAAGGAGATGGAGGACGCCAACCCCGAGTTCCAGCGCACCGACGTGTCGCTGGTGATCGGCGCCAACGACGTGACCAACCCGGCGGCCAAGAACACCCCCTCCTCGCCGATCTACGGCATGCCGATCCTCGAAGTCAACGACAGCCAGTCGGTGATCGTCATCAAGCGCTCGATGAACCCGGGCTTCGCGGGCATCGAAAACGAGCTGTACTACGACCCCAAGACGGCGATGCTGTTCGGCGACGCCAAGTCCGCGGTCTCGGAGATCACCTCCGAGCTCGACGGCATCTGAGCGCTCGCCTCCCGTCGCGAGCGCGCCCGGTGCGCCTGTGCCAGGCGGCTCACGCGCGCGCTCTGCGAGACTGCGCGCGTGATCGAGCGCAGCCAGGCTCTCGCGGCGCTGACCGAGGAGGAGTTCGACGTGGTCGTCGTCGGCGGCGGCATCACCGGCGCGGGCGTCGCGCTGGATGCCGCCTCGCGCGGCTACAGCGTCGCGCTGCTGGAGCGCGCCGACTACGCCGCCGGCACGTCGAGCCGTTCGAGCAAGCTCGTCCACGGCGGCCTTCGCTACCTGCAGAACTTCGACCTTGGCCTGGTCCGCGAGGCGCTCGTCGAGCGACAGCTGCTCGTCGCGCTGGCGCCGCACCTCGTGCGCCCGTTGCCGCTCGTCGTGGCGGCGTTCGAGGGCGCGCACCCCGACCGGCTGGTCGGCGTCGGGCTGAACCTGTACGACGTGATGTCGGTCGCCGACCGGCGCGACGCCAGCGGGCGGCTGCGCTCGCGCCGGGGACGGCGCGCGCGCGCCGCCGAGCGCGAGTCCGCGGCCGAGCTGGCGCCGGCGGCGCCGGCGCCAGAGGGTGGCGAGTCGTGGAGCCCCGCGCGCCACCGCGTGATCTCCGGCGAGGAAGTGCTCGAGCTGCTCCCGGCGCTGTCGGCGCGCGAGCCGACGAGTGGCTATCTCTTCTACGACTGTCAGACCGACGATGTGCGCCTGGTGCTGACCGTGCTCGGCGAGGCCGAGCGCTTCGGCGCGGTCTGCGCCAATCGCGTCGACGTGACCGGGCTGCTGGAGCGCGACGGGCAGGCGCACGGGGTGCAGGCGCGCGACTGCGAGAGCGGCGAGCAGTTCGAGGTGCACGCCGCCAACGTCGTCAACGCGACCGGTGTGTGGGCCGACGAGCTGCGCCCGCGCGAGCTGCACGACGAGGCCGAGCTGCCGCGTATCCGCCCCAGCCGAGGCACGCACATCACGTTGAGCCACGCCGACCTGCCGCTGGTCGGCGGGGCGATCGTGCCGGCGGGGTCCGGGCGCTCGATCTTCGCGCTGCCGTGGCTCGGGCACACGCTCGTCGGCACGACCGACAACGACTACGAGGGATCGCTCGAGCACGTCGAGCCGTCCGCCGAGGACGTCGACTACCTGCTCGCGGCGGTCAACGAGTTCTTCGGCTCCTCGCTCGGGGCCGACGACCTGACGGGCGCCTTCGCGGGCGTGCGCCCGCTGATCTCCACCGGCGATCCGAAGAAGTCCGTCGACATCTCGCGCAAGGCCGAGCTGTATGAGACGTCGTCGGGCATGATCACGATCACCGGCGGCAAGCTGACGACCTGGCGGCGCATGGCGAAGATGACGGTCGACCGGCTCGTCGAGCGCGAAGCGCGCGACGCCCCCTGCCGCACGCGCGAGATCCCGCTCGGCCAGGCGATCGCCGTCGAGGAGCTGACGCCGGTCGAGGGCGTGCCCGAGCAGTCCTACGCGGCGCTCGCATCCCGCTACGGGCACGCCGCGCACGACGTGCTCGCGCTGGCCGCCGAGCGCGGCGAGCTGGCCCAGCCGATCGTCGCCGGCCTGCCCGACCTGCTCGCCGAGGTGGCTCTCGCCGCCCGGCGCGAGCAGGCGCGCAGCATCGGCGACGTGCTGCTGCGCCGCACTCGCCTGGGGTTGCTCGCCGCGCGCGAGTTGTCCGTGGCCGATCCGGCGGGCGCCAGCCCCGTGCAGCGCGTCGCCGACGTGCTCGGCGGCGAGCTGGGCTGGGACGCCGTGCGCGTGCAGCAGGAGATCGCCCTTTTCGCCGAGGAGGCCCTTGCCGAGGGGTTGCTGTCCGCGTGAGCGCGCCCCGCGCCGATCGCACGGTGGCCGGCTCCTATCGGCTGAAGGCGGGGGCGCACGAACTGGAGCTCGGCGCGCGCCCGTGGCTGATGGGCATCGTCAACGCCTCGCCGGACTCCTTCAGCGACGGCGGGCGCCACCCGACGCTCGACGCGCAGGCGCAGCTCGCCGAGGAGCTGCTCGCGGCCGGCGCGGACATAGTCGACATCGGCGGCGAGTCGGCCACGACGGGCCGGCCGGCGGTCGCCGCCGAGCAGGAGATCGAGCGCGTCGTGCCGCTCGTGCAGCGCGTCGCAGGCGAGCTTGGCGCGATCGTCTCCGTGGACACGTACAAGCCGGCTGTCGCCCGCGCGGCCGTCGCCGCGGGAGCGAGCATCGTCAACGACGTCAGCGGCCTGCGCGATCGGCAGCTCGCCGAGGTATGCGCGCAGACCGGCGCCGCGCTCGTCGTCATGCACACACGCGCGGCGCCGCGCGAACGCGTGCAGGACGTAGACATGTACGGCGACATCGCCGCGGAGGTGATCGCCTTCCTGCGCGAGCGCATGGACGTCGCACTCGCCGCGGGCGTCACAGCCGAACAGCTGATCGTCGACCCTGGCCCGGACTTCGCCAAGACGCCGGCGCAGACGATCCGGCTGCTGTCGCAACTGCAGCGCCTGCACGAGCTGGGCCGCCCGCTGCTGATGGCGATCTCGCGCAAGGACTTCGTCGGCGCGCTGACCGGCCGTGCGCCGCGCGAGCGCCTGGCCGGCACGCTCGCCGCGCTCGCCCACGGGGCCGATGCGGGCGCGCACATCTTCCGCGTGCACGACGTCGCCGCCGCGGCCGACTTCCTCGCGGTACGCGCGGCGCTGCGCGGCGAGCTGCAGCCGAGCAGGGATCTCGCGCTCGCCGAGGAATTGCGACACGACCGGCTTACCGGCTGACCCGTGGCGAGCCCGCGCGCCTTCGCCCATCGCGAGAGGCGCCCGAGCGAGCCGCTAGGCTGAAACCCGATACCGGGTGCCCGCAGCTGTCCAACGCGGCGGGACGCCAACCACCCATCCCAACCGAAGGAGACAGCAACATGGCAGCAGTACTCGATCGCTCCGAGCTCGAGGCGAGCCCTCTGGCCGACCTGCACGCGATCGCCGACCAACTCGGCCTCGACGGATTTCGCCGTCTGCGCAAGGCAGACCTGATCGACCGCATCCTTGGCGACGCACCGGCACAGGAGGACGCCGGCGAGGACTCGCCGGACGCCTCCCAGGACGACGCCGGCGAACGTCCTGCGAGCTCGCGCCGCCGTCGCGGCGGGCGTTCGCGGCGCTCGAGCGCGGCCTCGCGTTCGAGCTCCGGCGAGTCCGAGGACGCCGAGGAGGACGCCGGCGAGCCGGCCAAGGACGCCGTCGCCGAGGAGGCGCCGGCCAAAACGCCCCGTTCGCGCGGCGGCCGGCGGGAGCGGACGCGCTCGGCGCGCGGCGAGGAGCGCGCCAAGGACGACGACGATGACGACGCCGGGACGGTCACCGAGGGCGTCGTCGAGGTGCTCGGCAACGGCTCGGCCTTCCTGCGCATCGACCCGCCCGAGCCCTCCGACGGCGACGTGTACATCTCCGCCGCGCAGGTGCGCCGCTGCGAGCTCGTGTCCGGCGATCGCGTGTCGGGGCCAGCACGCACGCCACGACGCTCCGAGCGCTACCCGTCGCTGGTCCGCATCGACACGATCAACGGGACGTCCGCCGACGCGGTCTCTGCCGGCACCCGCTACGAGGACCTGCCGGTCGACTATCCGAGCGAGCGCCTGGCGCTGGAGTCCAAGGACCCGACGCTCGAGGCGATCGAGTGGCTGACGCCGTTCGGGCGCGGCTCGCGCGTGACGATCGCCGGGGCGCCACGTGCCGGCAAGACCGAGACGCTGCGCGGCATCCACGCCGCGCTCGCCGCGCGCGAGGGCCTGGAGGTCTCGCTGGTGCTCGCCGGCGCACGGCCCGAGGAGATCGCCCAGTGGCAGGACGGCCCGGCCGCTCCGGTCGCGGCACTCAGCTTCGCCGCCTCGTCGGACTCGCAGAGCCAGGCCGTCGAGCGTGCGCTCGACGCAGCCAAGCGCGTGGCTGCGCGCGGGGGAGACGCGGTGGTGCTGATCGACGGCCTCGACGGGCTGAACCCGCACGCCGCGCGCAAGGCGCTGGCCGCCGCGCGCAACCTGCGCGAGGGTGGCTCGCTGACCGTCGTGGCCACGGCGACGCGACCGTTCGGGGGCGAGAGCACGGTGATCGCGCTCGACGTTGCGCTGACGTCGACCGGGCGCCAGCCGATCCTCGACCTGACCGCCAGCGGCACGCTGAAGCCCGAGCTGCTCGTCGGCGAGGATGGCGCGAAGGCGATCACGCAAGCACGCGCAAGCGCCCTCGACGCCTCCTAGACGCGCGAGCGCTGGAGGCGCGGCTCAGGCGTAGCGCTTGTAGGCGACGCGGCCCCAGGAGGGCTCGGGCGCCAGTTCGATCGGTTCGCCGCCGGCCTGCGACAGCGGGTCGGCGGGCTGCACGTAGGCGAACGAGCCGGTCTCTTCGTCGAAGGCGACGCTCAGCTCGCCCTCGTTGACGCGCTGGTCCAGCCAGGCTCCGCGGAAGACCAGACGACGCAGCCAGTGCACGAGCGAGCGCTCGGCGGGCCCGACGAGCTCCGGCCAGCAGTCGTTGACGTGCTGTCCGAGCGCCGACGCCGGATCTGAGATCTCGCCGTTGACGGCGAGGTTGACGAGGTCTTCGAGCTCCTCCTCGCCGAGGCGCCCGCCGACGAAGCCGACCTTCAGCGCGGCCTGCTCACAGCGCTCGGAGAAGTCCTCCTCGTTGAACGTGAAGCGCAGCTCGCCGTATTCGAGGACGAAGTCCTCTCCCGAGTCGTAGTTTCCGCGGCGCGAGGTTTCCATAGCAGGGGGACCGGCGGCCAGCGGCCCCGGGTCGTCGGGATCATACGGCGGGTTCCTCCCCGGCCGGCTGCGATGCATGGGATTTTGCATTCGCGAATCCTTCTGGTGGCCTTTGGCCCCTGTGCCCGGCTGGGCGGCGGTAAGCGTAACCGGGCCTCTATACGCTGCGCGCATGGCGCGTCTCAGCCAACACGGCCTCAAGCGGGTGCTCGGCACGAGCGCGCTGTTCTCGACCGCTTACGGCAACGTCGGCTCCTCGATCTACTACGCGCTCGGGCTCGTCGCCTCCTATGCGCTCGGGCTGACGCCGATCGTCTTCTTGATTACCGGCGTGATCTTCTACCTGACGGCCGCGACGTACGCCGAGGCGACGGCGATGTACCCGGAGGCGGGCGGCTCGTCGAGCTTCGCCCGCCATGCCTTCAACGAGCTGTGGTCGTTCTTCGCGGCGTGGGCGCAGATGCTCAACTACACGATCACGATCGCCATCTCGGCGTTCTTCGTGCCGCACTACCTCGGCGGCCTGTTCTGGCCGGCGCTGCAGCACAGCCCCGGCGACGTGCTGTTCGGGATCGCCGTCGTGATCGCGCTGTCGGTCGTCAACGTCGTCGGCGTCAAAGAGGCCGCCGGGCTGAACATCGTGCTGGCGATCACCGACCTGGCGACGCAGCTGCTGCTGGTGATCGTCGGCATCGTGCTCGTGCTCTCGCCGGACGTGCTGATCCACAACGTCCACCTCGGCATCGCACCGAGCTGGAAAGACTTCCTCATCGCGATCCCTATCGGGATGATCGCCTATACGGGGATCGAGACGATCTCCAACATGGCCGAGGAGGCGCGCGACGAGACCAAGACGGTCCCGCGCGCGATCAAGTTCGTCGTGCTCGCCGTGTTCGCGATCTACGCCGCGCTGCCGATGGTCGCGCTGTCGGCGCTGCCCGTGCACAAGGGCGCCGACGGCAAGTACACGACGCTGCTGGGCACCGCCGAGGACAAGGGCGGCTTCGCCGGCGACCCCGTGCTTGGCATCGTCAAGCACCTGCACCTCGGCGGCCTGCAGTCGATCGGCGAGATCTACGTCGGCCTGCTGGCGGCGACGATCCTGTTCATCGCCGCCAACGCGGGCATCATCGGCGCTTCGCGGCTGGTCTACTCGATGGGCCTGCACCGACAGGTGCCGGACCGCCTCAGCCGCCTGCATCCGCGCTTCTCCACGCCTTGGATCGGCATCCTGCTGTTCGGCGGCGTGGCGTGCCTGACGATCATTCCCGGCCAGGCCGAATTCCTGGGCAACATGTACGCCTTCGGCGCGATGCTGTCATTCACGATCGCGCACCTCTCGGTGATCCGCCTGCGCATCAAGGAGCCCGATCGACCGCGCCCGTATCGCGGGCCCGGCACGCTGACGATCGCCGGGCGCCCGCTGCCCGTGTTCGCGCTGCTGGGGATCGCCGGCACCGGCCTGGCCTTCGTCGTCGTCACCGTGCTGCATCTGGCGGTCGCCGCGGCGGGCGTCTTCTGGCTCGGCCTGGGGATGCTGCTGTACATCGGCTTTCGCAAACAGCAGGGGCTGGACCTGCGCACGACGGTCAAGTCGCCGCGCCCGGAGCGCCCGCCGGACTTCGAGGAGTTCGACTACCGCACGGCGCTCGTGCCGATCTTCGGCAAGGACATCGGCGCGAGCGTGCTCGGCCACGCCGCCAAGCTGATCGGCGAACAGGGCGTCGTCTATGCGCTCTACGTGCTGCCCGTGCCCAGCCAGCTGTCGCTGGACGCGGGACTGGAGCAGGAGGAAGCGCACGGTCGCTCGGTGCTCGAGGGCGCGCGCATCCAGGCGCGCCGCTCGGGCATCAAGATCCACACGGCGCTGATCCGCACGCGCAATCCCGGCGCGACGCTGGTCGGAGAAGCCGAACGCGTCGGCGCCGACGTCATCTACTGGTCGACGCTGCACGCGTCGACCGGCGATCAGCGCCTGGGGCCGACCGCCGTGTACCTGCTCTCCAAGCGCCCCTGCCGGGTGATCATCGAGACGGAGAACCCTCCGGCGCGCCCGCGCGAGAAGGTCCCGGCCCTCGCCTGAGCCGCTCCGTCATGAAATCGTAATGCGCCCCGTGTAGATCGTTACGCGAGCGTAACGCCGGCCCGCCTAGCGTCGGCTCGGGATGGCACGTCTGTCAGAGCATGGCCTGCGTCGCTCCGTTGGGGTGCCGGGCCTGTTCGCTACCGCCTACGGCAACGTCGGCTCCTCGATCTACTACGCGCTGGGCCTGGTCGCTGCGCACGCGCTCGGGCTCACGCCGATCGTCTTCCTGTTCGCGGGAGGCCTGTTCGTGCTCACGGCCAAGACGTATGCCGAGGGTGCGTCGATGTTTCCCGAAGCGGGCGGCTCCTCGTCCTTCGCGCGCCACGCGTTCAACGACGTCGTGTCGTTCTTCGCCGGCTGGGCGCTGAGCCTCGACTACATCATCACGATCGCCATCTCGGCGTTCTTCGTGCCGCACTACCTCGGCGCGTTCTTCCCCGCGCTGACGCACAACCCGGGCGACATCGTCGGCGGGCTGGTGACGATCGTGCTGCTCGCCGGCCTGAACATCCGCGGCCTCGGCGAGTCGGCCAAGCTCAACCTGCTGCTCGCGGTCGCCGACCTGTGCACGCAGGTCCTGCTCGTCGGCCTCGGCCTGGTGCTCGTGTTCAATCCCTCGCTGCTGATCGACCAGGTGCACCTGGGCCTGGCTCCGAGCTGGACGCAGCTGGTCTTCGCGCTGTCGGTGGCGATGGTCGCCTACACGGGGATCGAGACCGTCTCGAACATGGCCGAGGAGGCCAAGGACCCAGGCCACGACATCCCCAAGTCGGTGAACCTCGTGCTGATCGCCGTGCTGGGCGTCTACGCCGGCATCTCCGTCGTCGCGCTGTCGGCGCTGCCGGTGATCCACCACGGCGCCGGATTCAGCCCGGCCCTGCAGGAAAGCTTCAAGCATCCCGGCTTCGCCACGGCGCTCGGCGGCCACTTCGAAAACGACCCGGTGCTGGGAATCGTCTCGCGCCTGGGCCTGCACGGCACCGTGCTGACGCTTGCCAAAGCCTACGTCGGCGTGCTCGCGGCGACGATCCTGTTCATCGCCACGAACGCCGGGCTGATCGGCATCTCGCGGCTGTCGTGGTCGCTGTCCGAGCACCGCCAGCTACCCAGCCTGTTCTCCAGCCTGCACCCGCGCTTTCGCACGCCTTGGTTCACGATCGTGTTCTTCTCGATCCTCGCCGCCCTGTTGATCCTGCCGGGTCAGACGACGCTGCTGGGCAACCTCTACTCGTTCGGCGCGATGCTGTCGTTCACGACCGCGCACGTGTCGGTGATAGCGCTGCGCATCAAGCACCCCGGCCAAGAGCGCCCCTACCGCATGCCGTGGAACGTGCGCATCCGCGGCCACTCGATCCCGCTGACCGCGGTGCTCGGCGCGATCGGCACGTTCGGCGCGTGGTGTGCGGTCGTCGCGCTGCACGGCGAGGCGCGCACGATCGGCGTCCCGTGGATGGTGCTGGGCATGGCCGGCTACTTCCTCTACCGCCGCCGCCAGGGCCTTGACCCGCGCCGTTCCTACAAGATCGAGCGCCCGCAGCGCCCACCCGACTTCGAGAAGTTCGACTACCGCACGGCGCTCGTGCCGATCTTCGGCGCGGACGTCAGCGCCACCGTGCTGCACAGCGCGGCCAAGCTGATCGGCGAAGAAGGGGTCGTCTATGCGATCTTCGTGCTGCCCGTGCCCAGCCAGCTGTCGCTGGAGGCGGGGCTGGAGCGAGAGGAAGCCCACGGGCGCTCGGTGCTGGAGAGCGCGCGCATCCAGGCGCGCCGCGCGGGCATCAAGATCCACACGGCGCTGATCCGCACGCGCCACCCGGGCGCGTCGATCGTCGAGGAAGCCGAGCGCGTCGGCGCCGACGTCATCTACTGGTCGACGATCCACGCACCGGCCGGCGAGCAGCGCATCGGCCCGACCGCTGCCTACCTGCTCAGCCGCCGTCCCTGTCGTGTGATCATCGAGACCGAGAACCGCGCAGCGCAGGCGCGCGAGCCGGCGCCGGTCCTGGCCGGCGCGAGCAGCTAGCCGCCGATCGCAGAGGACAGCGCCTCGTCGAGATCGGCGTGCTCGAACTCGTAGCCGAGCACGAGCGCCTTGGCCGGCACGACGCGCGCGCCGCGCGTGACGATCTCCGCCATCTCGCCGTACAGCAGCGCCAGCGCCGCGCCCGGCACGGGCAGCAGCGCGGGCCGTTTGAGCGCACGGCCCAGCGCGCGCGAGAAGTCGCGGTTGTTGACGGGCTCGGGCGCGGTCGCGTTGACCGGCCCGCTCCAGCGCTCGTCCTGCGCTGCGGTGGCGATCAGGCGCGCGAGGTCGTCTCGGTGAATCCAGGAGATGTACTGGCGCCCGCCCGCCACCGGGCCGCCGACGCCGAGGCGAAAGGGCGGCAGCATCTTCTCCAGCGCACCGCCGTCCTTGTCCAGCACGACGCCCGTGCGTATGAGCGCGACGCGCATGCCCAGCGCCGACGCACGTGCGGCCTGCAGCTCCCAGTCCACGCAGATGCGCGCCAGGAAGTCGTTGCCCGCCGGGGCCTCCTCGTCCAGCGGCTCCTCGCCGTGCGGGCCGTAGTAGCCGACGCCCGAGGAGCTGACCAGCACGCCCGGGCGCGAGGCGGCTTGCTCCAGGCCTGCGAGCAGATTGCGCGTGCCCGTCACACGCGTCTCGCGGATCGCCTGCTTGGCGTGCTCGGACCAGCGCTGGGCGATGTTCTCGCCCGCCAGGTGGATGACCGCGTGCCGGCCTTCCAGCGCCTGCGCGGGCGCGGGCTCGCTCATCAGGTCCCAGTCGAAGGCCTGCAAGGGCGCGAGGCCCGCTGCGTCAAGGCGCTCGCGCGCCTTGACGGCGTCGCGCGAGAGCACGCTGACCTCCACGCCGCGCGACTGCAGCACGTCGATCACGCGCGGGCCGATCAGCCCCGTCGCACCCGTCACAGTCACGCGCTGCGCCTCCACGCGCCTAGCCTCTCACAAGCGGGCGCAGGGCACGCTAGGCGGCCGAGCTGGGCGTCATCGTGTCGCCCTGGGCGAAGCCGACCTCGTTGCCGGCGCGCGCGGTGCCGTCGGCGCGCGCCTCGTCGGCCACCGCCGCGGCGACCGCCGGCGCTACGTCGCGGTTGAACACCGAGGGGATGATGTAGTCCTCGCGCAGTTCGGACTCGTCGACCGTCTCGGCGATCGCGTGCGCGGCGGCCATCTTCATACGCTCGGTGATCGTCGGCGCACGGACGTCCAGCGCTCCGCGGAAGATGCCCGGGAAGCACAGCACGTTGTTGATCTGGTTGGGGTAGTCAGAGCGTCCCGTCGCGACGATGCGCACGTACTGCTCGGCCTCCTCCGGGGTGACCTCGGGATTGGGGTTGGCCATCGCGAAGACCATCGCGTCCTTGTTCATGCGCGACAGTGCCTGCGCAGGCATCACGCGGGCCCCCGACAGGCCGATCAGCAGGTCCTCGCCGTCGATCACCTGAGCCGGCGTCCCCGCGCGGCAATCGGGGTTGGTCGACTCGGCGAACCAGCGCTTGATCGCGTTCATCGAGCCGTCGAGGTAGTCCTCGCGCTGCACGTGCAGCGTGCCGCGCGAGTCGGCGCCGACGATTTTGCTCACGCCGCCCGCGAGCAGGATCTTCGTCACCGCGATCCCCGCGGCGCCGAGGCCGATGATCAGCACGTTGAGATCCTCCAGGCGCTTGCCGGTCAGCTTCACGGCGTTCAGCAGCGCGGCCATCACGACGACCGCGGTGCCGTGCTGATCGTCGTGGAACACCGGGATATCCAGCTCCAGCTTGAGCCGCTCCTCGACCTCGAAGCAGCGTGGCGCGGAGATGTCCTCGAGGTTTATGCCGCCGAACGCCGGCGCGATCAGCTTGACGGTGCGCACGATCTCGTCCGGGTCGGTCGTGTCCAGGCAGATCGGGAACGCGTCGACCTCGGCGAACTCCTTGAACAGGCAGCACTTGCCCTCCATCACCGGCATCGCCGCGCGTGGGCCGATGTCGCCGAGCCCGAGCACCGCCGTCCCGTCGGAGACGACGGCAACGGTGTTGCGCTTGATCGTGTACTGGAAGGCCCTGTCGGGGTCGTCGGCGATCGCCAGGCTGACGCGTGCCACGCCGGGCGTGTAGGCCATCGATAGGTCCTCGCGCGTCTTCAGCGGATGGCGGTTGTGCTGTTCGATCTTGCCGCCGACATGCAGCTGGAAGGTGCGGTCGGTCGTGTCGATCAGCTCGACGCCCTCGACGCCGCCGACCGCCTCGACGATCCGCTCCCAGTGGTCCTTGCCGGAGGCGTCGACGACGATGTCGCGCAGGCTGTGGCTGCCGTCTACCTCGACGAGGTCGACGGCGCCGACGATGCCGCCGGCCTCGCCGATCGCACCGGTCAGGTGCCCGAGGGTGCCGTGAGCGTCGTCGATGTTGACGCGGATGGTCAGGCGGAACTGTGCGCTTGGCGTTGCGCTCACTGAAAGCGGTCTCCTCGGAAGTTGCGGGCACGGCATGTTAGGCCCAAGGCCAGGGTGACCGCGTGACGATGTGCGTGCGCGCGGCGGGCGAGGGCGCTGTACGCGCTGCTGCGCGTCCTCGTAGAGTGACCAGTCCATGGCCGGTACGAGCACACGCGCGAAGAAAGCCGCGAGCGCTCCTCCCAGCGCCGATCGGCGGCTGTTCCTGATCGACGGGCCCAGCCTCGTGTACCGGGCGTTCTTCGCGCTGCCCGAGTCGATCGCCACGTCGACCGGCGTGCCGACCAACGCGATCTTCGGCTTCGCGTCGATGCTCGTGAAGATCGTCACCGAGTACGGCGTGTGTCCGACCGTCGTGGCCTGGGACGCCGGCAGCTCCGGTCGTACCGAGGTGTACTCCGAGTACAAGGCCCAGCGCCGCTCGCGCCCGGACCTGCTCAAGCAGCAGTGGCCGGCGATGGAACCGCTCGTCGAGGCCTTCGGCTACTCCAACGTGAAGATCGACGGCTACGAGGCAGACGACGTGATCGCCTCGCTGACCGAGCGCGCGCTGCACGCCGACCCGCCGGTCCCGGTGATGATCGTCACGGGCGACCGCGACGCTTTCCAGCTGATCGACGCGGACGGGCTGGTCAAGGTGATGGCGACGTCGCGCGGGATCACCGAGACGAAGATCTACGACCGCCAGGCGGTGATCGACCGCTACGGCATCGCACCCGAGTCGATCCCCGACTTCTACGGGCTGAAGGGGGACACCTCCGACAACATCCCCGGTGTCCCCGGCATCGGCGACAAGACGGCCAGCGAGCTGATCCAGAGCTACGGCACACTCGAGCAGGTGCTCGCGAGCATCGACGAGATCAAAGGCGCCAAACGCAAAGAGAACCTGCACAACCACGCCGAGGACGCGCGCGTGTCAAAGCAGCTTGCGACGGTGCAGCGCGACGTCGCCGTCGACTTCGACGTCGCCGCCGAGCACGTGCGCGAGCCCGACCGCTCGCGCGTGCGCGAGGTGTTCCGCGAGTACGAGCTGCGCGACCCGCTGCGCCGCTTGGAGGAGGCGCTCGGCGACCCCGACGTCGCTGCGCCCGCACCCGCTGCCGAGGTCAAGCTGAGCGGCCGCGTGCGGCCCGGTACGCCGGCCGACATCGCCGGCCTCGGCTCGCCCGAAGCGGAGATCGCGCTCGTGGTCCGCGAGAGCGAGACGCCCGAGGGGGCGCTGTTCGCCGACGGCGCGCCGTGGCGCTTCGCCGCCGCCGTCGCCGGCGCGGGGCGGGGCGCCGGCGCTGGTGCCGCCAAGCGCGGCGGCGGGGTCGAGGTGCTCGTCGGCGACTGCGACGGCCCCGAGCAGGTCGTCCTCGCCTGCGGCATGCGCCCCGTCGTCGCGCACGACGCCAAGTCGCTGGGGATCGTCCCGCCGGGCCTGTCGCACGACACGCTGCTCGGCGCGTTCCTGCTGGAGCCGGCACGGCGCGGCTATCCGTTCGCCGAGCTGGCCGAAGAGCGCGGGCTGGCAAGCGACCAGGACGACCCGCGCGCCGACGACGCCCTGCTGCTCGGCGCGCTGGCCGACTGGCAGCGCGCGCAGATCTCAGAGCGCGGGCTGGAGCGCGTGATGGACGAGATCGAGCTGCCGCTGGTCGTCGTGCTGCGCGACATGGAGCTGCTCGGCGTGCGCCTGAACCTCGAGCGCCTGGCCGAGATCTCCGGGCGCGTGCGCGAGGAGCTCGCCTCGCTGGAAGCCGAAGTATTCGCGCTCGCCGAGGAGGAGTTCACGATCGGCTCGCCCCAGCAGCTCGGGCAGATCCTGTTCGAGAAGCTCGGGCTGTCGCGCAAGCGCCGCGGCAAGACCGGCTATTCGACCGACGCGCGGGTGCTGCAGGCGATTCGCGCCGAGCACGAGATCATCCCCAAGATCGAGCGCTGGCGCGAGCTGTCGACGCTGGCGAAGACCTACCTCGACGTGCTGCCCGACGAGGTCGACGAGCGCTCGCGCATCCACACCACCTTCCTGCAGGCCGGAGCGCAGACGGGACGCCTGGCGAGCACCAACCCGAACATGCAGAACGTGCCGATTCGCACGCCGCTGGGGCGCGAGATCCGCGGCTGCTTCGAGGCCGAGGACGGTGCCGTGCTGATCTCCGCCGACTACTCGCAGATCGAGCTGCGCGTGCTCGCGCACGCCGCCGAGGAGCCCGTGCTGAAGGAGATCTTCGTGCGCGAGGAAGACGTGCACACGGCGACCGCCTCCCAGGTGTTCGGCGTCGACGCCGCTGACATCGACCCGGGCATGCGCTCGAAGGCCAAGATGATCAACTACGGGATCGTCTACGGGCTGTCGGACTACGGCCTCGCCGACCGCCTGAACATCCCGCGCGAGGAGGCCAAGGAGTTCATCGACGCCTACCTGGAGCGCTTCCCGCGCGTGGCAGCGTTCATCGCCGAGACGATCGAGCAGGCAAAGCAGCAGAGCTACGTCACGACGCTGTGGGGACGGCGCCGCCAGATCCCCGAGCTGCAGGCGCGCAACTACCAGGTGCGCACGCTCGGCGAGCGCCTGGCGGTCAACACCGTCATCCAGGGGACGGCCGCGGACATCATCAAGCTGGCGATGGTGCGAACGCACAACGCGCTCGCCGAGTCGCCGCTGCAGACGCGCCTGCTGCTGACGATCCACGACGAGCTGCTGTTCGAAGGCCCGCCGTCCGAGCAGGACGCCGCTCGGGCGCTGGTCGAGCGTGAGATGTGCGGCGTGTGGGAGCACGATCCGCCGCTCGCCGTGGACGTCGGCGTGGGGCAGAACTGGCTGGAGGCCAAGTGAGCGCCCGCGCGACGGCAGCCCCTCGTGCCGGCGCCCGCGCGGGAGCGGGCCGGTGAGTCGCTTTGCGGCGGTCGTGTTGGCCGCCGCCGCGGGGGGGCTCGTCGGTTTGCAAGCTCCGGTCAACTCGCGGCTGGGCAAGAGCGTCGGCTCGTTCGAGGCGGCGACCTTCTCGTTTCTCGTCGGCACGATTGCGCTCGTGCTGATCCTGCTCGTCGCGCGCGGGGGCGTCGGGGGCTTCGGTCACATCGGGCGCGTGCCCTGGTGGGGGCTGGTCGGTGGCCTGCTCGGCGCCGTCTACGTGAGCGTCGCGCTGGTGGCCGTGCGCACGCTCGGCGCGAGCGGGCTGACGGCGGCGGTGATCGCCGGCCAGCTCGTCATCTCGGTCGTCGTCGACCGTCTCGGCCTGCTCGGCGTCGCCAAGCAGAACATCGACGCCGGGCGCGTCGCCGGCATCGTGCTGCTCGTCGCCGGCGTCGCACTCGTCGTGCGCAAGTAGACGCCCGCGACCGCCGCGTGCAGGTCCGCAGGCGCAGGCGGGCTCAGGCCGCGCGGCGCGCCTCTGCCACGGCCTCGGCCAGCAGCCGCACGCCCTGGGCGATTGCCGGCTCGGTGAGATTGCCGTAGCCGAGCAGCAGGGCCGGTTCGCCCGTCCCGGCGTAGCGATGCAGCGATAGGCCGTCGAGGCCGACGCCGCGAGCGAATGCCGCGTGCACGACCGCCGCCTCGTCGGTCCCGGCCGGCAAGCCGACGAGCGCGAACAGACCGGCCGCGCCGTGGCTGAGCACGGGGCAGTCGGGGAGCCAACTCGCCAGTGCTTGCAGCAGCGTCGCGCGCCTGGCGCGATAGGCCAGGCGCATGCGCCGCACGTGGCGGTCGAGCTCGCCGTGCGCGATGAAGTGCTCCAGCGCGAGCTGCCCGACGATCTCCGAGCCGCCGTCCTCGATCGTCTTTGCGGCGGTCAGCTCCCACGTCAGCCAGGAGGGCAGCAGCATCCAGCCGAGGCGCATGCCGGGCGCCAGGCGCTTGCTGGCGGAGCCGATGTGCGCGATGCGTTCCGGCGCGAGCCCCTGAAGCGCGCCGACGGCGACGCGGTCGTAGCGGAACTCCGAGTCGTAGTCGTCCTCGACGATCAGGCTTTCGTCGCCGGCCCAGTCGACGAGCGCGGCGCGCCGCTCGGGCGTCATCACCGCGCCGGCGGGAAACTGGTTGGCGGGCGTCACGAGCACCGCCGCCACATCGGTCGCGGCGAGCGCCTCGACGACGATGCCGCCCTCGTCGACTGCGATCGGCACGACCTCGAGGCCGGCTTGCTCGACGATCAGCCGGTGGACGTGCCAGCCCGGATCCTCGACGGCGATGCGCTCCACGCCGCGGCTGCGCAGCGCGCGGCACAGCAGCGAGAAGCCCTGCATGAACCCGGTGCAGACGATCATGTGCTCGGGGTCGGCGTCGCAGTTGCGCACGCGGCCGAGATAGCCGGCGAGCGTTTCGCGCAGCGCCGGCACGCCGCGTGGGTCGCTGTAGCCGAGCGCGTCCAGCGGCGAGTCGCGCAGCACCGCGCGCAGCGAGCGCATCCACGCCTCGCGCGGGAACCCGGCGAGGTCGGGCAGCCCGGGGTTGAAGTTGTAGGAGAAGTCCCGTAGGAGCGAGCCGGCCGGAGGCCGCTCGACTCCATGAACGACGCCGGCGACGCGCACGGGCGCTCCCTGGCGCGTGGCCAGATAGCCCTCGGCGGCGAGCTGACCGTAGGCCTCTGTGACGACGCCGCGCGAGACCGCGAGCGCCGCTGCCAGTGCGCGCGTGGAGGGCAGGCGCATGTCCGCGGGCAAGCGACCCGAGCGGATCTGGTCGCGGAGCGAACGCTCGATCTGCTCATGCAGGGCGAGCTCGCCATCGCGGTCGAGCTCCACCAGCACCTCAGGTGCCGCAACTGGTCCTCTGTCAGACACCACTACTGGAACTGTATTGCAGACCAGTCGCCCCGTAGCCTGGTCTCATCGAAATCCAGTGCCCACGCCGTCACGGACGGCTTGAGCGCCGCCCCAATGCGAACCGGAGGCACGACATGAGTTCCACGGCATCCACCGCACACGCCAGGCGTCACATAACGGTCGTCGGAGGCGGTCTCGCCGGGCTCGTCTCGGCGATCGCCTGTGCTGAGGACGGCGCGCAGGTGCGCCTCGTCGAGGCGCACGATCGACTGGGCGGCAGGGCGCGCAGCACCGACGGCCCCTACAAAGCGAACCTCGGCCCGCACGCGCTGTACACCGGGCCGTTCTGGAGCTGGATGCAGGACCGCGGGCTGCTGCCCGCGCACGTGCGCCCGCGGCTGTCGGGCTCGCGAATACGGCTCTCCGGCGAGGTCAAGCTGACGCCGCCGCTCGCCGCGATTCCCTCCGTCCTGCGCCTGCGCGGGCGGGAGGCGCCCGTGGATGTCGACTTCCGCACGTGGGCCACCGAGCACACCGACCCCAAGACGGCCGACATGCTCTCCTCGGGCGCCGGTGTGTACACCTTCTACCACGACCCGGGCTCGCTTTCGGCGGCCTTCGTGTGGCCGCGCACCGTGCGGCTGCTGCTGTCGGTGCCGATCTCGGTGCGCTACCCGGTGGGCGGCTGGAACGCGCTCGTGTCGACGCTGGAAACGCGCGTGCGCGAGCTCGGCGTCGAGGTGCAGACCGGCACGCGCATCTCCGAGCTGCCGACCGACTCGCCGGTGATCCTTGCCACCGAGCTCGACCACGCGCGCGAGCTGCTCGGCGACGAGAACCTTCGCTGGCAGAGCGGCAGAACGGTGTGTCTCGACATCGGTTTGCGCCGCCACCGTGGCGACCCGGCGATCGTGTCCGACCTCGACGAGTCGGGCTGGATCGGACGTTACTCCACGACGAACCCGTCGATCGCCCCCGAGGGCGAGGAGCTGATTCAGGCACAGATGCCGATCCGCCCGCAGGAGAGCGCCGACCAGGCCGCGCTGCGCCTGGAGCGGTTGCTCGACTCGGCGCTCACAGAATGGCGCCAGCGCGAGACCTGGCGGCGGCGGCAGGTGATGGACGGACGCTCGGGCGCGCTCGACGCGCCGGGCACCACCTGGCGTGACCGGCCGGCCGTGGACAGGGGAGACGGGATCTTCCTCGCGGGTGACATGGTCGCCGCTCCCGGCCTGCTGTGCGAGGTGTCGTGGGCGAGTGCCGTCGAGGCCAGCAAGCTGGCGCTGGCGGCGGCAGATGGCGCGGGCGCTCGCGCGAACGGATCCGTGCGGCAGTTGCGCGAGGTCGCCTGAGTTACGCCGGAGGAGGCGCGGCCGCGCAACGCGGCCGCGCAGTCGACTCGACCTCGGTGGGTGTGTCGCCGCGCCGGAGCTGCCGCAGCGCTCGGCCCTGCTTACGCGGCAGCGCCGGCCGACACGGCGGCCAGGCGCGAGCGTGTCAATGCGCGCGTGCCTTCGGCGACGAACGCGGGCGGCGCGATCGCCAGGTACTGGTCGAACACCCAGCCGCACAGCCGCTTGTTCTCGAACATGCGCACGACCGCCGTGAGCGAGCGGCTGGGCGTCGTGAACCCCGCCGCCTGCTGAGCGCGCAGCATCCACGCGAACTTCTTCGCGTGCGCCGCCGAGAACGCGCCGTAGCGGCGCAGCGCCTCGGCGCGCGAGCGCGTGCCCTCGATCACCGAGCGCAGCTCGCGGCCGCACGCCAGGCCGAAGTACAGCGCGGTGCGAATGCCCTCGGCGGTCAGTGGGAGACAGTGCCCGGCCGAGTCGCCGGCGAAGAACACGTCGTCCTCGACGGCCGCGCGGAGCTGGTGGGGGATCCAGTTGCCCTGATAGCCGTCGGGCGGCAGGCCGAGGTCGCCGGCCAGCCGGACGGTCGGCTCCTTGACGTGATCGGCGGGCCGGAAGGAGCCGACGCCGACGCGCAGCTCGTCGTCTGCGGGAAAGCTCCAGGAGTAGCCCGAGCGGATGTAGCGAGGGTCGACCCACAGCTCCATCTCCTCGCCGCTGCCGGCGGGGTGGACCTCCAGGCCGCGCGACAGGCGCGCGTTGGGCGGCTGGATCGCGGTGCGGTTGGACAGCACGCGCCGCCAGCCGAGACCGTCGACGATCAGTGGCGCAGTCAGCGGGCCGCGGTCGGTGTGCACGACCGAGCCGTCGCGCCCGGTCACGGTGGCGGTCTCGAACTCCAGCTCGCCGTCGTCGGCCTGCTCCCACATCAGCGCGCAGAGCTCGCGGTAGTCGAAGGTCGAGAAGGACCATGGCAGCGACCAGCGCGAGGTGTGGAAGGGCGTGTGCACGACCAGCTCGTCGAAGCTCTGGCGATGGGAGGCCTGCAGGTCCATCGCGCTGAGCCAGCGCGTGGGCATCGCGCACGCCGACGTCTGTCGCTCGCCGATCTCGTAGCGGTCGATCATCAGCACGCGCGCACCGGCGCCCGCAAGCTCGCGGGCGATCGCCAGGCCGGCGAAGCTCGCGCCGCACACCAGCACGTCGCAGTCGCGCTCAAGCCGGGTGCGAGCCGCCCCCCGCGTCGTCGCTCGAACAGGCATCTTCCCGGCAATGATACGGCTGCGCTAGGCTTCGCCGGTGCAAACGGTGATGGAGAATCCTCAAGCCCGCGTGGTCGAGGGATCAAACGGCCTGCTCCTAGAGGTCGACGGGGCGATCGTGCCCAACTACGAGGCGACCTTCCGGACGATCGAGGAGGGCGAGGTAGTCACCGGCCACGTCGTGCGCATCGACAAGGACGAGGTGCTCGTCGACATCGGCTACAAGTCCGAGGGCGTCATCCCGGCCAACGAGCTGTCGATACGCAAGTCGGTCGATCCGAAAGACGAGGTGCACCTCGGCGAGGAGGTCGACGCCATCGTCATGACCAAGGAGGACCAGGACGGTCGCCTGATCATGTCCAAGAAGCGCGCGCGCTTCGAGAAGGCCTGGCGCCGCATCGAAACGGCCGCCGAGTCCGGCGAGCCGGTCGAGGGCACCGTGATCGAGGTCGTCAAGGGCGGGCTGATCATCGACCTGGGCGTGCGCGGCTTCCTGCCGGCGTCGCTCGTGGACATCCGCCGCGTGCCGAACCTCGACGAGTACATGGGCACGAAGATCGAGACGAAGGTGATCGAGCTCAACCGCTCGCGCAACAACGTCGTGCTGTCGCGCCGCGCGGTGCTCGAGGAGGAGCGCAAGGAGGTTCGCCAGCAGATCCTCGACCGCCTGCAGCCGGGCCTGGTCGTCGAAGGGCAGATCTCCAACATCGTCGACTTCGGCGCGTTCGTCGACCTCGACGGCATCGACGGCCTGATTCACATCTCCGAGCTCTCCTGGTCGCACGTCAACCACCCGTCGGAGATCCTCACGATCGGCGACACCGTGAAGGTCAAGGTGCTCGACATCGACCGCGATCGCCAGCGCATCTCGCTGGGCCTCAAGCAGACCCAGGAGGACCCATGGCAGCGCATCGTCGACACCTACAACGTCGGCGACGAGCTCGAGGGCAAGGTGACCAAGGTCGTCACCTTCGGCGCGTTCGTGGAGATCCTCGACGGCGTCGAGGGCCTCGTGCACATCTCCGAGCTCGCGCCGCATCACGTCGAGAGCCCGCGCGAGATCGTGCACCCGGGCGACGAGATCCGCGTGAAGATCCTGGAGATCGATTCCGAGCGCCGCCGTCTCTCGCTGTCGGCCAAGCGCGTCGAGGATCAGATCCTTCCGGTGTCGCGCCCGGGCGAGCCAGAGGCGCAGCCCTCAGAGGCCGAGTCCGAGGCAGGCGCTCCGGAGGCCGAGGCACAAAGTGCGCCCGAGGCAGTCGAGGCGGCCGCTCCAGCAGAGGCAGCGGCGCCCGCGGAGGCAGAGACCGAGCCGGACGCCGTCGCTGAGCCCGTCGAGGCAGAGGCCGAGGCCGAGGCAGAGCAGACGCCGCAGGCATCGACCGAGGACGCGTCCGAGCCGACCGACGCAGATCAGCCGGCCGGCGAGAACGTCGCCGGCGACGCAGTGCCACTGCCCGAAGCCGCCGCCGCCGAGGCGGAGGCCGGGGCGCAGTCAGAGCAGGCCTAGCGCCGCGCCGCCGCCGCGCCGTGCCTGACAACGTCGCATTCGTCGGGCTGACAGGCGGCATGGGCTCCGGCAAGTCGACCGCGCTTGCCGCGCTGGAGCGGCTGGGGGCGGCGGTGATCTCCAGCGACGCGGTCGTGCACGAGCTGTACGCCTCCAACGCGCAACTGCGCGATGCGGTGGTCGAGCGCTGGGGCTCGGAGGTTGCGCCCGGCGGTGTCGTCGACCGCTCGGCCGTCGCCGAGCGCGCGTTCGCGAGCGCCGAGGAGCGCGCCTGGCTGGAGGGGCTGCTGTGGCCGCTGGTCGGCGCGCGCGTGGCCGAGTGGCTGACCGAGGCTCGCGCCGCGCCGGGCGCCGGTGCCGCGACTCCGCGAGCGGCGATCGTGGAGGTGCCGCTGTTGTTCGAGGCCGGCCTGGAAGGCCTCTACGACGCGACGATCGCGGTCGTCTCCGACGAGGAGGTGCGCCGCGAGCGGGCATCGGCGCGCGGGCACGCCCTGGCGGACGAGCGCTCGGCGAGGCAGCTCTCACAACAGGAGAAGGCGCAACGTGCGACATACGTCGTGCGCAACGACGGCACCGTGCAGGAGTTGGAACAAGAGTTGTCGGAGCTACTTGACAAGCTAGAGGCATGAGCCGGCAGGTGGCCATGAGCCGGCGGCGAACGGCGCGCACGATGAGCCGTCGCACGCTAGGCATCCTCACGGCGCTCGCGGTGGCGGCGCTGATCGTCGTGCTGGTCGCCTCGGAGGTCAACCACGCCGTCAGCAAGTTCGGGCTGCCGCTCACCAATGCCTCCGTGATCCGCAAGCAGGCAGCCGAAAAGCGCCTGGACCCGGCGCTGATCGCCGCGGTCATCTACGCCGAGTCGAAATTCGCGCCGCGTCAGTCCTCGGCCGGAGCCGAGGGGCTGATGCAGGTTCTCCCGGAAACGGCGTACTTCATCGCGCACCTGTCCGGTGGCAGCCAGTTCACGGCAAGCGATCTGGCGACGCCGAGCATCAACGTCGCCTACGGCAGCTACTACCTGCGCTATCTGCTCGACCACTACGACGGCAACGAGATGCTCGCCGTGGCCGCCTACAACGGCGGCTTGGCGAACGTCGACCGCTGGGTGGCGCAAGCGCGCGCGAAAGGCGGCCATTTGACCGTCGCGGCGATTCCCTTCCCTGAGACGCGGGCGTACGTGGAACGCGTGCTCGGCGCTCAGCAGGACTATCGCGACGCCTACGCGCGCGAGCTCGGGCTGCAGTAGGCGGCCGGCCGACCCGGCGGGTGCGCTCGCTACGGTAGATGGCGGTGCCCGACTTCAAGCTCGATTCCGTCTTCACGCCGACCGCCGACCAGCCGAAGGCGATCGCCTCGCTGGCCGAGGGCGTGGAGGCCGGCGAACAGTTCCAGACGCTGCTCGGCGCGACGGGGACCGGCAAGACGATGGCGATGGCCGGCGTGATCGAGGCCGTGCAGCGCCCGACGCTGGTGATCGCGCACAACAAGACGCTGGCGGCGCAGCTGTGCAACGAGTTCCGCACGTTCTTCCCCGATAACGCGGTCGAGTACTTCGTGTCGTACTACGACTACTACCAGCCCGAGGCCTACGTCCCCAGCCGCGACCTTTACATCGAGAAGGACTCGGCGATCAACCAGGAGGTGGACCGCCTGCGCCATGCGGCGACGGCGGCGGTGTTCGCGCGCCGCGACGTGATCGTCGTGGCGTCGGTCTCGTGCATCTTCGGCCTGGGCTCGCCCGAGACCTACGAGATGAACATGCAGATCCTCAATCGCGGACAGGAGATCGACCGCGACAAGCTGCTGCGAAAGCTCGTCTCGATCCAGTACCAGCGCAACGACACGGTGCTCTCGCGTGGCACGTTTCGCGTGCGCGGCGAGACGCTCGAGGTGTTCCCCGCGTACGCCGAGACGGCGTTCCGCGCGACGCTGTTCGGCGATGAAGTCGAGCGCCTGCAGCACTTCGACCCGCTGACCGGCGAGCTGATCGAAGACGACCTGGAGCACGTGGCGATCTGGCCGGCCACGCACTACAACGTCAAGGAAGGCACGATCGAGGACGGGGTGGAGGCGATCGGCGCCGAACTGAACCTGCGCTGCGAGCAGCTGGAGGCGGAGGGCAAGCTGCTGGAGTCCCACCGCCTGCGCCAGCGCACGCAGTACGACATGGAGATGCTGCGCGAGATGGGCTTCTGCTCGGGCATCGAGAACTACTCGCGGATCCTCGACAAACGCCAGCCCGGCGAGCGGCCGTACTGCCTGATCGACTACTTCCCCAAGGACTTCATCTGCTTCATCGACGAGTCCCACCAAACCGTTCCGCAGATCGGCGGCATGTACGAAGGCGACCGTTCGCGCAAGCAGACGCTCGTGGACTACGGCTTTCGCCTGCCCAGCGCGCTGGACAACCGCCCGCAGCGCTTCGAGGAGTTCCTCTCGATCACGCCGCAGCTCTTGTTCATCTCGGCGACGCCGGGCGAGTACGAGCGCTCCAACTCGACACGCATCGTCGAGCAGATCGTGCGCCCGACGGGGATCGTCGACCCGCGCGTGGAGGTGCGCGAGACCAAGAACCAGATCGACGACCTGATGAACGAGGTGCGCAAGCGCACCGAGCGCGACGAGCGCGTGCTCGTCACCACGCTGACGAAGAAGATGTCCGAGGACCTCTCGCAGTACCTGCTGGAGATGGGCTTCAAGACGCGCTACCTGCACTCGGAGATCGACACGCTCGAGCGCATCCAGATCATCCGCGACCTGCGCCTGGGCGAGTACGACGTGCTCGTCGGCGTCAACCTGCTGCGCGAGGGCCTGGACCTGCCTGAGGTCTCGCTGGTGGCGATCCTCGACGCGGACAAGGAGGGCTTCCTGCGCGGGGAGACCTCGCTGATCCAGACGATCGGCCGCGCGGCGCGAAACGTCGACGGGACCGTGCTGATGTATGCCGACAAAGAGACCAAGGCGATGAAAGCGGCGATCTCCGAGACCGACCGCCGGCGCGAAATTCAGGTCGCCTACAACGAGCAGCACGGGATCACCGCCGCGACGATCGTCAAGGGCATCTCCGACATCGCCGAGTTCCTGCAGGCCGAGTCCAAGGTTCCACGACGCAAACGCTCCAGGCGCAAGTCCGCGACGGCCGGCGAGATGCCCAAGCACGAGCTCGAGCGGATGCTCGTCGAGCTGGAGGAGGAGATGGTTGCGGCGGCCGACGAGCTGCGCTTCGAGTACGCGGCACAGCTGCGCGACGAGCTGCGCGAGCTGCGCCGCGACCTGCGCGAGATCCAGGCCGGCGAGGCTCCGCCGAACGCCGAGGGCGCCGCCCCGGACGCTCCGGCGGACGACACCGGCGCAGCCGTTGCAGACGAGGCTCCGACGGGCGACATCGCCTAGGATGCCCGCCGTGGACATCGACCGTCAGGCGATCGAGCGGCGCGACTTCCCGATCACCCGGCGCGGCTACGAGCCGGCCGCCGTGGACGCGCACCTGCGCGCGCTGGCCGGCGAGATCGAGCAGCTGCAGCGCGAACTGTCAGTCGGCGGCGGGCAGGCCTCGCTCGCTTCGACCGCGGGAACTCAGGTGCAGAGCATCCTCGCGGCCGCCGAGGCGACGGCCGCCGAGCTGGAGCGCGACGCACAGGACAACGCGCGCACGACGCGCGAGGAGGCGACGCGCGACGCGGCGAGCACTCGCGAGCAGGCGATCGCTCAGGCGCGCGGGCAGGTCACGTTCGTCACGCAGGCGACCGCTGCGCTGCTTGAGCGCATCAACTCGATGGATTCGGAGGTCGCCACGCTGGTCGAGAGCGTGCGCGCCGGCGCCGACAGTCTCACCGCCGACCTGAGCGCGGTCGAGGCGAACATGGGCGAGCTCTACGACGCGGCCTCCGGGCAAGCGGTCACGCGTGCGGTGTCCGGCGAGGCCGAGCAAGCATCCGTCCCCGCGCCACCGGCGCCCGCAGCCCCACAGCTCGATGCGCAGGCTCCGGCCCCGCCACTCCCGCCGCCTGCATCGGGCACCGCCGCTGCGCACGTGCGCCCGGCGCAGGCCAATCCGCCGCCGCTGTCGCCGAGCGAGGCCGCAGAGCCCGGCGTGCACGTCGACCCCGAGTCACCCCAGGGCGGCGACCTCGACGGCGCGCGGCTGATCGCGCTGAACATGGCGCTCAACGGCGAGACACGCGAGGACGCCGAGCGGTACCTCGCGGAGAACTTCCAGCTCGCCGATCGCGGCAAGCTCATAGACGAGGTCTTCGCCGCCGTCGAGGGCTAGCCAAGGACGCCGCGGGACCGCAACGTGCGGGTTTCCGTAAGGCAGCCATACGAACGTCTGTTCGACGTCATAGAATGACCGGCATATGCCTGCCGGCAACCAGATCGTCGTCTCGGGGGCGCGCGAGCACAACCTGAAGGACATCTCGCTCTCGCTGCCGCGCGACGCGCTGGTCGTGATCACGGGCCTGTCCGGATCGGGTAAGAGCTCGCTGGCGTTCGACACGATCTACGCCGAGGGCCAGCGCCGCTACGTCGAGTCGCTGTCGGCATACGCGCGGCAGTTCCTCGGCCAGATGGACAAGCCCGACGTCGACTCGATCGAGGGTCTCTCGCCGGCGATCTCGATCGACCAGAAGACGACCTCGCGCAACCCGCGCTCGACGGTCGGCACGGTCACCGAGATCTACGACTACCTGCGCCTGCTGTGGTCGCGCGTGGGCAAGCCGCATTGCCCGATCTGCGGGCGCCCGATCGTCGGGCAGTCGGCTGAGCAGATCATCGACCAGGCGATGGAGCTGGCCGAGGGCACCCGCTTCATGGTGCTCGCGCCGGTCGTGCGCGGGCGCAAGGGCGAGTACGGAAAGCTCTTGGAGGAGCTGCGCAACGACGGCTTCGCGCGCGTGAAGATCGACGATCGCGTGCGCATGCTGGAGGAGTCGATCGTGCTCGACAAGCGCTACAAGCACGACATCTCCGTCGTCGTCGACCGCCTTGCGATGCGACACGATGTGCGCAAGCGCCTGGCTGACTCGATCGAGACGGCCGTCGGGCTTGCGGAAGGGCTCGTGGAGATCGAGATCGTCGGCCGCTCCTCCGAGGCGGCCGAGGATCAGCCCGCCGAGCAGGCCAAGGGAGCCAAGGGCGCGAAGGGCCCGCGCGCGGCATCCGCGCAGATCGTCCCGGGCGAGATGCCCGAGCCTGGCACGATCTTCACCTTCTCAGAGCGCTTCGCCTGCCCGGAGCACGGCCCGTCGCTGGTCGAGCTCGAGCCGCGCATCTTCTCCTTCAACTCGCCGCACGGGGCGTGCGACCGCTGCACCGGCCTTGGCTCGCAGATGGAAATCGACCCGGAGCTGGTCGTTCCCGACCCCTCCCTGTCGATCGGCGAAGGCGCGCTCGCACCGTGGGCCAACAGCACCTCCAACTACTACGAGCAGGTGACCGAGGCGATCGCCGAGCGATACGGCGTCGATCTGGAAGCGCCGTGGGAGGATCTGCCGCAAGAGCAGCGCGAGCTGTTCCTGGAAGGCACCAACGGCGAGCCGATTCAGGTCAGTTACCGCAACCGCTACGGGCGCCGGCGCTCGTATGCAACGCGCTTCGAGGGGATCGTCAAGAACCTGCAGCGCCGCTATCGCGAGACGGACTCCGAGTGGACGCGCGAGAAGATCGAGGAGTTCATGTCGCTGCGCGCCTGCCCGGTGTGCGGCGGCGCGCGGCTGCGCGCGGAGTCGCGCGCGGTGCTCGTCGGCGGCACGCGCATCGAGGACTTCTGCGCGCTGTCGGCACGGCGCGCGCTGGAGTGGCTGGAGGAGGTCGAGCTGTCGGAGACCGACCGCCATGTCGCCCGCCTGATCCTGCGCGAGATATCCGAGCGCCTGCAGTTCCTGGAGAACGTCGGCATCGGCTACCTGTCGATGGACCGCGCAGCCGCAACGCTGTCGGGCGGCGAGGCTCAGCGCATCCGCCTGGCCACGCAGATCGGCTCATCGCTGGTCGGTGTGCTGTACATCCTCGACGAGCCGTCGATCGGGCTGCACCAGCGCGACAACTCCAAGCTGATCGGCACGCTGGAGCGCCTGCGCGACCTCGGCAACACGGTGATCGTCGTCGAGCACGACGAGCAGACGATGCGCAGCGCCGACCATCTCGTCGATCTTGGCCCCGGAGCGGGCGAGCACGGCGGGCGGATCGTCGCGCAGGGCACCGCAGCGCAGGTCCAGCGAGTCAAGGAGTCGCTCACCGGGCAGTACCTCGCGGGCACGCGCACGATCGAGCCGCCGGCCAAGCGCCGGACGCCGAGCGGCTACGTGGAGATCCTCGGGGCATCGGAACACAACCTGCGCGACATCGACGTGCACGTCCCGCTGGGCGTGCTGACTTGCGTCACGGGCGTCTCGGGATCGGGCAAGTCGACGCTGGTCAACGAAGTGCTCTACAAGTCCGTCGCCAACCGCCTGCACCGCGCGCGCCAGCGCCCGGGAGCACACCGCGCGATCCACGGCCTGGACGAGCTCGACAAGATCATCGCCGTCGACCAGTCGCCGATCGGGCGCACGCCGCGCTCGAACCCGGCCACCTACACGGGCCTGTTCGACGTGATTCGCGACCTTTTCTCCAAGACCCAGGAGGCGCGCATCCGCGGCTACAAGCCGGGCCGCTTCAGCTTCAACGTCAAGGGCGGGCGCTGCGAGGTCTGCCGTGGCGACGGGCAGATCAAGATCGAGATGCACTTCCTGCCCGACGTGTACGTGCCGTGCGAGCAGTGCCACGGCAAGCGCTACAACCGCGAGACGCTGGAAGTGCGCTTCAAGAGCAAGAGCATCGCCGACGTGCTCGACATGCCCGTCGAGGAGGCGCTGAAGTTCTTCGAGCACATCCCGAAGATCCGCCGGCGCCTGGAGACGCTGCACGCGGTGGGGCTCGGCTACGTGCGCCTGGGGCAGCCGGCGACGACGCTGTCCGGCGGCGAGGCCCAGCGAGTGAAGCTGGCGACCGAGCTGTCGAAGGTCGCGACGGGGCGCACGCTGTACATCCTCGACGAGCCGACGACAGGGCTGCACTTCGCCGACGTGCAGCGGCTGCTGGAGGTGCTGCAGCGGTTGGTGGACGCCGGCAACAGCGTCGTCGTGATCGAGCACAACCTCGACGTGATCAAGTCGGCCGACCGGCTGATCGACATGGGTCCCGAGGGCGGGGAGGAGGGCGGCATGGCGATCGCCGTCGGCACGCCCGAGGAGGTCGCCGCCGAGCCGGGCTCGCACACCGGGCAGTTCCTCGCGGAGATCCTCTCACCGGTCGTGAAACGCTCCAAGGGGCGCTCGGGCAAGAAGTCGCGCGGCGGGCGGCCCGCCGGCATCGCCGCCTGAGCACCTAGCCCTCGTGCGCTGACCGACGCGACCGCGGCGCGGCTCAGACTCGGGCGGCAGCCCGGCCGCGACCGGTACCGCTGACCTGCGGCGCCCGGTGTGCGCGACTGGTCTGGTCGTCCAAGACCCGAAGCAGGGCATCGACGACGGTCTCGTCGAACTGCGTGCCGGAGTTGTGCTTTAGCTCCTCGACGGCAAACCGCTCGCCGGGGGCCTTCCGATAAGGCCGGTCGGAGGTCATCGCCTCGAAGGCATCGGCGACGTGGATGATGCGCGACTCCAAGGGAATCTCCCGGCCGGCCAGGCCGTCCGGATATCCGGACCCGTCGATGCGCTCGTGGTGGTGGCGAACCCATTTGGCCCGCTCGGGCATCTCGGCCGCGAGCACGATGTTCTGGCCGAGCACCGAGTGCGTCTTCATCTGCTCGAACTCGGCAGCGTCCAGCTTGGCCGGCTTGCGCAGGATGGCGTCGGGGATACCGATCTTGCCCACGTCGTGGAGCAGGCCGGCGACGCGAAGGCGCGCCAGTCGCTCGCCCTCGAGCCCGAGCGTGGCGCCGATCGCGGCACACAGATTGGACACCGTCTGGGAATGGCTGCGGGTGTATGGGTCCTTCGCGTCCACGGCAAACGCCAGCGCGTTGGCGAGCGTCCGCACGTGGTTCTCGTCCTCCTCGGCGTCGTCGCTGTCGAAGTCGCCCATGTCGGGCGTGTACAGGGCGGCTGCCTGACCGGAGAGCTTGGCGCTGATCAGCGCACGGTCCGCGTCGCGGATGACATCGTCCTTGGATCGCAGCCCGGTGGCCTGCGCGACCCCGGCCGTCGCTCGTACGGGCAGGCCCGGGCGTCGCTGCAGCGTGTCTGCGAGGCGCTGGGAGAACTGGAAGCCGGCCCACTCGCCGACAGCCGGGAGGATCACTGCGAACTCGTCTCCGCCGACGCGGTAGGCCCTGTCGCTCGCGCGCATGGTCGAGCGGATCGCCGCGGCCAGCGCTTGCAGGTGCTCGTCGCCGGCCTGATGCCCGCGGCTGTCGTTGACTTCCTTCAGATCGTTGACGTCGAGCAGCACGAGCGCCATCGGCGACTTCACGCGCGCGGTGCGCTGCAGCTCGTTGGCGATGTCCTCCTGAAAGGCGCGATGGTTGCGCAGCTCGGTCAACGGGTCGGTGAGCGCCAGCTCCGACAGTCGCCGCAGCTCGGCCGCTCGCGCCTCGCGCCCGGCGCGCCGGTAGTAGCGGATAACGAGCAGCAGCGAGATCACCAGGCCGACGGCGAGCCCGACGGCGATCAGCCCGGCTCTGAAGGCACCGGCCTCGTTCCTGCGCAGCGCGTCGCTCTGCCCGAGGGCCCTGCGGGATGCGAGGGCGGCGGCTCCGTAGACGTCGGCCTGAATCGTGCCGAAGATCGGGTCGGTGACCGTGTTGTCGAGACGTTCGACGAGGCCTTTGTCGCCAGCCCTGGTCGCCGCGAACATCCTCGCGGTCGAACGCTCGTATTCGCGGTGCAGGGCGAGCAACTGCGCAACCTTCGCCCTGACGGCCGGGGTTTTATCGAGGATGGCGATTCGTTTGAGATCCGCGATCAGGTTGTCGCCGGACTGCTCGTGCAGGTCAAGCGTCTGCAGACTCGGTTCGACCCGGTACTTGCGCTCCAGCGACTCGTCCTGGCCCACCCAGAAGCGCGCATCCTGATAAACGCTCGCCAGCTGGTTGGCGGCCTCGGCGCTCTTGGCCTGGACCGAAACCCGGTGCTGAGCGGTCAGCGCGAAGATCGCAAGCCCTGCGAGTGCGATGCAGAGCACGGCCGTGCTCCCGCGCACGACCACCCGTCCTGCAGGCTTCGCCCTGGGTTGTTCGATGGTGCCCCTGTCCCTTCCGTGGTCGCGGGTCGCCGGACTCGGCCGAGACGCACGCGATACAGCTGCGTCTGTGGGCACGTCGTCTACGGTCCCGCCGTGGGGGTTGTATCGGCGCATGGTGGCCGAGCCATGAGGACAACCCTCACGCGTGGCCGATCGAGCGGGTATCGCGGCCCCCGCCGCGCGATCGCGGAGAATGCACCGATGGGGTCGTTTCGCCTGTGGGCGCAGAAGTGGCGCTGGTATGAGCGCAACTCGCTGCCCTGGAACCGCGCGCAGATCCACTGGCAGTTCATGCGCCGCGAGGCGTTCGTGCGCTGGCCGGTCCACGGCAACGTGCTCGAGGCCCTGCGCGATGGGCGCTTGGAGGTCGGCGCGCAGGTGCTGTTGGAGCCGGGCGTGTGGATCACCGCTCCCGGCGACGCACGCGTGCGCATCGGAGCCGGGACGTTCCTCAACAAAGAGGTGATGGTTGCTGCGCAGGAGCTGGTGGAGATCGGCGAGAACTGCATGCTCGCCAACGGGTGCTTCGTCTCAGACGCCAACCACCGCCACGACGACCCGGACAAGCCGATCACCTGGCAGGGCTTTCAGAGCAAGGGCCCGACCCGCATCGGCGACAACTGCTGGCTGGGCGCGAACGTCGTCGTCACGAGTGGCGTGACGATCGGCGAGCGCTGCGTGATCGGTGCCAACAGCGTCGTCACGCACGACATCGAGCCGTTCTCGATCGCGGTCGGTCTGCCGGCGAAGACGATCAAGCGCGTGGAGTACCGATAGCGCTAGGTTGGCCTCGTGGACGTCTTCCAGGCCATGCGCAACGCGCCGACCAGCCGGCGCTTCACCGACGAGCCGGTCGCAGCCGACGTGCTGCGCAACGTGCTCGACGGCGCGCGTTTCGCGCCCAGCGGTGGCAACCGCCAGGGGTGGCGAGTGGTCGTGGTGCGCGACGTCGAGCGCCGACGGGCGATCCGCGACCTGTACGTCCCGTCGTGGAACGCCTACATGGAGCAGACCGGCGGCGCGCAGATGTTGCGCAAACCGGGCGACTTCGACCCGGCTCGCGTGCGCGGGGTGCAGGGCGCCGACGAGTACGCACAGAAGCTCGAGCGGGTGCCGGTGCACCTTCTCGTCGCCGTGCGCCTCGACGACCTCGTCGTGACCGACGCCGAGCTGGGACGCCAGAGCATCGTCGGCGGCGCTTCGATCTACCCGTTCGTGCAGAACGTTCTGCTCGGCCTGCGCGCCGAAGGGCTCGGCGCGGCGATGACCACGCTGCTGGTCCCTGCAGAGGACGAGATCAAGGCGCTCGTCGGGCTGCCGGACGACGTGGCGCTCGCCGCGCACATCGGCGTCGGCCACCGTGCAGACGACTGGCCGAAAGCACTGGCCCGCAGGCCGGTCGAGGAGTTCGCCTTCGCCGAGCGCTTCGGCGAGGCGCTCTGAGCAGCTCGCCTATGCAGCAGCGGGCGCGGCGGCGAGCCCCCGAGGGCCGAGGGGCTCGCCTTGCGCTCGAGTCCAGTTGCTAGCCGGCGGGCGGCACCGGCACCGAGTTGAACGGAGTTGTGCCGGGGGCGACGGTCAGGCCGAGCCCGGTCGCGCTGTTGGCGTACGCGAGCTCCTTGGCCAGCGTGCCGACGCCGTTGGCGGCGGGCAGCGGGGCGAACTCGACCGTCGAGAGCACGCCGAGCGCATTTCCGCTGGCGTCCATGAAGCCGCTGCCGGAGTCGCCGGGGATGCCCGGAGTGACGGTGTAGAGCTGCTGGCTCCAGCCGCCCGTTTCTTCCTGGTCGCCGAGGCTCACGCCGGTCTTCGGGCTGAGCGCGCGGACGCCGCCGCGAAGGATCGAGTTGCCGTAGCTGAAGACGCGTTCGCCGGTCGGCGACACGCCCGGTGCAAGGCCGTCCGGACCGCCCCAGAAGGGAACTGTCGGGTTGACGTTGGCGACCTGCGAGGGAGCGATCTTGATCAGCGCCAGGTCGTTGTAGGCGCACGTGGTGGCGTCTTTCTCCTTGGCTTTCTGCATCGTGAGCCAGGAGTTGTAGGCGAGCGTTCCGATCAGAGTGCCGTCCTGCACGCCGCCGTTGACGAGGTCGCCCGAGTAGATCGGCGTGCCCAGCGGCAGCGATTTGGTCGAGCAGCCGTCGGTTTCGGTGTCTTCGCCGGTCGACGAGCAGTGTGCCGCCTGGCCGAGGTAGACATTGCCGGAAGAGTCGGTGAAGACGAAGTTGCCCGTGCACTGCGACGCGCCGTTTAGAAACGACGAGGCGTTCGTGAACGTCATCACGCCGGGATGGATCGTGGCGCTTTCCTCCGGCGCCCAGGCCGAAGCGCTGGCGACGGAGCCGAGCGCAAAGAGGGCGGACACGGCGAGCAGGACGAGCAGCTTGCGGCGAAGCATTCGTTCCTCCAAGAGTCGACGTCGGATGGGGCGGCGCGGCCAGGGCACCGGCCACGCCGCGGATTACCCGGGACGCTGCGGTTCAAACCGGATCTGCCCGCGGAGTAGGCGGCCGATCGATGCCGGCGACCGCACGGCAGCACGCCCGCGCCGGGCACATCGCGGCATCCCGTTGTTCGTCGGCGCAGTCTCAGCCGAGCAGGCTCTTCAGCTCGGCGAGCTCCTCGTCCTTGATCTTGTAGGTGTGCTCGGGGCCCGGATAGCGGCGCGAGCGAACGTCGTCGGCGTAGGCGGCGACACCGTCGTTCATGTCCTGCTGCAGATTGGCGTAACGCTTGACGAAACGCGCGCCCAGCCCGTCGCGAATGCCGAGCAGGTCGTGGAACACGAGCACCTGGCCGTCGGTTGCCGGCCCGGCGCCGATGCCGATCACGGGAATCGCGATGTGCGCCATCAGCTCGTCTGTGACTGCGCTGGGGATCGCCTCGAAGACCAGCGCGAAGCAGCCTGCCTGCTGAAGCGCGAGGGCCTCCTCGGCGATCCGTGCCGCGGCGCCGGCCGTGCGGCCCTGCGCCTTCCAGCCGCCAAGCGCAGTAGCGGTCTGGGGTGTCAGGCCGACGTGGCCCATCACGGGGATGCCGGCGCCGACGATCGCGCGGGCGCGCTTGACGGACGACTCTCCGCCGCCCTCGAGCTTGACGGCCTCGCAGCCGGCCTCCTTGACCATCCGCATCGCCGTCGTGATCGCCTGCTCGTCGGAGACCTCGTAGGAGCCGAACGGCAGGTCGCCGATCAGCATCGGCGTACGCAGCCCGCGGCGCACGGCGCGCGCGAGCACGAGCATGTCGTCGAGCGAGACGGGCGTCGTGGCGTTGTGGCCGAGCACGGTCGTCGCGGCCGAGTCGCCGACGAGCACGAGGTCGACGCCCGCCGCCTCGGCTGCGCGCGCGCTGGGGTAGTCGTAGGCCGTGACCATGACGATGGGGTCGGCCAGGCGCTTCTTCTCTGCCAGCAGCGGCAGGGTCATCGGCAGGCGTCCGGGATCGGACGGGGCCTGAACGTCTGAATGGCTGGACATGGGTGCTTCCTCTCTGAAGCGGTTCACTCCCTACGTGAGCAGGGTGGCCACCGCGTCGTCGATGGTGATGATGCGATTGGTCTGGGCCTCTACGTGCACCACGCGAGGCTCGTAGCTCTCCAGGTCGTTGCGGTCGTAGCTTGCGTAGGAGACGACGATGATCGTGTCGCCGCGCTGCACCAGGCGCGCGGCCGCTCCGTTTACGGTCATCGCTCCCGAGCCGCGCTCGCCGGAGATCGTGTACGTCTCGAAGCGCGCGCCGTTGTCTATGTCGAGCACGTGCACCTGCTCGTGCTCGAGGATGTCGGCGGCCTCCAGCAGGTCCGGGTCGATGGTGATCGAGCCGACGTAGTGCAGGTCGCAGTCGGTGATCGTCGCCCTGTGGATCTTGGACTTGAGCATTACGCGTTGCATCAGGCGATCGCCTTTCTCGGGTCCGGTTGACGGGTGTTGCCCACGGCCGACGGCCGCAGGATCGCGTTGTCGATCAGCCGCGTCTCACCGACGCGCGCTGCGAGCGCCAGCAGCACCTCGTGCTGCAGGTCCTCACAGGCCTCGAAGGTCTCGGGGTCGACCAGCGCGATGTACTCGGGCTCGACGCCGCGCGCGGACATCGCAGCGCGGGCCGCGTCTACGAGCGCGCCGGCCGAGCGCACGCCTTCGCCGGCGCGCTTGGCGGCGGCCTGCAGAGCGTCGTGCAGCGCGAGCGCCTGCGTGCGCTCGTCGGCCGACAGGCGCGCATTGCGGCTCGACATCGCAAGACCGTCGCCCTCGCGCACGGTCGGGCACACCTGGATTCGCACCGGCAGGTTCAGGTCGGCGACCAGGCGCCGGATCACGACGACCTGCTGGGCGTCCTTCTGGCCGAAGTAGGCAACATCGGGCATCGCCATGCCGAGCAGCTTGGTGACGACGGTGCTCACGCCCCGGAAGTGCCCCGCGCCGCGCGCGGCGCCCTCGAGCCGGTCGGTGACACCGAGCACTTCGACGGCCGTGGCGAAGCCGGGGGGATAGACCTCGTCGGCCGAGGGCGCGAACATCACATCGGCCCCCGCGTGGGAGGCGAGCTCGACGTCGCGGCGCTCGGAGCGTGGGTAGCGGTCGAGGTCGGCGTGCTCGTCGAACTGCGCGGGATTCACGAACAGCGATACGACGACCACGTCGCACTCCGCGCGTGCGCGCCCGATCAGCGAGAGGTGACCGTCGTGCAGCGCGCCCATCGTCGGCACGAGGCCGATCCGCCGGCCTTCTCGGCGCGCCGGGGAAAGCAAGGCACGCAGCTCGTCCACGGTGCGCACGGTCCTCATGCGCAGGGCGAATGGTCGGTTGCGGGAATCATCGGCTTCGGTCCAGTTCCTTGCGGATACCGGCGCGACTGAAGATGTCGGTGCGGTTGTCTGCTGAAGTCCACCCCAGGCTGGCCCGGTGGCGGCTACGGCCGATGATACCGCCGTTCGAGGCGTTGCGAAAGGGTGCGGGCGCTCACCAGGCGTCGACGTACGGCCGCGTCTTGCCATGCTGCTCCCACCACGGCTCGGCGTGCGCGTCGAACAGCATCGAGATCCAGCGCGCCGAGTCGGCCGGGTCGATCACGTCGTCGATCTCGCCGTAGGCGGCCATGTTCAGCCCGCGGCCGCGCTCGTAGGCACTCGCGACGAACGTCTCGAACAGCCGCTCGCGCTCCTGCGCGTCGTCGATCGCGTCTAGCTCGCGGCGCATGCCAAGGCGCACCGCGCCCTCCAGGCCCATGCCACCGAACTCGGACGTCGGCCAGCCGACTGTGAACAGGGGCGCCTTGAAGCCGCCGCCGGCCATCGCCTGCGCGCCGAGCCCGTAGCCCTTGCGCAGCACGATCGTGCCGCAGGGGACGCGCACGTTGGCACCGCCGAGGAACATGCGCGCGAAGTGGCGCACGGTCGCCGTGCGCTCGGCCTCCGGCCCGACCATGAAGCCGGGTGTGTCGCAGAGGAACAGCAACGGCAGGCCGAACGCGTCGCACATGCCGATAAAGCGCGCCGCCTTGTCGGCGGCGTCGGCGTCGATCGCGCCGCCGAGGTGCCGCGGGTCGTTGGCCACGATGCCGAGCGGACGGCCTTCGTGGCGTGCGAGGGCGGTGACCATCCCCGCCCCGAAGCCACGGCGCAGCTCCAGCACGGAGTCCTCGTCGAACAACCCGTCGATGACGCACCGCACGTCGTACACGCGCTTGCGCTCCTGCGGGATCAGCGTGCGCAGCGCCTCCCGGTCTGCGAGTCGCCCGGGGTCGCCTGCGCCGTGGAAGTAGGACAGGTAGCGCTTGGCGGCGGTGACGGCCTCGCGATCGTCGGCGACGCGAAGGTCGACGACGCCGTTTGCGTCCTGCACGTCGATCGGGCCGACGTCGCTCGGCTCGAACACGCCCAGCCCGCCGCCCTCGATCATCGCCGGGCCGCCCATGCCGATACTCGCGTCCTCGCTGGCGATCACCACGTCGCAGCAGCCGAGCAGCGCGGCGTTGCCGGCGAAGCAGTAGCCCGAGGCGATCCCGACGAGCGGCACGAGGCCGCTGAGCCTGGCGAACAGCGCGAATGCGCGGCAGTCCAGGCCGGCGACGATCGGCATGTCCACATCGCCCGGCCGCCCGCCGCCGCCCTCGGCGAACAGCACGAGCGGCAGCCGACGGCGCTCGGCGATCTCGAACAGCCGGTCCTTCTTGGCGTGGTTGCGCATGCCCTGCGTGCCGGCGAGCACCGTGTAGTCGTAGGACATCGCCACGCATGCGTGCCCGTCGATCTCGCCGACGCCCGCTACCAGGCCGTCGGCCGGCGTGCGCGCGATCAGCTCCTCGCGCGAGCGCCTGGCCTCCTGCGCGGCGAACAGCAGCGGCCCGTACTCGACGTAGCTGCCTTCGTCGAGCAACTCGTCGAGATTCTCGCGCGCGGTGCGCCTCCCCAGCTCGCGACGGCGAGCAACCGCCTCCGGGCGCGCGGCGTCCAGTCCGATGGCGTGGCGTTCGCGCACGGCCTCGAGGTCGGCGCGAAAACCGTCGTCGCTCCCCGGCCTGCCCGCAGGCGGGCCGTCCGGTGCGAGGTCTCCGCCGACGCTCGCGCCGAGGAGCGCCAGCACCTGCCCCTCCTCGACGGCGTCGCCGATCGCCACCTCGACGCTGTCGAGCACGCCCGCCGCATCCGCGAGCACCTCGTGCTCCATCTTCATCGCCTCGAGCACGATCAGCGGCGCGCCGGGGACGATGCGTGCCCCGGGGGCGTGCGCGATCGACACGACGACGCCTGCGAACGGGGCCTTGACGCTGGTCTGCGCGGTCGAGGATGGCGCGGGGTCGGGCTGCGGCATCGCAGGATCATTGCGCAGCAGCGCCGCCGGGCGCGGGGCTCCCGCCCAGTGGCGGTGACCGTGCCGGGCCGGTGGCGCGCGTCGGCCTCTCCCAGGCAACGCTTACCATCCGGCCATGTCCGCCACGCAGCCCGAACGCACAGCCGCCGAGCGGCGCGAGGAGCTCAAGGCGGTGTTCGCCCAGGCGAAGGGCTGCGTGCGCTGTCCCGAGCTCGCGGCGACGCGCAAGACGGTCGTGTTCGGCTCCGGAAACGCAGACGCCGAGCTGATGTTCGTCGGCGAGGCGCCCGGCGCCTCCGAGGACGAGCAGGGGGTTCCCTTCGTCGGGCGCGCCGGAAAACTGCTGGAGACGCTGCTGGGGGAGGTTGGGCTACAGAGAAACGACGTGTTTATTGCGAATGTCTTGAAGTGCCTGAGATACAACGCACAGGTACAGCTGGGCGACGGCTCTTGGGAGCGGATAGGCCGTCTCGTGCGCTCGCGCTACGACGGCGAGGTGATGACCGTCGATGAGGAGGGTGCGCTCGCGCGGCGTCGAGTCGTCGGCTGGCACGCCACGCCGCTGTCGGGACGTCGGGTGTATCGACTGACGTACCGCTCGGCCAAGAAAGCCGGCGCAGGAAAGGTGAACGTCGAACTGACGGGAGACCATCCGGTGCTCACGCAGCGTGGCTACGTCCCGGCCGCGGAGCTGGTCAGCGGGGATCGGGTCGCCACGGGGCAGGGGCTCAGCCGCCTAGCCTGGGACGTCGCGTGTGGGACCGTGCTGGGAGATGGCTGCCTGCAGGCGGCCTCGTCGACGTTGACGTTCTCCCATTCCCAGCGTCAGGGCGACTACGCACGCTTCAAGGCCACATTGCTCGCAGAGCTGGGGACGACTGTCGAAGAGCGAGAAGTGGCGGCCGCAGTAGGGGACGACCGTATGCATGGGGTCGTCCTCGCACGCTCGCTCGCCCATCGCGCTCTTCGCGTCCTTCGCACCGATTTCTACCGACCTAGCAAGGTGGTGCCGCATTGGCTCGTCGACGACCTCAACCCTCGGATGCTCGCCTTCTGGTTCATGGACGACGGACACACGCGAATCCGTGGCGGCGGTCGTCGACCTTCGGCGGAGATCGCGACGAACGCATTCTCCGATGGTGACCTGCAGCGGCTCATCTCCGCGCTTGGCCGGCTTGGCCTGCCCGCCAAGGCGCTGCGCTCGCGCCTGTTCTTCGATGTGCCCACGACGGAACGTCTCAGCGAGCTGATCGCCCCATATATCCCCGAGGCGATGCGTTACAAGCTCCATCCGGACGTTGCTGCGCTAATTCCGTTCGACCCCTCGGCGTTGCGGCGTGGCCCGCGTATGTCGCTGTACGACGAGGTCGAGATCGAGGACGTGACCGATCGCAAACGTGCGGACACGACGTTCTTCTGCATCGATGTCCAGGAAACGCACAACTTCGTCACGGCAGGAGGCATCGTTCACAACTGCAGACCCCCCGGCAACCGCGACCCCCTGCCGATCGAGATCGACAACTGCCAGGAGTACCTGCACCGCCAGGTCGAGCTGATCCAGCCGACGGTCATCTGCACGCTGGGCAACTTCTCGACCAAGCTCCTGCGCGGCGATCCCACCGGCATCACGCGCCTGCACGGTCAGCCCGAGGTCCTGACGCTCGGCCGCCGTTCCGTGCGGCTGTATCCGATCTTTCATCCGGCGGCGGCCCTGTACACCCCACGCATGCTCGAGACGCTGCGCGAGGACTTCGCGCAGCTGCCCAGCCTGCTCGCGCTCGGCGCGCCCGAGCAACCCTCGCTGGAGGCGCTCCCGCAGCTCGGCGACGAGCCGGCCGGCGCAGAGGCGCCCGGCCGGGCCGGGCCCTCGCTCGCGCAGGGACGCGAGGATCCCGGCGAACCGCCGCAGCGCGCGGCGCAGCCGGACCCGCCGCAGAGCGCGCAAGGGCAGGAGGAAGTCGATCAGCTCGGGCTGTTCTAGTTGCCGTCTGGACGTTCGTTGGATGCCCCGGCGGGCGGATCTTCCCACGTTTCCCCTGCAAAGAGGGCTTTTCCGCAGGATGTCGAAGATTTCTTCCCCAAGGCCTCAAGGCCGTAAGTCCCGCGGCCGATACTGGCCATGTCTCCATCCCTCCAGGAGTAACGACCGGCCCGCGACCCTTTCTCCCGCGGGCCGGTCGCGTTAATGGGCGGCGCAGTTGGCTCTAGAGTCTCGACGTGGCCGTGCGCATCGTCGATACCTCGGACCCCTCGCAGACGGAATCGCTCGGGGCGGAGCTCGCCGAGAAGCTGCGCGACGGCGATGTCGTGCTGGTGCGCGGTGAGCTGGGCTCGGGCAAGACGACGCTCGTTCGCGGGGCGGCGCGCGCGCTGGGCGTGACAGACCTCGTGACCAGCCCGAGCTTCAGCATCGGTCATCGCTACCGCGCCGGCGAGAACCTGACGGTCTCGCACCTGGACCTGTATCGCCTGGGCGATCTCGACGACGAGGATCCGGCGCTGCTGGCCGACTACCTGGGGGCCGGGCGCATCGCCTTCGTGGAGTGGCCGCCGGACGCCGCGCGCGACCTCGCCGGCGCGCGCCTGCGCGTCTCGCTGACCCACCGCGGCGAGGATCGGCGCCGGATCGAGGTGAGCGAGCCTTGATCGTGCTGGGGATCGACACCGCAACGCAGGCGACGGTCGTCGGCCTGCGCTTGGCCGACGGGAGCACGCTGCAGGCCCGCGACGACCCGGCCACGCAGGAGCATCCGGGCCACGCCACGCGTCTGCTGGACATGGCCGCCGGATTGCTCGCGCAGGCGGGCATCGGCTGGGGCGAGCTGGGGCGCATCGCGGTCGGGACCGGCCCCGGCAGGTTCACGGGCCTGCGCGTGGGCATCGCCACGGCGCGCGGGCTGGCGCAATCGCGCAACGTGCAGCTCGTCGGCGTGTCGAGCTTGCGCGCGCTCGGCCTCGCCGCCGCGCGCCGCGAGCCCGCCGAGGCGATCCTCGCAGCGATCGACGCGCGCAGGCGGGAGGCGTTCGCCGCGGGCTACGCCACGGGCGCGGACTTCGCGCGCGTGCCGCAGGCGGGCGAGGCGCTGGCGGGCGAGACAGAGCTCCCCGGCGCGCTCGGAGCCGAGCGGCTGCAGGGCATCGTGGCCGAGCTGGAGCAGCGCGGCGCGCCACCTGGAGAACGCTGGCTGGCCGTCGGCGACGGCGCGCTGTGCTTCTCACAGGAGCTGGCGCTTGGCGGTGTCCAGGTCGCCCCGGCAGACTCCCCGCTGCACGCGATCGACGCGGGCGCGATCTGCGAGCTCGGCGCGCTCGTCGCGACGGACGGCGCGGCGCCACAGGTGCTGCCCGACTACCGGCGAGACCCCGACGCGAAGCTCGCGCGCAAGCCGCCGCTGGCCGTCGAGGGGGCGACTCGATGAGCGAACACCCCTCACCGCCGGCGCAGGGCAGCCAGGCCGCACCGGCAATCCGCATTCGCCCGCTGGCATATCCCGATCTGCCGGAAGTGCTGGCGATCGAGCGGCGCGTGTTTCCCACGCCGTGGTCGCTTGCGATGTTCGTGCTCGAGCTGTCCAAGCAGACGGGCATCTGCCTGGCTGCGACCGAGCGCGTGGAGGCCGACGCGAGCACCGGCGCCGGCGGCGGCGAGCGCTTGGTGGGTTATCTGATCTGCTCGCGCTACGACACCGTTTGGCACGTGATGAACGTCGCCGTCGACCTGCATCGCCAGCGCATGGGCCTGGCCTCACAATTGCTTGCGGACCTGTATGCGCGCGTCGGCGACGAGCGCGCGCGCTTCACGCTGGAGGTACGCCGCTCCAACGCCGTGGCGATTCACCTGTACGAGCGCGAGGGCTTTCGCGCGGCGGGGACGCGGCGGCGCTACTACCAGGACAACGGCGAGGACGCGCTTGTGATGTGGCGTACCCCGGCGACGCGCACGGGCTCGCTGGAGGACGTGCCCAACCCGGGGCCGGTATGAGCATCCTCGCCCTGGAGACGAGCTGCGACGACACGTGCGCGGCGGTGATCGACGGGGGCGGCGCGATCCTCGCCAACGTGATCTCCTCGCAAACCGCGCACGAGGACTTCGGCGGCGTGGTCCCGGAGATCGCCTCGCGCCACCATCTGGAGCTGGTCAACGCAGTCGTGCAGCGGGCGCTCGACGTGGCGTCGATCGGTTTCGACGACGTGCGCCTGATCGGCGCGACGCAGGGGCCGGGCCTGGTCGGGGCGCTGCTCGTCGGCCTGTCGACCGCCAAGGCGCTGGCGGCCGCGCGCGAGCTGCCGTTCGCGCCCGTCGATCACCTGCAGGGTCATGTCGCGGCGAACTTCCTCGCACCCGCCTTCGAGCCGCCGTTCATCTGCCTGATCGCCAGCGGCGGCCACACGCTGCTGACCCACGTGCGCGAGCACGACGGCTTCGAGGTGCTCGGGCGCACGCTCGACGACGCCGCCGGAGAGGCCTTCGACAAGGGCGCACGGATGCTCGGGCTCGGTTATCCGGGCGGCGCGGCGCTGGAGCGCTTGGCGCGCGACGGCGATGCGCAGGCGTTCGTGTTCCCGGGGTCGCGCGGCGAGCGCGCACAGGGAGGGCGCGGCGCCCACCGCCAGGCCTTCGCCGAAGGACTGGACTTCTCGTTCGCCGGCTTGAAGACGGCGCTGCTGTACAAGCTGCGCGAGCTGCCCGGCGAGCAGGCGCAGGCAAGTCGCGCGGACCTTGCGGCCTCTTATCAGGCGGCGATCGTCGACAACCTGATCGAGCGCGCCGAGCGGGCGCTGGAGCAGACCGGCATGGACCGGCTCGCCGTTGGCGGCGGCGTCGCCGCCAACGGGCCGCTGCGCGAGCGCCTGGGCGAGCTCGGCGTGACACTGCACGTGCCCGAGCGGGTGCTGTGCACCGACAACGCGGCGATGATCGCCAGCGCCGCGCGCTTCGGCGAGCAGCTTGCCTATCCGCGCTTTCTCGGCCTGGACGCCTATGCCACGGGCGAACGCGCGCGATGAGCGCGATCGTCGTCTACACCCGCCCGGGATGCCATTTGTGCGTGGAGGCGATGACCGACCTGCGCCGCCTGCAGGACGAGCTGGGGTTTGCCCTCAGCGAGCGCGACATCGACGGCGACGAGGCGTTGCTTCGCGCCTACTTCGAGCGCATCCCCGTCGTCGTGCTCGACGGCGAGGAGCTGTTCGACTTCTACGTCGACGAGACGCTCCTGCGAGAGCGTCTAGAGTCCCGAGCATGACCTACGGAGAGACGACGACGCGCCCGCGCGAGGTCGAGCTGGACGGCGCGGCGGCCTCGACGGAGCGACTCTCGCTGGGCGTGGCGGCGCGCCTGTCGCGCTATCTGCAGGTGCTCACGCAGGCCAAGAAGATGGGCAAGGAGACGATCTCCTCCCAGGAGCTGTCGGACTACACGCACGTAAACTCGACGCAGATCCGCCGCGATCTGTCGGGCTTTGGCAAGTTCGGCAAGCGCGGTGTGGGCTACAACGTCGAGGCGCTCGTGTCGCAGATTCGCAAGATCCTGCGCACCGCCGGACAGCACAACATCGCGCTGCTGGGCGCCGGGCACCTCGGCCAGGCGATCGCCTCCTCGGACATCTTCGCCGACCACGGGTTTCGCGTCGTGGCGATCTTCGACGTGGACGAGCGCAAGGTCGGGACGAACGTCGGCAGCCAGGTCGTGCGCCACACCTCCGAGCTGCGCCAGATGGTGGAGGACGAGGACATCGTCGTCGGCGTCCTGGCCGTGCCCACGAATGCCGCGCAGGGCCTCGCCGACGAGCTGGTCGAGGCGGGTGTGAAGATCATCTTCAACTACTCGGAGTCGTTGCTGCTGGTGCCGCCCGAGGTGACCGTCCACACCTCCAGCCCGGCGGTCGATCTCCTGTACGCGCTGTACTTCTATCTGACCTAGAGAGAACCGACAGCGGGGCCTGTCGCCCAGCGCAAGCCCCGACCGCACAGACGCAGACCGCAAAGCAGGCCAACCCGTCCGAACGCCATGACCAGCCTGGACCTAGATCGAGCCGTCGACACGTTCGCACAGGCGAGCGACTTCACCGTCGGAGTGGAGGAGGAGTTCTCGATCCTCGATCCGCAAACGCTCGAACTGCTGCCGCGCTTCGAGCAGCTGCGCGACGCCGCTGCTGCAGACCGGCTGCTGCACGAGCACATCACCGGCGAGCTGATCTCCTCGGAGATCGAGATCATCTCCGGCGCCGGCTCGGACCTGCACGACGCGCTGGCGCGCCAGCGCGAGCGGCGCAGGCGGCTGTTCGCGCTTGCCGCCGATCAAGGCGTGGCGCTGGGGGCGACCGGCACGCACCCGTGGGCCGACTACCGCGAGCAGCCGATCATCGACACCGAGCACTACCGCCGCGTCGAGGACGGCCTGAAATACGTCGCCTGGCGCAACAACACCTTCAGCCTGCACGTGCACCTCGGCGTGCGCGACCTCGACCGCGCGATCCGCGTCTGCGACAGGCTGCGCCCCGTGCTGCCGCTGCTGCTGGCGATCTCCGCCAACTCGCCGTATCTCGACGGGCGCGACACCGGGCTTCACTCGGCGCGCACGCAGAGCTTCACCAAGAGCTTTCCGCGCTGCGGCGTGCCCGACGCGTTCGGCGGCTGGCAGGCCTATCGCGAGTACATCGAGTTCCTCGTGCGCACCAACTCGATCGTCGAGTTCACGCAGGTCTGGTGGTCGGTGCGCCCGCATTTCAGCTTCGGCACCGTCGAGATGCGCATCTGCGACGTGCAGGCGACCGCCGGCGAGTCAGACGCGCTCGCGGGCCTGATCGCGGCGTGCATCGCGCAGGCGACTCGCGACGTCGACGAGGGCGTGCCGCTGGAGGATCCCGCGCCGCGGATGATCGAGGAGAACATGTGGCGGGCGATCCGTTTCGGCCTGGACGGCAAGCTGATCGATCTGGCGTGCGCCGAGGAGTACCCGGCGCGTGAGGCGATCGAGCGCCTGGCGGCCTGGACGGAGCCGATGCGCGGCGAGCTGGGCATCGACCTGGCCTTCCCCGAGCACAACGGCGCCCAGCGCCAGCGGCGGCTGATCGAGGCCGGCGCCACCCGCGAGGAGGTCTTCGCGGCATCGGTCGCGGAGACGCGAGAGACCTATTCCGAGGAGGTGAAGGTGTGAGTACCGATCCAACCGGCCCGGCGGGCGGCTCCGCAGCGGGCGCCACGGGCGCTCAGCCAAGCGAAGAGGAGCTGCGGGCGGCCTACGAGGCCGAACTGAGCCGCATCACGAGCGCCGACATGATGCTTCAGGCGGCGGTCTCGCTGCTGAACATCGGCAGCTACCGGCTTGCGCCGGCGCCACCCGGCGCGCCGCCGGCGCCGGCGGGCGAGGGCCGCGATCTCGATCAGGCGCGCGACGCGATCGACGCGGTGAGGGCGCTGCTGGAGATTCTCGAACGACGGGTCGACGGGGCCGAGCTGGCCCCGCTGCGCAACGCGCTGTCGCAGCTGCAGATGGCCTATGCCCGAGAAGCGCGGGCCGGCGGCGCCGAGCCCGCCGCCGAGCCGCAGGCTCCCGGCGCAGGCGCGCCTGCGCAGACGCCTCCTGGCGCCGAGCCGTCCGCCGAGGGACAGTCGCCCGGCCAGGAGGGGTCTTCCGGGCCCGGGCCGGCCGAGTCGAGCGGGCGTCTGTGGGTGCCCGGGCGCTGACGCGGGCTGGGCGGGGCCCGGGGCGCGGGCATGTTTCCGGTGGGCGCGATAGACTGCCCGCGCGTTTGCACCGGGTAGGCGCTCGTCCCGAGCACCCGGGCGACAAATGTGCGCGCGACGATCCTCGCGCGGCACGCCAATCAGACCGCGGAGGATTTTCAGTTGAGTAGCTTTCTGACGAACCATGGGGTCGTCGTCGCCCTTGTATGCGCCGCATGCGCCGTCGTGTACGGCGTGGTCACGACGCGTTCCCTGCTCGCGCTGTCACCGGGCAACGAGAAGATGCAGGGCATTTCACTGGCCGTGCAGCAGGGCGCTCGCGCCTACCTGAACCGCCAGTACGCGACGATCGCCGTCGTCGGCGTGGTGCTGTTCGTGGCGCTGATCTTCATCCAGGACATCGCGGTCGCCGGAGGCTTTGCGATCGGCGGCCTGCTGTCGGGCTCCACGGGCTATATCGGCATGAACGTCTCCGTGCGCTCCAACGCGCGCGTCGCCGAGGCCGCGCGCTCGGGGGTCTCACCGGCGCTGCAGGTGGCCTTCCGCGGTGGCGCGATCACCGGCCTGCTCGTCGTCGGCCTGGCGCTGATCGGCGTCGCCGGCTACTACGGCGCGCTGACGTCGCTGTTCAACGACAGTCCCAAGACAGCCGTGGACGCGCTCGTCGGCCTCGGCTTCGGTGGCTCGCTGATCTCGGTCTTCGCGCGACTCGGCGGCGGCATCTTCACCAAGGCGGCCGACGTCGGCGCCGACCTGGTCGGCAAGGTCGAGGCGGGAATCCCCGAGGACGACCCGCGCAACCCGGCGACGATCGCCGACAACGTCGGCGACAACGTCGGCGACTGCGCCGGCATGGCGGCCGACCTGTTCGAGACCTACGCGGTCACGGCCGTCGCGGTCATCCTGCTTGGCGTCCTGACCTTCCACGAGGCGACCAAAGTCGCCCTCTACCCGCTGGTCATCGGCGGCGTGGCGATCATCGCGTCGATCGTCGGCACGTACGCCGTGCGCACGAAAACCGACAACGTCGAGCGCGCGCTGCTGCAGGGCCTGCTCGTGTCGGGTGTGCTGGCGGCGGCGGCGTTCGCGCCGATCACCTACTGGCTGATGCGCGGCCTCAGCTTCAAGGTCGTCGGCGACGTGGTCAACCCGCCCGAGTGGTGGCACCTGTACCTGTGCTCGCTGATCGGCATCGCCGTCACCGCGCTGCTGTTCGGACTGACGGAATATTACACCTCGACCCGCTTCTCGCCGGTCAAGAAGACGGCGCAGGCTTCGGTCACCGGGCACGCGACGAACATCATCCAGGGCTTCTCCTCCGGGCTGCAGGCGACCGCGCTGCCGGCGATCGTCATCGTGCTGGGAATCCTCGGCGCGTGGAAGCTCGCGGGCGGCGGCGTCACCGGCATCTACGGCATCGGCGTCGCGGTCATGGGGCTGCTCTCGCTGACCGGGCTGATCGTCGCGCTGGACGCCTTCGGGCCGATCACCGACAACGCCGGTGGCATCGCCGAGATGGCCGAGCTGCCCGAGGATGTGCGCAAAGTGACCGACCGCCTGGACGCCGTCGGCAACACGACGAAGGCCGTCACGAAGGGTTACGCGATCGGCTCCGCCGTGCTGGCCGCGGTCGTGCTGTTCGCGGGCTTCCAGAAAGAACTGGAGGACAAGGTAGGCCACGTGATCTCCTTCGGGATCAACGAACCGCCCGTGCTGATCGGACTGCTGCTCGGCGGCCTGATGGTCTGCCTGTTCGCCTCGCTGTCGATCGAGGCGGTCGGCCGCGCCGGCGGCGCGGTCGTCGAGGAGGTGCGCCGCCAGTTCCGCGAGCACCCGGGCATCATGGACTACACCGAAGAGCCCGACTATGCGGCTTGCGTGGACATCGTCACCAAGACCGCGCAGCGCGAGATGATCCTTCCGTCGCTGCTGCCGATCGTGCTGACGCTGATCATCGGCTTGATCGACCAGCAGGCGCTCGGCGGGCTGCTGATCGGAGTGATCGTCGTCGGCTTCTTCTTCGCGGTGATGATGACCGCCGGCGGAGGCGCGTGGGACAATGCCAAGAAGCTCATCGAGGACGGCGCGTTCGGCGGCAAGGGCTCTGAAGCTCACGCTGCGTCGGTCACCGGCGACACCGTCGGCGATCCGTTCAAGGACACGGCGGGACCGGCGATCAACCCGATGATCAAGGTCGCCAACATCGTCGCCATCCTGATCATTCCGCTGATCACCTGAGATCCGGCCCCCTCGCCCGCTGCGAAGCTTCAGACCGGGCGAGGGATGCCGCCACGCAACTGCAGCCGACCCCTAAGCTCAGCGTGAGATGACCGGACGACAGGTGCATCGCTCGGGCACGCTGGTGTTCTCGGTCCTGATGGCCGCCATCGGCATTGCGCTGATCGCCCAGGTGCTCAGCGGCGACGGCGGTGTGCTCTCGGCGCGCATGCTGCTGGGCGTGTTGTTCCTCGCCGCGGGGATCGCGCGTGTCTACCTGGAGCGAAAGCGCGGCGATCGGGCATGAGCGGCCCGGGGGGACACGCCGCCGCCGGGCGCCGGCGAAAGGCCCGAGCAGGCACCGGCGAGCGGCGGCGAGGCGGGCTCGCCCGACGCGCCGCGCACGTCGCGCGCGCAGGCCGAGCTTGCGCGTGGCGAGGCCGAGCGGATCGCGCTGCAGAATCCGCGCGCTCGTTGTCGACCGTCCGGCGCAGCGTCGGCTCGCCGCTGCTGTTCGCGATCGTCTACACGCCGCTGGCGAGCGCTATCTACTTCTCGCTGGGCGTCATCTCCCGTCGCCGTCCCGCCCCGAACAGCCGCGCGGCCGCTCCGCCCGCCCAAGACGCCGAAGGGCCCGCGCGCCGGCGGTGGCGCGCACTGGGGCCGCCGGATCTTCACGCTGATCGTCGTCGTGGTGTTCGTCGGCGGCGCTCTACGTCTTCAACAAGACCTTCCAGCCCTTCCACGGCGACGGCAGCGGCGCCGTCGCGGTGACATCCCGGAGAACTCCGACGCGGCCGAGGTCGGCGAAGCTGCTGGCCGCCAAGGGCGTGTCGACTCCGCGCGCTTCTTCGAGCTCAACGCGACGATCAGCGGCGACCGCGGCAACCTCCGCCCCGGTGAGTACACGCTCAAGAAGGGCATGACCAACGGCGCGGTGATCGCCGCGCTGACCAAGGTCCCCGAGAGCGCCGGAGGCCGTCGCGACCGTCGACGTGACGATCGTCGAGGGCCCGTCGACGCAAGGAGAACGCGCCGGTCGTCGACGAGAGTCCAAGAAGGTCGAGGGCAGCTACGCCAAGGCGGCGGCCTCCGAAGGCGACGCTCAAGCCGCATCCGCGAGCTCGGCGCGCCCAAGGGCACGAAGACCGCCGAGGGCTTCCTGTTCCCGGCGACCTACAAGCTGAAGGTCGGCTCGCCGGCGCAGCGAGCTCGTCAACCAGCAGCTCGACGCGTTCGAGGAGAACTTCAAGGGCGTCAACATGAAGTACGCCAAGACGAAGAAGCTCTCGCGCTACGACGTGCTGATCATCGCGTCGATGATCGAGCGCGAGGCGCAGCTCGCGCGCGAGCGCCGGCTGGTCGTCGGCGGTCATCTACAACCGGCTCAAGCAGGGTATGCCCCTAGGGATCGACGCCACGATCCGCTACTGCGACGAACAATTGGCAGCGCCCGATCCGACAGTCCGAGCTCGACAAGCCACGAGCCCGTACAACACGCGGCTCAACCGCGGACTGCCGCCGACGCCGATCGGCAACCCCGGCCTGGCGTCGATCAAGGCCGCCGCCAAGCCGTCCAACAAGAAGTACCTGTTCTACGTGCGCAAGCCCGGCAAGTCCGGCGAGCACGCGTTCTCCTCCACCGACGCGCAGTTCGAGAAGGACGTCGCGAAGTACCAGGCATCCCGCGGCGGCGAAATGATCCGCCTCGGCGTGTGCGGGTGGCCGGTCGCCCACTCGCGTTCGCCGCGGATGCACAACGCGGCGCTCGCCCACCTCGGGCCTCGATGACTGGCACTACCAGCGCTCTGCCGCTGCCGCCGCACCTGTTCACGGAGACCGTGAGAGCGCTGCCGCCGCTGGGCTTCCGGGGCGTGAACGTGACGATCCCGCACAAGGAGCAGGCGCTCGCGCTCGCGGACGTCGCGACCGAGACGGCGCAGCGCGATCGGCGCCGCGAACACGCTCACGTTCAACGCCGACGGCACGATCCACGCCGACAACACCGACGCGCCAGGCTTCCTCGCCGCGCTCAACCGCTCCGCCTACGACCGCACCGCGCTCGTGCTCGGCGCCGGCGGCACCGCCCGCGCGGTGCTCTACGCGCTCAAGCAGGCGGGCGCCAAGCAGATCCACCTGTGGAACCGCACGCCCGGCGCGAGCGCAAGCGCTTGCCGACGAATTCGGCGCCGACGCTCGGCGCCGCGCCGGCCGACATCATCGTCAACACGCACCTCGGTCGGCCTGCGCGACCCGGAGGAGACGTTCAAGGCGCTCCCCCTCGCAGGCCGATGAACTGGGTGCCGGATGCACGGTGGTGGACTTGGTCTACCGGCACGGCGGCACACTTCTGCTGAACGTCGCGAAAGCGAACGGGGCGGAGGTGGTCGACGGGCTGGAGATCCTGGTCGCCCAGGGCGCAGCGTCATTGGAACGCTGGACCGGCCGGACGGCTCCCGACCAGGCGATGCGGGAGGCTGTCGCAGACATCGCCATATGAGCTCGACCTTCGACACCCGCGACCAGGCCCAGACGGGGCAACGGGATCACCACGCCATCCAGGCGCGGCGGTTCAGGACGCATCCTCACGGACGTGATCGTCGACCTCGGCTTCGTCGAGCGCGGCGACGATGGATCTCGCGATCGACCGCGCCACCGCAGAGCGGCGGCGCGCCCGAACGCATCCTCGTCACCGACGGCACGCTCTCCGACGACCACCTGTCGCGCGCCGATGGCCGAGCGCTTCGGCCTCGACCACGTCGATCTCAAGCTCTACCGCGTCGACCCCGACGCCGCCAAGCTCGTCGCCCCCGCCGCCGTGCGCCGCTACCAGGCCGTCCCGGTCTCCTTCGTCGGCGACCGCACGCTGCTGGTCGCGATGGTCGACCCCGCCAACGTCCTCGCGATCGACGACATCGCGGTCATGACGGGCTACGAGGTCCGCCCCGCGGTCTCCTCGCTGAAGGACGTCGAGTGGCTGCTGACGCGCCTGGAGGACCCGAACTTCGGCGTCGGCGCGGCCGCGCCCGACGAGTTCGAGGACGACCCGGAGGCCGACCAGTCCCCGCAGCGCGGCCGAGCGCCCGCCCGCGCCCGCCTACGACATCCGCGAGAACGCGCCGATCAACTTCGGCGCCGGCGGCGAGGACGCGTCGCGTCATCCAGCTCGTGCACCGGGTGATCAAGGAGGCCGTCGAGCGCGGCGCCTCCGACATCCACTTCGAGCCCCAGGAAGAGGAGATGCGGGTCCGCTACCGCATCGACGGCGTGCTCCAGGAGGCCGCGACCGTCCCGGTCACCGCGGTCCCCGCGGTCATCTCGCGCATCAAGATCCTCTCCGACCTCGACATCGCCGAGCGCCGCATCCCGCAGGACGGCCGCATCTCGCTCGAGGTCGACGGCAAGCCGATCGACCTCCGCGTCGCCACGCTCCCGCGCTCGCTACGGCGAGAAGGTCGTCATGCGCATCCTCGACCAGAGCAAGGTCATGATCCAGCTCGAGCAGCTGGGCATGCTCCCGCAGGCGCTCGAGCGCTTCACCAAGGCCTTCGGCCAGGCGCACGGCGCCGTGCTCGTCACCGGCCCGACCGGCTCCGGCAAGTCGACCTCGCTCTACGGCGCGCTCAACCAGCTCAACACGATCGAGAAGCACATCATCACGATCGAGGACCCGGTCGAGTACCAGCTCCAGGGCATCACCCAGGTCCAGGTCAACAACAAGGCGGGCCTGACGTTCGCCTCCGGCCTGCGCTCGATGATGCGCGCCGACCCCGACATCATCATGGTCGGCGAGATCCGCGACCGCGAGACGGCGCAGATCGCCATCGAGGCCGCGCTCACGGGCCACCTGGTGCTCTCGCACGCTGCACACCAACGACGCCCCGGGCGCGGTCACGCGCCTGATCGAGATGGGCGTCGAGCCGTTCCTGGTCGGCTCCGCCGTCGACTGCGTCGTCGCCCAGCGCCTCGCCCGCCTGCTGTGCGAGGAGTGCAAGCGCCGCACGACGATCACGTCGCGAGGTCATGCGCGCCAACGGCTTCAACGTCGGCCTCGACCTCGAGGCCTACGAGCCCGTCGGCTGCGCCCGCTGCGGCGGCTCGGGCTACAAGGGCCGGATCGGCCTCTACGAGGTCATGTGGGTCAGCGACGCGATCCGCTCGCTCGCCGTCTCGCGCGAGCCCGCCGAGACGATCATGCACGCCGCCGTGCACGAGGGCATGATGCGCCTGCGCGAGGACGGCCTGGAGAAGGTCCGCCGCGGCCTGACGTCGATCGCCGAGATCGCCCGCGTCGCCGGCACGCGCTAGGGCCTTCGCCCTACTTCAGGCGCGTCGCCGTCCCTGCCGATGACCAGGGATGGCATGAACTTCGATTTCGCGGACATTTTGCTCAAGGTCGTCGAGCACAAGGCTTCCGACCTCCACATCACCTCGGGCGCTCCGCCCACGCATCCGCGTCCGCGGCTCGCTCGTCCCTCTCGAGGGCATGCCGAACATGACGCCGACCGACACGCGCGAGATCGTCTACGCGATCCTGAGCTCCTCGCAGCGCCAGGCGCTGGAGACCGACTGGCAGCTCGACTTCGCCTACAGCGTCCCGGGCGTCGGCCGCTTCCGCGTCAACACCTTCTTCCAGCGCGGCACGCTCGGCGCCGCCTTCCGCCTGATCCCGTCCGAGACGGTGCCGATCGAGAAGCTCGGCCTGCCGCCGGTCGTGCGCGAGTTCGCCAAGAAGCCGCGCGGCATCGTGCTCGTGACCGGCCCGACCGGCTCCGGCAAGTCGACCTCGCTCGCCTCGCTGATCAACGAGATCAACGAGACGCGCGACGATCACATCCTCACCATCGAGGACCCGATCGAGTTCCTGCACAAGCACAAGCGCTGCCTCGTCAACCAGCGCGAGATCGGCCAGGACGCGCCGTCCTTCGCCGCCGGCCTGAAGGCCGCGCTGCGCCAGGACCCCGACGTGATCCTCGTCGGCGAGATGCGCGACATGGAGACGATCGGCACGGCCCTGACCGCGGCCGAGACCGGCCACCTCGTCTTCGCGACGCTCCACACCCAGGACGCGCCGCAGACCGTGGACCGCATCATCGACGTCTTCCCGCCCGCCCAGCAGGGCCAGATCCGCGCGCAGCTCGCGATCGGCCTCCAGGGCATCGTCACCCAGACGCTGCTGCCGACCGCCGACGGCCAGGGCCGCTGCGTCGCCGCCGAGGTGCTCGTCCCGACCCCGGGCGTCCGCAACCTGATCCGCGAGGGCAAGACGCACCAGATCTACTCGCTGATCCAGACGGGCGGCGCCGAGGGCATGCAGACCATGGACTCCTCGCTCGCCGGCCTCGTCCGCGCGGGCAAGATCACGATGGCCGACCGCCGAGTCGCGCTCGTCGCAGCCGGTCGAGATGCGCCGCCTCGTGCAGGGCATCACGGCTGCCGGCGCTCCGCCGAGCATGGTGGCTGTCTGATGGGCGCCGCGGTCTGGACCTACAAGGCCGTCGACGGGGCCGGCGTCCCGTCCAAGGGCCAGGTCACCGGCGCCTCCAAGGACGCCGTCACCCAGGAGCTGCAGGCCCAGGGCCTGAAGGTCATGGAGCTCGTCGAGAAGAAGCCGTCGCTCCTGAAGGCCGACCTCTCCTTCGGCCGCGTCAAGGCCGCCGAGCTGACGGTCATGACGCGCCAGCTGGCGACCATGATCACCTCGGGCATGACCCTCCTGCGCGCGTTCTACGTGCTCGAGGACCAGCTCGAGAACAAGAAGCTCAAGGACACCGTCGGCGCCGTCCGCGAGGACATCGAGTCCGGCCTCGCCTTCTCCGACGCGCTCGCCAAGCACCCGAAGATCTTCTCGCCGCTCTACGTCGCCATGGTGCGCGCCGGCGAGACCGGCGGCGTGCTCGAGGCCTCGCTCGACCGGATCTCCGACCAGCTCGAGAAGGACGACGAGCTGCGCCGCCAGGTCAAGGGCGCGATGGCCTACCCGATCGTGGTGCTGACCTTCGCGATGTGCGTCCTGATCGGCCTGATCGCCTTCATCGTCCCGGTGTTCGTGAAGGTCTTCGCCGACTTCGGCGGCGAGCTCCCGCTGATCACCAAGCTCACCGTGCAGCTGTCCAACGTCGTCACCGGCCAGTGGTACCTCCTGATCGCGCGTCGCCATCGGCGGCCCGATCGCCTTCAAGAAGTGGCGCAAGTCCGAGGGCGGCCGCAAGCAGTGGGACCACATCCGCCTGAAGTTCCCCTTCAAGATCGGCGAGACCGTCCAGAAGATCTCCCTCGCCCGCTGGTCGCGCACCTTCGCCGCGCTCTACTCCGCCGGCGTGCCGATCATGCAGGCGATCGAGATCACCGGCCAGACCTCGGGCAACTGGGTCGTCGAGAAGGCGATGGCCGACGTCATCGAGTCCGTCAAGTCCGGCGGCTCGATCGCCGACCCGCTCAAGGAGGCCCCGATCTTCCCCTCGATGGTCGCGCAGATGATCGCCGTGGGCGAGGAGACCGGCAACCTCGACGCGATGCTCTCCAAGGTCGCCGACTTCTACGAGGCCGAGGTCGCGGCCGCCGTCAAGGCGCTCACCTCGATCCTCGAGCCGGTGATGATCATCCTCGTCGGCGGCATCGTCGGCTTCATCGTGATCGCGATGTACATGCCGATGTTCAAGGTCTACGACGCCATCAAGTAGCGCGCCGCCGCCGCATCGTGGCCCGACGCGCCGCCCGCTCTGGGCGGCGCTCGCCGTTAAACCCTGGGGTGTCCGTCTAGGGGACACCCGATTGTGCCGGGGTGGGTGGCCGGTGAGGATCGCCGCATGCTTGCCAACACACGCCGGTCGAGAGGCCTCGGGGTTGCCGTGGCCGTTCTCGCGGCCGGTTTCCCCGCCACCGCGCTCGGCGCGGAGATCCCCGGGCCGAGGGTGATCCGCATCGACGCGTCCACCGGCGCGCAGACCGTGCTCGCCGGCGGCGATCCCTGGATTTCGCTCGCCGATGTCGCGGTCGGGTCCACCGGCACCGTCTACGTCGCCAGCTCGGGTGCGCCCGGCGGCGGGATCTTCTCGCTCACCGGCCCCGGCTTCGCGAAGACGCGGGTCACCAAGACGAGCACGAACAGCCTCCTGCTCTCGGGCTCGACCCTCTACGCGGGGGGCAGCGCCGGCGTATTCGGGATCGACGCCAATCCGCCCTTCACGCAGAAGCTTCTGTCGCCTGGTGCCGCCGGCGACATCGCGGTCGTCGGCTCGACGCGTGTACTCGACCTCGCAACCCGACTGCAGCGCGGGCCGCAACGCCAAGGTGCTGGCCGTCGACACGGCGACCGGCAACCGCCAGGAGGTCGGCGACCTCGGCTGCCGGTATCCGGGAGCGCTCGTGGCGGCGCCGAACGGGACCCTCCTGATCGGCATGTTGGACGTCAACGGGCCGTCGACCGCGATCGTCCGGTTCGATCCGGTCGCCGGCACGAGCACGCCGGTCACCACGGGCGGCAAGCTGAAGTCCCCGAGCGGCCTCGCCTTGACCTCGTCCGGCGACCTCGTCGTCGCCGACAGGACGAGCGGGGTCCTGCGGATCTCGGGCACGACCGGCAAGCAGACGACGATCGCGTCCGGCGGGGACCTCACCCAGGCCGGCGGGGTCGCGCTCGACGCGAGCGGCAACATCTACGTCACCGCGTCCGGCACGGTGACGCTGAAGGCGACGGCGAAGCGCCGCCAGCGCTACTCGGCCTCCGGCATCCGTGTCAAGGCCACCTGCCGCCCGCGCTGCGCCATGGCCTACCGCGTGACCTTCCCCGGCGCCACCTTCTCGGGCACGTCGTTCACGGTCAAGGACCGTCAGGCCTCCAAGTGGACGTTGCGGGTGAAGTTCGACGCGGCGACCAAGCGCTCGATCGTGAAGGCGCTGCGCCGCAAGCGATCCCTGAAGGCCCAGGTGGTCCTGGCCGCGCTGGACGGCAACCGCCAGAGCGTTGCCGAGGACGTCAACGTCAACGTGGAGCTCGTCCGATGAGGCCCGTCAGGACACGCGACTCGCGCTCGCCGCCATCGCTCGTGGCCGGTTTCCCGGCCACGGCGCTGGGCGCCGACCCCGCCAGCCCGAGGGTCATCCGCATCGACCCGTCGACGGGCGCGCAGACCGTGCTCGCGGGCGGCGCGCCCTGGACCCGTCTCGCCGCATCGCGGTCGCGCCGTCCGGCACGGTCTACGTGGCGAATGACCGGCCGAACGCCTCGGGCATCTACTCGCTGACCGCTCCCGGGTTCGCGATCACGCCGTTCGCGACGACGGTCCCCACCACGAACCCGCAGGGCCTCGCGGCCACCGACTCCACGGTCTACTCGCTCGACGGCGACGGCCGGGATCGTGAGCATCGACGCCGCCGCGCCGTTCGCGCAGAAGGTGCTCGCGCCGCGGCAGCCGATGGAGCGAGGGTGAGCCGTTGAACCCCTGGAGCCTCACGCTCTCGGGCACGAACCTGTACGGGGTCACACCGTCCGACTGCTTCGGCCCGGACTCCGTGGGGGAGAGCAGCCCCGCCGAGATCGTCAGGATCGAAACGGCGACGGGCGAGACGGATTACCCCGCCAGCCTCGGGTGCAGTTTCCCGAATGACGTCGCCGTGGCGGCGGACGGGTCCTACCTGGTCGCCATGCCCGCCGGGGACCGCATCCCGGCGGAGATCATCCGGGTCCGGCCCGGCCGCACCCCGAACGCGCCGGTCGCCAAGGGCGGCCTGCTGCGCGACCCGATCGACCTCGCCATGGCGCCGTCGGGCGACCTGATCGTCGCCGACCTCACCAGCGGCGTGCTGCGAATCACGCCGCAGGGCAAGCAGTCCGTGGTCGCGTCGGGCGGGAACCTCAACGGGGTCAACGGTGTCGCGGTCGATGCCGAGCGGCGCGATCTACGCCATCGCGCCCGGCGGTCCGGCCGCGGTGCTGAACGTCTCGGCGCCCGTCCGCCAGCGGTACTCGGCCTCCGGCGTCCGCGTCACCGCGTCGTGCGCTCCGCGCTGCACGCTCGGCTACTCGATGCGGTATTCGTTCGTGTCGAAGAAGGGCACGCCCGCTCGCGTCGGCGCCAAGCAGGCGCTGCGGTTGAAGTTCCCGGCGCGGCTGCAGCGCAGCATCGCCAAGCGGCTGCGCAAGTACAAGACGGCTGCGGTCACCCTGACCATGGAGCCGCAGGACGGCAAGGGTCACGCCCTCGGGCGGGGCCTCGTCATGACCGTGGTGCTCACCCGCGGCTGAGCTGCCCGCGCACGAAGGCCTCGACGTCCGGCGCGCCGTCCTTGGAGGCGGCGCGCCAGGACTTCGAGAACGCGGCGCCGGGTCCGCACGACGACACTCCGGTCTTCGTGGCATTGACGCCTGGCGCGCGCGGAGCCGGCCGGGCCGGACACGGCCGGCGCTCGGTGCTCTAGTTGGCGTCATGCCCCGCCGCCTGGCGCTCGCCGCCGTCCTGCTGTGCGCGCTGCCGTCCTCCGCGCTCGCCAATCCGTCCTTCTCGGTGTCGGTCGCGGCCGAGGGGGTCCCTGGCAACCTCCCGTCGAAGGTGACGCACCGGCTGGCGATCACGGCCGGCGCCACGGCCGAGACGGTCGGGATCTCCACCGTCGGCTCGCTGGCGGTGTCAGGGGCGACGCAGGCGATCGACGGTCCGCGCGCGCTCGCGCCGCCGACGATCACGTGCGGCACCCGCTGGGAGCGTCTCCACGCCGCCCTGGCAGACGGCTCGACCACGATCGTGGGCCTGACGATCGCGCCCGGGGCCACCGCGTTCGTGGAGACGCGCACGTCGTTCGCGCGCCCGCCCTGGGCCTCCGATTCGCTCTCGGTCACGTGGAGCATCGAACCCGCGCAGGGAGCGGCGTTCGACATCGTCTCGACCGCGCCGGACTACCAGGGCGCCTACGGCGTCGAGCTCGGGTACACGATGACGCGCGTGTCCGCGCGGCTCTACGCCGTCGCCGGCTCGACCGACACCGCGCTGAACTCCGGACGCGTCGAGCTGTGGGGCTACGCGCCCGGGTCCAAGCGCGCGCATCGGCTGGCGGTCGCGCCCGTCCGCGACGGCGCCTGGGTGATCCCGCGGCTGCGCCCGTCGCGCACCGGTCGGTGGGAGTTCTACGCGCGCTTCCGCAGCGCCGGCGACCGGTATACGAACGACGCGTCGGTCTGCGGCAAGGTGGTGCGCATCGTAGCGGGTCTAGCTCCGCGCGCGAGCTTGAGATCGAACTCGAGCGTCGCCTCGTCCTCCACGCTGACGAACCCGGCCACGCTCGGGGCCGTCATGCCGAAGTCGCCCCACGGGAACTTCAGTGACCCGACGGCCTCGACCGTCGAGCCGGATTGGCGGACCTCGAGCGGGATCGTGACGCGCTTGGTGACGCCGTGCAGCGTCAGATCGCCTATGGCATCGACCTTGGACTTGCCGAGCGCGAGCGGCTCCGTGAGCGAGAACTTGGCGGTCGGGAAGCGGTCGCTCTCGACGCCGATCTCGCGGATCCGCTGATCGCGGCGGTCCTGGTCGCTCGTGAGCGTCGTCAGGTCGATCTCGAAGTCGGCCTTGGTGAACGTGTCAGCGGTCGATTCCGCCGAGCCGGTGATGTCGGAGGTGCGCCCGACGGCGTCGTTCTTGGCCGGCAGGAACGCCAGCTTCTCGCGCACGCGGTAGCCGGCCTCCGAGCCGTCGGTGACGGTCCACTTGGTGGTTCCGGCCGCGGCGGTGGCGGTCGCGGTGGGGGTCGATTCGGCGTCGCTCAGCGAGAACTCCTCGGGGGAGGACGTCGGGAAGAACACGAAGTAGGCGAGCGCGAAGGCGCCCACGGCGAGGACGACGACTCCAGTGGCCGCGTACAGCAGCGGGCGCTTTCTCTTCAGCATGAGGAGACCGTGACGCCCGTTCCTCAGAGATTCCTGGGAGTTGCCCTAGCCGATCGGGGAGGATGGTCAGGGTTCCCTCACCTACTTTGGCGTCACGGCCCCGCGGATGGTGGGCCACCGAGTCAGACGGAGGGAATCGTTGAAGGGTTTCAAGCGCCGCTCGTTCGCGGCCGGTTGTGCCGCACTCGCGCTGCTCGCGCTGCCCGCGGCGGCGTCCGCCGAGGTCCGTATGGGCCACGCCGCCGACCCCTCGGGGGACGGCAAGGGCGCGCTGTCGCAGGACATCATCAGCGCGTCGGTCCTGTACGACTCAAGCGGCGCGGTCTCCGCGACCGCGACCATGAGCGCCGCCGTCGGCACCACGCCGCGCAGCCTCTTCCGGTTCACGCTCGCGTCCTTCACCGCGCCCGCCACGTGCGCCGGCCCGAGCACGCTGCTCTCGGCCTTCTCGGACTCGTGGTGGACGACCGCCCCCCTCGGCACCGCCGGCGACGAGGTCCAGCGCCAGGGCCTCTCGCTCACGGTCAACGCCTCCGGCGCGAGCGTGCGCAACCGCCCGTACTCGTGCCTGACGCTGACGGTCTCCGACATGACGGGGACGGTCATGGACCAGCTCGACGTCCCGCTCTACTTCGACGGCGCCGGGCCGGACGGTGACGGCGACGGGGTCGTGGACAACGTCGACCAGTGCCCGACCGTGCCCGGTCCGGCCGCGGGCTGCGTGCCCGACTCCGACGGCGACGGCGTCGTCGACGCCGCCGACCAGTGCCCCGCGATCTTCGGCATCGTGCCCGGCGGCTGCCCGGCGAGCGCGCCGCTGCCCGGCCCGCCCGGGATCGTCACCACGCTCCCCGCCGAGGAGAAGCCCGCCCCGGCGCCGGCCTGCTCGCGGGTCGCGGTGAAGGGCAAGTCGCTGGCTGCCGCCCGCAAGGCGATCGCGAAGGCCGGCTGCAAGGTCGGCAAGGTGTCCAAGCCGCGCAAGGTCTCCAAGGGCGCGAAGCTCGTCGTCGTCAAGCAGTCGGGTCGCGACCCGGTCGCGATCACGCTCGCTGCGGCAAAACGCTGAGGAGCCGTCCGCCGCGCCTCGTACGTTCGGGGGCGTGGAATCCAGCTCGATCAGGGCCGTCGCCTACGCGAACTACCCAAATGTCGCGCTGCACCGCGCGGTCATGCGGGCGCTGCTCGACAACCGCGCGCGCGGCGCCCGGCTGCGGCTGAGCCTGACCGAGATCGTCGCCGCGGTCGAGCGGCTCGGCGTCCCCGCGACCGCGGACCAGGTCGCGGGCTCGCTGCGTGAGCTCGAGGAGCTCAAGGTCGTGGACTCGATGCAGAGCTTCGAGCGCGTCCGTACCGCGGCGGAGCTGCGCCTGAACCACTTCTCCTACGACGCCACCGGCCTGGGCGAGCGGGTCGAGCAGTTCTTCGACGAGCTCGCCGGCCTGGTCGAGGCGGTCGGGACCCTGGACGCGAACCGGCTGGCCCGGATCCGGGCGCTGCTCGCGCGGCTGGTGGAGCACGAGTCGCTGGACCCGCGTGAGCTGCAGAGCACCTTCACCGAGCTGCACGCGCAATTCGAGGACCTGCGAGCCGGCGCGGCGCAGTTCATGCGCGAGCTGTCGGCGACCATGGCCTCGACGGAGGCGATCGACGAGGCCACCTTCGCCGACTACAAGCGCAAGGTCGCCGACTATCTGAGCGGCTTCTGGCGCGAGCTCGGCCAGCACGCGGACGCGATCGGCGCCCATGTGGCCGCGCTGGATGCCGCGCGCGAGCCGTTGCTGCGCGCGGTGGCGTCGCTGTCGGTCGCGCCGCATCCGACGTTGAGCCCGGATGAGGTGCTGGAGCGCCAGGTGGCGATCCTGCGCCGCCAGTGGGCGGAGATCTCGGCCTGGTTCGGGTCGGGGGACTCGCAGCTGCGCTCGCTGGACACCCACCTGCACGCCGCGATCGACTGGATCCTGCGCGGCGTCCGCCGGCTGCGCGAGCGGCGCGTGCAGCGCGTCAACCGCTCCTCCGAGTACCGGGCGCTGGCGGCGCTGTTCGCGGGCGCGCCGTCCGAGGAAGACTGCCACGCCGTCTTCGCCGCCGCGTTCGGCCTGCACGGCGCGCGCCACCTTTCGGTGCCGGAGCTCGATCCCGACGTCGTCTCGCCGGGCGAGTCGTGGTGGGACGCGCCCTTCGCGCCGGTGACCGGCTTCCTGCGCCGCCCGGGGCGGGGCGAGGTGGCCGCGGGCCGGCCGGCGCCGATCGCCGACGCGCGCGAGGCACAGGAGATGGCGCTCGACGAGGAGCTGCGGCGGCGCGCGCTGGTCGGCGAGCTGCTGGACCGGCTGCCGGGCGAGCCCGCGCGGCTGTCCGCGCTGCCCGCTCTGGACGAGGAGTCCTTCGACCTGCTGCTCGACGCGCTCGGGATGGCGGTGACCACCGGCACGGTCGGCTACTCCGACGACGGGACGCTCCGGCTCACGGTGCTCGACATGGGCGACGACCTCCCGCCGGCGCACGTCCGGGTGGGCGACGGCGGCGTGCTGGAGAGCCCGGACCTGCTCGTCGAGGTGAGCCGGGCATGATCGACGCTGATGTCGAGGATCGGCTGCGCGACGCGCGGCGCGCGCTGCTCGCGCGGCCGCTGATGCTGGCCGGTGACCCGGTGTTCGGCACCGTGCGGGCGCACGCCGAGCGGCTGCGGTCGGAGTTCGCGCGCGAGCTCGGGTACGAGCTGGTGGTGCGGGCGTCGCACGCCCGGCTGCGCAAGCGCTCGCACGAGCTCAAGACCGATCGCCCGGCCCGGATCCCGCGCTCGGGGCATCCGGATACGTGGCAGCCGTTCACGCGCCGCCACTACGTGCTCTTCGCGCTGGCGCTGGCGGCGTGCGAGCGCGCCCGGGCGCAGACGACGATCGGGCTGCTGGCCGAGGAGGTGCGCTCGCTGGCGAGCGAGGACGGCATCGAGCTCGACCTCGACCGCCTCGACGACCGCCGCTGCCTGGCCGATGTCTTCCTCTTCTTGAGCGGGCTCGGCGTGCTCGTGCCGGTCGCCGGCCACTCCGAGGGCTGGGTCCGCTCGCGCGCGGAGGACGACGAGACGCTCTATGACGTCATGCACTCGCCGCTGGACGACCTGATCGTGGCACCGCGGGTGATCGGCGCCCGCGACGCTCGCGCGCTGCTGCACGGCGGCGTCTATCCGGTGTCGGAGGAGGGCGTGACGCTCAAGCGGACGCATCGCGTCTCGCGGCGTCTGGTCGAGGACCCGGTGCTCTATCTGTCCGAGCTCTCCGAGGCCGAGCGGGTGGCCTACGGCAAGGCGCGGGCCGCGCGCGATCACTTCCTGGCGGCGTGGCTCGGCCTCGAGGCGGAGTGCCGGCGCGAGGGGACGGCGCTGATCGACGGCGCGTTCGAGCCGCTGACCGACGTGCGCTTCCCGGCCGCGCGCCCGTGGACGCGGCAGGTGGCGCTGCTGCTGGCCGAGGCGCTGTGCCGGCGGGTACGCGACGGGCAGTCGCGCTTCCTGCGTGGGGAGATCGTCGATGTCTGCGTGTCCTTGCGCGAGGTGTGGGGCGACGCGCTGTGCTCCGAGGAGCCGGACGAGATGGCGGCGCGCGGCCTCGAGCTGCTGGGCGCGATGCGGCTCGTGCGCGTCACCGGCGACGACGTCGTGCCGCTCCCGGCGCTCGCCCGCTTCAGCCACATCGACATGACCGACGCGCAACAGCGCCTGGAGGACCTGTGACCGACCGCTTCGTGCTGCAGCGGTGCGGGCTCATCAGCCTGTTCCACTACGCCAATCAGGTCTTCGAGGCCGAGGACGGGCACCTGCTCCTGCGCGGCTCCAACGGGTCCGGCAAGTCGACGGCGATGGAGCTGATCGTCCCGCTGCTCTTCGACGGCAACCTGAGCGCGTCGAACCTGTCGACCTCCGACGGGCAGCGGTCGATCGCCTACCACCTGCTGCTGGACGGGCTCTACCCGCGCCGGCTCGGCTACTCCTGGGCGCAGTTCGCGCACGGCGATCGCTGGGTGACCTTGGCGCTGGGCGTGCGGATGTCACAGGACACGCGCCACGACCCGTGGTTCCTGGTCTGGGAGACCCCGGTGATGATCGACCCGCACGTGATGCTCGAGCACGACGGGGCGCCGCTGTCGCGCCGCGACGCCGCGAAGCTCCCGGACGTCGAGCTGTTCGACTCCGCCGAGGAGTACCGGGCGCGCGTGAACGGGCTGCTGTTCGGGTTCTCCGAGCGGCGCTATCTGGCGATGCTCAAGCTGATGCGCCGCCTGCGCTCGGCGCAGCTGGGCAAGTCGATCGACGTCGCCCAGACGACCCAGCTGCTCGAGCTGGCGCTGCCCGAGATCGACGCCGAGCTGCTCGACGGCGTCGGCGGCAAGCTCGACGAGCTCGAGTCGCTGCGGGTCGAGCTGGCATCGCTGCGGGAGGCCGACGGCGCCGCTTCGCTGTTCGTCGACCGCTACCGGTCGTTCGCGTGCGGCGTGCTCGCGCGCGAGTTGAACGCCGCCGACGACGCGGTGCGCGCGGCCCGGCGGGCGGCGAAGAAGGAGCTCGAGCTGGACGGGCTGCGCCACGTCGCCGAGGACGCCGTCACCCGCGCCGAGCAGGATCTCGTGGCGATCGGCGAGGAGACCGCGCGCACGCAGGGCGAGCTGGACGCGCTGCGCGCCTCCGAGCGCTGGCAGGCCGTCGAGCAGGTCGACACCGCCCGCAAGCAGGCGTCCGACCAGCGCGGCCGCGCGCAGCGGGCGCAGGCGCGCGCCGAGGAGCGGCTGGGCGAGGTCGCCGAGGTGGCATCGGAGCTGCGGGTCGCGGGCGAGGAGCTCGCGCGCGCCGAGGCGGAAGTGACATCGGTGGGGGAGACGCTCGCCGACGCGTGCGCGCGCTCGGGTCTCTCCGACCTGCTCGAGCTGCCTTTGAATGGCGCGACCGTCGAGGTGCTCGACGGCGCCCGGCGCGTGCGCCGCGGCGCGCTGCGTGGCCTGGCGGAGCGATCGGAAGCGGCGAGCCGTGCCCGCGAGGCGGTCGGCGCGTTCGCGCGCGGCTCTGGACGGCCTGGAGGGCGCGGACCGCGAGCTGCGCGGACGCCGCGACGAGCTCGAGCTGGCCCGCGAGACGGCCCAAGCCGCACTGGTCGAGGCCGTCGAGGCGTGGGCGGGCGCGGTGACATCGCTGTCCCTGGAGGCGGGCGAGCGCGCGGCGTTGGTCCGCCGCGCCGAGGACCTGACCGACCGCCGCCGCGACCTCGCCTCCGTGCTGGACGGCCCGGTCCTGCGCGCGACCCGCGCCCTCGCGGTCGAGGAGGAGCAGTCCCGCGCGGCCCGCTCCGGCCTTGAGTCCCGCGTGGCTTCTCTGGTTGCTGAGCGCCGCGACCTGACCGCCGCCAAGGACACTCCACCGGAACCGGCGTCCTGGCGCGACCCGTCGCAGCCGGGCGCCCCGCTCTGGCGCCTCTGCGACTTCGCCCCGTCCCTCGGGGAGGCGGAGCGGGCGGGCCTCGAACGCGCGCTCGAGGCGTCGGGCCTGCTCGACGCGCGGGTGGACGAGACGGGCGCGCTGCGCGCCGCCCCGGGCCACGTCCTCCTCACTTCATCAACATCTGTGGAGGGCCGCACCCTCGCGGACGTCCTCTCCGCGCCCGACAGTGTCGTCCCGGTCCTCTCCGCGGTCGCGGTCGTCGACGCGGACGCTCGCGGTGACCTCGCGGTCGGGCTCGACGGGTCGTTCTCGTTCGGCCCGCTGCGCGGTCGCGGTGCCGAAGGGCCCGCGCGGTTCATCGGCGCCGACGCCCGCCAGGCCGCGCGCGAGCGGCGCCTCGCCGAGATCGACGCCGAGGCCGAAGCCGTCCAGCGCGACCTCGACGGCGTCGACGCGGCGCTCGCCGACCTCACCCGCCGCGCGTCCGCGCTCGAGGCCGAGCGGGCGACGCTTCCCGCCACCGAGGTCGAGGCGACCGTCGAGGCCTGGGCGCGGTGGCGCGAGGCCGGGCGCGAGCTCGACACCTTCAAGACGCGCCTGATCGCCGCCCGCGAGGCGGCCAAGACCGCGGCCGGCGAGCTCGCCGAGGCCGAGGCGGTGCTCGCGCGGCACGCCGCCGAGAACGGGCTGCCGAACGCGCCGCAGGGTCTCGAGGACGCGCTCGAGAAGCTCGCCGACGCGCTCCCCGAGGCGCGGGCGCGGCTCCAGCAGCGCGACCGCTGGACCACGACCCACGCCGAGCGCCAGGAACGCCACGCCCGCGTCGTCGCCCAGCACGCCGCCGCGGAGGAGGAGGCCACCGCCGAGCGCCGCCAGGCCGGGCAGCTCGCGGCGTTCGCCGAACGCCTGATCTCGAGCGCCGGAGCCGAGCGCGACGACGTGCTCGAGGACGCGAAGGCGCTCGACGCCGCCCTCGCCCAGCTCGCCCACCGCCGCGCCCAGCTCGACAAGGAGGCCCGCGCGGAGACGGGCAACATGGAGCGCCTGCGCGCGGAGCGCGACGCCGCGCAGGCCGACCTCGAGCGCCGCCTGCGCCGCCAGGACGCCTACACCGCCAAGCTGGCCGAGCTCGACCGGGCGGGCCTCGTCGCGCTCGCGCTCGACGTCGATCCCGCGCCGTGGGACGCGAAGCGCATCAACGCCGTCTGGCGCGAGCGCCAGCACGAGCTCGCCGCCGCGCCCGAGGTCACCGCGAACGCGATCTACCGCGAGTTCGACGCGCTGCGCGCCACGCTCGACGCGTCGCTCGGCATCGAGGCCGTGCTCGAGCCGGTCGGCGAGGTCCCGCTGATCACCGCCGCCTATGCGGGCGAGCACGTGCCGATCGCGACCGCCGCGGCGTCGCTGCACGGGGAGCTCGAGCGCCACGAGGACACGCTCGCCGGCCGCGAGCAGCAGCTGTTCGAGGAGTTCCTGTTCGGCGACGTCGCCAACGAGCTGCGGGCGCGGATCGCGGACGCGGACGAGATCGCCAAGGCGGCCTCGCAGAAGATCGCGGGCGTCCGCACCAGCTCCGGGATCGGCGTCGACCTGCAGTGGGAGCTGCGGCCGGACCTGGACGGCTCGGTGCGCGAGGTGATCGCGCTGCTGCGCAAGTCCGACCCGCGCGCGCTGCCGAGCCACCACCGCGAGACGCTGATGGACTTCTTCCGCGACCGCCTCGCCGAGGCCCGCGCGGGCGAGGAGCAGGCGACGCTCGTCGAGCATCTCCAGCAGACGCTCGACTACCGCCAATGGTTCCGCTTCCGGATCTTCCAGCTGCGCGACGGCGAGCGGTCCGAGCTCACCCGCCGCGCCCACAGCCGTGACAGCGGGGGCGAGAAGTCCGTGACGCTGCACCTCCCGCTGCTCGCCGCCTACCACGCGCTGCTCACCGGCGCCCAGCCGCACGCGCCGCGGCTGGTCGCGCTCGACGAGGCGTTCGCGGGCATCGACCGCTCCGGCCAGCAGCAGCTGCTCGAGGTCCTCGACGACAAGTTCGACCTCGACTTCATGCTGACCTCGGAGAAGCTGTGGTGCTTCGAGCCGCAGGTGCACCGGCTCGGCGTCTATCAGCTGCGCCGGTTCGACGGCGCGCCCATCGCCGCGGTCCACTGGCGCTGGTGGGGCGACGAGCGCCGCAAGGAGATGGTCGGCGCCGAGGCGGTTCGAACCGCGGCGGACTAGCCCTTCTACGGTGTCCGGCGTGACGAAGAACGCCGTCTACAGCCAGGAGCGCGACCTCGACCGCGCCCGCGAGATCGCCGAGCGCGGCCTGATCCTGCGCACGACGGTCGGTTCCGTCGTCCACGGCCTGCACAATCCCGGCACCGACGACCGCGACGAGCTCGGCGTCTGCATCGAGCCGCCCGAGTACCTGCTCGGCTTCCACCGCTTCGAGCACTTCGTCTACCGCACCCAGCCCGAGGGCATGCCGAGCGGCCCTGGCGACCTCGACCTGACCGTGTTCGGCCTGCGCAAGTTCTGCCGGCTGGCGCTGAAGGGCTCGCCGACCACGCTGCTGCCGCTGTTCGTGACCGGCGGCGAGCACCTGCTGGCGCGGACGGCGGCGGGGGAGGAGCTGCAGGCGCTGGCGCCCGCGTTCGTCGCCCGCAGCACCGGCCGCGCGTTCCTCGGCTACCTCGACGCGCAGCGCAAGGGGCTCACCGGCGAGCGCCACGCGACCCGCACCCGCGAGCTCTCCGGCGACCACGGCTACGACACCAAGTACGCGATGCACGCGCTGCGGATCGGCTACCAGGGCATCGAGCTGCTCCAGACCGGGCGGATCACGCTCCCGATCGCCGAGCCGCAGCGCTCCGCCCTGCGCGAGGTCCGCGCGGGCGCGGTCCCGCTCGACGCCGTGCTCGAGCACCTGGCCCGCGTGGACGCGGAGCTCGTCGCCGCCGCCGACGCGCCCGGACTGCGCGACACGCCGGACATCGACGCCGTCGATCGCTTCGTCGTGCGTGCCTATCGCTCCGCCTGGGACGCGTAGGGGGGCGAGAACGTGGCGCGACGCCCTACTGGTAGGTGTGCCGCGAAATTCACCCAGTACCGTCGAGGGCCGTGACCGCTCGCTCGATCGCGCCTCTTCGTCGCCGCCGCCATCGCCGAGATCGGCGGCGCCTATCTCGTCTGGCTCGGGATCAAGGAGCACAAGGGCGCGCTGTTCGTCGCGTTCGGCGTCCTCGCGCTCGCCCTGTACGGCATGCTCGCCGCCCTCCAGCCCTCGCACGAGTTCGGACGGGTGCTGGCGGCCTACGGCGGCGTCTTCATCGTCGGCTCGCTGCTCTGGGGCGTCGTGTTCGACGACTTCCACCCCGACCGCGCGGACATCGCCGGCGCCGTCGTCTGCCTGACCGGCGTGGGGATCATCATGTACGCCCGCTGAGTCAGGTTCGGCGCGCGCCGCACGACTCAGCTCCGCACCCCATGCTCCACGTCCACCGATCCGATCGCGCCGACGGCCTCATCGAGGCCCTGCGCGCGCTGCTCGCCGACCCGCCGGCCGACCCGTTCGCGCCCGAGCTGATCTGCGTGCCCACGCGCGGGATGGAGCGCTGGCTCACGCAGCGGCTGTCGCTGCGGCTCGGGATCTGCGCCAACGTCGAGTTCCCGTTCCCGCGCAAGCTGACGGGCGACGCGGTGGCGGCGGCGTCGGGGATCGACCCGGACTCCGACCCGTGGCTGCCGGAGCGGCTGGTGTGGACGCTGCTGGAGGTGGTCGGCGAGGCGCGCGACGAGGCCTGGCTGGCGCCGCACCTGCCGGACGAGGCGGCGCGCCGGTTCGCGGCCGTGCGCCATCTCGCGCGAGCTCTTCGACCGCTACGCGCTGCACCGCCCCGAGCTCCTGACCGGCGATCACTGGCAGGGCGAGCTGTGGCGGCGGCTCGTCGCCGCATCGAAGCGCCCGATCCCGGTGGCCCGGATGGCGAGCGCCTGCGCCCGCTTGCGGTCCGAGCCGGGGCTCGCCGAGCTGCCGGAGCGGTTCTCGCTGTTCGGCCTCACCCGCCTGCCCGCCGGCCAGCTCGAGGTCCTGCGCGCGCTGGCCGAGCACCGCGACGTGCACCTCTTCCTCCTGCATCCGTCGCCGGCGCTGTGGGGGCGGATCGAGGCGCTGGCGCCGCGCGTCCGCCGCCGCGCGGAGGACCCGACGGCGCGGCTGGCCCGCAACCGCCTGCTGGCCTCCTGGGGGCAGGACGTGCGCGAGCTCCAGCTCGTCCTCGGGCCGGACGTCGCCAGCCACGAGCACCCCGTGGAACCGCGGCGGGCACGATGCTCGCGCGCGTCCAGGCGGCGGTGCGCGAGGATCGCCCGCCCGAGCCGGGCGCGGCCGGACGGCAGCATCGAGGTCCACGCGTGCCACGGCCGCGCGCGCCAGGTCGAGGTCGTCCGCGACGCGATCCTGCACCTGCTCGAGGCCGACCCGACGCTCGAGCCGCGCGACGTGATCGTGATGTGCCCGGACATCGAGACGTTCGCGCCGCTGATCCAGGCCACGTTCGGCGCCGGCGAGTTCGACGAGGAGGACCGGCCGCGCGACCACCTGCCCGATCTGCGGGTGCGGCTGGCGGACCGCTCGCTGCGCCAGACCAACCCCGTGCTCGGCGTGGTCTCGCGGCTGCTCGAGCTCGCGCCGCAGCGGCTGACCGCCTCGCAGGTGCTCGACCTCGCCGATCGCGAGCCCGTGCGCCGTCGCTTCCGGCTCGACGACGACGCGCTCGCCCGGCTGGAGGACTGGGTGACCGAGGCCGGCATCCGCTGGGGCCTGGACGCCGAGCATCGGGCGCCGTTCAAGCTCCAGGGCCTGCCCGCGGGCACGTGGCGCGCCGGGCTCGACCGGCTGCTCGTCGGCGTGACCATGAACGAGGACGACCGGCGGCTGTTCGAGCACATCCTGCCGCTGGACGACGTCGAGAGCGGGGCGATCGACCTCGCCGGCCGCCTCGCCGAGCTGATCGATCGCCTGCACGCCGCGGTGGACTCGCTGCGCGGGCCGTTGAGCGTCCCGGGCTGGGCGGCCGCGCTGGCCGCCGCCGCCGATCAGCTGACGCTGCCGGTCGAGCCGTGGCAGCGGGCCGAGCTCCAGCGGATCCTCGGCGACGATCGTCGAGGAGGCCGCGGGCCACGACGCGGTGCTCGAGCTCGAGGAGCTGCGCGCGCTGCTGGCCGACCGCCTCCAGGGCCGCCCGACGCGCGCGAACTTCCGCACCGGCCACCTGACGATCTGCACGCTCGTCCCGATGCGCTCGGTGCCGCACCGGGTCGTCTGCCTGCTCGGGCTCGACGACGGCGCGTTCCCGCGCAAGGCGCCCGCGCGACGGCGACGACCTGCTGCTCGACGATCCGCACGTCGGCGACCGGGACTCGCGCACCGAGGACCGGCAGCTGCTGCTGGACGCGCTGATGGCGGCGACCGACCGGCTGATCGTCACCTACACCGGCAACGACGAGCGCACGAACGTCCCGCGCCCGGCGGCGGTGCCGGTCGGGGAGCTGCTGGACGTCGTCGGCCGCGACGTGCTCGTCCGGCATCCGCTCCAGCCGTTCGACCCGCGCAACTTCATCCCGGGGGCGCTGGTCGCCGAGCGCCTGTGGAGCTTCGACCGCGTCACGCTGGAAGGCGCGCAGTCGCTCGTTGCCGACGCGGCTGCCGGCCCGGCCGTTCCTGGAGGCGCCGCTGCCGGCGCGTCCGCCCGGCCCGATCGAGCTGGCCGACCTCGTGCGCTTCGCCGAGCATCCGGTGCGCGCGTTCCTGCGCCAGCGGCTCGGGGTCAGCGTCGGCGACTACTCCGACGAGGTCGCCGACGCGCTGCCGGTCGAGCTCGACGCGCTGGAGCGCTGGGGCGTCGGGCCAGCGGCTGCTGGACGCGGTCATCGGCGGCACGGACGGGCGCACGGCGATCCGCGCCGAGATCGCGGCCGGCAAGCTCCCGCCGGGCCAGCTCGGAAAGCCCGTGGTGGACGAGATCTGGGGCGGCGTGGCCGACATCGCGGGCCAGGCGCAGGCGCTGATCGCGGGTGAGGCGCGCTCGGTGGACGTCAAGGTCGAGGTCGCGGGCCGGCGGGTCACCGGCACCGTGCCGGGCGTGCGCGGCTCGGTGCTGGGGACGGTCACGTACTCCAAGGTCAATCCGCGCCACCGGATCGGCGCCTGGGTGCGGCTGCTGGCGCTGTGCGCGACCGGCGAGGCGTACTCGTCGGCCACGATCGGGCGCGCCTCGGGCGCGCACGGGCGGGTCACGGTCGCGCGGGTGCCGGCGCTCTCGCGCGACGACGCGCTGGCGCAGCTGGCGGTCCTGATCGATCTCTACGACCGCGGGCTGCGCGAGCCGCTGCCGCTCGCCTGCCGCACGTCGGCCGCGTTCGCCGCGGGCGGCAACGCGCGTGGCGAGTGGGAGAGCGACCGCTTCCCGAAGGAGGACCGCGAGCGCCGAGCACGAGCTCGTCTACGGCGCCTCGGTCTCGTACGCGTCGCTGCTGGAGGCGGCGCCGCGCGACGACGAGCGCTGGGACCCGGTGGAGCGCACGCGCTTCGGCCAGTACGCGCTGCGGTTGTGGCGCGGGCTGCTGGCGGTCGAGGTGATCGGCGAGCATGAGCCGCCCGTTCGACATCTGCGGCCCGCTGCCGACCGGCATCACCGTGCTCGAGGCCAGCGCGGGGACGGGCAAGACGTACACGATCGCCGCGCTGGCGGCCCGCTACGTCGCCGAGGGCGTGCCGCTTCGTCGCTGCTGCTGATCACGTTCACGCGGATGGCGACGGGTGAGCTGCGCGACCGCGTGCGCGAGCGGCTGGTCAGCGCCGAGCGCGAGCTGGCGCTCGGGGATGGCGTCCGACGACGTCGTGCGGCTGCTGGCGGAGCGCCGCCGGAGGAGGTGGCGGTGCGGCGCGGCGCGGCTGGCGCAGGCGCTGGCGGACTTCGACTCGGCCACGATCGCCACCACGCACAGCTTCTGCCAGGAGGTGCTGGGTGGCATCGGCGTCGCGGGTGACATGGAGCCCGACGCCGAGGTCGTCGAGGACGTCGGCGACCTGCTGGACGAGGTCGTCGACGACCTCTACGTGCGCAAGTACATGAACGCGGGCGATCCGCGAGCTCACGCGCGCGGAGGCGATGCAGATCGCGCGGATCGTCGTCAACAACCCGGGCTCGCCGATCGAGCCGCGCGCCGCCGCGCGCGACAGCCTGGCGGCGCTGCGCGCTCAGCCTCGGCAAGCGGCGTTCGGGAGGAGCTCGAGCGGCGCAAGCGGGCGCGCTCGATCATCACCTACGACGACCTGCTGACGCGGCTGCGGGGCGAGCTCACGGGGCCGCGCGGGGAACAGTCCGTGGCGCGGCTGCGGGCGCGCTACCGGGTCGTGCTCGTGGACGAGTTCCAGGACACCGACCCGATCCAGTGGGAGATCCTCGATCGCGCGTTCGGCGGGCGGTGGCATCACGCTGGTCCTGATCGGCGACCCGAAACAGGCGATCTACGCCTTCCGCGGCGCGGACGTCTACTCCTACCTGGAGGCCAAGGCGGTCTCCGGCGAGACCGCGACGCTCGTCGTCAACCGGCGCAGCGACCAGGCGCTGATCGATGCGTACGACACGATGTTCGGCGGCGCGGAGCTCGGGCATCCGGAGATCGTCTACGGGCGCGTGCGGGCCGGCGGCGCGCGGGAGCCGTTCGAGCGTGCCGGGCTCGCCGCTGCGGGTGCGCGTCGTCGATCGCTCCGACCCCTCGATCGCCAAGACCCCGCGCGGGTACGCCGAGGCCGGGTCGGTGCGCGAGTTCGTCGCCCGCGACCTCGCTTCTGACCTCGTGCGCGTGCTCTCTTCGTCGGCCGTGGAGCCCGGCGACGTGGCCGTGCTCGTGCGCACCAACAAGCAGGCCGTGCTGGTGCGCGACGCGCTGGACGCCGTCGCGATCCCGTCGGTCATCAACGGCGCCGGGCTCCGTGTTCGCGACGCCGGTCCGCGCGCGAGTGGCTGCGGCTGCTCGAGGCGCTGGAGCGTCCCGCCTCGCCCGTGCGGGCACGCGCGGCGACGATGACGTCGTTCCTGGGCTGGCCGGCGGAGCGCGTCGCGGCGGCCGGCGAGGACGAGTGGGAGGAGGTCCACCGCCGCCTGCACGCGTGGGCGGCGGTGCTGCGCCGGCGCGGGCTGGCGTCGCTGTTCGAGACGATCACGGTCGCCGAGCGGCTGCCGGGCCGCGTGCTGGCGCTCGCCGACGGGGAGCGCCGGCTGACCGACCTGCGCCACGTCGGGCAGTTGCTGCACGGTGCGGCGTCGTCGGAGAAGCTGGGCGCGGCGGCGCTGGCCGTCTGGTTGCGGGCGCGGATCGCGACCGCCGAGACCGAGGGCGACGAGGAACGCTCCCGCCGCCTGGAGTCCGACGCCGCCGCCGTCCAGGTCCTGACGATCCACCGCTCCAAGGGGCTGGAGTTCCCGGTCGTGTACCTGCCGTACCTGTGGGACGCCTCCTTCGCCGACGACAAGGTCGCGCCGATCGTCTTCCACGACCGCGACGCCGGCTTCCGCCGCACGATCGACGTGGGCTTGACCGGCTCCGAATACCGCCGCCACAAGGCCTGGCACTCCGAGGAGCACCGCGGCGAGGACCTCCGCCTCGCCTACGTCGCCCTGACCCGCGCCCGCCATCAGGCCGTGATCTGGTGGGCCGGTTCCTGGGGCAGCCGCGACGCCGCCCTCTCGAGGTTGATGTTCGCCCGCGACCCCGACGGCAGCGTCGCCGCCCACGGCAAGTCGGTCCCGAGCGACGAAGCCGCCCTGGAGCGCTTCCGCTCGCTCGCCGCGGACGCCGCGGGCTGCGTCTCCGTCGAGCGCACCGAACGCCACGGCCTCCCGACCGCCTGGTCGGGCGCACCGCACACCGCGGCGGTATTGAGCGCCGCGACCTGGGACCGCGCGCTCGACCGCGACTGGCGCCGCACCTCCTACAGCGACATCACCGCCGCCGCCCACGAGTCCCGCGTCACCAGCGAACCCGAAGAAGCCACCACCACCGACGAACCCGACGCCGACGACCCCCGCCCGGCCACGTCCCCACCGCCGCCGCCCGCCGCGGCCGACCCGTCGCGCCTCGCCGCCGCACCGCCCGACGTTTCGCGCCGCGCCGCGTCGCCGGCCGCCTCGCCGCCTGACGCTTCGCACCCGGCCGGCCCGCCGCCTGACGCCTCGCCGCCGCCGCGGCCCCTCGCCGCCCGCCGACGACGCGATGCCGTCGCTCTTCTCGCTCGACGATCCCGCCCTCGGCGCACCGTCGCCGCCCGCCGCCGACACGCCGCCCGCCGCCGCCACGCCCGCCGCCGCTTCCCACCCCGCGGCCGCTCTCGCCGCGCATCCCGCGATCCTTGCCGCCGGACCGGGCGGGACCGAGTTCGGCACGTTCGCCCACACGGTCTTCGAGGCGACCGACTTCGCCGCGCCCGACCTCGACGCCGAGCTCTCCCGCGCGGTCAATGCCGCGCTCGCGCGCGGGCCGGTCGAGATCGGGGATCGCGCGACCGTGATCGCCGGGTTCCGGGCCGCGATCGAGACGCCGCTCGGGCCGCTGGTGAGCAACCTGCGACTGCGTGACATCGCCCGGGCCGACCGCCTCGACGAGCTGACGTTCGAGCTGCCGCTGGTCGGCGGTGACGAGCCGACGGGCGAGCTCACGCCCGGCGCCATCGGCGCGCGTCCTGCGCGCGCACCTCCCGCCGGGCGATCCGCTGGCCGGGTACGCCGATCGCCTCGAGGACCCCGAGCTGCGCGCGAGCGTCCGCGGGTATCTGACGGGCAGCATCGACCTCGTCGTCCGGATCGGCGAGGCGTTCGCGATCGCGGACTACAAGACGAACTGGCTCGCGGCGCCCGGGGAGGAGCTGACCGCGTGGCATCACCGCCCCGAGGCGCTCACCGCCGAGATGGAGCACGCGCACTACGGCCTGCAGGCGCTGCTCTACACGGCGGCGCTGCACCGCTACCTGCGCTGGCGGCTGCGTGGGTACGACCCCGAGCGCCATCTCGCCGGGGTGCTGTACCTGTTCGTGCGCGGGATGACCGGACCGGACACGCCAATCGTCGACGGTGCGCCCTGCGGCGTGTTCTCCTGGCGGCCGCCCGCGAGCCTCGTCGTCGCGCTCAGCGACGTCCTCGACCGGGGAGCCGCATGACCGCGCTCGCGCCCGACGATCCCTACGACGTCCGCCGCGCCCGCACCGCGCCAGGGCTCCTGCGCGCCTTCAATGACATCGGCGTGCTCGCGGCGGCTGACGTCCACGTCGCTGCACGGCTCGCCGCGATCACCGGCGAGACGGATCAGACGATCGCGCTCGCGACAGCACTCGCGGTCCGCGCGCCACGCCTCGGCCACGTGTTCGTCGACCTGGCCGAGATTCGCGAGACCGCCACCGTCGAGTCCGACGAGCCCGTCGATCTCAGCACTCTGCCTTGGCCTGAGGTCGAGGCTTGGCTCGCCGCGCTGAAGGCGAGCCCACTCGTCGCCGTCGGAGAGGACGCGCCTGAGTCCCGGCCGCTGCGGCTCGTCGGCAGCGCGCTCTACCTCGACCGCTATTGGCGCGAGGAGGGGCAGGTCGCCGACGACCTGCACGCTCTCGGCGGCGAGCAACCGGTCGACGAGCCGACCCTGGCTGACGGCCTCGACCGCCTCTTCGACGCCAACACGCTGCAGCGCGTCGCCGCGGAGACGGCGGTGCGCCGGCGCTTCGCGGTCGTCGCCGGCGGACCGGGCACGGGGAAGACCACAACCGTGGCGCGGATCGTCGCCCTGCTGGCGGAGCAGAGCGACTCGCCGCCGCTCGTCGCGCTGGCGGCGCCGACGGGCAAGGCGGCGGCGCGCCTCGAGGAGGCCGTGCACGCCGAAGCCGCGAAGCTCGACGTCACGGCGAGCATCCGCGAAGCGCTGCTCGCGCTCAACGCCTCGACGCTGCACCGCCTGCTCGGCTGGCGCCCCGACAGCCACAGCCGCTTCCGCCACAACCGCGCCAACCGGCTGCCGCACGATGTCGTGATCGTCGACGAGACCTCGATGGTCTCGCTCTCCCTGATGGCCCGGCTCGTCGAGGCCGTCCGCCCGGAGGCTCGCCTCGTCCTGGTCGGCGACCCCGGGCAGCTGACGTCGATCGAGGCCGGCGCCGTCCTCGGTGACATCGTCCGCGCCGGGGGAGACGGTGTTGTCGTCCTCTCGCACGTCTACCGCTACGGCGCGGGCATCGACGCGCTCGCGGCCGCGATCCGCAGCGACGACGGCGACGCGGCCATGGAGGCGCTCACGGCGGGATACGACGACGTTCACTGGCTCCCGGTCGACGTCGGCGACCCCGCGGCGGCGGACGCGCTAGCGCCGGTGCGGGAGGGAGCAGTCCGCGCGGCCAACGCCGTCATCGCCGCCGCCCGCGAGGGGGACGGCGCCGCCGCGCTGGCCGCCCTCGGCACGTTCCGCGTGTTGTGCGCTCACCGCCGCGGCGCGTACGGCGTCAGCGTGTGGACGGCGCGGATCGAGGGCTGGCTCGCGCTCGAGCGCAGCCGCTGGTACGCCGGGCGGCCGTTGCTGGTCACCGAGAACGACTACGGGCTGCGCCTCTACAACGGGGACACGGGCGTGATCGTCGCCACCGCCGACGGCCGCCCGACCGCCGCCTTCGAGCGCCAGGGCGAGGTCGTGCTCTTCCCGCCCGCGCGCCTGGGCGCCATCGACACCGTCTACGCGATGACCGTCCACAAGAGCCAGGGCTCCCAGTTCGGCACCGCCGCCGTCCTCCTCCCCCCGCAGACCTCGCAGGTGCTCACGCGCGAACTGCTCTACACCGCGGTCACGCGCGCCCAGTCACGCCTGATCCTCGCCGGCACGGAGCAGACGATCCGCGCCGCGATCGCCCGCCCGGTCGCCCGCGCGTCGGGGCTCGGCCAGCGGCTGCGGTGATCGCCGCGGCGTGCCGGTCTACCGCGCGCTGCTGGTCGGCCAGCGGCTGCGGTGATCGCCGCGGCGTGCCGGTCTACCGCGCTGTCTGGTCGGCCAGCGGCTTCGAGTCTCCCGTGGCCCGCGCGTCGCGGTTCGGCCGGGCTGCGTTGATCGTGGCGGGCGCCGGTCGTCCGCGTATCGGAGGTCGGCCAGCGGCTTCGAGCTCCCGTGGCCCGCGCGTCGCGGTTCGACCGGGGCTGCGCTGATCGCGGCGGGCGCCGGTCAGTCGCGCGTCGGGGCTCGGCCAGCGGCTTCGAGTCTCCCGTGGCCCGCGCGCTTCTGGGCGCCCAGCGCCTAAGGTGAGCGGGGTGATCGCCGTGACTGGAGCGACGGGTGAGGTCGGCCGGCGGGTTCTCGCCGGTCTGGCCGACGTTCCGCACTATTCCGTCGTCCGCGACCCGGCACGGGCGGTCGGCGTGCACCGCGTCGCCTCGGACTACGGCGCCCGGGACGAGATGACCGCCGCCTTCGCCGGCGCCGACACCGTCTTCCTCGTCCCCGCGGCCGAGAACGCCGACCGCGTCTCGCAGCACACGGCCGCCGTCGACGCGGCGGTGGCGGCCGGCGTGCCGCGCCTCGTGTACCTCTCCTTCCTGCGCGCGGCCCCTGACGCAACCTTCACGCTCGCTCGCGACCACTGGGCGACGGAGGAGCACATCCGCGCGACCGGCCTGCGCTGGACCTTCCTGCGCATGAACCTGTACATGGACTTCATCCCGAACATGGTCGGCGCCGACGGCGTGATCCGCGGCCCGGCGGGCGACGGCCGCGTCTCGGCGATCCTCCGCGATGACGTCGCCGCCGCGGCCGCCGCGGTCCTGCTCTCTCCAGAGGAGCACGACGGCGCGACCTATGACCTGACCGGCCCATCGAGCTTCTCATTGTCGGAAGCCGCGGCGCTGCTCGGCGCGCGCTTCGAGGACGAGACCGACGAACAGGCCTACGTCTCACGCGCGATCTACGCCGCCCCCGACTGGGAGGTCCGCGGCTGGGTCAGCTCCTACCAGGCGATCCGAGACGGAAGCTTCGACATCGTCAGCCCGGCCGTACACGACCTGACCGGCCGCGACCCGGTCTCACTCGCCACGTACCTCCACGCGACGTAGCGCCGCGTCGCCTCGCGGCGCGGCGTGACCGCGGCACGGCCGGGGCGTCGCGGCTCGCCGGTTCAGGCTGCGTAGCGTTGCGCCGCGCGTGCCTTGGCCTTCACGGCCTCTTCCTCGCGGTTCTTCGGCGGAGCGTTGGTGATGAGGGAGTCGAGCAGGCGCGCCGTGACCTCGACGACCTCCTCGACCGCGCGGTCGAACGCCGCCTGGTTGGCTTGCGAGGGCTTCGTCGAGCCGCTGATCTTGCGCACGTACTGCAGCGCTGAGGCGCGGATCTCGTCGTGGGTGGCGGGCGGCTCGAAGTTGTGGAGCTGACGGATGTTGCGGCACATGTTTTACAGGCTAGTGGCAGAAAAGACGCGATTGCGTGTTGTTCCGTTCTGGCGCGGGCGTGAGGGTGGGGGTGTGTTTCTCCACGGTCCCCACAGGACGGCAGAGCATCACACCCCCTCCGTGGACGGGGCGATCGCCGCACTCGCCACGGCACAACACGCGCTCGTCACCGCGTCGCAGCTCATAGCCGTAGGCCTTCAGTCCAGCGGAGTGAGCAAGCGGGTGGCCCGCGGCGTCCTGCATCGCATTCATCGAGGCGTCTACTCGGTCATACCGGCGGCGACGCTCTCGCGCGAAGGGCTTTGGCTCGCCGCCGTCCTCGCGGCGGGCGAGACATCGGCGCTCAGTCGCTACTGCGCGATCGATCTTCAGGGTGTCCTCCACGCACGCGACTCACTCATCACCGTCATCTCAACGTCGCAGCGCCGACCTGCCGGCGTCACGGTCCATCGCTGCCGCTCGATCGATCCGCGTGACCTCACGACGCACCGCGGCATCCCGGTCACGACGGTGCATCGGGCGATCGTCGACCTCGGTGACGTCGTTCAGATCCCGCATGAGCTGACGGCCGTGATTCACGAGGCCGCGTTCAGAGGCCGGTTCGTCGAGCCCGCGGTCCGGGACGTGATGGCGCGCTCGAACGGGCGGCAGAACCTCGGGATCGTCGACCGCGCGATCGAATTGCATCGCGCCGGGAGCGCGGGTATCAAGAGCCGGAACGAGCTCGCGTTCTTCCTGCTCGTCACGGGCGCCGGCTATCCCGAGCCGCTGGTCAACGTGCACGCGCACGGGTTCGAGCGGGACTTTCACTGGCCGGAGCTCCGTCTCGCGGTGGAGGTCGACGGCCCGGGTCACGAGCGCGCGCCTACGCGCGAGGCCGACGCGAGTCGCGATGCGACGCTCGCCGCGGCGGGCTACACGGTCATGCGCTTCACCGACTCCGACGTGAAGTTCCGGTCGGCCGACGTGCTCACTCGTCTTCGAACGCAGGCACCTCATGTCCGAGCGCGGTGAGCGCGTAGACGGGGCCGTTCGGGGTCGGGCGCTCCTCGACCAGCCCGAGGGCGGCCAGGGTCACGAGGTCGTCGAGCAGCAGGTATTCGTCGCCGTTCGGCGAAGCGTCGTCGAAGAGCGTGGCGGCGTTGTAGGACATGGCGACGGGCTCCTTCCGGGTGCTACGCAGTTCCACGTAGGGCCGCGTAGGGTCCTCCGACCGTCGGACGGAACCGGGTGCGTAGAGCTACGCATCGATGCGTATCGCCGCCGAACGTCCGCACTTTGCGGGAATTTTCTCGGTTACCCACAAGGCTGTGCACAGCTACGCGGCGCATACGCGCTCCTACGCACCGCGTATGAACAAGCTACGCACAGGTGCGTAGGCCGCGCGATCCGCGGCGGCGTGTAGAAACGAGGCCCGATGGACGCCCCGCACCCCTCCGCCCGCCTCGTCCGCGCCGTGGCCGCCGAGCGCGCCGAGCTCGAGCGCCATCGCGCACGCCTGGCGAGGGAGGCGGACGAGTTGCGCGCCTCGCTCGCGCGGATCGAGCACGGGCTGGCGGAGATCGACGAGCGCCGCGGCCTCCTCGACCGTCTCGCGCCGACGCCGCCGGAGCCCGCGGGCGAGATCGAACGCGACGAGGACGCGGGCGCCCTCCGCGGCCCGGACATCCGCGAGGTCGCGGTCAAGCTCCTCGTCGACAACGGCCGCGAGTCGATGCACTACCGCGAGTGGTACGAGCTGCTCGAGCGCGCCGGCCACGAGATCGCCGGCAAGGACCCGGTCGCGGTCTTCCTGACCCAGATCAGCCGCTCACCAGCGGTCCGGCGCGGCACCCGCGCGGGCTTCTACGAGCTCGACCGCGGCGCCTTCCATCGCCTCCGCCTGCAGATCGACGCCCTCCAGCACGAGCTCAGCGCCCTCCCACCGACGGGCACCCACGACGCCGCCGTGATCCGAGACCGACGCAGCCGCCTCAACACCGAGATCAGCCGCGCCGAACGAGCGATCGAAGAGGTCGCCCGAGTCCTCGGCCCCCGCACGCCGCTCGCCGCCACGGGCTGACTGGCGCGGGAGGGGTCGACGAGGCGCGCGGGCCAGGCGACGCGCGCGGGCACGCGGCACGGCACGGCGCGGGGGACGCGCCGAGGCGCGGCTGAGCGATCATTGACGGCAGATGGTGCTTGCGTCGATCGATGTTCGTCCCGCCGAGGCGCGTGACGCGGAGGCCGTGGCGGCGATCTACAACCATGGGATCGCGGAGCGCCAGGCCACGTTCGAGACGCGGCCGCGGCGGGCGAACGAGATCCTCGGGTGGTTGGAGGAGGGGCGGCCGTTCATCGTCGCCGCGGACGCGCGCAGCGGAACGATCCTCGGGTTCGCGCGGGTGTCGGCGTATTCCACGCGGCGGGCGTATGCGGGGGTGGGGGAGCACGCGGTCTACGTGGCGCCCGAGGCGCGCGGCCGGCGGCGTCGGCGTGAAGCTGCTCGAGGCGCTCTCAGAGGCCGCGGAGAACGCGGGGTACTACAAGCTCACGAGCCGGGTGTTCACGACCAACGAGGCGAGCTTGAAGCTGCACCGGGCGGCGGGGTTCACCGAGGTGGGGATCCAGAAGCACCACGGGCGGCTGGACAACGAGTGGAAGGACACCGTCCTGGTCGAACGTCTACTGGGCGAAGCCGCGCACTGAGCCTAGGATCGGGCCACGGTGGCTCAACACGGTCAGGCGGGCCTCGCGGCCCGGGCTCGCGCGCGCTGCCGCCCGGGGGTCGCTCGCTGGATCGTGCCGGCGCTGCTGCTGCAGGCCGCACTGGCGGCGATCGACATCGTCTCCGACGACGAGGTGGTGTTCACGACGGCGTTCGTGCTCGCGCCGTTCGCGCTGGCGGTCAGCGGGCGTTCGCGGCCGACGGCGATCCTGGCCGCGCTCGCGCTCATCTTGACGATCGCCAGCGGCTACTGGAACCACTACGAAGGCAGCGGCGACCACGTGCTGCGGATCGCGATCGTCGCCGCGGGCGGCGCCTTGGCCACGCTGGCGGCGGCGGCCCTGGAGAAAGCGGCGGAGCAGCGCCGCCGGATGGCGATCCTGGCGGCGGTGGGCCGGCTGTCCGGGGCGGAGACGATCAATGACGCGATCACGGGTCTGACCCAGGCGCTCGTGCCGCAGGCGGCCGACGGCTGCTGGGTGGATCTCGAGGAACCGGACGGCGAGTCGCGGCGGTTGTTCGAGCACGGCGCCGAGCCGCCCGGCACCCCGCAGCAGGGCCCGAAGCGGCTGCTCGACCACGGCACGAAAGCGCTCGTGCCGCTGATCACGGCAGACGGCACGACCGGCCACCTCGGGCTCACGACGAACCCGCAGCGCCCGTACGACGAGGACGACCTGGAGTTCTTCACGATCGTCGCCGGCCGCGTCGCGCTGGTGCTCGCCAACGCGCGGCTGGTGACCGACCTGCGGTCCACGCGGGCGCGCCTGGACGGCATCCTCAACAGCCTCGCCGAGGCCGTGACGGTCAACGACGACCAGGGCCGGACGGTGTACGTCAACCCGGCGGCGACCAGGCTGCTCGGCCTTACACAGCCCGCCGACCTCACCCATACGCGCCCCGGCGAGCTCGCGGCCCGGTTCGAGATCACCGACGAACACGGCGAGCCGGTGCACGCCGACGACTTCCCCGGTCGCAAGCTCGTCCGCAACGAGCCGGCGCCGCCCGAGCTGCTCACGCGCAGCATCGACAAGCCCACGGGCCGCGCCTACTGGCTGCTGACCAAGGCCAGCCTGCTCCACGACCAGGGCCGGGACTTCGCGGTCAACATCATCGAGGACGTCACCGAGGCCAAGGAGGCCGAGCAGCGCCAGCGCTTTCTCGCGCAGGCGGGCCAGCTGCTCGCGTCGAGCCTCGACTACGAGCAGACGCTCACAGCAGGTGGCGCAGCTCGCGGTGCCGTGGCTGGCCGACTGGTGCGCGGTCGATCTGCCCGGGCCGGACGGGACGATCGAGCCGGTGGCGCTCGCCCACGCCGACCCGCGCCGGGTCGAGCACGCGCCGCGAGCTGCGCCGCCGCTTCCCGCCGCGGCCGGGCGAAGCGACCGGCGTCTCCGCGGTCCTCGACGGCGGCCCGGCGGAGCTGATCCCCGAGATCAAGGACGAGCTGCTCGAGCAGGCGATCGCGGACCCGGTCCAGCGGCAGGCGCTCGCCGAGCTCAGGATGCGCTCGGCGATGATCGTCCCGATGCGCGTGGGGGAGGAGACGCTCGGCGCGCTCACGTTCGTGACCTCCGACAGCGGGCGCCGGTTCGACCGGCCGATCTGGCCTTCGCCGAGGATCTCGCGCTGCGCGCCGCGACCGCCGTCCAGAACGCTCGCCTCTACGCGGCCCAGCGCCGCGTCGCGCACACGCTGCAGGCGAGCCTGCTGCCCGACACCCTCCCGCACATCCCCGGCTATACGCTCGCCGCCGCCTACCAGGCGGGGGAGCTGGGAGCCGACGTCGGGGGCGACTTCTACGACATCGTGCCGACCGCCACCGCAGGCGCCCACCTCGTCTTCCTCGGCGATGTCACCGGCAAGGGCATGGAGGCCGCGGCGCTGACGTCGCTCGTCCGCCACTCGATCCGCACCGCCGCCCGCTTCAACCCGAACCCGAGCGCGATCCTGCAGCTGGTCAACGAGATCCTGGTCGAGCAGCCGAGGCTGGCGCCGGTCTCGCTGGTGGCGCTGCTGCTCGACGGCGACCAGGTCACGATCGCCACCGCCGGCCACCCGCCGCCGCTCCTGCGCCGGCGCGCACACACCACCGGACCGGTCGGCCCAGGCGGCATCCTGCTCGGCGTGGCGCCCACGCGCGCGTTCGAGCAGCAGACGATCTCCCTGCAACCACGGGACACCCTCCTGCTCTACACCGACGGCGTGACCGACACGCCCGGCGACGCCGACCGCTTCGGCCAGGACCGCCTCACGACCACGCTCGCGGAGGCGCCTGAGGACCCCGCCGAGATCCTGGCCGCGATCGACGCGGCCCTGGACCGCTTCCAGGCCTCGACGACGATCGACGACCGCGCGCTCCTCATCCTGCGCCGTGGCTGACTACGATCCACCGCGATGTCCTCCGCACCACCCCCGCCGACCGGCGGCGCCGGGCGCTCGATCACGGTCGCGTTCGAGTCCGGCCGGCGCATGGCCCCCGACGCCCTCCGGCTGAGCCCGAACGGCGCAACGCTCGAGGTCGACTCGATCCTGAGGGAGCCGCTGAAGCTCACGCTCGGCCAACTGCACCTCGCGCAGGTCGATCGCGGCGCCGCGAAGGTCCGCGGACAGGCGGGCCGCTTCCCCGTCCTGAGACGGCTGTCGGCGACCGCCGTCGTGCCGCGTGACCAGGGGATCGAAGGCTGGCTGTGGACGAACATCGGCGGCTCCGCGCTGACGCTGGTCGGAGACGAGGACGAGGCCCCGACCGGCGCGCTGCTGTTCACCAAGCCGCTCGGCCCGAGCGACCTCCAAGACAGCGATGAAGCCCGAGGCGTTCGACGCGCTCGTGGCGCGCTCGCCGCTCGGAATCCCGGCTGTTCCAGGCTTTTTGTTCCGCGTCCAGGAGCCCGCCAACGCCGAGACCGCGTTCCGCGCGTACGGCCTGCTGCGGCCCTTGACGGACCGCGAGGTGCCGCCCACGATGCGCCGCTCGCTGCCGACCGACAAGTCGGCGGATCCGACGGTCAGCGCGCCCGCGCAGGGCCCCAAGGGGTCGGTCGCGCCTCCGGGCTTCTAGCCTGTCGGCCCGGTATAAGAGGTGAGAAGTAGGATATGATAGAAAAAAGGAAAGATAGAGGAAAAGAGAGAGAGAAAGATAAAGAGGTGGGAGTAAGCTATGGAGCTCTGAGGAGAGAAAGGAAGGGGAAAGGAGAAGGTGATAAAGCAGAGAGGTGGTGGGTTTGAGTAAGCAGTAGTGGTGGAGGGAGAGAGATTGAGAGAGTGGTTTCTAGCTGAGTGAGAGAGAGTAGTGCGGGCTTGGGTAGCGCTAGAAGGAAGGAGAGAATGATAGGGCTGTAGAGATAGGAGAAGATCTAGGTGGTGATGGGATAGAAGAGTTAGAGCTAGGCTCTGAAGCTGGTTGCACAGCGAGACGAGTTGGGAGAAGAACAACTCGCGGCTGCGGGTGAGCGCTCGCAGCGCCTTGGTCTGATCTGTGTCGGGGAACAGTTCGCGGAAGCGATGCGCGTCGGTGAGAGCGAGCCGCAGAGCACAAACGCGTCGAAGCGATCGGACTTGCCGCCCGCCGGCCGGTGAGCGCCCCCACCGAGCACGATCCCAGCACCTGTACGGCCTGCCGCGGCAGCGGTGAGCTGATCTCCGGACTCGGCGGCGAGCCGCATCGGGTGCGCTGCCCCTGGTGCGACGGAACCGGCCGGTTCGACGCCACGCGCGACGCGCAGGCCCCCGCCCGCGAGGGCCATCCCGCCGACGCACCGCGTTAAAGCTCGACCTCCCCCGGTCGAAGACCCGGGGGAGATGCTTCGCTCCCGCCTTCGCGCCGACGACGGTTTCACGCTCGTCGAGCTGCTCGTCGTCGTCCTCATCATCGGCATCCTTGCCGCGGTGGCGCTCGCCACCCTCCTCAATCAGCGCGAGAAGGCCCAGGACGCCGAGGCGAAGACCTCCACGGTGACCGCGGCCAAGGCGATCGAGGCCTACAGCACCGACCATGACGGCAACTACGCCGGCGCGACGGTGGCCGACCTGGCCAAGATCGAGCCGGCTCTGAGCCAGGCCCGTGGGCTGAGCGTCGACGCGACCGCCGACACCTTCACGGTGAGCGTCAAGTCGGCCGCGTCGGCCAGCTCCGCGTTCAGCATCGCGCGCGCCGCCGACGGCGCCTCCACGCGCTCCTGCACCAACCCCGGCGTGGGTGCGTGCAACGCCACCGCGGACGCCAACGGCAACCGCTGGTGAACAGTCGTCGGGTCGTCACCCCATCCCGCTCAACCTGAAGCGAGCAGGCGCCGATGAAGCTCTCGATGGCCACAGACCGATCCTCCTCCGATTCCGGCTTTGCCATGATCGAAGTCATCGTCAGCGCGATGGTGCTGGCGATCTGCGCCCTCTCCGTGCTCGCGGGGATCGACGGAGCGCAGGGCTCGTCGGCGCGTGAGAAGGCTCGCGCGGTGGCCGGCAGCCTCGCCGAGGCGGATCAGGAGCGGATGCGAGCGATGTCCGTCGAGACGCTGCTCGTCCTCCCGCAGGCAGCCGCCGGTGACGGTCGACGGGGCCAGCTACACGGTCAAGTCCGAGGCCCAGTGGGTCAACGACGACACCGGCGGGACGCCGTCGTGCGGCAACTCGAGCAACAACTCGGAGTACTTCCACATCACCTCGACGGTCACGTCGAACATCGCCGGCAACCGCTTCCCGGCGGTCAAGATCGACTCGCTGGTCAGCCCGAGCGTCGAGTACTCCCAGGCCCACGGCACGATCGGCGCCAAGATCGTCGACGGCAGCGGCAAGGGGCTCGCCGGCGTCTATGTCAGCGGCACCGGCCCGTCGGCGCTGGCGAGCAAGCCGACCGACCAGAACGGGTGCGTCCTGTGGCGTTCGGTGGACGTCGGGGCCTACACCCTCACGCTCAACGTCTCGAGCTACTGCGACGAGAGCGGCATCACGAACCTCACCCGCCAGCAGACCGTCAGCCCCAACACGGTCAGCTTCGTGAACTTCACCTACGACCGCGTGCGCGTCCGCCCAGGTCAACGTCCGCACCCACGTGCCGGGGACGGCCTTCAGCAAGACGTCGACGCTCGTGTCCAAGGCCCGCGAGATCTCCGACGTCAGCTCCAACGGCTCGCTGAAGACATGGATCCCGACTGCCGGGACGAGCGCGAGCCAGTTCACGCTCCCGCAACCTCTTCCCGTATCCGTCCTCGCCGTATGGGTTCTTCACCGGCGAGCTGCCAGTACCAGAGCCCGGCGAAGCTCGGCCTCACCGACTACTTCGCGAACACGAACTCCGGCGCGTCGATCACCGCCGATCCGACCAAGGTCAACCAGCCGGCGTACGTGTTCCAGCCGCCGCTGAACCTCCGGATCGCCCGCGACTACGCCGCCGGCAACCTGACGGCGGGCACCTGGACGTCTACCTGACGCTGCATCAAGCCGACCGGCGTTCAACACGGACTCCTGCGCCGACGAGGTCTTCCAGTACACGGTCATGGACTACCCCGCCACGGGCTGGGGGACGCGACCCGAGCACCTATCACGGGCTACGTGTCGCAGGACAAGAACGATCTACGACCCCGGCCTGCCGTTCGGCACGTACTCGATCTGCCTGTTCGACAAGACCGCGAACCGCAGCCTGCAGTACACGACCAACACGGCGACCCAGTACGACAACAAGACCGCGAACGGCAGCGCGCTGGTCGACCATCAACCGTCGACCGGCTGGTCGAACGTCGGGCGTGACCTGCCCATGAGCCGCCTACGCACCGAAGAGCGCGGCATGACGCTCGTCGAGCTGCTCGCCGGCATCTCGATCGCCGTGATCGTGTCGCTCGCCGCCTTCTCGCTGATCGAGGCCGTGATGAAGCGCTCGGGCGAGGTCAGCTCGCGCGTGGAGACCACGCAGCGCGCCCGCCAGGCGATGGACAACGTCACGCGCGACCTGCGCTCGCAGGTCTGCGTCATGCGCTCGGACGGCTCGCCGGCGATGACCAGCGCCCGCTCGGTCTACACCGCCAGGCCGACCTCGATCACCTTCTTCGGCGACACCGCGGACGAGAGCTGGAAGACCGGCACGACGTCCATGCCGATCCCGACCCTGCGCACGATCGGCCTGGCCGGCAACACGATCGCCGAGACGGTCAGCGCGGGCACCAACGACGCGTCGGCCCCGGGCTCGGTGACCTATTTGAACGCCGCCGCCGTCCGGCGGACCGAGCTCTGACGGACGCCGTCCCGGTCAAGGACGGGGCGGGCAAGGACATCCCGATCTTCACGTACTACGCCTTCAGGACCCGTCGACCCTGCCCTCCGGCACGGACCCGCAGCCGACCGTGCTGATGGACCCGGGGACGGATCCCTGTCGCGACACCGACGTGGCGCGCATCGCGCGCATCGTCATCCAGTTCCGCGTGCTGCCGACCGGCAGGACCAGCGTGCGCGGCTCGACCGTGATCCGCGACGACGTCACCGTTCGCACCGCCGACCCGAACTCCAGCAACCCGAAGCCGACATGCACCTGATCCAGCGCCTCTGACGCTACCGCGCCGAGCGCGGATTCTCGATGTTCATCGTGATCATGGCGATGACCGTGACCGCGATGTTCGTCGCCGCCGCGTTCACCGCGGTCAACGGCGACCTCCCGCAGTCGGCCATCGCCAAGAACCGCAAGTCGACCTATGCGGCCGCCGAGGCCGGCCTGGCGTTCTACCTCAACCACCTGCAGCAGGACCCGGACTACTGGACCCTGTGCGACAAGGCGCCGAACCCCAACGGCACCGAGAAGAACCCGGTCAACCTGCAGTGGGACGGCGGCCCGACGGACCCGCGCACCTGGCGCACGGTGCCCGGCGGCACCTCCCAGTACACGATCGAGCTGCTCGACACCAAGAACTACTCGGCCGGCTGCGTGACGCACCGATCAGAAGTCGATCATCGACGAGACCACGGGCACGTTCAAGATCCGCTTCACCGGCCGGCCGTCACCGACCTCGACCATGCGCCGCAGCGTCGTCGCGACCTTCCGGCGCGACATCTTCCTGAACTTCGTCTACTTCACCGAGTTCGAGGACATCGACCCCAACGCGCTGGCCGACTCCGCCTGGCGCGCGCGTACTCGCTGACCAAGTGCGCGGAGAAGTACCGCTCGGCGCGGGCGTCCACGACCAAGGACGGCTGCCCGTATCAGAACGAGATCAGCTTCACGGACAACGACAAGGTCAACGGGCCGCTGCACACCAACGACGAGAGCCTGATCGTGTGCGGCACCCCGACGTTCGGCCGCGACAAGACGATCGGCGGACAGGCGATGAACCCGAAGATCGACACGATCGAGGTGCGCGGCGCCCTGCCCGGCCACTACGGGCGCGTCACCGTCCAGGACCAGTACAACCCCTCGACCAAGACGTACAACCGCGACTACGCCTCGTGCACGGACACCGCGGTGACCAACTCGCCGAACAACAACAAGTTCACGCCGAACGCCAAGTACCTGCAGATGCCGCAGAGCAACCAGAAGCTCGCGGACGTCGCCCAGACCGGCGGGACGTACTACACCGGCAAGACGATCATCCGCCTCAACGGCAGCTCGATGGACGTGACCAACTTCAAGGCGAACGGCACGTCGACGACCACGAACGGCGTGGCCTGGCCGAACAACGGCGTGCTCTACGTCGACAACGACCGGCACGTGCTCGGGCGAGTACCCGACCGACGCCAACTACGACGAGGCCGCGGCCTGCGGCAACGTCTACGTCAGCGGGACCTACTCCAAGTCGCTGACGATCGCGGCCCGCAACGACATCATCATCACGCCGACGCTCGGCGCCAAGCTGAACAACAGCTCCACCGACGCCGACCTCGAGCCGGGCTCGGGCTCGGACGCGACGCTGGGCCTGATCGCCGACAACTTCGTCCGCGTCGGCCACCGCGTCGCGACCGACTCGCACGGCAACTGCAACAACTACGCGCCGGCGGGCGAGCCGACGGTCATGAACGTGCGCATCGAGGCGGCGATCCTGTCGCTCAAGCACTCGTTCATCGCCGACAACTACAACTGCGGCAAGCTCGGCACGCTGACGATCGTCGGCGCGATCGCGCAGAAGTACCGCGGCACGGTCGTCCACCTTCCAGCGGCACGACGATCGTCACCGGCTTCACCAAGAACTACTGGTACGACGACCGGTTCCGCTACCGCTCCCCCCGTACTTCCTGAGCCCGCTCGACTCCGCCTGGGACGTCGTCCGCGTCCACGAGCAGGTGCCGGCGCGCTGAGGCGCCGCGAGCGCCCCGCAGGTTCCGTTCGGCCCGCCCTCAGGCGGGCCGAGCCGTTAACGGATCTCCAGGGTCCCGATCCGCCGGTTGTCGTTGAGCAGGACGAGCGGATAGGTGCCGGGCGTGTCGGCCAGCAGCTCGAAGCGCGCCGGGAAGCCGGCCTCCACGTCCTCCACCGAAAGGTCGCCGAGGGCCACGCTGTCGGCGTCGGCGCCCTGGACGGTGATCTGGACGCGGTCGCCGATCTCGGCGTCGACCGTCTTGCTGGCCGATCCTGGCGCGGTCGAGAGGTCGGCGGTGACATCGAACGCGTCCGGGTCCGTCAGCGACTCGTCAGCCGCGGTGGCAGTGGGCGTAACCGACGCTGTAGAGCCGTTTCCAGTGCCTCGGTCGGGCGGTGAGAGCGTGACGACGAACACCATCACGCCCACCAGCGCGAGCACGATCAGGGTCATCCGTCGGGTCATCACCCCATGTGAGCTTAGTTAGGGGTAAAGATCGGCGTCGGAGGTGCCGATACCGGGAGTAGCCAGACCGAGGTGTCAAAGGCAAATCGTCCGCAAGGGCGAGGCGCAAAGCCACGGGGCTCCGTCGGATACGGAGCCGGCCGGGCTGCCACTTCCGGCAGAACGGGACCAAGGACCTGGCAAGGCAACCCACAGGCCCAACGATCCCTTCAGGAGGGTTCACCCACATGCTGCACAAGCTTCGCCAGCGCGCCCAGGACGAGAAGGGCTTCACGCTCATCGAGCTCCTCGTCGTCATCCTGATCATCGGCATCCTCGCCGCGATCGCTCTGCCCGCGTTCCTCAACCAGCGCTCGAAGGCTCAGGACTCGACCGCCAAGAGCGACGTCCGCACCGCCCAGACGGCGATGGAGACGTGGTACACCGACAACCAGACGTACGTCGGCGCGACCGACGGCGCGACCGGCACCCTCGTCGGCATCGAGCCGGCGCTCAAGAACGCCCCGACGCTGAAGGTCACGAACCCGACGCTGAACGGCTACACCATCACGGTCACGTCCAAGAGCTCGGACGGCACCAAGTACTCGATCACGAACACCGGCGGCACCGTCACCCGCACCTGCGACCAGACCAACAAGGGCGGCTGCAACTCCACCGGCTCCTGGTAGTCACCAGATCCTCTAGTTGAACCCTCCGCGAAGCGGGCCCTCGGGCCCGCTTCGTGCGTTTAAGCCCCAGGCTCGCTTCTGCCGATAAAAGCCTCGTGCTCCGTAAGAAGAAGCGTTCCCAGCAGGCCAGCGTCGTCGGGCTCGAGCTCGACGCCGGCCACGTCGCTGCCGCCGAGGTCTCCGTCGACGGCTCCCTCACCCTGACCCGCGGCGCGGTCGCCGAGCTCCGGCCCGGCATCATGCGCGACGGCGAGGTCGCCGATCCGATCGCACTCGCCGACGCCGTCAAGGCGCTCTTCGCCGAGCACGAGCTGCCCAAGACCGTGCGCCTGGGCATCGCCCACCAGCGGATCGTCGTCCGCACGCTCGACCTCGAGGCCACGCTCGACGATCCGAAGGCGCTCGCCGCGGCCGTCAAGGCCGCCGCCCCGGATCACATCCCGATGCCGATGGACGAGGCCGTCCTGGACTTCCAGCCGCTCGGCGTGGTCAACACGCCGCTCGGGCTGCGCTCGCGCGTCGTGGTCGTCGCCGTCCGCCGCGAGATGGTCGAGCGCGCCGCCGCCGCCCTCGAGGGCGCGGGGCTCACGCTCGAGGGCATCGACCTCTCCGCGTTCGGCATGGTCCGCGCGCTCGCGTCCGAGCACGAGGGCGCCGTCGTCTACATCAACGTCGCCGGGCTGGTCAACGTCGCCGTCGCCAACGCGAGCGGCTGCCTCTTCACCCGCGCGTCCGCGGGCGGCGTCGAGACGATCGCCTCCGGCCTCGCCGAGCGTCGCGGGCTGACGCTCGAGCACGCGCGGGCGTGGATGACCCACGTCGGCCTCGCCACGCCGCTGGACGGCGTCGAGGGCGACGCGGAGCTGATCGCCGCGACGCGCCAGGCGCTCGAGGACGGCGTGCGCGAGCTCGCCGACAGCATCCGCACCTCGCTGAACTTCTACCGCACCCAGGACGCCGCCGAGACGGTCGAGCTGGGCGTCGTCACCGGCGCCGCGGTCTCGATCCCCGGCTTTGTGGAGCGTCTCGAGCGAGGCGCTGCGCCTGCCGCTCGAGGCACGCGTCATCGCCGGCCCCGAGGACATCGACGCGGGCCGCCTGACGGTCGCCGCCGGCCTCGCGATCGCCGAACGCGCATAGAGGCACGGCGCATCGATCCCTTCCCGTCCGCCACACTGCACGCCGAAATGAGCGTGGGTGTGGCGGCCGTGTTTGCCGCGATCTTCGGAGCGATCGTCGGCTCCTTCCTGAACGTGGTGGCGTACCGGCTGCCGCGCGGCGAGTCCTTGGCGCACCCGCCTTCGGCGTGCCCGGCGTGCAAGACGCCGATCAAGCCCTACGACAACGTGCCGGTCCTCGGCTGGCTGTGGCTGCGCGGCAAGTGCCGCGCCTGCGGGGCTCCGATCTCGCCCCAGTACCCGATCGTCGAGGCCCTGACGGGCCTGCTGTGCGCCGCGTGCGTCCTGCGCTTCGGCGCCGACCGCGACGTCTGGCTGCCGATCGTCTTCGTGCTGCTGCTCATCCCGATCACGCTGATCGACCTCGAGCTGCACATCATCCCGAACGTCCTGTCGGCGATCGGCGCGGTCGCGGCGATCGCGCTCGTGATCGCGTTCCAGAGCGACGACGTCGTGGAGCACTTCATCGCCGCGCTCGGCGCCGGCGGGTTCTTCCTGGTCGCGGCGCTCGTGTATCCCGCGGGCATGGGGATGGGGGACGTCAAGCTCGCGGGCGTGATGGGCCTCTTCCTCGGGCGCGCGGTCGTGCCCGCGATCTTCGCGGCGCTGATCGCCGGCACGGTGGTGGGCGCGGCCGTGATCGCGCGCATGGGCGCCAAGGAGGGCCGCAAGCACGGCATCCCGTTCGGCCCGTGGCTCGCGCTGGGCAGCCTCGTCGGCCTGTTCGCGGGCGACGAGCTCGTCGACTGGTACCTCGACACCTTCACGTAAAGGGCGCCGAAAGGCCGCCTAAGGCTGAAGGCCCTAGGGGGAAGGCCCCACCTGGTTCAAGGCGCTCGAGCGTGGTGCCGATACCAGGAGCGATGAGAGCCGTCAACCTCCTTCCCCCCGACACGCGCGGCGCCTCGAAGGTCTCCGCCGATCTCGGCGCCGGCCCGGAGGCCAAGGGCGGCGCGGGTCCGTTCGTCGTCCTCGGCGTCCTCGCCGCGTGCGTCGCGGGCGCGGCAGGCTACGTCCTGACCGACAACACCGTCAAGCAGCGCCAGGTCGACCTCGCTCAGGCCGAGGCGCGCCAGGCGGCCCTGCAGAACCAGGCCGCCAAGCTCAAGCCCTACGCCGACTTCGACGCGATCCGCCCGCGCCCGCGTGCAGACCGTCAAGGACCTCGCCGGTTCGCGCTTCGACTGGGAGCAGGCCCTGCGCGACCTCTCGCGGGCGATCCCGCAGGACGTCTCGCTGAAGTCGCTCCAGGGCGACATCAGCTCCGGCGCCGGCGGCTCCGGCGGTCTGCGCGGCGCGATCTCCGCGCCCGCGATCACGATCACGGGCTGTGCCCCGGGGCAGACGCAGGTCGCCCGCCTGATGGCCCGCCTGGGCGACATCGACGGCGTCACGCGCGTCTCGCTCAGCAAGTCCGCGGCCCAGGAGGCCAGCACGAGCTCCGCGGTCACCGACAGCGAGGAGGCCCGCCGGCGCAGCGCATCGCGGCGCCGTGCGGCATCGGGCAAGCGCCCGGCCTTCGAGGTCGTCATGTTCTTCGAGAAGGCCACGGCGGCCGTCTCCACCACCCCGACCACGTCCACCGGGTCGGTCAGCGCCACGCCGACGCCGACGGCGACGCCCACGGCCACGCCGGCCGGCACGACCGCCCTCAAGCCCGCGGAAGGGGCGACCAAGTGAGCCGTTCGATCCGCATCCTCCTCGTCGCCGTGGTGGCGTTCGCCGCCGTCGGCGGCTACTGGAAGCTCGCCCTCGCGCCCAAGCGCGCCGAGGCCGCCGAGCTCGACCAGAAGGTCGCCGTCGCGGAGGCCCAGCTCGTCCAGACGCAGGGCCTGATCGCCACCTACGAGGGCGCCCAGAAGCAGTACAAGACCAACTACGCGACGCTGGTGCGTCTCGGCAAGGCCGTGCCGACCGACGACGACACGCGGTCGCTGCTGGTCCAGCTCGACACCTCCGCCAAGCGCAGCGGCATCGACTTCGACACGATCAACCTCAACGCGAGCGGCGGCGGCGCGCACCGCGGCCGCCGGTACCCCGGTCGTCAAGACCCCCGGCGCGATCAGCACCGGCGCGTTCTCGGCGATGCCGTTCCAGTTCACCTTCACCGGGACGTTCGACACGCTCGGCAACTTCTTCACCCGCCTCGAGAGCTTCGTCACGCTCGAGGGCGACAAGATCGACGTCCGCGGCCGCCTGCTGCGCGTCGAGAGCCTCAAGCTCGAGCCCGCCGCCGACGGCTGGCCCGGCCTGCAGGCCACGGTCGGCGCGAGCTCCTACATCGTCCCCGAGGCGACCGAGGTCGCCGCCGCCCCCGGCACCACCACCCCTTCGACCACCACGGCCGCCGCGCCGTCCACCGGGACGACCCCGGGCGCGAGCGGCGAGAGCTCAGCAGGTTGACCCGATGAACGTGATCACCGACACCCTGCGCGCAGATCATGCGGCGCAAGCTCTGGCCCATCGCGCTGCTGCTGATCGGCGCGCTGGTCGCCGTGCCGCTGGTGCTGGCCAAGCAGCCTGAGGCCGACTCCGCCGGCCCAGGCGGCGAACGCCAAGCAGGTCGAGCCGCTGCCGGCGACGTTCGTCTCGGCCGAGACCGCGGACGACGCCGACACCACCGGCGCCGTCAAGCGCCGCCGCGTCCTGGGCGCCCACAAGGACCCGTTCGCGCCCGCCGAGCTGCCGAAGGCCAAGAAGACGAAGAAGGCCGCCAAGAAGGACTCGACCGCCGCACGACCGCCGACGACAAGCCGGCGACGGACGACCCGTCGAAGTCCGGCGGCTCGGGCGGGGCACAGACGCCGCCGGTCAGCGCCGCGCCGACCGCGACGCCCGCGCCGACGGTCACGATCCCGGCCTTCTCGGTCAAGGTGCGCTTCGGCACCACCGACGGGGACGACCGAGCTCGACCTGAGCACGATCGAGCGGCTGGCCGTCCTGCCGGACGAGGCCAACCCGGTCGTCGTCTACCGCGGCGTGGTCGACAACGGCAAGGCCGCGATCTTCGAGCTCACCGGCGACGTCGAGGCCGAGGGCGACGCGACCTGCTCGCCGACCCCGGAGGATTGCCAGTACATCAAGCTGCGGGCCGGCGAGACCGAGTTCCTCAGCGTCTCCGACACCGTCACCGAGACGGGCGAGGCGGCCGACCGAGGCCCAGTTCCAGCTCGACCTGGTGAAGATCTACAAGAAGAAGACCAAGGAGAAGAAGGCCGACGACGCGACGGCCGCCACGGCGCAGTCGCTGGCCAAGGCCTCGTCGTCCTCGCTGAAGAGCAAGGCGTTCCCGCTGCGGCGGCGCAACCGCTACGTCTTCGACGCCACGACGGGCCTGCTGCACCTGGCCGCCAAGGGCGCCAAGACGCCGCTCTCCTCCCTGTAACCCACTCGCGGCGGGAGCCGATGAAGTGCGCGCGGCGGGCCCTCGGGCCCGCCGCCGTCCGTTAAGCCCTCGTAGGATGCTGGCCGTGCCATTGCATGTCGTCACCGCGGGGGAGTCGCACGGGCCGGGCCTGACCACGATCGTGGAGGGGCTGCCCGCGGGCCTCGAGCTCGACCAGGAGGCGATCGACGGCGACATGGCGCGCCGCCAGCTCGGCCACGGGCGCGGCGGCCGGATGAAGATCGAGAAGGACACCGCGCAGGTCACCTCCGGGGTCCGCCACGGCCGCACGATGGGCGGCCCGATCGCGCTCCAGGTCGCCAACCGCGACTACAAGAACTGGGAAGAGCGGATGAACCCGTGGCCGGTCGAGGCCGACGTGCCCGAGGTGCATCTGCCGCGCCCGGGCCACGCCGACCTCGCCGGCGTGCAGAAGTTCGGCTTCACCGACGTGCGCAACGTGCTCGAGCGCGCCTCCGCCCGCGAGACCGCCGCGCGGGTGGCCGGCGGCGCCCTGGCCAAGGCGTTCCTGACCGCGCTGGGCGTCACCGTGGTCTCCCACGTGACGCAGATCGGGTCGATCCAGGCGCCGCGATCGCGCACGACCTGGCGCTGGATGACTTCGCCGACGTCGACGCCTCGCCGGTCCGCTGCCTGGACGCGGACGCGAGCAAGGCGATGGTCGGCGAGATCAACGTGCTGCGCAAGCGCAACGAGTCGATCGGCGGGATCTTCGAGCTGCGGGCGTACGGGCTCGTCCCCGGCCTCGGCTCGCACGTCTCCTGGGAGCAGCGGCTCGACGGGCTGATCGGGATGGCGCTGCTTGAGCATCCAGGCCGCCAAGGGCGTCGGGCTGGGCGACGGCTTCGACCTCGCGGGCCGGCCCGGCTCGGAGGCCCACGACGAGATCTTCTACTCCGAGGAGCGCGGCTACTTCCGCGAGACCAACCGCTCCGGCGGCCTCGAGGGCGGCATGACGACCGGCGAGCCGCTGGTCGCGCGCGTGGCGATGAAGCCGATCCCGACGCTGACCAAGCCGCTGCGCTCGGTCGACATCGCGACCCGCGAGCCCGCCCAGGCGCTGCGCGAGCGCACCGACTCCTGCGTCGTCCCGGCCGCGGGCGTCGTGGGGGAGGCGATGCTGGCGATCGTGCTGGCCGGCGCCTACCGCGACAAGTTCGGCGGCGACCACATCGACGACGTCCAGGCCGCCGTCGCCGCCTATTGCGAGCGCATCGGATGGAAACCCCGGTCCTAGTCTTCATCGGGTTCATGGGCGCCGGCAAGACGACCGGTGCCCGGGCCGCCGCCGCCGCGCTCGGCGTGCGGGCGATCGACACCGACCGCGAGCTCGAGCAGCGCCTCGGCACCTCGATCGAGGACTACTTCGCGTCGCACGGCGAGCGCGCGTTCCGCGAGATCGAGGAGGACGTCGTCGCCGAGGTCCTGGAGACCCCGCCGGCGCCGGTGATCTCGATCGGCGGCGGCGCGATCGGCTCCGCCCGCGTCCGTGAGCTGCTGGCCAGGCACACCGTCGTGATGCTCGACGTCGACGAGCCGACCGCGTGGCGGCGGGCGGGCGGCAAGCGCCGGCCGCTGGCGCGCGACCGGGAGCGCTTCGCGGCGCTGCACGCCGAGCGGGCGCCGGTCTATGAGGCGCTGGCCGACGCCGTCCTGCTCGACGGCGGCGCCGAGACCGTCCGGCGCGCCGCGGGCGCGCTGCGCAGGATCCCGCCGGGCGTGAAGGCCATGTGGGCGATCGCCGGGACCGCGAACTACCCCGTCTACGTCGGCGACGTGCTCGACGGCGACGTTCTGGCCGGTGCGCGGCCGCCGCTTCCTGCTCACCGACGAGACCGTCGGCCCGGTGTACGGCGGGCGCGTCCCGGGCGCGGCGGCGATCGTTCGCGATGCCCGCCGGGCGAGGAGGCCAAGACGCTGGCCAACGCGGAGATCCTGCTGCGCGGGCTGGCGTCGGCGGGGATGGACCACGACGACCACGTCGCGGCGCTCGGCGGCGGCGTCGTGGGCGACGTGGCGGGCTTCTGCGCCGCGGTCTACCAGCGCGGCGTCGGCGTCGTGCAGGTCCCGACGACGCTCGTCGCCCAGGTCGACTCCGCGTACGGCGGCAAGACCGGGGTGGACCTCCCGGAGGGCAAGAACTACGTCGGCGCCTATCACCAGCCGCGCGCCGTGCTCGCCGACCCGCGCACGCTCGCGACGCTGCCGCCCGCCGAGCTGGCCGCCGGCTGGGCCGAGGTGATCAAGACCGCGCTGATCGCCGGCGGGCCGCTGTGGTCGCGCGTGCGCCGCGGCGAGGGGATCGTCGATCGCGACCTCGTGCTCGCCTGCGCGCGGACCAAGCTCGCCGTCGTCGCCCGCGACGAGCGCGACGCCGGCCGCCGGCAGGTGCTCAACCTCGGCCACACGGTCGGCCACGCGATCGAGACCGCGACCGGCTACGCGCGCTACCGCCACGGCGAGGCGGTCGGGCTCGGCCTGCTGGCCGCGCTGACGCTCTCCGGCCAGCCGGATCTGCGCGGCGGAGGTCGCGGACCTGCTCGAGGGGCTCGGGCTCCCGACCACGGTCGATGCCGACGATCGACACCGAGGCGGTGCTGGCCGCCGTCCAGCGCGACAAGAAGAAGCGCGGCGGGCGGGTCGGGTTCGTCCTGGTCGAGGCGCCCGGCGACGTGCGCACCGGCGCGCCCGGTGTCCGAGCGCGACGTCCGCGCCGCGCTCGGGGGGCTGATGCCGTGAAGAACCGGATCGCCGTCCTGCACGGGGTCAACCTCGACGCGCTCGACCGCCGCCCCGCGCATCACTACGGCGATCTCACGTTCACGCAGCTCGAGCAGCGGATCGGCGGCTTCGCGCGCGAGCTCGGGCTCACGGTCTCCTTCTTTCAATCCAACTTCGAGGGCGCGTTCGTCGAGGAGCTGCACCGCGTGCCGGACTACGCGGACGGCGCTGGTGCTCAACCCGGGCGCGTGGACGCACTACGCCTGGGCGCTGCGCGACGCGGTCGAGATCGCCGGGCTGCCGGCGATCGAGGTGCATCTCTCCGACGTCGACACCCGCGAGCCGTGGCGGCACGTCTCGGTCCTCGAGGACGTGCGCGCGGGCAAGGTGTCGGGCCAGGGCGTCGAGGGCTATCGGGAGGCGTTGTCGATGTTGAAGGGGATCTTCGCGTGAGCCGGGCGGATCGGGTCGCCGGGCGGCTGGAGGGCGTCGACGCGCTGCTCGATCACCGAGCCGGCCAACCTGCGCTACGTGACCGGCTTCACCGGCTCCAACGGGTTCGCCGTCGTCGGGCCCGGACGTGCGCCGCTTCGTCACCGACTTCCGCTACGTCGAGCAGGCCAAGGCCGAGGTGCCGGACTTCGACCGCGAGCAGGGCCCGCAGGAGCTGCTTCGCGGCGCTGCAGACGGCTCGCGGGCGTCGAGCGGCTGGGGTTCGACGACGCGCACCTGTCGGTGCAGGACCCACCGGCGCCTGCAGGAGCTGCTGCCGGCGGGTCGAGCTGGTGCCCGCCGCGGGCGTCGTCGAGGACGTGCGGGCGGTCAAGGAGCCGGGGGAGATCCTGCGCATCGGCGCGGCCGCCGCGCTCGTCGACGAGATCTACGCGTGGCTGCTGGACCTGGGCCTGGTCGGCCGGACCGAGCGCGACGTCGCGATCGCCCTGGAGCACGAGATGCGGCTGCGCGGCGCCTCCGGGCCGTCGTTCGACTCGATCGTGGCTTCCGGGACGCACGGCGCGCTGCCGCACGCCACGCCGCGCGATGTGGCGATCGAGCCGGACACGCTGGTGACGATCGACATCGGCGCGGTCCTCGACGGCTACTGCTCGGACTGCACGCGCACGTGGGCGACGGGCGCGAACGTGCCCGACGAGCTGGAGGAGATCTACGCGCTCACGCTGCGCGCCCAGGTCACGGCGCTGGACGCGGTGCGGCCCGGCCCGCTCGGCCGCGAGCTGGACGCGGTCGCGCGCGACATCATCGCCGCCGCGGGCCACGCCGACCACTTCGGCCACGGGCTCGGGCACGGCGTCGGCCTCGTCACCCACGAAGGGCCGCGGCTGGCGCGCTCCGGCACGACCGCGCTGGAGGCCGGCAACGTCGTGACGGTCGAGCCGGGCGTGTATCTGCCGGGCGTCGGCGGGGTGCGGATCGAGGACCTGGTGGTCGTCACCGAGACCGGCCGCGATGTCCTCTCGAAGACCACGAAAGAGCTTCTGACGGTCGAATAGGGTCAGTCCCCCACCCGCTGGCGCTCAAGTGGGCCGGTGGGGGAGCCGATATCGAGGTCGATGGTACTTCGACCTCGCACCCGCCCCATTCTGCGTCGCGCCCTCGCCGCGGCCGCACTCGGCGCGCTCCTCGTGCCCGCCGTGGCGGACGCGAAGGCCAAGACGCCGGTCATCACCAAGGTCACGCCCAAGACCGCAGCTGTCGGCACGAAGCTCACGATTCAGGGCAAGAACTTCAAGCGCGGCAAGGGCAAGAACAGCGTCCTGTTCCGCCGCGACAAGGGCAAGGCCCTGTTCGTGAAGGCCGACGTCTCGACGACCAAGCAGCTGATCGTGGTCGTCCCCAAGACGCTCGAGAAGTACATGAACGCGGAAGGGACGAACCCGATCCCGACGCGCTTCCGCCTGCGCGTCCTCGCCGCGAAGCTCACGAAGGCGTACACGCCGGCCAAGATCTCGCCCGTGATCGGGCCGGAGAAGGCCAACGGCGGCGGCGACGCCTCCGGCGGCGCCGGCGTGCCGACCGCTCCTGAAGGCGACTGCGACAAGGACGGCGTCGGCCAACGGCGCCGACCTCGACGACGACAACGACCTGCTCGCCGACGCGCTGGAGCTCTCGCTCCTGCTCGACCCGTGTGTCTCGGACACCGACGGCGACGGCGTCGAGGACGGCTTCGAGTACAAGTCCGCCGTCGACCTCAACAACGACGACTACCAGTCGCCGAACGACTCGCTTCCGTACCCGGGCAAGACCCCGTACCCGAACCCGCTCTTCAAGGACTCCGACGTCGACTACGACGGCGACGTGCTGACGCTGAGCGAGGAGTACGCGCTGTGGAAGTACACCTACACGGTCAACCACACCTCGGCGCGCACGCTGACCCCGCTCTCCTACTCCGACGGCACGCAGTACTCGCTGTCGACCCTCGCGGGCGGCAACGGCCGCCGCGTCCCGTCGATGCGTACCGTCGACTACCAGCCGCCGGCGAGCTTCCGCTCCTGGGCCGACCTGGCCGGCTATCGCAACGTGATGGTGTACAGCCCGGTCACGGGGCTCAACGCGATGTCGCCGCACACCCTCGCCTCGTACGACATCTACGACATGAACCACTCGGGCAGCACGGCCGCGTACGAGATGGAGTACTGGGACTACGACGGTGACAACTACGTCTCCGACGACGAGCGCGACGAGGACGCCGACGGTCTCACGAACTTCGACGAGACGCACGGCCCGGCCAGCGCCGACTGGTGGGAGGCCTGCTACACGAACGAGGGCGCGTTCCCGATCAAGTTCGCCGGCACGAAGGCGTTCGACGCCGACTCCGACGGCGACGGCGTGCTCGACGGCGCCGACGACCAGGACTTCGACGACGTCCCGAACATCATGGAGCTCAGCCGCAGCCTGGCGGGCGCCGTCAGCGCGCAGGCCGCGTGCGGCGTCGGCGGTCGCCTACAACGCGGCCGCTCCGGCGACCACGTGGGTGAACCCGTTCAACCCGTGCCTCCCGGACTGGCTGTCGCGCTCGTGCCCGCGCCACCCGCATGATGAACACGCCGTACGCACCGTTCAAGGCGAGCTGGATCCCGATGATCCTCAACTAGCTCCGCGGCTTCGGCTGTGAGGTGCTCGAGGGCCCGCCATGTGCGGGCCCTCGGTCGTTGTCAGGCGGTCGTGGCGGTGGCGCGCTCGAGCGTGACGTCGAGCTCCGGGCCGCGCGCGAGCGTCTGCAGCACCACGCAGTAGCGCTCGGTCAGCTTCAGCAGCGTCGCGAGCTGCTCGTCGTCGGCCTCGGTCTCGAGCTCGAAGCTGAGGCGGATGTCGCGGAACCCGACGGGCGCCTCGCGGTCGACGCCCAGCGTGCCGCGGAAGTCGAGGTCGCCCTCGGCCTTGATCGCGGCCGTCGGCGATCGGGATGCCGAGGCTCGTGGAGACCGCGCCGAGCGTGACGCCGGCGCAGGCGACGAGCGCCTCGAGCAGCATGTCCCCCGAGCACAGCTGGGTGCCGTCGCCGCCGGTCGCGGGGTGCAGGCCGGCCTCGGCGATCGCGCGGCCCGTGTCGACGGAGCAGGTGACGCCCTCGCCGAGCCTGCCCGACGCCTTGAGCGTGATCAGCGCCTGGTCCGGGTCGGTCTTGTACGACTCCTTCAGCGGCGCCTGGAGCGCCCTCAGTGCGTCTCGGTCCATGGTTGGAGGGTAAGGGACCAGGTCTGCTCGATCAGTGTCGTGGCCGAACGCGTGGTACGGCGCCTCGTGCTGGAGCGTGAAGCCGGCGCGCTCGTAGATCTTGCGCGCGGCGTGCAGGATGTCGTTGGTCCACAGCGTCGAGCGTGCGGTAGCCGCGCCGGCTCGCGTGCTCGATCACCTGGTCGACGAGGCGCGTGCCGAGGCCGAGGCCGCGGGCGCTGGGCTCGACGAGCAGCGTGCGCAGCTTCGCGTTCTCGGGCGTGTCGTGCACGCACAGCACGGCGCCGGCGCGCGCGCCGTTGACCTCCGCGACCCACGCGCGGTCGGTGGCGGGGTCGAAGTCGGCGGCGATCCGCGCCACGAGGCGCTCGAAGGACGCGTCCCAGCCGTACTCGCGCGCATAGAGGACGCCGTGGCGCTCGACCAGCCAGCCGAGGTCGCCGATCCGCAGCTCGCGGATCAGCGGCGTTCCGGGTCGGCTCGATCGCCGCGCGCAGGTGCTGCATGGCGCGCAGCGCGGCGTGCGGGTCGGGAAGCGCGTCGAGGAGCTGGCCGACCTCCTCCTTCGAGCCCGCGTCGAGGCGGGCGAACGCCTCTTCGCCGTGCGGCGTGAGCCGGACCTGCTGGCGGCGCGCGTCGGTGGGGGAGGGCGCGCGCTCGATCAGCCCCTGTTCCTGCAGGCGCTTGACGAGGCGGCTGAGCTGGCCGGCGTCGATCGCCAGCGCGTCCTTGAGCGCGCTCGTCTGGAGCGTGCCGTGCGCGCCGAGCTCGTAGAGCACGCGCGCCTCGGCCAGCGGGTGGGTCGTGCTGTGCAGCCCGTGCCGGGTCATGCCCAGCCGGCTGGTGTAGAAGCGGTTGAAGTCCCTCAGTGCCGCGATCTGTTCGGGGTCGGCCATCTCGTTGACAGTGTCAACGAGATCGTTGACGTTGTCAACTAACCGCCGGTGCCGGGCGGCTGACCCTGCAATCCCGGCGGCGGGCCGCCCTCGCGCTCGCCCCAGGCCAGCTTCGCGCCCAGGTGGCCCGTGCGGACGACCATCACGATCGCGCGCCAGCGCGAACAGCACCGCGAGCACGCGCAGCGCGATCCGCGCCGCGTTCGGCAGGCGGCGGGCGAAGAGCAGGCCGACCAGGATCGCGGTGAGGATCAGCATCACCAGCCGCACCGTGATGCCGGCGTCCGCATGGTCGTGCAGCGTCGGGTCGTTCATCGGGAAGAACCGCTCGCGGTCCTCCTTGAAGGCCTCGCCGGCGCCGACCGCCAGCAGCGTCGCCGCCAGGCTGACCACGCTGAACGCCGCGACCAGCGTGCCGTAGCGCTCGAACCAGCGGAAGTTGAACATCACGGCCAGGACCGTCAGGCCCAGGATCGGGATGAAGATCACCGGCACGTGGATGATCAGCGGGTGGGCGGGCAGCCCGAACGCCCGATGGATCTGGATCGGCCAGAGCGCCAGCGAGAGCAGCGCCGCGACGGCGACGATCGGCTCCCAGGACGTGCGACGGACGGCGGTTCCCATGCGCGAACCCTAGTGTTGCGCGTCATGCACGGCCATCTCGCGCACTTCGCCTTCAACGCCGACGACGTCTCGGCGAGCCGCTCCTTCTACGAGCCGCTGTTCGGCTGGGAATTCGAGAATCCCTACCCAGCGTTCTTCCGTACGTCAAGTCCCGGTGGAACGATCGGTGCGGTGCAGGGCCGGCGGGCATTGCTGGACGTGCCGACCAACGGGCCGGAGGTGACGTTCGCGGTCGACGACCTGCGGCGTCGCGCTGGAGGCGGTCGAGGCCGGCGGCGGCCGCGTGCTGATGCCGAGCGACCGCGATCGACGGCGTCGGCGAGCTCGCGTTCGTCGCCGACCCGGGCGGCAACGTGCTCGGGCTGATGCACTTCATCTAGCTCCAGGTCCGCAGCGCAGGCCAGACGATCTGCAGGACGCGCGTGAACGCCTTGCGCTCGAGCCGGTCGGGCGTGTCGCAGGCCGTGTGGCGGCACGGCTCGTCGACGACGCCGAGCTTGGCCGCCGGCGCGCCCGCCCGCGACAGCTCGCGATGGTCGGAGTTCCCCTCGCCCGCGGGATCCTTCACCCAGCGCACGCCGTCCCCGAGCAGGCGCTGCTCGACGTTCTCGCGCGGGGCGGAGGCGGTCGAGTGCAGGTCGAAGCGCGTCCCGCGCCCGACCTCGTCGAGCGACAGCGCGACCCGGACGTCCTTCAAGCCGGTTCGTGCGCTTCAGGCGGGCCACGAGCGCGCTCGCCCCGAGGTGGTCCGGCCGCCCGGTGTACGGCCGCTCCTCGGCGCCCGGTCGCCACCAGCCAGAGGTCGCACGCGGGTTCCGGACCCGGTGGCCAGCGCGCGGGCGAGCGCGACCAGCGTCCCGACGCCGGACGCGTTGTCGTCGGCGCCGGGCGCGGGCGGGACCGTGTCGGCGTGCGCCATCGCGATCACCAGGCAGTCGCTCGGGCGCGTCCCGGATCCCGATCACGTCGCGCGAAGCGCCCTTCCCGGGCACGTCGAAGCGCTCGTAGCCGACCCGCAGCCCGACGGTCCTGAACCGCGCCGCCACGCGCTGGTGCGCCTTGCGCTCGGCCACCGATCCGGCCGGCCGCGGCCCGCGCCGCGCGAGCGAGACCGCGAAGGTGTGCGCCTCCGCGGCGGACGGAGGGCGGGCGGCCGCCAGCGCGCAACAGGCCAGAAGTCCGGCAGCACGGCGACGAGCGTACACCGCGCAACTTCTGCACGGCCGCAGGTTGATCGGCGGTCATGAGATTTCGAGTGGCATCGCACGGCGCCGGAGTGGTCGCGTTCCTCCCGTTCGCTTCCCGGCATCGGCGGCGCCGCCGACAGCCGTTCACGCCTGATCTCGCCCGTCGGCGACGCTCGCGTCGACACCCGCACCCCGACGCTCACCTGGGAGCGGTCGGCCGGCGCGACCCGCGTACGAGGTCGCATCGATCGAGGGCGGCTCAGTCGAGACCGGCGTCGTCGAGGACGCCGACTGCGCGATCGAGCTGCTCGTTCACCGCGACCGAGCTCCTGGCGTCCAGCGCACACCGGTGGAAGGTGATCGCGAGCAACGCCGAAGGGACGGTCGTGACCGGCGACGGGACGTTCATCGTCGACGTGCCGCCGAAGATCCTGACCGTTCCATGTCGCCGGCGCCGTCGGTTGTTCCATGGACGTCGGACCGGCGGTCTCGGTCATCCACGGCCCGTACTGCCCGCGTGCGGGCGTCACGACCGACGATCCCTTCGTCGGCAACCGGTACACTGCTCGACGGGCAGCGACGTACAACGCCGAGACGGGCTTCAGCTGGCGGCTCGACTGCCAGCTCGCGGCGGGGCCGCACACGGTCGTCGTGACCTCGACCGACCAGGTGGGCAACACCGCGACGGCAAGCATCGTCTTCCGCACCGATCTCGTGCAGCCCCTCGGTGCGGATCGAAGGGCCGACGCGCGTCGTCAAGGGCCAGACGGCGACCTTCCGCGCCGTCGCCGACCCCGGAACGATCGTGGCCCGGTGACATTCACCTGGACCATTCCGCCCGGACCGGACGACGCGCCGTGCCTGGCCCGCTCGGACGGTAGCGGAGCTCCGACTCCCCGTCACGTTCGACTCGGCCGACCTCGACGCTCTCGGTCTGCGGACGCCGAGAGGCGACCGGGGCTCGGCATCGGTCCACCTCGTCGCCGGCCCGAAGCCGCCGCGCGGCGCCCCGGGCATCAAGGCCGTGCGAGCGACGCGCTACCGCCGCCGCGCGACGCTGCGGGTGGTCTGGCCCGCCGGGGCGACCCAGGTGACGCTGACCGAGGGCCGCCGGACGCGGACCGTGCCCGTGTCGCGCTCGATCCCCTGGACGTTCGCCGGCACAGGCCGCCGAGCCGTGCGCGCGCGCTTCGACTGGCCGCTCCCCGCGAGGACCTACACCGCGCGCGTCGTGGTCCGCAAACGGAGGTAGCCTCGAGCCCTGCGTCGAGCGTGCGATCTGTTCCCTACAGGGATACGGAAGCGGCTATCCTGTCCCTACAGGGACACAGATGTCGAATTCGCGTTCATATTCGCGGACGGTGCGGCTCGCGTGTGAGCTGCTCGGCTCCGAGATCCGTCAAGGACGCATCGAGCGCCGCTGGCCGATCCGGGAGCTTGCGGAGCGTGCCGGCGTGACTCCACGAACGGTCGTTCGCGTCGAACAGGGCGATCCAACCGCCGGCATCGGCATCGTGTTCGATCTCGCGGTCTTGTGTGGCGTGCCCCTGTTCGGCGTTGACCGCGTCGGCCTGGAACGCCAGCTCGCCCAGAGCCGCGACCGTCTCAGCCTGCTTCCCTCGGCTGCTCGGCCCGCCCGCCGGCCGGATGACGATGATTTCTGACGCGCTCAACAGCGACCGGGCATTCGTGTGGATCTGGCTTCCGGAATCGGAGGGGCCCGTCTTATGCGGACGGCTCGACGTGCTGGACCCGACCCCCAGGATAGGCTCACCGGCCGGCACGGCCGCAGCGCCGACCCCGGCCAGCTCAGTGTCCTGACGTACCTGCTCGCGGGCGACTCGGACCGCACCGGCAATCTGGACTTCACGTCCTCCTCTGAGGTGTACACGCCCCCGGCAGGCCGGGCCGGCGACGCTCGACGACCTGCGCCGAGGCCGCCGAGCGAATCGAAGCCGGCGATCCGATCCCGCCGCGACTGGAAGCCGCGCTCCTTCGCGGCAGCTCGATCGGCGGAGCGCGGCCGAAAGCGCTGCGGGATGGTGTCGGCGCTGACGATCCTGGGGCTGGGGGAGATGTTCGCCCGCTATGCGAGCTACGCGGAGCTGGCCCAGGTCATACGGGAGCGCTTCACGGAGCCACAGGCGACATTGCGTGAGCTCTTCCAGCGGATCACCTTCAACATCCTCGTGTCCAACATCGACGATCACGCCCGCAACCACGCCGCCTTCTGGGATGGCGAGCACTTGGCGCTCACGCCTGCCTACGACGTGTGCCCACAACAGCGTCTCGGGCACACGGCGGAGCAGGCGATGTACATCGGCGACGAGCGCGACAACTTCAAGGCCAGCGTGGTCGCGGGGTGCGTGGAGCGCGCGAGCCTCTATCAGCTCGACGGGGACGAAGCATCCGAGATCGTCGACCATCAGATCGCCACGATCACCGAGTCCTGGCACGACGCCTGCGACCTGGCCGAACTCACCGGCGAACAACGCAAGGCACTCTGGGGGCGTCAGTTCCTCAATCCCGGCAGCCTCGTGGGCTGGACCGATCCGATCGACGAGCCGTGACGGTCGCCCCGCGCGTCGTGGTCCGCAAACGGGGTAGCCTCAAGCACCGCACATGATCTCCACGAACCAGTTCAAGAACGGCAACCACATCGAGGTCGAAGGCACCGTCTTCAAGATCATCGAGTTCCAGCACGTCAAGCCGGGCAAGGGCGGCGCCTTCGTGCGCACCAAGCTGCGCCGGACGAGCTGACGGCAACGTGATCGACCGGACGTTCCGCGCCGGCGAGAAGTTCCGCCCGATCCACACCGAGGCGCGCAAGATGCAGTTCCTGTACGCCGACGGGACCGACGCGCACTTCATGGACGAGGAGTCCTACGAGCAGATCGCGCTGCCGGAGACGAGCATGGCGGAGCCGTTGAAGTGGGTGAGGCCGAACGAGAGCGTCGACATGCTCTACATCGACGGCAACCCGTCGGACATCCAGCTCGGGGCGTCGGTCGAGCTCGAGGTCACGCACACCGAGCCGGGCGTCCGCGGGGACACGGCCTCCGGTGGCGGCAACAAGCCCGCGACGCTCGAGACGGGCGCGATCGTGAACGTCCCGCTGTTCGTGAACATCGGCGACAAGGTCAAGGTCGACACGCGCTCGGGCTCGTACATGTCGCGCGCTTAAGCGCCCAGCGCGGCGCAGCCGATACGGATCCCGATGAGGATCCGTCTCGCCGTTCGCGCTCGGCTGCGCCGCCCTCCTGCTCGTCCTCGGCTCCCGCCACGTCTTCTGGGGCGACTACTTCGTCGAGGCCTGGCCCGCCTACTTCGGCCTGCGCATCGACGGGGTCGACGCGTTCCTGCGGCTGATGCCCGGCCTACAGCGGCTTCGCGACGCTGGTCGGCGCGCCGACGACGCTCCTCGGCGCCGGGATGGACTGGACCTTCCGCCTCAACGCGCTCCCCGGCCTGCTCGCGCTCGTCGGCCTGGCGACCGCCCTGCACGCCCGCGAGCGCGCCCACGCCCTGCTGGCGATCGTGCTCGTCGCCGCGCTCGCCCGTCGCCTACCTCGCGCTCGACGCCGGCCACCCGGAGGACGTGCTCGCCGCCGCGGCCGCGACCGCCGGCGTGCTCGCCGCGGTGCGCCAGAAGGCGACGCTCTCCGCGGTCCTGCTGACGATCGCCGTGCTGAGCCAAGCAGACCGCGGTGCTCGCGCTGCTGCCCGCCGCGCTCGCGCTCCCCAAGCCGAAGCTGCGCGTGCTCGCCGCGCCCGTCGCCGCCGCGCTGCTGGTCTACGGCGGCGTCCTCCTCGCCCGCCCGGGCGGTCTCGCCAACGCGGCCGCGCACAGTGGCGCCGCCGCCGGCTCGTTCTTCCATCCGTGGCAGGTCTGGTGGCCGCTCGGCGTGCCCGTCCGACCCGGAGTGGGCGGCGGCCGGCCACGGCGACATCACCTCGCCCGCCTGGCTGGCGCCGATCCCGCACCCGCTGATCGTCGCCCTCGCGCTCCCGCTCAGCCTCGCCTGGTGGTGGCGCGCGGGTCACGACCGCCCGCGCGAGGACGCGCTCGCCCTCTTCGCCCTGCTCGCGCTCGAGCGCTGCCTGCTGGACCCGTGGAACATGGGCTACTACCACCTGCCGCTGGTGCTCGCGCTCGTCGCGTGGGAGACCGAGAAGCGCCGCCCGCCGGTGATCGCGCTCGTCGGTGACCGTCGCGCATGTGGCTGACGTTCAAGACGCTCGAGCTGCGCACCGGGCATGGCGCCGATGTTCATGTACCTCGCGTGGACGCTTCCGCTCGGCGCGATGCTGGTCCGCGAGCTGTTCGCGAAGCCCGCCCGGGCGCGCAAGCTCGTGCCCGCGTTCGGCGTAGCGCTAGCCTCAGCGCCGAATGCGCAGGTCTGAACAGCGGCGCGCGGCGGTCTTCGCGCTCTACCAGCACGATCTCACCCGCCGCCCCCTCGACGATGTCTTCGAGCGCGACACCGGCTCCTTCACGCGCGCGCTCGCGCACGCGACGGCCGACAACGCGGAGGAGCTCGACGCCTACATCGAGCGCCACGCCAAGAACTGGACGATCGACCGCATCGCCCCGCTCGAGCGCGCCATCCTGCGCACCGCGCTGCTGGAGATGCTGCACCCCGAGCTGATCGAGGGCGACAAGCCGATCCCGCCCGAGGGCGCGATCGACGAGGCGGTCGAGACCGCCAAGGCCTTCTGCGGCGCCGAGGCCCCGGGTTTCGTGAACGGGATCCTCGCCGCCGTGCTGCGCGCGCAGCGCCGTATAGCCGACGCGGGTGCCAGAATGCGCGGCCGATGCCGCCGGAATCCCTTGAGCGCCTGATCGAGCGCCTCGAGCACGCCGCCGTGACGCTGCGCTCGGGCGAGCTGCCGGCCGATCGCGCCGCCGCGCTGGTGGAGGAATGCGCCCGCCTGGCGATCGAGGCGGGCGCCGAGCTCGACCGGCAGGTCCGGGCCGCGGACGCGGAGCCCGTCGCCGGCGGGCCAGCTGGCGCTCGGGTCATAGACGTTGGGCTATCCGGACCACCTGCGCACCGACATCGAGGCCTACCTCGAGGGCCTGCGCTTCAGCGCGGAGCCCGCGACCGACGGGCTCGAGGAGGCGATGCGCTACTCGCTGCTGGCCGGCGGGAAGCGGATCCGGCCGGTGCTCGCGCTCGCGACCGCCCACGCGGTCGGGATGCCGACCGAGGCGGTGCTCCCGCTGGCCGGCGCGCTCGAGCTGATCCACACGTACTCGCTGATCCACGACGACCTGCCGGCGATGGACGACGACTCGCTGCGCCGCGGCCGGCCGACGTGTCACGTCCGTTACGGCGAGGCGATCGCGATCCTGGCCGGCGACGCGCTCTACGCGGAGGCGATCCGGCTGGTGCTGGCCGAGCTGCGCGCCGAGCCCGCGCGGATCATCGCCTGCCTGTGCCGAATTGACCGCCGCATCAGGCGTTCAGGGCATGGTCGGCGGCCAGTACATCGACGTCCTCGGCGTGGTCGAGGAGGACGACGCGCAGCTGCGCCGGCTGCACGAGCTCAAGACCGGCCGGCTGATCGGAGCGGCGATCGAGTGCGTACTCCTGCTAACCGACGAACACACCCGCTCGACTACACTGCCTGACTTCCGTGCGTTCGCTACCGAGCTCGGGGTCCTGTTCCAGATCGTCGACGACATCCTCGACGTGACGGGTACGGATGTCGCGCTCGGGAAGCCGCAGGGAAGCGACGAGCGGCACGGCAAGGTGACGTACGTGAGCCGCTACGGGCTCGACGGGGCCCGCGCCATGGCCGCCGAATCGCACCGCAACGCCCGCGCCGCGCTCGACCGGGCGGCCTCGGGTAGAGCGGAAGAGCTGGCCCAGATCACCGACTTCATCGCCACCAGGACTTCATGACCTCACTGCTCTCCCGGATCGACCGCCCCCAGGACCTGCACGCGCTCTCCGAGGATGAGCTGCAGGCCGTCGCGCAGGAGGTCCGGGAGCTGCTGATCGACACGGTCGGCGAGATCGGCGGGCACTTCGGCGCCAACCTCGGCACCTGCGAGATCGCCGTCGCGCGTGCACTCGCTGATCGATTCGCCGCGCGACAAGGTCCTGTGGGACGTCGGCCACCAGGCCTATCCGCACAAGGTCCTGACCGGGCCGCCGCGACGCGCTTGGCACGATCCGCCACTACGGCGGCCTCGCGCCGTTCTGCTCGATCGCCGAGTCCGAGCACGACATCATGGGCGCCGGTCACGCCTCGACGTCGATCGGCTACGCCGTCGGCATCAAGGAGGCGATGCTGCGCGAGGGCGGCTCCGAGGACGGCAAGGTCGTCGCCGTCATCGGCGACGGCGCGATGACCGGCGGCGTCGCCTTCGAGGCCGTGTCCCAGGCGGGCGGCCTCGGCACCCCGATCGTCGTCATCCTGAACGACAACGGGATGTCGATCGCGCCCAACGTGGGCGCGCTGTCGCGCTACATGAACCGCGTCCGGCTGGACCCGGGCCTGTGGGAGGCGCGCGAGGGCGTCGAGGAGAAGCTCACGAAGCTGCCGGCCGGCATCGGCGCGGCGTTCGAGCGCCTCGGCCCGCGCTTCAAGGAGTCCGTGAAGGCGTTCTGGGCGCCCGGGCTGTGGTGGGAGGAGCTCGACTGGGCCTACCTCGGCGTCGTCGACGGTCACGACGTGCGCGCGATGCGCCGCGCGCTGCGGACCGCGTTCGAGGCCGAGCGCCCCGTCGTCATCCACTGCGCCACGGTCAAGGGCAAGGGCTTCGCGCCCGCCGAGAACGGCGGCCTGGAGGGCATGGAGAAGTGGCATGCCGCCAAGCCGAAGTCGATCGCGTCGCGGATGCCGGCGCCGTCGCGGCCGTCCTCGCCGGCGCCGCCGCAGTACACGCAGGTCTTCGGCGAGGCGATGGTCCGCGAGTGCGAGCGCGACCCGCGCGTGATCGGCATCACCGCGGCGATGAACTCCGGCACCGGGCTCTCGATCCTCCAGAAGGCGATGCCCGAGCGCTACTTCGACGTCGGGATCGCCGAGCAGCAGGGCGATCCTGTTCGCGGCCGGCGCGGCGCTTGCAGGGCATGCGCCCGGTGGCGGCGATCTACTCGACCTTCCTGCAGCGCGCGTTCGACCAGATCGTCCACGACGTCTGCCTGCAGAACCTGCCGGTGACGTTCGCGATGGACCGCGCCGGGCTGGTCGGCGACGACGGGCCGACGCACCACGGCGTGTTCGACATCGCGTACCTGCGGATGCTCCCGCACATCACGCTGATGGCGCCGCGCGACGAGGCGATGCTCGTGCACATGCTGCACACGGCGATCTCGCTGGACGGTCCGGCGGGGATCCGCTACCCGCGTGGGGCGGGGGTCGGCGTCGAGTTGCCCGGCGTTCCGTCGTTGATCGCGCGTCGGCACCGGCGAGATCCTGCGCGAGGGCGAGCGGGTGGCGCTGGTCGGCTACGGCACCGGCGTCGGCAAGGCGCTCGGCGCCGCCGACCTGCTGGCCGAGCGCGGGATGGACGTCACCGTCGCCGACGCGCGCTTCGTCAAGCCGCTGGACGTGCCGTTGCTGACGGCGCTGGCCGCCGAGCACGATCTGCTGGTGACGATCGAGGAGGGCGTGCTCGCCGGCGGCTTCGGCAGCGCCGTCTGGGAGTCGTTCTCCGACGAGGGCGCGGTGGCGCCGCGCATCCTGCGCGTCGGCCTGCCGGACCGCTACGTGACCCACGGCGCGCCCGCGCTGCTGCACGAAGAGGTCGGCTTCACCGCCGAGCGCATCGCCGAGCGCGTCTCGGCCGCCGTGCTCGATCCGCGCGGCTCCTTCGCGTAGTCGTCGTTGAGATAGCTCAACGCGATCGAACGGTCCTCGCGGACCGTGCGTAATGGCCCCTTGGAAAAACATTCCCAAGGGGGTCGGTCGCGTTGGGTCTCAGGAAGAGGTACTTGCCATGGCTGGCATGCGCCGCCGTGGGTGGAATCGCTATACCCGCGATCGCTTCGGCGGCAGGGGCAACTGGATCGGGCGCTGAACGAGCGCCCGGACAGATCCACGCGGTCGACTTCGGGTTCGAGAACCCGGTCGACGGCGAGACGCTCGGTCACGATCAACGCCGGCGAGACGGTCACCTTCAGCTACCCGTCAGGCGGGAGCTTCCACAACGTCGACTTCCTGACGATCGCGCCGACGACCTGCACGCAGACGGCCGGCGCGGCACCGGCCCGGTGCCGCCGCTGCCGCCGTTCCCGTCACCGCAGGGCTGGGCGGGGATCTGCCGCTTCGACACGCCGGGCACCTACGCCTTCGTCTGCCAGGCGCACAACTTCATGGTGGGCGCCGTGGTCGTGCAGCCGGTCGGACCGACGCCCACTCCGACGCCGACGGCCACGGCCACGGCGACGCCGACCGCCACGGCGACGGCGACGCCCACGGCCACGCCGACGGCGACGCCGACGGCGACGCCCACGGCGACGCCGACGGCGACGCCCACGGCGACCGCCGACGGCGACGGCGACGCCCACGCGCGACGCCGACGGCCACGCCGACGGCGACGCCGACGGCCACCCGACGGCCACGCCGACGCCACGCCGACGGCCACGCCGACCGCCACGGCGACGCCGACGCCGACGCCCACCGCGACGCGCGACGGCGACCCCCACGGCGACGCCGACGGCGACGGCCACGCGCGACGCCGACGGCCACGCCGACGGCGACGCCCACGGCGACGCCGACGGCGACGCCGACGGCCACGCCGACGGCCACGCCGACGACCCACGGCCACGCCGACCGCGACGGCCACGGCGACCCCCACGGCCACGGCCACGGCGACCCCGACGGCCACGGCGACCGCGTCGCCCACGCCGACCCCGCCCGGCGGTCCGGGCACGCCCGGCACGCCGACCGGCTCCGTCCTGCCGACGCTGGCGCTCGACATCGCGCCGAACGCCAACCTGGGCGCGTTCATCCCGGGTGTCGGGAAGGACTACGAGACGCTCGGTGGCCGCGATGGTCACGAGCTCGGCCGGTGACGCGACGCTGTCCGTCGCCGATCCCAGCCCGACCGCGACCGGCCGCCTCACCAACGGCACGTTCGCCCTCGCCACGCCGGTCATGGCGCGCGCCAACCAGGGCGTGTTCGCCCCGATCACCGGGACCAACACCCCGCTGACGCTCCTGACGTACGCCGGCCCGGTGAGCGCCAACGCGGTCACCATCGGCCTCAAGCAGACCATCGGTGCCGAACGAGTCCCTGCGCACCGGCACGTACAGCAAGACGCTGACGTTCTCGTTGTCGACGACGACGCCCTGATCGCTCTGACACCGGCCCCGCGGCACGACGCCGCGGGGCCGGTCGCTTGTTCGGTCTCGAGTAGTGGTTCGCGGATGTGACATCGATGGCGGTGAACCGGCGGCAAGGCCGACGCCACCAGCGCTTCGAGGTTCCCCCTACCGGCACCACGTCCAACACCGCCACGATCGCGACCGGCGGGACGGTCACGTTCGCCTATCCCCGTGTCCTGCTCACCCGCGCTCGGGAACCTGCGCGCGACCGTCATCGTCGCGCCGGACAGCGCGGGCGGCGAGGTCCCGGCGACGCTCTCGCTCACGCTCGGCCCGCGGCCCAGCTTCGGCCAGTTCCAGCTCGCCGTCGCCGCGGACTAAACGGCGACGATGGCCGCGACCGTCACCAAGCCCATGACCAGACTCCTCGGCCTTCTGCTGATCGCGCTGGCGATCGCCCTCCCGGCACTGGCCTCGGCCGAGGGGCACACCCCAGGCGCGATCGTCGCGCAGGACTACCTCTTCGAGAACCCCGCCGGCGGCGGCACCGCCACCGAGAAGGGTCAGTCCGTCAAGGGCTCGCTGACGATCGCCCGGCCCGACTCGGGGCTGAAGATCGAGGTCCTGCGCGGCAAGACCCGCCTCGCGACCTCGACCAAGACGGGCAAGGCAACCTTGGCCCTGAAGGTCAAGGTCAAGAAGGCCAAGCTGACCGTCAGGATCACCGTCACGCCGCCCGCCGGCGCCGCGTTCACCGCCACGAGGACGGTGACGCTGCGGCGCTAGCGACCGATCAGGCGACGGAGAAGCGGCCGACGAGCGTGTCGAGCTGCTCGGCGGTGGCGGCCAGCGACTGCGCCGACGCGGCGATCTCCTGGGTGGAGGCGCTGGTCTGCTGGGTGGAGGCGGAGACCTGCTCGGCCGAGGCGGACGACTGCTCGGCGACCGCCGCGACCTCGGTGACATCGGCCTCGGCGCGCTGCGCCTCGGCGACGATCTGCTGCGACGCTGGCGGCGATGTCGGTCGACCCGGTGCGTGACGTCCTCGACCGCGACGCCGATCTCGCTCGAACGCCTCCCGCGTGCGCTCGACCGTGGCGACGCCGTCCACGGTGCGACGCTCGCCCTCGGCCACGACGCCGACGACCTTGCCGGTCTCGCTCTGCATCTCGCCGATCAGGGCGGAGATCTGCCCGGCCGCCGACTGTGACTCCTCGGCGAGCTTGCGGACCTCCTCGGCGACGACCGCGAAGCCCTTGCCCTGGTCGCCGGCGCGGGCGGCCTCGATCGCGGCGTTCAACGCGAGCAGGTTCGTCTGCTCGGCGATGCCGGTGATCGTGTCGACGATGCCACCGATGGTCTCGGAGCGCTGCGGCGAGCGTCCTCGATCGCGACGCCGACCTGCGCGCGAGGAGTCGGCGACGGCGCGGATCGCCTCCGTGGCGTGCGAGGCGGCCTCGACGCCCTCGCGGGCGATGCGGCGGGCGCCTTCGGCGGCCGTGGCGGTCGCCTCGGCGCCTTCGGCGCTCGTGGCGGCGGCGCGGGCCGCTTCCTGCACGGCCTCACGCGAGGACTCGACCATGCGCACCTGACGCTCGGCGCCCTGGGCGACGTCACCCCGGCCGGAGCGATCTCGCCCACGGCGCGACCGGCCTCGTCGGAGGTGGCGGCCATCTCGACCGACGCGCTCTTGAGCGTGCCCGCGGAGGCGGCGACGTCCCCGACCAGCCCGCGCAGGCTGAGGGTCATGTCCGCGAAGGCGTTGCCCAGCGCGTCCGTCTCGCCCTTGGGCTCGACCGTGCCGGTGAGGTCACCCTCGGCGATCTTCTGCGCCGCCGCGGCCATCTCGCGGTTGTAGTCGATCATCTGCTCGAACGCCGTCGCCATGTCACCGATCTCGTCGCGCGAGCGGATGTCGACGCGCTGGTCGACGTCACCGACGGAGAGCCCCTTGGCCGCCGCGACCATCGAGCGCAGCCCGCGTCCGATCGAGCGGGCGAGGAAGAACGCGACCGCGACGGCGATCAGCGTGGCGACGAGCAGCAGCACGATCGTGATCGTGCGCCCGGAGGCGTACGTCGCGTCGGCGTCGCGGTTGATCTGCTCGGCCGTGGCGTCGTTGCCCGCGGCCCACTCGTCCAGCTTGGCGCTGAAGGCGTCCCACTGGGCATCGGCGGCCTCGAGCGTGGCGTACGCGCGCGGATCGTTGTTGCGGCTGAAGGGGAGGAAGCCCTGCGATGCCTTGAGGTACGCGGCCCAGGCACTGCGCGCGGCGTCGTAGCGGCCGCGGTCGGCAGTGTCGTCGCCGATCATCTTCTCGTAGTCGGCGAACTCGGCCTCGACCGCGGCCGTGGCGGCCTTCAGGTCCTTCTCGACCGGGACCATGTCAGCCGCGGTCGGCGTGGCCGTGTGGCGGTACTGGTCCTGGCGCACCGAGTCCGCGGCGAACCCGACGTCGTCGAGCTTGGAGATGCTCGGGACGATGTCGTCGTTGAAGGTCTGCGCGCCGGCGCTGACGGAGGAGAGCTGCCCGAGGGAAGCCACCCCGAGCACCACGAGCAGGAGGAGGACCGCGGCGAAGCCGGCGGCGAGCTTGGCTCCGATCGGGAAACGGTTGAGGTGAGGCATGGTACGTCCTAGACAGGTTTATCGGTACAAAGGTTGTCATCGGCGGGGCCGGTGGTCACACCACAACCCGGTCCACCGGATGGGGGAGCGCCGCTAGTCGACGCGGACGATGCGGTGCACGAACGTCTTGCGGCCCACGGAGGACGCGCTGGCACCGCAGTCGCCGAACCACTTGTCGCGCGTCCCGCGCCACCATTCGCCGGCGCCCAGCGCCTCGATCATCGGTGAGTTCGTGCAGCGCGCGCGGTGCTTCTTGTTGCCCGCCATGTGGCCGAGCTCGTGCAGCACGACGCTCTCGAGGTCGACCTGGTCGAGCGCCGGATAGTCCGGCCCCGCGTTCCAGTTCTCGCTCGCGTTCAGCGCCAGGTCGCTCTCGACGACCTTGCCGCGCTTGACGAAGTCGGTCTGCACGCCGAGCACGCCCGCCTCGACGTCCGCCGAGAACCCGGCGACGTTGAAGCCGTCCTCGACGCCCGCCTCGGCGCTCGTCCAGCGCAGGGCCTTCAGGCCCCAGCGCGCCGCGGCGGTCTTGACGACCTTCTGGAAGCGCGCGCCGGTCGACGCCGTCCGGGAATCCGGCGGAGGACAGGTAGAAGCTGCTTCGCGACGCTGGCGCCCGTACTTCGGGAACAGCTTGCCGCGGCCCTTGTCGGCGTACGGGAGCGTGACCGTCAGCTCCTGGACGGGGCCGATCGGCTCCTCGGCGCCGTTCGCGGCGTCCGCCGGTCAGGTAGGCCTGCCAGTAGTAGTGCCCGGGCCGCTGGCGCAGGACCGAGTTCGCCGGGACCGACCAGACCGCGAGGTCGGCGGTCGCCTGCGTGGCGGTCTCGTCCAGCCAGGTGCCCTCCTCGCCGGTCAGCAGGCCGTCGGCGTCGACGTCGTCATGGCCGGACACGCGCACGACGACCGTGCCGTCCGGCGCGGCGGTGCGGACGGCGAAGGTCAGCGGGGCGCCGCGCGAGATCGACGCGATCGGGCGCGGCGTACTCGAGCGGCGGGAGCGGAGTCTGCGCGGCGGCGCTCGCCGGGAGCGCGAGCAGCACGAGGAGAGAGGCGAGGACGGGACGCATCTCCGCTCCCATCGGCCGCCCGCGCGCGGAGCTTGAGTACCGTGTGTGGCCGTGGCCCGCGTGCGCCTGGATTCCCTATTGGCGGAACGCGGGCTGTTCGAGTCGCGGACCCGCGCCGCCGCCGCCGTGATCGCGGGCCAGGTCCACCTCGGCCCCGGCCGGCGCCGGGCCGAGAAGCCGGGCCAGCTGGTCGACGCCGCGATCGAGCTCGAGGTCGAAGGGCCGCCGCCCTACGTCTCCCGCGGCGGCGTCAAGCTCGCCAACGCGCTCGACGCGCTGCGGATCGACCTCGCGGGCCGTCGCGCGCTGGACGTCGGCGCGTCCACCGGCGGCTTCACCGACTGCCTGCTCCAGCGCGGCGCCGCCCACGTGATCGCGCTCGACGTCGCCTACGGCGAGCTCGACTACCGCCTGCGCGAGGACGAGCGCGTGACCGTGATCGAGCGCACCAACGCCCGCGCGATCGCGGCCGGCGACCTCCCGTACCGCCCGGATCTGGTCGTCATCGACGTCTCCTTCATCTCCCTGGCGCAAGGTCCTGCCCGGCGGTCCTCGCGACCACGGCCGAGCGCGTTCGACTGCCTGGCGATGGTCAAGCCGCAGTTCGAGGTCGGCCGCGAGCGGATCGGCAAGGGCGGCGTGGTCAAGGACCCGGAGCTGCGGCGCGAGGTCGTCAACGACGTCGCCGCCGCCGCGCGCGAGCACGGCGCCGCCGTCCTCGGCAGCGCGCCGTCCGCGCTCCCCGGCCCGTCCGGCAACAAGGAGACGTTCCTGTGGCTGGCCGAGGGCGCGCGCCCCGGCGCGGTCGGACGAGGTCGAGGCATGGTGAGCGCCGCCGGCGTCATCACCCACCGGCGGCCGGGCGAGACCACGAGCGCCGTCCGCACGCTGATGGAGGTCGCCCGCGCGCGCCGCGTCACGCTGCGCTTCACGCCCGACGAGGCCGCCAAGCACGGGATCGAGCTCGCAGCCGTTCGTCGAGATCGTCCCGGAGCTGACCGACGACATCGACCTCTGCGTCGTCCTCGGCGGCGACGGCACGATCCTCACCGCCCTGCGCCGCTACGCCGGCACCGGCGTCCCGGTCTTCGCGGTCAACTACGGCGAGGTCGGCTTCCTGGCCACGATCGACCCGAACGGCCTCGAGCGAGGACTTCGCCCGCGCCTTCGCGGGCGAGTTCGACACGATCGAGCTCCCGACGATCTCGGTCGGGCGCCCGGACGGCACGTGGAGCGCGCTCAACGACATCAGCGTGCACCGCAAGGCGGGCCTGCGCGTGGCCGACCTCGCGTACGCGCTCGCGGGCGAGGAGATCGGCCGTGTCCGCTGCGACGGGCTCGTGGTCTCGACGCCGCAGGGCTCCACGGGCTACAACCTCGCCAACGGCGGACCGGTGCTGGCGTGGGGCGTCGAGGGCTATGTCGTCTCGTTCATCGCTCCGCATTCGCTGACGGCACGAGCGCTGGTCGTCGCTCCGACCGACGAGCTGACGATCAACAACGCCTCCCGCGAGGAACCCGTCGAGGTCCACGTCGACGGCCGCCCGACGCTCGAGCTCCCGCCGGGCGAGGACATCCACATCGCGTTCGGCCTCTCGCACGGCACGCTCGCCCAGATCCCGGGCGCGTCCTTCTACCACCGCCTGCGCGAGCGCTTCGGCCGCCTCGCCCGCTGACGCTCGCATTCGCAACGACATCTGCGCCGAACTCTGCGCCAAAGTGCGTGCGGATAGGAACGTATGTTTGCCCCGATTCCGTCGGGAGCCACTGGTAGACCCCAGTGCGTGCTCCACGAACTCCGGGTCGAGAACCTGCTGCTGATCGAGCGGGCCGAGCTCTGTCTCGGGCCGGGCCTGAACGTGCTGACGGGGGAGACCGGGGCGGGCAAGACCGTGCTCGCGCACGCGCTGGACCTGCTGCTCGGCGGCAAGCCGCGGTCGGGGATCGTGCGCCCAGGAGCGGCGGAGGCCTACGTGGAGGGCGTGTTCGCGCTGCCCGACGTCGTGCGCGAAGCGCTGGGCGACCGCCTGGCGGAGGACGCGGAGGAGCTCGTGCTCGCGCGCCGGGTGAGCGCCGAGGGCCGCACCCGCGCGTACCTCGGCGGCCGCAGCGCGACCGCGGCGGACCTGCGCGAGGCGGGCACGGCGCTGCTCTCGTTCTACGGCCAGCACGAATCGCGCAAGCTGATGCTCGCGTCGGCCCAGCTGCAGATCCTGGACGGCTTCGCGGGGCCGGAGCAGGCGGCGCGCCGCGACGCCTACCGCGAGGTCTACGGCCGCGAGCGCGCGCTGTTCGCGCGGCTCGCCGAGCTGCGCGAGCGCGCCGGCGCGCGCGATCGTGAGCTGGACCTGCTCGTGTGGGAGCTCGAGGAGATCGACCGCGCTGGACCCGAGCGAGGAGGAGGAGGCGGCGCTGGAGGCCGAGCGCGAGCGCCTGCGGCACGTGGAGGCGCTGCGTGCCGCCGCCGGCACGGGCGTGGCAGCGCTCGCGGGCGGCGAGGAGGACGGCGGCGGCGCGTCGCTGGCGCTCGCGGCGGCGGCGCACGCGCTCGAGGCCGCCGAGCGGGGTGGACGCGGAGCTCGACGCGCTCACCGCGCGCGTCCGCGCGCTCTCGCTGGAGGCCGAGGACCTGGTGCACGAGCTGCACCGCTACGCCGAGGGCATCGAGGCGCCGCCGGGCCGGCTGGACGAGGTGGAGGAGCGCCTGACGCTGCTGGACCGCCTCAAGCGCAAGCACGGCGGCACGATCGCCGCGGTGCTCGAGCACGCCGCCGCCTGCCGCGCCCGGCATGCCGAGCTGGCGGGGGTCGAGGAGGCGATCGAGGAGGCCGAGGCCGAGCTGGAGGCGGCGCAGGCCGAGCTCGCCGAGCGCGCCGGCGAGCTGCGCGCCGCCCGCGAGGCGGCGGGCAAGGAGCTGGCCAAGGCGGTCGTCGAGCGCCTCGGGGCGCTGGCGATGGACGGCGCCCAGTTCACCGCCGCGCTCTCGCCGCGCACCGACTACGGCCCGACGGGCGGCGACGAGATCGAGTTCCTGATCGCCCCGAACCCGGGCGTGCCGGCCGGGCCGCTGCGGGAGACCGCCTCGGGCGGCGAGCTGTCGCGCGTGATGCTCGCGCTGATGGGCGTCGCGGCCGACTCCGGCCCGGCGACGCTGGTCTTCGACGAGGTCGACGCGGGCATCGGCGGCCAGACGGCCCGCGCCGTGGGCGAGCAGCTGCGCGCGCTCGCCGCCGGCCGCCAGGTCATCTGCATCACGCATCTTCCGCAGATCGCGTCGCTGGCCGACCGCCACTTCACGATCGTCAAGGACACCTCGGGCAAGACCGCCCGCACCACCGTCACCGAGCTGCGCAAGGCCGACGTGGTCGGCGAGCTCGTACGGATGCTCGGCGCCGATCGCGAGGACGCCGCCGCCCGTCGCCACGCAAAAGAACTGCTGAAAGCGGCTTAGATGCCTCCAATGCCTTTTCCCCGCCGGACGCCGCTCTATCCTGACTGGGGAGAGCTTCAAGGAGACCGCATGCCCGAATCCAGGCCACGAACCCGTTACATCTTCGTCACTGGGGGAGTGGTCTCTTCTCTCGGGAAGGGCATCGCCGCTGCCTCCATCGGACGGATCCTCGTCTCACGCGGCCTGAAGGTCGCGCTGCAGAAGTTCGATCCGTACATCAACATCGATCCCGGGACGATGTCGCCGTTCCAGCACGGCGAGGTGTTCGTCACCGAGGACGGTGCCGAGACCGACCTCGATCTCGGCCACTACGAGCGCTACACCGACGCGAACACGTCGCGCGCCTCGAACGTGACCGCCGGCGCGGTCTACAACTCGGTGATCCGCAAGGAGCGCCGCGGGGACTACCTCGGCGGCACGGTGCAGGTCGTCCCGCACATCACGGACGAGATCAAGCACCGGATCCGGCTGATCGGCGAGACGCAGGACGTCGACGTCGTGATCACCGAGATCGGCGGCACGGTGGGCGACATCGAGTCGCTGCCGTTCCTGGAGGCGATCCGCCAGTTCCCGGTGGACGTCGGGCGCCGCAACGTGATGTTCATCCACCTGACGCTGGTGCCGTACATCGGCCACGCGGGTGAGCTCAAGACCAAGCCGACGCAGCACTCGGTCAACGAGCTGCGCCGCATCGGCATCGCGCCGGACATGCTGATCTGCCGCTCCGAGGGCGGGCTCCCGGTCGACGTGCGCAAGAAGATCGCGCTGTTCGCCTCGCTGCCGCTGGAGGCGATCGTCTCCGGGCGCGACGTCGACAACATCTACAAGATCCCGCTCTACTACCGCGCCGAGGGCGTGGACGACTTCATCCTCGAGCACTTCGGGCTGGACGCGGCAGACGCCGAGCTCAGCGGCTGGGAGCGCCTCGTGCGCCAGGCGACCGAGGCGCAGAGCCAGTCGCCGGTCAAGATCGCGCTGGTCGGCAAGTACGTCCAGCTCGAGGACGCGTACCTGTCGGTCGTCGAGGCCCTGCGCCACTCGGGCTTCCAGCAGGGCCGCGGGATCGAGATCGACTGGGTGGACTCCGAGACGCTCGACGACGGCGAGGTCCGCGCGCGCCTGCACGGCGCCGACGGCATCCTGATCCCGGGCGGCTTCGGCGTGCGCGGCATCGAGGGCAAGATCACCGCCGCGCGGATCGCCCGCGAGCAGAAGATCCCGTTCCTGGGCATCTGCCTCGGCATGCAGATGGCGGTGGCGGACTTCGCGCGCCACGTCGTCGGCATGGACGGCGCGAACTCGACCGAGTTCGACCCCGAGACGCCGTACCCGGTCATCGACCTCCTGCCGGAGCAGAAGGAGGTCGCCGACATGGGCGGCACGATGCGCCTGGGCGCCGACCCGATCAAGCTGCACCCGAACACGCGGGCGCGCGAGATCTACGGCGAGGCGGTCATCTACGAGCGCCACCGCCACCGTTACGAGGTCAACAACTTCCTGCGCAAGCGCATCGAGGCGGCCGGCCTCGTCTGCTCGGGCACCTCGCCCGACGAGCGCCTGGTCGAGATCATCGAGATCCCCGACCATCCGTTCTTCGTGGCCTCCCAGTACCACCCGGAGTTCAAGTCACGCCCGGAGCGCCCGGCGCCGCTGTTCCGCGAGTTCGTCGCGCGCCGGCGCTCGAGCGCAGCGAAGGAGCAGCGCCCGCGAGCGAGATCGCCGTCGCCGCCGAGCGCAGCCGCGCCGCCGCGCCGCGGCCTGAGGCCGGCCAGCGAGGCGGAGAAGACCCGGCAGGGCGAGCTCTTCGCGGACCTCTGCCGCATCCCCAGCCCGTCGTGGGAGGAGGCGGCGTGCGCCGAGCGCGTCGACCGCCGAGCTGCGCGGGATGGGGCTCGAGGTCGAGCGCGACGAGGCGGGCAACCTGCTCGCGCGCGTCCGCGGGCGCTCCGAGCGGACCGTGCTGCTGTGCGCGCACCTGGACACGGTGCCGCCGGAGGCGCCGATCGAGCCCGTGCTGGTCGACGACGGCTGGGAGAACGCGAACGCCGGCATCCTCGGCGCCGACAACAAGTCCGCGGTGGCGATGATCCTCGCGGTCGCCCGCCGCTGCACGGTCGAGGGCTCGCCGGTCGCCCTCGAGCTGCTCTTCACCGTCGCCGAGGAGATCGGCCTGCTCGGCGCCAAGCGCTTCGACACCGTCGCAGCTGCGCGCGGACTTCGGCTACGTGTTCGACCACGCGACGCCGATCGGCGAGCTCGTCACGGCCTCGCCGACGCTCTACCGCGTCGAGGCCGAGTTCCACGGCAAGTCCGCCCACGCGGGGCTGCGCCCGGAGGAGGGCCGCTCGGCGATCCTCGCCGCCGCCCACGCCGCGATCGCGATGCCGCACGGCCGCATCGACGACCAGACGACGGCGAACATCGGCTACCTGCTCGGCGGCGTCGAGTCCACCAACGTCGTCCCGGAGCGGGCGCGGCTGTTCGCCGAGGTCCGCTCGGTGGACGCCGACCGGGCCGAAGAGGTCCTCGTCGGCGATGATCGACGCGCTCCAGGACGGCGCCGGCCACGGCGAATGCGACGTCGACGTCACGACCGAGAAGCAGGTCGTCGGCTACAAGGTCAAGCCGTCCTCGCCGGCGGTGGTGGCCGCCGAGGCCGCCCTGCGCGCCCACGGCTACGAGCCCAAGCGCATCGCCACGGGCGGCGCGTCGGACGCGAACGTCCTCGAAGCGGCCGGCATCCCGACGGTCAACGTGGCCAACGGCACCGAGCACAACCACGAGCCGACCGAGCGCGTCGCGGTCGCGGCGCTGGACTCGATGCTCGACGTGACCTTCTCCCTCCTCGACGAAGCGGCGGTGGCATGAGCTCCAACTTCGAGCGCGTCGACTCCGAGACCGTCTACGACGGCAAGTTCATCTCCGTGGTGCGCGGCACGTTCCGGCACGAGGACGGAGAGGTCGTCACGCGCGAGCTCGTCCACCACCCGGGGGCGGTCGGCATCGTCGTGCTCGACGAGGAGCAGCAGCTGTGGTTCGTCCGCCAGCCGCGCGAGCCGATCGGCGTCCCGGACCTGCTCGAGATCCCCGCCGGCAAGCTCGACGTCGAGGGCGAGAACCCGCTCGAGGCCGGTCGCCGCGAGCTGGCCGAGGAGATCGGCAAGCAGGCCGCCGACTGGACGTCGCTCGGCGCGTTCCACACGTCCGTCGGGCTTCGCCGACGAGATCATCCACCTGTTCCTCGCCACCGGCATCTCCGACGTCCCCGAACGCCCGGAGGTCGAGGAGGACGAGCGCATCGACATCGAGGTGCGCCCGCTCTCGGAGCTGGACACGATCCTGACCGAGACGACGGACTCCAAGACGCTGATCGCGCTCTACCGGCTGCGCGACCACCTGAGCCGCGCCTGAACGACCCGTTGCACCCGAAAGGGGTCTTCACGCGGACACCGAAGGGTGCGAGCGATGGCCGTCGCTGACGTTGGAACCCATGCGCCCACTTCCGCAGAGCCGTTCGAGCACCTCGTGCTCGACTTCCTCGCGTACCTCGAGTTCGAGCGCGGGCTCTCGCGCAACACGCTCGAGGCGTATCGCTCGGACCTGTTGCAGTACGGCGCGTACCTGAACGGGCGCGATCGCGCTCGCGGTCACGCACTCGGACCTGGCGGGGTTCGTGACCTCGCTCGCCGCCGGCGACGGGGAGAAGCCGCCGGTCGCGCCGGCGACGCTGCAGCGCAAGGTCGCGTGCCTGCGCTCGTTCCATCGCCACCTGCGGCGCCAAGGCGTGCTCGAGGCCGACCCGACCGCGAACCTGCGCGCGCCCAAGCAGAGCCGGCGCCTGCCGCAGGTGCTCTCGCGCGACGAGGTGGCCAAGCTGCTCGAGCAGCCCAAGGGCACCGAACCGCCCGCGCTGCGCGACCGCGCGCTGCTGGAGCTCATGTACGCGTGCGGGCTGCGGGCGTCGGAGGCGATCGACCTCGAGACCCAGGACCTCGACCTCGAGGCCGGGATCCTGCGGGCGCGGGGCAAGGGGTCCAAGGAGCGGCTCGTCCCGGTCGGCTCCGCGGCGACCCGCGCGGTCAGCGCCTACCTCGGCCGCGGGCGGCCGAAGCTCGTCGGCGACCGGCTCGAGTCGCGGATCTTCGTCAACCACCGCGGCAGCGGGCTCACCCGCCAGGGCCTCTACAAGATCGTCCAGCGCCACGCCGAGACCGCCGGGCTCGCGGACCGGATGAGCCCGCACACCCTGCGCCACACGTTCGCCACCCACCTGCTGGCCGGCGGCTGCGACCTGCGTTCGCTGCAGGAGATGCTCGGCCACGCGGACATCGCCACGACCCAGCTCTACACCCACCTCTCCGCCGACCGCCTGCGCGACGTCTACTTCGACGCGCACCCGCGCGCGAAGGTCCGCTGAGCGACCGCGCCGCAGCGCAGCGCCGCGCCGCCCGCCGTGCCGTGCCGCGCCGCCGCGCCAGGCGCCGCTCCGTCCCGCGCCACTTCGCGTCGCGCGGCTGCCACAATCGGCAGCCGTGAAGCGAGCGTTCGTCATCGTCATCGACGCCTGCGGCGCGGGCGAGCTGCCCGATTCGGCCGACTACGGCGACGCGGGCACGAACACGCTGGGCCATCTCTCCGAAGCCGCGGGCGGGCTGGACCTGCCGGTGCTGCAGGCGCTCGGGCTCGGCGACGTCCTGCCGCTGGTCGGCGTGGCGCCGTCGCCGGAGCGCGTCCTGCACGGGCGGCTGCACCCGCTCGGGCCCGGGAAAGGACACGATCACCGGTCACTGGGAGCTGATGGGGGTCGTCACCCCGCGGCCGCTGCGCACGTACCCGGAGGGCTTCCCGGACGAGATCCTCGAGCAGCTGATCGACGCCACCGGCCGCGGCATCCTGTGCAACCGGCCCTATAGCGGCACGGCGGTGATCGACGACTTCGGCGCCCAGCACCTCGCGACCGGCAACCTGATCGTCTACACGTCGGCGGACTCGGTGCTGCAGATCGCCGCGCACATCGACGAGGTGCCGCCCGCCGAGCTCTACGCGGCGTGCGCGGCGGCGCGCGAGATCATGTCCGGCGAGCACGCGGTCGGGCGCGTGATCGCGCGGCCGTTCCGGGGCGAGCCGGGCGCGTTCGTCCGCACCGACGGCCGCAAGGACATCGCGCTCCCGCCGCCCGCGCGCTCGTACATGGACGAGCTGCAGGCCGCCGGGCGTGCCGGTGCACACGGTCGGCAAGATCGGGCAGGTGTTCGACGGGGTCGGCGTCGACGTCTCGCACAAGGGCGCCACCAACGCGGCGGCGCTCGACGCCACCGCGGAGCTGATCGACGAGCTGGACGGCGGCTTCGTGTTCACGAACCTCGTCGAGACCGACCAGGTCTACGGCCACCGCAACGACGTGCCGGGCTATCACGAGGCGCTGAAGGCGATCGACGCCGAGGTGGGGGCGTGGCTGCCGCGCCTGGACCCCGCGAACGACCTGCTGGTCATCACCGCCGACCACGGCTGCGACCCGACGACGCCGGGCACCGATCACACGCGCGAGCACGTGCCGCTGCTGGCGCGCTTCGAGGGCCACGCGGGCCGGCGCCACGACGGCGCCTTCTCCGACGTCGGGGCGTCCGTGCTGCGCTGGCTGACCGGGCGCGACGCACCCTTGCCCGGGACGCCATTTCTCTAACGCACAAGTTTTGCGTCTGACCAGGTGTAGACCTCCAGGTCCGGCGGGAACTCACTCACTGTGCCCTCACTGGTCGTCATAACCCGTTGGACCATGCTGGCCGCTGCGGCCGCCGTGATCGCCGGCTGCGGCGACTCCGCGAGCACCGCCAAGGCGCCTCCGGCGAAGAAGGTCTCCGCCGACGCCAAGCCCAAGGCCGAGACGGTCAAGGAGAAGCCGCAAGACCGACACCGAGCAGCTCGAGCACCTGCTGTTCGAGCGCGGCTACGCGCTGGAGCACGGCGAGACCGCGGACTTCCTCGCGACCTCGACGGGCGGCGCAGGCGCGCAAGGACAAGACGCAGATGGCCGCGCGCCAAGGCGCTGCCGATCAACGACGTCAAGCTCACCGCCGGCGGCACCGAGGTCGACGGCGACAAGGCGACGATGCGCGTCGAGATGCGCTACGGCTTCGACAACATCGACACCGCCTATTTCAAGATCTCGCGGATGAGCGCGGTCAAGACGCCTGAGGGCTGGCGGATCTCCAACGACCGGCCGTCGTCGGGCATGCTCGCGCCCTGGGAGTACACGGCCTACAAGGCGCGCAAGAGCCCGCACTTCCTCGCGCTCGCGCCCAAGAGCCTGAAGGTCGGCAGCCTGATGACCGACCTGGAGAAGGGCTACAACCGCATGAAGCGCGGCCTGCCGGGCGTCAAGGCGCCGAAGAAGGTGCTCGTGATCGTCGCCCGCACCGGCACCGACACCAAGGCGCTGACCAAGGACATCAAGACGCTGAAGTCGCTCACCGCGGTCGCCGAGAACCAGTACTCGACCAAGGGCGCGGCGAAGCGCATCGACCAGATCTGGGGCCAGCGCGTCTTCGTCCTCTGGCGCTCCTACGGCAACCGCGGCGCGAACGAGCGCCGGATGGTCGTCGCCCACGAGCTCGTCCACACCGCGCTCGCGAGCCGCACCTCGGCACGCACGCCGCCGTGGCTGACCGAGGGCATCGCGATGTTCGTCTCCGGCGACGATCGCGCGGGCGACGCCGGCGCGCTGATCAGCGGTCGCGGCGTGCTCAAGGACCCGTCCAAGCAGGGCGCGGCGAAGAAGGCGATGTCACTCACCCGCCTGTCCAAGCCGAGCGCGCTGAACAACATGTCGCCGGTGTCGCTGAACTTCGCCTACTCCTACTCGTCGGCCGCGGCCTACGCGATCGCGGAGAAGCATGGCCGCAAGGGCCTGCTGAAGCTGCTGAGCGCCTACAACAGCGAGAAGGTCAAGGGCAAGGGGAGCAAGCTGACCGACCGCGCGGTGCGGCGCGCGCTGAAGACGTCGCTCTCGTCTCTGAAGAGCGACGTCGACGCCTACGCCTCGTCGCATTCGCGCTTCTACTAGCCTGCTCGGGCGATGCCCGAGCTCCCCGAAGTCGAGACGATCCGCGGCCACCTGGCGCCCCACGTCGAAGGCCGGACGCTGCGGGCCGTCGAGATCCTCGACCCGCGCTGGTCGCGCCCGCTCGCCCCGGCCGAGGTGACAGCGGCGGTCGAGGGCCGCGTGGTCGACAAGCTCGCGCGCCGCGGCAAGTACCTCGTGTGGGAGCTCTCCGACGACGTCTTCCTGCTGATGCACCTGCGGATGACGGGGACGCTGCTGCTCGACCCCTCACCCGCGCCGCGGCACATGCGCGTGCGGCTGGACCTCGGCGACCACGAGCTCGTCTTCGACGACCCCCGCCGCTTCGGCACCGGCGAGCTGGCGGTCGGCGGCGAGGCGCTCGACGCCTTCTTCGACGCCCGCCTCGGCGTCGAGCCGCTCGAGCGCGACTTCACCGGCGACCATCTCTACTCGCTCGCCCAGACGTCCCGCGCGCCGATCAAGGCGTTCCTGCTCGACCAGCGCCGCGTCGCGGGCGTCGGCAACATCTACGCCGACGAGGCCCTCTTCCGCGCCCGCGTGCACCCCCTGCGCCCGGCGAACAAGCTCACCCGCGCGCAGTGCGCGGCGATCCGCGACGGCGTGGTCGAATCGCTGATGCTCGGCCTCGAGCACAAGGGCGCGACGATCGACGACTTCCGCGACCCCTACGGCGTCAGCGGCACCTTCCAGGACCAGTTCCTGATCCACCTGCGCGAGCACGAGCCATGCGTGAACTGCGGCAACCCGGTGCGCAAGCTCCGCGTCGCGGGCCGCGGGACCTACGTCTGCGAGAAGTGCCAACCGCGCCCCCGCGCGCCACGCCGCCGCGCGTAGGACGCCGCCGCGCGCCACGCCGCCGCGCTGACGGCCGCGCCGCCCGCCGCACCGCGTGCCGCCGCACCGCGCCGCACCGCCCCGCGCCGCACCGCCCGCGCGCTTGGGGTGGCCAGTATTTCCTAACTCTGAGGACGGTTTTCCTGGCCACCCCAGGTCACGAACGAGAACGACGCCCCGTGGGGCGTCGTGAAGGCGGGTCGTGCCGGCGCGGTTGAGCCTCCCGCGCCGGCGGGCGCGCGGCGCGCTACGCGGCCGCGGCGAGTTCCTTCAGGCCGCCGGACTTGTCGAACGCGACGAGCTCCTGGTAGCCGCCGATGGTCTTGCCGTCGATTACGACCTGGGGGAACGTCATCATTCCCGTCAGACGCACGAGCTCCGCGCGACCCTCGGGGTCCTTGGCGAGGTTGATCTCCTCGTAGGCGACCCCGCGCTTGGCGAGGAGGGCCTTGGCGACGCGGCAGTAGCCGCAGGGCTCGGTCGTGTAAACGGTGATCTGGCTCATGACTTCAGAAAGTATAGTGCGATATCCGGATCGGTAAAAACGGAAGGTATCGTTCTCCGCTCAATTAGATACGGAGAAGCGGACCGGATCCTCCACCTGTATACCCCCACGCGGGGGAGGTTGAGCGCGATCGCCAAGGGCGTGCGCAAGGCCAAGTCGCGCTTCGGTGGGCGCCTCGAGCCCTACTTCCGGCTCGACCTCGTGCTCTACGAGGGCCGCAGCGACATGATGACCGTGACCTCGGTGGAGACGGTCGCCGCCCACCCGCGCCTGCGCGAGCACGGCGGCGCGCTCGACGGCGCCGCCCGCGCGTGCGAGGCCGTCGCCCGCATCTTCGACGACGGCGACCCGCACACCGGCGTCTACCACCTGCTGGCGAACGAGCTCGCGCTGCTCGACACGCGACCCGAGCCGCTCCGGCCGCGCCAACGCGCTCGCGTTCCGTCTGAAGCTGCTGCTCGCCGCGGGCTTCGCGCCGCACCTGGCGGGCTGCGCGGCCTGCGGCGACCGCGACCACCTCGTCGGCTTCTCCGGCGCCGCCGGCGGCGTCGTCTGCGGCGCCTGCGAGGCCAACGCCTTCCCCCTCGAGGAGGAGGCGCACGCGTTCATGGTCGGCGCCCTCGGCCGCTCGCTCTCCGAGACCCCCGACGCCTCACCCCGCGCACTGGCCCAGGCCGAACGCGCGATCACCGAGACCCTCGAACACCACGCCCACCTGCGCCTGCGCCCCGTCGGCTCCCGCTGGCGCGGGGCGGCGCGCGTGCAGCGCGCGCTGGGTCGGCAGCGGCGAGGGGCGCGAGCAGGGGGGCGGCGCGTGCGAGGCCGCGCGGGCTTGGCTGCGAGGGGGCAGCGGCGCGGGCGGCACGCGCGCGGCGGGCGGGCGGGAAGGCGCGACGAGAGCGCGCGCGGCGCGGCGCGTGGACGGGTGGTCGTCTGTCACCCCAGGGGTGACAAAGCGACGGACCCCCGCGGGTTCCAGGCATGTGGACGGGGAGGGCAGCGGCACGTTTGTGCGGACCTGCCATATAGGCTCCGCAGCGATGAGCCGGTTCAGTGTCGCCCTGATCGCCGCGGTGGTTCTCGCCGCGCTTCCTGCCTCCGCCTCCGGAGCGATCCGCACGTTCAAGTCGCCGAGCGGGAAGCTCGGGTGCATGTTCTATTCCGATCCTGACGTGCCGCCGCAGGTGCGGTGCGAGTGGAGGGGTCGGCAACGATCGCGCGGTCGTGGTCGACGAGACGCGCAAGGGCAAGCGGATCAAGGTCACCGACACGGTGCTCGATCCGAAGGCCAAGGCGCTCGGGTACGGCAAGAGCACGAAGTTCGGGAAGCTGAAGTGCACCTCGCGCACAGTCCGGCATCACCTGCAAGAGCTCGAAGTCCGGGCCACGGCTTCACCGTCTCCGTCGAAAAGCAGCGGGTGTTCTGAGCGATGGCTGAACAAGTGGGTCTATGACTTCGCCGAGGGTTCGCGGGAGATGCGCGATCTGCTCGGCGGCAAGGGCGCGAACGTCGCCGAGATGACGCGGGTGCTGGGCGCGGATCGCGTGCCGGCCGGCTTCACGATCACGACCGCGGCCTGCGTCGCCTACATGAAGGCCGACCAGGAAGAGCCCGACGGCATGTCCGACCAGGTCGCCGACGCGCTCGAGCGCCTGCAGGAGCACACCGGCAAGCAGCTGGGCGACGACGATGACCCGCTGCTGGTCTCGGTCCGCTCCGGCGCCCGCGAGTCGATGCCCGGGATGCTCGACACGGTCCTCAACCTGGGCATGAACGACCGCTCCGTCGAGGGCCTGAGCAAGGCCACCGAGAACCCGCGGTTCGCGTGGGACTCCTACCGGCGCTTCGTGCAGATGTTCGGCAACGTCAGCCGCGGGATCGACGGCGAGCTCTTCGAAAAGGAGATCTCGAACGTCAAGAAGGACGCCGGAGTCAAGGAGGACACCGAACTCGACGTCGACCACCTCAAGGACCTGACGCGAGCGGTTCAAGGCGCTCTACAAGGAGCACACGGGCGACGAGTTCCCGCAGGACCCGACCGAGCAGCTGCGCCTGGCGATCCGCGCGGTCTTCGACTCCTGGACGGGCGAGCGCGCGATCGCCTACCGCCGCATCAACCGCATCCCGGACGACTGGGGCACCGCGGTCAACGTCCAGCAGATGGTCTTCGGCAACAAGGGCGACGACTCGGGCTCCGGCGTCGCCTTCAGCCGCGACGAGGTCACCGGCGCGCCCGAGCCCAGCGGCGACTTCCTGCCCAACGCGCAGGGCGAGGACGTGGTCTCCGGCGCCCGCACCCCGCGCGACATCCGCGAGATGAAGGACTGGCTGCCCGACGCCCACGCGCAGCTGATGGACATCCTGCGGACGCTCGAGAAGCACTACGAGGACATGCAGGACACCGAGTTCACGGTGGAGGAGGGGCAGCTCTACATGCTCCAGACGCGCAACGCCAAGCGGCCGGCGCAGGCCGCGGTGCGCTTCGCGCGCGACGCCGTCGACGAAGGGCTGCTCGACCGCGACCAGGCGCTGATGACCGTCGAGGCCGAGATGCTCACCGCCCTGCTGGTCAAGACGTTCGACCCCAACGCGGACTACGACATCATCGCCAAGGGCGTGCCCGCCGCGCCCGGCGGCGCCAAGGGCGAGGTGGTCTTCAGCGCCAAAGAGGCCGTCGAGGCGGCCGCGGAGGACCCGCCGCGGGCCGTCGTCCTCGTCCGCCCCGACACCAACGCCAACGACGTCGCGGGCTTCCACGCCGCCAAGGGCATCCTCACGAGCCTCGGCGGCAAGGCCAGCCACGCCGCCCTGGTCGCCCGCGGCATGGGCGTCCCGTGCGTGACCGCCGCCTCCGAGCTCGACATCAACCTCGAAGAGCGCGTGATCCGCGTCGGCGAGCACACGATCAAGGCCGGCGACTTCATCGCCATCAACGGCACGACGGGCGAGATCACGCTCGACGACGTCCCGCTCGTCGACCCCACCGAGGACCCGGCCTTCGACGAGATCCTGAAGGCCTTCGAGACCGTGCTGGGCTGGGCCGACGACACCCGCCGGCTCGGCGTCCGCACGAACGCCGACACGCCGCAGGACGCCCGCAAGGCGCGCGAGCTGGGCGCCGAGGGCATCGGCCTGTGCCGCACGGAGCACATGTTCATGGCCGAGGACCGCCAGCCGAAGATGCGCAAGATGATCATGGCCCGCGACAAGGAGGCGCGCAAAGCGCGCGCTCGCGGACCTGCTGCCGCTGCAGCAGGAGGACTTCGAGGGCCTGTTCGAGGCGATGAAGGGGCTGCCGGTGACGATCCGGCTCCTGGACCCGCCGCTGCACGAGTTTCTCCCGAGCCTGCAGGAGCTGGCGGCGCAGGTCGAGCGCGCGCGGATCGAGCAGACGGACGACCTGGACGAGCTCGAGCTGCTGCTGCAGACGACCGAGAAGATCTCCGAGGAGAACCCGATGCTGGGCACGCGCGGGTGCCGGCTCGGGATCCTCTACCCCGAGATCTACGAGATGCAGGTCCACGCGATCATGCGGGCGGCGAAGGCGATGGACGAGCCGCCGCACCCCGAGATCATGATCCCGCTCGTCGACTACGAGCACGAGCTCGAGATCATGCGCGAGCTGGTGGTCCGGGTCGGCGACGAGGAGGGGCTGCACGCGACGGAGGACTACACCGTCGGGACCATGATCGAGCTGCCCCGCGCGTGTTTTGTTGCAGATTTGATCGCGAAATTTGCGGATTTCTTCTCTTTCGGCACAAATGACCTGACCCAGACGGCGCTCGGGTTCTCCCGCGACGACGTCGAGTCGAAGTTCGTGCCGGTCTACATGGAGCGCCGGATCATCGACCGCTCGCCGTTCGAGACGATCGACAAGCCGGGGGTCGGCTGGCTCGTCCGCCTGGCGGCCGTGGGTCGGGCGCGAGGCGCGCCCGGACCTCAAGCTCGGCATCTGCGGCGAGCACGGGGGAGACCCGGACTCGATCGAGTTCTTCCACATGGCCGGCCTGGACTACGTGTCGTGCTCGCCGTTCCGGGTCCCGATCGCCCGTGTGGCGGCCGCGCAGGCCGCGATCATCCACGCCGACGACCGCTCCTGGGCGGACGCGTAGAGCGAACACTTTGTACCAAAACTGCGACATTTCGCGCGGTCGACGACCCGCGGCGTTCAGAATGGAGGCGTGACCGCTCCGCCCGAGACCATGACCGACTTCGCCGCCGCGCAGCAGGCGCGCGAAGCCGCGTGGCTGTCACCCGCTGGCACGCCGTCCTATCCCGCCCGGCGCGAGCGCCCGGAGCCCGACGCGCCGTGGCGGACGCCGTTCCAGCGCGACCGCGACCGGATCGTCCACAGCAAGGCGTTCCGCCGCCTCAAGCACAAGACGCAGGTGTTCGTCGCCCCCGAGGGCGACCACTACCGCACGCGGCTCACGCACACGCTCGAGGTCACCGGGATCAGCCGGACCGTCGCGCGGGCGCTGCGGCTCAACGAGGACCTGACGGAGGCGATCGGGCTCGGGCACGACGTCGGGCACCCGCCGTTCGGCCACATCGGCGAGGACGTGCTCGACCGCGCCGGGCGCGAGCGCTTCGGCCGCGTGGTTCCGCCACAACGAGCACTCGCTGCGGGTGGTCGACGTCCTCGAGGGCCTCAACCTCACCGAGCAGGTGCGCGACGGCATCCTGCGCCACTCCAGCGGCGCCGGCGAGCCCGCCACGCTCGAGGGCAAGATCGTCCGCCTGGTGGACCGGATCGCCTACATCAACCACGACATCGACGACGCGGTGCGGGCCGGGCGTGCTCGAGACCGAGGACCTCCCGGCGGAGGAGATCGCGATCCTCGGCCCGACCGGCTCCACGCGCATCGACACGCTCGTGCACGGACCTCGTCGAGCACTCCGAGGCGGCGAACGACATCGTCGCAGGGCGCGGTCGTCGGCCCGGCGATGTACTCGCCTGCGCTCGTTCATGTTCGAGCGCGTGTACCTCGGCTCCCCGCGCCCGCGCCGAGCACGCCAAGATCGAGCGCGTGCTGCAGGGCCTGTTCGACTACTACTGCGACGCACCCCGACGAGCTGCCCGCGGGCGACAAGCCCGAGGCCGACCGCGTGATCGACTACCTCGCCGGGATGACCGACCGGTTCGCGATCCGGGCCTGGACGGAGCGCTTCGTCCCGCAGGGCCTGGCGCTCTGATGGCGCGCTACACCGACGAGTCGCGCGAGCGCGTCCGCGACGCGGTCGACTTCGAGGAGCTGGTCGGCGCGCGGACGGAGCTCAAGCGCGCCGGGCGTCGGGCGCCTGCAGGGCCTGTGTCCGTTCCACGAGGAACGCACGCCGTCGTTCGGCATCAACCCGATCGAGAAGGTCTACCACTGCTTCGGCTGCGGCGCCGGGGGTGACGTCTTCCGGTTCGTGATGGACACGGAGGGGCTCGAGTTCGGCGAGGCGCTCGAGTCGCTCGCCGAGCGCTACCGCGTCCAGCTCGAGCGCGAGACCGAGGACCCGCGCGACGCGCCAGCGCCGCGAACGGCGCGAGCGGCTCTACTCGCTGCTGGAGCGGACCGCCGCCTACTACGTGCGGGTGCTGTGGGAGTCGCCGGAGGCCGCCTTCGCGCGTGAGTACCTCGCAACAGCGCGGGCTGCACGAGGACGCGCTGCGCGCCTACCGGGTCGGCTACGCGCCCGGACGCGTTCGACCGCGTCCTGCTCGGCTCCCAGCGCGCGGGCTTCAGCACGGAGGAGCTGCTGGCCGCCGGGCTGATCCAGCCGAGCCGGAACCGCGCCGGGCCACATCGACCGCTTCCGCGGCCGGGTGACGTTCCCGCTCACCGACGTCAAGGGCCACGTCCTCGGCTTCGGCGCGCGGGCGATGAAGCCCGACCAGCAGCCCAAGTACCTGAACACGTCCGACGGCGAGCTCTTCCACAAGAGCCAGGTCGTCTACGGGCAGGACATGGCCCGCGCCGCGGCGGCCAAGGCCGGGCGCGTGGTGATCGTCGAGGGCTACACGGACGTGATCGCGCTGCACCAGGCCGGCGTGCCGGAGACCGTCGCCCAGATGGGCACGGCGCTGACCGAGCAGCAGGTCGACGCGATCGCCCGCCTGGCGCCGAAGGCGCTGCTCTGCCAGGACCCCGACAGCGCCGGCCAGGCCTCCGCCCAGCGCGGCCTGGAGGCGCTGACCAGGCGCTGATGAAGTCCGACAAGTGGCGCACGCGCGCGGTCGAGTTCAAGATCGTCCGCCTGCCGTCCAAGCAGGACCCGGCGGACGTCGTCCAGGACGCGGGCGCCGACGAGATGCGCCGGCTGCTGGCAGACGCGCGATGCCGATCGAGCGCTTCCAGGTCGAGCGCGCGCTCGAGGTCGAGGGCCCGAGCACGGACGAGCTGCTCAACGAGGCGATCCGGATCATCGCGCCCGCTGCCGGCCAGCGTGCTGCGCGACGACCTGGTCAAGTTCACCGCCGACCGGCTTCGGGATCAACGTCCAGATCGTCCACGAGGTCCTGCGCGCGACAGGACGCCCGCGCCGAGCGCGCCGCCGCCCGCAGGAGCCGCCAGGAGGCTGGACCGACCGGGCGGCCGCAGTGGAACGGTCAGCGCCCAGGCAACGGGCGCTACAAGGCGCCGCGATCGGCCGCGCCTCCGGAGCCGATCGACCCGCGCGCCGCTCTCAACCGCCGCGACCCAGAGCGAGGAGGCCTACCTCGCCTACTGCATCGCGCTGCCCGACGAGGGCGAGCGCCGCCTGGCGGCGGTCGAGATCGACGACTACTTCTCCAGCCCGACCAGCCGCAAGGCCGCCGAGTACCTGCGCGTGCACCTGCGCCACCCGGGCTCGAACCTCCCGAGCGGCGACGAGGACCTCGCCCGCCTGGTGGCCAAGCTCACGGTCGACGCCAACCGCATCGAGGCGACCCCCGCCAAGCTCGAGCTCGAGGCCCTGCAACTCGACCTGCACCGCCTCGAGCGCCACATCGCGAACGCCCGCCTGAGCGGCACGACGGGCGTCAGCGCCCTCGCCGTCGAGCGCCAGAAGGTGCTCGACATGATCCGCCACCGGCTGACGTAGGGCAATCGGGACTCGCAAGTCGCCGCGTCGTTACTACTATGAGGGCCGCCGCGTTCGGGGGTAGCTCAATCGGCAGAGCATTGGACTGTTAATCCAAGGGTTGTGGGTTCGAGTCCCACCCCCCGAGCCTCACACGGAAGCCGCCCGAACCGGGCGGCTTCTCGTCGTTCTCGCGCGCCATTCTGTGAAATTCGACGTTAGTTCGTCGGACCGACGGGATAAGGTCCGTCTGTGGCAGGGGCGGGGGTCCTATGCGTCGGGAGCCGCATGCCCGCCCGAACCGAAGCGGGAGGTATCAATGCGAAAGCAGGCCATTACGGCCGCGCTGCTCGTCGCCCTGTTCGCAGCGCCCACGCAGGCGCGCGAGCGCAGGAACCGCCGCCACCGGCGACGAGCTTCGAGAAGGTGACCCTGGACGACTTCCCGGGCGAGCCGATGAACCTGGCCGTGCTGCCGGACGGGCGGGTGCTGCACACGACGCGGGCAGGGCGAGGTGCGGCTGTACAACCCGCGCAACGGGCTGAACACGCTCGCGGCGACGCTGGACGTCTACCAGCACGACGAGGAAGGGCCTGCAGAGCGTCGCGGTCGACCCGGACTTCGAGACCAACCACTGGGTCTACGCGTACTACTCGCCGCCGCTGGACACGCCGGTCGGACGACCCGGCACGCCGGTGACCAACGAGGGCGACGCGCCCGAGACGGGCACGCGCGGCGGACTTCGCGCCCTTCAAGGGCGCATCTGCAGCTGAGCCGCTTCAAGCTGCAGGGCGACACGCTCAAGCTCGACACCGAGGAGAAGATCATCGAGGTGCCGGTGGATCGGGGGATCTGCTGTCACGTCGGCGGCAACATCGACTTCGACGGCGCCGGCAACCTGTTCCTGTCCACGGGCGACGACACGAACCCGTTCGCGTCGGACGGCTACTCGCCGATCGACGACTCGCCGAACCGCAACCCGGCGTTCGACGCCCGCCGCAGCGCCGGCAACACGAACGACCTGCGCGGCAAGATCCTGCGGATCCGGCCCGAAGGACGGCGGCGGCTACACGATCCCGCACGGGCAACCTGTTCCCGCAGGGCACGGCGCAACACCAAGCCCGAGATCTACGCGATGGGCCTGCGCAACCCGTTCCGGTTCGCGGTCAACCGCAAGAACGGCGACGTCTACGTCGGCGACTACTCGCCCGACGCCGGCGCGGCCAACCCGCTGCGCGGCCCGGCGGGCCACGGCCGCTGGATGCTGATCAAGCAAGCCCGGCGAACTATCGGCTGGCCGTACTGCGTCACGCCGACATGCCGTACATCGACTACGACTTCGCCACCAAGACCTCGGGCGAGGCAGTTCAACTGCAACGCGCCGACGAACGACTCGCCGTACAACACGGGCCTGAAGCGGCTGCCCGCGCGTCGACGCAGCCGGACGTCTGGTACTCGCTACGACAAGTCGCCGCTGTTCCCGCGAGCTCGGGCCCGGAGGGCACGCCGGGCGGCATCGCGCCGATGGGCGGCCCGGCCTATGACCCGCAGCCGGGCAACAGCTCGCCGTTCCGGTTCCCGAACTACTTCAAGGGCGTGCCGCTCTTCTACGAGTGGTCGCGCGACTACATCAAGGAGTTCCGCCTCAACGGGCGCCGGCTGGCGGAGATCCGGCCGTTCAGCGTGCCGGTCGACAACCCGATGGACATCGAGTACGGCCCGGACGGCGCGCTCTACGTGCTCGAGTACGGCGACGGCTACTTCGCCGAGAACCCGGACGCGCAGCTGGCGAAGATCAACTTCGTCCGCGGCAACCACACGCCGGTCGTCGAAGGTCGCGGCCGACGTGACGGCCGGCCGCGCGCCGCTGACGGTCAAGTTCTCCAGCGCGGGGACCGCCGACCCCGACGGCGACCCGATCGCCTACGCGTGGGACTTCGAGTCCGACGGCAAGGTCGACTCGACCGAGGCGAACCCGACGTTCACGCTACGCCAAGAACGGCACCTACCGCGCGAACCTGCAGCGTCACCGACCGCACCGGGCGCAGCGCGGCCGCCGAGGTCCAGGTGCTGGTCGGCAACGCCGAGCCGGTGGTCGAGCTGACCACGACGCCGGCCGACGGACGGCCCGTTCGCGTTCGGCGACACCGTCACCTACACGGTCAAGGTCACCGACGACACGGAGGTCGACTGCGCGAAGGTCAGCGTCGCGTTCGTGCTCGGCCACGAGACGCACGGCCACCCGCAGTCCTCGACCGCGGGCTGCACCGGCACGATCAAGACGTTCCTGGACGGCGGGCACGCCGGCGCCGCGAACCTCAGCGCCGTGTTCGTCGCCTCCTACACCGACCCCGGTGAGGGCGGCACGCCCGGCCTGACCGGGCGCGACCAGGTCCGGATCGTCCCGAGCGCGGGCCCGACCCCGACGCCTACTCCGCCGGCGCCGTAGCCACGCCCAGCGTCGCGGCCCAGCGCTCCAGCTGGGCCGCGGCGGTCGCGGGCCCGGGGTTCGCGAACGACCAGGCGGCGAGCTCAGCCGCGCGCTCCCGCAACGCCGGTCGCGACAGCGCCCGCCGCACCGCCAGCCGCACGCCCCACGGCGTGCAGAAGCGCGGCGCGAGCCGCACGCCCACGCCCGCCCAGTCGACCCGCGCGGCGTTCTCGGCCATGTCGCCGGCGGCGGGGACGACCAGCACCGGGCAGCCGGACGACGAGCGCCCGCGCCAGCGTCCCGTGGCCGCCGTGGGTGATCACGAGGTCGCACTGCGGCATCGTCCGCGCGTAGGACATCCAGGACACGACGACCGCGTTCGCGGCGCGGGCGACGGCCGGGTCGCCGATCGCGATCACCCGCACCGGCTCGTCCGCCAGCCCCTCCAGGCACGCGCGCACCAGCGAGCCCGACGGGTCCTGCGACGTCGAGGGCGCGACCAGCACGACCGGCGACGTCCCCGGCACCGGCGTCGACCAGCGGCCCGCCCGGCTCCCACAGCAGCGGCCCGACGACACGGCACCACGACGGCCACGCGCGCGGGTACTCGAGCTGCGGCAGCGTCGCGACCATCGTCAGCGAGCGCGAGAGGCCCGTGTGCACGTACGGCAGCGGCGGCAGCCCGAGCCGCGCGCGCGCGTCGTTGTACTCCTGCGCCCCTGCTCGAGCCCGACCGCCACCGCCCGGTCGGCGACGCGCCACAGCCGCGCGCCGACGCGCGTGCGCGGCCGCCGCGCGCCGATCGAGAACGGCGGCAGCCCGGGCGGCGAGGTCCGGGTGCACGTGGGGGACGACGCGTCGCCACCGGCACGCCCTCGAGCTCCGCCGCCAGCGCCGGCGCGCAGCGTGAGGATGTCGGAGACGACGACGTCCGGCGCGAACGCGCGCACGAACTCGCGCGTCGTCACGCGCGGCCCGCACGGCCGCCTCATAGGGCTTCAGCGGCCGCTCGCGCGTCGGGAAGACCTGGTACTCCGGCGCGGCGGCGAACGTCCATGCCGGCCGCCTCGCAGGGCGCGCGCCACTTCTGCCAGGTCTCGATCCCCACGTCGTGCCCGCGCGCGACCAGCTCCGACCCCAGCGCGATCACCGGGAACGCGTGCCCCGGATCGCCGAACGCGCCCAGCAGGACCCGCACTAGAGCGCCTTGCGCGTAGCCGACCATCTCGAGCCCGACCCACGGGTGCCACTCGCGGCGCCCGTCCAGCCGCCAGCCCTGCGCGAGGTAGAACTGCTCGGCCGGCGCGCCGTTCGGCGTCCACAGCTGCTCGCGCACGTACCCGCGCGCCCGCATCTCCGCCTCGGCGCAGCTCCATCAGCCGCGCCGCGATGCCCTGGCGCCAGCGCGACGGGTGGACGAACACGAGCCCGACGTGCGCGACCGACTCCGAGTGCGAGCGAAACGCGACCGAGCGACGAGCGCGTCGCCGTCCCAGCCCAGCAGCGCCCACGCGTCGTCCTCGAGGTAGCGGTCGGCCCAGTGCGGCGGCGCGAGCGGGACGCATCCAGCCGGGCGGCGTCCACTCGAGGTAGGTCTCGTCGCAGACGCGCGCCAGCTCGGTCAGCGCGTCCATGTCCTCGCGCGGTCAGCGGCCGGAGGTTCACTCCGCCAGCTCGGCGACCGCGCGCAGCTGCGCGAGCCGCTCCTCGAACGTCCACGCCATCGGCGAGATCATCAGCGTCCCGACGCCCGGCGTCGCGGTAGACGGCGATCCGCTCGCGGACGAAGTCGCGCGGGCCGACGAGGCACAGCGTGTCGATCAGCTCGCCCGGCAGCGCGGCGGCGGCCTCGTCCTTGCGGCCCTCCAGGTACAGGTCCTGGACGCGGTCCGCGGCGTCCTCGAACCCGTAGCGCCGCACGAGCGCGTTGTAGAAGTTCTGCTTGCGCGAGCCCATCCCGCCGACGTACAGGGCGACGTAGTGGCGCATCGCGTCGCGGGCGGACTCGCGGTCCTCGGACACCATCGCGGTGACCGTCGGGACGATGTCGAAGTCGTCGAAGCCCTTGCCGCCGCCGGCGCGCGGCGAAGCCCTCCTCGCAGCAGCGGCCGGAACTCGCCCACGTGCTCGGGCGAGAAGAGCGTCGGCAGCCAGCCGTCGGCGATCTCGGCCGCCAGCGTCGTGTTCTTGGGCCCGATCGCCGCGATGTAGATCGGGATCTTCTCCTGGACGGGGGAGATCGTCAGCTTCAGCGCCTTCCCCGGGCCGTCGGGCAGCGGGAGCGTCAGCGTCTCGCCGTCGAAGACCACCCGCTCGCGGCGCAGCGCCATCTCGCACCACCGCGACGTATTCGCGCGTCCGCTGCAGTTGGCGAGCGAACCGCTGGCCGTGCCAGCCCTCCGCGACCTGCGGCCCGCTCGTCCCGATCCCGAGCAGCATCCGCCCGTCGGAGAGCTGGTCGATCGTCGCCGCGGTCATCGCCGTCATCGCGGCGCTGCGCCCGGGCATCTGGAAGATCGCCGAGCCGAGCTTGATCTTCGTCGTCGCCTGCGCCAGCCACGCGAGGATCGTCGCCGCGTCGGAGCCGTAGGCCTCGGCCGTCCAGACCGAGTCGTAGCCGAGCCGCTCGGCCTCCAGCACGAGCTCGAGCTGCTGCGGCGCGGTCAGCCCGAGACCCCAGTATCCGATGTGCAGTCCGAGCTGCAAGCGTCCTCCCAGCCGTTGTCGGTCGCCGGTCCGCGGCGTACGGTCGGCGGCGTGCGCGACCCTATCACCGCGCTCGAGCGCGCCATCCGGTCTCTCCCGGCGGCCACCCGCGCCGCGATGCTGCACGGGATCCGCGAGAACCCGATCGTCTGCGGCGCCTACACCGACGGCAAGGGCGGCATCTGCCCGATGCTCGCCGCGCACCGCAACGGCGGCCGCGTGACGCTGCTGGCGTTCGCGCGCTCCTGGGACGCGTTCACCGGCGCCAAGCGGATGCGGCGCGCGACCCCGCGCGAGGTCCGCACGCTCGAGCACCTGCTGGTCGCGTCGCTCGAGCACGAGACCGACTTCGCCCAGGCGATCGCCGAGCACCTCGCCTCCAAGACCCGCCGCGAGTACCCGGAGATCCGGGCGCGGCGGCTCAGCGCGTCGCGCCGATCCGGTCGACGAGCCGCAGCAGGTGCAGCGGCGAGAACGGCTTGGTGAGAAAGAGGTCCGCGCCGGCGTCCTGAGCGCCGCGCTCCACGACGTCGCCCGAGTCGCCGGTCAGCATCACGATCGTCGCGCCCGCCGTCGCCGGGTCAGAGCGCAGACGCCGGCAGGTCTCGATCCCGTTCAGCCGCGGCATGTCGACGTCCAGGAACACGATCTCCGGCCGCGCGGTCACGGCGCGCTCGAGCGCTTCCAGGCCGTCGCCCGCCTCCTGCAACCGGTAGCCCGAGATGTCCTCGAGCGTGGTCGCGATCAGCTTGCGGATCATCGGGTCGTCGTCGACGATCAGGATCGTCCGCGTCACATCGCCCCCGCTCGGAGGCGCTCGAACTCGTTCGTCGGGGATCGCGTTGAACGCCTCGACCACGGCGGGATCGAACTGCGTGCCGGACACGCGCTGGATCTCCTCGCGCGCGTGCGACCAGGTCGACGCGGGGCGGTACGGGCGGTCCGTGGTGAGCGCGTCGAGCGTGTCGGCGACCGAGAAGACGCGGGCCGCGAGCGGGATCTCCTCGCCGGCGAGGCCGTCCGGGTAGCCGGTGCCGTCCCACCGCTCATGGTGGTGGCGCACGACGAGCTTGCCCTCTCCGAGGAAGTCCACGTCGCGAAGGATCTCTGCTCCGACCACTGGGTGCTGGGCGATCAGCGTGTACTCCTCATCCGTAAGGCGGCTGGTCTTGAACAGGATCGCGTCCGGCACCGCGACCTTGCCGATGTCGTGCAGGAGGAAGCCGAACTCGATCTGCGGCGACTCCTCGAGCGAGATCCCGACGGCGCGGGCGAGCTCCATCCCGTAGGCGGTGACGCGTTCGGCATGCTTGCCGGTATACGCATCGCGGGCCTCGACGGCGTTCGACAGCGCCCGAACGGTCGCTCGGTAGGACCGCCGCAGCTCCTGCGCGCGGGCGCGCTCCTGCTTGAAGACCTCTCGGAGGTCGGCGGCGTAGCGCTCCAGCTGGCGCTGACGGGACGCTGCTTGTTGCTCCGTGCGTTCGAGCCGTGCCCGAAGCAGGGGAACAGTCTCCTCACCGGTACCGGCGCTCATTTCCTCACCATCGGGGCCCGCCAACGCTCGAACTAGCCTACTGAGCACTCCAACGCAGCGCAGTCCGGGATCTTGCTGTGATCGACAGGGGCCTACGCTTTTGGCCGAATGCGCGAGGTTTGGGCCGCCATCGGGATCTTGCTTGCAGGGCTGCTCGTGCTGCTCGTGCTGGAGGGCGAGCCGTCGCCCGAGCGCCGCGTGGCACGTGCCGTGCCGGTCTCGACGATCGCCGCGCGGGTGGAGGCGCTGCGCGGCCTGCGGTTCGACTCGCGCCCCGTCCCGCAGACCGTTTCCCCTGCACAGGCGCGCCGCGAAGGGCTCGAGGACCTCGACCGCTCCTACCCCGAGGCGCGCCGCAAGGCCGACGAGGAGGTGCTCAAGCTGCTCGGGCTGATCGATCCCGGCGTCGACCTGCGCTCGATCTCGGCCTCGGTCTTCGGCGAGGGCGTCGCGGGCTACTACGACCCGCGCTCGAAGCGGCTCAGGATTGTCTCCGGGACGACACCGGACGCGCTGAGCGAAATGGTTCTGTCACACGAGCTGACCCACGCGCTCGAGGACCAGCGCTTCGGACTCGACCTCGGCGAGGGGGAGAGCGACGACGCCGCGCTGGCCCGCCTGGCGCTCGTCGAGGGGACGGCGACCGCCGTGATGCAGGACTACCTGCGTGCGCTACATCGGGGCCGAGAAGGCGCTCGGCGGGCTGCTCGGCTCCGCGCTTCCAGACCGGTCCGGACCTGCCGAAGTTCCTCCAGGACCAGCTGATCTGGCCCTACCTCGGCGGCGCGCAGTTCATCCAGTCGCTGCGCCGCACGGGCGGCGGTACGTGGAAGCTCGTCGACCTCGCCGACCGCGTGCGCGTGCCCGACAGCACCGAGCAGGTCATGCACCCGGAGAAGTGGGTGGCGGTCGAGAAGCCGCTGCCGGTCCGCTTCGAGACCGGGCTCCACGACGACTGGCGGCGGACCGCCGCCGGCACCTGGGGCGAATGGCAGACGCGCGAGCTGCTGGGCGGCGACGACGAGGCCGCCGCCGGCTGGGGCGGGGACCGCTACGAGCTCTGGCAGCGCGGGGAGTGCGGCGCGCCGCCGTGCCGCGACAGCGACGTGCTGGTCATGCGCTGGCGCTGGGACACGGCGCGCGACGCGCGCGAGTTCCGGGCCGCGCGTGCGTGTCGACGGTGCCACCGTGGAGGCCCACGGCGACACCGTCACGCTCGTGCTCGCGCCCACCCCGGCGCTCGCTCGTCGAGTGTTGGCTAGCGCCAGCGGAACTTAGGCCCGTCGGGCCGCTTCGGCGCCTTGCCGGCGATCAGGTCGTCGAGCCGGCTGTCGACGTCGGCCAGGATCTTCGTCCGCTCGTCCGCGGTCAGCCGCTTGTCCGTGACCGCCTGGTCGAGCTGCTTGGTGATTGCGGCTTTCATGGCCGCCTTCAGACCGGCGACGTCCTTGTTCTGCGCCTTCGCGACGTCGGCGAGCGACTTCCCGCTCTGCAGCTGCGTGCGCAGCGCGTCCTCGCTCAGACCGAGATAGGTCGCCGCGCGCGTCGAGCCCGAAGCCGACGTGGAAGCCGGGGCCGCCGTGACCGAAGCCCGGGCCGCCGCCGCGCGGGCCGCCGCCACGCCGGGGCCGCCACCGAAGCCGAGGCCCGGGCCGAAGTCGCCGCTCGCGATGCGCTTCTTCGCCTCGTCGCCCTGCTCCTTGGTGAGCTTGCCGGCGGCCACGGCCGCGTCGATCCGAGCCTCCGCGGCGCCCTTGACGGCGGCGTCGAGCTGATCGCGTGTGACGTTCAGCCGCTTGGCGACATCATCGAGGAAGGCTTTCTGCTCCGCGGCGCGGTCGGCCGGCTTCGCTGCAGTGGGGCTGGAAGGAGAGGAACCGGCGGCATACGCGCCCCCGCCTCCCGCCAGCACCGCGAGACCGGCCGCACCGACCGCGAGCTTGCGCTTTGCGGAGATGGACATGAGAGCCAGTCAACCGCCGCTCCGTCAGAGAAGCGTAAGAACGCGATTAGGCTTGGACCTCGTTCCACGAGGGCCAGTAGCTCAGCGGTTAGAGCAGCGGACTCATAATCCGTCGCGCGGAGGTTCGAATCCTCCCTGGCCCATCCCCAGCAGGGACCTCCGGAAGCTCTCATCTATGAGGAGTAGCGTCGCGGCGCGAGTGGCCTCGTTGTGAGCTGGGCCGCGTTCTGTGTCGCAGAGCTTGTCTCTCCCCGCGCGATTCTCGTTCGTCCCTGGCTGCCCGCTGGTGACGACATCGCGACGCGAAGGGATCAAACGATGAGCCCGACCACCAATGCGCAGGTCGCAACCGCCTGCTTCGCCGGCAAGGTCTTGTGCAGGGAAACGTACGAAGGCGTCACGAACCTCGTGGTCGAGTTCTTCGACGTCGACGAGTGGCCGGACCCCGAGGTCGCGCAAGGCCCGGACGGCCCCGCCGCGGAGACACCGGATGATGTCGCGAGGCTCTATGCATCAGCGTCTGCGCGCGTCGCCTCGGCGTTCACCGACGAGCTCGGCGGCTTCCGGGTCGAGTTCTCGCCGCGCGACTTCAACGTGCGCGGCACCGACGAGCAGCGGCCCGATCTGGTCCTGGTGGTGCTCGCACCTGAAGGGCCGGGGGTCGAGCTCGAGAAGCGTGTGCTCTACGTCTCCCGAAACGTGCGCTGGAACGCCGGGAGCGAGGAGGTGGCGATCATCCTGTTGGAGGCCGCCCTGCTCGCGGAGCGTGGGATCCCTTTGAGACAGGGTGGGGCAGGCAGTCCTGATAGCACGCTGGAGCGCGTCAGCCGCTACGTCGCGCAGCGCGAGAGCGAGCGTGAGTTCAATGCCGGCGTCGCCGGCTACCACGGTGCTCGCGCGACGGCCGAGATGGCCGACCGCAAGCAGTTCCGCGACACGTTCGTGAAGACCATCGCCACCGACTTCAGCGCCGTGCCGATTCGCGGCGTCGTGCTGCAGGACGGCGACAACATCCAGGAGCAGAACCACTCCACGTTCACGAACGGGATCGCGAAGGTCAACGACGCCGTGGGAGATCCCGGCGGCGCAGGGATCCCGGTCAGCTTGTATCTGACACCGGCCGAGCGACAGCGGCTGCATCAGTACTTCGACAACGCGCAAGGCGAGTTCGTCGAGATCCCGGAGAGCGAGCTCGAGGGCATCCTGTTCGGCCGGGGCGAGACGGCCACGGGCGCGCTGCTGGTTCGTGACAACCCGATCGCCAGGTTTACGTCCCAGCCGAGCGCGGACCAGTCGCGCGCCCGCGTGCACACCGGGTTGGACCCGCAAGCGGTCTCGGTCGGCCCGACCGGACCCGCCGGCGCCGGTACGACGTCGTCGCCGGATCCGCTGACCGATGCCGACATCGCGCGCCGCTTGGCGCGCATCGTGGACGAGATGCCGTCGGCCGACGAGGTGCTGCAGTCCCCCACCGGGGTCGTGCGGCCGGGCCCGGCGGCCATCGACGCCGCGGTCAAGGCGTTCTCGCTGCAGAAAGGGCCGGCGGAGAACACCGCCTTCATCGACTTCGACACGCTTCAGATCGCGTTCGATCACGTCTGGAAGCAACTGCTCGACGAGCGGATCCCGAACCTCGCGTACACAGCCAACTCGATCGCCAAGCAGCGATTCGGGATCGAGTCGGTGATGAGCGACGTGCTCCGCAACGGTCTCCTGATCGGTGACACGCACACGCAGCTGACGCCCGTGGAGGTTCCGCCGGTCGTAGCGCGGTTCTTCGACATCACCAAGGAGGAATTCAACGAGCTGGGCTTCGCGATGCGCGATCAGCTGAGCAGCCTCGCGGTGGCGATCAGCATGCGGCCGGGGACGACCGTGTCGGACCTACGCGTCATCCAGAGCCTCACCGAGCAGGGCGATCGACTGATCGACACGGTCCGTCACGACGACTACTACACGCTCCACAAGACGCTGCGCGACCTGCGCTCCAGGCTCAATGGGAGCTACGAGTTCACGGTCTTCGCCGCCGACAAGGACTACCACAGCGTCAACTTCGGTCTGGTGGTCACCTATCGCGAGGCGCTGGTCCCGACGAAGTACCAGGCGGGAGCGCTCGTGAGCTCGATCCCGCTCGCTCCCAAGGAGGAACGCAAGTACGCGGTGAAGGTGAACCGCAACGAGAAGCGCACGCACAAGGAAGCGCGCAAGAACAACCAGACGCTCAACACCGACAGCACCCAGACGGCCAGGGTCGAGGCCGAGATCATGCAGAAGGCGCAAACGAAGACGACGTTCGCGATCAGCGCGGAGGGCGACTACGACATCGGCATCAGCGCTGGGAAGGGAACGACGAGCTTCGGCCTGGAGGCGATCGGCGAATCGGCGCAGAACCGCAAGGACATCCGCGAGATGACGCAGAAGGCCGCCAGGACGATCGCGATGGAGACGAACCACGAGGTGGTCACGGAGTCCGACTTCTCGCAGGAGTACACCGAGTCGGGAGTGGTCATCAATCCGAGCGACACGCAGTCGCTGACGTATCTCTTCTACGAGCTTCAGAAGTGCTTCTGCGCGTCGGAGCAGGTGTACCGCGTGATGCCCGCGATCCTCGTCGCCCAGGAGATGCCACTGCCGAACCAGATCACCGAGGCGTGGGTCATCGCCCACGACTGGATCATCAATCGCTACCTCCTCGACGACAGCTTCCGGCCCACGCTGCTGTACCTGGCCAACAACAGCGTCGGCGACGACTTCGCCCTGCGCGAGCTGCGCAAGAACCTGCGCCAGCAGCGCAGCCTCGTTGACACGTTGCGCATCGAGTTCTCCTCGGCGAGCGTCGAGGCCGACAACCGGTACAAGGCGGTGGAGACGTCGATCACCGAGCGGATCGACGAGGAGCACGCCGAACGCACCGACGGCGGCGCCCACGACATCTGGGACTTCTTCGGCGGCAGCGGCCAGGACCCAGAGGCGGCCAAGGCCCGCGAGCTCGCGGCGCAGGACGCGCACCAGTACGCCGTGCAGAAGGCGGAGAAGGCCGCCGTCGCGCTGCGCGAGGAGCTCTCGAACCTCCACACGCTCACGGACGAGTACAACAAGACGCTGCAGACGAGGCTCGACAACGAGACGCGCGTCGAGCGCCTGCTTGCGCACATCTGCAGCAACATCACCTACTACATGCACGCGAAGTGGAGCATGGAGCCGCCCGACCAGCGCTACCTCCGGCTCTACAAGGTCGAGGTGCCGGTCCTTGAGCTCGAGACGCGCACGTACTCCGTGAAGATCGAGCCGGACGAGGACATCTTCCAGAGCTTCCGCGAGCCGGGGACGGAGAGGCACACGGCGTTCATGCGCGGCACGCTCAAGCACGCGCCAGATGGGCAGTCCCTGAACACCGTTCCGCTCGTCGAAGTCGCCGACATCGACAAGCCGACCTTCATGGGCAACTACTTCGTGTTCCCGCTCAAGCAGCACAACGCGCTGACCGAATTCATGGCCGCGCCGTACGTCGACAGCGCGTTCGGCGCGATGGACCCCGATCAGCTGAGCAACGTGAGCCTCGAGGAGTACAGCGCCTACGTCTGCCGGTTGCACGACACGCTGCCGGCCGCCGAGTTCGAGGCGATGGTGCCCGAGCTCAAGGTCTGGCTGGAACGCCTCCTGGCCTCACCGTTGCGCAACGGAGACGAGATCGTCGTGCCGACCCACTCGCTGTTCATCGAGACGATGGTCGACGAGAACAGCATCGTCGAGATCTACAAGGAGAAGCAGCGGGAGCTCGATACGGTCAAGCTCGCCACCGAGGCTGCCAAGCAGCAGATCGACAACCTGCGCCGCGCCGGGCGCCTCCTCAACGGCGAGCGCGGCGACCCCGACTTCGAGAAGCAGACGATCGTGGCGGGGCTCAACGCCAGCCCGTCGATCGATGTGGGCAACCTGTAGGGCCGGCGGGCCGAAGAGGCCACCCGATGACCGCGAACACCGACACGGCGGACCGATTCCGGGCGGTGATCACCCGCGCGTTCAGCCGCGCGACCGAGGAGATCGGCGACCAGCTCGACTTCGACCACAAGTATCAGCACCTGTTCAAGAGCGAGTACGACGCCGCCATCGGGCTGATCGTCTCGGTGAGGACGGCGGACACGCTGGTCGCGCTGATGACGGTCTATCTCGAGCTCTACGCGAGGTACGCGGCCAACGCCAACGCCGTCCATTTCTATCGCTCCGATCAGGTCTTCGTGGAGCTGATGGAGCGGACCGTCAAGGTGCCGGTCGTCCGGCGCGACCTGTTCCGCGAATGGGCCGCGGCGCTGGACGGGACGACCAAGCGCACCGACGTCACTTCTCTCAAACCGCGTTTCGACGCGCTCAGCGTCACCGCGCGATCGCGGATCGCGGTGTTCGTCGAGGCGCAGCGGGAGCGCCGGCGCAAGAGCTCGTCGATCCTCGACACGCTCCGCGCCGCCTACCTCGCGACCTCGGGCTCGGCCGCCGCCTCGGACGAGGCGCTCCGCGACTTCGATCCGTATCCGGGTGACACGTTCCGCTCCTGGTTCGCCAGCCGGTTCGACCGCGTGTCGGCGGCATGGAATTCGGCGACCAAGTACAACGAGCGGGGACATCGCGCCGCCTTCGACACGGCGTTCGACGGTTTCGGCGACTACCTGGCCGGCCTGCCGCGGCGAGACCCGCTGCCGCTCTTTCAGATCCTGAAGTTCCTCCGCGACCGCCTGACGCCTCAGCGCGAGACGAGGAGCTGGGGCACGGTGACCAGGCCGGGGGACACCCGCCCGTTCGTGCCCGAGCTCTACGTCGCGGTCTGCATGCAACTGCTCGTCGTGGCCAACCGCGAACTGTCGCTGCCGGCGAATCGGGTCGGGTTCTCTCCGGACGAGCTGGGGTTCTTCCTGGCGCCGCTGCAGAGGAACACGGGTGGATACGGCTCGGACGTCGAGCACCGGGTCATGGCCAACCCCGACAAGGCCGCTGCGATCTTCGCCTGGTCCAAGGCCCATCTGGACATCCTCCTGCTCAGCAGCGACCAGCCGTTCCAGCTCGTCGATCTCAACCAGACGCTCGAGATCCAGACGAAGTGGGTCGAGATCGCGACGGTGACCGGGCGCCTCGCGGACGCGGAACTCACGCGGCTGGGCCAGCTGCTCGGGGACGCCGGAACGATCCGCGTGCTCGCGACGCTGCTTGCGATGGCCCAGACGAGCGTCGACACCACCGGCGGCGCCCGCGTCCTGGAGCAGGGGATCATCCGGATCGGCGGATCGCTGGGGGAACACCCGCGCTTCGGCGCGATCAAGGTGATCGACATCGACCCGGCGACGCTGACCCTTTACGTCGAGTTCGACGCGCTCAAGCCGTTCCTCTTCAAGATTCGCCCCGGGGTGGCGCAGCGCTGGCTCGGCGACGCCCGGATCATGCAGGTGCATCGCAGCACGGTCGGGTCGATCTACATCGCCCAGGCGACCTTCATCGCGATCGGCTTCTTGCCCACGCTGGTCGAAGCAGGGTTCGCCGGGCTCGTCTACGAGGTCGGCGTCTACGTCGGCAGCATCGGCGTCGAAGAGGTGGTCGGCAAGGTGAACCCGACCGCCGGCAAGGTGCTCGGACTGCTCATGCAACTTCTGACTCCGCGCAAGAACCTCGGTCCCAAGGTGATCGAGCCGACCCAGCGGACGGTGCAGGTCCTCCGGGCCGAGGATTCCGGCCGATCGCTCGAGGAGCTCTGGGCGACCTACGGGGCGACCGCGAAGCTGAACGCCGAGTTCGAGCGATCGACCGCGCTGGGGCCGCCACGCACGGCTGGCAGTCCGCCAAGGACAAGCTGACGCAGATCGGGATCGACGCCGGGGAGCTCAGCACCAATGTCGTGGAGCGTCTCCCGAACCTCGAGGCGGGCATGACCGACACGGGTCACCTGCTCAGGCTCGCCGACCAGTCAGCGGCCCGCAGCGGCGGTCAAGGCGGTGGCGGCATGCGGACCGGGCGCGGGGCCCGGGCACCGCGAGGGGCCAGCAAGCTTCAGCGCTCGAAGGAGTACACCCAGCTCGATGACTACCTGCCGCTGCTCGCGGCGCGCAACAAACGGACGGCGCAGCAGCTCCGCAACGAGATCCTCGCCCGGCTCGAGGACGGGACATATCGCTACGGGGAAGCTCGCCAGCAGATCGTCAACCTGCTCAACGCCGCCAAGGAGACCACGGGTGAGTACGTCGCCGACGGGCTCATCTACTCGCAGTACAAGGTGCACGAGGTGATCGACGTCGCGCGCCGGACCGAGGAGGTGCCGATCCTCGACCGCGTGTACGTGGTCGAGGATCACGAGACCGGCGAGGTGTTTTACATCTTCGCCGAGATCAAGGGGGGCGAGCGCACCAAGCTCGGCTACACCACGTACCAGCCGGTCACCCTGACCGGCGGCGAACTGGCCCAGCACGTCGCCGAGAAGGTGCGTCAGGCCTCACCCACGTGGTACTACGCAAAGCTGGTCGAGATCTCCAAGTCGGGGGTCACAGCGCTCGAGCGACGCCGCAATCAGGCGCTCGCGCGTGAGCTGTTCGGTGCCGCCAAGTCAGGCAAGGCCCAATCGTTCGTCATCAAGTCCGGGAGGGCACTCGACCCGATCGTGCGGGGCCGATCCCGGGTTCACCAGCGTTCAGGACAAGGTGCTGCCGATCGACCTCCCGAAGGCGCCGCTCTGACCGCCGCGGCGCGTCAGGCGCGGTTGGCGTGCTCGGCGACGATGTCGCGCGAGCGGGTGAAGCGGCCCTCGCGCGGTTGATGCCGAGCCCGCGGCGACGCGCGCGCCGAGGTCGGCGTCGACCGCGCCCCAGTAGGCGACGACGCGCTCCTGCGTCTCGGTGGCGACCTCGTCGCTCGCGTGGCCGACGATGTTGTCGACCAGGTGGTCGCGGTCCATGTCGCTCATGACCTCGCGGTACATCGTCCCCGGCTGGGAGAAGTCGTCGTCGTCGGCGTGCTTGGCGTTGGCGTAGCGGCCGATCTCGGCGCCCTCGACCGACCAGGACACATCGGCGGCCGCGATCGGGTCGGCCATCGGGCCGCCGTGGGAGTTCGGTGCGTAGACGGGCTGGCGCCGGCGTGGCGGTAGGTCATGTGCCCGTCCTTGTTGTAGGAGTGCACCTCCGACTTGGGGGCGTTGATCGGCAGCTGCTCGTAGTTGGCGCCGATCCGGTGCAGATGGGTGTCGTGGTAGGAGAAGATCCGGCCCATCAGCATCTTGTCCGGGCTCAGGCCGATCCCGGGGACGAGGTGGCGGGGGAGAAGCCGGCCTGCTCGACCTCGGCGAAGAAGTTCTCCGGGTTGCGGTCGAGCACCATCCGGCCGACCTCCATCAGCGGGTAGTCCGAGTGCGGCCAGACCTTGGTCAGGTCGAACGGGTTGAAGCGGTAGTCCGCCGCCTCGGCGAACGGCATCACCTGCACCTGCATCGTCCAGACCGGAGCGTCGCCACTGTCGATCGCGGTGCGCAGGTCGCGGCGGTGGAAGTCCGGGTCCTCGGCGCTCATCGCGTCGGCCTCGGACTGGGTGAAGTTCTCGATCCCCTGGTCGGTGAGGAGGTGGTACTTGACCCAGAACTTCTCGCCGCCCGCGTTCATCCAGCTGAACGTGTGCGAGCCGAAGCCGTGCATGTGGCGGTAGGTCTTCGGCGTGCCGCGATCGGACATCAGGATCGTCACCTGGTGCGCGCTCTCCGGCGACAGCGTCCAGAAGTCCCACTGCATGTCGTTAGAGCGCATCCCGGTGTCCGGCAGGCGCTTCTGGGAG